>CACYHH010000001.1 GCA_902774115.1 uncultured Spirochaetales bacterium
CCTGCTGTTAAAAGGCATGAAGTATTTCGTGAATATTGCGTTTGCCTCAGCTACAGAAACTTCGGTGCCGCCGAGAGTTACGTGACTTGCATCATTGATTGTGTAAACCTTATTGCAGTTCTGGACCGGTGTATCAGGATTGAACCATGCGCAGACTAACTGATCGGGATTGAGAACAGCCGAAACCGAATTGAAATCAGGTCCTTTCGAAGAAGTCGTGATGTAGTTTGCAAAAATCATCATTTCTTTCTTCGTGGCTGTGTATCTGTCGCCTGAATCTGAATTTCCTGTAACTGCACTTTTTGCTTTCGAAGTATAATCTTCAGGAGTTGTGCCGCTGTAAGTAAGAGGAATCATTGACGAATCAAACATGTCTGCAAGATTTGAACTTCTGTTGTAGGAAGTCGTTGCCGTGTAAAGTGCAGCAATCGCAGACCTGAGTTCAAGACCGTTCTTAACTGCCGCGACTGCGCCGCTTTCACGCTTTGCATTCATGCGGTTGTAAAATTCCGAAACAAAGAAGAGGTTTTCGAAAAGGTTGAGGTTTCTCTGATAACCGATCTGTTTGTTCATAAGCTCGTAAAGGTCGTTTCCAAGATCTCCGAACTTCTCACAGGTGAGATAGGGAAGAAGCGAACTTTCCGGTTTATACTTTTCAAAACCCTCTTTTATGAATTTGACCGGCGAATATCCGCGGTAGAATGAGCCGTCGCACCATCTTGCAACAAGAGCATCAACTGAAACCGGAAGAGAAGCCGCTTCGACTGTGAATGTCGAATAGTGGTCCCATCATGATGGGGTCGCCTGCGGCAGAGGTCATGATAGGATCACCGGCTGCACTTGTCATGATCGGATCACCTGCCGCTGCCGACATGATAGGATCACCTGCAGCCGAAGTCATGATCGGGTCGCCCGCTGCACTTGTCATTATCGGATCTCCCGCAGCAGCAGTCATAATCGGATCGCCGGCTGCTGTTGTCATGATCGGATCTCCTGCCGCAGCCATCATAATCGGGTCGCCTGCTGCGGAATTGAGGACATCAACCGTACCGTTTGCATTCGTTCTCTTTGCTGAAAGAACCTGCGGATCGCCGCCGTAAACGGTGCCGAGTTCGTGAACGAAGTACATCGTGTCGCCTTCGAAAACTGCTCCGGCAGGTCCGAACTCAAGTCTCGAAACCTGATTGCCGCCAGCTGAAAGAACAGTGTAACTTATTGAATTTATTTTGCTTCCGCCTTTTTTGACAACGGTGCCTTTGGGAATTACACCGTAAATACCGTCGTCGATTCTGAATGAAATATTCTTCGACGTGTCACTTACATAAACAGTGCCGCCGGTCTTTCTCTGAAGGAAAAGAACTGTCGCGGAATCGTTGGATAATGTGTCATTATCAGCTGCGAGTTTTGCTCTCGCTACATACTCTCCTGGATTTGAAGTCGTGAATCTGTAAGACGCAGCTTCGGCTGTCTTGTTCTGAACCGTCCAGCTGATTCTGAAATTCGGAGCAACTTTCGTGCTGCCGCCTTCAACGCTGAAATTTGCACTGCTGTCGGCAGTTTCGCCGATCACGATTTCAGCTTTGTCGGAAACAACTCTGAAACCGTTGAAAAGTTTTGAAAATTCGGGAGATTCCTTCTTCGCGTCTTCCGCTATCTTTTCTGAAAGCGTCTTCGCATCGTTTGAACCGATGAAGGAAGCGAGAAGTTTGAGTCCTTCCGCAATGCCTGAAAGTTTAGAATAGTCGAGCTCGCCCAGCCATTCGCCCGTTCCGAGTTTTGCGTAAGTTCTTATTTTTGTTTCGCTTTTGCGCATATCGGCACATGTTTTGTCAAGAAGATATGCCGCAGTCGTGATTTCGGAAATGTTCGCCGTGTGGTCGCTCATTCCTTTGAAGCAGCTTGCAAAATCTCCGGCTTTTACGCAGTAGGTCTTAGCTGCCGAAATATCTGCCTTGAACGAATATTTACCGTTTGCATCTGTGTCGGCTGAAGCTATTTTGTCGTTTCCGCCGCATTCATAAAGAGCTGCCTCTATGCCTGAAACATTGGTTCCTGCCTGAAGAATACCAGAAATTTTGTGTTTTTCCGTAGCTTCAGGATTTTCAGGAGTGTCGTTGTCCGGAGTTTCGTCCGGAGTTTCGGGAATATCATTGTCTTCAGGTTCTTCCGGATTCTCATCGGGTTTTTCGGTATTGTCGGGCTCTTCGGGGTTGTCATCCGGCTTTTCAGTGTTGTCGGGCTCTTCAGTATTGTCATGGTCGTCAGGATCATCGTCCGGTATATCGATATCAGATATCCCGATGTCATCATGATCATCGGAATCATTGCCGTCTGGCAGACAGACGTCGTTCTCCTCGTCGCAGACAAGCCCTTCGTTGCAGGTCTTGTTCGGATAGCAGGCGCCGTAAAGTTCTCCCTGCTTTTTGCCGCTGCTGCCGCTGTCGCCGCAGCTCATCATGAAAACCAAACTCAGCATTGCCAGAAAAACCAACAATCTCTTCATTTTTTTCTCCAATATTAAAATAACAGTCTTTTTACCAAAAAATCGCGCTATACTACTTAATTTAGGAAAAAAGGCAAGGGATGCTCAGAACAACCCGATTTCTCTAAGGAAAACGACAAGCAGGAGCAACGGTGCTACATATTTTGCAGCAAAAAGAAGTATTTTATTGATCGGTTTTGAGCCGATTTCTGCATATTTCTGCTCATTTGATATCGCCCATGCGAAAACGAGAGCTGTACCGAGACCGCCGAGCGGAAGCATATAGCAGGAAGAGATTTTGTCGAAAATATCGAGAAAAGGAACTCCGCCGATATTCCATGATGAGACTGCTGAAAGGATTCCGAGTACCCAGATTACTGTTCCCATTATCAGAATCGCTTTTATTCTTGAGAATTTATACTCATCAACTACAAATGAAACCGCTACTTCGAGAAGAGAAATCGCGCTTGTTATCGCGGCAAAAAGGACGAGGGCGAAAAAGGCAATGGAAACTATGTGACCTCCCGGCATCTTCGCGAAAAGGACTGGCAGGGTTTTGAAAATGAGTCCCGGTCCTGCGCTCGGTTCAAGCCCGTTCGAAAAGACTATCGGGAAGATTACAAGCCCTGCCAGAAAAGCGATAAGCGTATCTACCGAAGCAATCTGAACGGCCGATTTCGTGATATTTACATCGCCTTTGAGGTAACTTCCGTAGGTTATCATTGCTCCCATTCCGAGCGAAAGTGTGAAGAATGAAGTCCCGAGAGCTTCAAGCAGCGATCCGCCCGTTACTTTTGAAAAATCGGGGTAGGTGAGGAAATGCCACGCATCTTTCATTCCGTCGAGAGTCAGCGAGTAGCAGACAAGGACAATAAGAAGTATTCCGAGAGTCGGCATGAGTATCTTGCTTGCCTTTTCTATACCTTTCATAACGCCTTTCATAAGAATCAGCATGACAGTGACCATGACAAAAGTGTGCCACGCGACATTGAGCCACGGAGTAGCGTTCAAATGGTCGAAAATCGTGCTGATTTCGGTTTCAGTGCCGGAAAATCCGCGGAAACTGAGCATGAGATAATGGCAGATCCAGCCTGTAATTACCGAATAGTACGAAAGAATCATGACCCCGCACAAAACTCCGGCATATCCGATTGGAGAAAACGGAACTTTTCCTTTCTGGAAAAATCTGAAAGCTCCGACAGGGTTCAACTGGCTCTTTTTCCCGATGTAGATTTCTGTGATAAGTATCGGAATTCCCACGAGAATTATGCAGGCAAGGTAAATCAGTATGAACGCGCCGCCGCCGTTTTTGCCGACAACATAGGGAAATTTCCAGATATTTCCGAGTCCGACAGCGCTGCCTACTGCCGCTAAAATGAAACCGAGTTTGTTTCCCCAGTGATCTCTCGAAGACATTTTTCCTCCTTGATCTTTAAAATTGAATCAACAATTAATGAACTTTCGGGAAAAGTGGAGAAAAAGTAGCACATAAGCCGGATTCTGTTTTATCCAGTCATTCATCTGGAATTACAGTTACCTGCAATCTCAAGCGGTCAACCCGAATGCATCGGATGGGCGATCCTTATCTGCCTCGGCAGATGGCATTTCTATTAGACCTTGCTCCGAGGGGGGTTTGCCGTGCGGGCCGCGTCGCCGTGACCCCGGTGGGCTCTTACTCCGCCTTTTCACCTTTTCCCGGATAAACCGGGTAGTTTGTTTTCTGCTGCACTTTCCGTAGCATCACTGCTCCTGGCCGTTAGCCAGCCCTCTGCCCTGAAGAGTCCGGACTTTCCTCTGAAAATCAGCGACTGGAAGTGCTACTTTTTCACAAAGTAAAAGAACTAATTTTCGTCTTTGTCTGATGCCGGTTTTGAGTGGTTCTCACCGGGGATGAGGATGCACTGGCAGTTCGGACAGACTTCGATTCTGACTGCACGGAGAACCATGTTGTAAAGTTCAGGCGGAAGCGTCATGTTGCAGCCGAGGCAGACTCTGTGTTCAGCCATGGCGATCGCTTTGCCGTTCGGTGAAGTTTCGATGATTCTCTGATATTTGTTGTAAACAGCCGGTCTGATGTTTTTCGAAAGTTTTTCCCTTTCGTCGTAGAGTTTGTCGATCGTTTTGTCGAGTTCGTCCATTCTTTTCGAGTTGATTTCGATCTGTTTTTTGAAACCTTCGATTTCACGGGAGAACTGTTCTTCGGTAATGTTGAGTTCTTCTGTTTTTGCTTCGATCTCTTTGTTGATTTCGGCAATTTCATCGCTGAGGTCGCGGTTGAACCTTTTGATGTTGTCGATCTCTCTCAAAAGAGCGTTGTATTCTTCTTTGTTTCTGATGGCTGACTGCTTGCCGGTGATCGTTTTGAGTTTTTCTTCGCCTTTTTTGTAAATTTCGTCTCTCTTTTCTTTTTCGTCTACTTGAATGTCAATGGCGTTTTTAAGTTCTTTGATCTTGTTTTCCTTTTCAACGATCTGATCTTCAAGAGCGTCGTTTTTGTCGGGCAGAATATCCAACTCTTCTTCAAGTTTGAAAATCTCAGAGTCAACGTTCTGCAGACTTACAAGTTTTTTCAGTTCTTCAAGCAAAGGAGCCTCCATTAGTTAAAAAGCAAAAAAAAAGCACTTGTTTTGAACAAGTGCTTTCTCAAATTTATGCCGGGAATTTTGTAAATAAACAGCAATCCAGCCTCCACAAAAAAGTGGTGGGCCCAAGAGGGTTCGAACCTCTGACCATCCGGTTATGAGCCGGGGGCTCTACCAACTGAGCTATAGGCCCGCAAAGCGCAAAAAGTATAGTCACTTTCTTTTTTAATGCAACAAAAAAGTGAAATTTTTTTAAAAAGCTTCGAGCAGATTGAAGTAGAATTTGTAGCCTTCGGGTGTAAAACCCATGTCAAAACGGAGATTTATCTTTTTCTTTTTCGCGAGTCTGACTCTGATTCCGAATCCGCCGCCGTATTTGATATCCTGAAAAATGAAATCGGTGAAATTATGCTGTACTTTTCCTGCGGCAAAGAAGAGGGTTCCGCCGAAACGCCAGTAGATCGGAAAGCGCCATTCTGTCTGAACTGCAAGCATGTAGTTGTCGCGGAATCGGTCGCCGATATAGCCGCGCATTATGTCCTTGCTCCCTATTGTCGGGAGAAATGATAGCGGGGTGTTGCCGTGAACTCCCTCGAAATTGAGCTGAAATCCCAGAACCGATTCGAATTTCGGTATCGGTATTTTTATGAAAGTGCGTCCGTCGATGAAAACTCTTGAAAAACTGTACTGGCTGCCGAGCCAGAAAGGGTGATACTGCCAGACGACTTCTGCAAAACTGCCTGTCGTGGGATAAAAGGAGTCATCGGTGCTGTCGTAGCTGAGGCGCAGGCCGATTCCGGAGATAAAACCCTCTTTTCTGTGGTTTTCGAAATAAGACTGCGCAAGTCCGTCCTTCTTTTTCTTGAGAAGCATGTGATAGCCCTGTGTAAGCGAAATCCCGGCATAGAAGGATTTCCAAACCCTGCGGTTTACAGAGTTTTCGAACTGGAAGGTAAAAGGCTCGAAAACTTCATGACTTGAAGCCTTTGTGTCGTTTCCGATCCCGTAAAAATCGGTCGGATACTTCTTGAATACAAGTTTGCTTTTCCAGTGCCAGTTTGCATTGTTCCAATAAAGATTTCCGACATTTGCGCTGAGCATCTGGTTTCTCAAAGTGTAGAAAAAGACGAGTGCGAGCGAATTCGACTTGCTCACGTATTCGTCTTTGTAGTGCTCCTTGTGGAGAACTGCCGAGGCACCGAACCCTGCACTGGTGTCGCTTGAATAAAAAACGATCGGGAAAGCGATTATTCCGAGTTTCTTTTCATCATTTTCTTCTTTTGCTTCCTCTGTTTTTTCTGTTTTAAGCGGAGTTTCCCCGCTCGCTTTTTCTTCAGCTCTTACAATGAAAAATGAAAATAAAAAGATTAGAAAAATCAGTGACTTATGCGGCATGGTCCGTCAGGATGCAAAATTTCTTGTCACTCTTCTTCGCCGGCTTCAAGGACGGCAAGGAAGGCTTCCTGCGGGATTTCGACGTTTCCGAGCTGTTTCATCCGCTTCTTTCCTTCTTTCTGCTTTTCGAGAAGTTTTCTCTTTCGCGATACGTCGCCGCCGTAGCATTTCGAGGTGACATCCTTTCTGTAAGCCTTTACGGTTTCGCGTGAAATTACGGTCGAACCGATCGCTGCCTGGATCGCGACATCGTACATCTGTCTCGGTATTACGCGGCGCATCTTCATTACGAGCGAACGTCCCATCTGGTATGAATTGTCTTTGTGGACGATGACAGAAAGTGCGTCGACCGGTTCTCCGTTGATGAGAATGTCCATTTTGACGAGGTTTGACTTTTCGTAGCGGTCGAATTCGTAGTCAAGAGAAGCGAATCCGCGCGAGATCGATTTCAGCTTGTCGTAAAAGTCGTAAACTATCTCGCTGAGCGGCATTTCGTATTCCAAAATAACGCGGTCAGCCGCCTGATAAATCATGTTCTTCTGCTTGCCGCGCTTGTCTAAGCAGAGTTTTACGAGTCCGCCGATAAATTCCGCCGGAGTGAATACCGACGCCTTTACGATAGGCTCCTCGATGTGTGCGATTATCTGCGGTTTCGGAAGTTTGTCGGGATTTTCAACGATGACTTCCTCTCCGTTTGTGAGGACGACTTTGTATGCGACACTGGGAGCCGTCGTGATTAGTTCAAGCCCGAATTCGCGTTCAAGCCTCTCTTTTACGATCTCAAGGTGGAGCATTCCCAAAAATCCGCAGCGGAAGCCGTAACCCAAAGCTGTCGAATTTTCAGGTTCGTATGAAAAACTCGAATCGTTGAGGGCGAGCTTTTCGACTGCGCGTTTTACTTCCTCGTATTTCGAGGTTTCTACCGGGAAAACTCCGCAGAAAACCATCTGTTTCATCGGTTTGAAGCCGGGAAGGGGAGTAGTCGTAGGATCGTTTGCCAGAGTTATCGTTTCGCCGATCCTGACATCGTGGATCGTCTTGATTCCGGCAGCTATAACGCCTACTTCGCCCGCGGACAGCGAGTCCACTTTCTTGAGGAAAGGCATATATTTCGCGATCTCGATGACTTCGTAATCGGCGTCCGAGTGCATGAGATGGATAATGTCGCCCGTCTTGATTTCGCCGTCGAACATCCTCACCATCATTCTTACTCCGACATAGGCGTCAAACCAGCTGTCGAACACAAGAGCCCTTGTTTTCATCGAAGGATCCGTTTTCGGAGCAGGAATTTCAGTTACTATTTTGTCGAGAAGTTCTCTGACCCCGATACCGGTTTTTGCCGAAACGAGAGAAGCGTCTTCGGTGTCGATCCCGATGATGTCGGCGATTTCAGTCTTTGTTTTTTCGACGTCTGCGCTCGGAAGGTCGATTTTGTTGATGACCGGAACGATAGCGAGGTCGTTGTCGATCGCCATATAGACATTCGCCAGAGTCTGAGCCTCGACTCCCTGTGTCGCGTCAACTACAAGCAGAGCACCTTCGCAGCTTGTCAGTGCGCGGCTCACTTCGTAGGAAAAATCGACGTGTCCCGGAGTGTCGATGAAGTTGAATTCGTATTTTTCGCCTTTGTATTCGTGAAAAACCGTGACGGCGCGCGCCTTGATCGTGATTCCGCGCTCTTTTTCGAGCTCCATGTCGTCAAGAAACTGCTCCGTCATTTCACGCTCGCTTAAGCCCCCCGTCATTTCAAGAAGACGGTCTGAGAGAGTCGATTTGCCGTGGTCAATGTGGGCTACGATCGAAAAATTTCTGATATTTTTGATGTTTTTCATACTAACCTTGGAATCCAAGTTAATAAAACCGCGCGTTTATATATGAAAAACTTTGATTTTACAAGAAGTCCGACCTCACCGACCCCTCAGTCTGTCTGCGACAGCCAGCTCCCCTGCTTCAGGGGCGCCGAGAATCGGTGGAATATCTGAGCCATCTCCAATGTGGCGATGGACTTTAAGCCGTCATCACAGCGAAACATCTTTTAGTAATTTGCCTTTACAGAGTTTTTTTGTATCATACAGCGCTTTTTGTCAGGGTTGAAAGTGGTCGTTTTATGAGAAAAAACAGACTTTTAATGTTGTTTTGCTCAATACTTTTTATTGCTTTCTGCGGATGCGGTTCAGCGAAATCGGGTAGTGACGATCCGGAAGATTCCGTTTCCGATGCAGACTCTGTTTACAACGATGAAATCAATGCCTCCGACGATGACGGAACAACTGATACGGAACCGGTGCCTGACGAAGAAGAAACGCCCGATGAACCGGCGGATGATGAAGATTCTGATTTCACGGATTCTGATAATTCGGATGACGACATGCCTGAAATTTCCGATGACGATATAGTCTTAGAGCCTGTTTTTATCAAAAAGCCGAAGAGTATGAATGTCGCGCCGAAGAATAAAAGTGTCACTCTTTTCTGCGAGGTCGAAGCCGGAGGGCGCGAAGTTAAATACCAGTGGTATGAAACTCCGGAGCGCTCGACTGATGCCGGAAATGCGATATCCGGAGCAACAGGTACGGCTTTTGAAACGCCGGTATTCACAGAAAAAGGGATCCGTTACTACTACTGCACCGCCGCAGTTGAAAATGTTTCTTTGGTTTCCAATGTCGCAAGTGTCGCTTTTACCGCTCTTCCGGCAGTTTACATCAATACACCGGGAGGCGCCGGGATCGAATCGAAGGAAGATTGGATAAAAAATGCCGGAATTTCCATTACCGGTGCGGCTGATGAAAGCTGGAATTTTGACGAAGCCGAGACAAGCATCAAGGGGCGCGGTAATTCGACATGGACTAATCCGAAAAAGCCTTACTCCCTCAAACTTAAACAGGCGCAGAAGGTCTTGGGAATGCCAGAGCACAGGCGCTGGGTTCTGCTTGCAAACTACAAAGACAGTTCGTTCATGCGCAACGAAGTCGCCTTTTATCTGAGTGAAGTCTTTGAATTTGACTGGACTGTTCACGGCGAATTTGTCGATCTTGTTCTGAACGGCGAATACCGTGGTCTTTACTGGCTCGGGGAAGCAATAAAAGTTGACGCAAACAGGGTCGGTATCAACGACGGAAGTCCCGATATGACAGATGACGAAGACAAAGATTATCTTATTGAAATGGATGCTTTTTACGATGAAACCGTTCAGTTCAAAAGCGCTGTCAGGGAAATCCCGTATATGATTCAGAATGATGATTTCATGGTCGATGAAAACGGCGGAATCACAAGCGGCGGCGCAGCGCGTCTTGAGCGTTTTCAGGCAAAAATAGAAAATCTGGAAAAGCTGCTTTACCCCGATTGGGAGAAAGGGATGAACACTGACGACTGCATTGCTCCCGATGAATCCTACTCGGCAACGATCGACATCGATTCATGGGTGAAATTCTGGTTTGTGAATGAAATCATGGACAACAGGGACTGCGTCGATCCAAGAAGCGACTTTTTCACTTTCGACAGCACAAACAATGTTTTCAAGGCCGGGCCTGTCTGGGATTTTGACAGAACGCTTTTCCGCAAACCGACAGAGCCGCAGCTGAAAAAGATGATCTACTACAACGCATTGTTCAAGTCTCCGGCTTTCAAAATCCGCGTGAAGGAACTCTGGAACGAATATTACGACCGCATCGACATTGAACCTCTTGTTGAATCGCTTCGCAGCGAACTTGACGTCGCGGCTCGGTACGACGCAATGTTCTGGGGGTATAACGACTATATTATCCTCGACAAGGATTCCAGAAATTTCAACGGTTATGCCGATTACCTGAAGGAAAGGTTCGAGAGCAAACTTTCTGTTGTAGACAGCGATATCGGCAGTATCAGTGTTTCGCAATGACAAACAGTAATGCCGGGCGGCAGCGAACATATTTCACTAATTTGCCTTTATAGAAGTTTTTTGTATAATAATAGGCTTTAATTTTGTTCCTAAGGAGCTTGTATGGAAAATATGCCTGAAAATACTGATAAAATCGGAAATGGTGAAGTAATAAAAAAAGAGACTGTCGAAATAACTCTTAAAGATCTCGTCAAAATTCTCAGAGATAACAAAAAGTTGTTTTTTGTTTCTTCTTTTATTGCATTTGCCGTTCTTTCCTTTGTTTTTCTTTTCATGCTGACACCTATCTATGACGTGAATTCTTCTCTTGAGATAAGAAGCCAGCAGAATGCTCCGTCTCTTTCGTTCGATGCTATATCAATGCTTATGGGCGGCGGAATGGCGAGCGACAAAAGCATAGATCTGGAACTTCTCAAAAGCAGAACGATCCTGAAATCCGTCATTGAGGAGAACGGGCTTCAGATGAATGTCAAAAGAAAAAACAATACGATGTTTGCGTATCTTTGGGACAGGGTCTTCGGCGAACTTCCTGAAGATGCTTTTGTGATTTTTAAAAAAATACCGGAAAACATTCAAAGCAAAAAAGGTGAGATCACGGCTTCAGAAGAAGGTTTCACGATAGAACACGGCGGAGAGAAGGCTGAATGCAGATGGAATACCGACTGTAGTTTCAGAGGCGGAACTGTTCTTCTCGAAAAACTGGGAAATTTTTCGGTTCCGGTTTCCTATAAGTTCGCATTCGAGCCGATAATTGATACCAGAGAGCGGGTCGCCGGGAATTTAAGTATTAAAAAGGCCGATGATTCCGAAATGATAAAACTTGTTTTTACTCATCAGAGTCCGCTCATGGCGGCGAAAATTCTTTCCGACATAACAAAGATTTTTATTCAGAAAAAAACAGAGTGGGAAGAGAATGACGCCGAATCAAAGAAAAACTACATCAACAACGTGCTGGCTGAACTTTCGGTAGGTATCGAGGAAAAAAGCCAGAAAATGATCATGTTCCAGCAGCAGGAGAAAACGATCATGCCGGAAGTCGAGGTGCCGGAGCTTCTGAAAAAGCAGGAAACACTGAAAATACAGATCGAAGAGTTCAAATTCAAACGTCAGATTCTTGTAAATACTTTGAAAAGTGTTGAAAGCGATCCTGGAAAACCGATAACTATCCCGATTGAGGAGGTTTCTGTTCAGGAAGCATTGAAATATCACAACTCTCTTCTTTTCAAACGTAACGAACTTGCTCAGAGGGTAACTGAGGAGCATCCCCTCAAAGTCGCAGCAGACGAAGAAATCAAAGAAAGCGAAAATGCCCTGAAAAACGTTATAAAAACAAGTATCGCACAGTATGAAAAAGGGGAGAAGCTCCTTAGTGATCTTCTCAACATGATAACGAGCGGGCAGGGAAAGATCCCCGAAACGCTTTTCACTTTCGCAAACCTCAAGCGTGATGTCGAACTTGCCGAAAAAGTTTACGTCACGCTTTCAGCGAAACTTTATGAATCTTCGGTTTCTCCGAATGTCGGTATTGTTCCGGTAAGAGTTATAGATGTTCCCGATCCTAATGTCCTTCGTTCGTTCCCGAAAGTGAGGGTCTTTGCTATAATAATCCTTGTGCTTACTGTTTTTTCCGGTTTTGTCGTTGTTTTTGCAAAGGAAGTTTTCAAATCTCTTAAAGAGAGTCTGAAATAGTGGTATGATGTTTGTCCGAAAGTTCAAAGAGAACGATTTCGCAAAAAATATACTTACTCTGCTTACGGGTACTACGGCGGCGCAGATCATTCCTTTCGCTGTTTCTCCGGTTCTTACAAGGCTTTATTCGCCTGACGATTTCGGTGTCCTTGCACTTTTTTTCAGTATTTGTTCGATTCTTTCGGTTGTTGCCGCAGGCCGCTATGAACTGTCGATAGTAATTCCGGAAAAAGATGAGGAAGCGGCGAATATTGTAGCTCTTGCGATATGGATTTCAGTTTTTTTCGCTTTGTTCATGCAGATCGTTTTTGCGGTTTTCAATTCGGGAATAGCGTCGCTTCTCGGAAATGAATCGATATCTTTCTGGCTTTATTTCGTACCTTTAGTCGTTTTTATGATGAGTCTTTACAATATCCTGAGATACTTCAGCATACGCATCAAAGATTTTAAAAACGTGGCTGTGACAAGAGCCGTAAAGTCTGCTGCCGGAGCTTTCATAAAACTTGGTCTGGGATTTGCGGGATTCACTTCCGGCGGTCTTGTTGCGGGAGAGGTCGCATCTCATTTTTTCGGAAATACTTCTTTAGTCAGAAATGTTTACAGGCGGAAAGAGCTTTTTTCCGGTGTCAACCGTGCAAAAATGGTGGAAGAGGCTAAAAAATATTCCGATTTTCCTAAATTTTCACTGCCCGGTGCTTTGTCCAACGCTCTTTCTTTAAATCTCAACAGTTTTTTCCTGACATCGCTTTTTTCGCTTGCCGTGCTTGGACAGTATGCCCTCGTGAACAAGGCTGTAAGCGTTCCTCTGACCCTTCTCGGGTCTTCAGTTTCAGACGCCTATTTTCAGAGGGCTGCCCGGGAAAGAAATGAAACCGGTTCGGCTAAAAACGCTTTTATTCAGTCTGCAAAATATCTTTCCTTTATAGCCGTTCCTGTTTTTTTAGTTCTTTTCTTTTTCGGAAACGAATTTTTTGCATTCGTTTTCGGCGAATCATGGAGAATCGCCGGAAGTTATGCGAAAATACTCTCTTTTCTGGTTGCAGTACGTCTCGTGGCGTCTCCGCTTTCGGTAACGATGAGTACTTTCGAAAAGCAGAAGACAAGCCTTATGCTGACTTTGCTACAGCTGGTGCTTATGGTTGTAGTATTTGTCGTTTCAACTGTTTTTTCTTTGGAAATGGAAAAGTTTCTTATGCTCTATACTGCTTTGATGACTTTGTATTACGTGCTGATGCTGGTCGTTTGTTTCAATATCGCGGTCAAAGGAAGGAAAAATGCAGGAAAAGCCGATAACTAAAGCCGAACTTGTCAGTGATTTGAAAAAACTCGGAGTTAAGGACGGGGATATTCTTAACGTCAAATGTTCGATGCGCTCACTGGGCAAAGTCGAAGGCGGTGCCGCTACTCTTATTGAAGCGCTTCTTGAGGCTGTAGGCGTTGAAGGAACGATAGTTACAGATTCTTTTATAAAAGTTTATAAACCATATGTCGCGAAAAAGATGCCTCTTGCAGACGACAAATCCTTTTCGTACTGCGGAGTTCTGGCAAATGAAATGCTTAAGCACCCGAAAGTTGTCAGAAGCTCTCATCCAGTGCAGAAGTTTGCCGCTATCGGCAAGTATGCTGAAGAATTCTGTAAAAATCATACTGATGAATCGTATGCCTACGATATTTTGAGGATCATGGCGCTCAAAGGGGGAAAGAACCTTAAAATCGGAAGCGACGAACAGATTCCCGGTGTCGGAACGACTCATGTCGCGATAGGGATGCTGAAACTTAAAAACCGAAGACCGTATCTCGGTGTCTGCTATATGAAAAACGGCAGAAAGACGTTTTTCAGGCGCGACTGGGCGGGAATATGCGCTGCTTCATTCAACAAATTTCTTCCTTACTACGAAAAAAACGGCGACATTATTGCCCGCGGCAAAGTTGGGAACGCCGATTCCATGCTTACTTCCATGTACGGCACGTTGAAAACCGAATACGATATTCTGAAAAAAGATCCTTCGTTTCTTGACTGCGGTGATCCGTTCTGCATTGACTGCCGGCTCAACTGGCAGTACAGCCGCGGGACGAAAATCGGTTTCATACTGAAATCGCTTCTTCACGGAAAATTTATGAAAGCGGTCTTTGTGGCGCGTATGTTTTATAAAAAGTATGCCGAACTTCCGGATAAAGACAGCAAACTGCCGCCGGACGATTTTGCGGAGTAGATTTTGGAAAATAAGATTTTTATAAAATCTCCATCTTCTTTCGAAAACGAAAGACAATATATTTTTGACGTGATATTTTCGGAATTTCTGGGTCTCGAATACGAAGTTTCGTTTTCAGACAAAGCTGAAAATGTCGAAATCGTTTTCGAAAAAGGCGAGATCCTGCTCAGCGATACATTTTTTTCAATGGAAAAGTCATCGTGGCTGAAAGAGGCTTCGATGCCGGAGACTCCGCTCAAAAAGATAAATAAAAATGAAATCCCGTTTGAAACCAGATTGGTGAAAGATGAGCTTCCTGTGATTTACGGTGATGAAAATCTGGAAATAATTCGGGAAGATAACAAAATAAAGATCGGAATCGATATTTTCGGCAGCGCATTTTTCATGCTGACAAGATACGAGGAAGTCGTTTTAAATGAAAAGGATATCCACGGGAGATTCCCTGCAACGGCTTCTCTTGCGTTCAAGGAAGGATTTCTGACGCGCCCGATAGTCTGCGAATATGTTGAGATTCTCTGGTCGGCGCTCAGTAAAATCGAGCCGTCTCTTAAGAGAAAGGAACGGAGATTTGGGCTTGTTCTCACCCATGATGTCGATCAGCCCTTTAAATTCCGGTTTATGAATCTGAAGGGATCGGTAAAAGTATTGGCTGTTGATATTCTTAAACGCCGTTCACTGAAAAAGGCTTTCAGTGATTTTTGCTGCTTCATAGCTGTCAAAAGCGGAAAAACAGAGAGAGATCCTTACAATACTTTCAATAAAATCATGGATTTAAGTGAAAGTGCAGGGGTTAAGAGCCACTTTTACTTTATTGCTGAAAACTACGGGAAACCATTGAATGGCATCTATGATTTTGAAAATGAAGAAATAGTCGAAATTATTGGAAGAATCCGAAAAAGAGGACACGAGTGCGGTCTGCATGTAAGCTACGACGCTGCAGCTGATGCCGGAAAAATGCGGAAAGAGGTCGAAAAATTCCGCAAAGTCTGTTCGAAAGCAGGTGCCGTTCCTGATCTTTTTGAAGCGCGTCACCACTTTTTGAGAGTTTCTGTTCCGGAAAGCTGGCGTATCATGGAAGAGTGCGGGATCCGCAGGGATCTTTCCCTCTCTTTCGCTGACCATGCGGGCTTCAGATGCGGAGTGTGCTGGGAATATCCGCTTTTCGATCTTACTGCAGGAAGAAAACTTGCTCTTAAAGAACTCCCGCTTATAGTTATGGAATGTTCCGTAATCGATAAAAGATATATGGATTCAGGTGCTGGTGAAAAAAGTTTTGAATTTATAAAATCCTTAATGAATACAACGGCTTTGTTCAATGGTCAGTTTGTACTGCTCTGGCATAACAACAGATTCGAAGATGCTGCTGAAACGGAACTTTACGCTAAACTTATAAAATGCTTGAATTAGATTTTAAACATAAGAACATTGTTCTGTCAGACGAAGTCAAACTGACGGTTTCACTGCTGTTTTCGGCTTTGTTTGCCGCTTCACTGATCAGCGGGAATGTTGCCTTTTATGCCATGACATCCTTTTTTGTTATGGTTTTTTTCGTGGTTACCGTTTTTCTGAAACCCTACCTTTTTCCGGCCGTCTTTTTTGCCGTTTCCTATCCGGTTTCGCAAACTATAGGTAAACTCGGGATAGACAATCTTGGTATGTTGTTTCTCCTTTCACTTTCACTGCTTTCCGTTGTATTTATTGCACAAAGGAAAAATTTTGCGGTAGACAGGAGAAAAATCGCTGTTTTTTCATATTTTTATGTGATCGTGGCACTTATTGTTGCCGGTATTGTATCCGGATTTTTGCATTCAGGACCTGAATCGCTTGAGGTTTTGGTTAAATTTTTCGCCTTCGGGGCGATTCCGCTTTCATTTCTCATATTAATACCGCTCGATAAAGAAAATCTTATTCCTTTGCTGGAACTCTCATATTATTTGAATTTCATAATTTTTATGGGGTTTTCGATAGCATACTGGTTTTTCAAGATATTGAATCCGGCTGCTTTCGATGATTTTTTCTACGGTTTTGACAATCCGATAGGAACATCGCTTTTTATGGTTGATTTTTCTGCGGTTTCTCTGATTTTTGTGACTTTCAAAGCTGTTTCCCAAAAGACTAAAATTTTTATCTATGCCACTGTCGCTCTCGCTATTTTGTATGTTGTCATGACTTTTCAGAGAAGTTTTGTTGTCGCTATTTTTGCAACACTCTGCTATTTTGTCGTTTTCAAGTATAAAATCGGAATAAAAATGATTTTAGCTGTACTGGCTGTTGCAGTGGTACTTTCATTGTTTGTATCCAATATTTCTCTTTTTCTTAGCAGCGACAGAATGGCTAAATTTGAAAAAACGATGGAATTTGTTGAAAAATTAAGTAAAAACAAAAACATTCTCAGGACTCAGGAAAACAAGGATACAGGAACGATAGGAATCAGAATCATAAAAATCCTCGCTTCGTGGGATAAAACGAAAGAGCATATCTATCTTGGCAACGGAATAGGAACGTTCAGCGCAACAATAGGAGATGAAGGTTATAAGTATCCGCATAATATTTTTTATGAATTTCTTTATTCCACAGGGCTTGCCGGTCTTTTGATTTTTGTGTTCGCCATCGGAAAAATATTTTTAAAATGCCATTTCGGAATAAAGACGGTCAAAGACCCGAAATTGAGGGCTGCATTGCTTGCTGCACAGCTGTTTGTAGTCCTGAGTTTTGTTGTTTTACAGTTTACGGGCGGTATTATGGGGATTTTCCCGAACGCTTTTTTTATAATGGGAAATATAGTGTTTATTCTTGATTATGTGTGCAGGCGGAATGAAAAATGAAAGTAGCTTTAGTTTCCTACTTTTTTGAACCGTTCACCGGTGTCGGAGCGATAAGGCCGACTTACTGGGCAAAGCATATAGGCGAGCTTGATCCGTCAATAAGCTGCGATGTAGTCACCGCGCAGGAAGATGCTCCGGAAGAATTAAATTCAGGAAAAGTCAAAGTAATAAAGATTCTGCCTGAAAAAAAGTCTTTTTTGTCAAAAATCAGAATTGATGCAGGAATGAGCTGGAAGAGACCTCTGGATAGATTTTTCGCTGAAAACGGTGATAAATACGATGCCGTAGTCTTTACAGGCGGACCTTTCATGCACTTTTTCGCCGCATCGAAACTTAAATGCAGAGTCATTTTTGATTTCAGGGATCCGTTCGCGAACAATCCGAACCACAATCTGAATAAATTCAAAAGGCTCATCAAGAGATTCTGCGAAAGAAAACTGCTTTCTATCGCCGGTATTTCCGTAACAGTCAATGCGGTTTGCAGAGATCTTATGGAAAATCACGAAAAACACAGGATTGAAATCATTGACAACGGCTACGACGAATCGGTTGTCGGCAAGTACGAAAAAAGCTGCGGCAGTGACGGGAGCCGGAAAAAGATAGTTTATGCAGGAAAATTCTATCCGGGTGTTTCGCCGGAAATTTTTCTCGGTGTTCTTGGAAAAGATGAAAATCTCGAAAGATTTTCCTTCGATTATATGGGACCTGAAAAAGAAAAGGTGACAGGTTTCGATCGTGGAAATTTCAATGTGACCGCATCGGTTCCTTATTCAGAGGCTGTTTCGAGAATCGCCGCAGCCGGTACAGGTATAATATTTACAGGCGGAAAGCCTTTTGAATCGACCACGAAAATTTTTGACTATATCGGTCTGGAAAGAACCATTCTCGTTGTTACCGAAGGAGAGCCTTATACCGGAACGATACAGGAAATATCGAAAGATTATCCGAATATTTTCTGGTGCAGGAACAACGAAGAGTCGATTCAGGACGCTTTGAATAAAATATGTGATTCGGAAAGAAAGCCTTATCCTGAAAAAATTATGTTTTCACGAAAGGAAGGGTTGAAAAAACTTATAGGTCTGCTTCATGAGTAAAGTGCTTTTTCTTTCAGACGGTTCTTCGATCCACACGAAAAGGTGGATAAACTCTTTGTCTGAAAAGGGGGTCAAGATTCATCTTTTCAGTTTGAAACCGGTCGAAACTTCGGAGTATCCCAAAGAAAATTTTTCTTTTACCTGTTTCAACCTGCAGAAAAGATTCGGCGGTTTGAGCAAGCTCGGCTATCTGAAAGTTCTGCCGGAACTGAAAAAAGTTATCAGAGAGTTCAAGCCGGATATCATGCACGCTCATTTTGCCTCAAGCTACGGTCTGCTCGGCGCTTTGAGCGCTTTTCATCCGTTTGTTCTTTCGGTCTGGGGAAGCGATGTTTTCGACTTTCCTAAAAAGAGTTTTCTCCACAAATCCCTTCTCGGATACAATCTGAAAAAAGCGGACAAGATCCTTTCCACAAGTCATGTTATGGCGGAAGAGACGAAAATTTATACTGAAAAAGAGATCGAAGTTACACCTTTCGGCATAAATACTGATCAGTTCAAGCCTGAAAAAGCCGACAGAGCCGCTTTAACGCCGTTTTCCGAAAATGATATCGTTGTCGGAACGATAAAACTGCTTGAAGACAAGTACGGAATAAACTATCTCATCGAGGCTTTTTCAATAGTTTTGCACAGACATCCGGAACTTCCGCTTAAACTTTTAATCGTCGGAGACGGCAGCGAAAGGAAAAATCTTGAAAATCTGGCTGACGGACTCGGGATCGCGGAAAAAGTTTATTTCGCAGGCATGGCGGACTATTCCAAAGTTCCGTATTTTAACAGAATGTTGGATGTTTATGCCGCACTTTCTAATTATGAAAGTTTCGGAGTGGCTGTCATTGAAGCGCAAAGTTGCGGAAAACCGGTTGTCGTTTCCGATGCCGGAGGTCTTCCTGAAGTTGTTGAAGACGGTGTGACAGGCTTTGTTGTAGAGAGAAAAAATGCGGAAGCCGCGGCTGAAAAACTTGAGAAACTTGTTCTTGACGCCGCTTTGCGTGAAAGAATGGGAAATGCCGGAAGAGAGCGCGTTCTCAAACTTTACGACTGGAATGAGAATGTAGCTCAGATGATGAAAATATATAGTAAAATCAATAAACAATAGGTGAAAAATGGCGTTCGTCCACTTGCATTTGCACACGATCTATTCGTTTCTCGACGGTCTTGTAAAACCGGCCGAACTGGCGAAAAAGCTCAAAAAACTCGGTATGACGGCAGTCGCTATTACCGATCACGGGAATATGCACGGTGTCGTCGATTTCTACACGACGATGATCGGCAAAGATGAAAAAGGGAACTATAAAAAGCTCGAAAATGCCGATATAAAGCCGGTAATAGGCATGGAAGCATATATTTCAGCTCACGACAGAACTGAAAAAGTGAAGTCCGATGCGTTCCACATGCTCCTGCTTGCAGAAAACGAGAAAGGTTATAAAAATCTGTGCTATATGGCGTCAACAGCTTTTGTAGACGGGTTTTACTACAAACCGCGAATCGACCGCGCTCTGATAAAGGATCACGCCGAAGGGATCA
The DNA here is from genome assembly GCA_902774115.1 of uncultured Spirochaetales bacterium. Taxonomy (GTDB): domain Bacteria; phylum UBP6; class UBA1177; order UBA1177; family UBA1177; genus UBA1177. The sequence goes on from CACYHH010000001.1 coordinate 19,682, forward strand.
TTGCAACGAGCGCATGTCTCGGCGGCGAAATTCCGCGTAATTTAGTTGCCGGAAAATACGACGACGCAAAGCGGATAGCCCTTGAATACATTGAACTTTTCGGCAAAAACAATTTCTTCATCGAGCTTCAGGTAAACGGAATAAAGGAGCAGGAAGAGGTCAACCCGCAGCTCATCAAACTTGCGAGAGAACTCGGAGTAGGGCTCGTCGCGACAAATGACGTCCACTATCTGAGTCCTGAAGATGCCGAGGCTCAGGACATCCTTTTCTGCATAAACGAGAAGAAGAAAGTTACCGATACCGACAGGATGCACCATGAAACGGCGGCGTTCTACCTCAAAAGCGAAGAGGAGATGCGCTCTCTTTTCAGTGTTTACGGCGAAGCCGGAACCGAAGCGATAGACAATACCGTTAAAATTGCCGAAAGGTGCAATGTAGAGCTTGATCTCGGGCACAACTATCTGCCGGTTTTCGATACCGGGGACAAAAGCCCGGCTGAGTTTTTGCGCGATATGGCTGAAAAAGGGCTTGAAGAGAGATTTCTTGAACTCGGAACACCGGAAGAGAAGAAGCCGGCTTACCGCGAAAGGCTTGAATACGAGCTCGGCGTTATCATCAGAATGGATTTCCCCGGATATTTCCTCATAGTCTCCGACTTTATCCGCTGGGCGAAAAACAACGGGATCCCGGTAGGTCCGGGCAGAGGAAGCGGGGCGGGTTCGCTTGTGGCATACTGCACGAGGATCACAGATCTCGATCCGCTCAGATACGAGCTTCTTTTCGAGAGATTCCTCAATCCGGAGCGAATTTCTATGCCCGATTTCGATGTCGACTTCTGCCAGGACAACCGCGAGCGCGTCATTGAGTATGTCGAGGGCAAATACGGTTACGAAAATGTCGCTCAGATCGCAACTTTCGGTCAGCTCAAGGCGAAGTCGGCAATAAAGGATGTCGCCAGAGCACTTGACATCCCGCTTTCCACCGCAGACAAATTAGCGAAAATCGTTCCCGATTCGTTTGCAGATATGTATTCACCGCAATACCTCAAAAATACTAAAGATATTACGAAAAAACTTGTTGAAGAGTACAAGATACCCGGCGATGTCGCTTCCGATCCCGACAAACTTAGAAAGGCGGTCGCAGGATTGAATCTGGCTCCTGAAGATGCTGATAAGGTGAAAACGCTCAATGCCGCGATAGATACTTTTGCCAATGAGAGGCAGGTCATCCGCGACAACGAGGATTTTTCAAGGATCATAAATATCGCGGTTAAGATCGAAGGACTTCTCCGCCAGCCCGGCAAGCACGCATGCGGTCTTGTCATCGGTCAGAAGCCGATATACGAGTATTCGCCGATATTCGTCGATAAGGACAACTACCATGTCACGCAGTACGACAAGACGATGGTCGAACTTGTCGGTCTTGTAAAATTCGACTTCCTCGGGCTTAAAACCCTGACAATGATAAACCACGCGGTGACACTCGTCAGAAAGAAAGTTCCCGATTTTGACATATCGAAGATACCGCTTGACGATGCCGCGACGTACAGGCACATCTGCGAGAACAGTACGAAAGGGATATTCCAGATGGAAAGCGGCGGTTTTGAAAAGATGATCCATCAGATGAAACCAGACCGCATTGAAGACCTGATCGCGGCGGTCGCCCTTTATAGACCGGGACCTATGGACATTATTCCGAACTACATCCGCAGAAAGCACGGAAAAGAGCCGATCGAGTACGACCATCCGTGGATGAGCGAGATCTTGAGCGAGACTTACGGGCTCATGGTCTATCAGGAACAGGTCATGCAGATATCCCGTAAACTTGCCGGTTTCTCGATGGGAGAGGCAGACGGTCTGCGAAAGGCTATGGGTAAAAAAATCGCCAAGAAAATGGCCGAGGCGAAGGTCAAATTCATAGATGGAGCTAAGAATAAAGGCATTCCCGAAAAGACCGCGCAACTGGTATTCGACCACATGGAAAAGTTCGCGAGCTACGGTTTCAACAAGTCTCACGCGGCATGTTACGGCTATATTTCGTACCAGACGGCTTATCTGAAAACGCACTATCCGACGGAATTCCTCACGGCGCTCATTACTTCCGAAGCCGGAGACGCAAACAAGGTTTTCATGTATATCAGCGACGCCCGTGAACACGGGATCAAGGTATATCTTCCCGACATAAACAAAAGCTACAACAGTTTCAGTATCGAGGAAAACGCTATAAGATACGGTTTCGGAGCCGTTAAAAACGTCGGTGAAGCTGCGGTGGACGAGATAATCAGGGAACGTGAGAAAAACGGCGACTTCAAATCCCTGATCGACTTTACGAGCAGGATGAGCCAGTCGAAAGTCAATTCAAGGGCGATTGAGTTCCTGATAAAAGCGGGAGCCTTTGATTTCACCGGAATAAACCGCGGACTCTTGCTTGCGATGCTTCCGACAGCACTGAAGGAGGGGAGCAAGGCGGCTGAAGACAAGGATAACGGGCAGCTCAGTCTTTTCGCGGCGTTTGCGGAAGAAATTTCCGACAGCGCTCCGGCGGCTATGACTGATGAAGATCTTCTCAAACAGGTCGGTAAAACTGCTGCATGGGATGTTTTTGATTCGCTTGCATTCGAGCGTGAAGTCCTTGGAATTTATCTTTCCAACCATCCTGCAAGGTTTTTCAGAAAGGATTTCCAGAATCTCGGACTAAGTTCGATAAACAGCGTCGTTGAAGACGTGGAATCGGGAAAGCGTTTTTACGGGCAGCGCAACGACAACTGGGTGCCGGGCATAATCACTACCGAAATCAAGCCTGCAAAGAGCAAGGACGGCAGGGAATACTATCTTAAAGGGATTCTCGAAAGTGAAGAGAGTTCGATCGAGTTTTCAATAAACAAAATCGGAAATCCGCAGGACAATCCCGATGTTGCAAAACTTGCTTCCAAAGTTCCGCTTATTTTCAAGGTTCGCGGAAGAGCTGTCCTTACCGGAGACGAAGAGGAGAAAACTCTTGAAAAAGTGGTGCTTTCCATAAACGATATCAAAACCGATATCAAGACTGTTGATCAGTTCATGCTTTACTGTCGTGATGATGATCCGGATTTCGAGCCGGTACTGGTTTATGAGTGCACAGAAGAAGAATTTATGAAAAACGTGGCGAATTTAGAAAAGGTTTTTTCTGATGGTCCGGCTGCTTTCAGGATGAAGGTGCAGCTGAAGATAAATTTCGGTGATTCCGGCGACAATGTAATCCTTGAAAAACAAGGTAATATAGATTTGTCGAGACTGGCTGAGTACAAATCGATATTCGGTTACGACCAGTTTTATCTGAAAGTGAAATAATAGTGAAATTCGGGTAAACAGGCAAAACTTCTTTACTTTGAGATTTCTGTGACTATACTTTTGCGTTTTTTGTTTTTGTTGGTTTAAAGGAAGGAAAAATGTTTCAATTGGATAATGTTTTATCGGTTTTTACTAGCGATATAGCGATAGATCTGGGAACGGCGAACACATTGATATATGTCAAAGGCGAGGGAATCGTCGGCAACGAGCCGAGTGTCGTCGCTGTTCAGGAAAAGGATTCAAGAGGAGCAAAATCTGTCCGCGCAGTCGGCAGGGAAGCCAAGGAAATGATAGGCAAGGCGCCTGTAAACATCAGTGTTATCAGACCTTTGAAAGACGGCGTTATCGCTGATTTCGAAGTCGCAAGCCAGATGCTCAGATATTTCATCAAACATGCATACAAACGCGGAAGTTTCATCAAACCGAGAATTGCGATAGGCGTTCCTTACGGCATTACCGAAGTCGAGAAAAGAACGGTCCGAGAAGCGGCTTTAGGAGCCGGTGCGAGAGAGGTTTTCCTTGTCGAACAGCCTATGGCGGCTGCGGTCGGAGCGAATATGCCCGTCACCGAACCGACGGGAAACATGATTGTCGATATCGGCGGCGGAACGACTGAAGTTGCAGTTATTTCTCTTGCCGGGATCGTTTATTCAAAATCGGTCAAGTCTGCCGGTGACAAAATGGACGAGAGCATCATCGACTATATAAAGAAAAAATACAATCTCGCGATAGGCGAAAGGATGGCTGAACAGATAAAGTGCACTATCGGAAATGCCTATCCCGACGAAACCCGCGAATTTATGGAAGTCAAAGGTCTTGACCTTGTTGCAGGTGTTCCGAAGACGATCGAGATTCAGAGCGACGAAGTCAGAGAGGCTCTTTCGGAAGTCGTCAAAGCTATCGTTTCGGCAGTAAAAAGCGTTCTTGAAAACACTCCGCCGGAACTTGCTGCCGATATCGTCGACAAAGGTATCGTCCTTGCCGGAGGCGGCGCGCTTCTGAAAAATCTCGACATCCTCATCCGCGAAGATACGAACCTTCCGGTCATCATTGCGGAAGATCCGCTGAAATCCGTTGTTCTTGGAACCGGCAAAATACTTGAAAACATTTCGCTTTTGAAAACTGTATCCTTGTACTGATATTGAACAGAAAAAAAGTAGTCCGTTATATCTTTATTGCATCTTTCTTTCTTGTTCTGATAATTCCGCAGTTTTTTTTAGAGTATAATTCGCGATTTTATTTTATTGACGATCTCCAGATGCTTCTTCATGCCCAGATCGTGAATGTACGCGAAACTTTTAACATTATTTCAGATCTCAAAAATGTCGGCAGGCAGAACAAGATCCTGGAACAGGAAGTTTCGGAGCTTAAGGTCAGACTTCTTATGAACGATGCCATAAAAAAGGAGAATGAAGAACTTTCCAAACTGCTGAGACTCAAGGACAGCTACGGCAAATATACGATTATCCCTGCAAAAATACTGAATTATTCCGAACTCAACCCGAACCGCATCACGATAAGTTACGAAGAGCAGTACGCAAAACTCATGGCTGAAAAATCGACGGTCGTTTCGAGCATGGGTCTGGTCGGGCTTGTTACGTCGTTTCATGGTGCAAGGGCGGAGGTCGAGCTTATCACTTCAAAGGAGTTCACGATCCCTGCGGTTCTTGAAAACAGGGAGGAATGCACGGCGATACTGCGCGGCAACGGTCAGTCGCTTTCTGTCCTTTTTCTCGACAAACTCTGCAACTCGCCTGAGGCAGACGGTAAAAAGATGCTGAGTGCGAATTTAAGTGAAAATTACACGATACCATATATTCCCATCGCGATAATCGGAAATCTGAAAGAAGACGAGAGCAATATTCTTTTCATGAAAGGCGAGGCGATACCGCTTTTCAAAAAGGGAAAGCTGAATCATATTTTCATCGTTGTCGGTGCGAATACAGGGGAGAACAAGTCGCTGTTTTAGGGGGAATAGTGAATTTAGGGAGGTAAATTATGAGAAAAGTTTCTTTGATTTTAGTGCTTTTTATCGCTTTTTTGTTTGCCGGATGCGGTGACGAAGATCCGAAGCCGACAGCTAACGGTGACGAAAATGAAGTATCTGACGACAATACTGTCTTTGAAGACGTTGATGCTCAGAACGATGAAGAAAATGTCGAAGAACCTGACGAAACGGAGACTGATGAAGAAGCAGTCGTTGATGAGGAACCGACAGAACCGACCGAGCCGACGGAACCAACCGAACCGACAAATCCTGAATTTGATGTTATCGGCACGTTCAATCTCAGTTATTCCGGAAAGATAAATACAACTGTTGATCTGCAGAGCCGCGGCGGCAACGGAACGGTTGAGTTTACCTATAACGAAATGCCTAATACATTCAACGAAATAACTATTCCGATGGTCGGTACGCTTTTCCCGCTTGCGATGCTCAACAGCGGAAACATTATTATCGTATGGCTTGACAGCTTCGGTGCAGGCGATATTTCCGGTGCTTCACAAAAACAGGTTTTCGGAATCAGCGTTCCGCAGAATATTGAAATCGGTTCCGGGAATATGGCTAACGTAAATATGTATGCTTTTTACGGTGATATGACAGTCAATATTACCGGCGGTCAGTTTGAAATAAACTGTGTCCGTACAGTGACCAATGTCGGCAACTACGAAGTTACTGCAAACGACGGCGGCAGCATGACAATGGCTGCGAGCGGAGATCTGCTTGATCCTGCGGCGGGAGCTGCATATCTTCCTTATCCGGCTTGCCAGTAATCAATCAATATCCTGAAAAATATCAGGTAACTCTTTGATTTTATTTGATTCTATGAATTTGCGGCAGATTTCTTTGTCGTGAGAAATCGTTTCAGCAAGTTTCTCTTTTGAAGAAAATCTGATTTCGTCTCTTACCTTTTTCAGGAAATAAACCGATATTTTTCTGTCGTAAAGTTCTCCGATTTCTTCGGAATCGACCCATGTTTCGATGATTTTCTGCTTTGATTCGGCGTCTATCGTCGGGTTTGTTCCGATATTAGTGAGAGAGGTGAACTGTTTCCCGTCAAAAACGGTCTGCGTGATGTAGACACCGTCCGGCGGCATTATTTTGTCCGGAGTTTCAAGGTTCAGTGTCGGGAAGTTCAGCGTTCTTCCTATCTGTTTTCCGCGTTTTACCGTGCCGCTGATGAGAAACGGATAAACTAAAAGCGAAGCTGCGTTTTTCATGTGACCTGAAAGAATAAGTTCGCGGATCGCACTTGAACTGACTCTTGTTCCGTTTTTGAGGAACGGCTGGACTACATTGATTTTTACGCCTGCGGAACGTCCCCACCAGAAGGCTATTTCGGCGTTTCCCTTCTGATTTTTGCCGAAAAAGAAATTGAAACCGATGGTTATCTGCTTCAAATCAAGGTTTTTTTTCAGCGTGTCGAGGAATTTCAACGGATCCATTGAATAATATTCGGAAAACGGGAGTTCTATAACGAAATCGATGCCTAAGGTTTTGAAAAACGCGTATTTTTCAAAAGGCAAAGTCAGAGATTTCGGCGCAAATTCGGGATAAAGGAATTTTCTCGGATGAATGTCGAATGTGAGTATCGCAGAGCGGCACGAACTTTCGGCTTTGCACTGCCTGATTATTTCGGCGTGGCCGAGGTGGACTCCGTCAAAGTTGCCTATAGCAAGTGAGATTGCCGCCTCTTTCGGAACAGATTCCAGTGATCTGAAAACTTTCATTGCAGCCTCGTTATTCGTTATTCCTGATTTTCCTGGTTTTCAAGAGCCTGTTTTGAAGGCTTGTTGCTTCCTTTCACCATTTTAAATTCATACATCCGGCAGTCGAGGCTGCCGTTTCTGAAAGGAACTCTTTTTGTCGTTGCAAGCCCGATGAAACGTGGCATTTTGAGGTCACTAGTCAGGAAACACGCGTTCCAGCCGGCGAAGTTGCGTTTCAGCAGATCCCCGATTTTCGGGTAGAGTTTACGCATTTCGTCAAGTTCGCCCATGCGCTCGCCGTAGGGCAGGTTTGCGATCATGACCCCCGATTCAGCCGGTGCGTCAAGGTCGAGAATGTTCGCCTTTTTGAGCTTTACCATGTCGGCAAGTCCGGCGTTTTCGAGGTTGCTTTTCGCCGCTTCTATCGCTAAAGCAGAGACATCACTTCCAAATATCGGAAGGTCTGCATCGTCGAGTTCGTTTTCGAGAGCTGTCTGCAGTGTCGAATTCCAAAGATCGGGATCGAAATTCTTAAGCTTTTCAAATGCGAATTTTCTTGAACTTCCCGGCGCGATATTGAGTGAAATCCTTGCCGCTTCGATGAGGAATGTTCCGCTTCCGCACATCGGGTCAAGCAGCGGTATGCCTGGTTCCCAGCCTGAAAGAAAAAGAAGTCCGCAGGCTAAGTTTTCTCTTATAGGCGCGATATTCGTCTTTTCTCTGAAACCGCGTTTGAAAAGGGCGTCTCCGCTTGTGTCGATGAATATAATTGCTTGATTTTCATCGAGAAATCCCCTGATTCTCATATCGGGAGTGTGCGGTTCGACATTCGGTCTGAGCCCGTCGGTTTTACGGAATTTGTCGCAGATAGCATCCTTTATTTTGAGTGCCGCGAAGTTAAGGCTTTTAAGCGGGCAGTTTGTTGCGACGACATCGACTCTGAAACTCTGCTTTACCGAAAACCATTCGTTCCACTCAACGGAAAAGGCGAGATCGTAGATATCCTGCTCTGTTCTGTAAACTTTCGAAGCGAGCGCTAAATATACTCTTCCGGCAGTGTGCGAATAGAGGTTCGCTTTGTAGCATGTTTCGAGGTCGCCTGAAAAGTGAACGCCGCCGTCGGTTATTTTGACGTTCGGTGCTCCCAATCTGGAAAGTTCGAGCGAAAGCGGAATTTCAAGCCCGCGCGGCGCTGAAGCGAAAAATTTGTATTGTTCCATGATCAACCACCTGTAATTATTATGGTTTTACTTTGTTTAAAATGCCGGGATCAACTTCGTAAACATAAAAAAACGGGAGCTTTTTCTTCAAAGTCATTCCTTCCGGCGGATTTTTCCTTATTTTCACAAGTTCGTCTTTCGGGATGTAAAAACGGGAGACGCTTGCAGGCAGATTTTTGAGAATCAGGAAAATTCCGGGTTTTTTTATCTGTTTCAAAGATTTTATGTGCTTGTAATTTTTGTTGGTATAGCCTGAATAATAGGCGATTCTGCGGGCTGTATTCTTGTCCGGAATGTAAAAAAGTTCATTCGGATAATCTTTAAGAAGCTTGTCTACCGAGGATTTCTGGACAACTCTCCGCTCCTTGAATTTCAGACTGTCTTCAATTGAAAACGCTATGTTGCTTATGAAAAGCGTTAGAAAAATGAGGGCTGCGGTTATTTGTTGGGGTTTGTTCCTGCTTTGCAGCATTTTATTCAGGAATATTCCGTAGACAGCGCAGACCGGAAGGAGAAATATTATCGCGTATCTCGTGTTTCTTATCAAAGTTGTGTATGGCGAAAAACTTGTCGGAGCAAAGGTCATAAAAAGGAAATATGAGATAAACCAGATGAAGAAAATCACTTCTTTTCCAGCTTTTTTCATGCAGATAAGGATGACGCAGGCGATAGTCGAAGCGGCGATGAAATATCCGTTGAGACCGAACATCATCCAGTTTGCGAAATTGCCTTTGACAAACATCGTTCTGATGTAAAAAAACAGGTCTTTCGGGTCAACGTCGGACATTCTGTCCATATAATCGACCCCTTTTCTGCTTATCGTGATGTGGTGGAAAAAGTCATTGTGGACATTTAGATAAACAAAACCCTGAACTATCGGCAGGATCAGCGAACATAAAGCCGCGCATACGATCCAGAGCGCCGTTTTTCTGTTGAACCCCTTGCGGTACCAGACGTAAAAAGAGGCGAGGGGAGCGATGAAAAGTCCTGTTGTTCTGGCAAAGAAAATGCCGCCTATTGCAAATCCGCCGAGCACGAACCAGCCGATCTTTTCGCTTTTTATGCCGCGCTGGAACGAGTAAACGGTGAGAAGAGTAAAAAATTCAAGGGAAGGCGCGACCTGAAGAAAGTTGCCGTAGATCAGGATTATCGGAAATGAAAGGTAGAGCAGGGTCGCTATCGAAGCTGTAAGTTTGTCGGTTTCTTCAAGCACGATCTTGTATGCCAGCCACACGCCTGCGATGCCGTAAATAAAGGTCGGTGCAATAGATGTGATGTCATTCACGCCGAAAATTTTGTAGAGCAGCGCGACCGGAACAAAGACGACCCAGCGGATGTCGAAAATAAATCCTGCCGAGAAATCGCCGTTTGCGAATTTGTGTGCCAGCAGAGTGTAGGAAAGGTCGTCTCCTTCCGAAATTCCCATGAATGTAACGAGTCTCAGAATGAATGAGATGATCATGAAAATGTAAACCGGTTCAAAAGGTAATTTATTGAATTTTTCAGTGAATTTGCCGAAGTCCATGCCTGCCTGCCAGATCTTTAAAAGCTCAAACGGCTCACTATACAGGTAAAAATCTTAAAAAACAAGAGATTTTGGGAGATTACAAACGCTCTCTTGACAAAAAAGCCCGATTTTTATTAAATTCCGCGTTTTTTTGTTAATTAAACTTAAGGAAAAAAGATGTTTACGCACATTTTGGTCCGTTACGACGAGATCGCTCTCAAAAAACGCAACCGCGCATGGTTCGAAGACCTGCTTTTAAGCAACATCAGATCGAGTGTGGCCGGAGTCGCTTCGGCAAGGAAGTTCCGCGGCAGGATGGAAGTCGAGCTCAAAAGCGAAGATTCGCTTGACGATGTCGTTAACCGTCTTTCGCTTATCCCGGGAATTTCAAGTTTTTCGCCAGCTTTCAGGCTTCTGCTCGACGCTGAATGGAACGATATCGTCGAAAAGGCGGTGGAACTCGCGAAAATCGCCGAAAAAGACGGCACGAAAGTCCTCAAAGTCATCTGCACCCGCTCCAACAAGGCTTATCCGGGCAATTCGATCGACATTCAGAAGAAACTTGCCGGTGCGGTCCTTTCGATAATGGACAAGGTTTTCACCGTTTCGATGAAAGACTACAACTTCGCGCTCGAAATGGAGATCGACAGTTCGGGAATATACCTTTTCAGCAAGAGGATCGCCGGAACACGCGGGCTTCCTGTCGGCTGTGCGGGCGAATACCTTTCGCTTCTTTCGGGCGGGATCGACAGTCCTGTTGCTTCCTATCTCACGATGTGCCGCGGCGGAAAGGTGAACTACTTAAGTTTTTATTCACCGCCTTATACAGGCGAAGAAAGTATGAAAAAACTTGAGGATCTGGCACGTCACCTCAAAAAATATCAGGGAGTTTCGACAAAACTTTACATCGCGCCGCTCATCGACATCCAGCTTCTCATCCGTGCGAGATGCTTCGAAGGTTACCGCACGATCCTTTTCAGAAGAATGATGTTCAAGATCGCCGAGAGGATAGCGACCGAAAACGGCTATCAGGCTCTGATCACGGGAGAATCGCTTTCGCAGGTCGCAAGCCAGACGATAGAAAACCTCACCTGCATCAACGACGCCGTCAAGACGATGCCGGTCATCAGACCGCTCATAACTTACGACAAAAACGACACTATAAAAATTTCCGAAAAAATCGGCGCTTTCCCGATATCGATCAGAAACTGCCCTGACAGCTGCACCGCTTTTCTGCCTAAGTCTCCGATAATAAAGGGAAAACTTGACAGAGTTCTTGCCGAGGAAAAGAAACTTGAACCCGAAATTTTTGATCTTCTGGAAGAATCTCTGAAAAATCTGAAAGTTATTGAAATTTAATCGTTACGCCGTCACGTCGTAACGTTGTCACGTTTTATTGTCGTTACGCTGTCACGTCGTAACGTCGTCACGTGTTAGGTTTGAATTGTTTAAAATTTGAATTTCCGGATTTTTTCTGTAAGCTGAACCGTTTTTTTTGATATTGTATTTTTTTATAAGGTTTGATTTGCGATGAAGAAAACGACACGTGCATCAAAGATCCGGGTCATACCGATGATGACGAACCGGCGGAACCGGATGAAGACACCGATACTCCCGAAACTCCCGACACCGATACTCCGGTAAATACAGAATCGGTTGCGAACCACAAGATTTCTGGTTTGTATCAGATCGGCAGTGATGTTTCAGGAATCGAGGCAGCACTTTACGAATGCGGCGGAACTTCTCACGATCATGGATGCAGACAATGCAAGTCCGGCACTCGACAGCAGTTACTTCACGACTTACGGTCACACTTTCTGGGCAAAAGAAGATGCTAAAGTTTCAGGAAACGCATGGAGAATCGATGAAAACGGCGCTCTTGTCAGTGTTTCCAAAGGAGAAGCAAACAGCGTTCTCTGCGTAAGAGTACACGACTACGACGCACCGGAAAGCCGCTTCACGGCAACTGACGAAACAGTAAAAGATAATGAAAGCGGCTTAATGTGGCAGAAACAGCCTGTTGCTTCAAGAACATGGGCTGAAGCTCTCAACTACTGCGAAGAAGTCGCAACATCCGACAAGTTCGACTGGAGACTTCCGAACAGAAACGAGCTTGCTTCTCTCATAAATTACGAAAAAGCAAGCGGCGCAACAAGCGACTTCCCGGCAATAGCTGCAAAAGGTTTCTGGACTTCTACGACGGATATCAGCTCTGCTGCAAATGCATGGACAGTTGATTTTGCGACAGGAAGCCAACTGAGAAAACTTCAACGAAGTACATAATCTGCGTAAGGAACGACGAACCCTGCTTCGGAGACGAATGCCCGAATGTATGCGGATTTGACCAGTGCAGAAATATGGACAATTCAACAGGACTCTGCACCGCCGGCGACTAAGTGTCTCCTTGACGTAACGAGATACACTGCATGTACAAATCTTCCCGACAATGCAGTATGGAACACCGTTTTCGGCATCAGCCAGACTTATGACGGCCGACAATGCAGTATGGAACACCGTTTTCGGCATCAGCCAGACTTATGACGGCGACAAGTGGTATCCGAGCGAAGTCGGCTCGTTCAATAAAATCGCAAGCAGCACAGAATGCAGATTCATTTGCGCAACCAACTACAAGTGGGATGCAGACGAAGAAAAATGTCTTCCGGTTTCAAGAGTTACGAACTGCTCCGACAAAACACCTTACTCAGACTGGAACGTAGTTTCCAAGATATCTCAGACTTGGGACGGAGAAAACTGGATTCCTTCGGCGACCTCTGTTTACAACACAGAATCAAGCGAAGAAGAGTGCCGCTTCGTCTGCAAGGAACACTACGAATGGCAGGGCGGCGAATGTAAACCCGTAACGACTTCCGGCAACGTATGCAAAGGACTTCCTGCAAACGCACAGTGGGTAAGCCCGACCACAGTCGAGCAGACATGGAACGGAACGACATGGCATCCGGCAACGACGGGAATCCATGCAACCGACGGCAACGCACAGGAATGCCGCTTCCACTGCATCGCGGAAAACGATCAGTACAAGTGGGATAACAACAGCAAGCTGTGCGTAGCCAACACCAAGACAGGTCAGCAGTGCATCGGTCTTAAAGATCACGCACACTGGAACCAGTACAGCGCTATATCCCAGACATGGAACGGAACGGAGTGGTTCCCGCCAACAGCCGGAACTTACAGCGCTACGGCTGACGAAACGAGATGCTACTTCACCTGTGATGAAAACTACGAATGGTACGGCACTGCATGTGTCGGCGCGACAAAGACTGCAAACAGCACCGGACTTCCTGATCATGCAGTCTACAACACAGTTTCGAGCATAACGCAGACTTACAACGGAACAGCTTATATGCCTGAACTGACGGCATCCTACTGCGACAATGCGTCAACGGAAAAATGCTGCTTCAAGTGCCTTGAAAACTACACTGTTTCCAATGATCAGAAATCCTGCGTTCCTTCGACAAGACAAAGAGATTGCACCGGACTTCCCGACAATGCTGAATGGAACACCGCTTCAAGTATAGAACAGCACTGGGACGAAAGTGCTTCCGGATTTGTTCCGACTCTCACTCCGCAGTACGGCACTGAGGCGACGACAGCTTACTGCCGCTATAAATGCAAAGAAAATTACGAGTGGAAAAACAGTGCATGCCAGCCTGCAACAAAAACCGCAGACTGCACCGGACTTCCGGAAAACGCACAGTGGAACTCGGTTGCGACAGTTCTCCAGGAATGGAAAGGCGCGGCATGGGAACCGAGCAGCACCGGAATTTTCAGCGAAGAGGAAAGCCGCTCAAAATGTCGTTTCAAATGTAAGGAAAACTTCACATGGGACGGTAACGGAACTTGCGTAGCGGATACGAGATTTGTAGAGTGTAATGCTCGTCCTGACCACTCTCTCTGGAATTATGTTTCCAGTGTGACCCAGACATGGAACGGAACGGAATGGTTCCCGAAACTTGAACCGGAATTCGATATCGCTGGAAGTGACAACAAATGCATTTTTGTCTGCGAAGAAAATTTTTATCTGTTGGATAATGAATGTGTCGATCATCCATGTGATTATCGTCCATGTCGCTATGTCAGCAATTCTACCGATGTTTGCGAAGAAAAAGACGACATTTTGCTTTCATACTCTTGTAAGTGCGAAAACGGTTATTTATGGCAAAGATCTTCCGGATGTCATAAAGAAATTAGAAATCCTGGAAATATTTGCACAGAAGCTAAGAGATGCTTCGATAGCACTACAGAAATAACCAGCCCCTCAAAAGGCGAGGCGTTTTATGGTCAGGATGCGCAGTATGCCAAAATGGGTTTTTGCACTCCTCACAACTTTGTTGTCAAAACAACAGAAATCAATGAGTCAACAACTCACCAAACAGTAATCGACAACAATACGGGAATTGAGTGGCAGAAAGTAAGCGGCGGTAATAAAAACTGGGAAAATGCGAAAGCTTATTGTGCCGGACTAAATAACATTGACGATACGAAAGTTGTATATGGAGGAGTATACGGCGGCCTTTCGGTTTGCGACCCTGCATCTTCGGATTATGATCCGGAATCTCCGGATTGTGAGTTGTGGAGACTTCCGACAGTCAAAGAGTCAATGACGATAGTTGATTATGAAAAATATAGCCCGGCATACGATACCGATTATTTTGACCCTAAAATAAATGGTTTATCGTATACTAGAATGTGGTCAATAAGCGATGAAAATCCTTATGTTATTAGTGAATATGGAGAAATTAGCAAGAGCTCAAGCACTTCTACGCAGTTACCAGTCCGTTGTGTCAGAGGTAAAGCGTTGTCCGAGAACTCGTTTACAACTTTTATTCAAAACGGAGATGAAATTATTAAAGATTTAACTACGAGACGTTATTGGCAAGCCAACAATTTTGATGAAAGATTAGAATGGGAAGAAGCTCTTGAATATTGTGAAAATCTTAACTATGGAGGGTATTCTGACTGGAGACTTCCTAACATCAACGAACTTTTCTCTGCGGCGATAGGTTCAGATTTAATCACAGGGCAAATCTGGTCTTCTACAACATATGCAAAAGATAATAGCTATGCTTTTAAGACTTTTCAGTCTGTAAGTGAAACAGGCCGAACCTTCAAGACATATATTGCCACTAAAGGAGGAAAAGACTTTGTCCGCTGTGTTCGTTCTGATCTGTGCGACGATGGTTATTTCTGGGACGGTTATTCTTGTGTTCAAAGCCCGTGTGAAGAAGATTCGTGTTCTATGGAATATTCCAACGGACAATGTATTCCAAAAACCGAAACTTCATACTCCTGCGGCTGTGTTGACGGTTATTTCTGGAATGGATCTAATTGTGTAAGCGACCCGTGTTTAAACCACGATTGTTTTTCCAGAGAAAACTCTGACGGAACATGTTATCATTCTGGAGGTAAGACAAATTTCAGCTGCGGCTGTATTGACGGTTACTTCTGGAATGGTTCAAGATGCAGAAGGATAAATGCTTTCGGCAATATCTGTACCACTCAGACAAAATGCTACAACAACACAGCGGAAATCGCATGCCCGGATGAAGGAGAGGATTTCTTCGGTCAGGATGCTCAATATAAACAAACCTGTAGAGATGCAGGACTTTATGAGCCACTGCCTGACAGCGAACATTCTGACCAGAGAGTCATTATAGATCGTAAAACCGGACTTGTATGGCAAAAGAATAATATCCAGAACTATACATTCATTCAAGCTGCGACACATTGTGCGGATCTTGAATATGCCGGATACACCGACTGGAGACTGCCGAAACCGAAAGAGTTATTCACTGTTGCAAGCCGTTTCAGCGGTACTTTCTGGACTTCCAAAAAATTTGGAGGCAATTCGGCTATGTCATGGATTGTTACCAGCGCCGGCGGGATAGAATACAAGTCAGCGGATTCGAGCTACAAAGTCGTCTGTGTCCGTGGAGAGCCTATGGCTGAGTCATCTTTCACAGATATTGAAATGAACGGAGGTGTGATCGTTAAAGATGATTTTACGGGGCTTATGTGGCAAAAAAGTCATTTCGGTGGTGGCAAGAAGAACTGGCAAGATAGCCTGAAACGGTGTGAAGATTTGGAATATGCCGGATATACGGATTGGAGAACACCTAATAACCGGGAACTCTTATCGCTTGTCAATTTTGACGAATATAACGCAGCAAGTTATTTCCCGATGAATCGAGATCCTTATGTGTCTTCCACAACTGCATCTGATAAGGCAAAGGTCTGGGCAATAGATTTCACATATGGCGAGTTGAAAGTTTACAATAAAACATATTCCCCAGGTTTCTATGTTATCTGCGTCCGCTAAGGCTGTCCTGAACGCTTTCCTGCAATCATGAACATATCCTAAAATCGTGGGTTGAGGGGTGGTATAATGGTCAAGTATTTCTGGACAAAAAAATTCTTCCAAAAGAGTTTTTTGCCATAGCATGAACATCTATGCGTGACATCATGCTGTCGCTCCCGTTTTCCAAAATGTAGAATTTTCACTATAAACCTCTCACGGAGTCTTGTAACCGTGAGCCGAATGACCTCTTTTGTAGTCATAAAACCTGAAATATTTATCGAGTTCGTTCCTGACACGACGCTTGCCGTAAAACGGATAATCAAAATATATCTCTGAAATCAACGCCTTAACCTACTATCGAACTCTTCTTTCTCCGAATTACGAACCTTTTTGTAGTAGCAGGTCGATCTCGGTATGCCGAGCAGCTCGCATTGTCTGTATACCACTATAGTCCGTGGTCAAATCAGTCCTTTCAGCCACTTTCCGGTGAGCGATTCCTTGTTTTTGACTATTTCTTCAGGTGTTCCAGCTGCGACTATTCTGCCACCCTGGTCGCCTCCTTCCGGGCCGATGTCGATTATGTAGTCGGATGATTTGATAATGTCCAGATTGTGCTCGATGACGATGACGGTGGAACCTTTCTGAACGAGCTGGTTGAGTATGGCGATGAGTTTTTTCACGTCGTCGAAGTGAAGTCCTGTGGTCGGTTCGTCAAGGATGTAGATCGAGCTGTCGGAGCGTTTTTTTGAAAGTTCTTCGGCAAGTTTTATTCTCTGCGCCTCTCCGCCCGAAAGTGTGTGTGCCGGTTGTCCGAGCTTGATGTAGCCGAGCCCGATTGAGTTCAGAAGGTCGAGTTTCCGCTTTATCGCAGGGAAGGGGGCGAAGATCTCTGCCGCTTTCGCGACATCTGTTTCAAGAATGTCGTGGATATCGTAATCCTTGAATTTTATTTGCAAAGTTTCGTCGCTGAAGCGTTTTCCGCCGCAGTCGGGGCATCTGACGAATGTGTTCGGCATGAAGTTCATCTCGATCTTGATGATCCCGGCTCCCTGGCAGGTTTCGCATCTGCCGCCTTTGACGTTGAAGGAGAAACGGCTTGCTTTGTAACCGCGCGCCTTTGCTTCGGGCATTGCGGCAAAGAGATCGCGGATGTATCCGAACAAACCGACATAAGTCGCCGGGTTCGAGCGAGGAGTCCTGCCGATGGGCGACTGGTCGATCTCAATTAGTTCGTCGATTTTTCCGTTTATTTTTATGCTCTTGAAGTCGGCTTTTTCCTTTCGCAGAGCGGGGATGAGCGTTTCCATGACGAGCGAGCTCTTTCCGCTTCCCGATACTCCCGTTACGGAACAGAAGACTCCGAGCGGGATTTCAGCATCGACATTTTTGAGGTTGTTGGTCGTGACTCCCGAAAGTTTGATCCAGCCTGCCGGTTTTCTGCGGGTTTTGGGGACTTCGATACTCTTTCTTCCGCTTAAATAGTCGGCTGTGAGCGACCTTTTCACGTCGAGAATGTCTTTCGAAACGCCAGCGAAAAGAAGTTCGCCCCCTTTTTCTCCGGCGCCGGGTCCTAAATCAACGAGAAAATCGGCTGCTTCGATTATTTCCTTATCGTGCTCGACAACTATCACGTTGTTGCCTATGTCGCGGAGATTCTTTAACAAATTCACCAGCTTATCGGTGTCGTTCGGGTGAAGTCCGATGCTCGGTTCGTCCAGAACATAGGTGACTCCGGTAAGAGCGGAACCGATCTGGCTTGCGAGATTTATCCTCTGCGCTTCTCCGCCCGAAAGCGAGTTGGTTTTTCGGTTCAGAGTCAAGTATCCGAGCCCAACCGAATCGAGGAATTTAAGGCGTGAGCGGATCTCTTTGAGCGGTTTTGCCGCGACTTCGCGCTCGAATTCCGAGAATCCGAAAAATTTGTCGTCCGAAAGTTTTTTGTAAAGTTCGCGCACCGGGATCTCGCACATTTCGTAAATGTTGAGCCCGCCGATCGTAACCGAAAGGGCTTTTTTACTGAGTCTTTTTCCGCCGCATTCGGGGCATACGCCTTCGGCAAGGAATTTCGACAAGTCTTCGCGCACAGCCTCCGATTCGCTTTCTCTCCAGCGGCGTTCCAAAGACGGCATGAGCCCTTCGTATTTTTTTGTCATGTTGAATTTAGTGGTTTTTGTGCTTATCGAGAAGTCGATTTCGTCAGCCGAACCGTATAAAACCGCGTTCTGGACTGTTGTCGAAAGCTGGTCGAAGGGGAGTTTCGGGTCTTCGCCGTAGTGTTCGATCACCTGTTTTATATTGTATTTTGTGAATGCCCAGAGGTCGGGGAACGCTTTATTCACAGGCTGTGACGGATCGACAAGCACTTTATTGACATCCATGTAAGTCCGCGTGCCGAGGCCGCTGCATTCGGGGCAGGAGCCTGCCGGGTTGTTGAAGGAAAAAGTGCGCGGCTCGATTTCATCGTAGTAGATGTCGCAGTATGGGCAGGCGAAATTCTCGCTGAAAAGTTTCTCTTCGCCGTCGATTTCTTTGACGATCATTTTGCCGTTTCCTTTTTTGAGGGCCGTTTCGACCGAGGCCTGGACTCTTGCTGCATCGGTATCGGGTTTTATCGCGAGTCTGTCAACGACAAGGTTGATGTCGTGCTTTTTGTATTTGTCCAGTTTAGGCATTTCTTCGTCAAGACGATATTCTGTTCCGTCAATGATTATGCGGAGATAGCCTTCCTTGTTCAAGTCTTCGAAAAGTTTTTCGTAAGTTCCTTTCCTGCCGCTGACTACTGGCGACAAAACGAGGATTTTCTTGCCGGTTTTGTTGAGGATGAGTTCGACGATCTTGTTTGCCGGGGTCTTTGTGATCTCGCGTCCGCAGTTGTGGCAGTGGACTTTGCCGGCACGGGCAAAAAGAAGACGCATGTAGTCGTAGATCTCGGTCGTCGTTCCCACGATCGAGCGGGGGCTTGCGTTGAGTCCGCGCTGCTGGATCGCGATAGAAGGAGACAAACCTTCAATTAAATCGGCTTCCGGTTTTTCCGAAAGTTCGAGGAACATTCTGGCGTAACTCGACAGGCTTTCGACGTATCTGCGCTGCCCTTCGGCATAGATCGTATCGAACGCAAGCGATGTTTTTCCGCTTCCAGAAACGCCTGTCACGACGACAAGCTTCTCGTGCGGGATTTCGATATCGAAATTTTTCAGATTGTGGTGTCTCGCACCTTTTATAATGATTGAACGAAGCATTTTTACCTCCCGAAAACCTGCCGCTTTTATATTTTTTCCGGTCGAATATGCAAGATTTTACAAGAGTTCCGAAATAAATATAATGCATCGCTTTTTTTGGAGGTGAATATGGATAATTTCAGTAAAATCAATGAGATTCTTGCCAGTGTGAAGAAAGTTGTGATCGCAGGGCACGTCAATCCCGACCCCGACTGCATGGGAAGTTCGCTTGCGGTTTACTCGATCCTGAAGTCGATGGGAAAGGAAGTCACCCTTTTCCGCAGCGACAAATATCCTTACAACGGCGCTTTTCTCGAATACGCCGGTGTCGCGACCGAAACCGTTCCCGATTTCGAGCCTGACCTTTACTTCATTCTCGACAGCGCGACCCCTGAAAGGACAACAGAGCCGTTTTTCACAAAGATGGCGGCTTCAAAAAGCAGAAAAATTCTGTTTGACCACCACAGACACAAAGATAACGGCTTTTACGACGCCGAAGTTACCGACGAAGGGGCGAGCGCAACAGCCGCGATAGTCTACCGCTGGGCGAAAAGTCTTGGTCACGAGCTTACGAAAGGGGAGGCTGAGGATATCTGCTTCGGCATTTTCGGCGATACAGGCGGACTTCGTTATGCAAGCACCGACAAAGAGGCTCTGAGCATCGTCGCTGACCTTGCAGAAAAGATAAATTACGGCGATTTCTGCTCGAAATTCTTTGAAAATCTTCCCGAAAACTGGTTCGCGATGTTCGCCGAAGTCCTTAACAGCATGGAAAAATACAAGGACGGCAAAGTCGTTTTCTTCGCGACCACGCTTGATCAGCTCAGAAGATTCAACCTCGCGATCGACGAGATCGATCCTTACGTCGAGGAGATCCGCAGGATCGGCACTGTCAAAATCATCTTCCGCATCCGTGAAGTCGAAGCGGGCAAAGTCTGGAAATTCAGCGTCAGAAGCCGCGGCGACATAGACTGCATCCCGATAGCGCAGAAATTCGGCGGCGGCGGACACAAAAACGCGGCCGGATTCACATTTTACGGCACTCTCGACGAAGGAAGAAAAGCCGTTCTCGAAATAGCGGAAACACTTGATCTGTAAATTATCTTAAAAGGGGTGAGGTTACCCGATCTTCACTTTTCCGTCACCGAATCTTATTTCAAACGGCGATTCAGGGCTTAGTTCAACGCTCTTTTTGACCGTTTTTCCGTTCTGCGAAACGATGGCGAAGCCTCTTTGCAGCGGGGAGAGCGGGTTCACCATCTCAAGCTGCTTTTCGAGTTCCGAAAGTTCGGCGTTTTTTCTATTCAAAAGTTCTTTTAGCGTGGTTTCGGCGCGGAACATCAGCCTTTCGGTGCGGTGAAGGATCTCGTTTATGATCTCTTTCGGGTTTTTGAGCGACAGTGTTAGGTTGTCGAGGCGCATGAACTTCGAGAAAAGGATGTTTTCGGTCTGTTTTTTCATGAGATGGAGCGAATGGTCGATGTTCTGCGTTATTTCAGAGCTGTCGGGGAATATGAGTTCTGCCGCGGCACTCGGTGTGGCGACGGAGAAACTTGCCGCAAGATCAAGTATTGTCGAATCTGTTTCGTGTCCGACAGCGCTTACGACCGGTTTTTCGCACTTTATTACGGCGCGTGCCAGTTCTTCGGAGTTGAATGGCTCGAGATCCTCTTTCGAACCGCCTCCGCGCCCTACGATTATGACTTCGACTTCTTCAAGTTTCGAAAGTCTTTCAAATGCCGCAATTATGCTTGCAGGTGCCTCTTTGCCCTGGACTAATGCAGGGGAGAGAACGATTTCGGCTGCTGGGAAACGCTTTCTTGAAACTCTGATTATGTCGTGTATCGCGGCTCCGCTTTCAGCCGTGACTACTCCGATCGTAGCGGGATATTCGGGAAGCGGTTTTTTGTGAACCGCATCGAAAACTCCCTCTTTCTGGAGCTTTTCCTTGAGCATTTTGAGCTGCATCGCCGCCAGGCCTTCGCCGAAAGGAACGACGAGCGAGGCGACAAGGGTGATCTCAGTCCGCGGCTCGTAAACTGATATCCTGCCGTAAACGACGTATTCGGCATCGTTTTTGATCTCTACGCGGTTCATTTTCTGCTGGTTTTTGAAAAGGGCGCACTTGATCTGAGCATCGTTATCCTTCAAGGTGAAGTAGATGTGCCCTGAATAGGCGCGTGTCAGATTGCTTATTTCGCCTCTCAGCGCGACAAACCCGAAAGCCCCTTCGACCGCGTTTTTAAGGTCTCTGACGAAGGCTGATACCGGAACGACGATTTCCTGCATGATCACCTCTATTGAAAGAATAAAAGTCCGGTTTTATCCAGAGTTATCTTGACGACCGCATAGAGGACCGAATCTTCGGTATAAGGCTTCAACTCTGTGAAAATATTGTGTTTTACGAGTGAATCAAAAATGTAGATCATCACGAAAATGACGGCTAAACCTTTGAAAAATCCGAAAATGATCCCGAGAGTCTTGTTTGTTGCGCCGAGAGTTCCTTCTTTTTCTTTGATGAGGTCGCGGAGAGCGAAAAAGAGGACTTTGTAGATGATAAAATACGATGCAATGAAGGCGACAATGTAGAAAGTCGTGTAGAATTTAGGCCCTGCGAGTTCCTGCATCGCGCTTTCAAGGGAAGGGATCTTGAATGCGGCAAAAATCACGGCAAATATTATGAGTTTGAATATCTCTTTGAAACCGCCGCCAAGATATCCGGCAACCATCGCAAGAAGAATAAAAACCGCTAAAATTATATCCAAAGTCATCGTTTCCTCCGCCAAAAAAACGGCTGATAATAGCAGAAAAATTCGTAAAATTAATTTTTCGGAAAATTTTTCTTGACATCAAAACCGATTTGGATACTATGCCGCCCGTTGGTGCCCAGGTAGCTCAGTCGGTAGAGCAGGGGACTGAAAATCCCCGTGTGGGCAGTTCGATTCTGTCCCTGGGCACCACCTTTCCCGATGATTTCCCCGACAGTGTTTTTAAGATAATTACTGAAACTGATAAGTTTTGGTCTCTTTTCACCGCTTCATCCTAAATCCTTGCCATTCCAGCCAAACTCCTTACAATATTGCGTTTTTTGTGCTTTTTAAGATTGTTGAAATGAAAAAACTGATATTTTTAGCAATTTTCTTATTTTTGCTGATTTCCTGCACCTCAAATAGCGGAGAAAATCTGATAAAAGCTGTCAAAAATAATGATTTTGGCAAAGTTAAGAGAATTACAACGCAGGAAAATGTCAGTTTTATCGATGAAAACGGTGCGACACCAATGATGTGGGCTGCATTTAACGGTAATGTCGAAATCCTTGATTTTCTGATAAAAAACGGGGCAGATGCCAGAAAGAAAGGAGTCCTTTCGGTTCAAAGAAAAGACAAATACGGGAAAGATGTGATAATTTCTTATCCTTCTCCATTGAATGCGGCAGCAGGTGAAGGGCATATTGAAGCAGTTAAATATCTGATTGAAAAAGCGGGAGTTTCGCCGAATGAAAAGACGATAAAAGTCAGAGATTCTATAGATTCGAAGGGCAATCCCAGCTTTTTTGATGAAGAAGAAAACGATAAATCGGCTTTGATTGAAGCAGTCCTCTCGCACAAAAAAGATGTCGCGGAATATCTTTTGTCGAAAGGTGCCGACCCTGATTACAACGAATATGATCCGGAAGTAACGGCTCTTGAAGTGGCTTTTCTGACTTTCGACTATGAAATAGCGGAACTTCTGCTGAGAAACGGTGCGAGTGCTACCTTTTTCAATGCAAGGTCTGACGGTAGTTTAATAAAAATTTATCCGTTTTTTGCTGTTGTGCCGAAAGAATGTGTGCCTCCGGACACAGATAAAGCCGCATACAATCAAAGCGTTAAGAAGATTATCCCTCTTCTTCTGAAAAACGGAGCCACGCTTCGGAACTTCATTTTTCCGGTTTCGAAAATGTGCGGATGCAAAAATCAGGAACTGGTAGAATTTATGCTTTCCATGGGTTTTGACCCTGAATGGCAGTTCAACGATACCAGCATAGGTGATTATTGCAGAAATCAAGGTGTTGAAATCACCCAAGAAATGCTTGCAAAATACAGTGCTGTCGAAAAAACAAGAGAAGAATACGAGTTAAAGCAAGATCTTCTTCTGAAAATCATCCGCCATCAGACACGCAACAACAGTAGAGATGGAACCTGCACTACAATAAAAATAAGAACACAATCTTTTCCTGATGTGGCAAGAAAGAAAAGAGCCGAAGAAAATCAGCGTGACAGTTCTTCAATCGGAGCAAAAAGATCGAGGTTCTCGATAACAGCCTCGATTGAATGGTATATAGGTGATGTGCCGGAAATAGGTAAAAACGGCAATATCGCTGAAGTTGTAAGAAATTTTTTTGCTGTAAATGAAGAATCAATGATTATCCGCGGACTTGAAAAATATTCGTGTGAAAAAGACGGTTTTACAAGTGATGCAGGTTGCTACAGGCAGGTTGCGGGACAGATGATCCGCACAAGTGAAGAGTGTATGGAACCATCATGGGAACGCCCGGAGATCACATTCTCTGCACCTTATCTGGATCCGGCAACCAATCTGGTTTTTGTTTATGAACGTTGGTTCTGTGGTCCTTTGTGCGCAAGGATATCTCTGTTGGTTTATGAACTGAAAAGCAACGGCGAATTAGAGTATAAATACGGACGTACACTGCTTGTATCGTAGGATTTAAATCTCCAAAAACTTGCAAAAGTCATGTGAAAAATGTGGCGATTTTGAGGAAAGATGCAGGATTTCCTCTAATTCCCGAAAAATGATTCGATTTTTCTGTTGCCGGAAGCGTTTCTTGCGCGGTTTCTCGACCAGATTCTGAGTTCTTTGATGTTTTCTTCGTAGGTTTTTGAAAGGGGAACTGTTCTGCGCAGGATTTCTTCGAGGATTTTCTGCGTCAGTTCGCAGTTTCTTGAATATGCCGTGATGAGAGAGTCGATTACGACCTGCTCGATCTCGGCTCCGCTGAAGCCTTCAGAGTTGTAAGCGAGCTTGTCTGTGTCGAAATCTTCGGGATTGCGGCCTCTTTTTTTGAGGTGGATCTTGTAGATCTCTTCGCGCTCAGGTTTTGATGGAAGGTCAACGAAGAATATCTCGTCGAAACGCCCTTTTCTGAGGAGTTCCGGCGGCAGGAGCGAAACTCTGTTTGCCGTTGCGACAAGGAAAACGGGCTCCTTTTTCTCCTGCATCCAGGTCATTAGCCAGCCTAAAACTCTGCGTATTTCGGCCCCTTCGCCTTCCTGCGAAAGAGCTTTTTCGATTTCGTCTATCCAGAGAACTACAGGGGCGAAACCTTCGATCGTTGCGATCGCCGATTTCAGAAGTTCTTCAACGCTCTGGCCTTTTCTGAAAAGGTTGATGAAGTCGAGCCTGACGAGCGGGAAGTTCCAGATGTTCGAAATGACTTTGCTTGTGAGCGATTTTCCGCAGCCCTGAACACCGAGCATGAGCATTCCTTTCGGGAGCGGGATCCCGAATTTGCGGGCTTCGTCGGAGAAGTTGCCGCGTCTTTCGATTATCCACTGCTTCAGCTCTTCGTAGCCGCCGATGCCTGAAATTCCGTCATCGACATTGATGACTTCGAGAATTTCGTTCTGCATGAGGAGACTGCGTTTCGATTCAAGAACATATTCGACAGCCTTGGTTTCATCAAGTTCCGAAGCGTTTTTCAGAAGTTCGTCGATCCTTGAGAAAGGAAAGCCTTTCAGATTTTCGCGGATCGTGTTTTTCGTGCTTTCCGAAAAGGGAAGTCTGCTGATTTTTTCAGAAAATATCGAAAGGTCGGGTTTTAATGTCTCTATCGCGGCGTAGCGCATGATCGCAGGGGAAAGGGCAGCTTCGCGGCAGAAAAGCGTTATCTCGGAAGTGCTTCCTTCAAGCGTTTCAAGCAGAGTGACGGCACGGGAATCGCTGTCGAAAAGGTATTCGCCGTAAGCGATGCTGAAATTTTTGTTCTGCCTTATGAAACCGAGGATCTGAGCGAAAAACTCCTCTTTTGAAGCGGCATTCCACGAAATTTTGTCCTTTCTCTCCTTGATGTAGAAAAGCGGATCGTCGCAAATAATGACTTTTAACATCGAAACCTCCGAAAAAACCGAAAAACGCAGTATTTTAATTCCGGTTATTCTTGAAATAAAGTTTTTATCTGCTACCGTGCTCCGATGCTTTTGTTAATTTTTTAATTGGAGGAGAAAATGAACTTCAGAAAATTTGACGGTAATTTTGACAACATTGATTTCCTGAGCCTGCTTATGATCGACATAAACGGCTCAATCAGACACGTTACGCTTCCGAAAGGTTATATTTCAGACAAAATTTTTGAAAAAGGTATCGGTTTTGATGCATCGAACTTCGGGTATGCAAAAGTCGACAAATCAGACATGGTCGCAAAACCCGATATGACGACAGCTTTCGTCGAAGAGAAGGAAGGACACACGATAGTCCACGTTTTCTGCGACGTTTATCTGACGACAGGCGAGCTGTTCGACCAGTATCCGCGCAGCATCGCGAAGAAAACCGCGGCTTACCTCAAGGAACAGAAGATCGCCGATGACGCTAAAGTCCTCATCGAGCTTGAGTTCCACGCTTTCGACAGCGTCCGCTATTCAAGCGAATATTCCCACAGCTTCTACGAAGTCCAGAGCCAGGAAGGGATCGGTCCGGACTATGACGATTCTCCGCGTTTCGGCATCCAGCAGGGCTACCACAGACTTGCTCCGGCTGACAAGTACTTCGACATGAGAAACGACATCGTCGCTGCAATGGGCGAAGTCGGAATCCCTGTTAAATACCACCATCACGAAGTCAGCGCTTCCCAGCTTGAAATCGAGCTCAACTTCATCAGCCTTGCAGAAGCAGGCGACAAAGTTGCTCTCGCTAAATGGATAATCGTAAGCGTTGCCAGAGAGCACGGGATTTTCGTAACGTTCATGCCGAAACCTGTTTACAACATCGCAGGAAACGGAATGCATGTTCATCAGTTCCTTGTCAAAAAAGACGCTTCGATATTTGTCGGTGACGGTCTTCACGGCCTTTCGAAAGAGGCTCTTGCCTACACCGCAGGTGTTCTTGACCACAGCCTTACCGGCTCGCTCCTTGCTTTCTCGAACCCGAGCACAAACTCCTACAAACGCCTTGTTCCGGGCTTCGAAGCACCTGTCAGCGCAACTTTCGCAAAAGGATCCCGCGAAGCATCGATCAGGATCCCCGGCTATCTTGCAAAAGGCGAAGAGAGGATCGAATACAGGACCGGCGACGCTACCGCGAACATCTACTATTTCCTGAGCGCAATGATCCTTGCAGGTGTTGACGGCATCAAAAAAGGCCGCGATCCGCTTGAAACGAATTATCACGACAAGGAAAACGGCAAAATGTTCCCGCTCAACCTCAACGCTGTCCTTGACGGCCTCGCAGCCGACAACGAATACTTGATGCCTGCATTCCCGAAGGCTCTGATCGACCTCTGGATCAAGGCGAAAAAGGCGGAAGCACGCTATGTCTACAACGCTCCGACACCTCAGGAATACGAACTTTACTTCAATATCTAAATCTAAAATCTGAATTCTTCGCCGTGCGCTGATCGGCGTTGCGGAGACAATTTAATTCAATTTCAGTTCTCTATTCAAAAGTAGCGATTCTAACGTGTTCTTATAATTTGCAATTCCTTTGATTTCCAAGATTGTTGTGATCCTGTGCCCTGCATCTTTGCTGCTTGCGCCGCAGTGGTAGAGCCTTTCGTTTTCTGTTCTGAAATCAATAACGATATACCTGTCGTGGATTCGGCCCGAAGAAGCAATGAATTTTATATTTGTATTGGGATATTCTTTCAAAAAATCGTTGTATTCAGTGATTTTCAGCGGATTTTTCCCTTTGTTGTCGCTGATTATAGTAATTCGGACTCCTTTTTTCGCACTTGCGAGATGGTGCAGAGTTTTCAATCCCAAATAATCGTCAATTACAATGATGTTCTTTTCTGCAGTCCCGTAGATTTTCTGATACGCGAAATCTGCTTTGAATGGCTCACCGTCAAGAATCAGTATTTCCTCGTTTCTGATTCCCGTGTCGAAAAGTTTGATAAAATCTGACAATTCATCCTTTTTAACCATATTTTTTTCAATATCCTGAATTTTGTCGGATAGTTTTTCCTGTTTGTTTTGGAGCAGCTTCAATTCTTCATAAGGCAAAAGCGGAGTGTTTTGCAAAATATAATGCGCCACTTCGACAAAAACTTCCATTATCAAAATGCTTGCTTCTATCGCTCTGTCTGTGTGCAGCACGGATGTCAGCATCGAAAGTCCATGTTCGGTGTAGACATAAGGCAAATATTTTGAGTACTTGCCCTGTTCCAATTCTAAGATGCCAATTTGGCATCTTAGAATTTCGTGATACTCCTCTCTTGAAATTTGAAAGCAGAATTTTGGTGGAAATCGCTTGATATTTCGCTTCATTGCCCTGTTGAGAGCAGCTGTTTCAACCCCGAAATAGGCGGCAATATCGCTGTCTAGCATGACGCGAAGACCGCGAATTTCGTAAATCTGAGATTTTACTTTTTTCCTGTCGATCTTGTTTAAGATTGTGGGCTCGTTTTTGCTAATGATTTCAAGTTGTTTTGACATGGCAATCCATCCTGTTTATTGTTAGTCATGCATTTCTCGTGGACAAAATACCACTTTTCCATCTTTGCCAAACCAAAACTTTGATATTTTATAGATTTATTTTAAAAAATCTATGATAATTTTGCGAAACAATCCTCTGCCTTGTGAATTTTGTCGGAGCGCAGGCGGCCCGCCCGCAGTCATCTTAAACGATGTGAAAGAACTCAAAATTTTTTTCCAATATAGCTGGAACTTTTTAAGAGTATGAGTGCTGATTTATCTATGAGATTTTGATCGTTTACGTGGCACTGAATGTTTTTTTGTTTTATTGGGTTTTCTGTTTTGAGGTGTCTCAGAAGATCTGTGCGCTTTGTGTTTTTCCAACTCTGCTTCTGCAATAAAAGCACATTTCCCTTTTGGAAAATTCTTAAGATAATTTTCCCATACCTTTACATCATTGGCCTTTGTTGCGTATTCACAGGCTAAAGAATCAGCTTCCACTCTCTGTTGTAACTGAATTCTATTAGGTCGGCATCCAACAAAGAAAAATAGTGTAAAAAGCGTGAAAACAGCACAGAATTTTTTCATACTAAACTCCATAAAACAAAAAAATGCTAAAATTATTAAAGAATTCTGAATTTTTCCGATAGAAAAACTTGACTTGAGTGAAACAGAGATACGCTTTTTTAATGTTGCGTTGCGTTGCAGTATCATTTTGTCTTCAAATTAAGTTATCAAGAAAACAACAAATAATAATAAAGAAGGTGGAACGAAAAACAAGTTTTTGACTATCTTTTCGCCAGTTCCTTATATTTCAGAATTTTAAGCTGCATCAGGATTTCTGCGCTTTTTGGACCTGCGTTCCAGTATTTTTCGGGAAGTTTTACGTCAAGGACGGGAAGCATTTTTCTGATGAAGGAGCGTGCTTCGTCGTTCTGGCGGCCGTTGTCGGCTTTGACTGCGTCCATAAAGCCGTCGAATCCGCACGAGCATTTGAGGATATTCTGGATTATTGTGATCGCTTTTTTGGGGGTGATTTTGTCAATCTCCCGGACGATCATGTGGTATTTTGCGACTGTTTTTGCCGCAAATCTGTAACGCTCCGGGACGTTTTTTATTCTTCGGCAGAAGTTTTCGATTATCGGAACTCCCGCTTTGTCGTGTCCGTAGTGGTGCGGGTAGTTGTCAGGCGAAGATGCTGCCTTTCCCCAGTCGTGACATAATGCGGCAAACATGGCGACAGGGTCGTCGTTGCCTGAATCTTTAAGCCTGTCCATCGTTTCGATCGTGTGGATGAAGGCGTCTCCTTCGGGGTGATACTGGATCGGGCCTGCCGGAACGCCGATGAGATCAGCGACTTCCGGAAAGTGGAATTTCAGCAAATCCGCCTCTTTCAAAATTGTGAAAAAACGGCTCGGGCGGGGGTAGGAGAGTGCCTTTTCAAGTTCTTTCCAGACCCGTTCGTTCGAGAGAAAAAGAAGTTCGTCGCCGATTGAGTGCATCATTTCTATTGTCGAAGGATCGATTGTGAAATCGGGAAATTTCGCGGCAAAACGCGCGACTCTGTAAACACGCAGCGGGTCTTCGGCAAAAGCCTTCGAAACATGGACTATCCTTTTGTTTTTTATGTCTTCGATCCCGCCGAAAGGGTCGATGTATCCGCCTGGAGAATCGGGATCTTTCGCAATCGCGTTTATCGTGATGTCGCGCCGCTTCAAGTCTTCTTCCAAAGTGATGTCAGGCGAAAACTCGACATCGAAACCTGTGTAGCCGCGGCCGTTTTTGCGCTCTTTTCTCGCAAAGGCGTATTCGCAGCCGTTTACAAGAAAAACAGGAAAGGATTTTCCGACTTTTTCAGCTTTAGAAAATTTTGCCATAAACTCGGCTTCGGTTGCTCCGACAACGACAAAATCCTTGTCGTTTGCTTCAATTCCCAAGATTTCATCGCGGACAGAGCCGCCGACAGCATAAATTTTCATGATTCAGATTTTATTTGTAGAAAATTGTCCGTCTGTCGCCCAAAACATCATTGAAATCGTTGAGTTTTTTGTTTCTTGAAAGTTTCGTGTCGATTTCTGCCGTGAAAACGCCTGTTTTATCGGAAGGAGCATCGACAAGGTAGTTGCCAAGCGGATCGACGATGACGCTTTCGCCTGTGTAGGTGAGTTTTTCGCCGTCGCGTTCCTCAGTTCCGATACGGTTGGAAGTTGCGATATAGACTTTGTTTTCGATCGCTCTTGCAAACGCCGCACGCTGGAAGTAGGGCATTACGATATTTGTGCAGTGGGCGATGAGATCGGCTCCAAGAAGGGCCAGAGTTCTGAAACTTTCAGAAAAATACCAGTCGAAGCAAATTGCCTGACCGATTCTGACTCCGTGCCATTCTTTGACGAAAAATCCGGTGTTTCCGGGAGCATAGAAGATTTTCTCTTTGTAAAAAAGGTGCGATTTGCGGTAGATGTGCTTCTCGCCTTCAGGCGTTATGAAAACCGAGGAATTGTAGATTTTTCCGTCTTCAGCCGCTTCCGGAAAACCGAGAATTACAGCGCTACCGTGAGCTTTTGACCACTCGGCAAAACGCATGATGTTGTCAGAACCGGCCTTGTCGGCAAGCGCTGCGGCTTCTTCTTTGGAGACAAGCTGATACCCCGAATAAGACATTTCGGGGAGGATGTAGAGCTCGGCTTCCGTTGATTCCATCATTTTAAGCAAGTCATTGATATTTTTTTCTTTTTCGCCAAAAAGAGGGCTGTTTTGAACAACTGCGATCTTCATGAAAACTCCTTGATTTATTGTTGGGAAAAACTATTTGTCGAATTCGAAATCGGTAGGTTCGTACTGCGGAGTCATACCTTCGGAACCAGTGTCGAAAGAACCCCAGTCTCCGCCGCCCGACATGCTGACACCTTTCATTCTGAGAACGAGGTCATCCGGACTTGTTGCGTTTTCAAGAGCTTCCTGTTCGGAGATGTGACCGTCCTGGTAAAGCTGGAATATCGACTGGTCGAAAGTCTGCATTCCGTAGTTCTGATGCCCTTTTTCGATAACGTCGGTAAGTTCCTTGAACCTTGAACCGTCAACGATTATCTCTTTGACGAGCTGCGATGCGACGAGGATTTCGACTGCCGGAACACGTGCTTTTCCGTCTTTTTTCTTGATAAGACGCTGGCTTATTGCAGCCGCAAGAACGCTTCCGAGCTGCTGACGGATCTGTCCCTGATTGTTCGGCGGAAATACCGAGATGATTCGGTTTATCGTTTCAGCCGCGTTCAGAGTGTGGAGCGTACTGATGACAAGGTGACCTGTTTCAGCCGCGGTGAGGGCGATTTCTATTGTTTCAAGGTCACGCATTTCGCCGACCATGATTACATCCGGGTCTTCACGGAGCGATGCTCTGAGAGCGGTCGAGAAAGACTTGGTATCGATACCGATTTCGCGCTGGCTGACGATACTTTTTTTGTCGCGAAGCAGAAATTCGATAGGATCTTCAATAGTTATGATGTTACAGCCTCTTGTCGAATTGATGTAGTCAACAATTGAAGCCATTGTCGTCGATTTACCGCTTCCCGTTGTTCCCGTAACAAGGATAAGTCCGCGTCTGTTGTCGGCTATTTTTTTGATTGCAGGCGGCAGAATAAGTTCGTCAATCGATTTGACGGAGAAAGGAATCGTTCTGAAAACTGCTCCGAGCGAACTTCTCTGTTTGAAGACGTTGACCCTGAATCGGCCGACGCCGGAAACGCTGTGCGAAAGGTCGATTTCTGCGTTTTCCTTGAGAGCGCGGCGCTGCTCGTCGTTGAGGATTCCCGCGATCATCGGATTGAGTTTTTCAGGCTTGAGTATTCCGTATTTGTCCATTTTGTTCAGGACACCGTTGATTCTGAAAACAGGAGCGCTGTGTGTTTTCAAATGGATGTCGGATGCTCCTAAATTTGCCGCATCGTGCAGAAGTTCATTAAGAAACTGAATGTATTCCTGAAAAGCGTCGCTCATTATTTGCCTCCGGTACTCTTTTTCTGTTTTTTATCTTCTTCGTTTTCAGCCGGTTTCTGCTCGTTTTTCGGCTGTTCGTCAGCATCTTTGAGTAAATTGTGTTTTTCTTTGATTTTGTTGACGATTTCCTTCATAAGTTCAGGATTTTCCTTCAGAGTTTTTGCCGCATTCGAGATGCCCTGACCGAGTTTTTCGTCGTTGTAGGCATACCAGCTGCCGCTTTTTACGATGATTCCGTCTGTTTCGGCAACGTTTATCATATCGGTAAGTCTGTCAATGCCTTTGCCGTAGATTATGTCGAAAACAGCTTCTCTGAAAGGTGGGAACATCTTGTTTTTCTGGATTTTTACTTTTACCTGGTTGCCGATAACGGTTTCCTTTTCCTTGATGCTTGCGATTCTTCTTATATCGATTCTTATCGAAGCGTAGAATTTAAGGGCGTTTCCGCCTGTCGTGGTTTCGGGATTGCCGAACATTACGCCGATCTTGCTTCTGAGCTGGTTGATGAAGATGAGGCAGGTTTTGGATTTGCTGACCGCTGCCGTGAGTTTGCGGAGCGCCTGCGACATAAGTCTTGCCTGAACGCCCATCTGGCTTTCGCCCATTTCGCCTTCGATCTCGCTTCTCGGAACGAGTGCCGCGACGGAGTCTATAACAAGAACGTCGATAGCGTTGCTGCGGACGAGAGTTTCAGCTATTTCAAGAGCCTGTTCCGCGTAATCGGGCTGTGAAACTACAAGCGAATCAACTTGAATCCCCAGTCTTTTAGCATAGTTAAGGTCAAATGCGTGCTCGGCATCGATAAATGCGGCTGCACCGCCCTTTTTCTGCGCTTCCGCAATTGCATGAAGAGCGAGAGTCGTTTTTCCCGAAGATTCAGGACCGTAGATTTCGATGATTCTTCCTCTCGGATAACCGCCGATACCCATTGCAATGTCAAGGCTCATCGAACCCGACGGAATGACCGGAATATCGATGTTGGTCTCGTCTCCGAGAATCATAATAGAGCCTTTGCCGTACTGCTTTTCAACGTTTCTGATAACGTTTTCGATCATTTCTTTTCTGTTTTCTGCCATTTTTTTCTCCCTTGACAAATATTACATCTGAAATTATAACAAAATTACCTGAAAATCAACTTTTTAAAACCTGAATTTAATTTTCTTTATTTCCGTTCTCTTTTTCACCTCTGAAAATAACGAATTTTTCCAGAGAAAACTCAAGTTCCGCAACGCTTTTTTCAGCGGTGTAGGTAAGGAATCTGTAAATTATGAGGCTCGGTATCGCGACCGTCAGTCCCGCAGCGGTCGTAATGAGTGCTTCCCAGATGCCGCCTGCTAAAATCATAGGGTTTCCCCCCGCTTCGGTGAATTTGTTGAATATCCTTATCATGCCGAGAACCGTTCCCAAAAGTCCGAGCAGAGGCGAAAGTGTTGCCATGACACCCGGAATCGACGTGTGGCTGTAAATCTCTTCCGTCACTTTTTTTGCGTATATTTCGGTGATTTTTTCTGTTTCAGTTGCAGACGAAGGATCGTCCAGAGTCATGTAAACCACACGTGAAAAGAGGTCATCGCTTTTTTTTGCCGCCTCTTTGAGATCGTTCCACGCATGTTTTTCGGCAAGGTGCAGCAGAAGATCTCCGTTCGATATTATCCTGCTTTTTCTAAGTGCAAAAAGGCGCTCGAAAAGGATTGCCACACTTACGATCGAGCATAGCAGGATCGGATACATGACGATTCCGCCTTTTGTGAAAATCGTAAAAATATCCATCATTTACCTCATAAAACTACCTGATGCGGCACTGATGATCTTTGTAAGTGCCTAATTTTTTTGCCAATTTTTCAAAATCAACCAGTTCGCCGTCAAATTCCGGACCGTCAACGCAGGCAAATTTCGTCTGACCTCCGATATTAACCCTGCAGCCGCCGCACATTCCGGTTCCGTCTATCATGAGCGGATTGAGGCTGACAGTCGATTTTATGCCGAATTTTGCAGCTTCGGAAACCGTGTACTGCATCATTCTGACTGGACCTGCGATATAGACGTGGTCGAATTTTCCCCATTTTTCGATAGCCGGAGCGATAAGGTCAAGGGCAAGCCCCTGTTCGCCGATCGTGCCGTCGTCGGATGCTATCATGATGTTGTTTGCGACTTCGCGGACTTCCTGCCCGAGGATGAGATTTTTCTCTGTTCTGAAACCCATGAGAACAGTCGTCTGAACGCCGAGTTCGTGGTATCTCTGGATCAACGGGTAAAGCGGCGTGATGCCGATACCGCCTGAAACAAAGAGGACGCTTTTGAAGTTGGCGTCTATGTCGCTCGGCATTCCCAAAGGTCCAAGAACATCGCGGACATCAGTTCCTGCCGGACTTCCGCAGATCTCTCGCGTGCTTTCGCCTATAGCCTGAACGATGAGCGTAAGTTCTCCTTTTTCGACATTTCTTTTGCATATCGTGAGCGGGATCCTTTCGCTGTCTTCATTGAGATGGATGATGAGAAATTGTCCCGGCTGCCACATTTTTGCTATCAGAGGCGCCGTGATGACTATTTTGTGGATCCTCGGAGCTATTTCTTCAGTAGAGATGATTTTTTCCATGTTTCCTCTATCAGTCTGTTACGACGAAGAATTCGACTCTTCTGTTTTTAACCATATCGGGTTCGGTGTCGCCGTTTGCAACAGGTTCAGCTGCGCCGATTATCTTGATCTTTATCCTGTTCGCCTCAACGCCGTTTTTAATGAGAACAGCTTTTACCGCATTCGCACGTTTTTGGGCGAAAGATGCGTTTTCATGTCTGTCGGTGTGGGCTTCGATCCTGATTTTCAGCATGAAGTTTCTCGTCAGAATGAGAGCGACCTTTTCGATTTCGACAGTATCTGCGATGTAGTCGGATTCGTGCATGAAATGGACTTCGTTCGGCAGTTTTTCGCCTGTTTTTACCGGCTGCATCGGAAGTGCAGCAGCTTCCTGTTTCGGAGCAGTTTTCTTCGGAGCCTTTTTAACTTTCTTTTCTTCAGGTTTTTTCTCTTCCTGCTTCGGCTGTTCTTCCTGTCTGACCTCTCTTTTTCTAAGTTTGAAGTCGTCCCTGTTGCGTTCGTCTTCGGGCGGAAGGACGTTCATATTCCACGAAATTCCGGCGTAAATGCGGTATTTGGGAACTGCTACCGCTTTGCCGAAACCGCCGAACGCACCTGCGATGACGTCAATGTTTACAGGGGTTTTGAAGCGGACGCCGCCGCCAAATTCAATGTTGTCCTGAGCATCGTTCTTGAAAGGTGATTTTATCGAAGTTGCCGAATGAAATTCAGCGTTTATGTCAAGCAGTTTTTCTACTGCATGGATGTTGAGTCCGAGTTTGAGACCGAATTCGTCGTCGAATTTCGATGTCGCGAAAGTCTGTTTCGGAAGAACATGATAGTAAAGGTTGAGAGCGGCATCGACCCATTTTGTCTGCGTTCCGAGGGCGATTGCCGGACGGAATGTGAACTGGCCGCTGCCGAGCGCCGAGTGGATCTGTTTTCCGGTAGGAGCGGTTACTTCTGTGATTACCGACATCGAAATCGCCTTATCGAAAAGGCTGAAAAGCTGGAATCTCGGAACAAGTCTGAGGTCGCCGACACCCGCTTTTGCAAGAGAGTCATCCTTGTTCCAGCCGTCACCGTTTTCAAAAAGGATAACAGGAAGGGAGACGCCGATATCAAACCACTTTACGACGCTGTAAAATAACGAAATATCGGCTGCGAGCTGGTTTGAAATAACTTCGCTTCCGCCTGAAACTATTATCGGTGCGTGCTGGAAATTCATGATGAAATCAACGCCTAAAAGTCCTTCTTCAAGTCCTTCGGAACCGTAGACCGTTAAAAATCCGTCGGCGAAAGGCGAGGTTTTGAATCTGTTGCCGTCGATCGCGAAATCAGCGGAAAGCCTTGCGACGAAAAGGAAAAGTACCGAAAACAGGAGAATCTTATTCAATTTCATATCAACCTCCCTAATAAATATTGCCGACCAAGCCGACTGTTTTTTTGACTTCTTTTATTGTTTCGACCGCGGTTTCACGCGCTTTTGCACTTCCTTCCGCGATAACTTTTCTTACGTAATCCATGTTTTTTTCAAGCTCGGCGCGTTTTGCCCTCATCGGGTCGAAAAATTCATGTACTGCCGCAAGGAGTTCTTTCTTGGCGTGTCCGTAGCCGTATCCGCCTGCTGAAAGTTTCTCAGCCATTTCTTTGGCCTTTTCTGCCGGGACTATGAGCTTGTAGATGTTGTATACATTGCATTTTTCGGGATCTTTCGGTTCTTCAAGCGGAGTCGAGTCGGTGACGATACCCATGATCTGTTTTTTCAGAACCGGATCGGTAGCGAACATTTCGATCGTGTTGCCGTAGCTTTTCGACATTTTCTGACCGTCGGTTCCGGGAACGATCGCAACGCTTTCGGGAATAAAAGGTTCAGGGATAACGAAAAGATCCTTCTGGTAGAAAAGATTGAACTTTTCTGCGATATCACGGGCTATTTCGACATGCTGTTTCTGGTCTTTGCCGACAGGAACGATGTTCGATTTGTAAAGCAGGATGTCGGCTGTCATGAGAAGCGGATAGTAGAAAAGACCGACGTTTATCAGTTCGCCTTTCGCCGTTTTTTCCTTATAGCTGTGGGCGCGCTGCATAAGTCCCATCGGCGTGTAGTTTCCGAGAATGAAAGCAAGTTCAGCAACTTCCGGCACAAGCGACTGCAGAAAAATCACGCTTTTTTCGGGATCAAGTCCGAAAGCGAGGTAGTCCAGAACTATGTTCCATGTGTTTTCGGTAAGTTTTGCCGGATCGGGCAGAGTGTTCAGAGTGTGATAGTCTGCGATGAAATAGTAGCCTTCGTAGTTTTTCTGCTGCATTGCCGAAAACTGCTGCGCTGCACCGAAATAGTTGCCTAAATGCAGCGTTCCGGTCGGTTTTATCCCTGATAAAGCTCTCATTTTTCCTCCTTTTTTAACCGCCGAATGAGGGTTCCCAAACGACGTTTATCGAAAAAGTAATGTAGTTTGATTCGTTATACATGAAATTACCGTAAATTCCTCCTGCACCCGGTTTGTAAAAGGCGAGAGAGAAGGTTTTCGTCGTCGTGTACCATGTCAGTTTTTTGCTGAAAGATATGTTGTTGAAGCCGAGTCCGGCGCGGAAAAGCGCGTATCTGAACTCGAAACCGGTGTAAAAATCGAAACCTTTCAGCGTGGTACGCTTGTTCTTGAACTTCTCTTTGCCCTGCTGCAGATGGTACTGCCAGCCGGTGTTTATGAAAAACATCTCTCTTATGTTGGTCTCGAAGTTCCAGCTGAGTTTTCTCGGAATGTCGCGTCCGTAGAATGTCCAGACGTCGAGAGCGGCAAATCCCAGATTCACGAAAGGGGTTATCTGCGCCGCGATACCGATATCGAAAGAGTGCGAGTTTGTGTCGTCGTTTTGAGTCGGCTCGAATTTGCCGATGTAGTTGTTCAGGTTTATACCGCCGTAAATGTAGCCGGGATATATCGGAAAGCCGAAGTTCGTTTTGATGTGGTGAAGTCCGTAGTTGTAGGAGTACATTATTCCGCCGCCTACGACCGAGGTCTTCGAGTCGCTGACCGATACCGACATAGCCTTTATGAACTGGTAAAGTGCCGTTACGCTGAACATTTTGTTGATCATCAGCGCCGCCGGATTCATAACGAAGTGTGCATTGTGGCTGAGCAGCGCACCGCAGCCTTTGCCGCAGTTCTGCGTATCTATCGCATGTCTCAGCTCACGGGAGCGGTTGCCCCACGAAGTATCCGAAACCGGAGAAAGGGGATCTTCCATATACACTCTGTCATCGTCCGCAAAAACGGCGGATGAGATCAGAAGAAAAGCGATAAGGAAAAATATTTTTCGTCTGCTGATAAATTCCAAGTGAAACCTCCTTCTTTTGAAGCGAGTTCAATTATATACAAACCGAGTCCCGAGCCTTTTGAGAAAGCTCCTTTGACAAACGGTTTTGCGAGTTCTTCTTTCGTTCCGCCGACATTTTTCAAAGAGGCGGGATCGTAGTCGTTTTTGAATACGATCGTCTTTTCGTCGGCAATATTTATCGAAAATTCACTTTTGCCGTGCATTTTCCAGTTGGCAAGTATTTCGTCGATCACGTTCGACAACAAATTTTTTCCTTTTATCGTGTTGATCGAGTTGTAGTTTTTGTTTTCTGCCGAAACTTTTATTCCAAGACTGCGGCATTTTTCCTTGATGTTGTAGATAAATTCGCTGAATTCGTAAGGCTCGTTTCCGTTTTCGCCCGAGATCAGCCTGCCGATCTTTCCCAGCTGTCTTCCGAGCCTTTCGCCGCGGGTGATTCGCGCCGACACAACTTCTTCTTCCAGATATTCGATATGTTCGAGCGGCGTCATGATATTGACGATTTCATGCCCTGTTTTGACCAGGAAATCGCAGAAAGCGGTTTTGTCTGTATTGTCACTTTTCATTTGAAAAGCCTCTTACAAAAATTTTTGTGTTATTCAGAAATCTCAGAACGGAAACGGAAACCTGCTCGCGCGATCTGCTGTCCGATCCTCCGTAAATAAGCGTGATTCTTGAAGAATCAGCCGGAATCAGATTGAAAGTGGAGTCGACGGTGATCCATTTTCCGTCCGCAAAGACTTCGTTCCAGTTGTGGAAGAAAAATTCCCCGCCCGGGTTCAGGACGACGCCGAAAACCATCTTTGCCGGGATCCCCGCTGCACGCGACAAAGCCGCAAAAAGGGCGGAGTGTTCGGTGCAGTCGCCGCTTTTTGTACGCAGAACTTCGCTTGCCGACATATTTCCGTGGTTGTAGTTTTTGTTGTTTATGTGCTTGTAGACGAATTTTGTGATCCGTTTCACCATTTCATGCTGATTGGGTGCGCCGAGGACGATTTTCTGTGCAGCTCTCACTATTTCCGGATTCGCGCTGTCTTCGATAATGTTTGGCTGAGTATCCTGCGCTTCGGGGAGATTTTTACAGTTCGCCGCGTCAGTGCAGACCGTAATAGTACCGTTCCCTTTTTTCTGGAAGCATGTTTCCGGGATCGACGCGAAATCTGCGTTTTCGATCCGGAAGACCGTGCTATGCGTTTTCCTCGGCGATTTTATCGAAATTCCCTCGTTGAAAAGTTTCGTATTCTGCAGAATGTCTGGAGTTCCTGAAGCGGGAGCAGTTTTTGTTTCAGGCAGAGATTCGAGAGTATAGACGATAAGACCGTTCTGGATCTCGGAACGAAGCATTTTTTTGTTTGAAACAGTGTATTTTATCGGGATCCCGTGAAAAACGACCGTAGCCGTAACTGTTCCGTCGGCATTTTTCTGTGCGGAGTATGAAATTTCGCTTTCAGAAAGGCTTTCTTCGGAAATTATTGAAGTTTTACCTCCTTTGAGAAGCTCTTCAGAGCTCAGTTTGCGGAAAATCATCCCGAAAAACACGGAATTTTTCTTAACTTGGAAACTTGAAGTTTCTTTATTTCCGTTTTTTGTCAGGCTTGTCTCGAAAAAGCCGTTTCGGTTCGTTCCTTCGACAAAAATTTTTGAACCTCCTTCCGATATTTCGCCTTTTATCCTCTTCGGTTCGAACGTTTTGCAGTCTGCGGCGAGAGTCGTGTCTGATTTCACTGTCATCGAATCCATGCCGCGTGCCAGACTCATCTCGGAAACGGAATGCAAAGTGATCTCGCAGTGTCCGTCAGGATTTTTTTTCTCTTCCCAAGTTTCGGTGCTTTTGCCGATTTCAGCTCCCATCATCGAGATTTTGTAGACATTTGTTTCAGCAAAAACAAAAAATGAAAAAAAGAGAATTAAAAACAGAAAAACCGGCTTGCTCATTGATGCCCCGTCAAAAAACTGGCTATTATCCTTAAAACAAAATTAAAAGCAAATAAATAAAGCGCGCGCGAGGCTCAAGGGCTTAAATGTCTTTTGCAAGAATTTTTCCGATTTCGGCTAACCCTTCGGCACAGTTTCCGCTGTTGAAGAAGCGGCAGTTTCCTTTTGCCGCGACGGGAACGATTTTGACGACTCTTGTCGGGCTTCCCGAAAGACCGAGTTTTTCCGTTTCGCAGCCGGCGTCTTTCGCGCTCATTATTTCCGGTTCGTATGAAAATGCACGGATCGCGTCAGTGAGTGAAGGCATTCGTCTGTTGTTCGAGCCTTTACGCACGGTGAGCAGAACCGGAAATTCCGCTGAAAGGGTCAGTTCCTTGTTGTCAAATTCGCTTTTTACGGTGAGAGATTTATCTGAAATTTCAACAATTTCAGTGATGTAGGGAATCATAGGAATGCCGAGCATCTGGGCTGTTTCGCCGGGAACCTGTGCGGTGTCTCCGTCAATCGCCTGCCTTCCGCAAAGAATTATTTCAGGATTCCCGAGCGCCTTTTTTATCCCGCAGGAAATTGCGTAGGCTGTTGCCCGGCAGTCCGATCCTGCAAAAGCTCTGTCGCTCAGAATGATCCCTTCATCGGCTCCGAGGGCGACCGCGCGTTCGATGACAGCTTTAGCACTCGGCGGTCCCATCGTAATGACGGTGATTTTTGTGTTTTTAAGCTGTTTTTTTATTGAAAGAGCGGCTTCGAGAGCGTATTCGCAGTAAGGATTTAAAATCGATTCAACCCCTTTTCTGATGAGGGTTCCCTTTTCTTTGTCGATTTTTATTCTGTCGGTTCTCGGAACCTGTTTGATTAAAACGGCGATATTCATTTTAATTTGAAATTCCTCAGTTCGCAGTTGTGGAGAAAATCTTTTATTTTTAAGAACGCTTCCTTGTCCGGAGCAGACGTGATCAGCTCTGCCGGAGACTTTGTTTTCGGGTCAAAAAGTTTGGCTGAGAGGGATTTTGTCATCGGTATCGGTCTGCAGCCGTTTTTAAGAAGCGAGAAAAAACGTTTTGCCGACCATGTCAGGACTGTCGTTCCGGATGGCAGTTCCGAAAAATCGGAGAAAGTTTTTCCGCGTGCCCCCAAAAGCCTGGTAAACTGCGCCGTTCTTTCGGAAGCCGTGTAGCAGTCAGCCGTTTTTTTCGGCGAATATACTAAAATTTTTCCGTGTCTTTCATCCGGAATATAGGAGTTGTAAAAGCGGATGAGTGCTTTCGTGAGCTGGAGCGGACTTCTGAAAAAACGCAGATATCTCGCCGGAACGGAATCGGGCGGCGCGTCTATCGCAATGATCCCGTTGAATTCAGGAAACTGCGGCACTTTTGCTGCCTGAAACGCCGGTTTTGCAGCGTCTTCGAAATCCAGAAACGAAGCCTCGTGAAAACCGAGATCGAGTGCGCCGCGGACGATCGATAGACCTGATTCCGGAGCGAGCCTGCCGAAGGAAAAGAAAGTCTTTCCGCTTCGGAAAAGGGCTTTTCTGATGTAAAAACTTTCGGGAACAAAGCTTTCTTCGACAAAGAAAACGGTGCTCTTGTCTGCATCCGAAAGAATTCGGTCAAGAATTATCTTCTGTATCGAAAGGAGTGCAGCCGGATCGGTTTTTCCGTCACGCAGATAGGCTTTTTCAAGCGGGTCAGCCTGAGTTTTGTCAAAAACGAAATACTCTGAAATATCTTCTGTGATGATGCACTTCTTCACCGGGAAAAGTTTCGTTTTTATTCCGGAGCACCCGAGCTTTTCAGCTATTTTTTCGGCATCGGCTTTTCCCGAAAAATAAATGATGTTTGCATTGTAAATCATTGTATTCACTTGATTAAATTTGCAAGATCAAAAATTTTCGCCGCTATGAAAACTATTCCGGCGGCAAAGTAAAGTATTCTGTAAAAACGTCTCTCTTCAAGGAATTTCGCCTGAGCCGGAAACTTTTTGAAAGTGCATATTTTGAAAATTATGTGGATAAATCCCGCGATTATGAAAGGAAAATATGTAAAAAGAAGCTCTTTTTCAATTAGCGGAAGAATCGAAATATAGAGCGTGGCGAGCGTAAAAAGTGCGAAGGAACCCTTTTCCCATGCGGAGACTCCGAAGCAGACCGCTCCCGTTTTTATTCCGCTTTTTTCATCGGCATCGTGGTCTATAAGTTCGTGGTTTATGTGTCCGGCTGAAAAAAGGAGCGCGAAATAAACGGACGCGGCGGCACTTTTTCCGTCAACAGGTGCGAGAACGGCGTAACCCATGAGAAAGTGTATGATCTGACCGATGAAATGTATCAGCGTTCCGAGGAGCGGACGGTATTTGAACCCTTTTTTCGGGAAGGAATAAAGGCACCAGAGCAGAAAACTTACGGCTGAAAACGCGGCAAGGACCGGTTTTATCAGAAAGAAAAGAACAAACGAAAGCAGAAGCGAAACC
This sequence comes from uncultured Spirochaetales bacterium, assembly GCA_902774115.1. Taxonomy (GTDB): domain Bacteria; phylum UBP6; class UBA1177; order UBA1177; family UBA1177; genus UBA1177. The sequence goes on from CACYHH010000001.1 coordinate 61,912, forward strand.
GCAAGAGTCGCGATGAAGGAACGGCGTTTCCCTGCGAGGTCGGCAAGGCGCGAATTGTTTTTATCGTCTTCAGTTCCTGACAGACCGTTGAATGCGTAAATCGCCGTAAAAAGCGAGAAGATCGCCGCTGCAAAAAGGAAAACAGGGAGCGAAACAAGCTCTTCAGCCGATTTGAATGCAAAGAAAAGACCGATCATCGGAAATCCCAAAAGTATTGAAACTTCGGCGAAACGGGCCGATTTTATAAAGGCGGAAACGTGCTTCATCAAACCTCCGAAAAGCATTTGCTTATACTTCAAAAATAAAAATAGTAAAGAATGGTTTGTTCTCATTTTTCCGCGTAACGGACCGGCTGATTTTTGACTAAATTATTTCTTTGGTATATAAAACCTCCGTTTAATTTTTGGAGGTCTTTATGAAAAGAAATTTTTTGGTTTTTCTCTTTGTCTGCGGTCTCAGTTTTTCGCTTTTTGCGGAGCCGAGACTCCTGACGATCCTTTTTACAAACGATTCCCACGGCATGGCTTGGGCGTTTGACGCTCCCGACAGTCCGAAAACAGGCGGTCTTGCAGCACAGAAAACCCTCATCGAGCAGATCAGAAACGAAGTCCAGCTGACAAACGGCGACGTTGTGGTGCTTAGCAGCGGAAACGTAACGATGGGTGATCCGAGAAGCAATGTCTGCGAAAACCTGCCGATGATAACAGGCATGAACCTTATCGGCTACGACGGAATGCTTATCGGAAGCCATGAATTCGACTTCGGAATGAAGACTTTCGAAAAAATGCAGAAAGAGGCGAGATTCCCGTTCATGGCGGCCAACCTTTTCTACAAAAACAACAAACAGGTCGGAAAATCCTTCATCCAGAAAGAGATGATAAACGGCGTTAAAGTCGCTTTCGTCGGCATCACGACTCCAGAAATCGAAAAAATCTCCAACGCCGGCGTTGAAGGGCTCGTAAAAGTTCAGGATCCGATCGAAGCAGCGAAAAAAGCTGTCGAAGAACTCAAGAAAAACAACGATTTCGTAGTTGTTCTTTCAAACCTCGGCTACTCTGACAAAGATAAGGATGCGGACGGTTATCCGAGCGACAGAATGCTTGCTAAAGAAGTTCCGGGAATAGATCTTATCATCGGCGGACGTACGAAAATCCAGATGGATGAGCCTGTTTACGTCAACAATGTTCCGATAATCCAGACGGAAGGACTCGGAAAGTGGGTCGGCAGATTCGATTTCTACTTCGAAGGCAAGGAGCTCGTTCAGAAAAATTTCAAACTTTACCCGATAAACATCAAGGAAAAGATAGTTAAAAGCAACGGCAGCGTAACTTACGAAAACAGAGGCAAAGACCTCGTTGAGAACGAAGCTATGCTGAAAATGCTCAATGATTTCAACTGCGAATTTTCGACTCAGGTTGTCGGCGAACTTTCCGACTCTTTCAACGGCGAAAGAAATTTCGTCCGCAATAATCCTTCGACTTTAGGCGTTTTCATTGCATCGGTCATGAAGGAAAGAGCAAATGTCGACATCGCTTTTGCAAACGGCGGAGCGATAAGACAGGGGCTCAACCGCGGCATAGTCAACGAAATGGATATCTACAGCGTTTTCCCGTTCGAAGACACGATTGTTACGGGCTCTATCTCCGGTTCACAGCTTGAGGAAGTCATCAACCAGTCAATTAAAAACAAAGGACAGGGCGGTTTCCTTCACTTCTACGGTGTTGACTTCTCTGTTTCGGGCGGCAAAGCTTCGAACATTAAAGTCAACGGCGCTTCACTTGATGCAGGCAAAACCTACACATTTGCAGTCAATTCCTTTGTTGCAGGCGGCGGTGACGGCTTCGAAATGATGCCGAAACTCAAACTCAACGACACAAAAATTTCGGTTCCGGCAGCTGTAATCGAGTACATCAAACGCGAAAAATACATCGAACCCCCGAAAGTTTCAGCCGGGAAATAGCCCGTTCTCTGTTTTTTTCATCAATATTTATTTTAATTTCAAAAAATATTGTTAAGATACTTCGCTTTTGCGCTTTTGTGCTTATATTGAATGAGCGTTGCTTTTTAATTTAGGAGAAATATATGAGATTCAATTACAGAACACTGATTGTCTGGCTGTTTATCGCGGTTCTTGCTTTTGTTGCCATAAGTCTTTCGAGGATGACCGATTCTGCGCCGGTTGCCGAAATAAACATGACCGAGTTCAGGCAGAAGGTTAAAAATCAGGAAATCAAAGAAGTTTTCATCGACGGAATCGAGTTCAGCGGCGTTCTTAACGACGGAAAGGACACGAAATTCACGGTGATCGGGCCGAGCGGAGAAAGAATGTCGGAATTCCTGGCTGAAAACAATGTTCCGGCGACCTACAAAAAGCCGGAAGACGATTCTCTTTGGAAAACTCTCCTTATTTCGTGGCTTCCGATGATAATTTTTGTTGCGATTTTCATCTTTTTCCTGCGTCAGATGAACGGCGGAAACAACAAGGCTTTCTCGTTCGGAAAAAGCAAGCACAGAATGATTTCGAAAGACCAGAATCAGATACGTTTCAAGGATGTCGCCGGTGTTGACGAGGCGAAAGAGGAACTTGAAGAAGTCGTTGATTTCCTCAAAAAACCGTCTGTTTACACCAAAATCGGCGCGAAAATCCCTCACGGCGTCCTTCTTGTCGGCCCTCCCGGAACCGGTAAAACCCTGCTCGCAAAAGCAGTGGCCGGCGAAGCTGATGTTCCGTTTTTCATCATAAGCGGTTCCGATTTCGTCGAAATGTTTGTCGGTGTCGGTGCAAGCAGAGTCAGAGATTTGTTCGAAAACGCGAAGGCAAAGGCTCCCTGCATCATTTTCGTCGACGAGATCGATGCAGTAGGACGTCAGCGCGGCGCAGGTCTCGGCGGCGGAAACGACGAGAGAGAACAGACTTTGAACCAGCTTCTCGTCGAAATGGACGGCTTCGGCAGTGATCTCGGAATTATTGTAATCGCAGCGACTAACAGACCTGATGTCCTCGATCCGGCGCTGCTGCGTCCCGGCAGATTCGACAGGCAGGTTTACGTGCCGCTTCCAGACATAAAAGGGCGCGAACTCATTCTTAAAGTTCATGCCGAAAAGATAAAAACGGCTCCGGATATCGATTTCATCGACATCGCGAAAGGAACTCCGGGACTTTCGGGTGCCGATCTTGCGAACCTTCTCAACGAAGCGGCTCTCATTGCGGCGTCGAGATCTGAAAACGAAGTTACAATGGCTGATATCGAAGACGCGAAAGACAAGATTTTTATGGGAAAAGCGCGAAAAACGATGGTCCAGACTCCCGAAGAAAAGAAGGACACCGCTTATCACGAGGCGGGACATGTCGTTGTCGGGCTCTGTTCCGAATATGCAGATCCGGTTCATAAAGTTTCGATCGTGCCGCGCGGAAGAGCTTTGGGGGTAACGCAGCAGCTCCCGGAAAAGGATAAATATTCATATCACAGAGCCGAACTTGTAGACAGGATCAAAGTCCTCATGGGCGGCAGAGCGGCAGAAGAAGTTTTCATCGGCAGGATCACGACAGGCGCCGGGAACGATATCGAACGCGCGACGCAGATTGCCCGGAATATGGTCATGCAGTGGGGCATGGGCGACGATTTGGGACCAATCAGCTACGGCGAAAAGGAAGAACAGGTTTTCCTTGGCCGGGAGCTCGGAAAGAGGACGCAGGTTAGTGAAGCGACTTCGCAGAAAATCGATGAAGAGGTCCAGAAAATCATCGAAACTGCTTATGCCGATGCGAAAAATATCCTTGAAGCCCACAGAGACGGCGTTGAAAGGCTGGTAAGCGCGCTTGTCGAGAAAGAGACGCTCGAAAGAGACGAGATAATGGAGGCTTTTGAGCCGAAACAGCATGAGGAGAGCGTAGAGGCTCAGGCGGAATAATAATCCATGCGTTTTTTAGTGCTTTTTCCGGCAATTTTTTCTTTTTTTCTGATTTTTGCGGACACGGTAAGAATATATTATCTCTACGAACCGCTTTCAGACCGCTACACATTCACGAATCAGTGCGCTGATCTGCGCTCCTGCAAGCCTTTGTATGTGACGAAAGGCGAAGTAAAGCACAAAGCGGGTTACAAAATCAATCCCGGCAGGGAAAATCAGTTCGACGAGATCATAAAAAGCGCATCACAAAAGCACGGAGTCGATTTTTTCCTTATAAAAAGCGTGATAAAGGCGGAATCGCTTTTTGACACGAAAGCAGTCTCCAGCGCCGGAGCGAAAGGACTTATGCAGCTTATGCCGGACACGGCGGCTGAAGTAGGTGTGAAAAATGTTTTCGATGCCGAACAGAACATCATGGGCGGCACAAAATATCTGAAAAAAATGCTGAAAAAGTTCAAAAACAATGCCAAAAGCGCAGTTGCAGGATACAACGCCGGACCGGCTGCGGTCGTTTATTACGACGGAGTTCCGCCGTTTGACGAAACAATGAATTATGTCGAGAAAATACACGATTTTTATAAAATTTATACGGGGAAGGAGCTATGGTGAAAAAAATTAAAGGCGGAGCTGGAAAACGTAAAATTATTGATAAGTTACGTAATTTCAAACAGGATGTCCTGACGATCCCGAATCTTCTCACTTCGATAAGGATAATCCTTGTTCCGGTAGTTCTTCTCTTTATCTGGCTGAATACTCCCGTAATGCGTCTCTGGTCGTGGATTTTTTACACGGTGGCGACAGTCACCGACTTTTTCGACGGCTATCTTGCGCGTAAATCAGGCACGGTTTCGGTTTCCGGCAAGCTCCTTGATCCGCTTGCGGACAAGTTCATCGTCAATCTCACGCTGGTTCTGCTCGTTTCGATGCAGGAAATCTCCGCATGGCCTGTCATCATAATTCTGGCGCGCGAGTTTTATATTTTCGGAATACGCTCGCTTGCAATGGAGCACGATTTAGTTATCGCAGCCGATATCTGGGGCAAAACAAAAACCATGCTCCAGATGTTCGCACTTCCTTTTTTCATGATAAACCAGAAAACTCTGCTTGCTCTTGTGAATATCGACTGGGATCCGAGCGGAGTCGGATATTTCCTCATCTGGTCATCGATAGTTTTCAGCCTTATCAGCGCGTTTACCTATACACGCGAAGTCAAAAGAAAAATTTTCGGGTGAATCTTTTAACTGTTTGAATTTATTATGAAATAATCGCTCTGGTGCGGTTCGTGATTTTTCTTTTATACGGTTGTATTTCCGCTTTCTTCAAAATCAAAAAGATCTTTTAAAGGCAGCTCCAGAGCAAAAGATATTTTTTCGATGGCATCTATTGAAATATTGCGTTTTCCGCATTCTACCGTACTGATATATTCGCGCCCGAGACCCGATTTGAATGCAAGGTCGTTCTGCGTCATGCCCTGCTGCTTCCGAAGAAACAAAATACGTTTTCCAAGCTGTTCCCGCGCGTTCATGGCTGTAATAAAAGCAAAAAAACAACAACAGCAGTAACAATAACCAAAAAATTTTCTGCGTATGTATCCGATAATGCACATTTTTTATGATTTTGTAGCTTTTAATACACTTTTTTCTTGATTTTTGTAGCCGTTAGTATACATTTGCGTGCAAAAAGGAAGAGAAATCGATTTTCTCATGTTTATTTAAATTTTTTTCAAGGAGGAAAAGATGAAAAAAACAATGTATTCTTTAATGGCAGTTATTCTTTGCAGCATGATTCTTGCTTCATGTGCATCCAGCAGAAATTTTGCACCAATCACCAAGGCGACACTTCCGGCGGTTGAAAGATCAGACCGCACTGATGAGTATCAAATTCTCAACACTGTTGAAGCCGAGGCAGTTGTTTCCATCACTCAAAATGGTAAAAAACGCTTGATCAAATCTGAAGGTCCGGATGCTTTCCTTAATGTTTGTATCCAAGACAAAAATGACCCGAACAAGTACAACTACAGTGTTGGAGATTCAAAAGGAACATTGCGTTTTGGAATTATAGAGAATTTCAATATGGGAGAAGCCGACAAATGCGATGCTGAATCCATGGCGCGTTATCTGGCAGCTTACAGACTTATCAACGAAGCTAAAACTGCCGGAGCTGACGGTATTCTTGCTCCGTCATTCCGTGGTGATACGGAAGAAATAAAAGATGGCGTTGTATATAAAATCAAACTTTCTGCTAAGCTGATAAAGCTCAACACTGCTAACTAACGAGGAAACTATGAGAAAAATCAGCACAATATTTGTCATTTTTGCATTGATTTTTTCAGTAAGTTGCGGCAGCACATCACGGCGTAACGAACCTGCCCAGCCAAAAATGATCAGTCTCGAACTTGTAAAAGATGCACCGGCAAACAAATATGTCAATTTGGATTACGGTATCCGTCTTAACATAAAAGACGGTAGGGCAAACAAGAAAATGATCCAAATTTATGATGCGAGCTATTCGGCAGATTACCGCGTCGATCCGGAAGTAAAGGACTTTGTTGATGATAGCCTCCGTCAATATGCCCGCACAATGGGTTTTGAACTTGAGGCAGATGTTTCCACGGATTATATGCTTGAGATAACAATCAAAGAATTCCGTGTCGACTATCTGAGCGGCAAAGGCTGGACAGGAAGCGTAAATCTTGAGGTCGAAATTTATGATCATGACCGCAAAATCGTCTATCCTAGAACAAGTGCAAAAGGCAGATTCAGCAGTTCAAACGGTGCGCCAAACAACTTTTCAGCAGCATCCAGAGTTGTCAACGAAGCTTATGCAAATGCGCTTGAACAGATTGACTGGGACAGAGTAGCATTCTTCCTTCACCGCGCATCATCCCCGAAAAACGAGGCAAACAAGCAGGTTACAGGAGAGGGCAATACCGCACTTGAACACCTCACGATCCACTGGTCAATCCAGTCACGTCCTGCAGGAGCAGATTGTTACTGGCGTGTAAAATCGTCAACTCCTAATGTTAAGAATCAAAATGAAAGGTATCTTGCCCCGACTCCTTACGAGTCAACGGAAACTTTTGATATCAAAGGTTTGACCTACAACAACGCAGGAAATGTTCAGGTCGAAGTAAGATGTTCGAAAGCCGGTTATATGGATCAAAAGAAGGTTTTTGACATGCTTTCGGTAATTGACGAAAAAGAGATTTCGACAATGTTCGTTCTTGTAAAGGATGAATAGTTCCCCATCAAAGATTCGATAGCGAGCTGTTGCGCCCGCCTTTTCTAAGACGGGCGTATATTTCATTTACTTCGCTAAAATTTACGATTAAAACAGGTCTTTTGATATCGAATTTTCAAGGATTCTGAATTTGTTGCAGGATTTCTAACTGACTGCTCTCATCCAGCAGCAGAAAATAACCGAGATAAACAGAATTGCAGCGATATTCTGTGCAGTTTTTCCGGGGATATTGCGCTTTGAAAAAACTGCTCCGAAGACTGTTCCGGCCGGAAGTCCTGCGACAAAGCCGAAAAGGTGGGCCAGTACATCGCTTTTTTCACTGCTCCCGAGCATTGCAAGAAGGCCTAATGCTGCTCCTAACGGGATCCAGCGGCCGAGTTTCTTTTCGCGGAAACTGTCAAAAAACTGCAAACCTGCCAGAACTCCGATAACGCCGAAAACAGAGGTCGAAGCGCCTATTGAGTTGTGTGCGCTGCCGTAGAAAAAAGCGTTCATGACATTTCCTGCAAAGCCTGTGAAAAGGGCGGAAAGAAGGGCAAAACCTGTTCCTGTCATGGTTGAAAGTGCCCAGAGGACTATTCCGCCGAAAAAAATGTTGGAAAAAAGGTGTTTGTAGTCGCCGTGAAGGGTGATGGCGGTGACCGCTCTGAAAAATTCGCCTTCGGTTATTGCCGCAGCGCTTGATCTGCCCGCTTTTATGAGTTCCATGTGGTCAAATTCGTAGATGAAAACATGAAATGCCGCGAAAAGAATGAGAGTCGCGCAGAAAATCGGCCAGTTAACTTTCTGGAAACGTATATGGGCGAATTTATTGTGAATTTTTTCTATTCTTCCCGATTTTTCATAATCTGAGATTTCGCTTTTCGCCTTTTCGTAATCGCTTAAATCAACTTCTATTTGCCACGAATTCCAGCGGAAGACGGCGTTGTTTGCTATGGAAAGAGAGTCTAAAAGAAGCGAATATTCACGTGCGGTTTTTTTGTCGGGAGCAGCTATGTATGCTGAATTGTTTTGAGTTTCTTCCATAAAGTGCTATTTGCCGAAGTATTCTTCGATTTTGTGGTGCCTGAGCCCTGTTTCCTGATTGATTTCAAGAACATAGTTGGCGAAAACTTTGTCGTATTTCGTAACGGAGTTTTCTTTGTCGGGCCAGCGGATCTCGATTTCTTCAACTTCGCAGATATCTCCGAGACCGATGATCTGGAGATGGTCGTTCTGGAAACCGTTGAGACCGTATGCGCCCTGAACTTCGCGGACAAACTGCTTTCCGCCTGCCTTGACGATGATTTTTGCGCCGATCGCATCTCGGTTTGCTGTAGAACCCGAAATGTCGATGATGATTTTGTTCGCATCCTGGCCTGTGTCGTTGCGGAGCACTTTGATCCACTGCTTTTCAGGTTTGCTCTTTGCATCAGTATCGCTTGAAGCCCAGCGCATGAACGAGGTCCCGACGATAAGGTCGTAATCTCCGTCGCGGTCGATATCGACGAATGCGCCGCCGTGAGCGCGTGCTACCTGAGCTTCCGCCTCTTTTGCCGTATTGCTGAATTTGCCGTCAGCCTGCTGCTGGAAAAGCATCGATTTAGTGCCCGGATAATCTGAACTCAGAATATAGATGTCAAGTCTGCCGTCGTTGTCGAAATCGGCTGCAAAACCGCCGAGGTCGCCGTCATTCCAGGAGCCTGAGCGTTTTCTCGTAATACCGCTTTCCTCTTCCGAAAGGCGGCGCAGAGGCTTTTCTGCAAATCCGTCGTTTATTATAAGCTGCGATTTGTCGCTCGCCTGACCAATATGCCAGTGTGCAAGTTCGATCTGGAAAAGGTCGGTATCGCCGTCGCCGTCAAAGTCGCCGCAGAGAGTTCCCGCGCTGTTTCCGCCGAGTCTGTAGGGCTGATCGGAAAATCCGGGATCCCAGCCGCCAGTGCCGATTCCGTCGCAGCTGATCACAGCTCCTGTCGATATCGAGCAGTAATCGGTTTCTTTGTAGGCTTCATCTTCGCAGTAACATGCAAAAAACTGGTCGTCGGCATAGTTTTCGTTGTCGTCGTGTGCAAAGCCGGAACTTATCGAAAGGTCTTCAAAAGTGCCGTTGCCTTTGTTTCTGTAAAGCGCGTTGTAGGATCTGCCGTAGCTCGAAGTGAGAATGTCGGCAAAACCGTCGCCGTCGACATCGCATGCGCTGACGCCCCATGTCGGTTTGTTGAATTTGCCCGTGAGAGCGTTTTCCGCGTTGAATTTTTCGGTTTCGAGTCCGCTTGTTCCGTCAACGGCATCAGTGAATTTTCCGTTTCCGAGCCCTTTCATCAAAGTATCAGGTTCGCATGAAGTCAGACTTCCATAGCTGTTGTACTGTCTTCCTATGAAAAGGTCGATCACGCCGTCGTGGTCGTAATCAAGAAATGCAGCACCGGCGATGGCTTCGAACATATCATCGTAAACAAAATTCCCGCCTATATTTTTGAAAGTCCCGTCGCCGTTGTTCAGGTAGACGCGGGAGTAATCTTCCTGAAATGTATCGCTTGAAAGTGTGTCGCTGTCGACATAAACGACATTGAATGCATCCTGAAAACCGTCGTTGTTCATATCGGCAAAGATAACATAGGTCGAAGCTATGCCGTTTGTTCCGTCTTTGCCTGTGAAAAGACCGCTGGAAAAGGTGATGTCTTCGAAATTTTTACCTTTTACGTTTTTGAGAAGTTTGTAAATGTTCTGCGGTTCGTTCTGATCTTCGCGGTTTTTCGATGCAAGCGAAGCGTAGACATCGGGCCATTTGTCGCCGTCGATATCTGCAATTGTGATCTGTGTGCCGAGCGCATTGAGTTTCTGAATCCCCATTTCTTCCGAAATATCTGTGAATTTGAGCGCGTAAGGACCTGCTTTCGGAGTCAGGCATATCGGCTCAACGACTTCTTCATCGGGCAGGGAGTCGCTCTGATCTTCATCGTTTACAGCGTTTTCATCATTTGCGGCATCTTCATCGTTTTCGGTTTTCGATCCGCTTCCGCAGGCCGCAATGGAAAAAACAAGCAAAAACAGTAAAAAATAGATTTTTTTCATCGAAATCTCCTTTGTTGAACGGTCAAAAAAGCAAAGACCGGCAATTATAGCAGAAATTCAAATAAAATAAATATGCTTACATTATTAAAATATGTCTTAAGGGCTTGTTTTATTTTTTGCTTTCTGTAAAATACTATGTCTTTTGGTTAATTGATTTTTTTCGGAGGTCAAAATGAAGAAAATCAGCGTGTTATTCATGATTTTATTTACAGTGTTTTTCTTTGCCGCATGCGGTGCTGATGAAGAAGAAACCGAAGTGACCGGTGACACCGGAAACGAAGGTGAAAGCGGCGGAAACGGCGGAAGTGAAACCGGTGACGGGGAAAACGGCGACAACGAACAGACCGATAGTGATGAAGAACCCGTCAATCAGGGCGGAATTTATGTAACATGCACTCCGGGAGAAACTCGTCCGTGTTACGAAGGTCCGAGCGGAACGGACGGTGTCGGTGCCTGCAAAGCCGGTGTCGCGACTTGTGTCGAAGACGGAACCGACTGGAGCGAGTGCGTAGGTCAGGTCCTTCCGAGCCCTGAAATCTGCAGCAACGGAATTGACGAGAACTGTGACGGCGAGGATATGACTCCTGAAAATGCTGTTGATTATGACGGTGACGGATACACATACTGCGACGGTGACTGCTGCGAAACAGGCTGGGAACCGAACTGCAGCGGAACCGATTCACCCGAGAGAATCAATCCGGGATCTTACGAAATGACTGAAAATTATCTTGATGACAACTGCAACGGTCAGGTCGATGAAGTCGAGCACTGCGATGCAGGACTTTCACTCACAGTCGGCGATTATGCAGGCAACGCAGAAAAACTTGCAAAGGCTATGGGAGCATGTGCAGGACTCATTTCAGCGGAACTTTCACTTGCAGGCGAACCTGTTACAGAGCAGATCGACACAAACCCGAACGCTTGCAGCGGAGACCAGGGCTGCAGCTACAGTCCGACCGAAAGACAGAGCCGTGAAATGCCTTACTACGAAAGCGATTACCAGACTTTCGCCGTTACGAGTGTGTTCGGAACACAGATGGTTCCTGTAGACGGCAGCAATATGCTTGCAATTCTTTCAACCGGTCCTTGGAACGACCCGACGCAGAATGCTCAGGTAGCGACTCTCGCAGCCGGTGATATGCAGACAGCAAGCAAAATTCCGGAAGACTGGATCAACGTTATGCCTGGCTGTGAAATCCCGAAGGCTCCTTCGTGCGGCGGTCAGAATCCTCAGGACGGTCTTACCAACCAGTGCTCCGGCAAAGAGATCCCGTCTGTTCAGGATCCGATAATGCTCACTTTGAAGATGAAGGTTCCGTCAAACGCAAAGGCTTTTGAGTTCAATCTTTTCTTCATGTCGATCGAATATCCGAGCACGGTTTGCAGCGACAGCAACTACAACGATTTCTTTATCGCGCTCCTTGATTCGACTTACAACGAGAAAAACCCGAACGCTGAATACAGAAACCCCTACGACAAGAATCTGGCGAAAGACGAATTGGGCAACCCGGTCGGTGTCGACCTTGCTCCGGCAGGACTTTTCAAAGCCTGCAATCCGAACTGCGGCGGAGGAGGTATTATCGGCGGCATGACGAACAGCATCAACAAATGGGGCTTCTGCACTGGCGACGAGCTTCTTAACGGAACAGGTTTCGGTACGGAAGGAAAATCAGGAATGGTTGCGTGCAACGACGGTCACGGCGGAACAGGCTGGCTCAGAGTTGCAGGAAACGTCGAGCCGAACGAGGAAATTACTTTGAGACTTGCTCTCTGGGAGCAGGGAACAGTCGGTTACGGTCCTGACCATTCATGGGATTCGACTGTCGTTCTTGACGGTTTCAAATGGCTTCCGAGACCCGGCAAACCCGGTGTTACACCCAAATAACAACTTAATCACCAACTTTTCTTAAAAAAATCAGAGGTTACTTCATGTTATCGAAAATGTCGGTTCCTTGTCTGCACGATTCGCACAGTCACTTCACGCTTTATGCCGGAATGTTCAAGTCGGTCTGCCTGAAAGATGTCAAAACCAAAGAAGAGGCTTTGAATCTTTTTAAAAAATTCGAAGACGGGAAACTCAATTCGGCTTACGGCTGGAACAGCGGCTTCTATTCGTTTGAAAAGAGTGAGCTCAACAAGTTTCCGCCGCTCATAATTTCGAATCTGTCGCTTCACGGTTTCGTAATGAACGAAGGGGCGGAAAAGCTGCTTCGCCCTGATTTTACCGAGATAATCGACAACTATGAAAATCCCGGCTGGTGCGAGGAACACGTCACTGAACTTCTCCTTTTCTTCGTGCAGATTTTGCCTTCGACCATAGAAACAATGCAGGAATTTGCCGGTTTTCTGCTCAAAGAATGCGGAGTTTATGAAATCGAGGATATGCTGCTTCCGACGCAGGAAATATTCGAGACTATCGACAGTTCCGCGCTCAAAAACCGCGTTTCCTTCTGGGCGGACATAAATACTTTCCGCAAGCTGCCAGATCCGACAAAAAAGAGGATCAGAGGAATCAAACTTTTTACAGACGGTGCGAACGGCTCAGCTACAGCAGCTTTGAGCAGACCTTACCAAAACGGAAACAAAGGAGTTCTTACTCACTCTCTGCCGGAACTTGTTGAACTGCTTGAGGAAGCCGCTTCTACGGCAAACGGTGTTGCGATCCACGCTTTGGGAGACATCGCGGCAAAACAGGTGGTCGATGCCGCGGAAATCGTGAGAAAACACGGAAGTTCCCAGTTTATAAGGCTTGAACATGTCCAGTTTATCGACTTGGAAACGGCGAAAAGGGCGAAAAATCTTGGAATCGTCCTTTCGATGCAGCCCAATTTCACCGAAGATTCGCTTATTTACGCCGATAGATTGCCGGACGGATTTGCCGAAAAAAACAACCCTTTCAGAATGCTTATCGACAAAGCGGGTTTTGTTCCCGGAAAAGATATGTTTTTCGGTTCCGACGGAATGCCGCACGGCGTGAAATTCGCGCTGCAGCAGTCATTACGACCGGTTTTTGAAGGGCAGAGACTCACTTTGAGCGAATTTGTCGCAGGATACTGTGTCGATGAGAAACTCGGAAGTTACGAATTTGACCCGACTGAAATTTTCGGATGAGGTAAAAATGAAAAAATCGAGAGTCATAACTTTGGGAAAAGTGAAAATCGGCGGCGGAAATCCGCCTGTGATCCAGACGATGATAACGACTCCTCTGACTCGTAAGGAAGCGGCTTTATCCGAGGCTGACCGTGCGCTTGACCTTGGCTGCAGCGTTGTCAGAACGGCGTTCAAGCACATCGACGAACTTGACGGACTTCAGTATTTAGTCGCAAATTTCAAAGGCGAAATCATTGCCGACATCCACTTCGACTACAAACTTGCCCTTGCCGCAATCGACGCAGGAGTGAGCGGAGTGCGCTTCAATCCGGGAAACGTCGGAGGGGCTGACAAAGTCGATGCAATAATCGAAGCGGCGAAAAAACGCCCTGAACTTGCCGTGAGAATCGGTGTCAACGGCGGCTCACTCGATAAAAACATCCTCAAAAAATACGGCGGAGTAACTTGGGAGGGGCTTGTCGAAAGCTCGCTTTTCTGGGCAGACTACCTTGAAAAAGAGCACAATTTCTTCAATTTCAAGATTTCGGCAAAGGCTTCAAATGTCATGGAAACGGTAGCGGCATGCCGCAGGATCCGCGAAAGCAGCGACGCTCCGCTTCATGTCGGGATTACCGAAGCGGGCGGCGGAAAACACGGAATAATCAAAGGAACTGCGGGAATCGCGATCCTTCTTAACGAAGGTCTTGTCGACACGTTCAGAGTAAGCCTCACGGCGCCGATCGAAGAGGAACTCAGGACTGCAAACATGATCCTGAAATCGCTCGGAATCTTAAAAACCGGCGGCGAAATCGTAAGCTGCCCGACATGCGGCAGGACTCACGGCAAAGTGATCGAATACTACAACCGCATCGAAGCGTGGTTCGACGAAGAGAAGTGGTGGATGAAACCGGCTCTCAAAGTAGCTGTCATGGGCTGCGAAGTAAACGGCCCGGGAGAAGCGCGTGAAGCCGATCTCGGTATCGCTTTGGGAAAAGACTGCGCCCTCTATTTCGAAAAAGGGGAGATCGTCAAAAAATTCGACGACCAGGATGAAGCTTTCGGGTTTTTGATTGAGAAAATCAAAAAACATTGGGATTAAATCGTAACGTCGTTTCGTCGTAACGCCGTCACGTCAGAATTTAAATCTTCAAACTGATTGTCAGGCCGTGACCTATCGGCAAAATCGTGCTGAAAAGTTTTTTATGGGCGAAAACGGCTCGGTTGTAGTCGTGGGTGTAGTCGCCAAGCCCGCTGCGGACTGTTTCGGTGACTCTGAAAAGGGAGTCGTCTGCTGCGATTATTCCCCCTTTTTTGCAGAGTTTTACAGTCGATTCAAGAAGCATCGGATACAAATATTTTCCGCAGTCCTGAAAAATGAGATCAAATTTTTCCCCTTTTTCGAGAAGTTCCGCGACTTTTGCTTCAGCCTTGCCGTGATAAAGTTCGATTATGTCGCCGTAACCTGATTCTGCGATATTTTTTTCCGCTTCTGCGAAGATTCTGTCGTGACCTTCGACGGTAATTATCTTTCCGCCTGTTTTCCTGAGTGCGGAAGCCATCCAGATCGCCGAATATCCGTTGCTTGTGCCGAGTTCGAGAACCGATTTTATTTTCTTTGCCTGAATCAGAAAAACGAGAAACTTTCCGACTTCGAGCTCGATCATCGGCTGGATGTCGTTGCGGCTTCTGTTTGATTTTTCGAGTTCGTCGAGGAAAGCTGAGTCGTGTTTTATGAAATCCCTGAGATACTGCGCTGTTCTTGCGTCCATAGCCAACTCCTACAAATAATCCGCTGTTTTATAGGGCAGGCGGGCGCTTTTTGCAATTAAAAGTTGGTGTTTATGAGTTTCACCATTTTCGCGGCGGCGTTGCTTTCGTCTGAAACCATAAGGTAGTTGTTGCCGGAATTCTGCCAGTAAATAAGTTCTTTTCCGTTGTCGCTGCGGTGACGCGCTTTGCAGATGTCGTCTTTTTTTACGAGGCAGTCGCTTTCAGAAAAAAGTTTCTCAAGCTGCTCGTTGCGCTTCGAAAGGAAAAGGGTTCCCCTGATATTGTCCTCGTTTGAGTCAAGTGTGATTTTTGCAGCCGGCCTGTCCGCGATGGAAGTGAATCTGCCGCTTATTTTCGGTCTTTTTGTAAATTCCGAGAAAGTTACGGTCTTGAATTCTTTCTTAAGTTCCTCCTGTGCCGCGGCGCTGTTGCCGAATTCATCCGGCAGAGCCTGATTGTGTGCCGAAATTATCTCGTTTATGATGATGCTGTTCTCTTTCTCAACTCCCGAAATCGAGAAAACGAAGGCGAAAACAAGACATGCGAATGATGCAAAAGAGAAGGCGAGAGTCACCGCGCGGTTTTGGAAAAGACCTTTAATAAAGTCGATAAGCGGACGATTTTTCTTTGATTTCTGTTCTATCAGACTCAAAAAACCCTCTTTTTCGATCAGGGAAAGTTTTTCGTTTCCGGCAAAAACCTCGCTCGCCTTTTTTGTGAGAAGAATATCCTCGTATTTTTTGCGGCAAAGCGGGCAGCCTTTGATGTGAGCCGCCACTTCCGCGCTTTCAAGGTAGTCAAGTTCCTTGTCTGCGAACTGCTCGATAAAAAGTTCGTTGAAATCACACTTTTTAAGCATCTTTTCTATCCTTCTTTTCAACAATCTGTAATTCTTCCGCTTCTTTCCCGAGGGCTTTTTTCAGAAAGTTCCTGCCGCGGTGAAGCCTGCTCATCACTGTTCCGACGGGGATTTCGAGAGTCTTGGCAGTCTCCTCGTAAGAAAGTCCGTCGATGTGGATCATAACGATGACTTCGCGGTATTCTTCCGGCATTTTTTCAAAAGCTTCGCGGATTTTTTCCCTCAAAATCGGGTCGCTCAGTTCATCGGGCGAAATTCCGGTATCGGGAAAATCGATGACCGCGCCATTTTCGTCGTCTTTGGCGAAGTCGGAGAAAGAAATCTCTCCCAAAATGGAATCACGCTTGATTTTGTTGATGAAATTGTTCTTCAAAATCCTGAAAATCCACGATTTGAAATGCTCTTCCTCTTTGTAGAGATGCTTCTTCGAAAGGACAGTCACGATCGTGTCCTGCATGAGGTCGAGCGCCTTTTCGCGGTTTCCCGTGATGAAAAGCGCGTAGTTGAAAATCGTGTCTAAGTTCGTTTTAAGCAATTCTTCCATTTCACACCAAAAATGAACGCCGCGAAAGAAACATTTGAAAGATAAAAAATATTCCGGAAATTATTGCCAGAGGAAAATTTCGGTCGAAAGAACGAGGTTGAAGTAGAAATGATTTCTTTCGACAAAGTATCTTCCGGCTGCCGGAGCAAGGTAGATGTTGACCGATTCATGAGGGGAAACGTATGCGCCGAGCCTGAGTTCAAGCGCGACTCTCGGGTCGGAAGTTTCGGTCGGGTCGGCGGTCACGATGGTCAAGATTTCGCCGCGGAAACCGGAAACTTTTATTCCGGCGGAAATTGTAGCACCTGCTTCACCGCCTAAAAATATGCGGTTGAATTTACGGTTCGTGAGGAAAATTCCGTCTATTTTCAGAAGTCCGGCGACATGTTCGCTGTCGAGCCACTGAAAGTCTATCCCGAATTTGAGTCCGGGATTCTGGAAACGGTTCACCATGAGACCGAAGTCGAGGTTCAGATACTTTATCAGCGGCGCGTTGTAGAGGAAATTCGACTCCTCAAGCGACACCATGACTGAAAGCGACGGCACTTTGTTGTCCGAAATCCTGTCGTTGAGAACTGCGTGAAGGTTCGCGGAAAAAAGGGCGATGAATATCAAAACTAAAATCTTTTTACTCATGGCTTTTCTTTATCTCTCTTAAAACAGATTCGATTACGCGGTCGAAATCAGCTGCGCTTTCCATCGTCGTGAAGCAGTCGAGCGTCAAAACCCCGTCTTTTTTCTCGATCGTCGAAATAAGCCCCAGATTTTCGTGGCTTTCGATCGTAAAATGAAAGTAGAAATTGTCTTTCGCATTCATTTTTATCACTCTATGCCACGCCATTTTCAACTCTCCTCAAAATAGAGTAGGGGATAAAGTCACCTTCAAGCAGGACGAATTTCGAGTGATTTGCTGCTTTCGCCTGTGTTCCGTCTGTGAAAGTGAGTATTTCCGGCAGTTTGTAAGTTCTTGTATGGCCGCTGGGTTCCAGTATTTCGACTGTTTCACCGCCTTCCATGTGGTTTCTGACTTCTGCAACACAGCAGCCGTTTTCTTTTTTTTCGGTGATATTTGCAACGAATTCGGCTTCGGAGTTCGAGCCGTCGCCGCCCAGCTGGTAGTCGTCGGGAGTAACGCCGCCTTTCATGAAACCGGTTGAATAGCCTCTGTTTTTGACACGGTTGAGAAGCGTTTCGATCTCTTCGTGCGGGATGTTTTCGCCGTCAAGAAGCCTTCTGTAAAGCGAAACGACAGAAGCGACATAGTGGATCGACTTCATTCTTCCTTCGATTTTGAAAGAATCCACGCCGATTTCCTTGAGCGGTGTGATGTAGTCGAAAAGGGCGAGTTCCTTCGGGTTGAAGATGTAAGTCCCGCGTCCGTCCTCGCCGACCGGCATATATTCGCCTTCGCGTTTTTCTTCGACGACTGCGTATTTCCAGCGGCAGGGATGTGTGCATTCGCCGCGGTTAGCCTTTCTTCCGGTGAGCCAGTCGCTTATCGCGCATCTTCCGGACATGCTGAAACATACCGCACCGTGGACAAAAACTTCGATTTCAGCTTCTTTGTATTTGTTCTGCGTGATTTCCTTGATTTTTTCAAACGAAAGCTCTCGTGCAAGATTCACTCTTTTCGCACCGTAATCGTAGTATGCGTTCACTGTTTCCCAGGAAACGGTGTTTGCCTGCGTCGAAATGTGGAGAGGCACTTTGAGACCCGCTTTTTTGAGTGCCGTGATGACGCCGAAATCGCTTACGATGAACGCATCGGCTTTGCATTCCGCCAGCTGTCCTGCCGTTTCAACCAGGTCTTTGTATTCGCCGGAATATGGATAGATATTCAGAGTTATGTAGCCTTTTTTGCCGTTTTTATGAAGCCTTTCAAGGGCTTTTGCGGCATCGTCTAAAGTGAAATTTCCCGCGAAAGAGCGCAGAGAAAACCTGTCAACACCGAAATATATAGCATCCGCGCCGTAAATGTCTGCCCAGACGAGCTTTTCTGGATTTCCGGCGGGAGCAAGAAGTTCAGCCATTAAACACCTCTAAAAAAACCGTTGAATTAACTTGGTAAAAGCGCTTTGTGTCAAGTTTTCTACCTGTCAAAAATGTTTGTCGAAGCGATATGCTCCCTGATTTCGTCAATGTGGGAGATCCTGACAATTTCGGTTTTGCCGGGATATTTTTTCTCTTTGTTGCTGCGCTCGACCGGGGCGAAAATTTTGCTTAAACCGAGTCTTGCCCCTTCTTTCAGCATGATGTCGAGCCCCGGAACTTCGCGCACTTCGCCGCCGAGACCGATCTCTCCTACAAACGCCCAGTCAACGGGGAGCGAAAGGTTTAAAACCGACGAGAAAAGCGAGGCTGCAAGAGGCAGATCGACGCAGGGAGTCTTGATTTTAAGACCGCCGACAACATTTACGAAAATATCGAAATTCGAGAAGTATATGTCGCATCTTTTTTCAAGAATAGCGCAGATCATGGCGAGTCTTCCGCTGTCGATCCCTGTTACGACGCGGCGCGGCTGCGGCAGATTCGAGTTCGTGACGAGCGACTGGACTTCGATTAGAAACGGGCGGGTCCCTTCGAGAACAAGCGCTCTCGCCGAGCCTGAGATCGAGCCGATGTTGTCGGACAGGAAAAACTGACTCGGGTTTTCGACTTCGGTGAGCCCGTTCGATGTCATCGTGAAGATCCCGATTTCGTCAGTTGCTCCGAAACGGTTTTTCGAGCAGCGCAGAACCCTGTATCCGAGCGATGGATCGCCTTCGAAAATAAGCACCGAGTCAACCATGTGTTCAAGCAGCATGGGACCTGCGATCTCGCCGTTTTTGGTGACGTGGCCGACTACGAAAACCGTGATGTTCTTTCTTTTTGCAGTCTCCAGAAGTCTGACGGCGCACTCTTTGATCTGGCTCACAGAACCGGGGATCCCCAGGACTGACGGCGAATATACCGATTGGATCGAATCGCAGAAAAGGACATCGAAATCCTCTTCCTCAAGTTTTGCGCGGAGTTTGTCAAGGTTGCTTTCGTTGGAAAGAAAAAGGCTTCCGCAACCCTTTTTTCCGGCAAGCCTTTCAAAGCGGATCTTGACTTGCGAAACACTCTCTTCAGCCGAAAGATAGAGCACTTTGCACTGCTTCGAAAGTTCGAGCGCTGTCTGGAGCATGAGTGTCGATTTTCCGACTCCCGGGTGACCGCTGATAAGGTTGTAACTTCCTTTTACAACGCCGCCTCCCAGGATCCTGTCGAGCTCCTTGTATCCGGTTTTCACTCTTTCGTTGTCAACGCTTTTGACCTCGGAAATGTGGGTATATACCGCGTCGGGAGAAGTCGCGAAAAGCCTGTGGTTCTCTTCAGGAGCGACAGTTTCGTCCTTTTCAACCAAGGAATTCCACTCTCCGCATTCGGGGCATCTTCCCATCCATTTCGGAGTCGTGTATGAGCAGTTCGTGCAGACGAAAGAAGTTCTTTTCTTTACCATTTTGACCTCGTTTTTTAGTCTCAAAAAACGGCGGAGTATAGCAGAAAAAGAGTTCAAAACAAGAGTATAGTGGTAAACAAAAACTGGACGAGTTTGAAGTGTAAATAGGTTAACCTTTGTTATGGGAGAGTTTACAATTAAGAGATTAAGGATGCACGATTCAGCGTTTAAGACAAAAATGGCTTTTGAGGCAGCGAAAGGAGAAAAACGATAGCGGAAATAGCTGCTATTTACGGTGTGGTGTACAAGCAACTTGGGATAAAATGAGCAATGAGGAGTAACGCTCTAAGAGTGCGGCAACGGCAGAATAGCGGTGTACAGACAATGCGAGCTGCTCAGCAACCGAGATCGACCTGCTATACTACAAAAAGGTTCGTAATCCGGAGAAAGAAGAGTTTGACAATCGGGTTAATGGTTTGATTTCAGAGATATATTTGGGGAAGAATTTTTTGTCTGGAAATGCTTGACTATTATAATTAGAACAGACCGCCGTCAGGAGCGACTGTTTCGTCCGAATGGTCAATAAGATTTTTGTAGGTGTTTTTGAGGATGTCGAGCTTTGTTTCGATGTCCTGAAGTTTTTCGAGGTCGAGTTTTTCGCCTTTGATGTAGGTTTTCGTACCGGAGATGAGGGCTTCCATTTTTTCCATTTTGTCGTTGCCGATCTTTGAGTTTGCGAAGATCTGGTAAAGTTTCGGCTTCATCGTTTCAAGCTCGAAAAGGTAGTTTTCTATGCTCTGAACTATTTCTTCGACCATCGTTTTTTCGGCAAGATCAAGGTAGTAGTCGGAGTTTTCTTCAATCTTTTTCGCAAGTTCCTCTTTCGTCATGTTGCCCGTCGATGCAACGGTGATGCGCTGCGAAATACCGGTATCCATATCCATAGCCTGAACGGTGACGATTCCGTTGATGTCGATTTCATAAGTAACTCTGATCTTGACTTCGCCGCGTTTCGCCGGACGGAGACCGTCAAGTTCGAATTCGCCGAGGATTTCGTTTTCGGAAGCGACGAGCGAATCACCCTGAAGAAGCAGGATCTTTGCCTTTTCCTGATTGTCGTGCGACGTTACGAAAATATCGTCAACGGATGTCGGAACTGTCGAATTTTTCTGGATCAAAGTATAGAACATATCCTTTCCTACGGCTATTCCGAGGTTGTGCGGGGTAACATCAAGCAGAAGCATTCCGTTGTCATCGCCGCCGGCTTCTTCTTCGAGCAGTTTTGCCTGAAGTGCCGCGCCGATAGCGACTGTTTCATCGGGATTTATGTTCTTGAGGATCTGTACAGAGGGACAGAACTCAGCCAGTTCTTTCTGCAGTAGAGGCATTCTCGTCTGACCGCCGATGAGGATTATGCCGGCAAGATCTCCGGGAGTGAGCTGAACTTCCTGCAAAGTTTTGTCGAAAGTGTTGATCGCTTTCTGAATGAACGGCAGAGCGAGTTCTTCGAGTTTTTCACGCGTTACTTCGGTCTTGTAGTGGATAAAGTTGCCGTTTACTTCTTTGAGATAGGGAATTTCGATCGTTACCGCTGTCTGGATAGTGAGGTTTTTCTTGGCGGTTTCTGCATAGTCGCGAAGACGCTGGATGACGAGCTGATCGTCGATGTCGGGCAGGTTGTATCTCGTTGAGAGATCGTCAAGAAGGTAATCCAGAAGCGCGTTCGTGATGTCTTCGCCGCCGAGGAAAGTGTTGCCTGCTGTCGCGACGACGTTGAAAGTGTCCTGGGAAACTTCCATGAGCGTGATATCGAATGTTCCGCCGCCGAAATCGAAAACGGCGAGAAGTTTTTCTTCAGAGAAGTTTTTCGAAAAACCGTAAGCTAAAGCTGCCGCGGTCGGTTCGTTGATGATCCTCATAACTTCGATGCCGGCGATCGCAGCAGCATCTTTTGTCGCCTGACGCTGCTTGTTGTTGAAGTATGCCGGAACGGTGATGACCGCTTTCGTGATCGTTTCGCCGGTATATTTTTCAGCGGTGCTGCGGAGTTCTGTCAGAATGTAGGAGGAAATCTCTTCAGTTGTAAAATTTTTGCCGAGAGCCGGAATGTATATTTCGAGACCGTTTCCCTGCTGTCCCGGAATGACTTTGTAGGGAAGCGTCGGCAGAATGTGGTTTATCGACGCGCTTTTGAAGTCGTGTCCGATGAGCCTTTTGATGCAGTAAACCGTGTTTTCCGCATTCGTCAGCATCTGCTGATGTGCCTGTGCGCCGACTATTTTGCCGATTTCACCGGTGAGATCGTTTTTTACGAAACTGACGATAGAAGGGATCGTCGCCTTGCCGCCGTCGTCCTTTACGACTTCGGGTTTTCCGTTTTTGATGACCGCGACGCATGAATTTGTCGTGCCGAGATCGATTCCGATAACTGTCATTTTTACCTCTTTAAAAATAACAACAACGGCGCTATGGTAATAAAAAACGCGTTAACATCAATAATTTTTTTATTGTGCGGCTTTAAAAATCAAAACTCAGGCAAAGGCGATTTTGCAAAATGCTGTAAAACTTGACAATAAAGTGCTGTCTGAGTAGGATTCCGCGGCTTTTTGTGGATGGTGTTCATCATTTTTTTATTTATAGGAGAAAGTTATGTCTATTCAAACTTCAGAATTCAGAAGAGGCTTAAAGATCGAAATGGAAGGAATTCCTTATCAGATCGTCGAAATGCAGCACATTCAGCAGAAAAGAAGAGCGGTCATCAAGACCAAACTCAGAAACGTTCTCAACGGTTCGATCGCTGAGTACACCTTCCTTTCCGGCGAGCGCGTCGACAGCCCGGATCTTGAAGAAAAGAACATGGAATACCTTTATCAGGACGGTGATCACTACATTTTCATGGACAACGAATCCTTTGAGCAGCTTCCGATCGATGAGAAAGTTATCGAGGACGTTATCCCGTATATGCCTGAAAACACTCAGGTTACCGTTCAGTTTTACAACGGTTCGCCGATTTCCGTCCAACTTCCGCAGTTCATCGATCTTGAAGTTACCGATACCGAACCCGGTTTCAAGGGCGACACCGTAACGACTTCATACAAACCGGCGAAAGTATCGACAGGCGGTCAGGTCATGGTTCCGCTTTTCATTTCCAACGGTGACGTCATCAAAATAAGCACTGAAGAGTTCACATACATCGAAAGAGTGAAAAAATAATTTAGTAAATAGGTGCAACATTGGCTAATAACAACAGCAAATTCTTTCTCAAAGGCAAAAAGGCTGTTTCGGAAATAGAGCAGTTCGAGGAACTTATCAGGAAAAATCCTGAAGACGACAGAGCCTATGTCCGTTTGGCCGAGCTTTACGCCAGAGCCGGAAGAGAGACGAAAGCTATAGAAACTTACGAAAAAGTTGCGGTCATTTTTGAAAAGAAGGGCTTCCTCAACAAGGCAAAGGCTGTTTTGAAACAGGCGCTCCTTCTCAGTCCGGAACACGGTAAAATCAACGTCCTGCTTGCCGATTACGACAAACAGAGCGGCTTGGTCAAAGATGCTGCGATGCGCTACAATACTGCGGTCAATTATTATGTAAAAGCCGGCAACAAAATGGCGGCGATAAACATTCTCCGCAAAATGCTCGAACTTTACCCCGGCAACGTCAATCTTTCCCTTAAACTTGCGAATATGCTTATTGCGGAAGAGATGAACCACGATGCCGAAAAGATTCTTGTTCCGCTTGCCGAATCGCTGAAAAACACAGACAAGGTCAACGAATATGTTTCGGTGCTTAAACTTCTCTATACTGCGACGGGCAGCGATGCCGAGATCGGTAAGACGCTTGTAAACTTCTATCTCAAGAAGGGAAGTTATTCCAACGCACTGATCGTTCTTCAGAAACTTGTCGTCGACAATCCCGATACGATCGAATTCCTCGAAAAACTTGCTTTTGTTTTCGATAAACTTGGTGAAACGCACAAACTTATCGCAACCTACAAACAGATTGCGGTCGTTCACTCGAATCACAAGAATTATGCCGAACGCGACGAGATGTACCGCAGGATTCTCGAACTTGATCCGAATGACAGGGAAGCGCTTTTCATCCTCAACGAAAACGCAAAACTTCGTGACATAATTTCAGACAAAATCAAGGATTCAACAGGAGATCTGCGCCGCGAAGAAGGAAAGGACGATTTGGTCATCGACATCGATCCGAATGGCGGAAATGCCGAAAAACCGCACAAAGTTTCGGTTCGTTCGGCTGTAAAAGAAGCCCGCTCGTTCCTTTCTTACAAACTGTTCGATAAGGCGATCGAGAAGATAAAATCGACTGAAGGCTGGGAAAGTTCCGACGATGCTTACGATGTTCTCATCGAGGCTAATATCGAGCAGGGCAAAGTCGAAGATGCCGGTGAGCTGCTTCTTGCTCTCATCGATCTCAAAGTTTCGGAAGGAAAAATCGGCGAAGCGCGCGATCTGATGTCGGATGCCGAAGATATGCTCGGAAGCGAAGACGTCAGAATAACTTCTCGCAAACAGCAGCTTGCCGAGCAGGAAAACGATTTCACCGATCCTGAAGCTGGTGTCGAAGGTGAAGTTTTCAGCGGTATTCCCAATCTCGAAGAAGCCGATGAAGAACAACCGGACGCTTCGGAAGAAGAGAAAATAAGCGGTGAAGCTGCTGAGGAAAAGCCGCAGAAATCCGAGGCCGAGGCTGTTTTCGATGAGTCGGCAGAGCCGCCGCAGGAAAGGCTTGACGAACTTGAATTCTACATCACTATCGAAGATTTCGTCAGTGCAACCCAGCTTCTTGAAGAGCTCGTCGAAGCGTATCCGAAATCAATTTTCCTGAAAGAGATCAAGGCTGCTATTCCTGAAAAAAAAGGAGAGTAAGGTGAAAAGATTTTTTGCATTGTTTTTTATATGTTCGTTTTTCTTTCTGATTCCTTTTTCCGTTTCGGCGACGATGATAAAGCTCACGATAAATTACAATCGCGGTGAGGAGAAAGGTGAGCAGTACAGAGTCGATATCCGTGACGGTTATTGGAATTTTCCGGTGCTGAATGTTCCGAAAGGCAAGGAAAAAGAACAATATTCGGTAGTTATCGAAGGATATAAACCGGCTGCCGAAGCAAAAAAGGAAAAACTGGAGCTTTCAGGCGCGGAATTCAGCCGCAGAAAGATCCTTTTCCCGAAAAACGGTATCCTGACCATTGAAAACAAAGAAAATCAGCCGAGAAAAATCACGATAGCTCAGGAAGGCGCGGAACCTGTTTCGATCGAGATCCAGCCTCAGTCTTCCGTAGAGCATCTGTTTAACGAGTCCGGCGACTTCACGATCACCGACGAATCGTTTCCGTGGAACACCTCAACGGTCAAGGTTCTCGAAAGCACATACGTCTGGAGAGTGAAGGAAGGCAGCAACAACAGAGACATTCCCGATATAGCTCCGGGAAGCTATTCATTGAAGATTTATTACGGTATCAATTCGATCTATACTGAAGATTTTATGGTCGTTCAGAACGCAGCCCAGAGTTTTATTTACAAAATAGACAAGGGCAGAGTTGTAAATCTCAATACTTTTTCAACATCGATGGATTAAATTGAAGGAGACTATATATGACGAATTTAGGTTTGAAATTAAAGGTTTTTTTCCTGATGGCAGTTGTTATCACGGCTCTTTCCGCAGCCAATTTTCTTCTTTTCAAAGATTTTTTGGTAAAAATCGATGTTCAGGACGGAGCGAAAAACATCGCCAAACTGGTCGAGTCCGAGCTTAAAAGCAAAAATTACTCGCTGATCGGCAATTCTTTCGAAATAGCGAGACAGCTTAAAATCGAAAAAGGTAAAGTCACTT
Source organism: uncultured Spirochaetales bacterium (assembly GCA_902774115.1). Lineage (GTDB taxonomy): Bacteria > UBP6 > UBA1177 > UBA1177 > UBA1177 > UBA1177. The sequence goes on from CACYHH010000001.1 coordinate 87,655, forward strand.
CGAAAATAACTTCCGAAAAAGATTATGCGATAGTCGGAAGCAACGGTGCTGTTATTGACGGCAACTTCAATGCCATGAGTTCTTTCGCAGGCATTCCGGCAGTAGAAAGAGCTTTGAAAGACGGTGCGGCTTCTGACGGCATGTTCTCCAACGGCAGCGATATTTACCTCATCGGCGCTGTTCCGGTTTCTGCTGACGGAAACAAAATTTTTGCAGCAATAACTTTTGAAAAGTTCGGTGACGAGCTTCTTTCAGTTTTTCCGATGCCGGCAAGAGCTTTCAAAGGTTCAAATCCGATAGCCGAAAAAGGCGGCGACAGATGGGGCGCGGTTGAAAATTCATACGGCAAGGCTGCTCTCGATGCAGATACGGCATCGCTTATTACAAGCGGCGGTCAGAAAGAACTTAACGGCTGGACGAGAATTTCGGCTTTTGCAATGCCTTATGACCTTGCCGGCGGCGACAAAATCACGATCGTTACGATGACTTCTCTTATTCCCGGCTGGGAAAGCTATGACAACGTTCTTTATATGACTGTTGTTTATGCTGTTATCGCGATACTTGTCGCACTTTTTTTCACATTCATAGTTACTCACGAAATCGACAAGATACTCAAGAACCTCGCATCCGATATTTCAAGGATGAGAGTCGGTGAAAAGCTTGTTCTCAAGAGATATTCAAACGGTGCCGATATCGTTGTTTCGGCTATGAACAAGCTCATCCAGAAGTATCTTGAACTCAATGAAGATGTCGGCGGAATCACTTCTTCTCCTCTCGTAAGAGCCGAAAAAAGCAAAGCCGATGATTTTGAAGATGCTGTTCCGGATCCGTTCGGTACCGGATCAGTTGAAGAAATTAAGCCTGAAAAGGTTGCAAAACAGGCAGCAGTTCACACCGAAATGCCGAAGAAAGACGTTGCGACAAATCAGCATACGCCGGTACATGAAGCAAAACCTGAAATGCCTAAAACTGAACATACTATGCCGGCTCAGGTCGAGGACGACTATGATGACGACGATGACAACGAAAAAACTCAGATTGCACCGTCTCTCGGTTCCGCAGCGCAGAATTCCGGCAATCCGTTCGATGCTCTTTGGGAAGATTACTGCAGAATAAAACGCAAACACGGCGAATCTGTAAGCGACAAGGAAAAAACTGCGTTTATAGGCAAAGTCAGAACGAACAAGGCTTCGATCATGGCTAAATACAAATGTTCCGACGTTCAGTTCTCAGTTGAAGATAAAGACGGTAAACCTGTAATCAAGGCAAAACCTGTAAATTAGGTGTTTTATGAAGTTTGTTTGCAACAACTGCGGATTTACAGCCGATATTCCTGAAAAGATGTCAGCTTGTCCGATGTGCGGAAGTTCAAATGTTTCTTCCGCGGCTGAAATATCGAAATTTTCGGCCGATGCGGAAGAAAACGAGGATGAAAACGCAAAAGCGCAGAATTTCAAGGCGACGGCAGGACCTACCCAGCGCGTAACGCTGACTGAAGGTTTGAACGGCGAAAAATCGTCAGGGAAGCCCGCTGAAAGATCCGAAAAAAAGACGCGCGAAATTCATCGTGGAAGCAAACTTCCGCTTGTTATTGTGCTGTTGCTCTGCATCGCTGCAGGAGCGGCTGCTGCGGCATATTTCTTCTTCCTCAGATAATATGAATCTCAGGGTTTCTTCCGGCGTTTTAAGAGGACGTTACATCAAAGTTCCTGACACAGGTCTCAGACCTACCGAAGAGAAGGTCAGAAGCGCTTTTTTCAACACTCTTTTTTCGATGATAGAGTTTGAAAACAGGAATTTTCTCGATATTTTTTCAGGAAGCGGAATTTTTGCGTTTGAAGCGATAAGCCGCGGATTTTCCAAATCTTTTTCGATAGAGGCTAATTCTAAGGCTGCTTCCTGCATAAGGAAAAGCGCTGAAGAACTCGGCGTCAAAAATCTGGTGAACGTAATAAACGGCGAGGCTTTTTCTATGAATTTTGCTTCCTTAAACGAAAAATTCAACACGATTTTTCTTGATCCGCCATATATTCTTGGAGATAAGATGCCTGATTTGTTGGATAAAATCGTTGACTCAGGTATCGTAGGCGAAGTCTGCGTAATAGTTGTCGAAGGAAACTCCGAAACGCCGTGGCAAAAGAGCGGCTGGAGCTCAAAAACCAAAAAATTCGGCGGAACATATCTTTCGGTTTTCTACAACTGGGAATAGTCTGAAAATCAGTTTTAGCAGATTAAATCTCTATATCTTTCTGGTTTTTCTTTCTTTTTGATCTTCTCGTTTCAAGTATTTTTAGGGAAGCCGCCTTTTTCTGCTTGAGTTCTTCCGATTCTTCAAGCTGCTTATGCCACATTTCAAGTGTTTCAGCCGGCAGCGTTCCGTTTTCAACAGCCTCTTTCACTGCACATCCGGGCTCGGTTTTGTGGCGGCAGTCGGCAAAACGGCACTGCTGCGAAAGTTCGAGGATCATTTCAAAACCTGAAGAATCCTCTTCCTGCCAGTTTTGTATTTCTCTCATTCCGGGAGTGTCGATAACCATGCCGCCCGAAGCGAGAAGTATAAGTTCCCGCGCCGAAGTCGTGTGTCTCCCTTTGCGGACTGCGTTGCTTATTTCGCCGGTAACGCGTATATTCGAGCCGGAAAGAGTGTTTATCAGAGTTGATTTGCCGACTCCGGACGAGCCGATAAAAACTGCCGAAGTGCATGGCTTTACGAATGATTTCAGAAGTTTTTCCGTCGATTCGTCAAACGAGGAAATTGCAAAAATTTCTTTATCGGGAGCAACTTTCTTTACTTCTTCAAGAAGTTCTCTGCTATTGTTGCAAACGTCTGATTTCGTAAGTAAAATCACAGACTTGATCTTTGATGAGGCTGCAACTGAAATATATCTCTGAAGACGTTTCAGATTGAAATTTTCATCCAGTGACATGACGATGAAAACGATGTCGATATTTGAGCTTAAAACCTGTTCGTCAATGACGTTTCCGCTGCACCTTCTCGAAATGCAGTTCTTTCGCGGAAGTATAGAGCAGATGTATGATTTGTCGCGCCGCAGCGAGATCATGACCCAGTCGCCGACAGCCGGGAGATCTGACTTCAGAACGGAATTGTATCTGATTGAGCCGCTTGTTTTTGCCGAAAAGAACCCTTTTTCGCAGACGACATCGTAAAAATGGCGGTTGTGCCCGATAACTCTCGCTGGAATGAAACCGCTGCCGGATTCTTTGAGTGCCAGCTCTTTGAAGTAACTGTCAAAACCCCATTTTTCAAGATCAGTCTTAAATTCTTCCAAGCGCAGCTCCTATTCGCAGACAAAAGCCGGGTTTATAAACTGATTGTTTTTCGTAATGAAAAGAAGGACTTTTTCATTAATTACCGGGTTTCCTGCGGCAGAGGAAAATAGTTTTTTGCCGGATTCGACATTCTCGTTTTTTTTCACGTTAAGCGATTTGACGTAAGCGAAATTGAGAAGATAGCCGTTGTGTTCCGCGGTCAGCATATATCCCTCTTTTTTCATCGGATCGACACCTTTTACCGTAGTCGGAAACGGGAGAGATGCAGCCTGTTCCGGCGTGATGAAAACTCCTCTGGCGTTGTTCCAGCCGCTTTTTTTCGCGCATTTGTAGTACTTTTTCAGCTCCGGAATTACGGTTTTGACTTTTATCGAAGCGATTTCCGTTTCCACACCTTTTTCGAGCATCGCCGCTTTTTCATCAAGGATCTTTTTTCTTTCGATGCTTTCGCTCAGAAGTTTTTCATATCCGTCAAGTTCAAGTTTTGTCTTATGCAGTTCATCTGCGAGATAAGCTATTGAAATATCATAGAATTTTATACATTCGGAGTCGAAGCTCAGGCAGTTTTCCTTCATTATACGCGACGATTTTTCGAGAAAAACGAGTTTTTTGTATTTAAGCAGCGCATCTGACGCCAGCTTCTGTGCCACTTCAAGTTCCTGATCGTTCACTTTCATGGCGAAGACGACTTCAGCCTTCTCTTTTTCCATGCGTTCGCGGATTATCTTGTTTTTTAGAGTGTTCCCGAAGACCAATGCCTGCGGAAAAATAAATAAGATGATAAAAATACTAAAGAATTTCTTCATAGACAAAAATGAGGTCGCCCATGTATTTTATGTTGTGGAAATCGCCGGAATAGGGCGGGGTCCACGATGAAAAATCGCCTTTCTGCGCCTTTTTGGTGTTGGTATGGCGGTTGATTCTGTGGAAGAAAACTTTCCACTTGTCGCCGTCTTTCGGCGGTTCGCTGACAATCGATTTCCACGGTATTGCGATTTCCGCAGTCCAGTTGTGGTCTTTGTCGGCCGGTTCGTTTAGCGTTCCGTTCAGCGATACTCCGTAAACAATGCCGGAATCCCATGAATCGTCTCTGTTTTTGCGTCTGCCGCCGCTGAATTTCGAGTCGAATTTGACTCCTGCCGCCGAAACCTGGATTTCATAGTAAGGAGTTGCTGTGCCAGTCGGATCGATGAATATTTCGACTACATCGTCGTGGTCGTAAAGCGGATCATCGTTGTTTTTAAGTTCGGCATAGATATCGTTGTCGTTTGCAATGAAGCCGATGTAGAGGTATTTGTGATCCATAACCGCCATAACCGTCGTTTTGACCGGGCTGAGTTCGCTTCCGTCTGAAAGCCAGAATTTGTCGTCTTTTGACGAATTGAGCCAGTAGCTTTCGTCAAGAAGTCCGTCGATTTTCGTCTGCGAGCGAGAATTCCCGGCAATGACATAAACTTCCATCTGCTTCTTGAGAATGTTCGGTTTCGTGATTTTTATACTGCCGATCTCCGCTCTGTTTTTGCCGTCGTTGAACTTGTCTTCCGGCACAAGACGGTCTTTATCCTTGAAGAATCCGCCGCGGATGAACATAGTTTCTGTGTCGAAAGTGAGCGGCAGTTTGTCGATGGTCGTTACGTCTTTTATGATCTTGCCGAGAGCGAGTTCTTTGACTTTGCCGTCAAGAAATTCGTGATCGGCGGTGAAACGCTCTTCGCCGTCTTCGCTTTCAAAGTGGAAGAAAAGCTGGTAGCCATCCGGGATCTGCTCTTTGAAGCGCCAGAAAGAGACAAGTTTGAAAGGTTCTCCGTGCCTCGGTTTGCGCGGCTCAGTGTAGTAGCCAAGCATTTCGATTTTTCCGTCATCCAGCTTTATTCCGGTTTTTACGGCTGTTTTTGACATCTCTTCTTCAGAAACGATCCCTTCGTGTGTTTTTGAACAAGCCGCAAAAGCCAAAAAAACGACCAGAACTGCGAGCAGTTTTTTCATTTTCCCCTCCAACATTACAAAAAAAGCGCGGAATTTTAGCACGGTTTTTGAAAAATGGTAGAAAAGATGAGAGTTTTGTCTGCATAAAGTTGTAATATTTGATTTTGTTTTAAAGTTGAAAAATAATTGTTGAAATTAAAAAAATGTGTAATAATTTTGTGGTCTTTATGATTAAGGTATGGAGGTCAAGATGAAAAAACTTGCTGTTTTTATTGGCTTTTTTGCTATTATGATGTTTGTCGGCTGCGGCAAGTCGGAGAAGAGTGATTCAGACGGTGATAATATCAGAAACGATTCGGATAGCACGGAAACTTCAGACTCTGATTCGGAAGAACCGGATAGCGGCGATCCGCACTCCGACGGCGACACGGGCGATTCACAGCCTGACGGCGACACGGGCGATTCACAGCCTGACGGCGACACAGGTGATCCACAGCCTGACGGCGACACAGGTGATCCACAGCCTGACGGCGACACGGGTGATCCACAGGCTGACGGTGACACCGGCGATTCACAGCCTGACGATGAATATGATCCTGATGCGGTTCCTGTCGAGGGCGAACCCTTTGTTTTCGGAAAATACGAGCAGGACGGCAAAACAGGCAACGGCAGTGAGTATATCCGCTGGAGGGTTCTCAGAGTAACCGGAAACAAGGCTTTGCTGATCAGCGAAAAGGGGTTGGATGTGCGTTCTTATGATGACGAGCAGCAGGAACACTATGTTACGAACTGGGAGAACAGTAAAATCAGGACTTGGCTGAACGAGACCTTCTACGATGCCGCTTTCGGTCCGGCGGAAAAGGCAAAAATCCAGGAAACACCGCTGTCGGATGTCGATACTACCGATAAAATTTTCATCTTAAGTGAATTTGAAGCCAAGGCGTATTTCGATGGAGGGTGTGACAGGATTGCCTATCCGACAGAATTTGCATCGGGAAGCGGAGTTTATGAATGTACAGATGAGGCGTGCGGCAGCGGGTGTAACGGAGCCAGCTACGGTGCTGCCTCATGGATGCTGCGTGACGAATACATAACTTGCATCAGGGTTGTAAACCACCACGGTGACATCATCAACAACGCATACTACTATCTATTCCACATCCGTCCTGTATTTTGGATAAAATTCGCTCCGGACGATGCCGAGGAACCGGATGAAACGCCTGTTGCCGACGAAGATTCAGACGAAATTCCAGATACTGATGATGATGCGGATGAAATGTTTGTATGAAACATGTTTCTCTGAAAAACGATGTGACGAAAACGGTTTCGCTTGACGCCATTTCGCCTGATTTCATTCATGATTGCAAAGAACAGACAGGCTGGAAATACGATGTGAAGGAAGAGATCGGGCGCGGCGGGATCGGTAAAGTCATGGTCGCTTTCGACCGCACTGTTGGGCGCGAGATCGCTTTGAAAGAACTCATCAGCAGCGTGGATGACGGCAGGATCCCGTCTGTCGACAAGATGAGAAGTGACGAGGCGCGCTTTTTGAGAGAGGCTTGCGTAACCGGGCAGCTTGAACATCCCGGAATCGTTCCTGTTTATGAAATCGGGCGCAAACCTGATGAAAACCGCTATTACACGATGCGTCTTGTACGCGGAGTGACGCTTTCCCAGGCGATAAAGGATGCCGGAACTCTCGAAAAAAGGCTGAGACTTCTGCCTCATTTCCGCGATATCTGCAACGCCATAGCATATTCGCACAGCCGCGGAGTGATCCACCGCGACATAAAGCCCGAAAACATCATGATCGGGGAATTCGGTGAAACGGTAGTTCTCGACTGGGGTCTGGCGAAAGTAAAGGGTGAGGATGATGCAGCCGCCGGCGAACTCCGCGAAGAACTGAATCTTCTTAAAGTCGAAAACATCGGAATGACAGTCAGAGGAAAGGCGATAGGAACTCCGGCATATATGTCTCCGGAGCAGGCGAGGGGCGATATTTCCGCGATAGACGAGCGCAGCGACATATATTCTCTGGGAGCGGTGCTTTACGAGATTCTGACAGGCGAGCCCCCTTTTAACGGAAAGAATGTTCAGGAAACTTTGGAAAACGTCAAATCGGCTCTTCCGGTCGAAATCACGGTTTACGAACCTGCATCCCCTCCCGATCTTTGCGCCGTTGTTGAAAAGACGCTTACAAAAGACCCGTCTGCGCGCTATCAGTCGGCACTTGAAGTTGCAAAAGAAATCGAAAATTTCATGTCAGGCGGCAAAATCGCGGCGTACGAATACAGTTCCTGGGAAATGTTCAGGCGTTTCGTTTCCAAGAACAAGTCTCTTTCGGTGCTTGCCGCAGTGCTGCTTGCGGTCTTGATTTTTGCTTCAGCCGCTGTCTTCGTGGCTTACCGCGATTCTGTAGGCAATGAAAGAGCCGCCCATTTGAATCTTTCGCTCGGATACCTTGAGTACGCAGAAAAACTTCTTAAAGAGGGAATGTATTCCGATTCAGAGATTTTTGCCGCGGCGTCGCTTTACAATTCTCCTTTCAATCCGAAAAGTCCCTGGAGTTATTCAGACTCATATCTTACTGAGAATATTGAAGAAAGCCGTGAGCACATGCTTGAAATACAGTCTTTGCTCTATCTTTCGAGAGTTTACGGAAACAACGCTTTTAAAGGCAATTTTGCAAGTGTCGATTTTGATGCGCGCAGTGTCGCGGTTTCACCCGATGCCTCTCTTTTTGCAGTTTCCGGCAAGAGAAAGGAAGTCAAGGTTTATTCTGCCGATGGAACTGAAAAATTCACTCTGAACGGTCACAAGGACGAAGTGAGTGCTGTAGATTTTTCTTCAGACGGCAAGTTCATCGCAACCGGAAGCCGCGATAACAACCTCATTCTTTGGAACGCTTCAAACGGCGCGCAGATAAAGTCGCTGCCGACTCTGGCAGGTGAAATCTACGCTATTTCGTTTTCGCCAGGAAACAAATTCATCGCTTTCGGCGGTACTGAAAAAACGCTCTGGGTGGTAAAAACCGACGATCTCACCCTCTCTTCCGCAGGCAGATTCGAGCTCGAAAACACTGTCCGCAGCATAGACTGGTCTCCCGACGGAAAAAGGATTCTTGTTTCGGACAGTTCAGGAAAAATCTGCATCGTAAGGAGAAGCGGCATCGAAAAAGTTTTCGATTTTCACACTGAACCGACAGTTTCGGTGCGTTTTCTGAATGACGGAATCCACTTCGTGTCGGCAAGCTACGATAAAAAATTCGCTCTATGGAGCATTCTTTTTGATAAGCCGCTCAATGTTTTCGAGCACTGGGACGCCTTTTTCTCGCTTGATGTCTCAAATGACGGAACGCTTGCGGCAGCTGCAACGCGGGATGGTTCGATAAAACTGATAAATCTCGTCACAAGGCAGATCGACGACCTTAGCGATCATGTCGGATCAGTTTATTCGGTCGCTTTTCTTCCGATGGGAAATTCGCTCGTTTCGGTCGGAGAGGATCGCTTCATAAAGCGGTGGCGTACCGATTTTACAAAGGAAATGCAGCGTCTGCGCGGCCATACGACCTATATCCCGTCGCTGGCATATTCCAATGATGACCGGTTTTTCGCTTCTTCAAGCTGGGACAACACGATAAAACTGTGGAATATTCCGACAGAATCGGTGATTTCCTCTTTCGGAATCGAAGGAACTGTTTCCTACAGTCTGGCGTTTTCTCCCGATGGTCAGTTCCTCGCTTCGGGCGATTCCGACGGAGCTCTGCGCTTCTGGAATCCGCTCACCGGCAAGATGATTTTTTCCTATCCGCTCCACACAGATCAGATAACGGCGATAAACTTTTTCAACAGAGGAAAAAATATAATTTCTTCGGGCAAAGACAGAAAAGTTAAGATTTTCGACCTCTCTGAAAGGCGTGTCGTAAAAGTTCTTGAGCACGAAAATCCGGTAAATACCGTGGCTGTATCGGCTGACGGAACGCTTGCGGCAAGTGCAGGCAGAAACGGCGAAATAAACTTCTGGAGCCTTCCTGAAGGGAGACTTCTTTTCGGAACCAAAGGGGGAAACGGGAAAACGGTTCTTTCTCTTGCGATTTCGCCCGACAATGCGGTCGTTATTTCCGCCGATGAGGACGGAGTTATCAACAAATGGGATGTGAAATCGAAGAAAATAACCGGAACTTTCAAGGAAAATTCTGGCTCAGTCAATGCTGTCGCATTTTCGGAAGACGGAAAGATGTTCATTTCAGCGGGAAAGGAAGTTATCATCAGGAGCACAGCCGGTTCGCAGAAAATAATGCAGTTTGATCTTCAGTATACTGCTTACAGCGTTGCATTCGAGCGCAGCGGTGAATATTTCGTCGTAAGCGATGGTGCGGTCATCAAACGCTATCCTGTCATTTTCGAAATGTGGAAGCTCGATCCTGCAAAACTTCTTGAAGAGACGCAGAAAGAGGCCGGCAAAAGACTTGAAGGTTTCAAACTTATCCCGTTTTAAGGAGGAAAAATGTCGGAAATAAAGAGATTGGGAGAACTTCTCAAAGAGAAAAATATCAAAATAAGCGGCGCAGAATCCTGCACCGGCGGCATGGTCGCGGCTGAAATCACTTCTGTCGACGGCATTTCGGCAGTTTTTAACGAAAGTTTCGTTACCTATTCAAATGATTCAAAACACCGGAATTTAGGTGTTTCGCTTGAAACTCTTGAGAAATTCGGAGCTGTCAGCGAGGAGTGCGCTATAGAGATGGCTGAAGGTGCCGCCGCAAGAAGCGGTGCCGACATTGCGTTTTCAGTCACCGGAATCGCAGGGCCCACCGGAGGAACAAAGGAAAAACCTGTCGGAACAGTCTGCTTCGGTCTCTTTTTCAAGGGAAAAACCGTTTCGCAAACGGCTCATTTCGACGGAGACAGGGAGAACGTCAGAAGAGCTTCCGTCGATTTTGTGATAAAGATGATGCTTGCCGCGGTTGAATCGGCATAATTTGCCAAACCGCTTTTTTCAAGTAACATCGGCGGTCTTTTTTAGGAGGTTATTCAGATGAAAAAAAACGTATTGTTTTTTGTGGCACTTGTTCTTGTCGCCGCAGTTGTTGCGACTCTTGTCTTTTACAACGAAACAAATTATTCGGCGTCTGATACGGTTGTTCCCGAAAGCAATCTTAAAACAGTTATAGTCGGTATTCCGAAATCCGATTCTTCCGATCTGAAAGAAATCACCGACACTTTTTCAGTCGATGAAGAAAAGGTCGCGCTGCGTGCCTACTGGAATCCCGTAACACAAGGTTATACTGCCGAATATATCTGGATAAATCCTGAAGGAAAGGCCGCATACACCAAAGTTATGGAGATGAAGCCCGAGTGGAAACGTTCTCTTGTTTACTACAGGGGAGCGAAGCCGATGGCAGCCGGAAACTGGCGTCTGGATATAAGAGTCGGCGGCAAACTTTACGGAAGAACGGCTTTTACGGTCGTAAGAGAACGCTCGAAAGTGCCTCTTGTCGCACAGATCGAGGCTTTCAACAGCGAAAAGATAACTCTTGAAGAGGCTCAGCTTTTAGCTGACAGAATCCGCTGCTATGCCGACAAGAAATGTACTGCTGAAGAAGCTCTCGCAGCAGTTAATGCAGATTTGGGAAACAAAAAAACAGGGCTTGCGGTTTCTGTTTTCAGAAACGCGGTTGTGACCGATATGGTGATCTCTTCTTCTGCGACGATTTCTGCCGCGATGAAGGAACTTACCGAAAAAATCAAGCCTGATGATTCGGCTCCGGCATCGGTTGAGCTTTCGGTTCTTCATTCGCAGATGGAACTTAAGAATCCGTCAGAACACCTTCTCAACGCAAAAAAGAGAGCAGGAATGGGTTTCACTTTGTCGAAAGACGGCAAAAGCGCTGCAATGCTTCCTGTTTTTATCGTCAGAAATCAGATCGAAGACGGAGTGGGGGTAGTGCGCCAGCTTGCGGTCGATGCAGGTCTTGCCGAACACGAATGGAAAAACGCGAAAATCTCCGTTTTCATGACGCAGGATTTCGTTCTCAGCGAAAAAATGGAAAAGGCTAAGGAACTCGCCTTCACGAGAAGCCGCGTCTATGTCGAAGATGTCACGAGACAGGATCTGATAAATGCAGTCAACAACGCGTGGGGCTGGTATCTCAGAAACCAGATAACTGAAGGCGAGGAAGCAGGAAGATACATGTACACCTTCTTTCCGTCAAAGGATCTTGAACCTGCCGAAGACTGGGGACTCAGAAATCTCAACGCGATTTTTGTTCTTGCCGAGATCGCGAAAGATCAGAAAGATCCTGTGAAGATAGCAAGCGTCAAAAGGGCGATCGACACTTTTGCAAGATTTTTGAAAGAAGGGCATGGCGGAAAATGGCTCGACTGGCCTTATCAGCGCAAAGTCCACAGCATCGCAGGAACGGCTTTTCTTATGGCAGCTATGGCTGAACTCGAAGTCCCCGGCTATGAAGATACGATGAAGAAAATGGTTGACGCGATAATCTCACTGCAGCAGCCCGACGGAAAACTTCTTACCGATTTTACAGGCAAATACAGGGATGTAGACCAGAATTACTATCCCGGCGAAACGCTTCTCATGCTCATGCGTTACTACAAAAAAACAGGGTACAAACCGGCTCTTGACGCAGTCGAAAAGGCATATCCTTTCTATCAGGCATTCTGGAACAAGAAGGAAAACCAGCAGGGACCGTTCGTTCCGTGGCAGGTGCGTGCTTATCAGGAAGCGTGGAGCGCGACTAAAGACAAAAGGTATGCTGATTTCGTTTTCCAGCTTACGGACTGGATGCTCAAGAAGTATAAACCGCTCGGAAGTGATGCTGAACCCGGCAGACAAGGCGCTCTCAGCACGCAGTTCGCGGGAACAGGCGTATATTCGGAAGGTATTTCTGCGGCTGTCAGACTTGCACGCGAAATCGGCGACAAAGAGCGCTATGAAAAGTATTCCAAGGCTCTTCGCGGCATGATGGGATATGTTTTGGGACTTCAGTTCAAAGACGAAGACACCTACTGGGTAAAACGTCCCGACAAAGTCAGAGGCGCTCTCAGCATGAGACCTGACAACGAAGAACTCCGCATAGATTCTACATATCACGCGATTTCAGGCGTTCACTACACATCAAAACTTTTCACAGACGAAGAGTGGAAAGCGATCGAATGGAAATAGACCGGAAATCAATTATGCAGCCGAAAATCCTTTTTGAAGACAATCACCTTCTTGTCGTAGTCAAGCCGCAGGGAATTCCGGTTCAGAAAGCTGAATCATCGAATGACGATTTTCAGAGCATTCTCAAGGATTATCTCAAAAAGAAGTACATGAAACCCGGAAACGTTTTTTTAGGCATAGTCCACAGGCTCGATCAGCCGGTAGGCGGTGTCATGGTCTTTGCCAAAACTTCAAAAGCGGCATCACGCCTGAGCGAACAGATCCGTCAGAACATCTGGAAAAAGTGCTATCTGGCGGTAGTTGACGGCGTCCCCGATCAGAAAAGCGGCATTCTGGAGGATTATCTAGTGAAAAACGAGGCAACGAACGAGGTTTACGTCTCGAAAAAAGAGAACCCTAAAGCAAAATTTGCCCGCCTTTCCTACGAAACTCTTGAAACTTCAGGAAACCGTTCGCTTTTAAAAATCACGCTTGAAACGGGACGGGCTCATCAGATCCGCGTCCAGCTCTCATCCCGCGGATTTCCGATAGTAAACGACCACAAATACAATAAAAATGCGAAACTCGGCTCAAATATCGCACTCTGGGCATATTCACTTGAAATCGAACACCCCGTCACGAAGGAAAAACTCGTTTTTTCGGAAGAAATGCCTGAAAATATGGGGTTGCGGTAAGGATTCATCTGCCATTTTGTTCCTTGCATTTCTTTATCGCTTCATCAAGTTCCATTTTGAATTGCATCCATTTTTCTCTATCACAGTCATCGCCCCATGAATTTTCGTATTTAGCGAAGTCATCGAAATCTTGTTCCATACGCTCAAGTGTTATAAGCGACAAATCCTTCATGATTGATTTCACATAATCGCAAAAAGTGCCGACAATATAGGTTCTTCGCCCCATGGCATATCTCATGGCACAATTCAACATTAACTCTAAATTGTCGCTAAGTTCTATGGTTTTGTTAATAATTTCTGTTTTCATTGTGATCTCCAAATATAAAATTAGTAAAATAACAAAATTATTGTAGAATAATTATTTTGAAAAATCAAATTATTTTTTATATTATTGTGAAAATTTCTCTAATAAAAATTGACAAATCACGTCTATAGATATATTTTTTGTTCAACGTTACGCCATAACGGCGGTTTGTTGATGGAGAGTTTGCCTGATGAAAAGAATCTATGAATTTTGCAGAAACTGAAAAAACAGAATTAAAACAAAAACTGACGGATGCTTTTCCGAAAGAAATCGTAGCTTTTTTGAACACGGACGGAGGAACAATCTATATCGGAGTGAATGACGACGGAAGTGTCTGCGGTGTAACGAATCTCGATGAAATCCTTAAAAAAATAGCTGACATTTTGGGGGATCAGATTCTACCAGACCCGCGTTCTTATGTAGAACTCGGAACAAAATTTGTTGAGCAGAAACACATTATTGAAATAAAAGTTCAGAAAGGTGAAGGACTTTATTACATTAAAAAATACGGCAGGAGTTCGCAGGGATGCTTTATCCGTGTCGGTTCAACAACTCGTTCGATGTCTGAAGAGCAGATCAATATCGTTCACAACAAATATTTGGATTCAAAAGTCAGAATAACGGAAATTCCTGGCAGAATAAAAAATCCGACTTTTCAGTATTTGAAGCTGTTGCTTACGGAAAAAGGATTCACCATAAACGAAGCAACTTTTGCGGAGAATTTTCATCTGCTCACAAAAGACGGTGAATACAATAGAATGGCTGAACTTTTGTCTGATAAAAATGATGTTTCGATTAAAATCGTCAGATTTAAAGGAAAAAGCAAAGCTGACGGTATCGCGCTCCGTAACGAATACGGTGAAAAATGCCTTGTGGTTGCGATGAAACAGGCATTTGATTACTGTGCCGATGTAATCAACGAGACGCACATCAGCTTTACAAAAGGTGTTCGCAACGACCAGCCGCTTTTTGACAGGAACTCTTTCCGCGAAGTGTGGTTCAATGCCTGTCTCCACAACAACTGGGCGGACGGAACGCCTCAGGCGGTCTATATTTACTCAGACAGAATGGAGATAATTTCAACAGGAGGGATTCCTTTAAATCTCTCAAAAGAGGATTTTTTCAGAGGTGTTTCCAAGCCTGTGAACGAGGAACTGGCACAAATTTTTATCCGCCTTGATTTGATGGAGCAGACAGGCTCAGGAATTCCGCTTGTAATAGAGCATTACGGCAAAAATGTCTTCGAGTTTCTGGATTTCTTTTTGCGCGTAACGATTCCGTTCGCGTTTGAGATTGAAAATGAAGACTTCCCAAAGACTTCCCAAAGACTTCCTAAAGAAATTCCTGAAGTGGCACAAAAAACATTTGAGGCAATATGTTCTGATCCGTACGCAACCCTTGCAGAACTCAGTTTGAAAGTCGGACTTTCCGATCGTTCTATAAAAACACATATCGCACTACTCAAAGAAGGTAAAATTATAAGACGTATCGGCGGAAAGACTCATGGTCACTGGGAAATAATTTTTCAAGACGAGGATTCAAAATAAATGCAGCACCAGCTTGAAATAAACGGCAGGATCCTGGAATACACTCTTGAGCGGAAAAAGGTGAAAAACCTGAATCTGAGGATAAGGCGGGACGGAAGCGTCTATGTTTCGGCAAACAAGTCTGTTCCGCTGGATTACATCGAGAATTTTTTGAGGTCGAAATCGGACTTTATTTCCAAGGCGGTCGAGCATTATTCCGAAGTTGTTTCCCGGAAAGAATCGCCGAAAAAATATGTCGACGGGGAATCGTTCCGCGTTCTTGGCCATGATCTGAGGCTGAAAGTGATCCGCGGGGCGAGGAACGAGGTCAAAAACGACGGTGTTTTCATAACTTTGCGGGTAAAAGATCCTTTTGATACGGGTATGAAAGAACGTGTTTTCCGCAAGTGGCTGGCAGCTGTCTGCCGTGAAACTGTGACAAAATTATGTGAAGCGGTCTATCCGAAATTCAAGAAATACGGTATAGATTTTCCGGAAATAAAATTCAGAAATATGGTTTCACGCTGGGGAAGCTGCACGCCGAGAAGAAAAACTCTTACTTTCAGTTACGCTCTCGCCACGGTTCCGGTTTCGTGCATCGAATATGTCGTCATGCACGAATTCACCCATTTTCTGCATCTGAACCATTCGCCTGATTTTTACCGTCAGCTTGCGGTTTTTATGCCTGACTGGAGAGAGCGGAAAAAACTTCTTGAAAAAAAGTGTGTGAAAATCACTTGATTTTTTGGAAAAATACAGCATACTGTTTTCGATGAAAAAGGGAGTGCATTCCTGTTTTCATCGAAAATTCATGCGGTGGAGGTGTTTATGTATAAAAAGCGCACTGTTGAGCAAACGATTTTGGAAATTGGCGACTCTTTTCCGTGCATTGTTGTTTACGGTCCGCGACAGGTAGGAAAATCTACGACTCTCGACTATATTTTCCCCGAAAGCATGAACAGAGTTACTCTTGATGATCTTGCCGACCGGAATCTCGCACGTGAAAATCCTAAACTATTTTTAGAAATGAATCCCTGGCCTGTAATTATAGATGAAATTCAAAAAGTTCCGGAACTTCTTGATGAGATAAAAATCAAAATTGACGATCAGAGGAGGATCTGGCTCAAAAACGGTGAAGAACGGCAGCTGATGTATATTCTCACCGGATCAAACCGCTTTGAACTGCAGGAAGGAATTTCCGAGTCTTTGGCAGGGCGTTGCGGAGTTATAGAAATGTCGTCGTTTTCACAAATGGAAAAACTGGGAGTCCCTTCAGAACCTTTTACTCCTAAAATTGATGAACTTGTTGCCCGCGCTCAAAAAACAACGGTTCGGTATCGGACAAGAAGTCAGATTTTTGAAGATATTTTTAACGGCGGAATGCCGGATATTTGCACCGGGGTTTCAAAAAGAGAGGCGTATTTCAAATCCTACGTTAACACTTATATCGAAAAAGATGTGCGTAAACTCATTTCCGCTTCAAACGAAACTCAGTTCAGAAATTTTATTTCCATTGTGGCTCTGCGCACGGCACAGGAAGTGCATTATGACGAGATTGCCTGTGCTGTCGGAATTGATGTCAAAACATGCAAACGATGGCTTTCGATCCTTGAAACTTCCGGAATAATTTATTTTCTGCAGCCGTATATGGCAAAAGTTTCAAACCGGATCATAAAAGCTCCCAAGCTTTATTTTACCGATACCGGATTATGCGCTTTCCTTTGCAAATGGCCGGATGCAAAAATGCTTGAAAATTGTGCTATGAGCGGGGCGTTTTTTGAAACCTTCGTTGTAAGTGAAATATTAAAGAATTTATTTGCATTCAATAAAAATCCGAGGGACTATCTTTATTACTACCGCGATATCGACCAGAAAGAAATCGATCTGCTCTATGTGGATGAAACAGGAATTTATCCGATTGAAATAAAAAAAGGAGTCTCTCCGAAAAATCCCGACAAAAATTTCAAAGTCCTGCAAAAGTACAAAAAAGAAGTAAATCGTGGGCTTGTGATTGACTGCTGTGACAAAATAAGGGCTTTGAATGAAAATTCATTCTGTTTCCCGGCTTATTTACTTGGAATATAATTCAGGCTTTTGAGCAGTGCGTTGCACCCTTTTGTGACATCGTTCCATGTTGCGTCGAAATCGCCTGTATACCACGGATCGGCGACATCACGGTCAAGTCCTGCGTAGTTGAGAAGAAGTTTGATTTTATCTTCTGGATCGCCTCCGCAGATGCGTGTCATGTTGCGGATGTTCGCACTGTCCATACCGATCAGAAGGTCAAATTTCGCATAATCGTCTGCGTTCATCTGACGCGCCGTTTTTCCTGCGCATGCAATACCGTGTTCTGCGAGTTTCCTTTTTGCGGGAGGATAGACGGGATTTCCGATCTCTTCGGTGCTTGTCGCGGCCGATTCTATCCCGAATTTATTGGACAATCCGTCATCTTCGACGAGTTTTTTCATCACAAATTCAGCCATCGGGCTGCGGCAGATATTGCCGTGACAGACAAAAAGTATTTTGATCATGATTCCTCTCGATATCAATTTAAATTCTTTAAGCATTCCTGTATCTTATCAAATGCGGCTGATGCTTTTATTCCCAGCCAGTTGTCTTTGCCGCTGTTTTCAACCGATTTCATAAATTCCCTGTCAGAAAAAATTTTTTCTATTCGGCGTCTTACATCATTCATGTCGTTTTCGAACATTTCAGGATTATCCAGAATAAATGTGTGTAAACATTGAAGTAGCCTGTTATGCTCTACATAATCTGACAAATAGCAGAGATCAAACAAGTCCTTGACTCTTCCTGAAAATGTTCCGAATTTCACGAGAGCCCGTAGTTTTTCTGTAAATATCTGTTCTTTTGAATTCATCAGCAAAGTTACCCCTTCATTATCGTGACATACATCAAAACAGTACTCATCCTGCTTGATTTGTAGATTCTTGTGAACCCCTAAATCCATTTTACTTTTGAAAGAGTTGCCGTTGTTATCTTTGATTAGCACCCAAATGCGTTTGCCACGGTACTCTTGTTGTGATAATTCTTCTATATCTCCTGAAATTTGGAAGGTTATTCCTTCGATGCAGTTCAGCTTGCTGATAAAATTTCTTATCGCTTCTTTATCTATCGGATATTTTATAAAATCGAAGTCTATGTCTCTCGTAGCACGCCTTACATTCCCTGTAATACTTCGCATAACTATGCCGCCTTTTATAGTGACATTGTTATTCATTGTGCTTTCTGAAATTGCCTTTAGTACAATGTCCTGACAGACTCTCGCTTCCGCCAGTAATTCGCTGTATCCTTCCTCTACATAGAGAGACGCTGCTTTTTCAAGATTTATCATTAATACACCTCGGTTCTTAACGTCTTGATTATTTTATCTTTTTTCGGCATGACTTCTGCATAATCCCGTATTTTTTCCGTGTTTAATTGCGGGAGGATTCTCCGGTAATTTCCAACAATTTCTTTGTAATAATTAAACGACAGTTTGCTCTTGTATCGCATCAGTTCGATAAGCATTCTTTCACGATCAAAAATAGGAAGCGTATAACCTTTGTAGTCAATTGTCACGGCACCGATTTTCAACAGTTTTTCGGGTATAAATATTTGTTTTACGCGCGGATCCGTTATCGGGGCAGCTTCTCTCTTTGTTGCCAGAGTGCATAAATCCGGCACTTCATCCGTTAAGTCATATAAATAAAATGCCGAATCCATTGTTATGATTGTCTTGGGATACTTGAAAGATAGTAATGCCAATTCCGGTACATATTCATTTTCTGAGTAGATTCCTTTATCTATTCGGAAAAGTTTTCCTTCTTTTACTGTCTGACCGATGAAGTAATCTGAGCCATATTCTCTTAAACATTCGGCTCTTGTTTTTATCATATTATTACCTCGTTTTTATATGAACCTATACATTTTATCGTATTTTGCATAGGTTTGTCAAACTTTTAATGTAATTTATCCAAGCCTACTACAAGGCACGCATTCGCGCCGCCGAAAGCGAACGAGTTCGAAAGACAAATTTTTGTTTGATATAAGTTGTTGTTTTCATTAACGAAATTGAGTTTTGGCATTTCGTCGTCGAAAACTCCGTCCCAGATCTGCGGGGGAAGGGCATTGTTTGTGACCGCAGCAAAGCAGATCGCGAGTTCAAGTGCGCCCGCAGCTCCCAAAGTGTGGCCGGTAATCGGTTTTGTGGTGGAGCAGTGGACTTTGTAAGCTCCGAAAACGGCGTCAACTGCCTTTGCTTCCATAGAATCGTTGAACTTTGTTCCGGTGCCGTGAAGGTTGACGTAATCGACTTCTTCCGGCTTTATATTTGCGCTTGAAAGTGCTTTTTCCATCGCTTTTTTTGCTCCAACGCCGCTCGGATCGGGGGAAGTCATGTGGTGTGCGTCGCAGGATTCGCCGTAACCGAGAAGGCAGATTTCCGGCACTGATTTGTCAAGCGGTTCTTTCGAAAGGACAAAGAATGCCGCACCGTCGCCTAAAGTTATTCCGCTTCTATTTTTGCTGAAAGGGTTCGTGATGCTGCCTGATATCGCTTCCAAAGAGGCAAAACCGTCCAAAGTTGTGTCTGATGCTATGTCGATCCCGCCGGCGACAGCCGCGTCGCACGATCCCGATCTTATGAGTTCTGCCGCTTTTATTATCGCTCCTGCGCTTGAGGAGCACGCTGTCGAAAAGGTGCATGCAGGGCCGGTCAAACCGTATTTTTCGGCGATGAATGTCGAAACGTAGTCAGCACCCTGCATCTCGATCGAATAATCTTCAGGAAAAGTGCCGTTTTCAAAGTATTTCCTGTGTCCCGCGATTGAAAGTTCAGTTCCGTTGTCACACGATCCGACACAAACCGCGATCCTTTTTTCTCCGTATTTTTCCTTTGCTTTTTCGATGATATTTTCGATTTGTCTGAGCGCAGCTTCTTCGATCCTGATTATTTTCATATCGAATCTGCCGGTAGACGGCGCGAGCGTTTTTTCATCGATTCTTGCCGCGAAAAATGTGCTTCCGGAGAATGTTTCATAGCGTTTTATCCCGCTCTGGTCGCCGTTTAGAAGTGATTTCCAGAGTTCTTCGGCGTTTTTTCCGGCTGCCGAAAAAACAGCCGGTCTGGACAAGTATATTTTCATTTTTTATCTCCCGAAGTGTAGAAAAGTGCGGCTAAGTAAGCGGCGCAGAGCCCTGTAAATATTGAGAAACCTATCAAGTGAACCGGCTGGAAGGAACTCAGTGCGAGCGCGCCGAATGAAACTATTGTTGTGAAAAACGAAAGGAAAATGGCGAAAGGTTCGAGCCTTTTTTCAACAGGGTCTTTGGTCTTTTCGTTTTCCTGAGTGTAAATTATGTAGTCGAGCCCGAGTCCGAAAACCAGAATTATGCCGGTGACCGAGAAAAATTCGGGTCTGGTGTTCGTCGCGGCGAAAACAGCCGATGTCGCAAGAATGACGATGAAGGGGATCGAGATGATTTTGAGCGACTGCCGCGTGTTGTAGAAGAATCTGAGGACGATGAACATGAGTATATATGCGGCTAAGAAGAATTCGAGGACGATGGTCGTCACTTTGTCGAGGTCTGAATTTATGTCTTCGACTTTGTGGACGAAATAGACACCTTCGTTTCCTTCCGTAAAAGTCCTGAAAACTTCGGTTTTAGCCATAAAGTTGGGGATAACTATTGAATAATATTTGTCTTTAACTTTTCCGAGCCAGTAAGATGAAAGAGCTTCTTTAATTGAAGAAGGGAAGTCGTCTGAGGTGACTGAAAGGAGCGTTTTTTCTGCCTCTCTGAATGTGTTTTTGAAATTTTCGGCTTCGTTTCCGTCAAATTCCAGCGTTTCAAACTGTTTTTCGGTAAAAGGAAGGAGCTTTTCGACTGCCGCGCGCGATTTTTTCTGCTTTTCAACTGACGGGATGAATACGGATGTTGACATCACGCCGTCGCTGTTTTTATCAATGGTTTTAAGTCTTTCGCGCAGATCTTCTTCTTTTCTGAGGACTTCGTTTTCGTCACTGCCGCTTACGATGAACCAGCTGACCGGAGCATAAGATATGACGGAGTAAGCCTCTTTTTCGTTTTCAAGAAGCTCGCCCTCTTCTTTGTAGAGTTTTTTGAGGTCGTTCTCTATCCCGAAATTCTCTCTAAAAGCGAAAAGCAGGATGAGGGAAAGTGCAACCATTGCGCATATTGCCGCCTTTCCATTGATCTTTTTGGCAAGTGCGAAGCCTTTTTCAAAAAGTCCGACTCCTCTGACGACTCTGTTTTCAGGAAGCGGAACATACGGGAATACCGCGGTCGTCGTGAGAAATGAGCTTACGAGCCCTGTCACCGAGAAAAGCGACATCTGCTTGAGAAGGTTGAACGGCGCGAAAATGAGGGCTAAAAAGCAGACTGATGACGAGATTATCGCCATCGTAAGTCCCGGCAGGAGCTTTGATCTGATCTCTCCGCCCGATTTAAGATTTGTGTTTCCTGAAGCGTGGACGAAGTAGTGAAGGCTGTAGTCGATTGACGAACCTATCAGCGAAGTTCCGAAAACAAGCGTGACCAAGTGTACTTTCCCGAAGACTGCGAAAGTAAGTGCCGCAGCCGAAAAAAGCGAAAAGAATATCGAAATCAGCGAGAGTATTATCGGAGTTGCCGAACGGAAGACCAGAGTCAGCATCAGAATTACGATAATCATTGAAATTATTGAGATTATTTTGATCTCTTCGGAAGCTGAATTTGAGCTTTTGTGGCTGTGGAAAGTGCCGCCGGAAACTACGCAGCGCGTCCCTGTTTCGGCCTTTATTCTGCCGCATATATCGTAAATTTCGGTTATTCCGTTGTCCATTGAAGCAAGAGCCGCTCCTTTTGGTGAAAGTTCCGTTTTTATCATGACATACCAGAGTCCGTTCTTTTCTGCCGCAAGAACGCCGTCCTTCGGCCTTAAAGCGGTGCCTGAATGTTCTAAAACTTCCAAATATTTCTGCAGGTTATGTTCCGCAAGCATGAAGGGGTCGCTGTCTATGTTGTCGAGCGGAAGCATCGTGAAGGGGCTGTATATTCTGGAGACCGCTTCCTGCGCAAAGTCTTCTGCGCCTCCGTTTTCTATCGCCTTTATCGTCTCGTCATCAAGCAGATCAAAGCGGTATTTGTAGAAAAAATCACCTATCTCTTTTATGTCAACGGTGTCTGTGTTGAGCATGACCGAAACGAAGCAGGGGCTTCCGTTCAGTTTTTCGTATATCCTTTCGGCTCCAGCTTTCGCCTTTTCGAAATCTTTGTCGGCGCTGAGGACAATAGCTACTTTGCTGAGTTTCTGCATCAGCGTTTCATTCGCTTTTTTCAGCGATTCCTCTTCGAATGGTTTCGGCATCATGTTGAAAAGATCGGAATCCAGAGAGAATTTCCCGTTTTCGTAAGAGTAAGAAATTACTAATAAAACCGCGATTCCGATGTGGAAGATGAGCCAGGAGAGGAGGAATTTACGGTTAGTCTTTTTTGAATTCATCCAATTCCTCTTGCGTAAGTTTTTCGGGGTGTTTCTGGTGTTCGAAAATGTAGCTCATGCTGCCGCCGTCGGCAAAGTATATCTCAGCCATGAATATCGAGACCGAGCCTTTGACGAAAGTTCCTTTCATATTCATCGAACTGATCGCGTAGGAGATTGTCTTGTCTTTCGGAACGAGCAGGGCTTCCCATTTTTCAGCTCCGTTCGCCTTGAAACTGACTTTGAAATTCTTGTTTATTTCCGCTGAGTTACCTGCGAAAAGGGAAGAGACGATGTCGTTGACTTTAAGAAAAGTATCGCTGTTGAGCATACTTTTCACAGTCTTTTTCCCCTTCGCGTCAGTCGTTATCATGTAGGCGTCGATGATCGCAACTTTCGACGGCACCGGCTTCAGCGTTTTCCAGACGACCCCGTCACGAGTGAGGATGAAAGTCCCCGAAGATTTCAGGCTTTTTTTGAGGGCCGTCGTCTTTATCTGGGTAAATTCGCCCGTTGTGTTCTTGTATGCCGCGAGGTGTTTGCAGACCGTCTCGAATGTGAGCTCTTCTGCCGGGAAGAGAGGGTAAACAACGAAGATTACTGCTAAAAAAGTCAATATTTTTGCATATTTTCTCATAAAAACCTCCAAAATCTGCCTTTTGGGATACCGGAACACTCTTTAAAAAAACCGTGGAAATATATAGAACCTCGCATATTTTGCAAAATTTCCTGCTGCAGCGGCGGAATGAGCAGGAGGCATCGGGTTTTTATGATTTAGCGTCGTATTCCCTGCTTTTTTCTTCAAGCAGATTAAAATCGCAGCAGAATTTCGCGATTTTGCCGGTTGTTTTCCGTATAGATGCCGTTAAGTGCTTTTTCAGACTTTTCGCAGTTTTCAAAAATTAGAAAACGGTCGATATCGACATTTTTCCATGATTTGTGTTTTTCCTTAGCGGAAGAAAGCGGAATCACATATTCATTTCCTTTGTCTTCAACAAGAATTCCAAGATAAGGTTTTGTTTCATAACCGACAGGCTGCCAGTATACTTCCTTGCAGAAATCGTGAAGATATTTCAAATATTTCTGATCTATAGAAATGAATTTCAGATTATTTTTCAGAGAGAACACAGTTTTCCTCAAAAAAAAATAGGCTGCCCGAAAGCAGCCCTCGTTAATCTTCATCTCTTTGCGGAAATCCGCAGGTTAATGGAGACCTTCCGACCAAGAAGTATAGAGATGAAAATAAAAATGTCAAGATAAAATGAAAAATTTTTCTAATTTATTTTTTATTTTTCTTAAATGTGTTTGCTTGGGTGGCTTTGTATTTCGCTTCCTTTATGTTGGATATGCGGAGGTTTTAAGATATGCCGTTTAATGATTTTCGAGCTTCTTTGAGATAAATCTGCCAATTCCTGAGTCGTGATATCCGGATTTTTAGTAATCAGTTCCTCGGTCCATCTGTCGAGATCTTCATCGTGAGGGAGATCAACATAATATTTATCCCAACTCTTTCCTGTAGACCGCTCATTTAAAATCGCCAGATTGGAACGAGGGATTATGTACATCTGGCAAATCTTGTTGCTGATGGAAACATACTGAGTTCCTTTCGGATCTCCGTCAATCAGATACGTTGTTATTGTCTTGCCCATGATTACACCATATTTTCCACATTATTTTTTAATGTTTTTTTCTTTTCTCAAATTCTCCAATCCGACAACAAAAACTCTGTTTGCTAACCACAAGTCATCTTCTATCTTCAACAACAAAATGGCAAGCAAACGAAGAAACGTGAGGTATGCGATAGAGTGTTCATTTTCATCGTTTACGGGAGATGTACTTCCGTGGGAATAGTGATTTCTGTAAGCCGGACCATTAGTGAAAGTTCTATTATCAAGATAATAACTAAAATAATCACGTTCAGGTTTGCTCAACAAGTAATCATCTTTAACTAACCATCCCTTTTCAAACATTTCATCAAGAATTTTTCGTTCTGTTTCATTATAGTGCCAATAAGAGCATACGCCGTATTCCCATAAAGATTTCAAAACATTTATGGCAGAGGGATTAACAATATAAAGATGCCCATCGGGATTAACATCAATGAACCCGTGTTTTATAAGAAAATCCAAGTGAGGTTTCTGAAAATCTTCATAATTTGAATAAAGAACATTATTTTCTTTTTCAAGTAATTCTACCAAAGAACTGTAGTTTTTGTCTTCAAATGGCTTAACATAGTATAGCAACGAATTGAAGGAACCAAACAAGTCCCGAAGTACAGTTAAAATCTCATTATTGTTTTCCGCGATTTCATAATATTTAGAAGACAGTAAACTTTTTACATCTTCGATTTTTAATGGTTTTGAGAACCTTATCAAATCAGTATCGATTTCATCTGTTTCAATAAATATATTGTATTGTTTAGCAATGGAATCTAATTCCGGACATAATACGCGACATTTGTTTAATGAAAAATCATTTATATTCGGGAAGTTTATCGGTAGGCTCGGATAACAGTATGCTTCTTTAAGATAGTGCTCATAAAACTGTTTCAGTTCTAATTCAAAAGAACTGTCAATCTTTTTTAGAACTTCCTCGTAAGCGCATAACTGATGTATAGCCAAGTTATTTCTATTCATGAAATCTGTGTATGATGGATAAGAATGCTGTCCTTTATCTATCAAGAAAAGTTCTATAGGATTCGTTTCGGTTATCTTGTTAATCAAATCTAGCAGGAAGTGTTCATTCAGCCATCCGAAAAGTGAAATACAATTACCGACACGGTTTCTATTATCACAATTTCTAACATAGGGAATGCTATAGGTGTAAATTAGGTTTCCGTCTTTATCAAATTTAAAATCTGCGGGTTTAATTTCTTCTTTATCTATAAATTGTACACCCTCAAGCCAATGGGTTGTTGCTGCTTTCGGATTGTTCACTAATTCATCGTTGAGTTTTTTTGCTAATCTCTCTGCAAGAAGTCTTGTTTTAGGCGAAAGCACTATCTCTTTCTTGTCATCTTTGATTTGGATAATCAATCGCACATAATTCAAATTTGGTTCTTCGCTTTGCAAGTAATTTATGAGTATTTGCTCTTTATCATCTAAAGTAAGGTTTGATGGAAGAAATAATTCTTTTTTCTCATTCATTTCCTGTTTAACTTCATACTTATCAAGAATGATATGAGCACTGCTTGCGTCGCTTAGAAGTATTTCACGAATAACATTCTTAAACTTTTCTACTATTCCTTTGCACTCTAAAATATCGCGAACACAACCAATATTTTCTTTCAATATTTCATGCAAAATTTCTGGTTCAATCAATTTATGTAAACTATAGCTATCTATTATTTCCCAAAAAGTTTTTTTGTATGGCCAGTCTAATAGTTCGAATTCACTCTTTATCATTTTAGGATTAAGACTGTTAAAGAACTTGGTTATTATATTGCTATATCCGCTCACAGAGTCTTTTCGCGCATTATATTCTTTATCTGTCCATTCCTTCAATCTGCAACCATCTTCAATCATCCGTTTGATATGCCAAAGTTCAATAATTCCTGACAAATCTGAAGGAATATCACCTTCAACCACTTGATGAATTCGCCTTTCTGCCATTTCCAAATAATGTGCCAAAGATAAATCATGTTTTGAAAAATAACAAACCTTATCCAACATTGATTTATCTATACTCCATAATGCTTTTCAAGCCTTTCCTTTAATATTCCCCTATAATTATTTTTTCAATCTGTTTTTTAGCTTCTTCCAACAAAGCGTCTCCTTCTTTTTGAAGTTGTTTCGCATTAGAACGAATTCTTTGGATTTGGTTGATAATATAAGCTTGTTTATCCATATCAGGAATAGGTAACATAATGGATGCTATCTCATCTAGATTGATATTGGCTCTAGCTACAGGACGTTTTAATCGATCCAAATTGAGTTGCCCAATCGGTGATTTCAAAACCTCTTTTACATATTCAGGGTTAAGTCCATCTTTCAATCGTACTAATGCAATTGCTTGATTAATATTGGCTTCCTTGTCTGAAAGGTATATGCCGACTTGTCCAATAGTGGCTCCAACTATAGCAATCATAATATCATTTTTAACGACTTTTGAAGATTTCATTTTAGTATTATGAATTTCTTTTGTAATATAAAGCAGATTGTTAAAATCTATATTCCCGGCAATATCAATATCTCCGCTACGAATAAATGCTACACCTTGTTCAGAGGAAGTATAATCGTTTCCTCCAGATTTTGGAGTTATACCACTAGTGATTAGTGATGAGATTTCTTTTAATGATTTCATTATATATTTTGATTGTTTTAGTGTTGCAAATGCTTGCTCAAAATATGGCTGGTGGTAGTGAGTATCAAAACGGTTGCCAAGAAGGGATTGCAAGTTAAGTTTGTAACTGGTTCGCGTTTCATGTTTTTCAGGTAAATAAATACCTAATTCCGTTAATATTAAAGAATCTATCCCATCTAATAATTGCTTCGCTTCTTGAATTTTGTTCGATCTCGCATGTTGTGCTTTTAAATAAATATCGACAATTTCTTGTTGAACTTCAACAGGTGGAACTGGAATAGGAAGATTGCTGTATTCTTCGGCATTAATATTTGGCTGTCCTGTTATTCTCTGAGTAACTTTTACCCAATCAGAAAACAGTGATAATTTTGTGAAGATAAAAACGTAATCTGGAGATATTTGGCTAGCATCTACAACAAATCTAATTAAATAACCAGCATAGAAACAAGGTTCCTTAACGCGATCTGTTTTATGGATATATGATTTTCCGACAGTGTTTCCGCTTCGAGCAATTAGAATGTCGTTGTTGTTTAGAATATATTTATTTTCAACTTTTTTGGCTGTAACTCCAATGTTATTATCCAAAGATCCGTTTACATCAATATCAGTAATTCTAATATATCTTGGACTTTCATTATTTTCACGCGGAATTCCAGCTTCTCCTGCTCCGTATTGCGGTTTACCTGTTAAGAAACGACTTAAAGGATAGGAAGGATATTTAAAGTTTGCGAGTCTATGGTGATACAAAACGAATGAGTTATCGTATCTGCCGCCAATTATTTCTTTAATATGTATTTTTTCTACAATCATATTAGTTGTTTTGAGCTATAAATTCATGAATTTGTTGTGCTACTTCGGGTAATTCGTTTCCTGAAATACTTTTCCCTGTAGCATCATATCCGATATTCTCAACTTCAAACATAAGAACTTCATAATCTTTGGAATATTCGAAGACTTCTTTTTTGTATAATTCCAACATCCGTTCTGCTCTTTGATCTTTATCTAATCCTTTTTCCTCACGAACTTTTGCTTTTATATCGGTCAAAGTTTTTTCAAATTTCTGAGTTAATTCTTTCGGGTGTTTTTTCAGGAACAAAACAGAGGATTTTACCCCAGCCTTGACATGTGCGAAAGTGTGTTGCGGTAACGATACAACAGCCAATATTCTAAAATGCTCAATCAGCCAATCTCGTACATACTGACTGGTGGAGTTGGTTAAAATGCCGTCAGGAATTACAATTGCCAGATAGCCGTTTTCTTCATTGAGATATCTATAGCATCGTTCCAAAAAAAGTACTTCTGTGTTTTGTGAAGTGCGCCATTTATTTTTGTTGTTATCATCTGCAATACGGTCTTTAATTTCAGTTATACCCAAGTTCTTTTCAAATAATTCATATTCCTTATAATATCCGACTTCATCAGCTTTAACAGAAGAACCAAAAGGCGGATTTGTCATTATTAAGTCAAAAGTGCCGTCTTGAAAACAGAGATTGCGGTTTTCTATTTCAATGCTGTAATTGTTTTTCAAGCCGTCATTTGTCACAATATTTGTATGTCCGTCATCGTGAATAATCATATTCATTTTGGCAACACGGGAAATTTGCTCATTAATCTCAATGCCATAAAGATGCTTTTCTGCAAATTCATGCCAATAGTTTTTCCATGTTGCGCTGCCGATTTCATTTTTTCCATAAATGTCATCGGCTTCATCTCTGACATACTTCAATGCTTGAAGAAGGAATCCGCCGCTGCCACAAGAAGTGTCAAGAACTTTCCAATTCCTGTCAATGCCTATTGCCTTAACCATAAATTCAACTATTGGTTTCGGGGTAAAGAATTGTCCGAAATCACCGCGAAAGAAATCGCCCATAAAGCTCTGAAAAGCAACCCCTTTGGCATCAAGATTAGTTTTGGATAGATTTATGTCCTGCAAATATTGAACAACCGTATAGATTTTATGCTTATCAAGTTTTATATCATCCTTGAAAACTTCAGAGTCCTTTTTTCTGCCTTGTTCATACAGTTCTCGAACTCGTTTTTCGAGTTCTACTTTAGCTTTCTTGTTATCTTCATCGTCAGCATAGTTTATAATCTGGAAATCAAAAGGTTCACCTTTGCTTTTTGGGTTATTTTCACGCCAACGCTCATCCCAAATTTTACAAAAAATAAGTTTGTCCAATTCGTCAAATGCTGTGGTTGGAGCTAATGCGCCGCCACCCCATAAAGCATCGTGTGCAGATTTGAATTTTTTAACCAATTCTGATTGAGTTCCTTCGGTTGGCTCTAATCCTCCTTTTGTGTATTTAAACCGGTTTACATTTCCGTCACGTTTTGGAATGTCGCTAATGGCTTTTCTTGCAACTGGTGCAGCACTTGTGATTTCAAAATATTCATCCTTGATGCCTGAAGTTACCCAAACATATCTCGCTGCTTTTGCGTGAGCATAGCTAAATGCTTGATCTACTGCGACTTGGAACTGACGTTCGTTGATTTGATCTTCCTTGCATTCAACAACAATCAGAATTTTGCTATGAGAACCATTATAAACCAAAATATCGGCTTCTTTAGTGTCTGAACCAATCTGAACAGATTCATTTATTGAAATATTTTCAGGAGGGTATTCGTAATCATAAACTAATTTCAAAAAAGCTGCGGACTGAACAAATTCTTCAGGATTCTGCAATCGTCTTTTGGTCTTGTTGTAACAATTGTATTGAATTACTGAACAATCATCATTAATGGTAATTATCTTGTCTTTGATTGCTCTTTTGTAAAGTTCCTTTGAAAGGAGTTCTTGTATTTCTTCCCGTGATTTAGGCATTTGTTAATATCTCGCAAAGTGTTGTTGTTTATAATTTAAAAATGAACCGTTAATTCTCTGAAATTCGATTTTTATTTCCATTTTTACCCCATAGACCGCAATCCCCAAATAAAGCCTGAAATTATATTGTTTTTTGTGAGGAAATCAACCTGATTGCGACTTCTTTTGAAGTTTAAATTCAGGTGCTTTTGTGTGAATGGCTCAGGTAACTAAAAATCTTTCAGCAGATTTTCAACACAAACATCGGCATTTAGTTTCAAATCATCTTTTACATGATGTCCCAAAGTGAAGAGATGAACAAAAATGCCGTTGCGGCGAGCAGTTTTTATTGCCGGAACAAAATCGCTGTCGCCTGTGACGAGAAGTATCTGCTTGGAGATATTGTTGTAGCTTATCCATGCGATATCGAGACCGATTTTGATATCAACACCTTTCTGTGCCAAGTCAAGATCAAAACTTTCATCGCTGTAAGATGTTTCGTCATAACATTTCTTTTTCAATTTCCAGCCTGAAAAAGAAAGCTGTCCTTCTCTGAATGCAAAAAAATCCAAGCCTCGGATTTCATTGATTAAATTCAGACTTTCCTTGTATTGAGGTGTTTTTGACAAATCAAGAGCTTTCTTTGAAACAGGGTAGGATGTTTTTGCATCGCACGGCTTGCAGTCATAAAAATAGACTCGATAGGCATTAGTGCCACAACAGCCTGATTTTTCTATGATTTTGCCGACAAAATCTTTGATTTTCAAAGCCGAAATATTTTCTTTGAAAGCCGCATGATACTTCTTTCTCAAAAAACCGCCGTCAATCATTACTGCTGTTTCCATTTTGTGCCCCTGAAAATAAAAATAGACCTACTCGAGGGACACAAAGTGTTTGATATAAACCCTCTTTTCGGTCATTATTGCCTCTTTCATACTCACTAAAAATATCAAGTCAAGTTTTTTCTAAATTTATTTTTATCTGTTTTGTTTCTAACAGGTGTAATAATTTTCTTTAAAAGAACATGATAAACAGATTCTTCTTTACATTTTGTTGTGTTTAAAGTCAAATTTTTTATTTGTTGAATTAAATAATTCTGTGGATTGTGTTAGAGATAAATTATTTTGCGTTTTTAATCATCTCATTGACTCTGTTCACGAAAACTTCGGGGCAGACGAATTCGGATTCCATTTTCGAGATGTTGAAAGCCATCTGTGTGCTTTCGGCTCTTGTGGTCAACTCTCCTTTTTCATTGAAGATTTCGTATCTGATTTTGATTCTGTTCTCGTATTCGAGAAGGCTTGAGACGATTTTCGCGCACTCTCCGAAGTAGAGCGGTCTCACATATTTGACTTTGATGTCGGTGACGGGGAAGGCGTAGCCCGATTTTACCATTTCTGTGTAGTTGTAGCCGATTTTGTCAAGCAGTGCGCAGCGTCCAATCTCCATGTATTTCACGTAGTTGCCGTGCCAGACGACATTCATCGGGTCGAGGTCGAAAAAGGCGACTTTGAATTCAGTTGTTTCCAAGCAATAAATTTTATCCATTTTCACCTCCGTTTTTTTGCCAGAAATCAAAGAAATTATACCACTGGTTAGGGTATTTTATGCAGTATTTTTCAAGAGTTATGACATATTCGCCGCAGAGTTTCTCAATTCTTTTTTTGGTTTCGGCTCTGCCGCAGTTGAAATCAGTTTTCGCTTTCTCGACAAACATATTGTTCCTGGGGAAGAGTGCCGCGCTTTTTGTGCGAAGGCCGAAAACGAAATATACCGGAGCTTTGAGAAGCGAGGCGATAAGGAATACTCCGTAGGGAAATTCGGCTGTTTTTCCTAAAAAATCGTGCTCTATGAAGCGTTTTCCGCTGTGTGCCGAGGTTCTGTCGCCCGTGATCACGACAAGTCCGCCGTTTTCGACTTCGTTCTGAAGCGCGAAAATCGTTTCAGGGCCTATCGAATCTGGGTCGATGACGTTTGTAACGACTTCAGGGTTTATCTCTTTCAAAGTGTTGTTGAACTGACTCGTCACTTTCATCGACATGATCGTCGTGACGCTGATTTTTTTGGAAACTCCGGTCTCGCAGAAACTTGAGAGGCTCCGCATGAGCTCGATGTTTCCGAGGTGTGAGCCGATGAGATATGCTCCTTTGCCGCTTTCAAGAAGCGAAATCAGCTCCTGAAGATCGTCATCGTGCTTGATGAGGTTTTTGTATCTGGTTTTTCCGAGCCACCCCTCCATTTTTTCGACTACTGAAAGGGCGAATGATAAGATCGTGAGGTAGGAATTTACCTTTTCCGGAGTTTCGCCGTTTGTGTAAAGCTGCATCTGTTTTTGAAAGTTTTCAACATGTTTGCGAGCACTTTTTGCGCAGAGAAAAAAGAAAAAACTTACAGGAATTACGATAAGATGAACTAAAAACGCGGGTAGAAACTTTATCAGAAGCAGCGTGAATTTAAGCGGTCTGCTGGTGGAAACAACTTCCTGACTGTCACTCCAGTGCCCGTTTCCGCTCATTTTTTTCTCGTAAGTGAATGGTAAATGATAATCGGAAAACGTGGTATCATTCCGAGGTAAAGGCGTGTATAAGTCTCTGAAATTCCTGCGTTATCCCAAAACAGACGGAAGTTCGAAATTCCGTCAGACGGGTATGAAATTTTAACTGGTTCCGAAATTATCGGCACGTTCGCCCAGAAAAGGCGCACCAGAATTTCGATGTCAAAACCCATTCTTTTGTTGATGTAAAGCGTGCGTTTCAATGTTCTCACAAAAGGGGCGACCGGATAAATGCGGAAACCGACCATCGCATCTTTTATCGAGCGCGAAAGAGTGACGATGTGGATCCACATATTTGCAAATTCACGTCCTTTTACGCGGCTTTTCGGGGCATTTTCATCGTATTCGGGGCAGCCGCAGATGACAGAATCGGGATTTTCGCGCGAAAGTTCGAGAAAGCGCGGGATCTTAGAAGTGTCGTGCTGACCGTCGGAATCAAGCTGGAAAACGTGGGTAAGCCCCATTTCGTAAGCTTTCAGAACTCCGGATGATACTGCCGCTCCTTTGCCGCCGTTTTTCTCGCGGACTACTAAAACCGCGTTTCTGCAACCATTAACTGCTTCTTTTATAAGTCTTTGATTTTCCTCATCGTTTCCGTCATCGACTGCGATTATCGGAAAGTCGTATTTTTCAAGTTCCGTCAAAACGCCTTTCAAGGCCGCTCCGTGCCTGAAAACCGGGATGACAAAGCCTAATTTTTGTTCCATTATGCCTCGTGAACTTCAAAAGTTCCGGTCGAATAGACCATTTTCTGCAGTGTAAAGTCTGAAATAGTGTATGTGAGTGCGGGTTTTGCTCTGTCGTATTTCATTTCGAGAAGCGCAACTGTACCCGGAAGGATCGGGGATGAGAATTTTATCCGCCTGATGTTGGGGACAAAGCGTTTTGTGCCGAAGTAAATTCCGGCGAGTCTTGTCACGATTTCAAACTGCGCTACAGCCGGAAGAAGCTTGAACTCAGGGAAGTGACCATCAAAGAAATCGGATTCTTCCTTAATATTGAGTTTTAAGATAACATGCTGGTTTTCTTTAAGAATTTCCTCTTCAATAACTATGCCGTGAAGATTTTTTTCCATTATTTCACCTCAAACAAAGCCGCGATTTCTTCTTTATGCTTTTTCCCCTGGATGTCGGCCGGAAGTTTGTCTAAAAAACGCCATTTTTTGGGAATCACCGTGTTCTCGAAGTAATGCATCAGAAAATCGTGGAAATATCTGTTTATTTCATATTTTTCCTTGCCGGAAAACTCTGCTTTTCCTTTTTCGTTGAGCACAAGAGCTGCCGCGAGATACTGCCTGATGTCGTTTGAAAGGGCTATCACTTTTACATCTTCGACAAGTCCGCTTTCCAGAAGTCTGTTCTCGACTTCGGTAAGAGATATGCGTTTTTCCTCGATTTTGACGATCGAATCGCTGCGCCCTTTAAGCAGAAATTTTCCGTTTTCAAGCATTTCGGCCATGTCAGCCGTTGCAAAACCTGCCGGATCCTTGATGTAAGGCGAGATTATGCGGAGGCATCCGTCATCACCGAGCCAGATTTTCGCGTTGTCAAATGGAGTCCAGGTGAGCCCGTCTTTATCCTGCATTCTGTATGCAATGCCCGAAGTTTCGGTGCTGCCGTAGACTTCAAGCGGGTATATCCCGAAAACTTTGTTTGTTTTCACTGCAAGTTCGGGGCTCACCGCGCCGCCGCTTGTGAAAAGCCACGGATCACGCATATCGAGTTTTTCAACGATCTCGACTGTCCGCTTTAAAAATGCCGGAGTTGCCACAATCAAATATTTTTCATCAGTAAGTTGTTCAAATTCTTCAGGAAATTCTATTCTTTTGCGTCTGAACGGCGTGCCGGTTGCAAACGGAAGCGAAAAACCGAAAAGAAATCCGAAAATGTGGTGCTGGCTTACAGTCGAAACGAATTTTCTTGCCTGAATTTTGTCGAGCCACTTCGAAATTATGAAGGCGTTGTCCTCTTCGAATTCCTTCATTCTCTGCGGAACGGCCTTCGGTTTTCCGGTCGAACCCGAAGTGAAGAGGAAAATGCGCGTCGTTTCGCCGTTTATTTCGGGAGTTTTTTCAATTTCTTCTTTTGAGGGTTCTTCTGATTTTTCAATAATTTCAGGAATATAAAGTGAATTCCGAACTTCGGCGTCAGTTAAAAGTTCCATCCCGGGAAGAAGCGCTTCGGCAAGGAAATTTTCAGAAATGTTCTGGGTCAGATGGACCGCTTTCTGACACTGGAGAAGTGCTGTGAAAGTTACGCCGAAATACCAGAAGTCTCCGCAGTGGAGAATGTATGAATCAGTTTTGCGGCTTTCAATGAAATGCCTCATTTTTGCCGTGTCACCAAGAAAATCGCCCCATGTTTTGAACGATTTGTCAGACCATTTTCCGTCGTAGCAGACGACTGCGTCTTTGGGTCTGGATGAGGCTTTGAATTTTGTCAAAGGAAAAACTTTTACCATTTTTTTATCCACGAATTTTCTAACAATAAATTCGGCAGCAAACAAAACGCCCATTAAGATATACGATATTCCGCCGTTGTAAAGAGACCAGATTTTATCGGCGTTTTCAGGTGTTGTTCCGAAAATTCTGCCGGCGAAAACGGTAAGGGCTGCGGCAGAACCGTTTAAAATGAAGAATATGCACCAGACAACCGTCACTTTTCTGCAATAATTTTCAACTTTTTTTTCGTGAAACGAACCTTTTATCGACTTGTCGGCGAGAGTTGCAAAACGGAAAATAATGTTCGGGCCAAAAATTAGAGTTGAACCGAAAAATATCAGTAAAATCAAATTGATAGCAGGCGAATAGAGCTTAAGGAAAATCGTCTGGTTCGTAAAAAAGCAGAGCAGGCCTGCTGCAAGAAAGAGGAGGGAAGTCGCAAGAGGTTTCCAATCTAAATTTTTTTTACTTTTTTTTGCCGAAAAACTCAGGAAAAGTGCCGCTGCAAGTGCCATCACGCAGAGCGAAAGGACTTTTACCGGCAGTTTCAGCATGACGAGCATGATGAAAACGATAACAGGATATAAAATTAAGACGATGTTCAGAAATATTTTGAGAGCTTTTTTCATAAAGGTCAGATTAGTTTTCCGCCTTGTCTGAAGGATCTTTTGTCTCAGGAGCTGCTGCGGGAGCTTCGTCGGAAAGATACGGAGCAAGTGCTTCAACGACGTCTCTGACTGTGCGGACAGTCCTTAAAATCGAAGGATCGATGTTGCCTTTTCCGGCAGGGATGTACTCTTTCATTTTTACGAAAAGGTCGATCGCGTCAATCGAATCGAGGTTGAGGTCTTCTCTCAAAAGAGCGTCCATTGTGACGGTTTCTTCTTCGAGTTCGAATTCAGAGACGAGGATTTTTTTAAGTTCTTTGAAGATTTCTTCCTGTATCATGAGTTACTCCTTGTTTTGTGTTTCTCTTGATGATGCAATATATTCCGCCAATGCGTTTACAGATGCGAAATGCTTACGGTTTTCAGCATTATCGGATGAAAATTTGATTCCGAATTTCTTTTTGAGCGCGACTCCTAGTTCGAGTGCGTCGATCGAATCAAGACCAAGTCCTTCGCCGAAAAGAGGTTCGGAATCGACGATGTTTTCAGGCTTGACGTCTTCAAGCTCCAAAGAGGAAATAATTACTTTTTTTATTTCTTGTTTAAGCTCTTCCATAAATCCCTCACTGTTTAAAACAACCACACGGAACAATCCGCCAGAAAAAGCGGGTTATATTAAGGAAAAAAGGCATTTTTGCAAATTTATTTCTATTTGTTTTCTTCTTTTTCGCGGTTTCTGTATTCGATAACTTTCTGACCGACGAAATCCATGAGTTCCTTTACGCCGTTTTTTGTGATGCCGCTTATTTCGAAGTAGGGCATATCCTTAACGAATTCGCGGAGTTCGTCTCTCAGTTTTTCTTCTTCTTCACCGTAAGAATCGATTTTGTTGAGGACGATTATCTGATCTCTTTTTGCCAGTTCCGGATCGAAAAGTTCAAGCTCGCGGTTAATTGTTTTTATGTCGTCGACCGGTGATTTTCTTGCCGGATTTATTTCGACAAGATGGATGAGAAAACGCGATCTTTCGACGTGACGCAGAAATCTGTGGCCGAGTCCGGCGCCGGTGTGGGCTCCTTCGATAAGTCCGGGAATGTCAGCTACGACAAACGGAATGAAGTCCTTTCCTTCGACCATTCCGAGGTTGGGAACGAGAGTCGTGAAAGGATATTCCGCGATTTTGGGACGCGCGTTGCTGATAACGCTGATGAGAGTCGATTTCCCGACTGACGGGAATCCGATTATTCCGACATCTGCCATGAGTTTGAGTTCGAGACGGACTTTTCTGCGCTCGCCGGGAAGACCTTCCTGAGCGTAGTGAGGCGCTTTGTTGACGCTCGTTTTGAATTTCGCGTTTCCTCTGCCGCCGATTCCGCCGTGCGCGACGATGACTTTCTGCCTGTGCTTCGTTATGTCGGCAATAAGTTCCGATGTTTCGTGGTCGAAGACGAAAGTTCCGAGCGGGATTTTGACAATCGTGCTTTCGCCGCCGCGGCCGTACATGTTGGAACCCATTCCTTTCTGGCCGTTTTCCGCTTTGATTGTGCGCTGGTAGCGGATGTCGTAAAGCGTTATGACGTTTTCGTCACCTTCAAAAACGACGTCTCCGCCTTTGCCGCCGTCGCCTCCGTCCGGTCCTCCGAGCGGAATGAAAGGTTCACGCCTGAAACTTACGGCTCCGGCACCGCCGTTGCCTGCGATAATATCGACTATTGCCTGATCGACGAATTTCATAACGACTCCGTGTTTGGAATAAAAAAAAACTCCCGTTGCCGGGAGTCTGAAAATTTTAACGAAACGAAAATTATGCTTCGGTGACTACGGAAACTCTTCTTCTTGCTCTGCCGTTTTTGTAGAATGTTTCATACTTGACGACACCTTCGGTAAGAGCGTAAATCGTGTAATCAGTTCCGAGACCTACGTTCTCGCCCGGAATCCATCTTGTTCCGACCTGACGGACGATGATGTTGCCCGGAATAACCGGCTCGCCGCCGAACTTTTTGATGCCGCGTCTCTGACCTGCACTGTCACGACCGTTTCTTGCACTTCCGCCGCTTTTCTTATGAGCCATAATAACCCTCCGAATTACTTGACAATTTCAAGAACTTTGAGCTGAGTGAAGCTCTGTCTGAAACCGTTTTTAACTTTGCTGGTTTTTCTTCTTCTTTTCTTGAAAACGATAACTTTTTTGCCTTTATAGTTTTTTACAACTTCAAGTTTTACAGTTACATCGCTAAGATAAGGTTTGCCGACCATAACATTTTCACCGTCTGCAAAAAGAAGAACGTTTTTGTTCTCGACAAGTTCGCCTTCTTTCTTGTCCAGATTATAAACAGACACTTTTTCTCCGGGGACCGCTTTAAGCTGGTTGCCGCCGAAATCGATCATTGCGTACATCAAATCCTCCAATAAAAGAGCACACAAAAAAATAACGCGGGGATTTTACGCAAACTTGAATTGGTGTCAAGATTTTTTTGTATTTTTGAGCATTAAAACGAAAAGCACCGGTTTTTTTGTTAAAGACCGGCTATTTTTTAAGTATGAAAATATTGATAATACCTGCATTCTGAATAAACTAAGAGTCCGAGTTTTTTTGGATTATTGGGGGAAAAATGAAAAAAACAGCTTTTTTTGCAGTTATGCTGGTTATTGTTTTTGCTTTTGTCGCATGCGGCGGCGGAAAAAAATCAAAACCAGAGGTCGATGAAGATCCGGTCGAAACCGAAGATTCAGATGCCGATGACGGAGAATCGGTTGTTACCGACGGTGACGATGATTCAGACGAAAACGGAAACGACGAGGATTCCTACGTCAATGACGGTGATTCGGATACGGTTCCGGACAACGATAAACCGGATAATGACAATACCGACCCGTGCAATCCGAATCCGTGTACTGAGCCGAATAAAACTGTCTGCACTGCAACTGGTACTTCTTACACTTGTTCGTGCGACAGACTGACCTGCGAAATAAACGGCGCATGCATTGCCGACGGCGAGAGAAATCCGGCAAATTCGTGCGAAGAGTGCAACCGCGACTATTCGAAAACCGGCTGGTCGCTTGTTGCCGACGGAAGAGACTGCGAGGCCAAAGCCGGGCTTATGGGCAGCGGTACATGCCGAAACGGCGTATGCGGCGGTTTCGGAACATGCGACAACAGAGCTTACGGACTCAAAGCCGGTGCTCCGTGCAACAAGGATGTCGAGTGCGAAACCGGTTACTGCTACACGTGGTACGACAATTCCGGAGATGGCACATACAGCTTCGTCAGAGCTTCGGTCTGCACCGGAACTTGCAAAGAGGACGAAGACTGCCCGAACAATATGACCTGTCAGTTTATGGAAAGCAGAGGTTATCAGTGCATGCCGCTCTTTGTTGCAGGCGTTGAGAGACCGGCTCCGAAAATGAAGACTTACGGACCGTGCAACGTGAACGAAGACTGCGAAGGCGGGCTCTGTCTTTCATACGGCGAGGGCGAGAGTTTCTGTTCCGAAGAGTGCACGAAAAACCTGATCGGCGATTCCTGCGGTTCATGCGGAAAGTGCATGGAAGGCGGCTCTGACAAAGGTTTCAAATACGACAAATACTGTGTTCCGAAGGGAAGCGGCGAGCTCGGTGACCATTGCCAGAGCTCAATGGACTGTTCAAGCGGCGGCTGCTATGACGGATACTGCGTCAAGACCTGCGGAAGCATTTTCAGCAGCTGCGGAACCGGCTACGAGTGCGGAACTCTGCCGGATTACTTCGGCACTTCGGAAGTATGCTTCGACCCGAACAGGTTCAACTTGTCCGACGGAACATACTGCAACTACGACGAGCAGTGTGCAAGCGGAGAGTGCATCGAGTTCGAAGGCGACAAAATCTGCGGTTCTCACTGTACCGACAGCGAAGTTACCGATCCTGAAACAGGCACTACGACAACCACGAAAACCTGTGCAGACGGCAGCGAGTGTATTCCGGTCAAGAAAACAAGCTCATACGGAAGTTACGCCGAATATATCTGCGCTCAGGACAAGATGCTGAAGCGGCTTGAATTCGGTCAGGACTGCTATTCAGACTGGCAGTGCGCCGACGGATATACCTGTTTCTCGGGATATTTCTGCAGTAAAGCCTGCACGGAAGACAGCGAGTGTGAAATAGACAAAACCTGTTATATTTACGGTCAGCAGGAATCTGAAGACGGCGGCGACCCGCAGATTTTCGGTGTCTGCATTTCGAAAGAACAGCAGAGCTTCAAACCCGGCGAATACTGCCCGTATGTCTGGTCGTGCGAAAACTGCTACACTGACTACACTATTCAGCAGTACTACTGCACTAAATCGTGTGAAAGCGATGCCGACTGCTTCGATATAGGCGGCTGCTACGACGGAATATGCCGCAAGGCTATTCCTTACAGAAGTTACATCTACGATGCATGCCGTTTCGACGACGACTGCGAAAAGTACACAAACTGCGAACACGGAATGTGCACTGCTTCATGCTCGACCGATTCAAACTGCGACGGTTACGACGCTGTAACTCCGACCGGATCTCAGAAAACATGCAAGCCGTGCGAAAGCGACACTGACTGCAAAAAGACGTTCTACGATTACGGAATGTGTCTTACCGACTACGACGGCAATAAATTCTGTGCCGAAGACTGCAGTGAAAACTACACTCTCTGCCCCGAAGGAACGCGCTGCAACGGTCACTACTGCTATCCGATTTCAGGTTCCTGCAAAGCAGGCAAGACTTACTGCAACGACGAAAGCAACTGTGCTGTTCCGACTCTTCTTGACGACTGGATCTGTCAGGATAACAAAGAGTGCTACAGCGGAAAGTGCGGCGACAACTACTGCCAGAAAGATACATGCTCGACCGATGCCGACTGCGGATGCGGATTCAAGGAGTGCAAGAACGGAAACTGCGTTCCGAAGGAATCTCTCGGAACTCTTGAAGTAGAGCCTAACAACGACATGGCTTCTGCTCAGAAAGTTGCGGCCGGTTTTGTTTTCGCCGGTTTCGGACATGTCAATAACGAAGAGGATGTCGACTACTTCAAAATCAATGCAAAAGCGGGTCAGTATCTCAAAGTCAGAACGCATCCTTACTGCGGCGAAACCCGTGCCGACACGTTTATCGCCCTGTTCAATGCAGACGGAGCGAAACTTGCCGAAAACGACTATATGGACTACTGCTACTTTACTCAGGGTTATTACTATTCAGAGATAATGAATTACAAAGTTCCCTCTGACGGCTATTACTATGCAATGGTAAGACAGAATCCGGCTTCCGCTGAAGCTCTTTACAATATGCCCTACATCCTTGAATTTGATGCGTTCACTCCTGTAGAACACAATGTATGCAGCGGAGCAAAAGAGCTCGAACAAGGGACTTATGACGAAAGTTTCAAACGTGCTTCGGATTCGATGGATACCGGAAGCTGTACTGATTACTACGGCGACGGTCCGGATCTTTTCTACAAGGTTCATGTTCCTGCCGGAAAGATGATGACTGTTAAGGTCACTCCGAAATCAGGTGCTTTCTATCCTACGGTATCGGTTCTTTCTGATTGCGGCGAAATTGCAGATGTCTGCCTTGCGGGCAACTCTTTCGGAGGTTTTGGAGCTTCGGAAGAAATCATGTATTACAATGATTCGGAAACTGATAAAGACTACATTGTCGTCGTAGACAGCGCGATCGCTCCGCTTGAATACGACTTCACAATCCAGCTTGACATCAGCGACAGTCTCCCGGTGCCTGAAAACGACAAACTCGACGGAGTTATCCAGCTTGAAGGAAGAGGAAATCTTCAGGGATTCACTATTTCGGCAAACGATGACTTCGCACCGGCTGCCGGGATCTGCAACGGCGCAGCACTGGCAGGCAGGGATGTCGTCTATTCGATGAACATGGCGGCAGGAGACTATTTCCACGCTGAAATAACCTCCTCGTTCGAGGCTTCGATTTATGTTGTAAAATCGGACGATCCTGACACCTGCATCTACGGCGGCGGACTCATCAACTTCGAGACAGACGCAACGACAGCAGGAACTTACTATCTCGTAATCGATTCGAAAGCCGAAAACATTTACGGCACATTCTCGATGTCATACATAAAAGAGGCTACTGACATGGATTCCTGCAAAGGAATATGCTCATCCTCATCCTCATACAGAATGTGCCTGCCGGATAAAACCGATCTCTGCATGTGTAATTCGTCGCTCGGAATTCTTTATACCGCGGACTGCAATTCTTACTGCGTTTCCGAAGGCGGTACCAGCGGATCTTGCGAAACGACTTACAAAACAGACGGCATCACGATTGAAAGAAACGGCTGTGTCTGCACATACGACTGCTCAGACTCTGCAAAAGTCGCAGAACTCTGCTCAGACCGTGAACCTTCCAACTGTACCTGCGGAACGGCTGATGTATGTTCGTGGAAAAACAACGGAAGCTGCGACAAAATGTGCAGCGACTTCTTCCCGGCAGACCATTTCGATGATTCGGCTGACTGCCAGTAAAATCTTAATTCAAACAAAAAATCATAAATAAATCCGATATTGACTTTCATTATTTCAAAATGATAATTCACCGCTTTCAAGCTGCTTGGCTGAAATGCGAGAGGATTCGATGAGACGTGAAATCGACATGCTTAACGGCGGTTTCGCCGCAAAAATACTTCAGTTTGCGATCCCGCTTGCTCTGACGGGTATCCTGCAGCAGTTTTTCAATGCGGCTGATGTCATGGTCGTAGGGCGTTTCGCGAGCAAGTTCGCGATGGCTGCTGTCGGCTGCAACACTCCTGTCATCGGCATTGTCGTCAACCTTTTTGTCGGGATTTCGACCGGTGCGACTGTCGTTATCGCCAAGTGTATCGGGCGCGGTGACATGTCTGGGGTGAAGAAGGCTGTCCACACTGCGGTTTTTTTAAGCCTTGTCTGCGGAAGCGTGATGGCGCTTGTGGCGCTTGCTGTTTCAAGCCGCATTATGTCGCTTCTTTCGGTGCCGGAAGAGGTGCTCCCGATGGCGCTTTCTTATTTCCGGATCTACATTTCTGGGCTTCCGGCGATACTTCTTTACAACTTTGAGTCGGCGATCTTCCGCTCGAAGGGAGATACGAACACTCCGCTTTTCTGCCTTGTCGCGGCGGGAATCGTGAACGTTCTGCTCAATCTCTTTTTCGTTCTCGTTCTCAAAATGGGGGCGGAAGGTGTCGCGATAGCCACGGTCATCTCGAATATCCTGAGTTCCGGTACGATGTTCGTCATTCTTCTTCGCTCAAAAAGCGATGTCGGGATCGAGTTCCACCTCATCAGAGCTGACCACGCCTCGCTTCTTGAAATCCTGCGTATCGGTGTTCCGGCAGGCGTCCAGAGCATGGTCTTTGCCCTTTCGAATATCATAATACAATCTGCGATAAATTCGCTCGGAGCCGATGTCATGGCTGCTTCGGCCGCCGCTTTCAATACCGAGATCTTTGTCTACTTCATAGTGAACGCTTTTTCTCAGGCGTGCACCGCTTTCATCGGACAGAATTACGGTGCCGGAAAGCTTGACCGCTGCCGGAAAGTGACTCTGCATGCGTTCTGGATGGACTGTGTCTTCATGTTTGCGCTGGCTCTTCCGATAATAATTTTTTCACGTGAACTTCTCGCTCTTTTCAACGGCGATCCCGCTGTCATTGAATACGGCAGGACGAGGATCCTCTACATCACTTCTTTCCAAATACTCAACCTTACGGTCGATATTCTTTCAGGAAGTCTTCGCGGCTACGGCAATTCTCTTGCTCCCGCTCTGATTGCGCTTTTAGGCATCTGTGTGACGCGCGTCATCTGGGTTTTCACCGTCTTTCCTCTCCACAGCGACTATTCTACGCTTCTTGCATGCTATCCTATAAGCTGGAGCATTACCGCGACGATAATGCTCTGCTACTATTTTTGGTTTATGCGGGTCGCGCTGAAAAGGAAATCCGGCGGATCAACCCGATAAACTGCCGGCGGAAATTATTCGGTTTTGCAGGTTTCGCCGTCTTCGGCACAGCCGTTTTCGCAGTATTCAGTCGGGACATTCCAGAACTCAAGATAACCTGCGCTCGTTTCAAGGCAGTAATCATTGTTGATGATTGCAATATTTAAATCCATATTAAAGATGCAGTATTTTTCGTCCAAATCAGCGGGTTCTTCGCATGAATTCATGCAGTACGCATAGTTTTTTCCTTCATATTCTTCGCCGTAGACACCGATGGTTGTCATGCAGGTTTTTCCTGAGCAGTTTGTTCTGGAAACAGTGCCCTCGCAGTATACGGCTGTGTTTCCGTCGCAGAATTCGACAAAGGTTTCATGATCACATTCTGCGAGAAATGTATTGTCCTGATCGTCAGGAACTTTATTCAGTTTTACAAAATCTGTTCCCTCTTCGTTGCACGGCGTGTCGCACTGTTCAGTAAATTTGAAGGAAAGTTTTCCTTTGCTTGTTTCAAGACAGAGGTCGGCAGATAAGGTCCCGCCCGCTTTGTAATCGGAGACGACATCGGATTTTTCGCAAACCACATTTTTTTTCGGTGTTTCACAGCTTTCGTGGCATCCTGCGACATTTTTCCCTTCCATGCGTCCGCAGTGAAGGCCGTTTGTGGTCATGCAGGTCTTGTCCGCGCAGTTTTCGTGAGAAACTTTTCCTTCGCGGCAGCGGACGGCCGTGTTTCCGTCACAGAATTCGACAAAAATTCCGAAAACGCAGTCGGCATCAGGAGTATTCACCTGATCGTCGGGAACAGCGGTAACTTCTTCGTCAAGCGTGAAATCCTCTTCCGGAACTGTGTCGCCGTCAGGCTCTTCGTCATTGGAAT
This sequence comes from uncultured Spirochaetales bacterium, assembly GCA_902774115.1. Classification (GTDB taxonomy): domain Bacteria; phylum UBP6; class UBA1177; order UBA1177; family UBA1177; genus UBA1177. Next base: position 131,575 of record CACYHH010000001.1, read on the forward strand.
CATCGGTCGAATCGGCATCATCCGGTTCCTGATCACTGTCGGAATCGGCGTCATCCGGTTGTTCCGGCGTCGTGTCGGTATCGACAGGCTGTGAATCGCTGTCGTCGGAAGGTTCAATGCCGTCAGCCTGTTCAGTGTCTGCAGCATCTTCATCGTTCTGTGTTTCTCCCGGATCGGTGTTGTCGTTTGTTTTTTTCGAGCTGCCGCAGGCAGTAATTGCAAAAACCGTGCATAAAGCCAAAATCAAAAAGAATTTTTTCATCAGAGACCTCCGTCAAAAAACGCTGTATGTTAGGAAAAATCAGGTGAAAGGCAAGGAATTTGCCGTTCCGGAAACATTGTGGTAAAAGCGGCTGTTTTGCTGCGGAGGAACTATGGAACTTGTAAGAATTGAAAGTACAAAAGCTGAAATGAATCGCGTGGAAGAGCTTTATTTAAGCGCTTTTCCTGCAAACGAGCGGTTTCCTTTCCGGCTTCTTAAAAAGCGCGCACTCCAGGGAAAAGCCGACTTCTGGAATCTTTTTGAAGGTGATCTGTGGGTAGGTTTCGCATACCTTGTCCATTCGGGCGACCTCGCTTATCTTTTCTTTTTCGCAATCGATGAAAAACAGCGCGGAAAGGGCTACGGCACAGCTGCGGTAAAGGCGATGATAGAACATTACAAGGGAAAACGGCTGTTTCTGGCGCTTGAAAACTGGCTTGAAGAGTGCGATAACCCCGAAGAAAGGGTAAAACGGCACAACTTTTATCTCAACTGCGGCCTGCACGATCTGCCTTACAAACTGTGCGAACTCAAGATGGTCTATGCGATAATGGGTTCCGGCGGCAAAGTCGAGCCGGAAGAATACAAACCGATGATGGATAGCTACTTCGGCTGGTTCTGGCGGCATATAATCAATACCGATATCGTAAAATAGGAGTAAAAATGGTCGAAGTTGTCGCAGCGCTTGTGCGTGACGGTGAAAAATTCATGATCTGCCAGCGGCCCGAGCATAAGTCGCGTCCTTTGATGTGGGAATTTCCCGGCGGAAAAGTCGAAGCAGGGGAGACTCCGGAAGCTGCACTTGCGAGAGAATGCCGCGAAGAGCTTGAAATCGATCTTGAAGTAGGGGAGAAGTTCGCCGAATCGACATTTGTCTATCCCGATATTTCGGTGCATCTCACACTTTTCGAGGCAAAGATCGTGAAGGGAGTTCCGAAACTTCTCGAACACAGGGATATCCGCTGGATAACGCCTGAAGAAGCAGCTGATTACGAATTTTCGCCCGCTGATGTTCCCTTCGTTGAAAAACTTGTAAAGTCATTCTGAGTGAACGTAGAATCCGATAGATCTTCTGCTTTGCTCAAGCGACACGTCAGTGTTTGATATTATTTGATTTTTATCTATAATTCTCCGGTTTTTTTGTTAGGAGAGTGATATGAAAGCGTTTCTCAAAATGATACGGCCGCACCAGTACATCAAGAATCTTCTGGTCTTTTTCCCGCTTTTTTTCGCAAAAAAAATAACCGATGTCACGCTGCTTCAGAGTGCCGCGATGGCGTTCGTTTCCTTCTGTTTTGCGGCGAGCACGATTTATATCTTCAACGATATCCGCGACATAGAAAAGGATAAAGTCCATCCGAAAAAGAAATTCAGACCTATCGCAAGCGGCGCTGTTTCGGTAAAGGCGGCAATAATCACCGACATAATTTTTCTTGCTGTTGCACTTGCCGTCGCGTTTTTCACCGGAACAAAAATGGGGATAATCATTCTCGTCTATCTCGGCATAAACCTAATTTATTCTTTGGGAATGAAAAACATAGCGATCCTCGATATTTTCGCCGTTTCGACAGGATTTCTTCTCAGGCTTCTTTCAGGAACCGAATACGGCGCTGTCGCAGGGATCCTTCCTTCGCACTGGATCATAATCATGACTTTCCTGTTGAGCCTTTTCCTTGCGATCGCAAAAAGGCGTGATGACCTTGTCCTTGCTGAGAGCGGGCTTGATGTCAGAAAGTCGATTTCGGGTTATTCCCTTGAATTTATAAACGGTGTCATGAGCATAATGTCGGCCGTAATCATAGTTTCATACCTTCTTTACACCCTTGACCCTGCGGTTCAGGCGCATTACGGCTCGAAACACATCTATGCGACGGCATTCTTTGTTCTGCTTGGTCTCTTCAGATACATGCAGATCACTTTTGTCGAAAAGAAGAGCGGAAGCCCGACAGATATCGTCTACAAGGACAGATTTCTTCAGATCACCCTTCTTGCCTGGATTGTTTCATTCCTGTTTTTCGCGTATTAGTTCGATTCTATATTTAAAATTTTGCCGGTTTATGCTGTAGAATACGGCTTATCACTATGACCTTATATAGTGAAATTTTATTGTGCTATTAGAAAATTTGTTGACTAAAATTTTAAAATTTATATTTTTATTATCGTTATTCTTTTGTGGTGTTGAGTGAAATATGGAAGAAGATGTCGTAATTCACAGTGAAAGTGATTTGAGATCCAAAATCTACATTATTCGCGGAAAGCAGGTGATGCTTGACTTCGATCTGGCTGAAATTTATGGCTATACAACCAAGCGTTTTAACGAACAAGTCAAGAATAATATTGAGAAATTTGATGATGATTTCAGGTTTCAGTTGAATGCTGATGAAGTAATGGAATTATCGAGGTCGAAAATTTCGACCTCGATACAGGTAAAAGGTGTGAAAGGTGGTAGATCGTATTTTCCTTACGCTTTCACCGAGCAGGGAATCTACATGCTGATGACTGTTCTGCGCGGCGAGTTGGCGATTAAACAAAGCAAGGTTTTGGTTCGCCTTTTCAAAGCGATGAAAGATTATATCATCGAGAGGGAACACTTCATCGGGTATGATGATGTCGCAAAACTTGCGCTCCAGACTTCGCAGAACACGAAAGATATCGCGAGAATGGATAAAAAATTGTCGAATGTGCCTACAAAGGATGATGTGGTTAAAATCATTGAAGATTTCAGTAATAACGAAATAAAAAAAGATTTTTTGTTTTTGAACGGAAAATCGGTAGAAGCTGATCTCGCTTATCAGCAGATTTATGCCGAAGCAAAAGAAACGGTTTTTGTGATTGACAACTATATCGGTTTGAAAACGCTGGTGCTACTAAAATCTGCAAGAAAAAATGTAAAAATCACAATATTTTCTGACAATATTCATCATGGTTTGCATAAAAAGGAACTTGATGATTTTATTAAGGAATATCCGCATATTGTGGTTTCTTTCAAAAAGACGAACGGCATGTTTCATGACAGATATATCATTCTTGATTTCGGCACTAAGAACGAAAAAATTTATCACTGCGGAGCGTCATCAAAAGATGCCGGAAACAAAGTCTGTTCTATTTCTACGATGTCAGATCACGCCATGTACAAGCCGATGATTGAAAAATTATTGGAAAATCGTGAACTGATTTTGTGATCCATTTCGCCATCTCAAAATGAAAATGTGAGGGATTTAAGGATTATTTTTTGGGTCTTTCGCCGACTTCTTTTAGAATCGAAAAAAATCACAGATTTTTATTGTAGTATTTAAATTTTTATTGATAAAAATTTGAAAATATATATTTTGCAATTGTGAAAATTTGTCTTTAGAGGATGGAATATGGAAAACGAGATGGTAGTTCACAGCGAAAACCAAACCAAACTCGATATCGAAAGCAAGATCTTAGTTATTCGCGGGCAGCATGTGATGATTGACAGGGATTTGGCTGAGCTTTACGGTGTTGAAACGAAAGTTCTGAATCAGGCGGTAAAAAGGAATATAGAGCGATTCCCGGAAAGATTTATGTTCCAGTTGACGAAAGAAGAGCAGGTTGGTATCGAAAAATTTTTAAGGTCACAATTTGTGACCATAGAAATTGCGAATGAAGATTTAAGGGGCCGGCACTCGAAATATCTTTCCTATGCCTTTACAGAACAGGGTGTGGCTATGCTGGCTTCAGTTCTTAAGAGTGATACTGCAGTGCTGACAAGTATAATGATTATTGATGCTTTTGTCGCTTTACGCCGGTTTTTGCAGAACAATTCTAAAATTTTCACCGAAATAGACTATCGGTTGCTGAGCTTGTTGAAGCACTTATCTCACACAGCGGAGATTCAGTTTAGAAGATTGCAGAGAAGGATATATAGAGACGCTATTTTTATAGTTGAAAAAGTGCCATGCGGAGGATGATTCATCTACCCATTGGAATGCTGATGCTGGGGAAGAAGACCACAAATTGGCTTTGATTGAATCTCCAAGTTTGCTGTAATAATCTTCCTCGTTTTTTGTTTCACATTCGCAGTCATGGGATTTTCCTTGCCCGTCGTAAAAATACACGCAGTTAAAATCAAGACAATCAGGATCCCGTACAGGACATTCTCCGTCAGGTTCCAGTTCAGGACAGTTTTTAACAATAGTTCTCCACACATTGATAGTAGGAAGAGTCCAGTCCGAATATCCTCCTTCTTCGAGGTTTTCGCAATACTCTATTGCTTCTTCATAAGTCCGTTCGTCGGCAGCAGATGACCATGTGATGTTCGTGTCGGGATCTTTCCAGGGTTTGCATTTTCCCGTAGAGGAATTGCAGCCTTCCTTGCATTTCTCGAAAAGATTGAGATTTTCACGTTCAAAATCCTCGTCATAATGACAGAGGTAAGAATCGGTTCTGCCCTCGGCATCCTGCCTGCATACAAAAGTGCCGTCTCCGCACTGGGCATCTTCTTCTTCGCCTGAAAACGCTTCGGAAAAACACGAAATCATAAAAAACGGAAGAGCAAAAAACAGTAATATTTTTTTCATTTTTATCCCCATTATTTTTTTACCAATGGTTTATCGGACACAACGAATAGTTTTAAAGTTGGTGGTACCCCCGCTCTTACCATCTAACAGCACAGAGGCGTAACCGAAACCTGCGATCCATGCTTGACCAGGTAATTCAGAATGTGACCAAAGCCAAATATTGCCATCACCAAGTCTGCTGTATTTTCCTGTCGAATCGAATCGGCATGTACAGTCGGCAGGTGAGTAGCATTCATCATGACTATCGAGACAATCATCTTTTTCGCTGACTTTGCATTTTCCGCCGGTTTCTGTCGCAGGGCAGTTCTGTATAAGTGTTCTGAGTTCATCGATTGTGGGCAGCCGCCAATCGTTAAAACCGCCTTCTTTAAGTTTACTGCAGTAAGAACGAGCTTCCTCCCACTCAAACAACCAACCCCAACCCTTATCGTCATTCAAATTTGGATCCATACCAGCCAATTTGTCATTCTTGTACTTTTTTAGAAAAGACCATGTTATTCCGGATTCAGGGTCTGTCCACGGGTTGCATTTTCCTGTTGATGCGTTGCATCCGGCCTTACATTCTTCATATATTCCGTAGTGGGAGTGACTCGGCCAGCAAAGATATGATTTTTCTTTGCCGTCTGCAGGGTCTGTTCTGCAGCTGTATGTTCCGATTTCGTCGCAATGTTCGAACGCAGGAATAACGCTTTCATCATCTTTGCCGTAATCTTCGGAAGCAGTGCTGTCGATATCCGAATCATCATCGGTGCCGCCGCATCCGATAAAAACGAAAACCGCGCATAAAGCCAAAATTAGAAAAAATTTCTTCATTTTGTCACCTCTGAAAAAGTTGATAATATCGAAAAATATTGAAGAAAATACTTGACAGGGATGAATCGGTGCGATGCTTTGTTAATGTGTTGTGTTGTGTTGTGTTGTGTTGTGTTGTGTTGAACATCATTTTGTCTTCAAATTGAATCAACAAAAACGGGGAATTTTAGAAAGTTGCAGATGAAAGGCAAGTTTTTGATCTTACTCTTTCCACTTCTTGAAGATGAGGGAAGTGTTGATCCCGCCGAAAGCGAAGTTGTTCGACATGACGTAGTCGCAGTTGATTTCCATGCCCTGACCTTTGATGTAGCCGAGCGGAGCGCACTGCGGATCGAGGTTGTCTAAATTTACGTTGGGGTGGAACCAGCCTTCGTTCATCATGTTGATAGTGACCCAGCTTTCGACTGCGCCGCATGCGCCCAGAAGGTGGCCGACGTAGCTTTTTGTCGAAGAAACGGGAACGGGACGCTTGAAAACGTTGTAAACGGCGGTCGTTTCGGAGATGTCGCCGTAGTATGTCGCGGTGCCGTGAGCGTTGATGTAGGCTATATCGTCTGTTGTCAGATTTGCGTTTGCGAGAGCCGCTTCCATGCAGATGCCCTGAGTGTAGTAGTTGGGGCTCGTGATGTGAAAACCGTCGGAATTCGTGGCGAAACCTGCGACTTCGCAGAAGATCTTCGCACCGCGCTTGACTGCGTGCTCAAGGTCTTCGAGGATAAGAGTTCCGGCTCCTTCGCCGATAACAAGGCCGTCGCGGTCTTTGTCGAAGCAGCGGGGAGTTGCTTCGGGAGTCTGATTTTTGAAGCTTGCCTGACCCAGAGTATCGAAAATAGCGGCATTCGGGGCCGAAAGTTCTTCCGCGCCGCCGCATATCATCATGTCCTGTCTGCCGTCTGCGATCGCTTCGTAACCGTAACCTACTGCCTGGCTTCCCGAAGTGCAGGCCGTATCGGTGATTATCATCCTTCCGCGGATCTGATAAAAAACGGAAAGATTGCAGGCGTTCGTCTGAGGCATAGCCTTGATGTAGGTCTGGGAGTCGAATTTCGAGGTGTCTCCTGTCGTCATCATCGTGGCAAGCGCGTTTACCGCATCCAGAGAACCCATGCAGGTTCCGTAAGCGATCCCTGTGCGGCCGTTTTTGAGTTCTTCGATGACATCTCCGGTTTCTGTCAGAAGTCCTGCAACTCTGAGCGCATCTTCGGTAGCAACAAGCGAAAGGAGCGCGACTCTTCCCATTCCGCGGATCTTTTTGCGCGGATATGTCGGAAGTTCTTCGGTGTAGGGCGAGGCGAGGCGCGTATTCATCTTGGTGAAACGCTCCCACTCCGGCATATATGAAATCCTGTTTTTGCACGCTTTAAGGTTTTCGAAAGCCTCTTCCCAGCTTCTTCCGAGCGAAGAAAGCATTCCGCCGCCTGTGACTACGACACGGCGTTTGCCGTCATGTCTCAAAAAGTTCATTCCATTCCTCCGTTTACAGAAATGACCTGCTTTGTGATATATCCGGATTCTTCAGAGAGTAAAAATACTGCAAGTGACGCAATTTCTTCAGGTTTTCCGACACGGTTCATCGGGATGCTTTCAACGATCTTCTCATACATTTCCGGGATTATCCCCTTGATCATGTCGGTTTCGATTAGTCCGGGAGCGATGCAGTTTACCGTGATCTTACGCGACGCGAGTTCCATGGCCAGAGCCTTTGCAGCGCCGATGATACCAGCTTTCGCCGCGCTGTAGTTGACTTGTCCGCGGTTTCCGATGATGCCGGTTATCGAAGAGATCACGATTATCCTTCCTCCGCGTTTGTTGCTTCTGCGGGCCATCGGCATTACGAGCGGCTGGATCACGTTGTAGAAACTGTCGAGATCGGTTCTGATTACATCGTCCCATTCGTCGCCTTTCATCGCGGCAAAGACGTTGTCGCGTGTGATTCCGGCATTGCTGATTATTCCCCAGAGCGGACCTTTTTCCACGGTGATTTTATTAAGGATTTCTCGGCATTCATCGCGGTTTGTCACGTCGAATTTCACGATTTCGCCGTTTCCGCCCTCACTTTTGATGAGATCCAGAGTTTCCTGAGCGCGCTCGATGCCTCTGTTGTAGTGGCAGATTACATAATATCCAGCCTTTGCAGCATAGAGCGCAATCGCCCTTCCGATGCCGCCGCTTGCGCCTGTTACGAGTATGGTTTTGTCGGAATTACTCAATATAACGCCCCCTTATTTCCTTCAGTTGTTCAAGACTTTCTATTTCTATTGCCGAAATTTTTGCCGTAACTGCCGGTTCTTCATCCACTCCGGCGATAAAAAGTTCGCCGATGTAGTTGTAAAGCGCCGATTCTGCATCGCAGTAGTCTTCAGTCATCCGCATTCTGACCGTTTCGCCCGCTTTAAACCACTCTCTTTTTGTTTTGAAACCAGTGACGGAAAGGATCATTCCCGGAAGGACTTTCCGGCCGAAAAGTTTGTGGGCGATACCTGTCAGAGCGCAAACCGTCTGAGCCATAAGCTCGAAACTTACCCAGCTCGGAATACCGTCAGCTTCACTTTCGTAAAAAATGCACTCTTTCGTGATGTCGTATTCGCCCGTTATTATGTGCTTTTCCATGTCATAATTTATGATACGCGAAAGCAGAAGCATCTTTCCGCGGTGGGGCAGATATTCTTCAATTTCGTTTTCACCAATAAATTCAGGAACTTCAGCATTCATCGTTATTCTCCCTCAAAACGCAGGCGCGTATTACACAATTTTAAGAAAAGTGTCAAACAAAAAAAAGAGTAAAAAAAATTTGCTATTTGAAAATAAGTTGCTATAAAGCGACCGTTTTTTGGGTCGGGATGTAGCTCAGCCTGGTAGAGTGCTGCGTTCGGGACGCAGAAGTCGCTGGTTCGAACCCAGTCATCCCGACCACTTTTGTTCTGAATATCGTGAAGAAACTAATAATCTTACCGCTTTTAATTCCTTTTATCGCTTTAGCGGTATTCTTTTTATCTTTTTCCTCCTATTCCGAAGACGACGGCTGCGTTGTTCTTCTGAACTCCTTCAAAGAGGGTATAGTTTTTGATGATATTGTCTTCCTTGAAGCTGATAACGCTGAAAAATGTAATAAAAACAATACACTGATACTTTATACGCTTAAAGGAAGTGATGTTCTGAAGTTTGCCGGGCCGCTTAAAGTTAAAAAAGATAAAATCTCATTTTTCCTTTCTTCGATTGTTCCGGAAAGACACGGGGACGACCTGCCGATGGTTCACGGAGAACAGCGCGAAGATGATAAAAAGCCTTCAAAAGACGATCTGCCGTCCGATTTGCGCACTCATCTGCCGGATAAATCAAGCGATTTTGTTGTTTACTATCTTTATAACGATCCGGAATCGTCCGAGGAGGAGCTTACCGATGCCTTTACCGACATTCAGGAAAATCCGGTAAATCTCATTCTTACAGGAACTTACAAAGCCGCTCCGGCAAGTATGATCCGTCCGCAGCTTTCATTGTTTGATTCTTCGGATAAACCTGAATTCGGGGTTCTTGTTTTTTCGGTCATCAGACTCGAAAACGGAGATAAAAAAGTGCTGGTGCGTTCCTTTAACCGCAGATTCATGTAAAATATGGCGGAATTACAAACTATTACACGGTTTTTCAACACCTCGGAAAGTTTTCCACATTTGTGTTGCCAACCCCCCTTTTTTTGCCCGAAATACGCTAAGATATCAAAGGTTTTCTCGATTTGCACAAAAAAGTGTGCAGATGTTTTAATTAATAAAATCAGAGTGTTGGCTGGTCTCACTAAGGAATTTTTGTGGAAAAATCATATAACTGAATAAAAATCTCAATAATGTTGAAAAAATGTGGAAAAGCTATCATATTTTGCTTGATTAGCCGCTAATTATTGTTAATTGGAGCTAAGTTTGAATAAAGTGGATAAAAATCTTAGTGCACCGCAGGAAAAAGCGGTAAAAACGACCGAAGGGGCAGTTCTTGTTTTTGCCGGCGCCGGTTCGGGAAAAACGCGTGTCATAACGCACAGAATCGCGTGGCTTGTCGAAGGAAAAGGTGTCAGCCCGGAGAATATTCTCGCCGTCACTTTTACGAACAAGGCGGCCCGTGAGATGCGTGAAAGACTCCATTCTCTTCTTGATGATGAAGAAAAGTCATCGGGCGTAACACTTTGCACTTTTCACGCACTCGGTCTTTCGATCCTTCACAAAGAATATGAAAAAATAGGCTATCCTGCTGATTTTACGATATATTCTCCTTATGAACAGAGCGAACTCATGAAGCGCGTCATGGCAGATGAAAAAGTTTCTTCCGAGCGTTTTTCGGCTCAAACTATAGTTGCTGCGATTTCAAAGATGAAGAATGATCCTTCGCTTCGTGAAAAGACCTCCTTTCTCGTTTCAAACCTCACTAACGCAGTTGCAAACAGGCTTTTTGAGCCTTACTGCCGTGCTATGAAAGTCCGCGCTGCGCTCGATTTCGACGATCTGATAACTCTGACGATCGATTTGTTGAAAAAAGACGACGCTGTACGCATGAAGTACGCTTCAAAATACAAATATATAATGGTTGACGAATATCAGGATACCAACCATGCACAGTTCGAGTTCGTAAAACTTTTGTCTTCAGTCCACAGAAACATCTGCGTCGTAGGTGACGACGACCAGAGTATCTACAGCTGGCGCGGCGCGAATGTCGAAAACATCCTCAACTTCGAGCGCGATTTCGAAAATGTCACGATAGTAAAACTTGAAGAAAATTACCGTTCGATATCGGAAATCGTAGATACTGCCGGAAAACTTATCGCCCACAATGCGAAACGCAGCCCGAAAAAATGTTTCGCATCTAAAAACGGCGAAGCAGGCGAGGGGATAAAAGTCGTCAGAAAGCATAATGAAAAGGAAGAGGCTGAATTTACGGCGCAGGAAATCATGCGCTGGAAATCGGAAGGGATCAAATACAACGATGTCGCGGTTATCGTCCGGGCCAACTTTCAGACCCGTTTTTTCGAAGTCGCCTTTTCGCAGTTCGGCATTCCCTTTGTCGTTGTCGGCGGCAGCCGCTTCTTTGAAAACAAGGAAATTAAGGATATCTTAGCTTATATCAGGATCCTTTTAAATCCGCACGACGAGATAAACCTTCGCAGGATAATCAACTATCCGGTCCGCGGAATCGGCAGCGGCACGATGGAAAAGTTTTTTTCAGTCTCTGCTTCTATGAAACTTCTTCCGATGCAGCTTGTCGAAGATTTCGGCATATACAAAACGCTTTTCAGCGCTGAACAGGCGTCTTCTCTCGGCGGTTTTTCAGCTTTGATCCATGAGCTTAAGCAAAAATTCGAATCGGCTGATCCGCTTCAGTTCACAGCTTTTCTCGTAAAGCAGACAGAAATTGAAAACGAAATAAGAAAAAGTGCCGAAAACGAAGATGTGGCAAGGATAAAACTCGATAATATTTCAGCTTTTTTCGATGCTGTCTCAACAGATCCGTCGCTTCCGGAGCACAAGACAGCACGCTCGTTTTTCGCCCGTTTTGTGAACAATGTCTCGCTTCTGGGGAGCGGAGAAGAGGAGAGCAGGGAAGGAAAAGTGACGATAATCACAGCTCACAGCGCGAAAGGGCTTGAGTTTGAGAGAGTTTTCATCCCCGGATTTTATCAGGGCGGATTTCCGAACCACATTGCAATAGAGGAATTCAACGTCGATGAAGAGCGCAGACTTGCTTATGTCGCATTCACGAGGGCCAGAAAACGGCTCGTTATAACGATTCCCGAAACGGTTTCATTCAGAGGCAACACAAGAAAAACCGAACCGTCAGTCTTTATCAAAGAATCGGAACTTAACGGCGAAAAATACGGCGGACCTCCGATAGATCCGAACAAAATGATCGAAGCAATGCTCGCAAAACTCAGAAAAGGGTAAGGAATTTTCCCCTCGCCACACTGGAGAGGGGAATAAAAGGGGTGAGGTCTTGAAGGCTTGTCTCTAAATTGCGGTTTAGAAGTAAAGGTCTCTTTTGCCTTTTTCGATTTCGCCGAGAAGTTCCTGAGTTTTTGCTCTTCTTTCAGGATTTTCGATATCTTCCATAAGTTTGACGAGAAGTTTTTCGCCTTTCGCCTTGGTTTCGGGAGAAGCGAAGTCTTCAAGATATTCCTTGAACGTGAGCATTCCGTTCGGAAGGCAGAATTCGTGGATAAGTCCGGGTTTCGCGAGATCCATGAAGTCTGCGCCTACGCGGCCTCTGCGGTAACATCCTGTGCAGAATGAAGGAATGTAGCCGCCGTCGATGAGCGAAGATACGACTTCGTCGACACTTCTATGGTCGCCGAGCGAGAACTGAGCACCAGCTTCGTCTTCTTCGTATCCGCCGGGATTGGTCCTGCTTGCAGCGCTGACCTGGCTGACACCGTAGTGGAGAAGGCGAGTTCTGATCTTGTCGTTTTCACGGGTCGAAAGGATGATTCCGGTGTAGGGAAGCGAAAGTCTGATTACAGCTACTAAAAGCATGAATTCGTCATCGCTTACCGGATGCGGAATGTTGTATGAAAGCGGTGCGCCTTCTGCCGGTTCGATTCTGGGAACGCTGACAGTGTGCGGTCCGATCCCGTAGGTTTTGTCAAGATGGTTAGCGTGCTCGAGAAGTGCAAGAGTCTCGAAACGGTAGTCGGTAAGTCCGAAAAGTGCGCCGATACCGACATCGTTGAGTCCTGCGCGGAGAGCTCTGTCCATAACGAGAAGTCTCCAGCCGTAGTCAGCTTTGAGGCCGCTCGGATGGAAAGTGGGATAAAGTTTTTCGTCGTATGTTTCCTGGAAGCAGATGTATGTTCCGATCTTCTCTTTCTTCAGAAGTCTGAAGTTGTCTTCACTCTGAGGCGCGATCTCGACATTGATCCTGCGGACGGTGTTGCCGTTCCAGTTTGTCTCATAGACTTTTCTGATTGAGTGAGCGTAATATTCAACATCCGTAGCTCTCGCTTCGCCGCCGATGACGAGAAGTCTTTTGTGCCCCATTTTGAGGAGCAGTTTTGTCTCGTCCTGAATCTGCTCATCGGTGAGTATTGCACGTTTGAGTGCGGTGTTGTCCTTTCTGAAAGAGCAGTAAACGCAGTTGTTCGTGCAGACATTGCCGAGATAAAGCGGCGCAAAGAGGACTATTCTTTTGCCGTAAATTATCTCTTTTGCTTTTCCCGCAGCTTCGAAAACCTTGTTGCGCTGTTTTTCGTCCCTGATGTTGAGAAGAACAGCAGCGTCTTTGAGGTCGAGACCTTTGAGCTGCATTGCGCGGTTGAGGACTTCGTCAACCTGGCTGTCCGTTACTTTCTGGTCGATAAGACCGTAGAGCTTCTCACGGTCGATAAAAATTTTTTCAGTGTTCAGCGACTTCATTTTCAACTCCGTCTTCTTCAACATACTTGCTTAAAACAGACTTGACTTCGAAGCCTTGAAGTTTGCCGACCTTTCCGGTAAGCGACGAGATCCTGTCTGTCGTGCCATGGACGACAAGCGAAATCACCTGAGCTCCGGGAAGCCCGAGATTGAGCCCCATTCTTCCGACGATGATATCACCGTGCTGCGAAAGGACTGTGTTTAACTTTGAAACATTTTCTTTTTCGGTAACAATGATCAGAACCGATCCGACTCTCTTTTCCATCAGACACCTCTTTTGGATAAGTTAATAAAAAGATCTTTGATGCCGACTGCCGGCATCTCAGTGGGCAGATGATACGGTTCAAAAGGGGCTTGTCAAATAAAAAAAGTTTTTTGTCAGCGCAAAGCGGTAATGCCACGTTGAGCGTAAGCGAAACATCTCTGTCATCTTGAACGCAAGAAGGAAAAATGAAAATTTATAAAAAAATCAAGGGATTTTATTCAGATGTTTCGCGTTGCCAAGCATGACATGACACACATCATCGCCGCTTTACAGAGGCAAACACATAAGAAAGAATTTTTGGCACTTACTCTTCGTCTTCCGTCAATTTTTCGTAGATGAATTTTTTGATTTTCGTTATGTCGTCAGTGTCGAAAGCATCGTAGAAAAAGCCTTTGCGCAAAGGCCGCTTGATTTTGATTTTTCCTTTTTTTGAAAAGAGGGGGATGATGTTGTGTTTGTCGCATCCGCTTCCGAGAAGGAGTTCGTCTACGAATTTTTTCTTCGCTTCCCATCCGTTTTCGGTTGAATCGATGATGTGGAGGATAAGGTCTGACGCTGCGATTTCGGAAAAAGTCGAGTTGAACGCGTCTGTTATGTCTTTTGACATATTGGAGATGAAGCCGACCGTATCAAGAAGGAAAAACGGTTTGCCGAAAAGGCTGAACTTTCTGATTTTCGGGTCTATGGAACTGAAGAATCTGTCGCTTTCTCTGGTTGCCTCTTCGTTTAGAAGAGCGTTGAAAAGTGTCGATTTGCCTGCATTCGTGTAGCCGACAAGTGCGATTGTCGGGATTTGGTTCTTTTTTCTGAATTTGCGCTGGAATTCAAGGCGCGAGAACTCGTTTTCAAGCTGTTTACGCACGTTTTTCTCTTTGTTTTTGAGAATACGTTTCCGCTCTTCTTCTTTCGTTTCGCCCGGTCCTTTGAGTCCGATACCGCCTTTTATCCTGCTCAATCCTGTGATTTTGTTTCTGAAGGCGGCTTTTTCCTTTGAAAGAACGGCGCTTGCAAGTTTCAGTTTTCCGCCTGTTCCTTCGGCGCGGGCGTTGAATATCGAAATGATCAGGTCGTCGCGGGAAAGGACAGTGAGTTTTGTCGCTTTCTCGAGTTTGGAGAGAAAAGCGGCTGTCGTTTCCGCAAAAATGATCATGTTTTCGACCTCCGCTGCGGTTTTCAGCAGTTCAAGGATCCGGTTTATCCCGTTTTTAAGCGACTGCACCGAGATGATGAAGGACTCCGTTATCGAAAATCCGGCGTCTTCGGCAAGTTTTATGTTTTCTGCGATTTCGGAGGAAGTGCTTTCCGACGAGAAAAACGCGGCTGTAGGATTTTCCGGAACTTCCGGTCTTGCGGGTTCTTTGAAAAGAAAAAACGGCGAAGAAAGTTTCAGGACTTTTGAAAGATTTTTGTAAAAAAACGTAATGTTTTCCGGGATTTTTTCCTCATCGTGTTCGATGATCCCGAGATATTTTATGAGTTTTCCGTCCATAAAACTTTTGATCCCGGCTATTTTCGGGGCAGTTTTCGCGGCGATCAGAAGTGTGTCGAAGTCGTTCGACGCTTTCAGTTTTTCGAGAAAGTCGGAAAGATCCCAGTTCGAGACAAATATTCGGCTATGAGTGACAGTTCCTTTTGAAAGAAACATCAGTTTTATTGCGTTTAAAGGGTTTTCTTTAATAATTTTAATGACTTGGTCTTGGTTGAAAATCAATCGTAGAACCTGAATTCACTGAATTGTTTTTCAAAATTTTCTTCGCATTCTGCTAAATACGAATCGATTTCGTGACTCGAAGCGAAATTGTAGAACATATCGATAAGCGTTTTGTCGCCAAAAAGCAGTTCGATCGCAGGGATTTTGTCAATGAATTCGTAAGGTTTTGCGCGGAAAAATCCGTCATCTCCGAGCATTTTCCGGAAAACCTGGATTATTGCGATGTAAGCCCTGAGCGGTTTCACTTTTCTGCGGTCGGTAAGGGCGATATAGACTCCTCCGCAGCGTTTCATGGAAAGTTTCTGGAACATCGGGCGGAATTCCATCGGAATGAATGTGACGCCTTCAATATTTTCTTTGTCGAGCTCTTTTTTCAGCTTGAAAGGGTCGAGCCCGTGCGTTCCTGCAAGGAGAAACGGCATCGTCGTGCCTCGTCCTTCCGAAAGTTCCGTTCCTTCGAGAAGGCAGCCGCCGGGATATAAAACTGCTGTGTCGACAGTCGGCATATTCGGCGATGTCGGAAGCCACGGATAGTCGTAATCATCAGCGAAAGAATCTCGTTCCCAGCCTTGCAACTTGGCGATTTTAAAGGGAAAATCGTATTTTTTGATGGCGTAGTAGTATGCCGCGATCTCTCCGGAAGTCATGCCGTGACGGTGGAAAAGGGGAACGTAGCCTACGAAACTTTTGTAATTCGTGTCATCAAGAAGCGAGCCTTCAAACGCGCCGCCGATAGGATTGAGTCTGTCCAAAACGACAAGTTCGCGCTGAGTTTTCTGAAGTTCGTCCATGAAAATCGCGAGAGTCGCCAAGTATGTGTAATAGCGCGAGCCTATATCCTGAATGTCGTAAACTACGGTATCGAAAAGGTCGAAAAACTCTTGTTTAGGAGCAAGGGTCTCTACACTGCTGCCGTAAAGCGAAAAAACCGGTATGTTATTGATTTTATTCTCTGTTCCCACGCATTCCATGTCCTGTGCGACAGGGAAAAAACCGTGTTCGGGGCTGAAAATTGCAGTCACATTCAGACCGGAATTTACCATTTTTTCAACGAGAGAAACGCCGTTTTTGTCAATCGAAGTGTAGTTGGCTATTACTGCGACTCTTTTCCCTTTGAGAGATGAAAAGTCGAATAAATCTATTCCCTGAAACAGTTGTTTTCTGGAGCTCAATTCTGCTCCTCCTGTTTTTCGGGGTTGAAATCTGTCGGATTGTTGAGTGAAACGGCGATTTTGCGTGTTGAAAGAAAACCGATCAGAACAAAAAGAACGCCTGAAATCCAAAGCATCCAGGGAAGACGGCGCATAAAGATCAGACCGCAGAGAAAAAGGAAATATATAATGAAGAAGATCCTTGCGGTCTTGTTTTTCGGCATTTTTACCTTCGGATATTTGAACGGAAGAAGCATGAGGCAGGCCTGGATCAGCATCATTCCGGCAACAATATCAGTGGAGAGCAGAAATTTGAAACTCGGATTTTCTATTGCGAAAACCATGTATGCAGCAAGCATTCCGCCGGATTGTGTCGAAGTGAGACCGCTGAAATAGTCGTGATCTTCGCTTTGGAAAGAATTGTATCTTGCGAGGCGTACTGCACAGAAAATGACATAAAGCGGAACTACGGCGACAAAGTAGGGGTATTCCAATATTTTTCCGCCGGGAAACTCTTTGCTGAAGTAAGAAAAAACAAGGATGGCTGGGGCAAGCGAAAAGGAAACAAAATCCGAAAAGGAGTCAAATTCAACGCCGAAATCGCTTGATGCGTTGAAAAGACGCGCCGTCGTACCGTCGAGTTTGTCAAGCACTGCCGAAAGAAGTATGAGCCACGCCGCGTTTATGTAATCTCCGCTTATCGAATAAAAAACGGAAACCAGACCGATCAGCATATTCATGCCGGTAAAAAAGTTGGGGATAAGTATTTTCGGATTTCCCTTCAGCATAAAAACCTCTTAAAAAGTTGTTAAAAGCGCGAAAACCTGAAAACTATGCTCAAATAAAGAGTTTTGTCAATTTGTTGAATGGTGTGTTTTAAAGGCTCATTCTGTAGATTTCGACTATATCTTCTTTGTTCAGTTCTTTAAAAGTGCCGATCCTTGAATTTTTCAGTGCCGATGCTGCCATTTCTTCAAATTTCGAGTCGTCTATGCCGATTTCGGAAAGTTTCTGCGGAAGCCCGAGAGATTTAAAGAAATCTGCCGTTTTTTCAATAGCCTCTAAAGCGGCTTTCATGTCGTCTTTTTCGGTTATTCCCCAGACATTTCTTCCGTATTTTGCGAATTTTGAGCAGTTTCTGCTGTCAAGAACCTTTTTCATCCAGCTCGGAGTGAGTATCGCAAGACCGACCCCGTGCGTGATGTCGTATTTTGCGCTGAGTTCGTGTTCGATCATGTGCGTCGCCCAGTCACCGTCTTTTCCGAGTTCTAAAAGTCCGTTCAAAGCGACCGTTCCCGCCCACATGATGTTTGCTCGCGCATCGTAGTTTTCAGGTTCTTCAAGAACTATCGGAGCATTTTCGATCACGGTTTTAAGCACCGCTTCAGACATATAATCCTGTAAAGCTGCTTCAGGATAGCTGAAATACTGCTCGAAAACATGGCTCGTGATGTCTGCGATCCCTGCCACAGTCTGGTTTTTCGGCAGAGTGAAAGTGTATGTCGGATCGAGAATGCTGAATTTCGGTTTCAGTCTGACGCTTCCCATCGGAAGTTTTTCCTGCGTTTCCTCGTTGGTCAGTACGCAACCGCCGTTCATTTCGCTTCCTGTTGCCGCCAGAGTGAGGATTGCGCATATCGGCAGAGCTTTTTTGACGCTTGTTTTCCTGATGAAGAAATCCCACGGGTCGCCGCTATAGTATCTTGCCGCTGCGATGGCTTTGCAGCAGTCGATAACGCTTCCGGCACCAGCTGCGATGATGAGATCGACTTTGTTTTCGCGGCAGAGTTCTGCACCTTTTGCAACGCTCGTGATCCTCGGATTCGGGTCAATGCCGGCAAGTTCGGTGATTTTGACGGAGTTTTCATTCAGAATCGAAACGATTTTGTCGTAAAGCCCGCTTCTTTTGATGCTTCCGTGCCCGTAGGCGAGAAGGACTGACTTTACGCCGTCTTTTTTCAGCTGTTTTGAAAGGACTTCGATCTGATTTCTGCCGAAAAATATTTCAGTCGGCATATTGAGCCAGAAATTTCTCATTTTTTCTCCTATTGATTAAAATTTGTGGATTTTTTTGTGAAAATTCAAAATGAGCGCGATTAAAATTCGCCGGTTTTGTTGACGCTGTAGCCTTGATCTTCTTTCCAGCCTTTGAGTTTTTTAAGTTCTTTCAAAGCTTCGTTTTTAGCGTCATCGATCGATTTCGAGCTGAAACCGAATGTGAAACGGTTTTTAAGAACGCCTTCAACCCAGTAAGCTGTCTGCAGAACGGCGAAGAAACCGCTGTTCAAAGTAGTTGCCGCGCCGACTTTTGCGTTTGCGTGACCCTGCTGCTTGAGCTGCTTTACCGCATTGTTTTTTGCTTTGGTTACATTCTTTCCGTCTTCAAACGAAAAAGTCCATGTTACCGAGTTCCCGTCTTTGTCAAGCGCTTCGGCAAAAGCCGCCGCACCGAAAACCGGAAATGTGAAAACAAAAAGCATTGCTGCGATAAAAAGCGATTTTTTCATGGCTTTCTCCTGAAATTATAATTTTTCCAAAAGTTCTTTCGCCTTTTTATAGCGTTTGCTTGAAGGATCTACCGAATTGATGATCTTCTGAAGCATTTTCTTCGCTTCTTCAGGATTTTCGTCTTTCATAGCGTTTGCTTCCATGTAAAGCGTTTTTGCTTCTTCTTCGCTCATCGTTGCTTTTTTAGCCTTCTTTTCCGGAGCTGGTTTCGTTTCAGCTTTTTTAGCTTCAGCTTTCTTCGGAGCTTCCTTCTTCGGTTCAGCCTTAACCTCTTCTTTTTTCGGTTCTTCTTTCGGCTCAGCCTTAACCTCTTCTTTTTTCGGCTCTTCTTTCGGTTCAGCCTTTACTTCTTCCTTTTTCGGTTCAGCTTTTTTCGGTTCAGCTTTCGGAGCCTCTTTCTTTGGCTCTTCCTTTTTGGGTTCAGCCTTTACTTCTTTAAGAGCGCTCTTTGCCGGAATGGTAAGAAGAAGGTTCTGTGCATCCTTGTGGAAAATTGACGAAGAAGGAATTGATTTAAGAAGTTTATCCGCTTCTTCAGGATTTTTCTGAATTACACTCTTAGCGTTTTCGAAAGTCGTCTGATTGGTTTTTTCCTTGCCGATAAGGACGAGCTGTTCGTTTATCCATGATTTGTAAGGATTGTCGCCGGAAGTTCTGTCATTTGCGGTAAGAAGGTTTTTTTCTGCGTTTTTGAGATCTTTCGCGTAGATGAGTTTTTCTATCGCGGCTTTGTCGTTTTCACCGAAAGAAGCAGATACTGCAGTTGTTTTCGGCTTCGAATTCTGATTGTCGAACAGCATGAAGTATGCAACGCCGCCGATTCCGATGAGGATTACGACGATGATCGCGACTAAAACAAGAGGTGAAGAACCTTTTTTTGCCGGTTCGTCGTCTTCTTCCGGTTCGTAGTTTGTCGGAATAGTCTGTTTTGTCGTTCTCTGCGGTTTCGGTTTAAGATCGGGGTTGAGGATCTCGAACTTTATCTGACGCGCACCGACTGAAATGATGTCGCCGTCGGAAAGAGTCGTGGAAGTCGTTTTTGATCCGTTTACCTTGATGCCGTTTCCGCTGCCCATATCGGAAATAACGAAACGGTCGCCTTCTTTTTTGATTTTGAAGTGCTTTCTCGAAACCGAGATGTCGCTGATTACGAAATCGTTGTCAAGACTTCTTCCGGCAAGGATCTCGTCTTTCGTGATCTCGATGTTTTTACCTGAATCCTTTCCGTCGACGATCGTCAGTTTTGCGTCTGCGGCATGTCCGGAAAGAGCCGAAAGATCAATGATCGCAGTCTTTTCGGAAGCGATTTCTTCCTCATCGTCATCCGAAAGATATTTCGACGATATTGATGAAATAGGCGGAGGTGTAGGCTCGGTGTCGGCTTTTTTGCCGAGAGCTTCCTTTCTTGCCTTTTCAGCTTTGATTTTTTCGGCAAGTTTTTTCAGATATTCCTTGTCGATTGTCGGTTTCGTGCTGTTTTGATTGTTTTCGTCCATTTTTTACTCCCGAAATTGAACAACTAACAAAAAAATACGGCGTTGCATACTTTAAAAAGGGTAAAAAGTCAAATAATGCGGGTTATTTTGTCGAAGAAACGGAAAATATTTTTCGGGAGCGGTTTTTTTCGGTTTTTCCGCTCTTTTTCGCTATTGTTTGACCGAAAATATTGATTTGCCGATTTCATTCTGTAAAATTATCCGCTCTTTGGTTTTTAATTTAGGAGAGAAAAATGAGAAAAAGTGTTGTTTTCATGACATTGCTGGCAATTGTTGCGTTCGCAGGATGCGGTTCGGTGTCTCTTTTTGAGAAAGGAAACGCCGCGAGAGAAACGGACAAAGTCAAAGCGCGCGGCTACTACGAGGAAGCGTGCGAAAAGGAAAACCATCTTGAGGCATGCCACAACGCTGCACTGCTCTGGCAGAACGGCGACGGCATAAGCGAAGAGAACAAAAAGGCGCGCGAACTTTTCAAAAAGGCTTGCGACGGCAAGTTCGACGAGTCATGTTTTATTCTTGCTGATATGTGGGCAAACGGCAAAGGCGGCGTTTATAAAGATACAGATTCCGCTTTCAATCTTTACAAAGAGACTTGCGAACGCGGATTCGGAAAGGCATGCAGAGGTGTCGGTCAGATCTATGCGAAAGGCGGCGGTTCGATTGCAAAAAGCATTGACAAGGCAAAGGAATATTTCGCTCTCGCATGTGAAAAAGGCGATATGGCAACATGTGTAGATCTCGGTCAGACATGGTCTAAAAAATTCGAAGAGGCCGAAGGCTACGAAAAAGTCGTTACTTTCTGGGGCAAGGCGTGCCAGGAAGGCGGAATGCTCGACATCTGCGAAAAGCTGGCAGACATGATCGTTGCTACCAAAGAAAAAGAGGAAAAAGTTCCCCTTTCGAAAGGATATTACGAAAAAGCGTGTGACGGCGGTTCGAACGAAGCCTGCTACAAACTTGCCCGTGCAATGGTTGAAAATGTCGAGGGTTCCGACGGCGAAGCGCAGACTTACTACAAAAAGGCGTGTGATGCCGATCATGCGGAATCATGCTACTATATCGGCGTTTACCTCAGCGAAGCTTACGGCGAGACGCTTGAACTCGAAAAACTGAGAGAAATGCACTCTTTCTACGACAAATCCTGCAAAAAAGGCTTCGAGGCGTCATGTTCAAGCGCATCTTCGCTTCAGGCTACGATAGCCGAGCAGGAAGAGGCGATCCGCAGAGAGGAGGAAGCAAAAAGACTTGCAGAGGAAGAAGCCCGCAAAGAGGCTGAGAGACTGGAGGCTGAGGCTGCTGAAAGGGAAAGACTTGAAAGGGAAAAAGCAGAACTTGAAGAAAAACTTGCCGAGGAAGAAGCAAGAAGAGCCGAAGAAGAAGCCCGTAAAGAGGCTGAACGTGAGGAGCGCGAAGAACAGGAAAGAATGAGACGCGAACGCGAAGAGGCTGAAAGAGAAGCTGCTGCGGCAGCCGCTGCTGAAGAAGAGGATGAAGACGAGGAGGAGGAAGAAGAAGAGCCTGCTCCGAAGAAAAAAGTCAGCAAGAAGAAAGCTCAGGAACCTGAAGAGGACGAAGATGAATTAGATGAAGATGAGGATGAAGAGGAGGAGGAAGAAGAGCCTGCTCCGAAGAAAAAATCCAAATCAAAATCCAAATCCAAACCGAAAAAGAAAAGTGCCGAAGAAGAACTTGACGATCTTTTCGACGATTAAAATTCAAAAATTAAATCCAATCAGAACCAGTCTTTTTTCTTGAAATACCAGACTACAAGTCCTGAGAACATTATTGAAATTATTACGAAAACTGCAAAAGCATAAGGCGATTTGTCGCCGGGAAGCTGAATGTTCATGCCGTAGATCGAGGCGAACATGACGGGAACTGTGAGGACGATTGTTATGATGGTGAGAAGTTTCATGATGTTGTTCAGTTTGTTCGAGATAATCGAACTGAATGCCGTCATCATTTCGCTTACAATGTTGTTGTAGATCGAAGACATTTCGATTGCCTGCTTGGTTTCGGTCACGATGTCGTCGATTTTGTCGTCGTTTTCCTCTGTAACAGGAACAAGGCCGATTTTTCTGAGTCTCATCGCCATGAACTCGTTTGATTTGAGCGCGGTAGTGAAGTAGACGAGACTTTTTTCGAGGTTCAGAAGTTTTGCAAGGTCTTCGTTTCTGCTTGTCTCCTGAATCTTTTTCTGGACGATGGTGATGATATTGCTGATCTGTTTCAGGTAAAGCAGGAAAAGCTGCGTCGTGTCGAACAGAGTCGTAAGGACAAAATCATCCTTTGCGAGACTTCCGAGATATCGTTTCTGCATGTTTTCTATCATTTTCGAGATGAAATCGGTCTGCATTCCGCATACAAGAAGGATCGTGTTCCCGGCGAAAATTATGCCGAGCGGGATCGTTCCGTACATTTCGTCCTCGTCAGTAGAATCGTAGTAAGGGATTTTGACGATGACGAGTTTGTTGTTGTCGTCCTCTTCGATACGCGCCCTTTCATCCATGTCGAGAGCGTATTCGAAAAAGTCTGCCGGAATATTCAGTTCCTTGCAGAGAAAGTCGATTTCCTCCTGCCCGGGGTCTGTGACTGTTATAAGAGTTCCTTTGTCTAACTTGTTGATTTGTTTGAGTTTTTTTGCAAACGGCTTGTAGACTCTGATACTTTCGTGAATGTTGCCTTCGCGGTCACGGATGATGCCGGGAATGTTTCCGAAAAGAGCTTCCTGAGCCTGCCTCGACTCTTTGTCGATCTCCTCTATAAGTTCGTGGATTTCAGTTTTTTTCTCTTCGTCGAGGGTAGATAGAATCTGAGAGTGCATGTCTTCCGGCAGTTCGTACAGCAGTTCGGCGAGCTGTCTGCTCGACATCTGCGAAGTGATCTGGTTTTTGACTTCGTCCTCGAATTCCGAAAATATGTCGGCAACTATTTCTTCATCGATGAATGAAAAAATCTGAATGATTTCAGGAATTTCCAGCGCTTCAAAGAAGTTCGCGACAACATCAGGAGGGTTCGACTCGGCAAAATCTTTAATGTCTTCAAAGAGACCGTCCTCGAGCATCTCTCTGATTTCTTTGACGAGCAGTGTATTTTTCATGATTTCCTCCCGTCGGACGCGGGAGGGAAGGGGTGAAGGCTAATCTCTCCGGCTACCGACTAAAAATTTTGTCACGCTACCTAAAGGATCTTCCATTTTACCCTCAAAAAATAAACCGCGGCATTATAGAGAATTTTAGCGGTTTTGCAAGAAAAAACGGTGATTTTAAATGCAGATTTTTGAATTATGCTTTTCCGGCGCTTCCGAGAACGTTGATGTTTTTGTGTTTGTAAAGCTCTTTGAGTGCATCACGCGCAGGGCCGAGGTATTTTCTCGGGTCAAATTCCGCCGGTTTCTCGGCAAGAACTTTCCTGACTGCGGCAGTCATAGCCAGGCGGCCGTCGCTGTCGATATTGATTTTGCAGACCGCACTTGCAGCAGCTTTGCGGAGCTGTTCTTCGGGAATGCCTATCGCGTCTTTGAGTTTTCCGCCGTAAGTATTGATTATCTTTACTAAATCCTGCGGAACTGAAGAAGAACCGTGAAGAACTATCGGAAATCCCGGAAGCTTCTTTTCGACTTCTTCAAGAATGTCGAATCTGAGAGGCGGCGGAAGAAGGATACCTTCCTCGTTTCTTGTGCACTGCTCAGGTTTGAACTTGTTTGCACCGTGGCTTGTTCCGATCGATATCGCAAGGGAATCAACGCCTGTTTTGCCGACGAAATCGATGACTTCTTCGGGCGGAGTGTAGGAAGAATGCTCGGCAGAAACTTCGTCTTCGATGCCGGCAAGAACACCGAGTTCGCCTTCGACCGTGACGTAATCCTTCTGCGAGTGGGCGTATTCGACGACTTTTCTGGTGAGTGCGACGTTTTCTTCGTAGGGAAGGTGCGATCCGTCGATCATTACTGAGCTGAAGCCGTTGTCAATGCACTGTTTGCAGATCTCGAAATCACCGCCGTGGTCAAGGTGAAGAACGACGGGGATCGGATAACCGAGTTCTTTCGCGTATTCGACTGCGCCGCGTGCCATGTTTCTGAGCAGAGTTGCGTTCGCATAATCTCTTGCACCTTTGGAAACCTGCAGAATTACAGGAGATTTTGTTTCGACACAGGCCATAATGATAGCCTGGAGCTGCTCCATGTTGTTGAAGTTGTAGGCAGGGATCGCGTAACCGCCTTTAACAGCCTTTGCGAAAAGCTCTTTCGTGTTTACAAGACCGAGTTCTTTGTAACTTACTGTCATTTTTGACTCCATAAAATGTTGAAAAAACTTAAAACGCGGAATTATAGCCGGAATTGAGAAAAAATAAAGAGCTTAAATGGCAGGAGAAAATATAAAAATTTCTCAATAAAATCAGATTATTGTTGCTTTTTTTAATTTTTGAGTCAGAAAAATTGGCTCTTTATGTAACTAAATATATGTTTGTTTGGTTTTTTAACTTTAATGGAGGCTGAAATGAAAAAATTACTTGCTATTCTTGTGATGCTTGCTGCTGCAACGACACTTTTTGCGGAAGACGAAAGTATTTCGTGTAAATCCGATCTTGGTGAATGCACCTTTACTCTTTCGGCGGATTCATTTTCAAAAGACTGCACCTGCCGCGACGGGAGCGGAGTCGGGGAGTCAGAACTTCCGCCAGAGGGTGGAACTCTCGAATCGACATTGCCGACAGAGGAAGAATGCCGGGCTGAGATCGAAGACCTCTGCGGAAACGCAGGAATAAGATGCGAGAACAATGCCGGCGAATGCGAAGTAGAAGCGGACGGCAGCTATGACTGCCGCTGTTTCGGATTCTCGGAAATTACTTCTGGAAACATTGAAGCCAGCGATGAAGCATGCAACAGCAAACTTGTCGAGCTCTGCGGGACCGAGTCGGCAACGGCAAGAACTATCTGCACAGATTCAGAAATTTTTAATGTATGTCTTACTTACGCGAAGAGTTTTACGAACACATGCTACGAGCCGATGACAGATGAAGAAATAGAAGCAGCTCTCGATCTTCCGGCAGAAACCAACAACACGACGGCAGTCCTTGCTCTCTGCTGTCAGGACGAACAGATGAGAGATGAATGGTTCAAGGATTCTTTTGAATGTCTCGAAGCAATCGAAAGCTGTGAAGACGGGGAATGCTGCGACACTTGCGATGTTTTCGTTTTTGAAGAATCAAACGAGAAAGATGACGATGAAGTCATTTCTCCTGCTCCGGATGACAGCGCTGACGCAGGCGACACTGAAGTCCCGGCTGAAGATGCAACAGGCAATGCCGATGGTTCTGACGCTCCGACCGACGGTGATTCTGCACCCGCAACCGATTCCGAAGCTGAAAAAGAAGAAAGCAAATCCGACGGCTGCTCGATGCTGTTCATCTAAAAATTTCTTTTTTTTGTAATCTCCGGCACATAGTCTAAAAAGGCAAAAATTTCGCGCTCAGCTGTATTTTGGATAGAAAAGATTCTGCGCTAAGCTGTAAAATTCATAAAAAAAATTTTGCGCTAAGCTGTATTTTCTTGAAAAACAGCAATAAAATCAGTATAATCATATGTGATTCTTTTTGGAGGTTGTTTTGGAAAGAATTTTTAAAAGAAAAGCTTACGAAAAAATGCTCAAATGGAAGGCAGGATCAAACGGAAAAAGTGCTTTGCTGATAGAAGGGGCCAGGCGTGTCGGCAAGTCAACTCTGACAAGGCAGTTTGCTGAAAACGAGTATAAATCCTACATTCTGATCGATTGTTCCAAGTTGTCGGCAGAAGTTCGGAGCCTGCTGGATATAGGTTTCTCCGATCTCAACTACTTTTTTATGCGGCTGCAGATTCTTTACCGCGTGAACCTCTATGAGCGCAGATCCGTTATCATTTTCGATGAAGTCCAGCTCAGGCCTGACGCGAGACAGGCGATCAAGCATCTTGTCGAAGACGGAAGATACGACTACATCGAGACAGGTTCGCTTATCAGCATCAAACAGAATGTGCGGGACATCGTTATTCCGAGCGAGGAAGAGCGTATTCAGATGTTTCCGATGGATTACGAGGAGTTTTCGTGGGCAGTCGGTGATACTGCCACGATTCCGATCCTGAAAGATCTTTTTGTAAGCCGCGCTTCTTTGGGGGAAGCCGTAAACCGCAAGATCATGCGTGATTTCAGGCTTTATATGCTGGTCGGCGGTATGCCTCAGGCGGTTGAAAGCTATCTCGAAACAAACAACCTTCAAGCTGTAGACTCTGTGAAAAGGAGAATCATCAATCTTTATATTGAAGACCTTCACAAGCTCGATTCGACAGGAAAACTGCGCGCAATGTTCCGTGCGATACCATCTGAACTCGGCAAAGCTGAAAAGCACTATCAAGTGACTACTGTTGTGGAAAATATCAGGAAGGAAAAGACTTTTGAACTGCTGGAAATGCTTTATGAAAGCATGATAGTCAATATCGCGTACCATTCTTCTGATCCGAACGCCGGGCTTGCTTTGAGCCGTGAAAGTACGCGTTTCAAAATGTTTATGGGTGACACCGGACTTTTTGTGACCTTGGCTTTCTGGGACAAGGATTTTACCGAAAATATCATCTATCAGAAGCTTCTTTCCGACAAACTTGAAGCCAATTTGGGCTACATTTATGAAAATGTTGTCGCGCAGATGCTACGTGCTTCAGGTTATGAACTTTACTACTACACTTTTCCTGCATCCGGCAACCACAGTTATGAAGTCGATTTTCTTTTGTCGAAAGGGAACAAACTGGTTCCGGTCGAAGTTAAATCTTCCGGATATAAAACGCACAAATCTTTGGATGCTTTCTGCGAAAAGTTTTCTTCCCGCGTATCTGAAAGGATCCTGCTTTATACGAAAGATCTTCAGAAAGACGGTCAAACGACATGCCTTCCGGTTTACATGGCTCCTTTTTTGTGAAAAAGAAGAAAGCAAATCCGACGGCTGCTCGATGCTGTTTATTTAATTTATTCCAACAAAATCCTTTCCGTAACTTGTCAAAATAACAAAAATCTCTTTCCATTTCTTGTAAAATTAAAAAAAACTGTAAAAATTCTTTAATAAAATCAATGTGTTGCCGTTTTTTTTTTTTTTTGAATTTTTGGGTCAGAAAAATTGCTATTTTGTACAACTAAATATATGATTATTTGTTTTTTTATTTTGGAGGATTTTATGAAAAGATCAAAGATTTTAGCAGCTGTTCTGGTTTTTTTGCTTTTTGCCGGTTGCGGAAGCTCAAAAAACGATAATCAGCATGAAAATCAGGATTTAACTGATACAGTGACTGAGGAAGACGCCGACACAGTTGACATCGAGCCGGCGGATGCAGATTCTGACGGCGATTCCGATTCCATGCCGGAACCTGACAACGATAATGCCGATACTGATTCCGTCGATGACTCAGATACCATTGAATCCAATGATGAAGACGGTGACACGGAACCGTCAGAAACAGATTCTGACAAAATTCCGGCTGATGATTCCGACACCGCACCGGAACCGGATGACGATGACGCGGACAGCGAGCCGGTTGACGATGCAGATTCTGCGCCTGAACCAAGTGACGATGATGCTGATACCGCTCCGGTTGACGATACAGATTCACAGTCTGAACCGAGCGACGATGATGCGGACATAGATTCAGACGATGATACCGATACTGCACTGGAAGAAAACGACGATGATGCGGACAGCGAACCTTTCAATGCATGCAGCAGTGAACCGTGCGCAGGCATCACGAATTCCACAGGAGTTTGTATCGCCGGGGCAGCGTTGGAGTATTTCTGCGAATGCAATGAACACTACATTTGGAACGGTACTGATTGCGAAGCCGAAACAACGGTTGCCGACTGCACCGACCTTCCCGAAAACGCAGTCTGGAACGACGGCGGCAGAAACGGCAAGTTTACACAGACCTGGAACGGTGAAACATGGGTTCCATCAAACTACGATTCGAGTTACAGCACAACTGCGGGAATATGCACGTTTATTTGCGGAACAAACTACAACTGGGAGAGCTCTACTTCACAATGTGATGCCGCAACACAGCTTGGAAACTGCTCTTCAAAACCGGAAAATTCCGTTTGGAACGATAACGGCGCGAACGGCAAATTCACTCAGACTTGGAACGGTAGCACATGGTATCCGGCAAGCTACAGTTCGGCTTACAGCACAAAAGCCGGTGTCTGCAAATACAAGTGTGCTGAGGAGTATCACCGTGAAAATTTACAATGCGTGTCGAATACAAGAACAAACGTCAGCTGCACCAACCTTCCTTCAGGCGCACAGTGGAATACGGCTACAAGCATAACCCAGACCTGGAACGGTTCATCGTGGTCACCGGACACAAGCGGAACTTACAGCACTACCGCAAGTACAACAGAATGTTTGTTCAAGTGCAAAAAACACTACACTTGGAAAAATTCAAAATGCGAAGCCGACCAGCAGACAGTGAACTGTGAAGAAATTCCTCTTAATTCCGAGTGGAACTCTGTTTCAACAATCACTCAGACTTGGAACGGCAGCACATGGTATCCTCCGACAACCTCGGTATACAACACGACTTCAAGCACGGAATATTGCCGCTATAAGTGCAATGAAGGCTATTTTTGGAACGGTTCTTCGGAATGTATAAATCCCTGTGAGACAAATCCGTGCAATGATGTTGCGAACTCGACACACGAATGCTCTGCATCATCGTGGCAAAACTATTTCTGCAGCTGCAGTGCAGGTTACAACTGGAGACGCGGAGAATGTGCCGAAATTCCTAAAGCTTTAGGCAATATCTGCACCGGTCAGAATTTGTGCTACAATTACTTTACCAGTGCAGACAGTGAAATTATTGACTGCCCGACTTCATCAAGTGACAAATTCTTCGGACAGGATGCCTATTATGCCGACAAAGGTCTGTGTATACCGCAGAGTTTTACTGTCCAGACTGTTTCAAGCCAGAAAATCGTTGTTGACAACAACACAGGGTTGATGTGGCAGCAGACTCTTTCTGAAGAGACTTTCGCCTGGGAAAACGCCGTTTCATACTGTGACAATTTGACTTATGCCGGATATTCAGACTGGAGACTGCCGTCATCAAAAGAACTGTTTACCATTGTTGACCATGGCAAATACAGTCCTGCCATTGACACGACATTTTTCCCTGATACGCCCAGCGACTATTTTTGGTCACAAGACAACATTCTAACCTACTTTAATGATGGTCGTATGGCATTGGCTGTATTTTTCGACACCGGTGTTTCAACCATACTTTCCACTGATGAATTAGAGTTTAATGTCCGCTGCGTGAGAGGTGCAGCACTGCCGACAGCTTCGTTCGTTTCCACCTTCGTGAACGGAGATGAAATTATAACAGACACAAATACAGGTTTAATGTGGCAGAAAACTTATGTACTCGGTCCGTATTGGGAAAAGGCACTTGCCTACTGTGCAGAACTCTCTTATGCAGGTTTCAGTGACTGGAGACTGCCCAATATGATGGAGCTGCTGTCACTTGTGAACTGTGAAGTGTTTCCGACATCCGACTTTCCGGATACGCCGACGAAATACGCTTTCTGGTCTTCCACAACCAGCCTGCCTTACACCAGATTTGCTTTTGATGTGGATTTCTCATACGGGTCTTCCGGCGCCGGCGCACAACAAAAGCACATGAATATCTATGTCCGTTGCGTGAGGTAGCTTTTTTAAATTTTCAGAGAGGGAGACATGAAAAAATTTAGCCTGATTTTTGTCGTTTTAATGCTTTTGGCATTTGTTGGTTGCGGAAACTCAAAAAACGACAATCAAAACGAGAACACCGATTCAACGGATACCGTAACTGATGAAGAGAGCGGCACTGTTGACATTGAGCCGACGGAGGCAGAACCTATTCCGACCGACGATGCTGATTCTACGCCCGAACCAAATGACGATGATGTGGACACCGAACCGACCGACGATGCTGATTCTACGCCCGAACCAAATGACGATGATGTGGACACCGAGCCGACCGACGATGCTGATTCTACGCCCGAACCAAATGACGATGATGTGGACACCGAGCCGACCGATGATGCAGATTCCCAGCCCGAGCCAAGTGACGACGACGCAGACAGCGAACCGACTGACGATGCGGATTCCCAGCCTGAACTGGATGACGACGATACGGACAGCGAACCGACCGATGATGCGGATTCTGTCATCGAACAGAGTGATGAGGAAAAATGCGCCGAAGCCGGCGGAACATGGAACGAAGAAGAACACAAATGCACAAAAACCGTGGAATGCAGCGGCAAACCCGCAAACAGTGAATGGAGCAGCGAACATACAAGCTACACAATGGAATATGCTGACGGCGGATGGACAGGCGCAGTTGATGCAAAATATATCGATGAATCCAACGGCTACTGCGGCTTCAGCTGCATCGAAAACTATTTCTGGAACGGCTCGGAATGCAGAACGCCTCTTCATTTGGGCAACATCTGCACGGGGCAGACATTGTGTTTCGGAGATTGGGCAAGCACCTTGGAGGTCACGAATATAATTCCATGCAATACACCGGCAGAAGATTTTTTCGGGCAGGATGCATATTACGCTTCCATCGGTGTCTGCACTCCGCAGAACTTAAAACTCATAACATCGGGGGAAGCAGCTGTTGTCAAAGATTTGAACACAGGTTTAATGTGGGCGCGGGATGCTGTATATCCTGACTGTTCAAGCTGGACAGCAGCTAAAAACTACTGTGAAGAACTAGAACACGGAGGTTATACCGACTGGCGTCTGCCGAAACCGCTTGAATTACTGACAATTGTTGACCGGACAGCCGGACTGGACTACTCACTCTTTCCGAATATTACACAATCCAGCGACTATCATTTATGGAGTTCCAGACTCAAATCCAATGACCCTTGCAAACCTTTCCTGCTTAACCCGTATTGGGGTGAAATAACCCAAGGTCCGAGCGATCCGTTTACTTTCACCACTAATGTTATTTGCGTCCGCGGAAATGAAATGGCTGACCCCTCACTCACAATCAAAAGATTCGGAGACGAGCTTGTTGCCATTGATTCCTCTACCGGCTTTATGTGGCAGACAGATTATCATTCTTTTTTCGGATCCGGTTGGATGGATGCTCTGGCATACTGTGAAAATTCAAATTATGCAGGTTATTCCGACTGGAGAATGCCTAACAAGCACGAACTGGCATCCCTTTTAAATTATGATAAACCGGAACCGCTCTTTTCCGATATGCCTAACGAGTATTACAACAGCCTTAACCCTTCACTTTTTTCTTCAACGACTTCTTTTTCTGACAGAACAAGAGCATGGGGAGTAAGTTTTTATTTCGGCGATGTAATGTCCTTTGAAGGTAAAAATCACGGTATTTTCCGTTGCGTAAGATCTATTGCCGAAGAGGATGCAAATGACGGTATCGTTGTTGAAAAGACTACGGAGGAAAAATGTGCCGAAGTCGGCGGAACCTGGAATGAAGAAAATGAAAAATGCACCAAAACTATCGGATGCAGCGAAAAACCGGCAAACAGCGTCTGGAACGGAGAATCAAACAATATTCTTGAATATGAATACGGTGCATGGACATATCCTGTTGCAACCGAACACAGCGAGGAAGAGGGAATCTGCCGCTTCAAATGCGACACAACCCATTTCTGGAACGGAACAAGCTGCGTAAATCCGTGCTTGAGTTTTGCAAATTCGACAGGTGTCTGTACTCATGAAAAGCCCGAAATATATTCGTGTGAATGTATCAGTGGATATTACTGGTGGGGAACGGAAAACGGATGTTTGAACAGGCCCACTCTCGGAAATATCTGCACGGGACAGAACAAATGTTTCGGAAGCACTTGGACTGACACAACTATACCGTCAGCTGAAATCCCGTGTCCCGTCTCACCTGACGATGATTTCTACGGACAGGATGCACAATATGCGGCTCTCGGTCACTGTGTTCCTCTGAATTTTTCAGTTGAAACAAATATTTCAGGGGAAAATACCGTTCACGACAACAATACAGGTCTGGAATGGCAGCAAACCCTTTCAGACACTGAATTTACCTGGGAGGAAGCATCAAATTACTGCAGCGGACTTGTATACGGCGGTCATACCGACTGGCGTCTGCCGAATCCGAGTGAACTTTTGACAATTGTTGACGACAGCCGATCGAACCCGCCTATAAATACGGAAATCTTCCTGAATATGCCTTCGCAGGCAGCAGGTTTATGGAGTTCCAAACAAAACAAGGGGCAACCTTCTTCTGATTATTTTGACTTAAGATTATACGACGGATTTGTATCATGGCAGGAAGGCTCATCTGCTATTCGAGCTTTGTGTGTCCGTGGAACAGAACTTCCCACCGCTTCCCTTACAACAAAAACACTCAATGGTGATACTGTCGCTATTGATTCTGCAACCAAACTGATGTGGAAAAAGAAAGACGATTTTTCTGCCTCATATAATTGGTTTTACGCGTTGGATTATTGTGAAAATCTAAGTTATGCGGGATTTTCCGACTGGCGGTTACCCAATAAAAACGAACTGGCATCTCTCCTGAACTATGACAATATCGACAGGATGTCCGACTTCGGAAACATAGGCATTTCATGGTCTTCAACCACATATATGCCTTATCAAATTTTAGCCTTTAGATATAACATGAACTGGGATTCCTTAATCAACAAGAATATCGGAGCAAATGTCATTTGTGTCCGCAACGCTGATTAGCGCACTTCTACCGGATAGTTTCCTCAAAAAATGAAAAGTTCCAGAGAGACTTTCCGAAAATACTGTACGCTTGAAGGCTATAGTCGCGTAAATCGGTAAATAAAATTCTGAATTGTAAAAAAAAAATGCAAAAAATCATTAATAAAACTAAATAGTTGTGAAATTTTTCGGGGGGGTAATTTTTTTTCAATAAAAATCGGATTTTTGGGAACTAAATATATGTGTTTTTTGGCGAAGGCCGTATGTTTTTTAACTTTATGGAGGTTGTTATGAAAAAATCACTTGTTTTGGTTGCAATGCTTGCAGTGGCAACAACACTTTTTGCGGAAACTGAAATGGTTTCATGCGAATCGGATCTTGGAAAATGCACTTATACGCTTTCTGATGAGTTTTTCAGTCAGGAATGCACATGCCGTGATGGTATGGGTGTTGGGGAAGATTCAACAATTGATGGCACCCAAACTCTGCCGACAGACGAAGAATGTGATGCGGAACTTGAGAAAGTATGCAAAAACGCAGGAATCAAATGCGAAAACGAGGCTGGTGAATGCCATTTGGAACAGAATGGTGACTACAGCTGCAGATGCTACGGTATCGAAGGAATAAACACCGGAAGCGGAATTTTCAGCGAGACAGCATGTAATGACACTCTTGTTGAAATCTGCGGAACGGAAGCTATGACTGCAAGAAAGATCTGCACGGAAGCAGGATTTCTTGATGTGTGTGTTTCTTACATTGAAAAAATCAACAATACTTGTCTTAATCCCATCGACGGAATCAACGACATTCTTGATGCTCCGCTTAATTCCGACTCAATATCGTACGAAATAGGACATTGCTGTCAGTATGAGGAGTATAGAAACGAATACAAAAACGAGTTTGACTGTCTTGAGGCATCTGGAACGTGCAACTCATGCGTTGATATGCCTTTTGACGAGGGCGAAGAGGGCAAAGAAGACGCTGCAAACACTGATGTAGCCGGAAACGGTTCCGCTTCTGCAGAAGACACCGCTGACGGTGATTCCGCACCCGCAACTGATTCAGAATCTTCCTCTGAAAAAGAAGAAAGCAAATCCGACGGCTGTTCTATGCTGTTTATCTAAGTTTTATTTCAACAAACTTAAAATTTTTCTAAATCAGTATTGACAAAACAAGAAAAGAGAGTATCGTTTTAGCTAATAGTCCCTCCCACGCTTCCCGTAAGATCAGCGCACCAGGGAGGGCTTCGAGTTTTTTGGAATCACGATTCAGCATGAAATACACAAAATCTCCGATTTCAGTTGACGAGCAAATAGCAAAACTTGAAAAACGCGGATTGAATTTTTTGGATAAAACTTCCGCTCGCGAATATCTGAAAAACATCGGCTGCTACAGGCTGCGGTCCTATACTTATCCTTTTCAGAACAACACCGATCCTGATGTAGACCACGCCTTTATCCTAAAAGACATCTGTTTTGAGGATATCATCGACCTTTATCTTTTCGACCGCAGATTAAGGAATCTTATTTTTAACGAACTTGAAAAAATCGAAGTTGCTGTCCGTACTAAAATGTCGCTTGTTTATTCTGTTTCGACCGAAGATCCATGGTGGTTTGAAGCGGCGGAAAGATATAAAGACAAAAATTTTTATGAAAAACTTGTCGAAAACATAAAGGCTGATGTGCTTAGAAGCAATGAGGATTTTATTAGACATTACAAGGAGAAATATGATTCGCCGGAAATGCCGCCGTCGTGGATGACTTTGGAAGTCGTTTCGTTCGGTGCTTTAAGCCGGATGTACGGCCTGTTGCGCGACAGCCGCGAAAAACAGAAAATTGCTGAAGAATTGGGAATTCGCAAAAGCGATGTGCTTTCGAACTGGCTTCACGCTTTCTCAAATCTGCGGAATTGCTGCGCTCACCACAGCAGAATCTGGAACAGGAGATTCGCTATTCACTTGAAACTTTCATACAACACAACCAATCCGTTTTTAAGCAAATCCGAGACTGAAACTTTGGAACATAACAAAATTTTTGCCATCCTCTGCGCTGTCAAATACATCGTTGACATCATAAGTCCCGGAAATTCTTTTAAAAAGAATCTTGTAGCATTGCTGAATGACAGGCATCTGCTTTTGACTCTCAAAGAAATGGGATTTCCTAATGATTGGGAAAATCTGCCTGTGTGGAGATAAAACAAATTTCGAAAAAAACTTTCCGAAAATCTGTTGCATCTCAAGGCGAGACTCGCGGAAATCAGGAAAAAGAGTCTTGAATTACAAAAAAAACTGCAATACAGAAGAATGCTGTAACAGTTGCGATTTCCAATTTTATTCCGGAGATTTGGAGAGTGATGCTGCTTCCGCTGACGGTGATAAGGCAGACGGTGACGGTTCCGTTTCACCCGCAACCGATTCTGAATCTTCCGCTGAAAAAGAAGAAAGCAAATCCGACGGCTGTTCGATGCTTTTCATCTAAACAGGATCAGCCTTCGCATAGAGGGTTTTTCTGCCTGCTCCTATCCGGATCAGGGTCCCGTCGTCAACAAGATTAGCAGAAAATCAATCTTTTTCTCCCAAATTTAATGATGTTTTGTGAGAAATAGCATGCTGTTCGATGCTGTTTATCTAAAGTCCTGAATTTTTTTTAAGAATCAAAAAATATCTAAGATTTTTGCAGTGAAATTTACTTTGCGTCGGGGCGGTTTACTTTCTGGTGGTAATCTTCTGGTTTATACTGATATTCAAGGTTGAAGCAGGCGAAGCAGAAATCTTCGAATTTGTGGAGGATCTTGCCGAAATCGGCGATTTCGATGTGCTTCAGCGAATCGGCGCCTAAATATTCGCAGATTTCGTCGTGGCTTTTTACTGCCGCGATAAGTTCGTTTCTCGTCGGAGTGTCGATGCCGTAGTAGCAGCTTCCGATGACTTTCGGAGAACCGATCCTGATGTGGATCTCTTTTGCACCGGCGTTGCGGAGCATTCTTGTGATTTTGCGGAGAGTGGTTCCACGGACGATCGAATCGTCAACGAGAACTACTTTTTTGCCTTCGAAAAAGTCGGGAAGGGGATTGAATTTGTGGCGGACACCTTCGTCACGCTGTTTCTGGTCTGGTTTTGTAAAAGTACGACCGACATAGTGGTTTCTCAGAAGTCCCATATCGAAAGAGAGTTTCGCGCTCTGGGCGTAACCCAAAGCGACGAAGTTCGACGAGTCCGGGACTGCCATAACGACAGTGTCGTCGCCGAATCCCATGTTTTTATCGTAATCTGCAAGCTGTGCGCCGATTTTTTTGCGGACATCGTAAACTTTTTCGCCGAAAACTTTTGTGTCAGGACGCGAGAAATAGATAAGTTCGAATACGCAGTGCTGCGTTTTTCCGGCGTTGACTGCGACTGTCGTCATCGGTTTCCCTTTTTCGAGCCTGATGATCTCGCCGGGGCGCATTTCTCTGATCATTCTTGCTCCGACAATGCCGAATGCGCAGCTTTCAGACGCGAGAACAATGCCTTCTGACGGGATCTCGCCGTTTAAATCAGCTTCGTCGTCGAGAGTTCCGATGACGTAAGGCCTGTATCCGTGCGGATCGCGGAATCCGAACATTTTGTCGCGGTAGATGAGTATCGACGAGAATGCGCCTTTGAGCTGTTTCTGCGC
Organism: uncultured Spirochaetales bacterium; assembly: GCA_902774115.1. GTDB lineage: Bacteria > UBP6 > UBA1177 > UBA1177 > UBA1177 > UBA1177. Next base: position 168,098 of record CACYHH010000001.1, read on the forward strand.
TTCGATTATCGAATCTTCGATCGAAAGTTTCTTGTGAAGAAGGTAGAAGGCGATGAGTCTGCCGATGAGCTCTCCGTCGTTGTCGCTTTTGAAGGTGAAGCCGTAGTCGTTTTCAAGCCATGTGCGGAGTTCGTAGTAGTTGATGATGTCGCCGTTGCTGCAGATCGCGAGATGCGGACCTTCCGGAAGCTCGATCACATGCGGCTGGCTGTTGGTTTCGTCGCTTTTCCCCGCAGTCGGGTAGCGGACGTGACCGATGGCGATGTTTCCGCTGTATTTCTTGAGTATCTCTTCCGTGAGAACGTTCTTTACAAGACCCATTCCTTTGTAGCAGAAGATGTTTCCGCGCTCGTTTCTTGCTGCCAGACCGCAGCTTTCCTGACCTCTGTGCTGAATCGAAAAAAGGAGTTCGGCAACAAGGGTTTCACTGTCTGAAACATTGAAAATACCGGCTATTCCGCACACGTTAACCTCCAAAAAAAGAAAAAACGCGCGACTCTACATTTAAAAATTTTTTTTTGCAAGATGCGGGAACAATAAAATGAATTTTTGTTTTTTCCGGTGTTTTAAGTTATAATATTCAGTTTTGATGTGTTACTTTTTATTTATTTTATACGGAGGTTTCAATGAAAAAATTCATGTCGGCAGCACTCGTTCTGATGCTGCTTTTGTTTGTCGCGTGCAGCGGTGGAGGAAAATCGGAAATAGATGAAGATCAGATTGATGACGGAGACACTGATACGGAAAAACCCGAAGGTGACGACGATGACTGCGACACTGTTCCCGATTGTGACGGTGACGACTGCGGTGATACGGATCCTGATGATGTCGATACTGAACCTGACACGGAACCCGATACCGAGCCTGACACTGATCCTGAAGAGCCGGTGGTTGACGCCGAAGATGTGCCCGAAACTGTAAGCTGCAACGAACTTCCGGCACTTTCGAGCGGAGTATGCGAAGTCAAAAAGGGAAACGGTGCGAAACTTATAAAAGGTAACATTCTTTCAGGAAACAAAACCTATATCGGCGGTGAAGTGCTGATAGGTGAAGACGGTTTCATTGCTTGTGCAGGCTGTGACTGCTCGGCTGATGCGACCGGTGCAACTGAAATCAACTGCCCGGGTGCGACTGTAACCCCCGCTTTGATAAACGGTCATGATCATCTCGGCTATGTCAACAACAAGCCAAGCGACTGGGGAGCTGAGAGATTCGATCACAGACACGAGTGGAGAAAGGGCAAGAACGGTCACACAAACCTTCAGAAAAACATTAACAGTGGCGCTTCGGCCGTGCAGAAACAGTGGGCCGAGCTGCGTCAGCTCATGTCCGGAACTCTCGCTATCGCGGGAAGCGGCGGAGCGAACGGATTCCTTAGAAATATCGACCAGAATTTTGTAAATACCCAAGGCTTGGGCGGAATAAACGTCCACTATCAGACTTTCCCGCTCGGTGATTCAAGCGGAAACATGGTAGAAAGCGGCTGCAGTGATTACAAAATAGATACTGCGAGCGTTCTGCAGAACGACTGCTATCTTCCGCACGTTTCGGAAGGCATCAACAAGGCTGCGAGAAACGAGATGCTCTGTCTTACAGGCAGACAGGACGGAGGAATCGACCTCGCTAAAGAAAATTCGGCGTTCGTCCACTCGGTCGGAATTATCGCAAGTGACGGTGAAGAACTCGCAAACAGCAAAACCGCGATAATATGGTCTGCAAGAACGAATGTTTCACTTTATGGTAACACAGCTCCTGTCACGATGCTCAAAAATCAGGGCGTTCTCATAGGTCTCGGCACCGACTGGCTCTCAAGCGGCTCGATGCACATTCTCCGCGAACTTGCATGTGTCGATTATCTCAACAAAAACCACTTTGGAAAGAGTTTTTCTGACTATGAAATCTGGAAACTGGCGACAGTCAACAACGCTGCAGCACTCAGAATTCTCGATGTTACCGGCGCTATCAGACCCGGACTTGTCGGCGATATCGTAATTTTTGATGCCAAAGGTGCTGCAAATCCTTACAGAGCCGTCATCGAAGGACACGAAAAGAAAGTCGCGCTTGTTCTCAGAGGCGGAATAGTTTTCTACGGCGATGAAAATGTCGTAACAGCGCTTGATTCAGCAAACGAATGCGAGAAACTTTCTGTCTGCGATGTCAATAAGAAAGTGTGCGTAAAGGAAACCGGCAAAACTTTTGCTGAACTTCAGAGTGCAAACAGCGACCAGTACAAACTTTTCTACTGCGGAACACCTGATGACGAGCCGACATGCGTTCCTAAGCGTACGAGAAGCCAGGATGAGTCGAATCCATACTCAGGTCCGACCAACGACGATACTGACGGCGACGGAATTGAGGATGAAGACGACAACTGCCCCGATATTTTCAACCCGATCAGACCGGTCGACGGCGGCAAACAGGCTGATTCTGACGGTGACGGAGTAGGTGATGCGTGCGATCCGTGCCCGCTTGCAAAAAATACTGACGACTGCAGTGTAGTAAATCCATCGGACAAAGACGGCGACGGCATTATAAACGCGCTCGACAACTGTCCGTTCGACAAAAATCCGGAACAGACCGATTCTGACGGAAACGGAATCGGTGATGCGTGCGATGTGACGGCTGTCACGATTTATGAAATCAAGCAGAAAACCGTTGCTGAAGGTGCTCTGGTAAAGGTCGAGGGAATCGTCACGGCATTCAAGAGCAAAAATTTCTTCATGCAGGTCGATCCTGACGACCACGACAGTGCTTTGAAAGAGAAATTCAGCGGAATTTATGTCTATAAATCGCCTGCCGATGTCAATGTAGGAGATAAAGTCCGTGTCAGCGGAAAGGTTATGGTTTACTATGACCAGCTCCAGATCGCAAATGTCGAAAGTGTCGAAGTAATCAAGGCGAATAAAGGTGTTCCAGATTTCGTAACGGTCGATCCGGCGAAAGTCAAAGACGGCGGAGAACTGAAAGATGCATACAACGGCGTTCTTGTCAAAGTCGAAGATGTCAATGTCACCGAAGCGGCCGATTCTTACCACGTTTTCGGTGTTGCAAACGGACTCAAAGTCGATGACGACTTCTATTCATTTGAAGATCCTGAGGTCGGAACACATTTTGATTTGATCAGCGGTGTTCTGGCCTACACTTTCAACCATTCAAAGATTCTTCCGAGATTTGCCGAAGATTACGTCATCGACAACTGCTCAGCATCGACATGCGACGAATCGTGGTCCGAGTGTGAGCCTGTGACTGGCGAATGTCTTCCGAAAGATGGTTTCTGCGCAACAAAAGCCGAGTGTCCTGCAGTTGACAAAATCTGCGACACCGAGCAGCATCTCTGTGTTGACGGCGATCCGTGCGAAGGAGTCGTATGTGATGACAGTTATCAGGAATGTTCAGGAGTTACCGGCACATGCGTCGCTCAGGAAGGAAAGTGCATGACAAATGCAGACTGCGCTTCTATGCATGAGTGCAATACAACGACTCACGAATGTTCGGCAGATGCCACGATCATCACGAACGGCGGATTCGAAACAGGAGATCTTACCGGCTGGAAAGGTGACAAAACAAACATTGCAAATGCTAACGCGGAGGTCGTAACCGGCAATGCAAGAACAGGAAACTACTCTGTTCAGCTTAAGAGTATAGCGAGCGGCAACAAACGTTTTACAACTCAGTCTATAGCTCTTACTGCAGGAACCTACAGCTGCGAAGCTTATGCGAAAGGGACTACGGCAAGCGCCGGTTTCAGAGTCTACTCGACAAATGTAGAAGGCAATCAGGAGGGTTACTACCCGAAATCAAACTTCTGGGGCGATATCAATTCAACCAGTTGGACCAAACTCACTCTGACATTCAAACTGACAGCAGATGACAACGATGTCCAGATCATTCTTTTTGATGCAAGCGGCGACGCTCTTCTTACTTATTTCGACGACGTTTCCTGCACGAAAGATTAGTTTGTAAACATTTTTTCCAAAGCAAATCCAGACAAAAATCCATTTTTAAAACTTTTTTAATCTGAGTAGCTATTGTAAAAATTTTTTACATTGTTTTTGATGAAAAAATCAATTAAATCAAACACTTGTGTTGGCATATTTTTTGCTTGCTTTGGCCGATTTTTTGTTTTTTAACTTAGGGAAAAAAGATGAAAGGAACTGCTTGTTACAGTAAGACTGAAAGAAATTTTGCTTCCGATTTTATAGAAAATTTAGAGCCTTATTCGCCGATTTCAAGCCGCGACAAAATCGTTTCCGGGCTTGCGAACTGCGATCTTCCGCCGCTCAAGCTCGACTGGAATGAATCGACTTTGCCGCCCTCGGTTGCAGTTAAAAATGCGATAATAAACGCTCTTGCCTGCAACGACAATCTGCTCAACTGGTATCCCGAGCTTTCGAGCAAGGAGCTCCGCCGCAAACTCGCAGCCTATTCAGGGCGTGCAATGGAAGAGATCCTTGTCACGAACGGAAGCGACGATGCGCTTGACCTCATATGCAAAGTTTTCCTTGATCCGAAAGACGAAGTAGTCGTTCCTTATCCGACATACACCCACTTCCTGACCTATATCCATACACGCGGCGCAGTCGTAAAAAAGGTCGAAACTCCCGATCCTTTCAAGCCGGACATCGCTTCAGTCCTTGAAAATGTAACACCCGCAACAAAAATGATTTATATCGTAAACCCGAACAATCCGACAGGTGTTCTGCTTTCAAAACAGCAGATCGCTACTCTCTGCTCGATTGCGAGTCACTGTGTCGTTATCGTTGACGAGGCTTACTACGAATTCGCGGGCGAAACGGTTCTCGATCTCATTGACACTTATCCGAATCTGATTGTTACGAGAACTTTCTCGAAAGCATGGGCTCTTGCAGGACTTAGAGTAGGGTACCTTCTCACGAACCTTTCGCTTATCGCGCAGCTTTCGAAGGTCCTCAACCCGAAAAGCGTAAGCGTTCTTGCACAGATCGCGGCGACTGCGGCACTTGACGACAAGCAGTATATGGAAAAATACGTAACCGACGTCAGAAACAGCAAGATCGCGATGCTTGATTTCTTCCGCAAACGCGGTCTTACCGCTTTCGACAGCAAGGCGAACTACATCATGGTTCAGCATCCGCGCCTTCCGAAACTCCTTGAAGAAATGGAAAAAGAAAACATTTTTGTCCGCGACAGAAGCTCCTTCAAAATGCTTCCGGGTTTCTTCAGAGTAACTTTGGGCGACCATCTCCAGACCGAAGACTTCCTTGCCAGAATGGATAAAGTCCTCGACAGAGTATAGGACATTTCTGAAACTAAAAATCACGGCCATCTGACAATTTATCAATAAATTTATAAAAATATTTGTATATTATAGATACTTGAGTAATATTCCGCGTCTGATTGTGAAGGTGAATCATGGCTTCGGGAATTTTTAACAAGAATCTGCTTCTTATAGTTTCGGGCGGTATTGCGGCCTATAAATCGGTTTATCTTCTGCGCGAACTCACAAAGCTTGGCGCTTCGATCCAGGTCGTAGGGACTGCTAACTCGCTGAATTTTATAGGAAAATCTACTTGGGAGGCACTTTCCGGCAAGACTCCGCTCTTCGATTCTTTCGAAACTTTCGATTCTTCAAAAATCACCCACATCACGCTTGCTCAGGATGTTGATGCAGTCATAGTTGCTCCCGCTACGGCGAATATTATCGCAAAGGCTGCCTGCGGAATAGCCGACGATCTTGCTTCGACAATTCTTTCGGCGGCGACGGCTCCGGTTCTTTTCGCTCCGGCGATGAATACGGCAATGTTCGAGAATCCTGCGAATCTTGAAAATATTGAGCGGCTGAAAAAGCGCGCAAATGTTTATTTCGCAGATCCTGAAAGCGGCTGCCTTGCCTGCGGAACGAGCGGAAAAGGGAGAATGGCCGAGCCTGAAGAGATAATTTTCAAACTTGAAGAGATTTTCTATCCCGTAAAACACAGCGGCGTCAAGTGGCTTGTCACCGGCGGCGCGACGCGGGAATACCTTGATCCTGTGCGTTTCGTGACGAACGGTTCTTCGGGCAAAACCGGTTTCGCTGTTTCGGAAGCGGCTTTGAAATCGGGCGGAGACGTAACTTTTGTTGCTGTCAATGCGGAGCCGAAGTTCAATCCCGGATATTCAGTGATAAAGACTGTGACTGCGGCTGAAACTGCCGAAGTTGTAGAAAAAAACGTCAAAGATGCCGATATTTTTGTTATGAGCGCCGCGATTGCCGACTATTCGCCGGAAAAGAGCGCGCAGAAGATCAAAAAGGGCGAAAATTTTGTAACTGCTGAATTTTTCATGACAAAAGACATTCTTGCGGAATCGGTCAACTGGACAAAACCGGGTGCTGTAAGAATCGGTTTTGCCGCTGAAACCGAGAATCTTGAAGAAAACGCGCGGAAAAAACTTGTGAAGAAAAATCTCGATTTCGTAGTGGCAAATCAGGTTTCTTCAGAATTTAATCCTTTCGGAGCAGACACAAACACGGTAAAAATCGTTTTTGCAGACCGTGTTGAAGAGTTTAAAAATATAGAAAAATCGCAACTCGCTGATATTATTGTTAAAAATGCCTTAAATCTGTGTGGGGTGAAGTGCAATGGCAGAAAAAACGAACGATAAAAACCTGACTTCGACTCAGGAAGATTACCTCGAGGCGATTCTTGAGCTTACCGAAAAAAGGGTCGTTGCAAGAAATATGGAGCTTTCGAGCAAACTGGGTGTCCGCCGTGCGACAGTCACGAGAGCGCTCAAACTTCTGACGCAGAAAGGGCTTGTCAACCACGAAATGAACGGATACGTCACTCTGACAGACGAGGGGAAGGCTATTGCTCAGGATATTCTCGCAAGACACGAGCTTTTCAGGCATTTTTTCAGAGACATCCTCAATCTTGAAGAGGAAGAAGCTGACGAAATCGCGTGCAAGATTGAGCATACGGTTTCCGGAAACGCGTTGAAAAAATTCAGACTTTTTATAAAACGCGCCGATGAATGCGAAGGCAAGTGCCCGAATTCATTGAAGTTGAAGAAGGAAGAGGAAGAGTAATGGAAAAGGAGTTCCTTCCGGGAGAAACTGTTGTCCTGACCGGTGAAATTTCGCCGCACCTTTTTCTGATAAAGCACGGCAGTGTGAAACTTGAGGGGAACGGGGAAACTTTCTTTCTTTCCGAAGACGATTTTTTCGGCGAAGAGGGTTGTTTTTTCGGGAAACCGTCTAAATTCAGTGTTACGGCAAGGGAGGAAACCCGTCTTCAGCTTATGGAAAGTGCCGAAGCCGAAGAGTTTTTTGCCGGAGATCCGAAGGCTGCATTTGCCCTTTTTATCAAAAATTCGGCGAGAGCAAATGAAAAGGATAAACCTTTGGACGAAATGAGTCCGCAGCACATCAGACTTGTTGCGGGCGTTCTTCCGTATGTCGTTAAAAAGGAAGGCTCGGAACCTGTTCACGAAGCGGAAATAGATCTTGAAACTCTTGCCGCACAGATAGAAATGCCAACTGACAACTTGTTGAATTTGTTGGATTTGTCGAGAATGTTCGGCTATGTTTCCTTTGTCGAAGACAGGATTATGACATGTGGAAAGGATAAGCTTGCGGAGCTTTTTAAGAAATATAACCGTGAGGCGATTTTTGCCGGAGTAAAAGGCGAAAAGGGTGTCGGAGCGGTCTCGTTTTTGAATGTTGTGAATCAAAAGACAAAAATATAAACTTTGGAGAAGGTGGTAACAATGAAAATCGTATGTCCTCACTGCAGCACGAACTATCAGATAGACGATTCGAAAATTCCGGAGAAGGGTCTTCCGGTAAAATGTTCCGTCTGCGGAAACAAGTTCAGAGTTTTCAGGGAACAGGAAAACGAAGAAAAACCTGAACCTCCGAAAGAGGATGAAATTCAGGAAAACAAAAGCTCTGATATGGATTCTCTTTTCGATTCGATGCCTGCAAACAACAATAAGGCGGCTGATGATCTCGATGCTCTGCTGAACGGTGATTTCAACAGTAAGCAGCAGGAAGAGGCGCCTCAGAGCGAAGATGTTCCGGAAGAAAACGGCGGAATCGAAATAACGTCCTACAACGATGAAATATCAGATTCTTCCAATTCTTTCGATGCAGAGAGTGTTTCGTTCGGCGGCAGCGGAAAATCCGAGCTTGATATTGCTAACGACCGTTTCGATGCAGACGACGATCTTTTTGCCGACAATCCGCAGAAACCGGCGGAATCTGATTCCGATGCGGATGCCCTCTTTTCGGATGTTCCGAATAAAGGTGCTTCGGCAGATTCAGATTTAGACGATCTTTTTTCGGATCAGCCTGTTAAAAGTGCCGCAGAAGACAGTCATAAGAAGGAAGATGACCTTTTCGGAAGCGACGATGATGATCTTTTCGGCAGTGTTTCCGGTGACAAAGGGGGAAACTCGGAAGACAATACGGATGATTTCCTGAAAGAGCTTTTCGGGGATACACCTTCCGCCAAACCGCAGCAGCAGAGCCAGAAGATCTATTTCAGAAACAAAAATACAGGCAAAGTGATCGGTCCTGTCGATGAATCGCAGGTCGATGAACTTATGATAAACGGTGAAATTACGGAAGACGACGACATCAGCTACGACGGCGTAAACTGGAACGGCGGAGAGGCACCTTCCAAGCAGGCTCCGCAGAGTTCGGATAATTCTTCGGGTCTTTCGCTCGGTCTCGATCAGGCTGAAGATTCCATGGATTCTCTGCTTTTTGAGGAGGGAACAGCCATCAATAAAGAGAGCATTGCGGAAGAGATCAATTTGGATGAAGACGTCAGCAAAGTCGAGCATGTTTACATTCCTGACGAATTCAATGACACTATGACCGGAGTGCCGAAAGCAGCTCCGAAAAAAGAGAGAAAACGCGGCGGCAGTTCGGTTATGTTCTACGTCGTGACTTCCGTTGCGACTCTTGCGATTCTGGCTATCGTTGCCGGCGGTGCATATTACTTCTATACCAAACGCAATAATTCTGCCGATATTCTCGACAACATAAGCGAGCAGATCGCGGTCAATACGGGAACTCTTGCGGATGTCAGAGAAGCTCTCGACAAGGATATTCCAGAGGACTATATAAACAGTATCGGTATTCTCAAACAGTATATAAAACCGGACGATTCGGCTCCGAGCGCAGTCGGTCTTGACGGTCAGGTAAAGATGAACCTTCTTGTTTCGTACAACAGAAGAATCGAATCTTCTTCCTCGATAAATGAAAAGATAACTGCGGCAATGAAGAAGGCTCCGGGTAATATTGACCTCGTAAAAGCGAAGTCTCTCTACCTTTACGAGCAGAAGCAGTACGATGAAGCGGCGGAACTTCTCCAGCCCTTTACCGATAAAAACGATCAGGAAGTTTTCTATATTCTGGGTTTGATCGCAAGCGGAAAGAACGATCTTGAAAAAGCCGAGAATTTCTTCAACACCGGTTTCATTCAGGGCGGCGGAAAAAGCGTCAAGATCATGTATGCTCTGGCAAACATGAAATATCAGAACGGCGACACGCAGTCGGCGATGGCGTTCATCAACAGGATAATTTCGGAGTCTCCGAACTACCTCAAGGCATATCTTCTCAAATCGAAGATCCTTATGAACAGCGATAACAAACTCGCAGAAGCCGAGAAATTCCTTAAAAATATAGACAACAATATTGTCGCTAAGGCCGATGATACACAAAAGGCTGAATATTATCAGATGCTTGCAAGTATTTCGACAAGAATGGGCGCATTCAAGGAAGCTATAAAATACTACGAAAAAGCTGTCGAAATAAACCAGACGGATACTGAGGCTATAACGAAGATCGCCGATTTTTATGTTCAGATTTCCGATTCGACAAAAGCTATGGAATACTACGACATGGCTCTGAAAATAGATCCGAAGCACGCTGCTTCGATAATCGGAAAGACGGAAATCTACGTTCTTCTGGGACAGAAAGAGAAAATTTACCTCGAACTTGCAAAACTCGATCTCAAAACTCTGACGAATCCGCAGCTTCTGGCGAGAGTAGGAAAGATTTACTCGAATATCGGCGACAAGGCGAAGGCGATAGAGTTCTACGATCTTTCTATAAAATCCGATCCTTCCTATGTCGAGCCGTATATCGCAAAGGCTCACATTTTATTGGTCGATTTCAACAAGGTCAAAGATCTCGAACAGATCCTTGTCGTTCTCGAAAAACTCGGAAAAGACAGATATCCGTATCACTTGGTAAAAGCGATAATCGACCACAAAAACGCCGATTACAAGAGTGCGGCAGAGCATTTCAGACAAGCTGAAGAAAAGAACTCCGCCGGAGACGAAAGGGTTTACTTCTTCTACGGCGAATTCCTCAAAGACCAGCGCAAATATGCCGAAGCGAGCAAGATGCTTGCAAGAGCACATAAAATAGATCCCGGAAATTACGATTACATGCACTCTTATGTCGACAGTCTCGAAAAGGAGAGAAAGTGGCAGACGATCATATCGATGCTCGAGCAGAAAACTTTTGTCGAAAAGAAAATGTATAAAAGCTATGTTTCGCTTGCCAACTCCTATTTCCACGTCAAGTCTTATGAAAAGGCGCTCAACACTATAAACAAGGCGCTTGAGCTTGATTCCCAGAAGACATCTGTTTACTACCTCAAAGCGAAGATTCTCTACACGATGGAACGTTATCCGGAAGCTGAAAAGGAGATCGATACGGCAGTCGTTCTCGACATGAAGAATTTCGACAACTATATGCTTTATGCAAGGATTCTGTCGAAACGCGGCGACTACAAAGGTGCGGTCGAAAAGATCGAAGCGGCTGAAAAAATCGACCCTGCGGATCAGGATCTTCTTCTGATGAAAGGCGTTATCTACAAAAATCTGGATGATTACAGAAGCGCTCTCAAGTATTTCAACAGAGTTACGAATAATTCTCTGAAGAAAGACGCTTACCTTGAAATCGGAGAAAGCTATCTTCAGCTTGGTAACCGCAGCAAAGCGATGGAATACCTTAAAAAAGCGGAAAAATCTGGCAACCGTGATGCCGTCAAGCTGCTTGCCGGAATATACTACGAGTCAGGCGATATCAATAAGGCGATAAACTACTACAAAAAAGTTCTTGCCGGAAATAAGAAAGATGTCGATTCAATGAGCAAACTCGGCTATATTTATAAGGAACGAGGCGAACTGCCCACGGCTCTCCGCTATTTCCAGCGCTGCCTTAAAAATGTCAGCGATCCGAACGAGAAAAGAATGATCCAGGACGAAGTTTACTATATCAAGCAGAATATGCCGCAGAGCAGTGCTCCGGCACCGAAAGCTGCGAAAGAAGGCGATTCTGAAGAGGCGATAGAAGAGGCTGAAGACCTTTACGAAGAGGGATTGTACGTTATGGATGATGATCCCGAAGAGGCTGAAAGACTTTTCCATGAAGTTATGAAAACAGTCTCCAAAAACAACGAATTCTACAAAAAGGCTCAGAAGGCACTTAACAAAATCAATTCCCGGGAGAAAAAGCAGGAAGAACAGAAAGCCGGCGAGGAAGAATAATGACTAAAACTGCGATTTATCCAGGCAGTTTCGATCCTTTCACCCTCGGGCATCTTGATATTGTCAACCGTGCCAAGACGATTTTCGACAAAATCTATATCGCGATAGGTGAAAACGGAAGCAAAAAAAACCTTTTCACTGCGAAGGAGCGCAAACTTCAGATTGAAGAGATTTTCAAGGACGATCCTGCGATAACGGTTGTGATTTTTAACGATCTTCTTGTCGATTTCGCGCGTCAGGTCAATGTGTTCACCGTGATCCGCGGTCTGCGTGCAGTATCGGATTTCGAATACGAATTCCTCATGGCTTCGACGAACAGGGCGATGGAACCAAAGATCGAATCGGTATTTTTCATGACTTCAGACAAATATTCGTTTCTGTCATCAAGCATTGTCAAAGAAGTCGCTTCGAAGAACGGAACTTATCTTTCCCATTTTGTTACTCCCAATGTCGAAAAGGCTTTGCGGGAAAAATTCAGGCTGATGTAGTGTTTTGAGTTTGCCGGAGTTTTAAATGTATAATGAAAAAAAACATAATTTTACGGTTTGGGTTTTTGCAGCCGTAATAGCGGTACTTGCTCTTCTTGTCGTTTTCTACAGAGCCGGGGCAGGCGAAACATCCGAGCAAAAACCTGCGGAACAAACGAAACCCGATGAAAAAAATGTACAGACGTTTCATGAAACGTCTCTACAAAAAATATCACCGCAAAATGACGATTCTCACCGCAAAAACGCGGAAATGCGTGAAAACGAGGAGACTGCCGGAGATGCAATACCGGCATCAACTCCGTCAGAGCCGCAGAAAGAGGCTGAAGATATCGAATCCAGTGAAATTACGGGCGGAGTCGATGTCGAAGTCGTTAAGGATAAGGATTCGACAGCCGATTCAGAAGGTTTCCTGCACGGCAAAATTCTTCCGAAAAAAGGAATAGAAGAGGCTTTGCTCAAAGTTCCCGGACTCCAGCTCAAACACGCGATGGAAATAAGCAACGCGATCAGATACGACGTCGATCTCACGCAGATAAAGGCGGGAGAGGACTTCAAAGTGAAGTTCGACAAAGACGGCAATGTCGAAGAGTTCGTCTACTATCCCGATATCGTCACTTTCCACATTCTGAAGCGTGATCCTGTTGAAAAGAAACTTAAATATACGGCAAAAACCCTGCCGACAGAACGCAGATTCAGGATAATAGAAGGCAGGATCGACTCGACTCTCAACGAATCTCTTGTCAAAAGGGACGATGTCACGAGAAATATCCGCGCTGTCACGGTCGGGATCCTTGAGTGCATCGTAAGTTTCAGTACCGATGCGAGAAAAGGCGACGAGTACAGGATTTTAGTCGAGGACAGATACTATCACGGCGAAATGGTGCCCGGTTCGAAGGTGCTTTACGCCTCCTACCGCGGCAAACAGGCAGGTTTCAGCGAGGCTTTCAGGTATGAGGACGAAGAGCCGAAATCGGCTTTCAACGCGCACTATACCGACAAAGGAAAGGCGCTTATCCCAAGTGCGATGAGGCTTCCTCTCGATACAATCCGCATCACGAGTCCGTTCGGTGTCCGCCGTCACCCGATAACCGGAAAAATGGTTACTCACCACGGTGTCGATTACGGCGCACCGGTAGGAACTCCGGTTTATGCTGTCGCTCCCGGCAAAGTCATCGAAGTCAAGCAGACTCCGCTCGGCGGAAAGCAGGTCACGATAAACCATGCCGATAACACGAAAACATACTACCTTCATCTGAGCGCGTTCCATGTCAGTGTCGGAACTGCGGTTTCGGCGCGTCAGAGAATCGCTTCGGTTGGAAACACCGGAAGAAGCACCGGCCCGCATCTTCATTTAGGCATCAAAGATCCGAAGGGAAACTGGCTCAATCCGCAGAAAGTAAAGATGATCGCGACTCCGCAGCTTGACAACAAGCGTATGCCGCGCTTCAAAAAACAGATGAAAGAGATTCTCTCTCTTCTTGAAAACACCGCCCAGTATCAGGAGTGGATAAGAAAATACGATGAAGGGCCGCAGCCGGGCGACTTCTATCAGCAGTATAAAGAGTAAAATAAATATTTAAATATCGTTAATAAAATCAGCTGGTTGTTAATTTTTCCCAATTGCGGAAAAATTTTTTCAATAAAAAATGAATTTTGTGGTACTAAATATATGTAAAGTTTGTTTTTTTAAGGAGGAAAACATGAAAAGATTTTTGATTTTGTCAGCTGCGGTTTTCGCAATGTTTTTAGTCGCAAGCTGCGGCTCGGAAAGCAACAATGAGCCCGCAGACGGAAACGAAGATGATTTCAAAGCGGTAGACGTCGGTGAATGCCGTTTCGATGAGCCTCCGCTTTCTTTCAAAGACAGGATCTATACCGAACAAAAAGATGAATTTTCCTGCAAAGAGTATGTCGAAGTTACTGAAAAAGCAGAGAAAACCATTAAATTCAACTGGTTCGGCGAAATGCGCTGCGGCATTGACTGGGAATACGGCTACAAAATTGAAGGAATCGAAAACAATGTTCTGAAAGTAAACATTCTTGAGCGCGACACCGACCTCGATCTTGCCGCTGACTGCGACAGCTGCTGCTACCTTATGCCGATAGAATACACCGCTTCAAGTGCAGAAGAAATCGATTCTATCAAAACAATCGAAATCAATTACGAAGGCAAAAACCACAAAGCTGCTTTCCCGATCGACGAAAAAACGCCCGAAGAACCTGCTGACACCGAAACACCTGATGATACCGAAACACCTGACGAAGAAGCACCGGCACAGTGCGAAGACAGCGAAGGAAGGATTTATAACGAAGGCGATAGAATTTCCGATGCATGCAGAGAAGCATATTGCTCCGAAGCTGGCTGGAATGAGGACGAGATGGAATGTGACGGATGTGTTGTCGGAAGTAAAAAGAACTGGATATGCGCCGACGGAATTACGGAAGTCGACTGGTGTGAATGTTTAGAAGATGAACATGTTTATACAATATGGAATTGTATATCAAGAGCGGATCTCAACTGCCCGAAAGAATAAAATAAATCATTTCCTGTAAATCTGCTGCTTCCCTAAATTTGAACTGTTCGGAATCATGATAGTTGGATTCTTTATCAAATCAGCAAATGTTTTTATTTCTATAATAAATTTTTATTGATCTGTATTTAAAAATCAATATCATCGAGTTGACAAAAATGTTTTGTTCGGTAATGATATGGGAAACGATATTTATTTTGAATCTAATTTTAAAGAAAATGAAATAGTTTTGTATCAGCCGAATAATGCTGTTCATCTTGAGGTTAGAATCAGCAATGACTCGGTGTGGCTGACACAATCACAGATAGCCTTTCTGTTCGGTGTGAAACAGCCTGCAATTTCCAAGCATCTGAACAATATTTTCAAAAGTGGCGAGTTGGATGAAAACTCAGTTTATTCCACTTTGGAATATACTGCCTCTGACGGGAAACTTTATAAAACCAAATTTTATAATCTTGATGCCATTCTTTCTGTCGGATACCGCGTAAACAGTTTTAACGCTACGATGTTCCGTAAGTGGGCAACCAGCGTTTTAAAAGACTATCTTCTTAAAGGTTATTCCGTGAACCAAAGGATTGAACGGCTGGAAAACCGGATGAGCAAAACGGAAGAAAAAATCGATTTTTTTGTCCGCACGTCTTTGCCACCGGCCGAGGGAATTTTCTTCAACGGTCAGATTTTTGATGCCTATACATTTGTGTGCGACCTGATCCGCAGTGCGAAAAAACAGATAATATTATTCGATAATTACATTGATGACAGCGTTCTGAAAATGCTCGACAAGCATAGTGAGGGCGTTGATGTTCGCATTCTGACTAAAAGTATTTCTCCGCAGCTGCAGCTTGATATTGAGAAGCATAATTCCCAATATTCTCCGATTAAATTAAAAGTTTTCACAAATTCCCACGACCGCTTTCTGTGTATTGATGAGACGGTTTATCACATCGGTGCTTCGCTCAAGGATTTGGGCAAAAAGTGGTTCGCTTTCAGCAAAATGGAAATAAATACCAAGAGTTTAATGAAAAAATTATGACCTTGATTTTGGAATCTTACTTCATTTGGTTCCAGTTTTAAGATTTTGCAGGATAACTGCGCTGTGACAACAATTTTTGACTTAAATCCGATTTCAAATAGACTTTTGCGTTCGTTTCTTTAACAACAGATTTTTTGGAGGAAATCATGTCAAAGGTTGCAGAAGCAGTAGCAAAATTCAAAAAAGTTTCGATCGATTACGATCATTCGACTCTCACGGATGACGTTAAAAACGCGCTTCCTTACCTTAAAAAGGCGATGGACGGCATCACGAGGATCTTTCTCCGCCAGCAGAGCGAAGGTCTTCCCGATGTTTATGACGAGGTTATGGCTGGAAACGACGAGGAAAAGAAGGATTTCTTCAAACTTTTCATGGGTCCGTGGGGACAGCTTGAAAACTACAAATCACTTTTCCCGGAATACAACGACAGACCGCGCACATGCGCTTTCTACCCGGTAGATATCACGAAAGAAGAGTGGGAAAAGGCTCTTTCGGAAATGAGCGAAGAGGAGAAGGAACTTATGATGGACAACTATTCGGTCGTTGTCCGCGAAAACGGCAAACTCAAGGCGATCCCTTACCATGTTTACTATGCTGAAGAGCTCACTGATATATTCGATAATATGGAGGCTGCTGCAAATGCTGTGGAAAATCAGGAACTTAAAGAATACTTGCTTGCACGCGCCGAAGGTCTTGTAACGGGCAACTACCGTGATTCAGACGCAACATGGGTCCGCATGAAAAACGTTCCGATCGACCCTGTTATCGGCCCGTTTGAAGTCTATGCAGACGATTTTATGGGAATCAAGGCGACTTACGAGGCTTTCCTCATGGTCGTTGACCACGAAAAAGGGGCGAGACTTCACGAAATCGAGCAGAATCTCAACAAGATCTCCGAGATATTCCCGCTTCCGGCTGAATCGAAAGCGGCTGTCGGCGGCATGGCTCCGATGATCGTCGTTCACCAGATCTACACCGGCGGCGAAGCGGCTCAGGGCATCATG
The DNA here is from genome assembly GCA_902774115.1 of uncultured Spirochaetales bacterium. Taxonomy (GTDB): domain Bacteria; phylum UBP6; class UBA1177; order UBA1177; family UBA1177; genus UBA1177. The sequence goes on from CACYHH010000001.1 coordinate 184,680, forward strand.
GCGAGTGCGTTCAACCTTCCGAACGACGCATGGGTACGCGGAAATGTCGGCTGGAAACAGATCATGATCTACAACATCATGAAGGCTAAGTTCGACACCTGCACCGTAAAAATCGCGGAAGAAGTTTCCCACGGCAAGATCCACGCCGATTTCGATCCTTACTTCTACTTTGTTCTTATGCACGAAGTCAGCCACGGCTTGGGACCTGCATACAGAAAGGACGGCACTCCGGTCGCAAAGGCGATAGGCAAGAACTACACCGCTGTCGAAGAGGCGAAAGCGGACACAGGAAGCCTTTACTCGCTTCTTAAATGCGGCGGAAAATACGGAATTCCGGGATTCGACAAAGAGAGGACCCTCAACAGCTTCTTCGCAGGTCTTTTCCGCTCGATGAGATTCGGCGTTCACGAAGCTCACGGCGCAGCAAACGTCGTTGAATACAACTGGCTGAAAGAGAAGGGCGTTATCAAAGTTCTCCCGAACGGCGACTTTGAAACTGACTCAACCAATTTGGTAGAAGCAGCGGAATCACTTCTTTACGAGCTCTGCAGGATCGAAGCGGAAGCTACTCCGGAAGAGGCTGAAGCATTCCTCAAGAAATACGCAGAACCCGGAAAAGACATTCTCGACGCACTCGACAAACTTGTAGAGATCCCGATCGACATCAGAGTCGAATACAAACTTTAATCAGGTCAGACATCTCACAAATTCCTCATAATTTCACTAATCCACGATGAATCCATGATTTCAAAACCAAAGCATTTTTTGCCCAGATCTTTTAGCGAAGCACCGATGTGATAAAGGATTTTGTTATCGATTATCAAAAAGCGGTCATGGATTTTTTCTGTATTTCTTAGTTCAAGCACTGGATATTGTTCATTGAATTTCTGGATGTCGAGAGATGTGATTTTAGTTTTGGGACAAGTGTAAATCGTGACTTTTACACCGTTTTTCTTTTTCGCAAAGCGTTCCAGAACAGTTAAATCAACATAGTTGTCAATCAGAACGATCTCTTTTTCCGCTTCAGCAATAAAAGACTCGAATTTTGCATAAGCATCGAAAATCTGTCCTTGGAAGAAGATTCCCTGCTTATCCTTGATTTTGTATCTGTCCATTTTGTCAAAAAGCTCATCGATTTTTTTACCGTGTTCCAACAAGTGAATCTCACTTGTTATCTGTCGTTTTTCCATAAAGTCCAGTCTTTGAAAAATTTGAGAATTTGCCTGCACAAATCGCCTCAAAGCGACAAAAGCATCGATAATCATTATACTTGTCAGCACTGCAGTATCGCTTTTAAGAACAGATGCAAGCATCGCTACACCTTGTTCCGTAAAGGCATAAGGCAGATATTTAACATTGCTTCCTCGGCTTTTTTTATCGTTCAAGATCACAAATTGTGATCTTGAACGTGATTCATCAAGCAATAACATTTCCTCTTTAGTAAGTTGAAACATAAAGCGTTCAGGAAATCTTTCCAGATTCCTTTTCACTGCTTGATTCAAAAGTCTGGTTTCAACACCGTAAAGTTCAGCTAAGTCTCGATCAAGCATCACCTGTTGTCCGCGAATAACTAAAATTTTGCTTTCAATGTCGAGTTTGGGTTGATTCTCGTTGTGAATTACTATCTCGTTTTCCATATTTAAAGACCAAAGACAAATTTTTCACATCAATATTGTGATTAAATTTGAAGAATTATCAAATATATTTTGATTTAAAATTAAAATTTAGCGTTTTTACTTAGCAGTGTAACATAAACACCACTCGCATCTCCTCATTCTCCGAGTCAAGATTGTCTAACATCTAAATTCCAAAATCATTCAATAAAATTAGATTGTTACGCTATTGAAATAAGAAAGGGGATTTTTTATAGTGCGGCGGGTTTTGGGTCGTCAAGGAGAGTTTGCATGGCAAAGAAAGAAGTTAAAACCGATTTATGGGTTCACGATTTACTGAAAGAAGCCGGAATAGAATTAGATGCACAGGGAAGCGAAATAAAAGAAATTGATGAGGCTTTAAAAACAGCGTCAAAACGCGGCACTGGCAAAGTCGGTTTTCCTGAATATGTGGGCGTTGTAAAAGATTTTATTATTGTAATTGAAGATAAGCCGAAACTCGAAAATCATGTGAAATACGATTCAAATAAACTTATCAGCCTTGAGACTAAAGATGTTGTTGAGTTTGCCGTGAACGGCGCGTTGTTCTATGCGAAACATTTGATTCAGAATACGACTTATAAAAAAGTTTTTGCTTTGGGAGTTTCCGGAAATGAAAAAAATCATCGGATTACTCCGCTTTTTGTTGATGACAGGCAAAATCTGTTTGACCAGCTTGAAGATGTTGAATCTTTTATTTCGTTTAATGAAAAAAATATCGACGAGTATTATCTTTGCGATGTCCTGAAGGAATCGAGCGACAAAGAAAAAGAACTGGAAGAGATCTTGGCGGATGCAAAAGTATTGCACGAGCATTTGAGAAACTACGGTAATATGAAAGATGAAGAAAAACCGCTTGTTGTTTCGGGAATTCTTCTTGCTTTGCGTGAGCGTGACCATGGAAATTTCAGTATTGATTCACTAAACGGAGACACTTTCGTAACTGACGGACAGAAAATTTACAATGCGATTGAATCAAGTTTCAAAAGAACGGATTTATCGCCGATAACAAAAATCGATAAAATTCTTTCGCAGTTCGCAATCATAAAAGACAGTACAAAGTTAAACGAAAAAAATGCGACTCTTGGCGAAACTCCGCTGAAATTCTTTGCAAAGTTTCTGGACGAAAAACTTTATAAGTCAATCAAATATACAAAATCGGCTGAGGATTATCTCGGTCGTTTTTACGGCGAGTTTATGCGTTATTCTGGCGGCAGCGGTCAGACTTTGGGAATCGTTTTGACACCTCGGCACATTACGGAACTTTTCTGCGATTTGCTTGATTTGAAAACTACCGACAGAATTTTTGACCCGTGCTGTGGAACTGGCGGCTTTCTTGTTGCGGCTCTTCACGCAATGCTTTCAAAAAGTTCAAGTGAAGCTGAAAAACAGCATATCCGCAAAAATCAGCTTTACGGAATCGAACTTCGTCCAGATATGTTCACGGTTGCCACAACGAATATGATTTTGCGTGGCGACGGAAAGAGCAATTTGCACTGTGATGATTTTCTTGCTAAAAATCCGAAACAGCTTCAGACAGACTTCAGAGCAACAGTCGGAATGTTGAATCCGCCTTATTCTCAGGGAACAAAAAAAGATCCGAGTCTTTATGAAATTGCTTTTACGGAACATCTTTTGGATTCACTTCTTCCAAATTCAAGATGTGCTGTGATAGTTCCTCAAAGTTCAATGACTGGAAAATCAAAGGAAGAACAGCAGATAAAAGAGTCGATTTTGAAAAAGCACACGCTCGAAGGCACGATTATGCTTCAGAAAGATACCTTTTATGGCATCGGCGTAATTCCGTGCATTGCTGTTTTTACGGCTGGAGTTCCGCATGACAAAGAGAAGATATGCAAATTCGTGAATTTTGAGGATGACGGCTTTAAGGTGTCTCCACATATCGGGCTTTTGGAGACAGAGAGCGCAAAAGACAAAAAGCAGCATTTGCTTGATGTGTGGTTTAACCGCCTTGAAGCTCCGACGAAGTTCTGCGTAAAAACGACAATCACAGCGGAAGATGAATGGCTGCACAGTTTTTATTATTTCAATGACGAGATTCCTACCGACAAGGATTTTGAAAAGACTGTCGGCGATTACCTTACGTTTGAGTTTTCAATGATCATGCAAGGTAGAAAATATCTTTTTGAGAATAAAAAAACAGAATATGCAGACATTAAATGCATAAAAATTGAAAAATTGGAATATAAGGAATGGAAAGGTTTCCGCCTTACAGATATTTTTGAAATAAAAGCCGGAAAACGATTGACTGCCGCAAATATGACAAGTGGTGATAGGCCGTTTATTGGAGCTTCTGATTCGAATAATGGAATTACAAATTTTGTGTCAAATAAGAATAACTCTATTGATAAAAATGTTCTTGGTGTAAATTATAACGGAAGTGTCGTTGAGAATTTCTATCATCCTTATGAATGTATATTTTCAGATGATGTAAAAAGGTTTCACTTGAAAAAGTGGCAAGATAATAAATTTTCATTGTTATTTATGAAAACAATTATTTTACAACAGAGATCGAAATTTTTGTATGCATATAAATTCAATGAAAAACGAATGAAAGCTCAGACCATAATGCTTCCTACGGATTCAAACGGCAATCCCGACTATGCATATATGGAAAACTACATCAAAAATCTTATGGTCGTAAAATATCAAGAGTATTTGGAGTTCAAGAAGTAAAAATGTTTTAAGTGCGGGTTGAAAATGGACACCCAAAACAAAGGTTTCATTTATATTTTCACAAATCCTTCGTTTGAGAATGATTTTCTAAAATCAAGTCAAAATAATACAAAATTCAATTTGACTTTTTCGATAAATACAATAAATTTTGCTGAGATTGTTTGAAATTGGAGCAAACCCAATGACACCACTCAATAAACTCAAATCCGGCGCATTCACCCTTGAATTTAAGCAGGAACTTCCGCAGAATGCGGAGAAGATTGGGGGCAAATAGATGTTGAAGGAAATATAATATGGCTAACGACCCGGATAAATGGCATTGGCAGGAGCGCGGCACAGCGTGGAAAGGGGTCGGTCTCTATCATATAACACTGACTATACCGTCAAGACAACCGCTTCTTGGAACACTCGTCATTCCGGAAAATGACCCGAAGAGCGCAAAAGTTGAGGCTCGTCCATTAGGGAGAATTTTAGTAAACACCCTTTGGGAAGTACCCAAATATCACCCTGAAATACAAGTGATTCATTATTGTCTGATGCCGGATCACTTGCATGCAGTGTGGTATGTTCGGCAAGAAATGCTGCGTGGTATCAAAAGTGCAGTGCAGGGGTTTTGGCAGGGTGTGAAAAAATTCGGACGGGCATATTCTTTTCTTGCGCCGACTGATAGTCGGGAAAACTACCAAAAATTACAGAAACAACTGACAGAAACCGCCGCTTTCCTTCGAGGTCATTTGGGAGATAAGCCATATTATCAACTTGACCCTGTTTTCACCGAAATGCCTTTCATCCGACCGATGGGGCAAAGACGGCAATTGCCGGCAACTATACGCTATATAGACATGAACCCGCAGCGTCTTGCCACCAAACACCTTAAGCCAGGCTTTTTCCGCGTGCAAACCGGCATAGAGATAGCCGGCAGAACTTATTCCGGAGTCGGCAATGTGTCACTGCTGCAAGCTGGGCATTTTGCACCAGTGCATGTCCGCCGTACAATGGTCGAGGCTGCTGAACGTGGCGATAATCAACAGCTTCGTGACTACATGAACGGATGTGTTGTTGCCGCCCGCAACGGTACCGTTATGGTCTCTCCGTTCATTTCGCCGCAGGAGCGGCAGGTAATGGAAGTTCTGCTGAAAGAAAAACTGCCGTTCATATATTTGGCGGACAATGGTTTTCGTGAATATTACAAACCGCAGGATAACCTCTTCGATGCTTGTGCTGCAGGAGAGCTGCTTATCCTCAGTCCATGGGAATATGATGCCAGCAAACGGCATATCAGCCGCAATGATTGTGTTATGCTGAATAATATGGCGGCAGAAATAGCGAATGAATGTAAAAAATAGACGGAGCAAAACTAATGACCACCATGAATGCTTGGAAATATAAATGGAAATCATGATTCAGAAATCATTTGAAGAAGTTAGTTCGATTATTTCCGAAGTAACCAAATTGTGCAGTTTCAGACTGCACAATTAGCAATACCTCTGCAAGCTAACTCCCCAAGATAATTCCCATTTCCGTTCGAGGTGCAAAAATTGCACCTTAGACGAAGACCTATTTTTTTCTGATTTCGCGAGACGTTTCAGGAAACGCCTCTACAGATTCTCGGCGCCCCTGAGACAGGGGAGCTGCCGCAAGCGGCTGAGGAGTCAGATTTTCGAAATAATTGGAACGTTATCTGTTGATCACCACGATGAAATCACGTCCGTTGCGGTTTATCGTGAAGAGGAGTTTCTTTGACGAATTTATGATCTTGTTGGCTTCAGCCGCGGTTTTGACACGTCTTTTATTGATCGCGACGATCACATCTCCCTGCATGATGCCGGCCGACTGAGCGAGCGAACCCTGCTCGACGTTGGAAACGGTGATCTTTCCCTTGTTGTCGGTGAGCGTGATGCCGATTTCGTCCATGACTTTCTGGTCGATTTCCTGCGGACTTTCCGAAAGCTGGTAGTCTTTGTCGAGGACGACTTCAAGTTTCATCGGTTTGCCGTTACGGATGATCTCAAGCGGTATCTTCTTGCCGTAAGGGCTGAAAGCGACCGCTGTTCTGAACTGCGAAACGTTCTCGACTTCCTTGCCGTCAAACTTCGTGATGAGGTCATATTGCTGAAGTCCTGCCTTTGCCGCAGGGCTTTTCGCTTCGACGCTGGAAACAAGGATACCGTTCACGCTTTTATCGATCTCAAAGTAGCTGCGGAGGTCGTCGTTGAGTTCCTGAATGACGATCCCCATCATCGCACGCTGTATCTTTTTGCCGGTTTTGAGCTGCTGTGTGATGTCTTTGACCATGTTTGCAGGCACTGCAAGGCCGATTCCCATGTATCCGCCTGACTGCGAAAGGATAGCAGTGTTCATGCCGATGACTTCGCCTTCGATGTTGAGGAGCGGTCCGCCCGAGTTTCCGGGGTTTATCGCCGCATCTGTCTGGATGAAGTCCTCGTAGTCGGTTACACGCATTCCGCTCCTCCCTTTTGCCGAGACGATACCGAATGTTACGCTGTTGGAAAGGCCGAACGGGTTTCCTATCGCGATGGCAAAACTTCCGACCTTGATTTTGTCGGAATCTGCAAACTTGAGTTCCTGGATCTCTCCTTTTTTGAATTCTTCTATTTTTATGAGGCCGACATCGGTGTGCGGATCCGTGCCGATAAGTTTGGCGCTGAAAGTCTTGCCGTCGATCATGACTTCTATTTTTTCGGCTTTCTGGACGACGTGGTTGTTCGTGACGATAAAACCTTCCTTGTCATCGATTACGAAACCCGAGCCCTGAGCCTGGCTTTTTCTGCTGCGCGGCTGCATCGGATTGCCGAAAAAGAAGTCAAAAAACGGATCACGCATCCTCTGCTGCTCGGTTATCTCGACTTTGATCGAAGCGACGCTTTTTTTCGCTTTTTCCGAGATTTTGATGAGTTCGTCTTCGAGGCCGTGCATGTCGGAAGCACTCATCCCGGCGAAAGAGAAAAGCAAAAACAACGGTAAAAACAAGAACTTGATTAAGTTTTTCATATCATCCTCCACAAAAAAACGCTCAATAAACAAAATCCACCTTTTATTTATTTCCGTTTTGCAGAAAGAAAAGGGGAGATGGAGAAAATATTTTACCGATTAATAGTAAAACCCTGCGACAAGGAGATATCCGATATCTTTGTGTGTCGATTTTGAGCCGTCGTTGTTTCTGAATTCTGCCGAACCGAGAACGCCGACCCCGAGTTTCGGGCGGATCCTGCCTGCGATCTCAAACGGAAGGACATAAGACATGCTTGCGGCGTATTCAAGAAAATTCTGCTTAACATCTGCTTTGTCGAAAACGTATTTTCCAGATCTTTTTTTGAGTACGGCCGACTTGTATTTTGCCTGCCAGAACGAAAAACTGCCGCTCAGAAGTATTCCGCCGAAAGGTGAGAAATCGAAAAGCAGTTCGTCGGAAAGTTCGATCGCCGGGACCTGCCATTTTACCGAATCGGTCTGATAGACGCGGGCCGTGATAGGCTTGAAAAGCATCGTCTGGTCGGTGAAAAGGCAGTAGGTCGGATAGAAAACGAAGAGAAAGCGGTTGTTTGTTCGTTCGGTGTATTTGTCGATCCTTATTTTGAGGAAGGGGAAGATCATGTCGAGCCGTGTCGTGTCTTCGAAAGTGACAGTCGAATCTTCGAGGTCGAAAAAGCCGAATTCTTCGTTTTTCAGCCGTTTGTATTCGACTCCTAAACTTAATGCAAAAAACGCAGGCTGTTTCGCGACGTAAAACCCGATAACGTCCGCTCCGACAACGAAAGTCCTTGAAAAAAGGGCATATTTGCTGTTTTCATACTTCTCCAAAGTCTTTTTTTCGGCGGTGATGTAGTAGTTGCCGTAGAGCGACGAGAAGACAGTGTCGGTGTAATGCCAGAGAATGTCGGCCGCCGGAATGAAGCCCGAAGTCTGGCTGTACTGGATGTTCACGCTGAATTTGTTCTGCGGTTTAGCTTCTTCTTTCGCCGAAAGAGCAAAAACGGAAAGTATGATGAAAATAAAAAATAAGTATTTGATTTTGTTCATTATTTACTCATATCTATAATCCAGAAATCGAGATCGTTTTTGTGAAGGTAAGATGTCGTCTGCGAGTTCATGTATACTGTTTTCGCCTGAGATTCCTGATTGTTAGGTTCATAGTTGGAAACATCGGTGAAAGTCTCGCGGTCGGAATTCCATTTCCCGTTATCCCACGAACCGACGCCGATAGAGTAGACTCCTTCGGTATTGAGGGAAAGGCTCTGCGCGATGAGCTTGTATTTCGCATCGGGACGGTATGGAACCCATACGACGCTCGACATGCTGACGATCTCGCGGTGCGGCGAAAGGAGGATGAACGGGTTCGACATCGTGGAATAAAGATATATCGGCACCGCTTTTCTGAAGATCCGCAGAGTTATGACATCTTCCCAGACTTCGTTGTTTATGTCCTTGAGCGAAACTAAAAACTCGACATCGTGATAGACCGCGTTTTTCAAATCAGTTATCTTTGAAAAGGGGATAGTTTCGATTGAAAAATCGTATGAAACATAATTTTCGGGTTCGATAGTGCCAAGAATTTCGTCTTTCGCATCAACTTTGACTGAGGTGTCATCGGTTTTCAGCGAAATCGTAGTCGCCGAAGCATCCTGATTTCCCAAATTGTGAACGCGTAGATGAACCGTGTATCTGTTGCCAACATCACTGTTGTCGCGGTCTTCGGCGTAATATACTTCGTTTGTCGAGTTGAGAAGGGCCTTGTAGATGTAGCCGTTGGGTGAAAAGTAGAAATTCCCGGCATTGAGGTGGTCGGAGATAGTCTGCGTCACGCTCGTATTTCCGACAGAAATCGTGTATTCGCCCGAAACGATATCGTCAAACTGCGTGCTGCCGTCGCTTCCCGACTGTTTTTCGTAGGTTTCGCCCGGATCCTGCGTGTTTTCGATTATGACATCGACTCCGCCGACACCATTTCCAGACGGCGATTTCAAGAAATTTCCAGCACGTTTGACGTTCAGTTTAAGAGTCGCGTCGGTAATGCTGTTGCGGATGAGCCTGAACGTTTCGCCGTTGCCTGTGATTTCCAGCATGTTGTCGTCGATTTTTGTGATAGAATCCGGAATGAACTGGCTGTTGTAGGAACCTCGCGTGATGCCGTTTGTTCCAAGATAGAAATCGGTGCTGTTATCGAGTCTCAGCCACTTTCCGCGGAAAGCTTTCTTGATTTTCGGAACGCACTTCGGCTCGTAGTATTCATTTTCAGAGGTGCATGAGCCGCTTTCAACGACTTCGTTTTCCCTGAAGAGAGAGTCGCAGTTTCTGATGTTTTCCCAGATGTGGCCGTTGTAATGGTCAAGACTTTCGCATTTTTCGGCATTGTTCCCGTTGCAGCGGTATGTTCCGCCACGCTCGCAGACATACTGCGACTGGACCGAGCATGTGCAGGTCGAAGCGGCGCACGAGGGATTTCCGATTTCCGAGGGGCATCCTGTGATGCAGTTTTTGTATTCAGTCCAACTGTATCCTCCGTCGCTGTAGACGCACTGTTCGACAGACAACCCGTTGCAGCGTGTTGAGTATGAGTTTGAACTCGAGCAGTCGTTGAAGATGTCACAGGAGGAAACGGAGAAGATAAGCAATAGAACGAAAATCAGAAAAAATCCGTATTTATATCTCGAAATTATTGGACTTTTTATCATTTTCCCTCGAATCTCAGTAAAAAACTAAAAGTTGTTTATTTTAAGAAATCAGCTGAAATAGTCAAGATGGAGTAAGGGTGCGGTTTCTTAGCTGTTTTCCTTGAGGCTTTCCATGTATTCTTTGCCGCGCATCGCGTGACGCAGAGCGGCTGAAAGAACGGTTTTTCTGAGTCTGAGCGAGTTCGGGGTGACTTCGACGAGTTCGTCTTCGTTGATGAAATGTATCGCCCTTTCCAAAGTCATCGGTTTTACAGGCGTGAGTGTTACTGCATCGTCTTTTCCAGCTGCACGCATATTGGTGAGTTTTTTCGCTTTGCACGGGTTGACGTCGATATCGAGGTCTTTCGAGTGCTCGCCGATGATCATTCCTTCATAAACCGGCATTCCGGGTGTGATAAAGAGTTCGCCGCGCGGCTCAAGGTTGAAAAGTGCATAAGCTATGGCTTCGCCCTGTCTGTCGGAAACAATCGAACCCGTGAATCTGACGGGGAAGTTGCCGCGGTATTCTTCATATCCTTCGAAAAGTGTGTTGAGAGTTCCGGTCCCTTTTGTGTCTGTGAGGAACTGGTCGCGGTAGCCGATAAGTCCGCGTGAAGGAACGGTAAATTCCATGAAAGCGCGTTCGTTAGCCGAGTTGACTAGGTTGGTCATTCTTCCTTTTCTTGCCGAAAGTTTCTCGGTTACGATGCCTGTGAACATTTCGTGACATTCGATGTAGACATGCTCGATCGGCTCGTATTTTTTGCCGTCGATCTCTTTGTAAATAACGGTCGGTCTGCCGACGCAGAGTTCGAAGCCTTCACGTCTCATCTGCTCGACGATGATCGCCATCTGGAGCTCGCCGCGCCCTTTGACGATAACGTAATCGTTGGTTTCGGGTTCTTCCAGCCTGATCGAAACGTTCATCAGAGTCTCTTTGTGAAGTCTCTCTTTGATTTTTCTGAGCTGGACGTATTTTCCTTCTTTTCCCGCAAGAGGACCGTTGTTTATCGTGAAAACCATGCTGACAGTCGGCTCGTCGACTTTGATCCTCGGAAGCGCTACTGGCTGATCGATCGTTGCAACTGTATCACCGATGTGGACATCTTCGATTCCGGCAAGAATTACGATGTCGCCTGGTTCTACGATCTCGGCATCGACAAGTTTGACGCCCTGATAAAGCTGGAGTTTCGAGACTTTAAGGCGTGCCTGAACATCGTTTTCCTTTATGCAGACAAGCGATTCGTTGCAGTGTACGCTGCCGTTTACGACTTTTCCAATGGCAAGTCTGCCGAGATAATCGTTGTAGCTGAGATCGGTGACAAGCATCTGGAAAGGCTGTTCCGGGTCGTAGAGCGGACCTTTCGTGAATTCGATGATCTTATCCATGAGGATATGAAGGTTTTCGCCTTTTTCTTCAAGAGTTTCCTGAGCGATTCCGTCACGTCCTATCGCATAGAGAACAGGGAAGTCAAGCTGCTCGTCGTCAGCACCTAAGTCTATGAAAAGATTGCCGATTTCGTTAAGAACTTCCTGAGGTCTCGCATCTTTTCTATCGATTTTATTGATGACTACCATGATCTGAAGTTTTGCTTCGAGAGCTTTGCGAAGAACAAATCTCGTCTGCGGAAGCGGACCTTCCGAAGCATCGACAAGGAGTATCGCGCTGTCTGCCATGAAAAGCGCACGTTCGACTTCACCGCCGAAATCGGCGTGTCCGGGAGTGTCGATAATGTTTATTTTGACCCCTTTCCAGACGACCGAGCAGTTTTTCGCAGCGATCGTGATGCCGCGCTCGCGCTCGAGATCCATGTTGTCCATGATCCTGTCGTTTACGATTTCGCCTTCGCGGAATACGCCGCTCTGCTTGAACATTGCGTCAACAAGTGTTGTTTTGCCGTGGTCAACGTGAGCGATGATCGCCACGTTCCTGATTTTGTCGTTTCTTACTAAATTGCCCATCTGATTCCTTCTAAAAAAAGACCATCTTAAAAAAAACGCGCGTAATTTATTTAGAGTTTTTGCAATTTCAAGAAAAATATTGAATTTTGTTTTGCGGAGCGGGAACGGTTGCCTTGCCTCTCCCGAAGTGAGAGGCAAGGCAACCGTTCCCGGTCATTGAGTGAAGTCGAAATGAACGATCGCAGACCTCACAAATTTCTAATAATTTCCGCAATCCAAGATGAATCCATGATTTCGAAACCGAAACATTTTTTGCCCAGATCTTTTAGCGAAGCACCAATATGGTAAAGAATTTTATTGTCGATAATCAAAAATCTGTCGTGGATTTTTTCTGTATGTTTCAGAACAAGAGTCGGATATTGTTCATTAAATTTCTGGATATCAAGAGATGTGATTTTTGTCTTGGGATAAGTAAAAATCGTGACTTTCACGCCGTTTTTCTTCTTGGTGAAGCGTTCAAGAACTGTTAAATCGACATAGTTATCTATCAGAACAATTTCTTTTTCAGCTTCGGCGATAAAAGATTCGAATTTCGCGTAGGCATCAAAAATCTGACCTTGGAAGAAGATTCCATGTCTGTCTTCAATTTTATATCTGTCCATTTTGTCGAAAAGTTCGTCGATTTTTCTATCGGATTCAATCGCATGTTTTTTTAAGTAGTCGATTTCAGTGAAAATTTTAGAATTGTTCTGTAGAAACCGGCGAAAAGCAACAAAAGCATCAATAATCATTATACTCGTCAGTACCGCAGTATCGCTTTTAAGAACCGCAGAAAGCATCGCCACTCCTTGTTCTGTAAAGGCATAAGGCAAATATTGACGTCCTCCTCTTGTTTCCGTTTTTGAGGTCACAGTTTGTGACCTCAAAAATTCGAACTCTTTTTCATTCAGCTGGAACATAAATCTTTCCGGAAACCGCTCGATATTTCTTTTTACCGCTTGATTCAGAACTTTTGTCTCGACACCGTAAAGTTCGGCCAGGTCACGGTCAATCATCACATGCTGCCCTCGAATGGCTAAAATTTTACTTTCGATGTCGAGTTTTGGTTGATTTTTGTCACAAATAATAATCTCGCTTTTCATATTTTACTCATAAAACAAAAGTTAACTGATAATGTTAATATAAATTTTAGAATTTTTGTCAATAAATATTTAATTGTTTGATAGAATGCGGTGGAGTGCAACGCAGAACATTACCTACGAAAGTTTATTTTCTGACTTGATGATACTCAACGTGCGGAATCAGAAGAGAAAAACGGTAGAAAGCATGAAGTTGTAGCTCTGCATTTCGTGTGTCGCACCGAAAAGACCGAGTTCGATGTGAGTCGGAGAGACGTTGAAGGAAGCGGCGGCTTCAAACCATTTTATCCGGTATGCCAGCCTGAAAACGAAAAATTCACGGTGGAAAAGAACGCTTTTTGCGCTGTAAAGGGCGAGTTCGAAGCCTGTGGAGAAGCGGACGTTGTAGAGGTCGATTATGTCGAACTGGAGATTCAGGCTGTATGATTCCCACGGAACTGAGTTGTCTGCAAGTTTCAGGTTTATCCCTTTTTTGAAGCGTGCCCCGGCGCGCAGAAAAGAGAAACCTACCGAAAATTTGAGTCCGAAAGCCCATTTTTCTTCTGAAGTTGCGAAAAGCGAAACCCCGAACCTGTCGCTTTTTTTCGCCCACGGGAAAAATTCGATCCTGTCGGTCACTTTGATGCCGCCTTTCAGGAAAATCGGCTTCGGTTTTTCCTCTGTTTCCGGCTTTTCTTCAGCATAAAAACTTTCTTTGAACTCGTCTTTCTGCCACTTTGAAGATAGATTTTTGATTTTTGCCAACTTCTCGGAATCTTTAGGTATTTTGTCTTGATTTTCCTCTTTTTCGTATATTACGGCGACCATCTCTTCCATGAGGTTGCAGACATCTTCGGCAGTTATTTCCTTTATCGGCAGGGTTCTTACGAAACCGTTTTCGGCAACGATCGAAAGATGGTTTTCGTCGGGCATTTCGATTAGGAAATTTATCGTGTTTTTCTTTTCTTTGTAGAATGCCGTGATTTTGCTGCGCAGCTCTTCGGGTATATTTTCATCGAAAAAAATGTTTCCGAAAAGTGAGAATGAAAAAAGTAAACATAAAACAAAGAAAAATGCTTTCAAATCAAAATCCGTCAGTCGTGTTTTTGAATAAATCCCATATTTTCCGAAGTTTCCAGAACATCGGGGTTGGTTCGGTCTATTCTGAGCATAACATCCGAGAAAAACTTTGCTTTTTCAATATTTTTTTCTTCAATAGCCTTCCGCATATTGACAAATGCGATGTGGGGGAAAACAATTTTACCGTTTGTCAGTTTAACGTGTTCGATATTTTTCGTCATGTAGAAAGTATAAAGTTCATCGCTTCCTTTCTTATATTTTTTGTCGTAGAAAGTGTAGGAAATAGGCGTGTATCCGTTCTCTTCCGGCATAATTTCGAATTCTGACGGTTTGAAAACGAAGCAGTATTCTTCAAAATCATGCTCCGAAAAGACCTCCTGAGTGGTTTTATCAAGCAGAATGTAGGCCTGATGCGTATTTCCGTCGGTTCGCGCCTGCATGAACTGCGTTACTGGGTCCCGCGGTTTTTCGGCTTTGGAACATGATGCAAAAAATATAGGCAAAAATATGAAAACAAGGAAAAATCTCTTTAAAATCATGCTGTTACCAGTTTTCCATTATAGAAACCGAGCTGCTGCATCCGATTCTGTCGGCACCTGCCTGCATCATTGCGATCAATGTTTCTTTGTCTCTGATCCCGCCGGCAGCCTTGACTCCGAGCCTTTTTCCTGCAACAGCTCTCAAAAGTTTCACATCTTCGACAGTTGCCTTTCCGTTTACTCCGGTCGAAGTTTTGAGCATGTCTGCTCCTGCAAAGACCGCGATAAGCGCTGCATCGATTTTTTCTTCTTCCGAAAGTGCCGATGTTTCAAGAATAACTTTTATGTAAGCCTTTGTTTTTGTTGTGCTTTTCAAAAGTTTAAAGCACTCTTTCAGTTTTCTGCTTTTGATAAGCCCGATGTTTATTACGACATCGATTTCGTCGGCTCCGTCAAGTGCCGCTGTGACCGATTCAGCCGTTTTTGCCGCTGCGGTTGATGCGCCTAGCGGGAAATCTATGACTGTCGCGATGAGAAATTTTGCATTGTTTTCACTTCTGAAAGCGGCTGCGGTTTTAACCCACATCGGATTTATGCAGACTGCCTTGAAACCGAAATCACGGGCTTCGCGGCATATTCTTAGAACGTCTTCTTCAGCCGCGTTGAATGAAAGGATCGTGTGGTCGATTGCATTGGCAGCAGTTTTTTTGGAAATTTTGGGTGCAGAGTATGAAAAAGAGAGGTTTTCTTCGATTTTTTCTGCTTCAACGGGTGAAATTTCAAGGATTTTCACAAGTTCCTTGGCTCTTTTTGCTATCTTTTTTTTCAGATTTTCCATTTTTGTCTCCTTATTTAATGGTTCCTTTAAGTTTCATTTCTGCCACTTCGCAGAGCGTTTTGAAAGTGAATCCGTTGTTTTTGTAAAAATCTATAACATGCTGGAATCTTTTCATTTTTCTTTCAAGAGAGAATGCAAGGTCAGGCTGCTTTCCTTTCAAAGGGTCAAAGTGCTGCGATTCATCAGCGCCGCAGAGGTCTATTCCGTGGGCTTCGATGTTGATGAAAGTTCTGCTTTTCGAGATTTTCAGCATCCATTCGAGCAGGAATGCGGGGAAGGCGATTATCGAAGTGCCGATCAGCGGAATGTTTGCGAGCGGGAAAAGGGTAGTCATCGGAAGTTCGACGAAAGTTCCGTCCTTTTTTGTGTCGCGCACGGTTTTATCAATAAATTCAGGTGTGTATCTGCCGAAAGCATCGGCAAAAGATGAAATAATAGACTTTGATTCGTGCCCCGAAAGTTTTTTCAGGTGAATGAGAAGCCACTTTGCGAGGTAGTATGAAATTGACGGGAAAAGTGAGGAATCGTAAGTGTAACCGACTGATTTTAATACGGAAATCAAATCAGCTGAAGAGTTGTATCCCGGGCTTCTGAAACCTTTGCAGACTATCCCGGACATATCTTCAAGGAAATCCTTGTTCTTTTTTATCTCCTGAAAAATTTCATCTTTCGGAAGTCTCGTCAGCTGGTAGTTATGCGAAAAGGAATGATCTGCGATTTCGTGTCCGCTGTGTACGATTTCTCTTAAAATTTCGCTGTTTTTTTCGGAAAATCCGTAAGATGTGATAAAAAAAGTTCCTTTTATCGAGTTTTTATCGAAAAGTTCGATGAATCTTCTTATTCCGTTGAGATATATAGGATCATCGCTGATCCCCGAAGTTCCGATTCCGTGGATTGCGTAGTAGCAGATCAAAGGATCGACATCGACGTTTATGCAGGCGATTTTCATTAAAACCTCAATTTTTTCAAATCTTTTCTCATTTCAAAATAGGGGAGATCCGTCATCTGGCATACTCCGTTTCCGGTTATTTCAAAACCGTGTTTTCTGTAAAAATTAAGAGCTCTTTTATTGTCTGCGTAAACTTGCAGAAAAACTTCGTCTTTTCCTGCAGTTGCATAGTTTAAAAGCTCGGTTCCGATTCCTCTGTTCCAGAATTCCGGCAGGACAAAAAGCCCTTCAATGCAGTCTGCGGAAGTGGAAATCACGCCGACCACTTTTCCTTCAAGTTCGTAAACTGAGTTTTTGCAGCTGCGGAGTGTCGAAGAGGTGAATTTTTTTTTGTCTTTTTTAAAAAAACCGGAAGTTACTTTCAGAGCAAGAGCGTTGTTCGATTTTTCGTAAACGGTTTCGATATCGTGTATATCGGATTCTTTAAAATTCCTTATCACTTCACGCAACCAGCTAAATTTATTGCGATTATTCGTAGGCTCCGGCTCTTTTCAGCATATCTACGATCTGATAGTTCCCGGTGTATTGAGCCCTTGTGAGAGCCGTTCTTCCTTTATCGTCTTTTGCGTTGACATCGACTTTTCTGGAAATCAGAAACTGGACGACTTTCTCGAAACCTCTGCTTGCAGCGATCATGAGCGGAGTGCTTTTCTGCTTGTCGAGGATATTGTAGTTCGCCCCTTTGTTGAGGATCGTGAGGACTACCTGTTCTTCTCTTTTTGCACAGGCATAAAGGAGAACCGTTTCGCCTTCTTTGCTTTTTGCTTCAAGATCTGCGCCGGCCGCAAGGAGCATGTCGATCATTTTTGCATTGCCGTTGCGCACCGCGTACCAGAGCGGGAAGAGACCGTCGGAAAATCTGCGGTTTACCGAGATCTGACGCTGTATCAGATTTTCTGCAATATCGTGATAGTTGTTCAGAACGGCGTAGGCCATAAGTTCATCCTGTTCGGAACGTTTTTCTATAAGCGCCTCTTTATTGAGAAGGTAGAGAACGACATCGTGCCTGTTCTCTCTTTTTGCGAGAATGAGCGCCGTGTCGCCGTTTTTGTCGGCTGAATCAATTGTCGCCCCTTTTTCAACGAAGACTTTGACGAATTTTATGTGACCTTTTTTGGCTGCGACGATGAGCGGTGTTTCACCGTTGTTATTTGCCTTGTTGAGGTCAGCGTCTTTCGAAAGAAGGAGTTCCGTTATGTCGTCAAAATTCTTGTGAAGCGAGATCAGAAGCGGAGTGTTGCCGAAGAGATCGGATGCGTTCAGGAAAGCTCCGTGTTCAAGGAAAAGTTTTACGAGACCGATGTTTCCGCGTGATGCCGCGACAAGGAGAGGTGAATTGCCTTCGCTGTCCTTGAGATCGATCTGGGCATTGTTTTTAACGAGCATGTGAACCATTCTCGGTTTGTCTGCAATGACTGCGGAGAGAAGGGCGGTTCTTTTTTTGTTGTCCATAAGGTTGACGTTTGCGCCGTGCGTGATGAGTGTATTGGCAACCTCTTTTTTATCGTTTTCAACTGCCCACATGAGGACGGTTTTGCCGTTTTTGTCCTTGATGTTCATGTTTGCCTTGCCATCGGCGAGAACTTCGATCATGTCGCGGTTGTTCGTGAAGGCTGCGATCCAGAGCGCGCTGAGACCGTCGCTGAACTTGGTGTTTACGTTTACACCGAGCTCTATCAGTGTTTTTACAAGTTCTCCGTCACCGATAACAAGACCGCGCTGGAGCAGGAAAATGGAATCTTTGGGTTTGAGCTGCGCATTGTGTTTTTTGAGGAGTTTCGCCATTTCGTATTTGCGTCTCTCAACACAGTAGGTGATGAGATTTTTGCCGGTTTTGTCGACTGTATCAGCCTTTGCGCCGGCATTCAGGAGAAGTTCCGCAATATCGGCTCTTTCCTTGACTGCGGCATACCAGAGCAGCGTGAGTCCGTCTTCGTAAACTTTGTTGACATTTGCTTTGAGAAGGGTGAGCGATCTGACCCTGTCAACATCTTCGTTTATGACGGCCTGTTTGAGCATGGTATCCGCGTCTGCCGAAGCAAAGCGGACTCCGAATTTCGTGAGTCTGTTGATTACTTCGACATTTCCGGTGTCTATCGCCCAAGCCAGAAGCGTCTGGCCTGCGGAATCCTTGATGTTGACGTTGACACCGCCTTTGAGGTATTCGTCGAAAGCGTTCCATGAATTTTTCATCGCGGCAAGCCAGAGAACTGTACGGCCGTTTTCAAAAGTGAGGTTGAGCATTGTTTTCTGTTTCGTAACGATTGAGGCAAGCCACGGATCGTTCTTTTCAACTGAAACACGCATAAGAGCCGAGCACTCAGTCGATGAAAGCAGTGCACCTCTGCCGGTGAAGTATCCAGCCATGACCTTCTGACCGCCAAGAACTGCGGCGAGAAGCGGGGAAAGACCCGATTGATCGTGGTAATTTATGCTTGCACCTTTCGACAGAAGATCTTTTGCAAGGTCAAGGTCACCTGATTTGGCTGCCGCTACAAGTTCGTTGTTGACCTCTTCCAGACTTTTGATTATCGGAATGATCGTTATTTTCTTTTCTGTCTTTTTGCCTGACTGGATCTCGATTGCCTCGTCTTTAGTGGTGTGGCCTGCAAGTTCGAATCTGACAGTGTGTGTGCCGGGTTCGATATCGCTGATCGTGCATGGAGCCGTGCAGCTTTTCGGAGAAGTTCCGGAAACATCGAGAGTGACTTTTACGCCTTGTTTTTCGGATGAAAATGATGCTGAACCCGGAAGAATGACAACAGGAGCCGGAGCGGCTGCAACAGGTTCTTCGGGAACGACATACTCTTTCGGAGCCGCTTCCTTAAAGTTTTCAGCTTTGTATTTTTCAAGTTCTTTGTTCTCTTCCACGAAAACGGGAGTTTCGGTTTTTTTGCCGTGGATCATTGAAACTACTGCTTCGAGAGCTTTTTTCATTCCGGCTGCAGTGCCGTTGAAATCGGTTGCGCCGGCCTCAGTCTTTCTTTTGCCGTCAACATAGATGTAGTTTACTGTCAGCGTGAATATGCCCGCAAAGTATTCGATAGATGGAAGGACTACGATGTCGGCTTTCAGAGCTTTTCCGATTTCGACCTGACATTCCATCTGGTTGCAGTTCGACCATTCCGGAGAACGTTTTTTTACATCGTTCACGGTGTTGTCGGAAATGATCGTATATTTGCCGATGCTTCCTAAAAGTTTGGTGAAGTATTCTTTGGAGCCTTTGACGACATCGGGGTGGATCTTGCCGGTATTGTCAGAAGTGTCCATTACTACGAGTGTTTCTGCAAATAAACCGGTAAAAGAAACGATAAAAACAATGAATATGAGTCCCAGCAGTTTTTTCATAAAATCCTCCAAACAGAAAAAGACTGAGAACTATAACTTAAAAGAATTTTTTTAAAAGAAAATTGTAGCGCGCCTGTTGTCGTGACGACGTAACGGCGTAACTACGTGACTTCGAAGGCGCGCGCCTCAAAGTTTTTCAATGAGTGATTCAAAATCGTCATTTCCGCTGCGTTTCATGATTTTTGCCACGTATTTTCCCAGAATGTCGAATTCGAGATTGACTTCAGCGCCGGTTTTGAGTGTTCCGGCAAATGAAGTCCGTTTCATAGTTTCGGGAATGAGCGAGATTTTGAATGTATTTCCGTCAAGTTCAGCGATCGTGAGGCTGACTCCGTTGACTGTTACCGAGCCGCGAGGAACTGTGAAATCGGCAAATTTTCTGTCGAAAGTGATTTTTATTTCGGTTCCGTCTCCGATTTTTTTCACTTCGGCGATTTTTCCGCACGAATCGACATGACCCTGCACGATGTGTCCGTCAAATCTGCCGTTTGCAGCCATTGCACGCTCTAAATTTACGGTCGAACCTGTGACGTATTTTGCCGCGATAGTCTTTTCGAGAGTCGATTTCGAAACGAAAAACGAAATATTTTCTCCGGTAAAACTTTCAACGGTGAGACAGACTCCGTCAACCGCTATCGAATCGCCCGTTTTTATCTCGTGTCCGAACGGATTCTTAAGGCTGATGCGGCATTCCGAGCTTTTTTTTTCGATTTTTGTTACTGCTGAGACCGCTTCGATTATTCCGGTGAACATTATTTTTTCCTCTCATCGATCGATAAAACCCTTCTAATTTATGTGAAGACGCCGTTTTGTCAAATAAGCCTGAAGAGAGGAAAAAGAAGAAAAAAATTTCTAAAACATTTTTATTGTTGACTTTTAATTTTTGCCAATTAGTATCGCGTCACCTTGAGAAATAGTTCTCAGGGTGTGTTTTACAATTGTTTTTTGAGAGAAGAGACATGAACATTTATGTTGGAAACCTTGCGTACAAAATGAGTGAAGAAGAACTTAGATCTGCTTTCGAAGCTTACGGAACAGTTGATTCCGCAAGATTCGTAATCGATCGCGAAACCGGTCGTTCCAAAGGATTCGGTTTTGTTGAAATGCCGGTAAAAGAAGAAGCTATGGCTGCGATCGAAGGTCTCAACGGAACCGAACTTGCAGGCAGAACCGTTACTGTCAACGAAGCACGTCCGCGCGAAGAGAGACCGAGAGGCAATTTCAGAAAGTAATTCTTTAATTCGTCACAAATAGATCACGCACATTTTTGTTTCTTGCCTGAGTTTTTTAGCTCAGGCATTTTTTTATCTTTTTTTGTAGTTTTCGTCACTTTTTTATGCTATAAGCGCACGCCTTTTTGAGGGAGAAGAAGATGATTACCGAATGTCCGAACTGCAATAAAGCAATATCGGTCACAAACAGCGGAATGGTCAGATGTCCGAAGTGCGGAGCCCTTGTTTTTATAGGAGATCCGCTGAAAGACGAAAAAAACAGTGTTGTCGATTCCGCGCCTGAAGAACGCAAAGAGAGCGGGAAGGAACCTGAAATAAACGAGAATATCAAGAAAATCCGTTCCGTTCTTAAAAAGATAACGATCGTGACTGATTCGGGAACGCCCTGGGACCGCGTTTCGCAGATCGGTTTTGCCGATGCGTTTTTCCTTACGACAAAAGAACTTCTGCTTACCCCGGAAGCATTTTTTTATAAGATGAAAGTCTGCAAAAAGCCGTCGTTTCTGCCTCTTTACGGCATAATAGCAGCTCTTGCGGCATCGCTTTTCCAGATTTTCTGGGCTTTGAAGTTCTTTCAGTCGGCTTTCCCCGATTTCGCGTCATTCAAAGCCGCGGTCTCTTCATTCGGAACCGATGCTATGCCTCTGCTGAACGATGAAAACGCGTTGAAGGCGATTTTCGGCATGATGAATCCGGAGCCGTCGATGCTTTTTTTCCAGATAGTCCTTTCACCTTTCATGGCGATAGTTTTTACGGCTTTTATTCTCCACACCGGAAGCACTCTTTTGGGGTCGAACACCCGTCTTGTTCATTTCTACAGGATGTCGAGTTTTATCATGGTGACGGGATTGCTTAATATTATTCCTGTATTAGGCAATGCAGTGTCTTTTGTGTGGCGCGCAGTTCTCGTTTACAAAGGGGGAAGGATCCTGAACGGATTCAACGAAAGAAAAGCGAGAGTTTTTCTCGTTTTTTATATTTTTATGCAGATTCTTTTTATCGGATTGGGGATGATATGAATTTAAGGGTAGGCAGCGGATTCGATGTCCATAAATTTGAAGAGGGAAGAGATCTTTTTTTAGGCGGTATTCTGATTGAAAACCACATCGGACTTGCAGGTCACAGCGATGCCGACGTGCTGATCCACGCGATAATCGACGCTCTTCTCGGGGCGGCTGCGATCGGCGACATCGGAGAACTTTTTCCCGATACCGACAACGCTTTCAAAAACATAAGAAGCACGATCCTTCTTGAAAAAGTCGTTTCCGAGCTTTCTTCGCGCGGCTGGCAGATCGTAAATGTAGATTCGACCGTTATCTGCGAAACGCCGAAAATAAGTAAATATAAACTTCAGATGAGAGAAAAATTAGCTGAAATAATGCGGATTCCGGCTGACTGCGTAATGGTCAAGGGAAAAACCACGGAAAAACTCGGTTTTACAGGCAGGAAAGAGGGGATTGCGGCTATGTCCACAGCACTTTTGGAGAAAAAATCATGAAAAAAATCAGTTTTTATGTAGGAAAAAAGAATTACATCACATTTATAATCGCTTCGCTGATTCTGCTTTATGCGATCTACTCTTTTTCCGACAACGTGATCTATTTCTTTTCAAACGACACGCCGATAGATTTAGGCGATGCACTTGAACTGAATACAGAAAATTTCGCGAAAGTTAAGGACGGAGATTATGTTCAGATCAAGGGGATTACGTCAGTTCAGGGCGGAAATATCAAAAAAGGTATAACCGGTGAGCGTCACGTCGTCTACTATCTCAACGGTTCTTCAAAATTCATAATTGATTCAGCCGTTACCGGTGAAGATTCGTTCTCCGGTCCGCATTACAGAACTGTGAAGGGGCGTGCATTCGCTTTCAAAACCAATTCCAAGGCTGCCAAAATGCAGTCTTTTTTTGCAAATTCGCTTTTCCTTGAGATGAAGGACGACGGTTTTTTCATTGAGGACGGCGTTATTCCGCGCACAGATTTTGCCGGACTTTTCATGTTCGCTTTTTTCATGCTTCTTATGATTCTGAATATCGTTTTCTTCATAAAGCCGATGAAGCGTGAAGCAACTCAGGAAGAGATCGACAGGGAAATCGACGCACTTTGATTGGAGAAATTGATGGCAGACAAAACTGATAAAAAACAGATTTTTTTTCTCGTTCTGGCGGTAGTTTTCGTCTATTTCAACTCGCTGCCGAACGAATTTATTTTCGACGATGTTCCTCTTGTCCAGAATTCTCTTTGGATAACTTCGGGAAATTTTGCCGATATTCTGCGTTCATACAGGCCGCTGCGTTATGTTTCCTATGCTCTTGACTACCGCATTTTCGGTATGAATCCGGCCGGCTTCAGGCTGATGAACATAATTTATCATACGATTTCGGTGTTCGCTCTTTTCTGGGCACTCAAAATGTTCGGGCTCTCGAAGCGTGCGGCATTCGCTGCGGCTCTGATTTTTGCGGTCCATCCGGTAAATACCGATGCAGTCGCCTACATTTCCGGCAGAAGAGATGTCCTCATGGGGCTTTTTTACATTCTGAGTATCGGCTGCTTTTTTAAATTCTACAGAACTGTTTCTCCGGCGGAAAGGGCGGAGAGCGGTGCAGTAAAAAAGCAGTGGGGGATGCTTATCCTTTCTCTTGTTTTTATGGTCGTTTCGATTTCGTCGAAAGAGATGGGAGCAACGATTCCGCTTGTTTTCATAATGTATGTCGCATATAAAGACGGAGCTGCGCTTCTTAAAAAGCCGTGGTTTTATTTCATTGCAATGGTTTTCCTCATTCTATTTTCATTTTTTGCATTTCTCGCCATATCAGGCGGCGGCAGCGCTCTGGTTTCGCTTAAGGGCATCCGTTTCCATGGCAATTCGCCCGAAGTCCACTATCTGACGGCTGCAACGATATTTCTGCACTATCTGAAACTGACGGTTTTTCCGTGGAAGCTAATTCTCGACAATGCAGGATATCCGCTTGTCATGGATTGGAATTTCGAAGTCTTCTTCTCGATCCTTTCTATGTTTGTTCTCGTTTTTCTCGTATGGTCTCTTCTTACGACTTCCAGGAAGAATAAAACAAATTCAACGGCGGAACGTCTTGAAATGAGGCACGGGGTAGCATTCTGGATAGTTTTTTTCATCGTTTCGCTGGCACCTGTCCTTCAGATAATCCCGCTTCACGAAATTGTCGCGGTTCACTATCTTTATGTTCCGATCACGGGATTTTGCGCGATTGCCGGACTTCTTTTTGACTACTTTGCAGGAAATGAAAATACTGAGTTTTCTCAGATGTTTGACTTCTCAAAAAACAGGAAAAGAGCTGTTGCAGCGCTTTGCATGACTCTTCTTTTCTCGCTTTTCTCTATTCGGACGATTTCGCGCAACTTCGAGATGAAAAACATCTGGACGGTGCTTCACGCCGATGCCGAAAAGCAGCCGCTCTCTTTCCGCGGACTTTTTACGATCGGCGCCGAATATCTCAACATGAAATTCCCCGACAAAGCGTGGGAATATTACCAGAAATCGATTGATACGGGCTACTGGGACCCGAATCTTTTGAGCAATATCATCGGTTACCGCATTGTCAAAGGGCAGCATGACGAAGCTATTCTGTTCTATAAAGAAATGGTGAAAAAAGGAGAGTACATAACTTCAAGCGGAGTTTTGAACATTGCCGCACTCTATATGATCCGCGGAGACTGCGACACCGCTATAAAAATGGCAAACAGTGTTGTTCCTGATGCTTCTGAGATCAAGCGGGCAGACCGCCTGAAGAAATGCAGGGAATACGATTTTGAAAAGTTTGACGACGGCAATCTTTACGATGTTTACGAGAAGCAGAAACTTATGAAGGACAACGATATAAACGTAGAACGGAAGCCGTACCTCAAGAAACTGATCGAAAGCGGCGAATTCGAAGGTGATAGACTGATAGAGCTCGTTTCCGATCTTGCCGCGGTAGACTTTATTTCGGACATTCCCGAAGCTGTAAAGTACTACAGATACGAAGTCGAACTTTATGAAAAAGCTGGAAAACCGGTGCCGGAAGTTGCTCTCCGCTCTATAGCCGTTCTTGAAGATTATTCACGCAAAGTTCTTGACGAAGGGAAGTATCTTCCGCTTGAATTTTAGGTGAAAATATGAGCTCGGAAGTTGAAATTCTTGCACCTGCCGGCAGTTTTGAAGCCGCTGTTGCCGCTTTCGAAGGCGGAGCCGATGCGGTTTATCTCGGTTTAAGCGATTTTTCGGCAAGAAAGGCTGCGAAAAATTTCTCGAAAGAGGAGCTCCGTTCTCTGAAAACACTTGCTGTGCGTCAGGGAAAAAAGATTTTTGCAGCCCTGAATACCGTGATCAAAAGTTCCGAAATCGACAGTGCTCTTGATGCGGCAAGGTTTTTAAGCGATATAAAAGCCGATGCCGTCATTTTGCAGGATATAGGTTTTGCTTCGATTCTTAAAAAACTTTTTCCCGATATGGCGCTTCACGCTTCCACCCAGATGGCTGTTCATACTGTCGAAGGAGTCAAGTTTTTAAAATCGCATGGTTTTTCCAGAGTCGTTCTGAGCCGGGAAGTGCCGCTTGATCTCATTGCGAAAATAAAAAAGGAAGTGCCCGATATGGAGCTTGAAGTCTTTGTTCACGGAGCTCTCTGCTACTCTTTTTCGGGGCTCTGCCTTGCAAGCGGCATTGTACTCGGGCGTTCCGGAAACCGCGGAATGTGTGCCCAGCTCTGCCGGAGCTACTACGAGACCGAAGACGGGAAAAAGGGATATTTCTTTTCGTGCAATGACCTTGAGTACAAGGATTTCGTGCAGCAGTTGAAATTCGCCGGTGTCGATTCGTTCAAAATAGAAGGGCGCATGAAGTCTCCGGAATATGTTTTCCACACTTCGGCTTTATACCGCGCCATGCTTGACAGAAGCGACTACTTCGACGCTTTGAAAAACAGCCGTATCTGCTTCGCGAGAGCTGAGACACTTGGTTATCTAAAAAATTTTTCGGGCGAAAATCTTGTGAGTTCAAAATATCCGGGGCATCGCGGAGTAAAGATAGGAGTCTGCGAAAAAAAGCTGAAAGACCGCTTTTTTATCAAAACCAAATATTCGCTCGGAATACACGACGGGCTTCTTTTCTTCAAAAACAACGATGAATCCAGGCCTTTCAACTGCTCGGTCGAGGAAATCACCTCGGCTTCGGGCAAAAATCTCAAAATCGTGGGCGACAGTTCGAGAGTTTATGTCAAAACTGCTGATTTGCCTGAAGTCGGGGACGAGATTTATCTTGTAAGTTCGCGCTCTCTCGAAAGAAAAAAGGTGAATTTTGCCAGTTTTCCGCAGTGGAAGAAAAATATTTCTCTTTCTGTTTCAGTCAGGGACGGCAGATTTATTCAGATAAAAAGCGGAGATTTTTCCTGTGAATCTGAAGAAATTGCGGTCGAACAATCGGAAAATCAGAACGGTTTCAAGGATAAGTTCGTAGAAATACTGAAAAATTCAGCTGATTCATTTTATTTTTCAGAAGAAGTTTCTTTTGGTGAAAGCTGTGAAAACATTTTTGTCGTTCCGAGTATTCTCAAAAAAATAAGAACAGATTTTTATGAAAAATACGCGGAGTTCTGTGACACTGTTTTTGAAGAAAAAAAGAGCAAGGTTTTGAATTCGTTTTCAGTGCCGGAAAACGGCAGTGTTCCCGAAATTTTCCGCGAAAGAGCGTTGATGAATCCAGACGGTGAAATCCCGTTTTTCATGCCTGCCGATCCTGAAAATTTGCTTAAAACAGTCGGCGGATTCCTGACGGTTCCGCTTCTTCCGCTGATGAAAGAAAGTGAAAAATATCTCAATAAAATTAACATTATAATTGCTGAAAACAGTGATAAGAAAATCCTTGTCGGACTCTCGAATTTAGGCCAGCTCAATTTTGCGCTGGAACACTTGAAAGACGAAAATATTTTCTTCTTTATAGATTTTTCGCTTTATATCGCAAACGAATTTTCATACTCTTTTTTCAAAAATCTCCTCGGAGAAAAACTCCTTTTCGGTTACTATTGGATCGAGGAAAAAGAGGATGTTCCGCAGTTCTCGCCTGAAATCATTACTCTTTCAGGCTTCAATCCCCCTCTTTTTGTGAGCGCAGGCTGCTTCGAACGCTCGAACGGCTTCAAAAAATGCTCGGAATGCGGCGGAAAGCGGAGTGAAAGAATCCTCAAAAACTGCGGCAGAGTGTTCAAAGTCGTCTCCAAAAACTGTGTCACGTTCATGTTTATGAAAACATGAATTTTTGAATTTTACGTTGACAACAGCACGGTAAACTCTTGCCTTTTTTCGGTTTTTCACTAAAATAATGCGTTTTTGATTTTTTGGTATTTGAAATGGACAGAATAAAATCGGTTGCTAAAAATAAAAAGGCTTTCAGAGCTTACGAGATCCTTGATAAACTCGAAGCGGGAATTGTCCTGCAGGGAACCGAAATCAAGTCGATCCGCGACGGTAATGTTTCGTTCAGAGACAGTTTTATCGACATTATAAACGGCGAAATGTGGCTGGTAGGCTTTTACATCGCGCCGTACAATGCCGGAAGCATCTGGAATCACACGTCGGACAGGCGCAGAAAACTGCTTTTAAACAAAAGAGAAATCAGAAAATGGGATGCCAAAGTGCGTGAAAAAGGTTTTACGGTCGTTCCGATAGAGCTTTATTTCAAAAACGGCAGGGCGAAAATGGAGATCGGACTTGCGCGGGGCAAAACTTCGTTTGACAGAAAGGACGATCTGAAAGAGCGCGAAATCAGGAAAGATAACGAGAGATTTACCGAGAAATACAAATGAACACTCGCGAATCAGGAGCTGAAGCCGAATCTTTTACGGCAGACTGGCTTATAAAACAAGGCTGGGAAATTCTCGACAGAAATTTCTTCATGAAAGGCGGTGAGCTTGATATCGTCGCGAAGAAGAACGACACGCTCGCTTTTGTCGAGGTAAGAAGCTGGGATCATCAGTTCTGGGACGGCGGTACTCCGCTTGAAACGATTCACCCTGCAAAGATAAAACACATAATAAAAACAGCGGTTTATTATATGAAAA
Source organism: uncultured Spirochaetales bacterium (assembly GCA_902774115.1). Taxonomy (GTDB): domain Bacteria; phylum UBP6; class UBA1177; order UBA1177; family UBA1177; genus UBA1177. The sequence goes on from CACYHH010000001.1 coordinate 212,722, forward strand.
TCAAAAAAATCAACCTTCAGGATTTCAACATCCGCTTTGATGTTGCAGGTCTCATAAAAAAGGATGACGGCACTTTTGATATAGACTATATCGAAGCCGCTTTTGACGCAACGGGGTACTGAAATGGCTGGAACTCTTTTCGTAACTGCAACACCGATCGGAAACATGGGAGATATTACGGCGAGAGCAGTGTCAGTTCTTGAAAGCTGCGACATCGTGCTTGCCGAGGACAGCCGCGTTTCGGGAAACATGCTGAGCCGCCTCGGAATAAAAAAACCTGTTTTTTCATATCACAAATTTACAGAAAAAAAGTTCTTGGAGCAGCATCTCGTTGAGCTTAAAAGCGGAAAAAACATAGCTCTCATAAGCGACGCCGGAACTCCTGCGGTCAGTGACCCCGGAAAATTTCTGGTTAGAGAGGCTCTCGACGAAAACATTCCAGTTGTGCCGGTTCCCGGTGCAAGTGCCGCTGTTTCGGCTTTTTCATGCTGCGGCTCACTTGAAAATTCGTTCGTTTTTGCCGGGTTCCTCCCGTCAAAAGGGGCTGAAAGGATCCGCGAATGCGAAAAATTCCTCTCTTTCGGGCTGCCTGTCGTTTTTTACGAGGCTCCGACAAGAATAAAAGATCTGCTTGAAATGATTAAAGAAAAGTGCTCAAGAATAGTCGTGGCGCGGGAACTTACGAAGCAGTTCGAGGAAATTTTCGTCTACACCGGAGGCGAAGTTAAGGAGAAAGGGGAGTTTACGGTCGTTGCCGAGCCTTTGAAAAAAGAGGAAAAAGTTGCAGAAATTGATGAAGAATTGCTCAATTTGGTTGCAAAATCGGGAATTTCGGCTAAAACTGCGTGTGAAATTGTTTCCCGGGTTTATCCCGGATTGAAAAAAAACGATTTGAAAAAGTTTTTTATGAATAACTAACTTATTAATTTGATTGGAGATTCAATTGGAAGTTGTCCGCAGATTCAGAAATCACTACTTTCTTTACTGTTACCTGCTTTTCCTTTGCATTATAGGTTCGTGTAACCTCAAAAATTCACATCAGGATCCGGAAGAAAGGGAAGGGGTCGAGGATATTGACGAAGATCTTGGCGAAGACGATGACGGTGTTGCCGGTTTCGATGCGGCAAATACCGGAAACGATACCGCTTTTGATGAAAGAGACGATATTGAAGTTGAAGATGAGGCAATTTTGACTGATGATGACGCCGTTTATGATGATGAAGTTGTGAATAACGACGATACCGGAAAGGATTTTCCCGATATGACCGGAGCATGGGCAAATCTCACGATTTTTAAAGGTTCGGCAAAGGTTCCTCTTTTGGGTTCAACTCTTCCTGCCTGGGCGGTAATGGTTTCAAAAGTTGACATATATTCGCAGGAAAACAGTACTTTGAAAGCGCACACGGAAATGTGCCGCCTGAAAGCCGGAACGGCAACTGATCTGGTTTATCCGTATTTGCCGGACAGCTATGCTGAAAGCCTCGGAAATGTAGATAAAACATTTTATCTTTCGTACGGTGAAAACGGTGAAATCAGATTCCGTCAGGATAAGTTGTGGGAAGTCCGATCGTGTACGCTTGACGATCCTGAAAACGATCCTCTTCCGACCGATATAAACGACGAAAGGGTTTTTGATGCCGACAATTCAGGAATGAACGGACTTTATATGGGAATGGTCGGAAAAGCGAGCGGCAGAGCCGAAATCGTGCAGAAAGTAAGTACTATACTTGACGGAGAGTTCAACGAAAACGGTGAAGTTTACGGTATTACGACATGGTTCGAAGCCCAGAGTGTACTTTGGACAGATACTTTTCTGCTTGAAAACGGTGCACCGACTTCTCCGGCAGGTGCCGATCCGAGTGAAAGCGTTTTTATTTTCAAGAGAATAGATCCTTCGTGGGATTGTCATGCGGTAAAAGAAAACAGTGCCGCGCTTTTTCCGGAACAGGCTGCACTTTATCCGAATGAATTTAAATAGGAGGAAAAAATGAGAGTTCTTATCACAGGCGGAGCGGGATTTTTCGCGCTTCACATGACAAAAAAATGTGTTGAAATGGGTTGTGACGTTACGCTTCTCGACATTGCCGAATACCATGCCGAGGATTACGACAAATCGGTCAAACTGGTAAACGGTGATGTCCGCGACGAAAAGAAAATGGACGAACTCATCTCGCAGACAGACTGGGTCATCCACGCTGCTGCGGCTCTTCCCCTCGCAACGAGAGAAGAGATTTTCTCGACAAACGTTGACGGCAGCAGAAACGTTCTTTCGCTCTGCTACAAACACAAAGTCAAAAGAGTTGTCGTTATCTCATCGACCGCGGTTTACGGTGTTCCGGATCATCATCCGCTTTTTGAAACGGACAAACTTGAAGGTGTCGGCAACTACGGCGAAAGCAAGGTCGCACTTGAAGGGATCTGCAACGAATTCCGCGAAAAAGGGCTCTACATTTCGACGATCAGACCAAAAACCTTCATCGGAACTTACCGCCTCGGCGTTTTCCAGATCCTTTACAACTGGGTCGAGGAAGGACACAAGATCCCGCTCATCGGAAACGGCAAAAACAGATACCAGCTTCTTGAAGTCGACGATCTCTGCGACGCGGTTTATCTCGCACTTTCGCACGAAGGCGACGACGCGAACGATATCTTCAACATCGGCGCGGTCAGCACGCTCACCGAAAACGAGTATGTCGGAGCACTCTGCGAATATGCGAAAAGCGGTTCAAGAGTAATGCATACTCCGGTCTGGCTTGTAATTCCGGCACTCACGATTTTTGAAAAACTTCATCTTTCGCCGCTTTACAAGTGGGTTTACGGCACTGCTCACACAGACAGTTTCGTTTCCGTCGACAAGGCTCGTAAAGTTCTCGGCTGGGAACCGAAATACGACGAATCTCAGGCTCTGATCAGAAGCTATCAGTGGTATATCGACAATAAAGGTTCGATTGCGAAAGGAACGGGAACGACCCACAGGATCGCATGGGCTCAGGGAATTCTCGCACTTTTCAAAAAATTCCTTTAATTCCGGCTTGAAATGAGTGAAAACTATATTCTCGGCATAGAAAGCAGCTGCGATGATACTTCGGTCTCGGTGGTTTCGTCCGATTATCATGTTCTATCTGTAAAAACCGTTTCCCAGACGAGCGTTCACAGGCTTTTCGGCGGTGTCATTCCCGAAATCGCTTCAAGAAACCATCTCGCGTGGGTTATTCCGGCAGTCAATGCGGCGCTTAAAGATTCCGGCAGAACGCAAGAGGATATTTCTGCGATTGCAGTTACGAACTATCCCGGACTGACGGGCAGTCTTCTTATCGGCGTCAGTGCGGCGAAAGGGCTCGCTTTGGGCTGGAAAAAGCCGGTAATTGCGGTCAATCACCTGAATGCGCACATCGCTTCAGCTTTTCTCGAAAGGGAGAAACGGCCTGAATTTCCGTATCTCGCTCTCGTTGTTTCGGGCGGACACACATCTCTCATAGATATTTCGGAAAACGAAAGAACAGTTCTCGGCGAAACGATGGACGATGCGGCTGGAGAGGCTTTCGACAAAATCGCGAAGATGGCTGATCTCGGCTATCCGGGAGGTCCGATAATCGACAAAATGGCGGCAACAGGCGATGCAAAGAAATATAATCTGCCGTATTTATTGAAAAATAATAACAAATATGCCGATGATATCGTTTTTTCGTTCAGCGGAATAAAATCTGCCGTAAAACGCTTTCTTGACGAAGGAGAGGTAGATATGCCTTCTCTTATGGCTTCGTTCCAGAACCGGATCGTCGAACTTATTGAAAGAAAAGTTAAACTCGCTTTAAGCAGAAAAAAATATACCGCTTTCGTTGTTTCGGGCGGCGTCAGTGCAAACAGCGCTGTCAGAAAAATGGCTGAAAACATCGCTTCAAAATACGGGCTTGCACTCTATATGCCTGAACTCAAATACTGTCAGGATAACGGAGCAATGGTCGCAGCAGCGGCAATGCCGGATTTTTTCAAAGGAAATTTCTCGAACCTCGATTTTGATGTCGCTCCGACAGTCAGACCGAAAATCCACGGTTAAAGTGAGACGTTTCAGGAAACGTCTCTACATTTTCAGGGTTATTCTTTATCGTCTTTGATGCCGAGTTTGCTCATTCTGTATCTGAGCATTCTTTCAGTCAGATTGAGCAGGACGCATGTGTCGTGACGGTTATAGTTTGTCTTTTTAAGTGCTTGAATTATATAGCGTTTTTCAATATCAGCCAGAATTTCGTCAAGATCTACATTGTGTGAGAGATCAACTTCGAAAGGATTTGACTCAGCACTCTGCGGTTTCGGCATTGAAGGCATCGTTTTTTCGAAATGTGTCTCGGTAACGAGCCCGTCATGAGCGAAAATCGTGCCTCGCTCGACGATATTTTTGAGCTCTCTGACGTTTCCCGGGAAGGTGTAGTGATTAAGAAAATCAAGAGTTTCTTCGGAAAATCTGAAATTTGTTCCTGTTTTTTTTGAAAACTGATCCAAAAACATGTTGGCAAGCGGCATGATATCTGCGTGCCTTTCGGAAAGCGGCGGGATATAAAGCTCGATTACGTTCAGTCTGAAGTAGAGGTCTTCACGGAACTTTCCTTTTTTGATCTGTTCCTGAAGATTTTTGTTTGTTGCCGCGATAAGGCGTACCCCGGTCGGTATTTTTTCTGTTCCGCCGACACGTGTGAAAACGCGTTCCTGAAGAACTCTGAGCAGTTTTACCTGCATGTTTTCTCCGAGTTCGCCGATTTCATCAAGAAAAAGAGTACCGTTTCCGGCAACTTCAAAGTAACCTTTTTTTGTCTGGTATGCGCCGGTGAAAGAGCCTTTTTCGTGACCGAAGAGCTCGCTTTCAAGAAGGTTTTCGGGGATCGCGCCGCAGTTTATCGGATACCACGGAAGATCGCCTCTGCCGCTGTGTTTGTGGATGAAGTTGGCAAGGACTTCTTTTCCCGTTCCGCTGTCGCCGGTTATAAGGACTGTGCTGTCTGTCGGGGCGATGCGGAGCGCAAGTTCGAGGATTTTTTTCATCTGAGGGCTTTGTGCCACGATTCCTGTTTCTTCAGGAATATTCTGAAAACCGGTGTCGGTCCGTTTTGTCTGCGCGGTTTTTACCGGTTCATTGTTTTTCTGTGTTTGTGCCGCGGCAACGCACTTTTTTACGATGTCGCGTATTTCTGCGACGTTGAACGGCTTGCTGACATAGTCGACTGCACCGAGTTCGATTGCTTTTATGGCCTGTTCTGTCGAAGCATAAGCGGTGATGACGATTACCTGCGATTTCGGGCTTGTATGAAGCAGTTCGTTCAGAAGATCGATACCGTCTATCGCTTCCGGCATATTGTAATCCATTAAAATTACTGTAAATTTTTCTTCTTTCAGCTTCCTTAGGGCGATTTCTCCATTTTCTGCCGTGGTGACATCGTATCCGTCTTTTTTCAGCAGGATCTGTAAAAACTGCCGCATACTGAGTTCGTCGTCGATAACTAAAATTTTAACTTTTTCGGAAGATTCCATTATTTTGCCTTGGGTTTGAAATCAATAATAATTCTGGCACCTTTTTCGGTATTTGTCGCTTTTATCGAGCCACTGTGCTTAGTTATGATCCTGTAAACGAGAGCGAGCCCGAGACCTGTTCCGCGCTTTTTTGTCGAAAAAAACGGATCAAAAATCTTGTCTATATTTTTTTCTATAAAACCGGGACCGGTGTCGTCAAAATAGAGTTTGAAAGAGTTTTCCGAGAGCTCTGAAAATATGTTGATTTCTCCTTCGTCATTCATCTCTTCAGCGCTGTTTGTCATGATGTTCCAGAAGACCTGTTTCAACTTTTCTGCGTCTCCCAGAACTGAAAACTCGTCAACTTTGCAGGTGATTTTGACTTTCGGATGTCCGAGTCTGAAAAGCGTTACGACATCGTTCAGAATCGAGCTCGGAACACATTCCATCAGAGTGTAGGAAGTCTCTTCGGTATATCTGAAAAGAGAGTCGAGCAGGGTTTTGACACGCGTTCCTTCGCGCCGAATGATGTCAATGAGCTCGGTCGTATCCGATTCCGGCTGTATTTCCTGGATCTCGGAAAACATGAGTTCGCTCGCTCCGATGAGACTTGTGAGCGGGTTTTTTATCTCGTGGGCGATGGTTGCCGTGAGTTTTCCGATAGTCGCTAATTTTTCCTGAAGTTCAAAACTTTCCTCCTGTTTTCTGATAGCCGTAAGGTCTGAAAATATAACGACTTTCTGGTTTTCTATGTAGGGCATTACCGTGTAGGAGAGCCAGATTCCGTTGATTTTTTTCTCCGACCACGCGCCGTTTGAAGCGGTGTCTTTTGTTGCTTCGGCCAAGAATTTGTCGAGAATCTCTTCGAATTGTTCCGCGTATCTGTTTACGTAAAATTTTGTTGTTTCGTCAAAAATTACAATACCGATGTTTATCTGCGAAAATATTGCGAAAAAGTGTTTTTCCATCTCTTTGTTTCTGCGCGTTGATTCGATAAGCGAGCTGTTCGCCTGACGGAAACTTTTTGTTATTCTGCTTGCCACGAAACCAGTGAAAGAGAAGAAGAGAAGGTAGGTAAAAAGGCGCGAAAAGTATGATTCCCACGAAGCAGAGTAGATTTTAACAAGCTCGGAAGTTATAAGCGGAAGAAAGGAAAACTTTACGAAAACACCTTGTAGAAGCAGCAGAAAAAATGCGTATAGAGTTGTAATTATTGCCCCTTTTTCGCGCATCAGAATGCCGGCGTAAATAATGTTTATGATGATTACGTAAAGGTAAGGCGAACTTATGCCGCCGCTTATGTATGAAACCATTACCCAGAACGAAATTTCAACTACAAACTGCAGGTATGCGAAAAGAGTGAGATATTTCTCACGCATGAAACGGTTGACTGTCAGCGAAAAGATGTTGAAAACGAGCATAAAGAATGCCGAGAGGAGAAAAAGTTTGTTGGAGAATGAAAAAATATCGTTGTTTTCTCGTATGAAAGGAAAAAGGAAAAACGAAAATATGACAGTGAAAATGAAGAAGAATCGTATTATGAGATAGTAACTCAGGTGATTGCGGAATTCGTCCGCCGAGAGAAGGTTCATCCGACAGCTTTACCCATGCTGAACATCGGCAGGTACATAGCGACCATCATTGTTCCGACGATGCCGCCGATAACGACCATAAGTATAGGCTCGATCATTGAAGTTAAACCGTCAACTGCAACGTCAACTTCCTCTTCATAAAAGTCTGCGATTTTATTAAGCATTGTATCCATTGCACCAGTTGCCTCGCCGACACCGATCATCTGAACGACCATAGACGGGAAAACACCTGCTTCGGTAAGTGGTGTTGTCATGTCGCTTCCTTCGATAACTTTCTGTCTGACGAAAATAATAGCTTTTTCGATCATTAAATTACCGGAAGTTCTTGAAACGACTTCAAGCCCGTCAACAAGCGGAACACCTGAACTTACAAGGGTTCCGAGAGTTCTTGTAAATCTTGCAACGGCCGATTTTCTGATGAGGTCGCCGACTATTGGAGCGTTAAGGGCATATCTGTGGAAGGCGAAACGGAATTTTGGGTTTTTCATCAGCATTTTAAATCCGATAATGAGACCGACAATAGCTCCGATGATTAAGAGAATATTGTTTTGAACCCATTCACTCATATCAACAATGACCTGCGTCAGGCCAGGAAGCTGCTGACCGTTACTCATAAAGAGCTGTGAGAAAGTCGGAACAACGTAGTAAAGAAGGACGATGGTAATCAAAATAGTCGCTATTGTAACGACTGCCGGATATTTCATCGCACTCTTGATTTTTGCCGTAGTTGCCGCGTTCTTTTCAAGGAATATTGCAAGACGATCGAGAATCGTATCCAAGATACCACCGACTTCGCCTGCAGCAACAAGGTTGACATAAAGGTCTGTAAAAACCTTGTGGTCTTTGAGTGAGTCGCTGAGCGATTTACCTTCCTCAACAGAGTTTTTGACCTTTCTCAAAATACTGCGGAAATAAGGTGTTTCGGACTGAGCTGCAAGGATTTCAAGCCCCTGGATAATCGAAAGACCGGCGTTGATCATCGTTGCAAACTGACGCGTGAAGATAACGAGCTCTTTCGGCTTCATTCCGCCACCGCCGAGCTCTATCTTTGTCCAGTCTTTTTTCAGGGAGTCAACTCTGACACCTTGTGCCAGCAAGGCCTGTCTTGCTCCTTTTTCGTCATCGGCATCGATTGAACCTTTGACGGTTTCGCCCTTTTTGTTGACACCGGCATACTTGTAAAAAGGCATTTTTTACCTCCTCGTTTGGGTTGTTCTTGCGAGAATAGCCTGGAACTCGTCCAAATGCGGAACCAGTGTCAAGGCATCTTCCATGCTGATGACATCGTTTCTGACCAGTCTGGCGAGATCCTGTGTCATGGTCTGCATTCCGCTGTCGTTCTGACCTGACTGCATACTGGAATAAATCTGCTGGAGCTTTTCTTCGCGGATAAGGTTTCGTATAGCAGCGTTCGGAACCATGACTTCGCAGGCGATAACACGTCCGCCGCCGTATTTCTTCGGGACGAGCGTCTGAGCGACGATCCCCTGAAGAACGAAGCTGAGCTGGGCTCTGACCTGGTTCTGCTGGTTTACGGGGAACATATCGATGATTCTGTTTATCGTTTCGATCGTGCTGTTCGTGTGAAGCGTCGCAAGTGCCAGGTGACCTGTTTCCGAAACGCTGAGCGCCGTAGACATAGTCTCGATATCACGGATTTCACCGATGAGAACGATATCCGGGTCCTGCCTGAGGACAACGCGGAGAGCCGATGCGAAAGAACCTGTGTCGGCGCCGACTTCACGCTGGTTTACGATGCAGTTTTTATGCGAGTGGATGAACTCGATAGGATCTTCGATCGTGACGATATGCCCGTGACGGTTGCGGTTGATGTAGTCGACCATCGAAGCAAGTGTCGTAGATTTGCCGCTTCCGGTAGGTCCTGTTACAAGGATGAGTCCTTTCGGTTTCTTTGCGAGTTCTTCGACTATCGGCGGAAGACCGAGCTGTCTGAAATCGAGGATTTTATATGGAATGACACGGATCGCGGCACTGACTGCGCCTCTCTGCATAAAGACGTTCGCTCTGAAACGGCTCAGATTTTTGACACCGAAACTGAGGTCGAGTTCGTTCTTTTCCTCAAAAACCTTTTTCTGCTTTTCTGTCAGAATGCTGTATGCAAGTTTTTTCGTATCTACCGGAGAGAGCGGCGGCACGTTTACCGGCCGAAGATTTCCGTCGATTCTGAGCTGGGGCGGCGAACCGCTTGTAATGTGAAGGTCGGATGCTCCCTGTTCAATCATCAGAGAGAGCAGATCCTGCAGAGAAACTGTAGCATTGGGATTTTCCATTTTTATACCTCTTAAGCGTTTTCATCCGGTGCCGTGTTTCTTAAAACTTCGGCTATACTTGTCGTTCCTTCGAGAAGCCTTAAGTTAGCGCTCATTCTCATGGTTTTCATACCGAGCTTTATTGCGAGCTCTTTGAGTTCCATGGAGCTTGCGCCGTTGAGTATTGCGTCTTTCAAAGGATCTGTCATTTTCATAACTTCGTAAAAAGCGATTCGGCCTTTATAGCCTGTTCCGTTGCAGACTTCGCAGCCTTTGCCCTGGTAAATCTGGTAGCCGTCGGCGATCTGTTCTTCCTTGATTCCGAGTTTCAGAAGTTCAGATTTCGGCACATCTATCGGCTCTTTGCAGTTGTAGCATATCTTTCTGCCGAGACGCTGAGCCATGATGCAGTTGACGGAAGACGTAACAAGGAAACTTTCAACACCCATGTTGATCAGACGGGTAATGGTCGAAGGTGCATCGTTCGTGTGAAGCGTACTCAGAACCATGTGACCCGTGATAGCCGCCTTTACCGCGATGTCGGCCGTTTCGAAGTCACGGATTTCACCGACCATCATGATATCAGGGTCCTGACGGAGGAATGAACGGAGTGCCGAAGCGAAGGTAAGACCTACCTGCTCACGGATCGCAACCTGGTTGATTCCTTCGAGGTTGAACTCGACCGGGTCTTCAGCCGTCGAAATGTTGACGTCCTCTTTGTTGAGGTCTGAAAGGGCGGAGTAAAGCGTCGTCGTTTTTCCGGAACCGGTAGGACCGGTAACGAGCATCATTCCGTAAGGTTTGTATATCGCTTCTTTGAAGATTTCGAGCTGATCGGGGAAGAAACCGAGCTTGGTCATGTCGAGCTGAAGGTTGCTCTTATCGAGAAGTCGGAGAACGACTTTTTCGCCGAAAATGACGGGGCAGACCGAAACACGGAAGTCCATGTCCTCGCCCTGGCCGATCTTGATTTTGATACGGCCGTCCTGAGGAATACGTTTTTCTGCGATATCAAGGTTTGCCATGACTTTGAGTCTGGCTACGATCGCATCCATCGTGTTTCTCGGCGGATGAACGACGTCATACAAGACACCGTCCATTCTGAGACGGATCCTGAAGCTCTTTTCGTAAGGTTCAACGTGAATATCGGACGCTTTCTTCTTGATTGCGTCAAGGAGAACCATGTTGACGAAACGGATGACCGGCGCCTCTTCCGAGTTGCGGATCATGTCTTCAAGAGATGTGCTTTCGTCAAAATTTGTCTCGCTCAGCTTTACATCGTCTGCCTCGCTGAGGAGAGCTTCCATGTCGAAACTGATGTCGCCGTATTTCTTGTCGTCTTTTTTTGCCGATTCACCGTAATATTTAGCGATTGCGGCTTCGATATCGGTTGCCGAGGCTATTACGACTTCGACATTGTAGTCGGTCAGGAACTTGATGTCGTCCTGTGCGTTCATGTTCGAAGGATCGGCCATTGCGACAGTGAGAGTGTTGCCGATTCTCGAAATAGGAATGACGTTGTAGCGCGTTACGATCTGCTCGTTGAGCAGGGCAATGACTTCTGGCTGGATCTCAAGTTCAGAAAGGTCTATCTTCGGAACATTGTACTGTTCGCTGAGAATGTCTACAAGCTGGTTTTCATTGAGTTTGTTTTCCTTAAAAAGGATGTCTTTTATGCTTTCTCCCGATTCTATCGAGAGTTCTTCGAGAGATTTCAGTTCCGGCAGGGAAATGATCCCTCTCTTTATCAGCATTCCTGTTAATTGTCTGTTGTTCAAAAGCAACTCCACAAGCGGTTGTCATTCACCGGCGGCATTATATTTTTATAAATTACAACGTCAAGTTAAATGCAGGATTCGCCGTTCCATTTGAAAGCGGCTTTGCATTTGAAGCGGCATTCGCTGCCGATTTCTATACGGCACTGGTATTTTTCATCGTCAAAATAGAGTTCGCCGGAGCATTTGTAGCATTTTCCGGTCTCTTTGCCGTATTCATAACCGTCATTGCAGGAAATCGCCGGTTTGCAGACCCATGTGTCCGTAGAGGTTACAGTGCCGCCCTCAGTTAGCGAAGCGGCGTATTCCATCGGGTTGACTGCCGGATCGTATGTTTCCTGAATATCGCCCGATTTGCTGAATTTATAGATCGGTTTGCCGCAGCAGCAGGGAGCCTGCTCGCTTGACGTGCTGGCCTCTTTAAAGCATGAAGAAGTCGGATCCTGCTTGTAGACAAGTGTTCCGTTTTTGGTCGTGAAATGCATGACGTAGGCATACTGACCGCAGCCCGTGTATTCGCAGAGTCCGTCAACGTCGCCTGTTCCTTCAGGGCAGTCCGGAGGCAGCGGCTCTTTGGAAGAAGGAGTCGTGTTTTCAAATGTCGAAGAAGCTGCTTCTGTATTGTAGGTCCCGGCAGTTGAAGGAGTGAAACCTTCGTCTCCGCAAACCTGCCGCACATATTCCGCAGTGTTCCAGACAGCGTTTTGAGGAAGGTCAGTGCATTTTTTTGTTCTGGTCGTTCCGTTTTCACATTCGCTGCCGTCGTCCGGTTCTTCCGCGGTGTCAGTATCGTCTTCGGAAACGGAATCGGTATCATCAGTAATTGTGTCTCCGTCGTCATCCGCTGTCGAATCACTATCGTCATCCGGCACGGAATCGGCGTCATCTTTCACGGTGTCAGAATCATCCGGAAGAGTGTCTTCTTCATCAGGTTTCGTATCTCCTTCATCGGTTGCCGGATCCGTGTCTGCATCGTTGTCTGTCTGAGTTTCTTCCTGTTCTTGTTCTGATTCTTTTTCTCCGATTTTCATGGCGCCGCCGCCGCAGGAAACGGCGAAGATCAGAATCAGAAAGATGATCAAAAGTGATTTTTTCATTTCAGACTCCCTTGTAAATTCATCAAATACTGCAATATATTAGAGATTTTTTGTAAAAAGTAAATTTTTCGAGTTTGTTTCTTTCCGTTAGTGATTGTGCTGTGCTGAGAAGACGTATCGTTTTTGTTTTTTTACTTAAAATTGTTGATTATATTTTTTAGACTTTTAAAGTATTCCGTTTTTTTGGATTTTTATGGAGGACTCTATGAAAAAGTTTTTATCTCTTCTGGTTTTTCTGTTTCCGGTATTTCTTTTTGCTGTTATCGGTCAGAACGGTATTTCCATTGCTCCCGACGGCACTCTGCTGAAATGGGAGGAAGGTGCGTGGGACTTCTTCATTATGCACAAATCGGTTCTTGAAAGAAGCCCTGAACACAATGCCGAAATCAATGATGACGGAACCCCAGGCGAAGATCCCAGCAATCCTCAGGCAGACTCAGTTGTCGACCCGGCAGTAGGAACGACTTACACTCTTACTTCAAAGCACATTCCGCCGGATGCCGATGTCTCCAGAGCATTCCTCATCTGGCTTGCGGATGTTGATCCCTATAAACTTGACCAGCCGACAAAAAATTCGGTAACGCTCACTTTCACGAATGCTGCAGATCCCACTCTTACTTATTCTCAGGAAGTCAAGGCCTCCTATCAAGGCGATATTTCAAAAGACAGCAAGGGTGTGTTTGAATACGAAGCCGTCCGCGACAGTGTTGCTCCGCAGCTCAACAAGGAACCTTACTGTCCCGGAGAAACCGCTGGATACACCGGCTACTACACATACAGAGTCGAAGTTTCCGACTTCATGAAAAAAATCGTCGCGATGGGTGAAGAAAGAGGCATGCAGCCGGGCGAAGCCCTTTACGGCGACTACAATGTCAAAGGGATAGAATCATCAAACCACTGCCTGTACATGAAACAAAGTTCGATGGCAGGCGGCTGGGCGCTTCCTTTCGTCTACACTTCTTCAAACATCCGCGCTAAGAAGATTTACTTCTATCACGGTCTTGAAGCTTACCAGGCCAAAAATGCTTTCATAACGGTCAGCGGTTTCGAACTCCCAGACGACGCGGTCATCAGACTCGGTCTTGTCGTTTTTGAAGGCGATCCGGGCAGAGCCAGAACAGGCAACGGCATTACAACTTTTCCTCCTGAAGGTCTTTCCGTCAGCGGCTTTGCGACCCCGAATGATTACAAAATTCTTTTCAACAAGTGCAATCCGCCTAAAACTGAACCGCTCAACTACACTGAAATTTACAACTCTATATCGTCAATCTTCGGCTGGCAGGACAGCGAGGAAACCTGCATCGGCAATCCTGACACACCGCTGGATCCTGCGAACCCGATTGAGTATGCAATCGATGCCGACACTTTCCTTGTAGATTCGAGATTCCCGCCTTTCGACACGATGTTCAGCAAAGGCGACATGCAGTTCGGTCTTAAGATCGGTGCCAACCAGGATCAGATTCTTACGAACTTCCTTGTTGTCAGCGTTGATACCAGACCTCCGCAGTTTGATATTCCTGAAAACAGATTCACCCCGAACGGAAGAGAGAAAGACTCCTGCTCATGCGCGAAAGATCCTGATACTTTCTGTGCGGACAGACCTTTCTACTACATGATCAAAGTTCAGAACTGGGGTGAGGATTCGGCAACGGGTGTAATGCTTCAGGACAAACTTCCGTTCCAGGTCGAATATGTTCCCGGCACTACTGAAATTGCTACTAAAATCAACGAAGAAGGGCTCGGCACCGACTGGGAAATCATTCCGGATGTTGACGGAAAATTCCCGTTCGAAGAACCGAGAGTGGTTGCAGACGTGCTTGGACACTGCCGGCAGAGCGACTCGGTATGCGAACAGAGCGCATGGGTAAGATTTGTCGTCAGACCGAAAGCAAACCTTGCGAAAAACGAAGTTATTAAAAATATGGCTTCAATCACTTCAAACGAGACCTCCGGAGCTGTTTTCAATACGAACAGCAATATTCCGCTCAGACTCAAACAAGGTTCGTGCCCTGCTGTTTCGGAATGCGAACTTCCTCCGAAATCACAGTGCGGCGGCGTAAAAATCGAAGGCAACGACAACTACTGCACCAGAGATGAAGAGTGCGGAAACGGTAAAAAATGTATCGACAACGAATGTAAGGATGATGTTTCCGGCAACCTTTCGAAAGGCGCTGAAGTAACTTTCGGCGAAGGGGTCAACTCTCCTTCCAACGAAGGTTCGGTTATACTTATTCCTTCTTCGAGCGAAGGAATTGTCTTAGGTCAGTTCTACCTTGCGGCTGACGGCGGCGAAGGCCAGTCCTATAAGTTCGGCAAACTTATGGTCAAATTCCAAGCCGACAGCGACATCGAGGCGAAGAACTTCAAACTTTACAAAGATGTGAACAGCGACGGCAAAGTCGACGGCGGCGATACGGAGATCGCTTCCGCAGATGCACCGAAAAACTCTTATGTAACTTTTAATATCGGCGAAGCTAACAGCCTTGTTTCCGCAAAAGGCAAAACCAACTTCATCGTTACGACAGACGCATCGACGAATTCAGATTCTCACCCCGGCAAATTCAGCATGATCATCGAAGGACCTGAATCGTTCAACCTCGAAGATTCCGAAAAAATAGAAGCCAAGGGAAGCAGGGTAGAGTTTGTTGAATACCAGTTCGAGCCGACGGAAGGCTTTATCATCACAAAAGGAAATATGGATCCGAAAGTTCCTTCATACAAAGATTTCAACGGTGAGCACGAAATGCTTCAGATCAGGACGAAATCTAAAGGAGCAGCTGATTCTGTAACTTCGATAACTCTCAAAACTCCGGGCAGTTATGTCAAATTCGGCGACGGCATCAAATCGGTTTCCGTAATTATCGACAAAGACGGAAACGGACAGCAATCCAACGGCGACGAAGTCATCGCGAAAATCACCAGTTTTGACGGTTCATCTTCAGTTGTCATCGACAATCTCGGAGATCTTCTCAAGTATGAAAAGGATGAGGAGAAATACCTTGTTTTCAAAGTCGAGTTCAAAATGTCGGCAGGCGAGAAGGCGAAGATTCAGGTTTCAGGCGTAAAAGTAAAGAGCGGCAATCCTGTAGTCGAACTTCCCGTATCGTCAAACGAATTTGCTTACGAATGCGACAGCTCAGACCCGAATATGTGCGCTGAAGAAGATGACGGCGGCTGCGCGATATCGGAACTTCCAGAAGACAACAGCTCCGCGGTTTACATGCTCATTGCGGCTTTCATGTCGGTTCTCGCATTTGCTTTCGTAAAAGTTTACGGACTCAGAAAGTAATCACAAAATAATCTTTCAGCATCTCCTCTGTTATAAATCATAAATCACAAAATCCCGGTCGTAAGTACAGTCTGTAATATCTGTAATATCTGTAGTATTTGTAATATCCCTTAAATATCCGCTATCTCTTATCTCTGTAACGCTCAATATTGCAATATCGACTGCTGCCGGAATAAGCAGAGTAGTAGTGGATAGTGATGAAATTGCTGATTAGGATTGAGATGTTGTCTGGTTTATTTTGGATTTTTAGGATCAGGAAAGAAAGCGGGAATTATTTTTTGGAAGCGAAAACTTTGACACCTGCAAGAGCGAGAAGCGCTGCAAATGCTGCGAAAACAATGTAAAGCGTGCTGCTGTCGCTTTCTTCAACTGCTGAAATTGCACAGCCGCTGCTGTCATCGTCGCCGGAAGCGCATGAAGTCGGGTCGGTTTCGTCGCATTCATAGGTAAATTCCTTCGAAGTGAGAGGAACGCCGACAGCAGAGCCGGTACCTGTTTTTACGCTTGAAATCGTGATTCTTGCCGTTTCGCCGACAGACATTTTGAACTCGGCTTTGAAGATTAGGTATTTTTCTTCGTTTTCGCCGTACTGAAGAAGTTCGTCAAGGTCTTCGAAAGACATCTGGGTGGAGTTATCGAATGAACTTACCTTCTGAAGTACCGTGTCGCCTTCCGACTGAACGCCGTTGCCGTCTCTGTCAAGAATGAGAGAGATAGACTTGATGCCTTCGCCGAATTTTGCAAAACTGCCGGACGTTTTGAGTTTTATCGTCTTGATTTTATCAGATGCACCGATCGATTTTGTTCTGACCTGAAGCATCTCGTGCTCGCCGTTGAAAGTTTTGTATGAAGGAACAGGCGGATCGAACTGACCTGTGGTGAATACAAAACCTTCAAACGGTTCGAATCTGAATGTAGCGAAATCCGTTCTTTTGCCGTTTACCTCGATTTTTCCGCCTGATTTGAGCGCGAAAGATTCCGGACCTTCGATTGTCATGCTGAATTTGCCGGGCTGACCTGAAGTAGCGGTTGTCTTGACATCGGCAGTGACGATGAAGTATGTCTTTTCAGCGGTTTTTATCTGTCTGTTTGCCGCATCGGTGATCGAGAACTCAACAGATGAGTTCTTAATTTCAGCGGTACCAAGTTCAGGGTCACCTTCATCGACTTTTGCGTTACCGTTTGCGTCTTTGAAAAGTTTGAAATTTTCCGCTTTGACATCTGCGTCTTTGTTAAATTTGAACAGCGCCTTGACGATCTCGTAGGATTTGTCTTTGTCACCGTCTGAAAGGAGGTAGAACTGACCGAGAACGAGTTTTTCGCTCGGAGACGAGATAAGGATTTCGTTGTCGCTTCCGCTTCCCGGGCTGTCTTTGCCCATATCGAAGGAAACAGTCAAATCATTCGTTGCCAGATCGCCGCTGCCGCCTTCGGAAACACACTCGTTGTTTCTGCATTTTTTGCCGTCTTTGCAGTCTTTGTCTTCAGAACAATAGTTGTCGTTGCCTTCGATTCTGACACCGCCGCACTGAGCTTTCGGAGGAAGTTCGCATTCGGTAATAAGCGGGCATTTTCCGAGTTTGAGTCTGAGCGGGATGTTACTGTTCGAATTATACGGCATGCTGTCGCCTGTGATTACGGCAGTATTTCTGATAACTTCGTTTTTGGAAAGGTTTGCTTTCGGTCTGACTACGAATCTTACCCATGCACCCTGGCTGCAGTAATCGGGTTCGTTGAGTTTGTCGCAGTGCTGCGTCATAACGTCGGTGATCATCTGCGGGTTGGTGTAGGGGAATCCGCCGTTTACATCGGGAACAGCCGTCCAGTCAGTTCCGTTGCCGTTTTCATCGAATTTTGTTGCGATTTCAGTTGTTCCTGCAACATATTCGACCTGAGCCGGAAGCGTATCCTGAAGCATTACGTTGCCAGCCTGGTTTTCACCCCAGTTCTGGATTTTGATCGTGTAGTAGAAAGGTCTGTCGGAGCAGACTGCATCTTCGTCAGTCGAGCATGAGCAGTAGTCTTTCTCTCTGCCGTTCGGGGTTTTCGGGTTTGCCGGAATATCGAATTTCGGTGCTTTCGTATCAACGCTGACGACAAGAAGGTTCGTGTAAACCTGATCCTGGTTTGCGCCGATTTTGAGGTTAAGCATCGTATCGCCTTTGTTGAATTTGCCGTAGAAAGGACCGGTAGGACCTGAGTCGACCATAAGAATGTCGGCATCGATCGCGTATTCGATCGGGTTGCTCGTATCGCTTGGATTATCGGGGTTGCCGATGCACCAGTAGTTTTCACTGTCTTCCCAACTGAAAATAGAGGAAATCGAGTTGAAGATTTCAGTATAGTTGAAAGCCTGTCCCAAGCTGTCCTGATATCTCGGCGGGTTGCAGTTGTTGAAAAGAAGAGCGAAGTCGTTCGGATTGCTCTGACCGCTTACTGAAAGAGCTTCAGGTTCAGCCTGACCGAAAAGAGTTGTTCCGGTCGCGCTTGCAAGTCCGGGGTCGCCTTCAAAAACTACAAGACCGAGTTTGATGACTGCTTCAGCCGGAAGTTCGAAACCTTGAACAGGGAATGTCTCTGCCTGGAAACGGTATGCTGCGAGACCGTTGTAGAAGTAGATTTTCTTCGGATTGATGTTAGCTGAAGTGTAGACGAAAGGCATGAACCAGCCGCCGACCAAGCCGCTTGTCGTAAGGTAGTTCTGGTGATTGGAGCACTCCATACCCTTTACGTTGTAGTTACCGTAAAGAGCTTCACCTGGTTTCATACCTGCAGCTTCACCCATTGCGATGATTTCTTTCATGAAGTCGGAAACTTCGACTCTGTATGTGAAAACGCCTGTTGCTCCTGTTGCCGAATCGGCAGGCATGTTGAGAGCTTCGTATTCAAAGTTGCCGATCTGTGTCGTTGCAAGGTTGCCCTGTGTTGAAGCAGTGATTTCTCTCGAAAGAGTAATCGAAGGATCTGATGCGTTCGTGAATGTAAGTGTTACGGAATTGTCTGTTGGACCGTTGAGATTATCCGGATCCTGCGGAGCAAGCCATACGAGGAAAGCTCTGTCAATGTCTGCATCCGGCGGGATGTGTTTCGCTTCAAGTTTATAGGTCGAGCCGATCTCCTGCTCGATGCATGTGTCTGCCTGCGGGTTGCCTGCAGTGGTGCTTGCTGATCCAGTGACCTGTTTGATCAAAGATTTGTGCATGATGAAGAAGTCCCACGCACCCTCTTCCCATTTGATTTCATTACCGTTGGAATCGCGGGAGATACCGTTGCTGCCTAGTGCCGCAAAGAGCATTACCGGAACAAAAACCATAAGAACAAGTAAGAATTTTTTCATTGTCACCTCCGAAGTTTAACAAAAAAAACGCTTTATTATAATGATTTCAAAAATTGAGTCAACTGTTAATGGAAAATAGGACGATAAAGTTAATCGATCGTGAGAAGCGAACAGCCGCCGCCATCTTTTTTCAACGGTTTGATGCAGGTGTTTTCAGTGCCGCATATCAGACCTTTGTTACATGTTCCGTTCGGATAGCATTCACCGCCGTATTCTCCCTGGTTGTTTTCGGGAGTTGTATTGCCGGAATCGTCGCTGTCATCCCCTGAAATATCATCTTCGTCAGCAATGTTGTTATCTTCATCTTCAATAGAATCAGAATCGTCGTTGTCAGTCAAATCGGAATCGTCGTCACTGCCGCCGCCTGCACATGTGCTTGTGTCGTAGCCGGTGCATTCATAGTTGCAGAAGGCTGTTCCGTCCGTAAAGCTGCTGTCAATTTCGGTACACGGTTTGTAATCGCCGTCGCACTCTTCGCCTTCTTCCTTTACATTGTTTCCGCAGTTCGGTTCAGGATCGGCTTCTTTCGGAAGGATCTTGTCGTCAATGCAGCCGTAACCTTCGCGGCTCTCGTTGTATGAACATTTTGCTATACACTGTCCTTCGTAACATTCGACTTTGCTGTTTCCGTTGTAACAGTCTTTGTTTTTTGTGCACTCCGCCGAGCAGTAGCCGTTTTTCCACTCCGCATCCCTGATACATTTAGGATTGACCGCCGTGTTTATGCAGTCTGAATCCGCTGAACACGCGTCCCCCGCTTTTCCGTTTCCGCCGTTTGAACAATCATTGTCAATAATTCCGTCGCAGTCGTCATCCCTGTCGTAGTAAGCGGTGTAGCAGCCGTCGACCGACGCAGTGGCGATACATTCGATGCAGGTTCCGTCTGTCGCGTTTCTGACCATAGCGTTTGCGTCGACGATACCGAATCCGAAGCATGGCGAATGTTCTTTTGATCCGTCTGTGATCCAGTTGTCGTCCTGTGTCGTCCATGAACCTTCGTCGCAGCTTGCAGAGGGTTTGCGGGCGGACGATTTTACGCAGTTCATTGCACCGGAAAATGTGAGATCTGGATTCGCGGCGAGCATCAATGCAACGGCTCCGGCTGCAACCGGTGTGGCAGCGCTGGTCCCGCTCATTCCGCTTGTGTAGTCACCGTTGTTGTCAAGGCTGTCGCGAAGGTTGTTGCCGTAACCTTTGTAGGCATAACCGTATTGTGTTCCCTGAATATCGGTCGTGTTGTTTCCGGCTCCTGCCGAAATGTCGATTTCCTTGCCGTAATTCGAGTAGTCTTCCATCTTGTCGGACTCTCCGAGTGCGCTGACTGTAAGAAAATCGTTGTCTTTGAGGAAACCGTTCATGCTTGTATCGCAGTGAGAATTTCCGGCAGCCCACAGAAAAATCGTTCCCTTGCCGTTTCTTCCGTTTGATCTGCCGTAGTCGACACCTTGTGAAGTGTTGTCGTCTGCCGGAGTGTTTATGCAGTTGCCGTAATCATCCGTGTCGTCAGCGCCCCAGCTGTTGCTTACGACCCATGCGCCGTTGTCTACGGCATACTTCATTGCCTGATAATGAGCTGTGGCGAGAGCATATTCCTCAGTATCGGAAATAAGCCTGATCGGAATGATAGGACATCCCCAGCATGTGGCAGCAACACCTGCATTGTTGTTGGTTTTTGCAGCAGCGAGACCTGCACACGCCGTTCCGTGCGGAACTCCGTAATGGTCGCTGCCGTTTTCTTCGGTGTTGGGCGCACCGTCCAGATCACCTATAAAGTCTTTGCCGAGATCAGCCAGAACATTGAGATCGGGGTGGGTGAGATCGACGCCTGTATCGACGATTGCGATTCTTACATTTTTGCCGTTTGCGGTTTCGATATCCCACGCTTCAGGCGCGTTTATCTGAGTCAAATGCCACTGTTGTGAAAAATATGAGTCGTTCGGAGTCGTAGAAAGAACTCTTCTGCGCCACAGCCAGTTCGGCTGAGCCCAGCGGACAAACTGCCGTTCAAAAAGCGAGTTGGCGATTGCGAAAGGATCGGAACCTGCCGGAAGCGAAACTGTGTAGAAATTATTTTCTTCGTCAACGATTTCAATAACTTTAAGTCCGTAGATATTCAGTATTTTTTCCTGCTCGGCTTTGCTCGTATGTTTCGGAAAAACAAGGTTCATCGTTCCGTCAAGAACGACCGGAGAGTTTTTTGCGTGATAGGTGAGGACCGGCCATGCTCCGATGCCGTTTTTTGCAAGGATATTGCGGATCTGCATCCAGTTTTTTCGGTCGGATCTGTCAAGATTGATTTTGAAAGCCCTGAAATTCTGCACATCAAAAGTTACATGCGAAATCATTTCGGAAAATTTGATTCCGTTGAAATGCAAATTCCGAAGATTATTCAGACTGACCGAATGCGGAATGGCGATTTCATCGTATTTCTGCATGAGATACTGCGGAATGCCGTCAATGCTGTAATAGAAAGTGTCGTAAAGCCGGCCGTTTCTTTCGACAAGTTGACCGAGAACCGGTTGTTTTTCGGCTGATAAAATAAATGAAAAACAAATTATAAAAGAAAGCAGGATCTTTTTCATCGCAACCTCCATTTTTAGCCGCCGCTGATTTTCTGCCGATATTTCGACATTCCGAGGCGGCAAATCAAACAATCAAAAAACGCCGCATTATACTCAAATTTTCATAAAATGCGAGTTGTTTTCCTTGCTAAAACAAATTCATGTCTTATACTCGCGCAAAAATTGCTCTTTAATTGTTTTGAACTTTTAATAACTTTTTTGAAGGAGAAAAAAATGAATTTTATCGAAACTTTGCGTGAAAAGGCAATCAAGGTCCAGAAAACGATAGTTCTTCCGGAAGGAACAGAACCGAGAACTCTCAAGGCGACTCAGATCATTCTTGAAAAGAAGATCGCGAAACCGATCCTCATCGGAAATCCCGAAAAGATCAACGCTGCGGCAAAAGAACTCGGCGTAAAAATCGACGGTGCAAGAATAGTTGATCCGGTAAACAGCGAATATTACGAAGATTTCGTCAACACTTTCTACGAAATGAGAAAGGCGAAAGGCGTCGATATGGAAAAAGCACGCAAAATGATGGCTGACGAAGTTTACTTCGCAACGATGATGGTCAAGAAAGACGTCGCTGACGGTCTTGTAAGCGGTGCAATCCACTCGACAGGCGACACGATCCGTCCGGCACTTCAGATCATAAAGACGAAACCCGGCATCAAATCGGTTTCCAGCGCGTTCGTTATGATAGTTCCCAACTGCGAGCTCGGCAGCAACGGAATGTTCCTTTTCGGAGACTGCGCAGTCAATCCGAACCCGACATCGGCTGAACTTGCAGAGAGCGCGATCCTCACGGCCCAGACCGCAAAATCATTCTGCGACATGGATCCGAAAGTTGCACTGCTGAGCTTCTCGACATACGGCAGCGCAAAACACGAGTTCGTAGACAAAGTCGTCGAGGCAGTAAAAATCGTTCACGAAACAGCTCCCGACCTTGCAGCTGACGGCGAGATCCAGGCTGACGCGGCAATGGTTGCAAGCGTAGGCAAGACAAAATGCCCGTCGAGCCCGATCGCAGGACAGGCTAACGTCATGATTTTCCCCGACCTTCAGAGCGGAAACATCGGCTACAAACTCGTTCAGAGACTTGCAAAGGCAGAAGCAGTCGGTCCTTTCCTTCAGGGAATCGCAAAACCGGTCAACGACCTTTCGAGAGGATGCTCTGTTGACGATATCGTAAACGTAGTCGCTGCAACTGCGATCCAGGCTGCAAACTAAAATTCAAACCTCACCCGGACCTCTCAGTCTCTCTGCGAGAGCCAGCTCCCCTACATCAGGGGAGCCGAGAAGAGGTTTCGTTTCTAAGCCTCTCCATTGTGGCGAGGGAAAATAAATCCCGATTACTGAGCTTAGTCGAAGCAAAAACTTGTTGTTTTCTTAAAACTCCTTAAAATATTGCGGTTTTTGAGGCTGAAACATTGAATAGTTTTTGGGAGGCTGTCATGAAAAAGTCTTTGATTTTTGTTTTCGTTATTTTCGCGGTTATCGCTTGCGGAAAAGAAAGCCAAAAGGAAGATGAAACAGACTGCGGCGATACAAGTGGCGATATTGAAAATCAGGAAATGTCAGACTCGGAACAAAATGATGAAGATTCCGAAATTATTGATGATTCTGGCACAACAGATGATGATTCGGATAGAAATGAAACAGAAATCAAGGAAGGCTGCATAAGTGTTTCCGGCAATTATTACGGGCTCGGCGGAGAAGGATGCAGTTATACGGTAAACGGCGGAGAGCAACACAGAGAGCCCTCTCTTTCTCACGAATGCAAACCGGATTGCGGCGATTACGACTATTCCGGCAACTGTTATGTCAGCTTCAAAGTTAAGGAGCTTGATCAGGCGTCGGACAATGTCATGATCAAAGGAACTTGTCTTGATAAAGATGGCATGGAAACCGATAAAGAGGCAATTTTGAGTTATCCGAAATACAGCACTGATCCACAGATTCCGGAAACGCTCGTCGGCGTAGAAATCCGCAGTTTGTCCATTTCATATCCGACCGGTCAGTTCTATGCGCTGAAAACCGGTCGCGGAGAATTGATTTTTGTTCATGCCGGAGGACTCTGGCACTGGGACATAGCACAGAATTTTATACCGGATCTAAAAGCGGAACAGAAAATCATTCCAACCTGCGAAAGTGTCTGCCTGATGTCTGAGACTTGCAACTACGAGCCGTGTGACGAGGAACCTTATTACGATTACGTCTATTTCCCGCCGATTGAGTTCACTTTTGAGGGAAAAGAACCAGTTCTGGTAAGCATGGGTGATGTTGTTGAATCGGAAGGCTGCGAATATTATCTTTTTTCCAGCAAAATGGTCGCACCGGAAGATCCGGATCAGCAGTTTTATTCAAATCCATCCGCCGAAATGCCTGCCGGAATAAGCAGTGAAATGCAATTCTACATTTTCAACATAAACGCTTTGAAGTAATTTTACTTGTATTGTTTTGCGGATCCAGGCAACAAAATCACAAAATTTACCGCTTTAACTTTTTTCGATTTGTAATCAGTCGGATTTCTTGCTTTCCGTTTTCTTTTCCCTATTTTTTTTCGAGTATTTTTGCGCTGAGGGGGTGAAACCATGAGAAAATTTCTGGAGGAATAAATGGATTCGGTTTTGGAGTGTTTCAATCTGACGAAAAAATATCTTGCAAAAACCGCTTTGGACGGGATCAGTCTCTCTGTTCCGAAAGGTACGGTCGTCGGTCTGCTCGGTCCTAACGGCAGCGGAAAGACAACGCTTCTCAAACTTGCCGCAGGTCTTTTGCAGCCGACAGAAGGTTATATCACGGTATGCGGTTTTGATCCCGGAGTCGAATCTAAGGAAGCGTCTGCCTATCAGCCTGACCGCGTTTATCTGAACGATTGGATGACGGTCGGCGACCTTGTAAAAATGATGTCTGATTTCTATCATGATTTCCGCACTGACAGGGCGCATGAAATGCTGAAAGACCTGAATATAGAGCTTGATAGCAAGCTCAAAAGCCTTTCAAAAGGAAACAAGGAAAAGGTGCAGCTGATTCTTACGATGAGCCGCGATGTTAAGCTTTACATGCTTGACGAGCCGATCGGCGGCGTTGATCCGGCGGCGCGGGATTACATTCTTGAAACGATAATTGCCAACCGCGATAAAGATGCAACCGTAATTATTTCGACTCATCTTATCAGCGATATCGAGCCGTTTTTGAATTACGTGCTGTTTCTGAAGGATGGCCGGTTGATCCGTCAGGGTGAAACTGACAAAATACGCACAGAAACCGGAATGTCGATAGACGCGCTTTTCCGCGAAGATTTCAAGTTAAGGCAGAATTAAAGGAGGATTTCTATGGAAAAAACAAAATCGGTCAGGAATCCTTTCCCATGGATCTGGAAGATATTCAAATATGAAATGAAAAATTCAGCGCGTATCCTTCTGCCGATATATTTCATTACTCTTGTTACCGCATTTCTGTGCAATATGTTTTTGATAGATAAAATCGAAAGGGATTCTGTTTTCGGCATATTGGAGATTTTTCAAATCCTTTACTACGTGGTTTTAATCACTTCCGGAGTTGTTACTGTAGTTGTTCTTGCAAGGCGTTTTAAAATCGGTCTTCTTGGAGATGAAGCATACCTTAACCTTATGCTTCCGGTTACGATCGGAGAACATCTTTGTGGAAGGATTTTGTCGGTTGTCGCGTGGATCCCGGTCTGTCTGGGAACAGGATTTGTTTCTTTGCTTATTTTATCTGCAACAAAATCGGTAACTTCAGAAATATATCATTTTGATTTATGGTTCTCGCTTGCAGCAATTTTCATAATTGTGGTTTTGTTTGCAGATCTTGTTAACGCTGTGGGGCACCTTGCGAAAAGACACAGGACGATTGTGAAAATTGTTGCGGTTACCGTGATTCTGAGCGCGACTTTAAGGATTTTGGTTGGCGTGGAGGATATTGTAAGAGATATGGTCGAATTCGAGTTCAGATATAAATATAATAGTTACATTATATCATTGACTTTGTTAGTCTTTTCCGCAATTTACGGCGTTGCGACATACTTTATACTGAAGTACAGGCTGAATTTGGAATAGCGGTGAAACCATGAAAAAATTCTTGTTTTTAGTCCTTTGGGTAGCGGTATTTCTTTGCGGATGTGCCTCGGCCGAGAAAACCGAAGAAAAAAACGGGGTCAAAAATAATGTTCATCACCTGCAGTGGTCGAGCCGGTCACCTGAAAAACTGGATTGGCAGGGAGCTTTAAATTATTGCAAAAATGTCACGGACGGCGGTTTCAAAGACTGGAGACTGCCGAATATCGACGAACTTCGCGATAGCATAGAAAACTGTTCCAAAACAGAAGCCGGCGGCGGGTGCAAAGTCAGTGATAAAAACGGATGTCTTTCATCGGAGTGCAGAAATCCTAAAGGTTCGTGTGCCTGTGAGAGAAAAAATAAAAGTGTTTACAGCAAATTTGACGGATACGATATTGGTTTATGGTCATCATCAGAGCTTTCCGATAATCCTGACAGTGCGTGGGGTGTGGTTTTTTACAGCGCAATGATCGGCAGTAACAAAAAAAGCGGAGAATTTTATGTCAGATGTGTGAGAACGCCAGATGAAAACGATAAGAGGTTTTGGGTTGAAGATAAAACCATTGTTATGGGAGCTCTTAACAGAAGGGACATCGACGCATATATAAGGAGAAATTTGGCTAAGGTTTTGTGGTGTTATCAAAAGGGTCTTGAAAAAAATCCTGAACTTGTCGGAATAGTTGTTTTCAATTTCATTATTTCTGAAAGCGGCGACGTAAGTTCCGTAAAAGTGCATAGAACCACGCTGGGTAGTGCCGAAGTCGAAAACTGCGTTGCCGAACAAATCAAAAAAATCAAATTTCCTGCTCCGAAAGGCGGCGGAATAGTTATCGTGAACTACCCCTTCACATTCAAGAACAAGGAAGAGTGATGTGTTAATCAATATTTGCACTTCCTAAATTTTTTCGAAAAAATCCGATAAAAAGACGAAAATCGTGACGATTATCCGCGTTATGTACTATGGTCGGGATATTGAAAAACAATTGGATTCGATACTTTAACAAAACTACAAAATTTGCTTAACTGCCGGATAACTCACACAAAATCAGCCGGGATCGCCAAAGCTGACGTTTCACCTTTTTTGACGGAAACGACTTTGTCCGTGCAGCAGATGACTGTAGACTGACCGATCTGAACATCTTTCAGGCGGCCTGTTATGAAAAAGTTCTTTGCGTCGTCGGAATTAGGCGTTGCGGTCTTTTTGATTTCAACGGGATAAATTATGCTATTCTGTTCGATGATGAGGTCGATTTCGATTTTGTCTTTGTCTCGGTAAAAATAAATCGGAGCTTCAACGCCGTTGTTGGCAAACGATTTGATTATTTCACTCACAATGTAGGTTTCAAAAAAAGCTCCCGCCATCGCACCTGTCTGCATGACGAGCGGGCTTGTCCACTTGGTGAGATACGCGGCAAGTCCGGTATCCATGAAGTAAAGTTTCGGAGTTTTTACGACCCGCTTTTCAACTTTTGTCGAGTATGGCTTCAGAAGGTAGACGATTCCCGAAGTCGTGAGCAGTGACATCCATTTTTTTGCAGTTCCCTCGCTGATCCCGCATTCCTGTGCCATGTCAGTGTAGTTCAGAAGCTGGCCCGTTCTCGATGCCGCTATCGTTATGAACTGCAAAAACTGCATTTCGTCGGCGACCTGAGTCAGGCTTCTGATGTCGCGCTCTATGTAGGTTTTAAGGTATGATGCGTAAAAATCTTTCGGATCGACATTTCCTTTTACGACTTCGGGATAACCGCCGGTATAGATGCGCTCCCAGATTTTCTGAGTAGAAAAAGTGCGGTTTGAAAGGGCGTTGTTCCGTTCCAGAATATACTCTTTTGTCGGAATAAAGTTGTCGGAAAAACCGTCGCGGCGGATCTCCCGCGCCGAAAGCGGATAAAGCTGGACGATACCGATCCTTCCAGAAAGGCTTTCGGTTGCCGCTTCCATCAGTCTGAACTGCTGGCTTCCGGTGAGATAAAACATGCCGTTTTTACGGTTTTTGTCGATCTCAATTTTAAGATAACGGAAAAAATCGGGTACATACTGGACTTCATCAAACATATACGGACTCGGATGGAGTTCGAGAAAGGTTTTCGGATCAGTTTTTGCCGACCGCTCTTCCGCAATGTCGTCAAAAGTGGTGCTCCTCACCGATTTCGCATCGGTCATTTTCTTTAAAAGGGTGGTCTTTCCCGTCTGTCTCGCGCCGGTCACGAGAACTGCCGGAAATGAAGATTCGAGCCGTGTTAAAGTCTTTTCCGCATGCCGTTCAAAAAAAGCCATTTTTCACCTCCATTATCTGCAAAATTTGGGATAATCCGCAGTCACGTTTTATATTATCCCATAAAATTGAGATGTCAACAGTGCTTTTTACACTTCGACTCGAATTATTTTTGCGGATTCCGCATTTTTTGTCCGACCTGTGACTTATCAATCTGATTTCTTGCTTTCTGTTTTCATTTTCTCTATTTTTTCCGTGTTTTTGCGCTTACGGAGTGAAACCATGAAAAAACTTTTGTTTTTAGTCCTTTTGATTTCAGCTTTTTTGACAGTTGTGTTATTTGCCGATGCAGAAAAAAAGGAAGAAAAAGCCGAAACTAGTGACAAAACTATTGCAAGAGGATTGACAACTATAGAAATCCCGCATTCAGCTACGGTAAAAGGAGCCCTTGATAAAAAAGTAATAGAGGAGCATGTCAGGAAAATTCTGCCAAAACTCAGATTTTGCTATGAAAACGGAGTTCGTAAACATCCTGAAATCGCCGGAATAGTCGTTCTCAACTTCGTTATCCAGCCAACGGGAGATGTCAGTGAAGCAAAGGTCGCGACAACAACGATGAATGATTCAGGTGTCGAAAAATGTGTTGCTGATCAGGTAGGCAAAATCAGATTTCCTGCTTCGAAAGACGCAGGTACTGTTGTTGACAACTATTCTTTTGTATTCAGAAACGCGGTGGTCGAGGAAAAAGTTTCGGATAACAATAAAACCTTCCTGTGGTCCGACCGTTCTCCAGAAAAGATGACTTGGAACGATGCTGTGAACTACTGCAAAAATCTGTCGGAAAAAGGTTCGGGCGGCTGGCATCTTCCGAATATCGACGAATTGAGAAAAGGGATAATCGGATGTTCGAAAACCGAGTCCGGCGGCGAGTGCAGAGTGAGCGAGAAAAACGGTTGTCTTTCTTCCGAGTGCAAAAACCCGAAAGGTTCGTGCAGCTGCGAGAGGATCGCAAAAGGGAGTTTTTACAGTGCCAACTGCGATGAAGACAATATCGCTCTCTGGTCTTCATCAACTCTTTCCGACAATCCGGACAGTGCGTGGGGCATCGTTTATTACAGCGCAATGGTCGGCAGCAACAAAAAAAGCGGAAAATTTTATGCGAGATGCGTTAAGGAAGTGGATTTAAAAGAAGAATCCGTTTCCCATGAGACTCCGGTAATAATGGGTGCTTTAAACAGATGCACGATCGATTCGTATGTCAGAAAAAGTGTCGGTAAAATAAGACAATGTTATGAAAACGGACTTGCGAAAGATAAGAAACTTGCCGGAAGAATCCTCATCAACTTCATTATTTCGGCAAGCGGCGATGTGAGTTCTGCCAAAGTGCAGAGAACGACGATGGGCAATGCCGAAGTCGAAAACTGCGTTGCCGGAGTAATCAAAAAAATCAAATTTCCTGCTCCGAAAGGGGGCGGAATAGTTATCGTGAACTATCCGTTCGTGTTCAAACCCGAAAAAAAGTGAATGTGCAGAGGCAATTCTTTATGACTCAAAAATCCCCGTCGATCTTCAAAAAAAGTTCTGATTTGGCGGTTCTCACGGTAATTTCGCGTATTTTGGGCTTGGTGAGGGAGTCTGTCACGGCAGCTTTTTTAGGAACGGGGGCTTTGTCCGACGCTTTTGCGGTCGCTTTCACGATCCCCAATGTCGTGCGGAGGCTTTTTGCCGACGGAGTCATTTCATCGGCTTTCATTCCGCGTTTTAAAGGGCTTCTCGCAGAAAACAAAAAGGGTGAGGCAGCCGAATTTCTGAGTGCGCTTTTCACTCTTGTGAGCCTTGTTTCGTTTGTTTTTGTCGCGGTTGCATTCGTTTTTTCGGGCGGAATAACGGCGATTTTGGCTCCGACGCTTGAAGAAAACGCGGCGGCAGAGGCTGCACTTCTTGCGAAAATAATGTTTCCTTACGTTTTTTTCATTTCGCTTGCAGCTCTTACGCAGAGTGTCCTCAACAGTTCGGGGATCTTCAGGCCGAGCGGAGCTTCTCCGATAGTTTTCAACATCTCATTCATAACGCTTGCATTTCTCCTTGCGCCTCTTACCGAAAATCCGGCGCGTGCTCTTGCAGTCGGAGTTTTTGCAGGCGGATTCATGCAGCTTGCGATACAGCTTCCTTTCATGGCGAAAACACTTTTCAAGTTTACTTTTACGAGCCTGAAAAAAGCGTTTGCGAACCCGAACATCGCAAAATCGGGAAAGATGGTCTTAGCCGCGCTTTTCGGCACGGGCGCATACCAGCTGAACATTCTTCTCACGACAAACATGGCTAACAGAGCGGGGGAAGGCGTTGTCAGCAGCCTTAGATTTTCGGCGAGAATCGAAGAACTTGTGATAGGTGTTTTCGTCGTGACGCTGAGCACGGTGATCCTGCCGGAACTTGTAGAAAACGCGAAAAACAGGAATTTTGCAAAACTTACGGAAAACCTTGACTCAGCCTTGAAATTCGTCGCGTTCGTATCGATTCCGGCTGTAGTTTTCACGCTCGTCAATTCGACTGAAATGGTGCGACTTCTTTTCGGATTCGGCAAATTTGACGAAAAATCGGTAGGACTTACTGCTTTTGCCCTCGATTTCAGGATCGCCGGGCTCTTTTTTCTTGCACTTTCAAGGATCCTGAACTCGTTTTTCTACGCTCTTGAAAAAACGAAACTTCCGGTTTTTGCAGGGCTTGTCTCGATTGCGGTGAACTTTGTCGCTGCATATTTTCTCGTTGACCCCCTTGCCGGAGGCGGTGTCGCGCTTGCATCATCGCTTGCATCGCTTGCGGCGGCGGTCATACTTTTTGCCGCAGTTTTCAAATTTTTCAAAGGCGGTTCTAATTTCGGGAAAGCGATTCTTTATTTTGCTAAAATATCAATAATTTCAGTTGTTTCCGTTTTACATTTATTCTTTTTGAAAGGGCATGTATATGCTTTTTTCAGTTCGATTTTCACGAACGCCAAAATAAGCGAACTCTGCTCGTTTGCAGTTTCCGCGGCTGTTTTCGGAGTGCTTTTCATCACAATTTCTGCTCTTCTGAAAGACGAAACCCTTGCACTTGCAAAAGAAGCGTTTAAAAAGTAAAGTACCGCGCTTTATGTTTTTGTGACGAGGTGAACTCATGAGAAAAATTTTGTTTTTTATGTTTGTGACTGCGGCGTTTTTTACGGCTGCGCTTTTTGCCGATGCAGAGCAAACCGCAGAAAAACCGGCGGAAGGGGTTAAAACTGAAGAAAGTGCTGAACCGCAGGGCGAGCCTCAGGCTGAAGCAGCGTCTGAAAAAGAGAATGAGCTTGAGATCGAAGAAGCAGCTGCCGCAATACAGGGCGATTCTGCGGCAGAAGGTGGAATCGAAATCGTGGAGAGTGAGGGAAATTTCATCTTCTCGGCCCGTTCTTTAAACAAAATGACGTGGAACGAGGCTCAGAATTACTGCAAAAAACTCGAATTCTGGGGTGAAACGTGGCGTCTGCCGAATATTGACGAAATCAGGGAGCTTATGCGGAACTGCCCTGCGACAGAGCCTGGCGGAAGCTGCCGCGTGAGCGATGAAGGAAACTGTCTTGCCGGAAACTGCTCAAGTCCGAAAAATTCATGCACTTGCGAGAGAATGCCGAAAAACAGAGGTCACTACAGCATGTTCGGTGATGCGGATTACATCGGATTGTGGTCCGGATCAACGCTTTCCGATGATGACAAAAAGGCTTGGGGCGCAGTTTTTTACAGCGGAATGATAGGCAGTGTCAGCAAAGAGTCGAAACTCTATGTAAGATGTATTGCAAGGTCTGACTGGTCTTTTGCTGAAAAAGATGAAGATAAGGATGAGAAAAAGGATGAAGAATCTGACAAAAAAAATGAATCCGCTTTTTCAGCTCTCAGTAAAAAAGACATAAATAAACAGTTCGACAGAAAGATGAGAGATTTTTCATTCTGCATTTACAAAGGGAAGCAGGAGGACAGCGACATGAAACACGGACGTGTCACTATCGACTATACGGTTTCTCCTAAAGGCGAAGTTCTCTACTCCGGCGTGCTGATGAGCACATTCGGCAATCTTACCGTTGAAAATTGTGTCGCGACCAAAGTTAGGGAGATGAAATTTCCTGCTCCGAAACGCGGTGCCACGGTTTTTCTAAGCCATTCGATTCTGTTGTATCTGAGAAAAGATGAATAGCCGTTTCAGGTCGTATTCGACGATTTTTCTGGAAATTTCCTAAGATATTCCTAAAATAACGCGTTTTTTTGATTAAGGTCTTTTTGAAAGAAGAGGTAAAAATGAAAAAAGTTCTTGTTATCGTTACTGTAATCGTAATAATAGCGCTCTTTGCCGCTTACAAATGCAGCAGAAGCCGCGGTGCTGAAAATGTAGAGACGTTGCCTGAAACGTCTCAGCCGGCACCAGCAGCAGAACCCGCTCCTAAGGCGGAAGAACCGGCTCCCGCTGCTGAAGAACAAAAACCTGTAGAGACGTTACCTGAAACGTCTCAAACTGAGCAGAAAGAACCGGCTGCAACTCCCGCAAAAGAGCCGAAAAAAGAAGGCAGGAAAGCGAAACCTGCTGCGGAAAAGGCTGAAAAAGTAGAAAAAACTGAAAAAGAAGCTCCGAAAGCTGCTCCGGCTGAAAAGAAACCGGTGTCCAGAGAAGAAAAGGCAGCACCGGAGAGACCGATGGCTGAGGTGAAACGCGCTCCGAATGAAGCGAACATCGACTCGGCAGGTGTTACGAAAGTCATCAACGTAAGCCGTTCAGCCATAAAAAGATGCTACGACAAAGCTTTGATCTCAAATCCTCAGCTTAAAGGAAAAATGTCGATAAAAATCGTGATCAATAAGGATGGAAGAGTTGACAAAACTGAAATCGTTGATGACACGCTCCATGATGCCGAAGTTGCAAAGTGCGTTAAAGGCGTTATCGGCAGGCTTCGTTTCCCGAAACCGGCAGAAGGCACAGCTACAGTTACTTTCCCGTTCGCTTTTGATCCGAAAAATCAATAAATTCACATAAATACTGCAAATCACAAAAAAATCGGTTGATAATATTTCTGAAAGATTTACAATTGAAAAGTTGTTTTGGTGTCTTTTATGGAGAATGAAAATGCGAAAATTCTTCTTTTTATTTTTGGCTTTCATCTTAGTTTCATGCAGCGGCGAGGCTATGAAACGGCTGACTCCGGTAGCTGATGAACCTTCCGGATCAGGAGAAAATGTGACTGATGAAAACAATGAAAACCCTGATGAAAGTGTTGTTCCGCCGGAAAAAGACGGCGATAACGGCGAAGTTCAGGATGAAAACAAGCCTGTAACAGACGAGGAGAATCCTGAAAATCCCGATGAGGAAGAAAAGCCCGTAAACGATTCAGACACTTCGGTTCCAGATGAAGAAAATCCGGAGAATGATTCTGAAAGTGTTTCTGATGATGATACTGCACCGGAAAATCCGGACGATGTCTGGTCTGTATGCGGAACAGTTTTCAACGGTTCCAACTGCATAGCTTCTTCGTGCGACACCGATGCCGACTGCTGCGAAGCCGATCTTTGCGTTGCAACGGACGGATGCGGCGGTGCGAAAGTTTGCAGAACAGCTTTCTTCAAAGAGAATTTCGATTCTTACACGGCAGGATCTTTTCCGCCTAAAAGTTCCGGCTGGACACTGAAATATCAGGGACAGAGCCAGTGGTATCAGATAGTTACGTCCGAACGTTATTTCTCTGCTAAAAACAGCATGCACCTTTTGGGCAATCAGCAGAAGAACTATTCTGCAATCATGACCGCAGCTTTGCCGCAGGTTCCCGATGTAATAAACGTAGAAATGAAGATGAACACTGAAGGAGACGATGTTTCTTTCGCTCTCTGCTCATTTGAGAGGGAAGACGGCCGCACAAACTGGGGCGATATGTACTTGAAAGTCGAGTTTGCTGACGGAAAAATCCGCTATCAGATTCCGGAGTGGATAGTTTACGATGTAGCGCCTTCATACGAAGCAAACGAGTGGTATAAACTCCGCGTTAAAATGAACCAGACGGCAAAAACTATTTCTGTCTGGGTCAATGACGAGCTGAAAGTTGAAAATCAGGCGTTTAATCTTGATTCGTGGTCGATTCCTAACCTCTGTCTCGCATCGAACAAAAATTATAAAAAAGTCTGGTTTGACGATATCTTTGTTTGGGAAGAATAATATATTTCTTTAATATTTTCCTGACGTTATCTTTTCTGACAGCGCTTTGATGTGTTCCGGCGTTGTCCCGCAGCAGCCGCCGACGATTTTAGGTTCGAATTTCTGAATAAGTCCTGATATTTTTTGAGAAAATTCAGCCGGAGTCGTTTTGTAGACGAACTTTCCGCCGATGTTTTCGGGCAGTCCTAAATTGGGCATGATCGAAAGCGGAAAACTAGAAATTTTCTTAATTGTTTCAGCATCTTTTTCTATTTCTGCAAAATCTTCGCAGTTGATGCCGAGCGCAAACAAATCATATTTCGAGATTTCGCTGATGATTTCTTCGAACGGTGTCCCGGTATGGGTTTTTCCGTTTTTCCCTGAAAGAGAAACGATGAGCGGAATACCTTTGTTGATTTTTTTTGCAGATGCAAGTGCTGAATTTAATTGGATAATATCCTGCATGGTCTCAAAAATAAGCAGATCGGCTCCGCCTTCAAGAAGTGCTGAGATCTGAGTTGAATACGCTTCAAAAAGAAGAGCTTCATCCTGCTGCAATGAGCCGTTTCGGTTAAAAACAGGGCCGACTGAGCCTGCAACGAAGCGCGGTTTTTCCGGAGTCGAAAATTTGTTAGCCGCTTTTTTGGCTAAAATTGCAGAAATTTTTGCACATTCGTAAGCTGATTTTTTTGATCCGAAACTTTCAAATACAAGCGGATTCGAGTTGAAAGAATTCGTTTCGACAACATCACAGCCAGCTTCGAAGTATTCTTCATGCAGGGCGAGCACTATTCCCGGGCGTTTCAGCGAAAGAATGTCGGGAAGAATCACTGAATTATCTTCTGAAAGCAGGTTTGAACCCGTTGCGCCGTCAAAAAGGATCGTTTTTTTAGTGCCTGCGAAATCTGAAAACGAAATCATTTTTCGGGGAATATTTTTGAAAAATGTTCGCGGTAGCTGCTTTTGCCGCAAAGAAGCATCGCGGTGAGTGGATGGACCGATCTGACGAAATTTTCTGCCTCTTTCGCGCTGTTGCGGATATCCCACTGAGCGTGTTCGTCGTCACGCAGCGAAATGAAGTGGTAAAGCTCTCTTGCGTTGATTTTAAGGAGAACTCTGCGCCTGTGTGCGTTTGATAAAATGTAATTTCCGGAGTAGGGGAAAACTTTCGCGAAATCGTAGTAAAAGTCGTTGATTTTATTGATTGTTTCGTTGAAAAACGCCTCTTTGCCGATAGCCTTTATCGATTCTGGAAGAGTGCAGCCGAGATTCGGATCGTAATCCTGAACAAGCTGGGTAGTCATTCTGTGGCGCTTGAGCTGAGCATAGTTTGTGGCGCTTACGATGAGCTCGAAAGTGTAGTCGATCGTCTCGAAGGCGCGGTCCACTTTTTCAAAACTTTCTTTCGAAGCAAGAGCCTGTTTTATCAAGGTTTCTTTCGCTTCGAAGCTCATATTCCGAGCGTGGGCAAGGCAGCTTTCGAAATTTTTGTTTGAATATGCGTAAAGAAGCGCCGCTACAAGCTCTGTGTCTGCGTCTTTCGAATATGAAACCGGTGAAAAATCGCAATTATTTACGTTGGTTGAGCCTTTTACGGCAAGAGCTGCTTCCAGAAGAGCACTTTTTTTGGCTGCCTCGTGTTTTGTCGGCTCGACATATTTGATGAGCGAAGGAGCGAGCGATTTCACTTTCTCAAAAAGTTTCGCAGAAAGTTCGCGAACTTCGGCAAGATCAGACGAATTGAACTGCCTCAGCATATTTTCAAGCGAACGTGCGTTGACGGTCATTCCGAACTGCGATTTCGTGGCGAGTGCGACTATGTATCTCGCGTCTTCTTTCGCCTTTGTCTCCAAATCAATAGCATCGCGTTTTGTCTTTATTTTATCTGCGTTTTTCGCGAGAAGATCTTCTTTCAAAGCCTCAAAAAGGGTGAAATAGGCATCGTTCTGCATTTTTATAACTTGCGAAAATCTCTCGGCGAAAGGGGAGCAATTTATCTCTTCCGGCATTATGAAATCGCCGTCAAGAGTGATGTAACGCTGACTTTTTTCGGTGAAGGAGGCAAGCCTGAACTTCTGAACTTCCTCAGTCGCGAGCCTTGAAATTCCGGTTATATCGAAGTTGAAAACGGCGTGTTCCGCAACGCTCGAATGACCGAGACCGAAAATTATCGTTTCGTTCGACTTCCTCGATTTCGCCACCTCGGTGCGCGAGATTTTTCTCAGTTCGCCGATATTCGCAGGATCGCGTGAGATCCTGGCGTAAGCCGCGCTCAAAGTTTCCGGCGTGACATTGTCCTCGGTCCAGCCTGCGCGGTTTTTGAGTTCCTCGATTATCGAAGAATCGATGTTGTATCCGGATAAAGTTACGTTCATTTTTCTCTCCCCAAAAAAGCCGCTTGTCTTTACCATAATTTTTGAAGCAATAAAATTTTTTGTTATAATGCCGGCGGTTTTTGATTCACCCGCGCCGACACCGCGCCATCGGCGTCACGTTGTCACGTCGTTACGTCGTTACGACGACACGGCGCGGGAAAGAAAAAGGAGGTTTAATGAAGAAATTTTCCCTTTTCTTAATATTTTTTTCATTTTTTCTTTCTGCCGATGAGCTGAACGAGTCTTTTGCGGCTGCGGTTCAGGCTGGAAATGTGAAAACAGCAACGGAAGTGTTCGCAAAAGGTGCCGACATCAATTTTGTGGACGAGGACTGGCCTCTTTTTGTGACCGCTGTCACTTCGGGCGATGTCGCGATGACCGAATTTTTCATCAAAAACGGTGTCAACCTTGAGCTCAAAGGGCCTGACGGAAAAACGGCTCTTCTTCACGCTATTTCGCTGAAAAACAAAAAGATTGTCGAAATGCTGCTTGCGGCCGGAGCCGAGATAAAAACAGAGGATGCAGCCGGAAAGGATACTTTGATGTATGCCGCGGAAGCCAATAACGCCGAACTGATGAACAAACTTCTCAGGCAGGGTTTTGACGAAAAGAAAAAATCGAAGGCCGGAAAGACTGCTCTCGACTACGCGATCGATGCAAGAGCGCAGGAAACATACAGGATCCTGAGCAAAAAGAACACGCTTCCGATGGATTTCATAAACGCGGTGGAGAAGGGCGACGCGAAAGCTGTCAAAGCCCTGATTTCGGAAGGCGCCGATGTCAAAACAAAAGATAAAAACGGAAAGGCGGCAATAGTCATAGCGACTGAAAAAGGGTATACCGAAGTTGTAAAACTTATTCTTGAAAACGGTGCCGACCCCAATGGAAAATATTTCAAAAATCCGAAAGCCAGCCTTTTTGTGATGGCTATGCACAACAATCATTTGGATGCCGCGCTTGTTCTTTTGAAATCAGGCGCAAACGCAGATTTTAACCACAAATTCCAGGGCGGAAAAACGGCTCTTATGATTGCGATGGAGGCTAAAAAGCAGGATCTTGCGTCGTACCTTCTTGTTAAAAAGTTCAATGTCGATGCAACCGATGATTTCGGGAATACAGCTCTGATTTATGCTGTTAGAAACGATCTTTTTTCTGTTGCCAAAAAACTTCTCGAGCTCGGTGCTGATCCTACACTCAGACAGGTCGACGGAAAAACTGCGCTTGATATTGCAAAATCACAGAATAATCAGTCACTTATACGAATTCTTTCCGAAGCTGAAAAGAAGTGGCAGTAATTTTTGCAGGGTGTGAGAGGAAAGTATGAGAGTAATAATTGTCGGAGCCAGCAAGGTCGGGTTCGCACTAGCCAGGCATATCACTGAAGAGGGTTACGATCTTGTGGTTATTGACCGCTCTCCTGAGAAGATTGACGCCATTACCGATGCATTTGACTGCAACGGCTATGTCGGTAACGGGTGCTGTTCCGGGCTGCTCAGAAAATGCGGTATCGATTCGGCTTCAGTGTTTGTAGCGGTAACGAAAAACGACGAAACAAACATTCTGTGCTGCAGTGCAGCTAAAAAACTAGGTGTAAAGCGCACAATAGCGGCTGTCAGGAGTCCTGAATACGAAAAAGAGATAAACTTTATGACGAAAGAACTTGGTGTCGATCTACTCATAAATCCTGACAGAGCGGCAGCCGAGGTCGGAATCAAAATGCTGCGCTACGCCGAGACTGTCGAGCGTGAAATGTTCGGAAACGGAGCCGTTCATCTCTCTTCGGTCGAGATATGCGAAAACGGAGTTCTTGCCGGCGTGAAGCTTCCCGCAGTACAAAAGGTGCTTGATGCAAAGATACTGATATGCGCTATTGACCGCGGAGGCAGAGTGTTTACCCCGTCAGGTAAGGATGAGATCAAAACAGGCGACAAGATCGTCTTTGTCGCGGCGGAAGCGGATATGGAAAAAACGCTGAACAAGCTGAGGATCACCGAGAGAAGGCTGAAAAAGGCCGTTATAGTCGGTGCGAGCAATGTCGGTTACTATATGACGGGGATACTGCTCAGGCGCGGAATCAAAGTTACGGTCATCGACAATGACGAAGTGCGCTGCCGTCAGATGCTGAAAAGCTTTCCGAAGGCGGATATTGTCAACGGTGACGGAACGGATTCGGAGCTCATGGAAAAGGAGCTGAAAGGGGCTGACGCCTGCGTGGCTGCAACCAGCCGTGATGAGGAAAACCTTGTAATATCGATGTTTGCAAAGTCTTTCGGAACGGGCAGGATCGCTGCTGTAATCAAAAATATCGATTATGAAACAATGCTTAAAAAAAGCGGTATCAACCATGTTTTTTCGACGCAGGATGTGGCTCTTATCGATATAATCAAGGATGTCCGCCTGATTGACAACGCAACTGACGCGACCTGCGGTTCGATGAAATGGCTCTATGCTCTTAACTCCGGATCGGTAGAGGCTGCGGAATTTGAGGTCGGAACTGATTTCAAGCTGCAGGGGATACTCTTCAGGGACGAGGCTTTCAAACTGAAGCCGGGCATACTGATTGCGGTCATCATGCGCGGCGGCAGTGTCGAAATTGCCGGCGGAAACTCGAAAATTCTGCCCGGTGATCATGTGATAGTTGTTTCGGCGGAGCACAGGATTCTGAGCCTTGCCGATATTGTCGGATAAAGATTTTCGGAAGTTGTAATATGGAACACTTGCTGCTGGGACTGCTTTTTATACTTTTCATGATTGTCGCAATCACTGTTTTCAATGAAAAAACCATTAAAATATCAAACGATATCGCCCTTGTGCTTTTTTCATTTTTGATTGCCGGTTTCGTAAAGATACTTGAAGCTTTCGGGGTCATTGATTTCGAGACGAGTATGGTAGGCAGAATAGCCGACTTCAATTTCCAGGAATTCCTGATGGACGGGATTCTGTGTTTCATGCTCTTTTCTGGCGCGAGCGGAGTCAATTTCAATCGCTT
Source organism: uncultured Spirochaetales bacterium (assembly GCA_902774115.1). Lineage (GTDB taxonomy): Bacteria > UBP6 > UBA1177 > UBA1177 > UBA1177 > UBA1177. Next base: position 251,995 of record CACYHH010000001.1, read on the forward strand.
TGTGAAAAACATTAAACCGATAAGCCTGCTCGCACTGCTTTCAACTGTAATTTCGTCCTTTGTCTACGGAGGAATATTCTATCTTTTTTCTTATCTTGCCGGTCTCGATTTTTCAATATGGCTATGTATACTGCTCGGCTGCATAGTTTCGCCTACAGACCCGATTGCGGCGACGAGCATTCTCAAAAAGGCGGGACTTTCCAAAAACGTATCGACCGTCATCGAGGGAGAGTCGCTTTTTAACGACGGAACCGGTGTCGCCGTCTTTGTTTGCGTCAAAAATATCGTCAACGATGTTTCGGACTTGAGCTTTCCGGTGCTTATGGCGAAGGAACTTCTGGGCGCGGTCGCGATAGGTTTTGCGGTTTCGTTCCTTATGTTCAGGCTTCTGCGTGCCAGCAACAATCCGATGCTGCACATTCTGATAAGCCTTCTCGATGTCGTTGCGGCATATATAATCTGCGAGACTCTCGGCTGCTCCGGTGTTATCGCTTCCGTAGTATGCGGAATCTATTTTTCGAAAAACATGGCAAGGTACGAGGAATGGCGCAAGGTTGTCGATCCCAAGGACTGGTATGAGGATTTCTGGCATCTGACCGATACGCTGCTCAACAACATCCTCTTCATTCTGATAGGATGCGCAGTGCTGAATCTTCCGCACCATCCGCTGATCGCGGCACTTGTCTTCGGAGCGATCCTGATAAACGTTGCGGCGCGTTTTGTCGGTGTCGGCACTTCGGCTCTTATCATCGGAAAACACAAAATTCCGAACCGTTACAACACCATGGAATTCACCTCGCTCATGACCTGGAGTGCGCTCAAAGGGGGTCTTTCGCTGGCACTGGCACTCAGCACGGCAGAATTTCTTACACCCTCAAGTTACAATGTCGTGATCATAGTGACGAGCGTGACAATGTATTTTACGATCGTGGTTCAGGGACTTACCACGAAAAAGATTTTCGCTGTCATTGAGAAGCACAAGGCTGACCGCATAAGGCTGTGACGCGCCATGTTCGCGTACGATACGGCGCGAATCGATAATAACGATAATCCCGGTTAATCTTTTTTAGGATAGATGACTTTTCTTGGTTTTGAGCCGTCCGCCGGAGTTACGATCCCTTCTTCTTCAAATCTGTCAACGATCCTTGCCGCGCGGTTGTAACCTAATTTGAATTTGCGCTGAAGCATACTTGCACTGCATTCGCCCGTATTCATGATGTAGGCGAGGATCTCGTCATAAAGCGGTTCGTCCTCATTCGAGCTTCCCGAAGAATCTCCGGAAGAGCCTCCGTTTTTGCCGCCGTCGCTCTGGAAACTTTCAAGAATGTCTTCGGGATGGTATTCGCCGCCCGCTTCCTGTTTGATGAAGTCGATGACTGCTTCCATTTCAGGAGTGCTGACAAAAGCTCCGTGGATTCGCATCGGGATTGATGTTCCGGGCGCTATGTAGAGCATATCTCCGTTTCCGAGCAGGGCGTCCGCGCCGTTTGTGTCGAGAATGACTCTCGAATCCATAGCTGAAGCGACTTTGAAGGCGATCCTGACCGGAAGGTTACTTTTGATAAGTCCTGTAACGACATCACGAGTCGGCTTTTGCGTCGCGATAATCAAATGTATACCGACGGCTCTCGCTTTCTGTGCGATTCTTGCGACTGCGATTTCGACCTCTTTGCCTGCAACCATCATAAGGTCTGCAAACTCGTCAATGACGACAACGATAAACGGCATTTTTTTGAGGTGGCTTTCTTCGGCAGCGAGGTTTTTATTGATTTCATTGATCTTCTGGTTGTATTCGCCGATATCTTTGACTTTGTTTTCAGCCAGAGTCCTGAAGCGGTTGTCCATTTCCATGACTGCCCACTGAAGTGCTTTTGCCGCTTTTTTGCTGTCTACTACGACCGGAAGGAGCATGTGCGGGATCCCTTCATACATGTTGAACTCGTTTCCTTTCGGGTCGATCATGATGAATTTGACTTCATCCGGCGTGAGAGTGTAGAGAAGGGAGATAATGAAACTGTTTATACCGACCGATTTTCCGCTTCCCGTCGTTCCGGCGACGAGAACGTGCGGCATTTTGTTGAGGTTCGCGGCACACGGTTTTCCGGCGACATCAAGTCCCAGCGCTATCGGCAGACCTTTTGTCGAAGCGGTTTTGAAAACCGGGCTTTCAAGGATCGATTTGAGTCTGATCGTGAGCCTTTGTTCGTTGGGAATTTCGATTCCGATGTAAGGTTTGCCGGGGATAAAACCGACGACGCGCACTTCTTTTCCGCTGACTGCGACGGTGAGATCCTTCGCCATTCCCTCGACCTGGCTGACTTTTACCCCTTCGCCGAGCTCTATTTCGTACATCGTTACGACAGGACCTATTGTCGCGCCGTGGACTTTGACCTTTATTTTGTGCTCAAGGAGCTTTCTTTCGATGATAAGTCCGGTGTTGCTGACTTCCTGTTCCCTTTTTTCGGAAGTTTCAAGGTCTTCGCCGGGAACGAGAAGCGATACATCAGGCAGGTGGTAGTCTTTGAGTTTTCTCAGAACCGATGTCGTGGCGACCGTCTGGTTAAGTTCGCTCGTGACTACTTCTATCTGCTGGCGAGGTTCTTCATGAACTTCTTCATTTTCAGGTGTTTTTTCAATATTTTCGGGTTCTTTTTCTTTCACCGCCTCTTCCGGAATTTCTTCAGGCACTTCTTCCGGTTCTTCTTCCGGAATGTCGTTGAAACTGTCCATGCCTTTGATTTCGATTCTCGGCGGTTCGGGTTCTTCATCGGCGAGAGAAACGACTGACGGACCGTAGTTGTCGCTGTCGATTTCGTCCTCGATCTCTTCCATTGATTTGCCGGAATTTATGCTGACATAGTTCTGATCATCGTTTTTTTCTTTCTTTTCTTCAGGCTGGTTCGAATTGGCTTCCATAGTGTCATCCGGTCTGTTGTCGGTAAAAAACTCCTTTATAATCAAGCCTGCTTTTGTGCAGAGCTTGAAAAAACTTACGTGGAAGGTGAGAATCATGAAAAGTATAGCCCAACCGGCGAAAAGAAGGATGAATCCGGTTCTTCCGATATAGATTTCAAAAAATTTCTGATATAAAAAATGTCCTGCGTAATTAGCCTTGTTTGAAGAAAAAGTGTCCGTTATCATTGACAAAAACGGAAGGAGTATTACGAAATTCACGATATTCAGCAGGAGATGCTTCCAAAGTTTCTTTTTGAGGAAAAAAATCGCGACGAAAGCTATGATCCCGAGCGGAATATAGAAAGAAACGATGCCGAAAAGGTTGTCGAGAACATGCGCGCAGTCGTAACCGAGCGAGCCTGTGAAAAAGTTCTCCTGAATGATTTTACGGCCTGAAGCCTTTGCGGAATAGTATGAAACGAGAGAAATCAGCGTGAAAATCGTAGGAACTGCCAGAATGCATGTAACGATTTCTCCGGTGTATGAGTTCTTTTCGACGGTTTTTGTTTCTTTTGTATCTTTGCTTTTTTTCGGTTTTTGCGTTTCTGTATTCGGTTTATTTTTTTGAGACACGGTAAACTCCGATAGAAAGTGTTTTATCAAAATTTTTATATTCTTTGTCGTAAAGCGGCATCAGTCTGCCTTCATTGGAAATTTCGGTTTTTACAGAAATCGATCCCCAGCTGTCGCCGTCGCCGATTTTTTCGAAGATTTTGTGTATCGGTTCGAAACCTTTTGCTACAAGCGATTTTTCAATTTTTTCAAGCGTTTCTGCCGCATTGCCGCTGCGGATGACGAAAGAAACGATCGAGGTGTCGTTTATTTCGGGGTCGCCGAAAAGCGCCTTGAAACCTGAGACTTCGGAAATGTTGGCAACAGGAGTCGACTCTTTTATCGTTCCTCCTGAAAAAAGATAGAGATTTTCAGTTGTTTCACCGGAAACAGAAACGTTTCCCGAACTGAAAAACGAGTTTCTGACCGCTTCGAAATCGACAAACTGCTTTTTATTTTCGAGGTCTTTGCCGCCTAAAAAAGTCTTGTCGGCAAACACAAGTTTTTTCGCGATTTTGAGAGAAAGAAGGTTTGCGTAAAGGGTGTCAGGATATGTTTCAAGCTGCTTTTCCGAAGAGAGAACCCACAGAAAAAGTGATTCCGGATCTGTCACCGGAACCGAAAACGAAAGTTCTCCAGAAAAAAGATAAAGCTCAGGAATTACTGAAGAAGATGCGAAATTAGGAGAGTAGAAAGAGCCGCTTTCAAAAGGGAGCTGATGGCTGAATGCAAGAGAATATAAGTATTTCAGCGCGACTTCTTCCGAAACGGGAATATTTGCCGCACCGGACTTGAAAATTATTGTGTTTTTGCCGTTTTCAGAACTGTTTTTCGTGACGGAAGTTTTGTTCCAGCCTCTTTTTTTCATGCTGACTTCGGCTTTTTCATCTTTGCATAAAGCTAAAATTGCGAAATCTCCGGGAACAGGCTTGATAGTATTTTCAAAGTCGATTGACGAATAAAGAAAAAGGGCGATTTTCCATCTTCCCTGAGTGTCTGCCGGAACATTGAGTATGATTCCGTTTCCGCGATCTGTTCCGAAAGAGTACCGTACTCCGATATTGTCGAGATAGTGCGAAAGATAGAGCATTTTTGTATTCCAGCCTTTGAACGAAAGCCCTTCTTCAATGGTTTCTGCTGCCGGGAGTTTATCTGTAAAACGTGTTCCATCGTGGATCTTTTTTATTATTTTCCCTGAATTTTTTATTCCGTAAAGCGAAGAACTCTCTTTGTTGAAATATGCTTTCAAAAGATAGTTCGCGACTTCGTTCTGCGTATTTTCGGCAGATTCGGTTGAAAAATCGGGTTCTTTGTCTAAAAACCAGCAGCTTTTAAGAAGCGTTGATTTTTTGCTTAAAACGTTGATCCCGCTTTTTGAAAGGGATTCGGAATAACTTTCAGCAGCCTTTTCAACATCGCTCAAAGCGGCATTTGAGGGCAGTTTTGAAAAGTGGAAGCAGAGTTCGTAAAAATCAGGCGAATCTTCTTTTTCCACCTTTTCATTTTTGTTGCAGCAGACGAAAAAAAGGGTCGTCAAACAGATGAAAAGCAAAATTCTTTTGATCAGTAGTTCCATTCTTTCTTGAATATATTCGGGTATTTATCAACCATGCAGCGTTTGAGGAGTTCTATTACTTCCTCTCTGTCTTTCGCCGCCATCATGAGCGAAAGGATCTCTTCTCCTTCGTGCAGATAACCGCATTTTATTATCTTTTTTATAATCGGGATCGATGCCGGATTCATGCTGAGGGCGTCTATTCCCATCGCGAGGAAAAGAAGCGGCAGGTAGGGATCGCTCGCCATTTCTCCGCAGATGTTTACCGGTTTGTTTTTCGCTTTCGCGACAGTCACGATCTGGTTTATCACCCGGAGAACTGCCGGATGATAGTATGAAAAGTAGTCGGAAGAGAACTGATCCTTTCTTTCTACTGCCATCAGATACTGGATGAGGTCATTCGTTCCGATGCTGAAGAAATCGACTTCGTCCGCGATTTTTTCGATTATGAAAACCGATGCCGGAACTTCTATCATAGCGCCGATCCTGATCCCATTGAGATTTTCCGAAAGCCCCATGTCTCGGGCAGTTTTGTAGAGAAGATTCCTGAAGTCGTCGACTTCGTGGGTCGTGCTGACGAACGGGAGAAGAATGTCGAGGTTCCCGAGCTTTGCAGCTCTTACAAGCGCCCTTATCTGCGGAAGAAAAACGTCGGGCCGCCCTTTGCAGAGCCTGATTCCGCGCATTCCCATAAAGCCTTTCGTCACGATCGCCCCGCTTTTGTCTTCTCCGAAATCGAAAATCCTTATTGCGGCACGCAGCGGCAGAGCCTGATGAAGCACCTGATAGTAAACATCGAAGTGCGCGTCTTCGGAAGGGATTTCGCCGTCTTTCGAGAACATGAGCTCCGTTCTGAAAAGACCGATGAATTCTCCGCCGTACTTCCTGACGAAACCGACTTCTCCGGTCTGGTCGATGTTGCCGCCGACTCTCAGCCTGCGGTTGTCACGCGATACGGAAGGAGTCGAAATATCTTCAAGAAAGCGGGCAAAGTAGCTTTTGAACTCTTCGGCTTTTCTGAGCGCAGTGGAAATTTCTTCTTTTGTCGGGCGGAGAACAACTGTTCCCTTGAAGCCGTTTACGATGAGCATATCACCGTAGTCAAGCAGGTGGATGAGGTCAGGAACTCCCATGACAGCCGGAATTTCAAGCGAACGCAGCACCATCGTGAGGTGGCTTACTCCGCCGGGGGATTCGAGGACTATTCCGCGGACATTAGGATTTTTCGAAAGGACATGAAGCTCGTCAACGGTGAGATTTTTAGCGCATACTATGAAATCTTCTTCGGGAAGCCTGTTCAGAACCGAGTGGGTGCCGCCGGTAAGTTCCGAAACAAGTTTGTCGCGGATGACTTCCCAGTCTGCGATTTTCGCCTTGACGTAGTAGTCCGTCGTGTTCTGGTCAAGGACCGAAATGAGCTTGTCGAAAACTCCGAGGACTGCCCATTCAGCGTTGATCCTGCTCTCTTTGATCATGTTTCCGACCATGTCCGAAAGGGTAGGGTCGGTGAGCATCATTTTGTGAGCTTCAAGGATGGACGCGGTCTCCGAGCCGATATTCTTCTGCGATAAAATGTTCTCCAGTTCACGTTCCGAAGCAATTACGGCTGATTGAAAGCGGTCGATTTCATTGGAAATTTCTTCAGCTTTCAAGTCAATGTGCGGAATTTTGGAATATTTGCGGTCGATAAAGAAAAGTTTTCCGGCACCTATTCCGCTGCAGACCTTTTCGCCCTGAAGTTCAAGTCTTTCCCGCAATTATTCTTCCCCGAATTTTGTTTCGACAAGTTGTGTAAGAGCCGAAAGGCATTCTTCTTCCGATTCTCCGTTAGTGCTGATTTTCACAGTCGAGCCGAGCGGAGCCGCAAGCATGAGGATTCCCATGATGCTTTTTGCATTCACGCGGACACCGTTTTTTTCCATCTCTACGCCGCATTTGAATTTTTCAGCCGTCTTGACGAAAAGGCTTGCTGCGCGGGCGTGAAGACCGAGTTTGTTTTTTATCGTAAGTTCAGCTTCTTTCATTTTGAATCTCTTTTTTCCAGAAGTTGTTTCGCGCCGGTGATATTCTGTCTTGCGCTGCGGATTATGCTGTCGACCATCGTTCTGATGCCGGTTTCGTCGTCGCGGTGTTCAATACTGTACATCACCATTGAAAGGTTTACGCCGGAAATAACATCGACGTCCTCTTTTTTAGCGAGAGAAAGCGCGATATTCGAAGGGCTTCCGCCGAAAAGATCGACAAGAATGATGACTTTGTGTCCTTTCGCGAGAAAAGAATCGATCGTTTTTTCAAGGTTGGCTTTCATTCCGTCAAGTTCGGTGACCATCGAAAACTCGATAGAAAAGAAAGCGGTCCTGTCAGCGACATCGACATCCATTATGCGGGAAGCGATATCGAGGAGAGTGCTTCCGAGCTCTCCGTGAGTGATAAAAACAAAAGAGTACATTTTAATTTTCCTTCAGTCCTTTAAGTTTGTTGTCAAGTCTTTTTTCCATTTCCTGAGCGGCGAAAAATCCCATTTTTTTGAGGAGATAGTCTCTGGCTATTGCCTCCATGAGCGAGCTCAGGTTGGAACCGTTACGCACAGGAATTATGTAGTATGCCTTTTTTACTCCGAGAATCTCGTAGTAGTTTATTTTGTCACCGACCCGCTCATAGTCGAAATTGTGGATGTTCTCCCACGAGACAAGGCGGACAACGCAGTCGATCTCCTTTTCCGATGCGACCGAGGTTATTCCGAACATCTGCTGCAGATCAACAAGACCGATGCCTCTGATTTCGATAAAGTTGCGTCCGATTTCGTTGCAGCTTCCTACAAGGCGGCTTGTCGAGAGGCGTTTGATTTCGACAAAGTCGTCGGCGATAAGTTTGTGACCGCGCATTACAAGGTCTAAACTCGTCTCGCTTTTTCCGACTCCGCTTTCACCCATAATCAGCATTCCGACGCTGAGAACGTCGATAAGCTGGGCGTGCAGCGAAACTGTCGGGGCGAGAGCGGTATTCAGAATATCCCTGATATAGTCGGTGAAAACACTCGAAATCATCGTGGTCGACATCAGCGGAACATTGTATTTAAGAGCGGTTTCCTTGAAATTGTCTGTCGGCTTTTCCGGGTAGGTAAAAACTACAACTATCGGTTTTTCCTTAAGAAAAGTCTCTGACATACGGAGCTGTTCGTCCATCGGCAGAGTGCGGAGATAATCCATTTCGCTCTTTCCGAAAAGCTGGATCCTGTTTTTGTAGAGATGCGCCACAAAGCCTGCTATCGAAAGCCCCACAACCTGAACTTTGCTTTCGGTAAGCTCGATTTTTTTCATCTCGTCTTCGCTCATGTTTTCGAGCGAAAGTTCAAGCTGAGTATTTTTCAGCAGGTCGTAAAGAGTGTAAAAAGCTAGTCCCGGCATGGCTTAAATTTTAAGTTAGAATTGTTTGAGGAAACGCAAATCTCCTGCATGGAAATGGCGGATATCGTCGATGCCGTATTTCATCATCGTGAGTCTTTCGATGCCGCCTCCGAACGCGAAGCCTGAATAAATTTCGGGGTCGATTCCGCAGTTTCTTAGAACCTGCGGGTGGATCATTCCGCAGCCAAGATATTCGATCCAGCCGGTCTGTTTGCATACGCTGCATCCTTTGCCTTTGCAGATCCTGCATTTGAAATCAAGCTCGAAACCGGGCTCGACAAACGGGAAAAAGGAAGGTCTGAGCCTTATTTCGACATCTTCGCCGAAAATGCTTGAAACGATCTGCTTCAGCGTGAAGATAAGGTGCGAAACATTGATTCCCTTGTCAACTACAAGACCTTCGCACTGATGGAAAGAGTGTTCGTGGCTTGCATCAACAGCTTCGTTTCTGTATGTTTTGCCTGGGCATACGAATTTGATAGGAGGTTTTTTCGCAAGCATTCCGCGGATCTGGACAGGCGAAGTCTGGCTGCGGAGAAGTTTTCCGTTCTTGAGCCAGAAAGTGTCCTGGGAATCTCTTGCGGGATGGTCTTCCGGAATGTTGAGCGCATTGAAGTTGTAGTATTCATCTTCCATCTCAGGACCGTCAAGAATGTCGAATCCCATCGAAATGAAAAGGTCTTCAAGCTCTTTTCTGACAATCGAAAGCGGGTGGATCGAACCTTGAACCGGCTCCTGCGGCCATGAAATGTCGCTCCATTCGTTTTCGACTTTCGCCGCGATTTCTGCTTCTTCTATTTCTTTCGCCTTTTTTGCTATTGCGTTTTCAAGATCGCTTTTGACATTGTTGATAAGCTGTCCGATCTCCTTTCTCGCATCGGCCTGAAGGTCTTTCATGTCCTTCATCAGAGCGGTGAATTCGCCTTTTTTGCCGAGAACGGCGACTCTGAGCTGTTCCAGAGCGTCCTTCTGCCTGATTTCGCCTATTTTCGCGTTGAAACTCTCCTTCAGAGCCTCTATCTTTTCTTTCATCATGATGCCACCTATAAAAAATTAAAAAAAACAATTGTGCCGCGCACGGGCGGAAATATTACTGATAAATATCTATTTTTCAATAAATTTAGGAAAAAACTATTCTTTAAACGGGCAGATGCCTGTTTCTTCGCAGTAACATTCCCAATCGCGGATAATTGCGGCAGATCTGACCTGGTAGCTTTTTATTGTTTTCCAGAGATGCCACTTTTTCCAAAAGACATTGTATCCCATGGCATCATCAGCTCCCACAGAAAATACCCTCTCTTCAGGGCAGTATTTTTCCCCGGTGTCAAAACGGTAGAAACAGCCTTTGTAATTCTTGAAATACAAGAGTTCGTTTCCCCGCAGCATTTGAATGTTTTCCGGTCCGATGGAGGCGGATTTCGGCGAAAATTCATATTCTTTGTATTCCGGATTGTCCGGATCGCTCAGGTCGACTTCAACAAAAAACGACTGCACCTCACGCTCACTGTACGGTAGCCACCATGGGGAAGAGTTATCCGAGATTTTTTGCATGATATAAACAATACGGTGCTCGTTTTCAGCGTCTATACGGACAGAATAGGCTTTTTCATCAGAGCCGTATTCGGTTTTTCTGTTGATTTTCAGGCAGTCGTCAGGAGTTGACGGATAGTTTTTAAGATCGCAGTAGTAAACTTTTCCGTTTTCTAAAACTGCAAGATGATCTCCGACAATATTTCCTTCCCCCTTATAATTGATGAATCCGAGACTGTGCCACTTCCAGTCTGCGGTCGAAGCGTATCGCAGATCAGTGTTCGTGTAGGGGAGAAGAGCCCAGTTTTTGCCTGACAGGGGCGGATATTCGAGCTTTCTGCCGCGGCGGGTTATCAATTCATAGAAATATCCTTTGTCTGTTTTGAGAATAGAGATGATGAAAGTGTTTTTGTCTGCCGGTGAAACATCGTAAATTTCGACTATGTATCTGTTTTCATTGAATGCCAGATGGATCGGATTGCCGCCTAAAACCGTAAACCTGTCTTTTTCTATGTCGTATTCTACGATGTAATAATCAAACATCAGCATTCCGGCAGTTCCGTCATAAATCCCGTGTGACCATACCTCTTCCGGAACTGCAGAATAATCGCCGATACTCACTATTCTGTCGCAACTGCTGACAAGAGTATCAAGGGTTTCTTTTGTTTTTGCTCCGGCATCGGTCAGTTCGCACGGCCACGGATAGCATTCGTATTTGTATTCGGGATGTGATAAATACTTGTTGTACCGCTCCCAGTTTCTCCATTCCCAGATGTTACGGACACACTGGGGGTCGTTTTCTGTCGGAGTGTCGCAGCCTGGGCGGCAGAAAGTGATTCTCCCTTCGGAATAAAAAGGAAAAGGTGTTTTTGCCACATTTTTTTCGTCGCGGAGATTGAGACACTCGGCTTTTTCAGAAGTATCCTCTTCTGTCATTTCATCGGAATCTTCTTCATAATCGTCATCATAATCGTCATCGGGTTCCGTGTCGTAAAAACCGGCATCCTCATCGGCAGGCGTGTCAGAATCATCGGAAGTATTGGAGGATGAGCAGGAAATTAATACTGAAAATAATGAAATGAATAATAAAATCAGTAGCTTTTTCATTTTGCCTCAAAAAACGGTCTGACTCGGAATTCTAAAGAAAAGCTCTGAAAAGACAAGATTTTTTAAATTCCTTTCATCACCGCCGATCATGACGTTTTTTATTGAATTTATTTTCAAAATTCCTAAAATATAACGTTTTTTATTTGTCGTCTCAGGAGGAACTCATGAAAAAACTCCTTCTTTTACTTATCGCGCTGATATTTTTAACCGTTTCATGCAGCAGTTCGAAAAAAGCGGAGAACGATGTTGATATTCTGCCGGATGAGGATGCGGTGGATGAAGATACCAATATTATGCCGGATGAAGACTCGGCTGATGAAGATATTGAATTCGTTGTGTTTGGTTCCTGCGAACCGAATCCTTGTGAAAACCTTGCGAACAGTGACGGAACATGCAGCGGAAAAAAGAACGGCGGCTTTGAGTGCGGCTGTATTGAGAGCTACTTCTGGAACGGCAAAGAATGCGTGAATCCTTGTGAAAATGTTTCCTGCAGTCAGTTAAATCATGCTTCGGGAACCTGCAACCCGAAAAACGCTCTCGCATTTTCATGCGATTGTGATGAAGGCTATTTCTGGGGTTATCTGGGGTGCAAAAGAATAGCTTTTCCCAATTTCTGCACGGAATCCAATGTCTGCTACAGCGACAGCTATACTGACTGTCCTGATCTACACTATGCAAAACTCGGATACTGCATAAAACACAGCCTTTCAACAGACGAATCTGTCGCTGATGAGCCTGTCGTTGTGGACGATTACCTGAAAATCGAGTGGATGCCCGACTTTTCAGACAGTGCTTACACTTGGTATGAGGCTGCCGAATACTGCGAAAAACTTGAGTATGCGGGACATGACGACTGGCGACTTCCAACGACTCAGGAACTGATGTTTATAGACAATGTATCTTCCGAAAACAAAGTACTCGATTTGTGGTCTTCAACAGAAGATGTCAAAAACGAATCTTCGGCGTGGATTTTAGACTTCAATAGAAACTGGCACATTCGGAATAAAGAGAATTTCAGATCAGCTTATTTCCGATGCGTCCGAGGCGAGCCTGTAAATGAAACAGTTTCCTTCAACACGCTTGGAAAAGTCAAAGAAGAAGTTGCTTTCGACTATAAAAACGGACTTGCATGGCAACTGAGCGGCAGCGTAGCGGACTCATGGGAGAAAGCTCTGGCATATTGCGAAAATTCTTCTTACAGCGGATTTTCGGACTGGAGACTGCCGAACATTAACGAACTGGCGTCGCTTGTAAACCATGCCAAAATCAACCCAGCGACAGATTTGCCTCTGAATTTGACCAAAAACTTTTCATGGACATCGACGACAAGATTCGTTAACGAAGTCAATGTTGTAAATTTCAGGAACGGGGAACTCAACATTTTTTATAAAGATGAATACTTGTCTGTTTACCCGACAGACAACTGGGCGAATATTCTATGCGTCAGAAACGAACCATGCAAAAAAGGCTGGTTCTGGGACGGTAAAAAGTGTGTCATTTCGCCATGCATTGACAACCCGTGCAAAAACAAAGAACATTCCGACGGTGTCTGCTACCTGAACGACTTTGAAAGCCATTCGTGTGGCTGTATTGAGAGCTACTTCTGGAACGGCGAGAAATGTGTTTCTCCGTGTGATCCTAACAGTTGCGAAAACGATAAAAATTCAACAGGCGAATGCGCTGCTTTAAGCGTTGATTCCCATAAATGCGGCTGCAACGACGGTTACTTCTGGAACGGAGAAAAGTGTGTAGATCCTTGTGCCGGAATCTCTTGCAATCAGTTTGAGCACGGTACCGGAAAATGCAGAACATACAACGCCTTCACGTTCAGATGTGATTGTGATGAAGGTTACTGGTGGTGGGGAAAAGAAAAAGGCTGCACTGCTCAAAAACCCGCGGCAATGAATATCTGCACGGGTCAGAACAGATGCTTTGACAACGGAAAAGAGATTGCATGTCCGGCAGAAGGCGAGGAGTTTTTCGGTCAGGATGCACAGTATGCAAGGCTGGGCTACTGTGTTCCGCAGAGTTTTTCGATTGACGAAACCGTCCCTGACGAACCGGTTGTAGTAGATAACAATACCGGTAATATATGGCAAAGAAAAATTCCTCCGGTAGAAGAACTTTACATTGAAGATGTCAAAGCATACTGTCAGGATCTTGTTTACGGAGGTTATGACGACTGGAGACTTCCGTCAATGGAAGACTTCATGACTATCGCCGATTATGGGAAATACAATCCTGCGCTTGATACTGAATATTTCCCGGACTCCGGATCATTCTGGACGTCGACATTGACAACGGAAACAGATTATAATGTCGCCATCTATGGTCTTACTCAAAATTATTACACCATATTTGATTTCGATGGAGCCTCGACACATTATGCTGTTACGCGCGAATTCGACTACTTAACAGGAGATAGAAGTTATCCCCATTCCTTCAACATCCGCTGCATCAGAGTAGGGAACTTTCCGGCTTCCAAATATCACTTCATCTCAGAGAGTTTCGGAGAAAAGGTCATATGGAACAACCACAACAATCTGATTTTTGCGAAAACCGATGAAAAATATACATGGAAAGAAGCTCTGAAATACTGCTCCGAGCTTGATTACGCCGGAATTTCCAACTGGAGACTTCCCAACATCAAAGAACTGACTTTGAATTCGTTCGGCGGAGCACGAACTTCTACAACAAATCCGGCGGATCAGACTTCAGACTACTCAGACCTGCCTTACAATCTGTCTGCAAAAAATGAAAAATTCGCCGACACTTTATGTGTGACAGACGATCAGTGCAAAGACGGAAAATTCTGGAACGGAACAAAATGCGCGAAAAACCCGTGTGCAGACGATCCGTGCCTCTCAATCTCTTATTCTGACGGATTGTGCATAGTTGTGGACGAAGAAAATTTCGCCTGCGGCTGTGTTGATAACTACTATTTCTGGAATTATGACAAAAAGGAATGTCTCAGATCTTGTTATAACAATCCGTGCTATTATGATGAAAATTCTGATTACGAGTGCTACGACGATAAAGATGTGGGTTATTACTGCGGTTGCAAGGAAAATTTTTCATGGGATCCTGAAAGCCGCAAATGCATCTTTGACTGCAATACGAATCCGTGCCAGAACATGGAACACAGTGACGGAAAATGCCATGAAAACGGAAACGAAGGATCCTATTGCGGCTGTGTTGAAGGATATGCATGGTTTCCGCATGCCTGTCTCGAAGACCTCTGCAACCCGAACCCATGCGAAAATATGGCCAATTCATACGGAACATGCGAGCAGAAATACTACCAAACCAACCTTGGCTACGATATTTATTACCGCTGCAGCTGCATAGAAGGTTATTCGTGGAACACAAAGTATGAAGAATGCAGAAAAACGAAATAATTGGAGAATAGCATGAAAAAACTCATCATTCTTCTGATTTTATCAGCATTTTTCACCGTTTCGTGCAGCAGCTCGAAAAAAGCTGAGAACGATGTCGATATTCTGCCGGATGAAGATGCAGTTAATGAAGACGCTGAAGATGAAGAAGCGGCGAAACCCGATAAAGAACAGAATGATGAGGAAGAACTTGAAGATGATGCGGAATCATCGGTCCCCGACAACGGTTCAGATGAAGATATATGCGCTCGATGCAAAGATTTGCCTCATTCAACTGGAGCATGCGTATTTGATGGAATTGCGCTTTTTTGTGTTTGCGAAGAAAACTACTATTGGAGTGATTCCGCATGTATTACTCCTTGTGATCCGAATCCTTGCGGAAACGACAAAAATTCAACCGGAGAATGCAAGGCTCCTGATATCGACACGCATGAATGCGTCTGCATTGACGGTTATTTCTGGGATGGTGAAAAATGCCTTAATCCGTGTGACGGAGTTTCCTGCAGTCAGTTTGAGCACGGTGCAGGAAAATGCAGAACAGATAACGCTTTCACGTTCAGATGCGACTGCGTTGAAGGCTACTGGTGGTGGGGAAAAGATAAAGGCTGTCTCAACAAAAAACCTGCGGCGGTGAATATCTGCACAGGTCAGAACAGATGCTTTGACAACGGAAAAGAGATTGCATGTCCCGCTGAGGGAAAAGATTTTTTCGGTCAGGATGCACAGTTCGCAAGACTTGGTATTTGCAAGCCTCAGAGTTATTCAATTGACTATTCAGTAGAAAACGAACCTATCGTCGTTGACAACAATACAGGCATGATGTGGCAGCAGAAAATTCCGCCGTTAGAAGAACTTTATATTGAAGAAGTTAATGGATACTGCAACAATCTGGTCTACGGCGGCTACGATGACTGGCGGCTCCCGTCAGTTACCGATTTTGTAACCATCACCGATTTCGGCAGATACGATCCGGCGATCAAAACCGAATACTTCCCTGACTACGGATCATTCTGGACAAGCAACAAGAGAGTGAACCGCTGGACTGGCGGCGATCTCCCGCACATTTATTATTATACTTATTATTACAGTTCGATATTTGATTTCAAGGAACCTCTAACATTTCAGACAACAACATTATCATACTATGAGGAGAACACTCTATTATATCAAGATTACCATAATTATCCTCACTCTTATAATATCCGCTGTGTCAGGGGGCAAGGCACAGGAAACAGTACTTTTACATCCAAAACTTTCGGAAAAAATCTGATGTGGAATTATAATAATGACACTATTCTTGTGAAAAAAACAGGAGCAAAGCATACATGGCAGGAAGCTCTGAAATACTGCGCGGAACTTGATTATGCCGGAATTTCAGACTGGAGACTGCCAAATGTCAGAGAACTTTACCTGACTGGTAATACAGGAGTCCATTCATCAACAACAAAAATGGCTTCGCTTGATTCCGACTATTCCGAAATATCAAAAGAAACAACTTTAAAAGAAACAAGAAGGAATAATACCTTATGCATTGCCAATGACTCATGCGAAGACGGCAAATTCTGGAATGGTGAAAAGTGCGCGAAAAATCCGTGTGCAGGAAATCCCTGCAAATCCGACAGCAATTCCAACGGAACATGCACAGTTCTGGACGAAGAAAACCATTTATGCGGCTGCAAAAAGGGTAGTTGGGACAGTGAATTAAAAGAGTGCATCGTGGACGAAACACCAGACGCTGACACCGTCGAAACACCGGATGAAACTCCGGATGAAACTCCGGACACAGACACAGATGAAACCCCCGATTCCGACGAAATTTAAACTACAAGTTTTTTATCACCGCAGATATTCCGTAAAGTGGAACATTTATGAGCAGTCTTTCTTTCTGGTTTTTTTGTCATCAGAAAAAACTGAATTTAGATAAAAAACAACAGATTGATTTTACGAGATTTTTTCGCTTAAACCAGCAATTTCAATGACCATCTTTCGATAGTATGCTACATTTTTAATGACCATTTTCAGTCAATATGCAACATTTTTAAGGAGCATTTTTGAGTTGAATTTATTTTCAAAATTCCTAAAATATAACGTTTTTTATTTGTGTCGCAGGAGATCCTCATGAAAAAACTCCTTCTTTTACTTATTGCTCTGATATTTTTAGTTGTTTCGTGCAGCAGCTCGAAAAAAGCTGAAAATGATGCCGATATTCTGCCGGATGAAGACGGAATCAATGATGAAGATGCTGATTTGGACGACGAAGTAAATGTTGATGAGGATAAAACCGATGATGAGGAGCCGGACGAAGATGCAGATTACGATGAAGACAATCCCTGCAATCCGAATCCTTGCGGAAACGATAAAAATTCAACCGGAGAATGCAAGGCTCCTGATATCGACACGCATGAATGCGTCTGCATTGACGGTTATTTCTGGGATGGTGAAAAATGCGTTAATCCGTGTGACGGAGTTTCCTGCAGTCAGTTTGAGCACGGTGCAGGAAAATGCAGAACAGATAACGCTTTCACGTTCAGATGTGATTGTGATGAAGGTTACTGGTGGTGGGGACAGAACAAAGGCTGCATTGAAAGAAAGCCGGATACCGCAAACATCTGCACCGGCCAGACAAAATGTTATAACACGGAAGAGGAGATCGACTTCCCTGCACAAGGAGAAGACTTCTTCGGGCAGGATGCATACTATGCCGATCTCGGATACTGCGCACCGCATAATTTCTCGATAGATGATTCGGTTGAAAACGAAAAAACAGTCATTGACAACAATACAGGTCTTGAATGGCAGCAGACATTTTTCTCATACTCGGAAAATTACTGCGAAGATCTCATTTACGGCAGTCACAACGACTGGCGGCTTCCCACAATACTGGAACTTCAGACGATCGTTGACAACGGAAAAGCCACTCCTGCGATAGATACCGCATATTTCCCGAATACACCATCTGCAAATTTCTGGACTTCGTCATGGAGCTATTCTGTATCAACTTCAGGAGGACCGCACGATCCCTGGCAGATGGATTATACAGCAATGTATTGGAGAGTTGATTTTTCTATCGGTATGTCGTGGTATTCATCTTCGCCCATGAATGCTTATGTCCGCTGCGTCAGAGGGGAAAGAACAGCCGACGTTACATTTGATATCTTTGTAGGCAGTAACGGGAAAAATGCCGACATAACTTTCGATTCACAAGGAACTTTGATCTGGCAGGCAGGAACAAAATCCTACGGATGGCAGAATGCACTTAAATACTGCAAGAATCTGAAACTTGGAGGACTTTCCAACTGGAGACTTCCGAACAAAAATGAGCTGATCAAGTATTTTTCTCCATGCGGCTCATATAAGGTCGATTATTGGACGGGTTATGATCACTCCTACTATCCGGCAAAATATCAATGGTCATCCACATCATTGCACAACAATCCGAAAGAAGCATGGGTAGTCCAGTACAAAGACTGTCTGGGAGGTCTTCATCTTGACGTCCACAAAGACAAAACAGATGCCTTCCATACGCGCTGTGTCACCGACAATCCCTGTCCCAAAGGCGAAATATGGAACGGTGAAACCTGCGTGAAAGAAAACCCGTGCGAACCGAACCCATGCAAAGAGATGTATTACATAACCGGAAACTGCATTATAAGCTCAAAAGAAACTAACGGCTATTTCTGCGAATGTTCGGAAAATTCGTTCTGGAGTTCCGATGAAAAGAGATGCATCCGAACCTGCGAAGGAAGAAACCCGTGCATATACGATGCATCACATACCGACCAACAATGCTACGAAGACGAAAAAGGGGAATTCTACTGCGGCTGCGTTGAGCTTTACTACTGGAACTCAGAAAAGCACACTTGCTCTAAAAAATGTGACTCCGATCCGTGTGCCGACAAAGAAAACAGCGACGGACACTGTTCCGATGACACAGAACACGGTTATGTGTGCGGCTGTATCGACGGATATGTGTGGTTGCCGTTTTATGATATGTGCTACGAAAATTTGTGTATTTCTGATCCATGCGAAAATATCGAAAATTCCGACGGAACATGCGAAATAAACGAATATCTCGGTCGAAAATGCGGATGTATCGAAGGTTATACCTGGAATTTCTCGGATGGAGAATGCCGATGAAAAAACTCCTTCTTTTACTTATCACTCATTTATTGGAAAACCGTTAAATTTTTCAAAAATTTTCTTGGAAAACCGTTAAATTTGTGCTATTTCAGCTGTGATTTCAGGTGTTTTTACTTTTTGAGCAAAAATGCAGAAGTTGATGAAAATTTCATTTATAAAATAGATTCGGATATTTTGAAGTAAAAATTCGAAGACGGAAGATACAGCGAATTAGGCGATGCCGGCTGGTTATGGTCTTCCTCTGTTGTGTCCGGTTATTCCCATCTGGCATGGGGTGTCAATTTCAATTACGCTGAGTTGTATTACGAAAGTAAGTCGAACAGTAGTAACGTCTATGTCCGTTGTGTAAGACAGGACGCAGTTTTCTAAAGTAAAAATATAACTTTTTATAAATTCGTGCTATAAAGGCGCGCTTTATGTTGTTTTTAAACTTTTAAGAAATTTTTATATTCTGGAGGTTCCAATGTCAGGCGTGATCAAGACTTCTGAGGCTTTGAAAGTCAATCTGGCCGAAACTTTTGTCGCTGGTTACGAATTTTCCGAGCAGGAAAAGTTTATTCTGAGTGCAGTCGAAAAACATCCGTTACTTGAAAAGAGGATGAGGACTTTCTTTCTCGAACTCAACCATCCGTTTCCCAATTTTACCGAGGTTATTGAGGCTTACCGCTGGATAACACTTGAAAACATGTGGGTTTTTGCCGATCTTGAAGAGAGTGACAAACTGCTGAAACTTCTCGGCGATTATTTTATGCAGATTTTTTCGCAGAAGCTCGACATTCCGCAGAGAAACAGGCTCCGTCAGACGATTTTCAACGTTCTCGAACTGCTTTACAAAATCATGCAGAGCAGCAAAATTTCCGATGATGTTTTCAATTCTTACCTTGATATAACTGAAACGGTTCTTGCTGACGGCAATCCCGGACTTATGGAAGCATCGAGTTCACTCAAAAAATATGTCGCCGAAATCTGCAAGGACGAGCGTTTCAGCGGAAGAATCTTCAAAATGCTCAAGCGGGTCATGACGATAAATCTCAACTACTGGAAAAACATCCAGTCGTTCTCGGACTGGCTTGAAAACAGGAAGATCGAGCACGGCGACGAGGCTCTGGAGATCGAAAACGCCATCCTTTCACAGTTTCCGCCGGAGCTTTTCACCGAGTGTGAAGAGGGGATAGAGAAGGCCGAAAAGTGCGAAGACTTTTTCAAACTGCCCGATTACACTTTCTTTACTGACAGATTCCGCAACACTATCGACTTCATTCCAACGCCGATATGCAAAATCTACTACATTTTCTACCTTCTCGACTTCTCTTCGATGGAAAGTCTGCGCGAATACCTTCTTTTCGACCTCAACAGGACTTTGAAAATCGTTTCTATCGACGATGCGGGCGAGGCGAAACGCTTCATTTCGCGTATGTTCGACTTCTTCAAGCCGGTCCGCGAGCTTTTCCAGAGCGCGATCCTTGACTGTGTGAAAACGCTCGGCAAAGAGATTGTAAAACGCGGCAGTGCGGCGATATGTGACCACTTTTTCGATGCCGTCATCCGTTTCGGGTTTGTCTATCCCGAACTTAAGGGTGTTAATTCCGACTGGCAGATGATTGTCGACAAAAACCACGTCAAAAACATCAGGACATGGCTTGAAATAATCGAAGTGAACCCGTCGAAAAGCACTAAACTTCTCTCGGCTCTCCTTGTAAACCTCAGGATCGGCGGCGTTTTCATTTCCGATACCGACCTTTTCCAGAGCGATGTCACGAAGTTCCTCAACAGCCAGATCGCGCCTGCTTACCACATAGCACGTCAGATCGCCGTTCTGTTTCCGGTTTACTTCAACGAGATCGGTGCCGAGGGTGAACTCAGAAAGATTTCGACCGCGATTGACGAAATCTGCCACAGAAAGGATCTTCTGACACACTTTTTGAGAAAGCAGATCCACGCAGAGAGCAACAATACCCACATCCAGCTTGCAAAAGACGTTTTCATTTTCTGGCTCACCGGCAAAAAGGAACATCTTCAGAACAAGATCCCGAACGAGATTTATGAAACTCTCGAACCGGCAGGCGAGATGTATGAAGGCTTGCACGAAGTCGCGCGCTTCGTCACGAGTAGGGCGGGGGGTGACTACGAAACGCTTTTCACGATGAAACCTGCGGAAGTCGAGAAAATAATCGCCGATTTCGGAGCTGGACACGAAGTTGAGCAGAAGAAGGTCGGATATCTTTTCAACATCTATCTGCTTCTCAAGGAAAAATATTATCTCAATCCGGGTGATATTGCTAAAAAACTTAAGAAAATCACATATATACATCAGGCTACGATTGACGAGTTCGAAGCTGCAATGACTGCCGAGGACTGGAAAAGCGCAGTCCGGATCGCGTTCAAAATCATGTCGGCGCTCAAAAAGACGGTCCTTTCGGAAGAGCAGACTGAAGGCGTTGAAAACATCTACTACAAACGCCATATCGCGATAGGAATTCCTTCGATGTACGGCGAATACCGCGAGCCGAAATTCGAGGCTTTAGGTATGATCTACAGGATGGAGCAGCTTGTTTCTACGATGGTAGAAAAGCTGGTTTCGACTACGAAACTTCCCTATGTCTCAGCCGATAATCTCAGGGAAACCTGCGAAATTCTCGAGCTTTTCAGGGAAGGCCTGGAGCTCGGCGGCATAACGAGCGAAAGTTTCAATTCCGATCTCAAAATGCTTGAATACAGCCTTGTTTCGTCAAGTTTCTCACTACACCAGTACACCAACATTTTCGAGTTCTTTGCCGAGGATCTGAGCAAAATCGTTTACGACTATTTCCTCGGAATCCACGATTCGAACCTCAAAATTGTTCTCGAGCAGTATATCGAAAAGCACAATCTCACCGTTTCGTCGGAAAAGGACAGGGAGAAAATCATCCACAAAAAGAGCGAGGAATTCTACCGCGACATCATTTCGTCTTCTTTCCTCATGCAGCAGATCGACAGCCTCATAAACTATCTTCTTTCGATCCTGCACGGCATTCCGAAGAGTCTGACGCAGGAAGACATCCACATGATCATGACATATAAGCGCAAATCGATAATTTCCGAAATCGACAAGAAGGATGACGAGCTCGACAATCAGGTCTTCTTCGGTGCGAAAGGCTATTTCCTCAAGAAAATCAAGTCTTACGGAATGCCGGTTCCTCACGGTTTCATCCTCACTACTGAGCTTTTCAGGCGGCGCGAGGCTTTGATGAAGCACCCCGAAATCGAGAAGGAAATCTACACCACGATTTCTGACGCTCTTGGCGAGCTCGAAGAAAAAACAGGGCTTCAGTACGGCAATCCGAACAACCCGCTCATGCTTTCGGTCAGAAGCGGTTCGGCAATGTCGATGCCCGGCGCGATGAACACTTTCCTCAATGTCGGAATGAACGACGAATTTGTAGAACAGCTCGCCAAAAAGGAGAATTACGGCTGGACTTCGTGGGACTGTTACCGCCGTCTGATCCAGACCTGGGGCATGAATTTCGGCATCGACCGTGACCTTTTCGACGCTGTCATCGCCGATTTCAAAAAGGTTTACAAAGTCGAGAAAAAGATCGGTTTCAAGCCTGAAGTCATGAAACTGGTTGCCAAGGAATACATGAAGATCCTCGACAGTCAGAAAGTCAGATTCGAGCAGAATCTCCATAAGCAGCTTTTCACTTCGATCCACGCGGTCTTCGATTCGTGGAATTCGCGCCGCGCTTTGGTTTACCGCGACAAACTGCACATCGCAAGCGAGTGGGGAACGGCTGTCATCGTTCAGAAAATGGTGCTCGGAAACATCAACTACGACTCCGGAACAGGCGTCGTTTTCACGCGGGAACCAAACGGCAGGGGTCGGAAAGTCTGCCTTTACGGTGATTTCGTAATGTGTTCTCAGGGCGAGGACATCGTCGGCGGACTTGTTCACCCGTATCCTGTTTCAGAAAAACAGAGACTTGAGATGAAAAACGCTCCCGATATCAGTATGGAAAAAGATTTTCCTGAGATATATTCGGCACTTAATGATATTTCAGTCGAACTTATCAACAAGCGCGGCTTCGGTCATCAGGAGATTGAATTCACTTTTGAAACTTCAAAAAGACAGGATCTGCACATTCTCCAGATACGTTCGTACCACCAGAACGACCTGATGCAGGAAGAGCTTGTTCCCGACAATCTGACGATGATAGGCGAGGGAACGGGCATCGGCAACAATGTCCTTACCGGAAGAGTCGTCTTCTCGATGGAAGACATTGAAAAGTGCAAGAAACTCTATCCCGGCGAAAAGATCATCGTTATGCGTCCCGACACAGTCAGTGACGATATCGACATGATTTTTGAAGCGGACGGACTTCTCACTTCCCGCGGCGGAGCTACGTCTCACGCGGCTGTCACGGCAGTCAGACTCGGCAAGATCGGAGTCGTAAACTGCAAGTCACTTGTCCTTGACGAAATCAACAAAACCTTCACCTTCGGCGGCGATACAAGAAAAGTTCTCAGCACACTCACGATCGACGGCAGAAGAGGATTCATTTACGGATAATCAAAAAATAAAATTCAAGCCTTAACTTAAAACTTGAATTTGAAAAAATGCGGGGAAATAAAAAAGGAAGCCTCTCGAAATCTCTGGCGACCCCTAGCGGATTCGAACCGCTGTTAGCGGCGTGAGAGGCCGCCGTCCTAACCGCTAGACGAAGGGGTCATTGCATGAATAAAATGGATCCC
Source organism: uncultured Spirochaetales bacterium (assembly GCA_902774115.1). GTDB lineage: Bacteria > UBP6 > UBA1177 > UBA1177 > UBA1177 > UBA1177. Next base: position 275,364 of record CACYHH010000001.1, read on the forward strand.
GAACAAGGATTCGAACCTTGATTGACGGAGCCAGAATCCGTAGTCCTGCCATTGGACGATCCGGGAACCTCATGCTTTATTTGAAGATTCTTGCAAAGACCTTGTCATCCCAACCGATGACATAGATTTTGTGCCACGGTGCAGACTGCTTCAGGTTGTAGAAAACATGAACCCGATAATTCTCTTCGTTGGTGAGCAGTTCGTCTTTAACCGAACTGTCTCCCACGAAAAGCGCCTGAACCTGTTTTACCGAAGTATCGAAGTCTTTCATGAGCTGATACTTGTTGTCTCCGGTCTTAGTTGCCTGAGCCGGAAGGTAGGCCAAATTCAGATCTTTTGCAAAAATTCCAAAACTCAAAAGTGAAAGGACGATCAAAACGGCGGCTTTATAGCCAAAAAATTTTTTAAAGTCAAGAAAAAAATTCATTTTCACGAAAAAATCTCCGTTTTCTTTAACTATTCGCCCTGATTCTGGAGTTCTTTGATTTTGTCTTTGAGAGCTTTTTCTCTTTCCCAGATCTCTTTGAGCTGTTTTCTTGCCTCTTCGTCAGCCTTTTTGGTGTCTTCGATGAGCTTTTTAAGTCTGTCTCTCTCTTTGTTTTCTGCAACGAGTTCCTGCGGAGTGATGTGAACGCCGTCGATAAGGTAGAAGTTGAAGGAAAGCGGCTGATCGGGATCCCACTCTTCGGGAATGTCCTTTACGACAGTTTTGAAAACTTTTACCGAGTTGGGAAGAAGCGAAGTCCTGAGACCTTCATATCTCATATCGGTTACGGGAAGGAAGTTTTCAGCATATATTACGTCGCCGTTTTTGTCTTTGAAGCGGACTCTGATGCCGACTCTGATCATGTCAAGGTCGCTGCTGCCGTTGAGGATCGTTCCGGTAAGTTCTGCAAGTCCGGGGCGTCCGGGAACCTTTTTGCCGGTGATGTCGTCGATTTTGATGAGTCCTTTGTAGTTTTTAAGAAGGTTTGCAAGTCTTGCCTGCTCGGCGTTGCGATCTGAGATTTCAGCCATAAGCGTCTGAAGTTCGACTTTGAAAGCCTCGCCTTCCTTGACAATTCTGACGGTGAATATAAGTGACGCGTCAGCGTTCATGACACCAGCCATACGACCCATGTTAGCCGTCTGACCTGTAGCTTCGATGAAAGCCTTGGTTTCTGCATCGATGACGATATTTGCACGCGAAGTTCTGATTTCGGCACCGATTTTTCCTTTATATGTCGTTGTCGCAAAATCTTTGAAATCATCGAATGTTACGACTTTTTTCATTTCGGTTGAAAGCCAGTTGTCGTAAATGTCCTGCAAAGTTCCCTGTTTGCCGTCTGAAGCATCGCGGACAGCATAAAGATAGCTCTGGATGAAAGCATCGACCTGATCCTGAAGAGATTTCGATTTTTCGCCGCAGCTGACGAACATCAGTGCTGCAAGCAAGCAAAGCATCAATTTTTTCATAATTCCTCCTGAAAAAGTAAAAAAACAATGTTGCGCGAACATATTATCACTTTAAATATAAGTCAAGAATATAATAACCTTTGAGATTCATTGCCGAAATATTGGAGCTTTCGCTCATGAACGGCGTGATTTTTACGGTGTAAGTCTCTCCCGCCTTCACTTTGTGTGCGATGAAGCTGTATTTGTTGAAGTGGATAGATTCCATCATGTCGTCTGAAGCAGCGGTTTCAACGCCTTTATGCAGCAAGGTCATCACCGTATCTATGTCGAAAGAGGTCGATTCCCGGTCGGGACTTGTATAAATATAGACTGTTCCGTCCCGTTCCGCCGTAAATTCAAAGGTGTTCTCGTAAAAATCGCTGTCGGTGTCGAAATATCCGAAGTAAGCTGCACCGGTCTTGATTTTGACCGGATTTTTGTCTGTTCCGTGACTCCATTTTTCGGGTTCGGAAACGCTTTCCTCGATCGAAAGTGTCAGTTTTTCTCCTGAATTCTGTTCGCATTCATTGATGTAAAGTCCGAAAATCAGATCTTCGGTTTTTTCATATTTTCTTGAGAAAAATCGGAGTGTTTCAGCCGGATCGGGCATTGCAAACGGCATGAGGTCGCGGTCGAAAATGTAAAGACCGGCGAGATTTCCCGGCACGGAAAGGGTGATTTCGGCGAGATTTTTTTCTTTGTCTGCGTGCCAGCGGAAAAATTTCCAGCCGCAGTCCGGAAGTTCCGTCTCAAGAACGCCTTCCGATGAGTCGAAAGTTTCCATTGTGTTGTCTTTTGTTATTTCAAGAGTATACGGAACGCCGCTTCCCAAAAGGTCAAGGTAAATTTCGCCGTTGAAAGGGGAAAGCATATTGATGTTGTGCGTTTCGGTGCCGCTTAGCATACTTGCCCGCAGCGCGATAAGACCGCTTCCTGTGATGTTGTATGAAGAACCCCATATTTCGGCAATGAAAGGATTCGGATTTTCCGGCGTGATTTTTACGGAAAGAATGTCGCCTTTTTCGACCTTGAATCTGAACCAGTCTTCATCGTCGCTTTCTTCGCCTAAAATATTTTTCTTTTCAGTGTCCAGGTTGCCTGAAATATCGGCAGAATCAGTAATGTTGGCGTAGTTGAATGTGTCGTTGGGTTCAAGTTCCGCAGATTCGGGCTGCTGCGTGAAGGAAATGTCGAAAGCCTCGTCCTCCGTTTCGTCGAGATCAAGGAGCATTCTTCCGGTTACAAGAAGGTGACGCAGATTTCCTTCGAGCCGTGAGTAGATGAGAGGGTCGATTTTATTGCTGTAGTAGTCTTCGTCGTCGTTTCCGGCAACGATTTCACGGCTTCCGCAGTTCATGACGAAAGAAAATTTGTCGCTCAGCATATTTTTTGTGCTGACGTTTATCTGGTAAAGCGCACTTTTTTCAAAAACCGGTTCAAGAATGTCGATATGCCTGCCTGATTTTGAAAATATTCTTTTAACTGTTGAATTTGATTCGATTTTTTCGTATGTATCCGTGTCGCAGATATGACTTGAAACGACCCTGAACCAGTATTTGAAGCCGCCGGTTTTTTTTCCATCGCCTGTGTTTCTTTTGTCGCCGATCTCAAAATACTGCCAGCCGTCGGCAGTTGTTATGAAAGTTGCCTGACGTTTTCCGGGAACTTTGAAAATTGCGAATGAGTAGTTTCCCAGATTGTCGGTGTGACCTATGTACGGCTCGAAATTTTTTTCTCTGCTTTCAAATTCGAAAGTTATGAGCGTTCCCGACGGCAGCCAAATCTTGAAAAGATCGGTATCCGCCGAATTTCTTTTGGGTTTTGCAATTTCTGCTGCGTAGATGTTTCCTTCCGAAATTTCCAAAGCCTGATAAGTCGCCTCGTTCGGTTCGGCTTCGTATATATATTCGGCTGAATCAATGTATTTCGTGTGTTCGCAGCCGAGAACAAACGGCAGAAACAGCAAAAACCGGAAATATTTCGGAAATTTTAACGTCAAGGCAGCAAACTCCGCAACAAATCGGGATGATTATTCAGATTTGTTGCCGAAAGTAAATATAAACGGCGGATTTAGAGGATCAAAAAACGCTCTCGCAATTTTTGCTTATCTTTTATGTTTACAAATAATATAAATTTGTTAAAATAGTGCGGTTTTTTTATAGGGAGAGAAAGATGAAGTTTTCAGCTTTGATTTCAGTTTTGTTCCTTTGCTTTGTTTTTGCAGCATGCGCTTCGGAAGATGATGAGTCATGCGTCACTGTTTTGGACTGCCCTGACGGTTATTCCTGTGTAAATTCGGTCTGCCAGCCTCCGGTTGCGGTAAACGATGCAGATTCTCCGGATGGTGTTGAAAATCAGGATTCTTCGGAAACTTCTGATTCAGGTGATCCCGAAGATGTGGAACTCGATGAATACGAAACACCGATAATAGGCGACGATGATGATGTAACAGCTTCATCCGGTTGTCCGAATGACTGCAGCAATTTCGGTGAATGTAATATCGAAACAGGAAAATGCACATGCGATGAAACTCATGCCGGCGAAGACTGCTCGGAATGTGCCGAAGGTTATCATTTGGAAGCGGAAGGTGACGATGAAGACGGAAATCCAGATGTCCGCTCATGCGTAGTCAATCTGACATGCGATCCGAATCCGTGCAACAACAACGGATGCAAAGAAGTAGGAGATACAGTCAAATGCACATGCACGGCTTCTTCACACCTCGGCGGAAGATGGTGTGAGAAATGCGCTGACGGTTATATGCTGAATAATGCCGGAGTTTGCAAGGAAGATTGTTCTCTTAAAACCTGCACTCCTCCGCAGAAATGCGGAATCGACTATGCAACCAACGAAGCCAGCTGCAATGAGTGCGAAAACGAATATTATACCGGAACGGACTGCAAAAGCTGTGATCCGGTTCATTTCTGCAACGGTCACGCAACGGCGTGTGTTGTTGAAGGAGGCACGGAAAAATGTACATGTGAAGCCGCTTATCAAGGAGAAAAATGCAATACCTGCGCTTCGGGATATTTCCAAAGCAACGGCAGCTGCATAAAAAATTGCGATGCGAACAAGTGCTTTAAAACATATCAATGTACGGGAACTTCCATGTTCGGGTTCGAGACAACGGCTACAGTCAGCGGACACGGCACATGCAGCAATACAACAGGCGAATGTATGTGCGATGCAGGATGGTTGACGGCAGGTTCAGGTTCCGGAGAAACTGTTGAGTGCGGTATCCTTACTGTTTTGGAAACGCTTAACAATGTCGAATGTACGATCTGCGATAAAAACAATCCGCCGTCGCAGTATGCCTCAACTGGTTGTCCGCAGAGCTTGACTGGAGATACTTCACTCTGCAACTCGATATATTCATTTACTTTCTGCGGTATGAGCGGAACATGCTACTACGAGCCGACAGGAGCACATCAGCTTTACTGCGTATGCAACGACGGTTATCATCTTGACAACGGTGACAAATACAGCGGTTACTGCGAAGCTGATTCAACAGGCGAATAAATCACTTTTTTCTTGACCTTATAAATTTCAGGTATATAATCCGGCGTTTATGTTTTTTTATGAGGTGAAAAAATGAAAACGTCGAATCGTAACGGACTTACGGAATCTCAGGCAAAAGTTTTGAAGATTATCAATGATTTTATTGCTGAAAACGGCTATTCTCCGACTGCAAAAGAGATCGCCGAAATTCTGCACATTACGCAGACTTCGGTTTTTGAGCAGCTTGAAAGGCTTGAGAAAAAAAGGTATATAACCCGCCAGAAAGGTGCTGCAAGAACTATCGGTATTCTTAATTCTGTCGTAGAGGAGAAGCCTGTAAAAAGCGAATCTGTCAAACTTGTAAAGGTTCCTGTTATCGGAACTATTGCAGCCGGTGTTCCGATTTTTGCCGACGAAAATATGGAAGGTGAGATTCTTGTCGACGAAAGCAACATCGGAAAGGGGAGGTTCTTTGCTCTCAGAGTCCGCGGCGACAGTATGATCAATGCCGGAATAAACAACGGAGATCTCGTCATAATAAAGCGCCAGCCTCTTGCCGAAAACGGTGATATAATTGCAGCTCTTATTGACAGCGAGGCTACTTTGAAACGCCTTTCGATGACGAATGATGAAGTTTTTCTCCTTCCTGAAAACGAAAAATACTCTCCAATAAACGTTACCTGTCGTGAGGATTTCAGGATTTTGGGAAAAATGGTCACGACTGTCACTGTCATGTAAGGAAGGAACCTGAAACGTCCCGGCTTCTCAATTGTTTTGACAACCTTATAAATACTGCTAATATTAACGGCTTTTTTTGTGAGGTGTGAAAATTATGAACAGTTTTGTCAAGAGTTTATTCGTTTTTATGTTGTTTTTTGTTCCTTTCTGTCTTGCTGCAGATGAAGCGGAATCTCCTGTTTCGGAAGATAAAAAGCCCGAAACAAGTGATGCGGCTGCGGCGACTGCTGAAAACCAGCCTGCGGAAGAGAAGGCAGAAACTCAGGAAAAGAAAAAAGATGACGGCAGAGGTTTTGTTTTCGGTTCTTACGGCAGAGTTCAGCCTGCGACCGATCTTCGCGGCGGCTCTCCGAAGTGGGTGAATATAGTCGGTCACGGCAGCAGGCTCGAACAGTCGAGTTACGTCGAGCTTGATTTCGCATATCTTTTGCCGAAGCTGGGTGACAACGGTCCTTTGTTTGACTTTGTTTCGACTCTCGCTTTTTCCGAATCGCTTTTTCATGACAACGGCAAATGGATTGCGCTGAATACGGTCAGAAATCTCTTTGTAAGGGCTGAAAATGTTTTCTGGAAGCCGCTCGGTTTCTGGGTAGGAAGCAGGATGTACCGCGGCGATGATATCTATCTTCTGGATTTCTGGCCGCTTGACGATGACAATATCTACGGCGGCGGCGTAACGCTTCATTTTGATACATGGGCTCTTGAATATTATTTCGGTTTCAACCGTCTCGAAGTCGACTGGCAGTATCAGGAGCAGGAAGTCGTTTCGGATACTTTCGGTTCCGAAAGCATAACATGGATGGACAGGCAGCGTATCGTTACAGGTCTTAAGTATATGCAGAGATACAATATTTCTGAAAAACTCGGCTTGAAATGGAAGCTGATCGGTGAATTTCAGCGGATAAGTGCCGGCGAAAAAAGCAACGATCCGCTGGATGATGACAATTCGATAGTTTATCCGGAAGATTTCGGCTGGTCTCTCGGCGCTCAGCTTGGTCTTTTCGGTTATGCAAAGAACAGTTTTACAGATATTTTCTTCAAATATTCCGGCGGGCTTGCTGCCTACGGTCTTATGAGTGTTCCGTGGGGATTCGATTCCGATTACAAAACGAAGGATGCGCGCGAAATCCTTTTTGCGGTCACATCCAATCTTGAAATCGGCTGGTTCGGAGCGATTTTCGGCGGTTATGTCCGTTCTTTCAGGGATTCCGACGGCAACAAATACGACAACGATGATTTTGTCGAATATACTTTTTCGCTTCGTCCGCACTTCTTTATTCACGAGAACTTCTATTTAGCTTTCGAAGTTTCGCATCAGCTCAAGGATATGAACGGTCTGACAACTCTTAATAACGGCGAAACCAAAAGCATTCTGCCTCAGGTTACGAAATTTTCGCTTATTCCGATAGTCACTTACGGCGGCGGAAATTACGGCAGACCTCAGCTTCGTTTAGTTTACACGCTTGCAGTACAGAACGACGATGCCCGCTACTCCTACAACAAAGAGGATTTCCGCGCGAAACATTCCATACTTCACTATTTCGGTTTAAGCGCAGAGTGGTGGTTCAATGTCGATCACAGATAATTTTCACTCTTCGTTTGAAAAAAATTCAGAATATTTGGTTTCTGCGTATAATAAGGCGTTTTTTGTTTGTTAAATCGAGGGTGAATCATGAAACTGGTTAAAAAACTGCTTTTTATTTTAGTGATAGCGCTGATTGCGGTTTTGATCTCATATTTTGCAAGAGTGAACGATACAAATGTAACTCTCAATCTGATTTTCGTTTCCGTAAAGGATATTCAGCTCTGGCTGCTTTCTCTGTTCTGCTTTCTTGCAGGTGTTATTTTTTCTGTTATGGCTGTCTTTATTGACATTGTGTTTATGTCCGGCAACGAAAGAAAGTTACGCAAAGAGCTGAAAAAGCTGAAATCCGAGCTTATTGCTGTCCGCAATGAAAAGTTGGCCGATATTGACGATTCGACATTTACCGAAAACGGCGAGAATCTTCCTTCAACTGAGGTCGAAAAAGAAAATCAGGAACAAAATTAGGAGTTTGCTTTGTGGTTCTTTGATGGTTTCAGGAAAAAAAGCAAAAAATATACTTCAACTTATAAATTTCCGGCTGATATTCAGGATTTTTTCGATGCTCTGCGGGACTGCCATCTGAACCACCGTCCTGAATACTTCACCAAACTTAAAAAACTTGCCGGCGTCTATCCAGAAGAACCTGTGTTCTGGCTTTTTGCCGGAGATGTTCTGCGCGACAAAAATCCGGAAAAGGCTCTTGAACTTCACCGTGACGTGCTTTTCAGACCTGTTACGGCGGGTGTTTTCCGGGCGATGGTTCTGGAGCATATCGCTCGGGATTATATGGTTCTTAAGCAGAACAAAAAGGCGGTTTCAGTGCTGAAAGACGCTGTCAAGTGTGCCGACTATGCTCCGGCCGCGCTTCTGCTTTCCGAGGTTTACGAAGCTGAAGGCGACTATGACGCCGGGCTTGAAGAAATCAAGAGATACCTTTCCCTTACAGATCCTAAAAATGAAGCGGTTATGGCACGTTACTGCGCCAGAGCGGCAAATCATTTTTTCAGGCTGCGTGAAAATGACAAAAACGGAGCTTTGAAATGGCTTTCGGTTTTTTCAAAAAAGTGCGGGGACGAACAGCAGACGCTTTTTGCCGATTATATCTCGGTTCTTATAAACTCAAATAATAAGAAAAGCTCGGAATATCTTAGAAAAATCATTGACTTAGGTGAAAATCACGAGATTTTTGCCCGTTCGCTTCTTCTTTATTTTGAGAACGGAAGCGAGATAAATTACGGTGTCGAAGGTGCTTACAAAGAGTTGTTCCAGCTGCTTTTCAACAAAAATCTCAAATATGAAGGGAAAAGTTCGAATATCGGCCAGGAAACGCTCGCAGCTCAGAAATTAACAGTCAGAAATTCACTTTCATCGGATTTTGATATTCTTGACACGGCGATTCCCGATCGTTCCTTGTTCGTGTGCAGCGAATGCGGCAGGCATTTGACCGAAATTTTACCGGCATGTCCTCATTGTCAGAAAATAACAGGCAGAAAATTCAAAATAAATCAGGAGGTTTAGATGAAAAAACTGCTTTTTGTCCTTACTATTGCACTGGTTTTTTCTTCATGCGGCGGAGATTCGAAGTCGGGTGAAGACAATATGAATACCGTCGGCTTTTTTGAGAAGTATCTCGAAACGCTCTGCAACGCTTCCTCCAAATGTGCATCTGGTTTCGTAAATGCGGACAACCTCTCTTTCTGTCCTAAAACGATACTTAATTCCCCAATGCCTTTCGAAGGTTTTCACAAAGGCGAATCGGTTATTTTCAAGCACAAATACAATATGTTAAAGAATGCCGAAGAAATCGGCCGCATTTCACTCGATATGCAGCAGGCGGAAAGCTGTTTCGCAGTTATTTCACAGATGGAACCGTGCAACCCGCTTGATGTCCAGCTTCTTGATATTCCGGAATGTGCCACAGTTTTCAAAGGAACGAATATGCTGAGGGATGCGTGTTATCAGGATGAAGAGTGCAGAAACGGCTGGTGCAATATGCGCGGAGGTATCTGTCCGGGATCATGCGTTGATTACAAACAGCCGGATCAAAGCTGCAATTCATCGCTTGACAGGTGTGTTATCGGATATGAATGCCGTTCTTCGGGCTGCTCCAAATCGAGTACGGGAGTTGTCAATGATCCTTGTGTAAGCAACAGCGACTGCACGACTTTTCTTTTCTGCTATGTCAAAGAAGGCGATTCTTTCGGAGTATGTCTCAAAAGAAAAGGTGAAGGTCTGGCATGTACCACTGCAAATGAGTGCGTAGTAGGTTTGAGCTGCGTTGACAATCTCTGCACCCGTTCCAGAATAAGCGATACGATCGGTGCTCCCTGCGGTATCCAGCCGGAAAAGGATGAAGACGGCAACGATATAGTTCTTGAATGCAACAGGTTTTCCAAACTTGAATGCGGTCCGTCGAATGTCTGCCAGAAAATGCCTACTTCCACGAACCTGCAGTGTTCCGAATTCTGTGACAGCGATCTCGGGCTTTACTGCGATTCGTCATCTCATACATGCCAGTGGCCGAAAAGTGCCGTTACACAGTGCACGAGTCACGAACAGTGTGCGTCGCTTTACTGCGCGGCGGTTCCCGGAACAGAGGATCAGGGAGTTATGATTTGTCAGGAGCCGCAGTGTCTGCTGATAAATGAAAAGTAACCTTTTTCCCGTTTTTTTATTCGTTGTTTTCTTAGCGGTTTCATGTGCAGTAACCGGCAGAGTTCAGGATCAAAATCAGGAACAGCCGGAAGTGCAGGCTGAATCAGAGCCTCAGCCTGTTGAACTTAAAAAGAAAAAATCGCTTGCTGATGATATAATCGTTCGCGACATCTATACGAAAGAAGAGTATCCGTTAAGTAGAATTGCTCAAAAAAATGTTGTTTTTATTGAACTTTCTGCCTCATGGTGTAAAGCGTGCCCTGAAATGAAGGAGACAACGGCCAAACTTGTTTCCTATTTTGAAAACCGCGTGTTTTTTATCCGTCTTTACCTTGAAAACGATATTCAGGAAGATAAGGAATACGGCGGTATTATTCCTGAAATGGCAATTGTTTCATCACCTGCAGAACTGTCGCTCGAAAAAACGGATGTTATGCCGCGAGTCGTTGTTTTGAGCAATTCGGCAAGTGAAGTTGCCGCTGATATTATCGGTGCTTACCCCGGGCTTTATTATTACGGACTGCTTTCGGAACTCTGATTATCTGTCGAAATCCTTTTCGAAACCAACTTTCTGAAGAAGTCTTTCTTTGTCAAACCATTTTTCTTCGACTCTGACAAAAAGTTTCAGACCGACCTGACAGCCGTAAAGCTCTTCGATATCGCGTCTTGCGGCAGAACCGATTTTCGCCAGAGTTGCCCCTTTTCTGCCGAGAACTATCCCTTTCTGGCTGTCTCTTGCAACATGGATCGTTGCGTCAACAAGCAGGATATCCTTTGTTCTGTGATCGCGCATCCTTTCGACCGTAACGACGACGGAGTAGGGAAGCTCCTGCGAAAGTTCGAGAAAAAGTTTTTCGCGTATGATTTCGGAAACGAGAAAGTTGTCTTCCTGATCGGTGTACATGTCTTCAGGAAAAAGCCGGGGACCGGGCTTGCAGAACTGTTTCAGCGTGTTTATGAGCTCTTCCGTTCCGGTTCCGTCCTTCGCGGAGATTGCACACGAAGCGGCGAAGCTGAAGTGTTTTTTATAGACCGCGATCGTGTCGTCAACGCGCATCGGTTTGACGGCATCGATTTTGTTTGCAACAAGGATCACAGGAGTTTTCGGCGGAAGATTTTTGAGGATATGAGCCTCTTCTTCGCCGATTCCCTTTTCCGGATGCTGAGTCGAAACATCGACGAAAAATATAGTGAAATCAGCATCCTGGGCAGCTGAAAAACTGTATTTGTTCATCCAGTTGTTGAGAAGTTTTCCGAAGTCGGTAGAGGTTATTCCCGGAGTGTCTGTAAAAACTATCTGAGTATCTTCGCCGTTGTAAATCCCGCGGATTTTGTTTCTCGTCGTCTGCGCCTTCGGAGTGACGATCGATATTTTTGACTGAACTATCGTGTTGAGAAAAGTCGATTTTCCTGAGTTCGGAACACCTATGATTGCCGCAAATCCCGAATATTTCAGCTCGTTACCCAACATTTTCGTTTTCCTTTTCGCCTGCACAGTTTTTCATCATGAACTTTTTGATTTCGTTTATGTCGGAGTATCTGCCCAAAGCTACCATCATTTTTACCAGAGTTGCCTCTCTCGTCATGTCGACTGCGCTGATAAGACCGTAGAATTCAGCTTTTGAAGCTACATCGTAAAGGCGGAGATTGACTTTTCCGATCGGAGACTGGCTGCAGACCGCAATAGGAACGCAGTTTTCCGCGGCGTCTTTGAAAAGTTCCTCAAGACCGGGGTTGTCGCTCGGGATGTTGCCGCTTCCGTAAGCCTCGATGACGATTCCTTTGACTTTTTTGTTTTTCACCATGACCGAAAATGAGGAGAAGTCGATCCCGGGGAAAAACGGGATGATTACGACCTGTTCCATGAGCCGCGTATCTATTTTGAATTTTTCAGTCGGTTTCGGCAGAAAACGGTGTTTTTTGCTTTCCATACCGATTCCCAGCTTTATCAGAGCGTTGTAGTTCGGGCTGTAGAATGCGTCGAAATCCCACGCGTCTTTCTTTTTTGCCCTGTTTCCTCTGAAAACTGTGTGGTTGAAAAGAAGAACGACTTCATTGAGATCGCTGTTTATAGCGACTTCCATCGCGTCAACCAGATTCATGAAGGCATCGCTGCGTCTGTCGATGAGCGGAAGCTGCGCACCTGTCATAACGACCGGTTTACCGAGATTTTTCAGCATGAAAGAGAGTGCCGACGCGGTATAAGCCATCGTGTCGGTGCCGTGAATTACCACAAAACCGTCGTAAAGATTATAGTTTTCCGCGATATGCTGCGCTATTTTTGCCCAGTGCATCGGTCTGAAAAGCGAAGAATCGAGATTAAAGAGCTGATGCTGGACGATTTCAGCATCAAAAAGCGGTTTTATCCTCTCGGAAATGTAGTCTAAAGCGTAATTCCCGGGTGTAAGAAGTCCTTTTTCGTTTGATTCCATAACGAACGTGCCGCCCGTGTGGATTATGAGTATTTTTTTCTGTGCCATAGCCCCTCCTTTGCTGGAAGCTGAATTTATATAATATTTTTTTTATTGCAACATCTTTGTACAAAAATCCTTTTTTTAAAGAAATTTTTTAATATAATCCCGCGTTGTTTTGTTTTAGAGGTTTTCATGGAACAAAAAAAGACTTTGGCGCTTTTCGATTTCGACAAAACTGTTACCGACAGGGATTCATTTCTGCCGTTCATGTTTTTTTCCTTCGGTTACTTCAGGATAATATGCCTTATCATTCTGTTTCTTCCGCATGCGCTTCTTTGTTTCGCCGGTTTTATGTCCCGGAAGAAGTTTAAGGAAAACTTTTTAAAGCTGACGATAAAAGGGTGGACAAAAGAGAAATTTCATGCAACGGCGCAGGATTTTTATAGGCAGAAGTTGAAAAATTACCTCAGACAAACGGCTCTCGACGAGATAAAAAAGCATCTTGAAAACGGTGCCGATGTTTCTCTTGTTTCGGCTTCTCCTGAAGACTGGCTCTGGCCGTTTACGGAAGAAGTCGGCATCAATCTTATCGGGACACGGCTCGAAATAAAAAACGACCGCTATACAGGAAACATTGTCGGCGGGAACTGCCGCAGAGAGGAGAAGGTTAACAGGGTCAAAGAAGTTTACGATCTTGAAAAATATTCCGACATCTATGCCTACGGTGATTCAAAAGGCGATAAAGAGATGCTGGAGATGTCAAATCATCCCAATTTCAGAACTTTCGATTAGATTTTTTTCCTGATTTCGTCCGCGATCTTTCTTGTCATTTCAACAGGATGGTAGTTCGCGAAAATGCCGGAAACTTTGAGCGCGTTTGCAGCGATAGTCGTGTTTTTGTCGACCGAATACTGTGAAAAGAAGTAGAAAGGAATCTCCGAAATCTCTTTTTTGTGCTTGATTGCTGCAAGGAGACGGAGCGGAGTGATCGCGGTGTCGGTCATGTCGATATCGCAGAGGATGAAACCGAGATGATCCTTTTCGTCTTTTATTATCTGAGCGGCTTTTTCTATGGTTTTCGCTTTTATAGCTTCAATGTTTACGCGGCTGAATTTGTCGGCAATGTCGTCAAGATCAAATTTTTTCTGCGAAATAACGATCGCAGAGATCTTTTTCAGCGAAGAATTTGCTTCGGATATCTGCTGCGTCTGTTCAAGGGCGTTTAAGATCCTGTCGCTGAAGAACATCGTATCTTTTAGCTGTTTGAATGCGTCTTGCGGTGAAATTCCCGAAATTCTCGTCATAAAATCATATGTGTTTGCAAGAAGGAGAATGAGCGAACCTACCGGAATTTCGTTCAGTTTGAGACCACGCGGAAGACCCTTCCCGTTGTATGTTTCATACATGTTTTCAAGGCAGTTGAGGGCAAGTTTTGAAAGCTGGACATCAGCGAATAGTTTTGTCACTATCTGCGGATAAGTTTTCATTTTTTCGGTATTTGTCTGATTCTTGATGTCAAGAGCGGTGAGGTGAATTTTTTTGCCGACATCGTGAAGGTATGCTGCGATCGTGAGGTCGTATATTTCGACTTCGGAAAGGTGTATCGCTTCACCGATCTCTTTGCAGAGGATTGCGACTCTCTGCGAGTGGGCGAAGTAGGTGTCTCCGTGTGCGGCGACATCAAGAAGATTGGAGAATATGCGGAGCAGTTCGATGAGCTGGTTTCCCTGTTCGCGTACCCAGCTCGGCATATTGCTCATCATCGAAGTCGTTACCGAAGTAACATCGACTTTCTTGTCGGAAAGTTCCGCCTGATTTACGATCATCGAGAATGTCTCGCGCTTTTCCTGGCGCAGCTTGTCCTCGTCCATCGTAGAGATATCCTGAATCCTGTTCGCCATTTCGATATCGTTCGGATTTTCGAGGGAAATAATGTTTTCGTTGGTAAACATATTCTGGTTTACCGAAACGGAGTTCCTTACAAGCCTGTCGAACGCTGTAATATCGTTGTTGTACTGCTTCATAATCAAAGCTTTGATTACATTTGAAGTTGCAACGACAGGAACGACCGACTGAACGCCGTTGAGCAGAATCTTCAGCTCGTCAAAAAGGACGATGTTCTGCGGTTCGTAGGTGAGGAGAGTGAGGCGGTAGTTGTTTATGCTGTACTTCAACGGAAAAATGGTTTTGTCCATCGCCATTTTCAGCGGAATAATATCGGCAGGGTTCATAACCGCCATTTTTTCAAGCTTTTCGCTCGTTATATACTGAACATTGAACTGTTTTGAAAGATATTGCAAAAGCTCTGTTTCAGGTATCTTGCCGAGTTTGAGAAGGATCTCGCCGAGATATGTAGGGTGATTTTTCTGAAAAGAGAGGGCTAAAGCAATATCCGCTTCAGAAACAAGCCCTTTATCTAAAAAGTATTCTCCGACTTTCATTCCAGTCATCGCAAAACTCCTTGAATCAAAAAAACTACTTCAAAAAAAACGCAGAATTATACTTAATAAAAAAATAAAAGCAAGTTAGTTCGTTTTATTTAGTTTCAAGGAATTTTACAGCCGCTTCATGCATTTCGAGAATAGCCTCTTCTTTGCCGGAGCAGATGAGCAGCTTGTCTGTGCCGCTTTTGAAAAAAAGTTCCGTTTTCTCTTTTGCCGAGAATCTGTCGAGAGCATGCATTTCGATATCGTCGGTCATTGAAATTCCCATAAAATTCAAATCCTTACGCAGAATTTTGTCCCATTCGGGCGAAAGCGAAGCCGGAAGTTCGCTGATTTCAGGCAGAAGAAGGTGTGCTTTCATAACGAAACCGGCAGTGTTTGCAAGTCTGCGGTACGGAACGAGATCTTCTCTTAAAAGGTCATCGAACGGCTTGTTTATGAGCGGGAGTTCGGAATGAGAATCAATAACGGTCGTTCCGTGTCCCGGAAAGTGCTTTATCACCGGAAAAACGCCGTGTTCCTGCATTTTTTTGATGTAGATTCCGGCAAAATCAACGACTGTTTCGGGATTTTCCCCGAAAGAGCGGTCTCCGACGATCGAATTGTCTTCGCCGCTTCTCAGGTCCACGTTCGGCGCCATGTTCATATTTATCCCGGTTTCGTTCAGTTTTTGAGCAAGAATCCCGATTTTTTCAGCGGCAGTTTCTTTGCCGTAAGTTACCAGTTCTTTCATCGAAGGAAGAGAATAGTTGTCTTTCGGCAGCCTGCGGACTCTTCCTCCTTCCTCGTCTATCGAGTGAAATTCAATCGACTCGAAGCATTTTGTTGATTTTATTAAACTTTCCAGCGATTCGCAGCTTTCGACATTCCTTTTGAAATAGATGATTCCGCACGGCGAAACTTCGCGCAGCATTGATATCTCGCTTTTTGTGAGCGAACTTCCGGAAAGCGATACGAACAAACGGTTTCCTGCTTCTTTTTTCAGTCTTTCAAGTTTTGGTGATATCATTTTACCCTCCCAAAAAATCGCGGAAAATATAGCCGAAAGGATTTTCTCTGCAAATTTTGCCTGCTATTTTTGACAATATTTCTTTATTTTCTAAAGTTTCCCGTTTTTTGCTCAAGTTAAAGGAGGAAAGATGATTTTTATAGTCGATATCGGCAACAGCAACACGGTCGTGGGAATTTACAAAGGCGAAAATCTTATAAGAAGGTGGAGAATTTCGACAGACAGAACTCTCACAGTGGATGACATCGCGGCGAAACTTTCGGCGCTTATGATGTTTGACAGGATCGAGACAAAAGATATCGCGCAGTGCATAATCAGCTCGGTCGTTCCGACGTGGAACCACGCATGGGAGCGTTTTTCAATCGAGTTTCTGAATATGAAACCTCTCTTTTTGAGATACAACACCAAGTGCGGAATTTCACTGGATATTTTGAATCCGTCTGAAATCGGAGCTGACAGGATCGCAAACTCGGTCGCGGCTTCCGCCATCTATCCGCAGGGATCGTTCATAATTGATTCGGGCACCGCGATAACGCTTGATATTGTCACGCCGGAAAAGAAGTATATCGGCGGCGCGATCATGCCCGGTATCATGATCTCGATGGAGGCGATGTCGCTCAGAACAGCAAAACTTCCCCGATTCGAGCTCGACAGACCGCTTCATGCAATCGGAAAATCAACTCTTGAAGGACTTACGAGCGGTGTTTTCTACGGTTTTGTCGGAATGGTCGACCGCGTCATCGAAGAATCGCTGAAAGAAATCGATTTCAAACCCAAAATCATCGCAACCGGCGGACTTGCAGGCGCGATCGCCTCTGCATCAAACTACATCAGCGAATTTGACAGGGATCTCACCCTGAAAGGTCTCAGAATCATCGCGGAACTCAACAGATAATCGTTGTCGGGAGATATTTCCTCGGGTCGAAAGGTTTATTCTTTTATTGATCCTATGAGCTGGTCGATTGTTTCCTTTCTTGTTTCGAGATACTCTTCAAGTTTTTCGGCGCATTCGCCCGCAATTGCCGGATTTACAAAGTTGTATGCGCCGATTTGCACTGCTTTTGCTCCGACGATGAGGAAGTCGAGAATGTCTTCGAACGATGAAATTCCGCCGATTCCGATGACGGGGATTCTGACGGTTTTGGCTGTCTGCCAGACCATTCTGAGCGCGACGGGTTTTATTGCCGGTCCGCTCAGACCGCCTATTTTGTTGCCGAGTATGAAAGTTCTTTTCTCACGGTTTACAGCGGTTCCGATCAGAGTGTTTATGAGCGAAACGGCGTCAGCTCCGCCTGCTTCGGCAGCGAGTGCGGTCTGCGTTATGTCTGTTACGTTTGGTGAAAGTTTGACAATTACAGGTTTATCGGTCGCAGCTTTTACAGCTTTTGTAAGTCTCTGAATTATTTCAGGATTCGCGCCGAAAGCCGAACCGCCCGACTTTACGTTGGGGCAGGAGAGGTTCATCTCGAAAGCGTCGATCCTTTCATTTTTGGAAAGTATTTCTGTTAGGTGCACGAAATCCTCTTCCGAAGAAGCGTAGAGGTTTACGATTATGGCGCATTTGAGAGCGCTTATTTTCGGCATGATCTCGTCGAGAAAATACTTCGAACCGCAGTTTTCAAGTCCTATCGAATTGAGCATTCCCGAAGCGGTTTCAACCACTCTTGGCGAAGGATTCCCGGCTCTCGGCTCAATTGAAATTCCTTTTGTGCAGAATCCGCCGATTTTGTTGAGATCGAAAAAGTCTTTAAATTCGATTCCGTAGCCGAAAGTTCCCGAAGCGGTGAGGATAGGGTTTCTCAGCCTGAGTTTTCCGATATTTACAGAAAGATCCATGATGTATAACTCCTTGTTTTTACTTTAGAATTTCCAGATATTTTTTTGCAAGTTCCGAATAAGAGTGGTTTGCTATGACATACTCATGTCCGCGTTTTCCCATTTCGGCAAGTTCTTCCGGAGTTTTTTTGTAAAGTGTCATGACGGCATCTACTATTTCATCTGCGTTTTCAGATTTTATCGATATTCCGCATTTTGCATCGGCAACGATGTCGTTCGCTGCTTCAATAGCCGATATTATCGGTTTGCCTGAGTATAAGTAATCAAACATTTTGTTCGGGGATACGCCGAATCTATAAAGAGGTGATTTTTTTATTCCGATGTAGCAGACATCGCATTTCTGCAGAACAGTCTGAACTGCCGATTTCGGAACTGAATCAAGAAGAATTACGTTCTTCAGCCCGTTTTCCGAGATGAATTTCTGGTAGTTTTCTTTTTCCGGACCGTTTCCGAAAAGGAGAAAAACTATTTTGCCGTTGGATTTCAATTTGTTTGCAGCTTCTAAAAACATCTCGATATTATTGGAGATTCCGAATTTTCCGGCATGAACTGCGATGAATTTGTCTTTTGGGATCGCATCTTCAAATTCTTGCGGAAGAGGAGTCGCATTCCTTACTTCTTCCAAGTCGATTCCGTTCGGAATAGAAACGAATTTTTCTTTTGTAAGACCGTGTTCTTTCATGTGTTCGAACGCGTTGGGAAGCACGGAAACGACCATATCCGAATTCTTGTACGCAAAATTTTCGAAAAACTGCGTGAATCTTATGAACGGATGGCTGTCGGTGAGTCTTCCGATTTCGGTTAATGTCAAAGGCCAGATGTCACGTACCTCAAAAATCAGTTTTGCACCGGTTCTTTTTTTAAGCCGGTATCCGTTCAGGATCGAAAACGGAGTGGGGGAAGTGACGATTATCGCATCGGGTTTGCCGAATCTTTTTTTTCTGAGAAGAAACATTTTAGCGACGAATGTGAACGCGTTGATTATGCGCCCTAAACTCTGCGATTTTCCGTATTTAGGGGTTTTTATCCAGCAGTATTCGATCCCGTCTATATTTTCGGTTGTACTGAAACCGTGAACTTCCGGCAGCTTTGAAAAAATATGAGTGTAAGAGCCTGAAAATATTGTGACTTTGTGTCCGAGCTTTACAAATTCCTTCGCAAAGTAGTACGGGCGGAAAACCATTCCGTGGATTCGTGAGCCGATTGTTTCATTTATAATCCAGATATTCATTTCTACCTCAAATCAAACAAAAACCATAAAGAGTAGTCTAAAAGATTTTTTTATCAAATTTCCTGTTTCGTCCGGAAGAATGAAAAAATTCAGCTTTTTGGAAAAAATGGTATATTGCCGCGCTTTGCTGGAGGAAAAATGAACGGAAGAAAATGTTACATTCTTGATTTTGACGGCACGGTGACGGCGCTTGACACTCTTGTCGTCGCTTTTGACAAATACTGCATCGTCGACTGGCGTGAGCTTGAAAACGAAATGAGGGCAGGCAGAAAGGAGCGCCATCAGACTTTAGTCGATGAAGTCGAATCAATGAAGGCAGAAAAAGATGAACTTTTCGATTTCATCAGAAAAAATGTCCCGGTACGTGAAGGTTTTTTTGATTTCGTGAAAAAAGTCCGCGAAAACGGGGATGAAATCGTGATTTTAAGCGGCGGTTTCAGGAGTTTTGCAGAACTTTTCATGGGAAATACTGATGTCGAGGCTTATATCAATGATATCAAATACTTAGGTGATAAAAACTGGGAACTGGTTCCGTGCAGGAACGCCCTGCCTCCGCTTTGCGACAGAAACTGTTCCAACTGCAAGCGGGCGGTTGTCGAAAAATACAAAAACGAGGGTTTCGAGACGATTTATTTCGGTGACGGAGAGACCGATTTCTGCGGTTCGAGATACGCCGATAAAATCTATGCGACAGACGAACTTGCCGAGAAACTGGCGTCTGAAAACGTTAAATTCACTTATTTTAAGGATTACAAAGATATTTTGTGAGGTGATTATGGGCAGAGTTATGGTTGGAGACAGACTCCACATTTCAATTTTCGGCAGACGTAATGCCGGTAAATCATCGCTGATAAATGCTTTTACGGGGCAGAAAGTCGCTATCGTTTCCGATGTTCCTGGAACTACGACCGATCCTGTCATGAAGGCGATCGAACTTTTTCCGGTAGGTCCGGCAGTGCTTATAGATACAGCCGGAATTGACGACACTAACGATGCTCTCGGTCTTGAAAGAGTAAAGAAATCAAGAAGTTATCTTGATAAATCCGACATGGTGCTTCTCGTTGTGGACGCTTCAGGCGAAGCGGGATATTTCGAGAATGAAATAATTTCAAAATGCGAAGAAAAGCAGGTTCCGTTCATCATTGTCCTCAACAAATCAGACCTCGAAATGTCTGAAAGCGTTAGAAAATGGCTCGAAGGGAAGGAATTTGTCGCGATAAGCGCCGCAAACAACTCGGGAATTAGTGATCTGACCAAAAAAATCACCGAAAAATCACCGAATGAGTGGGAACCGCCGTTTCTGCGCGATCTGATAAAGCCGGGCGACATTGTTCTGATGATAACCCCGATCGATTCAAGCGCGCCGAAAGGAAGAATGATCATGCCGCAGGTCAGAGCATGGAGAGATATTCTTGACGGCAGCGGGATCGCCCTTTCCTGCGAGCCTCAGAATTTGCAGAAAACCCTTGATTCATTAAGTGTGAAACCTGCTCTTGCAGTCACCGATTCGCAGGTTTTTTCAAAGGTCGCTCCGATAATTCCGGAAGATGTTCCTTTCACCTCGTTTTCGATCCTTTCGATCAGACAGAAAGGAAATCTTGCCGAAATGGTGAAAGCTGTAAAAACGGTCGAATCTTTGAAAGCTGGCGACAAAGTTCTTATCGCAGAAAGCTGCTCGCATCACTCGCAGGATGACGACATAGCGAGAGTCAAAATCCCGAAATGGCTCAACGAAAAAGTGGGCGGCGGGCTCATAATCGAAACTTCGGCTGGCCGCGACTATCCGGAAAACCTCAGTGATTACAAACTGATAGTCCACTGTGGCGCGTGCACTTTGAACAGGCGCGAAATGCTTCTTCGTCAGGCAATTCCTGCTGAAAAAGGGATACCGATGACCAATTTCGGAGTTCTCATCAGCTATCTGCACGGTGTTTTCCCGCGTGCTCTCAAACCTTTCGGAATCGAGTGATCGAGGTGAAAGATGGTTACTGAAACGATGATTATAATTGCTATCAGGCAGAAAAACTGGGAAGCTGCGGCTGAAATGGCGCGTGAATATGCCGAAAAAAAGCCTGAAAGCGAGATTGCAAAAATTGTTCCGGCGGTTGAAACGGCTGAAAAATCGGTCGAAGCGGCGTGGCTGCTTTCAATTCTTTCCGAAATAAAATGGCGTGAAATGAACGAGGTCGATATATGAAGATACTGCTTATTGAAGGGCCTCTGCTTGACAAAATCGGCGAAAGGGAACCTGAGATTTACGGCGGAAAGGGAACGCGCGAAAAACTGATTTCTGCTTTTAACGAAAAAGCAGCCTTGCTCGGAGTTGAGACTGAATCGGTTTCAGAATACTGCGAAGGAGCTCTAGCAAAAATCATCGTAAATGCAAAATGTGACGGGATCGTGATAAATCCCGGAGCTTACACTCATACAAGCGTTCTATTGCGCGATGCTTTGCTCTGCTCTAAGATCCCGTTTATCGAAGCGCACATCTCAAATGTTTTCGAAAGAGAAGAATTCCGCCGTAAATCGTATTTAAGCGATGTCGCGGTCAAAGTTGTTTACGGTCTCGGAACTGCGACTTATTCAACTGCTCTTGAAAGTTTAGTTACTTTTCTTAAAGCAAACTAAGGTCTGGCAATCAGCACAATCTTTCCTTTTTCAAGTTTGAAAAATTTTTCGGTAAAAGGGATAAATTCGGAAGATCCGTCCTCTTTTTCGATTTCTGCGAGAGAGTAGGTCGGAGTAGGGGTGAAAGCTGCGATTCTGCCGAATGTCTTGGCTGACTTGTCGAGAACATTTTCTCCGATCAGAAGATCCTGCGATTTCCCGAAAATTTCTTCTTCGGGAAGGGCGAATTTTTCACCAAGCAGAAACTCGGCTTCCTTGAAAGTTTTAACTTCGGCTAATCTGATCATAAAACCTTTGCCGACCTTTGTTATCGAGGCTATATGCCACTTTGTCTTGAACTCAGAATGATAAAGAAAGCCGAAATCCAGTAAAAAGTCAGTATCTTTGAATTCCGGCTTAAAAAGAAGAGAACCGTCTTTTTTGAGAACTTTGGAAAAAGTTCCGACGACTTTTAAAGAGGAAACGCCGTTCAATCTTCGACTATTTCAAGAGTATACTTTTTCTGCTCGTGTGAAGTTGCCGCACCGAGAAGAACTCTCATTGCCTTCGCAATCCTGCCTTCTTTGCCGATAACTTTACCAAGGTCTGATTTTGCTACTCTGAGTTCGAGAACTGTGGAATTTTCACCTTCAACTTCTGTTACTGAAACCTGATCCGGATTATCAACCAATCGTTTAGCGATCTGTTCAATGAGTTCTTTCATAAAATCCTCCGAAAATAGAAAAAGTTATTTTTCTTACTTTCTTACTTTTTTTACGAGAGAAGCGACGGTATCGGAGCTCTGTGCACCTTTTTTGATCCATTCGTCATACTTTTCAACATCGATAACGATTTCAGCAGGATCAACACACGGATTGTAGTGTCCGAGTCTTTCAAGATAATCGCTGTCTCTTTTCTTTCTGCTGTCAAGAACAACAACTCTGTAAGAAGGTTTCTTCTTGGAACCGCCTCTGGTCAGTCTGATACTAACGCTCATTAAATCCTCCAAAAATTATTTGACTAAGTTGCCTAAACCCTTGAATTTCTTCATAAGCCCGCCCAATCCGAGCTTATTTATGCTTTTCATCATTTTTTTCATTTCAAGGTATTGTTTCATAAACTGGTTTATATCCTGAACCTTTGTTCCGCTGCCGTTCGCGATCCTTCTGCGGCGCGATGCATTGAGAATTTCAGGTTTTTTACGTTCTTCTTTCGTCATCGAGAAGATGATCGCTTCTATTTTGGAAAGCTCTTTCTCAAAGTTGACCCTGCCTTCCATCTGCTTCATCGCTTTGCCCATTCCGGGAATCATTTCAAGCATGTTTTCCATCGGTCCCATGTTTCTTATCATCTTCATCTGGGCAAGGAAATCTTCGAGGTCGAACTCGTTTTTCCCCATTTTTTTCTGAAGACGTATAGCTTCTTCCGCATTGATTTTTTCAGTCGCCTTTTCGACAAGCGAAAGAACATCGCCGAGCCCGACGATACGGCCTGCGATCCTTTCGGGATGGAACACTTCGAACTGCTCGATTTTTTCGCCCATACCGACGAATTTGAGCGGAGCGCCTGTTGCAGCGTTGATTGAAAGCGCTGCACCGCCTCTTGCATCACCGTCCATTTTAGTGAGGACGACACCTGTAATCGAAAGTCTTTTGTGGAACTCGGCCGCGACGTTTACCGCTTCCTGACCTGTCATCGCATCAGCTACGAAAAGGATCTCCGACGGCTCGACCGCGTTTTTGATGTTCGTGATCTCGTCCATCATATCTTCATCAACCTGAAGACGGCCCGCGGTATCGATTATGATGACGTCTGCGACGTTGTTTTTGCCGTATTCGACCGATTTTTTAGCGATATCGACAGGATCCATGCCGACTTCCGACGGGTAGACGTCAACATCGATTCGGGCAGCTAAAGTTTTGAGCTGATCGATTGCGGCAGGTCTGTAAACATCGGCCGGAACGAGAAGAACCCTCTTTTTCATCTTGTTTTTGAGAAGGTAGGCGAGCTTTCCGGCAGTTGTCGTTTTACCGCTTCCCTGAAGACCGGCCATGAGGATTATTGCCGGCGGTCTTACGTTCAGATTGAGCGAATGGTCGCCCTCTCCGAGCATCGTGACAAGCTCTTCGTGGAAGATTTTAATGAACATCTGACCCGGATTTATGCTTTTTGCAACTTCCGTTCCAAGTGCTCTTTCCTTAACCTTTTCAACGAGTTCTTTGACGACTTTGAAGTTTACGTCGGCTTCTAAAAGAGAAAGTTTGAGCTCTCTTATTCCGTCTTTGATATTGTCTTCAGTAAGTTTGCCGACACCGCGCAACTTTTTAAAGGTTGCCTCAAGCTTGTCGGTGAGTTGATCGAACATTTCACCCTCTCCAAAAAAGCCGTAAGATTATAGAGATATTCTTTTTATAGTCAAGATTTTAGTTTATTTTCACTAATAAAAGTGTATAATCGCGCGTTGTTTTTCGGGGGATTCCGTGCGCGACTTCATTGAACAGTTAGGTTCCAAGGCTGTAAGCACTTTCAAAAATATATCCGGATTCTGGGCTTTCTGCCTGAAATGTCTGCGTGAATTTTTGATGGGATCGTTTTTCAACCGTGCCGCGTTCGATATTCTCGTCATGCAGATATTTTTCACGGCGTATCAGCTTCTTAATTTTTTCGTTGTTCTGAGTGCGGTTTTCGGCAGTATTTTCATCGGGATCGTTTTCCAGACTGTAAAAAGCATCGGTCTTGTCCAGTATCTTGGAAACATCATCATGGGTGTTGTCGTTCTGGAGTTTTCGCCGCTCATCACTGTCGTCCTGCTGGCTTTGCGCAGTTCTTCCGCCGTCAATTCGGAAATCGCCGTCATGAAGGTCAACCGCGAAATCGACGCGCTTGAATCGTTCGGGATAGATCCGGTCATTTACCTTTTCCTGCCGAGAATCATCAGTTTCATTATCAGTGTCACGATCCTTTCGTCGCTTTTTGCGATAATCGTCCTTTTCAGCGGATTTATTTTCAGCAGCATAATTTTCGAAATGAGCGCCGGAATATTTTCA
The DNA here is from genome assembly GCA_902774115.1 of uncultured Spirochaetales bacterium. Lineage (GTDB taxonomy): Bacteria > UBP6 > UBA1177 > UBA1177 > UBA1177 > UBA1177. The sequence continues at coordinate 299,862 of CACYHH010000001.1, forward strand.
GAAATGATTACAAAATCGATATCTGTTTTTGATATAATTATTTTCTATATGAAAACGATAGTCTTCGGCTTCTTTATATCGGTTATACCGCTTTACAACGGCTGGAAGACCCAGTACCGTTCGACCGACATTCCGGTTTCGGTTCTGCGTGGGATGATGGGCGTTTTCATGTCGATAGTTTTGGTGGAGGTTGTGTCATTAGTAGCAAGATTCTTCCTGAATTCTTTGTGAGCGAGGCTGAGCTCAAAGCGCGCGCCGCAGCAATCCGCGCTGAACAGCGTGCCGGTTTTGTGTCACCCGATATTCCGCTTCTTTCGAACCTGAGTGTTTACGACAACATTTCGCTTGTTCCGCGTTATCTGACGACTGAAAAAGACAGTGAGATACACGCCGAAATCGTGAAATTCCTTGATCTTCTTGAGATTTCGGATTCGATAAACAAAAAAACTTTTCAGATTGATTCGGAGACACTTTTCAAAGTGAAGCTTTTGCGTGCCCTCATGCTGAAGGATTCTGTCACCGTCATTGACCGGCCGTTCGTCATGCTGAACACCGCAGCCGATATAAAACCTGTTGAGGCGATGCTCCAAACGCTTGCGATCGGCGATAAAAATGTGATCTTTCTCGATTTCGAGTGGAATAAGTCAAAATACTGATCGTCACGTCGTACCGTCGTCACGTCAATTCGATGTTTCGTTTTGCGCCGCCGTCGATATTTCGAAAATTCGAGATGTCGATATTTCGACAAAGAATTGCGGCGCCAAAATTAAATGTGGATTGCTCTTCCGAGCGCGCCGAGCAGAGCTTCGAGCGATGCTTCCGAAAGGGTGGGGTGCGGATGGATCGATTCGATGATTTCTTCGGCTGTGAGACCTGCGTTCATTGCCGGAATGAATTCAGAGATAAGGTCTGTCGCGCCGTTTCCGATGATATGGACACCAAGGATTTTATGGGTTTCCTCGTCGATTATGACTTTCACGAAACCGGTCGTGTGATTCGAAGCGACAGCTTTTCCGTTTGCGCTGAAGGGGAATTTGCCGACTTTGAATTTAAGTCCTTTCTCGACCGCCTGAGCCTCTTTGAGGCCCATCGAAGCGATCGACGGAGTGCAGTAGATGCATGCCGGATTGTAAAGGTAATTTATCGGTTTGAGGTCTTTCATTCCGGCAATCTGCTCGACTGCGAGGATGCCTTCGTGTTCAGCCGTGTGGGCAAGCATCGGGGTGAAGATGACGTCGCCGACCGCATAGATTCCCGGAACATTCGTGCGGCAGAATTCGTCAACCGGGATGAATCCGCGTCTGTCTGGAGTGATTCCGGCAGCTTCGAGGTTGAGTTTTGCCGTATTCGGAGAACGTCCGACGCATGAAAGGACCTGCTCCGCCTGAACGACGTTTCCGTTTGCGAGGGTGAGGGTCACACCGACATCGGTTTTTTCCGCTTTTTCAACTGAAGTGCCTGTAATTATTTTGATTTTTTTCTTCTTAAACTCTTTTGTGAGCTCTTTGGAAACATCTGCGTCTTCCATCGGGATGATCGTGTTCATCGCTTCGATTATCGTTACTTCGACTCCGAAAGTGCGGTAAACGAATCCGAGCTCGACTCCGATTACGCCGCCGCCGATTATAGCGAGGCTTTTCGGCAGCTTGGCCTGGAAAAGGGCCTGGTCTGAGCTGATTATTTTTCTGTTGTCGATCGAGAAATTGGGGAAATCGCGGACGATTGAGCCGGTCGCAATGATGATGTTTTCCGCCTCAAACTCATTTTCTCCGGCTTTTACGGTGTGCGGGGAAGTGAATTTTGCTTCGCCCTGGACGTGGCGGACGTTGTTTTTCTTGAAGAGATATGCGATTCCCATTCTGTTTTTTGCTGCCGAATTTTTAGCGTGCTCGTTTACTTTTGTCCAGTCAAATTCAGCATTTGCAGTGATTCCAAACGCTTCTGCGCTCAGAATCGAGTTGAAAGTTTCAGCCGCCGAAATGAGCGCTTTTGTCGGGATGCAGCCGCGGTTAAGGCATGTTCCGCCGAGAAATCCGCGTTCGATAACGACAGGTTCAAGACCGAGCTGAGCTGCTCTGATTGCAGCGACATATCCGCCGGGACCTGCGCCGATGATGAGAAGTTTAACTTTTTCCATATTTTCCTCCTAAAAAATAAAAAAGAATCAGCAAATTGCGCGCAATGTTAGGAAAAAGCGGGGAAAAGGCAATTTTTATCGCTGCCAGTTTTTTGTCGCCGTGTCGTCACGTTGTTTCGTCGTCACGATGCCGCCGTCGAAATTTCGAATATCGAAATCTCGAAATATCGACACAATATTCGGCGGTTAAAAAATATTGCCTTTTTTATTTCAGGTATTATAAAGGTTATGCTTTGGTTTTTTAAGGTTGTCAGGTGCTTTATGGAACTTATTGAAAAACTTGAGATTTTGGGTGCTGCGGCAAAGTTCGACGCAAGCTGCTCCTCAAGCGGAAGCGACCGCAAGGGAACCTTCGGCGGTATAGGCAGCGGTCATAAATCGGGGATTTGTCACAGCTGGTCGGCTGACGGAAGGTGCATAAGCCTGCTCAAAGTTTTGTTCACGAACTACTGCATAAACGACTGCGCATACTGCATCAACAGGCGCAGCAACGACGTGAAGCGGGCTGCTTTCACGGTTGACGAACTTGTTTCGCTCACGATGAATTTCTACAAACGAAACTATATCGAAGGGCTTTTTCTGAGTTCAGGCATTGTCAAAAACGCCGATTACACGATGGAAAAGCTGATTGCGGTGGCGAAAAAACTGCGGACAGAAGAAAATTTCAACGGCTATATTCATTTGAAAGTGATTCCGGGAGCGAGCGACATTCTGATAAAAGAGGCTGGGCTTTATGCCGACAGAGTTTCTGTAAATATTGAACTTCCTTCCGAAAAAAGCCTGAAACTGCTTACAGAAAAAAGCAGGGATTCGATCATAAAACCTATGGGGGAAATTTGCGGAGACATTGTCGAAAACCGTGAAGAAAGGAAAAAAACGAAAAAACTTCCGGTTTTTGCGCCTGCCGGGCAGACAACTCAGCTTATTGTCGGTGCGACGCCTGAAAGCGACTTCAAAATAGTTAAACTGACTGAGGCTTTCTACAAAAAATTCAGCATGAAAAGGGTTTATTATTCCGCTTTCGTGCCGGTGAACAGCGACAACCGTCTTCCTGTTGTATCGACTCCGCCGCTTGACCGCGAGCACAGATTGTATCAGGCTGACTGGCTCATGCGTTTTTACGGTTTTCAGGCTGACGAAATTGTTTCGGAAGACAATCCTTTCCTTTCGAATGAAGTTGATCCGAAGGCTGTCTGGGCGATGCGGAACATGCACCTTTTTCCGCTGGAAGTGAATACCGCCGCGTTTGAAATGATTCTCCGCGTTCCGGGAATAGGGCGGCAGTCGGCAGTCAGAATAGTTTCGGCAAGAAGGAACGGCTCTCTTGATTTCGATGACCTCAAGCGGATAGGGGTGGTTCTGAAAAGAGCGCGCTATTTTATCACCTGCAAAGGAAAAATGATGCCGGAAACACTGCTTTCCGAGAAGACTGTTTTCGAGGCGATGAAGACGACAAGCACGAGGGCAGGGGCGCCTGACCACACAATCGAGCAGCTTTCGCTGTTTTGAAAAGCTTTTGGGGAGTAGGGAGTTTAGGGAGTTTAGAGAATCAGATTCCTTAGATTTACTCCGATCTTACGCACATAACAGGAAGGTCGTAGCTTCCGCCGTATATATTCCTGTAGTCTTTATAGAACTGAGCAAGTCCACCGTTTGCAGTCATGAAAAGCCATGTATATTGGGGATCATTTGCAATAATCGTATCTGCAGACCAGAAAGTTGTCTCCATTTCCATATCCGGGAATGCTGAAGCCGGGTGGTATCTGTCGTAATCAGCAAGCGAAGCAAATTCATTATTGTTTGGCAGTCTCCAGTCAGAGTACCCGGCATAAGTCAGGTTTTCACAGTAATAAAGAGCGTCCTGCCATATAACAGCTGTACCGTATGTCTTCTGCCAGATGAGTCCTGTTGTGGAATCTGTTACAATCTGGTTGCCGTTTCTTTCCGAAACGCTGAGTTTAGCCCCTTTCATTTTGTTGCCTCTGACGCACAAAACTCTATTGTACATTGTTTCGGATACGCCCATCTGGCTCGGGAATCCCATCTGATAGTTGTCGTACAGTCTCCATCTTTCGTCTTTTTCCGGTTCTGCATAATATTTTGAAGTCAGCAGTTTTATGTTGGGATTATTTTTCAGGTCGGGGAAATAAACCGTATTTACTGCCGTTTCATTGTAATTTACAATCGAAAGAAGCTCATTCGGTTCGGGCAGTCTCCAGTCGTCATGTCCGCCGTAAACAAGATCCTCACAGTATGCGTCTGCTTCAGTCTCTTCAACCTGTGTATCAGAAGAAATTTTTCTCTGCCATTCCAGACCGGTGTTGTTGTCGATAACAGTCTCCTCGTCCGGAACTGAACTGTCTATCGAGAAGTCCTGAGGTGTGCATTTTCCGAGTGCCGCGTACTGGGTGGGCTGTCCGTAGAAGTCATTATTTTCCGACGGGCAGGATATTATCGCCGCATCGTTAAAGCACATTTCCGTCCTTGTGCAGATGTTGCCGATTGTAAGCTGTTTTCTGCCGGTGCAGCCGATACCGTCCCACCAGTAGAAACCTTCATTGCATTCACATTTGTATTGCATTGCACTTTCAGGAATGCAGTTTCCGTTTGAATTCGGTTCGCTTGCACATGAACTGCTGTCGCACGGATTGACACATTCGTTTCCGTTCCAGAAATAGTTCTCTTTGCATCCGCAGGAATAGTCAGTTATGCCAGAAGCTGTGCAGACACCGTTTGAGTTCGGGTCGCTTCCGCAAGGAGTTGCACTGCACGGTGTCACACATTCGTTTCCGTTCCAGAAGTATCCTTCATCACATTCACAGGAGTGTATTGTCAAACTTTCCGCAATACATTTTTCTGTGGAATTAGCGACACCGTTACAGATTCCGGCGCTGCACGGAGTTGCACATTCTGTTCCGTTCCAGAAGTATCCTGCGCCGCACAATCCTGCTCTGACACAGCGGACACCGGCTTTTACATTTTTTTCTGTATCACCTGGTATTCCGGTGCCGAATTCAAGATAGTACGCATCACTGCCACCCTGATATGATGTTGAAGACCAGAATGCGCCGGAGGAGGGCATAGCAGGAAAATCTGAAGCCGGATATCTTTTGTCATGGTTTATCAGCGATTCAAGTTCGTTTTTGTTGGGGAGTCTCCAGTCAGTATGACCTGCAAGTTCAAGGCCTTCGCAGTAAGAAAGAGCGTTTTCCCATGTTTTGTTTACATAAGATTTCTGCCATACAAGTCCTGTTGTAGAATCTGTCACAGTTTCATCTCCGTTGTCCGTGAAACTGCCTTTCTGCAATTCGTTTCCGCGGACACAGATTATATTATAATCGCTGTAGTCCGAATCTTTGCTGTAATCGAAAAAGTATCCGTCCCACATGTTTACAATAAACGCTTTGTCTTCGTCGTATTCTTCAGAGGTCCACAATCTTTCATTTTTCAGGTTATATATATCCGGGAAATAATTTATATTTACCCCTTTCATATTCATGTAAGCTAAATCGAGAATTGTCCAAAGTTCATATCTTGTAGGAAGTCGCCAGTCGGTTTTGTTTCCGTAATTGAGATCGTCGCAGTAGTTGAGAGCGTCTTCCCACAAATATTTGGTCTCAGGCATTCTGTACTGCCATTCGAGTCCCAAATTATTGTCAATGACAATTTCCTGATTTTCTATAGAAGCATCAATCGAGAAGCTTTGGTGTGTACAAGTGCCTTTTGCTGCATAGTTGGCATCCTGACCGAAGAAATTCATCCCTTCTTTCGGGCAAGTGATTTTGTATCCGTCTTTGTTATAACATGTTCTCTGACCTGTGCAGATGTTGCCGAAAGCAGGTTTTCTGTTTATACAGCCGATTTCTCTGCCCCACCAGTAGTAGCCTTCATTGCAGCCGCAGACATAGTCATCCCATGCAACAGCATTGCAGGTTCCTGATTTTGCATTTGCAAATCCGCCGCACGGATCGTCTTCGCACGGTGTCATACACTCTCTGCCGTGGCGGAAGTGGTCGTTGTCGCATCTGAACTCGCATGAGTTTGAGGCATAAGCGGAAGTGTAGTCCGCATCATCATAATAATTGTTGAAATAATTAGGTGTTGTTCCCGGTGCCCAGTTGTAGCCGTTCCAAGTCTGCTCGACAGTTGAGCCTGCAATCCAGACAGCATTTGCCGGAAGATCGTCACAGTCAACTGTTTGAGTGTCAGGAGTACATTGTGCACTCTTCCATGAGTAATGTTCTTTGCAGTTGTGGCGGCATTCAGTCGGTGAAAATACAGTTCCGTGCGTCGAAGTTGTCTCCGGAAGCCACTGCCACTCGGATGCTGTTTCATTCCACTGCCACTGCTGGACTATCTGACCGTTCGGATTAAGCCATTCCGCGTTCGCAGGAAGATATCCGGAGCAGCTTGCAAGCCTTGTAGCTCCGACGCATTGGTTCGTATCTCTCTCGTAAACAAAGTTTGTGTCACATTTGAAATGGCATTCCTTGTTAGTCGGAATTTCATTGTATTCCGGAACTGTCGTCGGATACCAGTTGCCGTGACCGTCATGGTACTGGCTGATTCCCTGAGCAGTGTTCCAAACCGCATTTGCAGGCAGCAGGTTAAGGTCGCACGCCTGATATCTAGCAGTCGTAAGAACGCATTTGGAAAGTGACGCATCCCATTCAAATCCTGAATAGCACAGGCACGAATAGCTGTCGCTGCCTTCCGACGGTTTGCAGACGCCTGTCGAGTTGACGGTGTTCCTGCACGGGTCGAAGCTGCACGGATTTACGCAGTCGGTGCCGAGGCACTCGCCGTCGTTCCTTACGCAGATGAGATATTTTGCGTCGTCTTTGCTGCCGGCCGCGATCGTTCCGCTTTCAAAATCGACTGTCCATGCCTTTGCAGGCTCGCTGACTGAACTTGTCGAAGTCCAGAACTCTTTAGCCGCAATGCCGGGGAAAGCGCTCATCGTGCCCTCTGCCTTGGTGTAATCGACTAATGATGCAAGTTCGTTTCTGTTCGGAAGTCTCCAGTCGTATTTTTCGCCTGCACTGCTGTTTTCGCAGTAGGAAAGAGCTTCTGCCCAAGTTTTTGCTGAAGTGTAGTATCTCTGCCACATAAGTCCGCTTTCTGCGTCTTTGACTGTTTCGGTATCAGTTGTGAAGCGGTCCTGAAGCGGGTCGTAATCGTTTACATGAACGCAGATTACATGATTCAAAGCCGATTTTTCAACACTTTCAAGTCCGCCGTTTTCGCCGAGCATCCATGCATTTCCTGCGGTTTTTTCGTCTTCGCCCGCCCAGAAACTGTATCCGTAAACTGTGAAAATATCGGAAAGGGCAGGGCTCGTTGTGTCTGAGTCAACGATCGTGAGAAGTTCTGCCGGGCTTGGCAGCCTCCAGTAAAGCTGTTTTCCGCCGTAATTTGAAGTGCGGCAGTATTCTTCGGCTGCATCCCAGGTCATCGCGCTGTTTGACGCAACTTTGTGCCACTCGTAGTGAGTGAAGCCGTCAAGTACGATCTGCTGGCTGCCGTTTCCAGTCGTGCTGAAGCTGTGCTGCGTGCAGTAGGAAGCTTCGGCATACTGAGCGTCCTGACCGAAGAGAGTTGAACCGTAAACCGGACACTCCGTAGTTTCGGCAGCGTTGTCGAAGCAGCTTGTTTCGCCTGTGCAGATATTTCCGAGTGAAAGAGGATCATCTATGCATGCGCCGTTATACCATTTATAGCCTTTTGTGCAGGAGAAGATGCATTCTTCTCTCCCGACGCCGTAAACAGCATCTTTTTCTGCCGGAAGCCACTGTGAACCGTTGTAAACCTGCTCGAATTTGCCTGTTCCGTCGTTCCACTGCGTGTTTGCAGGCTTTGTGCCGCAATCTGCCGCAACTTTCGAGCAGTTACCGGCTGTAATCCAGTCTGAGCAGTTTGAAGCGCACGGTGCAGAGCCTTTAGAGCCTTCGAAACCCATGATTTCGGAGCACTCTTTCGCGCCGCCGTCGCAGCCTTCGCCCGGATCGATTATTCCGTCACCGCAGACAGCGAGTGTAATGCCGCATTCCGATTTGTCGTAAACGCATGTCGCGGGGTTGCAGACAACCTGATTTCCGGGGTTCGGAGCCGCAGGATAGATGTCGCTGCAAGTGAGATTTCCCGAAACGGAAGGTTCGCAGTCTTCGGCCGAATCGACGATTCCGTTTCCGCATGCGTTCTTTGCAACGACCGTGATTTCCTTAGAATTGTTTCCTTCGTAAATAGTGATCGATTCAAGATAGTTGTACATCTCTTCGCCGACTGCAAGAAGAGTGTATCTTCCTGAATTTATTCCAATATTTATCGGTTCATAAGCGTTTGTGCCGTTATCGAATCTTGTCGATTCATTTGCGACAAGTTCCATATTTTCATCATAAATCTGAACATATACTTTTGCCGGATGTTTGGCTGTCGCGATATTGACACTCAGCTCAAGATCAGCGTCAGCAGAACTCGTTGTAACGGTATCAAGCCTGATTTCAACGCCGAATGTCGCACCGGCCGTGACGTTTACGCCGACATTCTTCGTGTAGTAACCGTCTGCAAAAGCGTCAATCGTATATGATGCCGGAGCAAGCTCGGTGATGTTGATAAGTCCGGTACTGTCGGGATAAAGAGTTCTGTTGCCCGGATTCAGGATTATGCCCGGATTTGCCTCCTGCGGGATAGCATGACCCTCTGAATCCTTAAGCATGACCTGAAGATTTGCGGGAACCGGCTTCGACGAGACGCCTTCGCTCTCATCGTTCGAGAGGAACTCGTAAGTTTTCTGCGTCGTGTAGGTCTTTCCTGAAATCTTCGATGTCGCTACAACCGTCACTTTGCCTGTGATATTGCCGAGCGAGTCAACATCGTTCGTTCCGAGAAGCTCTTTGAGCGGTTTCAGTCCGCTACCCAAGGTTCCGGGAGTCAGAATTATCGATTTTTCCCTGAGTTCTTCTTTCGGCTTGTAGTAAGTGCGCGTATTGTCCGTGATCTTGTCAAATTCGTAGCCTTCGATCCTGACAAGGACTTTTTCGACATCCGCGCCTGCAGCCGCGACGTTGAGCGAAATTTTGTCGGTGAGGGCACTGACTTTCGTGATGTAGGGCTTTGTCTCCATGACGTTTTCTTTGAGGACCTGAACCGTGTGGGCAGATGCGTCGAAAGTGTCTTCAATGCTGACTGTGTTCACGTTGCCGTCGATTCCGTCAAAAACAAGGTAAGCCGCTTTAAGAAGTTTTGCGTTGAGCGCCTCAAGTGCGGTTCCGCCTTCAAAAACTGTTCCTGCGTATTTCAGAGTAAGGAAGAATGTTCTGAAGAGACTGAACTTTTCTTCATCGCTGATTCTGCTGTTGAACGGCATGAAGAAGTGAGCAAATATTGCGTCAGCCTCTTCGAGAGAAACCTCGGTACCGTCAGCGGTGACGTGACCTGCATCATTGAGTGTATAGACTTTGCTGCAGTTCTGTGCCGGAATTTCCAGATTGAACCACGCGCATATAAGCTTGTCAGCAGTCATGGGTGATGAAACGCCGCTGAAATCAGGACCTTTCGCGGAAGTCGTGACGTAGTTTGCAAAAATCATCATATCGTTTTTGCCTGCCGCAAATTTACTGCCGCTTTCCGTGCTTCCGGTGATTGCACCCTTTGCTTCAGCTGAATAGTCTTCGATTTCAATTCCTCTGTAAGCCAAAGGAATCATTGACGAATCAAACATGTCGGCAAGAGTTGCGCTTCTATTGTACGAAGTCGTTGAAGTGTAAAGTGCAGCAATCGCGCTTCTGAGCTCGATGCCGTTGGTAACAGCCGCTACTTCTCCGCTTTCACGTCTTGCCTTCATGCGGTTGTAGAATGCCGAAACATAGAAAATATTCTCAAAAAGGTTGAGGTTGCGCTGGAATCCGACCGGTTTGTTCATAAGTTCGTAAAGGTCGCTTCCGAGTTCTCCGAATCTTTCACAGGTGAGATAGGGGAGAAGCGTGCTTTCCGGCTTGTTGTCGGTTACACCTTTCTTTATGAACTCAACCGGCGAGTAACCGCGGTAGAATGAGCCGTCGCACCATCTGCTGACTATAGCTTCGACCGGCACAGGGAGCGAATTCGAATTGATCAGGAATTCCGAGAAGTGTCCTGTTTTTGCAATCATTACGCTGGAACTTGTTCCCATCATAATCGGGTCGCCCGCTGCAATTCTGCTGGTCTCGCTATTTACAGGAATCATAATCGGATCGCCGCCTGCCGCCGCACCTGCAGGATTTTCTCCTGAGGAAATCATGATCGGATCGCCGCCCGCGGAGTACATGATCGGATCTCCCGCCATGATCGGATCGCCGCCCGATGAACGGAGAACGTGCATGATAGGATCGCCGCCCGCCGTGAACATAATCGGATCGCCGCCGTCTTCCATCATGATGGGATCACCGCCCGATGACTGGAGAACATCGCTTGTGCCGTCGGCATTGTTTCTTCTCGCCGAAAGCATGATGGGATCACCGCCGAAAACTGTGCCGAGCTCATAGACGAAATAGAGTGAATCGCCGGTGAAAGTCGTTCCCGCCGGTTCAAAAGTTATCTTTGAAACCTGAGAGCCACCGTTTGATTTTGCGAGCCTGTAAGTCAGGTAATTTACAGGTGAATTTCCTCTTTTTATTGTCGTATTCTTAGGAATGACGGCATAAATTCCGTTATCGATATAGTGCACGATATCCTTAGACATGTCGCGGACATCAATTACGTCGGTCGCTTTCTCAAGCAGGAAAAGAATTGTTGCGGAATCTTCCGTTATCATGATGGGATCTCCGCCGTCGTCACCGTTTCCGCCCATGATCGGATCTCCGCCTTCATCCTCCATGATCGGGTCGCCTCCGAGCCTTGCACGGACAAGATATTCGCCGGGTTCGACACTTTTGAACTTGTGTGACGCCGCTTCGGCAGTGTTGTTCATGACAGTCCATGTAATTTTGAAACCTTCCGCAACCACACTGCTGCCGCCTTCGATATTGAGCGTTACTTCGTTACTGTCAGGATTTGCGACATTTATAAGAACTTCATTTCTATTTGCCGAAATTTTGAAACCGTTGAAAAATTTCCGGAACTTACGGTCTGTCCTCAGAATATCATCCGCAATCTCTTCGGAAAGAGTTTTTGAATCGGTCGTGTCGAGATAACTTGAAAGAAGTCTGAGTCCTTCTTTGATGCCCGAAAGCTTCGTGTAATCGAGCTCTCCCAGCCATTCGCCAGTTCCAAGTTTTACATATTTTCTGACTTTCGTCTCGTTTTTTCTAAAATCGGGACATGTTGAAATGAGAGCAACAACATGAGTGATTTCGGAAATGTTGGCTGTATGATCGCTCATCCCTGCAAAGCAGCTGTAAAAGCTGTTTGCATTCACGCAGTAAACCTTATCAGCCGAAATATCGGCGTTGAAAGAATATTTTCCGTCCGCGTCAGTATTTGCGTAAGCTATTTTTTCGGTTTTGCCGCACTCATGAAGAAACACTTCTATTCCCGAAACATCGCTGCCGATCTGGTATGAACCTGAAATATTGTGATTTTCGGTTACTTCGGGAATTTCAGGAGTATCGGTGTCCTCATCCGGAGTCGGTTCGGTCGGATCTGTGTCAGTGTCTTCATCCGGAGTCTGGTCGGTCGGCTCAGTATCTGTGTCTTCATCCGGAGTCTGGTCAGTCGGATCGGTATCGGCATCGTTATCCGTTATTCCGGAATCCGAAGTGTCAGTATCTTGATCAGGTTCAGGTTCTTCCGTGTCGGTATCATCGGCAGGTTCTTCAATGTTTCCCGGATCTTTGATGCAGATGTTGTTATCTTTATCGCAGACAAGACCTTCGTTGCAGGTTTTGTTCGGATAACACTCGCCGTAAAGCTCGCCCGGCTTTCTGTCTGAATCGTCATCGGCCGAATCTTCGTCAGGGTAGTCATAAACATTGTCTTTCTTGCTTTCACCGCAGCCAAGCACAAAAACAAGTGCCGAAAGAATTAAACAGAGCGAAAGGAATCTTTTCATGAATCTTTTCATTTTTATCTCCTTTTAGCAGACATATTAATCTATTCAATTAACGAGCGCGCAATATTGTATAGATTTTAGGAAAAAATGCAAAAAACCGGCGGAAACTTGAATTGTTAGAAATATCGGTATGATGTTTCGTTTTTCTGTGTTTTCGGAGTCTGAATGATTTTTTTATATGACGGCACCTTTGAAGGTTTTCTGAGCGCGGTTTTTGATGCGTTTTTAGAGAAAGAAGAAGTCGAAATTGCGAAAAAGACCGGTTTTCAGCCGCAGTTTTTCACTGAAACACGCGAAGTTGAAACTTCACCCGAAAAGGCGGAAAGGGTTGCCTCGAAACTTCTGGAAATATGCGGAGAGCGCGGATTTACGGCGATAGTCTATATCTTTCTTTCGGAAGAGGAACACTGCGAAACTTACGGCTTTTATCTGATAAAAGCTGCTTTGAAGAACGGAAAAAGGGCATTCTCCTGTTTTCAGGACGAAAAGATCGCTCGTGCGATGATGATGCGTAAAAAAGTGTCGCGTGAATACGACAAAATGCTCGGACTGCTGCGGTTTTCCGAGCTTTCAAACGGTATTTTCTATGCTCCCTTTGAACCCGATTTCAACCTTATCCCGCTTCTTGTTCCCCATTTTTATGAGCGTCTTTCGGGAACGAAGTGGATGATTCACGATCTGAAACGCGGAATAGCCGTCTATCATGCCGAAGGAAAAACTGAAAATGTTGAATTTATTGACGAAATCACATCTCACATGAATATGGAAATACTTCTCGGAAAATCTGAAAACGAGGATTCTTTCGAAAAAATGTGGTCAAATTACTTCAAGATAATAGCGATAGAAAGCCGCATAAATCCGAAACTCCAGCTGCGTTTTGTGCCGGAGCGTTACTGGAAACACCTGACGGAAAGGAAGAACGAAGTTTCTGACTTCAAAGTCTGAAAGTCTGCGAAAAATAAAAGTTTCTGACTTCAAAGTCTGAAACTTGTTGAAATTTGACAAAAGTGTGATGTAGAGGTGTTCTGCAAAAAAAAATAAAGAAAAGATTCTTGCCAAAGATTCAGCTCTGCTGTAATTTCAAAGGCACTTCTTTAAGTAAGGAGATGACTATGAGTAAATTCGGTAAATTTGACGAGAAAGAGACAAAAGAAGGCAACATCAGACGTGTTTTCTCTATATTTTTGGGGAAACGTGAAAATGAAAAACTGAGTTTGTGCACCAAAGAAGAAAGAGAGGACTGGGATACATTCAAGAAAGGGCATCCGGCAGATGAATACGCAAAAAGGTTCCTCCGCGTCTGCGACAAGGCGCAAAGAGAAGAACTGATGAAAGTGACGGCGGAACTCTTGACCGAAGAAGAGGCAGGACAGCTGCTCAAAATTGCGAATTACGATGACGGCAAGTTCTGGTTTGCCGATAAATCTTTGAGTGACAAGGAGAAGTTTGCAGGAGGTTTTTATCACAAAGTTCTGCCAGCGGTAATGTCGGTTTTCAACCCGCGCTTTGATGCTGTAAGAGTTGATTTCCTCAGATATTTCATACTTTGGGACAACTTTGCGGAAGAACGCCGCTATGAAAAGGAATACGATACTCTTACTGATAATTTTTTTGTTCCGAAAGATAGGTTTGATGCCTTTAAAAGCGGAGACACTCTTAAAAAACTTAAAACTATCAGTGATATTCCGGCATTATACAAATTCGCGGCTGATGAAATCGCCTTCGTAAGGTTGGAAAAGCGTTTCGATAGAGAAATTTATACAAATGAACTAAAGTATTTGAGAGATCAGATTTTGATCGCAGACTACAACAAAGCTGCAAGGTGTTTTTACAAAATTTGCAAAGGGATTCTCAACAATACCGCTTTTTTGAATGCTGCAATAGGTCAGAGCCTGCTTTCCGCAAAGTTTGTTTTTGAAACTTTGAAGTACAAGGAATATGTGGGAAAATACCATGAAATTTTAGCCACGACTTCCAAAATGCTTATGGGAGCGAAAAGTGATGAAGAAGTCAGGGCTTTACGTAAGAAACATGAAAGTAGAGGTATATATGTCGTCAAAGTTGAAAACGACGATTCTTTGAAGGAAATGATGTCGGAACATGAGAGTTATGACGAAATTCTCGAACGTGAAACAAAAGAGAAACTCGCCGGAATCTTATTCGCAGATGAAGAAATGAAAAATTACCTTGCAGAAAAAGTTTCCAGGTTCGGCATTGATGAATTCAGAAACAGCGAGTTTTTCTCTTTTATGATGAAGCTTGATCCTGGGTATAGAATACCGATAAAAAGGCGTGTGTTTAAAGTGAATTTAAAAAATTTGGAGGAGTTGAGAGACGCCTGCGATCTTTTTGTGAATTACGGCGAGATTCTGCTGGGGCAGCAGGAACGCTGCTGCAACGATGAACCAGTGGAGTCTCAGGAGAGAGTTGAGTATCTCAAAGAGTTTCTTGAGGAATGGGTGTGCGGAAAATGGTATTTTACGGAGCTTCCGGAACTTTTTCAGAAAATAGTTTTAACTTCGCATACATTGGATTTTTGCGGAAAAAGTGCCGATTTTTCAGAAGTCGGCATCGACAAAGATGCTTTGAAAAAAGATATAGACGCTTTTCTGAGTGAGCTTAAAAAAATCGCTGCATCTGGCGGCAAACCGTCTGATTATTATGCAAACAAGCCTTTTGAATCTTATACTATTTCCAATGTCGAATCCTATGTATCGACTCAGGCATTTCACACAGCCGTCTCGTTTTTGATAAACTGTTTCGGTGCATGGAAAGCGGTAAAGCCGCTGCTTGCGATTTTCAGGAATCTAAAGGAGCAGGCGTATTCGATCGACATGGAACATTACGAGTATGACCGCTACACTTGGGCTTTCGTGCCGCTGCGCCTGACTCCGCTTCTCGGCAGTCTGGAAAATGATGAAGCCGCCAAGGTGTGCGAAGAGTGGTTCAAGCATCTTGCCGAGCAGCTCAAATCTGCGGATGATTTTGTAATAGAGAAGCGCAAGGAAAACCCTGAAAATGTGCCGGAAGAGTTCAGGGAAGGCTACGACATAAAAATTATCGAGCCGCATCCGCTCTGGAGGGAGGCTTTCTGTGAAGCGGCGGGAGATCTTAGAGTCAATCTTGGATTCAACAACTGCAAAATTTTCAACCACCTGAAAAAAAACGATATCGACAAAGATGTCAGGGAAGCAGCTGAAAAAACGCTCGAACGCATTGAAAAAATCAAAGAAAAATTCGATTCCGGCTCGAGAAAAAGGGCTCTTCTCAATGCGTGGTGGTGGTACAGAGTAGCACACCTGAAGAGTCTCGGCATTGATTTCGACTGGGTTGCCGCGCAGAATCTCAAAATCAAGGAAGTCAAAATAAATTACCCGAAAAATTATTAAAAATTTGATTTTCATCTCAAAATCCCCATAATTTCCGCGTTTATTGTTGCGCTGTGAGCAGCAGATGTTATTTGTGCGATCTGGGAAGGTTTTCCCGCTTTTCGCGAACGGCGAGCATTTCACCGGCAGGTAACGGAGTTGCCAAAAGGCATTAAAAGGTTTTTTGGACTTCGGATGGTTGTTTACCGCAGGTAGACAGTCATTTATTTCAGCTTAACAATCGGTCGTTTTAAAAATTCAGGGCTTGTTTTTTGTTTTAGAGCCTTTTTGTCAGCCGATTGCGCCAGAATCCAAAACTCTTTGCAACAAGTTGATTTTATTAACTTTTTGTGGGTCGTCAGAAAAAACTTTTATGCCAAAATGGTAGGGATAAGCAAAATCGGTTTTTTTTGATGCAAGGAGGATTATGGAAAAGATTTGTGATGCCGAAACATTGGTGCTTTTCGATTTTATTCGGGAGCTTGGTTACGAAAATCCGGGAAAACTTGCGAACTGGGTTCGCGAAATTATCAAAAACAAAGAGGACTTCGACAAACGTTTTCATGTTCCGAGCGCCGACAGTTTTTTTAACAGGCGCGAAGACAAGTTCATGCTTGCTCCTGAAGCCAAAATTCTGGTCGAAAATCTCTGCTTTCTGAAACCTTACATGTCATGTTTCGGAAAATCTCTCGAAAGCCAGCGGGAATTTCAGCCTTACCGCGTTCTTGGCGGGGAAAAGGCGGACAAGGCGGCTCTTGAGAAAAAGTTCAAGAGACTGAAGATGGAACTTCAGGCTGAAAAAGAAAGAAACGAGCGTGCAATGGCCAATCTGGAGTATTTCCACTCAATTCTTGTGGGAGATAAAGCTGTTGATATTACTGAAGAAAAACTGATTAAAGAAAAAAAAGACGAATGATCCGGGATTTTTTTGCGTACCAAATTGGTAGCCATAAACGAAATTGTTTTTTGTGTTTTTATTAACTTTTGGAGGTTAAAGATGAAAAAGTTTTTTGTTTGCGCAGCTATGCTTGCTGCGATGGTTTTTACTGTTTCATGCGGCGGCGGTGACGGCGGTAGCGACAACAACGAACAGGGAGGAAACGGCGGCTCCCAGATCTGTAACTACGGTCAGTACAAATGCGACGGCGGAAATTCCTATGTCTGCGGCTACATGGATTCAGGCAACGATCTGACCTGGAAATTTTCTGAACAGTGTTCTAACGGATGTGATTCCGTAACAGGAAAATGTTCCGAGGGTTCAAACAACAATGAAAGTGAGAACAACAACGAAAACAACGGCGGCGGTGACAGCGATTATCCGGCAGCTGACAATTCCTACAACGCAAACTATGGCTTCATTTCGCTGAACTTTGCTTTCGACGGCATCGGAAACGCTGATGACAGCGATTTCACTTCAGACAGTTACGCTTATGGTGTCGAACAGGGTGATGCTTATGCAACGGGAACTTACGGCAACGGAAGTGCTGCGATAGCTCCGGCAAACGCTTACACTTTTGTCAAACAGGCAGACTATTATTCTTCACAAAATTTGATTTGGGTCGCTCAGAATCCTGTTTTTCAGAACGGAAGCGATTATGTCGGCGGAAATCCGACGATATCTCTGTATATAAACGCAAATCAGGCTGCTGTCGGCAAAATGGAAGTGTCGCCTTTTGAAGATTCCCATGTCCACTTGTATGTTATAGAACATAACTGGAGTACGCATCAGGATAAATGTATCCATGCGTTTGCAGAAGGCCAGATCAACATTTCTAAACTCGGCGACCTTGTTTATCACGGTGCTTTGGAACTTACTGGTGCTTTGCAGCTTTACAGCCCGAAAAATTACAAAGGTCACGATGTTTCTTCCGCTATTGACATGGACGTCTGTCCTGTCGTCTACTAAACTTCCAGTTTTTCTGACTACATCCCTAACAAAAATTGTCATTTTTTGATTTCTGCTTAAAATAAACCGGCTTTTTTATTTATGGAGGCAAAAATGAAAAAAATTTCTATGTTCATGTTGATGATTTTCGGAATGTTCATGCTTTTCGCTACTGATGCTGCGCCTGAAACTGCTCAGGAAAATGCTGCTGCTCCTGAAACGGCTGCCGAACAGGCTCAACCCGCAGAAAACACTGCCGAACCTGCAGAGACGGCGCCTGAAACGACTCAGGAACCCGTACAAACTGCTGAAACGCCTGCGGAACAAAACGTAGAAACTTCACCTGAAACACCCGCGGAAACTGCGGAACAAAAGGTAGAAACGGCGCCTGAAACGTCTCAGGAAACCGCAGAACAGGATGTTGAAAAGGCAAAAGCCGCTAAAAAATCGAAAAAAAACCGCTCTGAAAAACCGCAGAAAATCAAAATGGACAGACCTTATGCCGGTGCCGGAATACCGCTTATTGCAATCGGCGCAGTATCTTTCGCAGTTATGATGCCTGCTATGGGAGCTATGGCGTTTGCAGCTTCCGATGCATGCAAGGGCAAAGACTGGGGTTTCTGCGAGGAGCTTCACGACAACAATAAAAAGCATCACACCGCATGGACTGTAGGTGCTGTTATGACCGGAGTTGTCGGCGCAGGAATGATTGTTGTCGGATCATGGATGACAAGTGTTAAAAAAACTAAAGAAAATCAATGCATTGAGTTGAAGAATATGGCCGTTCTCCCGACGAAGGAAGGAATGTATGCTTCAATAGGTTTTGGTTTCTGACCAGAATAGACCGCTTATATTTTGAGGGGAAAAATTATGGGAAAAACTGTCATCGAAAAGATTTTTTACAACCATCTTATTGACAAAAACGAGCCTGTCACACCGGGTTCGATCGTCTGGATAAACATTGATTACAAAAGCGCACGTGATTTCGGCGGCGCGAATGTAGTAAACAACCTCGAAAGCAAATTTTCGGGTTCGCTTATCGCCGACAAGGAGCGCACGATGTTCACCTTTGACTGTGTCGCTCCGGCAAAAACCATTCCTTATGCCGTAAACCAGCAGAGATGCAGGGTTTTTGCGAGAAAGGAAGGGCTCAAAGTCTACGATGTCGATTCCGGAATCGGTTCGCACATCCTCATTGACGAGTACGCAAAACCGGGAATGACCATCGTCAGCACCGACAGCCACTTCAACATCATGGGGGCTATAAGCTGCTTCGGTCAGGGAATGGGCGATGTCGACATTTCCTACATCTGGAAAACAGGCAGAACATGGTTTGAAGTGCCGCAGAGCGTAAAACTTACACTTAAAGGAACGAGAAAACCGGGCATAAAAGCGAAGGATATCGTTCTTTTCATGCTCAAAAAGTTCGGTTCGCGCACATTCCTCGGGCAGGTCGTAGAACTTTACGGTGAAGAAGCGGCAAAACTCACGCTTGACGAAAGAGTCACGATCGCCAGCATGGGAACAGAAATGGGTGTCATTTCGATAATGATCCCCACAACGGGACTTGAAGGTTTCGAGGAAATCAAGGCTGATCCCGATGCAGATTATGCCGCGGAATACGAGCTTGATCTCGATGCTCTCACCGAGCCGCAGGTCGCTGCTCCGCCGCATCCGCACAATGTCCATAACGTCAGTGAATTTGCAGGAAAAGCGGTTGACACGGTTTTCATCGGAAGCTGTACGAACGGCAGAATTTCTGATTTTGAAGACGTTGCAAAGATAGTCAAAGGCAAAAAAATCAAAACCAACGGATATATCGTTCCTTCATCGCGCAGGATTTACGGCGAACTTATGAAATCGGGCATTCTCGAGATACTTTTCGATGCAGGTTTCGTGATCGCAAATCCGGGCTGCGGCGGCTGTGCTTCAGGTCAGATCGGCATGACAGGCGACGGCGAAGTCATCGTTTCGACTTCAAACCGCAACTTCAAGGGCAAACAGGGAAACGGCGAAGTCCATCTCGCCAGCCCGGCAACTGCGGCATATTCGGCTTTGAAAGGGGAGATCTGTGGATTCTGAGAATTTGATCTCGCTCCTCTTTGTTCTGGATTCGTCTCCTCAAAGCGGTGCGTCTCTCGCATTTTTCAACAGTTTTATCGAGCAGCTCATAGACTGTATGGCTGAAAAAGCGGCTCTGACGGTTTTTTATCCCGAATTTTCGGATAAGGAAGAGCATTTTTCTTTGAGTATAACGCAAATGCCGAAGTACCGCCGCATGGTGACATACATTCCGACACGTCTCGAATCTTTCAGCGAGACTTATCTCAACGAAAAAATGGACGGCGTTTTCAGTTTCATTCTGAAGGATGACCACTTCGATGCGATCCACATCTGGAGTCTCAAAAACCACTCTTTCAACTATCCGGCAATCGCGAAAGAACGCGGGATTCCAGTTGTTTACACTTTCTGCGACGGATTCCTTTTCTCAAATTCGATCTTTGAAAAAGGGCTCGGAGAAAACGGCGGAACGGTGAGAGTTTCAAATTTCGTGAACTCTTCCATAACTTCGTTTGTGCGAAGGTTGGTAAGTGCCGTCAAGCCGAAACCGCGTTCATACTGGTTTGAAAATATCGGCAGATACAGCCGTTACTACAACCGCACGTCCGAAAGCGGGATCGAACCTGACGTTTTTGAGGAACGTGCCGAGTTGTCTGATGAAGTTGTGTCGTTCTGCGATAAGTTCATCTTCTTTTCGGAGCTTGAATACAACCTCTTCTATCGTCCGCTGATTCCCGAAAGCAAAGCCGCTTTCATGGAGCAGGGGATTTTGCACGAACTCGATTTCTGGAACCGTCCTTTCGAGATCGAAGGTGCGGTGAAATTCTGTTTTATGGGCGAAATCCTGCCTGAAGAGGGTGTTTTTGAACTTGTCGAGGCGTTCA
Source organism: uncultured Spirochaetales bacterium (assembly GCA_902774115.1). Lineage (GTDB taxonomy): Bacteria > UBP6 > UBA1177 > UBA1177 > UBA1177 > UBA1177. Next base: position 320,224 of record CACYHH010000001.1, read on the forward strand.
ACATCCTTTACAGCGAAGGATTCCGCAACGAACTGCATGTCTACGGCGAAACGCACGAAAATTCACCGTATTTCAGCAGGCTCAAACAGCGCGTCAAAAACCCCGACATTTTTTTCCACGGCTCTATACAGGGCGGAAGAATAAATGCAGCGCTGAATACCGCTGATGTACTTATTGTTCCTGCCAAATGGACCAGAAACGACACTTTTTTAGTGAATAACGCGATTTTAGAAAGGAAGGCACTCATTGTTTCAGGAAAGAATGCGCTGGCCGAAAAAGTGAGAAAGTCGGGCAGGGGGCTTATTCTTGATGAAGTGACGCCGCACGCTATTGCAGACGCTGTTTCGGAACTTGAGCGCAACAGGAAAAGGCTCTACTATTTCATGCGTGTCACCGACGATTTCAGAGTACCCGATATAAACGAAAACTGCGAGTTTCTGACTTCGCTTTACGGCGAACTTGCCAAAAATTACAAAGAGGTCGATCCGCTTTTGCTTGCAAGAAAACTTAACAGAAGAAGAAAAGAGAGGCAACAACGTGGATAAATTGAAAAACAGTGCTGCTCCTACGCCGGCTTTGGTCGTAAAACTTATACTCGTGCTCGTTTTTCTGCTCACGGCAGCTTTTGTGAGCGGGGTAGTGATAGGTAAAAACGGCAGACGGAATGTCGACAGAACGAGTTCCGACGAAGAGGGGATAAACGAAAAACTCTCAAACTGCATTTTTAATTCGGACGAGCTTCGTGAAAAATATCTGAAACTCAGGGATGCAGCCCGTGAAAAAGGACTCCTGGACGAAAATGACGTTGTCAACGCGAAGGTGATTTGTAAACCGGAAACGAAGCCCGCGGAAAAATCCGTTGAACCGGAACCTGCGGAAAAACCAGCCGAAAAAAACGTAGAGACGTTACCTGAAACGTCTCCGAAAGAATCATCAAAAACGGAAAAACCAGCTGAAAAAACGGCTGAAAAACCTGTAGAGAAATCCCCTGAGACGTCTCCGAAAAACCAGGAACCAGTTGAATCAAAATCCGAAAAAACTGTCGAAAAAATTGTTGAAAAACCAAAACCTGAGGAAAAACCTGATAAAAACAAGACGATCGATGAAATCCTGACAGAGAAAAAGGCAGAACAGAAACCTGTAGAGACGTTACCTGAAACGTCTCCAAAAAAAGATAGCGCAAAAAAATGTCTCTTTGCCATTCAGCTCGCGTTTTTGGACAGCATTGAACAGGTAAACGCATCGAAGAAAGAGTTCAAATCTTTGAAACTGAGGGTAATTGACGGCGAAAACAACGGCAAAAAGTGGTATAAAATCAGAACCGGCTGCTTTGATTCGCGTGAAGCTGCCGCTGCCGAGCTTACAAAAGTAAAAAGTGTTAAAAAAGATGCATTCATAGTCTCGGAATAATAATTTTTAAAGGAGGAATCCATGGCAATTATTAAAGGAAAGGTTTTCGTTTACGGACACGATGTAAATACCGATGTTATTTTCCCCGGAAAATACACATACACCGTGACTGACCCGAAAGAGATCGCGTCTCATGCACTTGAAGACGAAGATCCCGATTTTATTAAAGAAGTTAAACCGGGAGACATCATTGTCGCAGGTAAAAACTTCGGTTGCGGCTCATCGCGCGAGCAGGCTGCATTCTGCTTCAAATATCTTGGAATGGGCGCTGTAATCGCTGAATCCTACAGCAGAATCTACTTCAGAAACTGCATAAACGCAGGACTTCCGGCACTCGAAATCAAAAATCTCCTCGGTAAGGTAAAAAGAGGCGACACTCTTGAAATCAACACCGAAACCGGAACAGTTTTCCTTCCCGACGGCTCGACCGTTACATTCCCGCCGCTTCCTCCGGAAGTTGATGAAATCATGCAGAAAGGCGGTCTCGACGAATACATCAAAGCAAAACTCGCCGCGAAAAACAACAATTAAATCAAAAAAACGCTGCCGTCGAATAACTGTCGCCGCTCTCGAAATATCGGAATATCGAAATTACGAAATATCGACACAAATTGGCGGCGGAACAAGGTGAGACGTTTCAGGAAACGTCTCTACAGGCTCAGGGATTTTCTTGGCTTATCCGGTCTCGGATTGTCTGATGTCGCCGTATAATCGAAGTTTACTTCAACTTCATCGTCGCTGTCTCCTTTCGGAAAGACGGTGTCTTCAAGTTTTTCGACAGTGCAGTTGATAACGTATTTATCGGTGAAAGTGTTGTTCCTGAGTTTGATGTCGTAAACTTCGCCGTCAGGGTCAATTGTGAATTTAAGTGTGAATTTTCCCTGCAGTTTCGGATTTTTTGCTTTACGGTTGTCGAAACATTCCTTGAATTTCTTCATTTTGGCAAGCGATGCTATCGTCTGTGAGCGAAGATCGTTTATTTTGTGTTTTTCCTTTTCTTTGTGTCTTTCTTTAACGATTTTATAGGAAAGGTGGAAATCGGCGTCACGTGAATTTCCGGGTCTTACACCGATCTGCTCCATCTCTTTTTTGATGCATTTGGCGATTTTGTTGGCGTTTTTCGATTTCATTTTTTCAAATTCTATCGTTTCGAAGAAGCCTTCGTCATCGATATTGAGAGCAAAATCGATATTTATATTTTCAGCTTCGCCCGTTTTTACCGTTGCCTGATAGCAGTCAATGAAATCCATATCAAGCATCTTCATTTTGCGGGCGACTTCGCTGTCTTTTGAATATCCGTAGACTTTGAGCGTTTCGCCGCCTTCTATTTCGACATATCCTATTTCGGAGTTGTCTCCTTTCTTTTCATGTTTTTTGGAAGAATTTTTTCCGGATGAACAGGAAAAAATGAAACTTAAACAAACGATTAAAAAGACGGTAAATAATTTTTTCACATCAACCTCTTCTTTAAAAGTTCCGTCAATGAACTGAAAACGGGAGCGCCGGTGCTTTTCAATACTTCCGCCGTGTTGTGACCGCGTGAAACGAGTGCGACCTCGCATCCTGCGGCTTTAGCCGTTTCATAGTCGTGGCACGTATCACCGACAAAAAGAATATCGTTTTCGGAATAACCTGATTCGTCGAGGATTTTTCTGCAGAGGTGTGTTTTTCCTTCGGCATAGTAGTTTTCAATACCTTCTATAAATCGGAAATATTGGCTTATTCTGAGCATTCCGACGTGTTTGTTGAGCATTTTGTGCTCCATAGCCGAAAGTATGCTGACTTCGATTCCGGCTTTTGCAAGTTCTTCAAGTGTCGGAACGACATCGGGGAACAGTTTTACTTTTTCTATATCGGAAATGTAGAGTTGCCCGAATTCCTTTGCAATCTCATCCCATTCGTCTTTGACGTCAAGTCCCAGCTCTTTATAAAATACAGATACCGGAAACTGAAAGTTTTCTCTGTAATATTCGGTTGTCACCGGCTTCATTCCGCGCTTTTCCAAAACGCCGTTTATTGCGTTGAGGTTAAGCCATACATCGTCGATCAGAGTGCCGTTCCAATCGAAAATTATCATTTTTTTGCCGTTTGCCATCTTTTACTCCACGGCATAGCTTACAAGTTCGGTCGTCGTCTGCGGGATCATTTTGTTTTCACGGACATCTTCAAGAACCGTAACGATCTTTACGATGCCGACTTTTAGCGCGAAGTAGTGGTATGAATGGAGCACTTTTTTGCCTGGAAGCTCGACTGTGGTGTGGACCTTGATCGTTCCTTCGAATTTTCCTGCGGGAACGGTGACAGTCTCGTCAACACCTTCGGTTTTTCTGATTTCGCGCGTTTTCTGCTTGATTATTGTGATCCATGCCTCTCTCTGGAGCGGGAACATCAGGAGATAACGTTCTGCGTCTCTGATTCCGTGCCTGTCGGTTTTGAGCCTGCCGCCTTTGTTATCGAGAAACCAGTCACTGTCAGTTCCGACGATGCTGATCTCGGTTTCACCGTTTTGTCCGAAGTAGTTGACTTTATATTTCCAGCTGTTGCCGACTGCGAGCGGAAAATAGCGGTCAGCCGATTCCTTGTAGTCGGAAAGGTAGTATTTTTCATCCTTCTTTTTGTCCGCGCTGCCGCATGCAACCGCAAAAACCGCAATAAAAACCAATAAAATCAGAAGTGCTTTTTTCATAATTTTCCTCATTTTTTTAAACGCCCAAAAATGCCGCGGAATTATAATGATTTATCGGAAAAGAGCAACAGATTTCGGTTTTAAATTTTTGCCCTGTTTTTGACAAAAGAAGTTTCCATGAGCTTTTGGATTTCTTCAAACGACAGGATAGTCAGGTGAGACAAACTGTTCCGGGCTTCTTTAAATGTGAATAGTTCTTCTTTTTCTTTATAGTAGATATTCAGTTTTTTTCCCATCTTCTTCGAGTAGTCTTCCGTTGTCATGTAAAATAAGATCCCCAGTCCGATTTCTTCAGGGGTATCAATTGTTTCGTCAAATGATGTCGTCTTTATCGGAAGATGTGTTTCGATTGCGGCACGATATTTTTTTATGAAATCTCTTCTGTATTCTTCAAGCAAGGGATAAAATGTCCTGATCTGAGCAGTCCAGACAGCCTGTTCTATTTCGTCATCTGTTTTTGAGAATTGGAACGGAGTGCCGTTGCTTCGTGATTTTTGGACGATTTTTTCTATTGTTTTCAGAGGATTGATAAGGAAATCTCCGTATTGTTCTATGCATTCCGAAGAAAGTTCGGCATCTTTTCCAACAATGTTGGAAATTAGTTCAACAAGATATGTTTTCAAATCAAGGCCTTCTTTAATAGGCGAAGCTGCCAGTATTGCAAAAACCACATAGTCATAGTCATTTATAAAATCTTCAAGTGAAATAGGGGATATATTTTTTCTATGCTCTATTTTTTCTGCTTTTGTTTCCAATATGAAAACAGCTTTGTTTCTGTCTCCGCGCTTTTTTACATATTCACAAATAAAATCCATCCAGGAATTCAAATTTTCTTTTTCTACGGAGTTTACCCAAATAAACCTGTCGTGCAGAGTAATACTGTCGTTTTCAGCTAAAAAAGCAGAATATCCTTTGGCCGGTCTGTATTGGTTTCTTATTTCAGGTCTGCAGAATTTTTCAAGAAAATATTTTCCGATATCATGTATATTGCCGCTCTCTATTTTTTCCAAACTTTTGTGTCCTACAGATTTAAGTTGAGTTTCTATATTCATGGCAAAATGCGAATACCATGGGATATCATGATGGTTTTTTATTATAATGCTTGTCTCATCATATAATTTTTTGACAATGCTTTCAATGTAATTTTTCGCATTGGTCTGTTCCCACCATATTTTATCTTCTTTTCCCATATTTACTCCTGTCCAAGTAATTCGAAAATCTTATCATCAACTTTTTCTTTTGTTCCCATAAGTTGGAAAAAGTTGTATCTTGCAAACCAATAACGATTTTCACCGGTATTTCTTAAAATATTGAGTTCTTTCAATTCATTAAGAAGAACAGTCAGTTCTTGAGTTTTCATGTTTGTTATTTTATCGAAACCCCAGTCTTTGCAGAAATCTTTGACATCTTCCGGCGAATAACCTGAAATATTTTTCTTATTATGATGCAGCCAGGCTATTGCCAATGCAATGATGTAGTAATATTTATTATCTTTATCTGTCAAGCCTAAAGTTATTTCATACTTTTCACGGATTTGGTCTATAAAATCAGGATCCGAGAGGACTTTTTTGATATGGTTTTCACTGATTTCATAGGCTGGCGTATCAGCTTCGCTATAACCGGCATAATCGTCTTTGTGCATTGCCTCCAGTAACTTTGCGCAATACATTTGAATCAGTCCAGGGAAGTAATTCGTGGTAGCAAGAATGAGATAAATCAAATACTCTTTGTCTTTAGGAAATCTTAATCCCAAATAGTGCAGTGGAATAGCCAAAAGCTCTCTTGCCTCACTTGGATTGAAGGGTGTAACTGTCATTGATTCCAAGTGCGGAAGGACAGCGTTGTCACCAATCGCTCTTTCTTTATCAAATTTAACAATATTCCTAAGACCGGCTATGACAAATTTAAACTGTCCGGGGTCAGCGTTCTGCTGGATGTCTTTAAGAGCATTGAAAGGAGCATATTTTATATCTTTACAGGAGCTTATAAATGTGTCAGCTTCATCCAGCAACAACAACAGATAGGAAATTTTAGTAGGATGATCTGATTTTAATCTTTTCTTGACGGCTCTGGCCAAATCGTTCCAATTGTCAGAAATTTCAATATCTTTTTTGAGAATTTTCTCATCGCAAAGTGTTTCGAATATTTTTTTAGCTGTTTCTTTACAATCGCAATCTTTTATATCAATAAAAACAGCTATTTCGTTTTCATTTCCATTTTTATTGATGTCATCTTTAGCTTTTTTCAATAAAGCTGATTTTCCTAATTGGCGACCACCGTAAACAATATTGACACCTGTGGGGGATTTTATTTTTTCGAGTTGAGTCTTTCTTCCTTTGAACATTTCAGGAGGCATAGGATCGGCGGATTTATAGACGTAAGGCTGATAATATGTGAAAGGCATTATCAGAGCCATAAGCATAGGGTTCATATTTGAGTTGTCATATTTTTTGAGCATATATGTCATTACTGTTCTGTCTATTACCGCAAATAATTTGTCTCCAAGCAGGATTTTTGATTTTTTTGCAAGCAACCTTCTGTCGGGGAGATTGATGGCAGAGTCAAGCAGTATGATGGAGTGTCTTTTGTCTATACCCAATTGTTTTATCGTATTTACTAATTGTTCCCCGTTTTTGTTTTCACATATACAGACAACCCTTACTCCGTTGCGCATTCCGGAACCAAGAGCCGCTATCGGATGAATAATATTGGAGTAGCTTTTGGTTTTCATTATGATATAATTTTCATATTCGGAAGAGCCTATTTTTATCGGTTGCTGAGTTTCTATCGTTATTTTTCCAAAACCTAGATGAGTAAACAGGTTGTTTAGTTTGTTTTCTCCTATATTGCCGCGTTCTGAAAACCAATTTCTTGCCATTGCTTTAGCTTCATCGCTTTTAATGGATGATGAAATAATACTGAAAAAATTGCCTTGTTTAGATGCAGGATTGTAATATTCGTTGTAATTTTCTATAAAGTCATTCAAATAATTTTTCTCTGAAACATCATAGGAAAGCTCAGTCTCATAAGGCGGCATAAGCAGTTCTTCCGCAACAGTGTATATTTGTTTGTCTATCATTTCTTTTATTTTGGCAAGAATCTTTTTTTTGCTTTCCATTGAAAGATTGTCATTTTTTGTTGATTCGAATTCTTCAAGTTGTTTGCAACGTTCTTCTCCTATGCTTTTAGCTTTTTCTTTTATATCTTTCAGATAAGAAGCCAATACCATACGGAAGAATCCGTAATTTTCTGTTTCGGAAGTATATTTGAACCATTCATTGATGTTTGTAAGTATTTCGTCTTTTTTATCCCCCTCTGAAATGTCGATTTGGCCGTATGCGTAAGCCAGTTCAAGTTCACCTACAAAATCTTCTTTTTTGTCTTTGACATTTTCTTCAGCAAAATCTTTTCCGTCTTTTATTATTGAATCTGTATATTCAAGTTCCTGTTCTTTGTTTTTGAGATATTCGTTTATAAGTCTGAATGAACCGTAGTCATCTCCGGATTCTTCCAAGATATTATTCAACCTTTTTTCAAAAGATGATGAATCAACATTATTGGCATGCTGGAGAATTCTGTTTTCAGGGAGCAGATATGAAGGATCTGAGTGGAATCTCTTTAGAACTGGAAGGTAGTTGTTATCCAGCAGAATGTATGGGGTCTTTAAAAAATCAGCATAAAAATATTTTTTCTCATTTTCGATATAATTATTATTGTCGATGCACTTCTTTATCTCATAAACAGTATATTCCACAATCTTCAATCCGGCATATTTTTTCATGTCGTTTTTATATCGGTCCAAGCAATCTTTTATGTCTTTTTGGGCAGTTTGTTGTAATGAAGAGATAAATGATTTTTTCGATCGATTATATTCATTTATTCCTGTATCTGATTCATTCGGCATTTTTTCTATTAAAAGAAACCAGTCGATTAGAAGAGTTACACATTTTTTAGTGTCTCCGATTATATTGTTGCGTAGAGATCCTCTAAGGTCATCGTGTTGCTTCATAGACATTTTGTCTGCAGCCTTATCCCAAAACTGCTTTATGTACTCCCATATTTTTTCATCATCAATATAGGCTTGAGATATGGAACGTCCTTCTTTGATAAAATTCTTTTTTACAAATTCCGAAATATTGTGCTGAGTGTCTTTTTCGATGTTTCCGTCTTTGATAAGGTTCAAAAATTTAATAAATTTGCCATTCGGTTCGAAAATTAGTCTTTTTGTTTTTTTAAATCTTGTGTGATCTATTCTTTCTTTAAAATTGCTGGTTAAGTTGATAAAATCAGCTGCGTCCTGTTTTAATTGTTTTATTTCTTTTTCAAGAGACGGATTGTTTTGAGAAACATAAAAATCAAGACCTTTATGATGACTTTCCTTGAATTTGAAAAGATTGGAAATAGTCTCTTTTAAATTCGAATTGCTGTCAACTGTTTCAAATCCTCGAATTGTGTCGTGCAGTGATTGTAAAGTGTAGTCGTAAGTGTTCCGACCTGAGAAAAAAGTTCTTATTGCGGCCGATACGATCAAAGGTTCGATAAACTCTCTTTCCTCAGTGATTTCATTAAGTTTTTGAATGTTGGTTGATATATAGTCGCATTTAGCCATAGGATCATCAACCGCGTAGGCAAGGGCATTATATATTTTTTCATAATAAGGTTCTGTCGCAACTTTTGCTTTTGCATAGGCGGTTGCACAGTAGATTTTGTCTGATTTGATAAGGTTGCAGATTGTTGTTAAAGCATCATCGCGGTTTTCTGTTTGTTCCGGCTCTGTTTCCTGAGTTGCAGTGTCGGCGTTGGAAATTTCTTTTTCTTTAGGTGAATCCTCAACGGTGCTTTCTTCTTCTTCAATATTTTCTTCCTTAATGCTGTCTTCCGGCTGAGGAATCTCTGAAACCGGACTTTCCGATTCAGTCTGTTCCGCTGGTTCGGCTTGTTTTTTCGGTTCGGTTTCATCTTGTTTTGCGGGAATTTCTTCTTCTGATTTTATTGGTTCGATTTGCACAGGTTCGACCTGTTTCGGCTCTTCTATTGCTGACGTTTGTTCTACTCCAGGCTTGTTGGGTTCTGGTTCCGATATTTCGTGTTGTTTAGTTGTTTCAACAGTTGGTGAAAAAAATGTTTCATTGGAATTTTCAAGAAGATAATATGGATTTTGTGCGAAATCCTTGTCTGAGAGTATTGATTTAAGATAATCTTGATCCTTTATTCTTTCCAGCAAATCTAAAAGGGAGTCGTTTTTTTCTTTTTGATCTATTAGGATTTCTTCTTCTATGGTTTCATCGGTGAAAAATTTGCTGTTACCTAAAGGCATATCTTGTAATGCAGCTCCAAATTCTTTTTTTAAATTCTTTATAGGGTTTGAATTGAATCCGTCTAAAGTATATTTTGTGAGACAGTACACTCGCTCTTTTGTTGTTGTAAGAATGAAAGTTGAAATAAGGCAGGCATTATCTTTTTTTGTTAAGTCGCTGAAAGCTATTTGAATGAGTTTTAAGGGGATGGGAAGCTTAAAAAAATCAAATGAAAATTGAAATATGTCACTAAATTTTTTAGCTTGTATATCAGTTAATGCTCCAAAATATGTTAAAAGTGAGAGAATCAACATATGTGATAAATTTTGAGTTTTTTTGTTTCTCAATTCTTTTACAAATTTTGAACCGGGCTTGTCTTTTTTTCGTATTTTGTTTTCGGAAGTCAATATTATCGGCTGTTGATTGTTTTCTGATTTAGCCTCATTGATTGTCGGTTGATTTGAGGTTAAAGCGCTGTCGATTTCTTCGGCAGTCGTATTATCTGCCGGAGTTTCATCAATAGCGTTTGGTTCTTCAGTCTGTGCCTGTTCTGGCTCGGCATCAGGTTCTTGTGCTGGTTTGGACTGTTCGTTTTCTGTGGAAATTTTTAATTCAGAGGAGTTCGTATCGGCCAAAAAATATTTGTTGCGAAGTAATCCTCTCTCTACTTCTTTGGCTACTTCTTTGGGATAAATTTCATCGATAACATCGAAAGCTTCATCATTATCAGGGTTGTTCAATGCTTCAATAAAATATTTTGCCCTTCGATAAGGATTGGAAGTCAGTAATTCCTCACAGTTTTGGTTGTTTATTTCTTGTATAAGTTTTTTTGCTTCCTCTTGATATGGTTCGAGAGCTTTGGTATATTTCTCTATGTATGATTTTACCTGAATAAACTGCTTCAAAATTTTTTTAGCTTCATCTATTTTATTCAGTGTGTTATCGTGCTTTTTTATTATTTGTCTTAATTCTTCAATGGAAAGATCTTCATTGACATCGGGGTTGATTTCCCGTGCCTTATTGAAGATGTTTTTATAGCACTTCTCGATTTCATTGAATTCCTTGTTAAATGCTTCGTGCTGTTCTTTTGTAGGAATGCGGCCTTGTGAAATTAAGTCTAACAAGGTTTTTGTGCTTGTTTTAAAGAGTTCTGCGCGCTCAAAAAATTTTTCGACAACTGTCTCGATGTTGAAATTTTCTGATTTTTCCATTGATGACCTCAAATGTTCAGGTTTTTAAGCATCTCGAAATAAAATGAAATATGACACAAAATAGTAATTGAAAAGTATGGTTCCAGTCAAGTTTTTACAGAGCTTTATTTGACTTAAAAAGCGGCGCAAATAAACTTTTCCGTTTTTTGTTTTTATTTAACTTTGGAGGAAAAAATGAAAGATCCGAGAATTACGAAAATCGCAAAAAATCTTGTAAACTACAGCACAAGAGTTCAGCCGGGCGACAATGTCCTGATTGAATATCGTGACAACTGGCCGCTTCCGCTTGTTACGGCTCTTATCGAAGAAGTCAAAGCAGCCGGCGGAAGACCTTTCGTCAACTTCACAGACATGCAGATCCAGAGAAAACTTCTCCAGGCCGCTGATGACGAATGGTTCGACACGATGTGCGAAATCGACCTTCTCAGAATGAAGAAGATGCAGGCTTACATTTCGATCAACGGCAGAAACAACAGTTTCGAACTTTCGGATGTCGCGCCTGAGCAGATGAAGAAAAACACCCAGAAATACCTCATCCCTGTTCATCTTGACCAACGCGTAGCCCACACCAAATGGTGTATTCTCGCTTTCCCGAACCCGTCTTACGCTCAGGCTTCTTCAATGAGCACGGAAGCTTTTGAAGATTTCTACTGCGATGTATGCTCGGTCGACTATGCAAAAATGGACAAAGCTATGGATCCGCTCAAGGAACTTATGGACAAAACCGATAAAGTCCGTCTTTTGGGTCCCGGCAGAACAGATCTTACTTTCTCGATCAAAGGGCTTCCGGGAATCAAATGCTCCGGTCAGTGCAACATTCCTGACGGCGAAGTTTTCACCGCTCCGGTAAAAGATTCCGTTAACGGTGTTATCGAATACAATACTCCGACCGCTTATCACGGCACAAAATTCGATAAAGTCATCCTTACTTTCAAAGACGGCAAAATCGTCAAAATCGAAGGTTCTGACGTCGAGAAACTTGAAGAGATCTTCAACACTGACGAAGGTGCAAGATATGTCGGCGAATTCGCGATCGGCGTAAACCCGTATGTCACGAAACCGATGGTTGATATCCTTTTCGACGAGAAAATCTGCGGCTCGATCCACTTCACGCCCGGTGATTCTTATGAAGAATGCCCGAACGGCAACAAATCAGGCGTTCACTGGGATCTCGTCATGATCCAGACTCCGGAATACGGCGGCGGAGAGATTTATTTCGACGACGTTCTCATCAGAAAGGACGGCCGCTTCGTTCTGCCGGAGCTTGAGGCATTGAATCCGGAAAATCTTAAATAATCGTTATTATTAAGCGCGCCATCGCCGTCACGGCGTCACGACGTAACGTCGTCACGATGACATGGCGCGCGAAAAAAATTGATAAAAATTAATCTTTTGTTTATAACGCTTCGGTTTTTTGTTTTTACTTAATTTTTTGGAGTCAAAAATGAAGAAATTTTTCGTGATTTTGATTTGTCTGCTTTCCATTGTCGCATGCGGAGACGGCAAGGATCCGATGATGAAGAAAATGGAAGAAGCTGCGGAAAGAAACAAAGCCTACAAAGAGGCTGAAGAGGCAAAAAAGAAAGAAAAACCGAAATTTGTAGATGATGAAATCAAAGAAGAGCTTCCGGCTGTTGTCGATGCTGCGGCAAAAGGCAATCTTGCTGCTGTAAAGGCTGAAATCAGCAAGGGAACTCTTGTCGATACGAAGGACGGACGCGGCAGAACCCCGCTTTACATGGCTGCTTCTGAAGGCAAAAAAGATGTCGTTGACTACCTCATTGAAGAAGGAGCTAACGTCAACACGAAGCGCGATGACGGCGATACTCCGCTCATGGCTGCAGCAAGAAGAGGCGACAAAGCGGTTGTTGAAGCACTTATCAATGCGAAAGCCGATATCGCTCAGACTGACAATTTCGGCAGAACTCCGCTTATGATGGCGGCTTCCAGCGGTTCGAAAGAACTCGTCGACTATATGCTTGCAAACGGTGCAGACCTCAACGCGACCGATAAATACGAGCTTTCGGCTCTTATTTTCGCGATGAAGGCTCACAAAATGGACCTTGCGAAATATTTGCTCAGCAAAGGTGCTAAGGTTTGGAAAGCGAAACCTCTCGTAATCAAGGAGAAACCCCTTGTTCTCAAGATCGAAGGAAAAGTTCAGCCGGGAATGGAAGAAGTCATTGAAAACCTTGACAAAAAGGATGTTCATCTTCGTCAGAAAACCGAGCTTTTCTACGCTGTTGAAACCGGCGACCTTGATCTTGTAAAACTTCTTGTCCAGAAAGGTTCGCCCGTTCTTGTTGACGATGTAGAGCAGAGCCGCGAAACGATAATTTATGAATTCGGCCAGGGCAAGGAAGAAGAACGCGATATGCTTTTCCAGAGAAAAATCACAAGAACTTCCTACGACCGCGACCAGAAAAACCTTCTTCACTATGCTGCTGAAGGCGGTTATGTCGAGATCATGAAGTTCCTCATTTCCAAAGGCGCAAGACTTGAAGAAACCGACGGTGAAAACGTCCGCGGTCCGCTTTTCTACGTCGTAGCTCAGGAAGTTGACCCGAAAGATCCGGGAAAAGAGGCGAGACTTGTCGCAACTGCCGACTACATCATCGAAGAAGGCAAAAAGACCTGGACGAAGAGAGTCAGACTTACCAAAAAAGAACTCGACAAGATGAGAGAGAAGGAAAAATCGAAAAACTGGTGGGAAAAGAACCCGTTCGACACCGAATGGAAAGATGTCACCGCTCCGAAAGTAGACATTGAGGAATACGACTACGAAGGCTGGCATGTTCTTGCACTCGCTGCGAAATACGGTCACACCGACCTTGTCAAACTTCTCATCAACAAAGGCGCGAACATCAACCACAAAGAAAGAAAAATGGGAAATACGGCGCTCATTTATTCTAGAGTCGGCAAGTTTGCTGAAATGGAAAAATTCCTTCTTGAGCACTGCGCGAAAGAGGGTATCAACTTCGATCACGAAGAGCTTGCAAAACAGGGCTGGAAATGTGTTGACGGCAAGGAAGTTTTCGAAAAACCTGCCGAATAATTCTTAAAATTCTTAGTTTTTTTCAATAAATTGAGGTGCTCAATGAAAAAAATCTTTTTGATTCTGTTTGCTCTTTTTCTGATAGTTTCATGCGGCGGAGACGATCCGAAAGCTGAAGCAGCCCAGGGTTCTCTTGGCGGAAGCTGCTATCCGAACAAAACCTGCGACGACGGTCTTGTCTGCATGGAAAGCCGCAATATCTGCGTTAAAGATTCAGACGGCGATACTGACACGACAGATCCGACAAATCACTATCCGGATGCAGATTCCGGCGATTCTTCGGATAACGATCCGTCGGAAACCGGCGACGAAAACAACGATTCTTCGGATTCTGTTTCTGACGATGATCCAACCGGGAATGATTCGGAATGCGGCAACGGAACAAAAGAAACCGGCGAACTTTGCGAAAAAGGCGACTATGTACAGTGTTCGGAAGTAAGCAGCCAGTATGACTCTTCAAATTTTGCAACCTGCAACGATTACTGCAACGGCTGGAACACTGATAAATGCACAGAATCTCAACAGGGAGTACAACCGCTTGCAAGTTTTCCGGCTGTAGATTTTGAACTTGACTATCTTTATAACGGTATTGATGCATATGAAGCGGCGGACAATCAGCTTCACGAACTCTGGAATGCGGCACTTTTCAATGCGTCGATAACGATGAACGGCGGAACATATTTTATCCCGAACCCACAGGCGAATACTCACTGGATCGCGGCTTATTATGATTCTTCGGTGCTCTCTTTTTATCAGAATTCGTATGAATGCGACGATTCAATGAACTGCCAGTATGCGACTCCAGCAGTTCTGTTCGGAGCCGCTTTATCAGCTTTGAAGGCAGGGAACGAGCTTTCGATAGGCATTTCCGATGAAAATCAGGTCAATATGCTTATCGAAGACTTCATGAACGATAAAGACTGCGTCATGCTTGTCGGATACGGCACTTTGACAGTCGGTTCTGTCAATATCTCTGCCGGGGAAGCCGGAAATTTCAAATTCACGACTTCAGAAATCGGCTTGTATCTGCCAGGTGTAACACCTGAAGGCAATATGACGAACGAGCTTGAAAATGCGGGGTTCACGATATGCAAATAAAAACTAAAACGGCAATAATTTCAGCAATTTTTGTTTGTTTGTTCTTCGCAGTTTCATGCGGAGGCTCTTCGAAAGAGGAACCGAAGAATGACACAGATAACGAAACTCCTGACGAGGCTGAAGCAGACGATGACGACGAAATATCCGATGATGCAGAGGATATGAGCGGCAGGGCGGGCGTTTCTTCGATAAAATTCACGATTCCGGAAGAGGCATCGGCTGTTGCGGAATTTTCAGGTCATTTTGCTTTTCCGGATGTGGTTAAACTCAAAAGCGGAAAATTCATGGCTGTTTTCAGAAACGGAAGCACTCATGCTGATAAAGGCGGTGTTATAATCTATGCGCTTTCCAGCGACGGAATAAACTGGGGAGAACCTGATATTCTGCTGGACGACGAAACGATTGACGACAGAGATCCGTCGATCGCCGTTTTCTCGGACGGAAGAGTCGGCATGAACTGGTTCAAATACCGCTATCCCGCTGATTATTCCGAACCTTGGGTGCATCATCTGTTTTTTGCGGTTTCCGATAGCAGCGGGCTTAATTTCGGCGACCAGATCCAGGTCGACGGCGGCGTTTTCGACTATTCCGAAACGGCGGAGATGAATGAATCGGGAATCTGGGTTGATGAAAACGGTGATGAAGTCACAGTCGCGGCTTCTTCAAGCTCGATGGTTGAAGACGGAGAAAAGATAATAATTCCGGCGTATTTCGGCAATGCGCTCAACTGGCAGTCAATGTCGAAAACTCCGAAAACGAGAGTCGTTCTCTATGAAAGCGCAGACGGAGGCAAAACGTGGACTCCGAACGAGGTCAAAGCCGAAATCGACGAAAAAAGCTGGCTCAGCGAACCGGCTCTGCTCAAAGTCACCGACAAACGCTGGCTTTTACATGTCAGAACGGCAAAAGGTTCCAGCCCGAGTGCAAAAGGCGAGATGGTTCAGAGCATTTCGGAAGACGGCGGCAAAACGTGGTCTGCATACAAAAGTCTCGGTTTTGTAGCGCACGCTCCTGAACTCTTAAAACTTGAAAACGGTGTCATAATCAGCTCTTTCCGCTGGCTCGACTGGACTACGGATGTGAACAGGGAAGCAGTGTCGATGGTCTATTCGCTTGACGGCGGTGAAACATGGTCCGATCTCGTTGAAATTCTCGACTGCGGCAAGGCTGAATGCGGCTATCCCGGCATGGTAGAACTTCCTGACAACAAAATTCTCGTAGTTTACTACACGCCTGGCGGAAAAGGAATCGAGTCAAAAATCATAAGTTTCGAAGCTGAATAACTGTCGTTTTCTTCTTTAGCAAATTTGATTTTATTTTTTTTATAATTATAATAATTTGCTTATGTTTTTTGGTGTTTGTTGGCAGTTTAATATTTTACGGAGTTAAAAATGAAAAAAATTTTGTTGGCAATGCTTGTTTGTTCGTTGTTTTTCGCTCTTTCCTGCGGCAGCAGCGATAAAAAAGACGGAAAAACCTCCCTTATCGAAAAGAAAGTCGAAATGATCAAAAACGACAATCAGAACAAACCGGTAAAACAGATGGTCGAAATCCTCAAACTCAAAGGTGAAAACGAGGAATTCGTAAAGAAATCGGTTATGAAGATTTATTCCGAAGTAACCGGAAAAGTCGCTCCTCACAAACTCGCAGAATTCAAGGAATCTCCGAACAGAAACATCAAGGTTCCCGGCAATGTTTCGAGAATTCACATCAAAAGCGACTATATTTCCAGCGCGAACGTAATGCTTTTCCTCATGAAGGGAAACGAACCGGTCGTTTGGGACGAGCTTGAGTTCAACACCGAGAAAAAATACGATTTCGCTCCGGGCAACTACGATTTTATAATGATCGTCGACAGACCGGACAACGGAAATGTTTACGTTTTCAAGTATGACCGCAATTTCAAAGGCGGCGAGCTTTACCTCGGCGAATTCAAAATCATCGGAAAATACAGCAACTCCGGCGAATGCGCTGCAGGCTATCTTCGTGACGACGCTGAAACCTGCATTGCTCCTTCATTCAAAATTTTCGACAACTGCGATGCCGGAACTCACCTTGTAGAGCACCTTTGCTGCGAGGAAGGATTCAACTTCATTATGGAAGGACAGTGCTCGAGATACAGCGACACGGTTGAAAACGTAATCTGCCCGGCAGGATACCACGAAGCAGGCAAGGGAAGATGCTGCCCGACCGGTCAGCTTTTCATCGAGAACAAATGCCAGGTTCCGCCAAAAGAAGAGCCTGCGAAATAACCAAATTTTCTTATGAATCAAAAACTTCTTCCCGAAATAAAACTTTTTAAAGAGCGCTTCCGCGAATTTCTTGAAGATGAAGCCGCTCTCAACGGAAAACTGCTTGTCCGAGAGCTTATTTTCCGCTTTGCGACGGTTCAGTTCCGCGATACTCACGGTTTTACGGCGGGAAAAGTCGAATATATCGCCAAGGTTTTTGACGAGGCTCAGGCGGAATTCGGGAACATTTTCGAGGAGTTCGCTGTTTTCTGCATTGAAAACGGTTTCGACGAGACTTTTATCAACTCTGAGATGAAGAAATGGCTGACGGAAATTTCGCAAGATTTGGAGCTCGAAAAGGCAGAAGACTGATTCTTTTCATTCTTCTCTCTGTGCTTCTCCACGGTCTGGTTTTTTTAGTAAAAATCGACCTTTCGACTGATAAAAGCAACGAGGAAAGTCTTGTTTCTATAAAGTATCTCGATGATTCCGCTGCGAAACTTCCTGCGACACCCGTTCTACCGCCGAAACCTGAAAAAAAGAAGGAAGATATCAAGCCGAAAGGGCAGGTTGTCGATATCGCGAAACCGAAAATTGAGAAAAAGCCTTCCAAAAGCCGTTTCCTTTCTGAATTTGACAGCTCTGTCGAAAAGGAAACTGTTGCAACCGAACATGATGAGAATATCAACGTCCGCGGCGAAAGGCTGAAAAGACAGCTTGCGAAAAAGGCTGAAAACGTGAATGCCGAATCGGACGAAAACATGGTCGCACCGCTTCAGACCAATAACAACGAGAAGAATGAACCCGCCAAAGAGCAGAAAATCAAGAAGGGCGAACTTAAAGGTTTTGAAGGAACTGAAGGTGACTATGCGGCGGGAAAAGACAGGGAAATCGCAGGGAAAATCGATGCTAAGGACGAAAAGGACGAGGAAGGGCGCGTGAATGTCGGCGGAAGGTGGATTCCGAAGAAACTTCTGCCGTATCTCAACGGTTCAGACGCAGTGCTCATGAGTCCGTCGAACGACTTTCTGGAAGATGTCAAAAAAGGTAATGAGACTTATATCAATACGCAAAAATTCGCTTACGCGGCATATTTCAACAAGATGAAACAGGCGATCTCGCGAAACTGGAGTCCCAATACCGCGATAATGGTTAATGATCCGACCGGCAGACTGTACACTAAAAAGGATAGGTTTACGGAACTCAAAGTTTTTATTTCCGACAGGGGAAAATTGGTCAAAGCCAAGGTCGTTACGAGCTGCGGGGTCGATTTTCTCGACCGTGAGGCGATAAACGCATTCAAAATGGCGGCTCCTTTCGCTCCTCCGCCCGAAATCCTTCTTAATAAAGACAGACAGCTTGAAGTACGCTTCTCATTTATCTTGTGGAGGTTACATGAATAATTCGAAAAAAGCGGTCGTTCTTTTCAGCGGCGGTCTTGATTCGACGACGGTTCTGGTCTACGCGCTGAAACAGGGGTATGACGTTTATCCGCTTACTTTTTCCTACGGTCAGAGGCATGCGATCGAAATAAAACAGTCTGAAAGAACGCTTGAAAAATACGGACTTATGCAGCGTCAGACAATATTTTCGATTGATTTGACGCCGTTTGTGAACTGCTCGCTTATCAACAAAAATTTAGAAGTCCCGGAATTTGCCGAAAACAGGATTCCTTCGACTTATGTGCCCTCACGAAACATAATTTTTCTCTCGATTGCATCCGGTTTAGCCGAAACGTTGGGCGCTGAAAAAATCTTTATCGGTGTCAATTCAGTCGATTATTCCGGTTATCCTGACTGCCGTCCTGAGTTCGTCGATGCTTTCAACAAAACGATTGCAGTCGGCACGAAGCAGGGAGTCGAAAGCGGAATAAAAGTCGAGGCACCGATTCTCAACATGTCGAAAAAAGAGATAATCGAGCTCGGAATGTCGCTCGGAGTCGATTATTCGCTCACTCACAGCTGCTATAATCCGACTCCCGACGGGCTTTCATGCGGAGTCTGTGACAGCTGCCGTCTCAGACTTGAGGGTTTCAGGCAGGCAGGATTTGAAGATCCGTTGAAATATCGTTAATGCCGCCGCGCGCCGGTCGTTCTTTTCGACGCGCCGAAGATCAGGTTCGTTATATCGAAATATCGTTATAACATTATACCGACGGCGCGAATCGACATCTCGATAAGAACGATAAATTCTTGCCTTTTCCACGATTTTTCTTAAAATTCCCGCCGTTGATCTTTTTTTAGGAGGAAAAAATGAAAAAAACTTGGTTGGTTTTAATTTTGGCCTGCATTTTTATGCTTTCGAGCTGCGGTGACAGCAAATCGCCGTCAAAAGTTGAAGAACCAGATAATGAGCCTGCAGAAACTGCTGATGCAGATGCTGAAGAGACTCCTGATGCTGAAGTTCCTGAAGAACCTACAGCAGACAACAACGCTGAATTTGATCCGGAACACCCCGGTTATACTGTCGAATTCAACATCATTGATGTCGATATGATGGGACAGGGACAGTCGATGGCTATCGGATACTTCATGAAGACGGCTCGTGAAGATCTTGAAGAAGGTGCGGCCGAGGATGTAACGCTTGACACTTGTGTCATGGGCGAATCTTCTCCGCGTGTTCCGAGCTGTACGAGCAAAGAAGACTGTGCTCCGGAGCAGGAATGTGTGCCTGAGACTGACAGTAATGGTCAGGTTATAGAAAACAGCGAACACTGCGAAACTCCGAACAGGGCTTCGCTTGATGTTGGTCCTGTAATGATTTCCGGTTTCAACGGAGGTCCTTATCCGTTTGCATACGAACCTGGAGATCAGGTTTACAAACTCAACGGAACCGGTGACGGCAGTATAGACCGTTCTATTATCGCTTACAACACGGAATACGAGATCGCTGCGGATAGTCTTATTCCTGATGATCTCAAATCGCTTTCGGCGAAGTTCACAATGCCTCCGGCACTCGCACTTATCGAGCCTGCAATGGTTGAAGGCGGAATGTTCGGCGCAGCTGTAGAAGTTGACAACACGAAACCGCTTACTTTCAAATGGGAAAGCAACGGCGGAAAAGGCTACATCGACATTACCATCACGGCGGCGCAGTCTCTTGCCAATGTTGTTTCCGTAACATGCAAAGTTCGTGACGACGGCGAATTTACGGTTCCGGATGAATTTACTTCCCAGCTCGTTTTCGGCGGCGGCGGCGATGACATGATGAGCCAGATGCTTCAGATGATGAACATGATAACGATGGACAGACACTCTGAAGCTCCGATCACCGGCGAGGGCATTTCAAGCGGCAGAGTCACATCCGAACAGCTTGTAATGGCAAATGTTATTCCGGCAGGATCAAATGTTCCTGCTCCGGAACCTGAACCTACCACTGAGCCTGAACCTACCAACGAACCTGAACCGGAACCAGAACCGGAAGAACCTGAAGGCGAATAAATTTCATCATGAAAATCATCCGCATCAACAAAGATCTGATTCTCAAAGAGTTGGAACTTTCTGATGCGGAATATATCTTCAAAGCAATCGATTCTCAGCGTGAATATCTCGGCGAATGGCTCCCGTTTGTCGAATTTACGAAAAGCGTGAAAGATTCCCTCGATTACGTCAATTCAGTCGTAACAATGCCGGAAGAGTGCAAAGAATGGCAGTTCGCGGTTTTCTGCGGCGATGATTTTGCGGGGCTTGCCGGATTCAAAGGAACAGACAGACTCAACATGAAAAGCGAGATAGGATACTGGCTGAAAGAAGAATTTCAGCATCGCGGCATAATGACTGAATCGGTGCGTGCCTTGATAAAATTCGGCTTTTCCGAGCTTGATCTCAACAGAATCCAGATAAAGTGCGCTCCGGAAAATGTGAAAAGCAACAAAATTCCGCAAAGACTCGGTTTTACACTTGAAGGGATCGAGCGCGAGAGCGAATTCGTGAAAGAAGGCGTTTTCCGTGACGCCAATGTCTGGAGTTTTCTGAAAAAAGACGTTACGCCGTGACGTTATTTCGTCTCGTCGTTACGCCGTGCCAACGTTACGTTATCAATCATGTTCTGATGGATTTCCTTAGCGTTGAAGGAACTTCTGACGAATCTGCCTGAATAAACTTCTTTGAATCCGATTTCCAGACCGTAGTCGCGGAGTGCGTCAAATTCTGCCTGAGTGTAGTCCTTTTCAACCGGAATGTGCTGCAGCGACGGGCGGAAATACTGTCCGATCGTCATAATGTCACATCCTACATCGCGCAGATCGCGCATCAGAGCGTGAACTTCATCAACTGTTTCGCCGACACCGAGCATTATTCCCGATTTTGTGATCAAACCTTTGCGCTTCATATAGCAGAGAACGTCAAGGGAGCGCTTGTAATCGGCCTGCGGACGCACTTTCGGGTAGAGCGAGCAGATCGTCTCGACATTGTGGTTGAAAACGTCAATCGGCGACTCTGCGACGATATCGAGATTTTCCTTTATTCCGAGAAAATCAGGTGTGAGCACTTCGACAAGCGTATCCGGTGACAACTCCTTGACTTTCCTGACTGTTTCGGCAAAGTGACCTGCTCCGCAATCGGGCAGATCGTCTCTTGTTACCGAAGTGATAACTGTGTAAAGAAGTCCTAAATCTTTAACCGCAAGTGCGAGATTCATCGGTTCTTCCGGATCGGGAAGGGGAATGTTTTCGTTGTGGACGATGTTGCAGAAACGGCAGTTGCGCGTGCAGCTGTTCCCAAGAATCAGGAAAGTCGCCGTTCTTTTCTTGAAACAGTCGCCTATATTCGGGCAGTGCGCCGATTCGCAGACCGAATGAAGGTGGTGCAGGCGCAGGATTTTCTTCATTTCTGCCACGAAAGGTGATTTGAAAGTCGATTTTTTGAGCATTTCTTCAGCCATGTCAAAACCTATTGAACGTTCATAAAACGCGGGATTTAAGCCTTTGAGAGAGCGGTTGTCAAGGTTAATTTTTTACTCTTCCTAGCTGACCGCAGGCTGCAAGTTTGTCGCCGCCGCGCGATTTTCTGATTAGTGCGGTCACGTTTTTCGCGATTAAAATATTCTGAAAATCGATGATTTTTTTCATCGGAGTGGGCTCGAAAGCAGCTCCGTCAAAGGTGTTGAACGGGATTATGTTGACTTTCGCGTCATATCTTTTGGCGATTTTGGCAAGTTTTTCTGCGTCTTCGGGAAAGTCGTTGAAATTTTTGAGCATGACATACTCTAAAACTACCATTTTGCGCGAAATAGGGTAGGAATCTATCGCTTTCAGCAGCTCTTTCAGCGGATATTTTTTGTTTACAGGCATGATTTTGTCGCGTTTTTCATCAGTCACGGCGTGAAGCGAAACGGCGAGATTAACCTTTGTCTTTTCGCCGAGTTCCACGATTTTGTCGGCGATTCCCGAAGTCGAAACGGTGATTTTTCTGTTTGAAAAGTTGAAGCCGAAGTCGTCAAGCAGAATATCAATAGAATCAAGAAGGTTTTCAAAGTTGAGAAGCGGCTCTCCCATCCCCATGAAAACGAGGTTCGTGATTCTTTTTTCGTTTTTTCCGGCTTCGATCTGAGCGGAAAGAACCTGTGAATTTATCTCCGCAACGGTGAGATTGCGCCTGAATCCGAGGCTTCCCGTGCGGCAGAAAGCGCATTTTATGGGACATCCCGCCTGAGTCGAGACGCAGAGAGTGCAGCGCGTCTCTTCGGGAATTATGACCGCTTCGACGACATTTCCGTCGGAAAGGGTGAAAGCGAGTTTCTTTGTGCCGTCCGACGAAGTGAAAATTTCATTCGGAAAAACAGGGGTTATTTCGAACATTCCGGCAAGTTTTTCGCGGTCGGATTTGCTGATATTTGTCATTTCGTCGAACGAGAAAACCCGTTTCTGGTAGATCCACTGCATTATCTGGGTCGCCTTGAATTTCGGAAAACCGTTCTCAAGGAGTGTTGATTCAAGTTTTTTGCGGGTCAAATCGAAGATCTGCATGGTTACATTCCGAAAAAGAAAGATAAAATCGAATTCATTGTTTCAGTCGGAAGAAGAAACATTAGAAGTCCGCCCGCTGCAAGGAAGGGACCGAAGTAAATCGCGTGTTCGACATCCTTTTCGTCTTTTGAGTTGAGGTCTTCAGCCGAAATGTTGCCTGCAAGACGCTTTTTCCCGAATAAAAGTTTTGCCAACAGATAAAAAATTATTCCGCCGAATGATGCCAGAAAGAGGACAAACGGGATTTTGACAGGACCTGTGAACGCGCCGATTGCGGCTAAAATGTAGACATCTCCGAGTCCCATGCCGATCTTGCGTGTGACAATGTAAAAAAGAAAAATCGCGAGCAGAAGAAATCCCGCTCCGACGCCGATTCCGATGAGCGATTCCTGCCAGGTGATCGAGGGCTCGAAAAAGCTCCACAGGATCCCCATAAAAATAGGCGGAATTATAACTTTTGAATAGACAAACTGCGTTTTGTAGTCGATTGCCGCGGTAACGACGAGCGCCGAAATGAAGTAAAGCGGGAGAATCAGGCGCGGATGAAGCCCGAATTTCAGGAAGGCGAAAAGGTATAAAACTGCATTCAAAAGCTCTATCACAGGGTAAATCAGCGAAATTTTCTCGCCGCAGCCGGAACATTTTCCGCGTAAAAAAAGCCAGCTGAAAACGGGTATATTCTCGTACCACGTGATCTTATGACCGCATTTGGTGCACGAACTCGGCGGAAAAACAATGCTTTTGCCAAGCGGGATGCGGTAGATGCAGACATTGAGAAAACTGCCGAAAAGAAGCCCGTAGATAAATACGAAAGCGACCGAAAACGGCATGAAACGCTTCGAATTGAGTATAAAGAAAAGATCTTCCATAAAAACCTCCGCAGCAAAAGACCGGAAATTTTCAATATAACGGCGAAAATGTCAATATACTGCCGCCGGATCTTGGTCGAAATTTCGAATGTCGAAATATCGAAATATCGACGGCGGCAAAGAAATTTATTTTTTTCTCTCTTTTCTTTAAAATCCTGCGGTGATTTTGTTTCAGGAGGAGAAATGAAAATAGTTTTTGCATCCGGAAACTGCGGAAAACTGCGGGAGGCATCTGAAATTTTCGAGGGTTTTGAGATTGTTCCGATAAGCGCTTTTTCAGCTTGGAATGCGCCAGACGAAAACGGTTCGACTTTTCTGCAGAACGCGGTGATAAAGGCTGAGGCTGCGGCAAAGGCTGCGCCTGATTCGGTCGTGCTTGCTGACGATTCAGGCCTGGTTGTTCCCGCTTTGGACGGAGCACCGGGAATATTTTCGGCAAGGTTTTCAAAAGAAGGAACCGATGCGGCAAACCGGGAGAAACTCCTTGCCGAACTTTCGGGAAAAAGTGAGAGAAGCGCATATTTCGTGTGTGCCGCTGTCCTGATTTTTCCGGATAAAACGGTGTTTGCGGCAGAAGGAAGATGCTGCGGCAGAATAATAGAAAGCTGCCGCGGAGAGAACGGTTTCGGCTACGATCCGCTTTTTGTTCCCGAAGGTTTTGACAAAACTCTGGCTGAACTTTCCGAGGATGAAAAAAACGCGATAAGCCACAGGGGGAGGGCTTTCCGAAAATTGTTGACTTTTAAAGGCTCTTCACTATAAAGACGCGTTATTTTTTGTTTGTTTTATTTTTTTCTTGGAGGAAATTATGGCTTTAAAGCTTAGAGGAGCAAGAAAAGCTAAGAAAAAAGAGCTCGAAACGGCGGCAAATATCGTTGAAAATGACGCTTTTCAGGAGCAGGGGAAAAAGGTTGTTCTCGAACATCCTTACTTTATTTTCGGTTGTGTTGCAGCGATCGTTGTAGTAGTTATTGTCGCAATGCTTGTTTCGACAGCTGTAAAATCGGCATCCGATGCGAAATCGGTTGAATATGCCGCAGCTACGGAACTTCTCGACAAGGCTGACGACGATTCTTCCGAAAACGCGAAAGCAACTTACGAACAGGCTCTTGCCGCTTTCGACAAAGTTATAAAAAATCAGTCCGGTTCGATGAATGCGGCTGCTTCTATGGTATTTTCAGGTCGTATTTATAAGGAAAGCATGAACAACTGCGACAAGGCGGTTGATTTCTTCAAACAGGCACGCATGAGCGGAAAACTCAGCACCGATATCCGTTTCGTAGCTTACGAAGGCGAAGCGATGTGCTACTTCGACAAAGGCGATTACGAAAAAGCTGCCGGTCTCTGGAAGGAATGGCTCAATCAGAAAACTGATATCTACAAGGATTACGCGCTTTACTACACCGCTATGACCTGCGAGAAACTCGGCAAGGCTGACGAGGCTGCTCAATATTACAACAGATTGAAAGACGAGTATCCGAAAAGCCTTCTTCTTGCAAAGATTGCGGGCAAAGTTACAACGAAAGAGCCTGAAAAAGCACAGAATTAATGTTTCCACGCAAATTTTTCCCAATTTTTTTCATTTTTTTATTTTCCCTGCCGGTTTGTGCCGAGTTTAACGAATTTGCGGAATCAGCCGGAAAAGCGCCTGAATTTGTCAAAAAAGGAGAGCCTCTTCTTGCGATAGAATGGGCGGTTCCTCTCAAAAAAAATCAGGTTCAGGTAAACAGACGAGAAGAAGCGGGAGTGACTCTTTTCGGAGAGGATATCCTCGTCGCAACGAGAGCTGGCGAGCTTCATCTTTTCGGAAAAAACGGCGAACTCAAAGTTACTGCCGTATTTGAAGGCGAGTGCACGGTGGCGCCTGTCGCAGTCGATGAAACCCACGCGCTTGTCTCTGTTTCGAATTCGGTTTTCATGATGGAACTTGTTACGGAAAAAAAAGGGAAAAAGACGCAGTACAGCTGGAAAGTTCTCTGGAATATCGCCGGAAAGGCGACGGTGGCGGCACAGCCTTTCGTTTATGAGAACAGGATCGTTCTCATTCAGTTCCACGACAGTGTGATTTATGTCGTCGACAAAGAGAGCGGCGAACTCAAAAATATGTACAGCGACTACGAAAACAGCGAGGAACTTGCCGTTGTCCGTCTTGCACAGCCGGTATTTGTCGGCGGAAAGATCGTTTTCGGCTTTTCGGACGGCACGATAACATTTTTCATGCTGCGCGACGAAGGTAAAGTCGATCTGATCCCTTACTATAAATTCAAAACGGCAAACTCGATGAGAAGATTTGAAAAACGTGATTTTTTTGATCTTCTTTCCTTTGTTCAGATTGAAGATTCGATTCTTTTTTCTGGCGGAGAATACGGCGGCGTGATTGTTGACGGAAAGCCTGTAAAACTTGAAAACATGGAAGATCTTCAGCTTTTCAGATACGAAAACGGTTTTGCAGGTTTCGGTCGTCGCGGAATTTTTCTTTTCGATGAAAACGGAAAATTCAAAACGCAGCCTTTCAAGTCGATGAATTATGTTACAAATCTTGTTCAGGGAAACGGTTTTGCAGTTGCGATGACTTCGGGTGAAGGACCGATGCTTGGCGAAACGGACGCATTTATTTATCTGCTTTCGCCTGATTTTATGAAGATACATTACTCCATGATGATACCGAACGGAGTGTCGAGCAATGCTGTATGCGACAAGGGGGCGGTATACTTCGTTTCGGACATGGGAGTTCTGTATAAATTTAAAGTGTTAAAATAATGGAAAATTTTCTTGCAATATCGCAAAAAATGGATAGAAAAGAGCGGCTTTTTTGGAGCAAAGACTTTTTATGGAGGAATAAATGAATAAGTCGAATTTAATTGCTGTTTTTTCAGAAAAAGCAAACCTTTCAAAGAGAAATGCGGAACAGTTCGTAAACATTATGATTGATTCAATGATCAAAGCTCTCAAAAACGGCGAGCGCGTTGAAATCAGAGGCTTCGGCAGTTTCGTAGTCCGCACTTACGGTGCTTATGAAGGCAGAAATCCCAAGACCGGCGAAACGATAAACGTCGATCAGAAGAAACTTCCTTTCTTCAAGGCCGGAAAAGATCTTCTTTCCCGCATCAATGACTGATTAACTTCAGTTTTTTTGCCGCTTCGTGCGGCTTTTTTATATTTTTCGGATAACTAATGTCGTTTAAAGCTGAACTTTATTTTACGGCTGCGGCCATCCGGCTTGCGAGATATTTCATTTCGCAGAACGACGGAAACGAAATCGTTATGGTCGGCAAGACCGGTTCAGACGGCAAAATCTGCGATCTGCGCCGTGCGGCGATGGGGGACTCGGGTTCCGTTCCGGCCGTTATCGCGACTGCTTCTCCGGGCGAAATACTTATCCACAACCATCCGGGCGGAAACATAAATCCGAGCGGTGCCGATATCGAAGTCGCGGCCAGGGCAGCCGAAAAAAGCGTCGGTTCATACATTGTTGACAACGATGTGATAAATGTCTTTCCCGTTGTTGAAAGAATCGAGCCCGAAAACAGCGAAACGGCGCTGGTTGATCTTGAAGAAGTCGCCGAAATTTTTAGTAAAAACGGCAGACTTGCGCAGTCAGACAGCGCATTCGAGTTCAGACGCCCGCAGACCGAAATGGCTCTCGGTGTCGCCGAGGCGATAAACTCTTCGTCGGTTCTGGTTTCGGAAGCGGGAACGGGAACGGGAAAAAGTTTCGCATACCTTGTTCCTGCGCTGCTTTATGTCTCGAAAAACAAAGGGAAGAGAGTTGTCGTAAGTACTTCGACGATCGCTTTGCAGGAGCAGCTTTTCAACAAGGATATTCCGGCTCTTCTCAAAAAACTTGATATCGGCGATGTCGGAACGGTCGTTCTGAAAGGGAGAGGAAACTATCTCTGCAAAAGGCGTTATGCCGATTTCAGAATGGGAAGTATCCAGACGAAGATCGACGATGCAGCTTCGCAAAAAAGTATTGAGACGGTTGAAGAGATCGACCGCTGGCTCAACTACACCGACGACGGATCCCGCTCGAATATGAATTCGTCTCTTGCTCTCGATATCTGGAATGAAATCTGTGCAGACGAACTTGCCTGTGAGAAGAGCAAGTGCCGTTTTTTCAGTTCATGCTTTTTTTTCAAGGCGAGAAGACGCGCGAATTTTGCTTCGCTGATTCTTGTCAACCATCATCTTCTTATGGCTGATGTCTCGATGAAATCATCGGATGATGAGGGCGAAGGCATTATTCCGAAGTTCGATATTTTAGTCATTGACGAGGCGCACAACATTTTTAAAAGCGCAGTAAGTTTCCTTGGCGAATCGGTTTCGTCGAACAGTGTCAGAAAGCTGCTCGGAAAACTTTACAACACTAATTCAGGGCAGGGGCTTCTGACAAAAATCCTCAGCAACAACGCGAATTCAGTGCTGCTGAAACCGCTTGAAAAGGCTGTGAACATACTTTCCGGCGGTTTTCAGGCAAAACTTGCACACTCATTTCTTCCGGAATTGATTTCGATTTTAGTCAAAAACAGCGATGAAACCCTTTTCGAGCTTGACGATCCCGAAAAACGGAAGGAAATGACCGATGTTCTGGGTAAAATCGTGACCGTAGTTACCGATGTGACCGATCTTATTGCGCCGGTCGTAAAACTTTTGAAGGAAAAGGATGAAGCGCAAACCGAACTCAGGACCGTTATGGACGATATGAACCGCTCGCTTCTTACCGATCTTGAAGGAGTTGTTGCAAAACTTGCTTCCTATGCCGGATTTTACAGTGAGTTCTGTATCGGGACGAATACCGAAAATCAGGTTTTCTGGGGCGAAAAAAGCGGCGAAACGCTCACTTTGACGATAAGTCCGCTCGATGTCCAGCGGATCCTTGCGGAAAACCTCTACAAAGATACCAAAAGCATAATTTTTACTTCGGCGACTCTTACCACAAGCCGGGACGAGCACGGTTTCGATTTTTTCTACCGCGAAAGCGGACTTGCACTTTCAGAAAGGGAAAAGAAGGCGGTCAGTCTGGAGAGCTGTTTCGATTACGCCTCTCAGATAAAGGCTTTTATCGGCGGCGATATGCCCGATCCTGCTAAAAACAGGGAACTTTTCGATTCTGCAAGTATTGATGCCGCTCATGAAATCGTCAAGGCTTCAGGCGGAGGCGCACTTGTCCTTTTCACTTCGATAAGTCACCGTGAAGCTGCCCTGAAATATTTTTCCGATCTCGATTTCGAGGTTTTTTCGCAGGGAAAAATGTCGGTTCAGGCGATAATGAAGAAGTTCCGCGAAGACGTAAATGCAACTCTTCTGGCGACTGAGACTTTCTGGGAAGGGATCGACATGAAAGGGGAGACTCTGCGCAATCTTGTGATAATCAAACTTCCGTTCCGTTATCCGAGCCATCCGTTCGTCAAGCGTTATGTCGCGCGTCTTGAGCAGGAAACCGGAAAAGGCGGTTTTCAGGTCTACACACTGCCGAATGCGGTGCTAAAGTTCAAGCAGGGTTTCGGCAGACTCATCCGCACGAAAAGCGACATCGGGACTGTGACGGTGCTTGACAAGCGCATAGCTGAAAAAAGTTACGGACGCGATTTTATCAGGTCTGCACCTGTCGGAGTGAAGTTCAACGTCCTGCCGGTTGCCGAAATCGCACGCAGAGTT
This sequence comes from uncultured Spirochaetales bacterium, assembly GCA_902774115.1. Taxonomy (GTDB): domain Bacteria; phylum UBP6; class UBA1177; order UBA1177; family UBA1177; genus UBA1177. Next base: position 349,704 of record CACYHH010000001.1, read on the forward strand.
GAAGAATTTTTTGGCAGAAACGATTGATTGTGCTATGAATGCCCGTAATTTGTTATATTTTTGTTTTTTATAGGAGATTCAAAGATGAGAGTAAGTCAGCTTTTTTTCCAGACATTGAAGGAAGTTCCGAAAGAGGCGCAGATCGACAGCCACAGGCTTCTTTACCGCGCCGGAATGATACAGAAACTTGCGAGCGGCGTTTACAACTATCTTCCTCTTGCCCTCAGAAGCATCAGAAAACTTGAAGACATAATCCGTGAAGAGCTCAATAAACGCGGCTGTCAGGAAGTTCTCATGCCTTCGGTCCAGCCTGCCGAGCTTTGGCAGGAAAGCGGCAGATGGGGTTACTACGGTCCCGAACTTCTCCGTTTGAAAGACAGAAAGGGCGGTGATTTCTGCCTTGGTCCGACGCACGAAGAAGTAATCACCGACATGGTACGCAGAAACCTCAGAAGCTACAAGCAGCTTCCGTACAACCTTTACCAGTTCCAGAGCAAGTTCCGCGACGAAGTCCGTCCGCGCTTCGGCCTGATGAGAGGCAGAGAGTTCATAATGAAAGACGGCTACTCATTCGATGTCAGCGAGGAGAAGGCGAAGGAATCCTACAAAAAAATGTATGAGGCTTACAACGCGATTTTCAGAAGAAGCGGTCTTAAATTCAAGCCTGTCGATGCTGCAACCGGCGCAATAGGCGGTGACATGAGCCACGAATTCCAGGTTCTTGCCGATGCCGGAGAAGATACGATCCTTTCGTGCAGCAAGTGCAGCTACGCGGCAAACCTTGAGAAGGCGACTTCGGTCTACAGCGAAAACAAGCTCGATTCTTCAGCAGTTCCGCCTGTAAAAGATGTTGAAACTCCGAATCAGAGATCGGTCGAAGAAGTTGCCGAATTTTTGGGCAAAACCACGAAAGAAATAATGAAATCAATGATTTATATGGTTGATGAAGAACCTGTTCTCATCCTTGTAAGAGGCGACAAAGAGATCAACGAAGCGAAAGTTCAGGCTTTCTGCAAAGGGAATGCGGTCGAACTTGCAAGTGACTCGGTAATCGAAGAGATTTCGGGTGCGCCTCACGGATTCATCGGACCTGTAAACCTCAGAAAACAGATAAGAATCCTTGCTGACTATTCGGTAACTACGATGCCTTCGCTTACGGCAGGCGCCAACAAAGAAGGTTACCACATCGAAAATGTCGTTATGCACAGGGATTTCACTCCTGATGCGGTCGCTGATTTCGTCGTTACTACGGCAGGCGAAAGATGCCCGCACTGCGACGGCGTGCTTGAAGAGTGCAGAGGAATCGAAGTAGGACAGGTTTTCTATCTCGGAACGAAGTACAGCTCTAAAATGAAATGTGAATTCATCGATGAAAACGGCGAGTCTGTTCCTGCGGTCATGGGCTGCTACGGAATCGGCGTCGGCAGAACGGTGCAGGCTGCAATCGAGCAGAATCACGACGAATTCGGCATAATCTGGCCGATGGCGCTTGCTCCGTATGAGGCGATAGTTCTTCCGCTCCAGATGAACAAGGAAGAAGTAAAGAACGCGGCGTTCGATTTTTATGAAAAACTCAATGCGACAGGAGTTGAAACGGTCATTGACGACCGTGACGAAAGGGCAGGGTTCAAATTCAACGATGCCGATCTTGTCGGATATCCTGTCCAGATAATTTTCGGCGCAAAATCTCTTGAAAAGGGCGTTGTCGAAGTAAAAATCCGCAAGACCAACGAGAAACAGGAGATGAAAATCGAAGACGCTGTTGATTTTGTCGTCAATTTCAAGAAGGAAGAACTTAAGCTCAAATGAAAAGGCTGTTTTTTCTGATCATAATTTTTTGTCTGACATTTCCAGTTTTTGCAGCCAAAGTAAAGTATGATCCGGAAATAAAAGTCAATGAAGATCTTACTATTCCGCTCAGAAACTACGGTGTTTTCGCACCGGCTTCTTTTTCAATCTACGCGATCGGGCTTTACGTAGCCGGTAACGAGACTGACAATATGAAAATCAAAAATGCTGATAAACCTATGGCGATCAGACTTGTTTCACTTTCAAATATTCTAAGGATGAAAAGGCTCATCAGCGAGCTGAGGCGCGGTTTCAGTTACGGAATGGATCACGACAAAGAGTTTTTGAAGACTATTCAGACCAGAATAGACACTTTTCTTAGTTTGCTCGAAAATTCCGGCAGGAAACCTAAGAAAAATAAGTCCATAACTTTTTTATACCGTCCGGGAAAAGGAACTGAAGTTTATTTCGAGCAGGAATTTCTGGGAGTTATCAAAGGTTACGATTTTAAACGGGCGCTCTTCGGGATATGGTTCAACAACAACTGCGCCGATAAGAAACTTCGTGACGAAGCGATAAAAATAAGGAACAAGTGAGGCTGTTTTGAGTGAAAAACAAAGTTTGAGCAAAATTCCGATACTTTCACAGAATACTCTTTCGACATATATCCGCAGCGTCCTTTCTGTTCCCGACCTGACGCGGGAAGAGGAGGCAGATCTTTTCAAGGAGTTCAAGGAAACGCAAAGCAAGGAAGCTGCTCAGAAAATCGTCGTCAGCAACCTGAAACTTGTCGTAAATCTTGCTTACAAATTCAGAAATTTCCGTGACGTTCCCGATCTTATCCAGGAGGGGAGTCTCGGGCTTCTCACCGCTCTTCAGAAGTTTGATCTCGACAAAGGAGTCCGTTTCGCGACTTATGCGACATGGTGGATCCGTGCAAAAATCCAGGAGTTCATCATCAGTCAGATGAGTATCGTAAGATTCGGAAAAAGCAGGGATGAACGCAAACTTTTCTTCAACATGATGGCAACCATCAAAGACATTCAGAGTTACGACAAAGACGGCGAAATATCGAAAGAAGAACTTATTCAGGAAGTTGCGAGGAGACTCAATGTCACGCCGGATAAAGTCATTGACGCACTACAGGTTGTTTCTTCCTACAACGATATTTCGATCGATCAGACTATCGAAGGAAGCGATGAAAAACTGATCGAGCTCAAGGACAAAAGCGATTTTGATCAGGAAATCGATGACGAAGATATGAAGGTAAAGCTCCAGAACGCGATAAGTACACTTAACGAAAGGGAAAAATTCGTAATCTGGAACCGTTATCTTGCCGAAGAGACAATGACTTTGGAAGAGATAGGCGAGAAATACGGAATCTCAAAAGAGCGCGTAAGACAGATAGAATCCCGCGCTCTTGCCAAAATAAAAATGTTTACGATGAAAGAGCCGAAACTTCTTCCTCAGGCTGCTTCCAGCGATATCGAAGATGCTTTTTAAATTATAATTTTGAACCCCAGAGCCTTCCTTTTTCAAAAGAAAGTCTGACTTTAACGAGTTCGCGCGGCTGAAAAACGCCTTTGACACTGACTGTCTGGTACTTTGAAGAAGTCGATGCGAACAGGTTTTCATCGATTTTTTCTTCGATTATTACTTCATCAGTTGTACCGTCGAGAGATTTCATGAATTTTTCTTTTTTTGTCTGGAAAATATCTCGGAGTATTGCCGCACGCTCTTTTTTGAGCTGCTTGGGTACAGGATTTTCCTTCTCCATTTTTTCTGCCGGAGTCCCGGGACGTGCTGAGAAGGGGAAGACGTGGCCATATGCGAAAGGAAGCGATTCTATAAATTTCGCGGTTTCGGTGAAATCTTCGTCTGTTTCGCCAGGGAAACCTGTTATGACATCTGTGCCTAAAGCTGGCATGGAATCGTAACATCCGATAACTTTTTCGACTGAACGCCTGAAAGCTTCGGTTCTATAAGGTCTCCGCATTGCCACGAGAGTTTTGTCGCAGCCGCTCTGCAAAGGAATATGCCAGTGCGGAAGGATCATTCCGTTTTTCGCGTATTCGAAAAGCCTTTCATCGATTTCAGGCGATTCAAGCGAACCCATGCGGACACGTCCTACAGTTTCGAAAGCCGCTTTGACGACATCCGCAAGAGTCGAGCCGTCGCTCAGATCCTTTCCGTATTTTCCGATGTGGATTCCTGTGAGGACGACTTCTTTGAAATTTTCTTCTCTGATTTTTTCGAGCAGAGATCTGATTTCATGCAGCGGAACGCTCTTCAAAGGTCCGCGAAGATAAGGAATTATGCAGTATGCGCAGAACTGGTCACAGCCGCTCTGGATCTTGATGAAAGGGCGGCTCCGCGTGAAAAAGGCGTCATAAGAAAGGCTTGAACCGAGCATTTCGGCGACATCTTTGATGTCAGGCACGATTTCTGTGTTTTCAAAGCTTAATTCGCATTTTATTTTTCTTGCATAGCAGCCTGTGAGTATCACTTTTCCGCGTTGCGAGAGGCGCCTTACCATGTTTCTTGCCTGACTTTCGGCGGTTGCCGTGACGGCACAGCTGTTGATTACGAAAATATCTGCATCGTCGTCGCAAGAGACGATTTCAACATTACCGAGCGATTTTTTGAGCTGGTCGCTTTCAAACAGGTTGACCTTGCAGCCGAAAGTGTAGAAGGCGACTTTCAAACGGCGTTCAGAAAGGTTCATTCAGCACTCCTGAATACAAAAAAAGGGCACCGAAGTGCCCTTCAAAATCATAGCGGAAAAACTTATTCTTCGGTTTTTTCTTCAGCTTTTTTGAAAGCATCTGCCATGGAACCGAGTTTCTCCGGAACTTTTTCGACAACCGTTTCAGCTTCTTCAACGATCTTCTGGTTTTCTTCATCGCTGACAGCTTTTACGCTGAGAGAAACCTTTCTGTCGGTGTCGGAGATCGATTTGATGATGACTTCGAGTTTGTCGCCCGGCTGGTATTCTTTGTTGTCTTCGAATTCAGTTTTGTGGACAAGACCTTCGATCGTGTCGAAAACTTTTACGAAAACGCCGAATTCAGCAACTTTTACGACTTCGACTTCAATTTTGTCGCCTACGTTGTGCTGATCTTTGAAGATTTTCCAAGGATCTTCGGTAAGCTGTTTAATGCCGAGAGAGAATCTCTGTTTTTCGGAGTCGATATTGAGAACGACAGCTTCGATTTCGTCGCCTTTCTTGTAGTATTCCGACGGGTGTTTCAGTTTTCTGTCCCATGTAATATCGCTGGTTCTTACGAGACCGTCGATACCCTCTTCAACACCTACGAAAAGACCGAAATCGGTAATGTTGCGGATTGTTCCCTTTACGATCGTGCCTACCGGATATTTGTCTTTGAGAAGTTCCCAGGGATTCGGCTCGATCTGTTTCATGCCGAGAGAAATTCTTCTGTTCTCGACGTCGATTTCAAGGATTTTGACTTCGACTTCATCGCCGATGGCAACCATTTTGCCCGGGTGTTTGATTCTTCTCGTCCAGGACATTTCGGAAATGTGGATGAGACCTTCAACGCCTTTTTCGAGCTCGACGAAAGCGCCGTAATCTTCAAGAGAAACGACAACGCCTTTAACAGTTTTGCCTGCTGCGTATTTTTCGGTAGCGTGGATCCACGGATCGTCCGTGATCTGTTTTACGCCGAGGCTGACTCTTTCGGAGTCTTTGTCATATTTGAGGACTTTGACATCAACTTCGTCGCCGATTTTGAACATTTCGGACGGATGGTTTACTCTGCCCCATGACATATCGGTGATGTGAAGAAGACCGTCGATACCGCCGAGGTCAACGAAAACGCCGTAGTAGGTGATGTTCTTGACAAGACCTTTAACGATTGCGCCTTCCTGAAGTTTTTCGAGGGTCGTGTTCTTGAGAGCTTCTCTTTCTTTCTCAAGAAGGTCTCTTCTCGAAATGACAATGTTGCCTTTCTTCTTGTCGAATTTGATGACTTTGAAGTCATAGGTTTTGCCGATAAGGTCATCGACGTTTTTAATAGGTCTCAGGGCAACCTGCGAATTGGGAAGGAACGCCTTGACGCCGATATCAACTGCGAGACCGCCGTTGACTTTCGCAACGATCGTACCGTTGACGAGCGAGCCGTCCTGGAAAGCTTTTTCAACAACTTCCCAAACTTTGAGCTTGGAAGCCTTCTCTTTGGAAAGAGACATGCCTCTGTCGCCGTCCCAGTTTTCAACAACGACTTCGATTTCGTCGTTGACTTTAAGGTTTGCAAGTTCTTCCGGCGTGAATTCGCTTGCCGAAATAACTCCGTCGCTTTTAAGGCCGACATCAACGATGATGACATCCTTTCTGATTGCGCGAACGATACCCTTACTGATTTTTTCGCCTGAATTTTCTTCTTTGTTCGGAAGATAACTCTCAAGCAGTTCTTCAAAAGTTTCTTGTGACATACGAAAATACCTCCTTTGTTTTTCGTCACCGCCGGTTATCCGGCAAAGTGCGGGCGGAATTATAGGGGAAGAGAGTCTTTTGTCAATAAAAATTGTTAGTAATAATCAAATATTTTTGGTGTAAAATTACCTTTTTCCTTTTTTTGCGGCATCCAGCGCGGCCGGTAGTGAAAATCCCCTTGAAACGAGTTTTGATACTAATTTTTTCTCTTCGCATTTTCCGAGTTTCGCAAGCGCTTTTTCTGCCGCGGCGCACTCTTCTTCAAAAGGGTAGAATTCCGTCAGATCGAATGAAGAGAGCAGGGCGGAACACCCTTTTTCGTAGAGTTTCTGCTTCAGGTAGTTGATCCCTTTTCCTTTCACGGAAATTTCGGAAACGTATTTTCTGAGAACTTTTGTGTCGTCTAAGTAATTGAATTTATTTAGTTTTTCAATTACTTTATCTGCTTCGTCATCAGTCGCGCCTTTGACTAATATTTTCTGCCGCAGCTCTTCAGTGAAGTAGTCTCTTCCTGCGAGAAGTCTGCACGCGAAATCAAAATATTTGTCTGATTGATCCATGATTTTAATTTATCCCCTTTTTTGTCAGCTTTTCATACATCTTGAAAAGCTCGGCAACAATTTCAGCTTCACTCATTTTCGAATTAAAACCGTAAGCCGCCATAACAGCCTTGTCGTTTTCTTTGTGAGCTTTTCTGAGGTCAGGCGGCATCGTGGTTTCATCGTAAAGGTCGGCAAGAGACGAGTCCGGATATTTCGCTCTTGCATCAAGAATCGCCTGCGCTGTCTGTTCGACCTTGTCCCGTAGAGACGTGACCTGACACGTCTCTTTTGCGTTTGCCACGGTTTTTCTTTTGTGAGACGTCTCAGGTGACGTCTCTACATCCGGCCACGGGAAATTGTTGTAAATAAACGGTGAATAATTGTAATCGCTCTTTAATCTACCGCAGACGACACGCATCCATGCATTGTGAACATTGGATGACATAACACCGAAAAGATAGAGTGTTGCATTTGAAATGTAACTAACACGATCGCTCAAAATAATATCAGGTTTAATAAATCCGATCGGAATATATTTTCTGTTTTCTGATGAAACTCTCGGTATTGCCAGATAATCCGTCTCAGGTTGACGAATCTGTGTGAAAAGCATCGGTGTTTCTGAATCACGCTGAACCGAAGCAGTAGGACTCTTCCGTCTGAACTCAGAGACTCTTTCAAGACGCGCAATGACCGGCGGAATTTTTCTGTATTCGTCCGGTGCGACATTTTTCAGCCAGAGACACCACCGTTTTTTGTTGTTTATAAACTCCTCTGCCCCCATAAACTGCCGGATAAATTTCGCGCTTTCTGGATACTTTCGGATCAGTTCATCTTTTTCATCAGTTGAAAGAATCAGATTTCCACCGTCTGTCGGCTGACTTCCTTTGCTCATTTTCGGTAATGTCGGATTTAAATTCTGATTTCTGTTCTGAATAAAAACATTCGGTGCGTCAAGCAAGTATCCGTTGATATTTTTTGCTTCGATAACTGTTCCGTCAGCATTGAAAATTTGTCGGTGTGCAATCGGCTCGACTGCATTCTTTTCTGCACGCGAGCCGCGTGCATGCCGACAAGAAAATCCAACAATCACGCAGTGAACATGGGCTTTCTGCGTTGATTCGCTGTCCCAGCGGAATGTCCTCCACGCAAAATCTATATTCAGAGCATCGTCAAACAAAGGTTTCCACAAAGTTGCAACACTTTCGCCCTGACATATTGAGTTTGTTGAAACAAATGCACATTTTACATTAGTGCCGCGAATAATATCCAATGCTTTTTTATACCAGCAGCATACATAATCAAGCTTACCGTGGTTGTTTCCGAAGTCTTTGAAAACCGTGTCCATGTCGCTCTGCTGTTCCTTGCTTCGCCACTGATGTCCTACAAACGGCGGATTTCCCATGATGTAGTCGTAATGGTTTTCCGTCTTTTTCTGCCGCGGTTTTCCGACATTTATTTCGTCTGTGATAAGATTGATTTCGTCATATTTGCTATCGGATCCTTTCACCGGGTAATATCTGCCAGGGTGGTATTCCACTTCAGGTTCCCTGATCATAAAAGGATAAATGAGATTAGTCTTTTTCGCGGTTATCGTGGGAATTTTTTCCTCTTCTTCGCACAAATATCTCCAGTCCATCCTAAGGGCATTGCCCTCAACAATTGTCGCGCTTGTCGAAAGCGGCAGAAAATCGAGGTCTTCTTCAACAATTTCCTCAGTTTCTTTCATCATCTGCGATTCAGCGATCCAAAGTGCCGTTTTTGCGACAGTGACAGCAAAATCGTTGATTTCAATGCCGTAAAACTGCGAGATTTTTACTTTTATAGGTGAAAAATCACTCCCTAAAAGCTGCTGGTTTCCGTGAATCTTTTTAAGGATTTCGTTTTCCAAGCGGCGCAGTGAAATATAGGTTTCTGTCAGGAAATTTCCGCTTCCGCAGGCAGGATCGAGAAATTTTAAATCTGCGATTTTATTGCGTAACTGCTCTAAACGGGAACGCTGTTTGGCCGTCAATCTTAACTCCTCTCCTAAGTTAGGGGAGGTGCCGCTTGCGGCGGTGGAGTGTGTTGCCTTTTTGTTTTGACACACGCCCCAGTCGCTTCGCGACAGCCCCTCTAGCTTAGAGGGGCATTTTTTGCCCGTAATTTCATAAAATTCCTTCCATAAACCATTCAGAAACAGCGGATCAATCACTTTGTGAATATTTGTGATCGAGGTGTAGTGCATTCCGCCTTGGTGCCGTGTTTCGGGGTTTAAAGTCGATTCAAAAACTGCTCCAAAAATCGTGGGAGAAATTTTAGACCAGTCAAAACCGGCACTTGCTTTGTTCACAAGAATGTCGACAATCTCTTCATTAAATCTGGGTATTTCGATTTCACGCTCGGCAAAAAGTCCGCCGTTGACATACGGAAACGCTGCCAAATCATCATTCAAATACGGATCCCGATCTTCAGGTTTTGTGTTCAGAATTGCGAACAAATTCAATATCTTTTCGCGAGCTTCCTCAGGTCTGAATTTTGCAAGATAACGCCCGAACATATCTTTTTCAGGGAAGATTCCCGCATCTTCGGCATAAAGCAGAAAAACAAGTCTGACACAGAGGATATTCAGAGATTTGAGAGTTTCTGCTCTTTCTTGATTTTTATACTGCTTAAGAATCGCATCATAAAGCTTCCCGACAAGTTCTCCGGCCTTCAGAGAAATCTGCGTTTCCGGCGGAATCAAATCTTTTTCTGAATCGACCAGAAAATGTAAACTCTCAAAATCATTTGATAAATTTTCGAGCAAAACAGTACCAAAATGCTTTTCCGGTTCTTCTTTTTCCATGTCGTAAATGCGGAACTCGGCAAAATTCGACACCACAATCCAGCGGCAGCGTTCCGAGTAGCGCAGATTGTCGTTGTAGCGTTTTGCCTGCTCGTAAGGCGTGAGCAGACTACCGTCGCTCTGGAGAGCTTTTTTGTCGAGGTCGATTCCCAGGCTTTTCTGCTCGATAGCGGTATTTGTCGCCGCAATGTAGGCATCGATATATTTAATTCCGTTGATTTTGACCCTTTTTTCAAAGTCAATGACGGTTTCTGGCTTTTCGATTCCGAAAACATTCCGCAGAAGTGAGGTCCAGAAAAGCTCCTTGTCCTGTTTTTCGTCCCCTTTACCTTGCCAGAAATCAGCGAATTCCTTAGCCGCTTTTTTGCGATTTATTGCAGTTCTTGCCATATTTCACTCCGCTAATCACGATTAAAGCGTTTGGTTGTATCACATAAACAAACAGAAAACAAGTTTTAGATTCTTTGCCGAAAAATTATTCTTCATCTTCTCAAATTTATGTTTAAAAATAGGCGGGGATTTTTTGTTAAGTCTTTGATAAATTTGGTGAAATCGTGCCTACAGTTTTCCGAGGCCGAGTTCTTCCGAATATTCTTTCATTCCTTCGTGAACTATCGTGATGAAATCTTCGAGAGTGAGCGGAAAGTTTTCGGTCGCGCTATTGATCTGTTCTCTGTTTGCTCCTGCCGCAAAGCGTTTTTCCTTGAAGCGCTTCATCATGAAACCCATGTCGAGAAAGTGGATGTTTTTCGTCGGTGACATGAGGACGCATGCCGTCAGAAAGCCTGTTGTCGGATCGACTGCGTAAAGCGCTTTTCCCATCGCTGTGGTTGCCGGAATGTTGCCCGAGTGCATGACTATCGCGTCAAGAATTTCGGTATCGTCAAAACCTTCTTTGCGGAGGATTTCGCCCGTGACAAGCCCGTGTTTAGGAAAGTCATCCTTCGTTTCTTCGTAGTCGAGATCGTGGAGAAGCCCCGACATCGCCCATCTTTCGACATCTTTTTCGCCGAGGAACTCTGCCATTTTTCTCATTCCGGCTTCAACTGCGATGCTGTGTTTGATGAGATTTTTGTTCGGCAGATGGAGTTCAAGCAGTTTCAATGCGTCGTCTCTATTCATCATCTTCCTCTTTTTTGAATGGTAAAGATTCTTTTGCTGCCTGAGTTGAGGCGGCGAGTATCACGTTCCTTCTCGATTTTTTCCGTTCTTCCAGTTTCCGGTTCGATTCGCATTCCTTGCACATTATTTTTCCGTTTTCCCTTTTCGGAGCATAGAAAGCGTGTCTGAATTCCCCGCAGATGTCGCAGATGAAATCAAACATGTATTTTTCGTTTTTCTGGTCGAAAACTTTTTTGATTTTTCCTTCTTTTTTGTGTTTGTTCATTTCCTTCAGGCATTCGTCGCAGTAGTAGTTTCTGTGTCCGTCGGCAACGAACGAGACGAAATACTCTTTTCCGCACTTTGCACAGGTGATTTTTGTCAAAGTCTGTGTTTTTTTGAGTTTTTTCACGGTTCCACCTCCTAAAAAACAGCGCATAATACGACTTTTTCAAAAATCGGCAAGGGATTAAAGAGCAAAATCGGTGAATTTTTCGCGAATAATTGCCAAAACATAAAAAAAAAGTATTATTTTGCCCCTTTCTTTGTAAAGAGGGTTTGGTTGTTTTTTTGCTGGCGGAGATGAAATGTCGAAATACGTTCTCGGTATCGATCTTGGAACTTCGACCACAACGGTCGCTGTCGTTCAGGACGGTCTTTCAACTGTTATTCCCATTCCCGGAGAGGAAGAAGACAAAATAATGCCTTCGGTCGTCTCTTTTGTTAATGAAGGCAGAAATATCATAGTCGGAAAGAAGGCTAAGGATATGCGGCACCTGAATCCAGTAAACACGATTTACAGCATAAAAAGGATCATCGGCCGCAACTTCAGCCATCCTGAAACTATAAAATATGCCAGAAAGTTCCCTTATAAAGTTGTGGGCGGAAAGAACGACTCTGTAGAAATAGAGATATACGGCAAACGCATTACGCCGCAGATAATATCTTCTCTCGTTCTGAAAAAGGCTAAAAAGGCGGCTGCGGAATATCTGGGCGAAGAAGTCGTCGATGCGGTTATTACCGTTCCGGCGAACTACAACGAGGCTCAGAGGCGTGCGACCCAGGAAGCGGGACAGCTTGCAGGGCTCAATGTTCTCCGCATAATAAACGAGCCGACGGCAGCAGCTCTGGCTTACGGTTTCGGCAGCAACAGAGATGAAAAAATCGCCGTTTTCGATTTCGGCGGCGGAACTTTTGATATCACCGTTCTCGAAGTCAGGGACAACGTTTTCGAAGTCCTTTCGACTGCCGGCAACAGTTTCCTGGGCGGCGACGACATCGATGCTGCTATCGTTCAGTTCATGATGTACGACATCGAAGTCAACTACGGTGTCAAAGTTTCGATGAACAGCGAAATGATGACAGTTTTCCTTGCCGAAGCCGAACGTATAAAGATCGCCCTTTCAACTCAGGACAAGATCAAAGTTCTCATACGCAGCATGATCCCGCTCGGAGAGGAAAGATTTGCCGATTACGAAAGAGTCATTGACAGAGAGCTTTTCAATCAGATCATCGATCCGATAGTCTCTCAGGCTTTCGATATCTGCCGCGATGCGATGGAAAGTGCCCATCTTGATGTTTCGGCTCTTGACGCGGTTATTCTTGTCGGCGGTTCGTCGAAGATCCCGCGAGTTCAGGAGCGCGTTTCAGAATTTTTTAAACAGCAGCCTTATTTCGGCATTGAGTCCGTACTTGTCATCGCGATGGGTGCGAGCATCATGGGTAATTCGCTCATCAGTGATTACAGTGATCAGGCACCGGTTCTGCTTGACGTTGTGCCGCTTTCGATCGGTGTCGGCAGCGTAGGTGACTACATTGAAATATTGGTCGAAAAGAATGAACCTCTTCCCCTTGAAAGAACCAACATTTTTACGAATGCGGCAGACGATGTAGATTCTGTAAAGATCGAAATTTATCAGGGCAACGCAAAAAGCAAGCGTGAATCGCATCTGATGGGAGAACTTACGCTTTCTGAAATGAGAAAGGCAAAACGAGGGGAACTCAAGATTGAGGTAAAATTCGAGATCGATACGAACGGCGTTCTCAACGTCAGCGCTGTTGATCTTGATACTGGAAGAATGCAAAAAATTTCATTGAATATTCTTGGTTTGGAGCAACGCCAATGAGAAAAAAGATAGCAATCCTTATGAAAGACGAAAAGTATTTGAAATTATTAGAGAAATTCTTGATCTCAAAAATCAATGACTGTGAATGCTTCATCACGCAGGATGTGAAAGAGCTGCTTACCGAAAATCTGGAGAGCTACGACACGCTCATCGTTTCTTCGGTTCTGTCGGAAGGGATCTGGCTTAAAGCTCTGCCGGTTATCCGTAAAGCGAAAAGTTTCATTCTTTTAGCTGTTTCGGAAGGTCCGGAACTCAATGCCGACATCGCTGCAAAATATGGTGCGGCAGCGTTTTTCAAACTGCCTCTCAACAGTGAACTGTTCCTTGCAAAAGTTAAGGAAATAGTCGAAAGCGGAGCTGAAAAAGCAAAGATTCCGACCGCCGTTTCGGTCGATATGCTTGAAGAAATCTCCTATTTCTCAGAAAATATGGACAGTTATGACTACTATACGTTTTTCGGTCTGCCGCAGAATGCGTCTCTCGCAGACATCAAGAAAAAATATATCGCTATGGCGAGAAAGTATCACCCTGACAAATTCAGGAACATTCCTGCCGACATAAGGGAAAAGGCTTACGATATAACGAAGCGCGCAAATGAAGCATACTCCGTGCTGATGAATCCTTCGAGAAAGGTTATTTATGACAAGATGCTCAAGGAAAATCCCGATGCGAAACGCTTCGATTTCAGAATAAAAGTGTCATACAACGAAACGCCGGAAGATACGATTCAGAACAATCAGGCGCGCCGTTTTGCAATTCTTGCGACAAAAGCCATTGAAGTCGGTGATTACAAGTCGGCGCTGACGCAGCTCAAAATGGCGGCTTCGATGGAAAAGAACAACGCCTATATAGACCGTCTTATCGAGGAAGTCAGTCAGAAAATATCAAAGTAAAGGCCTGATAAATGAATGAATACTGCATTAAATACGGATTGAATGAAGATCGTCTGCCGCAGCATGTCGCAATCATCATGGACGGTAACGGACGCTGGGCCAAAAAGCGGCTCTGGAACCGGCTGGTAGGGCATAGAGCCGGAGCGGATGCGGTCGATGCAATTACTACGATATGCCGCGAAATAGGGGTGAAATACCTGACACTTTACGCCTTTTCGACAGAAAACTGGAACCGTCCGGAATCGGAAGTCTCAGGTCTGATGGAGCTTTTTAAAGATTATCTCGTTTCCAAAAAGAATCTGCTTATCGAGAAAAACATAAGGCTCAATATCATCGGGAGCAAGGAGAAATTTTCGCCAGGACTGCTAAAACTTATGAAAGAAACCATAGCAGAAACGGAAAAATATGATCCGAAAATGACCCTTACGCTCGCACTCAGCTACGGCTCGCGCCAGGAAATCACGCAGGCTGTAAGAAAAATCGCTCAAAAAGTCGCGGCGAATGAGATAATTCCCGAAAATATCGACGAAAAACTGATTTCAGAAAACCTCTACACATTCAATATGCCCGATCCCGACCTCGTTATCCGGACAAGCGGCGAATACAGAATTTCCAACTATCTTCTCTGGCAGATAGCCTATTCCGAATTCTACTTCACCGACACACTCTGGCCCGATTTCAACAAAGACGAGTTCATCAAAGCCCTCAAGGACTTCGCCGGAAGGGAACGCCGCTTCGGCAAAACCGGCGACCAGGTGAAAGGGTAGGGATTAACGCTTTTTCTTAAGATTTTCAGTTGAAATATAAGAAATAGGCTGGCTTTCATAAGAATATTTCGGTGCTTCTTTGCCGAAAGCAAGGAATTCTGCAGGGAAAAAGTCAAGAGCTTTTGCCAGTCTGTTGATCAAATCAATTGTTGCAGCCGATCTGCCGTTTTCGACTTCGGAAATATATCCGCGGTCGATACCGCTCAGACGTGAAAGTTCTTCCTGACACATTTTTCTGCATTTTCTTAAGAATTTCAGCCTTCTTCCGAATTCTTCACGGATGTCGATATTTGTCACAGTTCTTTACCTCAAAAATCAAAAAAAGCAGCTGATATTGTAATAATTTACTTAGGCAAGTCAACGGTTTTCTTCAGGTGTGATGCGGCATAACCCAAAGACAGAACAAATTGAAACACACTTATTTTATCAAATCGTTTTTTTTTTTTTTGAATTTGCATTAGATTTTTCTTTATAAACAGTGGCATGACAGATTCAGATAATGAATTTTGCCGGTATTTTTTTTGTTGAATAAAACCGACAGCTGAGTATATAGAAGTGATTCTTTTGTTCAAAATTGAAAGTTCGTTGTTTTTAGAGGAGTCGAGTGATGAACAGAAATGACAATAATATTGTTAATTCAGACAAAATATCCGCCTTGTATGCAAATTTTATCGACAGAGGCGACTACATAGAACTAGTGCATCCGATCGCCTCAATCAGGATGATCCAGAAGGGTATGGCTCCGAACGCCATGAACTGGCACGAAGCTGTGTGTTACGCAAAAAATTTAAATTTAGGCGGCTTCACCGACTGGCATCTTCCCACAATCGAAGAACTAAAAGAAATCTACACAATTCAAAAAATCTGCGGGATCGAAAAATCTGACGATTCATGGTTCTGGTCATCAACAGACTCAGAAAATGATCCCGGATCAGCCTGTTTTCTAGGCTTTTTCAAAGGCATTGGCGGCTGCAGCGACAAAGGGCAAAGTTTCGGCTGCGTCAGGTGCGTGAGATAGAAAATTATTGTGTTCCGCTGTCGCAGGTTAAATTGGAAAAAATCGCAAGTCTAAAAATTCCCATATTTTTCGTAAATCACAATCATTATAAAGAGTTAGCAAGTATCTTATAAGATGCTGTGATTTTTTTGTTGACTTTGTCCGACATTTTTGATTTAAAGCGATGTTTTTTTTGTTGGTTATATCCAGCATTTTGATTCGTTGAATTTTTAGATGACTATGGCAAAAGTTGTGGTCGATTTATTAATTAATTTTTCCATGGAGGGAAAGATGAAAAAGTTTTTTAAAGTTCTTTTTGTCAGTCTTGTTCTTTCAGGTTGCTTGTTTGGCTCTATTTATGCCAGTGCTGTTACTTTTTCCTGTAAAACTGTCAGTTCCGCAATGATTAGTGGTGTCGGAGAGGCGGAACGAAAAGGCATCAGCGATGCAAAAATGGATTGCAGGAATCATTCCAAAAGGTCAAGGAATCCTTATTCACCAGGCTCCCGAGAATATCAAGCATATCAGGAAGCCTATGACAGAACTTACCACAACTGTAAAAGAGCAAGATAAATTTACTATTTAAAGGAGAGAAAAATGAAAAAAATTTTGGTTTTTGGTTTGGTCTTTTTCAGTTTTTTCATGATTTTTGCTTATAGTGGTAATTATGATGCTTACTGTGAGTTTGACAATCACAGCGATTCTCAGTATCACGAAGCTTCTAAAAAGATGAAATTATCAGATGCCAATAAATATTGTGATAACTTGGGGTCAGGATGGCGCTTGGCAACTATATGCGAATTAAGATGGCGAGGAAACTGCTCTGCCATGAATGGTTGTTGGTCTGCTGAACAGTTAAAATTTCAGGGTAGCTGTTCAGAAGAAGAAAATGACAGTGGTAAAAGAAGCTACTATTGTAGAGCTGCTCGTGGTTGGGATAATCATGAAAATCAAGTGATCTGCGCTAAATAATACAAATGGAGGAAAAGATGAAAAAGTTTTTGTTTGGTTTGGCAATTTTCCTTTGTACGGCATCGGTATTTGCATGCAGCGGAAAGTATATATTACTCGCAGATGGCGGTAATCAATATTGCTTTGAAAGTTGTGGAGACGCAAAATCCTATGCTGCAAGTTTACTGAGGAGTGGTAGAGCAAAATCTGTCAGAATTGATACGAGATCTGGTAAATGGATAAGCCAAGACGCATGTTCTGGGAAAACATATACCTCTGCAGATGAGATCCACTAAAGGTCTGTTATAAATTTGTATGAGAAATAAAAAAGATTTGTTCCGTATAAAATGTAGTTTTGTTTATTATTAAACTTTTTTTCAATGGAGAAAAAAATGAAAAAATTTTTGTTTGCTTTGGCAATTTTGGCTTGTACGGCATCAGTATTTGCATGTGGCGGAAAGTATGTGGTACTCGTAGATGGTAAATCTCAACAGTGTTTTGATAATTGCGGAGACGCAAAATCCTACGCTGCAAGATTACTGATGAGCGGCAAAGCAAAATCTGTCAGAATTGATACGAGATCGGGTAAATGGATTAGCCAAGATGCATGTTCAGGAATGACGTATACATCAGCAGATGAGATCCACTAATATCCAATATAAACTGTAAATAATTTGATAATCCCGATGCTGTTTTTTGTGATAGTATCGGGATTTTTTCTTATGGAGACATCATTATGAATAAAAAATGTTTATTTATTTTACCATTGTTTTTTCTGAGTACTGCTTGTGCAACCATGGATTTCATTGTTGGATACGGTGGTTCCGCAATCAGAACAGGTGTTTCTGCTCTTGTTTCAAAAAGCGGTATAGATCAAACTCAAAGCGGAAAGGATTATGAGGCTCAAGCAAATAACACCAATAAACATCTTGAAGATGAAATCGCAAAGTTAGAGCAAGAAAAGAAAGAAAATCCTGAAAAAGCAGCCTACTATGACGAAGAAATCAGAAGAAGAAATTCACAAAAACAAGAAACGAAAATGTCTGCTGCTATCTTCAACATTCTTGGAATTTCAGAAGATGAACAAGAACTAGGAAGACAATTATCCTCAGGCGATAAATATGATAGGCGTAATGTCATTATAAAGACAAGTCTAAAAACAGTGGCTCAAGTTCAAAGCAAATCAGAGCTTGGATCAAAAAATGAAGAAATATGGAATGCCATCGGAATTGCTTTGACAAGTTCAGAAGTAAAAATCTCTTGTGACAAAGAAATCAATAAATCTAAAACTCCACAAGAAAAGAAGCAAGCTCTTGACAACTGCAGAAAAAAACTTGCGGCTTCTATAAAGGATATTGCTCAAAAAGAGCAAGAACGAAGTGCTAGATTGGCACAAATTGAAAAAGCTAAAATAGAAGAAATGAATGCAGAGGCGGAGAATCGTCTAAAAATGTCCCCCCAAGAGGCACAACAATATGCCAATGCTTCTGAAGAAGAAATAGCAGCTTGGATCAAACAAACATGGACAGATGAAGATTTTACCAAAGAAATTGAAGAAGATGTTAAAATATATGATATTGTGGCTCAACATTTAATTGATGCAGAGGAACGCAGAAAAGCCGACGAAGAAAAGAGAAATCGTGAAATTGCTGAAGAAGTAAACGAAAACGAAAATGAAGAGGTGGAAGAAGTTGAAGAAACAGATGTGGAATCAAATGAACAAATATACGAGACTGAATCCAAAAACTATAGGACAAATGGGAGACAAAATGCAATAGAAGCTATTAATCAAACCCAGGTCAATTCATATAGAATCAATTCTTTCGAATTGACTCAAGAACAAAAGAATTCTCTCGATGATGTAGCTAAATTGTTATCTGATAATGAGGATTTGTCGATAACTATAATAGGCCATACCTGCAGTATGGGATCTTCCTACGTCAATAAATTGGTTGGAAAGAAAAGAGCGGAATCAGCAAAAAAATATCTAGTAAAAAAGGGAGTGTCTGCAAACCGGATTTCTGTATCAACTAAAGGTAAAAACGAACCAATCGACTCAAACGATACACTGGAAGGTCGACAGGCAAACAGAAGAATTGAATTTAGAGTAGATTAGTAACAATAAGAATTGCTACCGTGAAAAATCTCATACTTTTTTTCTTATCATTTCTATTTTTCCTTTCATGCGCTTCACAAAACATCGGTAGTCATTATACCGCTTCGTTGCAATATACAAACAAGGAACGCGTTTTAGCAATCCAGTTGCCAGACATTCCGCAGTTAGGTTCTGAGGCATCAGATTCTGATTTCAAAACATTGCATGAGTTTCAGAAGAATCGCACAAAAGATGAGTGTGAAGCCGCAAAGAAAGACGCGAAGTATGGATTCACTGAAATGTTTCCTGCTCAAAAAGCCTTTTATGAAGGCTTGACTCAAGAACAACGCGCATTTGTTGATTCAATCGGAGAAGAAACCCTGACAGTAGTAAGAATCGTTAAGGAAAAGTTTGTCCGGCAGAGACCTTACGAAGCTGATTCCACGCTTGAACCTTGCATAAACCGTTCCAAGACAGTAAGCAGATCCTATCCCAGCGGTCATACAGCCTACGCTTATGTTTACGCGCTTTTCATGGCAGAAATTATGCCGCAAAGCGTTCGGAATTTCTGAAACGGGCAGAAGAAATCGGTAAGAGCCGTATACTCTGAGGAGTTCACTACCCTTCTGATGTTGCCGCCGGACGCATTCTAGCCGAAGCGCTCTTCACGCAGTTCATGCAGAGCAAATTATTCCGCGAAAAAATAGACACCTATAATCACAGGAGAAAACAATGAAAAATCTTTTTATTTTAACACTATTTTTGACCGCAATGTTTTTGAGTGTCGGTTGTTGTGAAACCGGTAGTCACAAATGTGTATAATGGTCAAGCATTTCTGGACAAAAAAATCCTCCAAAAAAGCGTTCTTTTTATTGCAAAATATATTTCTTTAAGTAAATTACCTCGTTTTTTTTGGTATGACGCTGAAGGAGAACGGAATGTTGTTGAAATGGAAGCTCTCTAAAATTCTCTCTAAAGACAAAGAGGCTAACAAAGATCTTGACGAATGGATGCACAAACAGGTCGATGAGAAAAAACAGCAGGAAGAGGAAAAGAAGGCAGAGGATATAAAAAAGGCCGCTGTAAAAAAGAGTTCGTTCGGTGCCGCTCCGCGCGAATGGACGGGGGAGGACGAAGATGAGGCGGATACTTTTTTCGTAAACCGTATGGCTGCGGATAATGCTGCAGGGGAGGGCGACCTCTATGCGCCGTCCAATTTCAGGGACAAAGGTGACTATATTGAACTTGTGAAGCCGATAGGCTCTATAACAATGATAGAAAAGACTGCCTTCGGCTTTCTTCTTTCGTGGAAAGACGCGATGCTTTATGCAAAAACGGTGATTAAAGGCGGTTTCTGGGACTGGCGTGTTCCGACAAAAGATGAAATGATCACGATATATAAAATCAAGGATATCTGCGGAATAAACAAGTGCGACGACTGGTTCTGGACATCTACCGAGTGTGATGATTTTTTGGGTGCATACCGTATAAGTTTATACGGCGGTTATGTCAGCAGCGGCACGAAGTCCGGAAAATATTATGTCCGCTGTGTAAGGTAGCGTTTCCCTGAAAAGATATTTCTTCTGAAATTTTCTAATTACATCAAAAAACAGACCGGCTTTAAGATCCGGTTTTTCTGAAAAACAATGCCGTAGAGGAATTCACCTGTGTCTTGAGTGCAGAAAATATCCTTAAATTTCAAGTATATATGTAAAAATAATATTTTTTTTAAAAAAAGTGTTGCTTTTGTGGTGCGTTTGTGGTAACAGAGGGTGGTTTTGTGTTGCTCAGTGGTAAAAGATGTCAAATTTAGCAGATACATTTTACGGAAGGAAGGAATACAGGGTCGATCCGAAAGGAAGAATACCGCTTTCTACCGATTATTATTCAAAACTGGGCCTCAATGATGAAAATTCCACCATTATCATAACGCGCTGTCCTTACAGAAATGAGAACTGCCTTGAAGTTTTTTCGGAAAGAGAGTGGGCGGAAGAGCAGAAGCTGATAAAAAATATGGAGGAAGGTCCTGTTAAAAAGTTTTTGCTCAAGAAATATGTCGGAAGCGCAGAACCTGTCTCGCTTGACTCCCAGAACAGAATAAGAATTCCTAAATATATGATTGATTTCGCCGAAATAGACAAAGATGTCGTTTTTGTAGGCGAAATAACGCGTCTCAAAATCTGGGCTAAGGAAAGACTCGAACAGATAGAAAATGATTCGGAAGTCAGCGACGAGCTCATAGACGAGGCAATGAACAAAGCCAAAAAACTTGTAGCGGAAAACAGAGGGGACGAATAATGGATTTCCTTCATGTTCCAGTCCTCTTTGACGAGGTTTTGTCTTCTTTTGACAATAAACCGTCTGTTTTTGTAGATCTTACTTCCGGCGGAGGCGGTCACGATGCAGGCATTCTTGAAAAATATCCGGATGTGCGCGCTATACTTATTGACAGGGATCAGGATGCTGTCGCTCATCTTAAGGAGAAGTTCGCCTTTTTTCCGAATGTAACGGTCGTAAACGCTCCTTTCAGCGAAATCGACAAAGTCCTCTTTCTTCTTCAGATCCCTAAAGTTGACATCGTTTTTGCCGATCTCGGTGTCAGCAGTTTCCAGTTCGATACGCCGCAGCGCGGGTTCTCGATGCAGAAAGACGGTCCTATGGACATGAGAATGGATAAAAATTCTCCGCTCACGGCTCTTGACTACATCAAAAATTCGACCGAAGGCGAGCTCAGAAACATTTTGAGTCTTTACGCTCAGGAACGTGAGGCGGGAACGGTTGCGAGAACGCTGAAAAAATGCGCAGACGAAGGTATGACGACGACTCTTCAGTTCGCAGACGAAATAAGAAAGGCGAAAAGATATGCAAAAAAGGGGATTGATCCTTCAACGCAGGTGTTCATGGCTCTCAGGATGGCTGTGAACGATGAACTCGGCGAGCTCGAAACTGCTCTGAAAAAGGCTTTTCCTCTTCTTTCCGACAAAGGGATAATGGGGGTTATCACGTTCCATTCGACTGAAGACCGGATCGTGAAAAACTTTTTCCGTGACCGCAAAAACAAAGTTCCGTTCTATATCGACGAAAAAGATGCCGTTCCTTTTTGTGACGGTGCGTCATTTGCAGTTGATATGATAACTCCGACAGATGATGAGTGTGCAAGAAATCCGCGTGCCAGAAGTGCAAAACTTAGAATATTGAAAAAGACCGTTTTTATATAACTTTGGGGAGGACAATTATGCCGGCTTACATCCATGCAGATTCAGAAAACATTAAAAAAGAGAGAACCAGAATTTTCAGTAATTCAAGAGTGATCTCAACCAAGATCAGAACACTTTTTTCCGGAGAACTTGTTGTATATATCTGCATGATCCTTGCGGCCGGTTCCCTGATGCTGACAGACAGCTACTACAAGGCTTACAAGGCAAACCTCAAAAGCGATATTATAAGAATGATCGAGGATACTCAGGAGCTTGTATGGCAGAAAGAGTTATCCGAGCGCGGCTATCTCAAGCTGACTTCTTCCGAAGCTCTTATGAAAAAAGCAAAGGAGATGAAACTTTCGGTCACCACTTCGGACAAATTCGTAAAATTGGATTAAGAGACCTGAAATGTGGGGTAAGTCAGCATGGATACCGGACGAAAAATATATCTTTTTTTCGCGTTTGTTATTTTAGTTCTTTTTTTTGTCGTAATAGGAAGATTCTATTATCTGCAGGTTGTAAAACATGCAGACCGTATGGATAAAATCGAAAATTCGGTCGAATTCTCAGTTGTCAGAGGTAAAAGGGGAACAATTTACGACAGAAACGGCAATCCCCTTGCAATGAGTGAGGTCAAAGTAAGTATCGCAGTCGATCCTGCAGGCGTCGTAAACAAGGAGTTCTTAGCTGATATAATTTCTGAAAATCTTGGCATGAACAGACAGGAAGTCCTTGAAATACTCAGAAAAAACAAAAAAAGAAACGGTCGTTCGAATCATTATGAAGTTCTGAAGCAGGATGTCGACTACGGCGAATACAAGGCTCTTAAAAATGCGGTAAACGAAGCAAAAAATAAAGAATCCAGGATATCGAAAAGCGTAGCGAAAGGATCTCAGGAAAAAAAGCAGGCGGATGAGCTCCTGAGCGATCTGAACAGAATAATTTATGAAAAGAGTTTCAAACGTGTTTATCCGCAGGGAAAACTGCTTGCCAATGTTCTCGGTTTTGTTCAGGCAAATAAAAATCCTACGGAAGAGGGACCTGAAGGACTTGAAGGGATCGAGCTCAGGTATGATTCCATGCTTGCCGGAGCAAAGGTTCAGGTAAAACAGAACAAACTTACCAAGAAAAGAATATATGAAGACGATATCGACATCGAAAGCGAGATCGGCGATTCAAAAAAAGGGAGCGATATTTATCTCACGATAGATTCCGAGATTCAGTTCATAGCAGAGGAAGAACTTGCTAAAATGGTGGAAAAAGTCCATGCGAAATGGGGCGGCGTAGTTATTATGGAGCCTTATTCCGGAAAAATACTCGCCATGGCGAACTATCCGACCTATGAGCCTGAGCGTTACCGCGAATATCCGATCGAAAACAAGAGGAATTTTGCTGTCAGCGATTTGTTTGAACCGGGTTCTACATTTAAATCCTTTTCCATTCTGGCGGTACTTAACGAAAATCTGGCTAAGCCCGGCGAACTTGTTTACGGCGAAAACGGAAGTTTTATTTTCGGCAAAAAGCTGGTCCGCGATTCCCACCCGAATCAGTGGATGACGATCCGCGACGTTGTCGTAAATTCAAGTAATATCGGTACTATAAAGTTTGCGGACAGACTTACGAACGAACAGCTTTACAACTATTTCACCATGTTCGGATTCGGTCAGAAAAGCGGTATAAACATTCCCGGGGAATCGAACAAACCGATAAGGGATTACAAAAAATGGTATCCTATCGATAAGGGCAACCTCTCTTTCGGGCAGGGTCTTTCAGTCAATATGGTTCAGCTGGCGAGAGCTTATTCGGCGATATACAACGGCGGAGTTCTCTGGAAACCGGTTCTTGTCGATAAAATTGTCGGCAAAAATTCCGAAAAGGTTTTTATTCCGGAACCCAGACGTATAAACTTCGAATATAAATCCGATAAAAAGATAATCGAAATGCTTGAAGGAGTTGTTTCCGACGAGCACGGAACCGCAAAAAGGGCGCGTCTCAAAGGTGTCGAGGTCGGCGGCAAAACAGGAACTTCCCAAATATACGACCCCGCTCTCAAAAAGTATTCGTGGAACAGAGTCGTCTGTTCTTTTGCCGGAGCCGTTCCCAACAACGATCCCAAATTCGTTATGGTAGTTGTTATCGACGAACCGAAAGGGAAGGAATACGGCGGAACTGTTGCCGCTCCGGTCTTCAAGGAGATAGCGGAAAGGGCTCTTCCCAAATTCGATGTATTCGTCTATAAAAGCGAAAAGGATAAAGACAAAATTCCTGAATATGTAACTACCGATATGACCGGCAGCGTTATTGATCTGGACGATTCGGAAATCGCGTCTGAAATAGGATCAGATTATGTCAAAATCCCCAATTTCAGAAATGTCGGCTCGAATGATGCGCTTGCTATAGCGAACGACAAAAATCTCGAAGTGGTTTTTATCGGCAATCCTATCAACAACAGAAAGATAGTCGGTCAGTCACCTAAAGCCGGTGAAGTCGTTCTTGCAGGAACGGTTGTAAGTCTCGATGTAGAAGAGGAAAAAAAGAATGAAAACGATTGATTTTGTTGATTTTATTTCAAAATTCACTCTCGGATCGCCTGTAACTGATAAAGATAGGGAACTTGTAAAAATCACAGCTGATTCGCGCGAAGTTGCGCCGGGCAGCGTATTTTTCTGCATCAAAGGGCTGAACAGCGACGGACACGATTTCATAGAAGCCGCTTTTGAAAAAGGGGCTGCGCTCGTTATCGGCGAAAAGGAGCGGGACGGTAAAAATTATATCCGCGTAAACTCTGTGAAAGAGGTCCTGAAGGCGGTTCTTCCCGTTTTTTACGATGAACCCGACAAAAAAATGAAAATGATCGGAGTCACCGGAACGAACGGAAAAACTTCGACTACATTCATTCTGGAAAATATGCTTCAGGATGATATGTGCTGCGGAGTTATCGGGACTTTGAACTACAAATATGCAGGAAAACTGATTCCCGCGCAGAATACGACTCCTCTCAACTGGAAGTGGTATTCTCTTCTTGACGATATGAGAAAATCGGGTGTCGAAGCTGTGATTTCTGAGGTGAGCAGCCACGCTCTTGCCGAGAACAGAATCGAAAAAACGATGTTCGATGCTGCGATTTTCACGAATCTGACACGCGATCATCTCGATTTTCACAAAACTTTCGAGAATTACTATCAGGCAAAAAAAAAATTATTCTCCGAGCATCTTAAAAGCGGCGGAACTGCAGTCATAAATATTGATGACGAAGCCGGAAAAAGACTTTCCGAAGAACTTTCCAGTGTTCGTCAGATAAGAATTTCCGAGAAAGACAAGTCTGCGGAATTATTTATGAAAATTGACAGGATTTCTGATTGTGGCAGTGAAGTCGTTTTTACTTTCAGCGGTCTCTCTAAAAAAGTGAAGATTCCTCTCGTCGGAAATTTCAACATCTACAACACGGCGGGCGCTTTTGCCGCAGCGGCTCTTTTTATCGGAGCGGAAAAGGCGTTCGAGAGGATCGAAAACAATGTTTCTGTTCCCGGGCGCCTTGAAAAAGTGGGAAAACACGCGGTCTATATTGATTATGCCCACACCCCGGATGCTATGGAAAATGTTCTGGTTACTTTAAGAAAATTAGGTATTTATGAAAAAATAATCATCGTTTTCGGTGCAGGCGGCGACAGAGACAGCGGAAAGCGTCCGATCATGGGAGAAACAGCTTGCAGATTCGCCGACAAAATCATCGTTACCGACGACAATCCGCGAACTGAAGACCCGGAGAAAATCATAGCCGACATTCTTGCCGGATGCCCTGAAGATGCCGATGTCACCGTGATAAACGACAGGGCAGAAGCAATCAGAAAAGCCGTTGAAATCAAAGGAAAAAACGATGTGGTTCTTATAGCTGGAAAAGGTGCCGAGAACTATCAGATAACGAAAAGCGGAAAAAAGTTCTTTTCCGACAGACTTGAAGCCGAAAAATCACTTGGGGAGGAATAAATGTTCACGACTTTACTTCTTGAAAAGGCTCTTGAAAAAGCCGGATTAAAAAAAAAGCTTAAAAACTCACTGATCTCAAAATGCAGCATCGATTCGCGCGAATGCACCGAAAATTCTCTCTTTTTTGCCTTCAAAGGCGAGAAAACCGACGGTCACAACTATGTTCCTGATCTTCTCAAAAAAGGTGTTATCTGTATAGGTTCTGAAGATATAAGCCAGGACGAAAATTATATCAAAGTTCCGGATGTACTTGATTTTATGAGTGTTTTGGCTCACGAAAGAAGAAAACTCTTCCGCGGAAAGGTGATAGCTGTCACCGGTTCGAGCGGAAAGACTTCGACCCGCCAGCTCATAGCTTCGATGGCTTCTGTTTCTGGAAAAATCGTATGGGCAACTATTGGAAATCTCAACAACCATCTCGGTATGCCGCTCGTCATTCTGAATATGCCGCTTCTGACTGAAGTTCTCGTTCTCGAAATGGGAATGAATCACAGCGGAGAAATCAAAAAACTTGTCGAAATCGCAGATCCCGGCTTCGTGACGATAACCAATATCGGAAACGCCCACATCGGAAACTTTGCAAGCCACGCCGATCTTGCTGCGGCGAAGCTCGAAATTTTTAATTTTTCCAAAGCTGTAGTTTCGGCGAATATTTCCGATCCTTATATGAAAAAATGGGTTGAAGAACATAAAAACTCAAGAATTATAAATACTTATTCAAATGAAGAAGTCGCCGCTGCAACCGAAGATTTTGAAGAACTCCCCGATTTTATGGTTGAAAACATAACCTGCGCTGCAAATGTCGTTAAAGCTGCTCTCGGTTCTCTGCCTGATCTCAAAAAATCGGTCGAAAAATGTGTTCTTCCGGGAATGAGAGGGGAGGTTAAAGTCATCGGAAAGCGCACTTTTGTGGTTGACTGCTACAATGCAAATCCCCAGTCGATGCAGAAATCGATAGAAAATTTTTACAAAAAATATGCTCTGAAAGAATCTGGAGATTGCTTTCTGATTCTCGGCAGTATGTTCGAACTCGGAAATTTTTCCGAAAAAATGCACAAAGAACTTGTAAATTCTTTAAAAGATTTTACACTATTAAAGGCTATTTTTTTGGTCGGTTGCGAATTCGATAAACTGAAGTCGGATTTTTTGAACTGCAAAAAGCTCGTTTTTTTGGGTGATATTGCGGATATCAAAGGCTTGCTGCCGGAGGAGGGAATCTTCCTCGTGAAGGGTTCCAGAGGCAACAGACTTGAAAGACTTTTTGATTTTCCGGAGGTTTTGAAATGAAAGCACTAATAGTAGGTCTTGGGATTTCAGGTATCTCTTCAGCAAAATTTCTGAAAAACTCCGGATATGAAATTTTTATTTACGACGACAATGCCGCGCAGCTTGAAAAATATTCAGCCGAATATCTTAAATATGACGAAACTCTTAAATACGATCTCGCAATAATCAGCCCCGGAGTTCCTGCAACTCATCCCGTTATTCAAAAGCTGAAAGGTCAAGGAGCTGAAATCATTGGAGAACTCGAACTTGCCGGAAGGTTCGTCAAAGACGAAAAAGTTATAGCTGTAACAGGCACGAACGGAAAATCGACAACGGTTTCACTCGTTCACGCTTTTCTTAAAAATGCCGGATTCAAGTCGTTTTTGTGCGGAAATATCGGCGAGCCCGTCATCAACGGAATAGGGAAGGGATACGAATTTTTCGTTATAGAATTAAGCTCTTTCCAGCTTGAAACTCTGAAAAGCCTTAAAGTTGACGTAGCGATGGTTTTAAATGTCACTCCCGATCATCTTGACAGGTACAAAGACTTCGAAGATTACAAAAACACAAAACTTAACTTATTGAATCTGCTGAAGAAAGGCGGTGTTGCCGTTTTGGGAACGGGAATCGTCGCCGATGATTTCAAGCATCCTGATTTCGACATCAGACTTTTTTCTGTAGAAGGGACGAAAGATATAAAATGCGATGAAACAAACGTTTATTTTGACGGAAAAACGCTCAAAGTCGACGATCTGAAGATTCGCGGACATCACAATATCGAAAATATAATGGCTGCCGTTCTCGGTGTTAAGGACTGGGTCGGTGACACTGAAATTTTGAGAAAATCGCTTCTTGAATTTGATCCGCTGGCACACAGAACTGCATTTGTCGATAAATTTCAAGGTGTTGAATTTATTGATGATTCCAAAGGAACAAACGTCGGTGCGGTCGAAAAGTCGCTTGCGGGATTCGCTGACGGGAAAGTCGTCCTGATTTTAGGCGGAGTCGATAAAGGGGGAAGCTATGAGCCTGTAAGAGTTCTTGCCGACAAAAAATGCAAAGGCGTGGTTCTCATCGGTGCCTCAAAAGAGATAATCCGTCCTTATTTCAACGGTTTTGCAAATGTCGAAAGCGCTGATTCGATGGCTGAAGCTGTCAAAAAGGCGTTCCTGCTTGCAAAAAACGACGGAGTGGTTCTCTTTTCACCTGCGTGCTCAAGTTTCGACTGGTACAAGAACTATAAAGAGCGCGGAGTGGATTTCGTCAACAAAGTCAAGGACTTGAAATCTGAGATCGGAGCTTAGGCATGGAAAAGGCAGTCAAACTTTATTTTTCGATATTTTTCCTTCTCGTAGTTTTCGGGATGGTAATGGTTTTCAATGTAAAAATGTTCAATGTTCCGTCGGCCGAAGCGTCGCTTTTGCCGCAGATACGCGGTTTTATCGTGAATTTTGCTTTTGCCGGAATCGCTTTTATTGCGGCTTATTTGGTAAATATTTCGTGGCTCAAGAATTCTTCAAAATACCTTGTTTTCTTCATAATCATCCTGCTTATTGCCACTTTGATTGTCGGAACCACGAGGAACGGCGCCAAACGGTGGATAGATCTTCATTTTATGATGCTTCAGCCTTCCGAATTCGCAAAAATCGTTACTGTAATCTACATTAGTGAAGTCATGACGAAAAAAGGGGAGAGAGTTCAGCTTTTGAAAGATGTTCTCAGCATCGGTTTTGTCGTTGTTTCGATAGTAGGCTTGATTGCGATAGAAGACCTCGGAACCGCGACCATTATCTGCGGAACAGCAATGCTTATGCTCCTTTTGGGCGGCATGAGAAAAAAATATCTCCTCTATCTTGCTCCTCTGGCTGTTGCGGCATTCTGCGTCATGGTATTTATGCCTGGCAAAGGTTACAGAATCGCGAGACTTCAGTCATTCATGGATCCTTGCAGTGACGAATACAGATTTGATACGGGACTTCAGCAGTGCCGCGCCCAGGTAGCTCTCAGCACAGGCGGAGTAACAGGCGTAGGTTTCGGAAATTCCACGGTAAAAGTGAAGGATCTGCCCGAATCGCAGACCGATTTCATTTTTCCGATAATAGGCGAGGAATTCGGTTTTGTCGGTTCGGTTGCGGTGATTCTGCTTTTTATGGCTCTGTTCGGCATTGGAACATATTTTATTCTGCATTTGCACGAGACATTCAATTTTTACATGGTTTCCGGTTTTGTGCTGATGCTTGCAATTCAGGTTATAATAAATCTTCTTGTCGTGTCCTCGCTTTCGCCCAACAAAGGAGTTCCGCTGCCTTTCATAAGTTACGGCGGGAGCGCGCTGGCAAGTTATTCTTTTATGGTCGGTCTTATTCTTAATGCGGTTACGAGTGAGAGCCGGCGCTGATTTCGGAGGTGAAAATGGATAGTTCGATTGAAACGAGATATATGCTGCTTATGACAGGCATAAATACGAGAGAACAGCAGAAAGCTGCTCTTTCACTGGCCACTACGCTGAGGCTGCGCGGTATAATGAGCATATTCGCTCTCGCGCAGGGATCCATTTTCGCCAAAATTTTCAATGAAAGAGGTTACGAGGTTGTCAATACTTCCAATTTTCCGCAATCGAAGGATTTGTTTTCAAAAATTGTCAGAGCTTTGAAAATGCAGTCCTGCGTACAGGAAGCGACTAAGATTCTTAAAGTTAAGGGAATAAATGCTGTTTTGAGTTTCGGCGGCTTTACCGCTTATCCTTTCCTCGAAGCTGCTTCGAAGATAAACGGTATAAAAATTATGCTGTTTGAAGGAAATTTCGAAATTTCAAAATGCGGCGAAGACTTTATGAAAAAGGCTGACAGGATATACTTCCCGTTTGAAGCGATGCAGGAAAATATAGACTACGAGTTCTACAAAAAATCTTTTGTTTCGGGAATTCCTGTTGACAGAGAGGTGCTGAAAGCCGAACCGGCTGAAATCCAGACTAAAAAACGGAAACTTGTTGTTCTTACATGCAAAAAAGAGACTAAAGAAATAAATGCCACGATTCGTGAACTGATAAACAAATATCCTGAAATTACAAGAGATTTTTATATTATTCACGAAACAGGAGATCGTGAGATCGCAGCAATCAACAAGTATTATGAAGCTCACAAAATAGAGAGCACTTGCGAGATGTTTTTCGACAACCGCGGTTCTTACTGCAAACTTGCTGACATCGTTATTGCAAGACCTAACAGTGATATAATTGCGGAACTTATCGCTCTCAAAAAACCGGCCGTATATCTGCCTCTTCCGAAAAACAAGGATTATTTTCAGAAGCAGAACGCCGTTTTTATGGCTAAAAAGAGTATGGGATACATCGTTGAGGACGCAAAAAGCGTAAATTCTGCCGTAAGAATGAGAAAACTTTACCAGTTTCTCAATTCCTACGTCAAGAACGAAGACAATATGAAAAGAAATATGGCAGAACTTGATTTTGAAAACTCTGCGAACAGGATGGCTGACGATATTGAGAAGATTTTAAAGAGCGGAAAGAAATAATGCATATTCATTTTATGGGGATAGGCGGAAGCGGTGTCAGCGGTCTTGCCACTGCTGCAAAGTCGTTCGGCTACACTGTAAGCGGCTGCGACATGAAGGAAAGCTCGTTCCTCAAAATGGTCCGAGGTCTGGGAATAGAATGTATGCAGGGGCACGATCCGGCGCACCTTGAAGGCGTAGATGTTCTTGTCCGTTCGAGTGCCGTTCCGATTGACAACACGGAAGTTGCAGCTGCTTTGAAAAAAGGGATAAAAGTCGTTACGCGCGGCGAATTCCTGGCTATTCTTCTTGAAAAAAAGCACAAAATCGGGATCGGCGGAAGCCACGGAAAAACTTCGACGACATGGATGATCTATGCGCTTCTCCGTGCCGCAGGTGTCGATGCTTCGGTCTATGCGGGCGGAAAGAGCAACGGTCTGACGAATGTTTCTGCCGGAGAGCCTTATGTCGTCGAGCTTGACGAAAGCGACGGCTCTATCTTCAAAATGTGCCCGGATTCGCTTGTTATAACGAATCTTGAGTTCGAACACGCCGATTTTTACAAAACTCCGGCAAATATGCTGAAATCGTTTGAACGCTACCTTCTTTCGGAAAGACCTGAAAATCTGATAATCGGGCGCGGCTACGATCTTAGCGACAGACTTTTCGCGATGTTTGCACCTCTTTCTTTTCCGACTCACGATGAAATCAGAAACGGTATCGGGTTTAAAAACAGCGAAAACAGCAGTTTTTATATGAAAGACGGTTCGCTTTTCTTCCTTTCGGGCAGAACAGAAATTTATGTCGGAGATGCTGCCGAACCGGCTCACGTCCTGCAGAACCGTTCCGCAGCACTTCTTGCAGTTTCGGAATATTTGGGAAAAGCAGGGCGCACACTCCCTGCTTTGGACCGCGAATTCTGGAAATCGGTCCCGAAAGTCGACCGCAGATTCCAGAATGTCGGGACCTGGCACGGAATGCAGCTTGTCGACGACTATGCCCACCATCCGAGCGAAGTTCACGCTCTCATCGAGCAGGCAGAACATGAGTTCAGGAAATTCTGTCTTGTTTTCCAGCCGCACAGGATTTCGAGATTCACCGCTTTTTACGACAAGTTCGTCGAAGTTCTGAAAGATGTCGGCATTCTGATTGTTCTTCCGGTTTATTCTGCCGGAGAAAAGTTCGAAGGAAGAGCGTCAAAAGAGCTCTACGAAGAACTTAAAAACAGCGGCAATTTTGTCTTTTATGCTGAAAATATAGATAAAGCTGCTGAAATTATTAAAGAAAATGAAAAAAGACTTAATGCTTCTGCGATAGTTTCAGCCGGTGCCGGTGATGTAAACACGGTTTTTGCCAGACTTATGAACGGGGAAGATAAGTGAAGTTCAAAAAACGCGCCGACATAAGCGAACTTCTTACAATCAAAGTGAAAGACGCGGTCTGTGATCTTTACTTTCCTGAAATCATTGATGATCTTGTGCGTTTTACAAGTGAGTTCGATGATTACAGGATCCTTTCCGGCGGCAGCAACATCATCGCTGGAGACGTCAAAAAGCCTGTGCTTTACATGGGAAAGGCGATTTCCACCAGCGATACCGACGATGTCGATGAATATCTTGTAAAAACTTTCATGCCGTCGTGGGTCAGCAATGCGGCTCTGCTTGACTATTCGATAAAAAACGGCTTGTCCGGAGTAGAATTCCTTGCCGGAATTCCCGGAAATTTAGGCGGTGCATTGTACGGAAACGCGGCTCCTGCCGGTTCGTCGTGGGATGACGTCGTAGGTGTTATCTATGTCATTCAGAACGGCAAAGTTTTCCCGTTTCTGCCGAGATACAGTTACCGTTCGCTTGACAACAAGCCGGAAGGCTGTTTCGTGATCTACGGCGCGGAGCTTATTCTCACGAAGGATACTTCCGAAAACGTGAGAGCGAGGATCCTGGAATTCCTTTCAAAGAGGATAAAGATAAAAGGACACAGTGCGGGTTCGCTTTTCAAAAATCCGAAAGGCGGCAAGGCGGGATACATGCTTGACCAGTGCGGAATGAAAGGCTTTTCTGTCGGCGGCGCGAAACTGAGCGACAACCACGCGAACATAATTATAAATACGGGCGAAGGAACTTTCGACGATTTCTGCCGTTTGAAAGATATCGCGATAGAAAGAGTGCGCGAAAAATTCGGAGTAACTCTGGAACCCGAAGTCCAGTTCTGGTATGACTGATTTTTTGAGGAGATAGAAATGAAACTCGACAAAAACATGAAGATTGCAGTTATTGCCGGCGGAATGTCGGACGAGCGCGAAGTCAGCCTCGTTACGGGAAACATGCTTTACAAAACCCTTTGCGAAGGCGGTTACACCAATGTGAAGTTCATTGATGTCGGTTTTGATTTGAGCGAAAAGCTCCGTGAGTTCTCGCCTGATGTCGTTGTGAACGGTTTACACGGCAGATACGGCGAAGACGGAACGGTTCAGGGGCTTCTTGAAATGATGAAGATTCCCTACACGAATTCAGGTGTAACGGCAAGCGCTGTCGGTATGGACAAGCTGATCTGCCGCGCCGTTATGAAAGAGTGCGGAATAAATGTCGCGGAAGGAAAAACGGTTGAAGCTGCGCCTGAAATGGAAAAACCTTACGAGTTCCCGTTTGTTGTCAAAGATCCTGTCAACGGTTCGAGCCGCGGTGTTTATATCGTTAAAAACGAAGAGAGCTGGGGAAACGCGAAAAAAGAACTCAAAGCAGGCAAACACTATCTCTGCGAAAAGTTCTTCAAAGGGCGCGAAGTCAATGTCGCGGTGCTTGAAAACAAGGTTCTGGGCGATGTCGAGATCACTCCGGCGAACGAGTTTTACGATTTCGACGCGAAATACAACAGTGACAAGACGATATACACGGTTCATCCCGATATAAGCGAAACTGTGAGGGAAAAAATCTCTGACGCCGCTTTGAAACTGCACATCGCGCTCGGCTGCAAAGGTGTCACGAGAAGCGATTTTATTATCAGCGGGGACAACTACATCATGCTTGAAATAAACACGCTTCCCGGAATGACCGGGCATTCGCTTGTTCCGATGATTGCGAAATACCGCGGGATCGGATACCTCGAACTTATTGAAACCCTTATTTCCGAGTGTTTGAGCGCAGAATGAAGAAAATTCTCAGGATATTGAGTCTTATCGGATATGTGCTTTGCACCTATCTCTTTGTGTCGCTTTTTGCCGCACTCTTCTGCTTTGCGGGAGATACTTTCGATACCTTCAAAAACAGCGACAGAATGCTCATAACTCCTGAAAATGTCGAGATAGTAGGAAACGACCGCCTGAGCAGGGAGGATATTCTTTTTGTTGCAGGTCTTGATAAAAAAATCAGCTTTTTCGATGCCGACAGCAAAAAAATGACGCTTAATCTCTCGACCTGCGGATGGGTCAAAAAGGCTTTTGTGGAAAAGTTTTTTCCGAATTCAGTGGTGATACACATAGAAGAATTTAAACCGGCGATGATCGTCACAAGCAGAAAAAAGTCATCAGATTCCGATAAAGATTCCTTTATGCCGTGGTTTTCCGATGCCGACGGAATCCTTTTCAAAAAGGCTCTTTCACGTGAAATCCCGAAAGATATGCCGACTTTTTATCTGAAATATTCTACTCCGGAAGAGGAGAAAAAACGTCCGGAGAAGATAAAAAACGCTATTTTTCTTGCGAAAAAGTGGGAAGGTCTGAATTCACTTTGTCAGCTTAGAAGTATCAGTTATGAGTTTCTTGCCGGATATTCGTTGCTGTGCGCTATAGGAAACAGGCGTCTGGAGACTGTTATCCATCTCAAGGAAGAGGCGACGACCGATGAATGGAACCAGATGATGAACAAGACCTCAGGGGCAATAGGAGACTTCCTTGCTAAAAACCAGTGGGTATGGGAGTATGATTTTGACAAAGTAAAAAACAATTTCGGCGAGACTGAATTTGAAATTATATTCGGAAAACTTGTTAATATAAAAAAGGGGGAAGCTGATGGCTAAAGGCAATGCGATGATTGCTGCACTTGATATAGGCACCAAAAGCGTCACGACGCTTATAGCGCAGAAGAGTGACGACGGTACTTTTTCCATTATAGGAAAAGGGGTTGCTGACAACAACAATGGTCTGATTGCAGGCGATGTTGTTGACGTTCAGGCTACCGCTGCCGCAATACGCGATTCGGTAGCTGAAGCCGAGCAGATTTCCTCAAAACGCATAAAGAAGGTTTATGTCGGTATTTCAGGCGAAGGAGTGCGTTCGATAAACAGCCACGGCGTGATTCAGGTCAGAGGTCAGGAAGTTGCAAAGACCGATATGAACAGAGTCATAGAACAGGCAAAAATAATCACTCTGCCCGATGACAGAGAAATCATAAGTGTAGAAATAGGAAAATATACTGTCGACGGCAAGGCCGGTATAGTAAATCCGATAGGAATGGCATGCAGAAGGCTCGAAGTCGACGTCCTTATAATAACAATGCCGAAGACGATGTTCAGGAATCTTTACAAAGCGGTCGAGGATGCCGGATTTTTCGTAAACGGTGTCGTTGTGAGCGCCATAGCTTCAAGCTGGGCTGTTCTTGAAGACGACGAGAAAAATATCGGCGTCGCTATGGTTGACATCGGTGACGGTGTCGCTGATATAGCGATTTATCAGAACGGAGCTCCGGTTTATGTCGCCGTAATGCCGATGGGCGGCAAGTTCATTACCGATGACATAAGCAAGGTCATGAAGATTCCTCCGGCTGAGGCTGAAAGGGTAAAATGCAAGTACGGCAATGTACGTCCCGAGTATGTTTCGGACAGCGAAGTGTTCGATACGGTTGTAATCGGCACAAATGCACCGACGACAAAAAAGGTCAAACAGCTTGCAACGGTAATAACTCCGAGGATCGAGGAAATCCTCATCGAGGTCAAAAAGAAACTTATGGAAAGTCAGAAGGAAAACATTATTCAGTCAGATATAGTTCTTACCGGAGGATCCGCACAGCTGAAGAATATCCAGTGTGTTGCGGAAGATACTTTAGAACAGACGGTAAGGATAGGGATTCCGAAGATCGACGAGCCGAGCATCGGACTGAATGATGTGCTGACTTCCCCCGGATTTGCGACAGCGGTCGGAATAATCAGGCATTTCTCATGTCGCAAACAGATGGAAATTGCAAAAAGAAACGGATGGTTGGCGAGGGTGGCCGATATTTTTAGAAACTTTTTCGAATAGTAGGAGAGAGTCGGATGAGCGAGAAAGAAGGGCTGGTAAAAATTGCAGTTATCGGTGTGGGCGGCTGTGGCTGCAATGCGGCAAAAATGATTGAAGAGGAAACAATTACCAATGAAGAATCGGTATTTAAGAACAGCAACGTAAAGATAGTTGCCGCCAATACCGATGCTCAGGTACTTGAACAGCTCAACAATGTCGAATGTATGCAGCTCGGTCCCAAACTTACAAAAGGTCAGGGGGCGGGCGGAAATCCTGATTGCGGAAGAGACGCGGCGATAGAAAGCCAGGTTGATATATATTCTGCTCTGGAAGGCAACGATATGGTTTTTCTGACTACCGGTATGGGCGGAGGAACCGGAACGGGAGCAGCTCCGGTTATCGCCAGTGCCGCAAAGAAAAACGGAATACTCACTGTCGGTATCGTAACGAAGCCTTTTTCTTTTGAAGGAAAGCAGAAGATGAGGTGTGCCGAAGCCGGAATAGAAGAGCTTCGCAAGAATGTCGATGCTCTGCTCGTTGTTCCGAACGATATTCTTCTCGAAATAGCAGGTGACGATGACGATGCCGTAGATATGTTCAAAAAACCGAACGAGATACTCATTTATGCCGTCAGAAGCATATCTGAACTTATAATAAAAACAGGTTTCGTAAACCTTGATTTCTCCGATGTCAGAAGCACCATGCTCGACATGGGTCTGGCAGTTATCGGTTTTGGCAGTGCTACCGGCGAACATGCTCCGCTCAATGCAGTTAAAGACGCTCTTAACAATCCTCTCCTCAAGAATTTTACGATAAAAGGAACCAAGAGAATGCTGGTTTATGTCAGCGGAAATACGAAAATGAGGGAATTTGCAGAGGCATCCAGTTATCTTAACGATATGGGAGACGAAGACGCCAAGTTCAAATTCGGTCTTTTCCTTGATAAAAACAAGACGGACGTTTCGGTTCTCATCGTTGCAGAAGCGCACGAAGCGAATGTTTCCGGCTCCAAAGAAGGCAAAAAGGCGGCATCGACTGAGAACGACAATCAGAATACTATTTTTGACATCGAAAAAACCGAGCCTTTTACTGACGACGTTGTCATTGAACTTCAGAAACCTGCTGCCGAAAGCAGCGGAATTGCCGCGGCGGCATCAAAAAACATTGCCGCAGAGCCTCAGAGTCTTGAAATCAAAAATACGAAGCCGTTTTCATTCAAAGATGAAACGGTGGCATTTATTCCTGAAAGTATAGAGATCGACCAGAATGACAAAAATATTCCTGCCGTTCTGCGCAAACTTTCGAAGGAAGAGAAGGAAAAAATGCAGGTTTCACTCACAGAATATATCTACAAATAATGCCCGTTTTATAAATTCACCCTATAATACTGAAAATTTCTCGCTTTAAGTTGAAAATAAAAAGTCTGTGGTTACAATGCTCTGCTTTTTGGTTTTTTATTATTTTTATATAGGTGGATCATGGCAAAAAAACTTCTTATCAGAGACCTCACTTTAAGAGACGGTCAGCAGTCGCAGTTCGCTACCAGAATGAATCAGAACCAGGTTGACAGATTGTTGAAATCATTCAACAAAGCTCATTTTTACGCAATGGAAGTCTGGGGCGGAGCGGTTCCCGATTCAGTTATGCGTTACCTCGGCGAAGATCCGTGGGCAAGACTTGAAAAAGTTAAAGCCGGAGTAGGCGATGCGAGCAAACTTACGGCTCTTTCACGCGGCAGAAACCTTTTCGGCTACAATCCTTATCCCGAAGACGTAATCGAAGGCTTCAACCGCAACGCGATAAAATCGGGTATCGATATCATGCGTATTTTCGACGCTCTGAACGATATCGACAACATGCGTTCGACAATCAAATACGTCAAAGAGAACGGCGGAATGACAGACTGCTGCATCTGCTACACCGTTGATCCGAAATTCTCGACAAAAGACAAAATCAAGGCGATGTTCAGCGGTAAAAAACTGCCTGACAACCTTTTCTCGATCGACTATTTCGTAAATAAAGCGATTGAACTCGAAAAGGCGGGCGCCGACATGATTTCGATCAAGGATATGGCGGGTCTTATCAATCCGGCAATGAGCGCAAAACTTATTTCGGCACTCAAAAAAGCGGTCAAGATCCCGATAGACCTGCATACTCACTGCACCCCGGGCTACGGTTTGGGCAGTGTTCTCATGGCGATGGTAAACGACGTCGATATCGTTGACAGCGTTATCATGCCGTTTGCCGGCGGTCCTGCCGCTCCTGCGTTCGAGCTGATTCAGGTTTTCGCTCAAAAACTCGGTCTTGAAACCAATGTTGATCTCGCTGCGGTAAAAGAGATCAGAACCGAGCTTTTCAAAATCAGAAAAGAACTCGCAAAATTCGACC
Organism: uncultured Spirochaetales bacterium; assembly: GCA_902774115.1. Taxonomy (GTDB): domain Bacteria; phylum UBP6; class UBA1177; order UBA1177; family UBA1177; genus UBA1177. Next base: position 387,804 of record CACYHH010000001.1, read on the forward strand.
AGTACAAACTTTTCCCGAAGGATTTCGACCCGACAGACAAACTTCCGGCAGATGTAGAGAAACTTTTCGACGATGCGATTGCAGCGGCAAAGAAAGGAGATACCGATACAGTTACAGACCTTACGCAGCAGATCGAGCGTTACTTCAACTTCCCGAAACCGAACGAAGTCGTCAGAATGGCGCAGATCCCCGGCGGAATGTACACGAATATGCTTGCACAGCTTCAGGCTGGAAAAATCGAGCATCTTCTTCCGAAAGTTATGGAGATGGTTCCGATCGTCAGACTCGCTGCAGGTGTTCCGCCGCTTGTAACTCCTACAAGCCAGATCGTCGGAACCCAGGCTGTAAGCTGTGTCATCAACCTCAATTCCGGAAAAGCGATGTATGAAAACACATCAGTTCAGTTCGTAAATCTGGTCAAAGGCGGTTACGGTCATACGCCGTGGCCGGTTGATCCCGCTTTCCGTGAAAAAATCTCGGGAAAACGCGAGGAACAGCCTTACGATACATCAAAACATGTAAAGCAGGTAAACGAAACTCTGGACGAATTCGGCGGCGTGAAACTTGCTGCTAACGAAAAGGAAGAGCTTCTTCTCGAACTTTTCCCGGCAGTCGCGAAACCTTTCCTCAAATCAAAAAGGGAAAAGGATTTCCGTGCCGAGCAGCAGAAGGTTCAGGATAAACTTGACGAAGAGAGAGGAAAACTTATTTCCGCACTTGAAGGAAACTTCCTCGAATAGCCATGGATTTTATTTCTCCCTACATCGACAGTGAAAAGAAGCTCCACATCAGGTTCGAAAAGCTCTTTTCACTGCTTTCATCATGCGGATTCTCAGGAAAAATAAATGTTTTCAGCGGCGGCGAAACCTTTTTCATTATTCTTTCAAACAGTTCCGTCTGGACTGATAAACCAATGAATTTATTGGGAAATCTGTCAAAGGCTGCACTCTTTAAAGTTGAAAGCGCAGTAAACGACGATATGAAGAAGGGAATGAAGGAATACGACGGAAAGGAATTTCTCTTTTCAGTGATTCTGAATATGCCGAGAGAGCGTGTTCTTGAAGTGCTGAAGCCTTATGCTACCGAATTTATTTCGATAAAGCCCGAAGCGGCGAAACTATTCTTTCTTCACGATGATCTTCAGCCTTTTGTCGGTCAGAAAAGGAGCGAGATTTTTTCCAATCTCAAAAAAAGTTACCGCACAATTTATTTCCTTCTGATCTCGCAGCTTGCCGTCATCGTTCAGGCAACAGATGAAGAAAGAGTAAAAATAACTGAAAAACTCAGTAAATCCGATATTTTTTCAGAAAAAGCAGCTCAGGAAGAAATTGTCGAAAAGGTTACTCGGGAGAAAAAACAGGAAGCGCTTTCGGAAGAAGATGAGATCAAAATGTTCCTCAACGCGAACGAGAAATATACAGATGTTTTCTCGCTTTTCGGACTCAAGGGAAAGTTTGACGACAAGGTCGCAAGACGTGAATACATCAGGATAATGCAGAAGATACACCCCGATAAACTTGTCGGAATTTCACCGAATACAGCGCTTCGGGCTAAAGAGTTTCTGCAGCTTGCAGGGGAGTGTTACGAGCTTATCCGCGACCCTGAAGTCGCAAGTGACATCGAACATCTGATGATGAAATACGGTCCGATACGGTCGAAAACCGAATATCTGAAAATGAAGGAATACGATTCTGCGATGCTGAAGGCGACGGCTCTGGCGAAGATCGGTTCTTATGAAGCGGCGGCGAAACTTTTCGATTTTATTTACAAAGATACTAAAAATCCTGCAGCTCTGGAACAGAAAAACCTTGCTCTCTGGAAGCTTGCTCCGAAGTGGAACAAATTTGAAAAAGCTGACAGGTACAAAGAAATCAGAGATGATTTTGTGAAAATTTCGATGGTAAGGCAGCTCTCTTTCGAAGCGATGTATATTCTGGCTGAGATTTACGAATATTTCGAAGATATTCCCGACGCATTAAAAGTTCTTGACAACATTCTTAAAGAAAGACCGGACGATTTCAAAGCCGCCGGAATGAAAAAAAGGATGATCTATTACAACAAATTAAAGAATTAATTCATAGAACCGCGGACGCATCTTGCGTAGTGGTTTGCCGAGGCATAGCTGTAGAAGACTTCACCGTTTATGAAGTTTATAGCCCAGACTCTGTAGTTTTTAGTCGGATCGTCAGTTGTGCTTGTCCAGTAGGGGAAATCAACCTGCTGTCCTATTTCCTGCATCAAATAGTTCCCGCTGCTGCATGTTTTGCAAACCGATGAGTAATTTCCGGGATACGCAGGATTTTCTGCGGTTACCGGGCATTCGTTTGTTTTGTCGCAGCCTGAAACGATTGATTTAAGTTCCGTGAGATTCGGAAGTCTCCAGTCGTCGTGTCCTGCGTAGTCAAGATCTTCGCAGTGTGCTTTCGCAGCGTCCCATTTTTCAACTCTGTCAACTCTTCCAGCCTGCCATTCGAGACCGTTTGCAGCGGTGTATGTTTCTGCCGGTTTAAGAACGCATTTGTGTTTTTCGCACCACTGTCCTTCGGGGCAGTCAGCTTCGACTTTGCATTCCCAATCCGGGTCGGTTTCTGCTTCAGCATCCTGTTCCGGAACATCAGCCGCTGTTCCCTGACGGACGCATCTTACCCAGTTTGCGCCGCTCAGGCTGTCTGCATCACTGCCGATGTATCCCGCTTTATAGTTGAGATACCAGAAAGCGTTTGCAAGTTTGCCTGCTGCGCTTGTATTCGGTGTGTTTGACCATGTTCCGTTGCACGGATCGCCGAACATTGCTGGAACTATGTAACATTCCTCATTTTCAAGCTGTACGTCTGTGAGCTGACAGTCGTCTTCGGTGAGGAAATTTTCACCGTCTTTGTACTGATCGTCAAGAGCGTAACAGCCGAAACATGAATATCCGTAAGACTGGGAATTGTTTTTGTTTTTATTGCAGGTGTCCTGGTCGGTGCAGTTTTCGCTTGTCGGACATGTCCCGCCGGTCATTGTTGTGCTGACGCCTCTTACGATAGTTCTGAGTTCATCAATTGTCGGAAGTCTCCAGTCGTCTGCGCCTGCAAGAACGAGATTTTCACAGTATGTCAGAGCATTTGCATGTGTCGGTCCGAGACCGCCGGTCCCTTTGTTGCCCATCGGGTTTTCCCAGATGAGGTAGGTTTTCGGATCGACCCAGATTCCTTTGGAATCTTTGTCAAAACCGCCGTTTCCGCCGGGGGTTTCATTGTTGCCCGGATTTTCATTGTTGCCGGGGTTATTCGGATCTTCGCTGCTGCTACTGCCGTTTCCTTTGCAGTCTGCTGTGTTCCAGCCTGAGCAGTCCGGTTTGCAGGTCGCGATGCCTCCGGTGTAGCCCGGATCTATCGTTGTGCATTCCTGTGCGTTACCGTCGCATGTTTCACCGGCATCGATCACATTGTTTCCGCAGTTGATATTCTGCTGATTTTCATCACCGGAGTTGTCTCCAGTGTTGTCTCCAGTGTCGTCCTGAGTGTTTCCGCCTTCAGTGTCCATCTCTTCATCCTCATCCGCGCCGCAAGCTGTAACCATGATGAAAATAACTGAAAAAATTAAGAAAAAACGAAATAAACGCATGAAAAAACCTCCTGAATGATTTACAAAAAACTGGTAACTGCAAGTATTGAAATTCGTTTTTTAATGAATCCGACAGATGCGTTTAGCACATAAGAAAAAAAATGTAAATATTTTGCTTATATTTCTTTGAAGCTGATTTCGTTGTTACTGATTTTGTTTCGAAATATAGTGTTCTGCGGCTACTGCCGCGATCGCACCGTCTCCGACTGCGGTTGAAACCTGGCGTACGAGTTTTTCCCTGATGTCGCCTGCGGCGAAAAGACCTTCTGTCGAAGTCCTGCATTCGGAATCTGTCAGAATGTGACCGCTTTCAGCAAGTTTAACAATATTTTCAACGGGTTTTGTTTCCGGAACATAACCTAAAAAGATGAATACGCCGTCAACCGCAAGTTCTGAAAGTTCGCCGGTTTTCACGTTTTTGACGATAAGTTTCTCGACAAAATCTTTGCCTTCGATCTTTTCGGCGACAGAATTGAGGACAAAATCAATTTTCGGATTGCTCCGCACTTCGTTCTGTGTGATTTTTTCGGCTCTAAATTCCTCTCTGCGGTGTACGATCGTCACTTTTTCTGCAAATTTCGTGAGGTAGAGCGCCTCTTTAAGTGCGCTGTCGCCGCCGCCCAAAACTGCAACTTTAAGCCCTCTGTAAAAGGCTCCGTCGCAGACCGCACAGTAACTTACACCGTTTCCGGTGAACTCTTTTTCGCCAGGAATTCCGGCTTTTCGCGGGAGGGACCCGGCAGCATAAATCACGGTTTTTGCCGAAAAGTCAACTTTTGAAGAGGTCTTTATCACAAAAACATTGCCGTTCTTTTCTATTTTCAGAACCTCGTCCGATATGAATTCCGAGCCGAGTTCAGCTGCCTGAGCATGCATTTTTTCGGCAAGTTCGTAACCTGCAATCGATTTTTCACCGGGCCAGTTTTCAAGTTTATCGGTTAGCGCCATCAGTCCGCCGTAAGTGTTTTTTTCAAAAATAACGGTTTTGAGCAGGGCGCGCGAAGCATAGATTCCGGCTGTCATTCCTGCCGGACCGCTGCCGATGACGGCGACGTCGTAAAGTTTGGGCATAATACCTCCTTGTGCTGAATTTAGATAATAAAATCAGCGAATTTGCTGTAGTAAAGATGAAGTTTTTCTATCTCTTCGATCTGGTACGGATTGTAAAGTTTGGAACTTGAGAACCGCTCTTTTTTAAGCATCAGGATCGCGATGAGAAGCTGCAGATAGTTGTTTGACGGAAAGTAGTGCTTTTCGTTCATCAGCGTTCTCAGTTTTTTGAAAAAAGATGCTGCTTTCTGCGGAATGAGCAGGGACGAGCGGCTTTCGACGAAGTGGATTCCGTCTTCTTTTTCGTGAAAGTAAGAGAGGATGAAATCGCGCTCTTTGTACCACGTCAGGCTGTTTTCCTCATCTTCGGAAAGATTCAGCTTTTCCTCAGTGAAGAAATCTTCCCCCTTAAGCCTTGAAAAAAGGGAAGGGGAAAAAAGCATGATCCGCGCCTTTTCAAGTCCGCGCTTGTCGGCGAGAGTCGTTTTGCTGCCTGTATCAAAGTGGTAGATAAAGAAAAGGTTGAAGAACTGCTGCCAGAAATCGTGATTTTTGACGTCTTCGCCGGTGACATAAAAGCATTCTTTTTTGAAATCCTGCAGTGCAGCAGATTCAAAATCGTCAAAAGATGAGTAAATTCTTGTTTTTACGGCACTCATTAAAAATCTCTGGAATAGATTATCTTACCGTTAACGATCGTTGCCGTTACCGCGCCTTTTACGTGAAAGCCGTGGAAAGGAGTGTTGTGGCTTTTCGATTTGAACATGTTTTTGTCGACTGTCCACTGGTAAGCGGGATCGAAAACAGTGATGTCTGCCGGAGCTCCTGCTTCGATTTTTCCCCCTTTGATTCCCATGATTTTATAACCTGCGGTGAAAAGTTCGACGATTCTTTCGATTGTGAGTTCTTTATCGTGGTAAAGTTTGAGAACGAGCGGAAGAGCCGTCTCCAGACCTACGATTCCCGAAGGAGCGTTATTGAACTCGACCTCTTTTTCTCTCTGGTGATGAGGTGCATGGTCGGTTGCGATCGCATCGATTATTCCATCTTTGAGAGCTTTTATTACCGCAAGTCTGTCTGCTTCACTGCGGAGCGGCGGGTTGATTTTGGTATTCGTGTCGAATCCGCCGAGAGCCTCGTCGGTCAGCGTGATGTAATGCGGAGCCGTTTCAGCCGTGATTTTAGCGCCGCGCTCTTTGAAAAATTTGATTACATCGACTGAAAGAGCCGCGCTGACGTGAGCGATGTGGATCGGGAGCTTCAGATATTCAGCCATCATGCAGTCGCGTGCAATCTGCGATGCTTCGCCGACAACCGGACATCCCGTCATGCCGTAAACGGTAGAGTAGTAACCTTCGTTCATCTGCGCAGTTTCCGAAAGATAAAGGTCTTCGCTGTGCGAGACATACATCATGTCGAAAGTCGAAGCGTATTCCATAACTCTTTTGAGCAGATCTGTATTCTGGATCGGTCTGCCGTCGTCGCTTATTGCGATTGCGCCGCCTTCAGCAAGTTCTCCGATCGGAGCGAGGGATTCGCCTTTAAGCCCTTTTGTAGCCGCGGCTATCGGATAAAGTTTGACGCCGTTTCCTTTCGAAGCGCGTTCATACATATAGCGGATGGTTTCTACGTTGTCAGCCGCCGGTTTAGTGTTCGGCATCGTGCAGACAGATGTGAATCCGCCCGCTGCGGCAGCTTCGAGACCCGAAAGGATGTCTTCTTTGTATTCAAAGCCTGGATCTCTGAAGTGAACGTGGATATCGATGAATCCGGGAGCTACGAAAAGACCGTCGGCATCAAAGACTTCGGCACCTTTCGTGTCGGGGTTTTTGGTAATTTCGGTAACTACGCCGTTTTCTATAACTATCGAAGTTTTCTCGGTTTTCCCGACAAGCGGATTTACAACCGTTCCGTTTTTAACAACTAATTTCATTTGTCTGACCCTCCGAGAAGAAGATAAAGGACTGCCATTCTGACGTTTACGCCGTTTGATACCTGCTCAAGGATTACCGACTGTTCGCCGTCCATGACAACGTCGTCGATTTCAACTCCTCTGTTCGCCGGACCCGGATGCATTACGAGGGCATCCTTTTTCGCGAGTTTGAGAAGTTCCGGAGTGAGCATGAAATATCTCGAATATTCCCTTACATCGGGGTAGAGCAGGTTGCTCGCGCGTTCGTTCTGGACTCTGAGCATCATGACGATATCGGCATCCTGAACCGCGTATTTCGGCAGTTTTTCAACTGTGACACCCATCTTTTCGACTTCTTTCGGAAGCATTGTTCCGGGACCGGAAATCGAAACGTGCGCTCCCATTTTGTTGAGAAGGTAGATGTTCGATCTTGCGACTCTGCTGTGGTAAATATCGCCCAGAAGCGCGACTTTGAGTCCTTCGAATCCGCCTTTTCTCTGCCAGATCGTGTAGGCATCAAGCAAAGCCTGCGTGGGATGCTCGTGGAAGCCGTCGCCCGCGTTGATTATCGAGCAGTCCATGATTTCGGTGAGCAGCTGCGGCGTTCCCGAAACCGAGTGGCGGATGACCATCGCATCGGGTCCCATCGCCTGAAGGTTGAGCGCGGTGTCGGCGAGGGTTTCGCCTTTCTGGATCGCGCTGCCTGAAACCGCAATGTTGTATGTGTCGGCACTGAGGCGTTTTTCGGCAACTTCAAACGAAGTTCTCGTCCTGGTAGACGGCTCCGCGAAGAAATTGATGATCGTTTTGCCTTTGAGTGTCGGCACTTTTTTGATCTGTCTCTGGTTGATTTCCGCGAAACTTACAGCCGTTTCGAGGATGTTCATAATCTGATCTTTATTAAGATTTTCGATTCCAAGAAGATGTTTCATTGTTTTTCTCCGGTTTATCCAAGAACAACTTTGTCTTCGCCGTCTGTTTCCTTAAAGAAAACAGCTACTTTGTCTTCCGGCGAGGTCTCGATGACTTTGCCGACGATATCGGGATGGATCGGAAGCTCTCTCAAACCTCTGTCGATGAGCGAAACAAATTTTATCGATTTCGGTCTGCCGTAGTCCATGACCGCTTCGATCGCTGCCCTGACGGTTCTGCCGGTGTACATTACGTCGTCAACGAGGATGATGTGGTATTCTTCCGGGTCGAAGTTGAGTACCGAAGGACCGGTTTTCGGCGAGGAGAGCCCTTTGCAGAAGTCGTCTCTGTAAAGCGCGATGTCGATCGTGCCGGTAGCCAGCTTGACATTCTCTTTTTCTTCTATTTTTTTGATGAGTCTCTCAGCCAAAATTACGCCTCTCGTGCGGATTCCGACGATCGCGACATTCTTCAGCAGACTGAGGTGCTCAATCATTTCATAAACCATTCTGTCAATGATTTTAGACATTTCAGTCTCATTGAGAAGAACTTTTTTAACGTTTATGCTTTCTCTTTTCAAAACAGTCTCCCTTAGAACATTTTGTCAACCTGGGCAGCTTCCTTAAAAATTTTGAATTCGAAATCTTTGACTTTCTGACCGAAAATCTTCATTTCGTCGAAATAAACGAAAGTAGCCTTTACCTGTTTCGTGTCCTCGTCTTTGTCAAGGTGAAGACCGCCGCGTGTGCCGTCTTTCATAGTTTTTGTTGTGTCTACTTTACCGCCAAGATCCTGTTTGACTCTGTTGTCGAATTCGCGAATGCTCTCTTCTTCCGAATGGATCGTTGCGTACTGAGCGATGTTCTCTACAGCCTTCGTTACCTTATATTTAAGGATGAAGGGTTGAGCTACGCACCAGCCGATGTAAAGAACCAAAACCGCGATAACCGCTTGAATAACCTTTGCCATTGTTTCCTCCTGAGAAAATTGATAAACTAAAAAACGCGGGAAGTTATCAAAATAGTTTCGTGAAGTCAAAAAAAACATGGCGCACTGAAGTGTTTTTTAGATTTTTCGCGCAACAAATTATTTATTGATGTTTTTATTGAAATAATGCGCTCTTTCCGTATAATATCGCAGTTTTTTTAGGAGGTCACAATGAAAATATTCTTTCTCATGCTGCTTGCGGCACTCGTTTTCGGCTGTTCCGATTCAAAACCCGAGGATACGGAATTGAAAATCTCTTATGTCCTTCCTGAAGGAAGAACCTGTCAGACATATCTTGCAGATTATTTTGAGGTAACCTGGTATGATTCAGAACAGCGCAAGATCGGAGCCAAGGAAATTCCGTGCGACAGCGAATCTGCCGACAGCCTGACTCTTCTGGTAAGCAAAGGTTCATACTATGTCTCGGTTGTTCTTCTTGACAAAAGCAAAATGTGGCGGAGCTACGGTGCTGCACAGGTCGAGGTCAATAACGATACGGAAGTTACGGTTAATATGGAAACTTATCTCGGCGGAATGATCTTCCTCTGGAATCCTTCGGACTGCAGCAGCAGCAAATACAATCTTGCGATGATCTCTTTGGATCTTTTTTCGGAAGGCGAGCCTGTCAAAGCTGTTATCTGGGGCGAGGAAACCGAGCTCAGAAATTTTGCGATACCGTGCAAAGCCGGACGTTTTGAGGTTATTAACGTTCCGGCAGATCCTTTGTACACGGCGAAACTCAACGGTTACAGAACCAAATCTTTTGCAGGTGAAAGCCGCGTTGTTTACGAAATTCCGGAGTTTGTATCCGGACACGGTCAGAACATAAGCATAGATATCGATTCCTATAAGCAGATTCTCGTCTCCGACATGAAACTTTCATGGGAATTCGACAGCAAAAGTATAACTTCATGCGAAACGGCGGGCGTTACGAAGGTTGTTGCATCGCTTGTTTCGGAAGAGGCAACAGTTTCAGTAGAACATGAATGTGACAACAAGTTTGCTGATTTTTATCTTTATGACATACCCGAACACGAATACACGCTTTATCTTTACGGGATTTCCGGCGATGATGAGACATTGTTCGAGTCTTCGCTTGAAATCGGAATGATCGAAGCAGGTTCGATCGGTAGAGATATGCTGGAAAATAAGATTTTTCTCAAAGAAAAGTAGGAGGAAACCATGCTGACGGCCGAACAGTTGAACTACATCAGAGGTCTGCTTAACAAGGAACTCGAAGAAATCGAAGAGCGGAACCGCGAAAAAGTTGGTGAAATGGAGGCTATGCGCAACGATTCCGAGACATTTCACGGTGACGAGGCGGATCAGGCGAATTTCATGGAGGAGCGCAACAGACAGCTCCGCATGAGGGACCGCGACAGAAAACTCATCAACAAGATACGCGATACGCTTCACAAGATGGACATCGGTGAATACGGTGTCTGCGAGTCATGCGGCTGCGACATCGATTTTGAGCGTCTTAAACTGCGTCCGGTCGCTTCTCTTTGCATCGAATGCAAGAAAGAGGCTGAAGAGCGTGAAGAACGCGAACATTTTTCGAGATAGTCCGGCGAGGTAGAGTTTTGAAATTTATTTTTGCATTACTTTTTCTGTCGCTGATTTCTCCCTCCGAGATGATGACGAAAATGACAGATACCCTCTATATCCCCGATAAAAAGATCTCAGTTCAGGGTGTTGACGGAGAGAACAATACTGTCCGGCTTGAATTCGACAAGGATAAAAAGATTCTTGTAAAAACTGAAAAAGGGGAGAAATCGGAAATCAAATTTGCCGACATGCCGCTTTTTCTCAAACTTTTCTTCTTCACAGCCGATAAAACAGCACCCGAATCGCTTGTGGTTTCGGCAAAATCGATCTCCGGAGCGCTTCATGCAGCCGGAATAAATACCGAAGTTTCGACCGTCAGCGCTTCGGAATATGACGGCAGCGCGGTTTTGGCGATAGGAAAGGAAAAACGTTTCGTCATGGCGAATGTTCTCGAACTTTCCAAAGAGTCTATGCGCCCGGTGACACTCAAAATCGGTGACGAAACCTTCGTTTTTTCAGATTATCACAGAAGTCAGCTGCCTCTTGCATTTCCGGGAAACATCAAGTTTTTCAAAAACGGCGCTTTGCAGGGCGAGTGGATTTTTTTAAGAGACGAATATAAACAGAAGTGAGCGCCGATCCTCGAAAATTCGCCGTTGTAGCAGTTCCAAGACCTGGAATTTCATTGCTTTTTTATAAAAATCCCGCTTTTTTGAATTGTAGACAAGGCGACTGTGTCGAAATTGAACTCAAAAACATGAAAATATGGGGAATTATTTCGGATTTTTGCGATGAACTTCCTCAAGAACTCGATGAAAAAAAGGTGAAGCCTATCCTTGGAAAAATCTGTTCGAGCCCGGTTTTTGCAGACAGGCGTGAAACCGATTTCCTGAAATGGGTCGCCGACTACTACATGTTTCCTTTCCACAAACTTTTGAAGCAGATTTTTCTTCCGATGATAGGCTCCGACAATGCGCTGATAGGCGACAGCGCGCCCGAAAAACACCTTGGTGTACTCTGCAAAGCCGAAAAACTGCCGGAAACAGAACTCAACCCTTCGCAGAAACGTGTCGTTGATTCGATCCTTGAGCGCTGGGAAAAGAAAGATTACAAACCTGTTCTGATTTACGGAGTAACAGGGAGCGGAAAAAGCGAGATTTTTGCAGAACTTTGCCGCGACGTGATAAAAAAAGGAAAGCAGATTCTTTATTTAGTTCCTGAGATCGGACTTACGACGAAATCACTGCAGCATCTTGTAGGAAGAGTTGGAGCGCCGGGAGTCATCCTCCACAGCTCTGTGACTAAAAAAAAGAGGTTTTCGGCACTTTACTGCGCTATAAACAAACACGCGTCTATCATCGTCGGAACGCGCTCGGCCGTCCTTTATCCATTTTTTGACATAGGTCTTATCGTTATAGACGAAGAGCATGACGGCAGTTTCAAGAATTTCGAGCCGCCTTACTACCATGCCCGCGATGTTGCCGTGATGAAGGCTGCGGCGATGAAAATTCCTGTCGTTATGGGAAGCGCTACACCTTCCGGCGATTCATGGCTCAATGCTTTGAATGGCAAATATCATCTTGAAATCATTAAAGAAAGAGCAAATAACAGACCTCTTCCGAAAATTGAAACTTTTGCATACCGTGGAGATTTGTACATTCCGTCGGACCTTGTCGATATAGTTTCGGATTCGCTGAAAAACGGCGAGCAGAGCCTTTTCTTCCTCAACAGACGTGGTTTTGCGACGATCGCCAGATGTGCCGACTGCAATGAAATAGCCATGTGTCCCAACTGCAAAACAGCTCTGATTTATCACAAAAAAAAGGAAAAACTTATCTGCCATCACTGCGGATTCAGCGTAAGTCCCGAAAAGTGCGGAAAGTGCGGCGGAAAGCTTGTTTTCGAAGGAATAGGGGTTGAAAAACTGTTTGATGCGATTGAAAGCTATTTTCCGGGTGCCAAGGCTCTTTCGTTCGACAAGGACACTCTTGGAACAGCCGCTCTTTTTGATAAAGCTGTAAAAGATATTTCGGCAGAAAAGTTTCAGCTCATCGTCGGAACCGTTATGATTTCGAAAGGGCACAACTTTCCGAAATTAAGAAATGTCGTAATAAAATTCGCTGATTATCTTTTGGGTTTCCGTGATCCGAGAGCTTCCGAAAAGTGCTTCCAGCAGATAGTGCAGGTTGCAGGGCGCGCAGGCCGGTTCGGTGTGGAAGGGCGTGTTTTTGCCGAAACGATATATCCGGACCACTACATCTGGAACTACATTAAAAACAATGACTACGAAGGTTTTATAAATGAGGAACTTTCGTGGCGCGAACAGTTGGGATTTCCGCCGTTTACGAGGATGATAACTGTGAGGATTTCAGGAACGGACGAGGCAAAGACTGATGAATTTGCCGATAAATGCTTTGAAATCATTAACAATTTTGTTGAAAACAGCTCTTTTGAAGATGTTTTGGTCTATCCTCCGGCCGAGCCGATGCTTTCAAAAGTCCAGAACCGTTTCAGGAAAAATATTTCGATAACTTTTCCGAAAAATTCCAAAGTTGCCGCCGCAATTAAAAACTGTCTTTGGAAAATAGAGAAAAAATCAGGAATAACAGTGACTTATGATGTTGATCCAATAAGCGAGAACTGATTACTTCAGATTTTTCTTGAAGCTGATGATATCGGAAAGACCGGAATAGGTTTTGTATGCGTTGTTTTCGCAGACAACGACCGCCGGGACGCTTCTGATTCCGAATTTTCTCGCTAAATCCATGTGGTCTGCTGCATCAAGAACCTGAAGGTAAGGAGTTCCTTCCATTTCCTCTTTTGCTTTCGGGCAGTTAGGGCAGGTTTTCTGGGTGAAAAGGTAAACCTGTTTGTCGCTGCACGGCGCCGCGGACATTGAAGCTGCGGGCTGAACGAAGGATTCCGGAGCTATTTTTGTGTTTAAACCTGTTCCGATGGAGCCGTCGTTTCCAGAGCTGCTGCTGCCGAAAGTTTCTTCTACGATGTTTTCGGAAACCTGATATTCCGTTCTCTTCTCGAATTCCTGTTTTTTACCGTCGTTCCAGTGTTCGATCGGTCTGTAGTAGCCGGTAATTCTGCTGTAGACTTCTACTTTGCCGCCGCAAGTCGGGCAGGAGTCGTGTTCGCCTGCGCTGTAGCCGCATTTCGGGCAGATCGTGTAGGTCGGAGAAATCGTGAAGTAGGGGAGTTTGAAGGTGTAGGCGATCTTTTTGACGAGTGCCGCAGCCGACTGCCATGAAGGAAGTTTTTCGCCGAGGAAGGTGTGGAAAACTGTTCCGCCCGTGAACTTGGTCTGGAGTTTGTCCTGGATTTCGAGAGCTTCGAAAGGATCCGTGGTGTAGTTTACCGGAAGGTGGCAGCTGTTGGTGTAGAAAGGTTTCTCGCTGTCGTTTGCAGCTGCGGTTACGATGTCGTCCCATCTTGCCTTATCCATTTTTGCAAGACGGTATGCAGTCGATTCTGCCGGAGTTGCTTCAAGGTTGTATAGATCGCCGGTTTCTTCCTGATAGTTTTTGAGTTTTTCGCGCATGAAATCAAGAACTTCCTGAGAGAATTTGAGTCCTTTGTGACCTGCGATGTTCTCTTTGATCCAGCATGCGTTGAGGCACATTTCGTTCATGCCGACAAGACCGATCGTCGAGAAGTGGGAGTCGAAGTTGCCGAGGTATCTTTTGGTGTAGGGGTAGAAGTTTTCGTTGAGGAGCTTCGTGCAGACTTTTCTTTTGATCTCAAGGCTTCTTCTTGCGATATCCATGAGTCTCGAAAGTTTTGCGTAGAATTCCTGCTCGTTCTTCGAATTGTATGCGATCCTCGGAAGGTTGATCGTGACTACTCCGATGCTTCCTGTTTTTTCGCCGCTACCGAAGAGACCGCCGGTTTTCTTGCGGAGTTCCCTTTTGTCAAGCTGGAGTCTGCAGCACATACTTCTTACGTCGCTCGGATTCATGTCGCTGTTGATGAAGTTCTGGAAGTAGGGGGTGCCGTATTTTGCAGTCATTTCGAAAAGGAGGTTGACGTTCTCGCCTTCCCAGTTGAAGTCTTTCGTGATGTTGTAGGTCGGGATCGGATACTGGAAACCGCGTCCTACCGCGTCGCCTTCAAGCATGATCTCGATGAACGCCTTGTTGATCATGTCCATTTCTTTCTGGCATTCGCCGTATGTGAAATCCATTTCCTTGCCGCCGACAATCGCAGGAACGTTCTTGAGGTCGTCCGGGCATACCCAGTCAAGCGTAATGTTGCTGAAAGGAGACTGCGTGCCCCATCTCGACGGAGTGTTTACGCCGAAAACGAAAGCCTGGATCGCCTGTTTTACACCTTTGTAATCAAGTTTGTCGACGCGTGCGAACGGTGCAAGATAGGTGTCGAAGCTCGAAAAAGCCTGAGCACCCGCCCATTCGTTCTGCATGATGCCGAGGAAGTTGACCATCTGGTTTGCGATTGTGTAAAGGTGGTTTGCCGGAGCGGACGTAAGTTTGCCGGGAACGCCGCCGAGACCTTCCTGAATGAGCTGTTTGAGCGACCAGCCTGCGCAGTAAGCGGTGAGCATCGAGAGGTCGTGAAGGTGGAAGTCGCCGTTTCTGTGGCAGTTTGCGATCTCTTCGTCGTAGATTTCGCTCAGCCAGTAGTTAGCCGTGATTTTTCCGCTGTTGTGGAGGATAAGTCCGCCGATGCTGTATGTAACGGTCGAATTTTCCTTGACTCTCCAGTCTTCGTTGCGGACGTAGCTGTTGATAGTCTCTTTGTAGTCAAGGATCGTGGATTTCATTTCACGGAGTTTTTCGCGCTGCTTTCTGTAAAGGATGTAAGCCTTTGCAACCGTGGTGTAACCGCTTTTTTCAAGAGTGTTTTCGACGCTGTCCTGAACATCTTCGATCTCGATGACGTTGTCATGGATCTTGCTCTGGAAGTCAGCCGTAACTCTGAGCGACAGAATGTCTAAAATATCGTCGTTAAAAAGCATATCAGCGGCGACGAATGCCTTTTTGATAGCTTCCTTGATTTTGGTAAGGTCGAAATCCGCCAAAGTGTTGTTTCTTTTTCTGATTTTGAACATTTGTTTTTCTCCTTCGGGTTAAAAGTTATAAAAACACAAAAAGCCCGGCAATATTGCACAAGCGATTGTGGTTGTCAATAAAAAAATACACAATATCTTGGGATTTTTTGTAAGTGTCTGAAATCAAAAAGAAATTTTTTTCGTTTTTTTCGCCGCCGGAAAATCGTAACGCCGTCACGATGTCACGACGTAACGTTGAAAGCGGTTGCGGCGGCGGAATCGAAATATCGAAAAATCGTCACGACGTAACGTATTATTTGAAGAAATGTCCGATTCTGTTGAGACGAAGTTCCTTGACATCAAAAACCGAGTTGCCGAACTGCACTGAAAACCACACGAAAAGCGGTTTTCCCTGAAGATTGCTTCTCGGAACGAAACCCCAGTATCTGCTGTCAAGGCTGTCGTCGCGGTTGTCGCCCATGACAAAGTAGTTTCTTTCGGGAACGACGAAAGAGCGGTTGCAGTACGGGCAGCGCATGTTGATCTGTTCGCGGATGTCGTCGGTGAAACTGTCGTTGTAAATGACTTTGTATTTGTTGCCGTTCTCATCAGTTTCTTCGTACTGCGTTGTTTCCTCGATCCTGCCGCGCGACGAGTAGTAGCCGACTTTTCCGGTTTCCTCTCTTTCGAGCTTGCGGTTGTTCACGTAAATATTTTTTCCGGTAATATAAATTGTGTCTCCGGGAACGCCGATGACCCTTTTTACAAGGGCTTTTTTGTCAGGACCGGGCTCGGTAAAAGTGATTATGTCGCCTCGTTTCGGGTCTGCGAATTCGACGAACTGGCTTTCCGCAAAGGGGAGTGTCAGACCGTAATAAAACATCGAAACGAAAAGGTTGTCGCCGATTTCGATCGTGTCGACCATGCTTCCGGTCGGAACGCGGAAGGATCCGATCACGAAAAATTTGAGGACAAGCGCGACAAGGACGACAAGCCAGAGTTCGTCAAAAAGCTCCCATAAAGCGTTCTGTTTATACTTCTTGAAGTAGTGATCCATGTTGTAGTTGGTTTCGCCGAACGCTTTTTTTACGTATTCAAGCGTGATTTTCGGATATTTTTCAGCCGAAAAATTTTCTCTGTCGGTTTTCGCACGTTCTTTTTCTTCAAAAATTTCTGAAATTTTTTTGATGTTTTCGTCAAGTTTTTTTTCAACCTGCTCCGGCAGACTTTTCCGTTTTTTCTTTATCCATTCAAGCCTGTTGCCCTGAATCGCTAACTTTTTCAATATCTTTCTGAGTTTTATTTTTTCTAACAAGAGCCCCTCCGTTTTTAAAGCCCGCAAAAGATAGTCAAAAGAGGCTGAATTGCAAAATTTATTCTGCCGGAAACTCTTATAATATAATTATGCTTTTTATTTGACTTTAAAACTCCAAGACTAATAATGCGGCGGTTGTTTGAGGTCGCAATGCGGATTATAGAAGGTTTAGCCATAAAAGAGGCCGTGAAAGAGCTTTTTATCAAGCTCAATTATTCGCCGGAATCACTTGATAATGTCGTTTTTGCAAAGAGCGAAATGGATCCTTTTGAAAAACAACTTGCTGAGATCATTGACAAAAATCATGTGATGGCAAAATCGGAAAAACGTCCTTTGTGTCAGGATTGCGGAGTTGCACAGATTTTTGTGAAAATGGGTAAAAACGTTACTTTCAGCGATTCTCCGTCTCTTGAGATCCTCATAAACAAAGGTGTTGAAGAGGCATACAGCGAAGGTCTGCTCAGAAAATCGACTGTCTTAGACCCGTTCGAGCGCATGAACGAAGGAAAAAACCTTCCCGCTTTTATCCACTACGAGCTTTGTGACGGCGACACTTTCGAGATCTCCGGCATCGCCAAAGGCGGCGGCAGCGAAAATGTAAGCGCGCAGAAAATGCTTGTTCCGGCAGTCGGACGCGAGGGAGTAGCCGATTTTGTTTTTGAAACTCTCAAAAACGCAGGCGGAAAAGGCTGCCCGCCTTATTTTGTCGGTGTCGGAGTCGGCGGAACGTTCGATTCTGTTGCGGCTTTAGCGAAAAAAGCACTTTTGGAGCAGGTCTGCGAAGACAATGAACTGCTTGAAATGATTAATGAAAAAATAAAAGATTTAGGTTTCGGAGTCCTCGGCTTTCCAGGAATTTGTCCGGTAAAAGCGGTTTATGTGAAAAAGGCTCCGACACATATTGCAATGATGCCTGCGGCTGTTGCTCTCAACTGCCACAGCTTCAGAACCGGAAAGGTTGAGCTATGATAAGCGCGGATAAAGAACTGAAAGCGGGAAACATCGTGAATTTAAGCGGAGAAATGTTCACTCTGCGCGACAATTCGGCGAAAAAGCTCGCTGCAATGCTTGAAAACGGAGAAAGTCCGAAGTTCCCGCTTGAAAACTCTGCTGTTTTCTTTGCCGCTCCGACTCCGGGATTCGAGGAAGGACGCGCCAGCATAGGTCCTACGACGAGCGCGAGAATGGCTGCTTTTATTCCGGAACTGATTGAAAAAGGGGTTAAATATTTTATCGGCAAAGGGGCTCTTCCGGAAGCTGCGAAAAATGCGGTTATTGAAGGAAAAGCCTTTTATTTTCAGGCTCTTGGCGGCATCGGCGCATACTACGGAAGCAAGGTTTCGTCAATGAAACTCATGCTTTTTGAAGAGTTCGGCCCCGAAGCGGTCTACAAAGTTGAGGTATCGGATTTTCCGGTAATAATTTCAATAGATTCAGATGGTGGCATATTTTTTTAACTTGTGAGGTTTGGACATGGGAAAAAGAGAATTTCAGGAAACGAAGTATGAAGGCGAAAAGTGCGTGCTGACGGTTCGTCCCGCGCTTTGCAAAGGCTGTGAAGTCTGCATCGAATTCTGCCCGAAAAAAGTTCTTTCGCTTGAAAGGAAACAGCAGGTAGTCGTTGCCGACCACATCGAAAACTGCATCGCTTGCGGAATGTGCGAGCTGAGATGCCCCGATTTCGCTATTTACATTGAGAAAAAGTAGGAGAGAGCTATGGCAAATCCAAAGTATGAATTCATTCAGGGAAACCTTGCCTGCGCTAAAGGCGCGGCTTATGCCGGCTGCAAGTTCTTCGGAGGATACCCGATCACTCCGTCGACCGAAATAGCCGAATTCATGTCAGAATATCTTCCGCAGCACGGCGGAAAATTTATCCAGATGGAAGACGAGATCGCGTCAATCGGCTCGATCATCGGCGCATCGCTTACCGGCGCGAAGGCAATGACGGCTACAAGCGGCCCCGGTTTCTCGCTTATGCAGGAGCTTCTCGGTTACGCATGCATCGCCGAAGTTCCGATAGTTGTAGTCGATGTAATGAGAGGCGGCCCCTCCACAGGTCTTCCGACTTCTCCGGCTCAGTCCGATATTCTCCAGGCAAAATGGGGAACCCACGGCGACCATCCTTCGATCACGATCGTTCCGAACTCTGTCGAAGAGATGTTCACAGAGACAGTCAGAGCTTTCAACCTCGCTGAATTCTTCAGAACCCCCGTTATAATCCTTGGCGATGAGATCATCGGCCACATGAGGGAAAAAATCAGAATTCCGGAACCCGGCGAGCTCGAAGTCATCAACAGAAGCCTTCCGAACAACGACGGCGTATGCAAGACCCCGTATGCGTCAGATCTCAACAAGCCGGTATGCCTTCCGAACTTCGGAAAGAGCAGAATCCACGTCACCGGTCTCAACCACGACGACACCGGTTTCCCGACCATGGATCCGAAGATCGTAGCAAGGGAAAACGAAAGAATTTCCATGAAGATCTATCATCAGAGAAATCTGATCGACAAGTTCGAAGCTCTTCACTGCGACGACGCGAAAGTCCTTTTCCTTGCTATCGGCAGCGCGGCCAGAGCGGCTGAGGAAGTCGTCAATGTTCTTCGCGAAAGAGGCGTCAAGGCAGGCCTTTTCAGACCGATCACGCTGTGGCCTTTCCCGAAGGACGAGTTCGCGAAGTATGCGGCAAACGCAGACTACATCGTTGTTCCCGAAATGAACCTGGGACAGCTCAAGACTGTTGCGGAAAGATTCACGAAACGCACGAAAATCATTCCGATAAACCTTGTCAACGGCGAGCCTCTCGGACCTGATACCATTATTTCGGCCGTCAATCACCTTAATATTTAGGGGAGGAGAAAATGTTTGATTATTCGCAATATTTAAGAAATGAAAAACTTCCGCACATCTGGTGCCCGGGCTGCGGCCACGGAATAGTTCTCAAATCGCTCATCAGAGCAGTCGCAAAGGCAGGCTGGAACAAAGACGAGATAGTTCTTGTCAGCGGTATCGGCTGCGCTTCGAGACTTCCGGGATACGTTGATTTCAACACGCTCCACACAGCTCACGGCCGTGCTCTCGCTTTCGCAACGGGCATCAAGCTCGCGAAACCCGAAATGCACGTAATCGTAGTTTCCGGTGACGGCGACTCCCTTGCGATCGGCGGAAACCACTTCATCCACGCCTGCAGAAGAAACATCGACATCACGCTCATCTGCTTCAACAACGGAATTTACGGCATGACCGGCGGTCAGTATTCTCCGACCACGGCAAGCGGCGACAAAACGGCTACATCTCCTTTCGGAAACGTAGAGCCGCACTTCAACGTCGCTGAACTTGCAAAAGGTGCAGGCGCTACATTCGTTGCAAGAGGCACGAGCTACGGCGTTCCGCAGCTTGACAACTACATTTACCAGGGTCTTATGCACAAAGGCTTCTCGGTAATCGAGGCGGCTGAAGCATGCTTCACGACTCACGGCAGAAAGAACCGCAAAAAATACGGTCCCAGCAACCTTGACATGCTCAAATGGCAGAGAGACCACGCGGTTTCGATCGAAAAAGCGGCAGGAATGAGCGAAGAAGAACTTCAGGACAAAATCGTAACAGGTGTTCTCCATAATGTTGATAAACCTGAATTTACCGAACAATATCAGAAACTTATTGATTCTTTCGGTGGAGGGGCAAAATGAGAAAAGAGATAAGATTTTCAGGCAGCGGCGGTCAGGGCGTAATCCTTGCATCCGTAATTTTGGGAACGGCGGCTGCACTTTATGAAAACAAACACGCTGTTCAGAGCCAGTCCTACGGCCCGGAAGCACGAGGCGGCGCGTCGAAAGCAGACGTCATCATCAGCGACGAACCGGTAAAATACCCGAAAGCGAGAAACATCGACTTCATGCTCTGCCTTACGCAGAAAGCAGCCGACAAATACCTTCCGGATCTCAAGGAAGGCGGCCTTGTCCTCATTGACAGCGACTATGTCGATGTTCCCGAAACAGACAAATACAAAGTCGTAAAACTCCCGATTTCTTCGACGACCTACGACAAACAGGGCAAACTCATCGCCCTCAACATCGTTTCGCTTTCCGCATTTGTCGAAGTCACGAAACTCGTTTCCGAAGATTCCCTCGAAAAGGCAGTTCTTCAGGCTGCACCGAAAGGAACCGAAGACTTCAACATGGAAGCAGTAAAGATCGGAAGAGAACTGGCAAAAAGTTTGAAATAAGGTATTTTTATTTCTCATGGTTACTTCCAGGGGGCTTCGGCCCCCGTTTTTTTTGCCGAAATTTAACGCAGATCAGCGGTTTGGATTTTTCTTGTCAGTTTTGCAAACGGAGCAGTTACGGCAGTCAGACCCCATGCCGCATCCGCAGTTGCCGCGCATACGCTTTCTGATGATATTTATCAAGGCGAATATGAACATTGCCAGAAGTACTGCTGAGATGATGATCGTTGCCAGCATAAATCACCTACATTCCGAGTGCGATCCCGATGAGGTATACGGCAAGCGAGCAAAGCCATGCGATCACGCACTGCCAGATCACGACTCCGGCCGCCCATTTTGTGCCGAGTTCGCGCTTTATTGAAGCGATAGCCGCAACGCACGGAGTATAAAGCAGGCTGAATACGAGAAGACTTGCCGCTGTGAGACTTGTCATCATCGTTTCAACGCCGCCCGCAAACAGAATTTCCAGAGTCGAGACTACGCTTTCTTTTGCCATAAAGCCGCAGACAAGCGCAACGACGATCTGCCAGTCGCCAAGTCCTATCGGTCTCATGATTGGTGAAATCAGTTGTGCTACGGAGGCGAGCATACTCGTTTCTGCATTTTCGACTAACTGCAGTTTCCAGTTGAAGCTTTGCAGGAACCAGACGACGATCGTCGCAACAAAAATCACCGTGAACGCCCTCTGCAGGAAGTCTTTCGCCTTTTCCCACAAGAGCTGCGCAGTGTTACGCACACCCGGCATACGGTAGTTCGGAAGTTCCATCACAAAAGGAACGGCTTCGCCTTTGAAAAGTGTTCCTTTGTAGAGAAGGGCGATGAGTATTCCGACAAGAATTCCCAGAAGATATAGACCTGTCATGATGAGGCCGCCTTGCTTCGGGAAAAACGCACTTACGAAAAAGGCGTATATCGGAAGTTTTGCCGTGCAGCTCATGAAAGGGGTGAGGAGGATCGTCATTTTACGGTCACGTTCGCTAGGAAGCGTGCGTGTCGACATGACTGCCGGAACAGAGCAGCCGAAGCCGACTAAAAGCGGAACGATGCTTCTGCCCGAAAGTCCTATTTTTCTAAGCAGTTTATCCATAAAAAACGCCACTCGCGCGATGTAGCCTGAATCTTCAAGCATCGAAAGAAAGAAAAAGAGCGTAACTATTATCGGCAGGAAGGAAAGCACGCTTCCCACACCCGCAAAGATGCCGTCGATGATAAGTCCGTGAAGCACTTCGTTCACGCCGGCAGCTGACAAGCCGGCATCCGTCACTTTCGTAAGCCAGTCGATTCCTGTTTCCAGAAGTTCCTGCAGCCATGCGCCGATCACATTGAAAGTCAGATAGAAAATCGCCCCCATGATCGCGATGAAGCAGGGGATCGCCGTCCATTTTCCGGTCAGAACTTTGTCGATTTCCTGGCTTCTCGTTCTCTCTTTGCTTTCGTGCGGCTTTTTGACAGTGAGGGAACAGAGTCTGTAAATGAATGAAAAACGCATGTCTGCTATTGCCGCGCTCCTGTCTAAACCGCGCTCGCTTTCCATCTGAAGTATGATGTGCTCCAAAGTCTCCTTTTCGTTCACGTCAAGGTCGAGCTTGTGCAGTATCTGTTTATCGTCCTCAAGAAGTTTTGTCGCTGCGAAGCGCACCGGAACACCGGCTTTTTCGGCATGGTCTTCGATCAAATGTATCGTTCCGTGGAGTGCGCGGTGGACTGCGCCGCCGTTGTCGTCCTTGCCGCAGAAATCCTGGCGTAGCGGGCTCTCCTGAAATTTTGCAACGTGAACGGCGTGGGAAACAAGTTCTTCGATTCCCTGTCCTTTTTTTGCCGAAATCGGAACTATAGGCACGCCGAGCAGCGATTCCATTTTGTTTACGTCGATCGAACCGCCGTTGGCCGTGACTTCATCCATCATGTTGAGCGCGACGACAAGCGGGATGTTGAGCTCCAGAAGCTGCATCGTCAGGTAGAGGTTGCGTTCGATGTTCGTCGCATCCACGATGTTTATTATCGCATGCGGCTTTTCATTCAGGACAAAATCACGTGAGATGAGTTCCTCGGAAGAGTAGGGCGACATCGAGTAAATGCCGGGCAGATCGGTGATCTGCGTGTCTGCATGTCCTTTTATTGCCCCAGATTTTCTGTCGACAGTAACGCCTGGAAAGTTCCCGACATGCTGGTTGGATCCGGTGAGGCGGTTGAAAAGCGTGGTTTTCCCGCAGTTCTGGTTTCCGACAAGGGCGAATGTGAGAACTGTGCCGTCAGGAAGCGGATTTTCGCTTTTTTTGTCGTGAAATTTTCCGCTTTCGCCAAGTCCCGGGTGCTCAGTCGCGATCGAGTCTGCGGTCACGGAGCTTTGCCGGAATGCAGGATTTGCCGCATCGGCTTCAGTCACTTCTATCTGCTGAGCATCAGCTACCCGCAGTGTAAGTTCATATCCGTGCAGTCTGAATTCCATCGGGTCTCCGAGTGGCGCATATTTAACGAGCGTGATCTCCGCACCCGGAATTATTCCCATATCAAGAAAATGCTGGCGGAGTTCGCCGTTTCCTCCGAGTTGTTTGACACGGACGGTCTCTCCGGTCTTTATTTCGCGCAATGTTTTCATGTTTTATGCCTTAACCAAATTAATATTAAAAGAACTAAATCAAATTAGGATTGAGAATAATTGTTAGCGCTGACTAATA
Source organism: uncultured Spirochaetales bacterium (assembly GCA_902774115.1). Lineage (GTDB taxonomy): Bacteria > UBP6 > UBA1177 > UBA1177 > UBA1177 > UBA1177. Next base: position 411,057 of record CACYHH010000001.1, read on the forward strand.
GTCAAGGAAAAATGTTTTTTTGTCTGAAAAAGTTGAGATTACTCTCTCGCATTTCCTAAAAAATTGAGTATAGTGCGGCGGTTTTTGTTTCGACGCGCCGTTTTTCTGTCGAAATATCGAAATTACGAAATATCGACGGCGCGAATCGAATTTCGAGGCGGCGGCGAAATAGAGAGGACATTTTGGATAAGCCTGAAGTCATAAATTTCGATAAGGTTTCGTTTTTTTACGGGAAAAACGAGATTCTGCACGATGTCACTTTTTCGGTAAAGAAAGAGGATTTTTTTGCGATAATCGGTCCCAACGGCGGTGGAAAGACGACGATTCTCCGTCTTATGCTCGGTTTTATCAGGCCGACAAGCGGAAAGATCACTGTTTTCGGCGATGAGCCGGGAAAGAATTTTACGAAAATTGCCTCTGTTCCGCAGTTTTCCTCCCATGACAGGCTTTTTCCGATAACTGTCGAGGAAGTTGTGCTTCAGGGTCTGGTCAAATCGACTTCCTTTCTTCCTTTTTACACGAAAAGCGAGAAGGAAAAGGCAGCAGATGCGATGAAGAAACTCGGTGTTTTGGACCGTGCAGGAGCCCGCTTCGGCGATCTGTCTGGCGGTTTGAAACAGCGCACACTGATTGCCCGGGCGATCGTGAGCGATCCTGAGATCCTTCTTCTTGACGAGCCGGTTGCAAGTGTTGACAGTTCGGTCGAGAAGGATATTTACGAGATGCTTCTCGACATGAACAAAAAAATCACGATCGTCATGGTGTCGCACGATATCGGTTTTGTTTCGAGTTTTGTTAATAAAATAGGCTGTGTGAACAAGATTTTTGTCGAGCATAATTCGAAGGATGAGATGTGCTGCCTTGAGGAGCATCACGCATACAGCGGAAAAACAACGATGATTCACCATAAGTGCGGGATTTAAATGGATTTTTTTAACGCGCTCTCTACATATTCATTTTTGCAGAATGCTGTTGTCGCGGCGCTTTTTGCGGCAGTTTCCTGCGGTATTTCGGGAACTTTCGTTCACATAAACCGGATAACTTTTATTGCCGGCGGGATCGCTCACGCGGTTCTCGGCGGAGTAGGGGCGGCTGTCTTTTTCGGCTTTCCGCCGTTTGCAGGCGCTATTGCAACAGCTCTTATTTTCGCGGTTCTGCTCGGCATAATCAGGCTCAAGGCAATGCAGCACGAAGACACTGTCATCGGCGCTATGTGGGCGTGCGGAATGTCGGCAGGCATAATTTTTATCTATCTTACTCCGGGTTACGCAGTAAATCTCAATAACTACCTTTTCGGAAACATTCTCCTTGTTTCGAAAAGCGATATAACGGCTCTTTCGGTGCTTGCAGCGCTCGTAATTCTTGTGAGCGTGCTTTTTTTCAGGCAGTTCAAAGCGGTCAGTTTTGATGAGGAAAACGCAACTCTGCACGGTGTAAAAGCGTCTCTGATTTATATTCTCATGCTTTCGGTAATTGCACTCACAGTTGTTGTTCTGATGAAAGTCGTCGGACTCATTCTGGTCATTGCTTTTATGACTCTGCCGGCAGCTACAGCTGCGATTTTCCAGAGGAAAGTCGGCGGAATAATCGTTCTTTCGATAATTCTGAGCTTCATTTTCAGCATGAGCGGTCTCTTTGTTTCATACACCTGGAATCTGCCGACAGGAGCGGTAATCACGCTTGTTTCGGGCGCGGTTTACGCGGTCGCTCTGCTTTGTTCAAAATTATCCCGTTAGGCGTGTATCAACCTACGATTACAGGTTTGATTTTACCGCCGGTTTTTTCAATCATTTCGGCAATAAATTTATCGACGGAAGCAATCGGGATCCTGACAGTAACTGTACTTCCTTTTTCGTTGTAAGTTGTTGATTTTATTTCTAAACCGTCAAATCTGCCTATGTAACTCATTGCGATTCCCGTGAAATCGAAAGGGATCTCGACGGAAAGTTCCTTTTTGATGATGACGGTCTCGGTTTTTGCAGAATCCAAAGCTGCGCGGGCCGATGCTCCGTAAGTTCTGGTGAGTCCGCCTGTTCCGAGCTTGATTCCGCCGTAATAGCGCACGCTTGTCACGAGGACGTTGAAAAGTTCTTTTCGCAGTATTTCGTTGTAAATAGGAAGTCCCGCAGTGCCTGAAGGTTCACCGTCGTCGCTGTAACGGAAAGCTGCGATTTCTCCTTCGCCTAAAAGGTAGGCAAAGCAGATGTGAGTGCAGTCGTAATGGATTTTCCAGAGTTTTTTTACGGTTTCTTCGGCTTCCTCTTTTGTCAAAACGGGAAAGCACTGCGAAATAAAACGGCTGTTTTTCTCTTTTATTTCAATTGGTTGTGTCGGCTCAAAGAGAGTTTTGTACTGTTCGATCATTGTTGTTTTTTTCTTTCAGAGTCTCTTCTGACGGGAGGATCAGGATGCACATTCCGATCGTAAAAGTGATGATCGCGACGAGCTGTGAAGTCGAAAGCATATTGTTAAAGAAAAGTCCGCGGTCGTCAGCTCTGAAAAATTCGATTATGAAGCGGAAAGTGCCGTACATTGTGAGCCAGAGCCCGATAAGTTCTCCGTCTTTTTTCTTGTGTTTGCGGAAGTAGAACCAGAGAACGAGGAAAATCGAGGAAGTCACGAAAGTCGAGACAAGCTGTGTCGGAAGGACGGGAAGCGGAAGATCCTTCAGATTGAGCAGAATATCGCGGGCAAACTGGTTTTTTGCACTCAAACCGTATCTCAGGAATATTTCCGCAAAAGGCGAAGCCGAGATTTCACCGAAGCAGCAGCCGTTGAGGTAGCAGGCGAGCCGGCCGAGTCCGAGCCCGAAAGCAAGCCCTAAAATGTAGCAGTCAAGGTATTTCATAAGCGGCGCTTTGTGTTTCGTGAACCACCATACTGCGGTCGGAAGACCGAAAATGACTGTTCCGTAAAACGCAAGCCCGCCTTTCCAGACTGCGAAGATCGCGAGCGGTTTCTGGATGTATATGTCGAGAAATCCGTCAAAAACGATGTGCATCGCTCTTGCGCCAAAATAGCCCATTGTCGTAGTGATTACGGCACCTTGCAGTGCCATTTTTATGTCGAGTTTGTTGCGCCTGATTTCCCACCATGTAAGCATATTTCCGACGATGACGCAGATTATGACCACGAAATAGAAGGATGAAAAAGAAAAATCACCGATTGATATGGTGGGATGCATTATTTTGCCTCTTTTTTATCTTTCTGACGTTTCGGCTGGAGAAATAACAGCTCGAAGGCAAGAAGGAAAATTGCAACTACGATCGCGACATCGGCAATGTTGAATGTCGGCCAGTGATAGATTTCGCCTGCGTGCCAGTCGATGAAGTCGATTACGGCAAAACCTCTGAAAAAGCGGTCATAAAGGTTTCCGAATGCACCGGCGATGATGAGTCCGTAGATGATTTTCATGAATTTCGTTTCGGCGAAAGCGAGGAGAAGATAAAGCACAAGGAGGGTGACAAGTGTTGAAAAACCTAAGAAAATCAACTGCCTTACCGAATCCGGGAAGTTGGCGCCGAGTCCCCACAGAGCTCCTTTGTTTTCAACGTAGATGAAGTTCCACCAGCTCTCGAAAACGACGATCCCTTCCTTTCCTTTAAGCGTCAGAGCCCAGTTTTTTGTGAAAAAATCGATGAGAAAGACGGGAAGTGTGACTGTCAGAAGATATATCGAATTTTTCCAGTTTATTTTCGCCAGTTTCATAAATTTCTCCGATGTCAAAGTTTACTGAACCGGCTCGCAGACTGTTGCGCCGTTAAGCTGGCTTGAAATGTCGCCGTAACTTTTATAGTTCTTCGGGCTGTAAAGCGTTGCGTTGCCGTTAAAAACAAGGGCACCGTGGTTTGTGATATCACCGACATTCGTGATGTTTACAGTACCTTCTCCGAAAGCGTGGAAGCAGTCGATCTGGCTTGTACTCCAGTTTACGTCAACGACATAAAGCTGAGCCTGACTATTATTCTGAAGAATAGAGAGGTCGAGAGCACTGACAACTGCATTTTCTTCAGGAATAAAAAGAATTACAACCGGATTTCCGCTGACTCCCTGCTGTCCCTCAGCATAAACGGGAACCTGCTGAATCATAACGCCGGATCCGAATTGTGAACCTGTTGAATAGATGGCTCCGGTCTGAACCATGAAGATATCTTCAGGAACAACAGATGCTGATCCGTTGCCATAGATTCCGGTTGCAAAAGCAGATGAAACTACACCGACCTGATACTGCTGATCGGAATAGCTGTTTGCTACCTGATCAATCGAGAAATCAAGAGCGACGGAACCATAAGGATTAGCATAGCTGGTGTCACCAGAGTTACCGTCGTCAACGATAATACTGCATGCTTCGGTTTCAGCTTTGCAATTTGCTGTAACACAATTTATAAAACCATCCTGAGTCTGTTCATTTGCACAGTTTTGTGTCCAGCAGTTGTACATCGTCATGAAAATTTCCTGACCTTCCGCACTTCCGTTGTCAAGGCATGCCTGCTGGCAAGAATTGTCCTGACCGCATTCCGTCATGCACTGATAAATGTCAAAGCAGGCTTCTTTTGCGGTGTTGTCTGTGTCGGAATCATCGTCTGTTGCTGTATCTGTGGCGTCACCTGACTGGGAATCACCACTGTCGGGCTGTTCAGTTGAAGTGTCTGAAGTGTCCGGTGTATCGGAATCGTCAGCGGTATCTCCGGAATCAATTTCACCTCTTGCGGGTGAGAATTTAATATTGTTGTCACACGCAACAAACATGAAAAATGCTGTGAAAATAACAAAAAGCATGGATAATTTTTTCATTTTTTTTCTCCTTATAAAAAAAACAGCAAATTTTAACGGCGAATTTTAAGAATTTTTAAGGAAAAGACAAGAAATCCTATACAACTAACGCTGTCCGGGGCGCTTACTGATTTAATTTTTTTGTAAAAATGCGGTTCCTGAGTAAAATATGGCGCTTTTTGTGGAGGTGTTGATATGAAAAAAAGCTGTTTTTTTGTTTTTCTGGCGTTTTTATTCATTGTTTCGTGTTCTAACGGTGACGAGCCGCTTGTTCCGTGTGTAACCGTTTCAGACTGTCCAGATAACTCATATTCCTGTTTTGACGGTTTTTGTGTCCATGCAGGTGCTGTAACTGATCCTTCAGACCCGGCTTCTGGCGACACGCTTCCTGACGGCGAAACCAATGACGGAAACAGCTCTTCGGACAACGGAAACAACAATAATGACGATGATTCCAGCCTGCCGGATCCGGTGAAACCTGACGATGACGGAAATTCTGAATCTCAATCCGACAAGGACAGTGCGGAAACTCCAGATTCTGACGGTACGGAAGGCAATGACAGCTCCGAAAACCCGGATGTCGACAACACCGAAGAAAATGACGGCGAAACCAATGACGGAAACGGCGGCGGTGACGATGCCGACTCTGAAAACGGCGAATCTGATCCTTCCTTGAATGACGAAGAAAACTCCGGTGATGAAGATGCCGATTCAGAGAATAACGATAATGACAACGATACCGACAATGATGCCGAGGTCGATAATGATACGGATACCGAAGCGGAATTTCCTGCTGAACCTGCAGCATGCGCAGCTGCGATAGCGGCACTGCCTCACGGCGGAAAATACGACTGGGATGACGGCACAACTCAGGGTTTTTCGACCAATACTTACTGGAATCTTGTCGAATCCTCGGTTATTGCGGCAAGAAGCGGTTCTTACAGTTTCGGTAAATATTCTGCCAATAAAGGATATTCTCAGAATATGGATTACACGTCGGCTTTGGGACCTGCCGATCTTTCTGCCTGCAAAACCTGCATGGTCAAGGCGACTTTTTATGCAAAAGGCAAAAATTATTTTTCGTCATGCACAAATTCAAACAAGAGCTATATTCATCCGACCTGTAACGGTGAAGGAACTACAACTGCGACCAACGCTACCGGTGTTCCTTGGAGTCAGCCTCCGGCATCACCTTGGGTTTTAACAAAAGAGGATTCCGGCGTAGAGTTTTTAGCCTATGCTACCGGATGCCGTTATTCCGATCAGGCTTGGGTAGATGAGTATCATAATAAACCTTTGATGTGGACAATTCCTGATACCTGCCTGACAGACGAGTTCGTTTTCGGCTTGAGGTTCAGAAGCGATACTTCTGTCGAGGGTCACGGCCTTGTCGTTGACGATCTGACGATTTACGCTACAACCAAAAACGAGCCAAAAGGCGAATTTGAATCGGCAGAAAACGGTAAAATCACCGGTTGGGCTTGCGATCCTGACGAATATTTTGAAAAAGTTCCGGTCAAAGTCAGATACTACAAAAACAAGGACGAATCAGTCGTCGCGGCAGAACGCAGTATTGATGCCGAATCGGAAAGAACCGACCTTACACAGTGTGACGGAACATACAATCACGGTTTCGAAATTCCGCTTGATGGTGAACTTGCTGCCGTTCTGGGTATCGGAACTCACAGCGCGGCTGTTTTTGTCGGAGATCTTCCGAAAGAGTGTGCCGGAACTTATAAATGGATGGGCACAAAAGAGTTCGAAATAACCAATATTGACCCGAAAAAATAATAATTTAAAGGAGTTAAAAATGTGTGACTGCATTTTCTGCAAAATTGTGAAAGGCGATATTCCTTCGCCGCGCCTTTACGAGGACGAAAATTTCATCGTTATCCGCGACATCAATCCGCTTTGCAAAGTTCACGATCTTATAATCACGAAAAAACACATCAAATCGGTGAACGAGATCGAAAAAGAGGATGAGAAAATTTTTGCATCGCTTTTTTCGGTTGCTAAAAAGATTGCGGCTATGGAAAATATGTCAGAAAGCGGCTATCGCGTAGTCGTAAATTCCGGCAAGGATTCCGGTCAGGCTGTTCCTCACTTCCACGCACACGTTCTGGGCGGCGAAGACCTCAAAGGCAAACTTCAGGGAATGTAATCCTGAAACATGAATGTTTTTCTGATCGGGCAGGGGAATGTAGGAACTGCTCTCTCAAATTTTCTTCAACCACGCAGAATTACTTATGAAATCCTTGAAAAAGTGCCGGAAAGCAAGAGTGGAATTATATTTCTGGCAGTCTCCGATTCTGCCGTAAAGCCGCTTCTTGAAGAGACTTTGCGGAAAAATCCTGAAATTTTTGCAGTTCATTTTTCGGCGGCGACCCATTTTGAAAATGATCGTGTTTTTCTGCTTCACCCTTATTCTTCAATAAATAAAAAAACTGAATTAAATCAAATACTTTTTACGCTTTGGGGCGGAAAAAATCCTGCTTTTGAAGAGATGCTGAAAAAAACAGGGCTGAACTTTGTTTACTGTGGCAGAAATCCCGGTCCGCTTTATCATGCATCGGCTGTAATGAGCGGAAATTTCACGCAGTTTTTTGCTTTAAATGCGTTAAAAATTCTCACTTCTTCCGGTTTTTCGAAAGAAGCTGCTGAAAAACTTATCCGCCAGCTTGTAAATTCATCTCTCGACAACATTTTCCGTGACGGAATCAAAGGGATCACAGGACCTGCAGCACGCGGAGAAAAAGAAGTGTTGCTTAATGAAATCAATGCCTTGTCTGAAAAAGACAAAGAATTTGCAGAACTTTTCAAAGCTGTAAATGAAGCCATTTCGGAGTCCTTTGCGGAAGCTGTTAAAACAGATAAAACTTGATTCTAAATGTTTTATCGCTATAATAATCCGCTTTTAGTTTTTTAGGAGGTTTTATTATGTCTATTCCCATTACAAAAGGCGGTTACGAAAAAATACTTGAAGAGGCGAGACACCTTAAGAAAGTCGAGCGTCCTGCGATAATTGCAAAAATAGCTGAAGCGAGAAGCCACGGCGACTTGAGTGAAAACGCGGAGTATCACGCAGCACGCGAAAAACAGAGTTTCATCGAGGGAAGAATCGAATATCTTGACGGTGTTATTGCTGATGCAGAAGTTATTGATGTTTCCAAATTGAGCGGCGACAAAGTCCTTTTCGGAGCAACTGTAAAACTTCTTGACAACGATACCGACGAAGAAGTTGTTTACACACTTGTAGGCGAAGTCGAAAGCGATCCTGAGAACGGCAAAATTTCTATTGCAAGCCCGAAAGGTCACGCTTTGATCGGCAAAGAACTGGGTGACGATGTTACCGTTCAGACTCCTGCCGGTGCAAGAGAGTACAATATTCTCGAAGTCAAGTATGTTTAATCCTTCGGAAAATTCCGATATTTCAAAATTACTTTCTTTTTTGAATCAGCCGCTTGAATCGGCGGTGGATCTTTCAAAAACACAGTTAAAAAAAATCGTTGCAGCTCTTGGCGGGAAAGTTTTTGATTTTCTGATCGGAAATCTGCCTGAAGGCTATGAAACGCGCTTTCTTGTCACGAAATTTTCGGACTTTGAGCGCGGTCAGATGGCGACCTTCAAAGCAAAGGTCGTCTCGGTAAAACGCGGCTTCGGCAAAATTCCGTCTTATTTGAAAGTCGATCTTGCGGGTTCTCTGGTTACGATCACTTTTTTCGGCAAACTCGGAATGATCTACTGCAATCTTTACAAAGAAGGTGATGAAGTTCTCGTTTCGGGTGAAGTGAGCCCGAAATCTTTCGCGATAAACCTTGTAAATCCTGAAATTTTCAAGTTCGACGAAGGGTGGAAAACTCTTCTAAGCGGCTATATTCCGGTTTACAAAAACATCGTCGGCGTTTCGCATCTTTTTATGCTTCGGACGGCAAAAATGCTCGTGAATCTGCTCTCTGCTCACCGCGGAGAATGGTTTCCGGAAAGCCTGAAAAAAGAATTTAACTTTCCCGGTTTTGTCGAATCGCTGATGAACCTTCATTTTCCGCATTTGAGCGCGGATATCGACGAGCTTAACGAGTTCAAGACAAAGTGGCACAAACGAATTGCCTTCGACCAGCTTTTCTTTTTTCAATTCGGATCTCAGTTTTCGGCAATCGGTATGCGTACCGACAAAAACCGCCGCATAAAAACCGAGTCTGATTTAAGCGTAAGTGTCGAAAAAAACATGGCTTTTGAGCTGACTAAAGCACAAAAAAGAGTTCTTGGCGAGATCAGAAGCGACCTTTCTTCGATTTATCCGATGAACCGCCTCCTGCAGGGTGATGTCGGCAGCGGAAAAACGGCAGTCATGGTACTTGCGAGCCTTGATGTGATAGCGGGCGGATACAAAAGCGTTATTATGGCTCCGACTGAAATTTTAGCGGCGCAGCATTACAAAACGATTTCGCAGATGGTTCCGGAAAACATAAAAATCGAGCTTTTTTTAGGCGGGGTTACGGGCAAAAAAAAGAAAGCCGAGCGGCTTGAAAACGCGAAGAAAGCCGATTTTCTGATCGGTACCCACGCTCTTTTTGAAAATATGGAGTTCATGGAGGATATCGGGCTCATTATTATCGACGAGCAGCACCGTTTCGGCGTTTCACAGAGGATGAAACTCCAGTCGAAATCGACTCATCCTGATGTTCTTGTCGTAAGCGCGACTCCGATTCCGAGGACTCTGGCACTAACAGTTTACGGCTCGACTGAAATCAGCGTCATCGACGAAATGCCTCCCGGAAGAATTCCTGTCACAACGCGGCTCGTTCCTGCGGGAAATAGAGTTAAAGTCTTTGATTTTGTTACTGAAATTATAAAAAATCAGAACAAGAAAGGATATTGGGTCTGCCCCCTTGTCGAAGAAAGCGAAAACGAAGAAATGAAATCCGAGATGAAGCACGTTGAAGGTGTTTACGAAGAATTTTCGCAAGTTTTAGGTGACAAAGCGGCACTTCTGCACGGCAGGATGAAAGGCGAGGAAAAGCGCGTAATCATAGAGAGGCTCAAAAACGGGGAGATAAATCTTCTTGTTTCGACAATCGTTGTTGAAGTAGGCGTTGATGTCCCGGACGCGGTTTTCATGGTGATAGAAAACGCCGAAAGGTTCGGTTTGGCACAGCTTCACCAGCTCCGAGGCAGGGTCGGCAGAGGAAAAGCAAAATCTTTCTGTGCACTTATCGCCGGAAGTGATATCAGCGAAAAGGCTTTCAACCGCCTTGATTTCCTCTCAAAAACCGAAAACGGCTTCAAAATCGCAGAGTACGATCTCAAAACACGCGGTCCCGGAGCTCTGACAGGTCTTGAGCAGAGCGGATTTAAAAACGATGCATATTTCATGCTGGCAGTCCGTCACGGCGAACTTGTCGAAAAGGCAAGAATTTTTACGAAAAATATCCTTGCATCGGGTGACGATGGATATATAAAATTCTGCAACAGAGTTTTTGAACTCTTTTTTGCTGAACGCTTCAACAGATTCCGGGCGAGTTAGGAGGAAAAAATGCTTGTTTGTCCTGTATGCGGCTGCGATATGGCAGTTCTTGAGCTTCACGGAATAGAAATCGACTACTGTTTTTCGTGCGGTGGTATCTGGCTCGATGCCGGAGAACTTGAATATTTGATGGGCGATTCAGAAAAATCAGCCGAAATACTTAAATCTTTTCAGGATGTCAGTTCGACAAGCAAAGAGAAGAAACGCCCTTGTCCGATCTGCGGAAAAGCAATGAAAAAAGTGAGTGTTCCGACATCGGAAGCAGAAATAATCATCGACAAATGCCCGAAAGAACACGGGATCTGGTTTGACAAAGACGAACTTTACAGAATAATCGACACGCTCGGCGAATCGAAAAACATGAAAGTCGCAGAGTTTTTGAAAGATATGTTTTCGGAGCAAAAATGAAAATAACGAACATATTTTTAAGGAATTTTCTGATTATAAAGAAGTCGAATATCGAGCTTTCTTCGGGACTTACGACTGTTACCGGCGAGACCGGAAGCGGAAAAAGCCTCTTTGTTTCTGCGATGAAGGCATTGCGCGGTGAAAGGCTTTCTAAAACTTTGCTTGGGAAATGGGGAAAGAGCGGTGAAATCTGTGCCGAAATCACATTGGAAGCGGGCGATGACGAAATCAGTGATCTTCTTGCAGGGAACGATATCGAGCCCGAAAACGACAAAATTCTGGTTCGGCGTGTGTTCGGGGACAAAAACAGTGTCTATCTTAACGATATTCCGGTCAGTTCCGCTTTTCTGGCTTCACTTTTGGGTGAAATGATCGAGATCGGAAGCCAGTTCGAGAACAGGGAACTTTTCAAAAAAGACTACCGGATGAAAATTGTTGACCTGAAGGCTGAAGATGCGGCGGTTTTGGCTGAATACAAAGAAATTTTCCATAAAATCCAGTCACTTAGAAAAACGATCGAAGAGCTTAAGGCAAAAGATGACATCTCAAAAAGAGATTATCTGGAATATCAGATTCGCGAGATCGAAAAAATCGAAACTTACGAAAATGAGGAAGCCGAGCTTCTTTCAAAAATAAAATTTGCAGAAAACCGCGTGAAAATCATGAAATACAGTTCGGAACTCATCAATTCGCTGAACTCATCCATCGATTTTCTGAACAGCGCCGATTCTGCCGCAACAGATCTCGCAGATCTTGACGATATCGGCGATATTCCGGCAAGGGTTTCTGCCGCTGTTATAGAACTTGACGATATTGCGAAAACTTCTTCCTCTCTTTTTTCAAAATACGATGAACCTATTGACAACATTGAAGAAATTCAGACAAAATTCGATAAACTTTCTTCACTTTTTATGAAGCACGGAGTAACGACTTCATCTGATCTGCTGCAAAAACTTGATTCTCTCAACGAAGAGCTTTTCGAAATGAACAAAATTCCGAGAAAAACGGAAGAAGCCGAAAAAGAGCTTTCCGCAATGCTCAAAAAAGGGGAGAAGTTAGCGGAAGATCTGAGAAAAAAGCGCCTTAAAGCGATAAAGCCGCTTGAAGAAAATATTTTAAAATATCTCCTCAAATTCGGAATGAAAGGTGTCAGGTTCTCGATTTCGCTCAACAAACTTGACGAACTCGGCGAGAACGGCTTCGACGAAGCTGTTTTTGAGATAAACACGATCGGAACCGAAAAAATGGCCGACATAACTTCGCTTTCTGGCGGCGAACTTTCGCGTCTTCTTCTCTCGGTCAAACTCATTGACGACGAGGAAGGGAAAGTCATCCTTTTTGACGAGATCGACAGCTCGATAGGCGGCGAGACGGCACGCAGCGCGGCACTCGAAATGAAGGAAAATTCTCAAAAGAATCAAATAGTTGTGATTACTCACTTTCCGCAGACCGCATCTTTGGCAAATACTCACATAGTTGTCAGAAAAAGTGTCGGAGAAGGCGAAGTCGAAACTGAAATCTCTATTCTCGACAAAGCGGGACGGGTCAAAGAACTCGCCAGAATGATGGGTCAGAGCGATTCTGCCGATTTCCTGGCTGCTGCTGAAAAAATGATTGCGGAAGGGTAGTTATTTCGGCTGGTTTTTATTTCGCATCGACTCGAAAAATTCATCGATCCACTTGTTGCACTTTACGAAATCGCCGTTTTGAAGGGCTTCCTTGATTTCAGCCGGAGCATTTTTTTCGATTACGGCGCGCTGTTTGTCTGAAAGTTTGTTGTAATCTTTTTTTATCTGACTGGAGTTCGGATTGTTGAAAACATAGTTGTTGCGCCTTATTTTTTCGAAAACTTTTTTGAGGAAGACTTCGGTTTCGGCGATAATTTCAGTTTCGTTTTTCAACGCCTTTTTCTTAATAAATCCGGACAGCTCCTGCTCAAGATTGGCAGAAAAGTCGGGGATCGTGAGTTCTTCCGGGAGTATGTCGTAAAGTTTTATGCCGAGGTCTGTCGGGATATAGTTCCCGTCATCGGTTTTTATGATGTAGCCGCGTTTCATGAGAAGCGGAGGAAATGACGCTCTCGTCGCCGCAGTGCCGATTCCGTCAGCCTCTTTCAGCGCTTTTTTGAGCTGCGGGTCTTTGATCTGGAGATGCGCTTTTTCCATGAGGGTAAGAAGCGATGCATCCTTGAAAAGTTTCGGCGGTTTTGTCATATCTTCTTTCATCTCGATATGACCTTCAAGTGAGTCGTTTTTCTTGTAACTTACTGAAATTATTTTATCTTCTTCGTCTGGAACAGATTTGTTCTCGTTGCCAAGTTCCGCATCTTCGCTCGCTTTTTTCTTGTCTGACTTTATGAATTCAAGGTAACCGGGGTCTGTGTAATTCTTGAATTTTGCAAGGAAAAGGTGATCATCGATTTTTCCGTGAAATTCTGTCGTGTCGCCCTTCGCCGGATTGAGAAGAGTCGCGCAGAAACGCTTTACGATTAGATCAAAAATCAGTTTTTCGCCGCCGGAAAGTACCGGAACGGTGTTTTTGTCGTAGGAAAGAACCGGAATTATCGCGTAGTGACCTTCAAGTTTTCCGATATATTTGGAATTGAGTTCAAGTGTCGGATTCTGCGCCTTCACCGCCATGACGAGCGGTTTGTATTCGTCAAAACGGTAAACCAGGTTCATTGCGTGGCGCAGTTCTTTCGCTTCCTGCTCGCTTAAAACCGAACAGTCGGTTCTCGGATAACTTATCAGATCGTATTTTTCGTAAAGATTCTGGGCGTATTTCAATGTGTCGTCTGGCGAAATCCCGTAACGTGTCGCGGCGTCTTTCTGAAGTGCTTTCAGGTCATACAGACTTGGTGCATATTCAACGAATTTTTTCTTCTTAGTGCTTGTAATTGTTAAATTTTTTCCTTCAAGTGAAGCTGCAGTTTTATCAGCTTCGGCTAGATCGGTCGTCTTGAAAATGCGGTCGTCTTCGTCGACCATCTGGAAAGCGACACCTTCTTTTGACAAAAACGTAAAAGTTCTGAAAGGTTCGGGCTTGAAGTCGCGGTTTTCAAAAAATCTTTTAATGATTTCAGCAAGTAACCAAGTTTGAACACGCCCGATGCTTACTGGTTTTCCTGGAGTTCCGTATTTCACGCTGTAAAGAATCGTGAGCTGGATTCCGATTAACCAGTCGACGATTTCGCGTGTTTTTGCCGCTTTGTAGTAACCTTCATATTCTTTATAGCTTTTTCTTGCCTCGAATGCCTTTTTTATTTCGGGCGCAGTCTCGCTGTGAAGCCAGATCCTCGTGATTTTGTCGGTCGAAACCGAGCCGTTTTCCGTAGCGATTTCAAGGATATTCCTGTGGATCAATTCTCCTTCGCGGTCAGGGTCGGCACCTAAAATTATTTCAGTCGCGTTTTTCAGAGCACGCTCGATTTCGCCGAAAACCTGCTTGTTCGTGACCATGTGTCTGAAATCTTTGGGGATAAACGGCAGAAATTGCAGAAGATCGCGCCAGAACGGTTTTTTTCCGCTTTGAAAGTGATCCTGAAGATAAAATTCAAGATCCTGAAGCGATTCGATGTGACCGACGCTTGAAACGACCTTGACTTCGCTGCCAAGTGCCGCCTCCATTTTGCGTTTCATGGAGGGTTTTTCGACGATCATGACTCTCATTTGTTGCTTTTCCAAATGATTTCAAGGTTTTTGTCAAGCTCATGCATAGCGGAGTAGGGGTTGGTTTTTCCGTCGATGATCCCCTGCGTCCAGCCTTCGATTATTCCCTTTAAATTCAGCATATTCATAATTTCATAACCGATCCTGTCCATGGCTTTATGCTTGAATTGATTGATGATTTTGTCTTTTTTGACGTCAAGACCGTTGTTTTTGAGCCATGCGTTTCTGTCGCTTATCGAATCCATAAGTCTGCCGATTCCCTGATTTTCGGTGGCAATCGTTTCTACTACCGGCGGAACCCACAGGAAACGGTGTTTGTTGAGATTGATTATCATGTTTATTTCGGCGAGAAGTTTCTCTTTGCCGTCTTTGTCGGCTTTGTTTACTACGAAAATGTCAGCGATTTCCATGATTCCCGCCTTCAAAGCCTGAATATCGTCACCGAGTCCCGGAACCAAAACCAGAAGAACTGTGTCGGCGATGCTCATGACATCGATTTCGCTCTGTCCGACACCGACTGTTTCGACGATGAGAACATCAAATCCGACGCTTTTCATCAGATTGAGAACGTCAATTGTCGCTGGAGCGAGACCGCCTAAACTGCCGCGGCTTCCCATCGAGCGGATGAAAACACCCGGATCTGAAGCGTGGTCTGACATCCTTATCCTGTCTCCCAGGATCGCGCCGCCTGAAAAAGGGGAGCTCGGATCGACCGCAACGACTCCGACAGTTTTACCTAAGTTACGGTATTCTTTAATGATTCTGTCTGTGAGCGAACTTTTCCCGGCTCCGGGAGGTCCTGTGATTCCGATCGTTACAGTTTCGGAGTTTTCTTTGTAGAGCGACATGAGGTCGTCTTCGTAACCGCTGCGGTTGTTTTCGATCTTTGAAATCAGTTTTGCCAAAGATCTGAAATCCATAATGAGATCACTGCTCATTTTTTCCTCTTTTTATATTTAAAAGTTCTATTCTTGCTGCACATTCGGCTATATTGTCGTTAAGACTGAATTTTGCGATAAGTTCCTGCTTTTTCTGACAAATTTCTTCTTCCGAAATTTCAGGGACACGCGCAGAGACATTCTTTTTTTCGGTTTTTGCCTTTTTGAAGAGCTCGGGCTTCATATCGAATTTCAGTTTTGAAACGCTCTCTGTTTCGAAGCAGAGATTTGCCTTGTTTATGATGACCGGCGCAAATTTTGAAGCGATGGAAAGCACCATGTTGTTGGGAACGGCAACAGTCAGCGTTTTCTGTTTCAGCTCAAGCGGGATCATGTTCCTTGAATTGCCTTTGCCGACGATATTTTGCCAATTCATCAATATTATTAAGATATTATTGTTGGAATCAGTTACTATTGTTTTGAGTGATTTTACCTGGGAAAACCGTTGTTTCATCTGCATTCCGTCTATTTTTTCTGGAGTTTCCTGCACTGGACAAGGTTGTGCAGCATCATCGCGTTCGTGACAGTACCGACTCCGCCCGGAACCGGAGAGTAGTTGATCCTGCTTTCCTCGTTTTCCTGATCTATGATCATGTCGCCCACGACTTTTCCATCTTCGGTGACATGGATTCCGACATCTACAATACTCGCGCCGTCTTTAATTTCGCTCGATTTTACTATTCCGCGTGTTCCGGCACAAACCGCAACAATGTCGGCGTTATGTATCAGATCTTTTAGGTTGGAAGTGCCTCTGTGAGCGACTGCAGGAGTGGCGTTTCTGTTCAGAAAGAGCTTGAAAAGGGGAAGTCCGACTATGTAGCTGCGTCCTATAACAAGGACATTTTTGCCTGCAAAATTGATTCGATAGTGTTCAAGCAGTTTTATAGAAGCGGCTGAAGTGCATGGAATCAGGTCTTCATTCTTGGAAGTGAAGATCTTTCCCTGATTGAAATAAGTTATTGCGTCGACATCTTTGAGCGGGTTGATTCCGGTCAGAAGTTCTGTCTCGGAAATTTTTAAAGGCAGCGGAAGTTCAACCATTATTCCCGTTATCGAAGAGTCTTTGTTGAGTTGTTCGAGTCTGCTGAAAAAAGCGTCATGAGTCATTTTTTCGTCAACCGGAACGACCTCGATTCCGGCGTTTATTTTCTTCAGCCACTTTTCTTTTGTCTTGAGATAACTTTCTGCAGCTCCGTCGCCGAGCGGATGAAAAACCGCAAGAGTAAGTCCTGAAAGATCTTCCTCTAAAAGTTTCGAAACTATTCCGTCAGCAGCGTCTTTACCTTTAAATAACATTTCAACCTCTTTATTATTTTGACATTTTTATTATTTCCAACTCTTTTGATATGGCATCCATCGCAGGTTTTTCTTCAGCCAGAACTCCGTCGATAGTTGTTTTCAGAGCATTATTCGCTTTTTCAAGCTCTTTTGCGATCTCTTTTATATCTTTCTTTTCGAAGGCTTTGTTTCTGAGTTCGTTCCAGTCGTTGTAAGCCTGCTGCATTCCAAGTGAAAGCCTGTGGATATCCTGAACTTTTTTCCTGTCTTTGGCAAAAGTTGTTTCTTTCCACTCTTCATCCATGTCGGCATAATGAGGCTTTGACCATTTTTTCTTAAGTATTTCAATAAGTTTTGTGTTTATATCGTAATATCTTTTACATTTATTCTGTATGGTTTTTACTAAAGTTGCGGCGTTAGAAAATACTTTGTTTTTGTGCTTGGAAGCGAGAACTTCCATGTCGCGGACAGTGTTTTTATAGGTGTTGTCGTTCGGTCTGAATTCCTGATAAAGAGTGTATCCGTCGTTGTGAAGAATGGCAACCTGAACCGGTTCCTTGGCTGAAAGCAAAAACGGAAAAATGAAAATAACAAAGAATAAAGTGATGAAATTTCTCATTTTTTCGACACCTCCTAAAAAACAACGGGGGATTATAGCGGTTATTCGGGGCAAAGCAAAGATTTTTGTAGGGATTAGGGAATTTAGAGAGTCTAGGGAAATTTTTCTTTTATTCTTCTTGAATTTAGCGGTAAAATCGTTAAAATTCCGCGTTTTTTTGTTGGAGAGAGATGAAAAAGTTTCTTGTCGTCATATTTTCATTGTTCATGTTTATGTCGTGCGCGGCTCCGTTCGGAGTCTATCACAAGGTGAAAAAGAACGAAACTCTCTACAGTATCGCAAAACTTTACGGCACGACTGTTGACAATCTTGAGAAAAACAATAATATCCCCGACGCAAAAAAGATCATGCCCGGAGATTACATCTTCGTTCCGGGTGTGGCCGCTCCGCTCGACACGAACGGAAAGGCGGCAGTTGCTCCTTCAAATGCGAAAAAAGAAACTCATAAGGATGTAAAAAGCGATAAACCGGCGGGAAAACCTGCTCCGAAGGCGAAGTCCGAAGCTCCTGCAAAGGCAAAGCCAGGAAAACCTGGTCAGTATATCTGGCCGGTAAAAGGAGTTGTCACTTCGAAATTCGGTGCCCGGTGGGGAAAAAAGCACAGCGGAATAGACATCGGATGTCCCGAAGGAACGCCGATTTACGCTGCTGCTGACGGAAAGGTCGTTTTTTCCGGTGAAAAGAGCGGATACGGTCTGACAATCATAATTTTACATCCGGACAACAGTTTTACGATTTATGCGCATAATTCGAAAAATCTCGTAAGTGAACAGAAACAGGTCAAGAAGGGCGAAAAGATCGCCTTGGTCGGACAGACGGGAAAGGCGACCGGACCTCACCTTCATTTCGAGATAAGAAAAGGATCGGAACCTGTCGATCCTTTGGAGAATTTGCCAAAGACGGTCCCATAGCTCAGACGGATAGAGCGGTCGCCTCCTAAGTGACAGGTCACAGGTTCGACTCCTGTTGGGATCGCCACTTTTTTGTTTCTTTGGTTTTTCGCAGGTGATTGGTGAAAACTCTCTCTTTCAAATTTGTGTTTGAACTCCTTCTGGCGTTCGCGCTGTTTGTCTTCATTCTTTATTCTTTGGAAATTTCGCAGTTTCTTTTTCCTCACTTTCCGATAGTCGCAACAATTTTGTATACCGAAAAAAATGTAAGAAAAAGAATAATTTATATGGTTTTGGCGACATTGATCTATTCGCAGGCGGCACCTCTGCCGTTTTTGTTTATTCTGACCGCAGCCGCGCAGATTTATATCGTTACGGTCGCTTTTTTTGCTTCGACGGCGTTTGATTATTCACTCACGGCGCTTCTGAATGCGATACTTGCATCTTTTATGATAAATTTTGATAAAATACTCTACAGCTATGTTTTTACAGGGGAAATTTCAGCTTTTTCGTTTATTTTCCCGTCACTTTTTTCGGTGTTTATACTGATTTTTCTCTTCGTTGCCTTCAAGCCGAAAGTCGATAATCTTTTTTATAAGGAGACTTGGCTGTGAGGATTCTCAATCAGGCTGATGAAGTCAAAAACATCTGCAAAAAGACACGCCCTCTTATCTATGTGATATTTTTCTCGTTTTTAGCTCTTCTCGTCCGTGTTTTCGTCCTGCAGGTTATTCATGGAGACGAGTTTTACGGCAGATCGCGTGACAACTTTATATTGAGCGAGAAGATTTTTCCGGCGCGCGGAGAAATCCTTTTTTCAGACGGAGTAGTCATGGCTTCGACGGAGCCTTCCTTCAAAATATCGGTCGTTCCCATATTTTTTGCCAAAAGCGACCAGATGGAAGAACAGGTCGACAGACTGAGTTCGCTGATAGAGCTTTCCAAAAACGAAAGAAAACGCCTTCTTTCAAAACTTAACGGATGCTACGGTCGCTGCAAATATCTTCCGATGCTTGTAAAAGACGAAATTCCTAAAAAGAAAATCCTAAGTTATTCAGGATATTTGACCAATTTTACAGGAACCATTATATCTTCTTCATACAGGCGGGTTTATCCTTACGGTGAAACGACGGCTCATATAACCGGTTATGTTTCAAAAATAAACCAGTCTGAGCTTGAAACATATTCGACTTACGATCCCGAAGATTCAACCGGAAAGACCGGACTTGAAAAGTGGTATGAAAACGAGCTCCACGGCGAATACGGCGAAACTTTTCATGTTATCGACTATTTGGGGCGTAAAATCGAGCTCCCCGAAAATATCGACGGTGCGATTCCTGAGACGAAACACGCTTCAAAAGGCGATTCTGTAAGGACGACGGTTGTCTCGTACATTCAGGAGACCGCGGCTTCAGCACTCGGGGAACTCAGCGGCGCAGTTGTTCTCATGGAAGTGAAAACCGGAAGGATTTTAGCGCTTTATTCCGGACCGTCATACGATACCAACCTTTTTTCGAGAAAAAGGATCCCTGAAAAAATATGGCGCGAATACAGCCAGAGCATACTTCACCCGCTGCTTAACAAGGTTATCAGGCAGACATATTTCCCCGGTTCCACTTTCAAGATAATTCCCGCTGTTACAGCTCTTCACTACAACGTAATAACGCCGAAATCGACATATCTGTGCAGCGGATGCCTTTCGTTCGGCCGCGATACTAAGTGCTGCTGGAACAGGGGCGGACACGGTTTTGTAAATCTCCACAATTCTCTGAAAGCAAGCTGCGATATTTATTATTACTATCTTTCGCAGGAGCTCGGACTTGACAGAATGACCCGTTTTGCCTCACTTTTCGGAGTCGGAACGGCGACGGGGATCGATCTGCCGGGAGAGGAAAGCGGAATCCTGCCGACACGGAGCTGGTTTGCGATGAACTATCCGGGAATGAGGATCAACAACGGAATGCTCATGAACATGTCGATCGGACAGGGCGACATCAGAATGACTCCGCTTCAAATTGCTGTTGCATACGCCGCTTTTGCAAACGGAGGAGTGATCGTAAAACCCAAAATCGTTGACGAAATAATCCACGAAGACGGCTCGGCAACAGAAATCGAAAACGAAGTGGTTCGTGTCCTCAACATAAAACAGCAGCATTTCAACGATGTGAACAAATCACTCTGGTCTGTCACGAACGAGCCTGGCGGAACGGCATTTCACCATGCCGACCACACGATACCCGACGCGGCAGGAAAGACGGGAACAAGCCAGGTCGTCTCCAATGCTGAAAGAAGAAGTGTCGACCAGACTGAGGACGAAAAGAAGTTCCTGATGCAGGATGACGCTCTTTTCGCGGCGTTTTTCCCGTACAAAAATCCTGAAGTTGTCGCTGTTGCCGTTGTTGAAAGCGGTGCTCACGGCGGAAGTACGGCAGCGCCTATCGTCTATAAAGTTCTCAAATCATACTATCTGAAAGCGAAAGTCAGCGAGTAACTATTCCGGATATTCTATTTTGACTTTTGTTCCGCAGCGCTTGCAGACTGCGTAAGTTCCGCGGAAAAGGGGAGAGAGCTGGAAAGTGAAATTTCCGCACTGGCACGGGAAGGATTCCCACGAATTTTTGTTTTTTCTCCTGAAAACGAGTTCGTTTCCGCCGTTTTCTGCAGCCAAGGCACTTTCTCCTGAAACCGAAAGTTCTTTTCTGCATCTCGGGCAGACGACTTTCATGCGCAGGTCACTCGGCGGCAGCTTGATTTTAAGGCCGCATTCGCATGTCAGGATTTTGAAACCGGTATTTGCGAGAATGACGTCGGCGACCTCTTTTCTCGATTCAGTGAATTCGGTGATTTTTTCGGCGCTTTCGGCTCTTACAGCTTCCGATTTGTCGGATTCAAGCGAAGTTTTCGAGAAAAGTCCTGAAGTTTCGAGCTCTTTTTCATAAAGTTTCTGGTAATTTTCAAGCGAAACTTTTCCGCCGTGCTGAAGCTGTGTCAGAATGGCGATCCTTTTGTAAATCGGCGGGTGAGTCGAAGCAGCGAAAAGCGAATCTTCGTCGCCTCCTGCGAAACGCGGATTGACGATGAACATCGGCGCGGTGATCTTGCTGACGAAATCGACAGAAGAGTGTTTCGCTATTTTCTGCAGGGCGGATGCAAGTCCGATCGGGTAGCGGGTGAGTCTTGCGGCTGAGGCATCAGCTAAATATTCGCGTTTTTTCGATATCGTGAAGTAAAAAATGCGGGCAAGGATCGGTGCGACGATCGCAAAAAGGAGTATAATCAGGATTACAACCGGATGTCCGCCGGAAAAACCGCCTTTTTTGCGTGATCTTCTGTTATTCGAATTTGACATAACAGTTCCTCTCAGCATGACGTTCGAAAGCATCGTGATCGTTCCGAGCATAACTCCGGCAAACGTCATAAAAAGGACGTCGCGGTTAAGAATGTGGCTCATTTCGTGGGCGATTACACCCTGAAGTTCGTCGCGGTTGAGGTTTTCGACCAGTCCGCTCGTGACGCAGATCGCCGTTTTTTCGGGTCTGATTCCGGTTGCGAAGGCGTTGAGCCCTGCATTTTGAACAATGTAGATTTCAGGCATTACGGCAAGTCCGGCCGCGATTTTCATCTCTTCGACGATGTTGTAAAGCTGCGGATAACTTTCGGGCGTTACGACGACTGCCATATTGAAGTGAAGAACGATATCGTCTCCTGCAAAGTAGGCTACTGCCGACTGCACTGCCCAGAGAAGGACTCCGATCAAAGCGCCCCAGAGCATTCCGGTGACCCAGTCTGCGGCGTAGAAACCCGCTCCGACGGCACCCGAAAGCGAGACCATGAGAATAAACATCAAAATCAGCACGAAAAGCGATTTGCGCTTGTTTATCCTTATAAGTTCCCACATGAAAAAGCCTGAAATTTCAGAATGTTACCTTCGGAGCCTGTTTTTCTGCCTTATCTTCGATCTCGAAGAAATCGGACTGCTTGAAGCTGAACATACTTGCAATTATGTTCGTCGGAAACATTTCAACTGCGTTGTTGTAGCCCATAACGGCATCGTTATAAGCCTGACGCGCGAAAGCAACCTTGTTTTCGGTCGAAGTCAGCTCTTCCTGAAGAGCGAGGAAGTTCTGGTTTGCCTTGAGTTCCGGGTAATTTTCGAAGGTGAGCATCATTTTTGCGAGAGCGCTGTCGAGATTTGCCGCAGCAGCACCGACTTCCTTGACGTCACCTTTGTTTATCGCCGACATTGCAGCGGCACGGGCTTCTGTGACTTTGATGAAAGTTTCGCTTTCATGCTTCATGTAGCCTTTAGCCGTCTCGACGAGGTTCGGAATGAGGTCAAAACGTCTTTTGAGCTGGACATCGATCTGGCTCCACGAGTTCTTGACGATGTTTCTGAGACCGATGAGTTTGTTGTACATTGCAAAAAGCGTAAGCGCGCAAACTACGAGAACTACTAAGAAAATTAGAACAAAAGTCATGATTTCCTCCATGAAAAAACATAAAATCAATCCAAAAACACAAGATTTTAACCAAAAAAAATAAAAAATCACGGAATTTCGTTACGTCGTCACGCCGTTTCGCTGTCACATTGTCGTCGTCACGTCATTACGGCGTTTCATCGTTACGATCCATCCTTGACTTTAAATCGAAAAAGACTAATATTCCGCGTTTTTTTTATGCTTATTTAATATGGAGTTTTTATTATGGATTACAGCAAAACGCTAAATCTGCCGCAGACCGATTTCCCGATGAAGGCAAACCTTCCGGTAAAAGAAGTCGAAATTTTGAAAAAATGGGAAGAAAATAAAATTTATTCCAAAATTCTGGAGCAGAATGAAGGAAAACCGGCGTTCGTCCTTCACGACGGCCCGCCTTATGCCAACGGAAATCTGCACAACGGCCATATTCTCAATAAGACTCTCAAGGATTTTGTCGTAAAGTTCAAAAATATGACGGGGCTTTACACTGCCCTTATTCCAGGCTGGGACTGCCACGGTCTTCCGATCGAGCTCAAAACGGCAGAAAAGCTCGGTTCGAAGCGCAAGGAGATGACGAAAAGCCAGTTCCTGGAAGAGTGCAAGAAGTTCGCGATGAACTGGGTAAACACCCAGCGTGAAGGCTTCAAACGCATCGGCGTTCTGGCTGACTGGGATCATCCGTATATTACTCTCGATCCGAAATACGAAGGCTGCATCGCTCATCAGTTCGCGAAAGTCGTTGAATCGGGCGCGCTTTTCAAGGCGAAAAAACCGGTTTACTGGTGCACGAGCTGCGAAACTGCGCTTGCTGAAGCCGAAATCGAATACGACAACCATCAGTCGCCTTCGATCTATGTGAAATTCCCGCTCATCGACAAACTCGAGGAGCTTGAAGGGGAGAAGGTTAACTTCGTAATCTGGACAACGACTCCGTGGACTCTTCCGGCAAACCTTGCGATCGCGCTTAACCCCGAATTCAAGTATTCGGCAGTTAAATACAACGGCGAAGTTTTCATCGTCGCAAGCGTTCTCAAAGATTCGTTCGTCCATGCTGTCAGAGCCGAAAATCCTGAAGTCGTTGCGGAATTCGACGCGATGAGATTTGAAGGAATGAAGGCGAAACATCCGTTTATCGACCGCGAATCGATAATCGTCTATGCAGACTATGTCACTGCCGATGCAGGTACAGGCTGCGTTCACACCGCTCCGGGACATGGCGCTGACGACTATGTCACCGGTCTCAGATACGGTCTTGAGCCTTACGCTCCAGTCAACGGAAGCGGAATCATCGACGAAAATATCCCCGTAATCGGCGGAATGCACGTTTTCAAGGCAAATCCAGTCATCACGGAACACCTTTACAACACAGGATACCTTCTCAACAAGCCGGGCGAAATGATCGACCACAGCTATCCGCACTGCTGGAGATGCCACAAACCGGTCATTTTCAGAGCGACAGAACAGTGGTTCATTTCGATGGACGACACGGGACTTCGCAAGAAATGCCTCGACGAAATCGCGAAAGTCCGCATGTTCCCGGAGTGGGGAAGAAAGAGAATCGTCCCGATGCTTGAAAAAGCTCCGAACTGGTGCATTTCGCGTCAGAGAAGCTGGGGCGTTCCGATAATCGCTTTCTCCTGCGACGACTGCGGTGAAAAGATCGTTGATGCGGCGATCGCGCACAAAGTCGCTGACGAAATTTCCGAGAAAGGAATTCAGGTCTGGCACGACAAGACCGCGGCTGAGTTCCTTCCTGCAGGTTTCAAATGCCCGAAATGCGGCGGCACGCACATCAGCAAGGAAAACGACATCCTCGACGTATGGTTCGACAGCGGCGTAAGCTGGGCGAAAGTTCTTGACGGCAGAAAAGGCTTCGAATATCCGGCAGACCTTTACCTCGAAGGAAGCGATCAGCACCGCGGATGGTTCCAGTCCTCGCTTAAAATGAGCGTTCTCATCAACGGAAAAGCTCCTTACAAAAACCTCATCACGCACGGATTCATCGTTGACGAGAAAGGCGAGAAGATCTCGAAGAGCAAAGGCAACTTCATCGATCCGCAGGTCAAAATCAACAAATACGGCGCGGAAATCCTGAGACTCTGGGTCGCTTGCGAAGACTACAGCGACGACAACAGGATCGGCGATTCGATCATCGAAAGCTGCGCTACGGCATACAGAAAAATCAGAAACACAATTCGATTCATGTTCGGTTTCGTCAACGATTTCGACCCAGAAACGATGAGCTTCAAGAAAGAAGAGCTTACTTCGCTTGACAGATGGGCTTATCTCACATGGCAGGAAAGGCTTAAAGATATCCGCGAATACTACGAAAACTACGAGTTCCACCGCGTTCACCACGAAATGCTCGACTTCTTCACGATTCCGATGAGCGCGATTTACCTCGATATCATCAAAGACCGCTACACGATGCGCGCCGATGACAAGAGACGCAGAATGACGCAGAGCGTTGTTTACTCGATACTTTCTGACGTTGTCAAAGCGCTTGCTCCGATCCTCAGCTTCACCTGCGAAGAGGCTTACGGATATTTGAAGGGCGCGAAGAAGGAAAGCGTTTTCCTTGAGCAGTTCCCTGAATCAAATTTCAACGACGATGACGCGAAATTCCTTGAATCGTGGCAGACGGTTCTTGACGCTAAAAACGCGGTTCAGAAGAAACTTGAAGTTCTGAGAGCTGACAAGACAATCGGTCATTCGCTCGATGCAAGTGTCCAGATTTACTACGAAAACAATCCTGTTCTCGATAGCGAACTCGACAACCTTGAATCGATTTTCATAGTTTCCGAGTTCAAAAAAGCCGCTTCTGCGGAAGGACTTGAAAAAGTCGAAGACATGGATCTCTGGATCGGCGTAAAAACGGCTGAAGGCGAGAAGTGCCCGCGCTGCTGGAAGAAGAGAAAACTCCACGACTATACCGACGAGATTACCGGAATCTGCGAAAGCTGTTACGAAGCTGTCAAATAGTTTTTATTCCTGATTTTACAAAAAAACTTTTAAAAATTTTGATTTTGTATAAAATAGTTTGTCGTATTTTTTTAGACGGAGGTTTCCATGCAAAAGATTGTCTTTATTATGGTTTGTGTTTTTACCGCATTAATTTTGTCGTGCGGCAATTCAGAGACAGAGTCATGCGTAACAGCTTTTGACTGTCCGGACGGAAAGATTTGTTCCGACGGAATGTGTGTCGATAAGGATACTTCAAGCGGCAATTCCGAAGAGAACAACGGCACCGGTGACGATGTCAGCGACGGAGGTAATGAACTTCCTGACGGCGGGAGCAGTCTTCCCGGCGGAGATTCAAATGATTCCGACTCTTCGACATCTGATACCCCGGAAACTCCAGATTCTCCTGAGACTCCGGATGTTCCGAATGGCGACGACAATGACATTCCGGAAAATCCCGATACTCCGAACGATAATGATGCCGAGACTCCGGAAAATCCTGATACTTTGAATGACAACGATACTGAAACTCCGGAAAATCCCGATACTTTGAACGACAACGACACTGAAACTCCGGAAAATCCTGATACTTTGAATGACAACGACACTGAAACCCCCGATACTCCGAACGACAACGACACTGAAACTCCGGAAAATCCCGATACTTTGAATGATAACGATACTGAGACTCCGGAAAATCCAGACACCACGAATGACGATGATGCTGATGCTGTAGACGATTCAGATTCAGAAACAAATGAAGGTGATCCATACAGCGATTGGGATTCAACTCCGGACGATGAAGTTTGTCCGTTTGTTATGAGTGAGTGCTCCAGTCCTATTACCGATTTCGGTTGTCTTCCTGCGATGGAAAACGAGTACCCTGATTATTGCGACGGTCTTGACAACGACTGTGACGGAAAAGTCGATGAAGGCTGCTTCTGTGATGTCGGTGAGACTCAGGCATGTTTCAAAGGCAAGCCGAATCAGAGAAATGTCGGTATCTGCCATGACGGTGTTCAGACATGCGTAGTCGGTTCAGACGGCAAAACAGGAGTATGGGGTGACTGCACCGGCGGTATTAGTCCGAAACAGGATGTGTGTGACAACGCCGACAACGACTGCAACGGTTGTGTTGATGACGACCTCTGCTGCAATCCGCCGATCAACTGCGCTTACGATATCGGCTCGGCTATACCTTTTACCGACAAGATAATCAACGGAAACCAGATTTACGACAGTAGCCACCTGTTCAATGATGCAGCAACTGCAACTTGGACCTGGACATTGACGAAAGGTCCCTGCGACATAGTTCTCAACAAAACCAGTTTCACAACAAAGGGTGCAACAACAGAGGCAGGACTTGCCGGTGACGGTGCGGCTTCGACTGTTGTCAGCGGAACAGGTCTCTCCTGGTTCAAAGTCAACTTCCAGCTTTCCGGAAGTTATACACTTCACCTTAAAGTTACACGCACAAACGGTGAAGTTTACGAGTGTGACTGGATAATCAGAGTCATTTCGGACGGTCTCAGGATCGAACTCTGCTGGGATAAGACCGGTTCCCACAGTTCAGGCGGTTACGATCTCGATCTTCACTTGGGTAAAAACGGTGCAACGGCAGATGTCTACGGCACGTGCAATGACTATACCGGATGGACTGAAGATACCGCATGTTCATACCTTAACTGCAGAAATGATGACGAATGGAATGTATCAGGCTGGGGATACGGTACTACTGCAAGCGGAAGAAATCCGCGTCTTGATATCGACAATATAAGTGATGCCGGAAAACCTGAAAACATAAATGTTGATAACCCGAACAACGGCGACACTTTCAGAGTTCTGGTTCGTATGTATCCGTGGGATGATTATTCAAGCAGTGCAGGAACACATCCGGTTGTCAATGTTTACTGCGGCGGCACCTTGAGAGCGACCTACGGCGTATCACCTCAGTATACACTTTCAAGCGGCGATGATTCGTGGAAAGTCGTTCAAGTTAAGTGGGTCGGCGATGTCGGCAGTGACGAATGTCAGCTTACGCCGAATCTCGGCATTGTAAGCAGTAGCGTTCCGTTCTATGACAACTGGTAAAAATTAAAAGTCAAAACTTCGTTTCTTCAATTTCCCGAAATTCCTAATGATTTAAAGTAAAAAATCTGATATATCCGCTTTACAATTTGATTAAAAAAATCCTTTTAAATTTTTTTGTTATATGTATAATAATGAGATTTTTTGTTGTTTAGGAGGCAGTTATGAAAAAACTCTTTTTTATTCTTATTTGTTTTTCAGTAGTATTCATTTTGTCATGCGGCGGCGGCTCAGGAAGCAGCGGTGACGCATGCGAAAGCAATTTAGACTGTAAGGTCGGTTATGTTTGCTCCGGCGGATCATGTGTTTCTGAGAGTTCTTCCGAGGACGGTTCAGGAGACGGAGATAGCAGTGAATTGCCTGACGACAACAATGGTTCAGAAGACGGAAAAAGCGACAATGACGGCAATTCTTCAACAGATGACAGTGATGACTGGGTAAGTCCGGATGATCCTTCATCAAATGGAACCTGCGAACCCGGAAAAAAACAGAAATGCGGATATCAGGGTCCTGAAGGAACTGAAGATGTCGGACCGTGCAAGGCTGCAGTAAGAACCTGCAAGGAAGACGGAACTTGGGGAAAATGCGAAGGCGCTGTAGAGCCTGTCCTTGAAAACACCAACGAACTTTGCACGAACGGTATCGACGATGACTGCGACGGCATTGTTGACAACGGAATAGACAATATCTGCCAGGGCGGTTCGGTTATACCTGATGAAGAAGAGCCGGATGAAGAAGATGACAGCGATGTCGAACATTGTGACACAAGCTGCTCGACACTCATTGAAATCGATAACAACGGCTGTCTTGCGCCAATAGTCAGTGAGGGTGAGGCTGGTCTCTGCAACGGTCAGGACGATGACTGCGACGGCAAAATCGATGAAGGCTGCCCGTGTACTCCCGGTGCGACACAGTCATGTTTCTCAGGAAAACCGGCAAACAGAGGCATCGGAACATGTCATGACGGTATTCAGACCTGCAAATCCTCTCCGATGAGAGCTGCAAAAGGAGATTGGGGAGAGAGCAAATGTATAGATGAAATTCTTCCGACTAAAGATGTTTGCGACAAAGCAGACAACAACTGCAACGGCTGTGTAGACGAAGGTCTCTGCTGTTTGCCGCCTATTGACTGCTCTTTTGATATCGGAACAGCAACACCTTTCGTTGACAAACTCATTGACGGAACAAAAATTTATGACGTGGAACACCAGTTCAACGACGCTGAAACTGCAACTTGGGAATGGACTTTGGTTAAAGGTCCCTGCGATGTCGTTCTCGGCAAAACCAGTTTTTCACTCAAAAGTGCAGTCTCAGGCGTTACCGGTACAAGCACGGATTCTGCAAAAAGCATTACTTTCAGCGGAACAGGTCTTTCTCAGTTCAAAGTCAATTTTCAGCTTTCGGGAACTTATAACCTTCACCTCAAAGTTACACGTGCAAACGGTGAAGTTTATGAATGCGACTGGCCTCTTAAAGTTGTTTCCACCGGTCTCAGAGTCGAGCTCTGCTGGGATTCGAACACTAAAGTAGATGTCGATTTGCATGTAGGCAAAAACGGCACGACAACAACCTGGGGATCGAACGACTGCTACTTCAGTAACTGCAGAGACGGCAGTTCTCCGAAATGGTATAGCGCAACGGCAAATGGAAATAACCCGCGGCTTGATATTGACAACAGGGGAGATGGTCCGATTCCTGAAAATATCAATATTGACAACCCCGGAGATGGTCATGCTTTCAGAGTCGGAGCATATTATCATCCGTCGTTAAGTATGGACAACGTAGAAACCCATGCTGTTGTAAATATTTACTGCGGCGGAACCAGAAAAGCGACTTACGGTTACGATCCTCTTCCTCAACTTTCAGGGTTTAATAAGAAGAAAGATTTCTGGAAAGTTGCTGAGATTGAATGGATCGGTGGCTACGATAGTGATGCATGCAACATTTATCCTAAATTTGATGACAGCGGTAACTATGTCATAGACCGTCCTAGAGATGCTACTTACAGCAACTGGTAAAAATCAGTAAAATCCTGAAAATTTTGATGCCGCCGTTTCAATAACGGCGGTATTTTTTTATTGTTGTTAACTTTCGTTACTCGTCACGTCGTTACGCCGTGACGATGAGATTTGAGACTAATCGACAGTTATTGATTTGCTGACGTTTT
This sequence comes from uncultured Spirochaetales bacterium, assembly GCA_902774115.1. Lineage (GTDB taxonomy): Bacteria > UBP6 > UBA1177 > UBA1177 > UBA1177 > UBA1177. The sequence continues at coordinate 440,849 of CACYHH010000001.1, forward strand.
TCGGAACGTCGGGATGAACACCGTGGTTTTTGATTTCTGAACGGTTGAGGTATTTCATTTTTGCAACGCTCATCTTGAGTGCGAGGAGCTGAAGAACGACTGCTGCTTCGAAAACGAAAATGTTCTTGTCGCCCGTTCTCGGAAGTTCGATGAATTTTGACCAGTAGTTCTCCGCATTTGCCGGAACGCCGAGAGCCGCGTTTTTAAGGTCTTCATCGTCTTCTGCAATAAGAACGATATCCGCGCCGCGGATCTTGTGTGTGTGGATCTGCGAGATTGTGATGCGTTTGTCTCTTTCGTCAGGCGGGCATACGAAAACAAGCGGGTAGTTCGAGAAGAATTCTTCGATATCAACGCTGTCGTTGAAGAGATCTGCGACCTGTTTCGTAAGGGCGCGTTCTTCTGGCGAAGCAAACGATTTTTCAACAAAATCTTCAGTCATTCTGCGGAATTTGAGGTTCTTTGTCATATTGATGACATTGCGGATGATCTCTGAATTTCCTTCTTTTTCCGAGAAGAAGCCTTTCGAGAACATCTTTTCACTCATTTCAATCATGTTTCCGAGAAGTTTTTCCATGTCGGTGAGTGAATAGATCGTGTTTTTGCCCAAAATCGTGTTCGGACCGTGCTTGAACTCGGCTGCGTCGTAACCTTCGGTGTGGTTGAGAACGACTTCCCTGATTTTCAAAGCACCTTCCTTTGCAACGCCTGTGAGCGAGGTCCCGAGAATGTGGATAGATGGCTTCATGAAAAGTTTGTATGCGACATCTGCCACCGGAACATCGATGTTTTTGAGCGTAAAATCCATAAAATATTTGATTTTACTGAGATTATTCATGACTTTTTCTTCGTTGTTCTTAACGAGCGCAGCAAGAATGTAGAAAAGGGCGATCTGGCTTATGAACGATTTCGTTGCAGCAACGGCGATTTCCGATCCGCACATGATAGGAAGGTAAAAATCGCTTTTTTCCTGCGGAAGAGTCGAGTTTTCGTTGTTGACGATTGTGATGAGTGTTGTCTTGTCACTCATTTTTCTGATTTCGTTGAAAATATCGACCAGATCTTTGGTTTCGCCGCTCTGGCTGACGCCGATTACGACATCTTTGTCGGAAAGAGAGTTGATGTAGCACGATCTGAAAGTTCCGGGATTCGAGGTGATGAGTGAAATATCTGTCATGTTGTTGAAGAAGTAAGCGCCGGTTAACGATGCGTGATAGGAAGTTCCGCTTGCGATGAGGAATATTCTGCCGCCGTTTTTCTTCGTCGCCTTGAGTGCAGAGACGAGTTTGTCGCGGAATCTGATTATCATTCTTTTCTTTTTCCAGATAAGCATCGAATCGATGAGCCAGAGCTCTTTGAAGAATGCTCCGTCAGCAGAGTAAAGCTCTTCGAGAAGCGTTTTTTCTTCGGAGCGGAAGCTGAAATGACGCGGATTTGGCGCGAAACCGAGCGTTTTTTCGCAAATTTCCCGGAAAGTCGGGAGGTTGCGTATCTTCTCGAATTCAGCCGAAAGCTCTTTTTTGTCGTAAAGATCGTAAAGGGCAAGGAGAGAGTAGAGGATCTCGCGCGCCGTGTCGCAGTTTTCTTCAAAAACGGAGTAAAGCTCTTTTTCTTCTTTGGAATTGAAGTAGTAAAGCATCAGATTTTCGATGTTTTTCGGGGAAGAGTAGATCTCCTGTTCCATGAAGAAATGATACTTCGGCTGAAGCTGGATGTCCGCGATGTTGAGTCTGCTTCTGCTGAGCTTCGGAACCCATTCTCTGTTTTCTTCGAGCGAGAAAAGTTTGTAGTTTTCGCTGTCGAAATAAATTCCTTCGCCTTCCGACATCGGAATGAGGAATCTTGTTTTCGAAAGGATCGAAGTAAGGTCGCTCGAAACAACAATGAAGTTGCCTGAAGCGTCCGAGCCTTTGCCTGCATAGAGCGAAGAACCCGCCTTGATCGCGAAAACGCCGGGAAGTTCAGGAAGAGTTACGCACGCCGCGTAGCTTCCTTCTATCATTTTCTGTGCTTTTCTTATCGCTTTGATCATGACCGCGATCTTTTCGTCGTTGGTTTTCGGAGCTTTTTTTGCAGTGAGCGCCGAGTAGAAGTGTTCGACAAGATGAACGACCATTTCGCCGTCGTTGTCGGAAAGGACATCGTGACCGTTTTCGGAAAGGAAAACTTTGAGTTTGTCGGTATTGCTGACGTTGCCGTTGTGCGCTCCGACCATGTGGACAAGACAGTTTACTTCGTGAGGCTGCGCGTTTACGTCTGTGACTGCGCCGTAAGTCGCCCAGCGTACCTGACCGATGAATTTGAAGCCGCCGTATTTGGCAAGTTCAAGCTGCTCGACGACTTTCGAAGGTGCGCCGACTTTTTTTCTCAGAGCGACCGAGCCGTCCTTTTTTATAAATGCCGCACCTGTTGAATCGTAACCGCGGTATTCAAGTTTTTTCAACAAATTAGATGCTTCGATTCCAAGATTGACGATGTCGCCTGCATAGACGATTGAAACTACTCCGCACATAAAAATCTCTCCTTAAATTTATCAAAAATAAAAAAACAGTCTAACTTCGTTCAAAACGAAACTGCAACCGCGGAATTTTGCAGATTTTTTGATTTTTTGCAATTTTTATCTTTAATAATTCAATGTTTTGTTTTTATTGACGGGTCTTTCGGCGTGGATTTTTTCATTTTTTCACTTTTCAGGCGCTTCGAAGCGTTTTTGATCTGCGAAACTTCAGGCAGAAAACGGGCGGCAGGTCTTTTTCTCATTTTTGCCCTGATGATTCCCGGTTCCATGAAGTTTGTTTTTATTTTCGCTCTCGCCTCAAGACTTCTTCCGGCTATAGCGGCGGAGAAAAAAATGAGATTTTTCCTTTCTCTTCCGTTTTCAAGGACAGAACTTTTTATCTATTCGTTTTTATTGGGTTTTTCTCTTATTTTTACGACAAGTGCCGTCGGTTGGGCGCTCTTTGACCGCAGCAGCTCGCCCGAATTTATGAAATACTTTATTTTTTATTCTTTTTATTTCGGCATGACGCTGGTATACGCGCTGAAAATAGGTTCAACAATGCTTCTGCCTATGCTTATTCTTCTTTTTGACCTCATTTCTCCTTTCATCGCTCCGGAATTTTTTGCGGTATCTTCGCAGTTCAGCCCGGTTTATCAGCAGAATCAGCCGCTTTCTCTTGCGGTATCGCTCGCCGTGCTTGCAATTTCCTATGTCATGTTTGTTTTCGGAAGGGGAGAAAAATGGTGATCTCTCTCGAAAATACAACCAAAATTTTCGGAAGGACAAGAGTGATCGACGATGTTTCCGTAAAATTTCCGTCAGGCATTATTTCTGCGGTTGTAGGCGATCACGGGGCAGGGAAGACGGTGCTGCTCAGAATTCTTGCCGGAGAGCTGAAGCCAGATTCCGGAAAAGTGATTGCGAAATCGGGATGTTCAAAAGGATTTTCATGGGAAAACGGCGGTTCGGTTCCGAAGTTGAAAACAGCTGATCTCTGCACTGTATGGATGCTGCTTTACAGAAATTTCGATATAAAATGCTTCCGTTCCATGCTGTCTGAAGGCGGGATCGCCGAAAACAGCAGATTTTTGCATCTTTCAGACGCTCAGAAAAGCTGGTTCTCCGGTTCTCTTCTTATTGCCAGCAATGCCGACATTATGATTTTCGACGATCCTTTTAAGTATCTTGAATCTGAAATGAAAGTCAGATTTTTGGAGATTCTGGCTGAAACGGCTAAAAAAGATAAAACGATAGTCGTCAGTTCGGATGAAATAGCGGATTTCGAAAATTCAGCCGGTTTTGTCGCCGCACTGAACAACGGAAACCTCGTACTTTCCGGAGAAACGGAAACGCTGCTTGCTTCCCACAGGCTTATGCCGGGAGCTTCAACGATCTCTCCCGATTTTAAAGTCATCGGTCCGGTTCTTAATGAAAGGCTTGTCGAAACAACGGATGAAGTCGGAAGAAGCGCGACTTTGAAAGAAATTGTTTTAGGATATGTAAACGGGAGCAGTTCTTAGATTTCCTTATCCGGTTCTTCCTGTTTCGGAGTTTCCTGTTTCGGAGCTTTTTCAAAAGAGAGAAGTTCTACTTCGAAAATAAGTGTTGAATTCGGACCGATTGCTTCGCCTGCACCGCCTTCGCCGTAAGCGAGTTCCGACGGGATGAAGAATTTGTATTTAGCACCTTTCTTCATAAGCTGAACGCCTTCAGTCCAGCCTTTGATGACTCTGTTGAGCGGGAATTTCGCCGGTTCGTTTCTTTTGTATGAGCTGTCAAATTCGGTGCCGTCAAGAAGTGTTCCGCGATAGTGGACTTCAACGATGTCTTCCGCTGCCGGATTTTCGCCTTCGCCTTCTTTCTCAACGATGTACTGCAAGCCGGATTCAGTCGTTTTTACCCCTTCTTTGGTTTTGTTTTCAGCAAGGAATTTGTTTCCCGCTTCTTTGTTTTCAGTAGCTTTTTTAGCTCTTTCTTCCATCATTTTCGTAATCATTTCAGTCTGGAATTCCTGAAGAGCGTTGCCGATTTCCTCTTCCGTCATCTGTGATTCAGTGCCTGTGAAAGCGGTTCTGAAACCTGCGATAAATGCGTTGACGTCGAAATCAAATTTCTGTTTCTTCAAATTTCTGCCGACATCGCTTCCGAGAGCGTAACCGTATTTAACATTCTTGTCGGAATCGATTTTTTCTTTTGTGATTTTTGCTTCAGCGCAGTTGCCGCATGCACAGAAAAACATTGAAACGGCCATAACGGCGCAACAGATAACTTTTTTCATTTTTCCTCCTGTAAAAAACAAATTAAAAAAACAAAGCCGAAGATATTATCAAAATTTGTTGTAAAAGCAATATGGCGAGGTTGACATTCTTTCTGCCGCAATTAAAATTTTCAGCTTTTTGTTTATGTCCGTTATAGGAGAGAATCATGACTAACGATTTGTTTTCATTGAAAATTGTTGTTCCTGAAGGTGTTCGTGAGGTTACAGCTGCGGCCGTGACTAAATTTAGCGATCTTGCTCCGGAATATCAGAAAAATTATCCGTGCCGCATAATCGGCGCAATTTTCAACAACGAATTCTGCGACCTCGGCAAAGAGATCCCCGGAGACGGGACTCTCGAATTTTTCACGATGCAGAACAAAGACGGCTATCTGTTTTATTTGAGAAGTATACTTTTCGTGATGATAAAGGCGGCGAAGGAGGTCTTTCCGCATGCGATCCTCCACATAGAATACAGCATCGGCAACGGCTACTACTGCTGGTTCGAAGGGCTTGAGTGGCTCGAAGCGGGCGATGTCGAGCGTATTTCGTCAAGAATGAGAGAAATAATCGAAGCCGATATCCCTTTTGTGCGCCAGAACGTCACGACAGAACAAGCAATTGAAGAGTTCAGGAAACAGGATCTTCTTGACAAAGTTTCACTTTTCAAAATCAGGACGCAGCCGCGTACGAATATCTACTGGCTCGGTTCTACTGTCGGATATTTTTCGGGGTACCTGCTTCCTTCGACTTCATACTGCGACAAATTCCATCTTATGCACTACAAAAACGGAATAGTTCTCCTTATTCCTTCGCAGAATGACCCGGACACGGTTCCGGCGTTTCAGGACAGCCCGAAATATTTCGACATTATCCAGGAGCACAACGAATGGCTCGATGTTCTTGAGCTTGACACCTGCGCGAAACTCAATGACTGGATAAGGCGCGGTTTCAGTAACAAAATTATCCTTCTCTGCGAGGCTCTGCACGAGAAAAAACTGGCGAAAATCGCCGATGAGATCTATCGCCGCCGCAAAATGGTAAGGATAGTTTCCATCGCCGGTCCGAGTTCTAGCGGAAAGACAACGACTGCGAACAGGCTCTGTGTCCAGCTCCGCGTCAACGGAATAAGACCTTTCCTGATTTCGCTTGACGACTACTTCATCGACCGCGATAAAACGCCGCTTGACGAAAAAGGCGAGCACGATTTCGAGTCGCTTGCGGCTATAAATATCGAGCTTTTCAACAAAAATCTTAACGATCTTATGTCCGGAAAGGCGGTGACTCTTCCGAGATACGATTTCAAAACCGGAAAAAGCTGCTCTGACGGCAAAACGATAATTCTGCCGGAGAACGGAGTGCTCGTAATCGAGGGAATCCACGGTCTAAACCCAAATCTTTACGCCGACGTTCCGAAATACAATGTCTACAAGATTTATGTCAGCGCGCTTACGGCTCTGAATATCGATAATCACAACAGAATCCCGACAACAGACGGAAGACTTATCCGCAGAATGGTGCGTGATTTCCAGTACCGCGGACATTCGCCGATAGACACTTTGAAACGCTGGGCTTCGGTCAGAAACGGCGAGGACAGGAACATATTCCCGTATCAGGAAAACGCCGATGCTATGTTCAATTCGACATTTGTCTGCGAGTTCAGCATTCTTAAAAAATACGCAGAACCTCTTCTGAAACAGGTTCCTGCTGATATTCCCGAATACCGCGAAGCGAAAAGGCTTCTCAAATTCCTCTCTTTCTTTGAGGAGATCGACGATTCGACACTTCCGCCGAACTCGATTCTTCGCGAGTTTGTGGGAGACAGCATTTTCAGGTAAATCGGGTGACTGAAAAAATAATTTATTCGTAACCGGCTTCTTTCAGTTTCTGTTTTTCCATCTTCTTCTCGATATTTTTGACTCTGTCGCGGATTGTCGGGAAGAATCTGTTGTGACGGTTTTCACGCATAGACTGTTCGTAGAAGTTTTTCGCTCTCTCAAGCTGATTCATCTTTTCGTAGCAGACGCCGAGCAGAAGTTCTGACCGGTCTTTCGGAAGATCTTTTTTCGTGTTGATGAAAAGAAAACGTTCGAAAGCGATCGCCGCCTTGTTGTAGTCTTTCATTCGATAATAGGAGAGGGCGGTGAGGTAAAAGAGGTTGGCTATGTGATCGCCTGTTGAAGAAATATCAAGGCTGTCTTTAAACCTGTCGATCGCAGCTTCGTAGCTTTTGCGTTTGAACAGCGTTTCGCCTTCCTCGTACTTTTTCAGAGCGGCTTTCTGCTTGATCATGCTCGTTTCGTTGTCGATGATCGTTCTCTCAAGTCGGGAAAGTGCCGAAAGGTTGAACTCTCCGTAAAGTTTGAAAGCGTTGTCAGGGTCGCCTTCCTTCAGCGCGAGATAGAGGTTGTAAGCCTTGATATCGTTGTTTTCCATTGAAAAAATCTTGTCTTTGAGTTCGGCGACCTCTTTTTCGAGGTATTTGTTGTGTTCTTCACGGATTCTGCTCTGGTTTGCGTAGTTTGCAGCCTGCGACCTGAAATAGAAAAAGAACGAAAGAATGATGACGATGCCCAGAATCACGAAAGTGACAAAATAACGCGTCGCCTGATTCTGTTCTTTTGTGTTGACCTTTCGGTTTATCTCTTTTATCGCTGCATCAAGACTGCCCTGATTGTTCATTATATGCGTCATCAGACGGCGCATTTCCTTGATATCGTCAATGCCGTGCGGACGCTCGTTTTTCGGCTGTTCCTGAATTTTGTTTTCTTTATTTTCCTTGTTTTCGACCATTTAAGCCTCGCAAAAAACGCGGAAGTCTAATTTATTTCCGCGGAATTACAAAAAAAATAGGAAAAATATGGAATTTTGCTATTCTCCCTGCCGTATTTTTTTGGACTTTGGGAGATTGAGATGAGTAATTCCTATTTTGATTTGAAACCGATAAGTTTCAGGGGCGAAGTCGCGGTCGTAGCTCCTTCGTCACCTTTTGACAAAACTGTTTTCAATGCCGGTATAACCGAACTGAAGCTGAATAAAATCAAGCCTGTGATAGATAAAAACGCTTTCGCGAAGGCAAGTTTTCTTGCGGGAAGCGACGAAGTCAGGGCCGAATCGCTCGTAAACGCGTTCACGACCGAAACGATCGAGGCGGTATGGACTGCTCGCGGCGGTTACGGAGCTTTGAGACTGCTCGAAAAACTGCAGGAAAATATCGATAAAATCAAGGCGAATCCGAAACTTTTCATAGGTTTCAGCGATGTCACAGCGCTTCATGCGTGGCTTGTCGACAAGTGCGGTTTCGTCACGGTCCACGGGCCTAACATCACGACTTTGAACTCGATAGACCGTTTCTCGAAGGCGCAGATCTTCGATCTCCTGCAAGGGAAAGAGAAGGCTTTCACGATCTTTAATAAAAATATGAGGGCGCTTAATCCCGGCAAAGCGAAAGGCGTTGTCAAAGGCGGAAATCTCACGACTCTTGTCTCGATGATCGGAACTCCGTTTGAGCCCGATTTCAAGGATTCGATACTTTTCATCGAAGAGGTGAACGAAGTCCCTTACCGCGTCGACAGACTGCTGACACAAATGCGTCTTGCGGGAAAATTCAAAGGGATCAAAGGACTTATATTCGGCGATTTCACATACCGCGAATTCAGACCGCCGGCTGACAAGAGCGTAAATCCGTTCGCTATGCTTGAAACGATAGGCCTTGACAAGTCAGTTCCTGTCGTTTGCAACTTTCCGGCAGGTCATAACCAGCAGAACATGGCTTTCATGCTCGGCGCAGTCGCGGAGCTCGATACCGAGGCTAAAACGCTTAAATACTGATAATTACAGGTTAATCATGGCTGAAAAGCGGACAAAGGAAGAGATGATTTCACTCGCTTATGACTTGCAGAACGCCATTACTGCATTCTGCGGACACAGGCCTCTCAGGATCACCACGAACAAGGATTTCAAGCTGCTGAGAGTTGTCTGGATGCAGGGCTACGAGCGGAAAGAGTGGTACAACGGAGTAGGTATGAAGATCCTTCTTGCCGCGTTTTCCGACAAACACCACATCCAGATACGTGAAATCACATCTGAAGAGAGTAAGGAATCGGCGGTATGGCTGACAAAAGCCGAAAACGATCCCGAAAGACACGGAACGAACCGATGATTTTTATTTTCCTTCTCATTTTCATTTGTTTTTCGACTGAAATCTTTGCGGAAGACTGCAATTCTTCCTTTATCGCGCTGCCAAAACTCTACCACAAGGAAGGCGAAGACGAAAAATGCCGTTTCAATCCTCTCTTGCACGTAAGTTTGGACGAAAGGGCTGTCATTGATTATTTCGAGGCGCAGAATTCCGAACCGAAAGACTCGTTTTCGATCCTTCCGCGCGGTTTCTACGACACAAAAAAAGATATGAGAACTCTTTATCCGGTTCTGCCTTATCTCAACGGCATTCAGAAAACGGACCGATGGCGCAACCACTGGCAGATAGTGTCGAAAGTGGGGGCTGCCTACTATTTTTCCAACAAAAAAGGCAACTTTATTCCAAACGCCGGAGGAAGGATTTTCGACAAAGGCTCGACGATGATAACAAGTCAGAGCGGAAACGCCGTTTTTCTCGATTCGTGGGCTTTTTACTGGGAACTGGAAGAGAAAAACACATTTGATTCTGCGGCTTCAATCAGATCGACAGATGTCGGTTTCAGGCGTTTCTACGCAAAAATGAAAATGTGGAAACTTTCTATTATGGCCGGAAAGGACACTGTTCACTTGGGGCCGGGCGAATACGAACTTCTGATTTCATCTAACGCTGAACCTTTCTATATGGTCAAAGTTCAGAACGAGCAGACGATCCACTTGGGCGGCGACTGGAATTTCATATTTTTTAACGGCTGGTTGCGCGAAGACCGTGAAATGTCGGGAAATCCGCAGCTCCTGGCGATGCGTCTCACTTACAGACCTCCGAAAATGTTCAGCTTTTTCGAACTCGGAATGACGCGCAGCATGATGTACGGAGGTAAGGGAAGACCAGATTACGTTTTAACTGATTACCCTTATCTTATAGCCGGAGTTTCTGACAATGTCCCGCGCAGCAAGTGGGATGCAGACAGCTATGCGGCAATTGATTTTACCTTCAACATTCCGATGTACAAGCTGAATCCTGCGATAAAAGTCTTCAAGTTCTATTTTCAGGAATCAGCTACTGACATTAAGGCTGTGTGGCAGGTCGAGGACAAACTGGAACTTATGCTGCCGTATCTGTTGTTCGACTTTTTGGAAAGGGGTTATTTGACAGGAATTTTTGCTGCTACCGAGCATGACATTATGCGCCTTGAATATTCGAAAACTTCACTTTCTCACTATCGTCACCATCTGTATGTTCCTGAGGGTTTTACCTATCACGGACTTTCTCTCGGTCATCCTTTCGGCAGAAACCACCAGGCGATCCGTTTTAACCACAGACACTATTTCACCCCATCTTTTTCGTTTAAATGGGAGATCGGTTACTATCAGCTTGACGCAGCTGTAAAACAGGATAAAAACATGAAAGTTACTGCGATTTATCCTTTTTTTTCGCTGCGCGACGGGATTGTCAGGCGCGGATACGGCAGCATCTGGTTTGACTGGATTTTCTACGGTCATTTGATCCGCGGTTACGTGTCGGTTGACGCCGGACCCAAAACTGACGAGAATACATCACCGATCCTTTTTTTGGTGTCAGACAGAGCTTCCGTTGATGTTCTGACAGGACTTTCCGTTATATTGAAGTTCTAAGAATTTATTAGTATTTCTGACCTGCAAGGTTTTCTGCGACGTTGTGGTTTTCCGCACTCATCGTGTTGAGGTTGTTGAGAATATCGATGAACTGTATCGATGCGCTTCCGTCGCAGATTTTCTCTTTTATGCGGTTGAAATGCTGTATCTTCGCGTCTTTTATGAGTTTTTTGATCCTTATCCTTATAACGAGAGCTTCGTCAGCATAAACCGGATCATCCTCTCCGTTTTTGAATATTGTTATAGACTTCTTGAAATGCTCGATGTTTTCGTCAAGAATCTGGTTGATGACTGAAATCGCTTCGGTCGAGAAAGTCATGTTGTTGCGCGTGAGTTTGTCGATAATCTGTGACATGTGTTCGACACAGTCTGCGATCTTTTCAAAGTTATGCGCCAGACCTATCCGGCTTGCGACGATTTTAGCATCACGCGGCGAAATAGCGCGCACGGAAAGTGCAATGAGAAACTGTGTGAGCTGGTACTGATATTTGTCGATTTTGTCCTCGTTTCTTGCTATCTCATCGCTGATTTCTGCAACCTGGTTAGTGTCTTTAAGCGACATAAGGCGGAGCATGTCAAGGTTCTTCGTAACGTAGTCCGACATATTGAGAAGCTCTTTTTCACATTCCATGATCGCAATCGAAGGTGTGCTGAACATGCTTGTCTGAAGTTTGACGAGATCTTCAGGCATTTCTACGGTTCCTCCGGCCTTGTCCGGGAATATCTTCTCGACGAGTTTCGTGAGCTGGCTTACGAACGGAATACAGAGGATAAGTGTCGTAATATTGAAAACAGTGTGTCCCATAGCAATGTGGACTGTCAGCGCTTCGTCAGGTGTTCCTGGAATCATAAGATCCACAATATCTTTGTAAGGACGGAAAATCACAAGCAGGACTGCAACGCCGATACATCTGAAAATAACCTGCGACAGAGCTGTTCTCTTTGCATTTACTGTGCCTCCGACAGCTGCAAGAACACCTGTAGAACTTGCACCGATGTTGCTTCCTAAAACGACAGCAAGTGCACCTTCGAAGTTTATAAGTCCCTGGCTGGCAAGTGCTATCACGATACCGACCATTGCGCTGCTCGATTGTGTAATGCAGGTCGTGACGATACCGACTAAAACGCCGAGCAGGATCGAAGCATAGGTTGAACCGTCAATGCTCTGGAACATCCTGACGAAAGTTTCGCTCTCTTTAAGCGGTGCAAAGCCGCTTTTCATAGTTTCCATTCCGAGGAAGAGGATGCCGAAGCCATAGATAAGCTCGCCTATATACTGCCATGACTTGTTTTTAGAGAAAAGGCGCAGCATAACGCCGACACCGATGAGCGGCAGAGAGAAAGCCGAAACATTAAGCGTTACGATCCAGCCCGTGACCGTGGTTCCGATACTGGCTCCGAGACCGACTCCGATCGCCTGCTGGACTGTCATGAGCCCGGCATTGACAAAACCGATGGTCATAACTGTCGTAGCACCGCTCGACTGGATTATCGCCGTGATCAGAAAACCGACAAAAGCCCCGACGAAACGGTTCGAAGTGAGGACTTTGAGAATTTTCCTGAGTTTGTCGCCGGCCGCTTTCTGGACACTTTCGCTCATGACTTTCATACCCATGAAGAAAAGCCCGAGACCGCCGAGCGTGTGGAAAATGATGTAACTCCAGTTCATAAAGAGTTTCTCCATAAATATCAAAAAACGATAGAAATTAACTTAATAAAAAGCATCAGGTCAAGGTTTTTTTAAGAATGAGAGTATCAAAAGAGCCGCAAAGATTGAAAAATCAGCGTAAATTGTTTTTATTCCGAAAATTTCCGCAGGATAAATATTTGCGCGTCCTGCAAATTTTACCCATACGAACAGAAAATAAGCCGAAACGAGGAGACCGACAGTAAATCCGGCTATAGACAAAAGGCGCGTCAGAAACGATTTTTTCAAAAGTGCAGATAAAATTATCGCGATGTAGGCATTGCCATAAATATAACATACCGGAATATCAGCAAAAGTCGGAACTCTGAACGGGTTCGAGTGAAATTGTGCAAGAAGGACAAATGAAATGGAAAGCCCTGAAATTGCAAGTGTGAAAAAGAGTTTTTCCTTGAAATTCCACGGTTTTTCAGACGAATTATCCCGCGTTTTCATAGCATAAAGCCCCACTTTTCAATCATAAAATACCAGAAGGGAAGAGTGACGAGCGAAAAAATCGTTGAAAAAGTTACGATCCCGCTGACAACTTCCTTGTCCGAATCGACAAAATCGGCAAAAAACGGCGAGAGTGCCGCGCTCGGCATTACAGATTCCATAAGGATCACTTTTTTTGTAGTGATATCAATATCTTTGAAGCAGAAAGATACGATAGAAAGAACTACTGTGCCGATAATCATTCCAAAAATTGTGCGGAAAAACGTTCCCAAAACGACCGGGCGGACAGTATCTTTTTTAAGCATTACCGAAAGCGAAAGCCCGACTGTGAAAAGTATCGCCGGAATAGTGATGTTTGCTATCGAACCTATGCTTTTTGCAAGCCATTCGGGAATCTTTATCCCGTAAAAATTCATCGCCATTGCCAGAAAAGCAGAAAGAACCGGTGGAATGGCATTCGATGTAAGTGCGTGAATTATCTTGTCTTTTGATGCTTTGCCTGAAGAAGTTTTCGACAAAAACCAGACAATTGTAAAGCCGACTGAAAGAACGACCGGCCAGAAAAACATCGAGAAGAATACGCCGCGAGTAAAACCGGTTTCGCCGTAAAAATAGGAGAGAACGCCCCAGCCGAGATAACTGTAGTTGCCTACAAAACTTCCGAGGCAGAAACTGTTCGAGATTTTTTTGTCTGACGATGAAAGGTTCCGCATTGAGACTACTATGAACGCGGAAAAAACGAGCATCAGACAAAGCGACATAATCATCGGAAGCATCTGACTGAACTCATGCGTATCGGCGTTATAGAGGTTTCTGAAAATGAGGAAGGGAACGGTGACTTTTATGACGAATTTCCTTAGAACGGCAGATTCGTTGTCGGGAAAAAGTTTCAGCTGTTTGAAAATCCAGCCTAAAAATATCGGAAAATTTATCGTCAGAACAATCTCAACCAGATTCAAGGCAGCCTCGTTCCAAAAAATCAGGGGATTTTAAGGAAAATCCGATGAAAAACAAATTTTGTCGTTACGTCGTCACGCCGTTACGAAAAAAATTTGACTTATCTTTTTTAAATGGTTGAGTAATCCCGTTTTTTGGAGCTTATTTAACAACCGATATTTTTATGGAGTAAAAAATGGAAAACAGAGCTCACAACTTTTTCGCAGGTCCGGCTGCGCTTCCGCTTGAAGTCCTCAAACAGGCTCAGGCAGAACTTCTCAATTTCAGAGGCACGGGCGTTTCCGTTATGGAAATCAGCCACAGAGACAAGGCTTTCATAGCTGTAACAGAAGAAGCAGAGGCAGATCTTAAAAAACTTCTCGGCCTCGGCGACGACTACGCTGTCCTTTTCCTCGGCGGCGGCGCAACACATCAGTTCATCATGCTCCCGATGAACGTTCTCAACGAAGGCGACTGCGCTGACTACGTTGATTCGGGTAACTGGGCACACAGAGCTTACGAAGAAGCATGCATCCAGGCTGACTGGGCAAAAGCAAAGGCTAACTGCATCGCTTCGACACGCGAACTTGAGAAGAAATACTGCGTTCTTCCCGAAGTAAAACAGGAAAACATGAACCCGAACGCAAAATACCTTCATTTCTGCTCGAACAACACGATCTACGGAACCCAGTTCTTCGAAAAGAACTATCCGAAACCCCTCCCGGGCGTTCCGCTTGTAGCTGACATGTCCAGCGGTTTCATGTCACACAGCTTCGACGCTACGAAATTCGACATGATCTATGCAGGTGCACAGAAGAATGTCGGCCCCGCAGGCGTTACAGTTGTCGTTATCAAAAAGTCATGGGCTGAAACTTTCCAGAAGAAAGGCTTCCAGCTTCCGAAGACTCTTGACTACAAAGTTCAGATCGAAAAAGGCAGCATGTTCAATACACCGCCGTGCTTCAACATCTACATCACCGGTCTTGTTTTCAAATGGATGCTCGAAATGGGCGGCCTGAAGGCTATGGAAGCAAGAAACGACAAAAAACAGAAGATGATCTACGGTGCTATCGACAATTCCAACGGCTTCTACAGAGGCTATGTCCAGAATCCGGAACACCGTTCGTGGATGAACGTAACCTTCAACCTTCCGACTCCGGAACTTGAAGAAGAGTTCGTCAAATCGGCAAAAGCTCAGGGCATGCTCGGACTTAAAGGCTACAGAACCCTCGGCGGAATCAGAGCCAGCATCTACAATTCGACGACTCCGGAAAGCGTTGAAACACTCGTCAACTTCATGGAATCGTTCAGAAAAGCTCACTAATACCTTTAACATCGTTCATTGCGGGCGGATTCAATCCGCCCTCTTGTATCCTTAAATCTTCGTTCATTGCGGCGCGATACTATCGCGCTTTTCGCATCGGATTTCAGGGCGCGGCTTCGGTCGCGCCTTTTTTTATTTATCTTCTTTAAACCTATTAAATTTAAATTATCTTGACTTTAAGGTACGAAGCTGTATGCTTCTGCGGCTTTTGCGGGCGTAACTCAGTTGGTAGAGTGTCGGCTTCCCAAGCCGGATGTCGCGGGTCCGAGTCCCGTCGCCCGCTCCATTTTTTTAGATGGTGCCGCGTGAAGATAAAGAATTTTCTCTCATCGCTTTTTTTCCTTTTTATAGGTTTTATCTTTTTGATTAGGTTTGTTTTTTACCCGCTCTCTTCGTTTATTTTGCACGAACAGTTCGGCATTCTTTACGATTTCGAATCTCCACATCTTGCTCTTGACGGCACTTTTACGGTGAAAAATCTCGTTTTTTCGTATCAGGATTTGCTGAGTGCCAAAAGCGGGACGCTCTCTTTCAGCATAGGCAAGAAGTTTTCCGGTATTTTCAAAAACCATGTCACGGTGAAAAGTTTCGAAATGACCGACACAAAAATATCTGTCGATACAAGGCTTTTTGCCCGGAATCCTGATGAAGAAGAATCTGAACTGCCGAACAGGATACCGTTTTTCCCGATAGAAGAAATCAATGTTAAAAACCTTGATTTTATTGTGAAAGACGGCGAAAAAACGGTGTTTAGCACTAAAAAAGTCTCTCTCGCGGGAAACGAACTCTACAGACTCGACATGCCGGATATATTCATTGCAGCCAACTCTGTTATGAAAAAGGATCTTTCGCTTGATCTGACATTTGATTTTACGGCTGAAGATAAAAATTACGCACTCAATCTGCTTACAATCAATTCGGAACTTTTTTCGATAAGCGCGGAACAGCCGCAGGACAACAAAGATGTTTTCGGCGGAACCGTGGCTTTGAAGCTGAACGAACTCGGAGAGATGTTCGACATAAATCTGAGCGGAGACTTTTTCCTTGATTTTACCATGGAAAATCTCGCAACATACATTCCGAGACTGATGAAAAGCAAAACTTACAAAGGGTTGCCGCCGGAACCGCAGAATGCCGGAAAACTCAATCTCGACATTTTGAACGCGCTTCCGGAAACAGATCTGCTGATTTCGATTTCCGACCTCAATATCGAAGGTTTCCAGCCGTGGGATATTCACGGAAAAATAAAGATGACTCCGACGAAAACTTTCATTGAAAGGCTCAATTTCTTTCATAAAAACAAAGTCAATATCTCTGTCGACGGCGAATTTCCGTATGCCGAAAGGAATGTCAAAGGCGTTGTTCGGCTTTACGACTTCGACTTTGACAACTGCCTCCGCAGAATGACGCAGACCGGTCTTGTCAACATGATCGCTTCGGGAACAGTCTCGTACCGCTTTGATATCGACAAACTGCGCGCCGAGGACATGGAGGCGAACCTTGTCGTCACTGAATTCGACGTTATGAATAAAGAGCTCCTTGACCTTCCGCGCGATGTCTATGTCAACGGACACTTAGCGATAGGAGCAGACGGAGTCGACTTGAAAGACGCTGTCGCAAGGACGATCGACGAGTCTTCCCACGTAATCCTGAAAGGCTCTTACTACGGTTTTGCCGACACGATGAAGTTCCATATCCCGATAGTCAAAGGCTCTTACATAGATCTCGGTAAAGACATAAAAAAGATCGCAGGGTTCAATGTCCGCGGCAAAGGGCCGATCGAAGTTCTTGTTACAAGTTTTTACACCAATCCGCTGATTACGAGCAACTTCAAAGGCAAAGCGTGCCACATGGCGGGTTTCAATTCCGATATGTGCGACATCGACATCAACCTCAAGGATTTTGTTTTTGATATTGTTATCAAC
Source organism: uncultured Spirochaetales bacterium (assembly GCA_902774115.1). Lineage (GTDB taxonomy): Bacteria > UBP6 > UBA1177 > UBA1177 > UBA1177 > UBA1177. Next base: position 457,703 of record CACYHH010000001.1, read on the forward strand.
GAAATCAGGCAGAAAAGCCTCGCATCGAAAGATTCGATAGTCACGATAGACTTCAACGACGACGATTTTCCGGTTTACTTCAAGATCAACAAGGCTGAAGGCAGACTTTCAGACGCTTCGGCGCTTTTCGGAGTTGATACGAACGATTTTTCAGGAACGGCGATGCTTCAGGCAGAAGGACTTTTCAAAAACGGTCTTTCAAAGCTGAGTGCAGAAGCAAGAGTAAAGGATTTCAGGAAAAAGGGGGATGACGGCGGCATAAAAATAGCCGATTCGGTAGAAGTTCTTCTTTTCGAAAAAGATGCTGAAAATCTCGGTGCGAAAGGGGAAATCGTTTACGGCAGAAACACGATAAAAGTCGATGCGGAGCTTGCAAAGGCTAATCTCGACAGCAAAATATCGGCATATTTCGATACTTTTTATCCGGAAGACTTCGATTTTTACGAAGATATCAAATTTGAAAAGCCGAGTCTCGATATCAAGCTGACAGGACTTCTTTCCTCTCCCGACTCAAGCGGAAGGCTTGAAATTCCGAAACTTGAAGTTTACGGCGTAAAAACCGGCGATTTTTTTATCGAAACGAAATACATCGGTGCCGACGAAATGTTCTATGCCGACGGCGGTTTCGGAACAAATGTGAAATTTTCGGCAGAGATCCCCGATTTTGACAAAGAAAAAATCAAAGCCGATGCATCAATCAAAAATTTTGTCTACAAGAATGATGATCTTATCGTTAAACTTTCTCTTGATGCGGCAGTACGCGGAGACAAAGTTGATATTGATGTCAAAAGTCTCGGGGTAAAAAAGGGCGAAATTTTTACACATAACACGAAACCGTTTGAAATTGCAGGAGATTTTACGCGGCTTTCATTCAGCGACAAGGCATATTTCGAAGGTGAGACAAACAATTTCTATCTTGAAGGGAGTCTTGATCTTGACAAATTTGATCCCTACATCCACGCAAACGGCATCTTTTTTATGAGAAATTTGGGAATAACAGAGACTTATCGCGCGAACAATCTTGACGGAAAACTTTATTTCGATGTTTCATACAAAGATTCGAACATCAGCGGCAGGCTGAATATTGTCGATTTTTCGTATATTCTGCCGGATCCGAGGGTGGTTCTCAAAAACTTTAACGGAACTCTGCTTGTCGAAAACAACAAGTGGACTCTCGAAAACCTTTCGGGAAGTGCGGGAGACGGAAAACTCAGCCTTACGGGTCAGGGAAAAGGATTCAGCCCGATAGAAAACGCCTCGCTGAATATTTCAGCGGTCAACCTGACAGGAAAATATACGGCAGTGGGCGATTTCGCCGTTTCGGCAGATCTTGATTTTATTGCGTTTTCGGAAGACCAGTTTTCTTTGAGCGGAGATATCGAACTGAAGAACATTATTTACAATCAGCCGCTTTCACTCGACAGTGATTTTCTGAAAATGATATCGAAACTCGGCAAAAAGAAGGCGAGTTCGCAACTTGACAAGAGCAATCCGATCGACCTCAACCTGAAGATAACCGGAAAGAATAACATCAGGATAAGAACAAATCTCATACAGTCGGATATTTTTCTCGACCTCGTTCTGAGCGGAACGACGCAGAAACCCGATATTGACGGAAACATCGTTCTCAAAAACGGAAAACTTGAATACAAACAGAACGATTTCAGCGTTACGAGAGGAAACATCGTCTTTGACGGCAGCGGAATCAACCCTTATCTTGATTTCGAGTCGACACGCAACGTCACGACGAAAATTCAGGATACGAACAAAGATTTCAGAATCACGATGACGGCAACAGGCTATCCGATAGACGGCGAACTTGACGTAACTTTCGACAGTACGCCGCAGCTTGATCAGGAGCAGCTGCGTTCGCTTCTTCTGTGGGGAAATATCGGGGATGAATTTTCAGGCGATTTAGCTATCGCCGCGGCGACCGATATTATGGGAATAACGACGGAAGTCCGCAAAAACTTCAGGCTTTCCAAATTTGAACTTGTGCCTAAATATTCGGAATACGATGAAAAAACCGTACTTAAACTTATAGCAGAAAAAGAGATTTACAGGAATCTGTTTCTTATGGTCGAATCGAATCCGTCCGACACGACCGACCAGATTGTAGAACTGAAGTACAGAACAAAACTTTTGGAAGGAATTTTAGGCTGGAAAAACAAAGATATGCTCGAATCGAATTACGGCGGTATCGGGTTTGACCTGAAACTTGAATATATTTTTGAATAGGTGAGAGATATGAGTTTGCTTACTGAAATGCCCGAAAAAACACTCGACAGCCTGATAGAAAAAGCTGATGAATTGTTTAAAGAAGGAAAATGCTGCCCGATAAAATGCGGAGGAAAAAATCCACGGTTCTGCGGAGCTGTTGAAGAAGGAATCAAGGTCGCGAGTTATGCGGTACATGACGGCGAAGAACCTCCGGTGAGCGGCTGGAACGGTGCCGGAAACATCTTTTTTTCGGGTTGCAGCGCGAAGTGTGTCTTCTGTCAGAACTGGCCTATAAGCCAGGAAAACAACGGAAAAATTTATTCGATAGATGAGTTTGCCGCTCATGTAATCAAATTATTGGCAAAAAAAGTGCATAATATCAATCTTGTTACGAGCGACCACTATCTCGGAAAAGTGCTCCGTGCATTCAAAAAAATCAGGAGCGAAATCAAAGTTCCGATAGTTTACAACTGCAACGGAGCGCAGACAGAAGAGCTTTTTAAAATAATCCTGCAGATAAGCGATATCTTTCTTTTTGATGTGAAATATGTTACAAATGAACCGGCTAAAGAACTCTGCGCGATAAAACATTATGCCGATGTTGTGCTCAAATGTTTAGACATGCTCCTTGAAAAAAATATCCCGTGGGTCGAAAACGATCTCGGAATTCTTCAGAAAGGGCTTATAATAAGGCATCTGGTTCTTCCGAGCTACATTGAAAACTCACTGAAAACAATGGAAGTTTTAAATGAGTACAAAAAACGCGGTCTTAACTTCAAAATAGCCCTAATGAGCCAGTATTTTCCGGCTTACAAGGCGCTTGAAAACCCGAAGCTGAACCGTCAGCTTCATAAGGATGAATACGAACAAGTAGCTGAACTTGCTGACAAATTCGGTTTTGACGGCTGGATTCAGGATCTCGAAGAGGAAGTGAACGATGAAACACAGGATTAGTGTCCCGTGCACTGATGAACAGTATGAAAAAATAATGGAAAAAGCTAAAGATCTGGATATGTCGCCCAAAGAATTTGCACTTTTTACGATGCTCAACAGCCAGATAAAAGTCGTGATAGGGCAGGATCCGCTTTTAGCGAAAATAGAACGCGCCGTAAACCTTCTGGATTGCGGTATGATAGATAGAAAAGAGTTCGATATTATTAAGGAAAAACTTTTTGCAGAAATCAAAAATGAGAAAAATTAAAATCCTGCTTTTTGCAGCCCTGATACTTGTTTTTTCATCACTTTCAGCTTTTGAAAAAGAAATTTTCTGCGAGCCTTCGCTCATATTTCCTGAAATTTTTCTTATTGAATCGGCAGACACTTTTTCATATACCCTGACCGATATGTTCTATAAAGATAGTGACGCTCTTTTCAACTATCTGAATTCTGTCAGTTTTTCGCAGGAACAGCTGCCTTCGCGCTATATCTACTATTTGAGAACGAGACAGTTCATGCCTGCTCTGATGCTGATGATGACGATGGTGAATCTGAACGCTTATCCGTCATTTTTCCCGAATCCTTACGACGAGTTCTTCAATCTGCTGCAGATGGCGGCGAACGACATAAACGAACACGCTTCGGGAAGCAACACTTTTTCTTTCGAAAACCCTGATATTTCAGGAGAAAACGAGAAATACATCCGCTCGCTTATTTCAAACGATGCCGCAAACGAGCCTATGACAGCTGCTGATCTTTCTGGAAAAATGACCGCTGAAATTGTCCTTAATTTTGCTGCGGTAAACATGAGAAACAAGCGGTTCGGCAGAGAAAACAAAATTACACGGAAAACAGTTTTTTTCATTCTCGCGTCGTCGTTTAAAACCATTCTTTCCAATATTGAAAACGGGGTAAATCTTGAAAATGATCCTTTTTTCAAGGAACTTTTCAACCGTTTTGTCGCAATGAACAAGGATGATAAAGAGGTCTTAACTTCTTTTGTCTACAATTTTGTCGAAAAAATCTACGGTTTGAACAAAGATGCCGGTCTTTACCGCTATGTTCTTTTGCGTCAGTTCGGAATGATAGAAAACGCAGCCGGAAGCTGGCTTGATTTCAAAGACGTAAAAGCCGCCGTCGAGTGGATTGAATTTGTAAAAACTGTTGAAAATATTGACCCTTTTTCTTCTTATTTTGTTAAAAACGAAGAGGCATGCGGCTATATTGCCGAAAAAACCGGCTGGGTTTTAGGAATGAAGCATCTGAGCAACGAAAGCAGAAAAGAGATCGCTCATTCTTTGAAACTTGCAGGAATGATAGATCAGTGCGGTGATCTTGACTACATCGGGCTTGTTGAAAAGAGTACGGAAAACGAAGATAAGCCTGATCCGGAGTGGGCGCGTTACGCCGCTTATGCCTTGAAAACGGTGACTGAAGGGGATTTGAGTGAAGATGAAGCGGTGAAAATTCTCAGAAAAGGGCTCGTTGCAGCGATTTTTTCGATAAAACCTGAAACCGAATCTGACAAGGATATGTATGAAATAATGCTTTTCATCTATCGTCACAAAGATTGCGACGAAGTTTTAAAGGCTATGTTCCTCAAGCAGATAAACCACGGAGATGTTGACAAAAACACCGATTCTTACCAAAAAGCAGCTGAAATTCTTGATGATTTTCTTTTTTATTAGGTTAAGATGAATAAAAGCGATGCCAGGCTTCTGAAAAAATATATGAACCACATAAAACTTGAAAAAAGGCTTGCCTTGAACAGTGTCGAAGCCTACGAGCGCGATCTTACTGATTTTCTTGAATATCTGGATTCGCGCGGTATCTGTCTCACTCAGGCCGATTCGGTGAATATCAGCGAATATGTCATCCATCTTTCAAAAGACAAAGATTTCAGTGACCGCTCTCTGGCGCGTTCGATCTCCAGCCTTCGCGGTTTTCTCAAGTTTTTGCTTGAAGATGACTACATTATCCCTGAAATGCTTGAGATTTTAGAACCTGTCAAACTCAAAAAATCACTGCCTGTTTTTCTTACTTATGAAGAATTGCAGCGCCTCTTTTCGGTTGTGGATACTTCGACTCCCTCAGGATTCCGCGACAGAACGATTCTTGAAATGTTCTATTCGTCTGGGCTGCGTGTTTCGGAACTTGTGGATCTTAAAATCAGCAATATCTACCGCCAGAGACAGCTTCTGCGCGTTTTCGGAAAGGGAAGCAAGGAGAGAATCGTTCCATACAGCGACGATGCGGCGAGATATCTGCACGAATACATCGACAGAATGCGCTATCAGCTGATGAAAAAAGGGGATTTCAACGAATATGTTTTCCTGAATAACCGCGGCGGAAGGCTGACACGCCAGGGAATCTGGAAAAAGCTCAAGGAATTCGCAGCGTTGGCTGGAATAACGAAAGATATTTCGCCTCACAAACTGCGCCACACATTCGCGACGCATCTGCTTGAAGGAGGTGCCGATCTTAGGAGTGTCCAGATGCTTTTGGGACATTCGAGCATCAACACGACTGAAATTTACACCCATGTCGAGCAGGAGGCAATACATAGGGAATTCGATAAAAAACATCCGCGCGAAAACATAGATTTTGAGGAAAAAGAAGATGACTAGATTAGTTTACGCTGTGATTCTGGCTTCGGGAAAAGGGGAGCGGATGAACTGCGGCTTCCCGAAACAATTTATTGAAATTGCCGGGAAAACCATAGTCGGGCGCAGCATCGAAGCGTTTGAAAAAAACAGCGGGATCGATGAGATAATCGTGGTCTCGGAGCCCGCCTGCATAGAAAAAATCACTGAAATCGTCAAAAACTCAGGCTTTAAAAAAGTGACAAAAATCGTTCCAGGAGGAGTGATCAGGGCTGAAAGTTCATCGATCGGAGTAGGGGGAATCGCAGAAGACGACGCAAAAGTCCTTATTCATGACGCGGCGAGACCTTTCGTAAGCCAGAGAATCATCGATGACTGCATTGCGGCACTTGATTCATTCGATGCCGTCCACACCGCTATCAAAGCGACCGACACCATAATCGAAGCTGAAAACGGCAAAATGACGGCAACTACAGACCGAAGCAGAATGATGCAGGTCCAGACTCCTCAGGGATTCAGAGCAGGCGTTATAAAAAAAGCACACGCTCTTGCGAAAGAAGAAGGTTTTGCAGGGGCGACCGACGACTGCGGGATCGTTTTCAAATACGGTCTTGCCGACATCAGCATCGTCGAAGGAGAGCGGACAAACATCAAAATAACTTACCCCGAAGATATTGCTGTCGCAGAAATAATCGCGGGAAAGGGATAATCGAGAGGTCACTTGAGGGGATCATCGGCGCAACGGCTGTGTTCACATTCTGCGGAGCATACTTTCTGCTTTACAGGAAGGACAGGAAATTTTGAACAAGGAACTTGTGTTGTCGTAGGCATTTTTACCACCTCCTGCCAATAAAAAATCGCAAAAAATTCATCAATAAAATCAAATAGTTATAAAGTTTTTCGGGGGGGGTAAAATTTTTTCAATAAAAATCAGATTTTGTGGTACTAAATATATGTCTGGTTTGTTTTTTTAACTTTACCGGCATTTTTGCGATTTATGCAGATATTTATTGAAAAAAAATGTTGCAAAAACTCCTAGTCCATGTAGATAAAAAAAGAGTGTTCTTTCTAAATTGAGCAAAAGTTTGCAAACATCGAAAAAGGGGGAACGGTAAACTTCCAGATCGGTCCCGTTCCGGCATACCTTTCATTCGGGATGGTTTTCCGTGCCGGATTGCGTTACGGTGTAGATTACAATGCCGCATGGTTCCGCGGCCTTACAATGGGAGCATCAGCAGGACCTTATCTTGTTGTCGGCGCATACCTTGAAGCCGGGATCGGGTTTGACTATTCCTGGATATCCTTTAAAATCGGTGTCGGCGGTTCGATTGATGTTTTTGAGTTTTATGCACCCCTCAAAGTTCAGGGACTGCTGAAACCTGCAATGGATTTAAATGGTTTGAACATGAAATTTTACCTGACAACAAGCCTTGAACCTGAAATTTACCTGCTTGCCGGTAAAATTTATGTAAAAGCCTCCGGTAAAATCGGCATAGATCCATTTGCAATCGGTTTTTCAGTAAAGAAAACCATTTTTGACTGGGATCCCTTAATAAAGAAAAAATTCGGAAATATCATACCGTTGAAGCCGATTGAACTGGATCTGTTCTCTATAGGTCGGGGAATGAAAGTACTCGGCAATGATGTTTCAACATTTTAATCATTAATCAGAGTAAATGTTTAATAATTATCAGAAGGAGAAAGTTATGAAGAAGAAATTATTCTTTATTACATTGTTACTTGTGTTTGCACTGATTGCATGTGGTGGCGAGGAAGAAGAGGATGATTGGGGTAATGATGGTGATGGTGGAAACAGTGGCAATAATGAAGAAAATGGTGGTTGGGAATCGCAGGAAGATAAGCCAAGTAAAATATTAAAAACCGAAGGTTTTCTACACATAACTGCTCTGGCATTTGGTTTAGATGATATTTTATATGTCGGTGGAGCGGCAAAAGAAGAGTCAAAAAAGTCTGATGCTTTGTTGGTTACATTTGACGCAAAAGGCAGAGAATTGTGGCGCAAGCAATGGGATTATCAAGAATCTGCTGACACAGTAAATTATCTTGTTGCAGACAAATATGGAAATATATACGTGGCCGGAGATACTACCAATGGTGATGTTCCGTTTGTCATAAAATTTGCGCCTGACGGGACAAAAATTTGGGAGCAATTTCCCGAACTTGACTTTATTTCTGCTTCCTTAGCATTGGATAATCAACAAAATGTTTATATCTCTCACAATAATGAAATCGTAAAATATTCAACTGATGGAAAAAAACTGCAAAACTACAAAATTTCAGATGAATCTTCAACAGTTATAAAGACTTTAATAGTTGATTCGGAAGGAAATCTTTATGCTGGTGGTAGAACCAATACGGATTTATTTTCTGAAAATGTCGGTAATGACGATTCTTTTTTGGTAAAAATTGCACCGGATGGAACACCGTTTTGGGGAAAACAGTGGGGAAGTGAAAACGCTGATTGGGTAAAAAAAATATTGATAGGAGGTAATAACTCTATCTTTATTACATCAGCTACATATCAAAATGGTGAGAGTGATCTTGAAATGTTTTTTAAATTTTCAAGTGATGGCAAAAAAATGTGGGGAAAAACAAATATGAATGGTTACCTTATCACGATGTGTGGGGATGATATATACATGAGTAATCCGTCTGCAAAAAATGGTTTGATTGATAAATATAATTCAAATGGTGAATATATTGCAAGTTCAATCGAATATGAAAGCACATTTTTCCATGAAATAATTTGCAATAATAATGATATTTATGCAATAATATCGGACACTAAAGGCCATACCAATATTATTAAAATTCCTTCTTCAGAAATTAAGTAATTGGTGAAATTTTCATGCAACTTTCAAATAGTTCTCAGCCCTATTATTATTTAGCTAACCAAAAATGCTATGAATATCTGGCAGATGATTTCCTTCCTTACGGTGAAGTGTGCACCCATGTTTATTCCGGGCTTCACCTTTTCAGTTTCGATGCTGACCTGTTCGAGACGACGTTTTATGTCACGACACGCCATTAGCTTTTTGGGTAAATCCAATTTTTTATAACACAGTATAAAAATTTCTTTTTGAAACTTAAAATAATACTTGACTTTTTATCACAACAATTATTTTATGTTTTGTAAAAACTTGCTTTTTGGTTTGAAATGAAAAGCGGCAAGATGTGATTTTGTAATTATTTAAAATCTTTTGATTGCGTTTGATTGTAATTGTGCTATAATGAACAAGCGAATTTTTATGGAGGCAAAAATGTCAACATCGTTTGTTCAGTTCAGAATGGAAGATTCCACGAAAGCGCAGGCACTTGTCGTTTGCGAGCAGCTGGGAATTGATCTTCCGACTTATTTAAGAATGTGCGTAACCAGACTGGTGCGCGAAAACGGGATCCCTTTTTCGATGAAACTCGAAGAAAGCCGCGGTCTTGCCGCAATGAAAGCTGCAAGCAGGATCGCCGAGCAGAACGGAAACAGCGAAATGACTCTTGACGAGATCAATGCCGAAATAGCAGAGGTGCGGAAGTAGATGCATTATTATGCCGTGAACCTGTGGTAACATAAAGCATTTTCCTGAACAGTGTTTTGTTGTGACCCCGCGAGAAATGCTGGAAATCGTGCTGTCAAAAAACAATTCGCAGTAATTTCAAGACAAGAAAGGAGAATTAAATCCTACAGCTGTTCGCTGCTTTTCATCTAAAAGTTTCTTTTTTCCTCATTTTCCTTATCATAATTCGTTCATTTGCGAAACGGAGGCTAATATGCGGAAACATTTGAGTTTATTATTTGTTTTCATTTTATCCTGTTCATCATCCCAAAAACCTGCAAACGATTCTGACATCATTCCTGATGCCGATTCCGACGGCAGTGATGCGGAAACTATCAATGATGATTCTGATTCTCAAGATGATGATATCATCGATGATAAAGACCAATCCGATGATTCTGATTCCGAAAGTAGTGTTCCTTCTCAGGAAGAACCTGACAACGATTTCGGATGTCCGATTGTTGAAGGAGATCAGGATTACGAGAAACTTTGGCTGACAGACGATGATCCTTATGCCGACAGAGAGAATTTTCTATATAAATATTACGGCAATTACGATGTCGTAGCTGATGACCCTGAACAAGTAAGAGCTACTTTGTGGAAATATAAGTTTAGCACCGTCAATGGATGCAGTATACGTAATCAGTGCTCAAAGGGCCCCATTCATCCTTACGAAGCATGTGCCGATAACTATCCGTTTGAACCGATATTGATTGAAGACTGGCCTAATCAGGATGACACTGTGGTGAAAAATGAAAACATTCTTAAAAACAAATGCGACGGATTGATGACACCGGAAAAACGTTGGCAGAATGATTGGATTTACGGGCGGGATCCTGAATATTTTGCTAAAAACGGCAAAGTGGTTTTTATAATGAAATCTTATTATGCTCCAGTAGTCGGTACTTTTGTGTTTGATATCCCTACAAGACAACTTATAAAAATCGGAGACGGTGCCGCAAATTTGGATTTTAACGGAAAAATGGTTCTGATGTCGACCTACAACAAATCTATAAATGACGATTCTCCTGATCTTCCCAACTACCAGATGCCTGTTCAGGAAATAATTTATTACGATATAGAAAAACATAAATACGGCTATGCATGGTACGGAGAAAAGTTTTACGGAATCAACTATATGGGATTGGGTGATACTTATGCCATGATGAGTTATCAGACAGGACCTGATGATTCCGGAGAAATGAAAGTTGTCTATACGAAAATAGGCGATTGGAAGAATTGGAAGGAACTGAAGAAATTCACGACAGGAGATGCAGGTTTTGTTATAGCCAGATATCCACACTTGTCAGGATCTCAAGTCGTTTTTCAAAATTATGATATCGCAACAATTTTTTGTGATTTGGAAAAAGGCGATGATGGTTGTGTCAAAGTTTCATTGGACGAAGAATTGACGTATTTCCCTAAAATAATCGGGGATAGAAAAATTATTTATCATGCCGTAACCTATGAACAGGAATCTAAACTGGAAAAGATAATCCTAGTGGAATTGAATAAAGACGGAAGTGTAAAAAGCAGGGATGTTTTAATCCATGACGACAGAATAAATGCGATAAGAGATGTTAACAACGATTTTCTTCTTTACAGCATAAAAATCGGTGAGACAGAGAACGAGCATCCTATATCAGCACCGTGCTACTATCGTTTCAGCGATAAGAAAACAGTATGTCTTGACAGTGATGAAGATGCTGTATTTACAAAACATTATTCTTATATACCTGGTTACGGCAGATACCTGGTTTATCAGCATTATTTCGACTATGTTCTGAGGGATATGGAGTGTTACTGCGACTATCATCCGGATAGATGTCCTTACAGCGATTACACACCTAATCCGGATAATCCCAAAATTCCGGAGTGGAGGAAACAAGGGGAATGAAAGTAAACAACAAAAAGGAGAGAAAATGAGAAAATTTACACTGATTTTTATCGTTTTTTGCTTGTTTTTCTTCATTTCCTGCTCCTCCTCGCACTCTTCAACTGATTCAGATTTGATGCCTGACTCCGATTCCGATGATTCAGAAAGCATTGCCGATGACGATGTGGATTCAGAAGAAGATTCGGATTTTATTGATGATTCTGAGGAAGCTCATGATCAGGATACCGATTCCGACACGGAACAATCCGATTCGGACGAATGTCAGCCGCCTCTAAGCGAAGCACCGTTTCCATATTACGACGCAAACGGCAAGATTACTTTCTGCCGTCCGGACTGCGACACACCGACCGCCGATGATCCTATCTGCATCGGCAACCTGTGGGATGAACAGAATGAAAAACTGTGTCACGAATACCCGGAATATTCGTGCTGCGGAACTCCTTGTGTTTTAGACAGTCTGAAACCTATGACAAAAGAAGAAGTTGATGAAATGTACACAACTAACCTTCCTATGCACAAATGTGACCTGAAGATAGATCCTTGGTCATGGGGTCACGACGATTCCCACGGAGTGGTAAAAGCTTGGAATCTTAGTGATGGTAAAATTGGATTTTACACATATCCAGTAGGAATTAGTTATGAAAAATGGTCAGTAGGTGATAAATATGCAACTTATGATATAGCAACGCAGCAATATTCTTTTATTATTCCTGCCAGGGGACAGGAACAGGCGTATTTTAAAGGCAAAAGACTTGCATTGATTTCAGACAAACGAAGTTATGATTTGAACAACGAAAATATTTTCCTTGCTTATATTGGAGACGATGGCAAAACAGAAATCGTCTATGACAAAAAAGTCAAAAGCATTTCTTATGAACCTGCTTTGAATGAGAAATGGGCGTTTGTAAATCTTGTTGATACTAACGGAAAACGAATGCTCTATGCAAAAGTCGGGGAATGGAAATGGACTTCGCTTGGTAACGGCGTTGCAAATCACACGAGTTTAGCAGGAGATTATTTAGGAATTTATGACGACAATAAAAACGGATATATATGTAATCTGTCAAAAAATCCAAAATCATTTTCGGATTGTATGAAAATCAATCGTGAAAATGAAAAAGTTTCAATAATTCGATTTAATCAGGAAGATCCATCGGAATTTGTTTTCAATCTTAACGGTATCGGCATAACAAAAGCGAGGATTGAAAACGGAAAAATTGTAGATTATCAGACAATAATTTCTGATTTTACAGATGAAACAGCTCAAAACGCTTACACGCTTTCACCGTATCAGCTCAGAGGGAATCTGCTTCTTTATGTCGAAATAACCTACAGAGACGGTGTTGGATCAGGCGGTCGACTTTGCTACTATAGATTAGATAAGAATAAAAAATATTGCATGAAAAAAATGGAAAAAGATGAAACTTATTCTGATGAAACAACGATCTTTCCTTATGGATTCAGTGAATTCGAAAGTAAGTGGTTATTGTATCAGAAAATCAATTCGACTCCCTTAATATTACGGGATATGGAGTGTTATTGTCTTGAAGAAAATATTTGTCCGTTTGAGGAATAATCTTAAAATCTTGCTTTGATAACCCCTTGTTTCCAAGTAATCCGACGGCTGCTCGATGCTTTTCAGGCTATTTCGATTCTTCGTCTTCGTCAAAAACCGAGGCTTTTATTTCGATAAGATGATCTTTGCCAAGTGCATTTGACGGCGAAATGACTTTTTTGCCGGTTTTTTTCTCAAGTTCTGTTCTTGCATTTTTGGCGATAGTTGCACCGTCAACGGCATTTTGAATGTGGTCTGTGAAGTTCTGGGGATCTCTTGATTCTGAAATTTCTTTTGTCGAAAGCTCCGCAAGCATGTTCAGAACAAGTTCCTGATTTGTCATGTTATCGCGCAGGTTTTCTTTCTTCAACCCTTTGAATTCCTTGTATTCTTTTGCGGTTTTGCCTGCCCAAGTCTTGTAAATTATGTCGGTCAGGGTAGCGAACTGGATTCCGTCCTGCAATCCGTGCTTTTTCCATTCATCGGTCAGATCTTTGCGGATTTCCATGCTTTTCAGCCGCTGGTTTATCCAACTTTCGGAATATCCGAGCTGACGGTAGTTGAACAGTGCGCGGTTGATTGAAATTTCAGGGTCTTTGATTTCGTCAAGCCGTTCTCTCGCGACCTGCGCCATCCAAAGTTTGAAAGGTTCGGCTTTCGGTGATGGAACGGACTGAATCAGGCGGAAAAGCTGTTCCGTTGTCATGCAGTCGGTCTTGTAAAATTTACCGTCAGCAGCTTGCATTTTCAGTTGTACGATTTTTTCGTACAACTGGCTTCCTTCAGCAATAAGTTTGCGTTTTAAATCACTCCAATAGCGTCTTGGAATCTCGCTGTCAGTCAAAACTGCGATGACATCAACCACTGAAAAATACCATTCCTCTTTTTCTTTGTCCCAGATCGTGCGGACCTGCCGCTCTTCAAAAATTTTGATTTGAGTGTTTTTTACTTCTTCCATGATTTTTCTCCTCCAAACAAAACACTTAATTTTAGTATTATTTTGAAAAATATCAAATTTAAATTGAATAAAAATCTGAATATTTTTGCAAAATATTGAAAATTTAAATAAAACAAGGCAAAAAATTTTGTTTTGAGTCAGAAAAATTGGCACTTTGTGTAGATGCTCTGTTTATCTGATTCCCCGTATTTATGAAAAAATATCGCGAAAAATGCTGTTAAAACTGGACAATATCGCGGAGTTGGTGTAGGAAAGCGCACTAAACGGGATTTATCCCGCGTATTAGTATTGTATAAGGAGATCTCAAGTGAGTATTGATTCCGAAAATGTAAAAAAGAATGTTGAAAGAGCCGTCGAGCAGTTCAGAAACGGCGGGATCGTAATAGTTGTTGATGACGAAAACCGTGAGAATGAAGGCGATTTTGTTGTCGCGGCAGAAAAAATCACCCCTGAAACTGTCAATTTTATGATAAAGAACGGCCGTGGAGTTCTCTGCACGACGATAACCGAGGAACGCTGCAAGGCTTTAGGTCTTGAAATGCAGGTGAATAACAATACTTCGCTCCTCGGAACTCCTTTCACGGTAACAGTGGATCTGCTCGGACACGGCTGCACGACCGGTGTTTCGATGTTTGACAGAGCTTCGACAATCCGCGCTCTTGCAGACGAATCGACCCGTCCCGAAGATCTGGGAAGGCCAGGTCACATCAATCCGCTGCGTGCAAGAAACGGCGGAGTATTGGTGAGAGCAGGGCACACCGAAGCAACAGTCGATCTGGCTAAGCTCGCAGGGCTCAAACCGGCAGGCGCACTCATTGAGATAATCAACGACGACGGCACGATGGCGAGAATGCCGCAGCTTATCGAAATCGCCAAGAAGTATGATTTCCCGATCCTTACGATAGAAAACATCATCGCTTACAGGCTTATGACCGAGTCTCTGATCGAGCAGGTCGCGGACGCAGTCCTGCCGACACGCTGGGGCGGGGAATTCAAAATCAAAGTTTTCCGCAACAAACTTGACGGTCTTGAGCACGTCGCTCTGATAAAAGGCGATATCGCCGACGGTAAACCGGTCCTCACGAGAGTCCACTCCGAATGTCTTACCGGCGACGCTCTGGGAAGCATCCGCTGTGACTGCGGATACCAGCTTCAGAACGCAATGGAGCTCATAAAAGCTGAGGGCAGGGGAGTCATCCTTTATCTGCGCCAGGAGGGCAGGGGGATAGGTCTCGGAAACAAGATCAAGGCTTACCACCTTCAGGACGAAGGAATGGACACGGTCGAAGCCAATATCGCGCTCGGTTTCCCGGCTGACCTCAGAGATTACGGCATCGGAGCTCAGATATTGTCGGAAATCGGCGTCAAAAAAATCAGGCTTCTTACAAATAATCCAAAGAAAATCAAGGGCTTGACAGGATACGGCCTGGAAATAACCGAGCATGTTCCGAATGTCTGCGGAGTGCAGAAAGAGAACAGAAAATACCTTGAAACTAAACAGAAGAAAATGGGACACACGATCTTTACGTCAGATAAAAAGAATTAACAACGGAGATTGAAATGGAAGTAAAAACTTTTTCAGGCGATCTTAGCGCAAAAGGAAAAAAATTCGCGGTAATCGTTTCGAGATTCAACAGCCTTCTTTCGGAATCGCTTCTGAAAGGCGCAATCGACTGCCTCGAGCGTCACTATGCGGAAAGCGTTGAAGTTATCAAAGTTCCAGGCGCTTTTGAAATTCCTTTCGCGGCAAAAAAAGCGGCTCTTTCCAAAAAATACGATGCTGTCGTCTGCTTAGGCGTCATCATCCGCGGCAGCACTCCGCACTTTGATTTCATCGCGGCCGAAACGAGCAAGGGAATCGCTCAGGCTTCGCTTGAAACAGGCGTTTACATGTCTTTCGGCGTTCTCACGGTCGATTCAATCGAGCAGGGGATTGAGAGAGCTGGAACAAAAGCGGGCAACAAAGGGTTCGACGCGGCGCTTGCGGCAATAGAGATGCTTAATTTATCAGATAAATTGAAATAAGCGGGAAAAGTTATGGGACTTAGAAGACGTTCAAGAGAAAAAACGCTCCAGATTCTCTACAGCATGGAGTTCAACAAAAATCAGACGATACAGGAAGCTGTTGAATCTTATCTGACTTATTTCAACATCGCCTCGATGAAATGGAGCGATAAAAATGAAACCCAGAACAACAACAATGAGTCGTCCGAAGAAGAAAGCGTTTTTATAACGTATCTTCTGACTACAGTGAAAACCAACCTCAAAGAGATCGAAAGACTTATTGAAGAGGCTGCGATAAACTGGAGAATCGAGCGTATCGCCCTCATCGAGCGCAATATTCTCAGAATGTCGGTGGCGGAACTTATCGACGAAAACAACGGTGTTCCGTTCAAGGCTACGATAAACGAAGCTATTGATATTGCTAAGAAATTCGGCAGCAAGGAATCAAGTTCGTTCGTCAACGGCATCATCAACAAAGTTGCAGATATTATCGACATTAAAAACAAAAAATTATGAAACTTAACACTGAAAGACTTGTTCCGTTCTGCACAGTAATACTTGCAAGAATAGATAAGTATGAAGATTTGACGGCTCAGATAAAAGAGTGGTGCGAAAGCGATTCGTTCAATCCTCAGGGCAAGGTCTATCTGGCAGACTGTGACAGAAACAGGGTCAGAATGTTTTCTCTTGAAAACGGAAAAATCGCCATGTTCGAAGACGAATATTCGTTTTTCGAGCTTCTTCGCTTCATCCAGAAGGCAAAGCCTTCGTGTATAATCGATTTCTGCAACAACGCGCATTCAAAGACCATAGTTTTCTTTTCCCATGCAGGCAGTGCAATATGCGGAAAAAGCCTTTTTTCACTGTTTTTTGCCGAAGCAGGATACAAAAAAGAGGCTTTCGGAAGCCTGAAAAAGACCGCTCCGTGCTTCTTCAACGATCCTGAAAAAGAGAACGGTCGTTTTGTCTACAGAACGACAAGTTATGCCGATATTCCGGCCGAATTTGCCGAGCAGACTGAAGAGGAAGTCGAAAAAGAGGAAAAACTTGTAATTGACTTGGGCGGGATCCCCGAAAAGCCGGAAGGCAGGATCCTGTGGGTTCCCAAAAGAACGACCGCACGCGGAATGTGGACCGATTTCAAAAATCTGACATATTACGCCGAAAAGGAAAATGTTGTCATAGACGTCCATCTGAAAAATGAAAAAGCGAAAAAAAGATTCGACAGCGTATTTTTCATTAAGGGACGGAAAATGGACCTCGACCGATACTTGAATCCAATTGTCTGCGAAAATCTCTCTGATGCGATTCTTGGAAGCCGCTCTCCGGAATACAAAAAAATAATTTTTTCTTTCGGACTGACTCCCGAATTTTTCAAGATGAAATCTTTGCTCGTGCAAACCGGAAAGGAAAAAGCTCAGGACGGTTCGCAAAAACTTACCACAATGAAGCGAATAGGTAACTACCTGAAATGACTTTTCTTTTTATATTGACAACTTCGCATAACATATATTATGTAAACTAAAAAGGGTGAAAAAAACGGTGGCTTCGTCGCAGATTTCGGCAATATCTGAAAAACTGATTTCATGTTTGGAAAGCGACTCTCTGCCGCAAACAATCCTTTTTCATTCGCCTGCTCTTTCAAATATAGATACTTTAGTATTTTCGTTTGCGAAGAAACTTATAAAACCGCGCCGGAATATTGATGACGAAAAGTTTGTTTCGCTTTGTTCCACCGGACAGTTTCCCGACTTTATAAACGTTGTCAAGGGCTCCTCCGGATCGATTAAAATCGAAGATGTCCACACGGTTGAAGACGCGCTTCAGTACGCGCCCTTTGAATCCGAAAACCGGATCGTCTATTTCCGTGACGCCGCCGCGATGACGATTCAATCCCAGAACGCTCTCCTCAAAAAAATTGAGGAACCGCCGCAGCGCACATTCTTCTTTTTGGCCGTAAACAAGCGAAATTCGATTCTCACGACTGTTCTATCGCGTTCAGTCCCGATTTTCGTTCCTAACGCAAATACGGAAGCCGGTTTTTCGGAGATATTCGAATATTTCCCTTTTCTGACAGATCTGGCATCCGAACTCGGAGATGAGATTTTTTCAGCTGAAAAGAACAGGCTTTCCTATTTCTGTTCAGACCTCGATTTCAATTCGATAACCAACATAAATAAAATATATGCCGAGATAACAGACAACGATCTTCTTGCAAAAGATCTTTTGGGAACGGTTTCGACTGAAAAAGCCGATTATCTCAAAAAAATGCTCGTACGGATGAGACTTGCGATAGTTGCTTTCTGCGTCAGGGAGAAAAACCCAGGAATCGCTCAGAAAATAACGGTTTTTTTGTCGAACCAGCAGTATTTTTCACCGGATGCTTCCATATTTTTTACAATATAATCGGAGGATAACTTATGGATAACAATAGAAAATTCACAAAACTCGACCGGAATATGGACGTTTCGGAGGAAGAGTTCCGGACTTTACAGGAACTCGAAAGAAACGACGACGGTTTCAAGGACGAGGAAAATTCAAAGTATAAAAAAGCAGGAAGTCCTATCGCACCGCTCGGCGGAGGAGATGCGCTTTACTTCGATTATACTGACGAATATCCCGCTTTCGAAGACGTTATCGCGATCCAGTTCCAGCCTGCCGGCAAAGTTTACTGGTATTTCTATCCCGAACAGAAAAATCCGGGAAACGAACTCAAACAGGGAGATATCATTGTCGCATACAGCGAGCGCGGCATGGAGCTTGCGAAGGTTCTGAACAAAAGTATGGACGATTACAAGCGCCAGAACAAGATAAATTTCATCAAAAACGGCTTTGTCAGAAAGGCTGATGCTGCCGATTTCGAACGTGAAAAGCAGCTTGAGATCAAGGCTCAGTCGGCAAAAGAGGTCATTCTCCGCGTCAACAAAGAGCTCGGGATCAAGATGAAAATCATCAAAGTCAAATATACTCTCGACGACACGAAGGCGATTTTCTACTTCTCGGCAAACGGCAGAGTCGACTTCAGGGAACTCATCAAACGCCTTGCCTACGAACTCAAACGCCGTATAGAGATGCGTCAGATCGGCGTCCGAGACACTACAAAAATCATGGGAGGATTAGGTCCGTGCGGAAGAACGCTCTGCTGCCGCAAGCATATGCATAACTTTCTTCCGGTTTCGATAAAAATGGCGAAAGACCAGAATTTCAGCCTCAATCCGAATAAAATTTCGGGTATCTGCGGCCGCCTTTTCTGCTGTTTAGGATACGAAAACGCAACTTATGAAGAGCTCAGAAAGGATTATCCGCAGGAGGAAACGGCTATTTTCGACAGAACTTCAAACCGCAAGGGTTTTGTCAAGAAAGTGAACGCTATCGGCAAAAATATTACGGTTTTCTTCCCTGAAAATCCTGAGAAAAAGGAAAAAGCCGAGGAAAAAATATTCCCGAAATCGGCTCTCGAATTTAATGAACGCTGGTTCATAAATCTGCCTCAGAACGAAACAAATGATCATGATCTGGACAACATTACGCCGATAGTCGCAAAAGAAAAAGATCTTCTTCTTCCTAATAAAGATAAGGAAAGAAGGTCGTTTCAGAACGAAAACGGTCAGGCGGAAGAAGAAAACCGGGATGAAAAAGCTGCTTCCGAGACCAGAAACGATACAGAAAGACCATGCGGACAGTTTAAAAAATTCAATCCGAAAGATCCAAACAAAAGAAATCCGAACTGGCACGGGAACAGGAAAAATTTCAAAAAATTCTCTCCCAGAAAAGAGAATAAGGAAAATCAGGATACAAAAAAGGAATAGTAAACAAGATGTTTATTGACACTCATGCACATATTTTTATGACTGTTACCGAGAGGAACATTTCTATCGAAACTATCATCGACGAACTTCACGAAAATCAGGTTGATACGGTCGTTGATATCTGCGGAAGCGAACATGAACTTGAGTATCATCAAAGTGTGAAGGAAACGTTTTTAAAGAACAACATTAATTTCTACGCTGCTGCCGGAATTCACCCTCAAGAATCCTCTAATTTTATTGATTCAGATGTTTCATGGATTGCAAAAAATAAGGAAAATATAATTGCGGTTGGAGAAGTGGGATTAGATTTTTTCTACGACTTTTCTCCGAAAGAAATCCAGCTGAAAATGCTTCGAAAGATGATTGAGCAAACTATAGAACTTGAAAAACCCATTTTAATTCACGGAAGATGCGGTGAAGCTCTGATTTTTGACATGCTCAACGAATACGGTTTTGATGATAAAAAGGTCCTTTTTCACTGTTATACAGGGGATCTTGAGACGGCTCAAAAAATACTGAAAAAAGGGTGGAACATCTCGTTTTCGGGAATTCTGACTTTTAAGAAATCCGCAGATGTCCTTGGAATATTCAATCACACAAGTATAAACAATATGTTTTTTGAAACTGACTCGCCTTTCCTCGCACCGGTTCCTTTTCGCGGAAAACCGAACACTCCGGGAAAAGTCAGATACGTTTACGACTTTGCTGCCAGTCTTTTAAATATGAAACAAGCTGACTTGGTCAAACAAGTGAGGGAAAATTTCAACAAATTTTTTAATTTAAACATTTAATGCAGAAAATAGCAGCATTCACAACGACGATTCCGGTTGAGGTCGTTCTTGCCTCAGGATACAGACCGTTAGATTTAAACAACATTTTTGTTTCAGCCGGAAATCCTTCGGCATTTGTTGAAAAAGCGGAGTTTTCAGGTTTTGCCGGAAGTTCGTGTGCATGGATAAAAGGTTTGTATTCAGTCCTCACCTCGCCCGATTTAAACAAAGATTTCGGTGTTTTTATAGCCGTCACGGAAGGTGACTGCTCGAACGCGAAAGTTTTAGAGCAGATAGTTGCCATGGAAACAGGCATCAGAACTTTCATATTCAATTTTCCATATTTGCGCGAAATCGATAAAATGCGTAATGAAATCGGAAGGTTCGCTGATTTTATGGGAACTGATTACAAAAGCAGTGTCGCTGTTTGGGAAAATCTTAAAAACCTGCGCAGAAAACTGAAAATAATTGACGAAACTTCATATCTTTATCCCGGCAGCGTGACCGGCGAAGAAAACCACATTTTCCTTGTTTCATCGTCGGATTTCTGCGGAGATCCGGTCGCATACGAACACAAAGTTGATGATTTTATTAAAGAACTGGAACATAGAAAGCGCTTTGCCGACAAATCGCGCAAAAAAATCGCCTATCTCGGAGTTCCGCCGATAGTTCCGATCCACTCATTTTTGGAATCAAGGAACGCCACCGTAATTTTTAACGAGATCCAGCGTGAATTCGCAATGCTCGGCGAATACAATTCCATCGAAGAACAGTATATAAACTATACCTACCCCTACTCCGCCGCATTCCGCTTCGAAAAAGCGATAGCGGAGATCGAAAAACGCAGACCGGACGGCATTATTCACTATGTACAGTCGTTCTGCCACCGCCAGCTCGAAGACATAATTCTCCGCAGACTTCTGGAAAACAAAGGTCTGAACATTCCGCTTCTCACGCTTGAATTTGACAAACCCTCAGACAAAATTGACGCACGTGTCGCAACGAGAATAGAAGCGTTCTTGGAAACTGTCTGAAATGAATTTTTATTAGATATTTTTGCCCAGATTTTTCTTTGCTTTGAGCCACAATTCTTCAAGTTCTTCCAGCGGTTTGCCGCCTTCGACAAAGGTCGGATCGAGATTTTCCATCTCGTCGAAGCGCGCTTTGAACTTTCCGGCGCATCTTTTCAGAGCTTTTTCGCTGTCGAGCCCGAGTTTTCTTCCGTAGTTTACAAGTGCAAACATAAGATCTCCGAACTCTTCTTCGATGTGGTCGCTATCTCCCATGCGTACAGCTTCCGCAAGTTCTGCATTCTCTTCCTCGACTTTTTTCCAGGTATCTTCGGCATTTTTCCAGTCAAATCCGACACTTGCGGCACGCGATGCATATCTTTGCGAAATCAGGACCGACGGCATTGACTTCGGAATTCCGTCAAGCAGATGTTTGCGGCTTTCTTTGTTTTTCTTGATAAGATTCCAGTTTTTGAGCACTTCAGCGCTGTCGGCCACCTTTTCGTCTCCGAAAACATGCGGATGTCTCGTTATGAGCTTTGCCGTAATAGCTTCCGCAACATCTTCAAAGTCGAAAAGTCCTTCTTCGCTTGCAATCTGCGAAACAAAAACAACCTGCAGGAGCAGATCTCCGAGCTCTTTTTTGAGTTCAGCAAGAGTTTCAGGCTTGTCCTTTTCGAATTCGTCAAGAGCTTCGACCGTCTCGAAAGCCTCTTCGATAATGTACGGACGCAGACTTTTGATTGTCTGTTCTTTATCCCACGGACATCCGTTCTCACCGCGGAGAGTCCGCATGACTTCAAGAAGTTTCTCTATTTTTTCAGTTTTCATAATCTTCTCCGAAAAGCTCTTTGAATGCCTTGACATAACACTCTTTTTTGAACGGAACTATCCGTTCCACCATTTCTTTTTTCGTAATCCACTCGAAAGCGACGAATTCTTCGGTTTCTCGGGCGAGCTTCCAACCCGAATCGGCTATTTTCAAATGGAAATAGATCTGTTCCTGACCATCATATTTTCCTTTGTTCGATTTCCAGCTCACAGTGTGAGGGAAAAGGTACGAGACTTTTGAAGAATGTCCGATGATTTTAAGGAATTCGCTGCTGATCCCCGTCTCTTCCATGATTTCGCGAAGGACTGCCTCTTCCGCGCTTTCACCTTCGTCGATCCCGCCCTGCGGAACCTGCCATGCACCTCTGATGTTGCGCCGTTCGCATGCCAGAATCAATCCCTGACTGTTCTCGATTACTGCCGCCGCATTCTGCCTCAAATTCACTTTACGCCTCGACTATTGCACACGATTTATCACTTTCCCAAACGCATACTTTTGAAACCCTGACTTCTTTGTCAATTGCTGAAATTTCTTTTTCGGCAAGTCTGAAAATCAACAGAGCGATATTTTCTGCAGTCGGATTTACTGTTTCAAATTCTTCCAATGAATTCAGATCTTTATGATCAAGAAGTTCCATGATTTTCTTTAAAACGGCGTCAAGCACCTTGAAATCCATGACAAAACCCGTTTCATCAAGCTGATTTCTTGTTGCAAAAAGGCGTACTCGCCAGTTGTGACCGTGCAGATTTTCGCATTTTCCATGATAGTTTCTGAGCCTGTGTGCCGAAGAAAACTGCACTTCGCGGTAAACTTCAAGTTTCATTATTTTTTCTCCTCTTTCGGCTGAGGTCTTGCAACGACGCTCATTTTCAGAATCTTTACGTTTTCGACCGGAACACCCTGATACATATTTTTCGTTGTTACCGGTTTTGCACCGATTTTATCGACAACTTCAAAACCTTCGAGAACTTTTCCGAAAGGAGCGTAACCGTTAGGCTGGTCAAAACTCGGATTCGGATCAAGGTTGTGGGTTGCTTCCAAAGTGATGTAGAACTGGCTGGCAGCACTGTCGGGATCGCGTCTTCTCGCCATTGCAAGAGTGTATTTGTCGTGGCTTATGAGCAGTTTTCTGCCGGTGACTTTGCCGTTTTCGTCCTTGACTTCGGCACTCGGCGGCATTTCGAGTTTGATCGGTGCAAGAGTCTCTTTTTCGTTCAGATTCTCGTCAAGTCCGCCCCCCTGAATTACAAAACCTTTCACAACTCTGTGAAAAATGAGACCGTTGTAAAAACCGCGGTCTACATAGCCGATGAAATTATTGACAGTGCCCGGCATTCCGTTGCCGTAAAGCCCCAAAGTGATGTTTCCTTCACTTGTTTCAAGCAGTACTTTGTGAGTGATTTCAACTGGATCAGGCTTTTTTTCAGATTCGCCGCACGAAACGGCAAGAAAAAGAGCCGCCAGTAACAAAAAAACGGAAACGGTTTTCAAACAGTTCTTCATTTTAAACTCCTGTAATTACATGGATTTAAGTATATCGAGGATCGAAGTTCTGATCGTTTGGCCGAACATTCTGTAAAGGAGCGGAATATCGATGCTGATATTGATCTCGCCGTTTTTGAAGGTCATCAGCCCCTTTATCGTTTTTCCTTTAAATTCAACGACTTCCCTCGTTCTGTCGAGAAGCAGCTTTATATCTTCGGTCGGAACTTTTTTCGCGACCATCTTTTCAAGGTTTTCATCGATCCAGTTCCAGACATATTCTTCAGATTTTTCCGGTTTGTAGCTGATATTTACGGTTGACATTATTTCTCTCCGTCTCCTCTGAGTGCTTCAAGTTTTGCATCTATTTTTTCAAAAACAGAACCTTTCGTGAATTTGCCGTCCTTTCCTCTCGTTCCGGCAGGAACACCTGTCAGTATCTCGATTCCTTCGAGGACGTTCTTTATCGCGTAGATGTGGAATTTACCGTTTTCGACAGCTTTGACCACATCATCGCTGAGGTTGAGGTTTGCCACATTCTGAATCGGGATCATAACGCCCTGATCGCTTGTAAGCCCGCGCAGATTGCAGATTTCAAAGAATCCTTCGATTTTTTCGTTTACTCCGCCGATAGGCTGGATTTCTCCCATCTGGTTGATCGAACCGGTAACCGCTATCGACTGTTTTATCGGAACATCGCCGAGTGCAGACATGAGTGCGTAAAGCTCCGTGGAACTTGCGCTGTCTCCGTCGACTCCGCCGTAACTCTGTTCGAATGCTATAGAAGCCGAGAATGAAAGCGGTTTTTTGACGGCAAAGAGCCCGCCTAAATAACCAGCCAGAATCATTGAACCTTTATCGTGTATCGCGCCTGAAAGCATTGCTTCGCGCTCGATGTTTACGATTTCACGCTGACCTGCAAAAGCCTTCGCCGTGATTCTCGACGGAATTCCGAAACTGAAATCGCCTATCTGATAAACCGCAAGACCGTTGATCTGCCCTACTTTCGCCCCTTTGACATCAATAAGGATAGTTCCTTTCTTTATCGACTCGAAATAGTGCTCGCGGAATCTGTCGTACCTCTTTTCGCGTCTTTCTATCGCGGTTATGACCATGTCTTCCGAGACAACTTTTTTCTTGTTATGCTGTGCCCAGTAAACAGCTTCGACGATGATTTCGACGATATCGCTTGCGTGGACTCTGTATTTTGTCTGGTCTTCGGCACGTCTCGAACTGTAGAAAAGAAGCCGTCTGATCGCAGACAAATCAAACGGAAGTTCGCAGTCTTCGTTGACGATCCTCGAAATGAAACCGATCAAAGTGTCGGTAGTCGAAGCGTTGACTTCTACAACCGATTCAAAATCGGCCTTGACTTTGAAAATGCGCCTGAACTCAGGATCTTTCTCGTAAAGCAGATGGTAGATCTCCTCGTCACCGATGAGGATAATCTTTATTTCAAGCGGAACAGCCTCGGGATTCGGCGCTGAAATAACGCGGTATTTGAAGTCTGCATCCATATCTTCGATTTTTATGAATCTGTTACGGACAGCGCGCTTCAAAGCGACCCAGGCATAGTAGTTTTTCAGAATATCGTCGGCCTGAATTATAAGAAATCCGCCGTTTGCGCGGTGCAGAGCGCCAGGTTTGAGCCTCGTGAAATCGGTGAAAAGCGAATTGTGGTTTTCTTCGTATTCAAAGTAGCCGATGATGTTCTGGAAAGTCGGGTTCGTCTCGTAAATTACCGGCGCACCTTTCAGATCCTTGTTGTTTATGAGCAGGTTTACCTTATATTCCTTGAAATCGGGAATAAGCGTTTTCATCGGATCGACTTTTCCTTCAAGGAAATCTCGGTAAGTGAAGAAATCTGAAAAGTTGTTAACCGTAAAATCGGCGATAGAATCAAGATATTCCCTGACTCCTTCATTTTTGCCGTATTTTTTCGCCAAATCGTTCAGCGGCTCGGAAATTATTTTTTTGACCGTCGTCCGCTGAAGATCGCTCATTTTTTCCTTATATTCCTTTTCGGTTTTTCTGTCCTGATGAAAGTAAGCGATAAGTTTTTCCTGAAGAGCACTTTCGTTCTGTCTGATTTTTTCCTTTTCACTTTCACCGAGAGACTCATACTGCTCCTTGCCTATCGGTTTTCCGTCAACTATCGGGTTCAGAACCAGCCCGTTTTCTGTCGAACTCAGCGCAAAATCGAGCTTTGCCGCCTCTGCTTCAAGTTCATTGTAACTTTTCTGCATAGCGTCTCGGTATGTCTGAGCGACTTCGGCACGCAGGCTTTCGAAATTTTCGCTTTCCATCTGTCTCGGAATCTGCTCGATGAATCCTTCAAGAAGCTCGTCCATATCCTTGATGAACTTTTCACCGCTTCCCGCCTTCATGAAAAGCATATTCGGAGAATCGTAGTCCTCGAAGTTGTAGACATAAAGCAGATCATCGGGAACAGGCAGATGTTTCGCCATATCCTCGATATATTTTTTCACATTCGAAGTTTTTCCGCTTCCCGGATCGCCTGCGACATAGATATTAAACCCTTTTTTACGGACATCCATGCCGAAATCAAGAGCCTCAAATCCTCTTTTCTGAAACGAAAAAAGGGAAACAGGCTTGATATCTTTGGTTGTTTTGCCTTTGTACTTGGCAAGTTCCGGATAATATCTGAGTTCTTTCGCTTTCAATTCCTTGGCTTCGAGCTTCATATTTTCCTCCTTTAACCACAAAAACAACGCACTTTATATTGTTTGAAAATTTTTACAAAGAAATCGGCAGAACAAAAAATCAGAATTTATCGAAATAACCGGCAAAAGATGCAGCGAGTGTCTGATCTTTCGAAATGACTATTATCTCGCGGTTCCGGTAACATGCCGAAGCTGTCCAGTTCATCGATCCGAAAATTGCCGTAATGCCGTCAATTTCTGCGAATTTGTGATGAAAAAGACGGTTGTCGGTGCTTTCCTGCTCGTCGTATTTCAGGTTTACTCCGATACTTTCAAGATATGCGGCAGCTTTCTTGTTTACGATTTTTCCGTCGTCTCCGCGCCAGTTGTCAATAATCAGCTGCGTTTGTATGCCGCTTTTCACCGCTTTTTTAAGTCCAGTTATAAGCGGATTTTTCTGAGTAACAGTGTAAACAGCTCCTTTTATCGACTTTTCTGCGGCAAGAAATTCGTCCCGTAATTTCACGCAGCCTTTCCCGGGATTGAAAATTATCGTCCCGATTTCTGTAATGCACCCGTCAGCGCATCTTTTTTCTATTTTTCCAGCAAAAACATCGTCGATTTCAGCTTTCAGTATCGCCGCGGCTTCTGGAACATTCTTGAATAGAACTGCATTGTTCGAAGCATATGTCGATGAAGAGATATTGGCAGAAAGAATCAGCACATCACGGTCGTCAAAAACGAAAAATTTCGGGTGATATATTCCTTTATCCGTTTTTGCAAGCGAAAAATCGAACGACGGAAGAGTTTTATCCTTGTTTTTTCCTGCCGCAAGACGCACTTTTACCCCTTCTTCAGCCCGTTTTTCAAGGAGTTCCGTCACTTCGTTTTTCGAATAGGTGTAAGTAGCGGCATCTATTGTTTTTTCGGCACTTTTTATCATTTTTTCAACTATCGGCTGAACGTCTCTGTCGAAATATACGGCAGCTTTTTCTTCAATTTCAGGCTTCTCAGGCTCGGCTTGAGCGGGAACGGTCTCAGGTTCGGTAATCTTCGGAGCACTCTCTTTACGAGGTTCTTCCTTAAGCATAAAATAGAGAGAAAAAGAAATCAGAACTATAATCAGAAATTCGATTTTTCTTAAATATTTTCCTTTGCTTAGTAATTTTTTACCCAATCGAATATTCTCCCGTAAAGGCTTTTCAGAAGCTCTGCGATCTCACTTTTTCCGGCAGTAATCCGCTCAAGGATCTCTTTTTCGCGCTCAGGATCGTCTTTGGATATTCCTGCTTCTTTTTTCAGTTTCACGATCTTTTTTCCGGTCTCGATTCTTTTCAGAATAAGTTCCGCAATAATATCGTCAAGCGAATCGAGCTCTTTTCTTAATTCTTTGATTTCATTGGTCATTTCTTAAATATTCCGTGAGTTTGTAAAATTTTGGGAATGAAATTTTATAGGAATCATTCATTTTAAAATCAATGCCTGAATTTTGTGCCATCAGACTTGAAAGCATCTCCATCCGGTGATCAAGGCTGTGCGGGATATCGCCTTTCAAAGCGTGTTTTGCCGCGCCGTAAACGGTAAATCCGTCGGCAAATTCCTCCGTTTCAAAGAGAAGTGAAAATCTTTTTACGCTTTCACTGATACGGTCGCTCTCCTTGTTTCTGAGCCAAAAGGCGTTTCTCACCGAAAATGTTCTGCCTGCTCGTGCGACCAAGAAGGCGATGAATGGTGTTTCATCAATAATTTCAGCAACTTGATTTTCTTTGACATTTATATCGTGCGCTTCTTTGCAGATCGGATTTCCAGAGATTTCGAAAGAATCACTGCCTTCTTTGATTTTTATGTCAAATCCCGCATTTTGAAGCAAATGAAAAGGCGTCATCCGGGACTCATCTTTATAAATATCTGAAATTACAAATGATTTTTCAAAAATCAAAGCGGAGCATACGGCAATGAAAGCGGATGAGGGATCAAGTTTGATTTCAACTGAATAACCGTGCAGACGCTCAACCGGAAAAACTTCGACAGAGTTCGGTTTTTCAACGATTTTTGCTCCCGTTTTCAGCAGAAAATCTTCTGTATTTCTTCGCGTTCTGCTCTTGAAATGAAGTGTCCCGCCGTTTTTAAGCATCGAAATAAGGTGAAAAGACTTGAGCTGAGCGCTCTCTTTCGCAAGAGCCGTTTCGACAAAATTTCCGGTGTAAAGTTTTGCGGCTTCGGTAAAATCTTTGTGATTACGCGACATTAACGATTCATCGCCGGTGAGTTCCGCATCAAAACCAAGGTGCAGAAGGATTGCCGAAAGTATGTGCATCATCGTCGCAGAATTTCCGCAGTCGATTGGAGATTCCGGTTTTTTGGTTTTTCCCGAAATTTTGAAAGTGTCAACATTTTTTTTAACAACTTTACCAAATAAATTCAAGCATTTGACAGCAGAAAGGACATCTTCCGGAAGTTCGTTTTTACAGGTCACTTCGACATCGTCATCAGTCAGAAGCGAAAAAAGAAAAGCCCTTATCGCGGAACTTTTATCTACCGGAATGAAATCTGTAAAAATCATGATCCCTCTCAAAAAACGGTCTGAAGTTTACTTTAATTTGATAAAAAAACCATTCTAAATATAATTTTCCGTTACTTTTTTTAAGGAGGAGAAAATGAAGAAATTTCTGGTTTCAATTTTTATGGTTTTGATTCTTGCTCTCTCTGCATGCGGAAGCGGCAAAAAAGACAAAGAGCCTGAAAATGAAGGTACAAAACAGCAGATTGCCTCTGCAACAACAACTGTTTCGGCTGCTGAAGGCGGAATGATCGAGACTGACGGCGGTGCTGCCAAGATCGAGATCCCGGCAGGCGCTCTCGATGCTGACACCGAAATCACGATGACTCTTTTTGAAAAGAAAGGCTTTCCCGATGAAGGAAAAATCGTTTCAAAAGTCGTAACTTTCGAACCTTCAGGACTTGTATTCAACAAAGATGTAACAATTACTCTAACCATTGACTCGACATACACAACTGTTCCCGTGAACATGGCTGTAGTTCCGGCATTCCTCGCAGGAACGAAGTGGTCACACCGCGAAGCTGGCGGAGATCCGATTATGGGCGGAGATCCGATTATGGCAGGTGACCCGATTATGGCAGGCGATCCCATCATGGCAGGCGACCCGATTATGGCGGGAGATCCGATTATGATGAACGCAGGACACTTCTCAAGTTATGCTTTCATACTCGTTGAAACCGGCACAACACCGGTAGAACCGACAAATGAACCAACTGAAGAACCTACAGATGAACCGACAGACGAGCCTACTGAAGAGCCTACGGAGGAGCCAACCGATAATCCTACCGAAGAACCTACCGAAGAACCTACCGAAGAACCGACAGAGGAACCCGAAGTGATTCAGGAACCCTACACTCTTTCCTGCACCGGCCAGACACTCTGTTACGGAACAGACAACAAGCCGCTCGAAGAGTGCGACTCAGACCCTGAATCGGGATATTTCGGACAGGATGCACAGCATAGCAGCTCCTGCGCGGCAAGAAATTTCACGACAGGCGGTACCGATAGCAACCCGACCAACATTGATGCAAACACCGGTCTTGAATGGCAGCGAACTTATAACGGCACGCTTGCAACGATTGAAGAAGCTGTAAATTACTGTGAAAATCTCGAATACGGCGGCCATGATGACTGGAGACTTCCGGAAATTCAGGAACTTGTAACGATCATAGATTTTTCTTTCTACAATTTTGTCGATGATTCAGTTTTCCCGGATTTCCCGACGAGCGGCGCTTTCTGGTCTAACACCATCTATGCTTCGGGTTCCAGTACTGTTGCCCGTCTCGGAATAAACTTCTCTCCGACCAATTCGACGGGAATCTACAACTATGCGGAAACAAAAACCAATTACGCAGTATGCGTCAGAGGCGACGTTTTCAGAAAAGGAATGATCCTTTTTGAGTCAGAACAGCTTGACGGAGGAATCGTCGTAACAGATACGGCAAGCGGACTTCAGTGGACAAAATCGAATGTGACCGGAAAAACCTGGCTCGAAGCTCTTGAGTACTGCGAAAACCTCACTTTCGGCGGCAATACAGACTGGAGACTTCCGAATATAAATGAACTCATTTCCATTATGGATTACACAAAATATAATCCTGCAACTGTTTTCCCCGACATTGACAACATTTCTCTCTGGAGTTCGACTTCCAAAACTCCGAAAAATGCGACAAGCACTTCAACAAGCGCATGGAAAATAGCGACAAAAACAGGTCTTACGGCTCCTTCGGCAAAAACCGGCAAGAACAATGTAATGTGCGTCAGAAATTAGGAGAAAGAATTGCAAGTCACTGAGATCATTACCTATTCACTTATCGTCGGAGCAGCTTTGGCTTTCGGCGGAATTATCTGGAGCTACGCGAAAGGTCTGCGCAAAAGTCCGCGCGACATGTGGCTTCTTTTCATCTACAACATCATCGAATACACCGCCTACATGGCGATGAACCTCACTCTCACGCTCTGGCTCACGGCTGACTGCGGGATCAGCGATTTAGGTGCCGGTTCATACATCATGGTGTGGTCGATACTCCTTTCTATAATCGGCATGCTGACAGGCGCTGTCGTTGACACGATAGGAATCAGGAAAACGCTTCTCATAAGCATATTTTTCCTGCTGTTTTCGCGCTTTTTCATGTCGTTCGTCACGAATCCGGCACTCATTTTCGTCCTCGGTTTCATCCCGATGGCTATGGGTTTCGCCGTTGTCGGCCCGCTTGTTTCGATCGCGATCAAAAAATACACGACAAAAGACACTGCGGCAATGGGATTCGGCCTATTCTACGTTCTCATGAACTTAGGATATGCGATAGGTTCGATGCTTTTTGACAAGATCAGAGGCTTTTTCTCTGTCACCGACGCTGCGACCGGAGCTGTAAACGAGAACGCCGGAACAATGTTTTTAGGAATGCATTTCACGACTTACCAGATGGTTTTCGTCATCGGTTTCGGCTTCACCATCATCAGCCTCATCGTCGCATTCTTCATCAGAGATCACATTGAAATCAACGATGAAGGCGAACTTGTAAAAACGCCGAAAAAAGAGCTCGGAAGCGGTCTTGAATCGGTCAAGAACTCGGCAATCGACGTTGCGACGATGCTCAGGAACGTCGTTGTAGAAAAAACTTTCTGGATCTACATCGGGATCCTTGCCCTCACCCTTTTCGTCCGCTGCGTATTCTTCCACTTCTCCTACACTTTCCCGAAATACGGCATTAGCGTTCTCGGCGAAGGCGCCCCGATCGGCAACATCTACGGCTTTCTGAACTCGGTCCTCATCATTTTCGCGGTTCCGATAGTCTCCTACATCACGAAAAAGACTTCTTCCTACAAAATGATGATCATAGGTTCGATAGTTTCCTCGCTCGCATGCTTCATCGCAGTCATCCCGCCTTCATTTTTCGAAGGTCTGACGAATACTCCTCTCGGCGAACTCGTCTTCATAAAGTGGCTGGGACTTGTCGATTCTCCTGAAAAAATGTCGGGGATAACAGCTGTTGCAGAATACTGGCCGATGATATTCTTCATCTTCGTATTCACGATCGGCGAATCGATCTGGTCGCCCAGACTCATGCAGTTCACGGCAGAGATCGCGCCCAAAGGAAAGGAAGGGACCTACATCGCCCTTTCGATCCTGCCCTGGTTTGCTGCAAAATTCTTTGTCGGACCGATGTCGGGACTACTCATCAAGATCTACACTCCGTTTGAAAACGGACATCCCCTTCCAGCCTCTCCTGACCATGCGATGATCTGGTTCTGGATCGGTGCGATGGCACTTCTCACGCCGGTAACACTCTTCTGTTTCGGCAAATTCTTCATGAGAAAACTCTCCGTGGAAGCGGAAAAATAGAACTTTTTAGTCGGCTAAATTCTGATAAAGTCTTCTTTTTATCTTTTTTGTAGAAGTCTTTTCAAATTCCTGCGGATGGATTTTTATTTCCGATATTTTCGTGAATGAAGAAGAAACAGCATTTAATTTAAGACGGTTTTCTTCCATAATTTCAGCAAGCTGCTCATCCGTAACTCCGTCTTTTCTGGCTTTTGCCGTGTCGGGATAAACAAAGGCGGCAAGCTTGTGTTCCTTGTTTTCCACAACAAGCGATTCAGCAACATACGGCATCGTATTGAGCTTAGCTTCTATCTCTTCCGGATAAATATTCTGTCCCGAAGCAGACAAAATCATGCTTTTGATGCGCCCTTTTATGAACAAAAATCCGTTGTTATCGACAAATCCGAGATCTCCGGTATGGAACCAGCCTTCGCTGTCGAACGCTTCAGCCGTTTCTTTTTCCATTTTGTAGTAGCCGGTGAAGACATTTTCGCCTTTTACGCAGATTTCACCGACTCCGTTCTCATCTGGAGAATCGATTTTAAGTTGCAGATATTCAATAGCTTTTCCGCAGCTTCCGACCGGACGACCGTCAAAATAATGGGTATAGGCGATAAGCGGAGCACATTCAGTCATGCCGTAGCCCACCGTGAATCTTACGCCGCACTTTTTGAAAAACTCTTCGATCTGCGGATTGAAAGCGGCACCGCCGATAAGCAGTTCGAAGTGGTTCGTTCCGAAAGCGCTGTTTATCTGATTTCCTATTTTTGAATATATGACCTTGTTTAAAAGAGGGATTTTTATGAGTGTCGCCAAAAGCCCTTTTTCAAGGAGAGGAACTATTTTAGACTGATATATCTTTTCCAGAATCAGCGGAACAGTGACGACAATGACAGGATTTATCTCTTCAAAAGCCTGTAAAATCACTTTCGGAGTCGGTATTTTCCCCAAGAAATAGATGTGGGCACCGCGTGCAAACTGTGAAAGAAAATCGTAAGCGCAGCCGAAGCAGTGAGCAAGCGGAAGGAACGCAAGAACATTTCCCGGCTCGTCTTTCATAAGGTGGTCAACAAAAAATTTCACATTCACCATGAGTGCGTTGTGAGTCAGCATGACCCCTTTTGAAAAACCCGTCGTGCCTGATGTATAAACGATAGAAGCCTGTGCGTCGTTTGATACGGCTTCAAAGTGAAAATTTTCTTTAGCCAACGGATTCTGCTTAAGTTGTTCAACAAAATCAGCATCACTTTTTCCGACAGTTTCCTCTTTTTCTCCGTTTTTGACAAAGCAAAAAGCGAAGTTTTCAAGCGAAATCACCGCTTCCGCATTTTCAAGAGTGAGTTTTTTTGTTTTATCGAAAACAGATTCAGCCGCAAAGAACAGCCTGGAGTCTGAATGATTGACTATATGAACGATCTCTTCCGGCGAGAAATCAACGAGAATCGGAACAATTACCGCTCCGTAAGTGACCGAAGCAAGGTAAACAATTCCCCAATTCGAGGAATTTCTGCCGCACAAAGCGATTTTATCGCCTTTTTTTACATCAAAACTTTTAAACAGCACATGTAGTCTTGATATGTTTGCCGCAACATCGGCATAAGAGTACGTCTCCCCGCCGTAATCACTGAAACAGGGACTATTCCAATTTTTAACAATCGATTTTTCAATGGTCCCGACAAGGTTTTCTTTTATCATCCGTTCCTCTCAACAAACAACTGTCAAAAAATTTGACGCGGCAATGTATAGCAAAGTTTCCAAGTATTCAATAAAATTTTATCTTTTCTGCAAAATCATGTCGGAAAGGATCAGACAGCCGTTCACTTCAGGGACGATTTTGAATTTATTTTTACCTTTTTTCATTTCAGCAGAAAATTCAAAAAGATACGGCAAACCGTCGTTTTTTTTGTTATCGTGAGTATAAACACCTGATTTTACTCCGTTTATTTCGACGCTGAAATCGGGTGTGCATTTTGTGGGAATCATTGTTATTCTGGCATCATAAGTTCCTTCACTTTTTACGGACTGCTCAAACCCGTAATAGTTTTGTCCGGCTTTTTCTCCGAAAATTATAAAAATCCCCTGATCATCGAATTTGAAATTGTCGGAACGGTACGGTCCCAGAATATCTTCCAGAATTTTGTTGTAGGAGTTGTCCATCACATAAACCATTTGCGGACTGCCGTCAGACGGGATCATTTTATGTCCGAAATTAGTGTAATATCTGCCGTCATCTTCAAGAAAAGGGATTTTTTCGGCGCGGAAAATCCTGTTTGAAAGAGGATTTCCCGGGATATCCTCATTTACTATTTCTATTTTCCAGACAGCTTCAAAATCTTTTTCCGAATAGTATTTTCTAATATTGTCATCAGACTTTTCGCCTCTTGAATAGATGATCAAATTGCCGTGTTCGTCAAAAGGAGGATTTTTCTGGAGTCTTAAAATAGATTCAAAATGGAACAGCAGAT
This sequence comes from uncultured Spirochaetales bacterium, assembly GCA_902774115.1. Lineage (GTDB taxonomy): Bacteria > UBP6 > UBA1177 > UBA1177 > UBA1177 > UBA1177. The sequence continues at coordinate 492,364 of CACYHH010000001.1, forward strand.
GGAACGGCAGCATAACTATCGAATTTTTTATATTGTTTTCTTCTATGATCTTTTCTATTACAGCCGGATTGTGGAGTCCCGGAAGTTTTTTCGGAAAAAGAGGAAAACTGAAAAACATGAAAAAAATCAGCGCGCCTGCGACAAAACCGTGCATCGAGACAGCCGCTATTTTCGGCAATTTATCTTTTTTGTTGATTAATTTATTATATATTTCAACAAAACCGCATGCGGCAGGAATCAGGATCATTGCCCCCGATTCCATAAGATAACGCGGTCCGAAATAGTTTCCTTCAAGAAAAAACCAAAAATAGAAACACAAAGCGCAAAGCGGAGTGAAATAGTATAAAAAGTACTTGTAAGGTTTTGATATTATTGCCGGAAATATAAAAAGAAGCATTAAAGGATGAAATGTGATCCAGTGAATGAAACCGTTGATTCTGAGATACGAAATATGAGCTAAAAACGGGATCGTAGTTCCTTCGACAGGAGTCCAGTTTCTCATCGGAGCCACCATATTGCATCCTTTTCCCAAGCCCGGACGGTGACAGAATTCCTTGAGATCCATAGCATTGAAAAGGATATCCTGAGTGAAAATGAAAGGATCTCCCGTAAAAAACCGGTTATAAGCCATCAGAATAAAACCGGTTACGATAAACGGAACCGTGAAAAGAGCTGCTTTTTTTAAACTTTTATCCCTTGCGAGAATAAAAAACACGAATGCGGCATAGACATAAAGAGCATTTTGAGGACGCATCATCAGCGAATATGCAACAATCAGCCCGGACAAGAAAAAATTCAATGATTTCTCAGACTTGTATAGCAACAAATAGGAAGCGGACAAAACAAGCATAAGTCCGAAATGATGTGAAAAATAGAGGGCGCCGTGCATAATATGAAGAGGTGATGCCGAAAACATGAGCATGGCAATCAGCGCCGCATGCCTGTTTTTCAGCTTTTCGGCGTGGATTCCGACCAGAAAAGTGTTTATTCCGGCGATCATAGGATTGAACATATATTCCAAACTGAGTTTTGCGAAAGGAGCAAGAGCTATACTGTATCCGGGAAGAAAAATCGAAGTGTATTTATCGTTATTCATAAACATGAACAGAGTGGAATAATGCTCTTCAAAATCGGGCAGAGGAAGATAAAATTTACCGCTGGCAATAAGTTTTGCCAACCAGACATAGTGTGCTCCGTCATCAGGCATTTCACTGACGATAAAAACGCGGTTTACGGCAAGAGTTATAAAAAACATTGCGAAAGGCAGAACTGTAAGGGAATATTTGACGGTTATTTCACCGATTTTTGCCGGAATGCCTGGTTTTATCAGATATATTGCAGTAAAAACAACAATTGCAGCAGCAGCGCTGATATGAAAATCAGGCCAGAATACCGTAAAATATGTATAAAAACGCAAATCTGTTGCGATAAGAATGTATAGTATGAAAAAAAGAAACGCGAAGAAAAAAGCGGTGATTTTTTCTTTCATAGACCTAAGTCAAACTAAAAAACTATCTGTCGCTCAGGAAACTGATGCTCTGAACGTTGTACTGCGTGCTGTTCTGACGGAGCTTCTGCAAAGCTCTCATTTCGACCTGACGGATCCTTTCTCTGGTCAGGTTCATGATCGTTCCGACCTCTTCAAGCGTGACGCCGCCTTTGTCTGCGACATCAAGCGCACATGTTTCGCGAAGTTCCCAGACTTCTTTGCCGGGGAAGTTGAATTTTATCGATTTCGTTTCGGGATTTACATCGAGAAAAAGATGATATTTGCACGAAACAAAAAGGCACGGTCTTTTCAATTTGAGACATTCGGAACGGTTTTTCGGTTTCTGATACGAGGTGATGTCAATCAGATCCCAGTAAATCGAACCTTCTTCGAGTTTTCCCTTCTGCTCCGTGATGACCTCGGTGTAAGGCTTCTCCTTCTTTTTTGATTTCTCTTTCGATGCCATTGCTTTACTCTGAAAAAAGTTGGTAATGTTGTATATTCAAACGGTTATTTTCTGTCATCCCACTCACAAAAAAACAAAAACGGCGCTGAATAATAGAACGCAAAAGCACATTGTCAACACTTTTTAGTTTAATTTACTGATTTTATTAGCTGTTTTATTCATAAAAATCTTAAAAAAGCGAAATATACTCTTTTCTGACTATCGTTTCGTCTCTGCCGGGTCCTACCGAAATTATTGAAACGGGAACCCCGAGTTTTTTCTCGATGAAAGAGATATATTCCTTTGCCTCAGACGGAAGATCGTCATATTTTCTGATTTTGGCGATGTCGCATTTCCATCCTTTCAACTCGACATATTCAGGCTCGATTTTCTCGCAGAGGGCGATCGATGCCGGGAAAGAATTGATTTTCCGCCCGTCGGCAATGTAACCGACGGCGACTTTTATAGTGTCGAAATCGTTCAAGACATCGAGTTTTGTGAGTGCGATCGAAGTTATTCCGCTCATTTCGAAAATATATTTCAATGCAACCAGATCAAGCCAGCCGCATCTTCTCGGTCTGCCTGTCGTCGTTCCGAACTCGTATCCGGTCTGTCTCAGTTTTTCACCGTCGGCGCCGTGGTCTTCAGTCGGGAAAGGACCAGCTCCGACACGCGTCGTATAAGCCTTTACCAGTCCGATATTGTCTGCGACTTTGTTTCCGGGAAGTCCGCAGCCGAGTGCGAAATAACCCGAAAGAGTGTTCGAAGAGGTTACGAACGGATATGTTCCGTGGTCGATATCGAGCATAGCTCCCTGCGCTCCTTCCATGAGAACTTTCTTTCCGGCAGAAAACTGTGCGAAACTGAAATCGGTCGGAGCAATATACGGAGCAAGGATTTTGCCGTATTCAAAGTATTTGTCGGCAAGCTTTTCGGCATCAAAAGGCTCTGTGCGGTAAAGGTTGACAAACATCGTGTTCTTCTCTTTGAGAGCCGCTTTGATCTTCTGCAGAAGAAGCTCTTTGTCGAGCAGATCAGCAGCACGGATTCCGATTCTCGAAACCTTGTCTTCGTAAGCTGGTCCGATTCCGCGACCGGTAGTGCCGATTTTATTATCTTTTTTCGCTTCTTCGCGGCATTTGTCGAGAACTTTGTGATAATCCATGATTATCGAAGTTTTCGGAGAAATCATAAGTTTTTCCGGAGTAACCGAAACACCTTTCTCTTTAAGTTTTGCCGATTCGCTTTCGAACTGCTCCGGATCGAAAACGACACCGTTGCCTATAAAACTGATTATATTGTCGCGGAGAATGCCTGAAGGAATCGCGTGGAGGTCATACTTTACGCCGTCTGCGACGATCGTATGCCCAGCGTTGTTTCCGCCCTGATAGCGGCAGACGATATCGACCTGCTCTGTCAGAAGATCGACGACTTTTCCCTTTCCTTCATCACCCCACTGAGTGCCCGTAACGATGTGAACTGTCATTTTTTCACCCCCTCGGTAAATAACAGACGATTTTATTTATCAGCCGTTTATATACAAGTTTTTTGCCAGTTTTTAAATTCGATTAAAGAAATCGATAAGTTTTTCCACATCAGCATCTTTCGTAGCCCAGCTTGTGCAGATTCTCACGGCCGTATGCCGCTCATCCGTCTTTTCCCAGAAAGCGAAAGAAAAGCGTTTTGAGAGTTTTTCAAAAATTTCATCCGGAAAAATCGGGAATATCTGATTCGTCGGCGAATCGAAAAGAAATTTGATCCCTTTTGCCTCAAGTGCAGTTTTTATCTTTTCAGCCGCTTCGACCGCGTGGCGGGCAAGTTTGAAGTAAAGATTATCGGTAAACAGCGCTGTAAACTGGATCCCGAGCAGCCTTCCCTTCGCAAGCATTCCTCCGCGCTGCTTTATCATGCAGCGGAAATCTTTCTTAAGTTTAGGATCGACTATGACGACAGCTTCGCCGAAAAGAGCGCCGGTTTTAGTTCCGCCGATGTAAAAAACTTCGCAGAGTGAGGCGATTTCAGGGAGTGTGAGGTCGTTTTTTCCGGCAGCAAGCCCGTAACCGAGCCTTGCCCCGTCGATAAAAAGCGGAAGTCCGTGTTTCCGGCAGACATTATGAATCGCTGAAAGTTCGCTCTTTGAATAAATAGTGCCGTTTTCTGTCGGGAACGAAATATAAACCATTCCTGCTTGAACTATATGCTCGTAGTTGCAGTCGCCGACAAGGCGCAGATAGCAGTTTTCGATCTGCCCAGCAGTCAGTTTTCCGTCTTTTGAAGGAAGTGCGAGAACTTTGTGCCCCGTAGATTCGATTGCTCCGGTTTCGTGGACGTTTATATGCCCCGTTTCGGCGCAGATGACACCTTGATGAGGACGAAGAATCGAAGCGATGACTGTTGTATTAGTCTGAGTTCCGCCGACTAAAAAATGAACTTCAGGAACATTTTTCCCCCGTTTTCCGGCGAATCCGCATGCCGAAAGGATAAGCCTTGCCGCTTTTTCGCAGTATTTGTCGCAACCGTAGCCGTCAGTCTGTTCGAAATTTGTTTTTACAAGCAGGTCGAGTATCACCGGATGGCATCCTTCGAGATAATCACTGTCAAACTTTATCATTTTTCTCTTTTTTCTGCGGAATAATTATAAGTGACGAAACAATAGACATCGCAATTATCGCTTTAATACGCAAAATAAAAGTTACCAGCACTCCGGCTTCTCCCGGCAGTCCCAAGAAAACGAACGAAGCGTAACCGATTCCCTCGCCCACTCCGAATTTCATCGGAACAATCGCCGCCAGGTAGTTGCCGAGATTCATTGTGCAGTGGACAAGAATAAGAACAGAAAGGGCATAGCTGTCAAAACCGGCAAAACAAGTGCATAAAATGAAAGTCAACAGCGAAACATGACGCGCAAAATACTGCAGGCAGAAAGTTTTTCTAAAGTCAAGAGGCCGTTCCTTTTTAAAAAGTTTAAGATCGCGATCCATCCGCTCAGCTTTTTCTATCAGCTCGTCAGTGTTCTTTTTGCCAAGATATTTCAGCAACTTAACCAGTTTAACAGACATGTTTGCATGTATAAGGATCATCATGCCTAAATAAGGAAGAAAACCTAAAAGTGAGATCGCGGCTATCATCCATAATTTACTCATCTGATATGAGTCATTCGGCATAACCAATGCAAAAAAGAGGGAAAGTGGAACCATGGCCACTATAGAGCATCCTTTTGAAAGTTTATAGACGTAATTCCAGAGAATAACGCCTTTTATTGAGTTTTCAGAGCCGGCAACACTTTTTATCATACCGATTTTCACAAGTTCACCGACTTCCCATGGAATAATGTAATTTGTCAATGCGCCCATGCAGTTGGATGAAAACACATGCAGAAAACTTTTTCTTTTAGGCAGCGCAAAATAGAGTCCGAGAGCATCGGAACCGTTTTCTAAAAACCCGCAGCATATAAGAATAACAGCTCCGCCCCATCCTACTTCAAGAAAAGCATCGCCTACTTTGTCGAAACCTATTCCTTTCAAAAGAAAAAATAGAATGAGAATTGAAGATATAAAGAACAATACTCTTAATAATTTCTTCAGCTTAGCTTTGGTTTGCGTTTCCATTGACAATCTCTAAAACGACAAAAACAAGCGGTGTATATTATAGTTTTATCAATGCTTGTCAATTGGAATCAAGCGGAAAAATTTGCTTCGCCGCCGTTTATCATTAAATTTCTGCGACTGTTGATTTTTTAAGGTAATTCATGTTCATACCGACCACAAAAAAAGAGCTCGATGCACTCGGCTGGGAAAAATGCGACATCATTTTCGTAAGCGGTGATGCCTATATCGACACATATTTCGACGGTTGCGCCATTTTGGGTAAGTATTTGATAAAACACGGGTTTCGCGTCGGAATCATAAGCCAGCCTGACATAAATTCACCCGCAGATATCAGCCGTCTCGGTGTTCCCGAACTTTTCTGGGGAGTAAGCGGCGGTGCGATGGACAGCATGGTCGCAAACTACACTTCACTCGGGCTCAGGCGCAAGGAAGATGACCTCACTCCCGGCGGAATCAACAACAAACGTCCCGACAGAGCGGTTTTGAAGTATGTAAACCTCATCCAGCGCACTTTCAGCGAAAAAAAGCTGATAACCATAGGCGGGATCGAAGCGTCACTGAGACGGTTCGCGCACTACGATTCGCACACAGACAAAATCAGAGGCTCCATCCTTGCCGATTCAAAGGCAGACATCCTTGTTTTCGGAATGGGCGAAAGAGCCAACCTTGAACTTGCTGAAACGCTGAAAAACGGCGGAAATATTGAAGAAATCCGCGGAATATGCCACATGGCAAAAAATGCGCCCGAAGGTTTTGTGCAGCTTCCAGATTTTGAAGATTGCGCTGCTTCGAAAGACAAATTTCTTGAAATGTCCAAACTTTTTTTCAAATCGTGCAAACTTAAAAAAGGGATTTTTCAGAAACAGGCAGGAAGATTTGTAGTGCAGAATCCGCCGGCTCTGCCGCTCACAAGTGCTGAACTCGATGAAATCCACGAACTCGATTTTGAAAGAAAAGTCCATCCCTTTTACGCCGCAATGGGGGAAGTCCGCGCTCTCGACACAATAAAAAACTCGGTTCTGACTCACCGCGGCTGCTTCGGCGCATGCTCATTCTGCTCGATTACCGCTCATCAGGGAGCTGACATAATTTCAAGAAGCGAAGAATCGATAATCCGCGAAATCACGAAAATGGCTTCAAAACCAGACTTCAACGGCGTGATAAACGACCTCGGAGGCCCGACTGCAAACATGTACGGCATGGATTTCGTCAAAGGCGAAAACGGCCACTGCGCCTTGAAAGAGTGCCTTTTCCCTAAAGTATGTGACAAGCTGCCGGTTGACCACTCGCGTCAGATCGCACTTCTCAAAAGAGTAAGAAAAATTAAGAATATCAAGCACATATTCATTTCTTCAGGAATCCGTTACGACCTTATTTTAGCCGACAAAATCCACGGTCAGGAATATCTTAACGAAATTCTGACGCACCACATTTCTGGGCAGATGAAGATAGCGCCGGAGCATATAATTAAAAACGTCACCGACTTAATGAACAAGCCTGACGGCAGAAATCTCAAAGAGTTCAAAGAGTTGTTTGACAGAACTGTGCAAAAGCTGAAAAGTCCGCTCTTCCTCACCTATTACTTTATTGCAGCGTTTCCGGGCTGCACAGAACGGCATCAGATAGAAGCAAAAAAATTCATATCACAAATTCTGAAAACCAATCCGAAACAGGTTCAGATTTTCACTCCCACGCCTTCGACCGAAGCGACCGCCCTCTACTGGACTGAAAAAAGTTTTGACGGAAAAAAAATCTTTGTAGAAAAAAATTTCTCAAAGAGAAAACGGCAGAAAGAAATAATCACAGAAAGGAAAAAAATCTGATCTCAGCAGTCAAATTCACCGGCAATTATTCTGAGAACCGCGTGAGCCTGATGCGCCGCGCAGACAAGAACTCTCGCTCCGAAAAGGCCGTTTCCTGCCGCGACATCGTTCGTGAGATCGCCGCAGAGATAGAATTTATCTGTAATTTTTCTCGTTTTTATAAGATTGGCTGAGTTGAGGCTTGCCATTCCCGAACCAGAAACAAGATAAGTCTCAGGCATATTTTCAAGAACCGTGTTAACGAGCATCGCCTTAGCCTCGGCCTTGTCGAAAGCTTCGCATACTATCGGAAAACCTTTAAGAAGTTCTGTAACATTTTCTTCGGTGATTTTCGCAACTTCAGCCGTAACTTCGCAGTAAGGGGCGATTTTTGCAAGATTTTCTTTCAAAGCTTGAGCCTTGAACAAGCCGATCTGGTCTGCAAAATACTGCTGACGGTTCAAATTTGTGATCTCAATTTTGTCAAAATCAATGATCTTGAGCCGCCCTACTCCCGCTCTAGCCAGAACGATCGCGATATTCGAGCCTAGCCCGCCAGCGCCGCAGACTGCAACAGAAGCTGCCTCGAATTTTTTCTGAAGCTCAAGCCCGTGTTTTGCCGCAAGGCCGTTGAAAAATTCTTCTTTTGAAGGAATCATCTAGCCGCCCCCCACAAAACTTACGATCTCAAGCGTGTCGTTTTCCTTGACGACAGTTTCAGCATATTTTGCTTTCGGAACGATGTTTCCGTTGAGCTCGACCGCTACTCTCGCCTTGTTGTAACCGAATTTTTCAACTATTTCGGCTATATTGAGACCGGTAACGGCCTCGGTCTTTCCGTTTACTTTAGTCATGTTACCTCCAAGAAAACCAACACGCGCCTTTATCGCTTATTTTTTCGGATTTGGCAATATATTCTCCAAAAAATCCGCGCTTGGGCGATATGCGCCCTACCCACTGTGTTAAACACATCCGAACCGCGCTTCATAAAGGTTATGAGCGCAATTTTTACTATTTTTTATTGGAGGAAAAGATGAAAAGATTTTTCGGATTTACACTTGCTGCGGTTGTTTTCGCAATGCTCTGCTCCTGCGCTTCGCAGATTTCTACGATGAGTGTTTCAAAAGAGGCAAAACTCGCTCCCGAGGCGATGCATGTCTGGTCGCGCCCGATCGAAATCGGGTTTCAGGTTCAGGGTTTTATCGAGGGAAAAGCCGACAACAAAACAAAAGAGGCGGTAAGTTTGGAAGCTGCAAGCGGAATGAAACTCAATCTTTTTTCAAAAAATTCTGCGGTTGAAATCGAAAAGCTTTCCCCTCTCGCAAAACTTGCCGCATTCAATGCGATTCAAAACTCAAACGCAGACGGAATGATCATCACTATGCTTAAAGAGGAGAACAAAGACGGTAAAAAAACGGCGTGGGTCAAGGGAATCGCCCTTAAGCTTGTCATTTACGACGAAGTTTCTGTCGAAAGAAGCGATGCTTTCAGATACTGCCAGCTTTCCTGCGAGACGGGAAACTGCCAGGGCTGCCTGAGAATCCCGGAAGAAAAAGGCGGAAAACCCGAAGCTGCTCCGAAAATTTTCAAGGAAGCTGTCAGACAGAATCCGGCACCGGCTCCGAAAGAAGAGAAATCAGATGAATAGCTTTTGGATGGTAACGAAATGAAATCATTGAATTTTTGTGCAATATTGCTCGCCCTGGCTCTCTGCTTCGGCAGCTTCACTCTGACAGCCGCACCAAGGACGCTTGACGAAATCAGCGGTCAGCAGAGCGAAGAGACAAAGAAGGAGATCGAAGCCCAAAGGGAGGAAGAGGAAACAGCCGAAAAGCTGGAAAATGCGCAGTTCGCGAAACGCAAAAGGATGATAATCGCGACAACTACGCTTGTTTCGGGAGTCGTTCTTGGCGGTTTAGGCGGATTTTCCTTATATGAAATGAGCGATTCAAAGAACCGGCACGACAAATATACCGAAAGATACCACAACGCCACTTTCCCTGAAGAAGCCGAAAAATACAGAAAAAAGGCAAAAAACGCCGATGACGACAGAGTGATGTTCATGGCTCTCGGAGCTGCCGGAGTTGCTCTCGGCGCGGCTTTGATAACAACCGGAATCGTGTTTTACAGCATAGAGTTCGAAGAAGAAAAGGAGGCGAAAAAAACAAAAGTTTCCTTCGGTGCTAACCCGCTTGAGAACTCAATTTACCTGACACTTAACTGGTAGGAGGCGAAAAATGAAAAATATCTGTCTACTTATCACGATTTGTCTCTTTTCCTTGATTCTGGCATCATGCGGAGAGAAATCGACGGAAGAAAAACCTGGCAGTCAGCAGAATTCTTCTCTTATATGGTCTGTAAAAACCTCAAACAAACTGAACTGGCAGGAAGCGAAAGATTACTGTCAAAATCTGACGGAACGCGAGCAGTCTGACTGGCATCTGCCGACGATCGAAGAACTGAGAAATCTGATTCAAAGCTGCCCCGGAACGATCACCGGCGGATCATGCGCTGTATCGGAAACCTGCGCAGGCGGCTACTGTCTGGATGAAAGCTGCCAGGCATGCTCTCCGGAATCAGACGGAAGCTACAGCAGGCTCGGTGACACAAACCAGCTGTGGTCGGCGACATCCGTTTCAAACTATGATGCCAGTGCGTGGTATGTTGATTTCAGCAATGCCGGGATATATCAGGACAGCAAAGAAAACTACAGATATGTACGCTGCACAAGGATCGTAAAAGGAACTGAAAGAATACATGACTGCCAGGAACTTCCGGATAAAGCTAAATGGAACACGGATTCAGGAATTCGAAACGACGATGGGGATCCTGCAATCACTCAGACTTGGAACGGAAGTGAGTGGCTTCCTGCAACAACTGCAAGCTACAATGAAGAGACAAGCGCAACGGAATGCCGCTTCAAATGCGTGGAAAACTACGAATGGGACGGTGCGGCCTGTGTCAACGCAAAGCGGAGTGCAGAATGCACAGATCTGCCTGAAAATGCAGCATGGAATACCGTTTCAAGCATAACACAGACCTGGAACGATGAAGAGTGGGTTCCGGCAACGACCGCAAGCTACAGCGAAGAAGCCAGCAGTACAGAATGCCGCTTCAAGTGCAACACGAACTACTCATGGAAAAACTCACGCTGCGCAGCCGACACAAGAACAGCTGACTGCACAGGACTTCCTGCAAATGCAGTCTGGAACAGTGCTTCAAGCATAACACAGACCTGGAACGGCTCTGAGTGGATTCCTGCAACCAGCGGAAATTACGACACGAATCCGAGCAGTGCTGAATGCAGGTTCAAATGTGGTCAAAATTACGATTGGAACAGTTCAACCTCAAAATGTGTGCCCGCAACTCGACAGGCAGCTTGTTCTTCAAAACCGGCAAATTCAGTCTGGAACGACAGCGGTGCCGACGGAAAATTCACTCAGACTTGGAACGGTTCGGAGTGGATCCCTGAAAGTTACGATTCGACCTACGGCATGACAGCCGGAACATGCGTGTATAATTGCGACAGCAGCCATTTCTGGGATAATTCGGGATGCACAAGCCCTTGTGATTATGCTCCATGCAGTGAAATCGCAAATTCCACCAAAGTCTGCACAGCCATTTCATGGCAGAATTATGAATGCGGCTGTAAATACGGATACTTCTGGGACGGAAACGAGTGCAAAAAACAGATTTCCATCGGCAATATCTGCACAAATCAGGAAACATGCTATGGCTACTATAACGGCTACGGCGACTATCAGCTGCCAGAATGTCCAGCTTCATCAAGTGAAAGTTATTTCGGACAGGATGCATACTACGCAGCCCTTGGAGTATGCACGCCGCAAAGTTTCACGGTCAAAACCAAACAAAAAATTGTTGTTGACAACAACACCGGTTTGCAATGGCAGCAAAATGCACCGGCAACCAAATACACATGGGAAGGGGCAAAAAATTACTGCTCAAATCTCACATATTCAGGTTATTCGGACTGGAGACTGCCTGATCCCGAAGATTTTCTGACAATTATTGACCACAGCAGATACGCTCCGGCAGTGGACACTTCTTATTTCACGAGTATGTCATCCTCATCCAACTCCGTTTATTACTGGTCATCGAAAAGTTATCGGACATACGAAGTTCACCTGTTTAACCTTTACTACGGATTTATTGAGACAAATATGTTCGACGATATAGATCAGGATTCGTCTCTGAATGTTGTGTGTGTCCGCGGCAACGAACTTGCAAAAGGATCGTTCACGACTTCAGCAGTAAACGGTGACATCGTTGTCACCGATTCAACGAGCGGATTGATGTGGCAGAAAACATTGGAGGATTTTACATCATACACTTGGGTGAGAGCACTGAAATACTGCGAAAACCTTGAGTATGCAGGATATTCCGACTGGAGACTTCCCAACAAAAACGAGCTTGCATCGCTTCTCAACTACGATAAGTCCGATACGGATTTTTCCGATTTTCCGGATATGGAAGGACAGGATTTATGGTCGTCTACCACGCATGCAAGCAGTTCCGGTTCTGCTTGGAGAGTAGATTTTTACGAAGGCGGAGTCGATGACGACAGCAAATCTCACCAGCTAAAGGTCCGCTGCGTCCGCTCGGAGTGATTTTCGTCGGTTAAGTCAACTTTTTTCTGTTAATCCAGCGATTCTGTAAAATTCAATTTTGACGGAAAAATGCTATCAGACTAGTAAATTTACGTCATTTTTTAATCATGGCTTACAGGTTCGCAAAATTTATTGATTTTATTGGATTTTTAGTGTGGTGAAAAATAGGACTTTACTCTTTACTGAAAATCTTAGGAAACTCTTTGAGGATGTCGCAGAGCTCGTTGATCGAGTCGCGGCACATTTCCCCGAATTCTTCGAAAGCGACATCACGCGACACTTCATCGTTTTTCATCGTGTCGATGAAACCGAAAATGCTCTCGATCAAACCCGGTTCTTCTGCTGTGCCGCAGCTTTCTTCGCCGCACTCTTCCGTTTCTCCGTCTTCGTTTTCACCGGAGTCGTCGCAAACGCATTCGGAACCGGCAGACTCTTCCTCTGATTCATCACTTCCGGAACTTTCAATGATTTTGTTTTCATCTTCCGCCTCGACATTCATCGTTTCTGTAACACCTTCCATTGCTTCTGCAATGCCTTCAAATAAACTTTCTGTCATAATTCCCTCCATAAAAAAAGTTGACGTGAAGGATTATAAACGCCTGGTTGGGCACATAATGTCCAAGCGCAAAAAATATGAAAAAATTATTCTTCGATTTTCGGTAAATTTGCCAATTCCTGCAATTTTCTGCGCAGGATATTCTTATCCGGCAGCTGCAACTGATACTGAGCTATCATCATCGGAGAGAGTGTGCGGCTCATGGCATATTCGACCACTTCGTCATTTTTTGACGCACAAAGCAGAAGTCCAACACTTGGATTTTCGTCAGATTTTCTGACTTGTCTGTCCAATCCTTCCAAATAAAAATCCATTTTTGAAACATATTCCGGTTTAAATTTTCCCTCTTTCAGTTCTATTGCCACAAGACAGTGCAGAGTGCGATGAAAAAACAGCAAATCAATCCGAAAATCATCGCCGCCGACTTGTATCGGATATTCCTCTCCAACAAAAGAAAAATCTTTGCCCAATTCGAGAATGAAATTGCGCATTCCCTTCACCAAAGCTTTACGGAAGTCGTTTTCCTGAAATGTTTTAGGCAAATTAAGAAATTCCACCACATACGAGTCGAGGAACGGATTTTCCTGAGAGTGCAGCTTATCAGGCAGCAATTTGCCTTGAGACAGCATATAACGCTCATAATATCCACTGTCCATCTGCCGCTCAAGCTCTCTTGAACTATAATGTTCTTTTGCCGCGAGGCGCATATAAAATTCCCGTTCTTCATCACTTTTGCTGCCGGACATAATAAGCAGATGATTGGTCCAACTCAATTGTGTCAGCAGTGCTGACACTTTTTCATTTTCTGCATAAATCTCATAAAACTGCTTCATTCGATAGAGACCGCGTCGGTTAAAACCTTTAATGCCAGGGAAATGTTTTTGAATATATTCTGAAAGAGAATCAACATAGCCGTCACCGTAGTTTGCATCTTTTGATTTTTCGGAAAGAAAACGCCCTATCCTGCGATACATTATAATCAAAGCTTCATTCACCCTGCGATAAGCTGTGTTGCGGGCTTCTTCGATTATTCTGGCTATTTCATCGAATCTATTGTCAATTTCATTCATGTCTCACAACATTTTTACAAACAACAAATTTCTTACAGCATTATAATAAAATTTTACAAAAAATAAAAGTAAAAATATTTTAATATCAACTCTAAAAACAGAAATTATTTTAATAAAATATTAAAGGGGTCGAAAGAATCCTCGAATATTACCTGCTCCAACCAAAAACATGCGAACAGCATCAGCACAAACATTTTGCGAAAAGTGCGGTTTTGTTACCATTTTTTGACGGAAAAATGCTATTAGACTAATAAATTTACGTCATTTCTTTAGATTATATCCCGTCAAATATAATTTAGGTTATATCGTGCCTTCCGGCATATTTCGCGTGGCTGATGTAACAAGCGTAAAAGTGCTAATAAAATCAAGCAATTTGGCGGATTTTTGCTTTGCAATTTGGCGGATTTTCATTCGGTGATTTGGCGAAAATTCATTCGGTAAGTTGGCATTTTAAGCCCTCGAAATCCAAACTAGCTGAACAAGAATTTGCGGCGGCATTCTGTCAAAACCGCCGCATAAAGAACTTTACTCTTTACTGAAAATCTTCGGAAATTCCTTAAGGATGTCGCAGAGTTCGTTGATTGAGTCGCGGCACATTTCCCCGAATTCTTCGAAAGCGACATCACGCGACACTTCATCGTTTTTCATCGTGTCGATGAAATTGCAAATAGTCTCGATCAAACCCGGCTCGTTTTCTCCGCCGCTGCTTTCCTCGCCGTACTCTTCCGTTTCGCTGTCTTCGTTTTCACCGGACTCGTCGCCAATGCATTCGGAACCGGCAGGATCTTCCTCTGATTCATCACATTCGTAACTTTCAATGATTTTGTTTTCATCATCCGTCCTCTCGACATTCATCATTTCAGTAACGCCTTCCATTGCTTCTGCAATGCCTTCAAATAAACTTGTCATAATTTCCTCCATAAAAAAGTTGACGATGATGATTATAAACACTGGGTTGGGCATATAATGTCCAAGGGGAGAAAAAATCAGATTTTTTGGATTTTTTTGAAAAAATGTCGGCTATTTTTGCTAAATATTATTCTTATTGAACAGCTTCAAACAAATCTTTGCACATTGAGTAGTACTTTCCAATCAATTTGTTCAATTTCTGATAATCTGCTTTTGAAATTCCAATTTTTTCAACGAATTCTTTTATTAATTTTGTCTCAGCTTCGCTATAAACCCCGTCTACATAAGCAAGTCCCAATATTTCCAATAACACTATCTTTTTTATATGCATTTCAGACTTGGAAAAATAACCAATTATTTTATTCATGGGAATAACATCAAATAACTCTACTGTAGGAATTTGCATTTCATTACAGTATGCGCTGATTAACTCTTTTTCTTTAGCTTCGAGCACATCATCTGCTTTAGCAACATGAACACTTAAATTCAAAAACATTTTTTTTCCTTGTTGGCTCAATTGATTTAAAAACATTTTTTACCTCCACAGATTAAATATTTTCCAATAATTTTCCTGACTTGGCTTTAGCATTTGAAATGGCTCTCACATTAACTTGGTTAACCCCATCACTTTTGCGACTATTCATAACGAGTTTGACTTTGCACATTTCATAAAGCAATCCGACTAATAATACTGTGTTTTGTGTAAGTAACTTCTCTTCTTCAGAAAAATTTCTCCACCGGGTCTTATTCTTGACGTTAACTATTTGATCCAGTTTTTCCATGTGTTCTTTGTAAGAATCTTCAACTGATGTTAATGTCTTTTTAAAATCCCCGACATATTTTTTCAGTTTTGAAAGATATTTGCAAATGTTGTTAACTTTTTCTTCCGTATGACAAGCTTCACAGTAAGCTTCGTCCGCTTTGTCGGCCAAAGAACTTCCGGTTATACTGAAAATAATACCTCCCACAAGAAGACCAACACCTAATGTTGCGGCTCCCAACAAAGTTGTTCCCAAAGCGATTCCTCCACCTCCGGCCGCAATCGCTCCTCCGCCCAATGCCGCTAATGTTGCATTTGTTGCAGCAGCACCACTCAACGAGGCAATTGCCGTTCCTGTAGAAGCTGTTCCCAATGCAGCAACAGCTGCGGTTGTTGCGCCAGCTGCAGCGAATCCACCAAGCGTTCCGACTGCTGCTCCTCCGGCAGCACCAAGAAGGATTCCTGCACCGACAGAAACATCTTTAAGGTCTCCCAGCTTAAATTTGGGAATACTTACATCACCTTTTTGAAAAGCTTTGAATTCAGGACGTCCTTGAATTCTTTCGATTGTAGCTGAAAATTTCTCGAAACTTTTTAAAATCAACAATTCCTGCTTTCCTAAATCATCCATAAGTTTAAATGAAGATTCCTGATTGCTTTTCAATTTTCTCAAAGCATTATTCTGTTTAGTCTCGGCAGATTTAATCGTGTCGTTGGCTTCACTCATTTTAACAGCTCCGTTAATTGCCGCACCAGCACCCACGGCAGCAGCAATTCCAGCTGCAATTCCTAAAAGAAGTGGAATAGGCATAATTTACCTCCTAAAAAAGACAATAAAAATTACTTGTTTTTACTTTTAGCCTTTTGCTTAAGTCCGGCACAAACTTCATAATTTTTTGCATAATACTCCTCTTTTGACATCACCTCCTCAAAAAAACAATAACTCTCCTCAATCCTGCATTTAAGCGGTCTGTTTTCGTAAATGCTGCAAAGATTCCCTTTCAAATACTTGCATACACCATTTCCTGAATCAATATCTCCATATAAATCAGAAAGACTGAGATTTCTGCAACATTCACCACACTTACTACACTTAAATTTCATCTTATTTGAACACCAAATTATTATTAGGGTTTGACATAAAATCATTGAAGTCACCTTCCCAGGGGAGTTCAAATCCTAAATCCTTCATTCCCTCTATTAAAACCCGATTAAGATCTTCCTCATTGCAAGTTGCAAGCATTTTTTTGCAAAAGCTCTCCAACGCTTCAGATTCTCGTCTGAAAGCTTCAAAATCTATATTTTCCAGACCTTTTAAATATTCTGTCATCGCTTCGTTCACTAATTTGTATGGTTGGGAAATAGCGTCTATAAGGTATTTGTATCTTATGACAAGTTCCTTTAGAGCCATGCATGTCAACTTTCCCCAAGCTATCAAATTGATTCTGCTGACAAACAGCAAAGCGTTGCCTCCGGATCTAATAAAAGCATCTATACCGTCAACCAGACACATTGCTGCCTGTCCTACCAAAAGCATAACTCTTAAATCGTCATGGTCGTTTGTCGGAATACACTGTTTCCAATCTTTTCCTGCATAAAAGTGCTTTTTCAGAGACCATATCAGTCTTATGAAGAGATCGTTTAGAACAACAGGAATTGCCATCGTCAATCCCCAGTTCAGATTATATCCCTCTTCAAAAGCCTTTGTAGCTATTTCGGCAATAGTATTTCCATCTATATTTCCGAAATTACATCCAAGAAAAAGTTCATAAAATGGAATTGACACACCGGAACTTTTGCCGCCTTTTCTTCTGACAGAACTTGAGCCAGCTAAATCAGATACAATATGCCCGATCCAATTCACGAAGCCGCAGAAAAATTTACTAACAGGATTACTTCCTTGTAAATATGGAACACTTCCACTGCTCTTTTTAGGTTCCAAACGAATAAGTTTTCCGTTATCGATATATGATCCCACATCTGTAAACTGGTCAATAATGGAAAAAATCAAGCCGAAAATATCCGGTGAATGTGATACAGATAAAAGATGGTGGTTTTTAGGATTCATTCCCTTCAGCGTATTTTGACCTGCGTTTTTCAGGTCTTTTGCATATCTTGCATCGTAAGGAACGGGAAATGCCTGTTCCAAATAATTGATACACTGATCTAGTGTCTTCGGCATTTTTTTGTTTTTAACTGAGCGTTGATCAAATTTGTAAAAAGCTTGGGCTGCCTTTTTAACAAATGAGTCGACACTTCCATTGACCGCACCCTCCAATACGCTTTTACCTGGAGCTCCGACAAAGAAAACGTCAACCAATCCTGCAATAACTCCGCAAGAAGCCGCTATTATATAGTCGTATTTATCACACTCTTCCCTAGTTTCCTTTACAGTGATAACATCGTATCCTGCAATCAAATATCCCTGGTATTCTTCTACTTTTCTTTCCAATTCATACTTAATTGTCATCTTTTTCTCTGAGTGTAATTGTTGTTTCTTCTTCAGTGAGAATGTTTTTTATTGTTATTTTTCCGTTCTTTTCAATGCTATTTTTACCTTTTTTTATCATTTTCCACGAAAACGGATGTGGCCCTGCGTAAAATCTTATATTTTTCAGATTATCGTTATTAGATATCTCTGTGGATATGAATTCCTGAATAGCACAGGATACTAATTCTCGAATAGTTGTTTTATTAGCGTAATCAGTATTTCCTGAACAATACTTAATGTATTTTGGGTTAATAACCGTCTTGCATCCATCTAAATCCTTTGGGTATAATTTATATTCTCCGGAATGATCTCCGCGTGTACAAAAATTGAATATTATGTCTGGTTGACAGTCTTTCAATCGCTCGACAAAATCTTCTTTAAACCCTTCGTTTATCCACAAATTCAACCAAACATGATCTCTGAAGTATTTAGTAGGCAATCCCAAACTACATTGAAATTGAATTGAATTCATTAAAATTATTCGGTAATTATATTGTTTGTCAATAGCTATCGCATCACTATTAAACACGTTTTTAAAATAGTTATGCAAGTTTTTGCCTGTGTCACCTAGTGCAGGATTAATAAATTCAGTATCAGCATATTCTTTAGTGTGCGGACTTTCAAGAACAATAACTATTGTTTTGTATTCGTGGTCGCAAGACTTGATTTTTTTTAGTTCTTCTTTCTCCTGTTCTTCTCTTTCTTTTTCTCTTTCTTCTTTGCTGAACCATGTTGTTAAATAGCCGTCTTTATAATAACCAGCAAAGATATCGTCACAAATAGGATGAATTTCAATAGTTTTTTTACTAATAGGTTCATAAGCGCGTTTTTGTTTTTCTGTTAGATTAGCAATATTTCCATAATCATCGAGCTCTCTTGTTATTAGAACGGCTATTTCTTTATAAGCCATTTCCAGTTTTTTTTTCTTCAAAGAGTTCTCCTTATAAGTGATTTCCAATTTTTTTTCTTCAAAGAGTTCTCCTTTTCAAAACAACCGCCGGATTATACACGCCGCGCCGAATAAATAAACAAAAAACTACAATAAAATAGCGGAGATGTTGGGCACATAATGCCCAAGGTGTGGAAAGAAAACCAAGACTCTGTAAGTTTACGACATCGGTATGATTACGCTACCAATCGCCTCTAGAAAGTTCTGCACCTGACTCGATTCGTGCTTTCCTGTTTTGCACCAGACGGCAAAATGCTCGCAATTGTTGACAACAAGGTTGTATTTGCCTTTTTCGAGCTGGCTTTCGGCTCTTTCGACAGTCTCTTCCGGTGAATAGATGGTCATTTCGTTGCCGAATAAGTCATCAAAAGCGAGCTTGAGCAGTCCTCTGAAGTCAAAAAGCTCGGGATTTTCGACATAATCGCGGTAAGCTTCGAAGTCGATGACGAAAACATTCGACGCACCGTTTTTGAATTGAGAGAGTGTCGCCCTGCGGATTCTGATATCATCACCCATATCGCTCCCTTCGTCAGAAAAATGGATAACTTTGCCATTGCCGGTATATATGCCGTAGTGGTCGTAAACGCCGCCGATCCTGTGGACACCAATGACATCGCCTTTTCTAAGTTCCGAATCGGAGACCGTGCGCTTGAAATCGCAGGCTTTTTTGCGCTTTTTTTTGAAAACCTCGCTGGTTGCAGGAATGAACTCAGGTTCAGGACCGAAAAAACCGCCGCCGTCACACGCAGTGTTTCTTATAAAATCTGAAAACGAACCAAAAATACTCATTTAATTCCTCCTGAAAATAAAAAATAAGCAATTACGCTACTATAAAGCGTTGGAAAAACCGTTTTTCCGAAAATTTCGAAAAAAGTTTACGGAAGTGATTATAAACGCCTGGGTGGGCACATAATGCCCAAGGGTAAAAAATTTTTATTTTTTTGAGATGATTAACTATTTGATAATGACACCTTTAGCCCACTCCAGAATTTTGGAGGCCTGAGCGACAGCGGTTTTTGCCATATATTCATCGACCTCGATTTCATTGGGATATCGAGGCATTACGCCGTATTTCGTCAGATTGTCGGCATAATCCAGAAGCGTTTCAGAAATTTCGACACCAGTTTTTTCTTTTACGGAGTTATGTACCTGATTCATAAGAAAGGATATATCGTGGACTTTCGGCATTCCGCCGCGATTTCCGAAATACACAATCACGGATTTTACCGCTTTTTCAGCTGCCTGCTGGCTGTGATAGCATATAATTTCGAGCGGCAACGGGTAAAACGCACCGTTCAACAGATGATCAGCGGTATTAAAATCCATGTCGGCATAAGCCAACCATGCCTTTACTTCCGCCATTTTCTGTTCCAAATTCAAATTTTCGTTGTTGTTTTCCATGCTGATCCCTCTTTAATTCAGCTCATACAGAAGTTTTCCGTTTCTCGCGACCTCGCCTTCGACATAAAGCGTATCATTTGAATTGCTGTATTTGTCGAATCTCGTTTTTGTTCCGACAACGATGTCAACAGGTCTTTTTCTGAGATATCTGATTGCTTTGTAAGCCTCAGTGGAAACATCGGCGACATTCCGGTTGTCGTCAACAACAATATAAAAATCAAAATCGCTCTCTTTATTGTCTGTTCCGGCCGCAAAAGAACCAAAAAGAAAAATTTTGACCGGCTTCAGTTTTTCAACAAAACACTTGATTATTTCCATAATATTTTCAGATGCTTCTTTATCTTTGATGCTCAAAAGTACCGCATTTCCAAACATATCGGTGACCTCCGTTCAAAAAACCTAATTCTTTTACCATATTATCGGATTTTTGTCGAGTTCTTCCTAAGATTTTTTTCTGCGTTTCTTCCGGCTTGCCACATATTCACTGCGGAGCTCGTCGGTTTCTTCGAGAGAGCCGTTTCCGTTCTGGAGTTTTACCGCGCTTCTGAGAAAGCGTGCTTCGGCTGAATCTTCGTCAAGTTCGGCGTATTCGATCCAGAGAGGGTTCGGATGCCCGTGCCTGAAAAAGCCGTCTTCGGGCGAGAGAAAATCGACAGTTGTCGCAACATCGGTGAAATCGACAAAACCTTTCAGGTCGGTTTTTGCCCGTTTGTCGAAATTCCAGAAATCCTCGTCATCTTTCGGAGACCACATTATTCCGGTTTCAGGTTTTCTGTTTTTGAATCTTTTGTCGCAGACGGTGACGATGTCGCCTTTTCTGAAAGGATGCGGCAGCGTGACATAGTTTTGTTCGGCATAGACGCTGTCAGCCTCGTCTTTATTTTTCGGCTTGAGGTAGCGGCGCAGGATATCGCGCTCGTGCTCATCAAACTGCCAGTTTATTTTCACCAAATATTCGCGCACCGCCTTTGACGGGATCATCGCGATGATCTCTTCATTTGTCGGGATTTTGCTTGCAGCCATTGCAGTCTCCTATTTTTTGCAGAACTTTTTATAGAGCGTTCTGATCCTTTCGAGCCACTTTTCTCGCAGAGCGGGCGGAGAAACTATTTCGCTGTCGGGCGAATACGAGAGGACTCTTGCCAGGATCTCCTTGTCCCGGTCGCCTACCGGAAGCGTTATCTCGAGACATTTTTTCCCATCGATGACACAGTCGTTCACCTTCTGATTTTTGTGCCAGATCTGGTTTCTGACATAGTAATAAGCCGGTTCGAAAACACGGATCACCGCTTCACTGCTTGTTTCGGACTTGAACATTCCGAAAGATCCGTCAATATATTCATCAAGTTCCTTTTGGGTTACGGGATATTCAAAAGCGCTTTCGGTGAGCCTGCTCGATGTAAAACGCGAAATAAGAAAGACGCGCAGAGCCTTTTTTGTGCGGCAGAATGCGATGAGATACCACTTTCCGAGGTAATTCATCAGTTTGAGCGGCTCAACAACACGTGTGCTCTCCTCTCCGTCGGCGTTGATGTATGAGATCTCGACACAGCGTTTCATCATAAACGATTCGAGAATGTTCCTGAAATCCTTGAGATCCATGCAGTCAACATCCGATGAATCGTAGGTGATGTTGTCCATGATCTCGTCGAAATTCGCCGGGATGTAAGTCGCGATGTTCGCTAAAATATCCTGTGAGATAACAGGGATATACGAAAGCCCGTTGAGTTTGAAGGAATCAGAGAGACGCTTTACGAAAATGTAGTAAAGGACCGCGTCCTCAAGCGAATCGAAAAGCATGTCGAACGGCGTTTCATAGACATATCCGCCGACACTCTGCCTGTATTTTATCGGCGCAGAAAGGAAATCGCGCATATACTCGATGTCGCGCTTGATTGTGTCGATATGCACCTCAAAACGGTCGGAGACCTCCTTTCTTGTGACGAAACCTTTAGTTTTGATCGCATGGTTGATGTAAACAACTCTTTCAAGATTTGACATTTTTTCCTCCTAAAACAACAAAAACGGGCAAATTATACCCGAGAGGTTGGGCGTATAATGCCCAAGCGAAAATTTTTTTAAAGAATTTTAAGATACAACAGCAAAAGTGGCGTGCCGTTTTTCGGTTTTGTCCCGCCGGTATGAGAAGTAACCTTCTGTGCAGAAAGTGCAATCGGAATCATCGGTGATTTTCGTGATCCCGGATTTTTTGAGTTCGTTTTTTATCGCTGTTTTTAAATCGGCGTGGAGTTTTCCATCTACATAACTCATTGGAATTTCTGCGTTTTCAAATCTTTCGCGAAGTTCATCCCCTATTTCGAAGCAGCAGAGTCCGATTCCAGGGAAAATAATAGCCTCAATGTTTTTGCAGCCCATTTCAGCCATCATTTTCGCCCCTTTCGAGACGATTTTCTGCTCTGTTCCGCGCCAGCCGCTGTGGAAAACTCCTGCGATATCCGCTTTTCTGTCAAAAAGGAGGACAGGGATGCAGTCGGCTGTTCTGATGAGGGCGATCGATGGTTTTGTGATGATTATGCCGTCACCCTCGCCCTCGCCGTTAACAAAAATCGTATCACTGTGGATCTGATGAGGCCGCAAGAGCGTGCTTAAACCGAACTTCTGCTTGAGTTCAGCCTCGATCTGTGCAATTTCAGCCTTTGCGTCGCGCTCTTTTATGAAGCCGTAGGATATCATTCGAAATCTTTCCTACCAAGTTTATCGGCATCGACCGTTTTCTCCCCTTCCTCGGTGAGAACTCTGATTTTTGTCTGGGCATCTTCGAGATAGGTTTTTATCGAAAGCGAGAGTTTGACACCCTCTTCGTAAAGTTTCACAGCTTCTTCTATTTCGGGGTTTTCATTGAGTTTTTCGACGATTTCCTCAAGTCTTTTCATCTTTGAGGCTAAATTATTTTTCTTTTCCATTTTTTCTCCGTGTCCGCTTATTTCACAGATAAATATAATCGTTGAGAACCGGCTGCATCCCCTCTTCCGACATGTCTTCATACATTTTTTCGAGGCTGCGGCTGTCGTTGATCTCGAACTGTTCGTCGCCTTCGGCTGAATCCGTGCTTTTTCCGGTGTATTTGCTTTCGTGGTCGCCTATCCCGGTCGAAACTCCGGCCGAAATCTTGGTCGCCGCGATCTTTACGATGCCGTTTCTGAAAGTCTTGCTTTCACGCGATGACACGGTAATTCCTGCAAACGGCAGGAAAAGGCGGTATGCACACAAGATCTGGCAGAGCTGACGCTCGTGTACATCGAGAGGATTTATCTTTTCGTTGTTGATTATCGGTCTAAGACGCGGGCATGAAAGCGAAATCTCAGCCTGCGGATACTTTCTCTGGATGAAGTATGCGTGAAGTGCTGTGGCAAGCGCATCTTTTCTGAAATCGGAAAGCCCTAAAAGTGCGGCAAAAGCGACTCCTCTCATTCCGCCCATAAGTGCGCGTTCCTGCGAATCGAAGCGGTAAGGCCATACCCTTTTGTGACCGCGCAGGTGAAGTTTTTCAAAGCGGACTTTGTCGTAAGTTTCCTGAAAAACTGTGACGTAATCAACTCCGCACTCGTGGAGATACCTGTATTCATCGACATTGAGCGGATAAACCTCAACTCCAACCATTCTGAAGTATTTTCTCGCCAGTTTGCACGCCTCGCCGATGTATTCGACACTGCTTTGAGAGCGGCTTTCGCCTGTCAGAATGAGCACTTCCTCCATTCCGCTTTCGGAAATTATCTTCATTTCGTGCTCGATCTGCTCCATGTCGAGTTTCATGCGGCGGATGTCGTTGTAGCAGTTGAAACCGCAGTAAACGCAGTAATTTTCGCAGTAATTCGCGATATATAGCGGCGTAAAGAAGTAAACCGTGTTGCCGAAGTGGTTCTGCGTTTCGATCGAGGCAAGATGAGCAGCCTCGTCAAGAAATCTGTCAGCCGCGGGAGAAAGAAGAGCCTTCAAGTCCTCGACAGTCCGGTTTGTGTGGTCGAGAGCGCGTCTTACATCTGCCGCCGTGTATGAATCGGGGTCATAAGAATCGACTTCAGCAAGAACTTTAGCGGAAATGTCGGAATCGATCTTTTCCATTCCCGGAAGATATTCCATTATATCGGCGCGAGACGCGGGATTTGTCTCAAGCTCATGCTTTTTAGCAAGAGCCTCTTTTGAAAGTTTTTTTGAATCTACAAAGTAGTTGTTATCCATTTCAGCCTTCTAATCGTGCAAAAATCCGATAAGAGTGTCAGACGGTGCGCCGCCGCGCGAAAGAACTCTGCCAAGACCTGAAAGATAAGCCTGTCTGCCCGCTTCTATCGCCTTTCTGAAAGCGTCGGCCATCATCGGAAGATCTCCGGCAGTCGCAAGAGCGGTGTTCGACATTATCGCCGCAGCACCCATTTCCATCGCCTCGCATGCCTGTGACGGGCGGCCGATCCCTGCATCGACGATTATCGGAAGGTCGATCTCGTCAATCAGGATCTGGATAAAATCGCGTGTACAGAGCCCTTTGTTGGAGCCTATCGGTGAAGCGAGCGGCATAACAGAAGCTGCACCTGCGTTCACAAGGTCGCGCGCCGTGTTGAGGTCAGGATACATGTAAGGCATTACGACAAAACCTTCTTTTGCAAGGATTTCAGTAGCTTTTACCGTTTCGGCGTTGTCCGGAAGAAGATATTTCGTGTCACGCATGATCTCTATTTTGACAAAATCGCCGCAGCCGAGCTCTCTTGCAAGTCTCGCTATGCGGACAGCCTCCTCCGCGTTTCTCGCTCCCGACGTGTTAGGCAGCAGAGTTACTCCTTTCGGAATGTAGTCGAGAATGCTTTCATGTTCCCTGGAATTTGCGCGTCTTACAGCAAGCGTGATGATTTCAGCACCGGCATACTTCACCGCAGCTTCGATAAGTTTCATCGAATACTTGCCTGAACCCAGAATGAAACGGGACGAGAACTCATGCCCCGCGATAACGAGTTTATCACTTTTATCCATCTTTCCTCCTAACGATCAAATCTCCTGCGATCTCACGCAGCGACGCTTTATCACTCTTTTTTTTGTATTTATCAACAAATCGGGAAAATCTACTTAATTCCCATAAATTTCGCGGCGTTGTTGTAGAAAACATCTTCAAGCTGAGAATCGCTGAGGCCGCATGACATGACGCGCTGGATTTCGACTGTCGGATGGTGGAACGGTGAATCGATACCGAACATGACACGTTCACTGCCGACGGTTTCGTATGCGTTTTTGATCTGGCAGCCCATCGGCATTCCCGAACATTCAAGCATGAGGTTGTCGAACTTTTTCGCCATCGTGATGCTTCCGTCGATATAAACGCCGTGACCGTGTCCCATATGGATCATAACTGTCGAAACTTCGGGATGACGTTCGGCCAGAAGACCGATCTGCCACGGAAGCGAGAACGGCGGATGACCGCAGTGGATAAAGACAGGTTTATTGTATTTTTTCGCGATTTCCATTATCGGATCGACCATCGGCGAATCGGCAGTGAAAGCGTCAAAAAGAGGCTGCATCTTGACTCCGGCGAACTTTTCGTCGCGCAGATAGTGTTCAAGCATATCGTAAGCCGCCTGCCCGAGATTTGCGTTTACCCAGCAGAGCGGGATGATTTTGTCAGGCATCTTTTTGAAAGCGTCGTTGAGTTCCTCGTTCAGCGTGTGCGCCGCCGGGCAGAGAATCGTCTTTTCGATGTTGTATTCCGACATCTGCTTTTCCAGCATGTCAGCATCGAAATTAACATTGAACGGGCTTCCGAAAAAGCCGATGTGAGAGTGTGCGTCAATTTTTTTGAATTTTGCGAAATCGTTCATTTTATCTCCTGAATTTCAACTCTATCCTTTCGTAATAAGGTGATAATTTTTCTTGCCGCAGCGAAGCACGAGCATCGAGCCGTGAAGAAGATCCGCAGTTTTCAGCATCATGTCGGCGTTGTCGGCCTTTTCGTTGTTGACGTAGCAGCCGCCCTGAGAAATCATTGCTCTCGCCTTTCCTTTTGAGGGCTGCATTTTGGTGAGAACGAGAAGATCAGTGATATTTACGCCGTTTTCAAAGTCACTTGCCGGAACAGTTGTCGAAGGAACATCCTTGAAAATGCTGAGAAGGTCTTTTTCGCTGAGTCCGTGGAGATCGCCGCCGAAAAGTGCAGCGCTCGCCGCCTGTGCGCTTTTGAGCCCTTCTTCACCGTGCATGATACGCGTCGCTTCTGTCGCCAGAAGGATCTGGGCTTTTCTCAAATGCGGCTCTTTCTTGTGCTCTTCGACAACTTTTTCGATCTCGTCAACATCCAGGAATGTGAATATTTTCAGCATCTTTTCGACATCTTCGTCTGTGACGTTGATCCAGTACTGGTAGTATTGGTAAGGCGAAGTTTTTTCTGCGTCAAGCCAGACAGCGTTGCCTGCGCTTTTGCCGAATTTTTCGCCTGTTGAAGTCGTCATGAGCGGGAAAGTCATGCCGAAAGCCTTGCCTGCATCGTCGGGGTTGATTCTTCTGATAAGTTCAAGTCCTGCCGTGATGTTGCCCCACTGGTCGTTTCCGCCGAACTGAACCGAGCACCCTTTTTCCTTGAAAAGATGGTAGAAATCGTGCGCCTGAAGCGTCATATAGCTGAACTCGGTGAAAGAAATTCCGTTTTCCGAAGCGATTCTCGTTTTGACTGAATCTTTTGTCAGCATGTAGTTGATCGTGAAGAATTTGCCGACTTCGCGAAGCCAGTCAAGGATTGACATATTCGCCGTCCAGTCGTAGTTGTTGACGATTTCAGCGGGATTTTCGCCGTCGAATTTAAGGACTGTCCCCATCTGTTTTTTTATTGCTTCAACGTTTTCCCTAACCTTTTCAATGGTTTGCAGATTTCTTTCAGTAGATCTTCCGCTCGGATCGCCTATCATTCCAGTTGCACCGCCGACAAGTGCCAGAACTTTGTTCCCGCACCTCTGGAAATGTGCCAAACCCATGATCGGAACAAGGTTTCCGATGTGAAGACTGTTTGCAGTAGGATCGAAACCGCAATAGACCGTGACTTTGTTATTTTTCAAGTGTTCAATAATACCTTCGTCAGTAACCTGCGCGATAAAACCGCGTCTTTTAAGTTCGTCAAAAACAGACATTTTTTCCTCCAAAAATCAAAAAACGGGGAATATTACTTATGAATGGCAAAAAAGCAAAAACGATCGACTCAAAACTGCGGAAAATTTACTTTTTCTCAAGAAATTTCGGTCTGAAGATGATGCAGATCGAAGGAAGAAGAACCATTGAACCTACAAGGCATACCGCGATGCTGAGAACGATCAGCGCTCCGAAATAGCGTATCGGCAGGAATGAACTTATAAGCAGGATTACAAAGCCGACCATGACACTGACGGCATTGAAAATGATCCCGCGGCCTGTTGTCTGGAGCGTGTGGCGGACAGCTTCGGTCGTGTCTCCGTGTTTCTGCATTTCGATTTTGTAGCGCCACAAAAAGTGGATCGTGTAGTCGACCCCTACTCCGATGACGATTGACGAAATGAGCGCCGTAGCAATATCGAGAGTGACTCCGGTGAATCCCATGACTCCGAACATGAGGACAAGCGAAACTCCGAGCGGAACACCTGCGATGATTCCGGCAACAATCGATTTGAAAAGGATCATGACAAGAATCGATACCAGAACAAAAGAAAGGATCAGTGAAATTACCTGACCGTCGATAACGCTGTCGATCAGATCTTTAAACATTACGCCCGATCCTGTAATTTCCGAGAAAATCGGCTCGTTTTCAATCAGTTTCTGGGTGTCGATGACCACTTTTTTTATTGTTTCGCTGCTTTCGCTCTTAAGCTGAACGATGATCTGCGCCTGAGTGAAATCGCTGTTTACCAGTTTGGTAAGCTCATCGGGATCGGCCATTTCGTTGTATTTTGTGAGGAAAAAATCGACCGCGTTCTTTGTTTCGGGAATCTCGCCGAACCCCTTTTCTCCCGGCTGGTAAGCCCCTTTCGTGACGAGTTTTATAAGTTTTGCAATTGAAAGAGTATTTCCGACATTGGGGTTTTTGTTTATTGTCTGTTCAACTTCGTCAATCTTTTTAAGTACTTGAGGATCTTTTATGTCAGCTTTGACATTGACGCTTATAATCTGCGATCCGCCGAAATTGTCGTTTATAAGCTGGGAAGCGACCTGCGCCGGATGCCCTTTCGGATAGTAGCTTGCAAGGTTCGAATCAACAATGATTTTAGGAATTCCGAACGCCATGACAAGTGTCAGAACTATACTTGCCGCAAGAAGCGATTTCGGGTGCTTTGAAACAAATTCAGCAATATTTACAAGGAGTTTTTCTGTTGTAGGACGTTTTTCCTTGTTTATTACCGGAGCAGGAACTTTCATCATAGAAAGGACTGCTGGAATAAAGAGAATGCTTGCCACAAGCGCAAAGGCGATGCCGATCGAAGAAAGAATTCCGAGCTGCGCCGCGGGAACGACCGTGTGGGTCATAAGGCAGAGCATTCCGGCGATCGTCGTGACTCCGGTCAGAATAACAGGCAGGGACATGTCGGAAAAAACCTCTTTTGCAAGCTCGGCAGAGCTCTTCTGTCCGTTTGCCTCCATGTTGTGAAGCTGGTAACGGCTGATTATGTGGATCCCGTAACCGTTCGCGACGGCAATAAGAATAACCGGCAGAATTATCGTAACAGTCGTCATTTTCCAGCCGAGAAGCGGCACAAGCCCCATCGAAACGACTATCGACATTATAACGACAGAAAACGGCAGAATAACGCCGCGGAGCTGCTTGAAACTTACGAAAAGAATGCCGAGCATGATGAGAAGTCCGAGCGGCATGAAAACCATCATGTCTTTCGGAACGTCTTCGGAAATGTGCTCTTTGATTACGGGAAGACCGCCCAGAGTGACCTTGCCGGGACCTTCGACTTTTGCAACTGCTTCGCGTATATTTTTAGTAATTTCAAGACCTTTACCGTTATTTTTCATTCTGACCAAAACCGTTGCCGCGGTAAAATCGTCGTTTATCAGAGTCCGCATTACCATGTCGTTGCCTTTGAGCATCTTGCGGAGTTCTTCTCTCTGCGCCAGTTCTTCGGGAGTTCCCTCTTTCGGCTTTTCATCGGCGAAAGGATCGTCGTCAACCATCGGGATCGAATTGACTTTTTCGATATCAGCCACCTCTTTCAGCGCCGAAGCGATCGCGTTTATCTGTTCGAGAACCGCCGGACGCAAAACATCATTGTCCTCGACCACAACAAAAACGATTTCCATCCCGCCGAACTTTTCTTCAAGCTCCTTGAGGTGGACCCTGAGATGGTCAGGCAGCATGTTTTCGACATCGGGATCGACTGAACTGTCTTTCAGCGGAATCGCCATGAGAAGAGTCACGATAATAAAAACAGCAATTATAAGACCGCGGAACTTTATAAGTCTGTCAGCAAAATTTTTCATAAAAACCTCTGGTAAATATAACAAACAACATTTTCGGACTGCTTTTACCGAAGGTCGGTTACAAATTCAAGTAAATCTTGCATAACTTAAGAAGTTTAATATTATTCTGCGGCGAAGATAAAAATTGTATTGGAGGGTTTCATGGAAAAAATCGTAATTACAAACGATTCGACTCTTGAAAATGTGCGCTTGAATTTCAGGCACATCCTGCCGAAAAGCGCGGAAATCGAGGAAAAACGCAGCACTTTCAAGCCTCTCGAAACTTTGTCCGGACATACGCCGGAGAATTTCTTTCCCGCTGCTCTCACTTCGATGTCGGCTGCAGAAGCTCTCAAAACACTGGGTGGAAACGACGAACTTGAACTTTTTTTCACCTTACTCCTTTCTGATCCTTCCGAATACGGACTTTTTGAAAAACTCAAAAGCGCATCATCTTTGACAAGCAAAGGAAACTACTTGAATTTATTAATATTTATGTTAATAAAAACAGGTTTTGCCAATGAAGAGCTCATTGATGAAATAAAAAAATATCTGACAGAATCCGATCCTGTTACCGACCTCGTCCTCTCTTTTTATGACAAAGCTCCGCACGAAATAACAGATACAAACTCGACGGAATCGCTCTGCGCATCTTTTTTTGAAGCTGTCAAAGCTGAAAAAGCGGGGGATTACGGCAAAGCGTTTTCTCTGATGCTAAAGGTTTTTGAAGAATCGGATCTCCACCCATTCATTTTCGAAATCCTGAAATTTTACATGATGCAGTACAACGGCATTTCATCCGAAGATATTGCCGCATTCACAAAAAAAGTAACCGAAAGTTCACTTGCAGTTTCTTTCACGACGGTAAAATTCGTCGAATTCTGCTACTACTACAAAAACAATATCGAAGACAAACTTGAAGAAACGGTCTCGGTACTTGCCGAAAACACAGATTCAGTCTTCATCTTAAACATAATCGCCCCCGTTCTCTACAAGTATAAAAAATGGCATCTTGTCGGAAAATTCTACAAACTCTCTTCCAAAAAAGCGATCGGCGCGGAAAAAACAATGTATCTGGAACTTCTCGCCGATCTCTATGAAAGCAAACTGGAACTACCTGATTTTGCTGCCGAAATATACAGAACCATTGCGGAAGAAGACCCTGTCAACTGCACATTTTCGCTTTCAAAAGCAGCTGCGATATACGAAGAAAACGGATCCTGGGATAAACTGGCTTCGCTCTATTCGATGCTTGCCGACAGAGAAAACAACGCTGCAAATCAGGCGCTGTTCTTTTATAAAACCGGCGAAATATTCAAAAACCGGCTGAACGATCACGATAAAGCTGTCGAATACTTTGAAAGAAGCATTGCGGCACGCTATTCGTCAGAAGCGGCAAGAGCTCTGGCTGAACTCTCTTTTGCAGCGAAAAACTACGACCGTTATACTGAACTTCTTGAATATGAACTTAAAAGTGCTTTCGAAGATACCGAGCAGGTAAAATTACTCGAAAAACTGACAGACTGCTGCCTGAACTACACTCACGACCTTGGAAAAGCAGAAAGTTTCCTGCTGCAGATCCTTGATATTGCTCCGAAAAATCTTGATGCAATAAAAAAACTCGGAAAAATATACTATAAAACGAAAAACTGGGAAAAACTCACCGAAATCAATTTCAAAGAGATCGATATTTCAAAGGATATCGCGGAAATCGCCAATCTTTACTACAAAAACGGCATAATTTTTTACGAAAACATCAGAGATCTGACCCGCGCAACCGAATGCTTCAGAGAACTTCTTGAAATAGAACCGGAACATCTGCCCGCTCTTTTCTATCTCGAAAAAATATTTGCGAAGACAAAAGATGCTGCCGGAGCTCACCTTGTGGTTTCTCAGATTGCAGATATGACAAAATCGGCAAAATCGAGAGTCTCTCTTTCATACCTTACCAAGCTCGCGATGATCCTCAGAGAAACAGGAAAAACAAAAAAAGCAAACGAAACATTCTCTGAAATACTTAAGCTCTACCCTGAAAACATAACCGCAAAAGAAAATTTAAGAATGTCTGAAGGAAAGGCAGATTTTACTAACATTGAAACAAAACTGGTAGACTACAACGAATATAATTTCGAGTTGTTTATTGAATATATAAAACAAAGCAATTCATCTTTCATGACAGACGAGATACTTAAACGCGAAGGATCGTCATTCTGGAAGGAACTTTACTTCTTATACAAAGAAGGAACTTCTGAAAAATCCGGCATGCCTTACAGCGACAAAGAAAAATTTGTTCTCTCACTTCTCGAAAAAGATTTCTCCATTGAGATTTTAACTAAAAATTCCACAAAGAAAACAGCTTTGATGTTCTTAGTCGGCGAATATATAAAAGCAGGGTTTTTTGAAGGAATTTCGATTATATTGGACTACTACTTAAAATTCGAACCGAAAAACAAGCGGAAAATTTGGTCTTTATTCTTTAAAGGCTGCGAAAATCCGACTCTTCAGGATGACCTTGAAGAGCTGCTCACAACAGCTGAAGATACGAAAACTTACAATATCGCAAGAGATATTTTAGAACATATCTATATCAAAAACAAAGACTTCAACACCCTTCTTTTCATTAGGAACATCTCTCTCCAGAAAATTGAAGACAACAAAGAAAAATGCCGCTTTATCGATGAAACGATCTCTCTGGCAGGAGAAAACATCTCTCCAGACAAACTTATGAATTTATACCGTAACCGTATCAATTTTACAGATTATGAAAATTTGGATGATTTCTTGAAAATTTATGAATCAGCTCTTTCCGAAATAGGAGCAAATTCGATCCTGGTTCCTATTTATGAAAAAAAATGGAACAAAGAAAAAGAAATCGTTTCAGGCGAAAAACTTCTTAATATTTATATGGCAAAAAAAGACTGGAAAAGTGCCGGTGCAATCGCTGAAGAGCTTTTCAATATTGACAAAAATATCACTTCTCTTGAACGTTACGTCTCTATTTTAAAAGAATCAGGCGATAACGAAACAGCACTGAAAACAATGAAAACGGAACTTTCGGCAGCTACGGACGAAGCGCAGAAAAACAGACTTAAAGAGATGCTTTTCGAAATTCTGACAGAAACCGGAAATATGGAAGAAGCTGCTGAATTTTTTGCCGATTCTCCGGAAGAAAGAGCAAAAACAGAAGAAAAGATCCGTGAATATATTGCTGAAGAAAACTTTGATGCGGCAGAAAAGGCGACAAATGTTTTCATTACGGAAAATCTGAAAAAACAGGTGCTCTTATCTCTTTCAGCTAAAGGAAGAAACGATACGGAAAAAGAAAACGCACTCCTGAAATCAATTCTCTTCGAAGCCGTTGCAAAAAAAGATCCCTACCCTTTGCAGCGCCTCGCTGAACTGAACCGGGATAAAAGGCAGTTTACTCTTTTCCTTGACAAAACCTTGGATTTCATTGGTGAAAACGACGAAAAACCGACAGATCACTTCCCCAACTTCTTTGCTCTTGAAAAAGAAAAAGTCTTCGAATTTGCAGGATTCAGCGAAAAAGAGAGATATTTAAGAGAATTTGTCCAAATTATTTCTTCGATGCCCGATAAAACAAAAATCAAGGCAAAACCGCTCCACACCAATAACCACAGAATTTTAACTCAACTAATTGAATACATTAAACTTTTGTGTAATTTTGACGAACTCGAAGGTTTGTGGGATGAAGAAAGTCAGACTCCGGTAAAAGCAGTTCTTTCGCAGGTTCCATACATCGTTTTCGGTCCCGATTCATTAAAAACCGACTTCGAAAAATTGAAATTCATGACTCTTAAAGAATCCTTCCTGCTTTCCTGCGGGCTTGAAAACACCTCGCCTGAAACAGCGGAAAAAATCTTATCTGTGCTTGAATATGCCGGAAAAGAGAAAATAAAATTCGCAAGAAGCATACGCCCAACATTTCAGAACAGAGCGCTTGAACTTATTAAACTCATTGAAAACACTGATATTTCCGAAATAAAATCGTATATGGAGAAATTAAACGAAGCATCGCTCTGGCACGCGTTTTATCTTGATCCCGATATCGAAGAGACAAAGGATTCGGCAAAAACCGAGGATTTCATAAGCCGTTATTTCCTGTGATTTTATTTATTACATCTATTTTTTTGACTATCGCCTTTCAGTCGTTAGAATCGCCCGAAAAAAGTTTTTTTAGGAAGGTTTTTTATGGCAAAATCGTCTATTGAATATGTCTACGGCATAAATTCGTGCTTTGAAGTTATCCGCGGCGGCAAAAGAAAAATCTATCAGGCTTATCTGAATGAAAAGTCCGCAAACAATCAGCGGATCAAAAAACTTGCCGAATTTATTGAGAAAAAAAATATAAAACTTGAGTGGGTATCGCGTGAAAGACTCAATCAGCTTTCGGGCTCGACCGACAATCAGGGCGCAGTCATCAGAGCTTCTGTCTACAAATACGCAGAACTTGACGAAATCATCGGCAAAAAGCGCATACTTCTTTTTGACAATGTAGAAGATCCGCACAATGTCGGAGCGATCCTCAGAAGCGCCGAGATTTTCGGCTTTGATTCGATTCTCATGCCGGTGCGCGGCGTTCCCGAAATTTATCCCTCTGTCATCAAAGTTAGTGCCGGAGCAAGCGAACACCTGAACATTGTTCGGGAATCGAGTTCAAATGTTTATGTCAAAAATCTTCAGGAAAAACACGGATATACGGTAATTGCTCTCGACGGAGCAGGCAAAAGCTCGTTTGAAGACGTTGCAAAAGTAAATCCGGAAAAAATACTTCTCGTTATCGGCGGCGAAGACAAATCTGTCGGTCAGTACATCCTGAATTGCGCCGATTTCGTAGTTTCGATAAGGCAGTTCGGCAAAATAAATTCGCTCAACGCTTCAGTTGCCGCAAGTATCGCCATGTATGCTTTAGGAGGAGAGAATGTCACTGCTCGATAAAACAAAAGTTGAAGAACTTGAAAAAAAACTGAACTATAAATTCGCAAATCTCGACCTGCTTGAAACGGCTTTCACTCATCCGAGCGCGGAAACCGCCGAAAAAGGAAAAAACTACCAGAGGCTCGAATTTTTAGGCGATGAAGTGGTCGGACTTGCCGTTTCGCGCCTGCTCTATCTCACCTTTCCGGATGCTGAAGAAGGAAAACTTTCCAAAGCGCGCAGCAACCTGATCGACGAACAGGGTCTGGCTTATAATGCAAAAGGTCTTGAACTCGGAGATTTGATGATTCTCGGCAAAGGCGAAGAAAAAATGTACGGCAGGGAAAAGGATTCAATTCTTTCCGATGTTTTTGAATCGCTTATGGCGGTAATATTTCTTGAAGCTGGCTGGATGACGGTTCTCCGCATAATCACCGGGATTTTCACGCCGCTAATCGACGCATCTCCGGACATTGTCGATCTTTTGGATCATATAAACCGCGACTACAAATCGCGTCTTCAGGAAATCGCGCAGGAACTTGCCCTTCCCGTTCCGACCTACACTGTGATCGACAGAATGGGCCCCGAGCACGACCTCGTTTTTGTTATCGAATGTTCTTCAATGGGCTTCACTTCAAGAGGTTTCGGAAGAAACAAAAAGGCGGCAGAGCAGGATGCTGCGATGAAAATCCTTAAAGAAATGCGAGTCTTATAATTCAAACATCGAGTTGAATTCTTCTTCGTCTATCGTTTTTACGCCGAGTTCTTTCGCTTTTGCAAGTTTGCTTCCGGCTTCAGCGCCCACAAGGACGAAATCAGTTTTTTTGCTTACTGAACCGCTGACTTTTCCGCCCAAAGATTTGATTTTTTCTGCAAAAACCTCGCGCGGCTGCGACAAAGTTCCGGTAATGACGAATGTTCTGCCTTCAAAATTGGCATTTCCGGAAGATGAAGCCTTTTCGGGATAAAATATTTCGACTTCTTTCAAAAGTTTTTCTACTGTTTCACGGTTCTGCTCGTCAGCAAAGAAATCGGCAATCGAATTCGCCACGATGTCACCTATTCCGTCAATCTGCATGAGAACAGCGGGAGTCGCCGCAATAAGCTCTCCGACATTGAATTTTTTCTCAAGTTCACCGGCAATAAATTCACCGACTCCGTCGATCCCGAGCGAATTTATAAAGTTCCTGAACCTGACTTTTCTGGCTTTATCTATCGCATCAAGCAGATTCCGGACACTTTTTTCGCCCCACCCTTTTTCACCGAAAAGGAAGAGAGCATAGTCGGAAAGATGAAAAATATCGGTAACCGACTTGAGCCAGCCTCTTTCGTGCAGGAATTCGACCTGCTTTTCACCAAGTCCGTCAATGTTGAAGCACCCTTTCGAAACAAAATAGCTGATGTATGCGACGATTTTTGCCTGACAGCCGATATTCTGGCACTTGTAGCCGACCTTGTTTTCGTCTTTTGCTAATTTCGATCCGCATACCGGACAGTTTTCAGGGTGAATGATCTCTTTTTCGCTGCCGTCACGAAGCTGTTCAGCCGGAGCAGTAACTTCCGGAATAACGTCTCCCGCGCGGCGTACAAAAACGGTGTCACCTATTTTCAAACCTTTTCTTTCGACTTCTTCAATGTTGTGAAGAGTTGCGCGTTTTACTACGACTCCTGCAATTTCTACCGGCTCGAGCTCCGCAACCGGCGTGATTATTCCAGTGCGTCCGACCTGCCAGGTTATATCAAGAAGTTTCGTTGTCTTCTCTATTGCCGGAAGTTTATATGCGATCGCCCATTTCGGCGTTTTAGTAAGAAAACCCGCTGCGCGCTGCTCGTCGAATCTGTTGAGTTTCACGACCAGTCCGTCGATATCGAACGGAAGGTCGCCTCTTCCGGCAATCGTTTTTTCGATAAGAGTCTCTATTTCTTCAATTTTTCCTATTTTTTCGAAGTGCGGAGTCTTAAAACCGGAATTTCTCAAAAAAGCGTGAAGTTCTTCCTGCGATTTTATGTCGACATCGCTGATTCCGGTTATCGCGTAGGCAAAAAATTTGAGTTTTCTATCCGCCGTAACCTTCGGATCGAGCTGGCGCAGAGAGCCTGCCGCAGCGTTTCTCGGATTTGCGAAAGGTTTTTCTCCGTAACTTGATTTTGCCGAGTTGAGCTCTTCAAAACTCGATTTCGGCATATAGACTTCGCCGCGCACCTCTATCAAACTTATTCCGGCAAACTCGGGAACATAAAGGGGAATTTCTTTAACTGTTGCAACATTTTCCGTGACATCTTCGCCTACTGAACCGTCTCCGCGCGTTGCCGCACGGACGAATTTTCCCGATTCATAGATAATATTGAGCGCAAGCCCGTCGATTTTCTGTTCGACGACATAACCGCCGTTCGGAACAAAATCAAGGCGGTTGAAAAACTCTTCGACTTCCGAAACTGAAAAGGCATCGTCAAGCGACATCATTTTTTCGCTGTGGACAACTTTCGTAAAACCTTCGCGCACCTTTGATCCGACACGCATCGTAGGGGAAAATTTCTGCTTTTTATCGGGATTTTTCCACTCGAAATCGACGACTTCACGATAAAGCCTGTCGTACTCTTCATCGCTCATAAACGGCGCATCGTCGAGGTAGTAAGCCGCTGCTGCTTTGTTTAAAAGATCTATAGTTTCAAGATATTTTTCAAAATCCATTCTGCCCCGCCGATTTAAAATTCAGCCCCTGCGTCCCGAAGAAGGACAGTCACGGCCTCTCTTTCCTTGTTTCCTATAAATTTATAAACTTTTGTCCCTTCTTTTGTTGCCGCGTTTACATTTGCCCCTTTCTTTATCAATTCCCTGACGATATCGACATTCCCCTTTCCGACAGCGCGCATGAGAGGCGTTACACCGTAAATATCGGCAGCATTGACATTCGCTCCCGACTGGATGAAAAGCCATGCCGCGCCGTTGTTGTCACTTTCGATAGCCGTCATAAGCGGAGTAATCATGTTGTAACCTTCGGTATTTATGTCGGCACCCGATTTTATGATCAGTGAAATCATCTCGGGCGTTCCCTTTTCAGCCGCTTTGGCAAGCACCGAAACACCTTCGACAGAAGCCAGAAGATCTGCCTTGGAATGCAGCAGAACCTGAAAAGTCATTTCATCCCCGCTGTTTATTGCATAAAAAATAACAGGTACCTGATACTTGCCGGCCGTGAAAGTCATATCCGGACTCATACCGGAATCTATAAAAAGTTTAACAATATCAGACCTTTTTTCTTTTATTGCCTTTACAAAACTCTCTTCGTTGAACTCATATCCCAAAACTTCCAGTTTTTCTCTCGATTTATATACAGATGCCGCTGTGCGTTCACGGTTGCCGCACGACAAACAGAAAATAAAAAGAAAAGACAAAAGAAAAAGACGCTTCATAAAAAATCCCTCCAAAAAACTGCGGCGCATTATAATGAAAAGAGAGTTGAGAGCAAAAAAAACGGGGAGCCGAAGCTCCCCGAAAAAACCGGAACACAGGTTCGATTAGAAGAGTCCCTGTTCCATCATAGCGGTTGCAACTTTCTCGAATCCGGCGATGTTTGCACCTGCAACGAGGTCGTAGCCAAGGCCGTATTTTTCAGCTGCTGCTGCGGAATTGTCGTGGATGTTCTTCATCATCTGTTTAAGTTTCTCGTCAACTTCTTCAGCTGTCCAGACAAGTCTTTCGCTGTTCTGTGACATTTCGAGTGCGGAAACACCTACGCCGCCTGCGTTAACTGCTTTCGACGGAGCAACGATGAGGTTCTTCTGCTCACGAAGGAAGTTAAGTGCATCGTTCGTGGTCGGCATATTTGCAACTTCGATGTAGTATTTTGCACCGCATGCTGCGATTTTCTTAGCCTGTTCCATGTTAACGTCGTTCTGCATTGCTGACGGCATAACGACATCACATTTTACGCCCCAGGGTTTCTCGCCTGCAACGAATTTGCAGCCGAACTTGTCAGCGTAAGGTTTAACGTGCATCGGGTCTGTAGCTCTCATGGTAAGAAGGTAATCAACCTTTTCCGGAGTTGCTACGCCGTCTTCGTCAAGGATGTATCCGTCAGGACCCGAAAGGGTGATGACTTTTGCGCCAAGCTGCATAGCTTTCTTGCAGATACCCCATGTAACGTTGCCGAAACCAGCTGCTGCAATTTTCTTTCCTTCGATTTTGTCGCCTTCGTGTTTGAGGACGTTCTCAAGGTAGTAAACTGCGCCGTAACCGGTAGCTTCAGGACGAATGAGCGATCCGCCGTAGGTAAGACCTTTACCGGTAAGAACGCCGTTTTCCCAAACGCCTTTAAGTCTTCTGTACTGACCATAGAGGTAGCCGATCTCTCTTCCGCCGACACCCATATCGCCAGCCGGAACGTCGATGTCCGGGCTGATGTAGCGGTAAAGAGCTGTCATGAAGCTCTGGCAGAAACGCATAACTTCTGCATCAGATTTGCCGGCAGGATCGAAGTCCGAGCCGCCTTTTGCGCCGCCGATAGGAAGACCGGTAAGCGAGTTTTTGAAAGTCTGCTCGAAGCCGAGGAACTTAATGATTCCTTCGTAAACGTTCTTCTGGAAACGAAGTCCGCCTTTGTACGGTCCGATTGCGCCGTTGAACTGGCATCTCCAGCCGCGGTTGGTGTGGGTGTTGCCCTGATCGTCAGTCCATACAACTCTGAATGTGAACATTCTTTCCGGCTCAGTCATACGATTGAGAAGGTCAGCCTTTTCATACTCAGGATGAGCATCAACAACAGGGGAAAGAGAAGAAAGAACTTCTTCTACAGTCTGAACGAATTCGGGTTCGTTAGCGTGTTTTGCTTTTACGTTAGCGATAACGCTTTCTACATACTTGTTCATATAAACCTCCATAAAAAAAAGGATTAAAAAAACAAACCCCAATGAACATAAATCGACGCCTTATAAGTAATAAAAATTACTTAGTCAAATAAAAACCAAAAAAATTTTTTATTCCTTAAAATTTGCACATTCCCCTTTTCCGTGCTAACTTCCGCGGCTTTTTGTTTTTGGTGGTCTTATGAAGAAAAATATCACTGAAGGTTCGATCCCGAAAATCCTGCTTGACATGGCTCTGGGCATGCTCATCGGTCACATCGCGATGACGGCGTTCAACCTGACCGACACCTATTTCGTCTCTAAGCTCGGAACGCTTGAACTCGCCGCAATGAGCTACACATTTCCGGTCGTCATGCTTGTCAACCATTTTCTTTTCGGCATCGGACTCGGCACGAGCGCGGTAATTTCACGTGCGATCGGTCAGAAAAACTTCCCGGAAGTCAAGCGCATTTCGACCGACAGCCTTTTTCTCATAATCTGTCTCGGAACTTTTTTCGGAATCGCCGGACTTTTCACGATAAGGCCGATTTTCAGTGCACTCGGCGCAAAAGGCGAAACGCTTGAACTCGTTCTCAGATACATGAGGATCTGCTGCTACGGAATGCCGGTCGGGGCCGTTCCCGCCGTCATCGACAATGAGATCAGGGCAACCGGAGACACGAAAACACCGGGACTCATCATGCTCACGGTCGTTGTGATAAACATTGTTCTTGACCCGCTTCTCATTTTCGGAGTCTGGATTTTTCCGCGAATGGGAATCGAAGGTGCAGCTCTGGCCACAATGATAGCAAAAATCGTAAGTGCCGTTCTCGTTGTAAGTTTCATGCAGTTCAGAATGAAAATGTTCGATTTTTCGAGACTTAAACTTTCAGTAATGTTAAGTTCATGGCGGAAAGTCCTCTGGCTCGGGATCCCGACTTCGCTTTCGCTCATGCTGATGCCGATTTCGAATGCGATAGTTACAAGGATTACGGCGGGTTATGGTGATGAAGCGGTCGCTTCGCTCGGAGCCGGTATCAAAATAGATTCGCTCCTTCTCGTAGGCGTTTTCTCGCTTTCGAGCGTACTCCTTCCATTCACCGGTCAGAATTACGGCGCGGCAAGGATCGACCGCGTGAAAAAAGCGCTCAAAATATCAGAACTCTTCTCTCTCTGCTGGGGCTCGTTCATGATGCTTATTTTCATTTTGTTCCGCCGCAATATCGCCTCGATGTTCACCGAAGACCCGGTCGTTCTCAAATATATAATGGAATATATGCTCATTAACGGACTTGCCTTCCCGGCGATCGGATCCTCGATCATGTGCGTCAACGTAATCAACGGACTTCACAAACCGATCCGTTCCACCATGCTCAACTTCATGAGAACGATAATAATGCTTATTCCCGCAGTCTGGCTGGGAGGCAAAATTGCGGATGTCACCGGCATCTTCGCCGCGATTTCGACAACAAGCATAGTTGCATTCTTCATCTATCACGCAACAGTGAAAATCACGATGGAAAAAGCGTGAGTGCTTCCTGAAAAGAGGAGATAAAAATGCCGAACGTAGTTTCAGTTTCAGAAGTCACCAGCATCAAAGCTGAAAGAGTCCTCTTTCAAAACATCTCTTTCGGGGTCGAAAGCGGTGAAAAAGTGGCCCTCATCGGTGTCAACGGCTGCGGGAAATCGACTCTGCTCAAAATAATTGCCGGTCTTGAAGAGCCGGAAAGCGGAAAAGTCGCGATAAACAAGTCGGTCAACGTCTCGTTTTTAAGCCAGATCCCCGAGGTGAGACCTGATGACACGATCGCAGACCACATTTTTTCCGGAAACGACGAAAAGCTGAATCTCATCAAACGTTACGAAATTGCATGCAGCGGCTCCGGCACTGAAGATGCCGCGGAACTTGCCGAAAAAATCGACACCCTGAATGTCAGAAGTTATGAGTCCGAAATAAAATCCATCCTCACCCGCCTCGGAATCAGCGACCTAACCTTAAAAATGGGCGAACTTTCGGGCGGAATGGTTAAAAAAGTGGCTCTGGCGCAGTGCATCGTCAAGGATTCCGGGTTGCTTCTTCTCGACGAGCCGACAAACCATCTTGATATCGATACGATCGTCTGGCTTGAAGAGTATCTCAAAGAGACGAAAAAAGCGGTGATCATGGTGACGCACGACCGCTATTTCCTTGATTCGGTATGCAGCTCGATTTATGAAATTGAAGGCTCCGACCTTTTTCACTACAAAGGGTGTTACAACTACTATCTTGAAAAGAAATCGGAATATTTTCAGTCACTTGTATCTAACGAAGAACGAATCAGGGCGATACTCAGGCGGGAACTTGCATGGCTTGCACGCGGACCACGTGCAAGGGCGACGAAATCGAAAGACCGCATCGAAAACATCCAGAAAATGATGCAGCGCGAGAAGCCCGAAGAGGAAAAAAACATCGAACTCGCGGTTCAGGGCAAAAGGATCGGCAAAAAGATACTCGAACTGAAAAACATCTCTTTCAGCTGGAATAACTCTCCGATTTTACACGATTTTTCTTTTGCATTCAAAAAGGATACCCGACTCGGGATCGTAGGCGGCAACGGAAGCGGCAAAAACACGTTTCTGGATATCCTCACAGGCCGACTGCAGCCTGAAAGCGGCGAATACGACATCGGCGTAAACACCGAATTTTCATACTTCGACCAGACTTCGCGTGATCTTCCGCCTGATATGCGCCTCATAGATTTCGTCAAATCGAAAGGAGAAAACATCACCCTTGCCGACGGTTCGAAAATTTCAGCCTCGCAGATGCTTGAAAAATTCCTTTTCGATTCATCCCTCCATTACACGAAGATTGAAAAACTTTCTGGCGGCGAAAAAAGAAGGCTTTACCTTGTCGCGATTCTCATGAACAACCCCAATTTTATCGTTCTCGACGAGCCGACGAACGACCTCGACATCAAGACGCTTTCGGTGCTTGAAGACTTCCTCTCTTCGTTCGCGGGACCGATCGTAGTCGTAAGCCATGACCGCTATTTCCTCGACAGAACCGTTGACACACTCCTTATTTTCAGGGGTAACGGCGTCATCGAAAGTTTTGTCGGAAAAGCAAGCGAATGGATAGAACTGGAACGGAAAAACTCAAGAGGAGAGCAGAAAAAAGCGGCGAAACCCAAAGAAGAAGCAGTCAAGCCTAGAACATTGCAGACCGACGCTCCCAAACTCACCTACTCCCAGCGCATCAGACTTGCCGAACTCGAAAAACTGATCCCCGAAACTGAAAACGAGATCGCCGAGATAGAAAAAAAGATGGCGAACTACGAAGAAAACAAGAACAACATGGGGGAACTTTCCGCGAAATACAGCGAACTCAAGTCAAAATACGACTCGATATTCGAGGAATATATCGAACTTTCGGAAAAAGAATAACCTTTATTCCCTCACGCATCTTACGGAATAGCCGTCGGCACGCGCTCCTACAGCCTTGGGAGAAGCTGAAACCTCTTCTCCGGACTGGAAAGCGAGTGCGTATGCTCCGCACGGAACGGAAGAATCTACCGTATCATCTGCATCCGCATACCAGTAGTTGCCCCAAAGCCCGGCTTTACTTCCCATCAGCATTGCATAAGAGCCGTCGTAGCGCGCCGCAGCCGGAAAATAAGAGTATGAATCCGATGCTGCATCAAGCAGGATATACCAGCCGTTTTTGTAGTCATTTCCGTCAATTACGCCGTCGGATGAGATATCGAAAACGGAAAAACCGGCTATGTCGGTTTCGTAGCCGCCGCTTGATGTGAAAAAGTCGAAAGTTCCGAGTTTCGGAACTCTGTAGCCCGCAGGACACGGGTCGAAAAGGCTCTTTTCACCGTCTGAACCGCCCCAAAGTTCCGGATTTGAGAACTCTTTACGAAGCCAGTCGCGGCAATCTGAAAACTGAGCGTTGTTGCTCAAAACCGTTGCCGGGTGCGAAAGAGCATATTCAAGAGTGTTGTTTTCGGTGCTATCCCGTGACGAAGCAGTAATCGCGACTTCATTTCCGTCAGCATCGTAAACCGGAACAGGCATTGTCGAAGTTGTTCCGCCTGAAACGACAGGAGAAGCAGGAAAAGGCTCATGCCTTCCCCACTGATAAAGCATTCCGTGACTTTCCGGAGATTCAAAATCGAGCGATACCGCACCGAGGTTACGGTCCATCACCATAACGCCGTCTGCAGTCCTGACATCTGAAATT
This sequence comes from uncultured Spirochaetales bacterium, assembly GCA_902774115.1. Lineage (GTDB taxonomy): Bacteria > UBP6 > UBA1177 > UBA1177 > UBA1177 > UBA1177. Next base: position 535,903 of record CACYHH010000001.1, read on the forward strand.
TCTTCATTCAAAAGCCAGATATGCCAGCTCCAGATTATATTTCCGGCTTCATCGAGCGCGGCGATCAGAGCGTTTCCGTTTTTTCCCTTTGAAGAAAAATAAATCCGCCCTTCTTTAAGCTGAAGCGAATCGATCAAACCGCTTTTATCACTCTGCCAGAGAAGTCTGGCATCGGCAGGTTTCAGCTTTTCGTCAGTAAAATCAACACCTTCTATTTTTCTGCCGTTTCCGCGTATAGTTGCATCGAAGCTGTAGTTCCCGGCAGTTTTCACGATGTAACAGTTTGCAGTTTCACTCCCGGAAAGGTCAAGGGCGCTTTCTGGTTCATCGTTGTCAGGCTCTGTAAGATCTTCATCGATCTGAATAGAATCTTCATCATTTTGAACCGGTTCTTTATCTTCAGGAAAATCCTGGTCGGGATCACTCTCATCATCGGAAGAATCGTCTGTTTCCTGATAATCAGCGTCTTCAGCTTCCTGCAGATCACTGCCGCCTTTTTCAGATCCGCACGCCGCGAAAAACAAGCAAATAAATAAAACTGACAGCAAGACCGAGAACTTCATTTTTATCTCCTTATGTTATCTGTTTCCGAGCTGGATTTTCAATTCTTTGAAATTTATTGCGCTTGAATCTGGTTCGCCGCTGTAATCGAATTCCACTTTTTTCTTTGAATCAGGAAGAGCGAAGAGACTTTTGAAAAAACCTTCGGCGTTTTCCAGCACGATTTTATTGACATAACCGACTTCATGTCCCTGGTCGCAGTTGTTGAAAAAATCCTCTTTAGCCCTGTTGCTGAGCTGAGTGAACTGCTCGTAACCCTCTTTGCGGTATTTCGCTTTAACATCTTCGAACTTCGTTTCGTCAAGCACTTCTATTTTTTTACCGCCCGCATCTTTTATTTTCTTCGCCGGATAGCGGATTATCGTGGTGTATTCGGTTTTCCACTTTTCGTTTGTCCGCTTCGGACCGATGACTTTAAGTCCGTAAATCACGACTTTCTCAGGGTCTTCCTTTATGAAAACATCCTTCAGATCGACACTGTATGTAGCTTCGAATGAAAATGTCGCAACTTCTATATAATAATCGCGGTAGTTGTCGCTCCACGGGAAAAATGTTTTCTGGATGCTCTCCTGAAGCGGCTCTTTGATGAATTTCGTCCCCGAGATCTCGACATTGACCAGGCCGAGTTCCAGGATATTGTGCAGTTTTCCGAAATGAAGGGTTGCATGCTCCGAATGCCGCATTTTCTCTTCGAGGTCGTTTATCCTGAGCTGCGCTTGAGCAAGAGAATCCTCGAATCCGCTTTTGTCTCTCCAGGATTTTACGGCCAGCACACCGGCAGCAAGTAAAATTAAAAGAAGTGTCGTATTGACAGCTGTAATCATCAATTTCGAAGACATGAAACACCTCGCAAAAACACAAAAAACACTATATTTTAAAAGCGTTTGACTATGTGGCAAGTTTTTGATACCTTGCCGCGGCTTTAGGAGGTTTCATGCTTTTACTTAAAGGGATTTCAAAACAGTTTTCAGGTCAGACGATCCTCGACAACGTAAGTCTGCCGCTTTCAAAGCACATAACGGCGCTTGTCGGGAAAAACGGCTCGGGCAAATCGACTCTGATGAAGATAATTTCGGGCGCGGAATACTGCGATTCGGGCGAAATAACTTTCAAAAAGAATGCCGTCATCGAATATCTGCCGCAGCAGGCGGTCTATCACTTCAAAGGAACGGTTTTTGAAGAAGTCGCATCAGGACTTGATTCAAGCAGACTTGAGTCACTCCATTCGGAACAGGCTGCAATAATTGAAAAAATCGATTCGTCGAAAGAGCCAGATGAGAAACTGCTTGTCCGGCTCAACGAAATTATTGAAGAAATTCACAGACTTGAAGTCAAGGCAAAGCAGAAAAACTCTGTCGAAAACATTCTTCTCAACCTCGGTTTTGAAAGAAGCGAATGGGAAAAACCGGCTTCAACAATGAGCGGCGGCTGGCAGATGAGGATCGCCCTCGCCCGCGTTCTCGTCAAAGAACCCGACATCATCATGCTTGACGAGCCCACGAACTATCTCGATATCGTGACGATCGACTTCCTTGCGGGCTGGCTCAAAAGGTTCGACGGACAGGTGCTCCTCGTTTCGCACGACCGGGATTTTCTCAACGATGTCGCGGAAGAGACCTGGGAGATTTTCAACGGCGAAATAACGATTTACAAAGGAAACTACGATTTTTACCTCAAGGAAAGAGAGGCGAAAATCGCACTTTTGGAAAAGCAGCGCGAAAAACAGCTTGTTGAGATCAGAGACCTGCAGGATTACTACGACAAAAACCACACGAACGCGGCTCATGCGGCTCTGGCGCAGTCGAAGCTGAAAATGCTGGAAAAACTCAAAAGCGAGCTCATCGTTCTGCCGCAGAAGGCTCCCGTCATGACTTTCCGCCTTCCCGAACCCAAACGCGGAGGCGAAATCGTCGCTGAACTAAGCGGCATAACTCATAAATTCGGTGATCTTGAAGTCATTTCAAACTACAAAAGAATAGTACGTCGCGGCGAAAGGATCGCCCTCGTCGGAAGAAACGGTTTCGGCAAATCGACTCTTCTCAATATCATCGGTCAGGAACTTCAGCCGACAGCGGGAGTCTGCAGGATCGGTGCCGGAATAGAGATCTGCTACTTCAGGCAGCATGAAATCTCGAAACTTCCTGCCGACATGACGGTTCAGGGATTCGTCGAATCGATCGCACCTTTTGAAATGATGACAAAAATCAAAAATATTTTAGGGTGTTTCCTCTTTTTCGAAGACGACTGGGATAAAAAAATCGCGGTGCTCAGCGGTGGAGAAAAAGTGCGACTCGCCTTCATCAAATTCATAATGACTCCGGGCAATCTTCTCCTTCTCGACGAGCCGACAACACACCTCGACATCGATTCAAAAGAAATTCTTCTTAGCACTTTGGAAAGCATTCCGGCGACCATCATCTTCGTTTCGCACGATTCCCACTTCATCAACTCCCTCGCGACTTCGATAGTCTACTTCAGGAAACGCGGCGACATCTTCAATTTCGAAGGGACTTACAGCGAATATCTCGATATGTACGGTCACGAAACGATTTCCGAAGAAACTTTTTCGGAAAAGCCGAAAACATCCGCTCCCAAAACTGAAGAAGTCAAAGGAAAAATCGACTTCGCCCAGCAGAAGGAGATCCGTAACCGCCTGAATAAATTAAAGAAAGAAATCGAAAACCTTCAGGATAAAATAGATTCATTAGAAAAGGAAAAGCAGGAGATCTGCGACAAAATTTCCGCTTCATTCGATCCCGCACTCGCTTCACGGCTCGGCAAAATCGAGGACGAACTCCTTGAACTCATGGAAAAATGGGAAGAAAAAAGCATCGAACTTGAAAAAAATTCGGAAAATTAACTGTCCTCTGACCTCACCCCGCCCCTCTCCAGTGTGGCACCTTGAACGGAAATGGGAATTATTTTGGGGAGTTATTGGTGGCGGTCAGATTTGCGGTCAAAAATTTTGACCACAAAAAGATTTATTTTACCCGCCTACTCCGGCATATATCGCCTGACTTCAGAAAATTCGTGAATTTTATTAAAGTTTTTCATAAAATTTAAAATAAAAAATAAAGTTGTTTAGATAAAATTTGATTTTTTCTAACATCAAAGATATCGTTATTAGTATTTTTATTTGGTGTTTGAAATGGAAAATGAAATAGTGAAAACAAAAACAACAAAAGAGACCGCCATTTTTGAAACTGATGGCTTAAAACTAGAAGTTACAATCTCGCCTGAACAGGACACCGTCTGGCTCAGCCGTATTCAAATGGCAGAGTTGTTTGACCGTGACATCAAAACAATAGGAAAACATATCGCTAATGCCCGACATGAAGAATTGAAAGGACAAGTGGTGGTCGCAAAATTTGCGACTACCACTCAGCACGGAGCAATTCAAGGTAAAACACAGACACACTCGACGGAATATTACAATCTTGATGTCATTATTTCCGTCGGATACCGCGTCAAATCAAATCGGGGCGTAGAGTTTAGAAAGTGGGCAAATAAAATTTTAAAAGAATTCATTTTAAAAGGCTACGTTTTCAATCAGAGAATAGACAATTTGGAGCGTCGTGTAAGCAAGACAGAAGAAAAAATAGATTTTTTTGTCCGCACCTCGTTGCCGCCAGTGGAAGGTGTTTTCTTCCAAGGTCAGATTTTTGATGCCTACGCAAAGTTTGAATCGTTCATTCAAAGTGCTGAACAAGAAATCGTTCTTATTGACAATTACATTGATATTTCGGTTTTGGAACGCTTTTCAAAAAAGCAAAAAGATGTGAAAGTCACGATTTATACCGATCCTAAAACAAAATTAAGCGAGCAGGATATTCAAAAATTCAATGAACAATATTCGCAACTTATAATAGAACACACCTCAAAAACACATGACCGTTTTCTGATAATTGATAATAAAATCCTTTATCACATTGGCGCATCGTTAAAAGATCTCGGCAAAAAATGTTTCGCTTTTGAGATCATGGATTCAGCTTGGATAAAAGAGATCCTGAAGAATTTGTGAAAATTCTGGGAGCGCGGGCAGCTTGCCCGCACAAAGGCGTAGAGAGGTTTCCTGAAACGTCTCGCGAAATCAGAAAAAAATAGGTGTTCCGTCATGTTGAGCAACGCGAAACATCTATGACCTTGAACGGAAACGGGAATTATTTTGGGGAGTTATGGTTTTTTTGGATCGTCAAAAACTTTCCGGAACCAGTTTTAATTTATTGATTGACTCATGAGCTCGAGTTAGCGAGTCGTAAACAGCAAGAACATCATCTGAATTCCATGTGCGGAGGAATTTTTCATCAATTACACCTTCACTTTCGCCGATAATTTTTGCGAGTTGTTCTTCATCTGCCACAGCAACAACGGCTTGAACAGCCGGGTTACTTTGAGCCTTTTTTAAATTCAGAATCAAACTGTCGACAGAGCCTTTGGACTGGACTTCAAACACATAAATCGCCTTCCCCATGTTGCCGATTCTGGCTTCCCAGACTGCATCAACGACTGCACCGACAGCGATTTTCACCTCAGAGCGGCTTTCAAAACCAAGCAATTCTCCGATGGCAACTAATTTTTCTTTGATTTCGTTGTGTATTGACTTGGAATCATTGACTGTTTTAGGTTTGCCATTTTCATTAAATCTATTTTTCATTTCTTTATGTTCTGCAAGAGGCAGAAGTTCGTCCCAGAAAAAATAGTCAACTGCCAAAAGATCATACTCCTTGGCTCCGGCAAGCCTAAGTTCATTAGAAATATCCTTGGTTATTGCACAGATTTCGGCAAATTTCTTTCCTGTGCACTGATAGCTGTACTTTGGCATATCGGGCACTTCGAGGTAGCTCAGGCAAATAATCGCAGTTTTATTGAAAATAACATACTCTTTCGGATTAACATAAGTAAGAAGTTCGCTGATTGTTGCTGGTCCTATACCTTTTACAGACTTTAAGAAATCATCCCACCTTTGTTCAATTTGTGTCGTGCCATACAACAGTTCCGCCAAATGCTTTTTGAGTGTTTCGAATCCGTTGTCAGCGATCAATTTGTCAACGATAAACTTTTTATTGCCCCACATAAGCATTGACCAAAGTTTGCTCATATATTCCAAAAAATTTTCTTCCGTCATCGCCAGCAATTTATCTTTATTGAAGGACTGATAATAGCTTCTACGCTTTTCTCGATCGATCCAATTGTGATTATAGTATGCAGCATTCACTTTCTTGCTTTTAACAAAAGATGATATTGCAAATCTAAGCTTTTGTTTATTCATTTTTCATCTCCTTTTTTTCTTAAATGCATCGCTCCTTTGCTGGTTCTATTTCAAAAACCCGTATTCATAGACTTTTTCTGCGATTTTATCGGCAAGAATTTTCATTTTGCCACGCAGATTTTTTATTAAGGCAGTGTATCTTTCATCCTCTGAATTTGGGTTCATGTTTCCCTTTTCGTTCATGCCCTGAAAATGTTTTCTTATATCGTAAAAAGAAGCATCCGGATTGGCATTTTTCTGTTTGTGATAGTATTTCCAAAGATTCAGACCGGCATTATAAACGTCCTGCGATTCTTCAGTAAAAACGACTTTTTCAAATTTAGAAGTTTCTGTAACTGGTTTTAACGCTTCAAAACCACTTTGTATTTCCTGAGTTGATGGCGCATCGGTTCTTTTAATTTTTCCGGCAATAAAATCACTCATAAAACGGGATTTAAATGCGTTTTTGCAACCGACTTCGCCCTCCGTAAAAGGAATCCAGTTGTTCACTCCATGCTCAGCCGAAATATGATTTTGCCCATGAAATAAAGTGTAAATCAAACAGTTTGACTGAAACTCAAAATCCTTTTTCCAACCGTCATTCGGATACAAAAACTGGTCTCGATCATTCAGCCAAGTTGAATCCATACACCAACGCACAGCGAGATAAATTGCACTCGGAATTAGATTTGATGAGATTATTTGCCAATTATGATTGTCAGCAGGAACTTTCATGTAAGGCAACTCAATTCGAGTTAATCTTTGATTTTGAAAATCGCTGGCAACCCCAATCATTGTCGCGATTGAGTTCTCGACATTTTTCATTGGCTTAAATTCATCAATCCATTTATTTAAGAGCACGGATTGATCATAAGAAAGGATTTTTTTCTCGCCCAAAAAAGTGCCGTTTTCATCATAAATATCGGATATGGTTTCTGCAAAAACTCTCTGTTCTGTCAAATTCCAAACAAAAAATCCGATTGGAAAGTCTCCTTTTACATTGTCAAAAGTATTGCCAGGAACAAAAAATGATTTTTTTATTGTTGCCTTAAAATCATTTCTGAAATCCCTGAAATTCGCGGCTTGTAAAATCTTCAACTTTGAAAATTCTCCAAGAATGCAGCCTTGGATTTCGTGGTAAATCCTCGTAAAAAACAGCGCAAACAACTCTCTTTGTGCCTTTTTTAATATCGATGCATATTTATCGTGTGTTGTATTTTCTGCCACACCTTTTCTGCCAGCTCCTTTTCGATTATCTGCTTCCGCATACGGCGGATTTATATAAATTACCAATTTTTTTCTTTTGTTTTCATCATTAATAATTTCGCTCAATTCTTCCGGCAATTTGTCAAAATTATCGTTCAAGAAATCAAATTGAAAAATATGGTTTTCAAACATATTCCAGCCGTTGTTGACGCGGTCAATCATGACATCTACATCGGCTTTGTCAAGCGTTGAAGCCCACACATTGCGGTAATTCGTGAGTCCGTTGAGCAGGTTTCCCGTTCCGGCGCAGCAATCCCAGATGTAGTATTCATCCTGCCAGTTTTCGCCCAAAACAGCAGCAAGATATTCCTGAGATTTCTCGACCCATATCTGCGGCGTAAAAAACGAGCCTTTTCTTTCGCGTATATCCTGCGGAACAAGCAGATCGCGGCGGTCTATAATATAACTCCAGTATTCCGTTTTAGGCGGCCTTTCGTATTTTGCCCAAAATTCCCGGTGAGCTTTTTGATCGTCCTTAAAATCAGCCGGTATATATGCTGCCATACCGTTGAATTTATGAGCGACCTTGTATTTTGTTTTTTCCAGAACAACTGAAAGATTGTCTTTTAGCGACTCATTGTCGCTCGAAAGCAAATCGGCAAGAAAAAAGTCGGCTGGAAGAACGCCTATTTCCTGCATTTTATCCCAGTCTGTGGATATTGAATCCTTAACTGTCGCAAGCCATTTCTGAAAAACATTCGGAAAGTTGTTTTTGGTAACATTTACTTTGCCGCCGCCGCCTTTTTCCAACTTTTTTATAAATTTTCTAAGTTCCTTTGAATCGCTCTCATATCTGTAAAGAATCTTTTTGTCTTCCAGAGTTTTTTTACACAAATTGTAAAGCTGTTTAAACTCTTTCGTGTCATGGTTCGAAGGTGCAACATTCCAGTTAAAATCGTTCCTGCCAAACACTTCATGAATGTCATAATATTCAATAAAAGCGAATTTTTCACCGTCAAACGCGCCGATATAAGAAGGAGGCATGTAACCCTTATCTTTTTGATTTCCTATTGTCAGAATCAGTTGGACAAAACTTTCGTAAATATCGTGATTTTTTCCTCTTTTGGCTTCAGCCCAGAGAACCGAAGAATATTCCGGAGTGCCTTCAGGTAAAACGACAACGAAATCAATCTTGCCCAATACAGTACAAAAATAATCGTTGAAAAAATCTTGGCGAATCGCGTTTTTAAGAGCTTCTTCGCTTAAATTCAGATAATTCATGATTTCCTCCCCAAAACTATTTGTACTATAAAAAATCCCCTTTCTTATTTCAATAGCGTAAATATCTAATTTTATTGAATGATTTTAAAATTTAGATGTTAGACAATCTTGAGTCGGAGAATGAGTAAATGCGAGTGGTGATCGCGGAAAAACTTATTTTATCGAGCGGATTTTTACGAATTGATTTCAGTTGTGTTTAACTGGGTTTATATTTTGCGGAAAAAATCAGTTGTTCTGCGGAAGGAATTCGATCTTGAGTTTCATTCCCATTCCGGTGGCGAGCCGCTGCAGTGTCCGAAGTGAGGGATTGGCGTTACCTTTTTCTATTCTGCTGATGTCGCCTTGTGCGATGCCGGTGCGTTCGGAAAGTTCTTTCTGGGTGAGTCCGGATTGTTTGCGGGCATCGATAATCGCCTGAATCACGGCGTGTTCCGGCTGAAGAAGCTCGTATTCCGCCTTGAAATCGGGATTTTTCAGCTGTTCTTTGAGAAAATCGTTAAATTTTTCGCCCATCTTTATCTCCGTTTCTACGCAAATAATCAGCTCTGTATTTTTTCGCTCTTTCTATTTCAGCAGCAGGAGTTTTCTGTGTTTTTTTGATAAAACCGTGAGTCAGAACAATCCGTCTGTCAACATAAAAGAAATAGAAAACACGCATTGCATTTGTTTCAGCCTGGGCTCTCAGCTCAAAAATCCCGTCCGACAAATATTTGGAATACGGCTCTCTCAAATCGTATCCGTTATCCTGCAATATCGAGATCATGTCCGCCATTTTCGCCATCATTTTGACACCCAGAGAAAGAAGAAAATCTTTTGCCGGCTTGTCCCCGTTCTCTTTCTCATAAAATTCCACTTCAAAATTTGTCACTGAACCACTCCAAAAAATATTTTATGTGATTTATCCTATTTTGTCAACCTCGATTTTTTTAAAAAATTCTACAACCAATCATGAAAGGGTAACCGCCGGTTTGCCTATTCGATTACATAAGTTGTTGTAACCATCGCTTTCTCCTCAAAAAACAAAAACTCAAATATTGTAATAAATATTTTTGAAAATTAAAGAAAATTTTATTGATAATTTTCAAAAGTTTAATTATAATATTGATATTGAAAATTTGTTTTTGATCTTTAAAGATGGAAAACGAGATAGTAATTCACAACGAAAACGATTTGCGGTCAAGAATCTACACGATCCGCGGAATGCGCGTAATGCTCGACTTCGATCTGGCTGAAATATATGGTTACACAACCAAGCGTTTTAACGAGCAAGTTAAGAATAATATTGAAAAATTTGACAATGATTTCAGATTCCAACTTACAAAAGAAGAGTATTATGAAATTCTAAGGTCGAAAATTTCGACCTTAGAATTTTCTGAAGCAATAGAAGATTCAGGATCAACTTTAACTTTGGAACAAGGAAAATATTCAAAATACCTTCCTTACGCTTTCACCGAGCAGGGAATCTACATGCTGATGACAGTTTTGCGCGGTGATCTGGCTGTTAAACAGAGTAAAATTCTGATTCGGCTTTTTAAAACGATGAAGGACTTCATAATTGAACGGGAAAACCTTATCGGCTCAGACGAAGTCGCAAGGCTCGCGATTCAGACTTCGCAAAATACGAAAGATATCGCAAGGATCGATCAAAAACTTTCTGATATTTCAAGAAAAATTCATAATTTTACTCCGATTGAAATCCCAAAAAATCTTTTGTATTTAGACAAAACAACTGTTGAAGCGGATAAAAATCAACCACAAATCAACATTGAAAGTAAAATTCTGGTTATCAGAAGCCGCCAAGTGATGATAGACCGCGATCTTGCTGAGCTTTACGGTGTGGAAACCAAGCGTTTGAACGAGCAAGTGCGTAGAAATATTGAAAGATTTCCAAAAGATTTTTGTTTTCAGCTTAATGATGATGAAACAAAAGAACTGGTCGCATTTTGCGACCGGTTCGCCAGCTTGAAACATTCCTCTGTGAATCCTTACGCTTTTACTGAGCAGGGAATAGCAATGCTTTCTTCGGTTTTGAGAAGTCCGAACGCAGTTGAGGTCAATATTCAAATTATGCGTGCCTTTATTGCAATGCGCCGTTTCATGCAGACAAACGCGCAGGTTTTTCAAAGATTGGACAGAGTTGAAAAACACCAGCTTGATTCTGATAGAAAAATCGATGAGCTTTTCGACAAAATGGACAAATACAAAATTGAAGACAAACAAGGAATCTTCTTCCAAGGTCAGATTTTTGATGCTTATGCAAAATTCGAGTCATTTATTGTCGAGGCTGAAAAAGAGATTGTTTTGATTGATAACTATGTCGATTTAACGGTTCTGGAACGTTTTGCCAAAAAGAAAAGCGGCGTAAAAGTTAGGATTTACACTTATCCCAAAACAAAAATCACATCTCTCGATATCCAGAAATTCAATGAACAATATCCGACACTTGAATTGAAATACACAGAGAAAATCCACGACAGATTTTTGATTATTGACAACAAAATTCTTTACCACATCGGTGCTTCACTAAAAGATTTAGGCAAAAAATGCTTCGCTTTCGAAATCTTGGATTCATCGTGGATTCAAGAAATTATGCGGAATTTGTGATTGATCTAACCTTCCCTGAAATCGAACTTTTCCAGCTGATCCCAGTTTTTGTTTTCGCACCAGTAAACGGTTCTTTCCGTCACGTCATAAACCATGGATACGACCGTCGGGCACACAGTCTGTGAAACTTCCCTGAGTATTGCGAAACAGTCTGCGACATCAAAATCGTCGTTTGCCGCCTCAAGCATGGACAGAGCTTTCTGATAGCGGTCCCAACCCATCCACGGATGGGTTTCGCTGTCCATTTTGTAAGGCGAAAAGTTCGTCATTACCTTGTACTTCGGCTTCTCGAAATACATGCATCCCTGCCCCGGAACTATCTGCAGCAGATTTCCGTCTTTATCGGAAAGAGACGACATGAAGGTGACACCGGGCACGCTGCAAACCCTGCCCGATTCAGCGATTTCCTTTATTTCCTGAAGCGTTTTTTTCATAAGAAGAAGGTCGATATCAAGCAGAATAATGTGCTCTTCCCCGCCTACAGGATCGCTACTTTTGTCAAAAGGCCAGCAGGTCGGCATTCCCACGAAATCACCGCGCGAATTCGCCCCGAAAAGAGGCATCCACCCTTCTTTCGCGTCGTTTATTTCGATATATACGCCGGTTTTCTCCTTACGAACGCGGTATTCCATATTGAGAATATCGAGATTCCAGCCGACTATCGTCTTTTTTCTGTTTGAAATGATACTTGTGCACATAAGTGTAAATCTACTTTGCCCCGTAGATTTTGTAGTAATCCTCTATCCTTGACTTCATTTCATCGTCAATGAGGACTTTGCCGTTAACTTTGCGGCCGTAGAGGTATTCGACGACTTCCGCCATGTTTACGATGGAGAAGGTTTTCATTCCGAAATCGTCTCGGATCTCATCAAGGGCACTCTTTTCGCCCGTTCCGCGTTCCATTCTGTTGACCGAGACTGAAAGTGCCGCAAGTTCGATATCGGCTGCCGCTTTGAGGAGCGGAACTGTCTCGCGGATGCTTGTTCCGGCCGTGGTAACGTCTTCGATTATGAGGACTCTGTCACCTTTCTGAAGTTTGTGGCCGATGAGGTTTCCCCCTTCGCCGTGATCCTTGACCTCTTTTCTGTTGAAGCAGAAGGAGACATTCTTGCCGAATTTCGAACTGAGAGCAATAGATGCCGAAACTGCAAGCGGGATCCCTTTGTAGGCAGGCCCGAAAAGGACATCGAACTCCCCTTTTGTGTTTTCCATGATCGATTCGGCGTAAAATTCACCGAGTTTCGCGATCTGCTCGCCCGTTCTGTATTTGCCGGTATTTACGAAAAACGGGGTTTTTCTGCCGCTTTTTGTGACAAAATCGCCGAAAGTGAGAACTTCGCACGCAACCATAAAATCGATAAAATCATGTTTGTAGTTATTCATATTTACCTCCAATTAAGATCAAACCGGCGGATTATAGCGAAAAGCGGATTTAAAACAAGGGCTGTGAATTTTGGAATCAAGTGATCCGGCGGCAACCCTCTGTTGCGGAGAATTGCCGCCATTTTGTTAAAAAATCTCTAAATTACAGTTTTCTGATGATCCATACAGCCCTCCCGATACATTTTATCGAACTGTTCATGATGATGTCGTTGTTTTTCTTCGCTGGTTTGTCATTGGTCAGTTTCCCGGAATCTCCGCCGATAAAGCGTTTGAGTACAGTTTTTGATTCGATTTCGAAAAGATAGACAGCCAGATTTTTCAGTTGTTTGTCCGTGACATCGACTAAAACTTCGTCGCCGATGAGGAAACAAGGTTCCATGTTGTCGCTTGTCACCTTGAAAAGGTGCAGTTTGCCTTCGTTAATCGAAGAGCCGATCTCGCCTATGAAAGAAGCGGTGTAACAGCCGCCTTTTTCGGCAACTACGGGCGGTTTTTTGTTAAAAACATCTTCATCTCCTTCCGCCAGCCATTCGGTTTTCACGCCGAAAATCCTTTCGAGACCGAAAAGCACTTTTGCATTTGCCTGCATTCTGCCAGATTCGATAGCGCAGAGATAAGCCTGTGAAATTCCAAGACTTTTAGCCATTTCCTTTTGTGTGATCTTTAATTTTTCGCGTACTGTTCTTATTTTGTCGCCGTAATTCATTATAAAATCTCCAAAAAAATTAAATGTAAAAAATGAATTGAACAGCAGCGCTGCTATCGTTTCTGCAAGATATAAATGTTACAAATGCAAATCAAGATATTTCAAAACTCTGACAGTGAAAATGAACCGGTTACTTTTGAAGAAGTTCGATGCCCTTCTCTATTCTCTTCAGCGAATCCTCTTTGCCGATAATCGCCGCGATGTCGCTTCCGCCGCCCGGGGTAAGCTCTTTTCCGCTGAGCGCGACGCGCATTGACCAGAGCAGGACTTTTTTGTTGATCCCGGCTTTTTCAGCTATATCGACGACTTTGTAGTAAAGTTTCTCGTGATCCCAGTCCTCGAATTTTTCAAGTTCAGGCTTAAGGAGAAGCAGTGCCTGAAGCGAATTTTCCTTGTCGGTCTTCATCTTTTTGTTGACGTAAAGTTCTGCCGAATATTCAGGAAGTTCGTCAATGAAATCAAGCTGCGGGATCACGTCGCTGAAGTATTCCGTTCTCTTGTGAAGCCCTGCCGCGATAACGTCGAAGTTGACATCTTCGCGCTTTACAGCCTGTTTGATGAAGGGCATAGCATGTTTCAGGAACTCGTCCTGCGACATTGCGCGGATGTATTCACTGTTGAGCCATCTGAGCTTTACTTCGTCGAAAATGGCGGGAGATTTGCCTATTCCGCTGATATCGAAAGCCTCTATAAGTTCGGGCAGAGTGAAGATTTCGCGGTCGTTTCCGGGGTTCCAGCCGAGAAGCGCGACATAGTTGAGAAGCGCGTCTTTGAGGCAGCCTTTGTTAATGAAATCGGCGTAGCTTGCATCTCCGTCACGCTTCGAAAGTTTTCGCTGGGCGTCTCTCATGACGGGCGAAACGTGGACGTAATGCGGCTTTTCCCAGCCGAAAGCGTCGTAAAGCAGGTTGTATTTCGGGGTCGAGATCAGGTATTCGCTTCCGCGGACGACGTGGGTGATCCCCATGAGGTGGTCATCAACTACGTTTGCGAAGTTGTAAGTCGGATAACCATCTGATTTTATTAAGATAAGATCATCCATCGTCGAGTTTTCGACTTCGATGTCGCCGTAAACTTCATCGTGGAACGAAGTGGTTCCCGAATCGGGCATTTTCTGCCTGATGACATAAGGAATTCCGGCATCGAGATTTTTTTGGATCTCCTCTTTCGAAAGGTTGAGGCAGTGCCTGTCGTACTTCGTCTGCTCGTGGTTCTCCTCGCAGTGCTTTCTGAGGTCGTCAAGACGCTCTTTCGTGCAGAAGCAGCGGTAAGCGTAGCCTTTTTCGATAAGTTCTTCGGCATATTTCATATAAATTCCGGCAGCCATGCGCTCGCTCTGGACGTACGGACCGTAATCGCCGCCTACATCGGGACCTTCATCGTGGTCGAGCCCTGTTTCAGCCAAAGTTCTGTAGATCAGATCAACTGCTCCTTCGATTTTTCTTTCCTGATCGGTATCTTCAATTCTGAGAACGAAAGTTCCGTGATTTTTTCTCGCAATAAGCCACGCATAAAGAGCCGTCCTCAAGTTTCCGACGTGCATGTATCCTGTCGGACTCGGCGCAAATCTTGTTCTCACTTTTTCACTGTTCATGAATTTCTCCTAAAAAATCAATCAGTTATCAATCAAAGCATATAAATGCCCTTCAAACGGAGTTGATATTACCCGTTTTTGCAAAAATGTAAAAAAGTCGAATCCGTTCATCAGAAAAGCTCTTTTCCCGTCATTTCGGCAGGGATTTCGAGCCCCATGATTTTGAGTATCGTCGGCGCGATGTCCGCTAAAATTCCGTTGTGAAGTTCAATATTCTTGTAGTTGTAGACTGCGAACGGAACAGGATTTGTGGTGTGTGCCGTGTGCGGAGCTTTAGTCGTTTCGTCAAACATCTGCTCGCTGTTGCCGTGATCTGCCGTGAGAATAAGCACTCTACCCTCTTTTTCTACTTTCGCCATGATTTTTCCGACACATTCGTCGATCGCTTCGATCGCCTTGACCGCCGCTTCCATGACGCCTGTGTGGCCGACCATGTCGGGATTTGCGAAATTGAGGATGACAAGATCAAATTTTTCAATATTTTCAAGAAGTTGTTCTGTCACTTCGTAAGCACTCATCTCAGGTTTGAGGTCATAAGTCTGGACTTTCGGAGAGGGAACGAGGATCCGCTCTTCGCCGTCAAAGACAGTCTCTTTTCCGCCGTTGAAAAAGAAGGTGACGTGGGCGTATTTTTCGGTCTCTGCAATACGGAGCTGCGTCTTTCCGGCCTTTGAAACGACTTCGCCGAGAATGTTTTTGAGTTCTTCATGCTCGAAAAGTACAGGAAACGGAAAATCTGCGCGGTAGCGTGTCATCGTCGCATACTGGCTGAAGCTGACGCGCTGTTTTCTCATAAATCCGTTGAAGTCGTCGAAGTTAAGCGCCATCGAGATCTCTCTTGCGCGGTCTGCCCTGAAATTGAAGAAAATAACCGCGTCTTCGTCACGCATGACCCCTTTCGGAAAGCCGCAGTCGTTCATGATTATCGTCGGACGGACGAATTCGTCGTATTCACCTCTCGCATAAGAGTTGAGGATCGCATCTACCGGAGTTTCAGCACGCAGTCCTAATCCCAGTGTAAGCGCGTCGTAAGCCTGCTCAACTCTTTCCCAGCGGTTGTCGCGGTCCATAGCGTAGAATCTGCCCATGACGGTCGCGATTTCGCCGAGCCCTTCTTTTTTCATCTTTTCGTCAAGCTCTCTGACATAGTTTATCGCGCTCTGAGGCGGGGTATCCCTGCCGTCAAGGAAGCAGTGGACGACGACTTCGAGTTTGTATCTCTTGCCGAATTCAAGCAGAGCGTAAAGGTGATCCATCGAGCTGTGGACTCCGCCGGGAGAAACCAAGCCCATGAGATGAAGCGTTCCGCCGTGGATCTTGAGCTCTTTAACAGTCTCCATCAATACTGGATTTTCAAAGAAACTACCGTCTTCTATCGCCTTGTCGATCTTGGTGAGATCCTGATAAACGACTCTTCCGGCGCCGATATTGGTGTGACCTACTTCGCTGTTCCCCATCTGCCCTTTCGGAAGACCGACATCAAGTCCGCTTGCCGAGAGCTGACACTTCGGCGACGAAGCCAGAAGTTTATCGATATTCGGTGTTTTCGCCGTTTTAACAGCATTGAAATCGCTGCTTTCCCTGATCCCGAACCCGTCGAGGATCATCAGCATGACTTTTTTGTTTTCCATAATTCACCTCAATAAATTTTTGATATTTCTGTTTTCGGATAGTATCTCTTCAAAATAAAGCGGAAATCCCTGCCTTTGCGGCCTAGAGAAACCGCTCCCATCTGGCTCATTCCGACTCCGTGCCCCCAGCCCGCACCTGTAAAGACCCATTCGCCATCATCTTTCCGTGCAAGAAACGCCGAACTGTATAAATTATCCAATAATTTTCTAATGTTAAGTTCTCCGTAAACCGTGAGTTTTCCCGCGCTTCCGACAAATTCGATTTTGTATATCCTTCCTGAAACTCCGCGCGACAACGCCCTGATTTCGCTGACATTTCCTATCTTTTTGCGCGAATTGACAAGTTCGTTAAGTTTTTCCTGCGCAAAACGGACTTCCCAGCGGTGTCTTTTATTCATTTTGATGTTGTCTTCGCCGTAATCGCTTTCGAGAAATTTCTTGAGATCCTCTTCTTTCGAAAGGTCGAGCAAAAGCGGTTCGTCGCCGTCCCATACGCCGGTCAGATAAGGCTTTTCAGCGGTAAACCAGACGTTTCTGATGTCTTCTGTCCTGCCGCCCGCACTTGAGCAGTAAGGAGCCCTCGCGACATGCGAGCCGTTGAAAAGAAGCACCTGCCCTTCTGTTTCTTTCACCGCCTGAACAAATTTGGAGTCGATCTTTCCGTTCCAGATAACCTTCTGGCAGTGGACTTCGCTGCATATGTGCCATATTTCCGAAACATGACGCTTGCCGAGCTGCATGAAAATGTCTGTTCTCGCCGCAACAGCCTGCGCTTTAAGTGTTTCAAGCGGAGCCGAAAGAAACATTTCTCCGGGAAGTATGCGCTGAAGAATGTTTTCGACTGAATCTTCTATCACAAGTTCCCCTTTTGAGTCTGAAAGCGGAGTTATAAAATAATTTTTGTCACCCGGATATGAATCGCCGTTTGCCATAAAACCCGCTTTAGGATGAATCAGTATTAAATCCGGACACTTATAGCTTTTTCCGTCATCGGTTCTGACCTTTATTTCAGATTTTGCATTCGTTTCGTGCACCGGAATCGAAACAATATTGTGGTCAGGGAACATCTCCCTGAATTTACTGAGTAATTCTTCAGCTTTTGACTTTTCGAAAAGCTTTTTCGAAGTGATGAAATATTCCCGGTTGTCGATAGTGGATCTGTTTATCGAAAATATCGCGCCGTGGACAAAAATTTCAGTCTCCATACCGGTTTTAATACTCCAGAGTTTCGACTTTTCGGCATGACTTTTAAGCTCGTTCTGGGCAAGTTCCTGAAAAGCGATTCTGTATTTAACAACTGCCGGAGTGAAGTTGCCAATCGAAAAAGTGAATGATTTCGCGCTGATCTCGCTGTTTCCGCACTCAAAACTCTTTATATTTTCAATCTTCGCGCCGTTTTCATAACCCTTTACATGGACTCTGATGTAAGGAATACTGTTCCTGAACGAAAAAGACGCGCTGTGCAGAAAGTCGAACTCCTGCGATATATCGGCTGAAATACCGGAAACAAGAAAAATCAGAAAGAAAAAGGAAATAAATTTATGCACAACAACCTCAACAAACAAAAAAACCGTGGCAAAATAGCACAAACAGAACGCACTTTCAAATGAAATCACCAATTTATTTTATTGTTCGGAATCACAACAGGAATCGAAGCCTTTCTGGAAACGATTTAGATATTTTTTTCGTTTTTTTTGTCATTATGCGCAGGTATAAACGATTCAGACGATCTCCCAGTGTCCGTTTTTTCTGCCGCCCGACCGTTTGATCCGGCCTGATAAACGGAGTTTTTTGACATGATAAAACACGCCGTCTTCGGTTATTTTGAATTTTAGTGCGAGTTCTTTTGTTGTTATGTGAGGATTTTCTTTTATCGCACCGAAAATCTTTTCCGTAGTCTTTTCCGTAGAAACATAGCTCTTTTCCGTAGTATTTTTTAAGGGCACAACTTCTTTTTCCGTAGTAAATTTGTTCTTTTCCGTAGTTTCTTCCGAAACTTTTCCGGCATATTTGGCGTAGTCGATATGAGTTTCCCTGTTTTTGAGCTCGTTGTGCTCGTCTAAAAGAAGGTTCCGGAAAAATTTTTCGAGAAAAACGGGATTTTCGGAAATTCCTTTCTGGAGATTGGTGTAGTTCGCCCTGACAAGCGCGTTTCTGAAATACCAGCTGTTCTGCGCAAAGATGTCGTTATCGGCCTTAAAGCCGAGCGAACGCAGATATTTTATCGTGAAAACAGCCGTCGTCCGCGTGTTTCCCTCGCCGAAAGCGTGGATCTGCCAGAGCCGCGAGACAAAAAAAGTGATGTGGCGGACTATTTCATCCATCGAAAGATTTTTGTAACGGAACTTTTTCTCCTGCATAAAATCGTATTCCAAGGCTGTTTTCAGCTCAAAAGCTGCGCCGTACATCACGGTGTCGCCGTTCAAAACCCACTCGTTTTTTGTTATGTCGTAGTCGCGGAGCCGCCCTGCGAGCTTGAAAATCCCATCAAAAAGACGTTTATGAACCGCTATCAGATACGACGGACTGAAATTGAACGAAGGTTCGCTCAGAATCTGTGCGATGCGGCTTGAAACCTTGTCAGCTTCCTCGGTACGGTTGTCAGGGTTCTGGAGCCTTAAAGATTTGCTTTTGTAATAGGAATTGATGAGACGGCTCACATCATCGAACGAAATCTCGCCTTCAATGTTGCGTTTTGCCGTCTGGTAAAGGTATTCCGAAGGTTTAAGCCCGTCCACCTGCTGCAGACCGATGGCAGTAGCCCATGCGAAAGTTTTCTCTTTTTTGTCCGCACCCGTGTGGCGGAGATATTTCTCAAAATCGGCTTCGTAATGACTTTTTTCCGGCATTTTTAAGACCCGTTTTTATCCAAAAATTTCAAGACATTTCCGAAATGTCACCAAAAACAGAGGATTATACACAATTTTTAGGGAAATGCGAGTATGCCGTTCAAGCGAGTGCAACTCCTGCTTCACCTTTCAGCATTCTCACACTTTCGACAAAATAAGCATAAGCCAATGGATCAACAATGCGAAGATATGAAAAACGCTTCGGTTTCGGAAGATCGACTTTTTCTCCGGCATAAAGTGAAGCATCTGCGATTTTTGTCAGAGTTTCCCTGCCGGTCAGTATCGAAGCCGCGAGACACTTGTTTTTGACAGCATCCTATTCTCCAATTAACTGCTTTATGATCCCAGCTTTTCCTCTCCGTCCCGCGTAACGGTTGATCCTGCGCCTGTCGATCCGATATTTTGTGAGCATATCCTTGAAAATTGACATAAGTTCGGAAGGGCTGAAAACCGAAGCTATAATTTTTTCCGCCACAATATCAACCAGCATTTTTTCAGCTACGATTTCATGCGGTTTTTCTGCCGAAAGCGGAGACTGGCTTATCAAATCCAAAACCACAATGCAGTCTTTTGACCAGTATTTTGCAAATTCCTGTTTCCCAGGATTGTAAAGAACCGTTCCCAGAAATTCGTTTTGAAGAATCGAAAAAACAGATGAACTGACATCCTTTTCAACCTGAACAAATATAGTGTTCTGAGCAATCAAGTGATTCAAAAACTCATTCAAAAGAACACTTTCAAAGACAACAAAAGGCAAATTAGGACATTTTTTCTCAAGCACTTTTATTATCTCAAGGCTTTTCTCTGAATAAACCGGATGATATTCACTCAAATCCAAAGGTTTTGAAATCGAATAGGCATCATAGCCGACATGAAAAAGTTTTCCTTCTTTCAAGCAGTTATAAAGATCCCACCTGAATCCGGCATCGTTTTCAGAACCTTTTTCAGCACAAAAAAAACAGTATAAATTTTCCCTGTTATAAATTTCCTTTTCGGAAAGTTTTGACAATTCAATCTTTGACGACATGACATCACCTCGCAGCGTTACGTCAATTTTTTATTTTTTTGACACAGTGCTTTGTGTGCAGATTTTTACCTTGAAAAGCCGTGCTAAAAATTTAAAAATATTATTGATTTTTTACAAAAAATCGTTATTGTCCCCTACTTTTTCCGGAATTTGGCCGGTATGTTTTTCACACACGAGTTTTTTTAAGGAGAAAAAATTGAAGTATTTGGTCACATCAGCTTTGCCTTATGCGAACGGACCGATCCACCTCGGTCACCTTGCAGGGGCTTACCTTCCCGCCGATGTTTATGTGCGCTATCTCCGCAATATGCAGAGAGAAGTCGTTTATGTCTGCGGAACGGATGAACACGGTGTCCCGATCACGATCAACGCCGAATCACGCGGCATTACGCCTGAAGACGTTGTCAGAGAAAACCACGAGCTCATTGCCCGCGGTTTCGAGATGGCGGAAATGTCGTTCGATATATTTTCAGGAACACACAACGATATCGAGAAGGAACTTTCACAGGATTTCTTCAAGAGGCTCGATAAAAACGGTTTCATTTCGGTAAGAGACGTCGAACAGTTCTACTGCGAACACGACAAAATGTTCCTCCCCGACCGTTACGTCGAAGGAACCTGCCCCATCTGCAAGGATCCGGGAGCGCGCGGAGACCAGTGCGACAAATGCGGAAACGCACTTAATTCGCTCGATCTCATCGACCCGAAATGCAAGATCTGCGGTCAGACTCCGGTGAAGAAAAGCTCGAAACACTGGTTCCTTGACCTCGACAAATTCGAAAAAAGGCTCGATGCGTGGCTTGAAACGAAGGAAAACTGGAAAAGCAACGTCAAGGCTTTCTGCAAGCAGTGGTTTGAAAGAGGTCTCGAGCCGAGAGGTATCACCCGCGATATCTCCTGGGGCGTTCCCGTTCCCGTCGAAGGAGCCGAAGGAAAAGTCCTTTACGTATGGTTCGATGCGCCTATCGGTTACATCGCATTCACGAAAGAGCTTTTTGCCAAAAGAGGCCTCGACGAAAACGAATGGGAAAAATGGTGGAAAGGCGGCGACGACGTCAAACTCATCCACTTCATCGGAAAAGACAACATCGTTTTCCACTCGATAATCTGGCCCGCAATGCTCATGGGTCAGGAAGACGGCTGGAAACTTCCCGACGAGATCCCGGCAAACGAATTCCTCAACCTCGAAGGTCAGAAGATCTCCACAAGCAGAAACTGGGCGATATGGGTCCACGACTTCCTTGAAAGATTCGACCCCGATTCGGTCAGATTCTACCTTTCGACGATCGCGCCCGAAACAAAAGACTCTGACTTCTCCTTCAAAGGTTTCCAGGATGCGAACAACGGAATGCTCGCCGCGATCTACGGCAACTTCGTAAACCGCAACCTCGCCTTCATCAACAAGTTTTTCAGCGGCAAGATCGAAGGAGAGATCAAATTCTCGGAAGAAGACGACAAAATGTGGGAAGAAGTCGAAAAGGAACTTAAGGAAGTTCTCGACTGCTACGAAACTTTCCGCGTGAGAGACGCAGCTTTCCACATCATGGAAATAGGAAGAATCGCAAACAAATACTTCGACGCAATGGCTCCGTGGGCACTCAGAAAGAGCGATCCGGCGCGCTGCAACGGCGTATTTGTCAACTGCCTTAACCTTATCAACACTATCGCAACGGTCATGGAGCCGATAACTCCTGCCGCAAGCAGAAAAGTCAAACGAATGCTCAATCTGCCTGAAGTGTTTGATTTTACTAAACTTTCTGAACGCGCCATTAAAGATGGCATAAAGCTTGGTGAAGTTGAGATACTTTTCGGGATGATCGACGACGAAACTATCGCCGCCGAGAAATCGAGATTAGGCAACAATCATTGATACCATAGCTCACATTTTTATTTTTTTGTAAGGCTGAACTGCACTTATGGGGGTATTTTTGCTTTGCTCACATTTTTTTTGGAGGAAAAATTATGAGTGACAAAATTATTGAGCTCGTCGGAATTTCTAAAGAATTCGACGGCGGCACTTTGGCTGTCTCCGATTTCAATCTTCACGTTAACCGTGGAGAATTTGTGACGTTTTTAGGCCCGTCCGGCTGCGGAAAGACGACAACGCTGCGCATGATTGCGGGTTTCGAGCTTCCCACGAAGGGAAAGATCCTGCTTGACGGCAAGGATATAACGAATCTTCCGCCCTATCTCAGACCGGTCAACACCGTTTTCCAGAGATACGCCCTTTTCCCGCATCTCAATGTTTACGACAACATCGCGTTCGGCCTCAAACTCAAGAAAGTAAAAACTTCGTTCAGAGATAAAAACGGGAACATGGTCGAAAGACTGGAGCATCTCAAGAAGTCTGAAATCGACAAAAAAGTCAGCAAGGCACTCCAGATGGTAGATCTCGAGGAATTCGAGAAAAGAAAAGTCACCACCCTCTCCGGCGGCCAGCAGCAGAGGATCGCAATCGCCCGCGCTATCGTCAACGAGCCAGAAATCCTCCTTCTCGACGAGCCGCTGGGTGCGCTCGACCTCAAAATGAGAAAGGACATGCAGCTTGAGCTCAAAGATATGCAGAGAAAGCTCGGAATAACCTTCATCTACGTCACGCACGACCAGGAAGAAGCCCTCACGATGAGCGACAGGATCGTTGTCATGAAAGACGGCGAAGTTCAGCAGATCGGCACTCCGCAGGATATCTACAACGAACCGACGAACGCTTTTGTTGCCGACTTTATCGGCGAAAGCAACATCTACAACGGCACGATTGTCGGCGACAGAAAAGTCCGTTTCATAAACAAAGTTTTCGACTGCGTTGACGATTTCGAGATCAATGCGAAAGTCGATGTCGTCGTCAGACCTGAAGATGTCGAGATCGTAAAACCGGAAGAAGGAATCGTCTCCGGTCAGATCGTTTCCTCTATTTTTAAAGGTGTCCACTACGAAATGATCATGATGGTCGGCAAAAGCGAAGTCATGATCCAGTCCACGAAAGAGGTCAAAGTCGGCGATACGATCGGAATCCGCGTAAGCCCCGACAATATCCACATCATGAAACGCGACTTCGTTTCGAACGTTTACGACGGCTATATCGACAAAATCAACAAAGTCCACTTTGCCGAAGGTGCTTTCGAGTGCGATGTCACGCAGCTTTATCCGGGATCTCACCTCGATTCCGAAGGTTATGTCATCACAACGGCCGGTGAAAAGATCGATCTCACAAATGTTCCTGTCAGAGTCGAAGTCGGCCTCAAAGATATCGAAATCATCGACAACGACGAAGACGGCGACGCAAAAGGTTCAATAATTTCAATAGTTTACAAAGGCGACCACTACCAGATCATCATCTGCACCGATGAGGAAGAGGAAGAAATCGTCTGCGACACCGAATACCTCTGGAACGAAAACGACCGTGTCAGCGTCAAGATCCCGAAGGATAAGATCAAACTTACTTTGAAGGCGGTGGAAAAGAAATGAACGGACTGAAATTTTCAAGAAAGCAGCTGGGCATTCCATACGCGGTTTTTCTTATCGCGTTCGTCGTCGTGCCGCTTCTGCTTATAACTTTATATGCTTTCACTAAAAAAGTTCCCGCCGACAAGGCGACTTTCACGATTGCGGGCGAATCGGTCTCTTTCGCAGTTTCGAATTTCTCCGACTTTTTCTCGAAATCGGCGAATATCAGAGTCCTTTTCGTAAGTTTCGGATTGGCGATAATAACAACGATCGTCAGCCTTTTCATCGCCTATCCCGTCGCATACATCCTTTCGAAGACGAAATTCAACAAAGGCGGCGTTCTCCTTGTCCTTTTCATTCTTCCGCTATGGATAAATTTCGTTCTCAGAACTGCCGCGATGAAAGAGCTGCTTTACTTCGTCGGCATGTACAAATCGAACAGTTTCAGCTTCATAAACACCCTCATCGGCATGGTTTACGACTATCTTCCGTTTGTCATCATGCCGTTATATTCGGTTCTGGTCAAAATCGACAAAAGCTATGCCGAAGCGAGTGCTGACCTCGGCGCGAAGCCTGTGACGACCTTCCTTTCGGTCACACTTCCACTTTCAATGCCGGGAATCGTGAGCGCGATATCGATGGTTCTGCTCCCGACGACTACAAGCTATGTAATCAGCGATACGCTCGGTAACGGAAACGTTACGATCGTCGGCAAAATAATCGAAACCCAGTTCCTCACGATGGACAACTGGCACGCAGGAAGCACGATCGCACTTGTTCTTCTCGTAATAATTTTCCTTTCGATGTTCCTCAGCGGCAAATTCACTGAAGCAGAGGACGAAAGCGCAGGGAGGGCTAACTTATGGTAAAGAAAATAATCGGCGGAAGCTACATAACTCTGGTTCTTTTCCTTCTCTACGCCCCTATCCTTCTCCTTTTCGTTTACAGTTTCAATATGTCGCGTGAAATAGGGATCTGGTCTCCGGAATGGGGTTTTGACCTTTACTACAAACTCTGGAGCAATACCGACCTCATGGAAACGGTCGTCAACACGATCGTTCTCGCACTTGCTGCGGGCTTCATTTCGACAGTTCTCGGCACAATGGGCGCAATCGGAATGTTCTATTCGAGCCGTCGCGTCAACAGAACGATGAATGAACTCACCAAAATTCCGATAATAAACGCGGAAGTCGTCACGGCCATATCGATCGCCCTCATCTGCACGATGTTCGGTTTCGGAAGGTCGTACGCGTCGCTTCTTATCGGACATGTAGTCCTCACCGTTCCGTTCGTCGTCCTTTCGGTCATTCCGAAACTCAAACAGATGGACAACAACCTTTACGAAGCAGTACTTGACCTCGGCGCAACTCCGACAAAGGCAATTTTCCTCATAGTTATTCCGGAAATTCTCCCCGGAATCATTTCGGGCTTCCTGCTCGCGATAAACATTTCGCTTGACGACTACATCATCACGAGTTTCACGAAACCTTCGACTTTCAAGACGATTTCGACTTATGTCTACGATGCCTACGCAAAGGGCGGAAAAAGCTCTTCCGTTCCAGCGCTCAGGGCTCTGTTTGCGATAATTTTTGTCGTAATGATCGCGTATGTGGTCATTCATTCTTTTATACAATCAAGAAAATCTAGACTGGAGGGGTCAAGATGAAGAAATTTTTTGCACTTTTTCTTTCTTTTTCACTTTTGTTCAGCCTTCT
This sequence comes from uncultured Spirochaetales bacterium, assembly GCA_902774115.1. GTDB lineage: Bacteria > UBP6 > UBA1177 > UBA1177 > UBA1177 > UBA1177. The sequence continues at coordinate 561,152 of CACYHH010000001.1, forward strand.
CCCGCTTTTCGGCGAAGGCGACGTTGTGGAACTCAGGGTCTACAACTGGGAAGATTACATCTCTATCGATGACGGCAGCGGCGAAAGCGTTGATTTGATTAAGAAATTCGAACAGCACTGCAAAGAAAAGTTCGGTCTTAACGTCAAAGTAAAATACTCGACTTTCGGAACGCTCGAAAATATGTACAACGAGCTTCAGCTCACCAAGACAAAAGCTGAAGACGGCTCCTACACCTACGCTTACGACCTTGTATGCCCGTCCGACTACATGCTTCAGAAGATGATAATCGAAGGAATGGTCGAAAAATACGACTACACCATCGAAGAAGGAAAACTCGGCCATGTCAACGGCTACTATGACAACGCTTCGAAATTCATCGTTGACCTTTTCAAAAAATTCGGCTGGCAGGATTATGCGACCGTTTACATGTGGGGAACGATGGGTTATGTCTACAATCCGGCAGTTTTCGAGAAACTTCCCGGCTACAAAAAAGGTGACGAAACTCACTGGGATTTCATCTGGAAGGAATACGCGAAGAACCTCGGAACGATCAAGGATTCGATCCGCGACACCTACGCCCTTGCACTCGGATACGTCTACAGAGACGAACTCACAGAACTTGCAAAAAGTTTCAAGGCCGGCTCGCTCACGAAAGACCAGTATGCCGACAAACTCGTCGCCCTTTTCAACAGAGCCGACGAAGAATCGGTAAAGAAAGTCGAAGAAGCACTTTCAGTCCTCAAGGAAAACATCTACGGATTCGAAGTCGACAGCGGCAAAAAGGACATGGCTACCGGAAAAATCGCGATCAACTTCGCATGGAGCGGCGACGCTGTCTACACTCTTGACACCGCTGACGAAGACGAAAACGGCGCGGAACTCTACTACGCAGTTCCCGAAGAAGGCAGCAACATCTGGTTCGACGGCTGGGTAATGCCCAAAGGCGCTAACGTTCCTCTTGCACAGGAGTTCATCAACTTCCTTTCGCAGCCCGAAAACGCAAAGGCGAACATGGATTACATCGGCTACACCAGCGCTATCGGCGGCGAAGAGATGTTTGAAAACTGCGTAGAGAACTACGGAACCTACATCATGGTCGAATGCGAAGCTCCGAAAGAAGGCGAAGCTGAAAAAGCTGAAGAAAAACCTGCCGAAGGCGAAGAAGAGGAAGAAGAAGCAAAACCCTTCCTCGACAAAGAAAGCGGCAAATACTACTGCGACAAATATGTCGGAGAGCTCAGCGAAGAAGAACTCAACAAATTCAAAAACGCTGACGGCACCTACCACTTCCTCTACCCCGACTACGACAAGGACGACAACGTAACGGGAATGCACAAAGAAGAGAACGTCACCCTTTACAAAAACGACCTCAACTACTTCTTTGCGAACAAAACCACCGACGCTGCAGAAGAAAAGAAAGATTTCACAGTCATCACCGATGTTATCGGCAGACAGTGCTCCGCTCAGTATCCGACCGAAGACATCGTTTCACGCTGCGCAATCATGAAATATTTCGATGATACCGAAATGCGCCGCCTCAACGACATGTGGGACGAAGTCAAAGTCTCATCATCCGGCATGTCGATGGTAATTCCCGTCATCATCGTAGTTCTCACCTGCCTCGTTTTCGCAATAGTCGCGATAATGAAGAGAAGATAGGATCGAATTTATACCGACGGCGTTATAAATACACGCCAGAATCCTTTGTCATCCTTTTCGATGTAGCCGTTTTTCTGCAAAGTTTGCAGCATTTTCTGGAGAGCCGAACGGTTTATTCCGATTTCATTCTGCAAATATGACAAGGTGGCCTTTGCTTCGATCTGAAGCTCGCGGAGAATCTTCCCGTAAGTCGGGGTTCTGAAAGCTATGCGCTCGCCGTCATACCACCATACATTTTCATTTTTTTCTGTTACAAAAAGAATGTCGTTTTCGACTTCGTGCGTTATCAGATCGACCATGTATTTGTGGAACGGCCGGATGCTTTTCAAAGAAGCGCGGACTCCGTCTGAAGTTACCGGACCGACTATCAGATCAGCGCGATGCAGTGCATCAAGATACTCCTGTTTCAGGCGGCTGCGCACAACAATAATCGGCAGACCGTGCCTTGAAAGAATATAATTGACCAGGAGCCTTGCGATACGCCCGTTACCGTCCTCAAACGGGTGAATACGGATATATCTGTAATGGAATAAAATTGCGAGATCTATCGGTGAAAATGATCCATCTTGTTCCACATCGTTATACCAGTCCACCAGATCAGCCATGAGTGCCGGAGTTTCTTCAGGCGTTGCATAGTCAAAACGCTCGCCGTAACGGGTTATAACGCTGTTCGGACGGGTTTTGTACTGCCCGGCATGAACGGTATAACTCGCCGGCAGTCCGCCAGGAAGAGTGCTGGCAACAGTGTAATCCTCTCGTATCAGAGTTTTGTGCAGAGCACGGATAAAGTTTTGTGTGAGCGGCTGCTTATCCGACGCCTCTTTCAACATCATTTTCAAGCCTATATCGCTTGCTTTCATCTCTTCGTATTCATGAAAATCCGCCGTGCCGATCACTTTATCAAACAGCAGAAGCAGTTCTGTCTGCCCGTAAGTGAGCGTGTTACCTTCAATGTGGTTGCTGTTGTAGTTGAAGTCTACTGTAAAGCGGCGGCTCAGCCTCCCTTTGTCAATTTCAGACAGCGGCTGCAGGTTTTGCCATTTTTCCAAGACCGCCGAAAGTTTTCTGTTTTCCATAGAATTCTCCAAAACCACCAAATTCGGTGGTAATGTTACCACCAAAAATGACAAAAAACAAGATCTTCACTTAGAAAAATACGGATTTTTTGTTTCCGTCGCTATTATGAAGAGAAGATAAGATCAGTCTTTTTTGATTCTGATATTCCAGAAAAGATAAGCCAAGTTTGAGAGAACTTTCGGGACTCTTTTGATCAAATTGATTGAAGGAGCTCGTTTTTCATCGAGAGAAACGGGAACTTCGGCAATCTTTATTCCGGCACGCTCGGCCCTGATGACGAATTCACTTGCAAAAATGTCTTTGCCGACAAGACATTTCTCCATAACCGGCATGAGAGGCTCTTTGACGAAGGCTTTCACGCCGTGGGTATCAGTTCCTTTGAGCCCGAGAAGAATTTTCAGCATCATGTTGAGGATGAATGTCGCGAACCTGCGTCCGAGAGGTCTCTGGTCGTTGGCACCCTTCGCCCTTTTCGAGCCGACAACCATCTCCGCCCTGCCCTCTTTAAAAATTTTGAGTGCGTCTCTGTAGAACTCGGGAAGGCACAAATCTATCTCGTCACAGACAACGATCTCCCCTTTCGCGCGGCGTATCCCCGCCTGAAGCGCAAGCCCGTAGTCAGGTTCCGGGTGATGGAAAATCGTTACAAAAGAATCGTGTTTCGAGAGTTCCTCACCTTTTGCCAAAGTATTGTCTTTGCTTCCGTTTTCGGCAAGAATCAGCTCAAAATCGAAATCTTCCGCAAATTCGGAAAGAGTTGTCTTCAGATTTTCGACAGCCGACTCAAGAATTTTTTCTTCGTTGTAAACCGGAATAACAATCGAAACCAGTTTTTTCGACATTTTAGACCTCCGATAAAAACATCGCGCAGAAATATATTTTACCTCTTAAAAGAGTCAAATTTTATCATTTGATTCGGTGATAATAAATAACGCGCTCTCTTCTAAATTTATACAAACGCGATTTCATAAAATATAAAATATTGCCTTTTATCCGCTTTTTATAAGCTATTTGACGTTTATCCGATTGAGAAAAAAATTACTATAGTAAATTTTTGTTTACTTTTTATATTTTCTATATTAGATTCCCGCTGTTTTGGTTTGGCATAACTTATTGTTCTTTACAAAAAGAATTTTTGGTAACAATAATGTCGAACGGGTTTTAGTTTAATTTTATTAACCAAGGGGGTAACAATGAAAGAAAGCATCAAAAACAAAATCATCGAAAAGGCAAGAGACCTTCTTTTCAGATCATCTGAAGAAGACATCACGATGAATCTCATCGCAAAAGAACTCGGCATCACGGCTCCGACGCTTTATCATTATTTCAAAGGTAAAGACGAGCTTATCGCAGCTGCTCAGGCTCTGGTAACGACAGAAATCAACGCGATCATATCTCTCAAGTTCCCGCCTTCAATTCCGGCAGAAATGAAGATTTTGACGACTTCGGGGCAGATTGCGGAATACTTCATGAAGACAGATGTTCCGCCTTTCTATCTTATCGAAGATCCGAAAGACAGACCTGTTCTTCTTAAAGAGTTCAGAGAGAAATTCGCTGCAATGTTTGATGCTTATGTAAAAACCAGAAAAGGTTTCAAACTTTCTTCGCAGCATGCAATGTACCGTTATCTCGGTCTCATGGCTGCCGATATTCTCAACTGCAAAAACACCGGTTCAAAACTTCCTGAAGATTTCGCAGAAATTATTTTCGGAATCGTTTTCAACAGCTAACTTATTTTAATCCGCCTATAATTTTCCAATTTCCGTCATCAGCTTTTTTCAGTGAAATAACTTCCTGCTGATTTTCGAGTTTTTCTGAAACCCCGCCCTCTTTCGTTTTGAAAGCGAGATCAAAATATTGAATGACTTCGGCATTTTTTTCATCCGTGGAAACCGAAAGCAGCTTTCTCCCTTTCAAGGCATAATTTATGTCGGAAAACACTTCGGCGTTTTCTTTGAAATCCGACAAAAGCTCTTCTCTTGCAGAAAAATCTTTGTGAATAACGCTTTCAAAAAGCTGAAAATCTTTGTTTGAAAGTGCGGTTTTTCTTGTATCGAGCGGATGAAAAATATCGTAGACAAGCTGCGGAGCGATTTTTCTGCCGCTATCCTTTATTTCTTCGATATTATCGATTTTCCAGCCGATTTTTTCTTTGACAAGCGTCACTTTTTCAAGTCTTCCCAAAAGCATGGTCGCGGCGGGATCTTCCGGAGTTTTGAACAAAAGATCAAAATCGACTAAAGCTGAGGCTTTTTTCGTCAGCGGATTGTAAGATGTAAAATTGATTGAATTTATTGAGTAATCATATTCGGTAAAATAAAAATGTCTGTACTTTAGCTGATCCAGATATTCTTTGCGGTTCGGAAAACTGTCGGTCATTATTACAGACAGCTTGTTCGTCAGACCTTTATTTGAAAGACCTTCCCTTATTTCGAGGATTTTGACAGCATCTTTTTTCTCTTCTTCCGGCAGAGAACAAGCAGTAAAAAAAAGTGACGATACCAATATTGTAAAAAACAAGCGGCTGATTTTATTCATCATTTTTATTTTCCGTTCCTTCATCCGAAGTTTCCGTCTTTTCTTCTTTGTTTTCTATTTTGAAGTATTCCTCTTTCGGTTTCGGAGGACATTTTTTATTAAGTTCTTCAATTCTTTTCAGATTTTTGTCAGCCGTAACTTTAAAATTTCCTTCAATGTGCTGAAGTCTTAAGAATACACCGGCACATTTTTTTCTTTTTGCATAAAATTCGGCGATTCTCAAATCCTTTTCAATGAGAATTCCTTCCGCCTCTTCAAGTTTTTTCTTTCCTTCTTCAATGTTTTTGTCTTCAGGATATTTCTCAAGGTATTCCCTGTAAAGCATGACTGCAGTTTCAACTACCGAAATATCGCGTTCAGCCGGATTCGGCAGAAGAAAAAAGTCTGACGGTTTCTGCGCCAGATAGCTGTGTGCTTTGAAAAGAAGCGCCTCCGGTGCCGATTCGTGGTTAGGGTGACGTTTCAGAAAAGTCTCAAAAACCGTTATCGCCGACATATACTCTTCTTTTTTGTAGTAAGTCTTGCCGAGAGCAACAGTTGCAAAAGGTTCGTATTTACTGTAGCTGAAATCTGAAATGACTTTCATGAAACGGTTTTCTGCATTGGTCAGATCACCTTTTTCAAGGTAAAACACACCTTCCTGATAGATTTTATCCGCATCAGATTCTGTACTTTTTATCACCGGAGTCTTGCTGCAAGAAAAAAGAACCGCTGAAAGTGCGGCAAGAAGAAAAAATATTTTTTTCATTATAAAGTTCCTCTCTTGACTGCACGGATCGAGCCGAGTTCGACCCATCCTTCGACATTGTCCTGAAAACCTTTTACTTTGTACCATGAGCCGCTTGACGAAACGACGTTTATTATTTCGCCCTCCCGGATCTTTCCTATTTCCTTGAGCGACGAGTCGGGACCGCTCCGAAGAAGTTCACCTTTCACTGCAACCGCCCAGTTTTCCTTAAGATTTTCGTTATAATTGAGATAGTATAAAGTTGCGCTGACACACATGACGAGAAAAACCGGAAGAAGCATTATCTTCAGCCGCCAGTCGCTTTTTAAACATAGGATGGTAAGGATCGCAGCAAATGCGTAAAGCGAGATAAAGAAAATTACAAGAATAGCATCAACCGCGAAAACAGGAGTCGTCAGCATTTTCGGAACAGCTATTCCAAGGTCTGAGACAACTATGTCCAGATTGTTTTTCGCTTCGGCAAAATCCGGTGCATTCTGGAGAGCCTGCAGATAAAAATAAAGAGCCTCCCCTTTTCTGCCCAAAGCTTCAGATGTTACTCCGAGATTGTATGAGTACAGCGGATCGCTGCTGTTTTCGGCGAATTTCGAGTAAAAAGCGTTGTATGCACCGGCATAGTCTTTTTTTATATAAAGCGAAAATCCGTCTTCGGCAAAAAGAAGCGTGGAAAAAATTAAAAGACAAATGAATATGATTTTTTTCATCATTTTTTGAGGCCTCTCGGTTCAAGGAGCTTTACCGCTTCATTTTTCAATTCTTCGACATTGGCATTTGACATTCCGGAATAGGATATCTGCTCAATTTTTCTAATAAAATCTGTTATTTCATCAATTTTGCCGTTGTATTTCTGCTTAAGCGAATTGATTCTTTCACCTTTGATCTTTATTCCGTAAAGATCTTCAAGCGCATCGTAGAAATCATTCAGAAGTTCAGCGGAATCTTTTGCGTTTATTATTTTATTCTTCCACTTATTCATTTTCGCGCCTGTTGAAAGAGCTCTGTAGGATCTCATTTTGACTTTCATTCTTATAATAAATGCCGCAAGAACGATCGCAAACGGAATGAGTATCGCGAGCCTGAACCACTTTTTTTCGGTGAGCGGGCTGATCTCATACTTTTTGACATTTGCCGGAAGTTCCTTCAGAAGCTCAAAGGAAACGGCTTCCTTTTCTTCTGCGGAGTTGTCTTCTACACCGCTTGTTTCTTTGACGTTCACTCTGATTCCGGCAAGGTCCGGTTTTTGCCAGCCGTTTTCGCGGCTGAAAAACTCGAACGCCTTCACTTTTATCGAAGTTTCCCCTTTTTTCAGACCTTTGACCATGAATTTGTAGGTCTTTGTTCCGCAGTAACCTTTCGGAGTCACCGAAACAGAAGAATTTATTTCGGGCGAGAATATTTTTAAATTCGGATTACTTTCAAGTGCTATTTCTGCGTCCTGGAAGTTTCCGCAGCCCTTTATTGAAAAAGTCAGCGTTTCCAGCATGTTGTCTTTATCGAGAGTAAGATTTTCCTTGTCTGCCGAAACAGTAAAATCACCGAAAATTCCGTTTTTGTGCTTCAACAATTCAGGCATCGGTTTCAGAGGGATCCTGACACCTATAGAAGAAACCGTAACCTTCCTTGCTGAAAAGAAGGAGCCGGCAATGAGATCCATTATCAACTGCGTTCCTTCAATAAAATCCATGGTACCGTCAGGAATGAGAATGTATGTTCCCAACAGTGCGTAATCGTAAACTCTGCCGTCAATACTGATTCTTTTATTAAAATTGACCATCTTCTCAACTTTTTCATCTTTCCAGCAGTTGTCGAAAACAGGTGACTTGTATGCATTCACATCAGAAATAGAATTTGGTTTCACAAAAAGGTAATAAGTAACAGCAAGCGGTTCACCTGCATAAAGATCATTCGCCGGATTCACGATAGTTCTGATAAAATAATCGGGAGTTTTCTTTTCCCATTCGCTGAGAGGAGCCATCAACGAATTTGCCCGTTTTTCATAGTAATTTTCATTTGTTGTGTCAGTTTCCGCTTCGTTTTGAGGCGCATTCTGGGCACTGTTTGAGTTTGACGGAGCACTGCTGCCGCCCTGCCCTGTTACCGTTATCGTAACTTTGTTCGACTTTATCGTTTTCCCTTTTACTTTGAGCGCTGCCGGACCGATCTCAAAAACTCCGGCTTTTTCGGCACGCAGAGCATAAGAGTAAGTTATCGAGCTTTTTTTCTCGAACTTTCCGTTGATTATGCTTATCGAATTTGACTGCGACTGCGAACGGTTTTCGACCGTGAAATTGGCAAAATCGGGCTCTTCGATCGAATCGAACGAACCTTCCGCCGTGAGAACGAATCCGAAAAGAGCGTCAGTCTGCACGATTTCGCTGTCAGTCGAAAGCGTTATCGACTGCGCAAAAGCGAAAAACGGCAATAAAATCAATGCCGCAAAGACCATTTTTTTTATAATAAAATCACTCAATTTTCCCTCAAAAATCACCAAGTCTGATCACTGCCCGACTTTTGCTCCTTCTTTAGCATGAAAGGAGATATTTGCAAATTTTTCCGCTGTTTGAACTGCTTCAGAACAGAGCTTTCCTTTGCTTTGTCGTCGTTTTGCTGCTCGTCATCCTGCTCTTCCGCAGCGGCACTCTGGTTTTCTTCGTCCTGAGTTTCGTTATCTTCGTCGTTCATGCCGGAATTCTGCTCGTCATCGTTCCCTTTGTTATTTTCATCATTTTGTTCGGCAGACTCTTGATTTTGTTCATCTTTCTGCTCATTGTCAGGATTCTCATTCTGTTCTTTTTCGTCCTGTTTTTCCTTTTCTTCCTGATCCTGCTGTTCCTGATTCTGATCTTTATTCTCTTGATCCTGCTGATCCTGGTTTTCCTGATCTTCGTTTTTCTGCTGATCCTGCTCTTTCTGCTGCGCGATTATTCTTCTAACAATTTCAAGATTTTCGGCAGATTCTTTGCTCGGTTCCTCTTCGAGCGATTTCATGTAAAATTTTTCGGCATCCTGATATTTTCCGAGCCCTGCAAAGGAGTTTCCCATGTTATGGAATATTTTCGAGCGGAGATTTTCGGTCGTTTTTCCCGTTTCAAGCGATTTTTTGTAAGCCTCGAGCGACTCTTCAAATTTCTGCTGACTTTGAAGCGCATTTCCCAAGTCGTAATATGCTTCTGCGTTGTTCTCAAGCCGTTTTGCCGCCTTATCGAATTCTTTTTCGGCTTCAGCCATCTCTCCGACGGCATACTTTTTTCTCCCTTCACGGCTTTCGGGCGCCTCTTTTTCAAAAAGAGAAAATGCCTGTAAAAACAAGGGCATAAACACAAAAATCAAGAGAATTGAGAATCTATTTTTCATGTTTGCCTCCCCGTCCCGCAAAAGAGAGAAGATAGTAGACAAAAAAGGCTATTATTCCGAAAAGAAGCGGGATCTGGAACCGTTCCTTGTATATGTTCACGATCCTGCTCTCTCCGCGCGAACTCTTTTTAAAATTTTTGATGTAAGAACTCAGAGTATCCCCTTTTTTGATTTCGACCGCACCTAAAACCGAGATGCACTTGTCAAAGAAACCTTTATCAATTTTTGAGATAACGGTCTGATTTCTTTTATCTTTCAGATAACTGTCGCCGATCTTCACGGGTGCTCCGTCTTCGGTTCCGAGCGGAAGAAGCGCGAGATGGATATTTTCTTTTTCTACGAGCTCCTTCATTTTTCCGAAATCGAGCGAGGGATCCTCACCGTCAGAAATTATTATTATCATTTTGTCGGAAGTTTCGGGCGATGATTTCAAAGTGTCGGCGGCAAGTTCCATAGCCGTTCCGAGCGCGGTTCCCTGACGCTCGATCATTCCCGGTTCAAGCACCGAAACGACAGTTTGCAGCGTTTCGTAGTCGTCTGTGAGCGGCAGCTGCAGGAAAGCGGCTCCGGCAAAAGGAATTATCGCGACTCTGTCACCACCGAGCGAATTGAGAACATCGATCAGCATCATCTTTCCTTTCTCGAAACGAGGTCCGTTCTCGTCCTCTGCGAACATACTGAGGCTCACGTCAAAGACAACGGCGATATCGATGCCTGTTGAATTTGTGTTTATTTCCTCGCCTCCCGTCATCGGCCGCGCCGCTGCGACGGTGAAAAGCGAAAGAGCTGTAAAGATAAGGATCCGTTTCAAAACAAGGTTCTTACTTCCTGTGATCACAGCTTTCTTTAACTGGGATTTTGCGAAAAACTTCTTGAAATTATTGCGTTTTTTTGTGCAATAGACGATCCAGAAAACAATAATCGGAATCCATACGACAGCGGAAAGCAGGATCTTCCAGTTATAGAACATCATCTTTCCACCTCCGGATAAATTTTGAATATCATTGAGAAAATTCTGGCAAAAAGAATAAGAATCATTGCAAGGATTATAAAATCCGGAGCATATTCGTTGTAGATTTTAAGTTTTCTTGCCGGGATCGGGCTTTTTTCAAGCTCGTCGATGTCTTTGAACGCTTTTTGAAGCTCTTCAGTTGAAATAGACTGATAGAACTTTCCGCCCGATTTATCCGAAATATTCCTTAAAAGTTCAGGATTTACCTTCATCTGCACTTTCTGGAAAGTGTCGCGCCCGAAAAAGTCCTTCCCGGCAGGGAAAGGAACCAAGCCGTTCGTGCCGATGAGGATCGAATAAACTTTTACCCCTTGTTTGGCAGCGAGATTTGCTGCGGTTTCAGGGCTTATGTTGCCGGCATTGTTGTCACCGTCGGTAAGCAAAATGATAACTTTGCTTTTCGCTTTGCTGCTTTCAAGACGCGAAAGAGCGAGTCCGAGACCGTTTCCGATAGCCGTTCCGTCTTCGATCACGCCAGTCGTAACTCTCGCAAGAAGTTCGCTGAAAATATCATAATCAGTCGTAAGCGGAACCTGCAGGAAGCTCTCTTTTGCAAAGAAAACAAGACCGAGCCTGTCGCTTTTTCTCCCTTTGACGAATTCTTCGATTATATTTTTTGCCGCCGTGATCCTGTTTTTCGGCTGGAAGTCGAGAGCTTCCATAGAACCCGAAACATCGAGCGCAATCATTATATCCTTTCCTTCGACAGGCGGAGTCACCGTTTTTTCAAGCGTAACAGGGCGTGCAAGAGCGAAAACAAGGATAAAAAGTGCCAAAAAATCGAAAAACTGCGGCAGAAAATATTTTGCGTTTGCTTTGCTGCGCAGAAAATGAAAATTAGTGAACGCCACTGAATTTCTTCTGGTTTTTGATTTGATGAGTCCGACCGCAAGAAGAATTAGCGGAATCCACAAAAGTAGAAAAAGAGGCTCAAGCGGAAACATGATCAACCTCCTTTTTCTTCAAGAAAGCGCGGAAACCGTCGATCAGGGAATCGAAATCTTCAGGTTTCAGCGGCTCGTCTGCAAATTTGTATCTGTCGGCAAGATTGAGGATTGCAAGGATTTCGTCGGTATTTCCCGAAAAAACATGGTCGCGTTTTAAAGCGCGTTTGACTTCAAAAGTTGTCATTTCAACATAATTTTTGTGTGATCTCAGTGACATATAAGTTTTCATCCCGAGCGTGACAAGGTCTGTAAAGCTCTCAAAATCGCCTTCTTTTCTTTTTGCTTCAGCCTTTTTTATGAACTCTTTTGCAACTTCGGCAGGAACAACTTCGGGCACTTTCTCGACCGCCTTTTTAGCAAATTTCTTTTTGAGTTTTATAAACGCGAAAACAAGCGCGGCGGCAAGGAGCAATGCGGCTGCAGCATAAAGCAGCGTGTAGTCTTTTTCGCGGATCTCGGCATTTTCCCTGAGCCCGCGGAGTTCCGTGTCGCTCTCTTCAGTTCTCGTCTGAACTGTGATTTTGAAAGGCTCGACCGTTCCCGAAACGCCGCCCGAAACGATATTTATTTCGGGAATTTCGATTTCACCGCTTTTGAAAACGACAATTTTGAGCAGAACCGCGTCCTTTTCAGGCGTTGCCTCGACTTTTCTGATTTTTGCATCGGCAAATTTTTCATTAAAAACCGCAGAAATGTTTTCAGAGGGCTGGATTTTGACTTTTACGGCAATTTCATCGCCTAAAAAAACATCGCCGCCTGGAATTTCAGGCGAAAAACTTTCGGCAAAAACTGAAAAACTCAGAAAAACTATAACAAAAATCAGCTTTTTCACAGCATCCTCACGCGAAACAGACCAAAAAACCGCGTAAACAACATTAAATAAGACGATTTTATTTCACAAAAATCAATTTTAAGGGCTAAAAATCCACTTTCCCCGCCTCTGCTGCTCTGCCGACGATTTCGAGGAACTCTTTTCTCGGGATAAATTCGGCTCCGAGCGACTTCAAATGCTCTGTCTCCACCTGGCAGTCGATTACGGGGCAGCCGATCTCGCGAAGTTTGCTCACAAATGTGATGAAAGCGGCTTTCGATGCGTTCGGATAAGTCGAAAACATGCTTTCGCCGAAAAACGCCTTCCCTATCATCACGCCGTAAAGCCCGCCTGCAAGGATGTCGGTTCCGGTAAGCCAGCTTTCGACGCTAACCGCATAGCCCAGAACATGAAGGCGGTTGTAGGCCTTTTCCATGTCGTCGGTGATCCAGGTCCCTTCCTGATGAACTCTAACTTCGTGGCGGCAGCGGCTTATGACCTGCGGAAAGGCGGTGTTGACAGTCACCGTGAATTCGCCCGATTTAAGAACTTTTTTCATGCTTTTCGAAATGTGGAGTTTTTCAGGAAAAAGGACAAAGCGCGGATCGGGCGACCACCAGAGGATCTTGCTTCCTTGATATGAAATTCTGCTTTCATCCGAATACCACGGAAAAATCCCCGACTTGTAGGCAAGAAGAAGCCTTTCCGGCCTCAAATCGCCACCGATCGCCAGAAAACCGTCAGGCTCGGCATTCTCGACAGGAGGAAAACCGATTGAACTTTTCGAAAGGTAGTAAATCATTTATCCCCGCACAAAAAACGGCGCAATTTATCAGAAGAACGCCTTTTCTGCAATTGTTATTTTAATTTTTTTGTGTATATTTGCCTGTTTTTGGAGGGAAAATGGAAAGTTCAGACAAAATTTTCTGCGGAATCGACATCGGATCGAGAACAGGCAAAATCGTTCTCATCAACAATAAAAAAGAGATGATTTTTTCGGAAATCATAAAAACTGTCGCATCCGCGGCCAAAACTTACGCGGGACTGACTGAGCTGATACCGGAAAATCTTAAAAATATCACGGCTTCGGCTGTCACAGGCTACGGCAGGGAAAGCACGAAAACGATGACCGATTTTTCTGCGACCGAAATCACATGTCACTATCTCGGAGTTCTTCACGCACACCCTGAAATCAAAACCATAATCGATATCGGAGGACAGGACAGCAAAGTTATAACTATCGATAATCACGAAAGAATCAAAGATTTCGCAATGAATGACCGCTGCGCCGCGGGAACCGGAAGATTCCTGGAAGTCATGATGGAGCGGATCGGTTTTTCGATTGAAGAATTCGCAAATCTCGACATTTCGGAAGTCGAACCTGTAAAAATCAACTCAACCTGCACGGTTTTTGCGGAAAGCGAAGTGATTTCAATGGTTTCTCGTGATGTTCCGCAGAATGTCATAGCTTCTTCGCTTGCGAGAATGGTTGCGGCAAACACATTTTTCATGGCACGCAAAACACGCCCCGAAGCGCCATTTTTCATGTCAGGCGGTGTCTCAAGGCTCGCTCCTGTAAGATTCCACCTTGAAAAACTCTTCGGAGCTGAAATAAAAACCGATAAATTTTCACAACTTATGGGCGCTCTCGGTGCAGCGCTCTTTGCAATGAAGGAAACGGAGAAAAAATGAAGAAAAGAATCATCGCGATCGTCATAATTCTCATTGTTTCGGCATTTTTCATCGCCCGCACTTTCACCGCCGAAATCGATGAATACGGCACAAAAGAGACCGATCTCGTCAAAGCTGCCGGCAAAAATATCTGTATGAGCTGCATCGGCTTATACGATGAAAACATCTTTGAAAAGATTCTCGAAAAATTCGGCATTAAAGAGAAAAAGGAGGCAGAATGACAAAAAATACGTCTTCTTTTTTAAACAAGTTGAAAATTGCAGGCATAAAAAGAAGTTTTATACAGCTGCTCTTCTTAATAATACAGAATCCGTTTATCTCCAACTTCCTTTCAGGCAAACCATACAACGGCCCGACAAAGACTTTCTGTGCTCCCGGACTCCACTGTTACAGCTGTCCGTCGATGGCTTTCGGGTGCCCGCTCGGAACTTTGCAGTATGTCATAAAATATGCCTCCATGATTCCGTTTTTCGCACTCGGAACACTCTCTGCAGCAGGCGCTATACTCGGAAGAGCGACCTGTGCCTATGTCTGTCCGTTCGGATTTTTTCAGGAAATTCTTTATTCGATTTCTCCGTGGAAAAATATAGAAGCAAAACTGCCGCAGAAATTCCGTTATATAAAATGGTTTAATCTTTTCTTTTTCGTTCTCTTAATTCCCGCTTTCGGACTTGCTCAGGGCTTCTGTGCATACGTCTGCCCCTCCGGACTTATCGTCGCAGGCATCCCGATAATCGCCGCAAATTCCGGTTTGCGGGCTTCGATCGGACTCACTTTCTGGTGGAAAACAGCTCTCACGATTTTCTTCGTAATTTATTTTATGAGAGAAAAAAGAGCCTTCTGCCGCTACATCTGTCCTCTCGGACTCATTTTGGGATTTTTCAACCGCGTTTCACTTTTACAAATCAAATTGAATCAAAATAAATGCATCTCATGTTCCGCATGCAAAAAACACTGCCCCATGGGTATTGACCCCGTAAAAGAAGTCAATTCGATCGAATGCATCAAATGCGGCGACTGCGTCAGAGTATGTCCGGTGAATAAGAATAAATAACCTTAAATAAAATGTGCGGCGCAGGCGTGAGCCGCGGCTTCGGTCCTGATGATCCTGTTTCCGAGTGAAACGGGCTGGAAACCCGCTTTTATGAATTGGTTCGCTTCGTATTTGGTGAAGCCTCTTTCTGGACCGATTGCAATAATATTGGATTTACCCTTCTCTATTTCGCCGATTTTAAGGAAATCTCCTGGCAAAGCGATGTAACAGTTTGATTTTGCTGAATATTCAGGTAAAACATCGTTTGAATACGGGCCAAAACGCTTAACCAGACTTATTTTCGGCGGGATTGTGTCCATACTCTGTTCAAGTCCTTTTGCAACAGCTTCAGCAAGTCCTGATTCTGTAAACAATTCGTTTTCCCAATAGCCTTTGTCTCCGAAATATGTCTGGATAATTTCTATCCCTTCAACTCCGTAGGAAACAAGGTCTGAAATGAGGCGTGAAAGAACCTTCGGCCGGGCAAGCGCAACGATGACAAAAAGCGGGATTTTGGGAAGCGGATCTTCATTTAATTCAAAAGAAAGAACTGCTTTTTCTGTTTCAATTTTTTCGATTACAGCTTTTCCTTTTTTTCCGTTCAAAATTCCGACTCTCACTTCATTTCCCGGATTCAGCTTCAGAATTTCGTTAAGGTGCCTGACTTTTTCACCGAAAATCTCGGCTTTATTTTCAGCAATCAGATCGCTTCGATTGAGTAAAAGCAGATTCATAGAATTTTTAAAACCGCAAATTATTCGTCTTTCTTTTCCTGAGCTTCTTTTTCAGCCTTTTCCTTCAAACGCATTTCTTTGTATTCTTCGGCAGTCATCAGAGGATCGGCTGTCTTTATATCGATGAATAGAACGCCGTTTAAATGATCCGTTTCGTGTTGAAAAATGACAGCTGTAAAACCTTGGATACGTTCGACTTTACGTTCTAATTTATCACCGTTCATGACATCGTATTCGACATCGATATCCTGCCACCTTTCGACCTGTCCGTAACCTGCCGGAATCGAGAGGCAGCCTTCCCAGCCGACGACCTTTTCACCTCTTTTTTCTTTGATCACAACGTTGTAATAAAATTCAAAAGGCTTTTCTTCTTTGTCGAATCTCTGAACCATTATCAGACGCCTGTTTATTCCGACTTGCGGAGCCGCTATCCCTACTCCGGTTCCGATAGCTTCTTTCATATAATTTTCAAGAACATCGTAGCCTTCTGCTCCAAGTTTTGCCGGAATCGAAACTTTTCTCAAAATCTCGTTATCCTTTTCGACATTATTCTGGAGAAGATGCCTTTCCTCAGGATTATTGATGTAGGCAATCTCTTCTGCGGTCATCGAACCGTCATCGCTTCCCTGCGCAACTGCTTTTTCCCCTTTTACAGAAGCCGTAGCGCATGCAAGAAACATCAGCGCACAAATTGCGAATACAAAAGAATTTTTCAATAATTTCATAATGTTACCTCTATTTAACAGTTATAAGTTTTCCGTTTTTGAAATCGATTTTTATTTTTCCGCCGTTTTTCGATTTTCCGAAAAGAATTTCGTCAAGAAGAAGATTTTCAAGCTCTTTATCGACAACTCTCGCCGTTTCTCTTGCGCCAAAATCATTTGAGAAACCGAGTTCAGCCAAGTGTGCGACAGCGGATTCGGTGATTGAAAGTTCAATATTTTTGGAAACGAGCCTTTCTGCAAGGGCTTCAACATTCTTTTTAACGATTTTCTTAACGATTTCAGGCGTCATGCGTGAGAAGTAAACAATGTGGTCAAGCCTGTTCAGAAATTCAGGCGAAAACGTATTTTTTACAGCTTCTTTGAAAGCGGAAGTGTTTTCAGAATGTGATTCAAAGCCTACCTGTTTTTTTGCGGCGTCTTTGCTTCCGGCATTGGAAGTCATTATAATTATTACGTTTTTAAAGTTAGCCTTACGCCCAGCATTGTCAGTCAGAGTCGCATAATCCATAATCTGAAGAAGCGAATTGTAAATGTCTGCATGGGCTTTTTCGATTTCATCAAGAAGAAGAACCGAAGTCGGCTGCTTTCTTATCGCTTCGGTGAGAAGTCCGCCCTCTTCATATCCGACATATCCGGGAGGCGCGCCGAAAAGTTTGGAAACTGTGTGCTTTTCCTGATATTCGCTCATATCAAAGCGGATAAGCGGCATTTCCATTTTGTCTGCGAGCACGCGGGCAAGCTCCGTTTTTCCGACTCCGGTCGAGCCTACGAAAAGGAAAGAAGCGACAGGTTTTTCGGGATTTTTGAATCCTGCATAACTCTTTTTTATCGCTCTCACAATTTCGGAAATTGCCTCGTTCTGACCGAAAATCTCAGTTGAAAGAGCCGCCTCTAGCCCTTTGAGCTGCTTCATTCCGTCAGAATTTACAGCTGTTTCCTTCTTTCCCGTGAGAAATGCGGTGACTTTTTCAATATTTTCCGGCTTTACAACCTTTATTTTCTTAGCCTGCATGTTGCAGGCTGCTCCCGCCTCATCGATCAGATCTATCGCTTTGTCGGGCAGAAAACGGTCGGTAATGTAAAGCGAAGAAAGTTCCACAGCCGCACGGAGAGCCTCATCACTGTATTTAACATTGTGAAAAGACTCATATTTTTCAGCCAAGCTCTTTAAAATCAGGAAAGTTTCCTCTTTCGAAGGCTCCGGAACATTTATCTTCTGAAATCTTCTTGAAAGAGCCGAATCCTTTTCGAAAAACTTCCTGTATTCGGTAGCAGTAGTCGCGCCGATAAATTTTATAGTTCCTTCTTCAAGAACCGGTTTCAGGATGTTTGCCGCATCAATCGACGAATTTCCCGCACTCCCCGCCCCGACAAGATTGTGAATTTCATCAATAAAAACAATGATTTTCTCTTCCCGTTTCAAGGCAGAGACAAGTTTGTTCATCGTCCGCTCCAAATCGCCCATAAAGCGGCATTCGCTGATAAGGCGCGAAATGTTGAGCGAAAGAATGCGGTAGCCTGAAAGCTGCTTCGGCACTTCATTCCGCGCAATTCTCTGAGCCAGACCTTCGGTTATCGCAGTTTTGCCGACTCCGGGATCACCGATGTGAACAGGATTGCATTTTTTCCGTCTTAGAAGAATCTGGATTGTCCGCTCGATGATCTCTTCACGACCGATTATCGGATCAAGCGCGCCGGAACGGGCTTTTTCTGTAAGATCTACCGTAAAAAGTTCAAGCGTGGAAGGCGATTTTTCTGTCTCTTCCGGAGTTTCTTCAACATTTTCAATATCTTCCGGTTTTTCAGTTTCGGAAAATCCGCCGTGTGCGATCGCGCTCAGAAGATCGTATCTTTTGATGTTGTTCGCCTTGAGCAGACTTGAGGAATACGATTTGTCACCGAGATCGTAAATCGCGACAATCAGATCGGTCACTTCAACGCGAGTCCGCTGTGAGCCGAAAACATTGTTCGCCGCATCGAGAAGGCACATGTTCAGGTATTCAGACGGAACAACTCTACCGTTTTTCGAGCTTTTGGGAACATATTTTTCGAGATATTCCCTGACATTCTGCCTCATTTCCGAGACATCGACGTCAAAATGTTCGAGAAGTCCTACTACTTTCCTGTTGAAAAGCAACTGAAACAGAAGATGTTCCGGAGTCACGAACTCGTCTTTGTTGTCGGTTGCATCTTCGATTGCCATGCTGAAAATTTTAGCCACTTCAAACGAAAACGGCAGCGACATATTATCTTTTTCCGCCATAGTTACTCCTTTTCAACGATACATTTGAGCGGGAAACCTTTCTTTTTCGCCGCTTCGTCGACCTGCGCAATTTTGGAAACGGCGATGTCGTAGACGTAAATTCCTGCGACTCCGCGTCCCTGTTTATGCACTGCAAGCATGATTTTGCGCGCTTCAGCTTCACTTTTTCCGAAAATGTCGATCAGAATTTCGACAACAAACTCCATTGTGGTGTAATTGTCGTTGAGCATCACGACTTTGTACATGTCGGGTTCTTTAAATTTGAAATTTGTTCCAATCGAACGCTTCGGCGTTTTTTTTGTTGAAAAATCAGACATATCGTCTCCGAACTAATAAAACGATTGAATAAGCGATGACTATTTTTTCGATGCCGCGCGGCGCTTCATTATTTCTTTGTGGAGCGTCCACAACGTATCCTTAACGGCCTGTCTTGCCGCAATGTTCTTGACAAAAACGGGAAGAGAGCCGCCCGGATCGTTGTAAATGTAGTAATCGACTTTGATTTTGTCCGGCTCTACCTGTGTAAATTTGTAGAACCCCTTGTTGTCAGCCACGCGGACAAATTTGTCAGTCACAGGATATTTCGGATCGTCGAAAGGAACCCAGGTTACAGAGACCGAGCCGTCTTTGTTGTCAACTCTGCATGATTTGACGTAATAATCGCGGTTGGAAGCCACCGGTACCGAAATCTGGTTATAAGACCAGTCGCACTTGTCGTTCTTTTTAAGAACATCCGAGAATGTTATATATTTGAATATCTGCGGATGTTTAAGTCTGTCGAACATAATATCGACAGCTTCCTGGATCGTTCCCTGATAAGTGACGACCGCCTTGACTTCTTTGATATCGGAACCTTCGTGGTTGCGCTCGTAAAGTTTAAGCCCGTCCTCTTCGCTTACAAATTCCCATTTCGCCTGTTTTTTCTCGTTTTTTTGAGCGGAATCATCCGCAAAAACAGAGAAAAACTGTAGAAAAACAATGAAAATTATAAGAATTTTTTGCATGAAAAAACCGTCAGTAGTTAAAGATATTTGTAAAATGCTTTGTAGGAAAGATAGGTGTTGTAAAGGTCAGCCTTCGAAGCAACTTCAAACGGGCTGTGCATCGAAAGGATCGGCGTACCGACATCAAGAACCTGCATTCCGTATTCAGCGATGAACATAGCGATCGTGCCGCCGCCGCCGAGATCGACTCTTCCGAGTTCTGCTGTCTGCCAGCGTGCGTCGTCTTTGTTGAAAGCAGCTCTGCATTTTGCAACGAATTCAGCGTGTGCTTCGTTGGAGTTTCCTTTGCCGCCTGCACCTGTGAACTTCGTAAGGCAAACGCCCCAGCCTACTTTGCCTGCGTTCATCGATTCAAAAGCGCCTGCCCATTCAGGTTCGATACCTGCATTGACGTCAGATGAAAGGAATCTGCTGTTTGCAAGAGAGTTGATGAGTGTATTGTAATCGCCTTTTCCGTAAAGGTTTATAAGTTTGTTGACAGCTCTTTCAAGAATGTTGGAGTTTGCACCGGCATTGCCTTTCGAGCCGATTTCTTCTTTGTCGAAGAACATCGCAAACTTGTTCTCTTTCGTTTTGCCTGCATCGAAAATTGCCTGCAGCGCACTGTAAGCACAGATTCTGTCGTCCTGACCGTGAGCACCAACGAAACTTCTGTCGAAGCCGACATCTCTTGCCTTTCCTGCCGGAACAAGCTGAAGCTCGGCGGAAACGAAATCTTCCTCTTTGAAACCGTATTTTTTGTAGAGGAAATCAAGGATAGCGAGTTTTACGCTGTCTTTGTCATATTTGAAAGAGTAAGGAATCGAACCGATGAGAATGTTCATGTTCTCGCCTTCGATAACCTTTCTTGCGCCCTTTTCCATCTGCTCCTGAGCAAGGTGCGGAAGAAGATCGTTAATTGTGAAAACAGGATCGTTTTCGTCTTCGCCGACAACAACGTTAACCGTTTTGCCTGCTTCGGTGATTACAACGCCGTGAAGTGCGAGAGCTCTCGTAACCCACTGATATTTTTTGATTCCGCCGTAGTAGTGCGTTTTGAAGTAAGCCATATCCTCTTTCTCGTAAAGCGGATAGCCTTTGAGGTCGAGTCTCGGCGTGTCGATGTGTGAACCGACCATGAGCCAGCCTTTGTCGAAATCGGTGTGATTGATTTCAGCGAGAACACATGCAACGTTGTCGAAGTTAATGAAAATCTTCTTGTCGTTCTTTGTTGCGTTTTCGATGTTTTTGTAGCCTTTCGCCTTTGCAAGTTCGAAAATCGTGCTGACAGCTTCACGCTCGGTCTTGGCATCCGTGAGGAATTTTTTGTAACCTTCAGCGAAGTTCATAATTTCTTTCATTTTAGCTTCGTTGATGCCGTCCCAGCCTGATTTTTTGGAATACGTCAAGGTCTTCGGATCAAATTTCTCGGCTTTCTTTGCCGCCTTCTTTTCAGCCATTTCACACTCCATAAAAAACAATTAGTAAAGAAACAAACGCGTTATTATAATTAAATAAAAAAAATAACCAATTTTTTTGGAAATCAGTCCTGTTATCTTACACAGCGGACATATTCCTCATAAAGTTTAACACCGGAGCTCAGGTCTCCGAAGCGGAAATCGACGTCCCATGCAAGGTTCGTATCGTAGGCAGGCGTAGATGAAGTCCAGAAATAGCCGTTCGAGGACTCATCCGGGAAATAGGTGAAAGGAAGTTCCGTTCTTTCATAGTTTATCAGCGACGCCAGCTCGTTTTTATTAGGCAGACGCCAGTCGGAATATCCTGCATAAGGCGGCTCCTGCGTGTTCAGACTCTGGCAGTAAGCCAAAGCCTGCTTCCATGTTTTGCCTGTCACATGCTCTTTCTGCCACATGAGACCGGTTCTATTGTCAGTGACTGTTTTACCGTCAGAAGATATCGTAAAATCGTCTGATGCCGCGGGAAGAAGCTCATTTCCGGAAACACAGAGGACTTTGTAGGTCTCGGGTCTTCCTCCTCCGTTTTTTGTATGGATATTCCTGTTATCACCGTAAGCCGGTTTAAATCCGAAAACCATGTCGTCCTCAAAGGCTTTGCATTCGCTGTTTGTCCACAGATACAGATGTATGCTTTCCGATGAAGGCATTCCGGTAAAATTCGAATTTGTCGCAGGTTCGTATTTATTACTGATGTCCACGATCGTAATAAATTCCAGAGGATTAGGAAGACGCCATGTGCTGATCCCGCCGAAATTAGAGGCATTGAGCTTGTTGCAGTGCGTTGCACGGTCTTCCCATGTGTAATTTTCGGTTGAAGCTGATCTCTCCCAGGTGAGACCGGTGTTGTTGTCCACAACCACTTTCGATGTGGCTTTGAAACTCTGAGCCGTACATTTGTCGAGATACTGCGCGTCCTGACCATAAAAATCGTCACTCGCTGAATCCGGACAAGGGATCTCGTTATCCTGTTTTACCATATTTGAGTCATAACTGTAGCAGCCTCTCTGACCGGTGCAGATGTTGCCGAGAGTGAGATGAGGCATATCGACTGAACCGGGTTTATTGGTGTTCCCGTCATTGTTTGAACTTCCGCCGCCGCACGAAATTATGAAAAATATCGCTAACAGCGCAAAAACAATAAAGAATTTCTTCATTTTGCACCTCATGAAAACAAAAGCGCAATGATTTTAATGTTTAAAGAAGAAAATGCAAGAAAGGAAAATGAATTATTTGAACGATTTCAGAACGTTGATTACGTAGTCGATATCAGCTGCGGTGTGGTCTGCGTTGATCTGGAAACGGATCTCTTCGTCGCCCTTCGGAACTACCGGATAGTTCATTGCCGTTGCTAGAACGCCGTTCTTCGTGAGCCATGCAACGATGTCTGCCGTCTTTTTGGTGTCTCTGACCATGAGCGGAGTTACGGGGTGCGGGCCTGCGATGGTCTCGAAGCCGTTGTCAACGAGTCCTTTCTCGAATCTTGCTGTGATCTCGGCAAGGTGAGCAAGGCGTTTGATGCCCTCTTCGCTTTCAAGGATGTCGAGAACTTTGAGAACCGCGTAAGCCTCGCCAACCGTGATCGGGTTCGAGTAGATGTACATCGGAGCGGTCTGTCTCAAGAATTCGGTTACTGCTTTGGATGCGACAACGTATCCGCCGTTTACGCCGTATGATTTTCCGAGCGTACCGATAAGGATGTCGACTTTCGCGCCGGTAACTTCCTCTGTTCCTCTTCCGGTCTTGCCGTAAGCGCCTACACCGTGGGAATCGTCAGCTACGGTCGTTACGCCTTCTTCGAATTTGTCGTTGTATTTCCTGCAGATCGCCGTGAATTTGTCGAACGGGCAGAAGTCGCCTCTCATCGAGAAAACGCCGTCTGTTACGACGATGCATCTTTTGCCTTTGCCTACAGCTTCCTGAAGTTTTGCTTCAAGGTCTTCCATGCTGTTGTGTTTGTATATAAGTTTGAGTGCCGGGCGGGAAAGTTTCATCGCGTTGATGATGCAGTTGTGGTTGAGCTCGTCGCTGATGATGACCGTTTCATTGGTGATAAGCGGGAAAATAACACCCATCGAAGTGACGTAAGCGCTCGAAAAAATCATCGCCGATTCTCTGCCGTGGAACTTTGCAAGCCTTTTTTCAAGGTCGACGTGAGCCTTGTGGGTTCCCGAAATGAAGCGGACAGCACCGGGGCCGACACCGAAAGCCTTCGTTCCTTCTTCCTCAGCTTCGATAACTTCCTTTCTCATCGAAAGACCGAGGTAACTGTTTGAATTCATTTTGATAAACTTCTGCTCGTAACCTTCAACGACATAACGCGGACCGTTTGCGCCTTCGGGCGGGAGAATTTTGGTGATGACCATTTCGTCGCCTTTAGCCGTTCCCTTTGCTTTAAGCTCGTTTACATGATTGTTAAGAGCATTTTCAAGTCTTGTAGTCATAATAGCCTCCAAAAATTTATAAAAAACAAAAAATGACGCGAGAGTATAGTCTCTTGCTTTTGTTTGTGAAGATTTATCTTTGAAAAATTTACATTGACAGCTGTCTTATCATCTTCCCTGTCACAGACTCGGCGCAGTTCAGGATATCTTTGACTTTGCCCTGAAAAACGACGTTTCCCCCTTCTTCGCCGCGGCCGGGGCCGAGATCGATGATGTAGTCGGCGCTTGCGATAATCTGGCTTCTGTGCTCGGCAAGGATTACGGTGTGGCCTGAATCGTTGAGTGTTTTAAAGATTTCCAAAAGTTTTTCTACATCGGCGAAGTGCAGGCCTCTGCTTGGTTCATCGAAGATAAATATCGATTTTTCCTTACTTTTTTCAGTAGCCGCAGCGAAACTTCTGCCGAAATAAAGTCTCAGGAGTTCGCCCGAAGACAAACTTGAAACGCTTTGCGACAGCTTGATGTAGCCGAGCCCGCATTTATCAAGAATGTTCAGTATTTTCGAGATGTTGGAATCGTCTTCAAAAAATTCGGCTGCCTCCCTGATCTCCATATCGAGGATCTCTGCGATATTTTTTTCTTTGTACTTGAATTCAAGAATGTTCGGCGCATATCCAGTTCCGCCGCAGTCGGCGCAGAAGTGCTCTACATTGCCCAAGAAATCCATCGAAACCGAGTTTCTCCCCTGCCCTTTGCAGGTTTTGCAGATATCGTTTTTCGTGATCTTGAACGATTTTCCGAATTTCTTCTTTATCTTGTCGAAACACTCCGCAAACGAGGCTACATTTGATGATGTCGCGGAAATGTTCTCCGTGCTTTTTTCGTCATAAAAAACAGGAATATCCTTAATATTTTCAGCCAGATACTTTATCAAAGTGGTTTTTCCGCTTCCTGAAAGTCCCGAAATGACCGTGGTTCTTCCAAGCGGGATCGAAACCGAGATATTTTTGAGATTGTTTCTCGAAATATTTGAAACTTTGAGAATTTCTGAAAACTCGCAATCCTTCAAAACAGGCTTGAAGTTGAGCGTTTTTGCAGTCCATGAGTCAGATCTCATCAAGGATCCGACACTTCCTTCAAAAACGATTTTTCCGCCGTTACTTCCGCTTCCGGGGCCGCATTCGATTATGTTGTCGGCATATTTTATGATCTCGGGAACGTGCTCGACCGCAACCACAGTGTTCCCCTTCTCCACGATCTCACGCAGAAGTTTCGCCATATTCTCGCATTCAAGCGGATGAAGTCCGCGGCTCGGCTCGTCGATCACATAGATCAGGTTCTGCAGGTTGTCAGCCGCACTTTTTACAAGTCTGAGGCGTTCCCTCTCGCCCGTCGAAAGTGTTGAGGCACTGCGGGAAAGCGTGAGGTGTCCGATCCCAAGCGAAATGATCTTATTGACTTTTTCAGCGATCTCAGCCTTTATTTTAAGGAAGATCTCTTCATCGGTCTTGTCTTCAAACGAAATCGTTTCAAGGATCTTTCCGATTTCTGAAACCGGCTTTTCACAGAATTCATCGATAGACATTCCTGCAACTTTTACTTTTAGAAGTTCTTTTTTCAGGCGTTTTCCGTGACATTCAGGGCAAACGGTTTTACCCATAAGATTGCGAAGCTCTTCTTCGTTTTTATTACCCAAAGACCTGTAAAATTCATCAGTTATGAGATTTGCAAAGCCGATCCACTTTCCTTTGAAACTGTGCGTTCCTTCGACGTTCCCGCGTTTGTATTCCCAGTTCACATCGAAGACATCTTCTCCCGCACCGGACATCGCGATATCGAATTCTTTCTCAGTGAGTTCATTCACCGGCTTTGAAAAATCGATCCCGAGCTTTTTCCCCGCCGCAAAAAGAGTGTGGATGAACTGGCCGTCTTTGTCAGCATAAAAACGCCCCTGTTTCGTCGCCGCAAGGGCTCCGTCCGCAAAAGAAAGTTCGCGGTTTATCGAAAGTTTTTCAAGATCGCAGCTTAGAATAAAACCCGTTCCCGAGCACTTTCCGCACGCCCCTTTTTCGGAATTGAAAGAGAAGTCTCCCGCCGTGAAAGCGCACTTTTCACCGTTTTCACCCCTTCCGGCACGCGAAAAAAGCATCCGCACGAATTCGTAGATCCCGCTAATAGTCCCTACGGTCGAGCGTATCCCCGCGACTGAAAATTTCGCGGAAACGCCGATCCCTGCACGCAGTCCGTCGCATTTAGAAACCGAACTCTGGTTTTTGCCGAGCAGAAACGTCTTTACGTAAGGAGAAACTCCGCTGAGGATAGCCTTGATGCTTTCTACAAAAAGAGTGTCGAATGCAAGACTCGTTTTACCGCTTCCCGAAAGACCGCATACAACATTGAGATTATTGGGTTTTATCTTTAAATCGACATTTTTGAGATTGTGCGTTTCGATGCTCTGCAGAACTATTTCTTTAGAGAGTTCAGCCTCGTAGTTCCCATCTTTCGCAGCCGTTTTTTCAAGCGTAAAAGGCTCGTCGCCGAAGCTGACGACGTTATCGGCAAGTCTTAAAAATACCGGATTGTTGTCGCTTGCAAGGACGGTAACGCCCGATTCCGCGACACTTTTCAGGATCCCGACGAATTTTTCGATATCGGCAGGATGCAGCCCGGCAGTAGGCTCCTCAAAAATCAGGACCGAATTTCCCTTTATCTTTGAAAGCCAGAGCGCAAGTTTTATCCGCTGCGCTTCTCCGCCCGAAAGCGTGGATGAAGGCTGCCCGAGAAGCAAATACCCGATCCCGAGACGGGCCATTATGTCAAGAGTTTTTGTAATTAGCTTATTTTCTTTAAAGAAATCAAGTGCTTGTGAGACCGTAAGATTGAGGACGTCGTAGATCGATAGTCCATTCACTTTGACTTCAAGGACCTCGTCGATGAAGCGTTTTCCGTTGCATTTGTCGCAAACAGTCTCAACGCTTCCCATGAACTTCATTCCGGTTTCTATCACGCCGCCGCCTTCGCATTTGGGGCATCTTCCCGCTTCTCCGTTGAAAGAAAAATGGGATTTCGAAAAACCGCGTTTTTTCGCTTCGTCAGTCGCGGCAAACAAGTCTCTGATCTTATCGAAAACTCCGGTGTAAGTGGCAGGATTCGATCTGGAGGTGTGCCCTATCGGAGAGCGGTCTATTTTTTCATAAGTTATTGATTTTTCTTCAAGTTTTTTAATATATGAATTAAGAAACTCTTTCTTTCCGGCTGACGATCTTCCGCATACGGCGTTGAGTTTTCCGCTTATTATTTCACTTCCGAAATTGAGTTCCGGTGCGCCGTTTTCATACTTTTTTAGTGCAAGTGCAGTCGGGGTGGCAAGTGTTTCCGCGTTTTTCAAAAAGTCGTCAACGCTTCCCGAAAAAAGGATCTCTCCCCCTTCCGTGCCGCCGCCGGGGCCGGTTTCCACGATATTGTCAGCCATTCTGATCGCGTCGATATCGTGCTCGACCGCAATGACTGTGTTTCCGTTGTCGCGGATCTTTATGAGGAGACTAATGACATTTTTAAGTTCGCCGCGGCTAAGCCCGATACTCGGCTCGTCAAAAACGAAAGTCGTCCCTTTGAGCGGGCTCGATGCGGCCGAAGCGATCCTTATCCTCTGGATCTCGCTTGAATTGAGCTCGCTTGAATTTTCAGAAAGGGTCAGGTGTCCGAGGCCTATATTTATGAGTTCAAGAAGCAGCTTATTGATTTCATTTATTATTTTCTGCTCGGCAAGAGTAAGTTCCTTTGCGTTTTCAGTGAGGAACTGAACCGCTTTTTCTAAATTCATATCGCATATCCCGGCAATGTTTTTACCTGCGATCCTGACTGCAAGAGCTGTATCGTTCAGCCTTGCGCCGCCGCATTTTTTGCACTTTACCGAGCGGACGAAACGGAGGATGTTGGGGTTCCTGTCACGCTTCAAAATCTCTTCCATAACGTTGACGACCCCTTTGTAATAGCCTTCTTCGCGAGGTTTTGCCGTGATCCCTGTCCATTTCATGCGGCTTTCAAGTGTGTGCTTGCCGAAAGCGACCTTTATCTTCTCACTGCCGAAAAATATGACGTCAAGCTGCTCTTTCGTGAGGTCGCAAAGAGGCGTATCGACCGAAAAACCGTGCGCGCGGCACACTTCGTCAAGGACATCGAGAGTCACCTGCGAATAGATTATGTAACCGTTTGGCGCGGTTATCTTCAAAGCTCTCTCGCGTATCGACTTCTTCCAGTCCGCAACAATGAGATCGGGGTCGAGAAAATCCTCCACTCCGTTTCCTTTGCATGCTTCGCAGTAACCGAGTGCCGAATTGAAGGAAAAAAACGAGCGCGAAATCCCCGCATGACGGGCAAAAAGGACACGCAGAAGGTCGTAGATCCCCGAAAAAGTGCCGACAGTTGAAACCGAAGTCGCGACATCCGCCCTCTGGTCAACCGCAAGAGAAGCGTCAAGACCGCTTATGAGCTCGGCCGCGGGCTTTTTCGTAACGCCGAAAAACTTCCTCTGCCACGCAGGAAACGACGAAAGATAGAGCCGTTGCGACTCCTTGAAAAGCGTGTTGTAGACAAGCGAAGACTTGCCGCTGCCCGAAACACCGGTGACGACTGTGAATTTTCCCTTTTCAAATTCAACACTTATGTTTTTAAGATTGTTTTCTGTGCAGTTTGTGATTTTTATTGTGTTCATCGCTAAAAAGCTCCTAAAAAAACCGCCGGATTATAGCGGAAAAACGGTCGAAAACAAGGATTGAAAAATTTTTCAATGCAAGTATAATTATTGGATTTTTGTCGTTTTGAGGTGTTCCATGTGCAAAAAAGAGGAATTGGAATTTTCAGTTTTTCTTATCCATCAGCTTTCCTATTCGTGGAAGATGATCCCGGCTCAAGTTTACGATATTCTCAATAAAACCGGCATCTTGGATAATTACATCGTCCGCTGTTACGATGTGCTTCACACTATGGGCGAACTATATCTTGTCAACGACATCACCGATTTCGTCAGAGAAAAAGGAGTAGCTGTATGATCGTTTATCACGGATCGAACAAGATAGTAAAAAATCCGGACATCTCTTTTTCCAAACCTTTTCTTGATTTCGGAAAAGGATTTTATGTCACTGATTTTCAGAAACAGGCTGAAAAATGGGCTTCCCGGAAGGCGATGCGATACGGCGGCGAGGGAATCGTAAATTCCTTTGAAATGCAGGATGATCTTTCCGCTTACAAAGTCCTTAAATTCGAAAATGAGGATGAAAACTGGCTTGAATTTGTCTGTGAATGCAGACGCGGTTCGGAAAACTACAAAAATTACGACATAATAGCCGGCAAAGTTGCCAACGACGATGTTTTCAAAACAGTAAACATGTATTTTCAAGGATTTTGGGACAAGCAGCGGGCTCTGGAGGAACTCAGATACAGTAAGGCAAACGACCAGATCTGTATCGTAAATGCGGATGTTCTTGCCGAAATCCTGAAATTCAAAAATTTTTACAAGGTAATTTCCAATGGTTGATCAGGAAAAACTCGCCAAATTTTATAAACAGGAACTCGAAACAAAAATCATCGGCTATCTCGCCGAAAAACTCAGAATCGATTTGCGCAAAGCGATGGATCTTTACTACACCAGCAAACTCAGCACCCAGATAGAACAAGGTTTATACGGGATTGAAAATCTGGATTACAAAAATCTTGCCGAAGATCTGATTGAAAACGAGATCAACAAATCCGATAAAATTCAGAAGTAGGCTATTTTATTAGGACACCTAACTGTAACTCCGTAAAAAAGCAAGGTGTTTTTATTGTCAGGATCGAAAAACAGTTCCAGTTATTCTGACACAGTGCCGACATACTGGACTCCGGCCAGATTCAGCTTTTTACGGATTGCATTAATTTTATTTTCCGGGAACCTCGTTGCAGTCCCTTCCCGAATAACTGCGGCATTTATTCCTCTTTTTACCGCACCGAGTGCTGTCGCAGCAACGCATCCGCATTCGTCAAGACCGCAAAGATGAAGCATCTCATAGCTTTTCTCACGTATAAACTTGTTCAGTTTTCTGCTGGTCAGAGCGTCACCTAAATACTTGTCGAAACAGTAATCCGACACAATATCCAGACCACTGTAGAGCTCTGCACCGTCAGTTCCTGCAATCGAATAGCCGAACAAAAGACGGTTCGTAAATAAATTCTGAATGATGTGGCGGATATAAATAACATCCTGATTTTTATTATGATATTCACGAATCAGCTCATTAACTGAAGCAACCAGTCTGGCAGTATCGTAAGAAAAACGCTCTTTCCTTTTCTCCCAAAGATAATCGTTCTGCATATCAATCACGAGCAAAGCAGTTTTCATATTGCCGCCAACAAATTAATTTGTTACTTAACCAGTTCGATTTCCTCGCCTTCTCCGATCACAAGGCGGTTCGGGGAATCAAACTGCTCTGCTCTCTCACGGTCGAAATATTTTCCGCCGCTTGCAGCGATCACATGATACGGGATATCGTGCTTGGCACCGACAAGTTTCGCGCACTCAGCCGCTTCGGGAAGATCCATGTTGTAAACGCCGTCGCAGCAGTAGAAAGCGTAGTCGAGTTTCTTTTCAGCAAGAGCGGGCATCTGCTGAGTTTTGCTCGTATCGCCTGAAACATAGACTTTTACGCCGTCTGAAAACGTCAGGATGTAGCCGACACACTCTTTTACGTCGTGATTTTTGTTGTATCCTGCTTCGACCGCTTCGATTTTGACATAACCAAGGTCGAAACTCTGGTGCTTTCCGTCAGCGAGAGCCTCTTTCCACGTGATCGTCCGGCAGTCATCCTTGCGGTTTTTGATTTTGTCGAGAGCGTTGTGGTCAAAGTGGGCGTGAGTGACAAGGATCAGGTCAGCCGCAGGCTCGTAGCCGTTTCCGACGAAAGGATCGATGTAGATCTCCTTCCCTTCAGCCGTTGTGATGCGCAAACTTGCGTGCCCCATGTAAAGAAGTTTCGCCTTCGCGCCTTCTGACGGCTTGGTTTCATCCGTTTCTGCTGCGGGAGCGGAATTCTGCTCACCCTTTTGTTCGTTTTTCTCGGCCTGGTTTGATGCCGTTCCCGTGCAGGCAGCGAGAATAAAAGCCAAAAATGCTGACATAATAATTTCTACAATCCTCTTCATCTGTTTCTCCGTTTTAACTCTAATTTTCCTTTCCGACTTTTTCGGTCGCTTTGGAATAAAGCAGAAGAACTATGAAAATCAAGGTTGAATAAGCTGCCGCGTAGCCGTAGCGTTCCTGACGCTGGAACGCCCATTTGTAGGCTTCGCTTATGAGAATTTCGGTCGCGCCGTCTGGTTCGCCGCCCGAAACGAGGTAGATGATGTTGAACATGTTGAATGTCCAGACGCTACCCAGAATTACTGCCGGAAGAAGCGCCGGTTTCAAAAGCGGCAGGATTACGTGTCTGAACCGCTGAAATCCGTTGGCTCCGTCAACGCTTGCGGCATCCTCGAGATCGTGCGGGATCGCCTGCAGTGCGCCGAGAGCGGTGACCATCATGAACGGGAAACCGAGCCAGGTGTTTGTCGTGACATTTGCCGCAAACGAAGTCCAGAAGCCGCTGAACCAGCTGACGGGTTCAAGCCCTATCGCCTGCAAGATTCCGTTTATCGCGCCGAACTGCCTGTTGAACATTCCTTTCCAGATAAGTGCCGTAATGTAGTTGGGAACTGCCCACGGGATTATGAGAAGCATTCTGTAAACGCCTTTAAGTTTGAGCCACGGCTCACGCAGCATGAGAGCGAGCGCAAGACCTATCGAAACATGCAGAAAAACATTCACTGCCGTCCACAAAATCGTGACAAGAAGCGTGAAATAGAACGAAAGCGAATCGGTTATCGGGAAATCTTTCGAAAGGAGGATCGAAATGAAGTTCGTAAACCCTACAAACTGGTATTCACCGCTTTTGTGGGCAAAAAACGCGACTGCCGTCCCCACCGCAAACGGAACAAAAACGAGGACGAGCATCGAAAACATCGCAGGGAAAAGATAGAGGTAAGGTGTCGGCGACGACATGAGTTTTTCGAAAAATTTGTACTTTTTTATCTGTCTGACCGTGAAAACAAGCCCTGCAACAGCCGCGATGACAAGAATGATTACAAAAACAACCGGGCTCTGCGCCTTCGGAAGCGGTTTCGAGAAGATTTTGAACTGCTGCTGCGCGCTTTCGAGTGCGTTTTCAGGGGTATCTGCACCGCGGAGAACCTTTCTCAAAGCACCTGCAAGAGGCTCCCAGACCATTCTCATTTTCGGGTTGTTGCTCATGGGAACTGAAACTTCGGCCTGTTTTTTGAAAACATTGAGGATTTCGTCGGTCGCGACTTCCTCATCCTCGTAAACCGAAGCGGTCGCTACAGACTGTCTTCCGGTTACGGCGCGGACTTTGGCGGCATCGTGCGAAACGAGGAATTTTCCGAATTCCGCAGCCCCTTTTTTGTTTGTAGTTTCGTGATTTGAAACGAGATAAGCCTCGACCGTGAGGAAAGGTTTCATAACTTCGCCGCTTTCGCTAACTTTCGGAAGCACTGCGACCGAATAGGGAACATTTTTATCGATCTCACCTAAAAACCACGGCCCGTTGATTACAAAAGCTGAGTTTCCTTCGTTGAAAAGCTGCGTTACAAGCGCAGAAGTCGCTTCCTGCGGCGTAACTTTCGATTTATTTACCAGATCATCAATAAATTCAAGCGCTTTCACATTACCTTTATCGTCAAGGCATGCCATGCCGTCTTCCCTTTCCGAGCCGTTTTCAAAGCAGAATTTTCCGCCGAAACCGTAGATGAAAGAAGCCGCGAAATATGCCGAAGTCGCTTCGAAAGCAAGACCGTATTTCCCGTTTTTTGCGTCTGTAAAACTTTGTGCCGCTTTCAATAGTTCGTCAGTAGTTTCAGGCACTTTTTCGACTTTATCGGTGCGGTAGAAAAGAACGGCGCTTTTGAATGAAAGAGGAAATCCCCAGTATTTTCCGTTGTATTTCAATGCGTCCAGAGTCGAAGGAATCAAAGAGTTTGAAACATTGCCGCTCAAAACATCGGAAAGATCCGAAATTATTCCGCTTTCAGCCCAGTCCCCTACTCTTTCATGAGCGAAAATAAATGCATCGGGACCGTTTCCGCGCGGGATCGCACTTGTCAGTTTGTTTGCGAAGGCATCATACGGAACATTAAGCAGATCGACTTTGTAATCAGACTGCAACTCGTTGAATTTGTTGCGTAATTCTTCGAGAGCCTTCTGCTCGTCGCCTCGGTACGAATGCCAGATCGTGACAGTTTCCTTCTCGGCAAAAAGCGAAAAGAAAACCAGCAAAATTAAAGAAAATAAAGTAAATTTTTTCATGGCTTATTTCTGAAGTGATTTTAAAATCTCAATTATTTCCTGTGGTTTCTGGGTTCCGATAAGAAGTTTGTTTCCGTTCGGGAACTCAAGCTGAAGACCTCGGTCTCCGCGGATGCTGAGAGATCTGTTGTTATATCTTCCCTTGTAACCCCAGCCGCCGTATTCACGTACTGGATGATACTGCCTGACATAGTATGCCAGCATGTTGCTGAAGGGATAGAATTTAAAAGAAAATCCTAAAGGAAAAAGCCTGACATAAACACCCTGTTCTGTGATCTTAGTCTCTAATTTTATTGAGAAAATCAAAGCAAGTGAAATAATTAAGGCAAGTCCCCACATGATTGCTTTGGCGGCAAGAAAATCCGGATGATTCATAAAAAATTCAACGCGGGCAGAATCGGTTACAATGAGGATAACAGGAACAAACTGCACTAAAATGACAATCATATACAGCCACCACTGAGTGAGACGCTGTTTTTCGTAAAAAAGGACTTTTTCAAGAAGTTTTTCTCCCATTTTTCACCTCACCTTTTATTGCTGTAATCGCATCCGCAGTATTTCTGCCGGTATAAACCGTACTGCTTTGAAAGTTCGATCGAGCGCTTGTAATCCCATCTTTCAAGAAACCATCTTATCCCGAATTTTTCGGAAAGAAGTTTTCCTGTTTCGTCAAGCCAATCGAAATTTTTGTAAGGACTTATGGCTAAAGTCGTGCTCACCGCGTCACAGCCGAGTTCCGCCGCCTTTTTGAAACTTTCGAGAAGACGCAGATAGTAGCAGATCCTGCAACGGAAACCGCCTTCGCCGCTGAGCGAAACCGGCTCGATCAGCGAATTCCAGAAGTCGTAGTCGTATTTTCCGCGCAGAACTTTCACCGTGTTTCCGTAACGGGTTTCAATGTATCTTACAAGCTCTGACCAGCGTTTTTCCTCTTCTTCAGCCGGAGAAATATTGGGATTGTAGTAAAAAACAGAAATTTCAGAATCGGGATTATCAATCATGATTTTTTCAAGAGTTGCGGTCGTGCATGGCGCACAACATGCATGAAGAAGAATTTTTCCACTCATTTAAGCTACTTGGCAGCAGGTTTAGTTTCTTTTTTATCCTGTTTTTCCGATTTCGAAGACTTTATTTTTTTATCGATATTGGCGATAAGCTCGTCAACAGTCTTTTCTTTAAGATTTTTTTCAAACTGCTCTCTGTAGTTTCTCGCAAGGCTTACGGTGTCGAGTTCGACATCGAAGACTTTATATTTTCCTTCGATTTTGCGGATGTGGTAAACAAGCTCGTAACCTACTGTTTTTCCTTTGAAAACACCTTGAATTTCAGACGTTATGTAAATACTTTCGGGAACACCTTTCAGATACTTTTTCTCAGTTCCCTTGTCTAAATACTTTTTCTCGTAACTTTTGTTATAGAAAAGTTTGTCAAGATAGACATCGGTAAACAGCTCTTTGATTTTATTAAACAATTCTTCTTTTTTAGCATCGGATGTTTCGAACCATTTTTTGCCCATTATATATTCCGAAATGAAACGGTAGTCGATGATTTCCTCAACGATTTCCTTTATTTCCTTGTCTTTTGCAGCATATTTGGGAGTTCCTTTTTTCGGATTGGTGTTCGCCAGTTTTTCAAAAGCCTGCTCCTTGGTTTCAAGCAGTTTCATTGCAACTGCAACATCAAGACCTGCATCATCCGCCGGTTTATCAGCCGCGGGAGCCGTCTGCGCGAAAATGCCGAAACACCATAAGGCAGCGATTATAATTAAACCTTTCTTCATCATTTTGCCCCTGTAAATTCAATAATATCTTCAATTTTCATGTTGTAATCGTAAATTGCCTTGATGTATTCCTGCTCGTTTTCAAAAAACGCCTTGACAGCATCGATCAGGTCTTTCGTACCGGTCGTCATGCCCGATTCGTAATTGGCATATTCGGTCGTCATCATTCCTTTTGTCGTTTTGCGGATCTTCTTAAGGTGCGAAATGTGCGAATCGAGTGCCTTCAAGTCATTGTATTTTTTCTTGATTTGCAGCGAAACCGTCTGATCTGCAAGCAAAGCCTTCGATTTCATGTAGTTCCATTCCGCTTTGGCTTTCTGGATTTTCCTTACCTGCGCGACGATATTCAGATCGAAACTGAGGCCGACCCCTATTTCGCCGTCGTAACCGTTATACGGGCTGTTCGGTTCCGGATAGGTTCTCTCGTCAACCGAACTCGTGTATCTGAATGAATAGTAGCCGACCATTCCGAAATCAGGCAGAGTGCGTCGCACTTCAAGCCTGTAAAGTTTTTCGTAAATATAAAGCCCTTTCTGAACATAGTTGGAATAAGGGCTTTTCTGCTTCATAAAATCGACGAGTTCGGTTTCTTCTTTCGTGAAACTCTGCTGTGTCATCTCTTTGTCGGCAAAAGCCCAGTTATCTCCCAAAACCTCGTCAATCAGCGATTTCAGGGTGTCGGTCTGGAAAACGAGCCTGTCGTATAAATACTGGATTTTCTCCTTTTCTACCAGCAGTTTGTTGAGATCTTTCTGCGTAACGCCTTCCTTTTCCTCGTAAAGCATATCACGCAGCTTCTCTTCAGCTTTGTCAAGCTCTTTCATTGCCGGTTCCATAACTTCCAGATAATTTTGCGCCATAACCCACGACCAGTAGATTGTAGCAGCCTCTTTTTTCACTTTGAGATCAGCAATCTCGGCTTCAGCTTTTCTAAGCTCGATCTGAGCCTCTGCGGCGTGTTTTGCAGCATAAATCTTTCCGAAAGTGTAAATCGGAAGAACAAATTCGATCTTGGTTCTGATCGCGACACCCCATTTTTCGATATCGCTGTAGTATTTGCGCCACTTTCTTTCCTTGAACTCAGGCAGACCGTCGCCGTCAGCATCGGGAAGTATTTCGGAGTGTTCGTAAACATACCTCGGATGCGGTCCCAGACCTGTTCTGATCTTTATTTTGGGAAACATCTGGGCAATAACATAATCGTAATCGGCTTCCGCCATCTGGACTTTATATTTTGAAGCCTCTCCGAGACCGGTTTTCGCCATGAATTTTTCGATAAATTCATCTTTCGTATAAACCGTAAGATTGGCATTGTTTACAGATTTGTCAGTATTTTCAATCGGTTTTTCTTTATTTTCGACAATGTTTTCAGCTGGCTTTTCCGGCCCGGTTACGGAAGCGTTTCCTTCTTCAGCCGACTCAGCCGAAATGGAAAAAAACAAGAATATTATAAAAAAAGAAAGGAGCGCCCTTTTGAAAGACGCTCCCGAGAATGTAAAATCACAAAAATCGCTCATTAAAAAATTATTTCATCTGAGCTGCAACTTCTTCCGCGAAATTTTCTACTTTCTTTTCAATGCCTTCGCCGAGTTCAAAACGGTTGAAGCGTACGACTTTAAGTTCGCAGCCGACTTTCTTGCCTGTTTCTTTGATATAGTCTTTAATCTT
The DNA here is from genome assembly GCA_902774115.1 of uncultured Spirochaetales bacterium. Classification (GTDB taxonomy): domain Bacteria; phylum UBP6; class UBA1177; order UBA1177; family UBA1177; genus UBA1177. The sequence goes on from CACYHH010000001.1 coordinate 597,427, forward strand.
GAGGTCGTTGTTCATAACGAACTGCTGCTCAAGCAGAGTGTTTTCAGCGATGAACTTTTTGAGTTTTCCTTCAACGATCTTTTCTGCAACAGCCTGCGGTTTTCCCAACTCCATAACCTGAGCGAGAGCAGCGTGTCTTTCGGACTCAAGCTTGTCCTGCGGGAAGGATGACTCGTCAATGCAGTCAGGACGCATTGAAGCGATCTGCATAGCGATTCCGTCAGCCATTTCAACAACTTCCGGTTTCTTTGCACAGTCAGCGCAGCAAGCTTCGATTTCAAGCATAACGCCGATTTTTCCGCCCATGTGAACGTAAGAATGAACAAGCGATTTTTCGCCTGCTTCATATTTTACGAATCTTCTCGGTTTGATGTTTTCGCCGATAACGGCAACAGCCTCTTTCGTCATGGTTTCGACTTCTGCATTGTAGAAGTTTTCTTCCATCGAAACGACCTGATTTTCCTCTTTTGCATTCTTTGCAAAGTAGTCAAGCATCTTTTTGGAAAGTTCTTTGAAACCGTCACTTTTTGCAGCGAAGTCTGTTTCGCAGTTGAGTTCAAGCATAAGACCTTTGTTTCCTTCGATAGAAACGAGAACAGCGCCTTCTGCCGCTACTCTGCTTGCCTTTTTAGCAGCTTTCGCAATACCCTTATCTTTAAGAATCTGCATAGCCGCATCAAGGTCGCCGTTAGCTTCCATGAGGGCTTTTTTGCAGTCCATCATTCCTACGCCGCTTTTTTCTCTGAGTTCTTTAACCAATCCTGCAGTAATTTCCATAGTTTCCTCCTATTCTTTTTCTGCTGCTTCTTCAACTGACTCAGCTTCTTCTGTTTCAGCAGTCTGGATTCTTTTAACGCGGACTTTTCTGCCGGCAACGCTTCTCGTTTCGCCTCTTGCCGGTCTTTCTTTCTTGTCTTTCTGCTCGGTAGCGATCTTCTGTTTGTAAATATCGAGACCTTCCATGTAAGCGTCAACGATGTCGGAAGTTACGAGAGAGATGCAGCGCATACCGTCGTCGTTTGCCGGAATGAGATAGTCGATTCCGTCAGGATTTCCGTTTGTATCGATGATTGCGATTATCGGAATACCGAGTTTCTGAGCTTCGTGAACTGCAAGATGTTCTTTCATCGGGTCAACGATAAAGATTGCACCCGGCATTTTTTCCATTTTCATAACGCCTGCAAGGTTCTTTTCGAGTTTGTCTTTTCTCTTTTCGATGTCTGCAAGCTCTTTTTTCTTGTACATTCTTCTCTTTTCTGTGTTGAGGATCTCTTCGAACTTCTGGAACTTCTTGACCGACTGGTTGATCGTTACGAAGTTGGTGAGCATTCCGCCGAGCCAGCGGTAGTTAACGTAAGGAACATCCGCTCTTTCAGCTTCTTCCTTGATAACTTCCTGAGCCTGTCTTTTTGTTCCGACAAGGAAGATAACTTCGCCCGCCATACCAAGTTCTTTTACGAACTTTTTAGCGTCTTCGATGAGTTCCATCGTCTTCTGAAGGTTGATGATGTGGATGTTGTTCCTTTCGGTGAAGATGTACGGAGCCATTTTGGGGTTCCATTTCTGTTTCTGGTGTCCGAAGTGAGCACCGGCTTTGAGCATTTCTCTTAATTCAGGCATTTTTTCCTCCAAGAATTACCTGTTAATAATCTTCCCTCCGCATCCCGCTCACTCTCAAACAAGAGACAGGCACGGGACTAACGCACGGAGGTGCTTCAAAAAAACGCGCGATTTTACACTTAAATATTTAAAAGTCAATATAAATTGTCGTTTCAGCTCTAAATTATATGGATTTTAATCTAATCTACGACTACTTTCGGGATCCTGTCGGAAAGACGCGCTACGACTTCATAGTTGATTGTCCCTGCAAGGGCAGCGACCTGTTCTGCGCGAATGATCTGGTCTCCCTGCTCGCCGATGAGAACGACTTCGTCCTCCGCTTTGACATCGGGAATGTCGGTGACATCGATCGTGGTGAGGTTCATCGCGATCCTGCCGATGACGGGAGCGCGCTTTCCGTGGACGAGGACATAGCCCTGATTGGAAAGCTTTCTGTCGTAACCGTCACTATAACCAATCGGAATTATTGCTATGTTTGAATCGCGCGTCATCTGGTGAGAGCAGCCGTATCCGACGAAATCGCCCGCTTTTATGGTTTTGACCTGCCCTATCACGGTTTTCCACGAAAGAACGGGGGCCAGAATGTGCTCCGGGCCGTGGCCGTGCTCGATTATGTAGCTGAGATAAGTCTCTTTCGAAGGCCAGAGACCGTACTGTGCGATGCCGAGACGGACCATGTTGAAGTGTGTGTTGTTGTATATCGTCGCGGCCGCACTCGATGCGAAGTGCATGTCGAAACCTGAGAAACCGGCTTCGCGGATGTATGAAATCTCTCTTTTGAAGCGCTCTATCTGGAATCTCGCGTATGAGTGGTCGGTCGTGTCCTCGATATTTGCGAAGTGGCTGTAAACCGCTCTGAGCCTGACGTTCGTGCACTTTTTGAGTTCTTCAAGAAATGCGATAAGCGCCTGACCGGCGATTCCCTGTCTGTTCGTTCCGGTTTCGATCTTGAGGTGGATATTCACCGTTTTTCCGAGAGATTTCGCGATATTGTCGTAATTGTGCAGATATTCAGGATCGCAGCAGAGAACTTCGATATCGTTTTCGACAGCCGCTTTCGCCATTCTTTTAATGGTGGGTCCGACAACGACGATGCGCTGCGTGAAACCGTGCTTTCTGAGAGTCAGAGCCTCGTCGATGCTGTGGACGCAGAAGACCCTGATTCCGCACTCGTCCGCGAAATGGGCTATCTCGACCATTCCGTGACCGTAAGCGTTCGCCTTGATGACGACTGCGAGTTCAGTCCCGGCGTTCAGTCTCCCTTTAAAAAACTCGATGTTTTTTCTGTAAGCCGACCGTGAAATCTCGATCCAGCTTGAATAAAGAGCTTCACTCATAGTCTCTCCTGATAAAAAAAACGGGGTCTTGCGACCCCGCCGAAAAGTTATTCTTCGATATCCTCAAAAAGGATCCCTCTTCCCGGGAAGAAAGCGCTTTCGTCAAGCTGCTCCTCGATTCTGAGAAGCTGGTTGTATTTCGCGATTCTTTCGCTTCTGCAAAGACTTCCCGTTTTGATCTGGCCTGCGTTTACTGCAACTGCAAGGTCTGCGATGAAGGTGTCTTCGCTTTCTCCGCTTCTGTGGCTGATGACTGTCGAGTAACCCGCTCTGTGTGCAAGTTCGATCGTGTCAAGCGTTTCGGTGAGTGTTCCGATCTGGTTGAGTTTGATAAGGATTGCGTTTGCAACGCCTCTTTCAATGCCCTCGCCGAGTCTGTCAGCGTTCGTTACGAAAAGGTCGTCACCGACGATCTGGATCTTGTCGCCCAATTCTTCGGTCATCAACGCCCAGCCTTCCCAGTCGTCTTCTGCCATACCGTCTTCGATCGAGAAGATCGGGTATTTCGAAACGAGGTGTTTGTAGTATTCGACCATTTCGACTCTGGTTTTTGATTTTGCGCCCGATTTTTTGAACTCGTAGATCTCTTTTTCGTTGTCGTAAAGCTCGGAAGCAGCAACGTCAAGTGCAAGAACAACGTCTTTGCCGGGAACGTATCCAGCCTGCTCGATCGCAGCCATGATGACCTGAAGAGCCTCTTCGTCGTTGGCAAGGTTCGGAGCGAAACCGCCTTCGTCGCCTACGCCTGTAGCGAGTTTCATGCCTTTAAGGAGCTTTTTGAGCGAATGGAAAACTTCAGCGACCATTCTGAGACCTTCTTTGAAGCTGTCAGCGCCGACCGGCATTACCATGAATTCCTGGATGTCGACGGTGTTGTCAGCGTGCTGTCCGCCGTTGAGGATGTTGCACATCGGAACCGGAAGTGTGTCGGATCTGAGTCCGCCGATGTATCTGTAAAGCGGAAGGTCGAGCGATTTAGCTGCTGCTCTTGCAACTGCCATCGAAACGCCGAGCATTGCGTTTGCACCGAGGTTAGTCTTGTTTTCGGTGTCGTCAAGGCCGATCATCGTTTCGTCGATCATTCTCTGGTCGAGAGCGTTCATGCCGATGATCTCAGCAGCGATTTTCTCAATGTTTTCAACCGCTTTCGTTACGCCTTTACCGAGGTATCTGTCTTTATCGCCGTCTCTGAGTTCAAGAGCCTCGTGAACGCCTGTGCTTGCGCCGCTCGGAACTATCGCGGATGCGACAACGCCGTTTGCGAGCTCGACTTCGACTTCAACAGTAGGATTTCCTCTCGAATCAAGAACTTCTCTTCCTTTAACTCTGATAATTTCTGACATTTTTCATCTCCAAAAAAACAAGTTAATAAAAAACCGGCGGTGATACTACAACCTTTTAAGATTATAACAAGTATTTGAGGGAAAAAATGTGATAAAAAATCTGCTGCTCTGCAAAACATAACAGAAAGTGTTATGAACTGTAGAGTGCTTGAAAAAAATCTGCAAAATTGCACGGAAAATAAGATAATTTTTTGAATTTTTGTGTATAATGCGGCGGATTTTGGCGGAGGAAAAGATGGATAAGCTGACAGAACTTACCGATACGATCAACGAATATATCGCTCTCGGCATCAACGAACAGCTTGATTACGACAAATTCTATCTTTATTCGATCATCACCCACTCCACGGCGATAGAAGGCTCGACTGTCACCGAAATCGAAAACCAGCTCCTCTTTGACGAGGGGATCAGCGCGAAAAAACCGATGGCGGAAATCCTTATGAACCTCGACCTCAAAGCCGCTTACGAGCAGAGTTTTGTCTATGCGAAGGAACATGCTACTTTTTCCCCCGAACTTTTGTGCAGCCTCGCCGCGATCGTGATGAAAAACACAGGCTCGGAATACAAAACTCTCGCCGGAGACTTCTCTTCCGCAAAAGGCGAACTCAGACTTTTGAACGTAAGTGCAGGACGCGGCGGAAAATCTTATCTCGCATGGCAGAAAGTGCCGGAAAAACTAAAGAATTTCTGCGACTGGCTCAATAACGAACGCAAAAAAATGACAACCGCCAACATGCAGGAAATCTACGAACTCAGTTTTGAAGCGCACTATCAGCTTGCGGCCATCCATCCGTGGGCTGACGGAAACGGCAGAATGTCACGCCTTGTCATGAACATGATCCAGCGCGAAGCCGGCGTTATCCCCAGCATCGTCAAAAAAGAAAACCGCGCCGAATACATACAGGCTCTCGCTGACGCTCAGGATAGCGGCAGTTCAAAAACCTTCATCGATTTCATGCTTCGCCTTCATATCGAAAACATCCGGCAGCAGATTGAGGAATTTAAGGGAAAATAAGATAATTTTGAGAGGGAGGAGAAAATGAGTGAGATTTTTTTGAACGACATCTTGGGACTTAAAGAGGAAGACCTTAACAAAGTAAAAATTAAATTTAATTTGTCACAAAAACATTCTTGGGATTCTCTCAAGTTATTCAAGGAAAACCCAAGAACACTACTCATTGGTAATTTTCATAATGTCGAAGAAGGCATAAAAAAGGATGGTAGAATCAAAAGAGGGATAAAATATTTTAGGGAAAATGAAATAGTAATCGGTTTAGCAGAGATGAAAAATGATTCTTGGTTACTTTTCGACATATCAAAAATTACAAAAGATCACAACAAAATAAAATATGACGGCAAATCTGATGAACTATTTTATTATTACGACCACGAACGTTTGGTTGAGTATGAAAAATATTTTGGAAGATTGATTGTGGAATATCACAAGAGTTCTCGATGTGCTATACTCAAAGGAAATCATATAAACAAATTCCGTGTAAAAGAAATTTTGCCAGGAAGATACAATGATGATGATTTTCCTGGTTACGACAAAGTGAATATTTCATGGAAAGATTTGGCAAAAAAAATAGAGAATAAATCTTGGAAGACTGCCCTTGAGAATCAAAAAGGAGTATATTTGATAACTGATACCAAAGAAGGGAAAAGATATGTTGGTTCCGCATACGGTAAAAATATGATATTAGGAAGATGGAAAGATTATATAAACAACGGGCATGGTGGAAACAAAAAACTAAAAGAGTTAGACTTCGAATATATAAAACAAAATTTCAGATATTCTATTTTGGAAATTTTTAAATCCACAACAGATGATGACACCATAATTGCCAGAGAAAATTGGTGGAAAGATGTTTTGCTAACCGGAAATGAAAAGTATGGATACAACGCAAATTAATTTTACAATTTCTCTAACTTTTACCCGCTTGACCGCATTTCCGACCTCTGTTATAATCCAGCCGTTTTTTGACTGAGGATTAAAACTCATGGCAATTTCTGAAAAAGACACCGGCATAAAAGCAAAAGTTACCGAAGAAATCGCGGAACTTGCGAAACGCTGCGGCGTTGAAAAAGTCGTTCTTTTCGGTTCGCGTGCAAGAGGCGATTTCGGCAGAGCGAGCGACATCGATCTGGCTGCGGAAGGCGGCGACATCGACATGTTCAGGCTGCTTGTCGAGGAAGAAACATCGACTTTACTGCAATACGATGTGTTGGATCTGAACCAGAATTCAAATACCGAACTGGCGGAAATAATAAAAAACGAGGGAGTGACGCTTTATGAAGAAGTTCGATAACTACAAAAGCAATCTTTCGGTGCTTGTCCAGGCTGATGCTCAGGACATCAAAAACGAATTCATTATCGGCGGAATAATCGACAAATTTTTCATTCAATTCGAACTCGCATGGAAAGTTTTAAAAGAACTTCTCACATACGAAGGCATTGCGGCGGCACAAAGCGGAAGCCCTCGCGAAATAATCAAGGAAGCCTACAAATGCTTCTCCTTTATTGACGAGGAGGTATGGCTTTCAATGCTCTCCGAAAGGAACAATCTCGCCCATGTCTACGATAAAAACGCGGCTTACCGGCTGGTTCAACGCATAATTGAAGAATACATTCCCCAGTTTGTCGAACTGGAAAAGAACATTTCCGCGAAATATCCCGATTTGAACGAGACTATTTAAACCGAGACAACCCATGAACTTCATCGTTTTTACATTCATTTTTGTTTCATCGGCTCTTTCAGCGGAAAGTGAAAGCGATTTCTCGCGTTTTCTTCCTGCTCCCGAAATGACTTGGATCGATGAGGAAAATGAGAACTGCCGCTATTTCGATTTTAAACTTCCGAGCAAAAATGTCCTTGAAAACATTGGCAAAAACGGTTTCAGCGGCAAATTCATAACTCCCCCGCTTTTCTGGTCGTATATGCCTTACAACGGTGGAAAATCGTGGGTCACATGTTTCTCATACCCCGGAGAAAACGGCGAATCCAGACCGGATGCAACCTCAATCCATTGCGTAAAACGCTGAGAATCTGCACATAAATCACAAAAAATATGCAGATACTTGACTTTTTCTGCACATAAAATTAGAATTTATATGCAGATAAGGAGGTGAATATGCACAAATTTGACTATTCTTTTCTGAAATACGGGATGCTGCCGTCGCAGCTTGTGAACGTTACGGCGGCTATTTCTTCTCTGGAAACGGCTTCTCAATTCAGAAAGAACTCTTTTCAGAAGGTTTTTACGGAACTTGAGAGCATTGCAAAAATACAGTCGGTAAAAAATTCCAATGAAATCGAAGGGATCGTGACGAGCGACGAAAGAATTTTTCAGATCGTTCAGCAGAACAGTGCTCCCAAGAACCACAACGAGCAGGAAATTTCAGGCTACCGCGATGCCCTGAATCTGATCCACTCAGGCTTTGAAACCATTCAGTTCAACGAAAACACCGTGCTCAGCCTGCACAGAACGCTTCTTGCCGCAACTGATTACAATTACGGCGGAAAATACAAAACCGATGACAACGTGATTCTTGAAATAGATGCGCTCGGTAACAGAAAAGTCCGCTTCGCGCCTACACCTGCAAAAGAGACAAAAGCCGCGATGGAACAGCTTTTTCTTGCCTATATGGAAGCAAACTCCGACCCTGACATAAACGCTCTGCTCCTGATCCCGTGCGTTATCCTTGATTTTTTGTGCATCCACCCGTTCAGAGACGGCAACGGCAGAATGTCGAGACTTCTTTCCCTGCTGCTTTTATACAAAAACGGTTTCGATGCCGGAAAATACATCTCTTTCGAGGAACAGATCAACAAACACAAACTTTTGTATTACCAGTCCTTGAAAGAATCTTCCGCAAACTGGCACGAAAGCAGAAACGACTATGTTCCTTTCATGCAGAACTTCCTCGGCGTTCTTTATCAGTGTTATCAGGAACTTGACAGGCGTTTTGCAGTCGTAAACTCAAATAAAGTCACGAAATCGGCCCGCATCGAAGCCACCGTTTTAAATTCGCTTCTGCCTATTTCAAAAGCCGAAATCTGCCGTATTCTGCCCGACGTGAGCCCGACAACAATCGAAGCAGTGCTCGGAAAAATGGTAAAAAGCGGGATAATAACGACTCTCGGTTCAGGACGAGAAACGAAATATGTTAAAAAATAATTTTGTGTATAATGCCTTGATTTTTGTGACGGAGAAAAAAATGATTTTTAAAGAATCTCAAAACTCACTCGATTGTTTTCTGAAAAGCAGACTGAATAATAATGAATTTCCGGAAAGTCTGCGTGCTTTGGAATTCGCCGAAGAAAAGCATGAAGGACAGTTAAGAAAGCCGAAAGAGCTTGGAATCCCCTATATCACCCACCCGATGACTATGGCGAGTCAGGCTCTGGCAATGGGAATAAACGATGATATTCTGATTGCAGCGATTCTTCTGCATGATGTGGCTGAAGACTGCGGAGTGCAGCCCGAAAATCTTCCGGTATGCCGTGAAGCACAGGAAATCGTGCGTCTGGTAACAAAACCGAAAAACGATTTTTCCGAAAATGAATATTACGATGCGATTGCAGAAAATCCCAAGGCCTGTTTCGTGAAATGCGTTGACAGATGCAACAATGTGAGCGGTATGGCGTTAGGTTTTTCGCAGGAAAAAGTACGGCAGTACATTGAAGAAACTGAAACTTACTATCCGAAACTGCTGAATGTTTTAAAAGAAATTCCTGAGTACAGCAACGCTGCATGGCTGCTCGGCTACCAGATCGGCAGTCTGCTCGAAACAGCTAAAAAAATCGGTTAAAATGGAGGAACAATGTCATTAGGAAAGGCTATCGTAAAAGATTCCGAAACAACTCTTTCAATATCCTGCGTGGATTACAATGTTGAGGTTTTCGGCGGTGCCGACTACGAATTTACCTATATTTTTGATCGTATAAACCGTAAAAAACTGATGGATGTTCTTCAGGCGAACGGATTAAGCGGAACTTTATCCGAAATGATAATAAAAAAATTCGGGGAACATCTTGAATTATGCGGCGTCTCGGCTTTCTGTGATCAGCACCAAATCAAATACGAAACTCATTCACGCATAATTCCCGATTAAGAATCTGCACATAATTGACCTTATCTGCATAAAAAATCCCAGTCTATATGCAGATAAATTGTTTTAAGAGTTCACGTAAAAATTTGAAAACAAGGAGATTTTGTGATATTTTACATCTCGAAGCATGGAGATTTTGTGAAAATCACCATTGTTTAAGTTGGAGATTTTGTGAAAAATGAGGTTCTCGCATGACAGAAGTCATATTAAAAAGAAAGATTTATGAAGAATTGCTAAAATGGAAAAGAGAGTATGCGCCTGAATATGCCTTGTTTTTAAAGGGGGCGCGTCGTGTCGGAAAAACAACGATTGCGGAGGAACTCGGAAAAAACGAATATAAGTCTTTTGTAACAATAAACTTCCAGTCGGCAAACGATACTGTCAGAGACCTTTTCGTAAACAGTCTTCTGGATCTGGATTATTTTTTCAATGTAATCCAAATGCAATACGGAGTTAAGCTTTACAAACGCAACTCATTGATCATTTTTGATGAAATACAGCTCTACCCGTTGGCGCGCCAGGCTCTTAAAACCTTGCTTGCAGACGGAAGATACGACTATATCGAAACGGGATCGCTGGCAGGGATAAAAAAGAAAACCGAGAGTTCGGAAATCCTTATTCCATCCGAAGAATACGCGCTGGAATTGTTCCCTCTTGATTTTGAAGAATTTCTCTGGGCAACGGGCGATGAATTTACTTTCCCGATCATAAAAAGCAGTTATGAAAACACTAAGCCGCTCGGAAAACTGCACAAAGATATTTTCAGGAAATTCCGGGAATATATGTGCGTAGGCGGAATGCCTCAGGCTGTGGTAAAATACATCCGGACAAAAGATTTTGAAAAAGTCGATTTCGCAAAGAAAGAAATTCTGGCGCTTTACCGAAACGACATCAAAAGCCAGAAGGAAGAAAGCAGCACCTATCTTGGCAATATTCTTGACAATATCCCTTCAGAACTTTCCAAACATGAAAAAAGCAGTTTCACCCTTTCCCATGTGGATAAAAACGCCAGATACCGTGAATACAGAGAGCCTCTATCGTGGCTTTCTGAAGCGATGATTGTGAATCTTGCAAGAAATGTGACAGATCCGAGTCCTGCTCTTACTCTCAGCATGGACAGCGAGCGTTTCAAGTGCTACCTGCTTGATACCGGTCTGCTTATAAACCTCAGTTTCGGTGACGGAACATTCATGGATAACGAGTTTTATAAGGCAATTCTCACAGACAGGCTTCACATAAACGAAGGAATGTTTGTGGAAAATATCGTTGCACAGTGCCTTCGCAGCAACGGGCATAAAATTCTTTTTTATATTGAATACAACAATAAAGGCAAGCCTGTGATGGAAATAGATTTCCTGATCAGGAAAGATAAAAAAGTTATTCCGATAGAAGTAAAATCAGGCAGAGAACTGGCTGCTAAATCACTCAGGAATTTTAAAACAAAATTTTCCGACAAAGTCGGATTTCAATATGTGCTTTATGACGGAGATATAAAACGGGAGGATGAAGTAATTTTCCTGCCGTATTACATGGCGGCGCTGCTATAATCTGCACACAAATCACAAAAAAATATGCAGATACTTGACTTTTTCTGCACATAAATCTGCACACACTTGACCTTATCTGCATAAAAAATCCGAATTTATATCCTTTGCCCTTCATTGAACATCGAGCGGTTGTAGTATTGGATCGCTTCGGCAATGTGAGCGCATTCGATCTGTTCTTTTCCGTCAATATCTGCAATAGTTCTCGATACTTTGAGAATCCGCGAATATCCTCGCGTCGAAATACCGAGTTTGTCCATGGCGTTTTTGAGAAGAAGTTCGGCAGCTTCGTCAAGACGGCAGAATTTGTCGATATCCGAAGCCTGCATCTTTGAATTTGTGAAAAACGGCGAATCTTTGAAACGCTCCCGCTGCACTGCCCTCGCCTGCTCCACTCTCTCCCGGATTTGAGCACTTGTTTCACCTGTTTCGCGGCTCCTGAGATCGTCGAAAGAGACCGAATTCACGACGATAGAAATATCTATTCTGTCAAGCAGAGGTCCCGAAATTTTCTGCTGATAGCGCTGAACTGCCTGAGTCGAGCAGACACACGGCTTTTTTTTGTCGAAAAGATAGCCGCACGGACACGGATTCATAGATGCAACAAGCATGAAATTCGCAGGATAACGGATGGTATGAGTCGCCCGCGATATCGAAACATCGCCGTCTTCCATCGGCTGCCGAAGCACTTCGAGGGCATTTCTGCTGAACTCTGGAAGCTCGTCCAGAAACAGAACTCCGTTGTGAGACAGACTCACTTCGCCAGGTTTCGGCGGATTCCCGCCTCCGACAAGGGCGATATGCGAACACGATGAATGAGGAGACCGGAATGGACGTTCGTTGATCAGCCCGTTTCCCTGCATAAGATTGGCAACACTGAAAATCTTTGTCGTTTCGATGCTCTCTTCCCGCTCAAGTTCAGGCAGAATAGTCGGAATACGCCGTGCAAGCATCGTTTTTCCGCTTCCCGGAGAGCCTACCATAAGAATATTGTGACCGCCTGCCGCCGCGATTTCTATCGCCCTTTTTGCCTGCTCATGACCTCTCACTTCGGCAAAATCAACTATATATTTTTTCTCTTCCGTCTTCGTTTCGGAATGAAAAAACTCTTTCGGTCCTTCCTTCAGAAGATAGAAAATATCATCGAGATTTTTAACCGTGACAACATTTATTTCCGTTATCGCGGCAGCCTCACCGCCGTTTTCTTCCGGCACGATTATTCCTTTCAAACCGCATTCCTTCGCGGTTATAGCCAGACTCAGCACTCCGGTCACAGGCTTTATTTCACCGTTCAAAGCGAGTTCTCCGACTATCATGAAACCGTCGACTTTATCTGTTTCCATGCTGTAAATCGAGGCGATTATCGCAGTCGCGATCGGAAGATCGAAGCCTGCCCCCTCTTTTCTGATTCCGGCAGGAGCAAGATTTATCGTTATCCTGTTCTGCGGAAAAAGGTGTCCGCTGTTGATTATAGCCGTTCTAACGCGCTCCTTCGACTCTTTCACCGCATTGTCAGGCAGCCCGACGATAGAAAATGCAGGCATTCCCTTTGAAATATCGACTTCGACATCGATTACATTTCCGTCTATTCCTGAAACCGAACCGCTTTTTAATATTGTAAACATACGACTCACCTCAAAAACAACAAGAAAGCCGGGACAATTTTATTTATTTTTGAAAGCAAGTCAAATTTAAAATAAATATTTTATCTGTTTTTCTTTAAACAAATACGATTTTATGTGTAAAGGAAGAGCGAGAAAACTGCATCAATTGCAACAACCATGAATATCGAAACAACAACAGATTCCGTAGTGGCGCGACCGACTGCATCTGCTCCGCCGCGGACATTAAGCCCTTTGAAACTGCCGACTGCAAGAATTACCCACGCAAACGAGATACTTTTCATCGTGCCCCAGAATATATCCTTCATTTCGATGGATTCTATCACATCAACAAGAAATGAAGTCGGGGGAATATTGTATGCCGAAGCGATCAGGAATCCGCCGAAAATTCCGGCGATATCGGCAATCAGCGTGAGAACCGGCATGACTGTCGTGAATGCCCAGAATTTGGGAACCAGCAGGAATTTCAAAGGCTTTACTCCCATCGTTTTGAGTGCGTCGACCTCTTCCATAACGACCATCGTACCAATTTCCGCAGCAATCGAACTTCCGGTACGCCCGGCAATGATTATCGCCGTGATAAGCGGTCCCAGCTCTTTTGTCATAACCATCGTGCTCATCATCGCGATCATGCTCTGACCGCCCATTTTGGCAAGCTGTATTGCCGCCTGCAACGCAATCGTAAAGCCGATAAGGAACGCGAGCAGGAAAACTATCGGAACAGCTAAGTAACCGATATAATAAGCGTTTTTCGTTGTATCGTTTTTAAGTATGAACTTACGGTTGAAAATCGATTCCAGCGAATAGAAAATCATGTCAACCATGATAACGAAGAAGTAGAAAATGACATCCCAGAGCTTCAGCAGCCTGCCGCCAAGTTTTTCAATACGCGGCTCGGCAGGTTTTTCCGCATCTTCTTTTTCGCTTTTACCCTCGTCTTTCAGATAAAAAATATCGTTTTTAAGCTCTTCCGGAACTATCAGCTGGTCAGGATGTTCCTCAGCAAGCTGCCTGATGAGCGCCTTTGTTATCGAATTGAGCTGAATATTGCGGTCAACTTCGAACGCAGCACCTTTTGCAAACTGCTTTGAAAGCTCCGAAAAGGCAGCCTTGCTGTTTTCTATAGTCAAGTTATCTGGAATATTAAGTTTTTCAGTCATTTACTTTGCCATATCTCTAACGTAATCCGCAAACTGCAAAAGGATTTTCATCCATTCGTTTTCCTTAAACGCCGAAGAAAGCGCGGCTTTTGCCTTTTCAGTCCTCTCGGCAACTGCGCGGCGGGCACCGTCAAGTCCCATCAGAGCCGGATAGGTCATTTTGTTGAGTTCGGCATCGCTTCCTACTGGTTTTCCGAGTTTTTCAGTCGTCGATGTTATATCTAAAATATCGTCTGAAATCTGGAAAGCTATTCCCGCTTCGGCTGCAAAATCCTCAAGCGCCTTAACTTCTTTTTCATCCGCATCGAGCCAGGCCGCGGCACCGGCAGTAGCGGCAATGAAAAGTTCCGAAGTTTTGTAGTAGTTGATGAAATCAAGTTTTTCCGCGGTTCTTTCGTTTTCGGGAATCGTGCAGTCGTAAATCTGCCCCAAAGTCATTCCTCTGCCGCCCACAGCCTTTGCGAAGTAGCGTCCGGCACGCTTGATGTTGCCTTCGCCGAATTCGAAAAGAAGCGAAAAGGCGTCGGTATTGAGCGCGTCTCCGGCCAGAATCGCGATATCTTCTCTGAAAGCCTTATGGCAGCTCGGTTTGCCGCGGCGCAGATCGTCGTTGTCAAGCGCAGGAAGATCATCGTGGATAAGCGAAAACGTGTGGACAAATTCAAGGGCGCAGGCATAAGGCATGATGAGCTCTTTCGGCTTTCCGAGCATGTTGCAGACAGCTATCGAGAGAAACGGACGCAGCCTTTTTCCGCCGGCACTTAGGCTATAGGACATCGCCTCGTGCAAAACTCCGGGAATATGAAGCGAGTCAAGATAAAACTTCAAGTGTTTCTCGATATCTGCCTTCTCGGCACTGATTGCTTCCAAAAAAGTGAGCTCTGACATTTCAGCCTCCGCAAAAATCAAAACCGCCGTAAAATAACAGTTTTGAAAAACTATTCCAGTATATTTTTTATTTCTTCGATGATTTTAGTGAAACGCGGTCCTGGAAGGCTCCAGAAATCCTCGGTTTTGATAAAAACTTTGCCGTTTTTAACTGCGTTTATATCGAGGTTCGACCAGCTTTTTGCAATAAAATCGAGCTTTTCCGGGGTAAGACCGGAAGCGGTGATAATATCGATCACAATGTCGGGGTTGAGCGAAAGGATCCCTTCGAGCTGGATTTTGGGATAAGCCATATTCCCTGAGTATGCATTTGTCGCACCGCACAAGTTGATGATTTCATTAAGGAATCCGTCGTCACCGACTGCGTATGCGTCTTTTATCGAGCTGTTCTCGTAGTCACGCCCTACAAGAATGAGGATTTTCTTTTTTTCGCCATCTTTTTCGGCTTTTTTCAGATAAGGCTCAAATTTCGCCTTGAAATTTTTCCCCTTCTCTTCGATTTTGCAGGTCTTGGCGACTACATCTATCGAATCGACAAAACCCTGAACGCTCGTCTGGTCCAGAATCACGGTTTTCATCCCGGCAGCATTCATTTTCGAAGCAAGTTCGCCGTATGCGCTGAGGACAAAAACGATGTCGGGTTTGAGTGCGACGACCGCTTCGCTGCTTACCGAAAAGGCTTTTCCGATTTTCGATTTGCTTTTGACTTCTTCTGGATAGTGGCAGTTTTCGGTGACGCCGACGATATTTTCGCCGAGTCCGAGGTCGAAGAGCGTTTCGGTTATGCTCGGAGCGGTGCTGACGATTCTTTTGCACGGAACTTCGCTTTCTTCTTTCGGCTTGGCAGGCTGACTGCACGCTGCAAAAACAAAAAGAACCAGAAAAAAACAGATTTTTCTAATCATTTTCAGCTCCGGCTTTCAATTTTTCAACCAATTTCCCGGGATCTGCACACTTCATAAAACCGCTCATAATACAAACTCCGAAAGCCCCTGATCCTATCGCTGAAGCCGCATTTTTTTCATCAATTCCCCCTATCGCGTAAACCGGAATTTTCACCGCGCGGCATACATTTTTCAAAGCGTCAAGTCCTCTCGGAAGAAGCCCTTTTTTGCAGTCGGTCGCAAAAACGTGACCGAAAGTGATGTAGGAAGCACCCAGTTTTTCCGCTTCGAGCGCATCTTCAACAGAGTGGCAGGAGACTCCGACTTTGCTGAAAAAACCTTTTTTTTCGCTGCTCAGATCCTTAAAAACGGGAAGCGGAAGATGAATCGATTTTACACCGAGCTCAATCGCCGCATCAACATAAGTATGCAGGACCGCTTCGACTTTGCGTTTTTCACAAAGTTCAACGAATTTTTTGGCCAAATCAGAATATTCGCTTTCAGAAAGATCCTTTTCACGCAGGATTATCGCCTTTACACCGCTTGAAGCGATTTTCTCAATCCTTTCAAAAAAATCACCTTTGCAAAGGCTTCTGTTGGTTACGCAGATTATGTTTCGATTATCCATCAAATTGCCGTCTTCATACACAAAAATCCGTTACTTTATAATTATACTTTTAATAAAGTCGAAATTTTTTAAAAAATCATTATGATTTCCCGTTTTGTGTTTGTTCCGGATTTTTTTAAGGAGTGAAAAATGGTTGAAATTCCGCAGATCAAAGGGCTTTACGAAGAGGATTACGAGCTTTTTAAACACGACATGGAAATAAAGAAACTCGGAGCGCAGAACTTTGTTTCGCCGCTCACGGCCAATAAAAAAATATATGAATCGCAGATGATTCCTGAAGACGAAAGAGTTCTCGCCTTCATCGACAAAAGCGTGGTCGAATCGATACAGAGCCAGGGATTCAAAGTTCCGTCGTTCGAAAAGGCGGGACCGAGAACGAAACTCTTTTTCGAGCCGGGAGAAACAACTTCTGCAGTAGTCACATGCGGCGGAATCTGCCCCGGACTCAATGCGGTCATCCGCGGAATCGTCGTCATGAACTACTACAGATACAACAATCAGAGAACGCTCGGAATAAACTACGGCTATGCAGGTTTAGTCAAGGAATTAGGATATGAAATCAAGCACCTTACTCCGGCAATGGTCGAAAACAAGCAGCTTCAGGGCGGCACTTTCATCGGAACGAGCCGAGGCAATCAGGATGCAGAAAAAATGGTCGACAGACTTGACGAACTCGGTGTAAACATCCTCTACACGATAGGCGGTGACGGCACGCAGCGCGGCGCGATATCTCTCATCAACGAGATCGAAAAGAGAAATCTCAAAATTTCGGTCATCGGAATTCCGAAGACGATCGACAACGACATCAACTATATTGAACGCTCATTCGGAACGGAAACGGCATTCTCCGAAGCGTGCGAATCGATAAATTCGGCCTACACAGAGGCGACTTCGATCCACAATGGAATCGGCATCGTCAAACTCATGGGGCGCGAATCAGGCTTCATCGCGGCGAACGCGACACTTGCGACAAACCAGGTCGACTTCTGCCTCATTCCGGAAATGGATTTCAGAATGACTGGCGAAGGCGGCTTCCTCGATTCTGTTGAAAAAAGGCTCCGCCGCAAAAAATTCTGCGTCATCGTAGTAGCGGAAGGCGCCGGTCAGGAATACGTCAGAGACCCCGAAAAAATCCAGTACGATGCTTCTGGCAACGCGAAACTGGGAGATATCGGCGTATTCATCAAAGACAAGATCAAAAGTTACCTCACCGCAAAAGGAATGCTTTTCGGAATAAAATACATCGATCCGAGCTACATTATCCGTTCCTGCCCGCCTACTCCGAACGATTCGATCTTCTGCTCGCAGCTCGCCCAGATGGCTGTTCACGCCGGAATGAGCGGCAGAACCGGAATGGTCGTCGGATATCTCAACGGTCAGTTCATTCACATCCCGATGGATCTCGCCACATCGAAACGCAAAAAAATCGACCTCAACGGTCCGCTCTGGCTCTCCGTCCTCGAAGAAACCGGTCAGCCGCCGGTAATGTAATAAAATCAATCAGCGTTTTTTGGAATCATAGGATAAAAGAAAGACGGCGCGCTCCGGAATCAGGAAATCCCGGTAAAATCAGCGCGCCCTAAAAGACTTATTTTCCGATCGTAGCGCACATAACCGCTTTGATCGTGTGCATTCTGTTCTCTGCTTCGTCGAAAACTTTCGAGTATCTGCTTCTGAAAACTTCGTCGGTGACTTCCATCTCTTTGATGCCGAACTTGTCGAAAATCTCTTTGCCGACTTTCGTGTTGAGGTCGTGGAAGCTCGGAAGGCAGTGAAGGAAAATAACGTCCGGATTTCCGGTAGCCTTTATCATCTTCATATTTACCTGATAAGCCTTGAGCTGTTTGATTCTCTGCTCGAAAAGAGCTTCTTCGCCCATCGATACCCAAACGTCGGTGTAGATGACGTCAGCGTCTTTTACAGCTTTGATCGGATCTTCAGAGAATTCGATTACAGCGCCGGTCTCTTTAGCGACTTCCTTCATCTCTTTTACGAGGTTTTTGTCGGGCCAGAGAGCTTTCGGAGCACATGAAACGAAGTGCATTCCCATTTTAGCGGCACCGATCATAAGGCTGTTGCCCATGTTGTTTCTTGCGTCGCCGCAGTAAACGAATTTAACTTTGTTGAGAGGTTTCGCAACGTGTTCTTCGATCGTGAGGAAGTCAGCGAGGATCTGAGTCGGGTGGTAAAGGTCGGTAAGACCGTTCCAGACCGGAACACCTGCATATTTTGCGAGTGTTTCAACGGTTTCCTGTTTGAAACCGCGGAATTCAATACCGTCGAACATTCTGCCGAGAACTTTCGCGGTGTCTTCGATCGACTCTTTTTTGCCCATCTGGCTGTCGTTCGAGCCGAGGAATGTTACGCCTGCGCCTTCGTCCATTGCGCCAACTTCAAAAGCGCAGCGGGTTCTTGTCGAAGTTTTTTCGAAAAGAAGGACAATGTTTTTTCCTGCAAGCAGATCGCCTTTGATACCTGCTCTTTTCTTTGCCTTGAGGTCGTGAGCAAGGTCGAGAAGATAGCGGATCTCTTCGGGTGTAAAGTCTTTAAGTGTCAAAAAATTTCTTCCTTTAAGATTAACAGCCATTTTTTCCTCCAAAAAAACATGGTTAAACAAAAAACGCAGAATTATAGGAAGCGAAAATAAAAAAGCAACATGGAAGTACAAAATAAAATTGATAAGATTTTTTTATTATGGTATATCCGCGCGGATTTTGGAGGAATGATGAAAAAAATACTCTTTATCTTTCTGTTTTTTCTTTTTCTTTTCTCCCTTTCGGCTGAAACTCTGCATATCGATGCCTTCAACAATAAAGATTTCATTTCAGATATAAACAACGCGCTCTTAAGCGAATCGCCGGAAATTCTCGTCAAAGCGGCATCCCCTTATCTTTCCAAAATACACGAACTTAACATTCCCAACTGCTTCGGCTGCTCGCTTTATCTCATAAAGATGACTGAAAACGCAGATCCTGAAATGCAGCTTGCCGCAGCAGACCTCGCCGTAAAATTTTCAGACGATCTTCCCGAGGTTCATCACCACTATCTCGTGCGTCTTTTTCATTTTGCTCCGAACAGACCTGATAAAATAATCGCTCATTTCTTCAAAGCGGCAGACAGATCGCTGCGTTTTGCTTTTGCGAACTCGGTGATTTATCTCTTTATCGGTAAATTATCGGCAATATGCCTTATATTTTTCATAATTTTCATTGCCGTAATGTTCCTGAAATACACCAGCCTGGTTGTTCACAAATACAGACATATCGTCGGTTTTTCAAAGTTCTACGGAATAGGCATTCTGATCACTTTTTGTGTTTCGATGTGGCTTGTCGGCAAAAACTTCAACAACATGGTTTTCCTGCTTATACCTTTCCTGATATTTTTCGGAGACTTGGGAACACGCTCCGAAAAAGCGGCTCTCCATATCACGATTTTACTTTTTATACTGACGTCCGCCGTCTCGATGACTGCCGAAAAAAGCAAACCGGCTCTATATAATCAGGATGTTGCCTATAATCATCTTACTGCCGTAATCTCTCCCGACCTTCTTCCGGAAGAAAACATCGACCTCTCTCAGCCGGGAGCTTATATGGCGAAAGGTTTCCTGTTTCTTTACAACGGAAATTTCAGCCGCGCCGCATTCAACCTGAACAAAGAACTCTCTTCAGTCAAAACTCCGGAAATCAAAACGATGCTTTCAAACGCTCTGGGAGTCGCTCTCGCTTCAAACGGAAAACAAAGAGAGGCGATTCCTTATCTGAGAGAGGCTTACGAAATTTCAGGCAACCCGAAGATCGGCTACAACCTTTCAAAAGTTTTAGATGAAGCCGGATTCAAGGACGAGAGTTCGAAAATTGAAAAAAAACTGATTTATTCAGCTTCCTCCGAATCATTCTCCTACCCTTCCATATATTTTTCCAACGCTTCCGAAATATGGCACTACCTCTGTTACGGAAACGAAGTAACAAACATGAGAAATATAATAAATTCCGGTGTTTACATTGTTATGGCAATTCTTTTTTACCTTTTCATAATTCTGCTGAAATACTGCTATTTAGGCTCATTCAAACTTTCAAGATGTCTTGAGTGCGGCAACATAATGTGTTCAAAATGCAATGTCGGCGGGAACGATGTTTGTGCCGTCTGCAAACTCATGAAAGCCGATTACACGCTGTTCAAACGCGGCGAACGTGAAATTTACGAAGCAAGAAGAGACAACTTTTTCAGACGGCGTTCAATAATAATGAATATACTCACCTTTACGATTCCTGGCGGAGGTATGCTGTTCATCGACAAAACTCTCGAAGGTTCGGTCTACCTCGCCGTTCCTCTTACGGTAACTCTTGTATATTTCATGAATACGATGGGGCTTGTTGTTGACAAATCAGACAGCTTTCTGATGAAAACAATAATAATTTCAGTGGATTTATTTATTTATTGTGTCTCTGTCATCAGGGCTCTGTTTGCCGTCAGGAGAGATTGATGCCGGTAGCTATAATTCAAAAATCAACAGTAAAAATCGCATTCGCCGGAGAGATCCGTGACAAAAAACTGATCGATGCCTTCACCGAAGCCTCTATTTTAGGACTTACGGGCATTCTGAAACTGAAAGTGTCGCGCAACGAATACTATTTTTATTTTGTAAAAGGCTCGCTCATCTACTCTTCCAACATGAAAAAAACGATGGATCAGACAGTTCTCGAAATCATCAAATATTCAGGGTTCATTTCAAGAGAAAAACTTATCAAATGCGAAAAAGAAAAAAGCAAGGCGATGAAAACGATCCTTGAAATGCTGATAGACGAAGGTTTTGTCTCGATGCTGCTCTACTCCAAAGTCATAAGTCTCGCAATGAGGACGAACGTAATCGAAGCAATGCTCGAAACCGAGGGAAACTACAGTTTTGAAATCAAGACCAAGATAGAATCGGTTCACGGAGTCAGACCCATATCCATTACGCAGCTCAAACCGATAAGCACATTGATCGAAGAAAACCGCGCAGCTGTGAAAGAAGTGGCGGCTTCACTATACTCCAAAATAGACAAATGCAACGGAGCGACTTACCTGAAAGCGAATCAGTCGTTCCTTCACAACGCGATTACAGCCGACATGGACTACCTGAAATTCTTCTCGGTTGCCGTTACCGACTTCATTGACAAAAAATGGTCGTTTCCGAGCTTTTTCCTCAAAGACAAGCTTTTGAACTCCATAGCCGTATATACTTTCAGGGCCCTTATCGTAACCGGCATGTGCACTTTTCTCTACCTCGCCATAATGACCACGACTTTCGACCTCAAAAATGAACAAATAAGCGGAAAAGACTTCTACTTTATCCGCGAAAAACTCACGGAATCACTGCAGAACTTTCAGACTCATGACAAAAAGCAGATCCAGAGAAAAGCTGCCGGACCAAAAGAGAAGGACGAAAAAAACACAAAACCGAAAAACGTGAAAAAATAATTCTATTATATTTGATATTTTCATAATTTTTATTATGATCCACCGTTTTTTTTGAATTTGTCTGACAATTTAGGGAGATTAAAAGATGAGTACAGTAGATTTCATTGAAGCCGGAACAAGAAAAAACGTTTCAGAAATTCAGGCTTTGGCTCTTACGATCATGAATGCGCCGGCGACTTCGGCTGTTTCGGTAAAAGATCTTTATACAGCGGCAATGCAGCAGACAAGCGCCGTATTTTCAAACCAGACAATGCCGAAAATCGATGAAAGTTTTCCGGAGAATGCAAATGTTATTTCGAATTTCACAGGCGAAGACACCTGCGAAACCGACTGGTTCGTAAAAATAGTTCCGACGACGGAAGAAGCTGTCACAAATCCCGATTCGGCTGAAGAAAGAGAAGAACTTCTCGACATAATCAGAAGAGCTTCATACGACCTTGTCCAGCGCGAAATGTTTATTCATTCCGTTTACCTTACCGACAATCCCGATTTCAACTGCAGAATAGATATTACGGCTCCTGTCCAGTTCCCGAAACTGCTTCTTGACGCTGCGATCCACTACTACCCGATCGATGACAAAACCTCGAAGAACTATGCGAAAAGCCGCAAACTCGATATGCCGTCGATAAGAATCGTATGCTACCCGGAATGGGAAAACGAAGAGTGGCTCTACTGGAAATCGAAAGCTCACAACGAGACCGAAGACGAGCCTGAAAGACTCATGATGATCTACGACACCGAAACAAATACCGCTTTCCTGCTCGGCGCAAAGAATTTCTCGGAAATCAGAAAAGCCGTAAAAGTTTTGGCTTGGAACACTTCGATCGAAGCGACCAACGGTGAATTCCTTCCGGTAAACGGAACGGCTAAAACGATATCTATCAAAAAGACCGTCAACAAAAAGAGCGACACCTCTTCCGCTACTTTCCTTACGGTTTCCTGCTGCGAAGACGAAAGAAGTTTCTTCGGTCTTAACGTCCACGCTTCGGAAACTCCGGCAAAAGGCGAAGAAATTACAGTCACGACAAGCGGCGACTCTGGACTTCTTCTGATCGCTTCGGCTCAGAACAAAAAGAAATTCCTCGTCAACTTCGGAAGAAACGGATTCGGCTCGATCGACAGCGTAATCGCAGGATCGAAAGAGACTCCGCAGATAATTTCCGCTGAAAATTTAGCTCTCGTAAAGACCGCGGAAGATAAAAAAGAGTTCCTTCTCAACCCGATGCTTTCCCCGAACGCAAAAATCCACACTCAGCTCAAACAGGAAGACAAAGATTTCCCGATGCCTGAATACGTAGTTCTCATGGTCAATGACAGTGCGCTTCCTCCCGTAACTATGATAAAGGACGCAGACCTCATGACTTCGATGTGGTTCTCCTACACCACCGAATGCGACTGCTGCTCCGATTCGGAAGTAATCCCGAGCGGAAATTCAGACGCGACATGGGAAGTTGAAAAAGAAATCGAAATTTTCAACAAAATCGCAAAAAGAGGCAAATTCAAACTTATCGTTGTAAATACAGCACCTTACAGTGACAGCACCCGCGATGCTCTTGCAGACGAGCTCATCCTTTCGGTCTACACGAAAATCGCAAGAAACGAGATCGCATGGAAAGAATGGAAAGCTCTTCCGGGCTTCAACCTTCCCGACAAAGGAACATTCAAGAACATCAAAAAGGATTTCGACACCGTTTACGACACCATGAAGTTCTCGGCTGATCCGATATACAAAGACCTGCTCCGCGATTCGCTCGAAATGAAGATAGAATATCTCAGAACGATCGATGCTCCGCAGGCTCTCATCGCTCCTTTCTACAAAATACTCGCGAAACTTGTCTAAAATTTTAACCAATCTATTTTATTCAACAAATTGAGGAATCTTTCATGAAAGATATTTCACTTTTAGAGAAAATTTTAGGTAAATTTCTCTCGCACGAACAAATTACGGCTCTGACTGAAGAAATCTCGAAAGGGGTATCTCTCGCAAGCAGCATCATGGATAAAAACGAAAAAATAAAGGCAACAAAAGAGCTTGTCGTAGAAACATTCAAGTCGGTTGACAAAATGATCGCTCAGTCGAACAAAATTCCTGCAACCTTCAAACTTTTTTACGATACGGCGAAAACAAAAATCCATGACCTTCTTGAACCGATAATCACCGGAATGGTTATGGAAAACGACTTTTCCGATCTTGACGATATTCCTGATGTAAAAAAATCGGACAACGCTCCGAAGCAGGAAAACAACGAAAAACACCAGGAAAACCCGAACAACAGTCAGCAGCAGAACGGCGGTGAACAGAGCGGCAGACGCAGAAGACGCAGACACGGACGCAACAGAAACAATAACCACAACGTAGAGACGTTTCCTGAAACGTCTCAGGCAAAGCCCGAACCCAAACCTGTACAGACGTCACCTGAAATGTCTCAGGCAAAACCGATGACACAACCGGAACCAAAACCTGTACAGAAACCCGAATCGAAACCTGTACAGACGTTTCCCGAAACGTCTCCTGTCAAACCCGAACCGGAAGCAAAACCAAAACCGGCGAGACGCGGCAGAACTGCAAAAAAAACTGCGGAAACACCGGCACCGAAACCGGAAACAAAACCCGTAGAGATGTCATCCGAAACGTCTTCTGCAAAACCGGCAAGAAGAGGCAGAACATCCAGAAAACCGAAAGAGACAAACGAATAAGATGAAAAAATTCATTTTTGTTTTTTTAGCTCTTTTTTATTCTCTCGCCTACGCCGAAGAAACTCCTGCTTTCGATTTTTCACCCGTTTCGGAAGATAACGTTTCGCTTGTCCTTTACGACATTGAAACGCAGAAAAATGTTCTTAGCATAAACGCCGACAAACCTTTCCTGTACGCTTCGAACCTCAAACTTCTCACTTCCGCAGTCGCTTTGAAACAGTTGGGCGGAGGATTCAAATTCCTTACCCTCTTTTCCTTCGATAAAGAAAGCGGAACCCTTTATATCAAAGCCGGCGGCGATCCCGAAATGGTCATAGAAAAACTCTGGGTTGTCGCATCAGACCTCAAAAGACTCGGCGTAAAAGGGATAAAAAAAGTCGCAGTCGATGATTTTTTATACGGAAAAAAGAGCGCACTGACGGCAGAAAGCGGTGATAAGGGCGACAACGGATACCTTGCTTTCATCTCGCCTCTCAGCCTGAATTACAATGCCGTTGCAATATTCGTCAAAGCGCGTGAAGCAGCCCGGCCGGTCGAAATCACCCTTTCGGCACCGAGCTCCTATTTCTCGATCAAAAACACCGCAACAGGCACGGCAGACGGCAACAACCAGCTTGTAGTCGGAGCACAGAAAGCGGGAAATCAGACAGAAATCGTCGTAAAAGGCTCGCTCGGAGCAGCAAGAACGAAACACGAAGCCGTATTCAAAAGAGTCGCTGATCCGACACGCTACTACATTGTGACGCTGCTCAATCTCATGGGCGAAAACGAGGAGACCCCGATCGAACGCGCGCAGCTTGAAGATTCGTTTTTTACTGCGAAAGAGCGGATAAATTTTACCTACAAAAGCAATCCTCTGCGCGACATAATCCGCACGATGAACCTCTATTCCTCGAATTTCATCGCCGACAGCCTTCAGTTTTACCTCGGTGCGACTCTCCGCGGAGACACAAAACAAGGTGTTGAAATTCTTAAAGAATTTTCTAAAAAAGAACTTAACGAGACAATTGACATCGTAAACGGCAGCGGGCTTGGCAACGACAAAAATTATCTTACAGGAAATTTTTACATCAAACTGCTGAAACTTGTTTTCTCCGATTACTACGGCAGCATCGATTTCTTCTCATCTCTTCCTGTAATGGGTGAAGACGGAACTTTGAAACGTGCCAACACAAGCAGCGAAAATTCAGGGTTTGTCCGCGGCAAAACAGGTTCTCTCACAGGTGTCGCGGCGCTTTCAGGCGTCATGAAGGCAAAAAGCGGAAAACTCTATCTTTTCGCATTCTCGATAAACGGATTCCCTTCAAAAAGTTTCAAACCGATGTGGGCGCTTCGTGACAGAGTCATGAACGAAATCTGGGAGAAATATTGATTATGCTGATACATTCAGCGCAGCATATCACCTATTTGGGAAGACACCTTAAAATCAACTCGCCTTCCGAATTTTCAAGCGATTCGACGATACTCGTCCTGACAAAAAACATAAAAATTCCGTTCAACATCAAGGAAAAAACAAGAATAACTTCGGAAGAGATCGCAAAATCGGCAGGACTCAGGAAATTTCTCAAACTTTCGGAAGAAACCGCTGTAAAAGTAGGCAGTTTTGAGATCGGAATGGCGGAAATCGCCGAAGATAAGAGCAGATTCAACTTCTTTATCAACAACGAGCTTTATTTCATGACGTTCGTTCCAGAAATATGCTTTCCTTTTCCGGAAAACCTGACTCTGCTCATTCAGACCGACTCCGATTATTTTCAGGAAGATGATTTTGAAAAAGTTCAGGCTTTTATCTCCAAAAGCCAGCCTTCAAAAACCGTAATATCCGGGAATTATTCTGAAAAATGGTTTTCAGCTCTTAAAATCAGAAAAAACATCGAAGTACGCAACGAAATATCGCAGCAGAGCATATTCTGATTTTTCCTTATTGATTTAAAATCCCTATTCTATATAATCGTACGGTTTTATTTTGGTTTTACGGAGGTTTACATGAAAAAGTTATCAATCTGCCTGATTTGTTTTTTCTTATTCTTCGGGTTTGTTTCATGCGGTGCGGATGAAGACGAGGAAACAGATACGGCTGTTTCCGGCGACACAGACAATCCCGACACTACCACCGACACAGGTTCGGGAGATACGGATTCAGCCGACAGTGACAATTCCGATACTGCCGATACGGTTTCAGGAGATACAGATCCCGCGGATACTGTCAATGATCCTGAAGATCCGGAAGATCCTTATAAAGACTGCGGCTGCGGTCTCGAGGATCAGGACTATGACGGTGACGGAATACCGAACAGTGTTGAAGGCTGCGAAGATTTTGACGGAGATTCTCTGCCCAACTGCATGGATACCGACAGCGACGGCGACGGCTTCCCCGATAGTGGAGAGTGTCCGGCTCAGCCCTGCAAAGACACTGACGGCGACGGAATACCTGACTTTTTGGACAAAGACAGCGATAACGACGGACTTACAGACAAAAAGGAAAAAGAATACGGCACAGATCCCTGCAACAAAGATACCGACGGCGACGGCGACGACGATATGGCCGAAGTAGCCTTCAACACCGATCCGCTTGATGACAACAGCCATGTTCCTGCCGGCAGCATGTATGTCGTCCTTCCCTACAATGCAAACTGGAATGCAAGCAGAACTTGGGAATTCGATACCGACATTTCAAAAATAGACGTTGCTTTCATGCTTGATCTTTCGGGCTCAATGGAAGAGGAACAGCAGAACCTTAAGGACAAAATCAAAACTGACGTTGTGGAAAAAGTTAAAACTCTCCATGAAGGCACGCTTGATGCCGCCTATGCTTTCGTCCACTTCATGGATTTCGGTAACGAAATGGACAAGGTTTACAAAGTCGATACGCTTGTAACGACCGATATTGACGAACTCAAAGCGGCTATCGACAGCACGCCGACACCTTACGGCGGCACGGAATGTGACTGGCTCGTTCTTTACGCTGCAACCATAAGCGAAGATATTTACGGACCGTGTTCGACAGAACCTGAAGTAGCCTGGATGCCGGGCATGTCATCAGAAAAGGCGACATGCAACATTCCGCTTCCCGACTGTACTGGTCGCGAAGGCAACCGCGCAGGTCTCTGCTTCCGTGAAAAGGCGATGCCTATCCTCATTCAAATCACCGATGAAGGACCGACTGACACATATATGCCTCCTTACAATGAAAAGGCTTCCGATCTGGCTATTCAGACAATGGCTGCACAAAATGCCAAATTTATAGGAATCGATTCTTCAAAAACAAGCGGTACCAAGGTAATAACCGATTATTTTGAAGCGGTTGCAAGCGCCACCGGAACTCTTGATGCAAGCGGTAAATCATTCAATTTTGCAGTCGGAAGCGATGCTATTGCAGCTGACGGAAAGGCAATGAGTGAAAAAATAGGCGAAGCGATCGAATCTCTCACCTCTTTTGTTCAGATGGACGTATGGGTCGCAGGAAACTCGAACGAGCTCTGCAACGGAACAGACATGAGCGTAGCAAACTTCATCCTCGGCGGTATTCCTGTAAAGGCCGAGCCGCCGGAAGGTGCTTCAATAGATACGGCAAACATGAAGTTCCGCGATGTAAATCCGGGAACAGTCGTAACTTTCGACGTTCAGTTCCACAACGACTTCTGCCCGAATCCGACGAACGCTCCGGTTCTTTACAAAGCCGAGGCAATGGTTCTTGGCGAAGGTGCATACCTTTCCAAGAAAGAAGTTCAGATCATCGTTCCCGAAAGCGAAAACAAATAAGTCAAAAATTACTTGCAAAACACATTTTTTTTCTTATATTCCGCGCCGCGTGGGGCAATAGCTCAGCTGGGAGAGCGCGTGCTTCGCATGTACGAGGTCGCCGGTCCGAATCCGGTTTGCTCCACCATTCTTTTGTTTTCCCGCAATTTTTGGAGAGTTTATGACAAAAAAAGCGGTCGATTTGCTTAAAGACAAACCTTCGAAGGCAATTCTATCGCTCTCCATCCCGATAATCCTCCTCAACATCTTAAAAGGCGGCTTCAACATCGTCGACATGTTCTGGCTCGGGAGGCTCGGAAAAGATTTTCTTGCCGGTGTCAGCGCGTCTGTTTTTATGGTCTGGGCTGTAAACGGTCTCACCTCGCTCGTCACGGTCGGAATAGTCGCAGGAGTTTCGAGAAATATCGGCGAAGGCAGGATCGAAACGGCAAAAAGCAACTGCATGAGGGCGCTTGAACTCACATTTCTTCTCGGCGCTGCGTGCTCTGTTTTTCTTTTTCCGCTGATAAATCCGCTTGTCGACATGATAAAACTTGAATCAACAGCCAGAACCGCCGGAATCGAGTATCTCCAAATAATGATCGGAACTTCCTTCGTTGCATTCATGATGTTTTCGCTCCACTCCATCCTCATCGCGTGGGGAGACACAAAAACACCGGTAATAGTTGAAATCATTACATTTATTTTTAATATAGTGTTAAGTCCGCTCCTCATGTTCGGCTACGGTCAGATACCGAGACTTGAAACTGTCGGAGCCGCGGTCGCAACAATAATATGCTACCTGATAGCATCACTCCTCTACCTTTACATCATCGTCAGAAACAAATGGATCCGCCTTGCAAGAACCGGAGACGAGATAAAATTCACCCGCTACATAACGCTCGGCTGTCCGGTCGCGCTTTCGAGCATGTTTTTCTCATTCATCTACTTTTTCATTGCCAAAGTTACCGCAATTTTCGGATCAGGCGCGATCGGCGCAATGGGGATCGGCCACAAAATAGAATCTTTCACCTACTTCATCGCCCACGGTTTCGCATCGGGTCTCTCGACTTTTGTCGGCAGAAACATCGGCGCAAAACTGGAGGAGCGGACTTTCGAAGCCTCGATATTCTCATTCAAAGCGGTATGCCTCGTGACCGCGCTTTTTTCGCTTGTTTCGATCATTTTCGCTAAAGAATTTGTCGGTATATTCAACACCGACCCTGACCTTCTGCACCATGGAGTGCGCTACCTCTGGTTCGTAATGCCGGCTGAAATAATCCAGTGCGGCGGAATAGTCTTTGAAAACGGCACATTCGCAGGTTCCGGCTACACGAAACCGTCGTTTTACGTCGCTATGCCGATAATTTTCGCCCGAATTCCCCTTTCATGGTTTTTAGCAATAAAAATGGGGCTCGGCGCAAACGGAATCTGGCTCACAATCGCACTCACCATGCTCCTTACGAACGGGATTTTCTGCGTTTTATACAGACAGAAAAAGTGGATCAAAACGAAAATCTGAATTTTTGTTTTTTTTGAACGTAAAGGAAAATTTAGCTGAAGGAACTTATTTTTTGCCGAACTTCTCTTCGTAAAGTTTCTTGGAATCCCTTGCAAGAACCAGTTCTTCGTTGGTCGGGATGACCATGACTTTAACTTTGGAATCGTCGGTGCTGACGACTGCTTCGCTTCCGCAGATCGTGTTGTTGAGTTCTTTGTTCATCTTGATGCCCATGAACTCAAGTCCTTCGACCGATCTTTCGCGGATCTCGCCGACATTCTCGCCTATTCCGCCGGTGAAGATGACTACATCGACTCCGCCCATTGCTGCAGCGTAGGAAGCGATGTACTTCTTGATTCTGTATGTGAACATTGCAAGAGCGAGAGCAGCACGTTTGTTGCCTTCGTCACGGGCTTTGCGGATATCGCGCATATCGTTGGAAATGCCGCTTACACCGAACAAACCGCTGTTTTTGTTAAACATTTTGTTAACTGCCTGATGTCCGCCCTCTTTATCGGCAAGGAAGAAGATAACGCCCGGATCAACGTCGCCCGAACGGGTTCCCATCATTACGCCTTCAAGCGGAGTCATACCCATCGTGGTGTCGATCGACTTTCCGCCGTCAACTGCAGCCATCGAGCAGCCGTTTCCAAGGTGGCATGTAACGATCTTGAGGTCTTTGATGTCTTTTCCGAGCATCTCAGCGGCTCTGTTCGAAACGAAGAAGTGGCTCGATCCGTGGAAGCCGTATCTGCGGACTCTGTATTTTTCGTAGTATTTGTAGTCGATCGGATACATATAAGCGTAATCGGGCATCGTGTGATGGAAAGCGGTGTCGAAAGTTCCCGACATGAAGGTATCCGGGAAAAGTTTCTGGCAGGTTCTGATACCGATGATGTTTGCCGGAATGTGAAGCGGAGCGAGGTCGTTGCATTCCTGGATCCTGAAAACGACATCGTCCGTAACTTCAACGCTGCCGTGGTAGTATTCGCCGGCATGAACAAGTCTGTGAGCGATCGCCGTGATCTCCGATTTGTCTTTGATAACGCCGTTTTCGGTCATCATATCCATGATTTTGTTCAGAGCGACCGAATGGTCAGCAAGAGGAAGATTGACTTCGATCTTGTTTTTGGGATTGGTGATTTTA
Organism: uncultured Spirochaetales bacterium; assembly: GCA_902774115.1. Taxonomy (GTDB): domain Bacteria; phylum UBP6; class UBA1177; order UBA1177; family UBA1177; genus UBA1177. Next base: position 628,112 of record CACYHH010000001.1, read on the forward strand.
AGCTCGATGTGACCTTCGGGATTTCCGATTTTCTCTGCAAGACCTTTCGCGATGACAGTTTCGTCCGTCATGTCGAAAAGCTGGTACTTGATTGAAGAACTTCCGCAGTTGAGAACAAAAATTTTCATGAGAGCCTCCTAAAAAATTGTTAAAAGAATCCAAAGACGGCGGATAGTAGCCTATCGGATTTTCATTTTCAAGAAAAAATCCTTTCGCAGTTGGCAAAATGTGTCTTTGCGATCTTATTCAGGATCTCTTTGCCGTAAGTGGCTGATATTTCTTCCAGAAGTTTGTCGGATTCTGCTCCGCTTCCGGGAACGAGCCTGAATTTGTTTTCAAGCACGGTTTCGCTTATCTGGTTCAGCGAAATCAGGTATCCGGCACGCGCTATGACAGAGGCTATGGCGACCGCAGGATCCTGCTCGGCGCGTACCTGAAAATTGACCGGATTTTTGCCCGCAGCCGCGATTATCCTTGCATTTGCGGAATATGAAGTGGTGAATTTATCGACCAGAACCCGCTTTATGTCATCTCTTTTTGCGACAACATTGGCAATAGCCTTGGAATGCGCCCAGGCAAGAAGATCGGTGAGGTTCTTTCCCTGCTCGGAGAGATTCTGATAGAATGAATTGTATCTTTCGGGCATGATGCGAACCATCGAAAAAGAGTCACGGAAATCAGCGTTTATTTTTTCATAAATATCCAATATTTCTTCATTTTTCATTCTTTTGCTGTCTTTCGCACCGAGTTTCATCAAAGCCTCCTCTTTTTTTCCCAGCAAAAACGAGCAGACAACAAGCGGTCCGAAAACGTCGCCCTTCCCCGCTTCGTCGCTTCCTAAAGTTCCGATATTCGTGATGAGCGAAAGAAGCAGCGATTTTATCTCAGGATCATTTGTAACCACGGAAAAACCTTTCTTTTCGGTGTGGTAAATCGCGACAGAAACTAACTTGTCCTCGCTCTTTCCTGTTTTAAGTGTCACGCCGTAAGGAATTTCCTTAATATTTTCACTGTTTATCGTGTACGAAGCCTCAAGCAGTTTTATATATGCCTTCTCGACAAAATCAGAAAGAATCTTATCTTGGGAAAACAAATTCAAAATGACCTCTTTTACAAATAAAATTGAATGGTTTCCAGTATTTTATCGTAGTCTACGGGCTTGATGAAAACATCGTCGAACCCCTGCGCGACAAAGTGTTTTCTGTCTTCTTCGAAAGAGTATGCCGTCATCGCGAAAATAGGAACAGATATTCTTGTCGACTCCTCTTTCGCCCTCATTTTATGCATCATTTCGATCCCGTCCATTCCCGGCAGCTGAATATCGGTTATTACAGCGGACAAACCGGCAGTTTTGTCATAAATCTCCATTGCATCGAATGCATTAGCCGCGGAAAAAACCTCGATATTTCTCCGCTCGAAACTTTTGACGGAAACAATCAGATTCGCCGGATCGTCTTCAACTATGAGAATTTTCAGTCTTTCAGCCATATCTTCTCCAAAAAACGCCTGATATTAAGCATTCTCCGATTTTTTTCAATGAAAAAGGATTCTTATTTGCAAATTTCCCGTTTTTGTGAAATCATCAGCCGTTGTGGATTGAAAAACGGAGGCATTCATGAAAAAGTATTTGATTTTATTACTTCTTTTTTGTTCATTCACTGTTTATGCAGACATTTACAAAGATGAGGCAAAAAAGATAACTGCCGACAAAAAACGAATCTCGGAAATCGGGAAAAAACTTTCGACCGACGAAAAGGAATGCGAAAATCCTTCAAAAAACGATCTTTCGAGAAACGTTGTCAGCGAACTTAAAATCTACTGCGAAGCCCGCGAATCGGCAAAATCGCGTATTCCCGACATAAAAAATCTGCTCGCCGAATACGAAAATATTCTCAAAAACTATCTTGATGAGTGCAAAACCGTCGATACAGACGAAAAATATTCGAAATGCGAGTCGCTTGACCAGCAGGTGGCAGCTTCAGCAGAGCGTCTCAACGACGAAAAAGAGAAGTTCAACAGTGAAATCGACACGATGGAAAACGCCGCGGCAAGAGCCAAAGAACTTAACGAAAGAAGCAATGACGCAGGCAGAGAGGATTTCAAAAGAACTGTGACAAACAACCTGAACGCGAAGAAAGAACTCGTGCAGGCTATGCAGAAAGGACTGGAAGAAGACAATAAAGTTTTCAAGACATCAAAAACCAAATTGAATCAGTCTCTTAAGAACGATTCCCCCGATTCGGCAAAGATAGGCAAAGATTTTCTTGGCGGTCTCAACAGCATTCTGCTCCAGAACAACAACCTGCGCCAGATCTGCGCTTCGATGCTGAAAACAATAAACGAGGCTCAGAATGTCTGCGTCACCAAACTGAACATGGATAAATGCCGGAAAGAGGAAACAAAACTGGAAAATCTTTTCAACGACGGCAATTCAAAACTTTCAGCTTACAAAGACGAGAAAAACAATTTAGTCGCGATCGAAAACGACTATCACAAAGCGGGAATGGGAAACATCCTCGCAAAAACCGAGAACGCGCAGAAGACGATTTCGAACTATCTGCAGGGTCTGAAAGAGCAGAACAGCTATCTGAACCAGCAGTTGGGAATGAGCGATAAAAACACTGAAATTGTCAAAAGCAGAAACAACAAAAAGCTGCTTGACACATATCTCAAACTTGTCGCGACGATGAAGGAACTTGAGAAAGAAAGTGCTGAATTTATAAAGTTTTACGAAGAATATCTTAGTAAAATCAACAACTTTACTGCAACATGCGTCAACGGAAAATCAGAATTTACAACCGAATGCAAAATCGAAGGCGACAAAATCGTGAACGATATCAATACTCAGGAACCCAAAATCATGAAATACGGGGAAAATCTCAACAAATTCAATAAAGATTTCGCTGATTTTTTTAATAAATTCAACAAAAATTAGAGAGTAAGAAGCGCGCAGCCGCCTTTTCCGCCTTTTTCTTCATCAGATTCAGAACTTTCGGAAGTCTCTGTTGAATCTGAAGTAGAATCTGTTGGATCTGCGCTGTCGGACGAATCGGAAGTATCGGCTGAATCTGAGGAATCAGCCGTATCAGACGGATCGGACAAGTCCGAAGTATCAGTTTTATCAGAAGTATCCGTATCACTTGAATCAGCCGGATCTTCACCTGGTTTTTCGTCTCCGGTGTCAGCAGTGTCCTCATCATTTTCGTCTCCGGTATCCGATGAATCAGCATCCGGATTTTCGTTTTCCGTGTCGCTTGTATCAGCCGGATCGTCATCATTTTCAGGAGTTATTTCAAACTCATCAAGGACAAACTGCAACAAATTGATTTTATTATCTTTTTCAAGAACAGTCTCAAACGGGAATCCCATAACGAAAACTTTTTTGCTGTCGGTTTTCGTCAGAATTCCGGCACCAAGAGTCTTTGAATTGTCATAGAAAAGAACTTTTTTACCGGCATTTTCGTCAAACGGAGCGAGAACATCGGCATATTCAGCCTGATAAATATATGTTCCGTCATCAAAACTTCCCGATATTGTTGAAAAATCATCTGCTCCAAAGAAAGTGTACAGTCCCGATTCGTCAGCGACATACTTTGCATTCAGAGTTTCGTTGAAAAATGATTTGTCGTCAGCACTGCCTTTGTAGTCAAGATCCCATCCTATTTCGGCACCGCTTACGAAAAGTGCTCCGCCGTTATTGAGATATTCCGCAATTTTTTCCTGTTCTGCATGATTGAAAGTCTCGTTTTCGGTACTCTGCTCGCCCAGGAACCATAAAATCATATCGTATTTTGAAAGATCCATTCCTGCAACATTGGCTCTCTGCGTGAAATCAAGGGAATATCCGAGTTCGGCGAGTAACGGCGCATAGTATTTTGCGTAATCAAAACTATTAACATTTTCAAGAATATAACGGTGATTTGCGCTGTTTCCTTCATTAAAGCGCGGCATTGAGTTGTCTATCCTTTCAAAACCGTCAACAAGAAGGATCTGTGCACCCGTTTTAACCGGAACCGCTGCCGCGACCGCGCTCGGAAACGAGACACCGCCTGCGTTGTAGGCGACGACTCTGAAATAAACCGGCATGTTCTCTTCAAAATTTTTAGTCCATTCAAGCACATTTCCGACATTTACGCCGTCATTGAAAGCAACTCCGTCAGTTGAAGTCTGAACATAATAACCTGCCGCCGGATGACCTTTGTAATAATTGGGAGAATCGCTTTCCGGAGCGTCCCAGGAAAGCGTTACCGAGCCGTCTGCATTACTTTTTGCCCTTAAATTACGCGGACTTCCCGGAAGAAATACGGGCGTTGTGCCGTCTTTGTCAGCATAATACCGGACAATCGCCTGATAAGCCGCACGCATCGCAATATCGCGGTATTTCGGGTTTCTAAGCATTTTAGAATCGCTTTCAGATGTGTGGAAAGCGAGTTCAACAAGAACTGACGGCATTTCGGGATTGTTATTTTTATTTATTTCGCCGAAATATGCACTGTAAAGCCCGTTTCCGTATACTTTATAGTTTGAATTAAACAATGCTTTGACAGAATTGAGAATCCTGTTGTGGACAAGTGATGCAAGTTCTTCGCTTCCTTCGGCAGCATAACCCGGCGTATAACCGACTCCGCCGCCCTGCCCCGGACTGTAAATATAAGTTGAAAGCCCGGTAACGCTTGTATCGCTGACAGCATTGGAATGGATTGCGATATAAAGCGAATCATCACTTTCCTCATTTTCCCACGCAGCCCAGCGGCTTCTCGTCGAGACATCGTCATCTCTGTCGTTGTATGCCGTATCGGAACGATGATAGACAGAACCGCTCGTTCCGCCCAAGAACTGTACATTGTGGACTGCCGACTCTTCCCAGCGCGGCTTGCCTGAAACTGTCGGAGTCTTGGTTTTTCCGCGCTTGATAAGCCCCGTTCCGCCGCCGAAACGAACTGCATCTGCGATCAGATAAGCACCGCTTTCGCCTGAATCGCTCAAAGTTACAGAGCCGTTTTCCTTGGACAAACCTTGACGGAAATAGTATCTGCCGAGGTCGATCCAGGTAGATCCGTGATGCTGCTGGTTTACCGTGACTTTACTTGTGCCGCCGGCATGTTTGATTGTGTAAACCGCCTTATCGCTTCTGTTCTCACCTCTTCTGTAAGCGACATAAACATGATAAAATCCGTCTTCGGGAATGTTTGCCGTCCAGCGGGCCCAAGCTCCGTTTCCGGTCGCTGCAAAACGGTATTTGCCGCTTCTCAGAGGATTGACATCGATCGCGATCGGATATGTAGTCCGAGCGTAACCGAAACCGTCACTTCCTTCGTCTGACCAGCTGCCGCTTTCTTCGTAAATTCCGTCAGAATCTGCGTAATTTGTTCCGTCGGCTTCGTCGATTATCACCATTTTTTCCTGACGGTCCCTTTCGCGTGCCGAAAAAACCATACCTCCGGCATTCTGAAGATAAGGAATCAGAAAATAACTCACCATTTCGGCATTTGAATCGTCTTCGCGCATTCCCTGCGAAACATCGCGCTGAGTCCGCCAGCCTGGTTCGCTTACAAATGCATCCGAATCATCATAGTTGATAGTGTAGGTCCAGCCGTGCCCTGCGCTTACAAAAAGTGTTTTCCCGGAAAGCGCGCCGGTGATGTTTCCGTGCTGCACCTGAGGAGAAAGAGATTTTATCTTTTTGGTTTTCGGCTTCACACCGCCGTTTTCTTCCTCTTCTTTTGTGACAACAGGAGGTTCTTTCGGCAGAAACTCCGTCGCCCTTTTGTATTCACCCGCGTCATCAGTTCTCAAGAGAATGTGAAGATGCCTGAAACCGACATTCAGCGAAACAAGAGTGTTCAGGTAGAAACGGCTCAGTTTTTCAAGTTTTATGTCATTGAAATCATGGAGATAACTTTCAGGAACGGTGACAAAAAACGAAGCCTCGTTTGTTTCAGTGTTCACAACAATTCTGTCAATCGAAATTCCTTTCACATCAAAATTTTTGAGCGGAATATCAAGTTCGGCCGCAAAAAGAGCGGAAAAACAAAAAAACATAAAAACAAGAATGAAAAATCCTTTTTTCATCACCGCCTCCATACCAAGAGCTATATTCTAATATAAAAAAAATCCGTACAACACACAAATGTGCATTGTACGGATAAAGTGAAAAGAATCAAGCGGTTAGACTATTTCTCTTTAAGGAATGCGTATTCGTATGAGGTCGGAGAAACAAGGCTTTCCTTGATCGCTCTCTGGCTTGTCCATCTGAGAAGGTTGACGCTGCTGCCCGCCTTGTCGTTTGTTCCGCTGCCTCTTGCGCCGCCGAAGGGCTGCTGGCCGACAACTGCACCGGTCGGTTTGTCGTTGATGTAGAAGTTGCCTGCGCAGTGTCTGAGTGCGTCCTCAGCCTGAGCGACTGCCTTTCTGTCGTTTGCGAAGATCGAACCGGTAAGAGCGTACGGAGAAGTCTTGTCGCAAAGTTCCATCGTCTCTGCGAATTTCTTGTCGTCGTAGACATAAACTGTAAGAACAGGTGCGAAGATCTCTTCTTCCATCGTTACGAAGTGCGGATCAAGTGCTTCGATGACTGTCGGCTGAATGAAGTATCCTTTCTTCTTGTCGCCGGTTCCGCCTGCAACGATCTTAGCGTCTTTGGACTTCTTAGCGGTGTTGATGTAGTTCATCGTGTTGTCGAAGCTGTTTTCGTCGATGACTGCGCCCATGTAGTTTCTGAAATCGGTAACATCGCCGACTTTGATCGTGCTGATCATATCGCACATTCTGTCTTTGATCTGCTTCCAGAGCGACTTCGGAACGTACATTCTCGAAGCTGCCGAGCATTTCTGACCCTGATATTCGAAAGAACCTCTGACTGCCGCAACTGCGACTTCGTCAACGTTTGCCGAACTGTGGACGAATATGAAGTCCTTGCCGCCTGTTTCGCCGACAATTCTCGGATATGAACGGTAAATGTCGATGTTGTTTGCCGATCTCTTCCAGATCGATTTGAAAACAGAGGTCGAACCTGTGAAGTGAAGACCTGCGAATTCCGGAGAATCAACAGCCGGATCGCCGATGCTGCCGCCGCGGCCCGGAAGGAAGTTGATAACGCCGTCCGGAAGTCCTGCTTCCTGGAAGATCTTCATGAGGTAGTAGTTCGAAAGAAGAGCGGTAGATGCCGGTTTCCAGAGAACTACGTTGCCCATAAGAGCCGGAGACATCGGAAGGTTTCCTGCGATAGAGGTGAAGTTGAAGGGAGTTACTGCGAGAACAAAGCCTTCGAGAGCTCTGAATTCGACGCGGTTCCATGTTCCTTTATCGTTGTGAAGATCCTGTCTGCGGTAGATTTCCTGCATATAGTGAGAATTGAAACGGCAGAAGTCGATGAGTTCGCAGGTCGAGTCGATCTCAGCCTGGTGGCAGGTCTTGCTCTGGTTGAGCATCGTAGCCGCGTTCATTTTGTAGCGGTATCTCTGCGAAATGAGCTCGCCCGCCTTCATGAAAATGGCAGCTCTCTGGTGCCAGTCCATGTTCTCCCACTCTCTCTTTGCTTCGAGAGCGCATTTGATAGCCTTCTGGACTTCTTTTTCGCCGCCAAGATGGCATACGCCGAGAACGTGTTTGTGATCGTGCGGAGCGACGACTTTCATCGTTTTGCCCGTTCTGATCTCTTTGCCGCCGATGATAAGCGGGATCTCGACTTCCTGTTTGAGCTGTGCAGCAAGTTCGTCTTTCAGAAGTTTCTTTTCAGCAGAACCCGGAGCATAAGCGTAAACGGGTTCATTCTGCGGACGCGGAATCGAATAGATAGCGTTTGTCATTTTCTTCTCCTACAAATTAAATTTTGAAATCAATGCCCTGTGCCAGCGGAAGCGTTTTGCCCCAGTTGATCGTGTTGGTCTGACGGCGCATATAGACTTTCCAAGCATCGCTGCCCGATTCTCTTCCGCCGCCCGTCTCTTTCTCGCCGCCGAATGCGCCGCCGATCTCAGCACCGCTCGTTCCGATGTTGACATTCGCGATACCGCAGTCCGAACCTGCGTGTGAAAGCCAGAGTTCAGTGTTGGGAAGCGATGTCGAGAAGAGTGCCGAGCTGAGTCCCTGCGGAACTTCGTTGTTGTAGAGAATAGCGTCTTCGATCTTATCGAATTCGATTATGTAAAGAAGCGGAGCGAACGTTTCGTGCATAACGATCGGAAGGTCATGTTTTACTTCTGCGATCGTCGGCTCAACGTAGAAACCGCCTTCGCAGCCTTTAACTGTGACTTTCTTGCCGCCGTAAAGGATTTTGCCGCCCTGAGCCTTTACCTGTCTGATCGATTCCATAAGGTCGTTTACAGTCTGTTCGTCTACAACAGGTCCCATGATGTTGTCATCGTCAAGCGGGTTGCCGATTTTGACCTGTTTGTATGCATTGATGAGCGATTTTACGAATTTCGCCTTGACCGATTTCTGGATGATTACTCTTCTTGTCGTGGTGCATCTCTGGCCTGCCGTGCCGACAGAACCGAAAACTACAGCTCTGAGAGCCATATCAAGGTCAGCCGTTTCGTCGATAACGACTGCGTTGTTGCCGCCGAGCTCAAGAAGCGATCTGCCGAATCTCTTTGCAACAGCTTCGCCGATCTGACGACCCATCTTCGTGCTGCCGGTCATGCTGATAAGCGGAATGCGCGGGTCGTTTACGAGCGTGTCACCGACATCGCTGCCTTTGCCGATAACGAGCGAGAAAATGCCGTCGATATCGTATTTGTCAACGATCGGAGCGATGATGTTCTGAACTGCGATTGCGGTAAGAGGAGTCTTTGAACTCGGTTTCCAGATTACAGCGTCGCCGCATACAGCTGCAAGAAGAGAGTTCCACGACCATACTGCTACCGGGAAGTTGTAAGCGGTGATAACGCCGACAACACCGAGCGGATGATACTGGTCGTACATTCTGTGGTTTTCTCTTTCGCTGTGCATCGTGTAGCCGTAAAGCTGACGGCTGAGGCCGAGTGCGAAATCGGAAACGTCGATCATTTCCTGAACTTCGCCTTTTCCTTCGACTGCGATCTTACCCATTTCGAGAGTTACAAGCGCGCCAAGGTCGCTTTTGTACTTTCTGAGAGCGTCACCGATCTCACGAACGATAAGTCCGCGTTTCGGAGCAGGCATCATTTTGAATTTTTCGAATGCCTCTTTCGCCTTTGCAGCAACGGTCTCATACTCTTTTTTCGTTGCCTGAACGACAGTTGCAATCACTTTGCCGTCGATCGGGGAAATGCTGTCAAGCTCTTTCCCCGTCGTTTTGAGCCAACCTTTCGAAGAACCGGTCGTTGCACCGTAGTTTTTCTTCTTGATTCCAAGCCTTTTCAAAAGTTCCTGAACGTTAACTGATTTCATGTTTCCCCCTTGCGAAACCGCAAAAAAATTGTCATTAAAAACAAAAAAACGATGCTGAGTAACACAAAATGAAAGAAAAGTAAAATTGTTAGAGGTTATTAAACAGATTTTTTAGAAGTTTTTTTGGAAAATTTAGAAGATTTTTTTTCTGAGGAGAGCAAAACCGAGCATTGCAGCTGCCGAAAGAACTGCCGCAATGACGATTATGTTCGTGTTGTCTGACTCGACTTCAAGAACAGCGCAGCCGCCGCTTTTCTTCTTTGCAGTTTCGCAGCTGGAATCACCTTCCTTGCATTCGTAAGCGAACACTTTGGAATTAAGCGGAACCTCATATACGGTTGCCGAGGTGTCTTCAAGCGAGATTCCGCCTTTCGGAACAATGATTTTGCCGTACATTGCAGGATCAGCCTGAACCATGTTGAAATCGACTTTGACGACAATATATTTTTCTTCGTCAGCAATATAGGTCAACGGCTGCGAGAAATCACCGGATTCAAACGCGATAGCCGAGGATTCGCCCGATTCGAAACTTGTTTTTTCGGCAATTTTGATATCGCCGGTTCCGTCGTTGTTGGTGTCAAGCCAGAGCGAAATGCCTGTGATACCGTTCTTTTCGCCGAATTTTACCGAGCCGTTCGAAACTTTGAATTTAAATTTATTGATCGCGTTATTCTTCCCTATCGACTTCGTCTTGATCTGCATAACCGGAATGTTTTTGTTCATCTCGGAAATCGCAGGAACAGCCGGATCGTGCGGACCGCTCGTAAAGATGAAATAATCTCCCGTCGGCTCAAGATAGAATGTTGCAAATTCAAAACCGTCATCACCTTCAACAATCTCAGCCTGACCGTTGCTGCTTATCTTTACAGCGCTCGACTGGAGATAGAAATTGAATCCGGTATTTACCGGAACATCCTTATCCTTATAATTTACCTTTGCACGGATAATAAAGTAGTTAAGCGATTTTCCGATATATTTCTTTGCGTTTCCCTGAAGCGACATATAAACGTAATTTACGTTCTGAGTCGTAAGATCCGGGTTGCTTACAACGGAATCAATAAGTTCGTCATAAACACCGTTTCCGTCGACATCCCAAACCAATTCGAAATCGGAGAACTCGAACTTGGAATTGTTTCTCGTGTTGAAGTGAACGCGGATATCGTTGAAATTGAACACTTTTTCTTCATCACAGCCGGAAGCCTGAAGAGTGAACTGACCGAGAACAAGAGGCTGGCCGCCGTTGTCTTTCGGAATGATGATCGTATTTTCCGACTGAGGAGTGTTTTTGCCGAGAGCAAGCGTTACTTTTGCATCGCTGCACATACTTTCAGGATTGTCGACACATTTGAAGTTTTCGCAGAGATATCCCGTCGGGCAGTCAGGAAGTCCTTCGCCGCACTCACGGTTGTCTTTTACGCCGCCGCACATTTCGGCAGTCGGTGAAGAACATTCGTCGTCAGGAACACAGCTTCCCGGTTTAAGTTTAAGCGGATAGGAAGTATTGGTTTTGTACGGAATTTCGCTCTTTGCGTCCTTGATTTCAGCAATATTCGAGAATACATAGTTCTTTGCAATTCCGGTTTTAGGACGGACTTTGTATCTTACAAGAATTTTGTCCGGGCAGGAATTTTTGTCGCACGGAGACATTTTATCTGCAAGTTTGAAACCGCTGCCTGAAAGCGGGAATTTCTTGTTGCCTTCACCGTCTTTGTCTTTAATGATTTCCCAGTTGGTTCCGTCACCTTTTTCGTTGAACTGGGTTGCGTATTCGGTCGTTCCAGGAACGTAGTCAAGCTGTGCGTCAAGCTCATCGGAAATAGAAACGGCTTTGGTTTCGTCCTTTCCCCAGTTCTGAACTTTTACCAGATAGTAGAATTCTTTGCTTCTGTTTACATAAGGACAGTAGTAATTTTCCGCTTGCGGATCGGAAGCAGGACATGCGCAGAAATACTTTTCGTCTTCGTCAGGAATATCGAAGTCGGAACCTTTGATGTCAACCGAAAGAACCATGTAGTTCGTGAAAATAGCATCCTGGTTGACCGAAAGTTTGATATTCATCAAAGTGTTTCCCTTTTCGAGATGCTCCTGAAGATTGATCTCCTTTTCGCTGTCAAGAAGGAAGGTATCAACGTCGATACCGTAATTGTACTGCGTGCCGGAGTCGGTATCTTTCTGTCCGCCCTCGATACACTGGATCTGGTCGTCGCCTTCAGCATTCGGATCCCAGCTTATGATGGAGGATTTTGAATTGTAAACTTCGACATACGTGCTTGTTATCGGGTTGCACTTGTTGTTGATCTTGTAAGTTCCGTTGAGGTAGAGACCTTCAGGCGGAAGCACCGGATTGGTAAGACTCGGGTCACCTTCGGCAATCATTGTCGTAAGACGGACAGCCGGATTGAGCGGAAGTTCGAAACCGCTTACTTCTGCAACAGATTCAACACCGTAAACAAATGCGAGACCGTTGTAGAAATAGATCTTTTTCGGTCTGATGTTCTTCGATCTGTAGATGAAGAAAATCGACCATGCGCTGACCATCGTCGTTTTGCATTTGTAAGCATCGTGATCTGTGCATTCGAGATCGCTGAAAGTATAGGTTCCGTAATATTCACCCGTACCTTCCTGATGTCCGGCAGTCTTGTTGATTTCGTAAATTTCCTTAAAGAAGTCGGTTACATCGACACGATACGTGAAGTAGCCGATTTCGAAATCGGAAGCCGGAGTACCCTCTGAAGTCTCCGAACAGCCGAGCTGTACATCGTCTTTGAATTTGATTCCTTCGAAATCGAAAGAAGGAGCCGCAGTAAGTTTTTTGCCGTTTTCGCCAGCTTGTATGTCAGCGGCGTATTCTACATTCGAATCGGCAGTCTGAGTGAAAGCAAGATGGACTTTGTTGTCCGTCGGATCGTTCAACTTTTCAGGATCGACAGCACCCATCCAGACAAGGTAAGCCTTTTCGATGATAGCATCTTCCGGGATGTGGAATTTGTTAAGAGTGAATGAACTTTTATCAACACAGGTGTCGCCTTGAGGGTTCTCGACTTTAAGACATTCACCGGTCGTCTCGTCTTTCTTTACACAAGTTTCGTCTGCAAGGATAATTTTGTCGTCGATGTTTGAATTGAACATAACGAAGAAATCCTGGCCGCCGTCTTCCCAGCTCATTGCCGGATCGCCGCCGATCATGTGACCTTTGCCGTTGTCTACAGCGGGTTCTTCACTGTCAGGAACTTCACTGTCCGGAGTTTCCGCATCCTGATCTGCCGGGTCAACGACATCCTGATCTGCCGGGTCAGTAACATCCTGATCCGGTTCTTCCTGGGCAAAAGCCAGAAAAAAAGCAAAAATAATGGAAAAAAGCACTAAAAATTTTGTGTTTTTCATAATCCCTCCAAATTTAAAAAAATCAACGTACCGAAATCACTTCGATCAAAATTGGATTATCTTATATAAAATCAATTAAAAATCAATTTTAATTTTACGGCGCAGACCGGCGGTAAAATTGGATTTTTTTCCAAAAAAGATCACAATTACCGGCAATTTTTGATTTTTCGGAGGTTTTGTATGAAAAAATTTCTGCTTTTTACTATTTTGATTTTCCCGTTCATCTTCGTTTCTTGCGGCGGCAGCAATGACAAGAACAACGAAATTCCCGACGAAGATTTCTCAGATACCGGCACCCAGAATACAGAAACGGCGGACACTGGTTCCGGTTCCGGCGATACGGAATCTCAGGACGACGGAGATACCCTTCCCGGCAGCGACACGCCCGAAAACCCGGACAGCGAACCGGAAGAGCCTGAAAAAAACGCTGAAGGATGCTATGTTTTCACAGTTGACAGCGCGACTTTCGGCAAAGTTTACAAAAACACCTACTACGGCGACGTCAAAGACAACATTTTAGGCGATGCGACCGAGCGCGACGTCTTCGGCATCGACCTCTTCCAAACCTTTGACGGTACGTCTATCCCCGGAACTTACGACTTGAGCGGCGGCACGAACAAAAGCTACCTTGACTGCACCGAATGCGTCAGGGTCTGGCAGGATCACGACAACAAAAACAAAGTCAGAATATTTTTTCAGGAGAGCGGAGAACTCGTTATCGATGAAGTCGACCTGAACAATGAAATCAAGGGAACCCTCACAGCTAAACTCATTGAAGTCACTGTCGATCCCGACACGAGAGAAGCTGCTCCGGTAGAAGGCGGCGAGTGCATCGCAATCGAAAACTGGGCTTTTGACACCGGAATCTGCGTTCCCGACTGTATAGGCAAAGTCTGCGGTCCTGACGGATGCGGCGGAACCTGCGGCGAAGGATGCAACGGCGACCTCACCTGCTCGGAAGACCAGAAATCGTGCGTTCCGTTTGAATGTTACGAAATAACTCTCGGTCAGGTCGAATTACTCAATGATTACGACACATATTACTACGAGGCTTATGCGACCGGCAGAAGCGCGGGCAGCACTGATTTCGACGACATTTTCAATCTTTACTTCTATGATGAAGACGGCAACTCCGCCGAAACGCTCGCTTCCGGAGTCGTAAATCTTGGTTCAGGACTTAACGCCGAATATGCAACCTGCACCGAATGCATACTCTTCTATGAAGATATCAATGAAGATGAAGAATATCAGAAAACATACTTTCCCCAGAGCGGAGAACTCGTTTTCGAAGAGGTCAAGGAAGGAACTTTTGAATCCAGAGGTCACGGTCACTTCAGACTTGTCGAAGTTGACGAATTCGACAATTTCAAGCCTGTTCCGAACGGAAAATGCTACGAAGTGAAAAACCTTGAATGGAATACAATCCAGCCTTAGTTTCCGCAGCAGATGCACCGGAATAAAAAACTTTCTTAAAATAAAAATCTCACTATAATATTCTGTTTTGTTCATTAACTTTTTATGGAGATCAAACATGAAAAAACTTTTTGTTTCGGCATTTGCAATTTTTGCATGCCTGCTTTCCTTCAACCTTTTCGCTGACAGCGGGTGTACCGGTATTTCCATCGAAAATATCGACTACGACGGTTCTAAACTTGTCAGCACGGATGTGACCGGTCTGGTTCTTGCAGACGGCGAGTCCGTCCAGTTCAGAATTGAATTTTATGCAGACGAACTCACAGCCGGTTCTTACGACCTTGGTTCGGGAAAAAACGCCAACTACAAAACCTGTGACGAATGTGCCCGCCTTTATCACATTAACGCGGCAGGTGACGGTCTTGTCACACAGTATTTTCAGGAAAGCGGAACGCTTGAACTTTCCTATGTTGACACCGAGGGCGCTTCAAACGGCGTCATTTCGGCGAAACTTGTTGAAGTAACAATCGACAGCAGCAACGGTTATCAGTCAACACCGGTTGAGAACGGAAAATGTGTAGAAATTGAAACTGCTGCATGGGAAACGGCTTGCATTCCTCAGTGTGAAGGCAAAGCATGCGGCAACGACGGCTGCGGCGGATCATGCGGAACATGCGACGGTCAGGCATGCGGAGCTGATTTCCAGTGCGTTGCATTCAACTGCTCGGAACTTTCGATAGGCGAATTCGAGCTGGTAGTCGAAAATTCCTATTATGGAAATTATTACTACTATGATGCTTACACAACGGGCAACGGAATCGGCAGCGCTTCTGTTCCGGATCTGTTCGAAATCAACTTTAGGGCAGAAGAACTTACAACCGGTATAGTTGACCTCACCGGCGACAAAGAAAATATAGGCGATGCTTATGTAATTCTGTATGAAGACTATGATACAGAAAATTATTCCGCAGCAAAATACTATTTCCAGGAAAGCGGTTCTCTTAATTTCACCGAAGTTAAGGAAGGAACTTTTGAATCAAAAGGAACCGGTTCTGTAAGACTTGTCGAAGTCGATGCGGATATAGTTCCGGTAGCAGGCGGAAAATGCTACACAGTTAACAGCTTTGCATGGGATACCGTTTGTGTTCCGAACTGCGAAGGCAAACAGTGCGGCTCGGACGGTTGCGGCGGAACCTGCGGCGCAGGCTGCAGCGCTGACCAGACCTGCAATGCAGAATTCCAGTGTGTTGCTGACAGCTGCACGACCATCACTCTTGACAAAGCAAACGTCACTTTCGATGACTACTATATGACTTACGAAATGCCCTACACACCGAACAGCGGCGGTGAATATGATATGTTTTCACTTCAGCTTTTCTATGTTGATCCTGTAATCGGAACACACGAACTTGCAGGAACGAATTATTCCGATGAAACTGGAATTTTCATTTTCGTTTACGACGAAACCGACAGCGAAGAGTACAAAATTTACTTCCAGAAAAAAGGACAGGTAAAAATCTCCGCTTATGACGAAGAGACAGGAAATATCACCGCAGAACTTAAAGATGTAAAACTGGAACAAGTTACTATAAACGAGAACGATTACTCGACTACACCTGTTGCAGGCGGAAAATGCTACAACGTCAAAGATGTTAAATTCTCTTATCCCGCAAGTGATACAGACGATGATCCGGCTGACACCGGCGACACTGAAGTTCCCGGCGATGATACCAGCGATACCGGCAGTGCTCCTTCTGACGGCGACACAGACACGACTCCGGCTGACGGCGATGAAGAACCGGCTGACGGCGATGAAGAACCGGCTCCGACTAAGGAAAGTAAAAAATCCAGCGGCTGCTCGGTCGTAACACTCTAATTGTTACAATCACCTTCAGGTTTTCAGGGCGCTTCGGCGCCCTTTTTTTTGCCCTTCACTTTCATTTCCACAAAATTTGATTTAACTCTTTCTTTTACTAAAATATTGCGCTTTTTTGTTTATCAACATTTTTTGGGAGTTATATAATGAAAAAGTTTTTCACGATCGCGCTTGCGCTTATCGCAGCACTCATGCTTACCGCGTGCAGCGGCAAAAATCTTGATGAGCTGATCGAGGTTCCGGACACGGATGATACCGCTGATTCTTCCGAAACATCGGATCAGAACGACACTGACCAGAACGGCGATACGAACGCCGATCCTACTGAACAGACAGATAACACTGACACGGCTGACACAACAGATCCTACTGAACAGACTGATAACACTGACACAGCTGACACAACAGATCCGACTGACAACCCGACAACCGAACCTACAGATGAACCGACTGGTGAGCCTACTGAGCCGACTACAGATCCGACTGATCCGACTACAGATCCTACCGATCCGACCACAGATCCAACCGACCCGACTACAGATCCGACTGATCCGACTACAGATCCTACCGAGCCGACCACAGATCCGACTGAGCCGACTACAGATCCTACCGAGCCGACTACAGATCCTACTGATCCGACCACAGATCCGACTGAGCCGACTACAGATCCTACTGAGCCGACATCAGACTGTGTCGGAATTTCAATCGACTGGGATACTTTTGTCCTTTACGAAGGTGCCTTCGATGCCGACATAACGATGGGAAATCCTGATAAAATCGATGATTTAACGATTGAGTTCCATCAGTATGACAATGACAAAGTCAATACCGGAACCTATAATCTTGGCAACGGTGCGAACGCGAACTACAAAACCTGCACCGAATGCGTCAGCGTCGCACAGGACTGCACACTGCTTGACGGATTCTACCTTGATGAGTGCACCTATTACTTCCAGGAAAGCGGAACTCTGACCGTCTCCGAAGTTGACCTTGATGGCAATATCAAAGGCTCCATTTCGGCAAAACTCAGAGAAGCGCACGAATCAGGCTATGCCGAAGACTACACTTTGATTACTGACCCAAACGGTGCCTGCGTTGAAATCGAAGCAGGATTCTTCGAAAGCACGAAAGACTGCCTTGAACTCGAACTCGATACTGATAATGTAACTTTCGGTAAGAACGGCAGCAGACTCAATTACTCGATGACTTACGACAAAAAGACCGGAAACTATTTCGAAAATGACATATTCCGTATGCAGCTTTACAATCTCGGTGACGGAGTTCTCGGAGAACACAGCCTCGCAGGAACGAATTTCGGCGATGCAAGCGGTATTTTCTTTGTAATTTACGAAGATATGGGCGAAACATACTTCTTCCAGAAATCGGGAAGCGTCAATGTCACGAGCTACAACTCATCCGACAACAAAATCTCGGCTGAACTTCACGACTTAGTGCTCGAGGAAGTCACAATACAAAGCGGCACTCAGACATCGGCAAAAGTTCCTTACGGCAGATGCCTTAAAATCAAAAACAACACGACAATCACTTACTAATAGCAGCTCGCCGCAAACGGGATGCGTCAGAACGCGTCTCTAAGAAATTTGATTTAATTTCCGGCATATTAAATTATGGTATTTATTTTTAAAATATTATGAGTATAATATAGTGTTTTTGATTATTGGAATTTGTTATAAGAAAGTTTTTAACTACCTAATTCAGGAGAGAAAAATGAAAAACTTTACGATTTTATTAACGCTTATTGCGGTTACGGCATTTCTTTCGTGTTCGAAAATTAATGACGCTGATGTGTACGGCAACTACGATGATTACGTAGACGACACAGGCGATTCAAGTGCTTCGTCCGACACTGACATCGAAAACCCGGATACGGCAGACCCGACCGATCAGGCTGACACCGAAAACCCGGATGATCCGAACAACCCGGACGACCCGAACAACCCGGATGATCCGAACAATCCTGACAATCCGACAAATCCGGATGATCCGAACAACCCGGACAATCCGACCAACCCGGATGATCCGAACAACCCGGAAAATCCGACAAACCCGGATGATCCGACCAACCCGGATGATCCGACCAACCCGGATGATCCGACCAACCCGGATGATCCGACCAATCCTAATGATCCGACCAACCCGGATGATCCGACCAATCCTAATGATCCGACCAACCCGGATGATCCGACCAACCCGGATGATCCGACCAACCCGGATAACCCGACCAACCCGGATGATCCGACGGAGCCTCCCTGCGTTCCGAACTGCGATGGCAAAGAGTGCGGCGAGGATGCTGATGGTTGCGGCGGAACTTGCGGCGGATGCGCAGCGGATAAATTCTGCAATTATGAATACAAATGCATCCCGACCGAATGTGCTACGGTTACAGAAATCGAACTGACCTCCGCTCTGGAGCTGGAAAGTGTCACCTATTCGTCTGAATCTGCAATATTCAAGACGACCTACTCACCCAACACAGGTTCCAACGCGGCAGACACTTTCTTTGTAAAGTTTTCGAACCTCGAAAATTATAAAGGAACATTTTACCTTCAGCATACAAATTGGGGTAACGAGAGCGGATTTTTCCTTTATGTCAAGGAAGACGGCGGTGAAAAAATCTACTTCCAGAAAGACGGAACCGTGGAAACGGATTACAACGATGAAGATGACGGATGGACGGAAACAGAAACGATCAGCGTAAAATTTACAGGCGTAATGCTTGAAGAAGTCACAATCGCAAATAACCAGTCAACAAGTGTTCCCGGCGGTGCATGCCTTAACCTTAAAAATACGACAATTGAATTTGAGAAATCGGATCAGACCTACAGCTGGTTCTATGAATTGCTGGAACTCTTGACTGACGGATGGAGCTAAAATCCACTAATCACGTTTTTTATTTTGTTAGGAGAGAAAAATGAAAAACTTCATGATTCTGCTTACACTTCTTGCAATTGCGACATTTGTTTCATGCAGCGGCAAAAATCTTGATGATCTGATTGAGGTTCCTGACACGGATGAAACCGCAGATTCTTCCGAAACATCGGATCAGAACAACACTGATCAGAACGGCGATACGAACGACAATCCTACTGAACAGACGGATAACTCTGACACGGCTGACACAACAGATCCTACCGATGACCAGACAACCGAGCCAACGGTAGAACCTACTGATCCTACCGAACCGACCACAGATCCTACCGAACCGACTACAGATCCTACCGATCCGACTACAGATCCGACTGAGCCGACTACAGATCCGACTGAGCCGACTACAGATCCGACTGAGCCGACTACAGATCCGACCGAGCCGATCACAGATCCAACCGAGCCGATCACAGATCCAACTGAGCCGACCACAGATCCGACCGAGCCGATCACAGATCCGACTGATCCGACTATAGATCCGACCGATCCGACCACTGATCCTACTGAGCCGACTACAGATCCTACCGAGCCGACCACAGATCCGACCGATCCGTTTGCGAAATGCACTGAAATCACTCTCAGCAATACCGAGCTCAGCTACTACAAGCACTCACACGGCTCGGAAAAATACGACATATTCAAAGCTACCTACACTCCGAATACCGGCTCAGCGACCTCAGACACTTTCTATCTTAAATTTTACGGTCTTTCCGAGTATGATTATACGGACAATTTCAATCTTGCAGAGATAAACCAGGGAAGCGACAGAGGACTTTTCTTATATGTTAACGAAGACGAATACTGCGATTCTTACAGCGGCGACTGCACTCACGGCAAAACCTACTTCCAGAAAGCGGGAACAGTTAAGGTCATAAGCGCGGAATTTAATTTCGCCGTAACAGAAATGAACCTGCTTTCCGCGAAATTTAACGGCGTGGTGCTTGAGGAAACCAGCACAAATGAATCGACAAAAGCCTGCCTTAAAATCAAGGATGATCCGACGGTTGAATATCACGGGTATTATTATTAATCCGGCAAAATCAAACGAACGTCTGCGGTAAATTCTGCAAAACCGGCTATTTTAAAACTCAAAAATCATAATTGACGAAAATCTTCTTTTTTGTATCATCACCCGAAATTGATTTTTTGAGGTCATTTAATGAAAAAATCTATTTATCATGCAATATTTCTTCTTTCGCTTGCCGGCCTTGCGCTGGAAAACATCCTCACAAGAATTTTCAGCATAACCATGTGGTATCACTACGCTTTTATGGCGATTTCGGTGGCTATGCTCGGAATGAGCACCGGTGCGGTAAAAGTCTATCTGGCCGACTTCGCTTCAAAAACTGACGACGAGCTTGAGACTCTGATCTCGAAATACAGCAGGCTTTTCGCGCTTTCGCTGATCACTTCACTTCTGACACTTCTTTCGATTCCGTTCGTTCCGCGGCCGACAGGGATCGGATATTTCACGACCGCGCTTATATACGCCGTTGCGGCGGTCCCCTTTTATTTTGAAGGTGTTGCGGTATCGCTTATTCTTGCAACAAAATACATAAAACAGGCCAACAGGCTCTATGCCGCTGACCTTGCAGGCGCCGCAACAGGCTCTCTTGCGTTTTTCTCGCTTCTTTCGGTGACAGACGCCGTCAGTGCGGCAATTTTCATTGCAAGTTTCGGATTTTTCGCTGCTCATGCCGTTTCCAGGAAAAAACGGGATATGGTCATCGCTGTCTGTATCTTAGTTTTTTCGTTTTTCAACTACTTTGGAAGGATCTTCAGGATCGAGTGGACGAAAGTTGACGAGGGTGTTCTCAGTGCGACTGTCGAACACGATCTTGAATGGGAAAGCTGGACTCCTTTTTCACGCATCACAGTTGCCGATATAGCGCACAATATCGGCTTCGGATGGGGAATTTCAGACAAAATGATGTCGCAGTTCCCCGAATACAAAGTCGAGCAGAAAAACCTCACGATAGACTCCGCTGCGGCGACTGTTATCACCAGAAACACAATGCAGATCTCCAAACTGCTGCATCTTCACTATGACAGCACGAACTTCGCCCACTACCTCTTCCCTAATTCGAAAGTCGGCATTATCGGCGTCGGAGGCGGCAGGGACATTCTCTCAGCCCTTCACTTCAACCAGAAGGAAATCTGGGGGATCGAAATAAACGGGCGCATTATTGACGCTCTGACCAAAGTTTACGCAGGCTACACTTACAACATTTCCGCACTTCCGAATGTTCACATTATAGAAGACGAAGCCCGCAATTTCTTTGAAAAGAACGACATGAAGTTCGACATAATCCAGGCAAGTCTCATCGACTCGTGGGCAGCCACGGCTTCAGGAGCGTTCGTCCTCACCGAAAACTCGCTCTACACCATCGAAGCGTGGAAGACCTTCTTCTCCCGACTTTCAGACAACGGCGCGATAACGATGAGCCGCTGGTATTACCCGAAACGCCCTGGCGAACTTCTCCGTCTCGTAAACCTTGCATATCAGACTTTGCTTGAATCAGGGATAAAAGAGCCTGCAAAGCACATCATTCTCGTTGCCGTCGACTATATCAAACCCGACAAGCCGCTTGAAGATCACTTCGGCTCAGGAACGATAATCGTGTCGAAAAAGCCGTTCAAGCCTGAAGCAATCGATAAAGCTCTAAATCTCGCCGACGAATACGGCTTTGAAATACTGATCGCAGGCGGCAAAGAGAACTACTCCGCTTTCAAAGACATCATAACTCCGGGAAAACGCGAAATATTCATGGCGAATTACCCGCTTGACCTCACCCCGCCGACAGATGACAACCCGTTCTTCTTCAACATGCTCAAACCTTCTGCTGTAATAAAAGGAATGAATGTCGAATCGGAAGGAGTGCTTTCAACCAACCTCATGGCTATCCACAATCTGCTCTGGCTCATCGCAATAGTCGTTGTCCTTTCGCTTTTCCTCATCATAATCCCGCTTATCTCAAAGATGAAAACCGGTGTCACAAAGGCTGTTTTCAACCGCTACACGCTCTATTTCACCGCTTTGGGAACAGGTTTTATGCTTATAGAAGTCTCACTTATACAGAAATTCGCCGTATTCCTGGGACATCCGACATACAGCATTCTCGTCGTTCTTTTCACTATGCTTCTTTTCAGCGGGCTTGGCAGTTTTGCAAGCAAAAAACTGCGTGAGAAAGTCGGAGTCAAAGGACTTTTTATACTGCTCATTTTAGTTGTCGCGACAGTCGGCTCGGCAAATATGTTCGTTCTTCCGTTCTTCAACTCATGGCCGATACTTCCGCGCATAATTTACAGCTTTGCGACGATGGCCCTTGCCGGATTTTTCATGGGCATGCCCTTCCCGACCGGACTTTCGCTCCTCAACAAAAAAGTCAGAGAATCGGCTCCGTGGTTCTGGGGAGTAAACGGCGCGGCAAGCGTCGTAAGCTCGGTCGTAGCGACGGCGATATCGATTTTCTACGGCATTTCGGCAACTTTCTTTACAGGCCTTCTCTGCTATTTCGCGGCTTTTGCGGCCGGGATCCTTATCGAAAAAGCGGCAGACAAATAACAGAAACCATCTTCTTTTAAAAAATTTTCCGATTTTTCATTTTTCTTAAATTTTTTCCTTGACAGTTAGCCATTGCTAATTATAGTTAGTTTCAGCTAACTTGATTGCGTTCTTTTAATTACGAACTTTTTTAAGGAGAGAAAGTTGATACCCTTAGTTTTGGCAGATGCCGGAAATGAACAGGTTATTAAGAAAATCGGCGGCAGCGACGAAGTAAAGCACCATCTTGAAAATTTAGGTTTCACAGTCGGCGCGACTGTCACGGTCGTAAATTCCCTTGCCGGGAACGTAATTGTCAAAGTCAAGGAGTCCAGGGTCGCGATAAACGAGGAAATGGCCCGCAAAATCATGGTTTAAAGTCTAATTTTTTTGGAGGTATAAAATGAAAACTTTACGCGAAGCAAAAATCGGCGAAACGGTGAAAGTTGTAAAACTTCACGGCGAAGGCGCGGTAAAAAAGCGCATCATGGACATGGGTGTTACCAAAGGCGTTGAAATTTTCGTGCGGAAAGTCGCTCCTTTAGGCGATCCGATCGAAGTCACTGTCAGAAACTACGAGCTTTCTTTGAGAAAAGAAGATGCAGAAATGATCGAAGTTGAGTAGGAGGAAAAAATGGCTGAACAAATTAGAATCGCACTTGCGGGAAACCCCAATTCGGGAAAGACTACCCTTTTCAACGCTCTCACAGGCTCGAACCAGTTTGTCGGAAACTGGCCGGGAGTAACAGTCGAGAAAAAAGAGGGAAAACTCAAAAAACATGAAGGCGTTATCATTACTGACCTTCCCGGCATCTATTCGCTTTCACCTTATACTCTGGAAGAAGTCGTTGCAAGAAACTATCTTATCGGCGAGCGTCCTGATGCAATTTTGAACATCGTCGACGCGACGAACCTTGAAAGAAACCTTTACCTTACGACCCAGCTTGTCGAACTCGGAATTCCGGTCGTTATCGCCCTTAACATGATGGATCTTGTCAAAAAATCGGGCGATAAAATAGATGTAGCCGAACTTTCGAGACAGCTCAAATGCAGAATTGTCGAGATTTCCGCTCTCAAAGGCGACGGAATTACGGAAGCGGCTGAAGCGGCTATCAAAGCGGCGAAAGAGACAAAAACTCTTCCGCAGCACTCTTTCTCCGGCCCGGTCGAGCACGCGATCGCACACATCGAGGAAGCAGTCGTTCACGGCATGCCCGAAGAACAGCAGAGATGGTATGCGATCAAAGTTTTCGAGCGTGACGACAAAG
The DNA here is from genome assembly GCA_902774115.1 of uncultured Spirochaetales bacterium. Lineage (GTDB taxonomy): Bacteria > UBP6 > UBA1177 > UBA1177 > UBA1177 > UBA1177. The sequence goes on from CACYHH010000001.1 coordinate 651,915, forward strand.
TCCTTGAAATGCTCAAAATCGAAAAAAGTCTTCTCGACCACATCGAAGCGGACATCAAAGCGGCCGAAAAAGAGCTTGACGACGACGCGGAAAGCATCATCACGAACGAGCGTTACATCTATATCGCCGAGATTCTGAAATCGAGCTACAAAAAGGCGAATGCAGGCGAGCTCTCCAATTCTGATAAAATCGATAAAATCGTGACGAACCGCTGGCTCGGCCTTCCGATTTTCGCGATCGTCATGTTCCTTATCTATTACATTTCAATGGTAACAGTCGGCGCGGACGCGACTGACTGGGCTAACGACTGCCTTTTCGGCGACGGCTGGCACATGTTCGGGATCGGAACTGGCGACTACGAGGAAGAAGCTGAAAAATACGATGCCGCACACAACGCTTTTGACGCTTACGAAGTCATCGTAACAGCCAAAAATGAAGAAGGCGAAGAGGAAATCAACGCTGAAGAAACTATGAAAGCCGCAAAAGAACTCCAGCCCGAAAAACAGTATATAGCTTACGATGTCGAAGACGAGGAAACTCTTGAACATTCAAATATCAACGTTTTCTACGACGGCGAAGTCAAAGTGGCGGAAGACGACGCGGAAAACGAAGCCAACGGAATGTCTTTCAAAGAGGCTCTCTCCTACTTCGAGGAAAAAGGCTTCGACGAGCCCGATCCTGCTGATTACGGCGCATGGGTTCCCGGTGTTCCCGTTCTCGTTGAAAAAATCCTCGACGCAATCGGCTGCGCAGAGTGGCTCAAAGGGCTCATCCTTGACGGTATCGTTGCCGGTGTCGGCGCAGTTTTAGGTTTTGTTCCGCAGATGCTTGTCCTCTTCTTCCTGCTCGCATTTGTCGAAGCATGCGGATATATGGCTCGAATCGCATTCGTTCTTGACAGGATCTTCAGAAAATTCGGACTTTCAGGCAAATCTTTCATTCCGATGCTCGTAGGAACCGGCTGCGGCATCCCCGGCGTCATGGCAAGCAGAACTATAGAAAACGAGCGTGACCGCAGGATGACGATCATGACGACGACTTTCATCCCGTGCGGTGCGAAAGTTCCTTTCATCGCAATGGTCGCAGGGGCTATTTTCGGAGGCTCGGCATGGGTCGCGACAAGCGCATACTTTGTCGGAATGGCAGCGATCATCATCTCCGGCATCATGCTCAAAAAGACAAAAATGTTCGCAGGAAACCCTGCTCCTTTCGTAATGGAACTTCCTGCTTACCATATGCCGACACTCGGAAACGTTCTCAGGTCAATGTGGGAGCGCGGCTGGTCGTTCATCAAAAAAGCTGGAACGATCATCCTTGTTTCAACGATCCTCGTATGGTTCACATCGTTCTTCGGCTGGACTGACGAAGGTTTCGGAATGCTCGCCGAAGACCAGCTCGATTCTTCGATCCTAGCATATATCGGCAAAGGCATTGCATGGATCTTCGCTCCGCTCGGCTGGGGAAGCTGGCAGGCGGCTGTCGCATCGGTCACAGGACTTGTCGCAAAAGAAAACATCGTCGGCACGATGGGCATTCTCTACGGCGCAGGCGATATGACGGCTTGGGAAGCTATGGCTCAGGCATTCACGGGAATCACCGGATATTCGTTCCTGGTCTTCAACCTTCTCTGCGCTCCGTGTTTTGCTGCGATCGGTGCTATCAAGCGTGAAATGAACAACACGAAATGGACATGGTTTGCAATCGGCTACCAGTGCGGTTTCGCTTATGCAGTCGCACTTATGATCAACCAGTTCGGCAATCTGTTCACAGGCAACTTCTCTCTCTTCAATGTAATATTCATGATAGCCGCTTTCGCTTGCCTTGCAGGAATGATCTACATGCTTTTCTTCAAGCAATACAGTGAAGCGACAAAACTTTCAGTTACGGCAGGTAAATAATGGGAACAATCCTTGTGCTGGCAATATTGATGGCGGTGGTTGCCGCCATCATCCTCAATCTTGTAAAAAACAAGAAACAGGGAAAATCCTCATGCGGCGGAAACTGCGGCTGCTGTCCGATGTCAGGAAGCTGCCACACTTCACAACACCTTACCGTCCTTGAAATCGAAGGAATGATGTGCGGCATGTGCGAAAGCCATGTCAACGACGCGATCCGCAACAATTTCAAGGTAAAAGAGGTCAAATCGTCGCACAAAACAGGCCTCACTCAAATAACAAGCGACGAACCGCTTGACGAGGAAGAACTGAGGAAAGTAATCAAAAGCACAGGATACGGAATAAAGAGCATTGCAAAACGTTGAAAAAGTTCATTTACAAAGTGACTAACAACTCCTCCGTGTAATAAAAGGGAAAGAACTTTTCGGACTAATAAACCGCACCGTCCTTAAGATTCTTTCCCTTCGTTTTTTTGATCTGCTCTTTTAAAATTTACTCAATAGAAAAACAAATAAGAGATACCATGAGAGACAGCGACTACAAAGATTTATCAATCAAGGAATTTTCCAAAGCGGCCTCTTTTTATTGCAAAAACTGATAAGAACGAAGATTTTTTATTTTCTGACTTCTTTTTCAATTTCTTTTCGAAGCCATTCTGTCAATTTCTCTTCAGAAGGAAGATTGAGTTTGTATTTTTGGATAAAAAGATTCGTATCAATGCCGTCGGTGGCATATTTAACCAGCTCTTTTCCTGCTTCGGTACACATAAGGATTCCAATCGGCGGATTGTCATCACTCTGCATTATATTGTGCCTGTAGTATGAAAGATAAAGGTTCATCTGCGCAATATCGTCATATTTGATTTTTTTCGCTTTCAGATCAATCAGGACGTGGCACTTTAAAATACGGTGATAAAAAACCAAATCGCAGAAAAAATAGTCATCGTCAATAAGGAACCGCTTTTGGCGTGTTTCAAAACAGAAACCGTTTCCGAGTTCGAGAATGAATTTTTCAAGATGATTTACAAGTGCTTCTTCCAAGTCAGATTCTTCAATTATCTCGTCGGCGAGTTCCATTTTTTCTGAACCGGACTGGATATATCTGCTCATTTTTTCAGGATTTCTGCTGATAGCACTCCGCTCAAAATAATTTGTCTGAATCTGTCGTTTCAATTCACGCACAGACCATGTGCCTTTGATTATTTCAAGTTCGTAAAAAACTCTTGCAAGAGGATTTTCTACGCTCAAAATCAACGAAAAGTGTGAAAACGAAAGATGTGAAAAGAGTTTTTCCGGCGGAATTTGAAGCTTGTCATCAGATTGGGCAATCAGTGATTGCCCAATTGGTGCTTGAATTTGGCAGACACTGTTTGCCAAATTACTTTCAGCGAGATCATGTTTTAATTGTGCAGACGCTGTTTGCACAATTTGGCAATCACCGATTGCCAAATTACTTTCAAGGAGTTCCTGTTTTGATTGGGCAGACGCTGTCTGCCCAATTGTGCAATCACTGATTGCAGTATTGTCAAGGCTCAACTCTATTGTTGGAATAAGCCTTTCATCTGTTTTGAACTCGTTCAGGACATAGTCAAAAATCGGTTTTTTAAGAGTTCTGAAATCCAGAAAAAATTGACGATAAAGGCGCAAATTCCTGTATGAAAGAGATTTTTTGTTCAAATCTTCCGCGAGTTTTTGGAGAGTTCTTTCTCCATATTTAGCCCTGTCTTTGCCGTTCTGCTCGTAGTTTACGATATAAAAGCCGATGAGCCAGTTCCGCGCTGTGATATTTCTGTTTATCGCTTTTGCCGTGTTCTCTTCAAAAACAAGGTTGAGGGAACTTATTGAATTTTCAAGTTGATTGAAATCAATATTTTTTGTCATCACTGACCTCAATCACACAATTTTTCTTCAAATTTTTTATATCAAAAACTATCCCCTCACAGAAGGGCTCTCCTTCATGAGTCATATAAAAAGTTGTGTGAGGAATATCCGTTTCATAAGACCACGGAATGATTTCCCAATCATCGGTGATTTTGCTTTTTTCATACCATTTTGCCGAGATATTGTTACACTTGCCGAGTCCTTCTTTAAGAATCCAACGACCGTCTTCTTGTTCCAAATGAAAATCACCTCCGTTAAAGCAGTCTCCTTCCGCAAATATGGCACCATAGAAATCAATCACATCATCAGAATGCCCGCATACAATGACAAGATCGTTCCTCTCTGCACATTTTCTTTCAAATTCGCAAAAACCATCCTCATCGTCGCGATTATTCAGACAAAAAGCCATTGATTTTACGGTAAATTTTTCTGTTCGCAAAAGAAGCAAATAATCAACAAGCTTTGAATAATTCCTCCCGAATTTTTCCTTTGCTTTTTCTGCAATGATTTTGTTGTCACCGCAAACACTTGAGGCTCCTTCGATAAAAAGTTCAATCTCTTTAACGATTTGATTCAGCTTACTCATTTCAGCACTCCAAAATAAAAATTAACATTCTTACAAACAATCTTAAATTTTCACATTTAAACAAACAATAATTTTTTTACTATAAAATATATAAATACAGTAAAAGTCACTCAACACAATATTGAATTCCAACATAAAAGTCAAATCATTTTTAGATTTTTATTTTAAAATAATTTCAGAATTTTTGTCTGATGATTTGCAATCCTTACAGCCCCTCAGCCACCGAAAAATCTGCCAAATCATTAGATATATCTCAAACAAATTAGATAAAGCTAAAAAAATCCCCCGACCCTCTTGACAAAACTTTTTTAAGGGAGTAATGATTAGTTGTTCATTTGTTCAACTAATAAAAGAGGAGGTCTAAAATGGTAGATTCGGAGTCTTTGTGTACTTGCAATGTGATACACGAAAACATCGTGAATGATGTCAGATCAAAAATGGTGTCAGATGATGAATACTTGAACCTGGCGGATCTGATGCAGCTTTTCGGCGACTATACAAGAGTTAAGATCCTGCACGCTCTCGAACAGAGCGAAATGTGCGTCTGCGACATCGCCGTGCTGTTAGGGCTCACAAAATCGGCGGTTTCGCACCAGCTGAAGGCTTTACGTCTTGCGGGACTCGTGAAATTCCGGCGCGAGGCGCAGATAGTCTACTACTCGCTGGCTGACGAGCATGTCAAAAAAATTATCGACACCGGCTTCGAGCATCTCGAAGAACTGATGCCGGACTACCGGGAAACGCACTGATCAGGAGGCACTTATGGCACACGAACATCACGAACACGAATCTTGTGAACACGAACACGGATGCCGCTGCTGTCACGCCTGCGACCATCATCACGAGCATGAACATTCCGGCGGCAAAAAACTGATCTTACGCCTCTCTATCGGAGCTTTTGTCTATCTTGCAGGGCTTGTGCTAACTTTTACGGCAGATGTTCCGCTGCACATCGAACTGGGTTTCCTGATTGCGGCATACATAATTCTCGGTTACGACGTTGTCCTTGAAGCACTGGAAAATATCGCTCACGGACAGGTTTTCGACGAAAATTTCCTGATGACGATCTCTACTGTCGGGGCTTTTGTCATCGGCGAATATCCCGAAGCTGTAGCGGTAATGCTTTTTTACCAGATTGGAGAATTTTTCCAGTCGCTCGCAGTGAAACACTCGAAAGAATCGATTTCAGAACTCATGGATATCCGTCCCGACCACGCCACAGTGCTGCGAGACGGCGTTTCCGAGACTGTTTCTCCCGAAAATGTCGCTTTAGGAGAGACAATTATCGTGAAACCGGGCGAAAAGATCCCTCTCGACGGCATTGTACTTGAAGGAAACTCGATGATCGACACGAAGGCTCTGACCGGCGAATCAGTTCCGAAAAGTGTCCGCGAAGGCGACGAAGTCCTCTCGGGATGCGTAAACCAGAGCGGCACTCTGACGATCAGAACAACTAAAATTTTCGGAGAATCGACAGTTTCCAAAATCATAGACCTCGTTGAAAATGCTTCTGAAAGAAAAGCAAAAACGGAAAATTTCATAACAAAATTCGCAGGTTACTATACTCCAGTTGTCGTAATCCTCGCCGCGCTCTTAGCTGTGCTTCCTCCCCTTCTTCTCGGAGGTGAATGGATCGACTGGATCCACCGAGGATTTGTTTTTCTTGTTGTATCATGTCCATGCGCCCTTGTAATTTCGATCCCTCTCACATTTTTCGGAGGTATCGGAGCCGCTTCAAAACACGGCGTGCTTGTGAAAGGAAGCAACTATCTTGAAGCACTTGATAACCTTAAAACCGTCGTTTTCGATAAAACTGGAACTCTCACCAAAGGGGTTTTCAATGTCACGGAAATCATTCCGTCTGACGGCTTTACCAAAGAAAAAGTGCTTGAATACGCCTCCGCTGCCGAATATTTTTCCAACCATCCTATCGCAAAATCAATTTCTGCGGCTTACGGAAAAGAAATCGGAAACGGCCTTGTTTCCGCTCATCAGGAAATTCCGGGGCGCGGCATCTGTGCGCTCTTCGGCGGTGAAAAAGTCCTCGCCGGCAATGCAGAACTTATGAAAGATGAAAATATCGCCTTTCAGCCGTGTAATGAAACGGGAACAAAAGTCTATCTTGCGGCTGACGGACGCTATGTCGGCTGCATTCTGATAAGCGACGAAATCAAGGAAGACAGCTTCAAAGCGGTATCGGGGCTGAAAGAACTCGGTGTAAAAAATATCGCAATGCTCACGGGCGACGACGAAAAAATCGCGCAAGCCGTAGCGGAGAAACTGAAAATCGACGAATACTATTCGCAGCTTCTTCCCGGAGAAAAAGTCGAAAAGATCGAGATCTTAGAGAAAAATAGCGATGGCTCGGGAAAACTCGCCTTTGTCGGCGACGGAATAAACGACGCACCGGTACTGGCAAGAGCCGATGTCGGTATCGCCATGGGAGGTCTCGGCTCCGACGCTGCAATAGAAGCCGCCGATGTAGTCCTCATGACGGACGAACCTTCCAAACTTCTCGAAGCTATAGATGTTGCAAAAGCGACAAAAAGCATCGTTATCCAGAATATCGCCTTAGCTCTCGGAATAAAAGGTGTTTTCCTTGTTCTCGGAGCTTTGGGCATCGCCGGAATGTGGGAAGCGGTTTTCGGTGATGTCGGCGTCACAGTGATAGCGGTTCTCAACGCGATGAGGATTCTTAAAAAGTAAAAGGCACTCCGGAAGTTCTCTTTGCCTGAAAGACAGCTGAACATTTTCAAAAAAATAATTTTTTTCTGTTGACAAACAAAAAATTTCAACTATGTTAGCTTTTGCTAATTTAATTGCTCTTTAGAAATTTGATTTTTTATTACGAAATTAGTTTGAACTTTTCTTTTTGGTTTATTTTTTTAACAATTTCAATTTATTGGAGGTTTTTCATGCGTAATTTCTTTTTTGCGGCAATGATTTGCTGCGCGGCATCTTTTTCACTCTATGCAGAGGATAAGGCTCCTGCAAACGAAGAAACAAAAGAATCAACAGTCGAAGCTGCTGAAGCTCCCGCTGAAGGAGAAGCAGCAGAAGCTGAAGAAGAGGAAGACAAACTCGCTTTCGAGCGTAACCCCTACTTCAATGCGACTGTTTTCGGCGGAGTTTCTGCAGGAATCAACATCGAAGACGGCGATGTAAACAAGGAAGAAAGCTACGAAATCGGTCTTGACAACCTGATCCTTGACTTGCAGGGCGGCGACAGGATGTTCAACGGCCGCGCAGTTGTCGATTTCGGCTCGGTCGATGAGGAAGGCAAAATGACGCTCGATGTCATCAAAAACGTTTCTTTCAGAATGCAGCATCCCTCTTTCAGGAACTCAGCCGGAACTTTCGGGCTCGATGTAAACCTTGAAGCGGGTCTTTTCTCGATGCCGTTCGGAATCGAAAACGGCTACGACCATGAAGTCGCTTTCGCAAATTCGGCGATAAAGGAGGACTTTTTCGGCGGAGCCTTCAACGATCTCGGCGTTTCGCTCGGCGTTGACCTCATTTTTTCTAAGGAATCCGACCTTGCGATCACCCTTTTCGCTTTCAACGGCGGAAATGAAACCGTTCTTGACGGCGAGGAAAACCTTTTCCGCGCACCGGCATTCGGCGCAGATATCCGCTTCAACAAAACAGGCGATTTTTTCGCTACCGCAGCGGCTTCTCTTGTTTTCGGCAAGGCTTACAGAAACTACGGTTTCGATGTTTACAACCTTTCGGAAGAAGGCGAAATAGAATCCTATAAAAACGGCGAAAGTCTCGATCAGGACAAAAACAACGTCCTCATGGCGATAGGAGCAGATCTCGGCTACAACGTTAGCGACGACATTTCTGTCGGCTTCAAAGCTGAGTTTGGCCTTGCTCACCGCGCACTCTACAACCCCGATTTCGAGAAAGGCAAACTCATTTCCGACGGTGTCAAAGACGCTGATTCCGCATTGACTTCTTGGGGACTCTTCGCAATGCCTTACGCGACACTCTGGGATGTCGACATGATGGCGAGAGTTTCATACTTCAAGGCTCCGTTCTATGAAGAAAACATCATCAGCAAGGACAATTCGAATCTCGGCGTAAATATCGCAATAATCTACAACTTCTGCGATTATGCGGGAATCGAACTGGACTATGATTTCAACAAAACCACATTCCACGGATACGGCGAAAAGAACGAAACCGTTTCCGAATCTTTGAACACCCACGCAATCGCTCTCGCACTCAGCGGTGCATTCGATTTCCTCTGGGAAGAAGAAAAGAAATAAGGGATTTGAGCAATGGATTTGCAGTTAGGCGATGTTCAGACAACCGCACTTATTCCGCTGGCGGTGAAAGCAAGCGAAAGCAGGCGTGAAAATCCGCGTGTAATCGACAAAAAAGCCGTGGAAATCGTTGAAGCTCTCGGCATTGACATCTCAAAGTATGACAAGTTTATGTCTCACGAAGGAGTTATTGCCCGCACGATCATGCTTGACAGGCAGCTGAAGGAGATAATCAGAAAAGCTCCCGAAACAGTGGTCATAAATCTCGGAGCCGGATTCGACGACCGGTTTTCCCGCGTTGACAACGGAAAGATCCGCTGGTTCGACCTGGATCTGCCCGATGTGATCACGGCAAGAAAAAAGGCTTTCCCTGAAAAAGAGAGAGTAACGATGATTGCCGGAGACATATTGGATCCGTCTTGGTGCAAGCCCGTTCAGGAAGCCCTTTCAGAGAAAAAAACAAAGCCAGTATTCCTGGCTGAAGGCCTTTTCATGTATCTCACAATGGAACAGATCCAGAGTTTTCTGAATGTCCTGAAGGATAATTTCCCCTGCGGAGGAACTCTTATCGCAGAGCAGAACAATAAACTTATGGTAAAAAACGAGAAATTTCACGACACAGTAAAAAACACGAACGCCCATTTTGTCTCAGGCACCGACTCAGGTCAGGAGATAGCCGATCTCGTCAAAGGATTCCGCCTTGTCGAGGAACACAGCTTCAACGAAGAAATGAGAAAACACAGCATCCGCGGAAAACTGTTTGCGTTTCTGCTGCCTAAAATGAATGACCGATGGGCGACATTCGAGTGGTAAGGAATTCCAAAGTTTCAGAATTTATTTTCTGTCATGGTAATTGTCATTTGAAATAGAAACTGTCGGAGCGCGGGCGGCTCGCCCGCAACTCGTCATGTCGAGCAAAGCGAAACATCTATGACCTCTCCGTCACTGCGTGACACCTCCCCTGCCTCATGGGAGGCAAGAAGCGGTAGAAACATCCCAGCTTTTGAACGGAAACAGGAATTATTTTGGGGAGTTATTCTTGGCTAAAGCTGGTTTTCAGTTGCTAAGTCTGTCTCCAATTTTAAGATATTTTCTCTAATTGTTGAACTTTAAATATAATTTTATGATTAAAAACTTTACTTTATTTTATGGCAATAAATGATTTTGTAGTTTATTTCTTTGAAACAGAGGTGAAAAATGAACTTTTATGCCGTCATTGATACAAATGTTGTTGTTTCTGCCATGCTGAAACGCGATTCTGTTCCGGCAAAAATTATTGATTTGCTGCTTGCAGGAATAATAATTCCGGTCTTTAATGAAGAAATATTGAGTGAATACGAGGAAGTTTTACTACGGCCGGAGTTCGGTTTCGCACAGGATGATGTTAATAAATTTATGGATTTCATGAGAAAAAACGGAATCTTTCTTGAAAAAAATCTTTCCGATGAAAAATTCAATGATCCGGACGACGCTGTTTTTTATGAAATTGCACTGTCCGCAAGAAAAAGCAGAGAAGCCTATCTTGTTACCGGAAACATCCGGCATTTTCCGCAAAAAGAATTTGTTGTTACACCTCGCGACATGCTCAATATTGTATTGAGTTATATTGACAAATAATTTGTTTATAAGTATAAAACATTTGGAGGTGGTGACATGAGCTATACAATTCAAGTCAGAATAGATGATGATTTAAAAACCCAGGCGACTGAAGTTTTCGACCGTCTCGGTCTTGATTTTTCAACAGCAATCCGAATTTTTCTGAAAAAAAGTGTTGCGGTGAACGGCATCCCGTTCGAACTCAGAAACGAAACTCCGACGGAAGCAGCAGCCGCAGTCGAAAACATGAGGGCATCCGCGGAAGAAAACGACATCGCGGATCTCACCCTTGATAAAATCAACGGAATCATCAACAAGGTCCGCGAAATCAGAAAAAAATAGGTCTTCGTCTAAGGTCACAATTTGTGACCTTGAACGGAAACAGGAATTATTTTGGGGAGTTATATGCTCCGGTTTCTATGATTTAGTGTTGTATTCCTTGCTCTTTTCTTCAAGAAGTTTGAACCCAAAAAAAAGGCTTTCCGAAGAAAGCCTCATTTTGAATCGTCCACTGAGCAGGACCACTCTTTAGTTTGGTAATATACTCAAGAATATTGTTTTGTCAATACTAATTTAGAAAAATTTTAAAAAATTATTTTATTGTGTCTTGTTTTGACCGAGCACGGGCTTGCCAAAAATCGAACTGTCGCAAATTTTGCGACAGTTCAAAATGAATGTGGACGTTTGGTTGAGCGAAATCAGAAAAAAACAGGTATTCGTCTAAGGTCGCAAATTGCGACTTTGAACAGATATCCAAATAAATTTAGATGGTTATTGTTTAAATTCAAGAGTTCGGCTTTCGTTGGATTTGATTCAATGAGTGGGATTGTTGGGTTTGTTCCAGAACTTATTTTTTAATCCCAGATTTATAAAAGAGTTCTTCAATAATAGCTCGATATTTAAGTATATGAGGTTCTAAATCTCCTTTAGTGCAGCTATACCAAATTTTATGTGCAGAATAATTACCCAAATCTTTAAAATGTCTCATGTCGTTTTTTGTGCTTAACGAGAGAGCTAATTTTGAATTATTAACTGCATTTTTTATCATAGAGTCAAGCGGAACATGATGTTTTCCATCACTGGCCATTATTTCATTCTCAATGTTAGCTTTTTGATAAGATAAAACTAGCAAAATTTCTAGTAAATGGCGCATCATTACTGCCGTGCAATCGTAAAGATTATTTTCGTAACTTGCATTGATTTGTTTACAAATGGAACCAAAACTATGTGGCAGTTCCACAAAAAGTCCTTCTGGTAAAATCGTTCCGGATTGCTTGATAGTTCTATTATCGTTTTTTATCGACTTCTTAATCTTATTATTAAATTTTTTAATTTTTTTGAACCATGTAGACCACTCTACATTTCTCGTCTCGGTCAAAGTTTCCTCTAGAAATTCTTTTACTATTCTTTCGTTTGACCATCTTAATGACTTCAATCCCTTGACGCAAGCCTGTAACAAAACACAAGCTTCTTGCGAGTCCCACTCCATAACATATTTTTTTCCCATATTATCTATATGAACAATCTTTTGCTCAATTAGCGGAAGAGATTTATTATGAGCGATGCTATCGATTTTTTTTAAGAATCGTTGTATTGACGCTTCGATTACTTGCCCATTCTCATCATATTCAAGATATTTTGTAGCATCATCAATGCTGTTTACAAGCAATCTATAAGAATATTGCCGAGACAACTGATCCAAAAAGTCACGGTCCTTGTCTTTAAGTAAAAAAGGTTTGATTTTATCTTTGACTATTGTTTCAACTTTCTTTCGCGCCATGCAAGTACACCTCCGTAATTATTTACCTCAAAACAATCCTTGTATTTTCGATTGAATTAGTGCGGCTGTAATACCAGCTCCGACTCCAATCAGATAGTCTTTCAAATCTAAAAGTGCAGATTTCACAATATTCTGCTTTTCATGCTGCGACACTTTTTCTTTGATCTCTGCTATCATTTTCATAATAGTTTCTTTATCTTCAGACAAAATATTTTCGCTGTTTAAAGAAGACTCTATTTCAGACAGTGCTTTATTCGCTTTTTCAATAGTGTATTGAATCTTGTTCTCATCGCCTGCAACAAATACAGAGTCTTGGACATTACCATTGATAACATTTGTATTACCATAATTATTGTAATTAATTATCTGCTGAGGAATCCGTTTCGCCGCTTCTTTTTCTTCAGAATTAAATTGCATTTCTTCTCCCAATATTCCTTCTTTTTCAAGTTTAATTGTCCATTCCAATATTGTGTTTTTCACCTGTTCAATTATTGACTTTATTTGATGTGTGCTGCAATGAAGGCAAAATTGCGTCGGCCTTTGGCACTTACACAGAGAATTTAACATTGAGTTTTCTTTAGCAGAATAATAAATTTCAAACATATCAGAATTTTTATCAAGTCCAATCAGATCACCAAGTGACTCTGTCATTTTATAATTACAGAATTTATCTTCTGTTATTTTTTTATCTATAACAACCTGAACCCATTCACTATGAAGATTCAATCCTTTCACTATCCCCTTTACCAATCGATATTCAGGAACTAGACAATCTTTGTTTGTATAACCATACAATTCTGACTGAATCCATTCATCGAATTGTTCAAAATTAAGTTTTGCAGCAATAAGATGCGCTTTTCTTAAAAGATTTAAAACATCGCAATCTTCCTTCATCACTTCTTTTTGAAGTTCCAAAACTAGGCTGCCCATTTTTCATCTCCTTCAATCAATCCTACACCTTTCCTATCCTTCAATTCCAACATCCGACCTCCAATGCGAATCAAATTGCGTTAGTTTACATAATTAGGAAGAAAAGTCAATAGTTTTTTTCAAGATATTGTGGGAAAAAGTTGATGTAAACACAATATGCTGTTGATCGTTAAATTTTAGAGGCTGTTTCACAACAAACGGTTGATTTTTGAACAGTTTTCTTGAGGGTTTTGATGCTTTTGTTCAATGTTTTTAAGAACACATCTTTTAACAGACTGAAATCATTAAATATTTTCATCAACCATTTGTTGGTAAAGAGCCATTTTAGAACGTCTTTATTAACATCAATAAAATGGTTGGGCAATGCTATTTACCGGACGCAACAAACAGCACTTCTAGAATATTTTTTTGGAGATAAATAAAAGATTCCGGTGTGTAAAAATATCCTGTAAGCACCCCCGTCATTTGATGTTTCTGATGACCAAAAAGAAATTTCATTATAAGGATATTGTATTCCACAGATATATCTTATTTTATATATTATTTCGGATTCATCTTTCGTTGGAAAATGCCAATCACTATAACCGCCCAAATTAAGATTTTTTGCATATTCCATCGCTTCATCCCATTCCATACTATTTCCTATATTTTTTTGAATCATTCTTATTGTACCGATCGGTTTTCGGAATTTTATGTAATTGCCGCAATCAATAAAATTATCATTTAATTCTTGTGCAGAAGTCCATCCTACATCTTTCAAAAACATGCTTACAAACGCAAGCTTCTCTTGCAATCTTTCTTGTTTTCCTTGTTCCGTTACTCTTACGCAGCGTAAATTTATACGATCAGTTACTCTTCTATCTGGAAGAGTTACACCACCTAATTGTAATTGATCTTCCTCATCATTTATTAGAAATGACATTTCCCAAAAAACCATATCTTTGTTTTTAAATGAATAAGGAGCTAAAGTAGACGACCAAAAAAATTCGTCACTTGCCTTAAATCCGTAAACATCCTGAATTTTATACATTATCCACAATTCTTCTTTTGTCGGGATGCTCCAATCATTATAACCGCCTAAATTAAGATTTTTTGCATATTCATTAGCCTCCCACCAATTTAAAGGCTTGTCAGAAAATCCTTTCTGAATCATTAGAATATTACCAAAAGGAACATGGAATTCTATATAGCTTCCATGATCAACAGCGAGCTTTTTAAATTTTCTGCGTTCAAAAAAATTAAAAATACCTGACATTTTTTCCTCCATTTAAGTTATATATTTGCACCTTGTTTTTCATCCATCCAAACTTCAAAGAACCCGCAAAAGATTTTCAATTTTACTCATCAACTCCGGCATATAGTGCCTGAGATGAAATTTTTGTTCGTATTTTGAAGCAAAAACGACAAAAAAAACGAAAAATTATAGAGAAAAGATGTGATTGTGCAAGTTAAAGCCCCGCTCCAACACAAATATTTGGCAGTCACTGATTGCCAAATTGTGCAGACGCGTCTGCACAATTAGAATCGACTGCTACCAGCTTGATGCCCGGTTTTCTAAACTAATCGGCATTTGAACTCGTCCCATGCCGAGACTGTGCAAAAAAATGGCAAGGTTTTTATTCGTCTGATTTTTGCGTATTATTTACTTCCCAATGACCGCCGTTTGATTCACCTTTTCTTTGTATTCTGCCTGTTTCTTTAAGTTTTTTGATAGCTATTTCAGTTTGTTTTTTTGTTATATTCAAAGATGTCATTATCTCTGGTATTGTTATATCATTTTTTGAGGAAATAAGCAGAAGAACAGCGTCCATTCTCTGTAGGATCTCATCATTTTTCTTAAGCCCTTTTTTATCGCCTTTTTTATCGCCTTTTTCAGAAAGGAGATAACTTTCATCTTCTGTCACATCGTCAAAACCCTCTTTTACAAACAGTCTTGTCACAAAATAACTGTGGTCGGCATCAGTGATAAATTCGGGCAACGGAGATCCGTTCTTTTCCAACGCCCTCAATATTTTTCCAAAACCTGTATTTCTTCCCTCTGTCAAATGAAGTTCTTTCAGGTAGTCGCCTATGCGTCTGTTGCGGTATCTTCTTGCGCAGACAGAAAAAGTTTTCAATGCATCGACTGTCACAGATCTGTCAGGTCCGGGAAAACTCAATATTTCTATTTTTTCTCTGGTAACACGCACTTCTATCGGCTCTCGGATGTCGTAAGCCTTGTGATAAACAGCGTTGGCAAGACTTTCTTCTATCGCCGCGTAAGGAAAATTATAGAATCTGTCTGCTTCGGCACGATCCGGATGTTTCACTATTTTTTCTTTGATAACATTGTTCCGGATATATCTTAGCGCATCCCGCAGCTGCTGATGCAACGGACCTCTGAATATTGTTTCAACGATATCGTCGCCTCCGACACCGTCAGGAAATTCAACTATATCAATCTGGGTGCACGGTATATACTTTTCGGGTTCCATGCTGAAAAAAAGAAGCCCGACATTTTTCGGTTTCATATACTCCGGCATCGAATTGGATATATCCATTTTCATGCACAGCTGATTAAAATCCATTTTATCGACATCGTTGACTAAATCACTCCCGATTTCTTTCAGGTAAGCCTTGATCAGAGTGATATTCAGATCGGTCATGTCGGCTTTGTGGCATATCCGGTCGTCGAACGGAATCTGATTCGACAAGGAAAAAAGTTCTGTCGTTTCTTGTTCGGAAGGACGCACCGTGCTTGCCATCTTTCTTATCCAGTAAACCGTTTCCTTTGAGTGCTTTGCCGTTCCTTTGTCATAACTAAAATCCGCCGGAGAGCGGTAAGGTCTCAAAACTCCGCCCGGACACCATATAACGATCAGTTTTGTGTGATCATCATAATCAACAGGTTCAACTATCGGCAGATAATCGGGGCTGATAAGTTTGCACTTGTTGAGCAAATCCTTCATAATATTGTCGATTTCAGACAAATTCAGTCCTTTAACCGGATATTTCGGAATTCCGTTTTCTTCCTCTACACCAAGAATAATGTAGCCGCCGCCCCAGTTATCCAAATCATTGGCAAAAGCGGTAATTGTTTTGAGTGACGCTTCTGGTTTCCATGATTCCTTGAATTCTATTCTTGCCCATTCAACAACATTTCCCGAAAGCAAGGTGTGAATATTTGTCGGTAATGCCATATATTTTCTCCACATTAACAAACCGTCAAATTTAATACTAAAAATTTTAATTATAAAATCAATAAAAAATTATTATTGCAAAATTTATTGATAATTTCTAAAATTTAATCGCAACAATATTGTCAAAAAACTTGTTTTTAGTTTTTGAAAATGGAAAACGGATAGCAATCCAGTATCTGCCAACCCGCCCCCCCTACAAAGCAGCAAATTCATAACCTGAAAAATTCTGAAAATTTTTGTTGACAATTAGCATAAGCTAAATATTTTTCTAAAAGGCTAATTTGATTTTAGCCAGCAAATCGTTTTTTGACGTGCGGAGGCTGCTTTGAAAAGAAGGATCTACATAGTTCTCGGTTTTGTTTTTGTTACACTGGCTTCGGTTGGAGTTTTTCTGCCGCTGCTTCCGACTGTGCCGTTTTTACTACTTGCGGCGTGGTTTTTCGCCGGTTCTTCCGAAAAATTCCACAAATGGCTGCTCAATCACAGGATCTTCGGCGAATATATCCGCAACTACAAAGAGAAAAAAGGGATGCTTCTGCGTCATAAAATCCAGAGTCTTGCCCTTCTCTGGGCCGGGATCGGATATACTTTCTTCTTCGCTATGAAAGATCTCGATCCGAACAAACTTTTCTACATCAGAATTTTCCTCGCCGTCGTTCTTATCGGTGTCACCACTCACCTTCTCATGCTTAAAACGGTAAAAAATGATAAATAAAAAACTTCTGAAATATGCGGCAAAAGTAAAATCGGAGCTTTGCATTGCCGTTATTCTGAAATATGTTTTTTTCTTCAGTAATGCTGGAGGAAATGTGCAATTTACCTATATAGCCCATTGGAATATCGTAAACAGATTGAAATGTCGCTATAATATAATAAAAATTTTGCAGATTATTCTTACAGCCCTATCCGCCGGTGGCTTTTTAGCTTCAATAATTGGAGATATACCTTGCCTAAGTTGGTTGGGAGGCGCAACTTCCGCACTATCGCTTGGATTTAATATCTACATGTTACAATTTAATTTACCTGACAACATCAAACAGCATACTGATGCCGCCAACGAACTATGGGATATTAGGGAAGATTATCACTCTCTTATTGTGGATTTTGATGATTTGGATTCTGGTCATATTAGAGAAATAAGAGACAAACTTAAAGACCGTGTCAGTCAAATTAACAAAAAATACCCTGGCACAGATGCGAGAGCTTTTGCTAAAGCGCAGAAAGATGCAAAAAAATATATGTTTAAGAAGGGCGAAGCTAATAAATTGTTGAATATTTATGACTTTTCGGAAAATAAATCCGAATAATATGAAACTATTTCTACCCTAAGCCTTGAAGGATGAGGCAAGAATTGCAGGCGAGCCGCCCGCGCTCCGACATCATAATTTTTTCATCAAACTCTCAGTATCGATTTCCATTTTGCTGAAGGAGAACCACTTTTTGCCTAAATCTTTGAGCGAAGCCCCGATGTGATAAACCGTCTCATCAATGCAGAGAAAGCGGTCGTGGGAATTTGTGAAAACTTCTAATTTTATTGGAGAATATTGGGAATTATGCTTATCAATATCAAGCTGAAGCTGCGGAGAAATGCTTTTGGTCAGAATGCGGACATCAACGCCGTCACCATGTTTGTCAAGCATTTTCAGAACGCTGTCATCAATGTAATTA
>CACYHH010000002.1 GCA_902774115.1 uncultured Spirochaetales bacterium
TACGAATGGTCAGGTAATCTGGGAATCTGACGAGGAATCTGAGGCGGTTCGCATACAAATTCCGACTCCACTGGCTTTTGAAACCGGCAACCAGAAATACTACACCTACAACGCATTCGGCGATCTTGAAAAAACAGTTTATGTTATGACAGAAAGCGGTAAAGGTCTCGGTTCTCCCGACCTGAATCCGTGGCTGAATGACAGTCAGATCACGACGAATTTCACTTATGACATTTTCGGGCGCATCACATCAAGGACAAACGACCGTTCGGGTGTCACTGAATACAGTTATTACAGCAATGACACCGCATCAAGCCACAGACGCAACAAGCTCGAAAGCATTCAGATCACTCCGGCACTTACTGACAATGATCTGAACTATACCGATTCAGACAGCAGCACTCAGACATACACTTACACCTACGATGAATACGGAGATGAAGCAAGTGTCGAATATACAGAAGGCAACAACTATTCGCTTGAAGTCAGTTTCACCCGTGACAACTACGGCAGAATCACCGGCAAAACATCTGATGGTTCGATTCCTGTCACTCAGACCTTCACCTACAACATGAGAAACCTGCTTGAAACAGCAACAGACACAGTCGGCAATGCCGCAACAAGCGTGACAAGATACTATGATTCATTCGGAAATCCGTATTCAGAAGCGGTTTCGGCGAACAACATCACAAAAACCGTTTCACGCCGGATGACCGATGCAAAAACCTATCAGTTCACCTATCCTGACGGAAAAACTCTCCGCAAAACTGCGACAGGAAACGATCTTGATTCGATTGAATACGGCACGACCGGCAATCTTTCAGGACTCGCCTCATACAGCCGTGCAAACGGTGTTCTGACTGCAATCACGAAAGGTCAGAACCTCATCGAAACATTCAGCTACAACAACTGGAACATGCTTGACAATCACACTGTCAGCAATGCAAATGCCGATGTTTACGACATGAGCTACAACTATTCACGCGGCTGGCACCTGATTGAGAAAGCTGACGGCATAAAGCATACTTCGGATAAATACTCTTACGATTCCTACTACCGCCTGAAAGAAGTCAAATACGATTTCGCGAACAACACAGCTGCAAGAACAGACAGCTTCTTTGCTGACGGCGTTCACAACATCGAACAAAGCACCGAAAACGGCACGACCTTCGCATGGGGAGTAGATAAACTCAACCGACTGCGTGACAAAAAAGTCGGCGGAAACCCCGCTGTCGAATACGACTACGATGAAAGAAACAACATGATTTCCGAGGACAGAAGCGGCACAACTGACGATAGAACATATATCTACGACGATTTGAACCGCCTCATTGAAGTCAAAGACGGCAGCAGCAACACGATTGCAGCTTACACTTACGACGCATTCAACCGCCGCATAACAAAAACCATCGGAAACACGACAGAAAGATACTCCTATGACGATTGGAACATCGTTGAAATCGCAACAAATTCAAATGATTACACAAATATCATCGATTCCGGCACAGACAGACATATCGCAATCGAAGTCACATCAAACAATGTATCAACACTTTACTATTTCCTTACCGACGAGCGCGGAAATGTGACAGCCCTCACCGATGCAAGCGGCAACATCCTTGAACGCTACAGATACAGAGTCTACGGCGACTTTGAGATCCTTGATGCTCAATTTACCCCGAAAAACTGCAACAACCAGACCTGCTACGCGACAAACCTGCACAACTTCCTCTGGGGCGGCTCGCTCTACGAACCCGAAACAGGCCTTTACTGGATGCGCAACAGATACTACCACATCGATATGCACCGCTTCATAAATCAAGACCCAATAGGCATCTGGGGCGATGCCAACAACCTCGGCAACGGCTTCGCTTATGTCGCAGGAATGGTCATTGAGGCAAGTGATCCGACGGGGCTAGTAACAGCCTTTAGAGAAGAATCATGTATGGATGATGTTATGAAGGTTGTAAATGACAATTCAGTAGTTGCAAAATTATGGGATATAGCAGAAATAGATAGAAACAACAAGGTGCATATTGAATGTGATGATGATAAAAATGTAGGTAGTTTTACGTATAAATATGATGAAAAAGAGATGTCTCAAGATTACCTTGTGGTTATCGGTGGTAAAGAGGCCCTTTCGTTGGCTGAGAAGTTGGCTCACGAACTGACTCATTTTATCTATGATAAATTTATAATTAATGCTCCAAATATTAATGAGTTAAAAGCTTTTTTGGAGCAAATACAACAATATTTAAAAAAAGAAAAAGATGCAGACAAAATTAAAATGCTGAAAGAAGTGATAAATGAGCTGGAAAAACTGATAGAAGAACTTGAGAAAGCAGTTAAAGAAGCAGAAAAGAATGCTGTAAAGAACCAAAACAAGGCAAAAGAAGAAGAGGAAAAAAAGAAGAAAGGAGGAGAACAATATCCTGGAGATCCAGATTCTTCAGAAGACAAAATTCAGACATATTTTGCAAATCAGTTCATCAAAAAAATTCTTGAAATACGAGAAAAAAAGAGCTTTCTCGAAATTATGGATGAAGTTGGTCCAATTATCAAATATGACAACAATGGCAGAAAAGTTTTTATTTTCAATCCATACTACAAAGGCAAAGATCCGTTGAAAGAACTGTTTTGGAATAAACAGAATTCCGATGGTACAAATGGATTTGTCAGGAATCCGTTCGCACCTGGAGCTAAATACGGATATGATTCAACGACCCATGAAAAATGGCAGCAATCTGGTTTTATACAGCCAAATGTAGACCCGTATTGGCAATAGGAGATTGAAATGAAAAAACTAATATTTTTAACCATTCTATTCTTTGCAGCCTGTTCAAATCATTCATCTGTGCCGGATTCTGCAAAAACAAAAGCACGCTATATTTTTTCGGATAAAAACGGACTTTTCGGTCTTCTTGATGAAAACGGAAAAGAGGTGATTCCGGCTGAATATCTCTACATAGACAAGATAAAAGACGGTCTGATTCCAGCTTTTACGACCCAAAAAGAGTTTGTTTTTCTCAATGAAACTGGAAAAAAGATAAAAGATGTCAAATTCCGAGACATTGATCGTTCTTATTCGGAAGGACTGCTTGCAGTTTCGGATATTCAAAGCGGCAACTGGGGATTCGTTGATAAAAATTTGAATTATGTTGCAAAGCCGCAATTCGATACTGTTGACAGATTTTCTAATGGAACGGCGGAGGTCAGAAAAGACGGTTTCTGGGGAGTTATAAATGAAAAAGGGGATTTTATCGCTAAACCTGAATTTAAAGGAATCATTCGTTTGGATGAGGGTATGACGGCTCTGAAAAAGGAGACCTTGTGGTTTGTAATAGATAAAAACGGGCTTTTTGTTTTTCCTCCTCAATTCGACGGAATAGATGGTCACAGTCTCGGGACGATGGTTGTTTCGAAAAACGGAAAATTCAGAGTTGTCGATCTTAAAAAGGCAAAGGTTTCAGAAGAGGAATATGATGGATTTTTCGGAATGACCAAAGGGAAAGCTGTTTTAAAAAAAGGTTCGTCTATCTATTTGGTAACCGCTGAAAACAATAAAATTTTTCTTATGCAGGATACGGCAAAAGAGATCACCTATATTTTTAACAGCAACGGAAATGCCATCGGAAACAACAGTTTCTATCTTGACTATAAGAAAAAAGACAAGAAAGAAAATCACTTCGTAGTTTTCGACGCTTCAACCGGCAAAAAAATCTGCGATAAAGTCAAACCCTCTTTTTTTACAGAAATGGATGAGAACTGCAACGAAAAGATGGAAACTCCGCATAGCATCGAAATCACAGAGGATGAAGATAGCAAATATGAAAATGTAAGAAAAAGTATGTGCCCTGAAGAAAAATCAGTTTCATTCAAATACAAGGGAAAATGGGGATTCCTTGACGAAAACGGGAAGGAAATTATTCCGGCAGAATACGATAGCGTAAGCGCGTTTTATTTCGGCAGGACATGGGTTAAGAAGGAAGAACATTACTTCGTGATAGACAGGAGCGGAAAAAAGATTTTTGAGATAGATCCTGACTGGAAATCTCTTGACGAACTGCGCTATGTCGAGCCTGTCTGCTATGAATGGAAAGAGAAGGAAATCCTCGCGGAAGATTACTGGCTGCCGAGGAGAAGGATCGAAAAAATGTTCGGGAAAGCCGAACCGAATCCTGTTCTTTTAAAAATGGGAGCCGATGAACTTCTGCAAAAAATTATTGAACACTATGCTCATTTTCACGATAAAGAATCATGTTATCTGGTGGCTTCCAAAAGTTCTGAAAACACATTCCGCCGTATCGAAAAGCACGATGTATCGGGTATAGCGGAGAAAATGCAGAAGAACGATGCTGAGAAATTTGTTGAAAAATTCATTGAAACAAACAGAAAATCAATAGCCGTTTCAGGTTTGGAAAAATATTCCTGTGAAAAAGACGGTATTGTAAGCGACAGCATCTGTTATGGAGAAAACGGAAGCGAAGAATATGACATGGAGAGCTGTCTGAATAAAGTTTCAGGACACCGAATCATTAAATTTTCGATCCCTCTCTATGACCCTGAATCAGACACCATAATGGTTTACAGGGAAGAGTATTGCGGACCTTTGTGCGGAACAGGCTGGCTTCTGTTTCTTGAGATGAAGGACGGGGAACTGGTTTATACCGGAAGCATCTTTATGTTTATTTCGTGATTCAAACTGGTAAATTTTATGCATGAAAAACAAATTGAAAATGGCAAGACACTCCGCAAAACTGCAACCGGCAGCGATCTTGATTTGATTGAATACAACAATTCCGAAATCGCTTCATACAGCCGCGCAAACGGCGTTCTGACTGCCGTCACAAAAGGCCAGAACCTCACCGAAACTTTCAGTTACAACAGCTGGAATATGCTTGAAAACCACAACATCAAAAAATCTCAAACTGATGTCTATGATATGAGCTACAACTATTCACGCGGCTGGCACCTTGTCGAGAAAGCAGACGGCATCAGGAACACATCGGACAAATACAGCTACGATTCCTACTACCGCCTGAAAGAAGTCAAATACGACTTTGCGAACAACGCAGCTGCACGAACCGACAGCTTCTTTGCTGACGGCGTCCACAACATCGAACAGAGCACCGAAAACGGCGTAACCTATGCATGGGGCGTGGATAAACTCAATCGTTTGCGTGAAAAGGAAATCGGCGGAAATACTGCAGTCACATACAAATATGACGAGCGGAACAACATGATCGGAGAAGACTTCGACGGAAGTGAGCCAGCTGACATCAGCTACATTTACGACGATTTGAACCGCCTTGTCGAAGTCAAGGACGGAAGTAATCAAACAATTGCAGCTTATACCTACGACGCGTTTAACCGCAGAATCACAAAAACAGTCGGCAGCACGACTGAAAGATATACCTACGACGATTGGGATATTGTAGAAATCTCAACAAATTCAAATGATTATACAAATATCATCGATTCCGGCACAGACAGACATATCGCGATCGAAGTCACAGCAAACAACACTTCCACACTTTATTATTTCCTGACCGACGAGCGCGGAAATGTGACAGCCCTCACCGATGCAAACGGCAATGTTTTAGAGCGTTACAGATACCGGGTCTATGGCGATTTTGAGATCCTTGATGCCCAGTTCTCTCCGAAAAACTGCAGCAACCAGACCTGCTACGCGACAAACCTGCACAACTTCCTCTGGGGCGGCTCACTCTACGAACCCGAAACAAACCTTTATTGGATGCGCAACCGTTATTACCACATCGATATGCACCGCTTCATCAACCAAGACCCCATCGGAATCTGGGGTGATGCCAACAATCTCGGCAACGGCTTCGCCTATGTTGCAGGAATGGTCATTGAAGCAAGTGATCCGAGCGGGTTAGATGTGGAAGTTATATATTGGCATCCAGTTATAGATGAGGATCATAAGGAATCAATTGCAGGTCATATTTCCATTCGCATAAATGATACTTCTTATTCATGGGAAGGAGACGGAATGAATATTGATAGTATAGAAAACTATCTTAATGAAAATACGTATTATCGAATGGGTGAAGGAATAACATTGAATCTGTCGGCAGATAAAGAAAAAGAATTGAAAAATTACTTGGAAAGTTTACCTCAAGAAAAAGGCTATTACAACTTGATAACTAATAATTGTGGACAGGTTGCACTTAGAGGAATTCAGCAACTTAATAATGGAGAACAACCATCTTCTTTTTTTGGGGTAGTTGTAAATTGGCTTTCAAAATTTTGGACTGTTTCTCCTTTTGGTGTAGCTTGGATTTTAAAACTTTCCAGCTTAAGCAGTAATGTCTATAATCAATATAATAGCAAATTTGTTGGTGTCGAACTAATCCGTTTGAGCAACGGAAAGTTTTTGAGTTATGAAAAATATGAGAATTCTGATGGTAGTATTACGCGAAAGTATAGCGATGGTTCCGTTGTAAATATCGATAAAAATGGAATAAAAACTATTTTAAAAGAAGGGAAAAATATAGAGGATATTAAAGCTGATGATTTTAAGTATCCCACTCCAGATGGCGAAGATCCTATAAGTACGATGCAAAATATAATGAAGCTAAACATATTAACAAAAATGCTCAAACTCGGTGAAAATGAACAACCACCATTTTTTACCGATACAAGCACTGGACCAAACGGAGCAATAATGATTTATCGCAATCCATATTATGTGAACAAAGACCCGTTAAAAACTATCTTGTTTGATGGAAATAACGGTTCTGGAAAACCCATGATTTATCGCAATCCGTTTGTTCCTGGTGCAGAATATGGCTATGACTCAACTACTTACGAAAAATTTCAACAAAAAGGATTTATCCAGCCGGAGATTGATCCATGGCTAAGATAATCGATAGAATAATGAAAAAGATATATAGTAATCAGCCATTTTATATTTTTATTTTAGCTTCTGAGTTCACTTATTTGTTGTTTTTTTTAGGAATATTGTTTAGTTGGGGTTGTGGATCAAAAATGGGCAATATTAAATTATTGTCAGATATCGGTGGTTTTTCATTTTTGATAGGGGGATCATGTTTTTTAATAGTTCATATAAGTTACATACTATTCAGCTTTTTTTCTCCACAAATAAAAAAGTTTAGAAAATCAATAATTTTGTTATTTTTGTTTCGCTTGTTCTGTGTGTTAACAGCCTTAGATATGTTTGCCTATACTTCATAATAGGAGAAAACTTATATGAGAAAAAATTTGTTTAAGATATATTTAATCTTATTGATAATATTTCTGATTTACAATCTGACTCTTCCATATATTCCATTGTTTAGGAAAGATGGATTGTTCTTTATCTCTCGCTATGTAATTGGTGGAATTATTTTCTTGATTTTCGAAGTGTTTTTTGTGGCAAGTTTTTTTGTCAGAGAATTGGATAGCAAGAGATTAGCTATAATTATAGCTTTTGTTTTGTTTTGTTCTTGCCATTTTATCCAAATGTTTTATTTGTATTGGTAAGTAAAAAAATAGAGGAAAGTATGCTTTCCAAAATATTGAGAAACCATAGTGGTAAACAAAAACTGGACAGAAATTTACGGTTTGTTTGTCAAAACCGGCTAAGCCAGTTTCTTCTCGAAACGGCCGTTGTTTTCGGAAAAACCCATTTTAAGCAGGTATCTGCGGTGGATCTCTGAATTTGTGCTTGTAAAAAGTGCGGGAATGTGCTGCGAAGCGAGGTATGTGTAAAGATATTTTCCGGCCGAGCAGTCGCGGTAAACCGGTGTGGTGTAGTCGATTTTCACGTCGATCGAGCCGTCTTCCTTTTTTGTTCCGAGCAGGATCCCTGCTGTGTCAGAACCGTAGCAGACAAGATAAACTGCGTCGCACGTAGCATTTTTATCGGCTTCGGGAAAGTATTTCTGAATATCTTTTTCGTATAGTTTCCAGAAATAGTTGATCAAAGATTTATCGTTATCCAGTTTCAGCACATAGTATTTTTTCTTGTTTTTGAAGAGTTTCGCGAGGTTGTAGATGTTGATGAGGGCGAGGCAGAAGTTCATCGCGGCAGTTGGATATGAGACGATGCAAAGGGCGTATGCAGTGAATATCAGGCTTCCGACAGTGTTGATGAATCTCAGCTTTACAACGGAAGTCATGAGCATCGAAATCAGTACGAGCGCCGATCCGATGTAACCTATAGCTTCGACTATAACTTTTGTTTCACTCATTTTTTCCTCCGAAAAACAACCGGTCATTATCGTAAAAATGCGCGGCGGAAAGGCAAATTTTATAAAAAGTCGGAAACAATTTTTTTTCTGCTAAAATATTCCGTTTTTTGAAAGGAGGATATTATGGTTAAATTCATCGGTGCCCACATTTCGGCGGCAGGCGGGGTCGAAAACGCTCCGAAAAACGCGGCTGAAATCAACGCTACGGCTTTCGCTCTCTTCACTAAAAACCAGAAACAGTGGTTTGCTCCGGCTCTTTCCGCTGCTTCGATTGAGGCTTTCAAAAAAAATTGTCAGGAACTCGGTTTCGCTGCAAACGCGATACTTCCGCACGACAGCTATCTCATAAATCTCGGGCATCCGGCTGATGAAGGACTTGAAAAATCGAGGAACTCTTTCTGCGACGAGATGAAACGCTGCGAGATCCTCGGGCTTGACAGGCTCAACTTCCACCCCGGAAGCCATCTTCGCGAGATCACAGAAAGCGAGTGCCTTTCAAAAATCGCCGAATCGATAAATATAGCGCTCGATAAGACAAAAGGTGTCACGGCAGTCATCGAAAACACGGCGGGACAAGGCTCGAATGTCGGATACAGATTCGAGCACCTGGCTGAAATCATTGATAAAGTTGAAGATAAATCGCGTGTCGGGATCTGCATCGACACTTGCCACGCCTTTGCCGCGGGTTACGATCTCACCACGCCGGAAGCGTGCGGAAAAACTTTTGCCGAACTCGATAAAGTTGTCGGGCTCAGATATCTTCGAGGAATGCACTTCAACGACGCAAAAAAGATGCTCGGAAGCAAGGTCGACAGACACGAAACTCTCGGTAACGGCGCAATCGGGACAGACTGCTTCAAATGGCTCATAGAACAGCCTTTCACCGACAATATCCCTCTGATTTTGGAGACTCCGGAACCTGAAAAATGGCCGGCTGAAATAGAACTGCTCAAAAGTTTTGTCAAACAGGAGGACAAATGAGACTTCTCGTAACGATACTTTCGCGTCAGACCGTCGTTCAGGCTTCTCTTATCCGCGAAGCTGCTCCCGATGTCATAATTTTTGTTTCTACAGTGATGGCGCAGGAAAACGACTGGCACAAAAATATTCCGGTCTTAGTGAAGCGTGAAAACGGCGAAGACATCAAATATGTCAATGTTTTTATTGAGAAAAATATGAATCTTGGCGCGATCATCGAGATGCTCAAAAGGCACGTCCGAAACGTTTTCGACGAATACAAAATCACCGAGATCTACTGCGACGCCTCCTGCGGAAAAGGGATCCACAGGATCGTTTTCGCCGAGTATCTCAAGCGTTTTGCAGAAAAGCAGGATCTTGATTTTTTCCTCGTCTATTTCGATCTCGATACGCGCCAGATCAATAAAATAGCTATAAAGGAACAGTCTTTCCGTGAATACAGATCATCTGTTTCGATCGACTGGCACCTGAAGGAGCGTCTCACGCTTTACGGAGCGGAACTCACCGATTTTCTTGCGATTTATGACGGCAAGACGAATTATTTCGCAGAAAACGCCGATCAGTTCGAGGAGCTTTACACAAATCTCTGCAACTCAATGAATCTGCGGGCTTTTTTCTCGTCCTACGACAACATGAAAACGATCATAGACCTTAAAGGCGAGCTCCACGATTTCATGATGAAAAACTTCCGCGACGAGCAGATCGACAAGTTTCTGCAGAGGATCTTCGGCGTCATGCCGCACCTGCGCCCCGAAATAAACGAGGCGAAAAACGAAATCAGAGCAAAACTCACCGGTTTCTTTAACGAAATGAGCCGAAGAAGAGAACTCCAGACTTTCTCAGATTCCTTTGATTTCAGAACGACTCTCGCCGGCTGCCAGAAAAATTTCAACGCAGAAATGCCCGATGCAGTCATCAGAAAGATCCTTCCGCTTGCCGGAGAAGTCGACAAAGCCGACCTCAGAAGCGATGTCCAGCACTTTTTAGACGTTCTTTTCTCCAAAATTTCGGAAAAAACTACTTCTCTCGCCGATGTCAAAAGCATGGATGTCACAGCGGCCGTTTTCAACCGCTTCAAACAGAAGTATGTCAAGGAAATCGAGCGCGAGAGCACTCTGAATACACGTTCTCAAATATCTGTAATCTT
Organism: uncultured Spirochaetales bacterium; assembly: GCA_902774115.1. Lineage (GTDB taxonomy): Bacteria > UBP6 > UBA1177 > UBA1177 > UBA1177 > UBA1177. Next base: position 10,342 of record CACYHH010000002.1, read on the forward strand.
TGAGAAAATCATAAGTTATGCCGTGTGCCGCGCGATGGAAAAGTATCCGCTCCTGAAAGAGTCGATAGCATCAGTATTCCAGAACGTGAAACTGAGCGGCAAGGCAAGTTCGCTCATCGAGATAGACACACTCGTCGTCTTCAAAAACGGATATCTCCACATTCTGGAAGCGAAAAGCTCGCATGTTTCCAACAAAGACCTCAATTCGCGGATCTTGGTCATGAAAAAATATCTCGGCGAAAGCGTAGGAATGGACATCGTCTTCCCCTTCACAGAGCACGACATCCGGATGTTCATGGAAAAAAACGACCCCTTCATCCGCAAATTCTACAGCAAAGGGCTGAAATCGGCGGCAGGCTGGGGCACATTCTTCGCCACGACCGACAAAACGGTCACTCCGATCGACAGAATCGCCGAAAGACTCCGCGATCTCGCGATGATGTACAGCTGATGTGGGCTAACTTGTAAGTTCTACGTGAGATCTGATCATTATCTTGAAAAACATTTCGTATAGTGCGCTGTAGTCCTGATTTTTGTCAGCAAGAGAGAGTGCTTCCAAGTAATCTTTTTTATCTTCGACTTTAATATAAATCGGTAGAAATCCCGCTCTTACAAGTTGAAGATTCATAAAAGCTCTTGCTGTGCGTCCGTTTCCGTCGTTAAACGGGTGAATAACAGTCAATTTGTGATGAATCCTTGCAATGCATTTTATAAATTCACTAGAGGAAAGTTCGTTGTGCCGTTTATTTAAATCATTGATATCTTTGTCTAATTCTGCGATTCCAGCGGTGATGTCACGATAATCTGCAGTTTCAAATTTTGTTCCCATCACCAACGTGTTACTTCTTCTTGCAAGTCCGCCTGTATTAGGATTCGGATAACATGAAAAAAGTTTTCTGTTCAATATGAAGATATCGTAAATAGAGAGATTTCTGTTTGCTTCTTTAAAAATCTCCTGATACATCGCGTAATGTCCGGCGATTGAAAGATAAGCCTCATTCTCTTCTTTACAGTATTGGCTGTTTTGCTTGTTTAATCTTAAATCTGCAACAATTTCAGAAACTTCTTCTATAGAAACATTAACTCCTTCCATACGGCTGTCGTTGAAGAGATATTTGTTCTGAAAAACATAGAAAGCATGTTTGTTTTGTTCTAAATTCAACTGTTCTGTAAAGCAGTCAAGCAGATCTGAAAACAGTTTTAAATGAGTTAAATGCAGCTTTTTGCGTTGTTTGTCAGGAGCATATTGTTTTATGCTTTCTTCTGAAATTGATTCATTGATGAAAGTAGAATTGAAGTCATAAGCTATTCTGTAAAGACACGCTTGAAAACTGACTCCGAAAAAATGAGCAATCTGAAGCACGTCGTCAAAATTTATAAAGCCGTCTTTTCTGTTTTGCCTGTAAAAATCTATTTGAGTTTTAAGTTTTGAGCGCGGCATAAGGAGAGAAGAAGCAAATCTGTCAGCAAATTTCTCAATGTCGTTTTTTATGCCGTCAATCGGACAGGATATGAATTTATCAGCATCCTTAAAATGGTGACAAAGTTCATGGGCAGCTGTGAAGCGCTGGCGTGTTATTTGACGCCCATAATTTATGCCGACAACAGGAATATCGTCTTCGGAATTAGCAGGAATATAAACTCCTTCCAAATTATGACAATTCATGAATTTGAATAAAATACCTTCCCGCTTCATCAAGGCAAAAGGATTTATCGGGTATTCGATTTTCTGATTTTTAAAGACCTCGGAAAGATAATCTGAAGCCATTTTCTCAGGATCTGAGTATTTCCTGAAATCAATTTTAAGAGGCATTGCCGCTTTGTCTCTGTGCTTTTATCTGTTCTTTAAAGCGAATCAAATTCATAATTTCAGCTTGATCTGTCTCGTCAAGACTTTCAAAACTTCGTGCAAACATTACCGCCGGTTGACTCATTTCGTCATCATTCAGAAGATAATCAGCACTGACTCCGAAAAGAATACTCAGCTTTTCCAAATCTTCCGCCATAACTTTGCGGTTGCCGTTTTCCATCTGGGTAAAAGCAGTTCTGTTGATACCGAGGTGTTTTGCCACATATTCCTGTGACAGATTCAGCTGAGTACGCAGTTTTTTAATTTTTTCATTAAGTTTTTTCATCACACCCTCCAAAATCGACTTGCTTGATAATTATAGGTCCAAAAGTTTGAAAAGTCAACATTCGAAGTGCGAAAATCGAACATTTAACTTGTAATCGACAGAATCGCCGAAAGGTTGCGCGACCTCGCGATGATGTACAGCTGATAATTTTGCTATTGCTTTCAAAAGCACTATGATTGCCCGTTTTTAGGTTTTTTGAACAAATTTTTCGGGAGGGATTCATGAAATTCAACGGCAAAGAGTACAAAAATTTCGTTTCGGCTTTCGACGAGTCGAATCTTTTCACCCATTTCGCTCCGAGAAAGACTCCTACCTTCATTCCGCGCGGCAAAAGTAAGGTAAAGACGCTTGATGAAGTTATCGAAATTCTGAATGACGGCGATGTCATCAGTTATCCGCACTACTACAGAACAGGCGACAGAGGCCTTGAGGCGGTCGTTAAAAAACTCCGCGATCACGGCAAAAGAAACATCGTTCTTTACGGAAACGCGATTTTTGACCACACTGATCCGTGGCTTTATGAAGCATTTAAAGACGGAATAATTACAGGTATTTACGGCAATATTTACAGAGCGATGGGAAACCATCTCGTTGCCGGCGACCTTCTTCCGTGGGTCGGCGTAGGACTCAGCCACGGCAACAGAGTCCGCAAGCTCCAGATGGGCGAAGTTCATGTAAAACTCGCTTTCCTGCCCGTTCCGATGGCTGATATCCACGGAAACGCGAACGGCGTCATGGGAAATCCCGACGAATACTGCGGGCCGCTCGGACTTGCGACTGCCGATGCGGAATATGCCGACTACACCTGTCTTCTTGCCGGCACGGTTTCGGAAGAGACGCTTATTCCGGCTGAGATCACGATGGAACTCACCGATTTCGTAGTTCCGATGGAAAAACCGGGACTTTCGGAAGGAATAGGCTCCGGAACGCTCGATTTCGAGAAGATCCGCTCCAACAAGTTCAACGCTCAGATCGCTGAGAACGTCACCAACATCATGAAGGCCGCAGGCGTTATGAAAGACGGTTTCGCGTTCCAGGTCGGAAGCGGCGCAGGACTTATCGTTCTCGACAACATCAGACAGTATCTCAAGGAAAACAACATCACGGCGAACTTCGCGATCGGTGGGATCACTTCGATGCACGTCGAAATGCTTGAAGAAGGAACGCTGCGCCACATTTTCCACGGACAGCTTTTCGAACCGAGCGAAAAAGTAATAAAATCGCTTCTCATGAACCCGTTCCATATTGCTATTTCGACCGGTTTCTATGCGTCCATCGCAAACAAGGAATGTGCAGTAAACATGCTTGATGTCGCTGTTCTTTCGGCTCTTGAAGTCGACAGAGATTTCAACGTCAACACCGTCTGCGCTTCAGGCAGGATCATCGGCGGAATCGGCGGCGGACAGGATGTTGCGGCAGGAGCTGACCTCACGATCATGTTCGTTCCGCTTGCTACGGGAAAAGACGGCAAAGGCTTCCCGAAGATCGTCGAAAAAGTCTATACCCGCACGACTCCGGGAGAGGTCATCGATGTCGTCGTCACCGAAGATTACGTCTGCGTCAATCCGAAGAGCCGCTCTTCATACAAAGAAGCTATTCTTGAAAACGGCAGGAAATACGGACTCAATATCATTTCAATGGACGAACTTCTTGCAAAATCAAAAGAAAAGGCTGAAAGTTTCGGCGTAATCCCGAAGCCGAAACCCACTACCGACGAGGTTGTTCACGTTATCGAGTGGCGTGACGGAACACTTCTTGACACAATCAAAAGGGCAATGCCGAAATAATTTTATTGCGCCGCCACACGTTAAGGTTGCGGCGGTCATAACTCCAAAAATTTCATCGCCGCTCCCTAAATTCCTTAAGTTCTCTAAATTCCCTAAGTTCCTTAATTTGTGGCGGCGCCGTGATTTGAGATTTAAATATTATCTATTTTCTCGATTCTGCGTTCGTGACGACCGCCTTCAAACGGGGTCGAAAGGAAGATCTTAAGCCATTTTTCAGCGTCTTCGTAAGAGGTGAAACGTCCTCCCAAAGCGATAATGTTCGCATTGTTGTGTTGTCTGGAAAGGCGCGCATAGTCATCATTCGTGACGAGTGCGGCGCGGATCCCTTTGAAACGGTTCGCCGCTATTGATATTCCTATTCCCGAGCCGCAGACCAAAAGGCCGAAATCAGCGCGTTTTTCAAGAATGTCGCGGGCTACTGCCTGAGCGAAATCGGGGTAATCGACTGAATCGGGAGAGTTTGTCCCGTTGTCGATGACTTCATAGCCTTCTTTGCGCAGAAGAGCGACAAGTTTGTCTTTGAGTTCGAATCCGCCGTGATCGGCACCGGCTGAAATTATCATGGTAAACTCCTGATTTTATTTCTTGTTTAATTCTTTTTCGAGTATTTTTTCGATCTCTTTTTCATCTTCTTCGGTGATTCCGGTCGCGGAAGAAGTTTTTTCCTTTATCGAATCTTTAGCGTCTTCGGCAGCTTTTTTTGTCTCGTCGACCGCTTTTTTTGCAGTTTTTTCAGCATCTTTAGAGATTTCTTTCACCATTTTCTGCACTTTTTCACTCTCTTTTTTGATTGCTTTTTCGCTTTTTTCGATAGTATCTCCTGCTGTCGGGATAATGTTTTTCCACAAAGGTTTGCCGTTCCAGCAGAAGTTTGCCAGAAGAAAAATGAAAACTGCGATTTTGACTATTTTAAGAATCAATGAACCGAAGCCGCCGCTGCTCTTTTTTTTGCCCATTTTTCACCTCCTGAAAATCAAAGCGCCCTAATATAGCACAAAATTTACTCTCTTGAATAAAATTTTGCATTTTTGAAGCGGATTTTTTTCCTCAAAGCTCTTTTCTGTTTTTCGGTGATTCTGTCCGGGAAGTGCACCGAGAGAACTTTTGTTATGCCGCACTCAGCCGAAAAACGCTCGATATTTGTGAGAAAATAGTTGTTGAAAGCAGGATTTTTCGCATATTTGTCAAAAAAAATCCTGCCGGAAGCGATGCTTTCCTTCACGCAGAAAGCTCTTCCGTTGAATTGTTCCGATCTTTTTATTTCATCCTGAGAAAAAATGCCGAAAAAGAACGGAATCGCGGCCAAAATATTTATCGTTATTGATAAATATTTGATTTTATTGCTAAAATAAAGTGCTGCAAAAAACGATGCGGCGAAGATTATTTTGACAAAAACAGGAGCCTGTACAACCGGAACAGCTGTTTTTTCGGCAAGATCGGCAAAAAATGAGATGAAAAACGATGCGGGAGAAATCAAAAAATCGGCGGTTTTCAGCATTAAGCGGGCAGCAGTTTCGGAAAACGGAATCAAAAACTGTGCCAGAGTGACGAACGGAACCGAAAGCGAGACCACGGGAATAACAAAAAAGTTCACGAACGGCGAAAGAACTGAAAAAGTACCTGAAAGAGATGCGCTTGCAATAAGAAGGATCCAGTTCACGGTTGCAGATACGCAAATTAGGGAAATTGCTAAAGATTTTGGTAAAAGTCTCCAAAGTTTCAGTACGGTTGCCACGCATAAAGCGCTCATTAAAAAGCTCATCGAGATCGAACTGCCCGGAATCAGCAGCGCGACTGCGGCAAGAGAGCAGAAAAAAATGAAAACGGGGTGGGGAAATGAGCCGGAAATCATGAAAAAATCGAAAAAGAGGATGAATGCGAGCGAGCGGAGAGTCGGGATCGAAGCGCCGGTTATGAAAAAATAGTAGGCTGATGCCGCGGTTTTGAGAAAAAAGAGGAGAATATTCTTGATGTAAGGTCTGAGCGGCACGAAAAAAAGAAGTGACCTGAAAACAATGCTGAAAAGAAGCACCATGATTCCCGTGTGAAATGCCGAAATCGCGACAAGGTGCATCGTTCCGGTAACGGCGAGATCGTGCCTGAATTTCTGGGAAAAATCGCGTTTCCCGATCGAAAGAGCTGAAATGAATTCGTGATTTTCAATGGTTACAGTCTGTCTTTCGATGCGGTTCTGTAAATTTCCGATAAATGCCGGCACACTCAATTTTGTCGAATCTGTAAAATAAAAGTCTCTAATGAATGAAAATGAAAATGCTGCGATAATTAGGAATATTATAAAATATTCAAGTTTTGTTTCAATTGGCATAATAAAATTTTATCAAACAAGAAATCTACGAATTGTAAAATATACGTTGAAAAATAAATTTCAACAAAAAACTGCTTGTTGGGGGGCGATAAAAAAATTATTAAAGGTATTGAGAAAAAAAAGAAAGTGACTACACTATTACGGTTTTTGATTTTTTTTATGAGGTGAAATATGAAAAAGTTTTTGTTTGTTCTCTCAGTTTTCGTTTGTTCGTCGCTTCTTGCGGCCGATATTTGGGAAACGCGTGAAGAAATCGATGTGAACGGTATGATTGCTGAAAAGAGCACGGTTATTTCCGGAAACATGATGAAAGTCGTCAACACTTCGCCGAACGGTGAGACCGAGACTCTTATCGATCTTGATGCTGATAAAATCACGATTGTCAACCATAAATACAAGTCTTTCCAAGTGATTCAACTCAGCAAATACATCGAATTTGCACGGCAGCTTTTCGATGAACTCAAGGAAAAGACCGGGAAATTCGATCCCGACAAAGTTATGCCCAAAGTTGCGTTTGAAAAGCAGTACAATGAAGTAATTGAAAAATGGAACTGCGAAGTCTGGTCTGTTTCAGTTGACGGCAGACCTTATTCGAAAGTTTGGGTCGCTCCGGAACTGAAAAATAAGCAACTTGCTGAATTTAAAAAGAAATTCGCTTCATCGCTGCCCGACAGCCTTGCAAAATACCGCACTGTTGAAGCTCAGGTGGAAGACAAATTCGTCGAAATCGGCATGGTTGTAAAATCAGTCAAACTTGCACAGAATCCGAAGATGTCCGACGTCAAAACCACTGTAAAAAAGATCGCAAAATCTGATCTCAAAAAAATAGATATCGTAATTCCTGCGGGTTATGTCAACAAATCGGCTCCGGAAACGGTAAACCCTCAGACTAAACAGTAATTTAGAAGGAGAAACTTGAGATGAAAAAACTTTCTTTACTTGCCCTTTGCGTAATTTTTTCAATGCTTTTCTTTGTTTCCTGCGGCAGCGACGGAGATGAAGACACAGTCGATACCGGAACCACATCTGATACTGACAAAACCGACTCGGATGCTGATACAACCGATACAACTGATCCGACGGAACCGACCGATGATCCGACAGAACCGACGGATAACCCGACAGAACCGACGGATAACCCGACAGAACCGACGGATAACCCGACGAACCCGACAGAACCGACGGATGACCCGACGGAACCGACCGATGATCCGACAGAACCAACTGACCAAACCGATCCGACGAACCCGGGCGAAGGCGGTGACAACCTCAATACCGGCGACACAAGCGGAAATCAGGCTCAGTCCGGCAAAGTCGGCGCTGCATGCACAAGCGACAGCCAGTGCTCCCAGACATACGGCAGCGGAGACGACGGTCAGGAAGCGTTCTGTCTTACCCAGAGTGGCGACGGATTCCCGGGCGGATACTGCTCTTTTATGTGTGATATGACTGACCATGCTGCATGTGATAACGCAGGCGGCGTTTACCATGCAAACAGTCAGGGCAGCTGGGGTGACGGATACTGCTACCACAAATGCACCAAACCTTCAGACTGCCGCACAGGATACCGCTGCTCGAACAAGATCCACGCTTGTCTCCCTGACTGCGAGGTAAACGAGTGTGTTTACAACACTGTTTGCGATGAAACAGACAAAGTCTGCCTTTAATTTCGGAGGATAAAATGGAAAATCTCACTCTTAAAACTTTGAATGAAGCCGACCTTCAGGGAAAAATCGTCCTTGTCAGAGTCGATCACAATGTCGTTAAAAAAGGAAAAATCGAAGACCCTTACAGAATAGACTCGACTTTCGCCACGATCTGCAGGATTTATGCAAAAGGCGGCAGACCGGTACTTATGACCCATGTCGGTCGCCCGAAAGACAAAAAAACAGGCGAAATCACGATGGAAGAAAAGACTTCCGTAATGCCGGTCGTAAAATATCTCGAGAAAAAACTCTCGCTCAGAATCAAAGTTCCGGAGTTCAAGGCTGAAGACGCTTTCGGCTACAAAAGTCTCTGCAAAGAAGTTATGGATCCGCTTCTTGGCGAACTCAAATCGGGTAAAATCGACATGATTTACCTTCCTAACACACGCTGGTTCGCAGGGGAAGAGGCGAAAGACGAAAAAGCTGAGAAACTTGCTGACGAAATGGCTGCAATAGCCGATGTTTTCGTAAACGACGCTTTCGGTTCATGGCAGAGCCACACTTCGACTGTAAGAATTGCAAAACGCCTTCCGGCATTCGCCGGGATCCTTATGGAAAAGGAAATCGAGAATCTGAAACGCATCTACGAGCCGGCCCGTCCTTTCCTTGCAGCTGTCGCGGGATCGAAGTTCGATACCAAGATCGAGCCCCTTTCGGCACTTCTCGAAAAGGCTGACCACCTTGTTTTAGGCGGAGTCATCTACAACGCATACCTCTGCGCAAAATACGGTGTCAAAATCGCGGGCGTTGAGGAGGAAGACGTTGCTTCGGCAAAGAAATTCGTCGATTTCTCGGCAAAATTCCCGGGCAAAATCGTTGAACTTCCCTACATTGTCGAATCCGACACGATGGACGGTAAATTCGAAGGGCAGCACAGAACGGTCGCTCTCAAAGACCTCAAACCGGGAATGGAACTCAAGTTCGTTCTCGACGCAGCGCCTGAAACCTTCGCAGATCCGGCAGTCGCAGAGATTTTTGCAAACGCGAAAACCTTCTTCGTAAATGCTGTCATGGGCTTTACACCCAACTTCGGAAGCGGCACGGCTGCGATGTATTCACTTATCGACAAGAACAAGGATGCTAATAAACTTTACGGCGGCGGTGACACATTGCAGGATTTCAAAAAACTCCTTCCGGGAACTTATATGGCGGCTGTCGACAACACGAAATACTACATGTTCACAGGCGGCGGTGCAGTGCTGAAAGCAATAGAAGAAAAAACTCCTGCCGGAATGGAACCTGTAAAAATGCTTCTTAAATAGCGCTTCTATTCGGAAAAGTCGTGAAAAGGCGTATTCGCAATATCTTCGTTTTACTCTTTATAATTTCAATTTCTCTGAATATTTTTCAGTCATTGGATTATGATGAATCCCAAACTGAAGAAGATGACGAAAAGCCGTTCATACTTTATCCGACTGACCATTCTTCCCTCGATTTTCCGCTCACTTACGATGTCGATCTGCCGCAGTTCAGGACTTTTTCGCCTCACGGTGACAACATTCTCTATGCCGATTTCGTGATGCGAGGAACTATCGCAGATTCTTTCGCGAAAAGGTACAATACGAAACTTCCGCAGAATATAGTTAAAAATATTCAGGAAATCGTTTATTTCCTTAACGGTTACAAAATCCGCTTCCGCGAAGGCGACGCTCTGACTTTTTTCTACAACGAAAAAACGGGCGAAATCCTTTATCTCAGATATAAAAATTCGTCAGTGAGATCGGTTTCGGAAGTCTATCTTTTCGATGCCGGAAACGGAGCATTTTATTACACTGCCGACGGTTATGCGCTTCAGCCGTGCATTACAAACGGTCCGTTCAAAGGCTGCCCCAAGGTCAGGTTCGTCTATGAAAACAATAATCTGGTTCCTGTTTTTGAAGTTCCTGCAAACGATGAAGTGCATGTTCCGTTTTTGGCGAAACTCATGGAATTCGACCAGTCGCGCGGCTTCGGCGGAACGATGGAACTGATATACAGCAACTACGCGACACGCGCTTTTTTCCGCGGACTTGCGAACATAAATCCGTCGCTTAAAAGGAATGCTCTTTACAAAGAAAAAGCGGTGATCGGCAAAAGCGGCTACATATTCAGCGACAAAAAAGGCGGCGTTATTTATTATCTCAGAAAAAGTGATAATTCGATAGTTTCTCCGTTCACATTTCACCACACGGAAGGACGCCAGCTTTCTGAAAAAAGTATGCTGAATTTCCAGATTCTGAGGAATTTTTATTCAAAAGCGTCGGAATACGCCAAAAGTTTCGAGAAAAATTATTTCTGATGGAGGGATAAATGAAAAAGATCGTTATTTCGTGTAAACTGCCGGGCAAAAGGTATGAAAGTCTGCTTGCCGACAAAAATTTCGAGACTGTTGTTCTGAACGAAGAGGAACACAAAAATTTAGCTGAAAGCCTTGAAAAACTGAATCCTGACGGTCTGATTTCGATGCTTTCGGATAAAATCGACGCAGCTCTGCTTGCAAAAATGCCGAATTTAAAGGTTGTTTCGAACTATGCAGTCGGTTTCAACAACATAGACCTCGCTTACTGCCGCGAACACGGGATCACAGTAACGAATACACCCGGAGTTCTCACCGATTCGACTGCCGACATCGCGATCCTGCTTCTCCTTATGACTTCAAGACGCGCGGTCGAGGCTGAAAAATATGCAAGAGAAGGCAATTTCAAAGGCTGGGCACCTGAACTTTTCAACGGAGTATCGCTTGACGGCAAGAAATTCGGTGTTCTCGGAATGGGCAGGATCGGTTTCGCGACTGCAAAAAGGGCGAAAGCGTTCGGTCTTGACATAATCTACTGGAGCAGACGCAGAAACGAAGCTGCCGAGAATGAACTCGGTGCAAAATACTGCGAATTTGCGGAACTTCTGAAGGAGTGCGACTTCCTTTCGCTGCATCTGCCTTACGTTCCGGAACTTCACCACATGATAGGCGCGAAAGAACTCAGAACGATGAAGAAAAGCGCGATAATTATAAACACGGCACGCGGTCAGCTTATTGACGAAGCGGCCCTTGCCGACGCACTCGAAAAGAAGGAAATTTACGCAGCCGGATTCGATGTCTATGAGTTCGAGCCGAAAATCAACGAAAAACTTATGACTCTTGAAAACGCAGCGCTTCTTCCTCACATCGGAAGTTCTGCCGTGGAAACACGCTCCGAAATGGCGAGAATGGTGATCGACGACTGCTGCGCCGTCCTTTGCGGGAAAGCCCCGGAAAATCTGGTGAAATAAAAAATCCTTAGAATCTTCCTTCAACAAGGAACATAAGTCCGTGAACATCCATGACTTCGATGACATCGGACTCGCTTTTGTAGGTGCCGTCATCCTGTGCAACCATTCTCTGACGGTTATGGTCACGGGTGAAGGAGTATTCAAGCATTGCGGTGAATGAATCGCTGAACTGGTATTTGATGTCGGCTTTGACGAAGAAGATGTCGAGCGCGTCTCTGCCGGTCGGGAGCATTTCACGTGTTCTGTCGAAAGCGGTGCTGACTGCGTCCGTAGAAAGTCTTTCGCGGATGACCATCGTGTTTTTGCGTCCGTTTTCGTCTCTGACGGTGTACGTCGCCGGAATTTTGTAGCCGAAACTTGCGCCGAACCAGAAGTTCCATACAAAGTAGTCAGCCGAAACGGTGAAAAGGTGTTCCGGAGTCTGTTTTGCCTCGCTCGGGATCGTGGTCCACGGGTTTACGCCGGGAGCGTCAAAAGTCATGAATGAAAGGTCTCTGTAGCTGTACAAAAACATTGCTCTGAGTCCTTTCCAGCGGAAGCCGAGGTCAACTGCAGCGCCGTGGGCAAAGTAGTCGTCGGTTATCGGTTTTGCTTCACTCTTTGCCGATGACAGGTAGTCTGCATTCTGAAGGCGTTCGTTCTGGAAAAGGTATTCTCCGCGGATCCTCCACGAAATGTCGGTCGTGTAGTCAGGACGGATCCATGTTCCATCGGAATAAGAGTTGATTCCGAGCGGGTCACCGAAACGCGATCCGTTGTTGTATTCGAGATAAGCGTCGATTCCGTATGATTTGATGGTGTCGTCGCCAGGTTTTTTAAGCATATAATCAGGAATGTTTACGTTATCGCCTTTGTCGATGTAAGCCCCCTGAAGGCTTGCCTTGAGCCCGAGTTCCTTGTTGTTGTAGGTTAAGCCGCCGAAAAATCCGTAAACAGTCTCTTTCGGAACGATTTCGGTTGAGAGTTTATCTGTTTTCGACTGAGCGTGAGCTTTGAAACCGAAGTATATCGAAAAATCGGAGTAACCGTAAAGAACCTGAAATCCAGGAACAGGCGAAGAGTCGCTCTGCGGCCATACCGAAGCGTTTCCGCCCCAGCGGAGTCCGCGCAGCGTTCCGATCGCGATATTGTCGGCGTTGTAAGGATAAAGTGTGATATTGAATCTGTGTTTTGTCGGATGGCGGAAGTCTATTTCAAGGAAAGAGCGGTCTTCTTTGAGCGATGTGATAAGTTTGTCCGACATAGCGTCGACCGAATTGTACATCGCGAAAGAAAGCGACATTCTTGCCGTGAGATAGGGGAGAAATCCTTTTTCTTCGTGGAAAAGCGAAAGTTTGGTAGAACTTTTCACGTTGTTGGAATATCCGTAGATTCTGTCGGCGAAATCTTCGTATTCATATCTTGAACCTATATCCCATTTCGGAGAATACTGCGAATTGTCGCGGAGGTTGTCGTCACCCATGATGAACGCGATGCTGCTTTTGGTGTAGCTTGTCTGGATGAGACCGTTCGTGTCCTCTGTGCCGTGGATCTCTTTCTTTGCCGCAGCCTCGTCTGTTTTTTCGCCTTCAGCAGGTTTTGTTTCAGCCTGTGCAGTTACGGTTTCTTCACTTTCTTTAGCTTCGGCTTCCTTCTTTTCAGCCTCTTTTTTCGCCATTTCCTCTGCAACAGCCTCTCTGACGAGTTTTGCGAGCTCTTCCTTCGATACCGTTATTTTGTCGTCGTCAGCCTTTGCCGGAGCGGCTTCCTGCTGATTCTGAGCAGCTTCCGCGGTTTCTTCGGCCGGTGCTTCAGATTCGTTTTCTTCGGGCTGCGCTTCCTGTGCAAATAGAGCGAAAACGAAGAAAAAAGCTGTTAAAAAAATGAATTTTTTCATGAGTTTCTCTCCAAATTATTTGCAATCCAAACATTCAATATCGTTCATGTCACGTGGCACGAGAATCCAGGTCGAAGGTCTTGCGCTCGTGTGCTGCTTCAGAATTCCTGTGAAATTGTAGTGATGCGTCGTGTTGCCGGCTTCCGGTTTTTCGGCGACGGCGTTGAAAAGCGGAGCCGTGTAGAGTGTCTGAGCCATAATTGAGGCTCCTGACGAGGTTTCAAGAGGGAACTGCGAGTATTCGATATAGGACGAATCTTCCTCGTTGAACCATGCAACCGAAACATTTTTCACCGTTACAAGTGAAGCCTCGTGTTTTTCCATTTCGTTGCTGTCGTTCAGAATATCGCCCACATCTTTTGGCTCAGGAATGAGAGAAGTGTCGATTTTAAGCTCTTTTTTGCCGTCTTTTTCAACATAAACGGGCTTGAAAGTCGGGAAACTCATTTCCGTGAAGCCGAAAAACTCGAAGACCGAGCCGTTTGCGCTTTCGATCAGAGCTCCGACAGGAAGTGAAATCGTTTCATCGACATTGTCATCGACGTAAGGCGTGGAGTAAGTGTACATATAAACCGAGGAATAGTCGTCGACTCCGACTTCATGCAGGTAGAAACCGCCTTCAATAACGGCGATAACAACCATTTGGCGGTCTTTCAAAGTCAAATTACGGTTGTTGAAAGCGGAAGGATTGCCTTTCGCCCCTTTGACAGTTCCCTGAATCGCAGAAATTGTTGCAACTTCCGTGTAAAAAACGGGCGAAACACCCATTTTCCCTGTCGGTTCATATTGCGAATTCTCTTCGTGTTTTTTGACTTCCTGCACGACTACACGGTCGTTGTCAAGGCAGTATCTCATCTTTACTTCGACATTTTCGGCATATCCGTTTGCAATAGTTATTCTTGAAACAGCCGCATTTTCGCCGTAAAGCATGCTGACATCGACTTCGCCGTTGTAACTTGTGAGAGGTTTTTTGTCATAGCCGAGAGCGGTTATGTTTATAGTTGTGACGATGCCGTCTTTCGGATTATCGATTCTGTGTTCCGGACTTCCCAAATCGAAGTCTTCGGCAAATTCGACTGCAAAACCGGCAAGCCCTTTGTTTTTCGGCTCGACTCCTGTCGTTTCACCGCACGAAACAATCAGAAAAATCAGAAATATGAGAGAAAAAAGCATCTTTTTCATAGCGAACACCCCTACTCACAAACAAAAAGCAGAATATCCTATTTGCAATGAAAAAATTTTCAATTTTAATTTAAATTTTTGTGTATGCCGTAGTGCGTGCAGATACCGGCAGATGTCAGAAGTTTTTTTAGAGCTAAAATCCTGCCAAGGTTGCGATGTCTTCGGGGCAATCGATTTCGCCTTCACCGTTATAGCAGGCATATTCGGCAAAACCCTGATTGTTTATATCGGTGATATCGGTCGAAAGAGATACGTCTAATGCTATTTTGAAGGTTTCCCCTGCTGCAAATGTCGAATTTTTATCAATGAAAAGCTGCATTCTTCCGTCTGAATACCAATTTGCTGATGCCGCTTCAGACTTGTTTCCGGAGCGCATGCCTACAGCGAGGTTTTTGTTGCAGCTTAAATCTTCATCTATCGCTCTGCTTTTATTTACTACGGCTGACGGAGCAAAGTCGATTTCGCCGTTGAATCCGAGATCATCTGCAAAATCACGGATCGTTTCCAGGTCACTTGTCATTAAATAAAGAGAAGTCGCGAAATAGATTCCTTTTTCTTTATCAAGAATTTTGGAGCCGCCGATCAAAATAATGGTATCATAGGTGTAAATCATAATTTTATCGAAATCCTTGTAAGTTGTGCCGTCTATAGCGATCTCAAAATTTCCGGTAGCATCGCTTTTGTTCAAGTCAGGATCGTTTTCAAAATCCAGATTGGTAAGAGTTCCTTCGCCTTTGAAAAGAATGTGGTTTTCGTATTTCGATTTGTTGTAGCTTTCCTTGAATCCGTCTGACTCTGAAGCGGTGTCAGAATTGTCACCTTCTTCATTTTCAGAAGCGGTATCTGTTCCGTCCGTTCCGTTTTCTTCACCGTCAGGAGCGGTATCTCCATCTTTGTTGTCATCGGAAGTTCCTTCTCTGACACAGACATTGGTTTCCTGCTCACAGACAAGCCCTTTGTTGCAAGTTTCGTTCGGATAGCACTCGTGGTAAAGCGTACCCTGTTCCGAATTGTTGTCTTTTTCATTATTTTCAGAAGTTTCGACAGTGCATCCGAAAGCAATAAAGAAAACAGCAATCAAAAGAAACAACCCTTTTTTCATAACTATACCTCCATAAAAAAACAAAAAGTAGCGTATTGTATTCATAACAAAAAAAATTTCAAAAAATTGTTTATTTTTGTCATGTCGAGGCTTAGCCGAAACATCTATCGTCATATTGAGCGTTAGCGAAATATCTCATACAGATCCTTCGCCTGGCTCAGGATGACGTATTTTTACAGCATTTTCAGCTTGATTTTGTCGCCGGGAAGGATCGATTTTCCGCTTTCCCAGTTCACTTCGAGGACGAATCTGACAGGTTTCACGCTGGGAAGAGTCGTTTTGCTGAGCGGAACGCCGCGGCGCACGGAAACGACGTTGAAATCACGGTCGATAAAGATTACCGCAAGTTCGACAGTGGTATTTTTCATCCAGAAAAAACGCTCGCGGTCATTGTCGAAAATAAAGAAAAGCCCTTGGTTTTTCTCCATTTTTCTGCAATACATGAGTCCTTTTTCATGTTTTTCGTCAGTTTCGGCGATTCCGACTGAAAAAAACTTTTTTTCGCCGGTGGCCGAAGTCACTTCAACTGTCGCATCTTTGGGATAACCGCAGATATTTTCAGCCGAAATGAGAAAAAAGTTTAACAGAATCAGCGTCAAATACGCCGTTTTTACCAGTGATTTCAAGTTTTTGTCCTGATTCGTCGGTTACTTTTCCTATTTCGAAGGCTCCGTCGATTTTATGATCCGCGCTGAATAGCATAATAAACTCCTCTCCGCTTCCGAAAAGAAATCTTTCAAGCGGTTCGGAATAAGTACGGCTGTATTCGGCGACTTCTTCATGAACCGGGATTTTGTCAAAGTCGATTTCAATTGAAACATCAGAGAGCGCGCAAAGCAGTCTGAGTTCGCTCATAAGGGAATCGCTTATATCTATCGCTGCATTCAACTCATTGATTTTATTTGGAATATGTAAAAAAGGATCGGGGCATAAAAAGCGCTGTTTCGACTTTTCAAACCCCGGGATTTTGTGTTTTAAAGCCTTGTAACCGCAGAGTGAAAGCCCTGTTTCGGCTGCTAAATAGACGAAATCACCCGGTTTTGCCGCACTTCTGAGGAGCGGTTTTTCAGGCTTGTTACCGAACATCGTGACGCCGAGAGTGAATTTTTCAGCCGCAGTCGTGTCGCCGCCAAGCAGTGCGATTCCGTATTTTTCCGCAAAATTACGGATTCCTTCGATCATTTTCTTCGCGTTTTCAAAGCCGTTTTCTGGAACCGCGATGTTTAGAAGATAGTGAGTCGGCTTCGAGCCCATCGAAATCACGTCGCTCGCATTTGCCGCCATAAGCCTCCAGCCAACAGCTTCAGCCGGCATGAAAGAAAGGTCGAAGTGGACATTTTCGCAGAAATGATCGGTAGTTACGACAAGTGATTTTTCGTTCCACACCGCGCAGTCATCGCCGATGAAAGCGTTTTTTCCGCCTTTCGCGAAATTTATGAGTTCCCATTCTCTGTTGTTCAGCATTTTCACCTCCGAAAACGGCGCTTTTTAGCAAAAACGGATAAAAAAATAAATAAAAATGTAACTTTTTCATACTTTACAGGTCGTATCGGTGTTGTTTGTTGAGGTCGTTATGGAAAAGGAAAGAGAAAATCTTGAAAAAGTGCCTGAAGAATACGGCAAGCTGCTGAAATCCTACAAGAAATCCGATGACGAGATCGGTGAAGAATTTCAGAAAAAAATCAATGCCCGGCTTGAAGAAATCGCCGCAGTCAGGAAAAGACGCGCAAAATTCATTGCGTTTTCGAGAACAGTTTCGGCTGTTGCCGCTGTTTTTGCAGTTGTTTTTTTTATTTTTCTTTTTGCTCCGGACACAAGTGAAAACGGTGAAAAAATTTCCGAATCAACTGTCGCGGCCGGTAATCCTGTGACAATAAATCTTGTCTATGATGCGGTGGAAGATCTTGAAAATGTTAAGTTTTCCATCAAACTTGATGACGGTGTCTCATTCCTGTCATCAAACGAAAAAATCAGGAACACCCGCTCCCACGAGTGGACGGGAAAGCTCAAAAAAGGGAAAAACACGATCCCGTTTGTCGTAAAAACAGAGAAAAACGGCCGGATGGAAATCCTCACCTCGGCTGAATATTCAAACTATTCACACAAGCACAAAATAGTTCTTGACGCGCAGAAAAATGAGACTAAAGTTTCGATGTTCGTTTTTGCTCCGTCACCTTTGAACTAAGATGCTTTGAAATTTCAAATATTTGTTTTTATTACTCTTTTCTTATTGTTTACAATTGTTTCCGCTAGTGATGAAAAGCCTTTTGAACTGACTGTCGAAATCAGCGAAGGGGCAAATGCGCCGGATTGGGAAAGCGTGGTTTTTGCCGGTCTCGATAAAGAGTCTGAAAAAGAGGAAGAATCAGCCGAGAAAGAAGAAAAAGCTGAAGAAAAAGATGGGGAAAAGAAAAAAACGCCCGAAAAAAAGCATGAAATAAGTGATAAAACAGAGCCTGATGATGCTGACACAGAAGTTTTTGAAGCTAAACCAAAGGAAGATGAGCCCGCAAAAGAGGAATACAGCCCTGCTTCCAGAAACTGGGGCGAATACTACGGAACGACTCCTAAATACGACTATCCGGTTTACGAAAAAAAGGAGAAAAAAGACGGCGAAAAAGTCGCAAAAACCGAAAAAGAACCTGAAATCATTAAGGAAGATGACTCATCGTCACTTTCGGTCGATCTTGTTCTCCAGACCCAGCACGACACAGAGTTTGATCCGATGCTGAGTACAGGCGTCAGGGTAAATTTCGCGAACATTTATTCAACTCTTTCGGTGGGAACCGACTACAGTACATCCTCGCAGCGGGCATATTCTTTAGGCATAACCGCCGGAGGTTTCTACAAAATAAGCGATTTCGCGCTGAAAGCAGGACTCGGTTACAAAAAAATCTGGGACAACACCGGACATTCAAACTTCAACGACTGGTCGTTAGGTGTCGAAGCTGGCGGAAGTTACAGTGTTTTCAGCTGGTTTGCCTTGGGAGCCGGAATCGGGATGAATTACAGCGTCCTCAAGGATTCAGGTTTTACAAACGGCAAATTCGTTCCGACGTTTTTCGCCGATTTTGAGTTCAGCCTTATCAAATAATTGAAATTCTTCAGTTTTTAGAACCGGGATGCGCCTTTCGGTAAACTTTTGTGAGTTCTTCGATCGAAAGGTGGGTGTAGATTTCTGTCGTCGAAAGGTTGCTGTGCCCTAAAAGAGACTGCAGGTATCTGAGATTCATGCCGTTTTCCAAAAAATGGGTCGCAAAACTGTGACGCAGCATGTGGGGGGTGATTTTGCGGTAAATCCCGCAGTTTTTTGCCAGAGTGTCGATTATGTACTGCACGCCGCGCTCTGTCAGCGGTTCCCCTTTAAGATTGCAGAAAATTATTGAATCCTTTTCTTTCCCGGTCGGACGCTTCATAAGATAATTCTCAATAGAATCAATGGCTTGGCTCGTTACCGGAAGCAGTCTTTCCTTTTTGCCTTTTCCCAAAACACTGACAGTTTTTCCTTTAAAATCCATGTCCTTTATTTTGAGCGAAATGAGTTCTCCGACACGGACTCCGCTGCTGTAAAGCATTTCGATTATCGCCCTGTCGCGCAGACCTTTGAGGTTCTGCGGATAGTTGTATTCGATGAGTCTTGCCATTTCTTCGCGTGTCAAAGCTCCGGGAAGAACGCCGTCCTTTTTCGGACCGGTCAGCGTAAGTGCCGGATTATCTTCAATAATTTTGCGTTTGTGCAGAAGAAGGTAGAACTGTCGTATCGATACGATTTTACGCCGCAGCGACGATGCCTTGACCTCAGAATAAATCGATCCGAGATAGTCTTTAAGATCGTCTTTAGACAGTTCGGTGAGATCAAGGTCAAGTTCCGCGAAGTAACGCCGCATAAGCTCTATATCGAGGCAGTATGAATCGGCCGTTTTTATTGAATAACGTTTCTCGTGAAGCAGAAAATCGTGAAAAAGTTTAATGCTATCCATCAGTTATCCTTTGCACAACTTTCGATGAAATCAGCGCTTTTCCGGAAGTATATATTCCGGTTTTCTTTTTTGCGGTAGCCGTGACCTTCGTCTTCAAAAACGTGTTTCTGCACTTTTTTGCCCGCCTTTTTGAGTTTGTCGATGAGAATGTAGGCGTCGCTGACCGGAACTCTCGGATCGTTTGCACCGTGGAAAACAAAAAGTTCGCCTTTTATTTTTTCAGCCATGTTTGTCGGTGAAACCGAAGCTAAAAACTCTCTGTCGGTGAGCGGGCCGTATTCGGCTTCACGCAGATGACGGCGGTAACTTGAAGTGTTTTCAAGGAAATTTATGAGATCGACGACTCCGACATTGTCGATTCCGCAGATGTAGTCGTCGGCGAACTGCGCCATTGATGCGACTGTCATGAATCCGCCGTAACTTCCGCCGCTTGCAATGAATCTGTTCGGTTTTGAAATGCCGCTTTTTACTAAATCTTCAAGTATCGCGCCGCCGTCTTTGACCGCGTTCATGCGGAGTTTGTAATTGTCGAGATCCATGTATCTTTTGCCGTAGCCCGACGATCCGCGGACATTCGGAGCGACAACGGCGATCCCTTTTGAAAGATAATACTGGAACTGCGTTGTAAAACCCGGTCTGAACTGACCTTCCGGTCCGCCGTGGAAGTAAACGATCGTCGGATAAGGTGCTTTGCCCGTTTTCGGGAGATAGAGGAAGTAGGGGATTTCTTCGCCGTCGAAACTTTTGACTTTTCTGAGTTCTGGCGCCGCAAAAAGCGAAACATCGATCCCGTTGTCTTTCGAATATCCGAAAACTTCTGATTTTTTTGTAGTTAAATCAATAACTTGTAATGCCGGAAGCTCGCTGTCTTTTGAAATTCTGACAACCGCTCTGCCGTTTTTGAGTGAACTTACCGAAACAAGCGATTTGCCGAAATCAAGCGGCTCGGTTTGAGCGTCGTGATAGTAAAAACAGCGGTTGTACCCCTCTTCGTTCGTGCAGAAAAGTGCCGAATTGCGGTTTGTTTTATCAACGGCGGCGAGTTCTATTCCCCACTTGTCCTCAAAAAGAGTTTTCTTTGAGTTTTCTTTGATTATTTCAAGATATTCCATGTCGTTTTTTTCGTTCGTACGCATCAGGATGCCGCCGTCGAAAAATGCAATCGGAATATATTTTTTGTTCTCGTCGCCAACTTTCATTTTTTTCGCTTTGCCGTTCTGGAAGCGGTAGGGAACGGTTTTCATGTTGCTTTCGTATGTATAGAAAAGAAAATCGTCCTTCGACAAAGCGTCGGTTATGCTGTTAAATCCTTTCTTTTCAACAAGTAAAGTCCGTTTTTTTGCAGCAATATCAAAGTGATAGATATAAAAATCCTTGCCGTTCGCCTCGTTTGAAGCAAACAGAAACTCATTTTCGTTTATCCATGTCGGGTCTTCGTAGCGGACGGCGTCATCGGCGAGAAGGGGCTCGTATTTGCCCGTCTCAAAAGAGTAGAGATAGAAGTCGTACTGCTCGTTTCCCCCTTTTGAAGAGATGAAAATGAGCTGCGATTCTTCCGGGCTCACTTTGTAGCCGTCGACCGCATCGTTCAGAAAGGTTAGCTGTTTAGTTTCTTTTCCGTCAGCCGACTCAAGATAGAGCTGGGCTGCGTTCTCTTTTCTTGCGAGATAGAGTTTCCGGCCGTCTTTCATAACGAAACCTGTATGAGAAGTCTCGATTCCGGTGTAGTCGAGTATCGTTTTCACCTTTTCGGCAGGCTGAACAGCCTCTTTTTTTGTTTCAGCGGCCGGTTTTTCGGTTTTTGAACAGGAAACAATGCAAAACAGAATCGTAAGGGAGATAAAAATGATTTTTTTCATAGCAACTCCAAAATTGAGATTATTTTTAAAGGCTGAATCAAAGTTTATCGACTATATTGTCGCGTCTCAGAAACTCTCTGTGATGACCGGGATGCTCTTCGAGGATTCTGGTCAGATATTTGAGATTGCTGTCCATTCCTTTGCGGTAAAGGTCTTCGTTGATGTCGTATCTTTTCTGAAAGTGAAGGATAAGATTTGCGTTTACTCCGTCCAAAGCATTTGCAAGACGGTCTTCCATGATTTTGAAGAAACCTATGGTTTTGGTCAGAAGATCGGCTTCCGACGAATA
The DNA here is from genome assembly GCA_902774115.1 of uncultured Spirochaetales bacterium. GTDB lineage: Bacteria > UBP6 > UBA1177 > UBA1177 > UBA1177 > UBA1177. The sequence continues at coordinate 31,830 of CACYHH010000002.1, forward strand.
GAAAGGAATGTTTCCCATTTCGAATTCGCGGTACAGGAAAAGAAGTTTTTCCAGGTAAATTCTGTCTGCCATCTGTCCGATGAGGTCGGCGGAAGCGAGAATTTTCGCGAATCTTTCAGTTTCGGCATCGATAAATTTTATGTCGGCAAGTTTTACGCTGAGATCTGTAAGAAGAATCATCTGTTTGGTTTTTTCAATATCTTCAGAAGGATAGCCTTTCTGCGACATATATTTTTCTGCAAAAACCATGCTGCGTCTTACATGAGTCGAAGTGTAGACGGCACCGTTTTCAACCGGATCGTTGATTTCGGGAATGTAGCCGGTATCGTGAAAAACGGCGGCGATTCCTACAAGAAAAACATTGTGTTTCGTGAATTTTTCGCCGTTCAGCATCAGGGAATCGGCAATGCGGAGCGATGCCAGAGTTACATCGATAACGTGTCTGAAATCGTGGTATTCGGTGTCGCAGGATTTGTATCCTTCGTATTTGCCGGTGTAGAGACGGTAAACATCATCGAAAATCGCGAGAGCTTTTTCTATGGAACCTTCATCAAGACCGGTTACCTGCATCAAACGCAGAAATACGCCCCTGCATTCTTCGACATTCCGCGTGTCTGCTAACCTTGCGAGCTGAAGAGGAAAAGCTGATTTATTAATCGTAAAATCACTCATGGCTCAATATTGTATAAATAATTTATTGTTTGTCAAATGATTTTTTACCATTACCTTTATTTCAATGTTACAGGATCCGGCGAGAAAATAGTTCCTGCGTTGTTGACGATAAACGCGCAGTCGCTGCCGTCTTCGATTTTGACCTGCTCGATGAAGTTCGCCGGACCGTCGAATTTGCTCGATTCATCTTTGATCTTGTTGTCTGATCCGCCTTGCAAAGCTTTGTTTTCTGCAAAAAGAATCTTCTGCTCGTCTGTCCATGTGACAAGAGCGTCGATTTTCAGACCGTCTTCAGAAATCAAACCGTCGTGGATAACTGAAGACGATTTTTCGACCATATTCATTATGCTGTTTCCGCCGATCGTTCCTTTTGCGTTGACGGTAAGTCCCGGCATTCCGTCGTTGTCCCAGTCCTGAACGCACGGGTCGGTCGAATTTGTCGGAAGGTTGTATCCTGCCGGATTGTCGCCGTAGCATGCAGGATCGATTCCGCGGATCTCCCAGAAAACATCCTGATTGAATCCGAAAGTATCGTCATCATTTTTGGTGATATACGATTCTTTGTCAGCCGTTCCAAGAGCGTCTGCAAAAGACTGAGGCATGATAACTTGAAGAAGCGCGCTCATCGAGTTGTCGATTTTGATGTTGCAGTATGTTGCCTTGATATGAACTTTGTCCTGTTCCTGTTCCTGAACGATGTGGAAATATGTTCTCGTCCAGCCTTCTGCGAGGTCGATCGTAGCGACTTTCGAAGAAGATGTGAACCACATTTTCTGTGCGTAATATCCGCATACTTCCGGGTATTCTCCCGGATCGCATGTGCATTTTTCGGTGTCTTCCCAGTCGCCGTCTTTGCATACCTGATAAAGTTTGCCGTGCTGGGTAGAACCGCAGACTGTTTCGCCGAGTTTCGTTTCGCCTTCGGTGCAGTTTCCTGCTACCGGTCCTGTCGGTTCGTCGGTCGGATCAGTCGGTTCACCGGTCGGATCTGTCGGGTTTGTCGGCTCGTCGGTCGTCGGATCAGTCGGATTTGTCGGTTCGTCAGTCGGATCAGTATCGGTTGCCGTATCGGGATTGTCATTGGTGTCTGTGTCAGTGTCTGTGCCGGTATCCGAAGTATCGTTGCCGCCGTTACCGGAGTCACCGCATGAAACAACAAATAGAGCCATTACAAAAACTGCTAAAATCACTGTGAATTTTTTCATTTTATCCTCCTAAAAGTAAAGTGTAAGCCACAAGCCGCCTGTAAATATCTGACCGCTGCTTTTATATCCCGGATAACCGGGGTTGTTTGTCTGAAAACCTTCTGATTCCGCTATCGGAGTCCCGACAGGGCAGTCTCCGAAGCCGTCGCATTCGGAATCCGGGAACTCGTCGACTGTTTTTCCGTCTTTTCCGACTGAATTTGCCTCGCCTTCCTCCTTTTTCGTCGTTCTTTCAAGCATTATGTGAGCCTGAAAGTTGCCGCCGAGCTCAAGCTGCAGATTTTCCGGAAGATCCCATGTGTAGCTGAAACCCGCCGCGATGCTCATCCTGTCGTTGTCGACATAGTTTGTTCTGCCGTCCTGCTTGGGGACAGGCGACATGAAGTAGCCGAGGTCGAGACCGGTTTTGATTGCGTGGTATTTGAAATTGGTGCCGAGAGTGAATTCCCAGCTGTCTTTCCATTTGTATTTCTTGACATATTCCGAAGCCCAGCCGCCGACTTTCATGTTGCCGTTTTCGTCTTTTTCCTGAATAGTGTTGTCCCAGTATATGTTGTATTCCGGGCTTTCATTGTAACGGTTTTTGTATTTTGACCACTGTCTCCAGATAGCGGTAAAACCGACGCTGAGCTCAAGGTCGTTCTTGAATTTGTAGTCAACGATGGCGATTGACGGCGAGAGTGCAAGCGGTCTGAAAGCGTAAGCGACATGCACCCTGTTTCTGTTGATTTCGGCCTCTTTGTCGCGGTCGATATACCAGAAAGTGATTTTTGTATCGACATCGATGTCGGTTTTTGCCGGAAGATGTGCCGTGAAACCGAGCTGGATCGGCCCCCACGGTCTTACGATAAGTCCGAAATGGGGAACGAGTTTCGGTTTGATTTCAGCCATCGTCCCGATTTTATTCTCGTTTTTGCCCGCATCCGGAGTAAAGATCGGAGCCTGGACATTTGCTTCAGCCGTGATATTGACGCCGACTCCGGCATAAACCCATTTGTAGCCGCCGGCAAGTGCAAGCGAAAGGTTGAAAGAGGTCATTCTGTCGTCGTAAAGCTCGTAGTGGAGCGAGTTAGAGAAATTTGCTTCTCTTTCGTCCGCGAAAAAGGATTTCTCCTTCATCAGCGAACCCATCGGGAGCATTCCGTAAAAACCAAGCGCAATATAGTCTTTCCAGATCGGAAGCACTAGTCCGACCGCGCCGTAGAGGTTGCCTTCTTTGGAATCGTCTTTACCTCTTGCATCAAGATCCGCAGTAGGACGGGTCTTGTACGGAAGGTTTGTTTCGTATTTGTCCCTGTTTGTCTGGTTAGCGCCGTAAATTCCCGAGTTTTCGGTGATGTTTCCCACGATATTCAGAGAATCAGGACGGTCGAAAAGGGTTATGTCAAGATTACGGTAGCTGTAAAAAAAGTTGAGAGTGAAACTTCTTTTTGTTTTCGGAAGAAGTGCCGGATTGAAATAAGTAGCCTCGGCACCGCCGACGAACATTCTCGCGCTGAAAGGATTCACTGTGCTTGTTGCGCCCAAAGTCTCGGTGACAGTTGATGCACAAAGTGTGGTAAATGAAAAAAACACTAATAAAAACAATGATTTATTTGCGAATTTCATATATATCCCCCAAATAGATTTACAATAAGCGTGGTTCAGACGGGCGAATTTATTAAAAATCATATTTAAAGTCAAGAATCGGCGATTTGTATCTTTAGCCGTTTTCACTATAATGCCGCGAATTTTTTGTTCCGGAGGAAAAGATGCGTTTGTTTTTTATCGCTGTTTCGGTGCTTTTTCTGATGTTTCTGGCCGGTTGCGAAGTAGAGCCGAAGTTGCCTGAAAACGCGCTCGTGATTGATCAGGTTATTTATGTCGATGAAGTTCAGGAAGGTGTCCCGCAGACAGTGCAGATGCCGGACGGCAAAGTCGTAACCTACAAAATGCCGATGAAACTCAAGGACAAGCAGCTTATTAAAATCCGTGAAGTCGAAGGCGAGCCGCCTTACTACATCCGTGTCAGCCTCAAGGAACGTGATGGAAAATAGAAAAAATAAAGTCGTTGCCGCGCTTACAGGTTCCATTGCGACAGGAAAAACGGTCGTTCTCGACTATTTCCGGGACAATTTAGGGTTCAAAGTCGTTTCAGCCGATTCGGTCGGGCATGAAGTCCTGAAAAATCCCGGAATTATCGGAAAAATCGGGCTGGCATTCGGGAAAGATGTGATAAAAAACGGAGAAATCGACCGCAAGGCTTTGGGAAAAATCGTTTTTTCAGACAAAGCTGAACTTTTGAAACTGAATGAAATCACTCATCCTGCAATTTTATCAAAAACATTCGAAATAATTGATGAATTATCGCTGACTTCGCCGGTAATTCTTGAAGCCGCGATTCTTATCGAGGCGGGCTGGCACAAATATTTTGACACAGTAATGCTCACATGGTGTAAACCGGAAATCCAGCTTAACCGCCTGATGACTCGCGACAACATAACCGAGGAAGAGGCGAAGATAAAAATTGCTTCGCAGATGTCTTTTGAAGAGAAAAAACCTTTCGCGACTCACATAATCGACACATCTTACGGGATCGAAGTGACGAGATTCACACTCGAAAAAATCGCAAAGGAAATATTGTAATTTTTTCTGTGGCGGTCGTTATATCGAAATAACGAAATACCGGTATAACGACAAGATTTACCGCCGCGTTTACCAGAACAGATGACAGAAAGCGACAGCCGCCATAATTCCGGCGAAATCGGCGCAAAGTGCCGCCGGAAGTGCGTGTCTGCTGTTTTTGATACTGACCGCTCCGAAGTAAAGTGCTAAAACATAGAAAGTCGTTTCGGTCGAACCCTGCATTACAGAAACCAGAAACGAAAGGAATGAATCGGGCTCGTTTCCGACGATCTGGCTCATTATTCCGAATGCCCCGCTTCCTGAAAGAGGACGCATGAGTGCCATCGGAAGGGCTTCGGCAGGCATTCCTACCAAATTGGTTGCCGGACTCAGAGCGCGGATCATTATGTCCATTGCGCCGCTTGCCTTGAACATTCCGACTGCCGCGAAAATAGCGACCATGAAAGGAATTATTCTTACTGCGGTGTTGAAACCTTCTTTTGCTCCGCTGCACAAAGTTTCGTAGATTTTCACGTTTTTCAGATAGCCGAAAATAAGTATTGCTGCGACTATCATCGGGATGAGCCAGTCTGAAACGGCTTTTGTCACGCCTGTGAAAGTGATATTACTGAGATCTGAGGTGGAAATCTGATGGATCATTCCGGCAAAAATGAGAAGCATGAAGAAAGAAACTGTGATCTTTTTGCCGGTTGAAGCTCCTTTTTCTTTAACTTCAGGCTCTTTTTTTTCAACTTCTGTCTGATTTTCGCTTGGTACGCAGTCCGGAGTTCCTCTCTGCATGAGTTTTGTCGCTATTATCGCAACTGTCGTCGAAACGATCGTCGCTAAAAGTGACGGGATAAGTATCGAAGCCGGTTCTTTCGCTCCTGCTGCCGCGCGGATCGTGATGACACCGAGCGGAAGAAGCGTCACGCTTGAAGTGTTTATTGCCAAAAACAGGCACATCGCATTCGTCGCGCGTCCTTTTTCGCCATTCAGCTTGTCGAGTTCCTGCATCGCGTTGATGCCGAAAGGAGTCGCCGCGTTTCCCATGCCGAGCATGTTTGCCGACATGTTCATCACTATCGCACCGATCGCCGGATGATCTTTCGGGATTTCCGGGAAAAGTTTCGACATTACCGGTCGTACGATTTTTGCGATTATTTTGAGTGCTCCGGCATCTTCTAAAACTTTCATCATCCCCATCCAGAAAGCCATAGAGCCGATGAGCCCGATGGCGAGCATGACAGCCGCTTTCGACTCTTCGAAAAGGGCAAGGGTCACTTCGCTCATTTTGCCGAGCCATGCGGCTGAAGCTGTCGAAATAAGGATTATTGAAAGCCAGATAATGTTGATTGCAGAAGTTTTTTCTTTCATCAGTTAAGCATCAAAATGCGTTTGCCGCGCCCGCATTCATCGGGTTTGGTCTGATTCTGTGACCAGGAAATCGGGTTGAGTTCGCCTGTCTGATCAAAGAAGTCTATTACTGCATCACGGAGCGAAACCGAGGTGTCGAGTCTTGTCGTGTTTGCTTCGAGCATGTAGAATCCGCTGCCGCCGCGACCCATGTAGTCGTTTGTCGCCATTTTGAAAAGAAGGTTCGGAAGAAGAACCTCGTAGTTGTCGATTACGAGGGTATTGCCGATCTGGAGACATTTTGTCAGAGCGTAGGAATTGTGCTTTTTCTGCAGTTCTTCAGGCGGATTGCAGTCAAGCTCGACGCCGATCCCGGCAACCTGAACCTGTGTTTTGCATCCGCGTGTTGCCGATTTTCTTGCAACGAAGTCGAAAAGCGTTTTCAATTCGTTTCCGCTTAAATACATAGTCGTTATTGAGTTTTCGAACGGGAATACTTCGTAAAGTTTTTCAAGCGTTATATCGCCTGTCGGAATGTCGGCTCTGATTCCCATCGAGTTCGTAACGCAGAGCTGCGCCTTCGCAAGTTCGTGGTTCATCATCGCATCTGTAACGATGTTGCCGAGAGGACTGTCACCGTTGGCGGGATCGTTTCTTACGATCGTCGAAGTTGCGTATCCGACTTTTTTCTGGAGATACTGCGAATAGTCGAGTCCCTGGACGTAAGGTTTCAGCATATTTACAAAGTCGCCGTTTTCCGCGATTTTTTCGGTGATCGCGTGAGTTGCATATTTGTGCCAGACGATCCGTTTGTTCTGAACCGCGATTTCGAGTTCGCCGATGACTTTGAGGTTTACGCCGCTGTGGATGATGATAACGTCTCTTCCGTCAGGCCCATGGAGAACTTTAGGCGGGTCAAGGACAACATGGTGGTGACCGCCGAGAATGAGGTCAACGCCCTTGACGTTTTCCGCGATCTTGTAGTCGCCGTCAAGTCCCTGATGCGAAAGAACTACGACAATGTCAACGAGCGGACGGAGACTGTTGACGTAAGTCTGCGTCGTTTCGATCGGGTCAAGGAAGTTGAAACCCGTGCTTCCGCCGATCTGGTAGCCCGAGTTTATCGAGCTGTCGTTTGCAACGCCGACAATTCCCACGGTGAGACCGCCGGTCATCACGATGAGGTAAGGCGAGGAAATATCCATGAGTCCTTTGTGACCGTCGGGATCGAAAAGATAGTTCGATGCGAGCATCGGGAAACCGCCCGATTTTTTGTAAGCCGCAACAAGTCCGCCAGTGCCGTTGTCGAACTCGTGGTTGCCGATAACCATAGCGTCAACGCCGAGTTTCTGCATAGAAAGCATTTCGACATCGCCTTTGTAGAGGTTGAACTCCGGTGCGCCCTGGAAAGTGTCTCCGCTGTCGAGGTAAAGCACCGGAATGCCGTCGCGTTCGTGCTTTGCCCTGATTTCATCAATAAGAGTTTTAGCTCTTGCTATTCCGCCTGTGTTGATGAGACCAGGACGGTAGTCAGAGTAATCGCATTTTCCGTCGCGGTTGATATCTTCGCTCTCTTTTTCGGCTTTTACCATCGCCTGATTGTATGCACTGTCGCTCTCGTAATCCTTGCGGAGAATAAGTTTCCCGTTGTTGTCGCGCCAAGTTCTTTTCTGCGAATCATAAGGATAGTCGCATTTTCCGTTGAAGTTGCGGTCGTAAACCAGTGCACAGTCGTAGGTGTCGCACCAGCCGTCGAAGTTTATGTCCTCGTTTTTGTTGCACTCACCGTTATTGTTTTTGTCCCAGCAGGTGAGATGCGCGGTCGAATAAGGATCCCAGCAGTCACCGGAACTGCATCCGCGGCCTGTCTGCTCGACCGGATCGTAATCCAGATCCTCTTCAGGGTCGCAGATGTTGTTGTTGTTCGTGTCCCAGCAGCGCTGGCAGTCGAGGATGTCACAGCGGCCGTCCTCGTTGATGTCTTCAATGACAAGACCCTTTTCGATCGAACCTTCTGCGTAGTAACCTTTTTCGATGAGTTCTTCTTTCGTGTAGTAGACATACTTGTTGTTTTCATAGACCTGATATTTGCCGGTCGCACTGTTGTATATGCCGTTGCAGTAGGAGCCTCCGCCGCTGTAATCCAAATCCCAGCACGGCGGATTGCTTGACTGGAGTCCCATGTTTCTATCGAACATATTGGGTTCCATCCAGAACGGAAGATACTTTCCGTGGGTGTCAGTGGTGTGGATAAATACCAGTTTCTGCGGAAGACCTTCGTCTACCGGCGCACCGCCGTAGCTGTTATCAAAGCATGATGTCATAAGCATTGCCGCCATGACAAAAAGAATAGCTTTAAACTTCATGAGTTACTCTCAAATTAAATCTCAACCCGCTGAAATGACAAGTGTTTAATGTCGTTAATCGCCAGCTGCTGCAACAATGTCGTCGCCTGATCTCGGAGCAAGCTGGAATGCACTGTAGGAATAGATAAGAATTCCTGAAATCGAGTTGAACTCAACACCGATACTTCTGTCTCCGGGATAATAGTAAAGATCTTTGCTGATCGCAAGGTTTCCGGTAACTTCAAAAGTGCCGTGACCAAGGTTGTTGTTGGTAACTTCAACATTTTTAACTTTTACAAGAACACTTTCATATTTTTCTGCATCAGTACCGTGATCGGTTGTCGGTTCCCACTCTTCGCCATTCTGCGTGTAAGGCGTTGAAATTTTTGAAGAATCATTGATTTCTGCCGGAGCTGGGACTGCTGCTGTTCCAAGTTTGTCGATCTGATCTTCACTGGCAACAGAAATCTGTGTGCTGTCATAATACTCCTCAACTGTTCCGGTGATTTTAAGCTTGTCGCCGATCGCATAAGCATTTACAGGTGCAGTACCTTTTATGAAAACGTAAATTCCGGTGTAAGGCTCTGCCTGTGAAATAATTTCAGAAATATACAAACCTTTGATTGCGGTGTTCTCATGCGTCGAGCTATCCTGCTTATAGGCGATCGCGGTAACAACCGATTCACTGATTTCTACAGTTGATCCTGTAGTGATTTCTCCCTTCTGGATTGCGCTGATTTTTGCATTTTTTTCGATTTTGACATCAAAATCCTCATAAGATCTCGGAGCAAGCTGGAAAGCCTCGAAAGAGTAGGTAAGGATTCCTGCAATTGAATTAAACTTAACGCCTTCGTTTCTGCTGCCGTTGTAATAATAGAGATCTTTGCTTACAGCAAGGTTTCCTGTAACTTCAAATGCACCGTGACCGAGGTTGGAGTTAGTGATTTTAACGTCTTTAACTTTAACAAGAACACCTTCGTATTTTTCTGCATCGGCACCGTGGTTCGCAGTCGGAGAGTACTCTTCGCCTGCAAGTTCATAAGGTGTTGCGATTGTTGCCGGATCTGCAATTTCGGCCGGTTTCGGAAGCGGACAGGAACCAAGTTTTTTGATATCGGAAGCTTCAATCTGTGAATTTTCATAATGTTCCTTGTAAATTCCTTTAACTTCAAGTTTGTCGCCTACTTTGTAGTCGTTTACAGTCGCTGTATCCTTGATGAAAACATAAATTCCGGTGTAGGGCTCTGCCTGTTTGATGATTTCGGAAACATAAAGTCCTTGGATTGCCGTTTTGTTGTGTTCTTCGTCCTCTTTGTAGTAAATTCCTGTAACAATACATTCGGTCGTAACATCGGCGTCTACATTAGTTTCGCCTTTCTGAATCTTGGAGATTGTATCATCGCCGTTTTCACAGTCGGTTTCGTTAGTCGGTTCGGTCGGCTCAGTCGGTTCGGTCGGCTCGGTAGGTTCAGTAGGTTCAGTCGGTTCAGTCGGTTCAGTCGGCTCTGTCGGTTCAGTCGGCTCTGTCGGTTCAGTCGGGTCGCAGATACCCTCGCCGTCGCAGCACTCTTCTTCGGGATTGCACTTGTGCGTTGTCGATCCGCAGGCAATCGTAAACAGGCACAAAGCCATAACGATCAATGAAATCAATGATTTTTTCATCTTTCTCTCCACAAAAAATTATTAAAAGTTCAAAGACTCAAACAGCAAACGCGCGATTATATACAAAATAAAAATTTTTTAAAGGAAAATTTATTTGTTTACGCTGTCTTTTGAATTTGAATGGATTTTTTTAATTTTTCGCGTCGTTGATTGCTGAAATTATTCCTGAAATATCGTCTTTGTCGAAAAGGGTCTGTTCTCTCGTCGCCATATTTTTCATGAGGATCTTGCCGTTTGCCGCTTCGTCTTCTCCGATGACAAAAACGAATGAAGCGTTCGTCTTTTCCGCTTTCTGCAGCGCTTTTTTAAGTTTTTTCGGTTTGTAGTCGGCAAGGAAACGGACATTTTCTTTCGACATTTTTTTAGTAAATTCAACAAGTTGCAAAACTGCTTCGTCGCAGAGCGCATATCCTGCCGAAAGAGGTTTTTCTTTGTAGAAATCTTCGGGAATTAGGTCGAAAAGACGCTCTAAACCCATTGCAAAACCGGTTGCCGGAGTGTCGCTTCCGCCGATATCGCTGACAAGGTTGTCGTATCTGCCGCCGCCTGCGACTGCGTTTTGCGATCCCCCTGTTTTCGCAACGATCTCGAACGCCGTTTTTGTGTAGTAGTCAAGCCCTCTTACGATGAAAGGATCGAGAACGAACGGCACGCCGAAAGCATGAAGCGCCTTCTGAAGCTCTTCAAAGTGGTTTTTGCAGTCGTCGCACAAGTAATCGGTCATTTTCGGCACGTCTGTGAAGCGGTTTTTCGGGTCGCACGCCTTGCAGTCGAGAAGACGCAGCGGGTTGAGTTCAAGTCTTGTCCGGCAGTCTTCGCAGAGCTCGTCTTTTTTAGCCGAGAAGTATTCGATCAGTTTTTCGCGGTAAGCGGCACGGCAGTTCTTGCAACCGATTGAATTGAGGTGAATTTCGTAATCGATCCCGAAGTGCTCAAGCACACGAGACGCGGTAAAAATCATTTCGGCATCCATCTGCGGAGTTTCGTCGCCGAAAATCTCGACTCCGAACTGGTGAAACTGGCGGAAACGCCCTTTCTGCGGACGCTCGTATCTGAAAAACGGCGCAATGTAGAACGCTTTGAAAGGCGACGGATAGTTGATTCCGATTCCGTGCTCGACAAAAGCCCTGACTACGCTCGCAGTCCCTTCAGGCCTCATTGCGACGTGTCTGCCTTTTTTGTCGAGGAAATCGTACATCTCCTTTTTTACAACGTCCGTCGTCTCGCCGACACCGCGTTTGAAAAGGGCGATTTCTTCAAGAATCGGCGTTCTGAACTCGCCGAAATTTGCCGCAGCCATCATTTTTTTTATGTCTTCTTCCATTTTTCCCCAGCGGAAAGCCTTTTCGCCGAAGAGGTCGTTCATTCCCTTGATTGCCGAAATCATTGTGTTTCTCCAATATAAACAACAAAAACGGGCGATGGTAGCACAAAAAGCGGATTTTTCAAGCGTAGCAGACCCTTCAGTCGCTTCGCGCCAGCTTCCCTGCTTCAGGGACGCCTGAAAACTTACAGGTTTTTGTATGCTTCTTCCAGATCAAGTCCTTTTTTAGACGATTCGATGAGATAGTTTTCAAGCGGGATCCTCCAGCTGACAGTTGTGATTTTTCCCGGTGAACCGGTGAATCTGTAGCCGTCTCCGCCCTGATAGATAAAATCGGTCGTGATGATTTTGTAGGTTTTCGACTTGTCGATTTCTTCGTTTCCGACAAACCATTTTCCCTCTTTTTTTTCTGCACCGCAGTAGGCGTTTTCCGATTTCGAAAGGTTGAAAATCAGGTCTTCGCCTTTAATTTCAGCCTTTACGATGAAGTTGTCGAAAGGAAATATCGAAAGAATGTCGCTTTTTTTGACGTTTCCCGCTTTTATTGTGTCGCGGAATCCTCCCGGATTGCTGAACGCTGCGTCGTATCCGGGGAAAGATCTGAGCATCGAGCAGGCGAAAAGTTTCTGCAAAGCCGGTGTCTCAAGCGGTTTTTCTGCTGAAATGAGCTTTTGTCCGGCCTTTTTTTCAAGCTGAGTCAGATATTTGTCGATAGTTTTCTTAACTTCGAGTGAACCGGTTGATTTTAAAGAAATTTCTCTTTTCAAAGGAACGATCTCGGCATTGACGACTTTTGAATTTTTCCCTTTTTTTTCGATCAGAACCCTTGCGTAACTCGGAAGATAACCTGCATTCTGGATGAAAAGTACGCCGTCTTCTTCTTCAATAGCTTCTTTGTGGTCGTGTGCCGTGAAGACGACTAAAGGTTTTTTCGCAAGTGCCGGAACCCATTTTTTCGCCTCGTTGTGCGATTCGTGAGCCACTATGATATTGAGATCGGCGTTTTCTTTGAAAATAGCGCGCAGAACGGTGTTCCCCGGTTTTGCGATCATCGATTCGACGAAAGGTCTTGACATGCTTATCCGTTTTACATCATCGGTTATTGCCGAAGCAAAAAGGATTTTTTCTTTTCCGGCGTAGATAACGGTGCCCGGCTCAAGAAGATTCTTCATATCCCTTGAAACTAAATTCGAGCAGAGGTACTGCATTTTTGCCGTTTGGGCGTTGTTTTTGAGTTCCTGCTCTCCGAAATCGAATTCGTGGTTTCCGAGCGCCGCTACTCTGTAGCCGAGAAGGCTCATGATTTCAGCCATTGAAGCGCCTTTGAAAAAGGTCGAAACGGCAGTTCCTGTGTAGTTGTCTCCGCCGGAAAGTCTGATGACTGAGCAGTTTGTGCAGTTTTTCTCCTCATCCTCCCACATTTCGTAAAGGGCGACCCCTTTGTACCAGCCGTCGTTTTCGTATATGTGGCCGTGCTCGTCGTTTGTGTAGAGCAGAAGGATAGTCGAGGTTTCATCTTCCCGAAAAAATCCTCCGACCTGCGTGCAGCCTGCAAAAACAAAAATCAGAAACAGAAACAAGTATTTCTTAAGCATCGAAAACTCCTGATTAAAACCAAAAACGGCGGATAATACCCGAAAACGGGGATATGTAAAATTGCGACTTGAATTTTTCATGCGGTTTGTGTATAAAAAGCGAGCCGTTAAGATTGTTGGATAAGGAAAAGAAAATCCGGATGGCGATATGAAAAAAGTGCTTCTGTTTTTCACAATTTTTCTCTTTTTCGGCTTTTTAAGCGCGGAAGAAGTAAAAAATGACTCTTCCGAGCTGCAGCAGCCTGAAACTACGCAGGAAACAGCCGGTGATACCGATCAGAAGCAGGCGGAAAAAGATAATGATTTTTTCCATTTTCAGCCTACAGTTGGAATCGGAATCGGTCTTTTGAGCATGCTTAGGTTAAACACAAATCTTGATTTTTATTTTAATCTCAAGAATACGCCTCGCGACTATAATATCTATCTCGGGTTCGGTGCCGGATTGTATTTTGCTCCTCTTTGGGAATATTTTTATGAATTTCCGCTTTACGGAAACTTTGTTGTCGATTTCACGACTAAACGCAGCAGAATTCTTAAATCGGCGAGTCTCAGGATAGAAGCCGGTTATCTGATGCTTTACTGGGAGGCTCACAAAAGTATTTTTAGATTTGATGTGAAAGATACACTGTTTTATTGGTTTATATTCGGCATAGGTACTGATCTTCTGTTCAAACATGACATCGTTATCAGGATCGGATTTGAAAACGGAGAATTGATTCTTCCGACTTTCTCAATGGCTCTCGGTTACCGCTTTTAGGTGATTGATGAAAAAAGCACTTCTCTTTTTTGCAGCTTTTTTCTTTTTCGTTTTTTTGAGCGCGGAAGAAGTGCAGGTTTACGAAGATGACAATATGATCTTGTGGGGAGAAAGGTGGACCGAGCAGGAGTCCGAACCGGAACCTGAACCGGAAGTTGAAGAAACTCCTGAAGAGGAAAAAGAGCCTGAAAAAGCAGAAGAAGCAGAAGAAGCAGCATCTGTTACGGAAAACATGGAATGCTGCTGCGATGTTTCAAGTGAAACAGAAGAAAAACCAAAGTTCTTTTATGTCCAGCCGGCCATCGGCTTCGGGACAGGTCTTTCGCTTTATCGTCCGACAGTTTCTGTCGCTGCCGACTTTCTTGTAAAACATTCCCCCAAACTCAATTATTATATTGGTTTGGATGTAGAAGCGAGAGCCGCCATTGTTGAATTTGAAGCGAGGGAACTGGCTGTCCAGGTCAATGCGGTTTTTGATTTCATGCAGAGAAATGTGCCTGAACTGAAATCGGCAAGTCTCTGGATAGCGCTGGGGGCGGATTTTGTGTTTTACAGAGGCAGGGACGAAGACTATTGGGATGATTATTTTACCTTCTACTGCTCTCAAGCATGGGGAATAGGAGTCGATCTGGTTTTTAAAAACTCTGTGATTTTAAGATTCGCTTTGGACGGATTTGTTGGGGTTTACCCTGATTTGACGATTCTTGTCGGCTACAGGTTCTGATTTGGAGAGTTGAAATGAAAAAAATCTTTCTTTTTTTAGCTCTGTTTTTTCTATTTTCCGTATTGTCAGCCGAAGAAGCATGTGAAGGAAACCGGCAGTGTCCGGAAGCCGGAAAAAGTGTGAAGAATTGTGCGTGTAATCAGTATAAAGCTATAAAAGAACCGAAAAAAATCTATTTTGCGCCGGTTTTAGGATGGAGATTTGCTATAACTGCAGCTCTTGATATGGACCTGGATTTTCTTGTGAAGCATACAGAACGAAAAAACAACATTTATCTTGGTTTAAGTACCGGTCTTGCGTTCAATCGGTGGGGAGATTACGGGTTTGACAATGTTTTTGAAATGCCCTTGCATGCCAATATTGTTTTTGATTTCAAACAAAAGAATTGTGTTGTGGACTATTTGTCTTTACGGCTTTTCGGAGGAGCAGATCTGTTTTTCGAAAGAAAAGAATTGTTTAATCCTCATAGGTATGAATACGACGGGTTAAGCAAAGTCGATTGGAGAGTCGGAATAAGTCTTGATGTTGTGTTTTCGGTCAATATTGTTTTCAGAACAGGTCTTACGACAGAATATTCTTACCCGGTTCCGTTTTTGGGTCTTGGTTACCGTTTTTGATCTAAAATTTAGAGACGAATCTGTTTCCTTCGATGTATTTGCGCCAGGGTTTGTCCTTGAATTCTCCGGCGTAGTCGATGTTTATGCGCGGCGCGGAAACTATGTTGAAATCGGGGAGAGCGGGATTTTTTTCGAGAAAAAGTTCTTTTCCGCTCACAAGGTCGTATCCGTTCAGGCTTTTGTCGAGAAGAAGCGCTTTCGCAAGTTTGCCGGGACCGTTCGTGAGGTCGGTTTCCTTGATGATTCCTTTGCGGTTTGCCCTGATCAGTTCTATCCCTTTGACCGGTTCTACTGCGCGGATAAGGACAGCCTGCGGATCGTCTTTCGGCGCCGAAACGACATTCAGGCAGAAGTTCATCCCGTAGATCATGTAGATGTAGGCGTGTCCGCCCGGCAGAAACATCGCCTCGGTCCTTTCGGTGCGCCGTCCGCCGAAAGTGTGGCAGCCTTTGTCAAGAACGCCGCAGTAAGCCTCGGTTTCGACGATTTTTGCGACGATCCTGCCGTGTTCAGTTTCTCTCACAAGATAGTGACCGAGCAGATCTTCCGCGACGCTGAGAGCGCCTCTCATGAAAAAAGAGCGTGGAAAACGCATGAAAACTCCGTTAAAACAAACCGTTAAAGACGCCGGAATTTACGGCAAAGCAAAAAAATTTCCTAATTTTTTCTATGTTGTATAGTCGCTCGTTTTGATTTCTTTGTTTTTTTTAAGGAGGAAAACATGATCAACATCGCTCTTTTCGGAGTTCCGGGAGCAGGAAAAGGAACACAGGCACAGCTGCTTAAAGAACATTTCAACCTTTGCCACATTTCGACAGGCGAGCTTATCCGCCAGGAGATCCGCGGCGGCACAGAACTCGGCAAAAAGGCGAAAGCCATCATCGACAGAGGCGAACTTCTTGACGACGCAATCATTTCCGACATGTTCAAAAGCGAACTCAAAAAGAATATCGGCGGCAACGGATTCCTTTTCGACGGTTATCCGAGAACGCTGAAACAGGCTGAGATCTTCGACAATATGCTGAAAGAACTCGGTCTCAAACTTGACTGCATGGTAGAGATCCTTCTTTCGGAAGAGGAATCGACGAAGAGGATCCTCAAAAGAGCGGAGATCGAAGGAAGATCCGACGACAACCCCGAGACCGTTAAGGCGCGTTTCGAGGAATACCGCGGCAAAACGGCTCCGATCGCCGACCACTACAAAAAACTCGGCCTTTACAAGAGCGTAGACGGCTTCGGAAAGATCGAAGACATCCAGAAAAAGATAGTCGAGATCATCGAAACGCTTCGTTAATTCGTTATTTGCCGCCAATTTTCTTGTCGATATTTCGACACGGCGGCATCAATAGACAATCTAAAATTGACTTTCAGCTTTTTGAGAGTAGTATCTCGCGTCAATTTTGCCGGAGTGGTGAAATAGGTAGACGCACTGGACTCAAAATCCAGCGGGGGC
Source organism: uncultured Spirochaetales bacterium (assembly GCA_902774115.1). Lineage (GTDB taxonomy): Bacteria > UBP6 > UBA1177 > UBA1177 > UBA1177 > UBA1177. The sequence goes on from CACYHH010000002.1 coordinate 48,144, forward strand.
GACCCCATACCGGTTCGATTCCGGTCTCCGGCACCATTTCTATTTCATGAAATTATTTTTTGAAAACGCAGTTGGAAAATTCCTGAGGCATTTTGTTTTTGTAGGGCGAAGGATTCGTGCCGAGCGGATGGTCGTAGAAAAATTTTACAAGAGCGTCGATGTCGCTCTGTGATGTATGAGGATCGTGACCTCCGCCGTGGTTGCAGAGAATCGCACTGTGACCGTTTTCAAGGAGATAGTCTCCGTCATTCTGCGCCGTTTCGTTGAAATCGATCGTGAAATTGATCAGTCCGTCTTCAACGCTCCATGTGTCGCTTCCTGCATCGCCGAACATGAACATCTGGGTGTATTTGTTGTGGTTTTCTTTAAAATCAGGCCATGTGAAGAAAGAGCCTATCGGGATCATGGTTCCTTCGCTGATTTCGACTGTGCCGAGTGCTTCACGGTTTGCAGAGTTCGAGAAATATGCGCCTGAGTAGGTGAGAACGCTTGCAATCTTATCTGATCTCATCAGGGCGATGCTGTCGGCAGCTATTGCGCCTGCTGAAAATCCCGAAATGTGGATACGCTCTTCATCAACCATATTTTTTGTCTTGAGACATTCCAGAATCGCGTCAAACATATCTGCTTCAGCGTTTCCGTCAGACAGTGTTACGATATCCCAGTCAAGACCTGTCGGCGGTATGCTGAGCTGGAATTTGTCGCCTCTTGCTTCCGGAATGACAAGGATAAACGGCATCGTTTCATTGTTTACATTTCCTGCAAGAACTGTGTCGATGTCGGCTGCTTCAACATTGTACGGATGGTAGAAGAAAACAACCGGAAGTTTTTCTTCGGTGTTTGAAGGCATACGGAGATAAAAATTCCTTGCAAGCGTATCGGAGCCTTCGCCGACCATCAGGTTTTTGTTGTAACCTTCCTTGAAATTTTCGCATGTAAGCGGTTCTCCGTCAGGAGTTTCCGGTTCTTCGGGTTCTTCTTCTTCAACAAGATCTTCTTCGGTGAAGAAGTGGCAGATCTTGTCAAATTCTTCGGGGAGAGCGTCTCTGTAAGGCGATTTGACTGTTCCCAGAGGATGATCCGCAAAGAATTTTATTACGCTGTTCTCGCTGATTCCGGCAACATCGTGGTCTCTGCCGTGGTTGCAGAGGATCGCGTCGTGGCCCATTCCTGAAAGGTAGCCTGCTCCGAGGCGTGCCATCTGGTTGAAGTATATAGTGAACATTCCGCTGATTCCCCAGGAATCCTCTTCTTTGTCGCCGTAAACGAAAACCTGAGGATATTTGTTGTGTTTTTCCTCAAGATCGGGCCAGCTGAAGAAGTCGCCGACTTTCATTCCCATGATTTCGCCGAGAGCGTCGCGGCTCGCCTTGTCCGAGAAGTATGCGCCGGAATAGGAGAGGATGCTTGCGACTTTCTCAGGTCTCTGAACGCCTACGCTGTTTGCGATTATCGCGCCTGCCGAGAAACCTGAAACGTGGATGTGCTTCTCGTCTATTTTCCAGTTTTTCTCAAGGCAGGTAAGTATTGCGTCGAACATATCGATTTCCGCGCTTCCGTCCTTGAGGTTCATCATATCCCACTCGATCCCTTTCGGCGGAATGTTGTCGAATGCGAAAACGTCGCTTCTCGATTCGGGAACGACAAGGATAAACGGCATCGTTTCGTTGTTTACGTAGCCCGAAAGGAATCTTTCAAAATTTTTGGCAGTGTCGCCGAAGCCGTGGTAAAGGAAAATTACCGGAACTTTTTCCAATGAATCGACATTTTCCGGCAGTCTCAGATAGAAAGAACGCTCAAGTTCGTCACTGCCTTCTCCGACGATCAGATTTTCGTTGAGTCCTTCAGCAAAATCCTCGCATTTGAGAGACTCTGTTACAGGTTTTTCCTGATCGGATGGTTCATTGTCTCCGTCAGTTTCCGCGGGTTCTTCATCTCCGTCGGTTTCCGCAGGTTCGCTGTCACCGTCGGAAATTTCGTCGGGTTCTTTTTCATCTTTTTTTGAATCTCCGCATGAAACGGCAAAGAAAAGCACTAAAACAAGTGCTAAAAACCATGAAAATTTTTTCATAATTACTCTCCTTAATAAATACACCAAAAACACGCAAAAACTTTAAATTTTCAGTTTGTTTTGTCAAATTTGTACGAAAACTGCCGCTGAAGGGCAAAAAAAATGGCGACCTTTGGGGGACTCGAACCCCCGTTACCGGCGTGAAAGGCCGATGTCCTAACCACTAGACGAAAAGGTCACCAAAAAAAGTGAGAGCGAATGGTGGGTCGGGCGGGACTCGGACCCGCGACCCCCTGATTAAAAGTCAGATGCTCTTCCATCTGAGCTACCGACCCATTCAACTCAAGAAATCGTTTAATCAACGAACCAGAAAAACGGCGGTATAATAGTGAAAAGTCTCTGAATGTCAAACTTTTACAGCGTTAATTGTGTAAATATTTAATTTTATTTGTTTTTTATGACGAAACTTTATTCTTCCTCTAAGGTGAAGGGAGTGCCCGAAGGGCGATGGCGTATGCTGTCTTTGCAAGATTTTTCCCCTAAAATCTGTCTATTTTTTATTTTTTGAGTAAAATACCGCGTTTGTTTTTCGGAGGTGTTTCATGGCAAAGAAAGAAGTCAGTACCGGAAAGATGATTTTAATGCATCTTTCATTGATTTTGATATGCGCTATCGTGATTTATCCGGTGCTCTGGGTCATAAAAATGGCTCTTTCGAGCGGCCAGGGATTCTCGCTTTCGGCGAATCCGATCCCGGCAGAGTTCACTTTGAGCAACTTCAAGGACGTCATTTTTACGACAGATTCAAACGGAAGCTGGCTTTTCGGAAGACAGTTCTTAAACAGTGTCATAATCTCCGCGGCGACGACACTTCTCGGCATAACCCTTGCAACTACGGCTGGTTACGCATTTTCGCGCTTCGAGTTTCCGGGAAAAAATTTCGGAATGAAAATGTTCCTCGTAAGCCAGATGTTTCCGGGTGTCGTCATGGCGATCCCGCTTTATATCCTGCTTGACAAGCTCGGACTTCTCAACAGTATGGCTGGGCTCGTTCTCGTCTATTCGACAACGGCGATCCCTTTCTGCGTCTGGATGCTCAAAGGCTATTTCGACACGATCCCGAAGGATCTTGAGGAAGCCGCAATCATGGACGGCGCTTCGCAGTGGACGATTTTTGTTAAAATAGTTATGCCGCTTGCCAAACCAGCGATAGTCGTTACGGCGCTTTTCAGCTTCATGACGGCGTGGAACGAATTCATTCTTGCAGCGACTTTCCTCGGCGATGAAAGGGCTTTCACGCTTCCCGTCACGCTCCAGCACTATGTCGGAAGCTATTCGACAGAGTGGGGACACTTCGCGGCAGGTGCGATAATCGTTTCGCTTCCCGTTATGATTCTTTTCTTTATCTTGCAGAAAAGCCTTATCGGCGGACTTACTGCCGGCGGTGTAAAAGGATAATTCTTAGATTTTACTCGTCATCGTCGTTGTTCCAATCCAAATCCAGATCATGGGAATTGTCTCTGAAACAGCGGACGTTGAATTTGTGGTCTTTGTTGTAGTTTCCGACGGCACCTGTGTCGAAGTTTACGCGGAAAGCGACGATCGCGCTTTTCGAGCGTGCCGAAGATGACCAGTACCAGCCGGAATCTTTACCTTGATAGCTGTGATTTTCGCCGTCATTGCAGCCGCCGCAGCCGAACTCTTCCTTCAGATCGTCCCAGGTAAGATGCTGGTTGACCCTTGAAACAGGGCAGGAGCCGCCGGGCTCGGTCGCCGGACAGTTTGTGATCCGGCTCCTGAGTTCGTCTATTGTCGGCAGATGCCAGTCGTCGTAGCCTTTGTTCTCAAGCTCGTCGCAGTATTTCACCGCTTCGTCCCAGGTCATCGGATCGGTTGCGGCATCAGACCATTCGTCAAGGCATGAGACACAGAAAAACAATGGAATTAAAAGGAATAAAAAGGGGATTTTTTTCATATTTTGATTATTCGGCTTTCTTATCGTCAGCTTTTTCAGGAGCTTTTTCGGTGAAAACCATCTTTTCGACCATTTTGTCGAGAACTTTCTGCTCTTTTATCTCGTATTTCTTCGCGTTGATCCTCTCTTCACCGGCATATTCGCGGAGTTTGTTCGCAAATTCAGCCGGAAGACCGTACTGCGCGGCTTCCTGAGCGAAAGCGATATCGACATCTTTATCGGTTACGGTGATGTTGAGTTTGTCAGCGAAAGTGTTGAGGAGTATGTATCTCTTGATTGCAAATTTCGCATCGTCTTCGATCTTTGCAAGTTCTTCTGCGGGAACTTCTTCTACCTTGTTTTCTCTCTTGTAGTCGTCAATGCGCGCATTCTTTTCGTTCATAAGGAATGACGGCGGAACTTCGAATTCGTATTCTTTGACGTAGGTCTCGATCGCGATGTTCTTTTTGCCCTGCATCGAAATGTCGTCAAGGTAGTTTTCGATGTTCTTTTTGATCTGGTCTTTGAGTTCAGCTACGGTGTTCGGATAGCCTTCTTTTCCTGCGAGGAATTCATCGGTAAGTTCCGGAGCGTTTTCGCATTTTTCGACTTTTGTTATGTCGATCGTGAACTGAACGGTCTTTCCTGCAAGCTCTGCCGCTCTGTAATCTTCGGGGAATTTGACGTCAGCTGTGAAGGAATCGCCTTTTTTGTGACCGTAAAGCGCTTTTTCGAAATCGGGAACGAATTTTCCGTCGCCGACAATGACCGTAACGTCTTTTCCTGCGGTGTTTTCAACTTCTTTGCCGTCGATTCTGCCGACAAAAGAAATGACGAGTCTGTCTTTTTCAGCCGTAAGTTCTTCGTCGCTCTCTTTGTATTCTATAAATCTTGCCTTGATCGCCTCAAGTTCGTTTTCAAGCATGGTTTCGTCGTATTTGATCGGGGTGAATTCGTGCTCGAAAGGTTTGAGTTCAGCATCTATTTCGGGGAAAACTTCAGCGCGGAGTTTGAAGCTGAAAGCAGCTGTTTCGGAAAGTTCCGTCTCATCGAAGATCTCGGGATTCGTAGCAAGTCTGAGTTTTTCCTTGAGAACCGCGTCCTGCATACCTTCGGAAATGAAGTGATGTTCGATGTCAGCTTTTACGTTTTTGCCGTAGAACTGCTTCAGAACATTGAGGGGAACTTTGCCCGGTCTGAAACCTTTGACCGTTACCGTGTGCGAAAGCTGGGAATATTCCTGCTTGAACTTAGCCTGAACTTCTTCAGCGGAAAAAGTGATTTCGAGTTCTTTCTCTACTGTGCTGAGATGATTGATTTTGTAATCCATTTTTTTCTCCTTTAACCTGTTATTGTCAAAAAACCGTTGTTATTACAAGCGAATCTGGTGCGAAGGGGGGGACTCGAACCCCCACGGTTGCCCGCCAGATCCTAAGTCTGGTGCGTCTGCCAATTCCGCCACTTTCGCAAAATACAACTTTCCCTGTTTTTGGAAAGCTAAAAATATGTGAGGTGATCAAAAGTAGAAAAAAAGATGGTAGGCCCTAAAGGATTCGAACCTTCGACCCACTGATTAAGAGTCAGTTGCTCTACCAGCTGAGCTAAGGGCCCACACGTAATGTAGTGGGGTGGGAGGTGGGGCTCGAACCCACAACGCCCGGATCCACAATCCGGTGCTCTACCATTGAACTACACCCACCACGTATCTTCAAATTAAAAAGAACATCAAAAATGGTACGCCCAAGAGGATTCGAACCTCTGACCTACGGATTAGAAGTCCGTTGCTCTATCCAGCTGAGCCATGGGCGCACACTCAAAGCATCCGGCTGCCAATGACCTGAATGGTCGGGGTGAGAGGATTCGAACCTCCGACCCTCGGTTCCCAAAACCGATGCGCTAACCGGCCTGCGCTACACCCCGAAAGGCGGACGCATACTACGAATAATTTTTAAAAAATCAAGTTTTTTGTTTGATTCCAACGCTTTGTGTTGACAAGATGATGAAATTACTGCATTTTCTCGCTTAAAACGTGACGCCGTTACGTCGTGTCGTCGTCACGATGAGATAAACTTGGCGGCGTGATCTACATTTTTTCCGGCGCTTCGATGCCTAAAAGGTCAAGTCCGGTTTTGATAGTTCTTGCGACTGCTTCGGCAAGCAGAAGGCGCGACTGCATTTTTTCGGGTTCCGCTTTGAGGATCGGGGTCGAGTTGTAGAAAGTGCCGAATTTCTGAACCAGATCGAAAATGTGGTCAGCGATGAAGTTGGGTTTATAGAGTTCAGCCGCTTTTTCGACACATTCAGGGAACTTGGCAATGCTTGCGGCGATGCTTCTTTCGATGCCGCTTTCTATCCTGATTTCTGAATTAAAATCAATGGTTACACCCTTTTCTGCGGCTTTGCGCTTGATCGACTGTACCCTTGCATAGGAGTATTGCAGGTAAGGCGCGGTATTGCCGTCGAAACTGAGAGCTTTTTCCCACGAAAAGTCGATGTTGCTCGTTCTGTTCTGCGAAAGGTCGGAGTATTTGAGGGCTCCGATTCCGACAGCCTTCGCGATTTTTTTCTTTTCATCTTCCGGAAGTTCGGGATTTTTCTCTTCGACGACGCTCAAGCCCTTGCTTTCGGCCTCTTTGAAGAGGTCTGCGAGCTTTATCGTGTTTCCGGCGCGGGTTTTCAGAATTTCACCGTTGAAAGATAAAACTCCGAACGGGATGTGGACGAATTCCATCTTCCAGCCGGCGCGCTCGGCGATGTTGAATATCTGCTTGAAATGGACTGCCTGCCTGTCGTCGGTGACGTAAAGCGCCTTGTTCATTTTGTAGTTTTCGTACTTGTATTTTATCGTCGCCAGGTCGCTTGTAGCATATAGGAATGCGCCGTCTTTTTTCCTTACGATGCAGGGATGCAGATTTTCTTTCTCGTCAAAAAATACGACTAAAGCCCCTTCGCTTTCGACTGCAAGCCCTTTTTCGACAAGTTCGTTAATAACCTTCGGCATTAGAGGATGATAGAACGATTCACCGTAGTAAGTATCGAAATTTACTCCCAAATAATCGTAAATCTTTTTGCACTCAGCAAGCGTTATCTCGACAAATTTCTTCCAGAGAGCCATGTTTTTTTCATCGCCGTCCTGGACTTTTTTGAGTTCCGTTCTCGCAAGTTCGTCGAGGTCAGTGTCTTTTCCCGCTTCGTCGCCGAATTTAATGTAGAGCCTTTCGAGTTCCGCGATCGGGTCTTTTTCGAAATTTTCCTTGTCAAGCCATCTGTTGTAAGCCACGATAAGTTTTCCGAACTGCGTTCCCCAGTCGCCTAAATGGTTGTCGGCAACGACATTGTAACCAATGAAATTCATTATTCTTTTTATGCTGTCACCGATGATCGTTGTACGCAGGTGTCCGACGTGCATCGGTTTTGCGATATTGGGCGAAGAGTAGTCGATGACGACTGTTCCGTCTGTGTTTATATGCGAAAAATCCCACTTTTCCGTAAAAGTTTTTCTGACTGTTTCCGCGACAAAACTGTTTTTCATGAAAAAGTTGATGAAACCGGGACCTGCGACCTCGGCTTTTTCCAGAATATCGTTAGCGGGAATTGCGGAAATTACGCTTTCTGCAATCATTTTCGGCGGCTGTCTGAATATTTTTGAAGCCGTCATTGCGAAATTTGTCTGGTAGTCGCCGAATTTTTCATCGGTCGCAGGCTGAAGAACGAGCCTGTTCCAGTCTTCGAAGTCGGGTTTTATTGTTTTTACAGCTTCTTTTAAAAGTTTTTCGAGCCTGATTCTCAAAAGTTCCATTTTATGCTCCTCAAAAATCCAAAAAACGCGGAATCTTACATTTTTTGCGTTTTGAGGCAATATTTGTCGGTTTGATTTCAAGTGGAATTTATGAAAAATATAGGTATAATAAGCGGTTTTTTGTTGCAGTTAGGAGGAAAAAAGAATGAAGCAGATTCTTAAAGTCTTGATTTTAAACATGCTTTTTGCAGGAATTCTGAATGCTATGCCAATCAGCAATATTCCGACTTTCGAGTATGAAGGCGCTTACGATTACTTTATTCTTTCAAAGTCGCTTCTTGCAAACACAGGGGCTTATTCGACTTACGAACCGCAGGGCGATACTTCGATAGGTGTCGAGGGTGCGAGCGATTTCCTGCTTGAAAGCGATATCCCGAAAGATGCAGTTGTCGAGCAGGCCTTTCTTGTCTGGTTCGCTTCGGTGAATGATGCCGACAAAATGATGTTTACTGATAATCAGGTAACATTTATGACTCCCGACGGCGAGGATCACACCGTTACAGCTTCACTTCAGGGAAATTCGGCTTCTCCGCAGGGATTTGAGTTCGAATCCATTTACAGAAGCGGCTATTACTACTATGTTTACAGAGTCGATGTAACCAATATCATTGCCAATTATCAGTATAGCGGCGAAAACGGCGAAATACGTTCGCTCGCCGGCGAATACAAAGTAAGCGGCGTTGACGACATTTATGACTGCGCTCAGAGCGGCAAAAACCATAATTACTGCGTTAATGCAAGCATGATCGGCGGCTGGCAGCTTATTCTTGTTTACGGTTCTTCGCAGATCGCCCGCAAAAGACTCTATCTTTACAACGGTCTGACCTGGAGTTCCAACACGACACTCAAGCCTACGACGATAAATATCGCCAACTTTGAACTTCCCGAAAAGGCGGCTGTAAAAGTTTCCTTTGTCACGGCGGACGGCGATGATGTTCTTTCGGCTCCCGAATATCTGGAAGTCAGAGGCGGTCTTGCTTCCCAGTCTCTCGTTCTCGGCGACGCGGACGGTTCATGCAACCCGCTCAACCAGCCTTTCAACAGCAAATTCAGAACTGTAAACCACAAAGGCGAAGTTTCGGACTGCCGCGAAGAACTTTCCTTCGATATCGACACTTTTTTTCTGCAGTATGACGAAAATGTTGAAGACAGCATAATAAATCCGCATGTCCAGTACGGCACGAATTCGATGGAATTTTACATCAAAACGGGTGCCGACATCGTTCTTACGAACTATGTCATCCTTTCGGTCGATACGCGCCTTCCTGCATTCGATATTCCAGAACAGAACGAGAAATTTCTCCTTGCCACGACCGGCGAGGACGGCAAAGTCTGCAAGGATACCGCTTTCGGCTATCAGATTGTCGTCGAGAACCACGGTCAGGAACCGGCTGAATTTGTCATGGTCAGCGATACTCTGAGAGATATGCAGAGTTACATTCCGGGAACTTTCCAGATCGACTACACCGGCACCGGAAAATGTTTCGAAAATTATCCCGACAACGGCGATTTCCCGCTCAAATCGGGCATTATGGTTGCCGATAATATGGAAATCTGTCAGAATGAGTCGAACTGCGAGAGAGTTCTCATGCGTTTCCTCGTAAAGATGCCCGAAAATTCGCCGAAGAACTCTTCTTTCAACAATACCGCTCTCATATGGGATGCAAAAACCGGAGAAGAGTCGGCTTACAAAACAAATCAGGGTCTTCCGGTCAGAGCGACTTTCGCTTCTCAGTGCGAGGCACTTGACGATGCTGCGGTCAAGGCAAAGCTTTACACGAAAGAGAGCATGACCTGCGACGGCAGCAAGGAAGTTCCCGACGATCCCGAACCGACTACTTCCGACAAAGACGACACCGACAGCGCAGCTCAGCCGGAAGAAGATGCTTCTGACGACGCTGGAAAAGAGGAAAACCCGTCCGACAGTGCTGAAGAAGATGACGATTCGGGCTGCACGCTGACACTTATTTAGGATACAAACTTTCCAAGGAGTTTATAAATGAAAAAAATCATGTTGCTTTTGGTTGTTTTACTTCCGTTTTTTATGTTTGCGGAAAATCTTTTCTATTATTCAAACGGCAAGAAAATTCCTCTTTCGGAGACTTCGGGGTTCACTTTCATCGACGGTAGAGTGACTAAAAACGCCGGGAATCTCCCGGAAAATCTCAAATTCATGCTCAGGCACGAAAACATTTTCCTTTTTGAAAAACTGAGTTCCGAAAACAGGGCGGAACTGGAGAAATACGGAAAAATTCTTCCGGCATACAACAGGAACGGCGGCGAAAAAGTTTATGCCAGCGGCATGATTTTCGTGAAAATCCAGGGTGTCGCCGATGTTGAAAAGTGGTGCGAAACCCAAGGTTTGAGCCTTGTCAAAAAGTTTAAATACGCCCCGGACTGGTATCTTGTCAAAACAACGGAAAATCCGGTCGGAAAATCTGTGGAACTTGTCGAAAAGAAGATTGCGGCGCAGGCTGAGCCGAGCTTTTTCATGAATTTCGAGAAGAGGACCTACATTCCGAACGATCCTTTGTTTTTCAATCAGTGGCATCTCCACAATTTCGGCGACGCTTCGCTTACCGGAACCGATCACACGCATGTCGCCGATGCATGGGATCTGATGCTTGCGTTCAAAGGCGAACTCGGCGGTTCGACGGTAAAACTTGCGATAATCGACGACGGTTTCGATCTTACGCATGAAGATTTTCAGGGACGTTTCCTTCCAGGACACGATTTTGCAGACGGAGACGATATGCCTAACCCCGGAGCGCAGGATCAGCACGGAACGTCGGTAGCCGGAGTTGCAGGCGGTGCGACGGACAACGGGATCGGTATTGCCGGAGCGTGTCCGAACTGTCAGATTATCCCGATAAGAATGAAAATGTCGGGAATAACTTCGCTTGACGCTTCTGCGATCGAGGCTTTTGACTGGGCGGCAAATGCCGGTGCCGATATAATCTCGAACAGCTGGGGACCTGCCGACAACAGCGGTCAGACGGTCGATATGAACCAGACTTTGAAGGATCTTGTTGCAAATATCGCGGTCAACGGCAGAAACGGTCTCGGAACAGTCATCCTTTTTGCTGCAGGAAACGGCGGTGAAAGCATCGAAACCGACGGCTTTGCAAGCAACCCCGATGTTTTTGCGATCGGGGCGACAAACGCGTCGGGAAACAGGGCTTCCTATTCCGATTTCGGCAATTCCCTTGATTTCATGGCTTCGAGCTGCGATATCGATTCTTCGGGCGGTGACGGCTGGGGCGGCGGCAGCTACATCGACGGTATCTGGACGACCGACAACATGGGAAATTCAGGCTATAACGCAGGAAACGAGGCTGACGGCGACGCTCTCGGAAACTACACGAACAGTTTCGGAGGAACTTCTTCGGCCTGTCCTCTTGCTGCCGGTATCACAGGGCTTGTCATGACGGCAAATCCGAATCTTACGAGAGATCAGATATACGAAATTTACAAGGAAACCTCCGACAAAAACGGTTTTGATGCCTACGATGCCAACGGTTTCAATATGAATTACGGTTACGGCAGGATCAATGCGTGCGAAGCTGTCAAAAAGGCTCTTGAAATGGCGGGAACCAGTACTGCGGGCGTCGTTTGCGGCGAAACTCCGGTCGCACCTGAACCTGAACCGGAGCCGGAACCTGAACCGTCTGAAAACGATGACGACAAACCAGCTGATACGGATACCGATACGGAACCGTCCGAACAACCTGATGAAGATAACGGCGGAGCGATTCCTGTGGTAAAAAAAGATTCCGGCTGCTCTCTTTCCGTTATTTAGCTCATGTTCCGCAAACTTCACGCATTTTTCAGGCTTTACCGTGCAGATGTCTTTCTTCTCTCGTTTCTTGCTTTTTTTGCGGGAAGACTTCTTGGGAAAGATGATTTTTCATGGCTTTTTTTGGTTCAGGCGCTTTTTGTTGCACTTTTTCCCTATAACTTTGTTTACACGCTCAATTCAATAACCGATGTTGTCGAAGATTCGGCAAACAAGCCGTGGCGTCCTCTTCCGAGCGGCGTTATAACTCGGCGTGACGCGGTTTTGTGGCTGATTTTTCTTACTTTCGGAACGATAACAGGCTCGGTCGTGCTTTTTGAAGGATTGGAAAAATTTCTTGTTTTTTCCGTCCTGATTTTCGGAGTTGCATACTCGCTGCCGCCTTTTACGCTTAAAAAACGCGGAGTTGCAGCGTGTCTCGTGACCGGGGTCGGCATAGCTTATCCCATGATAATTGCAGGAGGAAAGAGCTTTCTTCCGTGTTCTCTGAGTCTTCTGCTTCATGTTTTGGGTGTTACCGCTCTGAAAGATCTTTCCGATACCGAAGGCGACATTCTTGCGGGAAGGAAAAACAGGCTGAGTCTTGAAAAAACTTGTGCACTTTCGGCATTTTTCATGCTTCTTTCGGCTGCGGGATTCCTGCTTAGCCCGCAGAAAATCGCGGTTATTCTGCCTGTTTCTTCGCTTATCCTTCTTTTCGCAAATTTCTTCTTCGCAAAAAAGAATTTCAAAGAAAAAATCTACGGAAGGATAATTTTTATCACCGGAATAACAGCGGTCGCTGCTGTTGCAGTGCTGAAAATAGCTGTCTGACCGCTTGCCGACACCGTAATGTGATGTTTTTACAGTTGCCCGCGGATTGTTTTTGAGTATAATACTGCGGTTGTTTTTTGGAGGTATATATGAAAATTAAAATTTTGATTGTTTTGCTGACGCTGCTTTTTGCTGCTGCCTGCGGTTCAGAAAACGATGACCCTTACGGCGAATACGGCGGTGACAATGACAGCGTATATTCAACTGACGATGATTCAGCTTTACCCGGCAATATGGCTTCGGATGATGATTCCGGTACGACGGAGGATGAACCTGTCGATCCGGAATGGGCTGAAAAGGATGACGACGGTGACGGTATCCCAAACGGAACCGAAGGGAAAGGCGATGACGACGGCGACGGTATTCCCAACTATCTTGACGATGACAGCGACAACGACGGGATTCCCGATTCGGTAGAAGCTCCGCGCGGTGTTCCTGTCGATGACGACGGCGACGGTTTGCCGAATTTCCGTGACGATGACAGCGACGGTGACGGTATTCCTGATGCTTTCGAAGGAACGGGTGACGAGGACGGCGACGGTTTGCCGAATTTCCGTGACGATGACAGTGACGGCGACGGTCTTTTGGATTCTGACGAGTGTTTTTCCGCTCCGTGTGTCGACAGTGATGACGACGGAAAGCCCGATTATCTTGATACGGACAGCGATAACGACGGTCTTCCGGATCTTTATGAAGGTCTGGACGATCCGGACAAAGACGGAATTCCTAATTTTATAGACAACGACAGTGACGGCGACGGTGTCTCTGATTCGCTTGAAAACGGCGAAACGATGCCTCCGCTTGACAGTGACAGCGACGGAATTCCAGATTTTCTCGATTTCGACAGCGACGGAGACGGTCTGTCAGACAAAATCGAATATGAAATCGGTACGGATCCGAGAGTTGCCGACAGCGACGGTGACGGTTTTGACGACAACAGTGAATTTATTCTGGGTACAGATCCGAACGATTCAGCGAGCGTGATTTCGGAAGACACTTTCTATGTTCTGCTGCCGTACCAGGGAGATCCGGTTGTACAGCATCTTAAGTTCAGTACAGATATTCAGAAAGTTGACGTTCTTATTATGGTCGACCTTTCCGGATCAATGATGGAAGAACACGACAATCTGAAAAACGGAATAAAATCAACTATTATTGACGGAGTGCGCAACGAAATTCCCGATTCTGCTTTCGGTCTTGTCAAATTCGGAACTCTGGAAAGCCAGACATATTCTCTTGCTCAGCCCATAACGACTGATGCCGATGCCGTTAAAAGCGCAGTTGACGGAATTTCCGACTGCGGAGGTTCGGAAGAATACCACAATTTAGCTCTTTGGGCGGCTGCGAGCGGCGAATACAAATACGAAGACATAAAAATGCCGGGTGACATATTGAAATGCAGTTCACTTATAGCCGGAAACGAAAGTGTCACTATAAATCCGCCCGACTGCTCGGCTTATCCGGGAAATATCGGCGGTGCTTGCTTCAGAGACGAATCCCTGCCGATATTCATAATGGCGAGCGATGAGGATTTTGCCGACGGTGACTGGTGCGGCTGGGAGAGCGGTTCAAGAACGACAAGAGACATGGCTATCGCAAAAATGAACGCGATAAATGCAAAGTTCATCGGTCTCGATTCAGGTAATTCAACAAGTGATTTCAACTATATTTCAGACGGAACCGGTTCCAACGACGGTGCAGGAACACGTTTCAATTTCAAAGTTAACGCTGACGGAACAGGATTTTCGAACGCTATAGTTGATGCCGTTATCGCTCTTACAAACAATATCCAGATCGATATCACAACGAAAGTAAAGCATGTCCCGAACGAATTCGGAATTGAAGATACTACAAAATTCGTAAAATCAATAAGTCCCGAAACTTTCCAGAACGTCAAGCCGGGTCAGGAAGTTACTTTTGACGTAACGTTTGAAAATGATTTCTACAAAAACGAATCTTATGAGTCAAAGGTTTTCACCGCAACGATAAGCGTTCTGGGCGACGGTGCTTTCCTTGATATGAGAGATGTCGTCATCGTTGTTCCGGGGCGTGATTACACCGGTCAGAACGAATAAGTTTTTTCTGATTTAAGATAAATTATCCTGGAAGTTTGTTTTTCTGCAAAATTTAAAATCCCGGCAATAACTGCATATTTGTGATAATTTTAATTTTTGATTTGAAAAATTATTGACTTTTATAAAAAATAAAATATCTGTTTGTTTATTGTTTTGCTTTTGTTTTTTAGAATTTGTAAATTGATTTTCGGAATAGAACTGATAAGACTTTTTATTGGATTTAATATAATGTTAGAAGCTGAAATGCATGTGACGAGAGAAGCAGGAACTTTCCACTACGGCTGGTTCTGTAATCTCGCCGTTGATTTCAACAAATCGAAGGAAAGTGTGAAAAATAGCGCTTTGTTTCTTCCGGAATTCAGCAGTTCAGTGCTTTCGGCAAGCGAGATAGGGGAAATAAGGAATCAGATAAATTATATGCTTGAGGCGGAGGATGATGCCGATGAAGAGTTTTTTAACGATTTTACCGATCCTTTCGTGGTTGAAACGGGTGATCCGTTCGTCATCGAGAACGCCGATCCGTTTAAAGTCGATTACGGTGATCCTTTTGTCGTTTCTGACGAGTGAGAT
The DNA here is from genome assembly GCA_902774115.1 of uncultured Spirochaetales bacterium. Classification (GTDB taxonomy): domain Bacteria; phylum UBP6; class UBA1177; order UBA1177; family UBA1177; genus UBA1177. The sequence goes on from CACYHH010000002.1 coordinate 63,161, forward strand.
TTTTTGTGCCGAAGCCTCTCCGGTCGAGGCTCTTGCCGCTTTTCTGAAAGGATACGGCGTGACGAGCGAATCTTTGGAGAATGATTACAGCTGCATCACTCTTGACGAAATGATCGAAAAGGCGTTGCGGAATGTTGCCGATCTTGAAAAAGCGGTCGTTTCGGCGCGTAAAAACACCCGTGTCGCCGGACTTCTGCCTGAAATAAGTTTCTGGGGGAAGTATAAAAGTGATGAAAAACTCTACCTTTACCAGCGCAACAACATTGCCGTCGGTAAAGACTACATCACGGTCGGACCGGACGACAACAACACGACTTACGGCGATCTGAAATCTTACGAAGTCGGCGGAAAAATCAGTTTCGATCTGAAAAAACTGCTTTACAACCCTGATACGATAAGGTTCGGCGAGCAGGAGCACAAACTTTACATGATGCGGATAGAGATGGTCGATCGTCTGAGCAGTGTCTATTATTTTTCGGCGATGATGAATGCGGCCGAAAGTCTGGAGATCAAAATTCCTGAAGAACAGATGATAATTTTCAGGATAATTGATAAGAAAAACAACGGCTGGCTTAGATCCTATGCGGGTTTCGATATGTATTCATGCGGTAAAAAACAATGAAAAAAATGCTTTTTCTGCTGATTTTTGCAATTTTTTGTATTTCGTGCGGCATAGATGCTCCCGAACCTAATGTCTATGCACCTTTCCGGTGTGTCGAAGAACCTGAAAACAGGGTTTATTTTCCGGAAGAAAAGCTGGTTTTTAAATTCAATTCCGATGTCAATCCGAATTCTGTTGCAGCAGGTTTTTCGGTTTCATCGGAAAATCTGGGGAAGCTCGAATCGGTCGAGGTTTCAGGCGATACGCTGACGGTCCTTCCGCCGCTTCCTGCAGAAGACAATATTTTTATAACAATGACTTCAGCCCTGAAATCTTCCGACAACAGACCTCTTATGACGGGAGCGCAGTTTACGGAAAACAAGGAAGTAAGGGAACTTTTCTATGAAACAGGTAAAAAACTGCCCGAAGTAGCCGAGATCATTCCCGATGATTCGAAAAGCATGACGGTTGCAGTCCGCTTTGACAGTTCCGTCGAGATTAAATTTTCCGATGTCGAACCGAACCCTGAAGATATGATGAATTTGGGAGAATGGTATGTTTTTCTCTTTTCTCAAACTGTCGGCTCTTTTACTGTTAAAAAGGTAAGATCGGCGGAACGGGACTACGAACTTGAAAACGTGAAAGTCGGTCTTCCTTCAAACGAACCTGAAAAATCGGATGTTTCATTCGATTCGACCGTGACCGATACGACGTTTACCCTCTCGGTAAAAGGTGATTCCGTGATCGCTCTCGCCCTTGAAAACAAATATTTTATATGCCGCAAAGGCTGTACAGCCGCAATTGACGGGCTTGAGGCGGAGAAAAAATATGAAGTGCAGGCAGAAGTCTGGACTAAAACCGGCAAAGTCAGCCGGACTTTTGCAGTTGAAACCGATGAAGCCGCTCCGCACATAATGATTTCGGAAGTCATGCACACCCCTGTGCTGGAGCCGCAGAAAAGCTGGGAATTCGTAGAGATTTACAACTACAGCGCGATGGATTTCGACCTTTCGAACTGCTTTATCGACGACAAGAACGACGGGAAAGGTGTCGATCCTCTGAGTGCAAAAAATGAAGGCACGAAACTAATTCTCCGGGCGGGAGCAGTCGCCGTGATAACCGGAAACGAAGCGGCTTTCGGCGATATTCTGCCTCCTTCTGCGCTTTGGCTGATCGTGGACGACACGACGATTGCCGATTCAGGTCTTACCGGCACCGAGTCCGTCCAGATCCTGTGCGATATCGACGGCACGCGGATCACCGTCGCAGAGACCGATCCCGGCAGCTTCAAAACAGACAAAGGTTTTTCGTTTACTGCCGATACTCACGGCAGTAAATGTCAGTCGGCAGTCGAAAACGGCACGCCGGGAGTTTATGAAGAGTGCAGATGATGAATGAAAGAGATTGATTTCAGTGGTTGTATTCGAATCCTGAAGTTATATCGTCTTTTGTGTCTTCCTGAGTATCCGGACCATAGCTTTTTACAATAAATCCTGCACCTGAAAGCCCCGGAACCTGATCTACTTCGCGTACTTCGTATAATTTATCCCAATAATCTTTTGCCGGATCTCGGCCGGGAACATCAGCTTTCATGTTTGCGCGGATGTATTTTGCCCATTCTTCGTCGCTCTGGTCGGGAATCCTGCCGTCAACTATAGTGAACCCGTAAATCTGATGCGCGATCGAGTTGACTTCGTGCTGTGTCAGCGTGATTTTTACTATGTTCATAAAGTACTGTATCTGTTCTTCGCCTATTCCGGTGAATTTCCCGAGTATGAATATTGTGGCACAGATGCCTATCATTTTCGCGAACATGATTTCATTACCTCCTCTCCAAGTTGTTCAGCTCTTTCGTTTATAAGCGAATCGAGTTCCCTGCCGCCGGAAAGTGTGCTTCCGATAACATTGCAGAAACTCTCCTTGTCCAGAGTGAAGAGCAGCGAATCGCTTACAGCTTCGGCTGTAGCAGTTCTCGGAATGTTTTTGACAAGCGCCATTTCGCCGAAGAAATTGCCCGGTTTCAGGATTATGTCGAGTGTTTTAAGTGAGTTGTCGAAGCGTTCGAGATGGATGTTTCCTTCCTGGATGAGATAGAATTTGTTTCCTTCGTCGCCCTGTTTGAAAACGATCGTTCCCGCCTTTATTTTTTCCGGTTTGAGATTTTTTATCAGATAGGAAATCTGTTTCTGGCTCATGAAAGAGAAGACGGAAGAGGCGAGAAGCATCTTTCCGAGACGTATTTTGCCGGTGATTTTCTCTCTGTTTTCGGCATTCGAGGCCAAGAACTTTTCGAAACCTTCCCTGCTTATTTCGAAAACTGCCGTCTGCGAGAGCGTTACGATGCTTGCCGTACGCTTGCCTTTTTCGATAAGTGCCGTTTCGCCGAAAGAATCTCCGGTTGAAAGCGTTCCAAGGATCTTTTCCGCTCCGTTGTTTCCCGAAACGACGATTTTCGCCTTGCCGGAAACTATTGTGTAGAAATTGTCTCCTGCGTCTCCCTGACGGACTATCGGCGAGTTTTTCATGAAGCGGCGGAGTTTTATGTGCTTGCAGAGCTCCGTAAGATCTTCTTCCTTAAGTTCCGCAAAAAGAGGGATCTCTTTTAAAAATCCGATTATTTCTTCTGTCGCAGGCACCGCTTTCGCCGTGATCGTCCCTGCGAGATCGCGCATTTTTACAAGCGGAGTCGCAACGACCGAGCCGATGTTGCCGCAAGCGATTGCAATAAAGCCGACGAGTGCCGCTATTGCCGGAGTTATCATGAGGATCAGCGTCAGTGCGATAAATATTTCCGAAACGATGTCTCCTCCGGTGTAGGAAGTATAAAAATCGGAAAAAAGGTAGCTCATCGTTGATCTTGCTACGCTCCAGAAGTAGCTGTAGACAAAATAAATCCAGACCAATCCGAAACTGGAGAGAATCATCATCCGTTCTGTTTCGGGTGAAACTTTGTTAAGTGCGAAAACGTCTTTGATGAAGTGTTTTCTCGCATAGTTGAATGATTTTCCGCTTCCCGGCATGAAAAAATCTACAATCATTGAAAGCGGAGAAGTGCTTATCGGCGACAGAGCGATAAGTCCGCATGCTGTCGAAATCACGTTCATGACAGCCATCACAGGACGTGCGATTCCTGCCTGCCACAAAAGAGCGGTCAGACCCGATACGGCAAACGGAGTAAGGAGAATCATCGCATAATGTTTGAGTGCGTCTGTACGTCCTTTGCCTATTATCTGTGCGGAAGAGGCTTCGAGATAGAAAAATCCGCATTTGTTTTTGAGTATTAGCCGCGGCTTGATGCCGTGTGCTGCAAGATCTGCTGCGGAAAATATCGCCGGCAGAGAGAGGATCACGAACAGAAAAACAAGTATGAAAAAAAGTGCCATAAGGTATGCCGTGCCGAGTCCGGTCGCGCCCCGTGTGATCGAAGTAAGGATGTTTACCCCTTTCAGCGAAGGTGCCAGAAACGAGACGAGCGAAAGAATCAGCATGACGGCGAGAACAGGAATAGAGGTGAGGATTTTTCCCGCCAAAGCAAGAATGGATGAAGGCTTGAGCTCTTTTTGAGTCAGCGTTTTTTCGTAAAAAGCCTTTTTGTGTGCCGATTTTTTGAGCCCTGCGGCACATTCCGGATCAAGCAGATCGTTGTCGTTCAGTTTTTCGATCAGCGTTATCAACTTGTCGAAAACCGACGTGTCGCCTTTTTCCAGCCTTGATGCCGTGATGTCTGCCAAAGTGTTTTTACCGTCAAATTCAGAGAGCAGTCTCTGTTCGAGAAAATCGAGTTTTACGAAATTTCCGTCTGCTTCGGCAAAAAATACCGAGTCCGAAAATCTTGTGACAGATAGGTTTTTCACCGGTTTCAACACTGTGAGTTCGGCATCGTGTCCTACAAAAGAATTCTTCATTGCAAACTCCTATTCAAAACAGAATGCCTTAAATGATATTAGATTAACCTCAGATATGCCATTTTTTTTATAAAATATAATGAAAAAAATCATTTTTTTAGTTGAAATTTAATTTTTATAAGCTATTATTAAATGTTCTATCACGTGGGGGGACCTCAATCGGATTTCCGATTTTGACCGTTAGGTGCATTTCGTTTTTTCCCCGACAGCGTTTTTAACGCTTCTTAGGTTCTTTTTTCAATATAAATATCTGAATTATATTTTTTGAAATGCGTCCCCTCAATCCTCTTTTGTTTTTTGTGATTTTAGAAAAATGTGCTTTTGTCTGATTTATCCGAGCTCGATCATTTTGTCGATGCAGCGGCGTGCTTTTTCGATGGTGTCGCTGTCGAGAATGATTTCTTCGCCGCCTTCACCAAGAACCGTGTGGTAAAGGTCAACAAGAGTTGTAGCCTTCATATTCTGGCAGATTAAATTCTGTGCAAGCGGATAGAAGCGTTTTTCGGGGCAGTCGTAAGACAAATGCTCTGCGATGCTGATTTCCGTTCCGATTATGAATTCCTTGTGATCCGATTTTTTCGCGAAATCCATAATTCCGGAGGTCGAACCGATATAATCGGCAAGTTCGGTGACTTCAGGTTTGCATTCAGGGTGAACTAAAACAAGCGCTTCCGGATGAGCAGCTTTTGCCTGACGGACGCTTTCAGCCGATATTTTCGCATGAGTCGGGCAGCCGCCGTTAAGCAGTTTGAAATTCTTTTCGGGAAGCTGTTTTGCCACGAACGCACCGAGATTGCAGTCGGGAATGAAAAGAATATTTTTGTTTTCGAGCTTTTTCACGATCTTCACTGCCGAGGACGATGTTACGCAGACATCGCAGATAGTTTTGAGCGAAGTCGTCGTGTTGATGTAGGCTACGACAGTGTAGTCAGGATAAGCCTTCTTCACTTCGGAAATGATATCCTTATCCATCTGTTCCGCCATAGGGCAGCCTGCGGTCGGATTTGCAAGATAAACCGTTTTTTCGGGTGAGAGCAGTTTGACAGTTTCGGCCATGAAGCGCACTCCGCACATTATTACGGTTTTCTGCGGCGCGTCTTTCGCTTTTACACTGAGTTGAAAGGAATCACCTGTAAAATCAGCAACTTCCGTTATTTCTCTTGCCTGGTAGCTGTGTGCCAGAACGCAGATGTCTTTTTCTTTTTTAAGGCGCAGGATCTCCTGCTGAAGTTCGCAGATATTCATTTTTCACTCCTTTTTACGTTTCCGATATCCGTGACAATGTGATAACCGGCGTTCGTGACGCGCATTTCCAGGCATCCGCGGCACTGCGCCGATTCTTCGCCCGTGCATATTTTGTTTTCGTATAAATCGTAAAGTTTTCTCACCGAAACAGGCGAGAGGTTAGGCATGACGACGTTAGCACCCGCTTTGAGTCCCATTTCGCGCCCCTGCGGATGGATCGTTCCGAGTGCTGTTGTCGCAGGAAGCAGTGCGTGCGGGAACATCAGGCGCAGGATCGAGACCATTCTCAGCACAAGTTCGAGTTCACCCTGCTTTTTGTCGGCAAACGGAGTCTTTTCATGCGGAATAAAAGGGCCGATCCCGATCATGTCGGGGTCAAGCTGCTGCAGAAAACGGAGGTCAGCCACCAGATTTGCAGTTGTCTGGAAAGGGGAGCCTACCATAAAGCCGGAACCTACCTGATAGCCGATTTCCTTGAGGTCGAAAAGGCATCTTTTGCGGTTTTCAGGCGACAGTTCAGCAGGATGAATCTTGTGGTAATGATCGTTGTCGGCCGTTTCGTGGCGCAGAAGATAGCGGTTTGCCCCGGCGTCAAACAGTTTCTGATAACTTTCACGCGATTTTTCACCGAGAGAGAGGGTTATCGCGACATCGGGATAGGTTTTTCTGATGTCGGAAACGATTTTGCACATCCTTTCGTCAGTGAAATAAAGGTCTTCGCCGCCTTGAAGGACGAAAGTTCTGAAACCGAGAGCGTAACCTTCCCGGCAGCACTCCATGATCTCCTCTTCGGTGAGCCTGTAGCGCACAGCATCGGTATTTCCGCGCCTTATTCCGCAGTAGTAGCAGTTGTTGCGGCAGTAATTTGTCATTTCGATAAGTCCGCGCAGATAAACGGCGTCACCGTAAACTCTTCTGCGAACTTTGTCGGCCGCAGTTCCGAGAGGTTCAGTCGCCTCTTCGCTTTCAATCAGAACGGAAAGTTCTTCGTCTGAAAGGTTTCTGTTTACCGCCAGTTTTTCAATAAGTTCCGTTATTTCAGGCTTAACTGTCATCTGTTTCTCCATGAGCCTAAATCCGCGGTTTTTATAGCACCCGGCTTGAAAATCGTCAAATTATAATTTCTTGCCTAAAGCCCTCATGTTTGCTAAAAAACTGCGGTTCGTCAGACTGTTTGGGAAGAGATGGAATCAGGTGCAGGTTTTTACAGACGCGTTTTAGGAATCGCCGTTCCGATAGCAATCCATAATTTAATGATTTCTGCGATAAATATGGCCGACGTTTTTATGGTCGGGCAGCTGGGAGAAGAGGCGATCGCGGCGCTCGGAATAAGTAACCAGCTGATGTTTCTCCTCATTCTTTTCCTTTTCGGGATGGGTAGCGGAGGTCAGATTTTCGTTTCGCAGTTCTACGGCAAGGGCGATCTTCTCAATCTGCGGCGTGTCATGGGGGTGATCCTGACTCTCGGGATTTTTGTTTCGCTTGCCGCATTTGTCGGGGCACGATTTTTCCCCGAATTTATTGTCGGGCTCTTTTCTAAAGACGAAAAAGTCCTCACTCTTGCCTGCGAATACCTGAAAATCGTTTCGTGGAGCTACATTTTTACGGCGGTTTCCTTCATTTATCAGGTTGTTCTGAGAAGTACCGACAGTCCGCGTCTTCCGGTCTATTCGTGCGCTATGGCGCTTGTCATAAATATCTTTTTCAACTGGATCCTCATTTTCGGGCACTTCGGTTTTCCGGCGATGGGTATTCAGGGCGCGGCACTTGCGACACTTGTCGCGAGAGTTGCCGAAACCGCCTTCACGCTTGCTTACGCCTACATCAGAAAACTTGCCGCGGCGGCTAAATTCGATGAGCTTGTGAGCGCGAAAAAAGATCTTCTGAAGCAGCTTTTTGTCACGGCAACTCCAGTTTTCTTAAATGAGATCACTTGGGCTTTGGGCATTCTTGCGCTAAACTGGGTTTATGCGAAACTGGGGACTGAATCGATTGCCGCGATCAATATTTCCGACAGCGTGACGAAACTTTTCTTCGCTGCTTTCATCGGGATCGGCAATTCCGGCGCTGTCGTTTTAGGGCATGACATCGGAGCCGGGATCGAAACTGAAAAAGTGTGGAATACTTCAAAAAGACTCGTGAAACTTGCGATCTCGACAGGCGTTTTTCTCTCGCTCCTCGTCTTTCTTTTCACCGACCCGATACTTTCAGTCTACAACATTTCGGAAAGTGTCCGCGATCTGGCTTACAAAAGCACACTCGTCTGGATAATTTTCCTGCCGGTAGTCGCGTTCAATAACCTCAATATTGTCGGCATCTTACGCAGCGGCGGCGACACGAAGGCGGCCTTTCTCATCGATGTCGGCGCGCTCTGGCTCGTCTCAGTTCCCGTTTCTTTTGCCGGAGCAGTCGTGTTCCAGCTTCCGCTTTACTGGGTCCTCCTCCTCGGAAAAATCGAGGAAGCCATAAAATTCGGCTGGGGCTTCAAACGCTACATCTCGAAAAAATGGATCAAAAATCTGGTCAAGGAACTGAACTGAGATGTTTGCTAATTGCAAGGGAAATTACAAGTCTACCCTTGATAAATCTCTGCCGCCGTACATGATGCGGACGATATTTACGACTTTATGATCTTCATTCGGCTGATACCAGACCAGATAATTATCTATCGGAAAAAATCTTATTTTCTGGCTTTTCAGCGGTTCATCAGTGCAAAGCGGATGCATGAGCGGCATTTTGTCGAGTGATTTAACTGAATCCATTATCCGTTTGACCTGTTGTGATGCTGTGTTCGGCACACATAGTTCAAAAGCGATGTATTCGTATATCGCTCTTAAATCGTTGAAGGCTTTCTCTGAATAATTTATCGTCCAGTTCATAGGTTATAAATCCGTTTCATTTCTTCAGAAACCTGTTCCTCGGAATAAACATTGCCGTTCTCGATGTCCGCAAGACCTTTCGCGATTTCGCGGTTGAGTTCCTCCTTGCTGAGATCTCCAGCAAAAAGCGGCTTCTCAGCCGCCAGCTTCAGTTCAAAAGGGATTCCGCGATGAATTACGACCTGCCTTAAAAACATGTCAACGGCATTCGACATCGGAATTCCAAGCTGGCTGAGCACCATTTCTGCCTGTTCTTTTATTCCGGGTTCGATTCTTGCAAAAACATTTGAAGTTCTTCCCATAGCATTACCTCCGCAACCAAAACGCAATCTATTAGTGTGCTATTAGCTTGCAAAAGTCAAGTTTTTGATGGATTGTAAGTGTATGTTACGCAAATATTCCCGATCACAAAAATCCTTCCGAAGAGTGATTTTTTCCTTGCCTTGAAAAAATTTTTCTCTATATACTGAATCCCGTTTTTGAGTGTTTTTTGAGTTGCAACGTTTCGGTCAAAAATGGGGGAAAAATGGTCTTTAAAATCGGTTTCGACAACGAAAAGTATCTGGAAGAACAATCCAAAGCGATCCTTGAACGTGTAAAAATGTTCAACAACAAGCTCTATCTCGAGTTCGGCGGCAAAATTATGTACGATTACCACGCTGCGCGTGTTCTGCCGGGCTTCGACCCGAATGTAAAGATGCGCCTCCTGCAGATGATCAAGGATGATGCAGAGGTCATCATGTGCATTTACGCAGGCGATATCGAGAAAAGAAAGATCCGCGCAGATTTCGGCGTTTCCTACGATGCCGACACGATGCGGACGATCGATGATTTCACCGACCGCGGCGTTACGGTGAGAGCTGTTGTCATAACCCGTTTCAACGGCCAGCCGGCTGCCGAAGCCTTCAAAAACAAGCTCGAAAGGCGCGGCGTAAAAGTCTATACCCACAGCTTCACGAAAGGTTATCCGACCGATGTCGATACGATCGTAAGTCCTGAAGGTTACGGCAAAAACGCTTTCATCGAAACCGAAAAACCGATAGTCGTAGTCACTGGCCCAGGCCCGGGAAGCGGCAAATTCGCGACATGCCTGAGTCAGCTTTACCACGAAAACCAGCGCGGTGTGAACGCGGGTTATGCGAAATTCGAGACTTTCCCCATCTGGAATCTTCCGCTCAAACATCTTGTAAATGTGGCTTACGAATCGGCGACCTGCGACCTCAAGGACGTCAACATGATGGACAACTTCCACTTCGAGGCTTACGGCGAAGTTGCTGTCAACTACAACCGTGACCTTGAGGCGTTCCCGCTTATCAAAAGGATAATCGAGAAAATCACCGGGCAGCCTTCGGTCTACAAATCTCCGACCGACATGGGAGTCAACCGCGCCGGTTTCGGAATTATCGACGACGATGCGGTCCAGGAGGCTTCAAAGCAGGAAATCATCCGCAGATATTACCGCTATGCCTGCGAATACGCGATGGGTATCGCCAGTGAAGAAACAGCGCAGCGTGCTGAAATGATTATGAAAAATATCGGTGCAAAGCCGTCAGACAGAGAGGTTTCCGAGTATGCGAAAAAGGCGGCTTTCGATGCGAAAGTCAAAGGCAAAGGGAGTGACGGAACCTATTCCGGCGCGGCGATCGAACTTAAAAACGGCGAATTTGTGACTGGAAGCAATTCTCCGTTCCTGCACGCAGCTTCGGCAATGATACTTAATGCTATAAAGAAACTCGCCGGAATTCCTAAAGAAATTCCGCTGATTCCAGACCACATCATGGAGATGGTCGCACACTTGAAACAGAATATTTTTATGCGCGGAAACGTCAGCTTGGACCTTGAAGAGACGTTGACTGCCATTGCTATAAGCGCGGCTTTTAACCCGTCTGCGGCATTTGCTATGGAAAAACTGAAAGAACTGCGCGGCTGTGAAGTTCACCTGACCCACATTCCGACTCCGGGCGATGAAATGGGGCTCAGAAAGCTCGGCCTCAATGTAACGAGCGAGCCTGAATTTGCGACAACCCATCTTGTAAATGCGTGAAACAACAATGGAAGTTAAATTTTTAGACCTGAAAAAGCAGTATTCTCTGCTTAAAAATGAAATCGATTCGGCTGTTCAGGCGGTTTTTGCCGACGCTTCTTTTATTAAAGGTGCGGAAGTTGAAAGATTTGAGGAGAATTTTGCAAGTTATTGCGGCACAAGTCATTGTATTTCCTGCGGAAACGGAACTGACGCGCTGACGGCTCTTTTGAAAGTTTATGATTTACCGAAAGAGAGCGAAGTGATCCTTCCGGCTAACACTTTCATCGCGACTGCAGAAGCAGTTGTTTCCAACGGCCTGAAACCTGTTTTTGCAGACATAAAAGAAGACTTCACTATTTCTCCTGAAAGTGTGGAATCTTTAATAAATCCGAATACTTCGGCAATCATCGCAGTCCATCTTTACGGACATCCGGCAGAGATGGAGCCGCTTAAAAAAATCGCGGAAAAGCACGATCTGAAACTTTTTGAGGATGCAGCACAAGCTCACGGCGCTACTTACCGCGGAAAAAAAGCCGGAAGTCTCGCCGACGGAGCTGCTTTCAGCTTTTATCCCGGAAAAGTTCTAGGCGCTGCGGGGGATGCCGGAGCGGTTCTTTTAAATGATGATGAGCTTGCTAAAAAAGCTAAAATGTTCTGCAACCACGGAAGATCGTTGAAATATTTTCACGAATTTGCCGGAATAAATTCAAGAATGGATACCATTCAGGCGGCTGTTCTCAATGTCAAACTTGAACATCTGGACGAGTGGGTCGAAGCGAGAAACCGTGTCGCAAAAAGTTATATCGGGCAGCTTTCCGGTGTTGAAGAAATCGTTCTTCCGAAATTTTATCCTGAAACTCTTGATGCGTGGCATCTTTTTGTCGTCAAAACTGAAAAACGTGATAACTTGCGGGAATATTTAAAAAATTGCGGCATCGAGACCGGAATCCACTATCCTCATTCTCTGCCTGAACAGCCTGCTTTCGCAAATCACATGAGTTATTGCCGTGATTACCGCGCAGTCAAAGAATCAAAAACTCTTATTTCGCTTCCGATAGGCGAGCATTTAAATGCTGAAGAAGTCGCTTTTGTTTCTGAAAAAATAAAGGAATTCTTTGCAAAAAATATCTGAAAAAAGTACGGCTGTATAGATTCGTACCATGTTTGTTTAATAAAATCAGCTGTGTAGCCTATTTTGTTCTCAAATACTCCAGAGTTTCTTTGTAGAGTATTTTCGGAGCTGTTTCGTAAAGGGAGCTGATTACTTTGATTGCTTTGTCTCGGTATTGTTCTTCATGAGTCAGATTGAATAGACCTACGTTGACAGCAGCAAGGCTTTCGCCTTCAAGATCATCTGTCATCATATCTTTAATCATTTTTACAGCTTTCTCCGGATCTTTTAAAGATGTCAGTTTGCACTGGAAAAGCCTGTTCTTGAACTGCAGATCATTGCGGTCGACTTCTTCAATGATTTTTCCTGCTTCCAAGCTAAGTTCGAATGCCTTGTCGTATTTTTTTGTGCGGAAAAGAAGGTCGGCGTATTCAAACATGAATTCACACAGGATGTTGTTTGCGTTGAGCTCTTTCGCAATGGATATCGCCTGAAGGTAATGCTCCTCTGATTTATCAAAATTTCCTTCTTTTTTCGCGATGTTACCCAGAATAAGGTGAGCCAGTGCGACGTGTCTGCGGATTCCGAGTTCTGTTGCGATTTCAAGCTGGTCTCCGATAAGCGATTTTGCCTCGTCATATTCGCCGAGCCAGTACTTAAGTTCTCCGAGGTTGTTCGACGTGTAGCAGATATACTGTCTGATTCCGACTTTTTTGTATGTTTCGAGTGCCCTGCGGTAGAATTTTGCTGCGTTTTTGAAATCGTTGATGTATGAATATACAAGACCGATGTTGTTCTCGGCGACTGCGACATCAAGCAGATTCTCGTTTTCTTTGGAGATTTTCAGCTGATTCTTGTAGTGCTGAAGCGCTTTCTGGTAGTCGCCGCGGTAGTATGCGACACCGCCCATGTATCTGTAGGAAAGGGCTTTTGCCGATTTGTCGTCGATGATTTCTGCGAGACGGAGTTTTTCGGTGAAGTGCTCGACCGCGTCATCAAGTTCGCCTTTGTAATAATGTATAAGTCCGCGGAAACCTTCGACATCGCATTTACCTTTGATGTCGTTGAGTTCGTTATAAAATTTTTCGGCTTCATCAAGGAGCGGATTAGCCTCGTCGTAACGTCCTTTCTGAAGCATCATGTTGGCAAGTTCCTTCATACTCGTTGCAATGAGGAGCTTGTTTCCGATATTCTGTGAACGTTCAAGACTCTCTTTGAATAATTTTTCTGTAAGATCCCATTTTCCTTCAATTCGGTAGACGGTAGCCAGACTGTGGTCAACTTTGATGATTTCAACGTCGTCCTTGAGAAGACCGAGCAGCTTTTCGTACATTTTTTCAGCTTCTTCGTTGTGATACTGGGATTTTGCGTAGTCAGCCGCTTTTTTAAGATAGACGATTTCTTTTTCGGTATCTTCGGCCTTTTCGTAGTGGAATGCGAGAGTCGAGAAGAATTTTTCTTCGTCTTTGTAGTTTTTCTCGATAGCGTGAGCGACTTTTTTGTGGATCTCTTTAAGGCGTGCCTTGAGCTGCATCGAGTATGCCGCATCGCGCAGAAGAGCGTGCCTGAACGAATAGAGCAGCGACGAAGCTTCGTTCCATACGAGTTCGTCAACGCCTTCCTGAAGAAGGTCGGGAATATTTTTCTTGTCCTGTTCCTGTGCGATGTCGTTGAGAACCAGAAGGTCTATGTTATTGCCGAGAACCGAAGCGCGGAAAACAAGATCCTTCAAGTGCTGCGAAAGTCTGTCGAGACGGCTTACAAGAAGTGAGTTGACACCGCTCGGAACCTCGGTTTTGTTGCTTGTGAGAGTGTAGTACCTGCCGGTTTTCTGGATGTATTTCTTGTCTTTCATGAAGAGGACAAGCTGTTCGATGAAGAACGGGTTGCCGTCGGTACGTGAAAATACGAAGTCGTTGAGTTCACGGTTTCCCTTTTCTCCGAGGATATTTTTAACCATCATCGGAATGTCGCTTTTCTGCATTTTGTCGATGACGATTTCGTGGAAGCGGTCGTCGCTTATGGTGAGAATTTCCGGTTTTGTACCGTCGTCGTTGAGTCTCGACATGATGTAAAGTGCAACCGGATACTCGTCAAGAGCTTTTACCAGAGCTCTGACTATTGCGAGTGAATCACTGTCCGCCGCGTGCATATCGTCAAGAACGAGCATAAGCGGTCTGGTTTCAGCTATTGCTGCGAAGAAGTCGCAGACTGCATAAATCGTGTTTTCATATCTTGTCTTTGCATCGAGCAGGTCATACTGTGAACCTTCCCAGAAAATGCCTGCAAGTGCGGCAATGTATGCTTTGGAAGCCTCAAAAGCTTCTTTTTTATTGATGATTTCGGCTGATAATGCAGCCCATGCCTTTTCGAAAGCAGCGTGGTTTTCATCGACCGAAGCGTTTTCATTCTGGTTGAAAAGTGTGTGGAAGAAGCTCGTGAACATGTTCAGGGACTGACGGAGTATAGTATCTGTTTTTAAAGTCAATACCCTGAAATCATTGGTTGAATTCTTCCTGACCTCGTAAATCAGACGTGATTTTCCGATACCTGCCTCTCCGTAGATCGTCGAGCAGTAGAGCCTGTTGTTTTCGCGGCATTTGTCGCGGGTGTCGAAAAGCAGTTTAAGTTCTTTGGTTCTGCCTGTGAAAGCAGTCGAAAATGAAGCTTCCTCTTCAACTTTGAGGTGTCCTTTTATTTCAAAAACTTCTACGGGAACATCGATTCCTTTGAAGGCAAAATCACCTTTGCTTTCGAGTTCAAAGACGCTTTTTGCCTTTTCAGCCGCTTTTCCGGCGATCCAGTCGGCACCGTACGGAGCCTTCATCATGACTCTGGCGGAAAGGTTTACGTTGTCGCCGAGAGCGGTGTATGCCGATCGTTTCGGGCTGCCGACGAATCCTGCGTAGACAACACCCTGCGTGATGCCGCTCCTTAGCTCGGTGTCACAGTTCTTCCTGATTTCGGCAACGCAGTCGATAGCACGCTCCAGATTGTCTTCGTAGCTTACAGGTGCACCGAAAAGGGCGAGCAGTGTCGCACCTTTGTCGCCGAAATCGAAACCGCTGATGTATCCGCCGTATTTCTGGACGTAACTGGCTAAATATTCAAGCATATTTTCGATTTTTTCCGTGTCGTTGGCGATTATGTAGGAAATGAAAAGAGATACGACTTCGCGGAACTCTCCGGGGATTTCCTGCTCGATAACTGTGTGCGGAATGAATATTTCAAGGTCTTCGATTTTTGGCTCGACCTGCTCTGGAACGCTTTGTGCCGGAACTTTCAGATCGTCGATAAAACATGCATCTTCTTTTATGTGAGTGACACAGTCGTTTTTAAGGATCTCGAAAACTTTGTCGTTTATGCAGATGTCGTTTGCAGTGCAGTGGTGTTCCGCTCCTGCGGCTTCGTCGACAACGTTGCCGAAAAAGAGGAAATGTCTCAGATTTTCTTCGCCTTTTGCCGCGATCCAGTTGAATTTTCCTATTGAAATTCCGGCCTTGGCAGAAATTTTGAAAGCCTGACCTCGGTGATAGAGTGCCGGATTCTCGGTGAAAAACTTGCGGATGTCAAGTGCCGCAGTTATTGCGCGCCTGCCGTTATCACCTTTGAAAACAGCTGTAAAAGCGTCTCCTGCAAAGTTGAGGATGAATCCGTTCTGGTTGTATACCGCTTCGATAAGCGGATTGAATATCGTGTTCATGAAGACCGAAAGTGTTTCTGCACCGTCGCTTCCCTGCGACATGAGCTGTCTTGTCATATTTGTGAAACCCGATATATCGACGAACATAACCGACGCGTCCACCGATCCTGATTTTTTACTGGAATTGATGTCAAAATAACCAAGCTGTTTAAGATCAGGAATTAAATTTCTCATATTTACCTGCCAATTCAAAAATTAACCGGGCAATTATAGGAATATGCGGGAAGAAAACAAGTTTAAGCGGTGATAATTATAAGAGGTTGATTTTTATAGTGTTTACTGCGGAACCGGAGCTGTCGAGCGCGCTGGTGCCTCCGGTGATGACGAGTATCTGTCTGTCTCCGATTTTTCCTGCCGGAACAATTGATGCTTTCGGCATGATTCTTTTATCGCTCATTTTATGGCTCGGAGAATTCCTGTAATCTTCGAGATCAGTCGGGTTGATTACCTGATAGAAGTTTTCCGCGTCAGTTCCGCCGATTAAGATGATCTGGTTCTTGTCAGCATTGTAAAGCGTTTCCGCAAATGCTACGTTCTTGTCGTTCGAGCTGAGAAGATTCCCGTTCGCAGGAGTTTGGAACGAACCGTCGTTAAGATCCCATTTTCTTATAACACCGTTCTGGTCTGAATTTATGAGGGTTCCCGACTGGTTGGGCATTCCGCCTAAAGTATAGAGAGCGTTGTTTACTGCGATGCTGTTTGCAAAAAATATGTTGTTGCTCATGTCGGCTTTGATATCCTTGCTTTCGCTTTCAGAGATAATAGATGCGACAACGCCAGTTTTTCCCGATACTTCCGTTGTTTCGTCGCCGGTTTCATCGCCTGTTTCGTCATCGGTCGTTTCTTCGTCAGTCGTTTCATCTTCAGGATCTCTTGTTGCAGCTGCCGGACCTGCCGGTCTTCCTCCGACTGCGAGAATCGAACCGTTGTTGTAAGCGACAGCGGGAAGAAGCATCGGAGAGGAAGTTTCTGCAAATTCCGTAACATCACTGACGGAAACGGTGCCGTTTTCACTTGTCGAGTCAGTGATCGTAAATTTGTATGTTTTGTTTGAAGGCTGGTTGTTTTCGTCAACTCCGCCGACAAGGAAAACCTCTATCGGTGCAGCATTTTCACCTTCATTGTTCAAAGTCTGTTTTACGAAAATGCTCTGGAATGCCATGAAAGGAATGTTTCCCGAAACCGGAACTGTTTCGGTTTTGTTCTCTGCCATTATTCCGGAATTTTCTCTCATGTTGTATTTCGGATATGAAGGCATATATTTTTCGATCGTCGTGACAGGGATCAGCTGGGAGTAGGGAAGCGCAGGGTAGTTTTTAAACGCTTCTTCGCCGGTCTGCTGCACGGAAGTGAATCCCTGGACTCCGCCGATAAAGAGAATGCTTCCGTCATTGAGTGTTACCGCCTTGTGCATTGCACGTTTTCCGGTCATATTTGCGAGCATTTCAACTTTTCCCGACTCCATATCTATTATTTCAACAGTTTCGGTTGCCACACATTTGCCGTTGCTGCCGCATGAAGGAAATCCGCCTGCGACAAGGATCCTTCCGTCTGGAAGAACGGTCGCGCTGTGACCGAATCTGGCAGTAATGAGTTTTTCGGGCATTTCAATCTCGTCCTTTTTCGGAGCCGTCGGGTAAAGAAGAACGGTTGCTTTTGTAGTTTTCCCGTTTTCAAAATTCAGACTGGTTACTTTTCCCTGCCATTCCACGGTGTTTGTATCGTTTCCGAGAAAAACCGAAACGATCAGAGTCGCATTTTCGGCCTTTTTTATTCCAGTAAGTCCTTTTTTTATCAGGTTGGACAGTCCGTTTCTGTCAACTGATTTTTTGAAAATAATTTCACCTTTGCTGTTTTTGATAAGGAAAGACATCGCCACGAGGTTAGGCGTAATGCAGTCAAATGCCATTTCCGGGTAGCATTTGTCTCCGCTGTCGCGCAGCATCCTGAGAGAAACGGAAGCGCCGTTGCCGTCGGAATCCGATCCGTTCTCCTGCGAAGAATCTCCTTCGTTTCCGCCGCATGAAACGAGGACAAAAATTGAAAAAATCACGAAAAATAACCGGAAAAGTTTTTTCATTTTCAGATCTCCTTAAATAAACCATTGAATTTATTAAATTTCTTTGAAACAACAACCTCTTTTGAATCAATATCCGAAATTTGAATTTTTACCGCGCCGGAAGAATCGGTTTCAATAACTGCCAACGATCTGTGACCGGTGAGTCCGACTTTTCCCATAGAGCCGGGATTGATGAAGATCCTGCCGTCACGTGCTTCGGCAAGCGGCGTGTGAGTGTGTCCGAAAACTACGATTTCAGCTTTTGCGGCATTCATCGCGCTTTCGTTCGCGGGAAGGATCCTGTGCGGAGCCGTAAGATTGTGGACGATGAAAAATTTCAAGTCTCCGATATTTGCAGAAACGCTTTCGGGAAGATAGCCGGAGAGTACAAAATCGGTGTTTCCGAAAACAGCATAAAGATTTTTTTCTCCGACTGCCGCGTCAAGAGCACCGAAAAATGCGGCGTCTCCTATATCGCCTGCATGGATAACAGCATCAAAATCCATGTTTTTTATGTCCACCGGCATTTCGCCGTGAGTGTCGGAAACAACAAGTATTTTCATAACCTGCACCCCCAAAACCGTTCTTTTTAGCACGATATCGTTTTTATGTCAAAATAGTGAATATTTTGGCAAACAGTTTTTTGCCGTAGTTTTTTTGTGCTTGTCTTAATCTGTTTTTCCGGTAAAATACCGTGTTTTGTTAATTTTAGACGGAGGGTCGTCATGCAGAAATTTTTATCATTTTTGGCGGTGTTTTTTTCTTTCTTGTCCATTTCCGCAGGCTGGGTAAACCCATGATTTACAGGAATCCGTTTGTTCCGGGGGCAGAATACGGATACAACTCAACAACATACGAAAAATTTCAACAATCTGGCTTCCCGCAGACGAATGTGGATCCATACTGGTATTAGGAGGAAACAATGAGATTTATATTTTTTGCATCATTGATTTTGTTCTCGTGTTTTACGGTTTTTGCCAACGGCGCAGCAATTGACGGTTCAAGCCTTACAAGAACCGGTAATATAGTCTATCTGCAAAAAGAAAATATCAAAATAGAGAAAGAAAGTATCTCCATTGTGTTTGTGAATGATGTTTTCAAGTTTAACGTCCAATACAAGCTGAAAAACAGTTCTGATAAAGCAGAAAAAATTGATTATGCTTTCCCCGTTTTATTTGAAGATCTCCTCGAGAGTGGTTATGTGAGTGAGGATCCGTATTTCAAAAAAGACAAAATCCGTAATTTTTCTGTAAAAATCAACGGTGTCGCACAAAAAATGAAAGAACAGAAAATTCCAAGAGGTGAACCTAATAATGTTTATTTTGTTTATTCATTCGATTTTCCTGCAAAACAGAGCATTGAAATCGAAGTAAATTATGAAGTTGATCCGTGGGGAGACATCACTGAATATGGACCGTATACTCTATACTGGTTCAGGCCTCGAAAAACAAAATATTCTATGTCCAACGCAAAATATTTCGGTTCAGGATCGGCAGACGAACTTGAAATAAACATTGATATGAGTGATTTGTTCCGTAACGGCGGAAAACTGCTGACGCTTGAGCCGAGAATTTTCTCATTTGACAAGGCTGGAACATTCAAATTCAAAGGAAAAAATTTCGATTTTTCCAAAAACAGTGAAATTGAAATAGAGTACGATAATTCCTTAAGAAATTTATGGGATCAGATTGTCGGGAGTCGTCTCACGACAAAAAACAAGATAAAAAGCGTGAAAGTTTCTTCTGCGGCAGCGGAAACAAAGGCTGCCAATCTGTTTGACGGAGACCCGGCGACTGCATGGTGCGCAACCGGCAAAAACAACTGGATAGAGGTCAAAACCGAGAAGAGCAACATAAGATTTATCGCTGTTTTGAACGGCAACATGAAAAATGAAAAAACGCTGTCCGAAAACGGCAAGGTAAAATCTATGGAAATCGAGTATAAAAATTGTTCAGCTATATTAGCATGTGTCAACAAACCAGAAAATCCTATTGACTTTTTGAGAACAGAAAAACAAAAGGGTGAGGAATATCCGGAAGAAGCGGAGATCAGGCAAAGATACGAGATTATTCACGAAAAACCTATTTATTTTGATTATGACATCGTTTATCTAGGTGAACGCGACATGCCTCATTATGAAAACTGCACTCTCCGCTTCAAAGTGAAAGAGATACTTCCGGGCAGTAAATTCAAGAACGTGTGCATATCTGAAATTTTTATTCTGGAATAAAAGGTGCCAGATAATGATTTATCGCAATCCGTTTGTTCCAACAAATGCAGAATATGGCTATGATTTAACTACTTATGAGAAGTGGCAACAGTCTGGGTTTGTTCAACCGGAGGTGGATCCATGGCTAAGATAATTGAGAAAATCAAAAGTCGACCTCTATTTTTCATATATATTTTTCTGACAGAAATCAGCTATATGATTATTTTGATGGATTTTTGGTTTTCATTTAGTATTGACTTTTACAAGACAGCAATACAACAATTTATGATATCGTTGGGCAAAAATATTGGACTTCCTGTCTTTTTTCTTACCACACCAATATTTTTTGTACTCAGTTTTTTCAGACCCGAAATAAAGCAGATAAGAATTAAAATGCTTCTTTTCTTTTTGCTGCACTTCTGTTTGTTGATTGCAGCTTTTTGTCTTTGGTTTAACGGTAGATAGGGAGCAAAAATGAGAAAGAATCTTTTCTGGATATATGTGTTACTTAGTGAAATTGACATTCTTGTTTTTGGAGTTTTGCTATTTAATTCCGTATGGTGGTATGCAACATCGATTACGTTAATTACATTGATACTGTTTTTGATTTTTGAATTTTTTCTGACAGTAAGTTTTTTTATTGATGAACTTACTCAAAAAAGAAAAGTAATGCTATGGGTATTTCTTTTCAACTTGTTTTTTATGATAGCTTGTCGTTTGTTGTGTTCGTGAAAAATTATTGAAACATTGGATGATATGATTAATTTCTTTGAAATGATGGATGAAGTTGGACCTGTCATCAAATATGACGATGACAACGGCAGAAAAGTTTTTATGTTTAACCCTTATTACAGAGGCAAAGATCCTTTGAAAGAAATTATCTGGAATACACGAAACGCAGACGGAACCAGAGGATTCGTTAGAAACCCATTTGTCCCAGGTGCAGAATACGGTTATGACTCTAGTACATATGAAAAATTTCAACAAGCTGGGTTTCCTCAGACTAATGTTGATCCATATTGGCAATAGGAGATTGTAATGAAATATTTGATTCTGCTTTTATTTCTGCCATTTTTTCTTTGTGCTGAAACAACATCAGAACCCGTGTCCATGATGACAAAAGCTGAAATTGAAAAGTGTTCAAAAAACAAAGAAAAAACCAGTTTACGTTTTTTGATAAGAGAAAACGGCAAAACCGGTTTTATTGACGGCTGCGGAAATGTTGTCATTAAACCGATTTACGATTCTGCACTTGAATTCAGCGAAGGTCTTGCCCGCGTCGAAAAAGACGGAAAATACGGTTATATCGATAAGTCAGGCAAGGTTGCGATTGATTTTTATCTCGATTATGCCGGATTTTTTTATAACGGTTTGGCAGCTGCGGAAATTCATGGCGACAACGCAGAAAAATTCTATATCGATAAAGACAATAATCGATATTCCGAAAGAAATTCAGAAAATTCTCTGGAAAAAACTGTAATGTTCAGGCGTGTTTACGATAATCTTGTTCTAAAAGAATCCCGCTCCTGGAATGATCATAATGCGTTTGTTCTCGGCAAAGGCCTGGTAACGATCAAGGCTAGAAAAGGATTTTCATTTTATACCGATTATTCCAGTCAGAAAGTAAGCTCAAACAGTGTTTCCAACGATGAGCTTGTGGAAAGCTGCAACGATGTCAGACTATTTGAAAATGACGGAAATATTATTTTTGTTAAAAACGGCAAACAGGTAAAAACATTGAATAATTCCAGTGTTTATATGCTTCCGGTATGCAGAGAGGGTGTAACAAATATTGTTTGGGTAAAAGGAAACAGGGAAGAGGTCTGTAATGATTTTTTCGGTTTAGATAAGACTTTTTTCATTTACAATTTGGACGGAATTGAAATTGCCGGATTTGAAGATGAAGATGTTATAAAACATATGGCTTATCTCGACAAGAACATCATTGGGATCGCTTCTTTTGACGATAGAGAGTCTGGAATTTTCGATCTCGATGGTAAGACCTTCGTTTTTAACGAAGATTTGAAGAAACATTTTGTCTTTTCTAAAAATTTTTGCTTCGGCGAACCTTGCAAAGAGGAGAGGAGAGATAAAAAAATGAGCTTTGATTTTAATCAGAGGATTTTTAAAAATCCTTGTCCGGAAATTCAGTTGAAATCCAACGAAAAAAGGGTCAACGAAAAATATGTCCGTGAATATTATGACAAAAGATCCGGTAAATTGATATCGCGAGGCGGTTGGACTAAAACATATAGAAGTTTGAATCAAGGATGTTTTGTTGTTGTTAGAGTGGAAGATAAGATGTATTATCTCAATGATGATTACAAAGTTTTCTGGAGCGGTGAGATCGAAAGGCACAAGGAAGAAGAAATCGAGTATATAAAGGACGGAATCAAGTCAAAGCTTTAATGGAAACTGTGAGATTTTATAAAATGAGAAACCTGATAATTTTAGCAGCTTTATCGTTTATAGCTCTTTTATGCGTTTACATGGATGAGGCATCACGGGCAAACAAAAAAGTATTGTATGTCCTCAGCCACGACAATGGAAAAGAGTCTCTTTTATTTGATGATTTCAGCGAAGCTCTTCCCCCGGTATTCGACGAAGTTTTCACTATGCAGGACGGATTGATGCGAGCTTTGAAAAACGGGTATTCGGTGATAGTCACTGAAAAGGGAAAGATTCTTCCTGGCGAATATCTGCGCATAAAAGAGTTTAAAGAAGATCTTTCATCTGTTAAATCAAAAGACAAGAAGTGGGGATTTATCGACAGAAGCGGAAAAATCGTCATCACCTTTGAGTATGAAGACGCCGGAAACTTTTCCGAAGGCTTAGCCCCAGTCAAAAAAGATGGGAAATGGGGCTATATTTCCAGAACCGGTGAAGTAAAAATACCTTTTGAATTTGATGAAGCCTCTGATTTTTCAGAAGAATACGCGGTCGTTTCCAAAAACGGGGAAGCAGGATTTATCGATAAAAACGGTGTTTCGCCGACAGGTTTTGTTTTTGATTCAGGAGAACCTTTCCGATTTGGAGTCGCCGTCGTGAAAAATGGTGATGAAAATCATCTCATAAATAAAAAGTGGGAAACAATTTATGTTTCAAAAAGCTCTATCTCACCGTTTCCTGTCGGTGAAAATGTCTTGTCTTTAAGAGCTATTGTTTTGCCTCCGCTTGTGAATAACGATAAAGTGATATTACGCGAAAGCGATGCCGACAGAGTTTATCCGAAATTCGAGAACTCCTTGCTTGTGTTCGAAAAGAACAGAAAATTCGGTGCGGTAAACACAAACGGAAATATTGTTGCTCCGGCAAACTTTGACAGTGTCATTATTTTAAAACACGGATATTTGTTAGTCAGAGAAGGTTCTAAAAAGGGACTGATGAATAAAAGCGGCGAGTATATTCTGGAAATAAAACCGGAATATTATGATATCCGAGTGCTTGACAGCGGGAAAATTGTTGCATTGGAAGGAGATACACTAAAAATAATAAGCGATGATCTCAAAACAGAGACCGTTGTTTCCGATATCAATATGATTCTTGGAGTCCGTGACGGCAAAATAATTGTTCAAAAGGCGGGGAAAAAAGTTGTTTTGGATGAAAATGGCGCGATTTCTGTAGAAGCACCTGTTGGTAAAGATCCTGTCGAAGAAGAAAAAGACAACCCTTCGAAAATTTCTGTTTACGGCAGAACATGCGGTTTCGTTGACGGTTTGGCACGTGTCGAACAAAGCGGAAATATTTTATACATTGACAAGTCTGGTAATATTGTTCTTCGCGGAAAATGGCTTAGAAGAGTTGACTGGAAAGATGTCTATGCCTGTGGAAGAAGAGGAGACTTCGGATATTGGTGAGAAAATTTGTTCCTGGTGCAGAATATGGCTATGACTCAACAACATACGAAAAATTTCAGCAATCTGGATTTCCACAAACGAATGTAGATCCGTACTTTGAGTAGGAGGTATTTATGCTAAGAATAATTAAAGATTTACTTCTTCGAACAGGACTTGTTTTTACTGCGGATTTAGTTCTTGGATTTGTTTTGTCTGTTGTCCTTTTGCTATTTAATATGGGAGACGAAGTAATCGTTAATAAAGTGATTTTTCATTCACTGATATGGCTCTATTTTTTTCTCGGCTTTTTCATGATTCCGAAAAATAACCAGCTATCAGGAATAAAAAGATATGTTTTTGCCGGAAGCTGCTTGTTTTTTGGGAAATTTTTCAGCCTTGTTTTGCTTTCTGGAATAAATATATCCAATATTCTGCCTTCAATTTTCTATACTTTCCTTGGTATGTTCGGCGTTTTTGCTGAGAAAAAGCATCCTGTGACAAAAAAGCGTTTGATCGGCTTTATAATATTTTTCTGCATATCTGTAGGATTCAGGGCATTTTCTCTGATTCATCAGCCTGCGGACAATCTCATAGAATACATAAAAAACGACGAAACAGAAAAGGCAAAAGCCTTGATAGAAAAAGGGGCTGATGTAAACCAAACCGACGAAAACGGCGCGACCCCGGCAATGTGGGCAGCCGCTGGAGGGAATTTCGACATTCTCAAACTTCTGATTGCAAAGGGTGCCGATATAAATAAAAAAGGATTGATTTTTTTAAATGTTGAGCCGATCTTGTTCTATACGACAGTTTTGAATGCCGCAATCGGTCAAGGCCACCTTGAAATAGTGAAATTCCTTGTCGAAGAATGCGGAGTGGATGTGAATGAAATATCTCCCAAAATAAACAGGATCACTTATTACCCGCAGGATATTCCTGATCCGCATAAAGTTGTGGAATATGTGAAAAACAGAAATGATTTCAGCAGTAACGTTGTTAAAGACTATACCAAAGAATTTCCGGAATCCACCTTACCGCTGATGATATCCGGAGCCTTAAATAAAATTCTTACAACACGTCTTAGCAGAAAATCTGAAGGAGGAAACCTATTCAAAAAGGCATTGGGTGAAAGAAAAAAACTTGATGAGGAATTCCCAGGATTGGTCAGAAACAGAAAACATTATGAAATTTTTGATGAAACAGACGGTATTTGGGTCCCGAACATAACTTATGCAGCAGGTCCTAATTTCATCGAAATAACGAAATATTTGATTGAAAAAGGAATCAATATCAACCAAAGAGATCAGGACAATATTTCCGCGCTCTTTTT
This sequence comes from uncultured Spirochaetales bacterium, assembly GCA_902774115.1. Taxonomy (GTDB): domain Bacteria; phylum UBP6; class UBA1177; order UBA1177; family UBA1177; genus UBA1177. The sequence continues at coordinate 88,065 of CACYHH010000002.1, forward strand.
TACAGCAAAGGATACGGCTCTTCTGCTCCTTGAAAACGGTATAGAAGTAAATGTTCGGGAAAATTTAATGAATAGTTCTCCGCTTGGCTTCAGAGCCAGATTTGTGGAAAAGGATATGACAGATGAAGAGATAAATCTTTGGAAAAAAATAGTGGAAACTTTTATCCAAAAAGGCGCAGATATAAATTCTCAGGATAACTTGGGAGATACTTTGCTGCACAATATGTGCCTTAATAAAAATTCATCCGCAGACCTAGTAGCTTTTGTTGTAAAATTAGGCGCAGATCCTGAAATTAAAGATAACTGGGGCAAAACAGCTAAAAAAATATGTGCTGAGCACGGTGTCGAGATAAAGGACGAGTGGTTAAAAAAGAAAGAATAATGCTTGAAATCAACGAAATGAAGAAAAACATCATTTACGACAAGACGGGCAGAAAGATTGCGGAAAGAAATTCAGCCGGAGTATCGACTGTTTATGTGGTATTATTCCCAAAAAGGTGGACACAAAGATGAGCATGGAGATAATGGAAATTAAATCCGTAAAGAAAAATTATCACAAAAGTGGCGTTCGGCGCAGCACGGCACAAGAAAATTGGAAAAAATTTTTTTATATCTAAAATCTTTCGATTTTTTTCGGTTTTTTTGAGGAGCGTTATGATTACGAAAGAAAGATTGCAAAGGTTTTTGTTCGAGAAAAAAGGGTGGATCCCACTTCTTTTTGTTTTACTTCTGGTTCTTGCGTTCATTCTGACGCCGCGTATGGCAGCGATCCTTATCGCCGCGTTCGTTGCCGCCGATGCGATAGAGCCGATAGTTGATTTTTTCTCGAAAAAACTCAAAATTCCGCGTACTTTCACGACGATTCTTTCGATAATCATGATAGTTTTAGTTATCGGAGTACTTCTACTTGCGATCATTCCTGAAATCATCAGCCAGCTTGGAAACGCTGCGGATAAAATGGGTCCGGCAATGCTTTCTCTCTGGGATCTGGCGAATACTTATGCCGGAAAAATGAACATCAACCTGCGTGAACTCGTGAGCCGCGATGAATTCGTTTCGGGGCTCGGAAGTCACGCCGAATCTCTTTCCAAGCTCATTTCAAGTACGACCAGCGTTGTTCTGAAACAGACTTTCTCTGTTGTTTCGTTCATGCTTGACCTGCTGATTTTCGTAGTCATCACTTTTTTTGCGAGTTCGCGCTTCAAAAAGATAAAAGAATCGATTTTTTCGCTTGTTCCGCCGCATATGCAGGATACAGCCGGAGAATGGCTTTTGAAATTTGACAAAATTTTCTCCGGTTTTATCCGCGGTCAGCTTACGGTCTGCATTGTTCTGGGTTCGCTTTACGCCGTTCTCTTCACGATTGCCGGTATTCAGGGCGGCGGTAACCTCGGAATAATGATCGGCGCGCTCTGTTTTGTTCCGTATGTCGGTCTTTTCACAGGAATTTCGATATCTCTGATTCTGGCGCTCATAAGCGGCGGTTTCTGGGGTTTGTTCAAAGTTCTCGTTATTTTCGTTGTAATTCAGGTGTGCGACACGATTTTTATAACGCCCAACATCGTCGGAAAGAAGGTGAATGTAAGCCCCGTTTTTGTCATTATCGCCCTTTTTGCCGGTGCTGAAATCGGCGGTTTTCTGGGTGTTCTCACGGCGGTTCCGCTTTTTGCAATGATTAAAGTCGTGATAGACGAAGTAGTTGCGCGTTACAAAGATTCAGATTTTTACAACGACAGAACTCTCGGAGTGACGGTGGAAAATCCTTCCGACACGTCAAAAGAGGAGTGATGTTCGCTTTTTTAGAGCCTTACTATTCAGGCAGCCACAAATATTTCGCAGACGGCTTTGTTAAGGTTTTTCCCGGTCAAATGCGTTTGTTTGCCCTTCAGGGCAGGCATTGGAAATGGCGTATGCACGGCTCTGCCGTCACTTTTGCCGACATGCTTGAAAAAAGCGGAGAAAAATTCGGTACGATCATAGTTTCATCGCTTGCTGACACCGCACTTTTGAAGTCGCTTGTTCTGCCGAAAATGCCTGAAACGTGCTTTGCCACTTACTTTCACGAAAACCAGCTTGCCTATCCGTGGTCTGAAGATGACAAAGAACCTTCAAAAACCGATATGCACTATGCTTTCATAAACTTCACTTCGGCTCTCGTTTCCGATATTGCGCTTTTCAATTCCGAATTCAACAGAGAGAGTTTTTTTGCCGCTTTGGAGGGCTTTCTGCGCTCGTTTCCCGACAACAGGCTTACCGGTAAAATCGATGCCGTCTACAAAAAATCGAAAGTGCTTTATCCCGGTGTAAATATGATCCCGAAATCATCGGATAAAAATCGCAAGATATTGAAAATATTGTGGAATCACCGCTGGGAATATGACAAAGATCCCGTCGCTTTTTTCGAGACGATGTTCAGGCTCAAAGAAGCCGGAATAAATTTTCAGCTTGTCGTTCTCGGTGAAGAAAAATCGACAATGCCGGAAATTTTCAGAACGGCACGCGAAAAACTGAAAGACGAGATAATTTCATTCGGTTATGCAGAAAGTTACGATGAATACAGAAAACTTGTCGCTTCCTGCGATATTCTTCCGGTCACGTCAAAGCACGAATTTTTCGGAATAAGCGTCCTTGAAGCGGCTTCCGCCGGAGTCATTCCGATTCTTCCGAAAAGACTGAGCTATCCCGAAATTTTTCCGCCCGAAAAGTTCGGCGACATATTCTATGAAGATGGAAAACTGTTCGAATTTATTAAGTATTTTTCAGAAAAACCCGATTTCTCTCTTCGTGATGAAATTTCTGAAAGAGCCTCGTTTTTTGACTGGGCTCACTTCAGACCGAACGCTGAAAAACTGCTGTTTTCTTAGAGTTAAAGCGGCAGAAGCTCGATTCTCTGTTCTTCCAGATGACTTCTTGTTTTTACGAAAAAGATGAGCGGTTTCCCGTCGGTCGTTTCCGAAAACAGAAATTCACCGTTTTCTTTTTCAATCGGTTCTTCGGGGAGTTCGTAACCTTCGTTCAGGTCTGTGATCCGAAGTACCGCCGTATCCTTTTCGGAAGCCTGCGCTGCGGTATAGACGCTATTCTCTCTTTTCGAGTAATAGTTGAAAATGACGTTGTCGTAGGCTATAAGCGCGGTATCTGTTATGTTTGCCTCATCTTTTTGAGGATTGAGATTGATCTTGCTCATGATCCAGTTAGGTTGGGAGCTGTATAATAAAGAAATCTCGTTCGCGTGGTTTTTTTCGGAAAAAAGGTAGATATCTTTGCCGCTGCACTGAAGATATCGCGGCTCTTCCCAAAAATAATCGCCGACCTCTCCTTCTGACGGTTCATCGTTCGGAAAAAGATATTTTTTCGGTTTTTTTGTGCCTCCTTTTTCGTAGAGATACAAAGAAACGCTGATTGTCGCAGATTCTTCCGAGTAGTGCCGCGGGTCGCTTATTATTCTGCTGCTGTCGGAAAGCAGATTTTCATATTGGACAAGTAGCGCTATCGTGCCGTCATTCTGAACGCAGCTGCTTAACAGTTTCGGAAAAGCATAGAAGGTTTTTCCCTTTTCATTGAGTGATTTCTCAGGTTTCAGCGGGATTTCTGAAGAGAGTTCCTTTCCGTTTTCCGTGTCAACCGTAAAAATATCAATCGAGGAATCTGTCGCTTCCTTGATGACTGCCGCTCCGGTTTCGGGATTGTAGGCAATAGGTTCCCCCTCTTTGATTTCAGCTTTTTTGAGTCCTTTGGGAGTCAGGATATAATGAATTCTGCTGCTTCCTTTCGTAACAGTGATGATTCCCGGGATTTTGTGCTGATAGTCACAGTCGTATTCAGAATTTTTGCATATCACGAAACGGTCTTCTGAACCGCATGAAATCAAGAGTGTCAAAAGAAAAATAAAGATTGAAAAAGTGAGAAAATGTTTAGTATTCAAGCTGCTGGAGATCTTGTTCAGCTTTTTTGTAATGTTCGTTTTCTGCGGTTACGATTTTGAGGATCGCGCGGAGAAGTTCTTTCGCCTTTGTCGGGTTGAAGTTCTTCATTACGCTTGCCTTGTCGTAGATTGCTTTTACGATTTTGTCTTTCGAGTTGAGCCAGTCGCTGCACTCGGTTTTTTCAGGATCGATTTCAACACACTTTTCAAAAGCTTCGTTGGCTTCGACATAGTTGTTTGCCTTTTCCATTTCTTTTCCGCGTGCTAGCCAGCCTGTAGCTGCATATTTGTCAACTTTCTGCGAGAATTCGGTTCCGCCTTCAACTATTGATTCGTCAAGAGCTTTTGCCGCTTCGATGTTGTCAAGAATGAGGGACGAGTTCTTTACTTCAACACCTTTGAGAATCTGCTCACGGACTTTGTTGAAGTTGAGAAGCTGGGTTTTGAGTGCGAGAACTTTTGCATCTTCTTCGCATTCGCATTTGATTTCGCCGACTTTGACGATCGCTTTGATTGCTGCGTTGTATTTTCCCTGAGCGCACATTTCGAGAACGAGTTCTCTTGCCCTTTCGAGTTTTTCAGCGTTGTCTTTGAGAGATTTTTTCTTGCTTGCCTGTTCTTTTTTCTTTTCGGTTTCTCTTCTTGCTCTCTCTTTTTCGAGACGCGCCAGCTCTGCTTCTTCCTCTCTTCTCTGTCTCTCTTCTTCCATGCGCTCTCTTTTCTTGCGCTCTTTTTCGAGACGCTCTTCTTTTTCACGCTGTTTCTCGAGGTCGCGCTCTCTTTTCTTACGTTCTTCTTCGAGTTTTTTAGTACGTTTGTCGGCTTCGCTGTCTTTTTTAGATTTTTTGCCGCCTTTTATTTCGCTGAAAGCCGACAATTTTCTGATCTGGGCGAAAATCGCTTTTTCGTTTGCATCATCTGCGTAGTCGTAAGTTTTGGATTCATCGTCGACGACTTCCTCGTCTTCAATGTTGATGAGAACGAGTCTGAGGGTGACTTCTTCATCTTCGTTCATGCTGATGAGCGAAAGAAGAACAAACTGGAAATCCTCGCCCGAAGCGTTTTCTGACCAGCACTCAGGTTTCATTCCGCATTTACCGAATTTTTTGAGTTTAGCCTTGGAAACATCGTTGTAGCTTACCGAATTGAGCTTCGATTTAACGTTAGCCTCAAGATTTTTTATGATCTTGTTTGCATCCGATTTTTCGATTTCTTTCGTGACAGGTTTCATGAATAAAACTGTGTCGGCATAAGCCGGAAGTATAAAAGAAATCATCAAAGCGAGCATAAAAATTTTCTTTTTCAATCTCTCCTCCAATAATCACTCTGAAAAAAAACTGCGGGTATTAAACCGACTTTTGTTTTTTTTTCAAGTTTTATCCTTAAAATTACCGATGAATTTAAAATTCGTCCGTTTATTTTTTTTAAATTGACCGCAAAAAGAGAGCGATTATAATCCTCGCCTGAAATTTTTTTTCGTCGTTAGGGAAAAGTTCTTTTTTGAGGTAAAAAATGAGTGAAGAAATCAATGAAATCAAGAATCAGGAAGAAAAATCTTCGGTAAACTTTATCCGCGCCATCATTGATGCCGACCTGGAAAGCGGCAAACACAAGGAAATACAGACCCGTTTCCCGCCTGAACCGAACGGATATCTGCACATCGGACACGCAAAGTCGATATGCCTCAATTTCGGTCTGGCAAAGCAGTACGGCGGCAAATGCAACCTCCGTTTCGACGACACTAACCCCGAAAAAGAGGATGTCGAGTATGTCGATTCGATTCAGGATGATATCCGCTGGCTCGGTTTTAAACCCGATAAAGTGCTTTATGCTTCAAGTTACTTTGACCAGCTCTACGAATGGGCGGTCGAACTTATAAAAAAAGGAAAGGCTTTTGTCTGCCAGCAGACTCTTGAAGAAATGCGCCGCGACCGCGGAACTGCAACAGGTGCCGGCAAGGAAAGCCCGTGGAGGAACCGCTCCGTTGAAGAAAATCTCGAACTTTTCGAAAGGATGAAAAACGGAGAATTCAACGAAGGCGAATACATGCTCCGCGCAAAAATCGACATGGCTCACCCGAACGTTCTGCTGCGCGACCCGGTCATGTACAGAATCAGAAAGGTCAATCATCACAGGACCGGCGACAAGTGGTGCATCTATCCGACTTACGACTTCACCCACGGCCAGAGCGACGCAATCGAAGGGATCACCCACTCGATATGCACGCTTGAATTCGAGGCGCACAGGCCGCTTTACGAGTGGTTCCTGGAGGCGATCGGCATCGAAAAGAAACCCCAGCAGATCGAATTCGCCCGCCTCAACCTCACGAACACCGTAATGAGCAAGAGATTCCTCAAAAAACTCGTTGACGAGAAGTATGTTTCGGGCTGGGACGATCCGAGAATGCCGACGATCGCAGGCATCAGACGACGCGGATATACGCCGGAAGCAGTCCGTGATTTTGCAGAAAGAGTAGGAGTAGCCAAGAGAAACAGCACAGTTTCGCTTGCCCTGCTCGAGCACTGCGTAAGAGAAGACCTCAACAAAAAAGCAGAAAGATTCATGGGTGTTCTTGACCCGCTCAAAGTCGTTATAACGAACTATCCCGAAGGTCAGACCGAGCAGTTCGAAGCAGTAAACAACCCCGAGGACGAAAATTCGGCAACAAGACTTGTTCCGTTTTCGAGAGAGCTTTATATCGAGCGCAAGGACTTCATGGAAGAGCCGCCGGCGAAATTTCACAGGCTCGCTCCCGGAAAAGAAGTCAGACTCCGCTCGGCTTATTACATCACCTGCACCGAAGTCATCAAAAACGAGGACGGTTCGATAAAGGAACTTCACTGCACCTACGATCCCGCGACGAAAGGCGGCTGGTCGAGCGACGGCAGGAAAGTCAAGGGAACGATCCACTGGGTCGACGCGAACAACTGCCTTAAGATCGAGGCAAGAATATACGAAAACCTTTTCGAAATGGAAGATCCGTTCGAAGTCGAGGAAGGTCACGACTTCATCGAAAATATGAACAAAAATTCGCTCCAGATCGTTGATGCTTACGCCGAGATCAACCTCAAAAACCTTGAGATCGGCAAGCAGTTCCAGTTCGAAAGAGTCGGATACTTCTGCATCGACAAAGATACGACACCAGAAAAAATCGTCGTCAACAGAATTGTCACGCTGAAAGACAGTTTCGAAAAAACTCTCAAATAGTTGGAGGATTTCATGAAAAAATCTCTTTTTGTTCTTTTTTTGATTCTGGTTTCACTGTTTTCAGCCTGCAGTAGAAAGGATGATGCGGTCGAGCAGAATGCAAAAGCTCAGGAAGATCAGGATTCCAAAAAGGAGGAAATTTACAATGTCGATTTAGGAACGGCGATTTTCCGCGGTCCGCAGGATGCGCCTGTCACTGTCGTCAATTTTTCCGACTTCCAGTGTCCGTTTTCAAAGCGCAGCGTTGACTTGATGGAAACGCTTCTCAAACGTTACAACGGCAAAGTGAGATATGTTTTCAAACATTTTCCGCTTAGTTTCCACAAGTGGGCAAAACCCGCTTCTTATGCGGCTGTTGCGGCACAGAACCAGGGGAAATTCTGGGAGTATTACGCAAAACTTTACACCGATGTGAAAAACATAAACGAGGAGACGATCGTCAACTACGCGAAAGAGCTTAAACTCGATATGGACAAGTTCAATGCCGACAGGACTTCGGCTGAAACCGCGGCAAAAGTTCAGGCCGATATCACGCAGGGTTCGCTTTTCGGAGTACGCGGAACGCCGACCCTTTTCGTAAACGGTATCAGAATCGTCGGCGCGAACAATGCAAAGATCGAAGAGGTTATGGCCAAACAGCTCGTCGTTGGAGAGCAGCTCAAGGCGAAAGGGGTGAAAGACCCGTATTCCGAAATAGTTAAGAACGGAAAGACTAAATTCATCCCGCCGAAAAGAGAGGCTCCGGCAGTTTCTCAGGATGTCTACAAAGTCGAAATCCCGGCTCACGCTCCGGTCTGGGGTGCTGAGGACGCGCTTGTCACGATGGTTCTTTTCGACGACTTCGAATGTCCTTTCTGCTCGCGTCTTTACGGCACTTACGAGCAGCTCAAAAAAGATTACGAAGGCAAAATCAGGATCGCTTTCATAAACCTTCCGCTCGGTTTCCACAAAAAAGCGAAAGATGCCGCTTGTCTTGCTGCTGCAGCCGGTAAGCAGGGAAAATTCTGGGAAGTTTACAGTTTCCTTTTCACGAAGCAGAAAGAGTGGAACCGTGTTCCAGACTTCAAAGAGTGGCTTGAAACCAACAAAGCCGACATTCCGGCCGATTGGGAAGCTCTCAAAAAGGATATGGAAAGCAAGGAAATCGAAAAAATTGTCGAAGAAGACATGAAAGCTGCATCGGCTCTCGGTCTCCGAGGAACTCCGGCTTCTTTCGTAAACGGCAGGTTCATAAGCGGCGCGCTCCCGATAGATTCTTTCAAAAAGGTCATCGACGAAGAGCACAAAAAGGCTGAAGGCAAAGGTCTGAAAGGCGATGCTCTTTACCGCGAAATCATCAAGGACGGCAAACCGGCGGTTGCAAAAACCAACGGCAACAAAGCTGAAAAAGAAGACCCGAACAAGATTTATCAGATCAAACTTAGCGGAAAAGAGGCTTCCAAAGGTGCTAAAGATCCGAAAGTCACGATAATCGAGTTCTCCGATTTCCAGTGTCCTTTCTGCAGCAAGGCGTTTGCGACCCTTGAAAGTGTTGCCGGAAAGTACAAAAACGACGTCAAAGTGGTTTACAAAAATTTCCCGCTTGATTTTCACAAAGAGGCTAAACCGGCAGCTCTTTTCGCTCATGCAGTGAAAAGACTCTACGGCGACGAAAAGTTCTTCCAGTTGGCTTCGATCCTCTATGCGAAGCAGAACGAGTGGAAAAGCAGCACCGAAGAAAAATTCGAGGCTTACGCAAAAGAAATCGGTGCCGACTGGGCTAAGGTGAAAGCTGAAATCGCAAAACCTGAAACCGCCGAGGCTGTTTCAGAAGATATCCGCGAAGCCGGGAATCACAATCTCCGCGGCGTTCCTGCATTTTTCGTAAACGGCAGAAAAATCGGCGGCGCAAAACCTGCTGAATTTTTCGAGTCGATGATAGAATCCATAATCAAAGAAAAAAAATAGAATTTCCGAATCTTTCCAGAAAAGTTCCTGACATAAAAAAACCGCTTCGTTTGACAAAGTGTTTTCAACAAATAAAATAATGCGAATTTTTGGTTCGGAGGGCTTTCTTGAAAAGGATTCTGGTTGTTGATTCGGATGAACAGGTCGCTTCAATTCTGAGTATTAAGCTGAAACAGGCCGGTTTTGAAGCTGCGACTGCCGGAAATTCCGCTGATGCTCTCAGAATACTTCCGGAGTTCAGACCTGACATTATCGTTTCCGAGATGATTCTTCCGAAAATGAGCGGTATCGACTTCATGAAAAGGGTGAAAATGAATCCTGAAACGATGCACATTCCCTTTGTTTTCCTCTCGTCGTCGCGCGATGTCGAAAACAAGATCCTTGCTCTTGATATGGGAGCTGCCGCTGTTTTGGCAAAACCTCTTTTTATCAGCGATCTGCTGGAAAAACTCAAAGAAATTCTTGGAGAATACGAGCTTAAAAACAGTTCCGCTTCTGAAGAAAATACTCCGGAAGGCGATATTTCCGATATTTCCGTGCTTAATATTTTGAGCATTCTGCTTGAAAACAACTCTTCGGGCGAAGTCGAATTTTCCGCTTCATCAGACAAACACGGCGTGATTTTCTGCGACTGCGGAAATGTAGTACGAGCCGAGACGAATGACGGCGAAAACAAGGACGGAATGGAGGATCTTTACAAAATCCTTTCATGGTCTGACGGAACTTTTTCGGTTAACTACGGCGATATCGATGTCGAACGGAATATCTTTATTCCGCAGAAGAAAATAATCGAAAAATCGGTCGAATGGTTCAGGGAGTACTCGTCGATCCTCCGCTCGCTTCCGCCGGTCGACACGATGCTTTTTCTCGATTTTGCGAAATTTGTCGAAAATTTGAACAAGCTGCCGGACGACATTGATCCTGTCATAAAAAATATCGGCGAATCGGGAACAAAAATAAGCGACATAATCGATTCGTGCGGCGGTGACAGACTGCGTACTGCGGCTTATCTGAAGCAGCTGTTCGAGCTTTCCGTAATTTCGGCTGAAAATGTGAACAGTTTTTATAAAGCGGAATCTCCGCAATGGCTTGTTTCATGCGGAAAAGCGGCGGAAGTTGAAGAAAATCTGCCGGAAGAAAAAACTGAAATTGTTGAAAATACTGAAAAACCTGAAGAGCCTGGAGAGTCTGGAGAGTCTGGGTCGGTTGCCGCGCCTGTTGAGGAATCTGCCGGAGAGCCTAAAAAATCGGCTTGGGATGAACTTGCCGAACAGTCGTCGCGTCGCGGTAAATCGGGCAAAATCGCACTTTTCGTACTGCTTCTGGCGATAGCTGCCGCAATTATAATATTCATTTACTATCGGGGTTTGATATGAGAACGCTTATCAGTGCCGAAGAACTCAAAAAAAGAGTTCAGGAACTCGGAAAACAGATCACGGAAGATTATAAAGGAAAGGACTTCACATTCCTCATCATTCTGAAAGGAAGCACTCTTTTCGGCGCCGATCTTTTCAGAGAGATAAAGTCGCACCGCGTTGAGCTCGACTGCATCAGGCTCTCGAGTTATCACGGAACGAAAAGCACCGGCAGCGTTTCGATGGATCAGGGCGAGCTCAAACGTTTTGAAGGCAGGAATCTGCTTATCGTCGAAGACATCGTCGATACAGGAACGACTCTTTCGTTTTTCCTCAAGGAACTTGAAAAAGTTCATCCGGAATCGGTGAAAATCTGCTCACTTTTCGAGAAAAAGGAGGTGAACCGCGGCAGAGTCAAAGTCGATTACCTCGGTTTTGACATAAAAAACGAATTCATCGTCGGTTACGGACTCGATCTCGATCAGAAGTACAGAAACCTTCCCGACATCGAAATCTACGAAGAGAGCAATTAAATGATTAGCTCCGAAATAGAGATCCCGCTTGAGAAGTTTGCATTCCAACCGTTTGATTTTAAAGAACTTTTCGGTAAAGAGCATATTGAAGCCGAAATCGGTTTTTGCAGCGGCCATTTTTTAAGCGAATACGCAAATTCAAAGCCCGATACCGGCTTTCTTGGAATTGAATACAGCCGCAAATTCTTTCTGCGCGGCGAAAAAAATCTGAAAAGAAGACTCAATCAGGATAACGTCCGCATCGTCTGCTTTGAAGCGGTTGCCGTGATGCGCGAACTTGTTCCGTTTGCATCTCTTGACGCGATCCACATCTACTTTCCCGATCCGTGGCCCAAGAAAAAACACCACAAATTCAGGACTGTCCGCTTCGAAAACCTCATCATGCTCCGTAACCGCCTCAAAAAAGGGGGAAAACTCTTCATTGCGACCGACCATCCCGAATATGCCGAATTTATGGAAAAGGAAATCGCCCTCACCGGCGCATTTTTCAAGCCTCTTCCCTACGGCGGCGATGACAGACCCATAAAAACCAAGTGGGAAAAGAAACAGATCGCGGACTGCTGGGAAATCCACTACTTCCTGCTTGAAGCGATATAAACCGAAGCACTTGCAAAAGTTATACGAGAAATGTTGTAGTTGTTGCGAAAGTGGTATGACTTTTGTAAAACGGCACCGCAAAATGGTTGCAAAAAACTATAAAAACGCTGTTATATATGCCGGAAGCCCCGACTTTTGATTGTTTGGGAAAAAATAATAAAAATAACATGTTACAGCGTACTTTGCGGAAAATCGCAAAATTTTTTTGATCAAATCTGCGGAAAATCGCAAAATTTTTTCAGCCAAAAATGCGGAAATCCGCAAAATTTGCGTTGGCGCGTCTCAAAAAATCCGTTTCCTTGCCATTTCAGCCGAAATCCCTACAATAGTTTTTTTGCGCTTTTTAAGTTTTGTGTTTGCTGATATGAAAAAAGTAATATTTTCAATAATTTTTCTTTTTTTCTCCTTCACTCTTTTAGCCGAAGAAGCTGTCACTTTTTCGAAATACGAGACAGAGCATCAGATCCTCTATTTTTCGTCGAACCTTGATCCTTCGGTGATCGACCGCCTCATTGCCGATGCGGAGAGGTCGGAGGAGTTCATAAAAGCGCTTTACGGCTGGGTTCCGAAGAAAAAGATCGCCGTGGTTTACGACAGGGAGACCGACACTGCCAACGGCTGGTCGAATGCGTTTATGAAAAACTCAATATTTCTCTATATTTATCCGCCTGACAGATATTCGACTCTTTCAAGTTACAAAAACTGGGAATTCGGTCTGCACGTTCACGAATACACCCATTCGACGCAGATCGGTCAGGCGCGCGGATTTCCGAGAGTGATGAACCTCATTTTCGGTGATTTTTACTTCATCGGCGGAACGGTGCCGACCTGGATGATCGAGGGTGCTGCGGTTTACAGCGAAAGTGTTTCGGAAGGGAAGGGGCGCCTCAACAGTCCGCTTTACAAAAGCTATCTCGACTCATTTTTCAAGGCGGGAACAGAGCTGAAATTAGGCGAACTTTCGGGTGTCACAGACCACTGGCTTGGCGGCAATCTCCCTTATCTTTACGGCACTTTTTTCTATGCATATCTCATCGAGCATGTCGGTGCAGACGGTATGAAACGCTTTTTCGAGGAACTTAGCGACGACTTTTTCCCGTTCCTTATGACACGCGCCGGAAAAATGGCTTTTCATAAATCGATCTACGGGCTTTACAAGGATTTTATCCGTGAAAACCGCGAACGGGTCCTGAATGAATCGAAAAAAGCCGCGAAACCCTGGACGGAAGAGCGTTTCTCGAGAGTTTACGCCGATATCGATTCGCCTGATTACCGCTTTTTTGCGGCGAACCAGTCGGAGAGAGGGATTTACGATTTCGACGGAAGAAAAATCTCAAAACTCAACACGATGAGTTCCGTAACATCGTTTGCCGAAAAAGACGGAAAAATGCTTTTTACCCAAACTGTGACAGATGGCGGCAGAACGAGCAGAGACGAGCTTTTTTTGAAAGAAAAAAATTCCGCAATCAGGCAGCTCACCGAAAACGGAAGTGTTCTTGAAGCCTTTTTCGGGAGAAATGACGACATATTTTTCACCTCTTTCCGCGACGGAATAAACCGCATCACGCGGATCGATTATAGCGGCAAAGTCCTGAAAGAATGGGAGTTCCCGGCGATAGATTCTATTTACAGCCTCACTTTTTCGCAAAACGGAAAAATCATGGCCTTCACCGGCAACCGCTTCAAAAGCGAAAAAAACATATTCCTGTTTGATAGTGAAAGCGGCGAACTTCGCGAAATAGAGATCGAAGGCGAGCAGTACAGCGTCTACTTTGAAAACGACGGAACCCTTGTTTTTTCAAGCGGAAACGATGAAAACATCTCTCCGATGCGCCTTGATCCTGACACAAACGAAGTCGTGCAGCTCTGCGAACCGGCTTATCCCGCGCTTTTTCCGAAAGTTCAGGATAAAAAAGTCTACTATCTCACTTTTGACAACGACGGTTTTTACCCAGATTCGTGTGAAATCAAGGCGGACAGCGGAAAACTTCCTAATGCAGTCGTAAAAGTGACCGGAAAAGGAAAAAAGGCTGAACTTCAGCACGAACTTAAAAAAGCGCATGGATATGAAGGAATGCTCCCTTCTCTCTGGTATCCGCAGTTTGCAACCAATTTCGACATCTGGCTTGTCGGTGCTACGGTGATGGGAAAATCGAACGACCAGATGCGCTCCTACGACATAACTTACACCAAAACTTTCGGCGGAAGCGGCAGGCACTATGTCCTTTTGGATTACTACGACGATGCTGTTTTGCCTTCGTTCCGCACGTTTTTCACCTATTCGCACCAGACTGAAAACATTGATGAAGAGGATGTTTCCCGCATTGTGACAGACAGGCTTATGCTCGGAGCTTCATCAACCGGTGTTTTTACTCATCCGGCGGCAGGAGCAGGGCAGGATGTCGTTTCGGTCGGTCATTCTTTGGGCTGGAGTGCGGGGCTTGGCGGAGTCATCATGGATGTGAAAGAGCCGAAAGAGCCGCATCAGGAGAAGGCGAACGACGAAGATGACGTCATTTTGAGTTTCGGTCTGAATTATACTTTCAACCTCAATTTCAATTCGTCAAGCCGCTTTCTTAGCGAGCCGATGAACAATTTTTCGTTTTCTGCTCCCGTTGTTTTTTCAAAACTTTTTCTCACAAAGCAGGAAGAACTGGTTTTTGCGCCGCAGATAACTTTGAGTTTTCTTCTTTCGGAAACCGGAAAGATCGGGTTCGTGACGAAAAATTCGTTTTATATGGATTTCTTTTCGGATGACGACATTACTGTGACGGGTGCGGAAGAAGACTACAAAATAACAAATTTCAGTAATTTTATCGGCCGGAATTCGTATTCTCTTCTTCTCCGCGGTTTCAACGATGCAACTGCCGATGGAAATCACGCATTTTTGTCAAAAAACGAACTTGTTTTTCACATCGTTTCGCTTGAAAGCAATCTCGGCGCGTTTCCGCTCATGTTCCGTAACATTCAGGGAGCTGTTTTCTTCGATGCCGGAACGGTTTCGGACGATCCGAACATGTTTGACAACAAGTTTTCTTTAGGAACGGGATTTGAAATCAGACTTCTGACTTACATTGTCTACCGCGCGCCTCTGATGTGGATTTTCGGAACGGGTTACGGTCTGACAGACAAGCACGACATCAGTTTCTACTTCAATCTGGGAATGTAAAACCGCCCCCTTACCTGTCTCGGTTGCGGCAATGGGATTCTTGTATTCATTTTCTATGATTTTTTTTTAAATCTGCTATAATAATGCGTTTTTTTGCGGAGGAGTGCATGAAAAAAGTATTTTTCGCAACTTTTTTTGTTTTAGTTTTCTTTGCAGCATGCAGCAACAACGGCGGTAAAGATGATATTTACGGCGGTTTCGAAGATGTTGACGAAGAACCTTCTGAAACAACGGATAAAGATCATGAGGCGGTAGAACGTCCTGACGATGCTCCAAGACCTGGCGGCGGCGGGAACGAAAGCGGAAATCCGAGCGGTTCAACCGGCTCGCAAGACGATGAGGATGCCGTAAGCGATGAAGATTCAGAACTTGAAAACGATGCGGAAAATAACGATGCCGATGAAAACGGAAATGACGGTGACACTAATGAAAAACCTGATGAAAACCATGAAGGCGATGACGGAATCTATGCTTTGGAGCCGGATGTCGGATCGTGTACTTCCGGAATTCCCTCGGACAGTGAAAAGCTGAAAGTCCTGAACAGGCTCAATTATATCCGTTCGATCCACAAGCTGAAACCAGTTCAATACAATGATGCTTATGATGAAATGACGGGGGAATGCGCTCTCGTAATTGCTGCGAACAAAAAACTTGACCACGAGCCCGACAGTTCTTGGAAATGCTATTCCAACGTGGCTTATGACGGCTGCTATTCAAGCAATATCAGTTTGGCTATGACGACAAATTATGACACATGTCAGATAGACAGTGCTACAATCATTGACGGTTTTCTGACAGAAGAAAATGAAGTTCCGCCGACAACGCTCGGGCACAGACGCTGGTTTATCGATCCGTGGCTTAAAAGCATAGCATTCGGACGCGCCGACTACTCCGACGGTGCAGGACATTTCGTTCTCGGTTCTGCGGTAAGAGTGATCAACAGGGACGATGCTGATGATCAGCAGGATATTTCCGATAGCAGCATCAAATTTGTCGCCTATCCTTTTGAAAACTATCCGGCAGAGCTTTACAACGACAATGTCATGATGTCGTTTACCGTGATTTTTGACAAATTCGCTAAATTCAACAACGGAACAGGCATAAATTTCGCTTCGGCGACTATTGCAATAATTGATTCCGAAAATAAAACCATGAAGGTAAAAAATATCGAGTTCGATACCGACGGTTACGGTGTCCCGAACAATCTGCGCTGGTACGCCGAAGGGATAAAGCCGAACGTGAAATACAACGTCACAGTTTCAAACATTATGATCAACAATAATCCGGAATTTTATCAATATTGGTTTGAGTTGAAGTAAAATGAAAAAATTATTGTTTTTATTGAGCTTAATGCTCGTTTTTGTCGTTTCGTGCGGAGACGGCGGGAAAAGTGATGAACCTGAAAATCAGGAAAAACCTGCTGATCTGACTGATTCAGCCGACACTTCGGAAAATCAGGATCAGGCTGATACGGGAGACACAACAGAGCCGGCTGAACTTTCCGGGGATACCGAACCGACGGAGCCAACGAATCCGACGGAGCCTTCTGAAACACCAGACGAGGATGAAAGTCAGGAAGAACCTCAGGAACCTGAAGAACCTGCGGCCGAAAAGTTCTGCCAGTATGCCTGCACAAAAGCTTCCGACTGTGTTACGGTAGCCTCGAATGCAGTATACGATGAGGACAACTTCAAGTGCGAAAACGGCAGATGTATCTATCTCGGCTGTCTGAGCGATGCCGAATGTGACGAAGTATACGGTGCTGTTACGCAGGCAACCGGCAGAGTTTACCGCTGCAACAAAAACGGTGCCTACGGTTATCCGGAATGCACGCCGACGTGCTCGAATGCTGCTGACTGCAATCTTTACGGTGAAGGCTCGACGCAGTATGCCTACGATTTAGACAACAACAAATGTGAAAACGGATATTGCGTATTTACAGGATGCTTGAGCGATGCGGAATGCGAAGCTACGACTTACTCGGACCTTTACAAGTGCCTGCCGCAGGAATATTCCGGAAAAACCTTGAAAATATGCACAGTTGCATGCCAGAGTGACGGTGATTGCTCGGATTCAGGTTTATACGAGTGCAAAAATTCGCAGTGTGTTGCCAAAAGCTGCGAAAGCGACGAATGGTGCAGAAAATATGATGAAGACTATTCATGTTTGTGATTTTGCGGAGGATAGATGAAGATTCTCTTGATTACCCAAGCTGCGAACGAACTTACTGAAGATTCGAAATTCACATTGGATTTTGCTCGGAAATTTGTTTCGGAAATAAATTCGAGAGAAGGTTTTTATGCTGAAATGCTCGATATTTCGACATTGGATATTAAAAATCTTTCGATCCGCGACATTGAAAAACTCTGTGCTTCGACACAAACGGATATAAACAGTTTCGATGCGCTGCACACGTTTTCATTCCTGCCGTTTGTCAACAGGGCATTTTTCCGCCAGTTCGTGTTTTATTCGTTTGATTTCGATGTGAAAGGAGAGTACGCCGGATTGATTGAGAATATCAACGGCCTTAATTGCTCTGAATGCGATATCTTGAATTTCAAGGTCAGTGAACTTTGCGATTTTTACACACACAGAGTTATCAACACTAAATCGTTCGACAGCCGTCCGTGGGGATGGTGGAAAACGCTTGTAAGTGCTGATGATTACAAGATAAAACGCATTTTTGTCGCGCCTCGCCAGAAACTCAGTCTGCAAACGCACGAATTCAGAAGCGAAACATGGATGATTGCTGAGGGAAGCGGCTTCGTAGTAATCGGAGAACGCAGGTTCAAAGCTGAAAAAGGGCTCGTCTTCACGATTCAGAAACATGAAAAACACCGCGCCGAAACGGAAGATTCATCTATGACGATTATTGAACTTCAGCTCGGAAGTTATCTCGGCGAAGATGATGTCAGGAGAATCGAAGATATTTACGGGAGAGTGTAGCCGTGAAACTTTCAGTTGTAATAATGGCGGGCGGCAGCGGAAAAAGGTTCTGGCCGCTTTCAAGAGAATCAAAGGCAAAACAGAGTCTCGCTCTTTTTTCGGAAAAGACGCTTCTTGCCGAAACGATTGAGAGAATAAATCCTTTAGCCGAGGAAATCACAATAGTTTCTTCGCTGAAACAACGCACGGAAATCGGGCGCGACGCTGAAAAATATGAAAAAGTTAAAGTTATTTACGAACCTTGCGGAAAGAATACAGCTCCGTGCATCCTGCTTTCGCTTTTGGCAATAAAATCAAAATGCCGCGAAGACAGAGCGGTGCTTGTCCTTCCTTCTGATCACTATGTCTCGGAACCTGAAAAATTCAGGAAAACTGTCGAAAAAGGGCTGGAATTTCTTGATAAAAATAAAAGTTATATCGGAACGATAGGAATCGAGCCGGCTTATCCCGAAACGGGTTTCGGCTATATAAAAAAAGGGAAAATTGTTGAAAACGGAATCTTCGGAGTCGAATCTTTTGAAGAAAAACCGTGTATCGAAAAGGCTGAAAAATTTGTCGAAAGCGGAAATTACCTTTGGAACGGCGGAATTTTCATTTTTTCGCTTGATTCGATGCTTGAAGAGTTCAAAAAACTGACCCCCGATATTTACGAAACAGTAAATTTTTTGAAATTCTTCGATATGCCTGATCTTGGAATTTACGAGTCGCTGCGATCGGTATCTTTCGATTACGCAGTGATGGAAAAAACTGAAAAACCGCTGTTTACGATTCCCGGGAATTTCGGCTGGAACGATGTCGGAAGCTGGAAAGCTTATTTTGATCTGTTGCCGAAAGACGAAAACGGAAACGCTAAAGTCGGGAATGCGAATTTTATAAACTGCGGAAATTCGTTTGCCGTAAACCTGACTGAAAAAGAGATAGTCATGTTCAACAAAGAGCACGAACTGCTTGTCGCAACGGATGATGCGATATTTTCGGCTTCATTGGATGATCACGCTAAAATGCGTGAAATCACGGAATTTCTCGATAAAAACGATCTTAAAAAATTACTTTGAAAATTTCAGGATAAAAAAAACCCTGCTTTAAAAACCGAAGTTTTCAAAACAGGGTGAAAAGAAAAAATTTCCTGTTGGCAGCTTATTCAGCAGCTTCTTCAGCCGGAGCTTCTTCAGCAGCCGGAGCTTCTTCAGCAGGAGCCTGTTCTTCAGCAGCGGGAGCCGGAGCAGCTTCTTCAGCAGCCGGAGCTTCTTCTGCAGCAGCAGCCGGAGCTTCAGCCTGAGCCGGAGCTTCTTCAGCTTTCTTTTCTGCGGAACCGCATGAAACAGCGAAGAAAAGAGCGAAAAGAGCGATAGCGAGAAATCTCATTTTTTTCCTCCAATTCTTGGTTAAAAAAACAAATCTTTCTAAACGCCGCAGAAATTATCCGCAGCAAAAACGGGAGAATATAGCACTTTTTTTTGAAAAGTCCAGTAAAGTTAAAAAATTGTCTGCAAAAAGTGAAAAAATTGTTTGCATAAAATCAAAAGCTGAAATTTGAGGCATGAAAAACTTCATCTGATAACTCGTTTCAGTCTGCGAAAATAAAACTTTCGCAAAAGGTCGAAATTTCTAAAAAAAGTAGTATAATACCACGTTTTTTGGGCGTTTTACTGATTTTAACCAGATAAATCGGAGGGGAAAATGTCAAAGGCACTTGTAATGATTCTTGCCGGAGGTCAGGGCAAAAGGCTTGCTCCGCTTACTTCAGACAGGGCGAAACCGGCTGTTCCGTTCGGCGGTTCCTACCGTATCATCGACTTCGTTCTGAGCAACTTCGTCAATTCGGGTTTTATGCAGATCAAGGTTCTGACGCAGTTCATGAGCGACTCTTTGATTCAGCATATTTCGCGGAACTGGAGCCTTTCACCGCGCTTCAATCAGTACGTTGATTCGGTTCCGGCGCAGATGCGTACCGGTGAAAACTGGTATCTCGGCAGTGCCGACGCGATTTTCCAGAATCTGAATCTTATCCGCGATGAGTCTCCGAAGAATGTTTTTGTTTTCAGCGGCGACCATATCTACAAAATGGATATTTCGCAGATGTACACATATCACAACATCAAAAACGCAGATATGACGATTGCGGCTCTCCCCGTTCCGATCAAAGAGGCGAGCGCTTTCGGTGTTATCGAGATCGACGAGGATTACCGTATGATAGGTTTTGAAGAGAAGCCGAAAAATCCGAAGCCGATTCCCGGGAAACCCGATTATGCCCTTGTCAGCATGGGAAATTACCTTTTTTCGAGAGATGTTCTCGTCAGTGCTGTGACAAACGACGCGAGAGATCCGTTAAGCGAGCACGATTTCGGCAAAAACGTCATTCCTGCGCTTTATCCCTACAAACGTGTTTACGTTTACGATTTCCTCAAAAATACGATCTATATGCCCGATGAAAACGAGTATGAAAAACCTTACTGGCGCGATGTCGGAACGATAAAAAGCTACTTCGAGGCTCACATGGATCTTGTTTCGGTCTCTCCGGCGATCAATCTGTACAACCGCCACTGGCCGATTTTCGGTTTTCCCGAAGTCAATATGCCGCCTGCGAAATTCGTTTTTGCCGACAAAGAGCATAAAAGGCTCGGGATCGCGACAGATTCGCTTGTTTCGGAAGGGTGCATCGTCAGCGGCGGCAGCGTTAACCGCTCCGTTCTTTCACCCGGTGTCAGAGTCAACAGCTACAGCAGACTTGATCAGTGCGTAATCCTCAACAACGTCAAAATCGGGCGTTACTGCGAGCTTAAAAACGTCATCGTCGATAAGAACGTCGTCATTCCGCCCGACACGAAGATCGGTTTTGACCTCAAGAAGGATGCGGAGCGCGGATTTACCGTTACTGAAGACGGAATAGTTGTTGTTCCCAAAGGTTACAATTTTCAGGAGGACAGATAGTCCATGACCGAACTCGTTTTTTTGTGGCACATGCACCAGCCTTACTACAAAGACTGCATCAGAAACACTTACCTCATGCCATGGGTCCGTCTTCATGCGCTGAAAGGCTACTACGACATTCCTTCTGCAATGAAAAAATATGGTGTCAAAGGTGTCGTTAACGTCGTTCCGTCGCTTATCGAGCAGCTTAAAGACTACGCCGAAAACAATGTGACCGACGCATGGCTCGAACATACGATCACCGATCCGTCAGAGATGAAGGAAGAGCAGAAGGCATTTGTGATAAAGAATTTTTTCATGCTCAACTGGGATAGACTGGTGCGGACTTCGCCGCGTTACAACGAGCTTTTGAACAAGCGCCTGCGTTACGAAAAAAAACTCGGATGGAACGAGACGGCACGCCTTTTTTCCGATGACGAGATCCTTGATTTACAGGTTCTTTTCAACCTCAAATGGTTCGGTTTTACTGCAAAATCTGAGTTTGAGCGTCTTGCCGAGCTCGAACGCAAGGACTGCGGCTTTACAAAAAGGGACAAGGAAGATCTTCTTGAAATCCAGCGCAAAGTTCTGCGCAGCATAATCCCGCTTTACAGACGTCTTGCCGGTGAAGGCGTTATCGAAATTTCGTTTACACCCTTCTATCACCCGATTTTTCCGCTTGTTTACGATACCGATATCGCAAAAAGGTGCATGAATGCGCCGCTTCCGGCGAAATTTTCCTATCCGGAAGACGCAAAATGGCACCTGGAAGAGGGAAAGCGTTACAGCGAAGAGGTCTGGGGGCGTACTCTGAACGGAATGTGGCCGGCTGAGGGCTCGGTTGCGCCGGAAATAATTGATGCCGCTGCTAATTCTTCGGTAAAATGGATGACGACTGATGAAACTATTCTTCTGAAATCCCTCGGCCGCAGCGACAAATCTCAGGTGCTTTACACTCCGTATGTTTTGAAAAGTGATAAAAATCAGGATGTTGCGATATTTTTCAGAGATAAATATTTGTCTGATCTTCTCGGATTTTCTTTTTCTCAGATGAAACCGGAGCAGGCTGCCGATATTTTTGTGAACTATGTGAAAAATGCGGCGGCAAACTTCCCGTCAAACGGCTCTGAACCGGTCGTTTCGGTCATTATGGACGGCGAAAACGCGTGGGAATCATATCCCGACAACGGCGAGCACTTTTTGAAAGAACTTTTCACGCGTCTTAGCAGTGATTCGAACATAACAACTACAGTCTATTCCGACATAATCGCTCGCGGAACCGGCAGATATCCGGTCATCAGCGACTTGTGGTCGGGCTCATGGATAAACGGGAATTACGAAATCTGGATCGGGAACGACGAAGACAACGCCGCGTGGGGCTACCTCAAGCGGGTCCGCGATTTTTACGCGAAATACAGCCAGAATCACATTGTCGAGCCGCAGATCCATTCCGAAATCATGCGCTGCCTTTACAGAGCTGAAGGAAGCGACTGGTTCTGGTGGTACGGTCCGCAGTTCTCGACTGAAAACGACTGGCTTTTCGACCGTCTTTTCAGACGTCACCTGCGCCGTGTCTACAACCTGCTCGGCATGAACTATCCGACATTTCTCGATATTCCGATTTCGTCAGAGCTGAGCAGCAGTCTCATCGTCGAACCGACAGGAGAAATCAATCCGGTAATTTCGGGCCGTAGCAACGGCTACTACGAATGGGCGGGGGCGGGACGCTTCGAAAATGCGCAGAAGGCCGGCGGCGCGATGTACAATTCAATCAAACTCGTTGACAAAATCCTTTACGGCTTCAACCGCGATATGCTCTTTTTCAGGATCGAACTGACAAACCCGATGCATTTCTACGAGCATAAAAAATACTTCATCAAAGGATTTATGATGGATCACAAAAGCATAGATTTCGCCCTTCCGATGGTGAGGATCGAAAAAACGCCGTTCCTGATCCACAGCAGCAACGAAACCGGCAGAGTTTCCGACATCGCGGGTGCCGGAGAAGCCGCTTTCGACGAAGTTATGGAGTTTACGCTTTATGCAAAGAAAATCGGTCTTAAACCGGGTGAAAAAGTGAGAATCTACTTCAAAATCCTCTCTTTTGAAGGGATCGAACTCGAAAGGATCCCCGGAAACGGCTCGATCGAAGTGACGGTTCCCGACGAAGCAGCTCTTTTCAAATTGTGGGATGTGTAGGAGATGAAATGGAACTTAAAAACAAACTCGAAAAAAATTTCCTGAAATTCCCTTTTGAGCTTTTTGATGCGATTTTTTCGCAGAAAAGTTTCATAGATATCGAAAGGCTCAACGTCCATGACAGGGAATCGGGGCTTACTTTCATTAAAAATTACGGCTACGACATAACCGATCCTGAAATTGCAGAGACGGTTTCTTCGATTCTGAGCGAGGCGAAAACCTTCATCCAGAGCTATCTTCTCGAAGATCCGGAAGGAAAAAGCGAAACTTTGGTGATCCCGCCCGACATTCTCTGCAACGACGATATAGTGAGCCTTCTGATCATGGCTTCGGAAAAGGAGAAAACGCTTGAGCAGGCATGGGCTTGCGCGATCCTGAGAGTGGCGCATACGATCACTCATGTTGAAAACGACCTTGCGAAAAGTTTTATGCCGGGCATCAGAAACCAGATCTACAAAAGGTTCAGTGCACACTTGAACGGCAATTCGGCTGGCGGATACTTTCTGGGAACGGGCGACGACGCGATCAGACTCAAACTTTTCGAGATAAAAAACGACAAGTCGCGCGACAGCCTGATACTCAAACTTCTCCACAAAAAGGAAAATGTCACTGCCGACATTTTCGACCGCGTGGGAGTGCGGATCGTGACCTACACAAAGCTCGATATTATCCTTGTGCTCAGGTATTTCGCGACGAATCACGTTATTTCGTTCGCCAACATCAAGCCGAGCAGGACGAAAAACAACGTCGTCAACATTCCGCGTTTCATCGAAGGCGTCGAAGAACTGAAATCATACGATCTTTCCTCATGGTCGCAGGAAGACGTTGCAGATTTCCTTGAAAAATATCTCGAAATTCCGCCGGAGGAAAAGGAGGAGATCACCAAAAGAAACATCGAGGAGACGAACCTTTATTCTTCGACTTCATACTCTTCGATCCAGCTTACGAGCCGGCTTCTGATAACTATGGAAGACCCTATAAATCCGGCGAAACCGACTTACCGCTTTTTCTTCCCTTTTGAAGTGCAGATCTTAGACGAGGAGAGCTTCATCGAAAGCCGCTCAGGGCGCGCGAACCACGAAGAATATAAGAAAAATCAGACGATTGCGGCAAGAAAACGTGTCCTTACGAATGTTATCAGGTATATGAGACAGCATCCTTGGGAAACTGAAATAAAATAATTTTGGAGGTTGTTATGAAGAAATTTTTCATGTTTTTTGCAGTTTTGTTTGTTTCGTCGCTTCTGTTTGCCGAAAATGTGACGATCACGCTGAAAAACGGCAAGACGGTTTCGGGTAAAATCGTAAAGATCGAGGCTGCGCAGATCGGCAGCAAGTCTTTGACTGAAACTACGACGATTTCTGCGGCTCAGGGCGTCAACGAGCTTATGCTCAAATTCTCCGACATCAAAGAGATCGATTTCAAAAGCAGCGACGATGTTTCGTGCTTTGAGGACGGCAGATTCGTTCCCGTCAGAAAGTTCTGTTCGATGAAGGCTCTCTACCATATCGTGCCGAAAGTAAAAGGCGAGAGCAAAGAGCCGGTCGAAATCGAAGACAACAGAGTTTTCTTCATTCACATCGAGGGCGAAAAATCGCCGGTTACAGCATTTTTCTACAAAATTCAGGTCAGCAACGAAGGAAACGAGAGCAAAAAAGACTATCCCGATCTTGAAAGGGAAGTCCTTGAACTGAGCAAAAACAACATCAAGAAAATAGTTTTCAAATAGGAGGAAACAATGCTTATTCACGCAAACGAAGAGACTTTTCAGGCAGAAGTCATTGATTTCAAAGGTGTCGCGATCGTCGATTTCTGGGCTCAGTGGTGCGGACCTTGCAAAATGCTGGGACCGATTTTTGAAGAGCTTTCAAACGACTACGCAGACAATGCAAATGTCAAATTCGTAAAGGTCGATACCGACGAAAACATGGAACTTTCGTTCAAGTACAAAATCCGCGGGATCCCGTGCATCAAAGTTTTCAAAAACGGTCAGGAAGTTGAAACTTCAGTCGGTCTTGTTCCGAAAGAGGAACTCGAAGATTTGGTCAAAAGAAATCTGTAGTTCTTCAGGAATCTTCCGTAAAATCTATAAAATTATCTTCTCCGAGCATTGCTTTGATTTCTTTGCGGGCTTTGCTCTTGCAGAATGCCTCAAAAAAACCGAAAGCTATTAACATCGGGTTATAAAAAGCACCTCTGCGACCAGGATCGGTAATAAGAATAAGTCCCCACGGGATAATGAACATGAACCAGCTTCTTATAAAAAAGTTCTTTGTGTAGTGTTTCAATTCCACTTTGGTTGCGTCGTAATAAGGATGTTCCAGAAGATTTTTCGCTTTTTCCGCAGCAAGCGCTCTTTTCTTCATTCTCCATCTTCGGAAAGGCTCGTTGATTAGGATCAAAGCCAATGCAGCGATGATGTAAATCTTGGGATCACCGTGAAATACGCGGAACGAATAAGCCGGAAGAATGAGAAGAAACCAGTTTCTGTCGAAAAAAGATTCGCGGTAAAAAGTGTAGAGATAGTTTTGTGTATGCTCATAAAAGGCAAAATCCATAAGAATTGCAACTAACAAATAGATAATAGCGACATGAAAAATATCTTCAGTCGTTGTCCTCACCTGTAGTTCAGCTAATTTGTAACCGAGAATATATTTTTCTCCCACCAGCTCGACTAAAGAGAACATCAGTGTCGGAACTATGAACCAGCCGAATTTGTTGAGAACATTCATTGGAAAGCCTTGTTTAATTGCGCGCCCTCGACGTCACGTCGTCACGTTGTTTCGCCGTTACTACGACACGGCGCGCTTATTCATCCGGAGTTTCGTTGTCCGTGATTTCATCATCGTCGCCGGATTCTTCCGGTTTTTCGGTTTCTTCTTTCGGCGGATATTCGTCATCTTCGGTGCATTCACGCTCCGCTCCTACAGCTCCGTTTTGTCCCTTTTTATGACAATGGCAGCCGACAAGTTTTTTGCTTGCATCCATTTTTGCTTTGCCCCAAAGGTGATAAAATTCAGTTTTTGAGGGGTTGGTATCTTTTGAAATCACCATATATTTGTCAGGATCGTTGTCTTCAAGGTAGTAGCAGAATTTGTAGACGTATTCTTTCTCAAGGTTGTAGAAGTAATCATATTTCGTGACATAAAAATTCTGTGTCGGCTTTCCAGTGGCGAGAGCCTTTTCAAAGTCACGCTCATACATATCGATGTCGGTACGCTGAACTTTAAAAGGTCCGACATAATATTCCTTCGGCTCGATACACTCGGAAGCGATTTTTACGATTGTTCCGCTGCTGTCGGGATATCTGAACATATACTGTGAGCAGTAGTAGTTGATATAAGTGTCTTCCGGATATGAGAAATAGCCGATGCCGTAATCAAGATTGTAGGTCGGCCAGTCTTCCATTATCGAATAAAGTGCAAAAATCTGCGTGTTTTTGTCTGCATCGATAATATTGTTCCAGTCGGGGAAATCGGTTTTCTTTTCCGCAGCCCTGTTGTTCATCAGAACGTATTCCATCTCGTCGTTCAGAACATATATATCCTTGCTGTCGCTGAAATTGTTGAGGATTATGTGTATCTCTCCTGTTTTCGGGTAATAGTAAAGCATTGAATGAGAATCGAAAACATCTCCGGCGTGACCGTAGAATTCGCTGTGAGAGCCTTTTCCGTACTGCGTTCCGAGACCGTATATCGGAGTTCCAAGAAGGTCAACGATATCAAGCATCTGATCCATGCTGTCTTCCGAAAGAATTTCTCCGTGGAAAAGAGCATAACCGTATTTGAAAAGGTCTTCAACATTTGAAACAAGCGATCCTGCAGTCCATGCCTTGTGTTCATATTCATAAGGAACGATGCTTCCGTGAGCGTCATAGGTGTGTCCGCTGACTTTATCAGCTCCGGAATGTTCTTCAAAACCTTTCATGAAAGTGTTTTTGAGTCCGAGCGGTTCGATGATTTTTTCGCGGATAACCTCATGTGCCGGTTTCCCTGCAACTTCGCTCATAATAAGCCCTGCCAGAACAAAGTTGGCATTGATATAAGCCCATGAAGTGCCGGGTTCGAAGTTGAAGCGGCCGTTGACGTTTTCGACAATCTCTTCCGGATCGAGAATCTCTGTCATTTCCTGAATGCCGGAAGTGTGGTTGAGAAGCATTCTGACGGTGATTTTGTCGCCTTTTTCAAAGTCCGGGAACCACTTGTCTATTGTCTGGTCGAGGTCGATTTTTCCCTCTTCCTGCAGAAGAAGCATTGTTACGGCTGTGAAATTTTTCGTTATGCTGCCGACGGCAAAAAGGTCGTCAGGCTGAAGTTTTTCTTTCGTTTCGCTGTTGCGGACGCCTAAAGCGAAAGATGTAAGTTTGTCATATCCGTATCCGACAACAACGCCTGTTCCGTGGGCGAAATTTACATATTCTTCAGCAAGATTTTTGATGCTTTCGAGTATTTCTTCTTCGGTTAGTTCCTGTTTCTCCGGTTCGTCTTCGTCAGGTTCTTCGTTGTTTACGTCGTTGTCTTCCTCAGTGTCTTCCTCTTCGGTATCGGCATCCGGTCCCGAACTGTCGGTATCCGGAGTTTCTTCTTTGCTTTTTGAAGAACTTCCGCAGGCCGCTCCGAAAAAGAGCATTGAAAGAAGAATCATTGCAATGAGAATTTTTTTCATGTTACTCTCCTTTAAATTATTTTATAACAGGGTTGGTACATTCGGAAGTATGCTTTTATTTTCCGTGGTTTCATCTTCAGTGCATTCGCGTTCCGTTTCATCTTCGTTGTAGCACTCGCACCCTGTTGCTCTTGTGCTTTCAGCCATTTTTGATTTGCCCCATAGGCGGTAATATTCTGAGCCCGAAGGATTCTGTCCGATTGAAATCATCATATATTTGTCAGGATCGCTCTCTTCAAGGTGATAGCATATTTTGGAGAGAAAATCGGTCTCGACATCATAGTAGTAATCGTATTTCGTGATGTAAAAATCCTGCGTCGGATCGCCTGATTCCGCAGCCGCTTCGAATTCGCTGAGATACATATCAATATCGGTTCTTTCGACTTTTATTGTTCCTTCGTAATATCTTTCAGGTTCGATGCACTGCTGCATGATTTTCACAAAACCCTGGGATTTGAACATATAGTGGCTGCAGTAAAAATCGGGGATGTATTCTCCGGGATAGACGAAGTATCCTATCGATTCGTTCAGTTCTTCAGCCGGATAGTCAGGAAGCGGCGCATAAAGTGAGAAAACCTGGGTTTCGTCATCTTTGCTGATGAGCTCTTCCCAATCAGGAAAACTCTCTCCTTTTTCAGCGGTTTCGCTGTCCGTAAGAACATATTCTATCCAGTCATTCAGAATATACAGCGTGCTGGAACTACCTCCGCCGTTGTTGAAAAGCACGTGTATTTCGCCGGTTTCAGGGTAGTATGCAAGCATTGCTGCCGTGACGATGACGTCTCCGCCGTGGTAATAGAATTTACCGTGTGAACCTTTGCCGTACATTATGGCGAGTCCGTAAACAGGGGTTCCCGAGACTTTGACCATGTCGAGCATTTGATCGAGGCTTTCTTTTGAAATGAGTTTTCCGTTGAAAAGCGCGTGAGCATATTTGAACATGTCTTCAACGTTTGAAATGATTCCTCCGGCAGTCCAGAAACGTTCGTTGAGTTCGTACGGAACGATGTTCCCATATTCGTCGAACGTATGTCCGTGGGCTTTTTCTTCAATCGGATATTCTTCGAACTCTTTCATGAAAGTGTGCTTCATTTCAAGCGGATCTAGGATTTTTTCGCGGATAACTTCTACCGCGTCTTTTCCTGTAACTTTGTTGATGATAAGCCCTGCGATAACAAAGTTGGTGTTGCTGTAGGACCAGTTTGTTCCCGGCTCGAAGTTGAATTTTCCGTTGACCTTTTCGACCATACCTTCAAGATCGTCGAATTCATTCCACTCCAGAATGCCTGAAGTGTGGTTGAGCAGCATCCTGACAGTAATAATATCGCCTTTTTCAAAGTCGGGGAACCACTTGTCTATCGTCTGGTCGAGATCGACTTTGCCTTCTTCCTGCAAGAGAAGCATTGTCACCGCGGTGAAATTTTTCGTTATACTTCCGATATCGAAAAGGTCTTCGGTCGAAAGCGGCTCCTGAGTAGTGTTGTGGCGCACGCCGTAAGCTATAGATGCCGGTTCGTCAGTGCCGTAACCTATGACAACACCTGTGCCGTGGGATAATCTGACATAGTCTTCGGCAAGATTTCTGATGCTTTCAGATTTTGCTTCGTCTTCCGGTGAATGTTCCTGAGCTGTTCCGTCTTCATCGGAATCTTCTTGTTCAGTGTCGTCAGTTTCATCGGTATCCGTTCCGGTTTCATCGGTGTCAGGAATTTTTTCTTCGTTTTTCGATGAGCTGCCGCAGCTTGCACCGAAGAAAATCATCGAAAAAACGATTGCGGCGAATAGAATTTTTTTCATAACGCAACCTGCTGATTTGTTAAAATATTTCCGACGGCATTAAAACCGTGTCTTTAGCCTCGTCAAGCAGTTTCGGATAATCGATGTTGAAGTGCAGACCGCGGCTTTCCTTGCGCTTCATCGCGCTTTTTATAATGAGTTCAGCCGTGAGAGTTATGTTCCTGAGTTCAAGAAGGTCACGAGAAACTTTGAAATTCCAGTAGTATTCGTTGATTTCGTGTTTCATCAGTTCAAGTCTTGCCAAAGCGCGTTCAAGACGTTTGTTGCTGCGGACGATGCCGACATAGTTCCACATTATGCGGCGGACTTCATCCCAGTTCTGCTTGATGATGATTTTTTCGTCTTCGTCTTCCGCGTCTCCCGGGTTCCATTCAGGCGGCTCCGGACATTCGCCGGTGTAATCCGCAACATAGGCGATGATTTCTTTTGCAACGTATTTCGCCATGACGGCAGCTTCAAGAAGCGAGTTGGAAGCAAGTCTGTTTGCGCCGTGAAGCCCTGTGTGGGCGACTTCGCCGCTTACGAAAAGACCGGGGATCAGAGTTTTTCCTGTCGGTTCGCTCTGCAGACCTCCGCATGAATAGTGCGCCGCAGGAACGACCGGTATCGGCATGGTTCTCATATCGATTCCGGCATCCATGCAGATTCTGAAAATGTTCGGGAACCTCTGCTGCAGGAAATGTCCGTCGAGCTTGGTCATATCGAGGAAAACGCAGTCGTCGCCGCTCATCTTCATCTCGTGGTCGATAGCGCGGGCAACGATGTCGCGCGGAGCAAGCGATTTGAGCGGATGATACTTTTCCATGAAAGTTTCGCCCTTTTTGTTGATGAGAACGCCGCCTTCACCGCGAAGAGCTTCGGAAATAAGCATTGACTTGATTTTTTCATGGTAAAGAATCGTCGGATGGAACTGGATCATCTCCATATTGACTACCGGAACGCCTGCACGGAAGCCGATCGCAACGCCGTCGCCGGTCGTAACATCCGGATTCGACGTGTAAAGGTAGACTCTTCCGCAGCCGCCTGTCGCCAGAAGAACCGTTTTTGCCGTGATCGTCAGGATTTCACCGTTTCTGCCGAGAACATAGGCGCCGATGATTTTGTTGCTTTCGCTGCACATGAATTTCGATTCGGTTATGACGTCTATTGCAGTGTGGTTTTCCAGAACGGTGATGTTCGAGTGGAGCAGGACAGCCTTTTTAACGACTTTTATCAGCTCAAAACCTGTGATGTCGCCTGCGTGGACGACTCTGCGCTCCGAATGTCCTCCTTCGCGTCCGAGATCGAGTTTGCCGTCTTCGTTTTCGGTGAAGTGGCATCCGAGTTTTTCAAAATATTTGATCGCATCGGGACCGTTTTCCACAAAAAAGCGGACAGCCTTTTCATTGTTGAGTCCTGCTCCCGCCGTTATGGTGTCTTTTATGTGCTTTTCGAACGAATCTACGTCGAAATCGGTTACGGTAGCGATTCCGCCCTGAGCGTTCGCGCTGTTCGAAACATCAATCGCCTCTTTCGTGACGACGACCGTTTTAAGTCCTTTTTCGGCAAGGCTCAGAGCGGTCGAAAGCCCTGAAAGTCCGCTTCCTATGATGAGTGCGTCTGCATAAATGCGTTTCATATCTCTGACCTATTCATTTACATACCAAAATTCGCTTATGAGTTCATCCATAGCTTTTTCAATGACTTTTTTGTCGGTATCTGACATATCCACGAATTTTACGCTGATTCCGATAACCTGATCCTCTTCTGTACAGCGAAGAACTTCCGCTCCGCATCGGATGATATAATCGGTGCCCGGAACCTGAAACTCTATGTTGATGATTGTTCCGGCCTCGTATGGATTCGGAGAAAGGATATACATACCGTTTGTGCTCAAATTAGCTGTCTGCTGGAAATAGTCGGCATTTCCATCCATATTTCTCACCCACATTTTGACTGGAATACGCTCTTTAGTGCGTCTTTCCTTCTGCCTTCTGTCCTTCTTGCCTCTTGCATCGTTGGGAAGTTTGAATTGCAGATCGTCTCTGCGGTCTTTGTTTTGTCGTCTATCGTCCATTTGTCTCTCCTTGAAAAAAATACACAAGCAAACAACGGAATATAATTCAATATAATTTAAAGTCCATTTAAACCTTAATATATGCGGATGATTTTTGTCCTGTAATCAATCCAGTTCTGTCGGAACGAAATCGAAGTAATCTATCATGAAATAGTTGTGTTTGCTGACCAGCTCGCGCGGAACTATTCTGAAATCGTGCATTCCTTTGTCAAGGCGGGTATGGATATAAACGGTGTTCATCTTTTTCTCGTCGAAATGGAAATCAAGTTCCGCCGCTTTTTTGCCGTCGATAAGAAGGTCGAAATTGCCCATTTCCTTTCCCTGCAGACCGTAGACCCTTATCTCGTAATCGCCGCCCTTGTTTATTTTCTGCTTGAAATCGTAATATTGTTCAGTATCCACGAATCTGCAAAACAGCAGAAACTGGTATTTTACAAGGTATTGGTAAGGGGGTTCCATGTCCAGATATGCATCAAGATAGGACATTTCGGGAAATGTCTGGCAGAAATCGGGGTTTCCTTTCAGGGGAAAGGATTTGTTCTCAAGATCGACATGGATCTCTCCGGTGTCTTTCGGTACAAAAATCTCTTTAATTTCAGGTGGTTCAGTGTTGTTGATCATTTCCTTGAAGCGTGCCCAGTAATATTTTTTTCCGGGATATTCAAACATTATCCGCCGGTTCTGTTTTTCTCCCAAATCACGGACATATATGATTTTGTTGTTTTCAGGATGAGCATGGTCCATCAGCGCATAACCTGATCCGTACATCGTAAAAGGAGCCACAAAGACGACTCCTTCCTTTATGCCGGCATCATCCAGAGCTTTTTTAAGATCGGCGCTGACATTCCAGAAACCTTTGTCGTAGCTGTTTTTCAGAGCTGGAAGAGCAAAGAATGTCTGGTATGAAACAGCTGCGGAAAGTAAAGAAAATGTCAATATTCTGGCAACTTTATTTAATTTCAGCCTTTTGGACAGCCCGTCTGTTACCCGGCAGAAAGCATAGGCCAGAATCACAATGAGGAAGAACGAAGTTTCATACAGATAGCGCGGTCCGAAAGCATTTCCATGGTAATAAAAGAAGAAATATCCTGCTAAATTTACGAAAAAAATGGAGAACAGAAAGAAGAGCTTTTTGAAATCTTTCCGGTTACCGGCAAAAACAAAAGCAAGAGGCAAAAGGATAAGCAGCATCGGATGCATAAAAAGATTCATTATCAGTGATGAAAGTCTGTGATTCGAGACAAGAAAGGCATGTGAAAGAGTAAGTCCTTCCGGCGGCAGTTCTATGCCGTTGGAATACGAGCAGCCCGTTCCCAGACCGAATCTGTGGCAGAATTTGCGCGGCTCGCTGTAGTTGAAAAAGACATCCTGCTTGAAAAGCAGCGGATCTCCTGTGTAGATCGAGTTGTAGTAAAGGAGAAAAACGAGAAACGGCGCGAAAGAAAGGAGTGCGAAAGAACCTTTTTTTATCGCTTCGGCAAAAAACTTTGCATCGCGCTTTTCAAAAATAGTGCAAAAGTAGTGCAGGATCAGCGGAATTCCGACAAAAAGAGTATTCTGCGGGCGGGTCAAAGCAAGCCATCCTAATGAAATTCCCAATATCGTCGGATATTTTAACGATTTCTGATCAACCATGTGAATGTATGCCCGGACTGCTGCAAGAGTCATAGTCATGCAGAAGGGGTGGGCCATCCATGTTCCGCCCATAACAATGAAAAATGTCGAAAAAAGCATGAAAAACATTGAGATTACGGCAATTTTTCTGCCGAACAGGTCTTCTGCTATTTTACCGGTCAGAAAAACGTTCAGCGCAGTGAGAATCGGATTTGCAAGAACCGGGATTCCCAAAATAACGAAAGGGACCAGAAAAAACGAAAATCCCGGCAGAAAGAGCGAATAGAGCTTTTCGCCGTCAGGAATCATGTAGGCATACTGAAAAAATTCGTAGTGCTCCGGCATTCTGCTGTGAAGCCTTCCCACTGCGAAATTCTCAGCCATGACGAGATAGTTTATGCTGTCCTGAACATGCGGCATCCCTTGAAAAAACAGGAACGCCACAATAAGAGAAAGTACGAAAGCCGCAGCCGGAAGAATGAAAAACGGCGATCTGCCGAAATCAAGATTTATGTTCTTAAAGTCGTATTTTACGGAAAGGACGTAGAAAAGCATCAGAAAAAAGAAGAGAAGAAGGTGGAATGTCGGGAATGAGAGAGTGAGCGGCAGAAACAAGTTCCCGAATGTTGCCCAACAGAAGAATATCAGAAAAACAGCCAGCGAAATCAGTGACTTGATGATTATATTCATTACAGTGCCTCAGTTTTCACGGAAGGAAAAAATTCAAATTTGTCAATTATGAAATAGTGCGGTTTAGCGTTCAAATCTGGAGAAAGTTTTATAAAATTCATCCCTTTTTTGAAGGAAACATCAAATTCTACGCTGTCAAGATGCCTGTTCTGTGAGTAGAAATCTATTTTTTTACTGAAATTTCCGCTTTCAAAGTAAAATTTTCCGCTTTCGGGAGTCGCTGCGAAAGTTATTCGGACTTTGTAATTTCCCTCTTTTTCAAAATTCTGCCCGAAAGTGTAGAACTGTGATTTTTCCGTAAAGCGGCAGAAAAAGAAAACACGCTCGGAAACCACATCTTCAGGCAGCGTAAAACCTGCATATTTATTAACAAAATCTGGATATTGCGGGAACTTGTTGCAGTAGTCCGGAGCGCCGTTGACAGGATTGTTCTTGTATTCGGCTTCGGCAGTCACCCATGAAACCGAAGGATCGCGGTGTATTTCAAAAATTTCAGGTTTTTTATCCCCGCCGTTCCTGAACAAAGCGGTGTAGAACTTCCTTCCTTTGTAGTAATCCATAAGATTCTGGTTTGACATATAGTCCAGAGCGTGAGCGAAAATCAGCTTGTTTCCATCGATCTTGTGCAGATTCATACGCACTGCGCCGTCGGCGTAAAAAGTGTCAGGGGAAATAAAAACGACACCTTCATCTATGTTTTTTTCCTTCAGCGCTTCGGAAAGAAGTTTGTCACCTATCCAGAAACTTTTTGAATAGTAAAAATTTTTCGCCGGTAACATCCAGAAAGTCTGAAAAATCAGTGCGGAAGCAATGAATGCCGGAACAAAAACGGCTTTCTTGAAAAAAGGTGTCACGAATATTTTTTCCGATTTTCTGACTGCAGCCGTGATTCCTTTCGCGATCAGCGGAAAAAGAAAAAACGAACATTCGTAGTAGTATCTTGCACCATACCCGTAATCTATGTAGTAATAGAAAAAATAAACAACAAAAAATATGATGTAACCTGATAGAAGTATCGAGCTTTTCTTAAGCTCAAACTTGCTTTCCGCAAAAAGGAAGGCGAGTATGAGAAAAAGCAGCATAAAGGGTGTGAAAATAAAATCCGAGACAAAATAATAAAGTCTTTCGGCCGTAATCCTGAAGGCGAGGGGAACAGTCAGCCCGTTTTCAGGCATTTCGTAGGGAGTTCCGAATTTGCACCCTTTCCCGAGTCCGAGTCCCATGCAGTTGTCGACAGGTTCGGAAATATTCCAGTATTCTGCATACTTGAATTCTGTGATTTTTCCGCTTACCGCATAGTTCGAGTAAACAAAAAGCAGGAAAAAGACGAAAATCACGCCACCCATAACGGAAATGATTTTAAAAAAAGACTTTTTATCAATAAAAACAAAAAGATAAAGCATAATAAACATAAGTGCGAAAAGGGCGTTCTGCGGTCGGATGAACATCAGAAACGAGATAAAAAGAGCCGAAACCGCGGCGGAGACTATTCTTTTCGCTCCGCAGTTTTTGACAGCAAGCAGGGCAAGGTAAAAAGCTCCGATAGTGCAGACCGCGCAGAAGGAATGTGCCATCAGAGTTCCGCCCATAAGAGCGGTGTAAAGCGAGAGCGATGCAAGCGCCATAGTTATGAGAGCGGCGGTTTTACCGTAAAACTCCTCTGCAATTTTTCCGATCAAAAATACCGATACGGCATTTAGCAGCGGATTGCACAAAAACGGCACTTTAAAAAAAACAAACGGTGCTAAAAAAATCGAAAAACCAATCTGGTAGATAGAATAAGTCCCTGAAATTGCAGGATTTGCATATAAAAAGTGAAAAAACTCGTAGTGCGGATGGAGCGGTGTCGTGATTTTGCCGTCAAGGATCGCCTCTGCCAGATATTTGTAGTTCATTTCGTCGGGTACATGCGGCAGACCTCGAAAAATAAAGATGGAGACCGCAAGCGAAAAAAGAAATGCCAAAGCGGGGAAAATATAGAATTGGTAAGGCTCGGTTTTATCTGCCGCAGCTCTGAGTTTTTCTGCCGGAACGAACGCGAAAACAGCGGATGAAACAAGAAAAAGCACAAACATCGAAGGAAGATGAAAAAGAAAAAGTGCGCTGAAATTACCGGCAAAAGCCCAGACGAAAAAAATCAGAAAAAGAACTGTTGCAATCAAAAATCTGACTTTTTTCAAACTGCACCTGAAGTTAAAATTCGTCGTCTTTCGAAAGTCTGCGGTAGAGCGTCCGCTCGGAACAGCCGAGAAGTTTTGCGGCGGAATGTTTGTCTCCGTTTGTGAATTTGAGCGTTGCTTCAAGCACCTCTTTTTCGATTTCTTCGAGGGTCTTGTCGCCGACCCGGAACGAAAGGATCTCTGCGCTGCCGTTATCGGATTTTGCCGAAGCCTGCTCGTTTTCGCCTGACGGAAGCCCGGAACCTGTCAGAACAAGGCGGCTTACGAAACTTTTGAGTTCTCTGACGTTGCCTTTCCAGTCCCGTTTGACAAGTTCCTTTATAGTCTCGTGATCGGGGTATACTACCTCTTTCGCAAATTCCAGAGATGCTTTTTCTACAAAATGCTGAACGAGCGGAGGAATATCCTCTCTGCGCTCTCTCAAAGGCGGGATGTGAAGGATAAACGTGTTCAGTCTGTAGTAGAGATCTTTCCTGAAATTTCCTTTTTCAGCCTCTTTTTCAAGATTTTTGTTCGTCGCGGCGATAATTCTGACATTCGCATGTAACGGAGTCGAACTGCCGACCGGAAGATATTCCCTCGATTCGAGGAAACGGAGCAGTTTCGTCTGAAGACTCGGCGGCATATCGCCGATTTCGTCTATGAAAAGTGTTCCTCCTTCTGCCGCGCCCACTAAACCGGGCGAATTTTTGTCGGCACCCGTGAAAGCTCCTTTTTTGTAGCCGAAAAGCTCCGATTCCATCAGGGATTCTGTTACCGCAGCGGCATTGAAAGGAAGAAACGGTGCTCCGGCGCGTCTGCTTTCTCGCAGAACGAAGCGTGCAACGAGCTCTTTTCCGGTTCCGCTTTCGCCGGTTATGAGAACGGTTTCATCGGTTTTTGCTATTTCCGCTGCGTTTTTGAGAAGTTTTTCCATCGTCTCGCTCTGGAAGATTATGCGGTATTTATCCGCCGAAATATCGAGGTTTTCCTTTTTCAGACGAACGTTTTCTTTCATAAGATTTCCGACTTCGATCGCTTTGTTCATCTGTTCCAGAAGAACTTTTATATCGACCGGTTTCGTAAGAAAGGTGAATGCGCCGTTCTGCATAGCCCGAACGGCATTTTCGACATTGCCGTAAGCTGTTATCATGATGATAGGGATCTGCGTTCCCAAATCCTTTACCGCCTCGATTATGTCAAAACCGTCAAAGCCGCCGGGAAGAAAAAGGTCGGTAACGATGACTGAAAGTTCATGCTCGAGTTCCTTAATGATTTTAAGACCTTCTGTGGCTGAAGCCGCAGTCATTACCGTGTAGCCCGAGTTGCCGAGCAGGAATTTGAGCGAAGTGAGTATCGATTCTTCGTCGTCTATGACAAGAACAATTCTATTCATCCGGATTTATGCTTCTTTTATGTGTTTTTTGAAGAAAGGTCTCAAAACAAGAAGACCGATCGGAGTGATAAGCGCCATACCGCCGATTATTACCCATACCATGTGGTGGTTCGGATAACTCGAAGCGATTTTTCCTGCTTCGTCAAGCGGAACGTAAGAGCTTACGAGCCAGCCTGAAAGCGGAGCAACGAAGAATTTCGCGAAGAAGAAAGGAAGGACCGAAAGAGAAATGTAGGTTCCTTCTTTTCCTTTCGGAGCGATTTCAGCTGTGAACTGCATAAGTCTCGGGGACCAGATCGATTCGCCGATAGTGAAGATGATGAAGAAGAAAATCAGCGACCAGTACTGCATCGAAAGCGGATTAGCAGCGAAGAACTCCTGAAGTCCGTTCATATCCTTTGCAATTCCGAGCCATTTGATAAAGATGATCTCGCTCAGAACCGAGTCGTTGAGGAATGAGAACATCGTGCCCGGAAGGACTGCGATAAAGCAGCTGGCAGCCGAAACGAGCGAGCCGATGACGAGCATTTTGTAAGATTTCGTCTTTCTTGTGAAAGCAGCTACGAGCGGAGTGAGGTAAATAATGAGGACAGGGTTTAAAACGCCGTAGATCGAGCCGATTTTCGCACCTTCGCCGAGAACTCTGATTCCGTATTTCGGGAAAGTGTAGTGAAGGTGGAAGAAAACGAAACGGACGAAAAGCGTGATCGTGAGGATACCGATGAATATCCAGAAGTAATTCTCTTTTACGGCACCGCCTATTTTTTTGCCCATTGAAACTGCCGCGCCTTTGACAGCCTGAAGACCGCTTCCGTGCTGTTCGACCGGTTTTTTGACGATTTGTGAAGTGGTTTTTCCGGTTTTTTCGTCGGTTTCTTCGACAACTTCGATACCGTCACGGATGAACATGATTACAAGCGCGCCGACAATCGTAAGTCCGACAGCGATGAGGAAGAGCATCTGATAACTCGAAAGATGAATTCCTGCGAGGTCTATTCCGGCGTTTTCATTAATGATTTTGCCTGCAGCGTCTCTTTCGGCGAATCTGTCTCTGACAAAGTCGATAAGCCAGCCGCCGACAGCGTAAGCCGCATTCATAATGACGTAGAAAAGACCGAATCCGAGAGCCGCACCTTCTTTAGTCGTGTATCTTTTGATCGAAACCGAAATAACGGGCGAAACAAGGGCAAAGCCGAGTGCGAACGGAATGAAACCTACGATGAAAACGACAACAGGATTGGTGATGAATGTCATCGCCAGACGCGAAAGGAAAAGGAATATGACACTGAGGAACATTACTTTTCTTACGCCGATCGTGTCAACGAGAGCACCTGCGACCATACCGATGCAGGAAAGGAGGATCGACCAGATCATAATGATGTTTCCGGCGGTGATGTCGCTTACCCCGCAGTCAGCCGAAAGCCAGAGAGTAAGCACAGGGTTCATCGCGGCATAAGCGATATACTGAATTACCATGTATCCGAAAAGGATCCACATGTCGCGCGGAGATTCATGAAGATCTTTAACGTATTTCCAAACAATAACACCGGCAGCAACGACACCGGCAACAAGAAGCGCGACAGCTAAAATAGAAGCAGCATTCATAAAAAACCTCCGTAAAATATTCAAAAATTAGTGATGATGTCCGCAGCCGCAGTTGCAGTCATGATCATCGCAGTCGTGGTCGTCACAGTCGCAGTCGTCGCCGCACTCTTCGCAGCCGCAACCGCAGTGATGATGAGGGATTTCAACGCCGGTAGCTACAAGTTCCATCTCGAAAGTAAGCTCTTTTCCTGCAAGCGGATGGTTTGCATCGAGATAAACCGTGTCGCCTTCGATTTTCGAAATGACTACCGGAATAACTTCGCCCTGATCGCTCTGCATCTGGAAGATAGCTCCTTCGTGAATGTCTGCGTCTTTCGGGAATTCCGACTTGCTGACATCGAAAACATACTCTTCCATTCTTTCGCCGTAAGCCTGTTCCGGCGGGATGACTATTGTTTTTTTGTCACCGATTTCCATGCCGATGACACCGTTTTCAAATCCGGGGATGACCATTCCGCCGCCGACTTCGAACTTTATCGGTTCGCCGTTTTCGTAGGAATTGTCGAATTCGCTTCCGTCTTTCAAGCGTCCGATGTAGTGGATCGCCACTTTGTCACCTTTCTGAACTGCCATTTTTTTCTCCTCCAAAATATTAAAAAAATCGAGATTTAATCTCAAAATCGCAATATTTTAAAGATTTATGAAAAAAGTGCAAAGAATTTAGGCAATAAAATAGGGGCGAGCGGTTATTTTTTTATTCGATCGTCGGCTTGAAAAAGTCAAAGTTGACATATTTTTTGTCTTTGCTCTTTCTGACGGCCATTCCCGGATCGGTTTTTATGTAGATTTTCAAAATACCGTTTACTTTTTTCGGGTAAATGTATGAAACCTCGGCCTTGAAAGCGCGGGTGTCGATAATGTTAAGTAAATATTGAGGAATTTTGTCAAAGTTGTGGACATCGATGACGAATCCGCCGGTTATTTCCCTGAACTGATAGTCGACTTCGCCGTCAAGTTCTATCGTTATCCGGCTGAATTCGGGGAATTTTCTGAAGAAAATGTTTTTCAGCTTTCCTTTCTTTGCCAGTTTCGTGACCGGAAGATCAGGCAGTTTTTCGCTCAAAGTCGGTTCTTTTTCAGCTTTTACGACTTTTAGCTGCCTGATTTCGCCGTCTTCCGACCTGACCGCTTTTTTGCGTTCTGCGAGCCGTTTTTCCTCGGCTAAACGTTTTTCCTCTGCAATCCGATTTTCTTCTTCAGCTTTTTTGAGTTCCGCGAGCCGTTTTTCCGCGGCTAAGCGTTTTTCCTCTGCGATCCGCTTCTCTTCCTCGGCTTTTTTGAGTTCCGCAATCCGCTTTTCTTCAGCCAAGCGTTTTTCTTCTGCAATTCTTTTTTCTTCTTCAGCTTTTTTGAGTTCCGCGAGCCGTTTTTCTTCTGCAATTCTTTTTTCTTCTGCAATTCTTTTTTCTTCTGCAATTCTTTTTTCTTCTTCAGCTTTTTTGAGTTCCGCGAGCCGTTTTTCCTCGGCTAAACGTTTTTCCTCTGCGATCCGTTTTTCTTCTTCGGCTTTTTTGAGCTCCGCGATCCGCTTTTCTTCAGCCAAGCGTTTTTCTTCAGCAATTCTTTTTTCTTCTTCGGCTTTTTTGAGTTCCGCAAGCCGCTTTTCCTCTTCCAGACGTTCTTCTTCGGCAAGTTCGTTCATGAGGGAATTGACAAGTCGGGTTTCTCTTGCAGCGGCGAGACGACGCTTTTCTTCTTCAGCCTTTTTAAGTTCCGCGATCCGCTTTTCTTCGGAAATCCGTCTCTTTTCCTCTGCTTTCTGAAGTTCTGCTATCCGTTTTTCCTCGGCTAAACGCTTTTCCTCTGCGATCCGCTTCTCTTCCTCGGCTTTTTTAAGTTCTTCGAGCCGTTTTTCTTCCGCTAAGCGTTCTTCTTCGATTTTCCGCTCTTTTTCAGCCTGTGCGAGACGTTCCGCTTCTCTTTTTTCTGCAAATTTCGCTATGATCGTATCGAAATTCTCGTCGTCCAGAAACAGCGAGCGGCTTAGACCCATGATAATCGTTCCTTTGCGGTTGAAAAAAGTGTATTGAGCTCCCGGCTCGACAAAAAATATGAATCGCGTCATTCCGCCGGAAACGCTTTTTTCAACAGATTTAACCATTTCCGGAAGATCTGGCAAAACGGTGTCTTTGAAAGTTCCGCTTGCCTCGAAAACGATTCTTTCGGGATTGTTCAGGCGGTAAGATGAAAAAGTCGGGTTTTCATCAGAACTTTCGAAAATCAGGTAAAAATTGTCGTTGTCAGAGAGCGTCTGCAGCGAGAAAATGAAGAGAAAAGCAAGAAAAAGGCTCATGATTCAAGGCGTTTGTGTTTAATCGTTACCGGGAGTGGAAGGATCGTCAGTTATCGTTTCCCATTCAACAGATTTAGCGGCGATACATTTTCCGTTTGAGATAAAAATGTAGTCTAAATTATCTTCAGCCTGCTTGAGAATGAGGTTTTTGATGTTGCCGTTTGTTCTTTGCGCATCGCCTTCACCGGCAACTTTTGTGATTTGAAGTGTTCCCGCTGTCTGGAAGTAGTATTCTTTCGCTGCTGCAAGTTCGGCATCGACCCAAACCATGACACACTGCTGGCACTGAGAGTAGTTGTCGTTCACACCTGTTCCAAGCTCATAAGTTCCTTCCTTGAGATCACCCATAAGAAAGATTTTTATGATATCGATTGCGTTTCCGCTCATAGCAGGGGAGAAATAACCGTTAATTTCATCGGGATATCCGGACATTGTTATTGTCGGAACTTCAATCATCGTGCAGCCTTCAGCATTCTGCTCAAATTCCGGATCAGGCTCATCGGTAGGTTCTGGCTCTGTAGGATTTGTCGGTTCAGTCGGCTCTGTCGGCTCAGTATCCGTGTCGTCATCGTTGGTCGGTTCGGTATCGTTATCGCCTGCCGGTTCATCAGAATCCCCAGTCGAATCGGTGCCATCCGGAGTTGTATCTGCGGGATACGGTGTTGTGTCGGCTGAATCATCAGTTGAATCACCGCTATCCGGAGTTGTATCGATATCCGATGAGTCTGCTTCAGTGTCAGTTAGTTCTTCCTTATCTTCGTCGGAACTGCTGCATGCAATGAACAATGCAAGTGCCGAAAGCAGAAGAATAAACAGAATTTTTTCAATAAAATTCTTACTTTTCATCAATCAAAGCTCCTTTTATTTCATTTGCAGTTTTTTTGATATTTTCAAGAACATTTTCTTTCAAAGGATCGAGAGTGATAACGCGGACTTTCGTTTCTTCAGCTACCGATTTTATGACTGAATCGGGGATCTGAGCCTGCATGAATACGGCTTTTGCGTTGTTTTTCTTTATAAAATCTACAACTTTCGCCATATCGACTGCGCCAGGTTCCTTTCCTTCGACTTCAAGCGGGACCTGTTTGAGCCCGAATCTTTCTGCAAAATATCCGAAAGCGGGGTGGTGAACTACGAAACTTTTTCCTTCAACTTCTTTGAGCTGAGCCGCAACTTCATCATTCACTTTTTTGATCTCAGCTTTCAGAGCTTCACCGTTTTCACGATAGATTGCCGCATTGTCGGGATCGGCTGTGGAAAGTTCCGCAACGGTGTTGTCGGTCATAACGATAAGGTTCATCGGATCGAGCCAAACGTGAGGATCGTGCATTCCGTGATGGTGGTGATGACCGTGGCAGCCTTTTCCGTTAAGGCAGGCACAGCCGCCGTGTTTTTTGCAGCATTCCTTATCGCCTTTGCACGGACATTCCTCGCCGCCGCACTTAGGACAGCCTTTTCCGTCGTGATGACAAGCGCATTCCTT
Organism: uncultured Spirochaetales bacterium; assembly: GCA_902774115.1. Taxonomy (GTDB): domain Bacteria; phylum UBP6; class UBA1177; order UBA1177; family UBA1177; genus UBA1177. The sequence goes on from CACYHH010000002.1 coordinate 130,611, forward strand.
TCCTTCTTCTTTGCATCCGCATTTGCAGTCGGCACAGCCTTTACCTTCTTTGCAGTCGCAACCTTTTCCGTCTTTGCATCCGCAGTCGCACTTTTCACAGCCTTCGCAGCCTTTTTCACCACCGCAGCAGCCTTTGTCGCCGTGATGGCATCCGCACTCTTTTCCTTCTTTGCACCCGCACTTGCAGTCAGCACAGCCTTTACCTTCTTTGCAGTCGCAACCTTTTCCGTCTTTGCATCCGCAGTCGCACTTTTCACAGCCTTCGCAGTCTGCTTTGTCACAGTGGTGTTCTTTGTGATGAGGGCAGCCTTCGTGCATTCCCTTGTGCTCGTGTTTTTCTTCTTTCGGAGCGTCGAATCCCGGAAGAGCGCACGCATCTGCGCCGCATTCATCTTTTTCAAGCTTTTCACCGTGCTTGCATCCGCATTCCCTGCCTTCCTTGCATCCGCATTTGCAGTCTGCGCATGCTTCGGCACAACCTTTGTCGCAGTGATGATGAGGATGAAAATGTCCTTCCATTTTGCGGAAATTTATTCCTTTCGCCATATCGGCAAAACGGATATTTTTGTAGTCAGCGGCAAGTTTTTCGATAGAAGCTGCTTCGAAGGGGACTCCGATTTTGAGGTAAAGTGCGGAATCTTTGAGGTCAGCCATCTTTTTCGGACCCGGTTCATAGGTTTCGGGCGTGCTTGAAGGTTCCATCATCGTGTTTACTCTGACTTTGTCCTTGCCGACCGTTTTGACTATGAAAGCCTGCGGCGGAATACTGACAGTTACATTGAGAATGTCCCGTTTTTTTGCCGCGGTACTGGCCTCGCTACTGGCTGCGCTGTCCTTGGAAGCGGTTTTTTCACCGCAGGAAACAAGCACAAAAAGAGCCAGAAACACAACCAAAATTTTCATGATTTTTTTCATGAGACATTCTCCTTTAAAAAATTACTCGCAAATATCCATGATCTGCCTTGTGACAGATTCAAACTCTTTTGCTGCCGGATTGCTGTCTGCCGCGTAGACATAAGGAAGTCCGCAGTCGCCCGATTCGCCGATAGCCGGATCGAACGGGATTTTCCCGAGCAGCTTGATATTGTATTTTTCGGCGATCTGTGTTCCCGCGCCGGTTTTGAAAATTTGTGTGACTTTGCCGCAGTGCGGGCAGATGAAACCGCTCATGTTCTCGACTATTCCGAGAATTTTTATATGTGCTTTTTCGCAGAAGTTGACCGATTTTCTTACATCAGCAGCAGCGACTTCCTGAGGAGTCGTGACTAAAACCGCGCCGGTGAGATCGTCAACAGTGTTGATGAGCGAAAGAAGCTCGTCGCCCGTTCCGGGAGGCGAATCGATTACGAGATAATCAAGCGTTCCCCAGTCGACATCTTTGAAAAACTGCTGGATCATTCCGTGTTTTATCGGGCCTCTCCAGATTATCGCGTCGTCAGAATCCTGAAGGAAAAAGCCGACCGACATTATTTTGAGCGCGCCGAAAGTGACCGGCAGCAGTTTGTTGTTTTCATTGACATTGATTTTGCCGTCCTTCATGCCGAACATCGTCGGAATGCTCGGTCCGTGCAGGTCGATATCGAGAAGACCTGTCGTTTTGCCTTCCAATGCGAGTTTCATCGCCAGATTTACCGCGACAGAGCTTTTGCCGACACCGCCTTTCCCTGACATGACAAGGATCTTGTTTTTGATTTTGCAGAGATTTTTCTTTATCTCCTGCCTTGCAAGAAACTGTTCGTCCGTTTCATCCTGCATCTGTTTCTTCGCACTGCAGGTCGTGCTTGTGCAACTTTCACAAGAAGAGTGGTCAGTCATTTTCACCTCCAATCAACTAAAAACGATGGATTTTAAGGAAAAAAAGCAGAAAAACAAGATTCTTTTTCGTTACGTCGTCACCTTGTCACGCCGTTACGGTTTCGCGCCTTCTGCGTTACGTCGTCACGCCGTCACATCGTTACGCCGACGCGGCGCGATGAACCTTTTTTCCAGTTCTTCCCTGTATTTTCCGAGATCAAGTTCAACTCTGTTGACACCTTCTTCGACCGCGGCTGAAGCGACTGCGAACGCTACTTCGACGAGGACTCTCGGGTCGAAAGGTTTCGGGATGATGTAGTTTCTGCCGTATTCGAGCGAATCAAGCCCGTAAACCTTGAGAACTTCCGGAAGGACCGGCATTTTCGTCACTTTTATGAGTGCCTGTGTCGCTGCCATTTTCATTTTTTCAGTTATCTGACGTGCCCTGACGTCAAGTGCACCTCTGAAAATCGCGGGGAATCCAAGAAGATTGTTGACCTGGTTCGGGAAATCGGTCCTTCCGGTTCCTACAATCGCGTCGGGACGGGCAATCTTAACTTCTTCATAGGTGATTTCGGGGTCGGGGTTTGCCATCGGGAAAATAACGGGGTTCGGTGCCATTTTCTTGAGCATTTCAGCTTTGACAAGTCCTTTGATGCTTACTCCGATGTAGATGTCGGCGCCTTCAAAAAGCTCTTCAAGAGTGCGGAATTTCGTATTTCTGTACAAAAATCTGTGATATTCCGAAAGATTGTCCTTTCTTCCTTCGAAAAGAACGCCGTCCTTGTCGTAAGCGTAGACGTTTTCCTGCTTTACACCGCAGTTTATAAGGTGTTTCGCGATCGCAACACCTGCAGCTCCGGCACCAGTGATGACAACTTTACAGTTTTCAGGTTTTTTGCCCGCTATCTCGAGCCCGTTGAGAACTCCGGCAGCGCAGATAACGGCAGTTCCGTGCTGATCGTCGTGGAAAACCGGAATATTCATTGATTTTTTGAGTTTTTCCTCGATTTCGAAGCACCTCGGAGATGAGATATCTTCAAGGTTTATGCCGCCGAAAGTGGGTTCGAGCGACTTCACGATCTCAACGAATTTGTCCGGATCGTGCTCGTCTATTTCGATATCGAAAGCGTCGATCCCTGCGAAACGCTTGAAAAGAAGCGCCTTTCCTTCCATGACCGGCTTTCCCGCAAGCGCGCCGATGTTTCCGAGCCCGAGCACTGCACTTCCGTCGCTGATGACGCCGACGAGATTCCCTTTTCCAGTGTAGTCGTAGACAGTTTCGGGATTGTCTTTGATTTCAAGGCAGGGAAGGGCAACTCCAGGCGTGTAGGCTTTAGACAGATCAGCTTGTGTTGCGCAGACTTTGGATGAAACGACTTCAAGTTTTCCGGGCTTCGGGTTTTTGTGATAACTGAGGACTTCTTCTTTGTTCATTCTGTTCTCCGCTCAAAAATCAAGAAACTTGGTGAAAATTGTCAAAAGAAGGCAAAAAAAATGGTCGCGGGGATTGGATTTGAACCAATGACCTTCGGGTTATGAGCCCGACGAGCTACCAGCTGCTCTACCCCGCAACCTCGTTGCCGCGCAGTATGATACTCAAAAGGTTTTGCGTGTCAAGTATTTTGCTGATTTTCGGCTATCTTATTCCGGTGCTGCCGAAGCCGCCAACTGATCTTTCAGTTTCCGAAACCTCTGAAACTATTGAGAAATCTGCCTGTTGAACCGGCGTTACGACAAGTTGCGCGATGCGGTCGCCTTTTCTGACTTCAAAAACTTTGTCCGACATGTTGGCTAAAATCACTTTGATTTCGCCGCGGTAGTCGCTGTCAACCGTTCCTGGTGAATTGAGGACGAAAACGCCGTTTTTTGCGGCAAGTCCGCTGCGGCTTCTAACCTGAATCTCGAAATTTTCAGGAATTTCAGGGAAAAGTCCGGTTGAAACCATTTCCCAGCTTCTCGGATTTATTGAACAATCTTCGTTTGAAGAGACATCGGCACCGGCCGCCCCCGTTGTTTTGTATTCGGGGAGAACGGCGCCTTCAGCCAGTTTGAATTTTATTGAAATTTTATCTGTGGTTTTCTCTGCCACCGCGGTCTCCGCCTCTGCGCTCACCGTTTCTTGAATCGTCTCTCGGTCTAGGCGGTCTTGCAGGTCTCTCTTTCGTCCAGTCTTTGTCGAAGTCGCCCGGTTTCATGCTGAGTTTGAATTTGCCGCCTGCCTCTATTTCGGTGACTATTACGCGGACTTTCTGACCCAAATGCAGATAATCGTTTACGTTTTCTACTCTTTCGTCGGAAATTTTGCTGACGTGGAGAAGACCTGTCGTACCTCTCCAGATTTCGACGAATGCGCCGTATTCTTCAATTCTTGTAACTTCGCCTTCATAGACTTTGCCGAGTTCGACATCGTCGGTGAACGATTTTACGAGAGCGATCGTTGCATTAAGAACTTCCTGATTCTTTGCCGAAATCGTGACGGTTCCGTCCTGCTCGACTTCAACATCAGCGCCGGTTTCCTCGATGATTGATTTGATGTTTTTGCCGCCTGTTCCGATGAGATCTTTGATCTTGTCGACATCGATCTTGAGTTGGCAGAGTTTCGGAGCGTTCGGGCTGAGTTCCGGTCTCGGAGCTGCAATCGCCTTTTCCATTTCGCCGATGATGTGCATTCTTCCGACTTTCGCCTGAAGCATAGCGCGCTCCATGACTTCTTTCGGCAGACCTTTGATTTTGATATCCATCTGGATCGCTGTGATACCGTCTTTTGAACCAGCGACTTTGAAATCCATGTCGCCGAGGTGGTCTTCATCGCCAAGAATATCGGAAAGGATGTAGAAATCGTTTCCGTCCTGAATAAGTCCCATTGCGATTCCGGCAACGTGTTTTTTAACGGGAACACCTGCATCCATAAGTGCGAGCGAGCCCGAGCAGACTGTTGCCTGGGAAGACGAACCATTCGATTCCATGATTTCGGAAACAAGTCTTACAGTGTAGGGGAACTCTTCTTTCGGCGGGATTATTGCGGAAAGTGCTCTTTCAGCAAGGTTTCCGTGGCCGAGTTCACGTCTTCCCGGAGATTTAAGTCTTGCGACTTCGCCGACTGAGAAAGGCGGGAAATTGTAGTGAAGCATGAAGCGTTTGCTCGAGCCTTCGGTAACGGTGTCAACTTTCTGCTCGTCTTTGCCGATTCCGAGTGTGAGAACGCCGAGAGACTGGGTTTCACCGCGTGTGAAAACAGCTGATCCGTGGGTCATCGGAAGAACGCCGAGGTCAATCGTAATCGGTCTGATCGAAGTGAGATCCCTGCCGTCAATTCTTCTGTTTTCGGTGATTATCTGATGTCTCATCGCATATTTGAGGTAGTCGTCGAAGAAGGTTTTCGCGCGGTTGATGACGGTCTGCGGCTCGTCAATGTTCATAAAGTCCGCACCTTCCTCGATTTTTTTGGTTACTCTTTCTACGAGTTCAGCCTTTGCTTCGTCGAGAAGTGCGTATCTTTTGAGCTTTTCGGTCGTCGAAAGAGCTTCCTTAACGATTTCTTCGCAGTTTTCATGGACGAATTTTTCAAGATTTTCGTCTTTTACTCTTGCAACTTCAGCTCTTTTTACAGGATTGATCTGTTTTGCAAGTTTGTCCTGCATTTCAAGAAGCGGCTGAATTGCCTGATGACCGAGTTCTATCGCGCGGGTCATATCTTCTTCGCTTACTTCCTTCGATTCGCCTTCGACCATGACGATCGAGTCATAGTTTCCTGCTACAGTGATGTCGATGTCGTAGTCTTCATCGTCGCTGACAGCCGGATTTATCATGAATTCACCGTTCTTTCTGACAACTCTGCATCCTGCGACCGGACCATTGAAAGGAATGTCCGAAATCATAAGAGCAGCAGAAGCGGCCGTAATCGACATTACTCTCGGATCGCAGTTCGGATCGAAGCTGAGAAGGTTTACGAGAATCTGCGTCTCGTTGGTGAACCAGTCTGCAAACATCGGTCTGAGCGGTCTGTCGATAAGACGTGACGTAAGTTTTTCCTGCGTGCTCGGCTGGGATTCTCTTTTGAGGAAACCGCCCGGAAATCTGCCCGCAGCGTAGAATTTTTCGGTGTAGTCAACTGTAAGCGGAAAGAAATCGCTGTCAGCGACCGGATCTCCTTTTGCCGCGACGACTGTCGCAAGAACAACTGTTCCGCCGTAGTTGCACCATATCGCGCCGTCAGCCTGTTTCGCATAGCGGCCTGTCGTGAGTGATAAATCTTTGCCGTTAAAAACTATAGATTCTTTTACCGGATTCATTTTGCCTCTTTAAAAATTAGATTGTGAATTGAAAAAAACTGGAAACGCGAAAGAAAAATGTCGATTACTTACGCAGACCAAGTTCTTTAATAAGTGCCGTATATCTGTCAAAACTGTTCCCCTTGATGTAGTTGAGAAGTTTCTGTCTTCTGCCAACCATCTTGAGAAGTCCGAGTCTTGAGTGATTGTCTTTCTGGTGTGTTTTAAAATGTTCAGTAAGTTCATTGATTCTTGCGGTGAGAATCGCAACCTGAACCTCAGGCGAACCCGTGTCGCCTTCTTTTGTTGCGAACTGAGCGATAACAGCTGATTTTTTTTCTTTATCAAGCATACCCTAAATCCTCCAATAACAAGGGTCAAAAAAAACGCGGGAATTATACGGAAGTACGGCAAAAAGTCAAAAAAATTGTACCCGTTTGAAAGTTTTCTTCGAAAATATTCAATAGAATCAATATGTTGCAATTCTCGAGACAAGCCGGAAGATTCTTGTGAATTATATTTAGTAGCCTTCACAGTCGTTGTTAAGTTCATCAGTCGCCCGGTCGCAGTCGATGTCGTCCCAGGTGCCTTCGCATTTGTATTTTTTACCATTGTATTCATACCATCTGCTGCCGTTTTCATCTGTGCAGACTTTGTAGTCACACGCGCTGCCGGTGCCGTATTCGCAATTAGTCTGGCCGCAGGCTTTGTAAACTTCCTCGACAGCCTTGTCGCAGTCAATATCTTCGTTTTTGCCTTCGCATTTGTATTTTTGGTCTTCATACTCGAACCATCCTGTCCCTTTGCTTTCATTCACGCAGAGTGTAACTTCTGAACCCGGACACATCCATTCACCGACGTCCTCGCACTGGACATCTTCGTCGCCGCCGCACGAAACAAGCGCGAACAGGCTGAGAACAAAAATCATTGCTTCCAAAAATTTTTTCATGACAAATCTCCAACGTAAAAATCGCAAAAAACGTAGTATTTTAGCTGAAAAGGAATTTTAGTCCATTTAAAGATGTCAAATGAGATAATTATGAATTTAGAATCAAGATCGTTTTAGAGTCCCATGCAATCCATAACGATTGTCTGAGCTGCTTCCGAACAGTCAGCAGTTGCACCGCTGCCTTTGCATTCGTACTTTTTGCCATTGTATTCATACCATACTTTGCCGCCTTCTTTAGCACAAGCCTTGTAATTGCAGCTATCATCGTTGCTGTCTTCGCAGTGAGTTGAGCCGCCGTCGCTGCCGCCGCAGGAAACGAGTGCAAATACGCTGAATACAAAAATCATTGTTGCAAAAAACTTCTTCATAACAAACCTCCAAAGTAAAAATTACGAAAAAAACGCATTATTTTAGATAAAAATCCATTGAAATCAATTTTTTCTATTTTTCGTAATAAAGTTTGAAAGTTTTATTGAAATCAATGAGTTCTTTGTTCAGTTCGGTGTTTGCCGCGGCTATGTTTGAAATGGTTTTCTTGATATCGTTTCTGTTTGAAACCATTTTTGCAGCCCATTTGGTGTACATTTTTTCAAGCGATGAAACAGAAGAGGTCAGATAAAGCAGTTTTCCGTATTCTGTGCCGTAGATTTTGTCGATAAAGTCTTCAAAACTGGCTGAAGTCTTCTTTTTTTCGAGAAGCTGCACGAATTCCTGAGCGATAATGAGTTTTATCGATTCATCGTTTGCCAGATTTACGAGTCCGCAGCTTTTTTCGATGTTCCCCTGCATGAAATTGAGGAGATATTCGGCGTTTGCAAAGACGTTTGTCGCCACGTTTTTGTGTTCCAGAGCCTTTTTGTAAAGCTCCGAAACGGCGTTTGCAAGTGCTTTGTTTTTCTGCGGAAGTTCTTTGCACTGGTTTTTCGCGCTGTTTAAAAGTATAGCCGACTGGTTATAAAGCTGAGACGCGAAAATCTGTGTTTCCTCCTGCTGCGCGCTTAAAAAACCGAAAGTTAAAATGGTGAGAACAAAAACGATTTTTTTCATCGTTATCTCAGTGATGCCGAGATTTCAAAACGGTAGGCACGGAATGCCGAAAATTCGTTTACAGGATAATCGTCGTCGATGTATCTGTCGAGTGTTATTCTGTTTTTCTCGGAATTGTCCTTTGGGTCGATCTCGACTATGAATGCTCCGACCGGACCTTCGCCGTACTGTTTTCTGAACATTTCGGGAATGAAGGAAGATCCGAGAGAGCCTGAAGTTATGAGGCGGTTGCCGTTTTCAAGCTCGTTCGCACCGCTTACGATGAGGCTCATCGAATACCACATCGGGTCATCGTTAAGAACGTATTCCCAGATCTGCTGGATTGTTCCGCCGTAACCGTCCTTGTCGGGAACGATTTTGTATTCGACGACTCTGCTGTAGTGGTACATTGAAATCGGCGGGAATCCGAAATTCCTTGCCAGGCCGTTGTCGAAAAGCATGAGGTTTCCGTTTTTGAGGATCGTCGGGTTGTGTGCGCGGAAAGGCCATGAGAAATCTTCGTGCGCCTCTAATCCTTGTTTTACGGACAAGTCTTCGATTTCTTTGCCGTTTTTGTCAAGCGGAGTGAGGAAGAACTCCGGGTATTTAAACTCGAATTCGGAGTAAACTTTGTAAGGGATTCCGTTGATCGGAGCTCTTTCGTTGACATATTTTTCACCTGCAACGGTTTTGCCGTCATCGGTTTTCTGCGAGTAGTCGCCGACCCATGTCATCTGGTTCGCCGGGTCGTATTTGGACATGAAGGAATCGCTGAGTCCGTCTTTGTCGGCATCGTCGATAAGACCGAAAAGATGAGGCGCGAGATACCATTTTACATATCCGGAGTGGGTAAGTTTCACGATTCCTGCGGTCTGCGATCCGACAATTATCGAATCGTCCGACTCGTCGTAGAAAATCGCGTTGTGATGGATCGGGTTGTTCGTCTGTCCCGGAATTTCGGTGCTTGTAGGCTGCATGTCCATGAAAAGATCGGCAAGATCTGGGAAAGTGTCGTTCAGGTTCCACGCACCGCGCAGCTGCGGATTTGCAGGATCGTTCGGGTTGATTTCGATGACTCTGTCCTCGATATAGCCGCTGTCTTTTTTGTCAACGCCGAGAAGATAGTTGCCGTCGGGTTTTATGAAAACTTCGTGGTGAACGTTTTTGTAGCCGAGCGGAGCGACATCGATATCTTCAAGAACATAACCCATGAAATCATATTTTGTAACGTGGGTTTCAGCTTCTCCTCCGCCGCAGTAGAAGGTGTCGTCTTTTATGACTATCGGGAAACATACAGGAAACGCCAGATCGCTGTACCAGCGGACTCTTCCGAGCTCGTCAAGCGCGATACCGTTCATTTCGGTTCTCGAACGGGGAGTTCTGAGCCAGTTGACCATCGTCCAGCCTGAATTTATCGTTCCCGTCATTTCTATTGCCGGAAAGTCTTTAGGCAGATTGCCGGTTTTGAGAGTGAAAGTCTTTTCGTCGACTGTTTTTCCGCTTTCATCCAAAGCCGAAACCGTAACTTTGTTTTTGTAAGCCGGAAAAAGCCCGAGAACAGGGATTTTCACAGTTTCCGCGGCATCTGCAACGGTGTATTCACGCGAAAAAGGCTCTTTGCCTGCTTCTTTGTCGGCAACTTTTACCGAAACTTTCGCGATACCTGCCGACTTCATCGGAATTTCGGCGCTGAGCGGAATATTTCCCGAAGGATTTATCTTCGGCATCGAGAAAACCGAACCAGTCAGATCGACATCGTCACCATCATCGTCGGTTTCTTCCGTATCGCTGTCGTTGTTTTCATTGTCGCCGTCGTTTTCTGATTTAGAACCGCCGCCGCACGAAACAAGCATCGAAAAAACAACCATAAGTGCTGTCAGAACAAAAAATCTTTTCATATCAACCTCTTTAAATGAGATCTCACTTTTTGTTCCCATCTCCACAGTGGAGGGGGTAGGGGTGAGGTCAAAACCGCAATATTATACTCAATTTTTTGGAAAATAAAAGCATGAACGCCGCCTTTACACTTTTTCCGTTTCTGCTAAAATCGGCAGTCTTTTGATTGGAGGAAATATGGAAAGCGCGGAACTTCAGCAGATTTTAAACGATGTCAAAAACAATGTTGCAAAGTTGGTGAAAGGGCATGATAACGTCCTTACAAAAACGGTCTGTGCCTTCTTTTCGGGCGGTCATCTGCTTCTTGAAGATGTTCCCGGCACGGGCAAAACCACGCTTGCAAAAGCTCTTGCGAAATCGCTCGGCATGAAGTTCAGCCGTATTCAGTTCACTCCCGATCTGATGCCTTCCGATATTACCGGAGTTTCGATTTTCAATCCGAAAACTTCATCTTTCGAGTTCAAAAAAGGACCGGTTTTCGCAAACATGATCCTTGCCGACGAGATCAACCGCGCTTCTCCGAGAACTCAGTCGGCGATGCTTGAGGCGATGGGTGAAGGGCAGGTGAGTACCGATGCGGGGCAATTCGTTCTCGAAAAGCCGTTTTTTGTCATCGCGACGCAGAACAACATCGAATCAAAGGGAACCTACGCGCTGCCGGAATCACAGATGGACCGCTTTGCTATGAAACTTTCACTCGGATACGTTTCAGCCGAAGCCGAAATGGAGATTCTGAACGGCCGCGGTTTTGTGACTGCACTTGATGAGCTGAAGCCTGCGGTTTCGTTCGAAAAGGTATGTGAAGCGATCCGCGCGGTCGAAGAAATCAAGGTGAGTGACGAACTCAAATACTTTGTGATAACGCTTGTCAACGCGACTCGAAGCGCTCCTAACGTGAAGCTCGGCGCAAGTCCGAGAGGTGCTATTTCGCTGATGAAAGTGTCTCAGGCTGCAGCGGCATTCGACGGGCGTGACTTCGTTATTCCGGATGATATTCTCTCAAATGCCGTTCCGGTCCTTGCACACAGGCTGATCCTCGACAATTCGGCATTTGTTTCGGGTACTTCAAAAGAAAAGGTCATCGCTTCGATTCTTGAAAATATCAAAGTTCCTGTTTGATGATTGTTTATTTACTGAGCTGATCCGCAGCCTTCTTCCTTGCCCGGAACGATGACTTTGATTTCACGGCTGTCGAGAACGATTCCTTCGCCTTTAGCTTCAACCGTTATGCGGAAATTGTGCGGTTCGCAGTCGTTGTTTTTGTGGATTGTGTTCTCGAAAGTTACTTCGAAAGATGCTGTTTCTCCCGCTTTTACGGTTTTTCCTGCTTCAGGATAGATTGATTTTACGAATTGTGTCGTATTCTCCACACCGTAATTGTTTCCGGCATGTTTGAACTGCGCTTTGACATCGAGTTTTATGTTGTCGGTCAGATTTTTGACGGCTTCCGCTATCTGTGCGGAGAAAGTTTCATCGTCGGCATTAACGGAAATATTGAAATTATTACCGGCTGTATCTTGTGACAAAGTGTTTCCTGCCACGCTTTTAAATCCGTTGGCAGGATTGGTTGTTTTATAAGAAACACCGATGAATTTCGCGTTTATTTCACTCATTTTCGCAGCGGCTTTAACAGCTGTCTTTTCCAGAGTATAAGTGTTTCCGTTGACACTTTCTCTCCATTCGTCGTAGTAGTCGCCGTTGTTTTTCTTCCGGAGAAAATTGTTGAAAGTTTGCGTGCTGGCCATTACGAAAACCGGCATAGAGTTGTCTCTGAAACACGCGCCGCCGCGGTTTCCGATTTGACCGGTGCAGTCGGCAGCATCGATGTTTATTGTTTTATATGTGGCGTTGCATACAGCATTGTTGTCACAAAGGATCAGGTATTCTTTGTCTTCTTCGCCTGAAGCCGCCTCCCAAAGGGCGAGACCGTGGTATGTCCTTGTTCCAGAAGTTATTTTGGTAATTCCGTCGACTGCGTTTCTGACGTCATTCGGGTCTGTCGTAATCGGCTGAACCAGATTGTAAGCGTTTCCTGCCTCAACGACTCCCAATGTGACGAGTCCGAACGCCGAATCTGAAATTTTTTCCCTGATTCCGTCAATAATTGCAGTTTTTACATTCGCTTTCAGGTTATCGTGTGCAGCAGACATTGATGAATAAAGTTCGACCATAAGCAGAACATCGATTTTTCTGACTGTTGTGTCGAAATCTATAGTTTTATCGACTGATGCGCCGTTGTATGGCAGAACGACTTCAAAATCGTATTCATCTTCAGGTTCTTCGCCTGAATCCTGATCTGTATCGTTCTGTGCGCCGTCGTTATCGGTCATGCCGTCTTCATCAGATGCCGGATCGTCCTGATCTTCATGCTCATCAGGATCGGAAGTGTCTGCATCATCGTCAGCCGCCGTGTCGTTGTATTCTGGAGTATTGTTTTCTGAATCGTCGGCAGGATCGGTGTCGTTTGCATCTTTGTCGGGTTGAGAATCGCCCGAATCATCGGTCGAATCAGCGTTGTCGTCAGTTTTATCGCTGTTTGAGTCCGTGTCTGAATCGTTTCTGTTTTCGGAATTTTCGTCATCAGAAACGATATTTTCATTATTGTCGGATGCTTCACTATCCAAATCTGTTTCCGGTAAAACAGGGTCGTCTCCGCAGCTTAAAATGAAAAAAAGTGCAAAAACAGGAAGCAAAAATTTTAATTTCATAATATTCTCCGAATGTTTTTAAACGATTTCAAGGGTGAGATTGATGTCTTTCGCGACAGCGGAGTGAGTAAGTGCTCCGACCGAAATGAAGTCGGCTCCGAGTTTTGAAAGCTCGTTGATCCTTTCAAGGGTGACGCCTCCCGAGATCTCGATTTTCGCGCTGTCACCGATTATTTCGATAGCTTCAGCCATCATGTCATAGTCCATGTTGTCAAGCATGATCACGTCGGCTTTTGCCGCAAGAGCTTCCTTTACTTCATCGAGATTTGTTGTTTCGACTTCGATTTTGAGAAGGTGATGGATTTTATTTCTGACGTTTTCGACTGCCTGCGTGATCGAACCTGCGAGAACTATGTGGTTGTCTTTGATCATCACGCCGTCGTCAAGCCCGAAGCGGTGGTTGCTGCCTCCGCCCGTGCGGACTGCGTATTTTTCGAGAGTTCTGAGCCCGGGAGTCGTTTTTCTCGTGTCGGCGATTTTTGTTTCGGAATATTTGTCTATTTCTTTCACGTATTCGGCAGTGAGCGATGCGATGCCGCTCAGTCTCTGCAGGAAGTTGAGAGCTGTTCTTTCGCCTTTAAGAATCGATGCTGCATTTCCCGAAATGTTCATTATTCTTTCTCCTGCGCAGAGTTTTTCACCGTCACGCGCCAGAAGTTCAATATCAAGAGTTTCGTCAATAAATTCAAATATATATGCTGCCAAGTCAACTCCGCAAAGCACGAGGTCGCTTTTCGCCTTGATGAAAGCCCTGCCGTTACGCGGCTCATCGCAGACAAAGTTTGTCGTAACATCGCCGCGCCCCAGATCCTCTCTGATGACATACGCTATAAATTCCTTGGTCACATAGTCGGGACATCTCATTTTTCTCTCCTATTTAGAAATATTTTTTGCGTTTCTTACAAGTTCTGCTCTTTCCGATGCGGGTTTGCCGAAGAAATACGAGCCCATGACAGCGATATCGGCACCTGCTTTGATGACTTCAGGCAGGGTTTTCGCGTTCACGCCGCCATCGACTGAAATTTCGTAGTTAAAGCCGTATTTTTCGCGGATCTCGGCAACTTTTCTGATTTTTTCGGATGCACTTTTTATGTATTCCTGACCGCCGAAACCGGGATTTACGCTCATCACGAGGAAAAGGTCGCACAGATCACCGACATAAGGGAGAAAATCGACTGCCGTGTGCGGATTTACCGAAATTCCGGCCTTAAGTCCGAGCCTTTTTATAAACTGGAGAGTGCGGTGAAGGTGCTGCTCCGTCTCGGCATGAACAGTGATCATTTCGCAGCCCGCATCGGCGAACTTCTGGATGAACTGCGTCGGATTTTCAATCATGAGGTGCGCATCAAAAGGAAGTTTTACGAGCGGACGGATCTGTTTCACGATCATCGGACCGAAAGTGATGTTCGGAACAAAGTGGCCGTCCATGATGTCGAGATGGACAAGATCGGCGCCGCTTGTTTCGATTGAACGGATTTCTTCCTCAAGTTTTAAAAAGTCGGCCGAAAGGATCGAAGGAGCGATTTTTATCATTTTATTTTCCTCATTCTGCAGATGAAAAATATGTCTCTGTTGTCGTCGGGTTCTTTGACTGTAAAATACGATTTCTCCACGGTAAATTCAGGGTGATGTGCGGAGAAACGCTTGATCTGCTCCAATGTTTCCTCTTTCGTGAAGGTGCATACGGAAAAAACTAAAATGCCGTCTTTTTTCGGATATTTCGCCGCCTGTTCAAGAATTTTTCCCGAAATAGAAGCCATTTTCGCCGGGTCGTTGTTATTCTTTATCCATTTTGTCTCAGGGTGTCTTCTCACTGTTCCGAGCGCGCTGCAAGGTGCGTCAAGGAGAACTCTGTCGAAAGCGTTGTGCCATTCCGGGTTGTCTTTTGTCGCGTCGTGGAGTTTCATTCCGATATTTTTCTTTCCGTGCTCAAGGACAACATCTGCGAGCATGTTAAGACGGTTTCCGTTGACATCCGCCGCCGTGACGAAGCCTTCATCTCCTGTCAGATACGATGCAAAAAGGGTTTTGCCGCCCGGAGCAGCGCAGATATCGAGGATTTTGTCGCCCTTTTTTATGTCCATTTCGAGAACCGAAAGCTGCGAAGACTCATCCTGAATGTAGATGTTGTCGAAGCCTTTCAGCATCGAGAAGTTGACAGCTTTGTTCGTGCAGATTCCGTAGGGACTGAGTTTTGCAGCTTCTGCCGTTGCCCCCTTCGAAACGAGCTTTTCGATGATCTGCTGGCGCAAATTTTCGTCGCCTTCGATTCTGAGTGTGATCCCGAGCGGTTTGTTCACGATCTGCAGGTATTCTTCGACATCCTGTCCGACGGTCTCTGCCTGCGCTTTTATTCTGTCATAAAGCCACTGCGGTACAGAATAATAGGTCTGAAGAAACTCGTCGTGTCTTTCGCCGAAATCGGCTTCCATGTTTTCACGCGTCGGATTGGAGCGGAGAATTTCACGCAGAATGAAGTTGACGAATCCCGCAGTTTTCTCGTTTCCGCAGCGTTTTGCAAGCTCGGCCGCCTCAAAAACTATCGTTGCAGCTTCTCTGTTCGACATGAAAAGTATCTGATAAAGCGAAACTCTGATTAGGGAAAGCAGCTCTTTGTCCATCCGTTTCAGCGGTTTTCTGAAAACTTTTAAAATCCAGAAATCGAGGTGGCTCAAGTGCCGCACCGTGCCGTAAACAAGCTCCGTTATGAAGCGTCTTTTCGGAAAATCGAAAGCCGAAAGGCTGTCATTAAGAAGTTCGTTCACGAAAAACGACTGGTCAAGCACATCCTGAATCAGAGAACTTGCCACAAGTCTGGGATCTTTTGTCTTTTTATTGCTCACGTTTCCTCCGGAATCAAAATCCGGCGGTTTATAGCACAGTTAGGAAAAAAGATGGAATTTTTTATTCTTTTTCGTTGATTACTGCAACAGCGTCAAGGTCGAAACCTGCGCTTATCTCTCCGGTCGGATACGGGTCGTAGATCGGGTCGCCGATTGAATCAAGCTGAGAACCGTCGCCGATAACGTCAACTATTTTAACGTGTGTGATCGCGTCAAGATTGACTGTTCCGGCAACGACTTCCGCTTTGTTTTCGAGGTCTGCGAGGTCGAACATATTGCCTTTGCCCTGTTTGAATTTGCCTGCGAATCCCCAGATCAGGCTTGCATCGTGGGAACCTGTTCCGCCGATTTTTTCAAGTCCGAGATAATAGTGGTCAAATGCAGCAAAGTTTTCGCCGTCGCTGCTGACTTCAACTGTTCCGAGTTCAAGGAAACCGTCGTTGAAACTGTTTTCGAAAACTGCGAAATCGGCTCCTTCGCCGTCTGTGATCGGTTTCGCAAAAGTAAGAACTATGCTTCCGCCGTCACCGAGAACGACAACGTCATAGGAATCACCGACAGCTTTTCCGAGAGCTTTTTCCGGAGTCTGCCAGCTTTCGTCGACACCTGCACCGACAACGTAATTTTCGTAACCGGTTGCCCATGCGACGATTTTTTCATCGTCTTTGTCGATCGGTTCTTCAACAACTGCGATGAGTTCAGTCCAGGAATATCCGTTGCATCCTGATGTTTCCGGATCGGTTTTGTCGGCTGTCGTGACTGCGAGAGCTGCTTCTTCGGTTTCTTCCAGTGAAGCGATCTGACAGTAATAAATTTTTCCGTCTTTTATGACATAGTCAAATCTGCTCCACTTTCCTTCATAACCTGCGAAAGCCAGTTCGTCATCATTGTGAGCTATTATGAAATTGTCGACGCTGTCAAACTGTGTGATGTGGAAAAGCGAATCGCCCCATTCGGACGGCTGGAACCATGCGGTGTTGGAGATGATGTGGTTTCCGCCCCATGCGTCTGCGTATCTGCCGATAATTTCAACTGTATCTTTATGCAGTTTTGTCCAAGCGTAACCGGCACATCCTGAATTTGCCGGATCGGTTTTGTCGGCAGCCGGAGTCGCGAGAGCTTCTTCTTCTGTCTCTTTGTCATAAGCAGTCTGACAATAGTAGATAACACCGTTTTTTATGGTGTAGTCGAACCTGCTCCATTTGTCAGGATTCCATGATTTTTCAGAATCGTTCTGAGCAATGATGAAATCCTGCTCGTTGTCATACTGCGAGATGTGATAAAGCGATGTGCCGTAAGAAGATCTCGAAGTCCATTCAGTTTTTGTAATGACATGGGAAGTGTCAAAATCATCCATGTATTTGCCGATGATTTCAAGAGATCCTTCAGTAGGTTCGTCAGTAGGCTCATCAGTAGGCTCATCGGTCGGTTCTTCAGTTGGTTCATCGGTAGGTTCATCCGTCGGCTCGCCGGTAGGTTCCGTAGTGGGTTCACCGGTAGGATCATTAGTCGGCTCGTTGGTAGGTTCTTCTGTCGGATCATCGGTCGGTTCGGTGTCAGTGTCTTCAACATCCGTGTCATCAACGGTGTCAGTGTCGGTCGTCTCTTTTTCCTCTTTTTTGCCGCTTCCGCATGAAACTGCAAAAATCAATACAGTGATGATAAACAGTAAAGATAAAGGTTTTTTCATTTTCTCCTCCATCATTTGGAAAGTGAATAAATACGGAAAAATTGTGCAAACCTTGTGAATCGCAATTTTTCCCTCCTCGGGGTACTCATTAACGTGATTTGAGTCTGTGTATCCGGCTTAGCCTTAGGCCTCACGGTTGCGGGACAGCATCGGATTTGCACCGATTTCCGCAGGAAACAAATCGCAACGGCAATATAGAATGAAAAAAACGGATGTCAACTAATGTTTTGTGAAGTTTAAGGAATCAATAATAAATTTTTCCTTTCTTTCCGTAGATGACCCTTGTTCCGTCGGCTCCCGGAAGGTAAACGGCGTTGGAAAGGTCGTGGTCCGCCGTAAGAACCGCGCCGTCACCGGCGATGAGATTCGGTCCGAGAACGATTTCGCTGCTTTTTTCGATCTCGCAGTTGTTGCCTATCACTATCGGCGGTTCCTGCTTGATCGGCGGGAAGTTGAGTTTTTTGCCGAGTGCTACGAAAAAGTCTTCGTTTCCGCTGTTGCCGAAATCTTCATATTTCGTGTGGTAGTAATTGCCGAAAATATCTGTGTCGTCAAAGAATTTGAGCGGAAGTGTGCGGAGAAGTTGGAACGAACAGTCCAAATATCCGTCAGGAGTACCCATATCCCACCAGTTTCCTTTAATGGGGAATGCGTTGAGGTTCCTTCCTGATTTGACTGCCCGCTTGTAGACATAGCTCGTGATCGAAACAAAGCAGCCTTTCGGGATGAATTCGAGAAGCTGCGGATTTATGACGTGAATGCCTGTGAAAAGAGCGTTTCCTTCAGGAATCGTATCGTAAATCGATTCATTGAGCATTCTGACTATTTTGTTGCCGTCGACGCGGATGACTGCGCGCGGATCGTTCTCTGAAGCTGGAAGTATGCCTAAAGTCGCCAGCGAATCGGAATGGTTGTGGCTTTCGATCATCTTGTCGAGGTCGAAGTTGAAAATCGTGTCGGAATTTATGACGACGAAAGGCTCTTTTTTGACGAAAGGAGCCATTGAAGCGATCGCACCGCCTGTTCCCAGAATCTCTTGTTCGGGGAGATATTCGATGCTGACGCCGTATTTGCTGCCGTTGCCGAGCGCTTTAGCGATCTTTTCACCGTGGGAGTGAAGGTTTATGTAGATTTCTTTGATCCCGTAGTGCTTCAGAAAGTAGATGTTGTATTCGATCGTCGGACGGTTCAGAACAGGAATGAGAGGTTTCGGGATGTTGTCTGTGATCGGAGCCATTCTGGTTCCGAAACCTGCGGCTAAAATCAGCGCTTTCACTTTGCTCTCCCATTGTCAAATTCAGGAATAAAAGGTGCGAGAAGCTCGATGATCTTGTCGAGTTCGAGTTTTATAAGTGCGTCCTTGACATAGCCGAGAGTCGGCAGAATGTACGGAACAAACCATTCTTTGCCTTTGACCTGATTGAGATATACGAATCTTCCGGCATCTTTCATCTTGCGCTGGAGAGTCTGAATGTAGAAAGCGTGCTCGAAAGTTTCGTAGTCGTTGAAAACTTCGTGCATAACACCGTTCGTGTTCCAGAAATAGGAAAGCAGCGACGAAAGTTCTTCAGCCGAAAGGGTGACATAGGAATCGCGAAGGAGCGAAACAAGATCGTAAACCGCAGGAGCCATCAGGGCGTCCTGAAAATCGATGAGATATTTCGTGTCGTCTTTCACCATGATGTTTTTCGACTGGAAATCCCTGTGCGAAAAGAAATAGGGCAGTGTGTAAAGTTCTTTCGAAATTTTAGTGAAGTATTTTTCAAGTTTCGGCCACAGATTTTTGTAGGGAATATGGTAGATTCTTTTAGCGATCATGTATTCGTAAAAATGATAGAACTCGTCCATGAAAAGTTTGGTCGTGAATTTCCTTTTGTCCGCAGGAGTGTCGAATTTCGTGCGGTCGTAAAGTTTTTTCTGCGTATCTGTGAGCAGATCGAGTGCGTCTTTTATGTATTTGAACTTGTTCTTTCTGTCGTTTTCGATGAGTTTGAACAGGGTAGTGTCTCCCAGATCTTCAAGAAGCATCGCTTTCTGCTCCGGGATGACTGCAAGGATTCCGGGAACGTTCACGCCGAGACCGTTCAAAAAATCACGGATCGCGATGAAATCGGTGAAAGAATCGCCGCGCCCGAATTCGCCCGGTTTGATGTTTGCGACTTTCATCATTACGACAGTCGTGTTTTCAAAGCGGATTCTGCAGTAGGATCTGCCTGAAGCGTCGCCGAAAAGCGGTTCGACGAAAAAATCAAGAACTTTTCTTCCTTTGTAAAGGTTGAGAAGCTGATAAGCCAGAAAATCTGTTTCGTAATTCATTATTTTGTCTCCAGCTGGTCGTAAAATTCATAAATTACAGAGAAAAAATAAGGCGTTATAAGCGCACCGGCAATGAATCCGAGCGGCATGAAGAGTTGTGCGAGAAGAAACGCCAGCGCAGCGGAAGCATAGAAAATCAGTGAAAACAGGAAAAGGGGGAGTCTGTAGCCGTTTCCTTCGCGAAGGCTGTCCCACATTGCGTCAACTGCGAATTTCTGCTGGCGCGCAGTGATGAAAAATGTGAACATGAAAACGCTGAAAAGAGCAATGGAAGGAATTACTGCGGCAACAAAACCGATAAGGAGCAGCGGGAAAAGGAGTATCGAAATGAGAAATCCGTTTTTGAAGCAGCTTAAGAGCAGTTTCGCCGAAGAAAAAGTGTCGTTTTTCATTCCTTTTGAAGCGCAGACGACCGAATTTGCAAGAAGGATCATAAGGAAACCTTCAAAAATCAGCGTCAGGATAACTCCGGCGGTTATACTGAAATGAAAAAAAACGGGCGGAACCGCAATTGCCGCGCCCCATCCTGCGAGTTTCGTGAAATTGGATTTGTACTGAATCCAACCCTGTTCAAAAGCTCCTACAAAATCAAGCCCTTCTGTTCTCCGCATTACTTCCTCCGCGCGAATATGCAGCATATAAAAAACCAAAGCATCTTATTCTATTGATTTTTTTTTATAAGGCAAAAAGAACGGTCAGTCCGTTACCGAGGCGATAATACTGAGATTGGATCTGACGAGATCGATTTCCTTTTTAGTGAGACCTGCAGTCATTTCCTGAAAGAAGGCTTCTCCAGCTTTTTTGTATGCTTCGGTCTTGATTTTGATGTCTTTTTCGGAAGTGTCGTTCTGTTTCAGCAGTTCGATTCTTTTCTGCATGGTTTCGTCGCTGATTTCGTTTAAGGCAAGGTAGCATTTCAGTATTTTTTTCGATTTTTTCATGAAAACTTCAGGTTTGAGTCCCTTGCTTTCAAGGTATCCGTTGATCTCGCCTTTTCCTTCCTCGATAAGTTTGTATGCAGCACTCGGCGGAACTTCCGCAATTTTTTTGTCATATTTTGCAGTTATTGCATCAATAGTTTTTTTGTGTTCGGCAAGAAGCATGATATCGGTCTGCGTTATCGTGAGATCGGGTTCCTGTTCAACTGCCGTTTCTTTTTCTTTATGAGAGCAGGAAAAACAGAAAATTACCGAAGCGCATAATAAAATTGCGGCGAAAATCGCTTTACTTAAGCAAAAACGAGCTGAATTCATCGAACCTCCGAAAAAAAGTCCGTGTATTTTATATGAAAACGGCGTAAAGACAAATTTTTGAATCGCGGACAAAAAAAAGAGCCGGACTAAGCGGCCCTTTTGAGGTTATAATGGAGATAACTTACTTTTTAGCGGTAAGAACTCTTTCCATTCTCTTCAAACCTTCTTTGACGTCAGCTTCGGTGATGTCGAGGAACGGTCTGAATCTGATCGAATTGTCGCCGCATGCAAGAACGATCATGTTCTCTTTGTTCATGCAGTCGTCGATGAATTTGTTTCTTGCTTCGCCGTCTTTCATATCGAACGCGCAGAGAAGACCTTTGCCGCGGACGTTGAAGATTTTGCCTTTTGTCTTCTTGGAAAGTGCTTCAAGTCCTTCGAGAAGGATTTTTCCCATTTTCGCTGCGTTCTCGACGAGCTTTTCTTCCTTTATGATCTTGAGGTAGCGTGCTGTTCTCTTCATATCGACGATGTTGCCGCCCCAGGTCGAGTTAAGTCTGCTTGATTCAACGAAAACGTTGTTCTTGACCGAAAGGACTCTGTCGTTTGCAAGGATACCGCAAACCTGGAATTTCTTTCCGAAACAGATGATGTCGGGTTTTACGCCGTAATGTTCGTGAGTCCACCATTTGCCGCTGAGACCGCCGCCTGCCTGAACTTCGTCGAAGATAAGGAGGAAATCGTATTTGTCAGCGAACTTTCTGAGTTCCTGAATGAACTCTTTTCTGAAGTGGTTGTCGCCGCCTTCGCCCTGAACCGGTTCAATGATGAGACCGGCGATCTGGCTGCCGAATTTGTCGCATGCGTCCTGGATTTCTTTGCATGCAACTTTCTCAGCTTCGATGGTCTTCTTCAGATTTTCGCCTTCAAGCGGGAAAATAGCTTTTGGGTTTGTGATTCTCGGCCAGTCGAATTTCGGGAAATACATATATTTTCTCGGGTCGGAAGTGTTGGTGAGCGAAAGGGTGTAGCCCGTTCTGCCGTGGAAAGCCTGTTTGAAGTGGATGATCTTCATCTCGTTTTCGTCGATTCTGACACCCTTCTCAAGGTTCTTTCTGAACTTCCAGTCGAAAGCGGTTTTAAGTGCGTTCTCAACTGCAAGACCGCCGCCGTCAACGAAGAACATCTTCTTCATGTAAGCCGGTTTTGCGGTTTCAGCCATAGCTTCAACAAATTCAGCCATAGTCGTGGTGTAGAAGTCGCTGTTGGAGATTTTGTGAAGAGCTACTTCACCGATCTCTTTGATGAACTCGTCGTTGTGAAGTTTCGGATGGTTGAATCCGATAGGCATTGAAGCGAAGAATGAGAAGAAATCAAGGTACTCTTTGTTGTGTTTGGCATCGTACATATAGCTGCCGTGGCTTTTTTCGGTATCGACAACCATGTCGTAGCCGTCGCAGAGGATGTACTTGCCGAGGATCTCGTGAACCTGTGAAGCCTTCATTTCTTTGATTTCAGCCGGTTTTACTTCTTTGACTGTTTTTGCGCAGCATTTCTTTGCGCACGGTTTCTTTGCCGGAGCAGCTTTTGCAGCCGGGGTCGCTTTCTTTGTTGCCATTTTCAACTCCTT
Source organism: uncultured Spirochaetales bacterium (assembly GCA_902774115.1). Taxonomy (GTDB): domain Bacteria; phylum UBP6; class UBA1177; order UBA1177; family UBA1177; genus UBA1177. The sequence goes on from CACYHH010000002.1 coordinate 152,930, forward strand.
AAAAAAATTATTAAAAAACGGGACACCAAATTTTACAAAACAAAGAACGTCTGAGACATAATATTTTTTTTATTTTATTGCAATAAAAATCTGAAAATGATTTCAGACGTGACGACGTAACGAATGACGTAACGACGTGACGTCGTCACATATACCCTTCTTTCCGGAGCGTTTCCAGTCCGCCGCCGTCGTCTTTGTCCTGCGCTCTGCCTGAGCGTTCCGCTATTTTGGCGAATTTTCCGCTACGCAATTCTTCGATTATTTCAGAAACATTTTTTGCGGTGCTTTCGACTGGAAATGTGCACGGGTAACATCCGAGCGAGCGGTATCTTTTCCCTTCGCCGTGGTCGTAGTAAAGCGAAACTGTCGGAATTTTTTCCCGTTCGATGTATTCCCAGATGTTGAGTTCGGTCCAGTCGAGAAGCGGATGTATCCTGAGGTGCGTTCCCGGAGCGAAATCGGTCTTGAACTGGTTCCAGAATTCCGGCGGCTGGTCGCCGATGTTCCATTCGTTCGAGGCGTTTCGCGGTGAAAAGTAGCGTTCCTTCGAGCGGCTTCCTTCCTCGTCGCTTCTGATTCCGAGGATTATCGCTGTGAACGCTTCATGCGATTTGTCGGTTTCGTAGCAGCCTTTCGCGTGGTTGAAAACATATCTTTTGCCGGTGCCGTCAAGAGTCGATTTCAGTGCCTGCGTCTTGAGATTGCGGCAGCAGGTTATTCTGTCGGCGTTTCCGTCGGGGAAAGTCGCTTTTTTAGCAAGTGCTTCTTCGTTGACTCCGACGACCATATTCAGATGCCACTCTTTTGTGAGACGGTCGCGGTATTCGATCATTTCCGGGATCTTGTAGTGTGTGTCGATGTGTATGAGCGGAAACGGAACATGACCGAAAAACGCCTTTTTCACGAGCCAGAGCAGAACAGTACTGTCCTTTCCGATCGACCAGAGCATGCCGAGATTTTTGAAATTCGCGTAAGATTCCCTGATTATGTGGATCGAAGTCGCCTCAAGGCGGTCAAGGTGTTCCATTCAGCCTCCCAAAAAAGCCGCGAATATTAACAATATTTTCGGGAAAGTAAAATTTCATCGTCATGCCGTTATTGCTTTTGGTGCGCGCCATCGATATGTCGGGATTTTGAAATACCGGCATTTCGACACGATTTTAGGCGCGATACATTTTCAGGAAAGGATTGAATTTCTTTTCGAGAGCGATCGAGGTGTTTTCGTCATGACCGGGATAGACAACCGTTTCATCAGGAAGACTGAGCAGTTTGTTTTTTATGCTTTCAATGATTTTTCTGCCGTCTCCGCCGGGAAAATCGGTTCTTCCGATGCTGCTTCTGAAAAGGGTGTCGCCCGAAAAAAGGAGGTGATTTTCGCAGATGTCCGATTTTTCGATGTAGAAACATGTGCTGCCCGGCGTATGTCCCGGCGTGTGGAGAACTTTGATTTTTGTTCCTGCAAAATCGAGTGTCATGCCGTCTTCGAGTTTTATGTCGGCTTTTCCTTTGAAAACGAAAGTGAAGCCGAATTCTTCCGAAAAGTTGAGCTGCGGCGAATAGAGCCAGTCGTGTTCGAAAGTGCTGACGGCCGTTTTTGCTTCCGGAAACGCTTTTTTGACATCGTTGAGCCCGCCGATGTGGTCAAAATGAGTGTGTGTCAGAAGAATATACCGCACATCGAAATTTTCTGCGGCTTTTATGATCTTTTCAGCATCGCCGCCGGGATCGATTATGAATGCGGCACCGGCTTCAGAAACGATGTAACAGTTAGCTCCGATGGGAGCGACTTGTATTTTACGGATTTCCATTTTTACCTCCTTGAATAAAGCCGGAAGATTATACGGAGGTGACGGAAAATTGGAATTTTTGGGACGTTTTTCTGCCGCAAAAATCGAAAAATCTCATGTTTTCAGTGGATTGTGTTTAATTAAATTGACAAAATGGCGTTTTTGCGTAATGTATCACGGTTATTTTTGTTTTGTCTTATAATTAAGATATAAGGAGTTTACCGATGAAAACGATGATTCTTGCTTTTGTTTTGATGTTTTCGACTCTCATGTTTGCCGAAGAAGTTCCACCGGCAAGCGCGGAAGAAGTTCCGGTTCCGGATTTTATCAATCTCGACAATGTCGATCTCAATTCAGCTCCCGAAACTTACGAAGTCGCTCCGGGCGACACCCTTTGGGATATAAGCGAAAAGGAACTTAAAAGCCCGTGGTACTGGCCTAAAGTCTGGTCTCTCAATCCGCAGATCCAGAATCCGCACAGAATCTATCCCGGAGACAAAATCTCTTTCCGTCCTACCGGCGAAATGATGATGCCAGGCGAAGAGGGAACCAACGCAAACGGTTCATACGGTGAGAACGGCGAAGAAGGCTACAGCGCTGAGTATGAAGACGAAGGCGAAACCGATTCTCTTGCTCAGACTGGCAAAACGCTTGACGCTACACCGGAAAATTATAAGAGTTTTGTAAAACTCGGCGGAAAATACAGAGTTGACAGGTTCAAACAGATCGACGACACCCTTTTCGATGTCGTTCAGAAAGGTTTTGTCGGCAACACCGAAGAAGAGAAAATGGCGAAGATAGTCGCTTCCTTCGAGCCGAAAGAGCTTCTTTCTACAGGAGACAACGTATATGTCGAACTCGGTGACGACGATGATGACGACAAAGACGATAAAGAGAAAAAAGGGGGAAAACCTCATTTCCAGATCGGCGACTATGTTGAAATCATCCATGTCAAAGAAAAAATCAAACATCCCGACACCGGTGATAAAATCGGTTCGATCGTCGATATAGTCGGCAGAGGCAAAGTTCTCGACATCGGCAAAAAGAAGAAAGACGAAGACAAAGACGATAAAGACACTCAGATCGCGACAGTCAAGATCATAAAGTCTTACGATGCGATAGAGCGCGGTTTCTATGTACGTGAATACGTCGAAACGGAAGACAGCGTAAAAGTCACCGAACCTGCATCCGACATCAAGGCGAAGATCCTCACCGGTTACGATCCGACTTTCTTCTACGGTCCTAACTACATCGTTTACCTTGACAAAGGCAGCGACGACGGCGTTGAAAAAGGCGTTATGCTCTCTGTTTACAGAAAGGGCGACGGTCTTAAAGAATTCGAAGGCAAGGCTTCTCCGGCAGGGCTTCCTTATGAAATGATCGGCGAGCTCGTAGTCGTTCAGGTTGCCGAAAAAACTTCAGTAGCGATCATTACAAACAGCATCACCGCTCTCGAAGCGGGCGACACTGCGGTCTCAGGCGAGATTGAAGAATAAGTTCCTAATATTTTTACCTATTTTATTTTCTTTTTTTCTGTTTCTTTTTGTCTGTTTCAATTTTACCGATTCAAATGTTCTCGGTCATGCGATAGAAAAAGAGAGTTCTTTTTTTGCCGATGCAGGAAGTTTCAAGGCTGATCTCGACTCTCTCGACAGTTTTTCCGCGATGTACGAAAAAGCGGAAGAAAGTGTGCTGCCGAATGATTTCCTGACGTCCCGCATTCAGTCCGTGATAAGCAGGAACGCCCCTTTCATAAATGATGAAAGCGGAGAGCGTCTTTCATCGAGGATCGGGGATTTTTCGGTAAAAATTGTGACCGCAGGCGAGGCGCTGACTGAAGCGTCTGCCGAGGAAAAACCCCGCATAATTGCTTCTCTGCGGGCTGATATCTCGACTTTGAAGGATATGACAGACCTCGCTGCGAGGCAGAAACTCGGAATTATCCAGTACAGCTACTTTGTGTGGCAGGATTTCATCAACAAAACCGTGATAGCTGTTTCGGCGCTGTTTTTTCTTATAACTCTGATTCTTACGGTTCTTCTTTTGAAAAAGAGAAAAAGTGCAGTCAGACTGCTTTCCCTGATAGGTTTGGGCGCAAACGCTTCGGCTGACGACGCGGCGGAAGAGATCCGCAAGCTGACGGAAGCGAAGAACGCGGAACTTGACGAAATAGGGAAGAAATATGCCCGCGAACAGATCGTCGGAAAGAGGAAGGAGGATCTTCTCAACGCCATTCCGGAAGGACTTTCGGCGGCAGCTTCGGGGCGTGTGACTTTCGTTAATAAAACAATGAATGAGTGGTTCGGAGTTGACGGATCGTTTATCGGCGAAGAGATGAAAACCGTTTTTGACAAGGTCGGAAGCGACGGCGCGGAAGGCAAATTCACAAACGGCGAGGAAACTTATCAGCTTTCTGTTTCCCAGGGACAGAACGAAACCTTTTATATTATAAGGAATATAACGAAATCGGAAGAACTTTCGAGCAAGCTGCTCAATTCCGAGCGTCTCGCTTCGATCGGCGAAATGGCGGCGCGCATCACTCACGAAATCAGAAATCCGCTCAATACGATCAAGATGAACAGCGATTATCTGCTTGAGAATATCGGCAAAACCGAGCCTGAAGAAAAAAGGCAGCTTCTTTCTCTCGTTGTAAAGGAAGTCGAGCGTTTGGAGCAGATCACTAACGAGTATATGGGAAAGGTGAACTACAGCAGGAGCGGTTCGGGCGACAGCGGAGTTTCCGTTCCTTCTGATATCGTCGAGTTTCTTTCCTTTCATCTTCCTGAACTGAAAAAGCGGAATATCGAGCTTACGGTCGGCAGGAGCGAGCCTCTTTCGATTTCAATTTCGCTTTCATCCTTCAAGGAAATCATGCTCAATCTGCTGAAAAACGCGTGGGAAGAACTCGAAAACGGCGGAAAAATAGCGGTGAACTTCGGCAGAAACGGCAATTCTGCGGTTATTTCGGTTGAAGATTCAGGCCGCGGTGTTCCGCAGAGCGAGCGGGAGACTATATTTAAGAATTTCTACACGAAAAAACCTGGCGGCACAGGAATAGGCTTAAGTCATTCGAGAAAACTTGCTGTTGAAGCGGGAGGGAAACTCTATGTCGGAGATTCCGCGCTCGGCGGCGCGGCGTTTATCCTTGAGATTCCGCTCAAAAGAAAGTAGGTCTGAATACTGTTCTGATCACTTTTTTGATTGCATAAAATTTATTTATACGTAAAATCTTTCGATATTTTTTTGCTGTTGGGAGGCAGAAATGAAAAAAATCAATTTTGTTTTTATCGTGTTTTTTTCGCTTTTTCTCGTAGTTTCATGCGGAGGTGACACCGATTCATGCACTCAGAACGAAGACTGCGGAAACGGTTTTACCTGTGATCAGAATGCAGGGGAATGCATTCCTGAAAACGGAGGGGGAAACGAAGGAAAAACGGACGAAAACGGAAACCCTAATGATGGTGGGAATCAGGACGGAGGTAACGGCAGCGGCAATAATTCCGGTGACAACCCTGAGGAAGATCCGGGGCAGAGCGGCATCTACGTAGCATGCACCCCCGGAGAAACCCGCCCGTGTTATGAAGGTCCGAGCGGCACGGAAGGTGTCGGTATATGCAAAGCCGGTATTGCCGAGTGCGTTGAAGACGGAAGCGACTGGAGCGAATGCAGGGATCAGGTCCTGCCGAGAACCGAAATATGCGGCGACGGCATAGATCAGGACTGCGACGGCGAAGATGTTACGCCGGAAAATGCCAAAGATATCGACGGGGACGGCTACACTTACTGCTCCGGCGACTGCTGTGAAACGACATGGGACTGCAATGCCGATCCTGAAAAAGTCAATCCATCTTCGTATGAAGTACAGATGAACGGTGTCGATGACAACTGCGACGGTCACATAGACGAATCGGTTTCTCCGTGTGACTCCGGAATTATGACCGAGACAACGAATCCGATGGATATGGCGCAGTCAATCGACCTTTGCCCGGTGGTTGACGACAAATCATTCGGCGTAGTAAGTGCAAAACTTCTTTTCCCTGACGGAACTGAAGGCACGATTCCGGCTCAGCAGCACGCTGTTCTTACCGGTTACGGCAATGTTTTGAAACCGAAAGCGGGAACATCGTTTCTTGCCTTTTCTACAGGTAAAGTTACTGCCGGTCAGGATGAATTTTCAGTTGACAACGGTACTTCAAGCGATGCTCCGGCCGACTGGTTTCAGGCAAACGGAGGAGTAAGTTTCCCCGATTCTCCGGCATGTCAGGGCGGGCTTGTGCAGCAGAGTGACCCGGGCAAACCGCCGTTGAACGATCCGGTAATGCTTGAACTGGTTATCCGTGCTCCGAAAAACGCGGAGGCATTCGGTGTCGGTGTTTACTATATCAGCAGCGAGTTTCCGCAGTATGTCTGTCAGTACAATGACTTTTTCGTCATGCTTCTCGACACGGCGTTCACAACGACAGATCCTAATCTTCAGAATCCTGCCGACAAAAACATCGCGATGGACGGTCTCGGCAATCCGCTCGGCATAAACCTTGCGAAATCAGGACTTTTCACAGTCTGCTGCCCGAGAAACGCTTTTCCGAGCTGTCAGGGCGATGAAGAGCTCAAAGGAACTCCCTTCACACCGAATCAGTGTCCCAGCGGCATGATCGGCGCTGTTACCATGGAAAATGCTCACGGCGCGACAGGCTGGCTCGAAGTCAGAGGCAATATTGTTCCGGGAGAAGAATTCAAACTCAGAATGGCTATCTGGGATACGAATGACCACGTTCTTGACAGCATGGTTCTTATCGACAATTTCCAGTGGTATGAAGTTGCCGGCAAGCCCGGTATCGCTCCGAAATAAATAATGAGGCGTTTTGCCGCGTCTCTAAATCCCTTTCATTTGACTTGTTCAATATAACTCGTAAAATTCAGCGGTTTTTGTTTCGAGGCGCTTATGATTGTTTATCCTTTCAGAATTCTTGATGAAGAATACGGACCGCTGATGAAGAAACTTGAGGTTTCGGAGTGCGGCTCTTCGATCATGCGCGGACGTTTTTCAGTGAAAACTTTCATGGTGTCGGATATTTCCACTCCAGCGGCGAATGTCGTGAAACAGCAGGTTCTTGCTTTGGGCGGCGAGGCTGCCGTTCCGGCACATGCCGTAAACTGCTCTCAACCGAAAAGTGATTTCGTTTTTTCTCTCAGAAGCGACAAAATTTCTGAATTTGCCGCAAGGATGAAGGCTCAATGCTGGAAACTGCCTCAAGTTGCGGATTTTATTGAAAAATTTGTCGGATCTCAGAAGCCGTGGTTTTCTTTTTCACACCCTGGGATCGACACAACGCGGTCGAATATCATGGGCATTCTGAATGTTACTCCCGATTCTTTTTCGGACGGCGGAAGCTGGACGGATATCGATGCCGCTTTGAAACATGTTTCCGAAATGGTTAAAAACGGTGCCGATATAATTGATGTCGGCGGCGAATCGACACGCCCGGGAAGTGATCCGGTCGATGCCGAAACCGAGAAAAGGCGCGTCGTTCCTGTAATCAGCGAGATAAAAAAGCAGTTTCCTAAGGCTGTGATTTCAATCGATACGGTGAAAAGTTCGGTGGCAAAAGCTGCGATTAACGCAGGTGCCGAGATCGTGAACGATGTGAGCGGTCTCACTTTTGATTCCGAAATGGCTTCAGTCTGCGCCGGTGCAGGAAAGCCTGTAGTGATCGGTCATATCAAAGGATCGCCTAAAGATATGCAGGAAAATCCGGTTTACGGAAATCTGTTCGGCGAAATGCTCGATTTTTTCAAGAAATCAAAAGAAATGCTGCTTTCAAAAGGTCTTAGTGAAAGCAAAATCATAATTGATCCCGGAATAGGTTTCGGCAAAACTCTTGAGCACAATCTGGCGATAATAAAACATCTGGAAGTTTTTTTCTCATGCCTTGATCCGGTTGCGGTAGGTTTCAGCCGCAAAAGCGTGATCGGAGCAATTTGCGGGAGAAAAAATCCGCTCGAAAGGCTCGCGGGAACTGTCGCGCTTGACACAATCGCTTTGGAAAAAGGCGCCGCCGTCATAAGAGTCCACGATGTCAAAGAAGCAAAAGATACTTTGGAAATATTCAACGCTTTAAAGGAGCCGTCATGTTAACTTTTTCTGAATTTCTGATGAATATTGTCGGCAACGATTCATTGCCGCTTTTCATTTTCAAAGCCGCAGTCGATTTCTGCTGCATTTACTTTATTTTTTATCTCTTTTTTGTCGAGATAAAGGACAGCAAATCGGTGAGGGTTACGGTCGGATTCGCGCTTTTGGCTTTGTTTTATCTTTTTGCGAGGATTTTCGATCTTACCGGTATCGAGTGGCTTCTCGGGAATTTCTTTTCCTATGCCGCGGTGCTGATAATCGTTGTTTTCCGCAATGAAATCAAAAATATGCTTGCTTCGATGAGCATTCTTAACGTCACTATGAAGCAGGAGGAATATTCGGGTGAAGAGGACGTTATAAGCCACATCGCGAACGCAATGGACTATCTCGCTTCGGTCCGTGAGGGTGCGCTTGTTGTCATCATGCCTTCTGAAGATGTGAAACTCGGTGCGATAGCGGAGGGAACCGAAATCGATTCCCTTATTTCGAGAGAACTTCTTCTTACGATTTTTAAGAAAAATTCGCCTCTCCACGACGGCGCGGTAATCATAAAAAACAGAAGGATTTCAAGGGCTTCAGTATTTTTCTCGCTCAGCACTAACCCCGATATCGACCCTAACTTCGGAACGAGACACCGTGCCGCTTACGGTATCAGCGAAAAGGTTCCGGGCGCGCTTGTCATCGTAGTCAGCGAGGAGAGAGGCGAAATTTCGCTTCTTCACGGCGGAAGGATCACGCGCGACCTCAGCAAGGATGCGCTCAAACAGCAGCTTGCAAACAGACTGTAGGAGATTCCAATGAAGATAATGACACAAAAACCGGGCTTTATCAAAAGGGCTTTTACACACAATCTCCGCGAAAAATTACTGTCGGTGCTGTGCGCTGTCGTGGTGATGTTCGTCGCGGTCTGCTTCAAGCCTGTCAACAAAGTCTATTCCGTAAAGATCAACACGAAGATTTCTCCGGATCAGGTGCTTGTTTCTGAAAATATAGACCGTATCGAAGTGAAAGTCAGCGGCAATTTTTTCGAACTGCGTAAAATAAAAAGCGAAGATCTGGTGATAAATTTCGATTTTTCATCAGAAAAAGCGGGGGAAATCAGCCGCAACATAGGCGACAACGAACTTCCGGCATCGTTTCTCCCTCTTGATGTTGAAAGTGTTTCGCCGCAGATTCTGGTTTTCATAACGGAAGAGAAAAAGGCGGAACCTGCAGAGACGTTGCCTGAAGCGTCTCCTGAACAAAAACCTGCCGAATCTGAATCTGAACCGGCAGAAACTGTCGTGCCGAAAACCGATGAAAACGCCGTAAAAACCGAAAACGGGGAGAAAAATGACTGAAAAACCGCGTGTCATCTGGTTTACAGGTCTTTCCGGCGCAGGAAAAACGACTCTTGCCGAAAAACTGGCGGTTTATCTCAAAAATTCAGGCGTGAAATGTGAACTTCTTGACGGTGACACCGTGAGAAACATCTTTCCGCAGACGGGATTTACCAAAAAAGACCGTGACGAGCACGTGAAACGGATGGGTTTCCTTGCTTCTATGCTTGAGCGCAACGGTGTTACGGTCGTCGCTTCTTTTATTTCGCCTTACCGCGAATCACGCGACTTCGTCAGAAAAATGTGCAGAAATTTTGTCGAAGTTTACGTTTCGACCTCGCTTGAAGTTTGCGAAAAACGCGATGTTAAAGGGCTCTATAAAAAGGCGAGAAAAGGGGAAATCACCTCTTTCACCGGAATCGACGATCCTTACGAACCGCCGGTTCAACCTGAAATCACGATAAAAACCGACAACGAAACGGTTGAGGAATCGTTTGAAAAACTGGTCGGGTATCTTGACAAAACCGCGACTCAATAATAAGAAGTGCCGTTTTCTGTTTATTAACTTCAATTTCAGGAGGAAACAATGGTAACAGTAAGACCTTTCAGAGCTATCAGACCGCGTGACGAAATCGCTTCCAAAGTCGCGGCTTATCCTTACGACGTTCTCAATTCGGAAGAGGCAAGGGAACTTGCGAAAGACAACCCGATCTCTTTCCTTCACATCAACAAACCCGAAATCGACCTTCCGAAAGGAACCGATCTCTATGACGACAGCGTTTACGCAAAAGGAAAAGAGAACTTCCAGAAAATGATGAAGGAAGGTGTTCTCGTTCAGGATAAGGAACCGCACCTTTACATCTACCGCCAGGTTATGAACGGCCACGAGCAGTACGGTATCGTAGGCTGCGCAAGCGCTGACGACTACAACAACGACCTCATCAAAAAGCATGAGCTTACCCGTAAGAAAAAAGAGGACGACAGAACCCGCCACGTAATCGAACTCAACATCAACGCAGGCCCTGTTTTCCTTACCTACAGAGACAACAAACGCATCGACGAACTTGTTGCAGAAGTTGTTAAAAATACTCCGGAAGTAGATTTCACCGCTGACGACGGCATCCGCCACACGGTTTGGGTAATCAAAGACAACAAGATCAACAACGAAATCACTGGAACGTTCTACAACGAAGTTCCGCTCCTCTACGTTGCTGACGGTCACCACAGAAGCGCAAGTGCGGCAAGAGCGAAGGCTGAGAGAATGAAAAACGATCCGCACTGGAACCCGGAAAAGGAATACAACTTCTTCCTCGCTGTTTTCTTCCCGGCAACCCAGCTCAAGATCCTCGACTACAACAGAGTCCTTCTCACGATGAACGGTCTCACAAAAGAAGAGTTCATGAAGAAAGTTCTCGAAAAGTTCGAAATCGTCCGCGAAGGCGAAGCAAGACCGAGATGCGCAAAGGAATTCGGCCTTTACATGGATAAAAAATGGATCACGATCAAAGCGAAAGACGGCACTTTCCCGGCTGATGACCCGATCGAAAGCCTTGACGTCGCTATTCTTCAGAACAACCTTCTTGCTCCCATTCTTGGAATCGGCGATCCGAGAAGCGACGAGAAAATCGACTTTGTCGGCGGAATCAGAGGAACCGAAGAGCTCGAAAAGAGAGTCAACAGCGGCGAATGCACGATGGCTTTCAGCATGTTCCCGACCTCGATCGAACAGCTTATGAGCGTTGCTGACGCAGGCAGGATCATGCCTCCGAAATCGACATGGTTCGAACCGAAGCTCAGAAGCGGACTTCTCGTCCACATTCTCGACTAATCCGATAGACAGCTGATGTTTTTCAGGGCGGAGGGGAAACTCTCCGCCTTTTTTGTTTCAACTAATTTGATAAATAATCGCAAATGTTTAAAATCACTTGATTTTGTTGTTTTTATGGAGCGGTTATGAAAAAATATTCGTTCGTTTTTCTCGTTTTTGCTGTTTTTCTGCTCTCATCGTGCGGCGGCAGCGGATCTTCGGCTGATATTCCCGAATGCGGTGAAAATCCCGTTTTTCCATGCGTCGATGCGGCGAGCGGTTTTGCATGGTCTGCAAAGACTTCTCATTCAAAAGTATGGAGCGAGGCGGTGTTTTACTGCGAAAATCTTGAAGAAGGCGGTGTCAAAAACTGGCGTCTGCCTAATATCGACGAACTCAGGACTCTTGTTCAGGACTGTTACGGCACGGTCACTGGCGGAGAATGCAGGGTCAGTGATGAAAGAAACTGCCTTTCCTACGATTCATGCTGGTCGACATTTTGCCTGTGTTCATTCGATGAAAGCGGGAAATACAGCAGATTCGGTGATTCGGGCGGATTGTGGTCGTCTTCCGAAGCGGGAGAAGAAGGAGCATGGTATATCAATTTCTACGAAGCGGAAATCGTGGATGTCCATAAACAGAACAGTTATGTCGTGCGCTGCATAAATTAGTGCCACGGTTTTTTACCAATTTGGTTTCATGCTTGACTTAAAAAGTTTTGCGTGTAAACTTCTTCCGTTTACTTGGTTTTTGGCTTTTTTATTCTTTTTATTTTTGGAGGTTTTTTATGAAAAAGTTTTGGATGATTTCAATGCTTCTTATTGCAGCTCTTTTCGTAATCAGCTGCGGCGAAGCAGAAGTAGAAGATGCTACATCTGATGGAAACTGCACAGAAGGTCAGTACAGATGTGACGGACAGGCTCTTAAAGTTTGCGGCTCGAACGGATTCTGGACACTTAAAGAAGACTGCAACGGTGAGACCCCGAAATGCAACGCAGAAAAAGGTACTTGCGAAGCTGCTTCCGAGGGCGGAAACGAAGAACCGACAACTGAACCGACGACCGAACCCACGACCGAACCGACAACTGAACCGACGACCGAACCGACAACTCCGAACCAGGATGCTATGCAGGCATGTGCTGAAATTTATCAGTGCTTCGCTCAGTGCCAGGACAACGAATGCGCTAACGCATGCGTAAACGATGGCGATCCTGCAGGTCAGGACCTTTTCATGACGATGTACAACTGCTGGTCAAACAACTGCGCAAGCGCATCGACAAATGAAGAATTTACGGATTGTGTTGTTGCAAACTGCAACGCTGAAACAGAAGCATGCGGTCTCCGTGTAACGCCGGCTGAAGGTGATTCCAGCTACAATGCAACTTACGGTTCTCTTTCAATCAGCTTCTCAGTTGATCAGATTGCAAACGATTCTGATGCCAACAACCAGCAGAGCACAGTCGGTATTACTCAGGCTGCATTCGCAACCGGAACTTACGGCAACGGTTCAACTTCCGTTACCCCGGCTGACGCTTACATGATCCAGTCGATGGCTTCATACTACGAGCAGAGCCAGAATGGCCAACTCTACAAAGGTGTTCAGGTTCAGCAGATTCCTGTTTATGTTCAGGGCAACCAGGGTGTAGGCGGCAACCCGCTCGTAATCCTTGACATTCCTGAAGACAGCGCTGCAGTCGGTGCTATTAAAACCTCTCTCTATCAGGATGGTCAGGCTCAGCTTTATGTTGTTGACGTAAACTGGAGCACTTCACAGATCAGCTGCTTCCATGCTTTCGGTGAAGGCACTGTAAACATCACCAACATCGGTGACATCGCAAATCACGGTGCTCTTGCTATTAACGGAAACGTAACGCTTTACAGCCCGAAGAACTATGACGGCAACGGCGATATTTCCAGCCAGCTCGGTGTTCCTGTTTGCAACCCTGTTCAATAAGTAATTTGAATAAGGATTTTCAGAGCCCCTCTCCGGAGGGGCTTTTTTTTGCCCTTGAATCGCGTATTCGATAAAGACTATCCCCAACTGTCTGTTATTGTTTTTTTGCATCTGACGAAGATTGCGTGAGCCTGAAACGGCATTTTTATGTTTTAAAGCCAAAGCAATTTCTGAAACGATCGTAAAAAAGAGTCTTGATTTTTTTGTTAAGAAAGTCTTTTATCGGGAGTTTTTCAGGAATTTAGAGAAGATCGAGAGCGCAGCCGCTGCTTTTTGATTTTGATTCCGCTTCTTTCATGCAGAATTCCGAGCAGCCGTCGCCGTTGATTTTGTTGCCGTCGTCGCACTGTTCGCCCGGGTCGAGTGTGCCGTTTCCGCAGTCGCTGGTATCGGCAGGATCGGTATCGTCAGCGGTTTCGCTTTCGTAGCAGCCCGATTTATCCCAGCCCAAGCAGTTTGAAGCACATACCGCAGTTCCGTTTTCGGGAGTTCCTGCAAGCTGAGAGCACGGAATAGTGTTGCCGTCACAGATTTCGTTTGCTTCAATTACGCCGTTTCCGCAAACAGGACCGGTCGGCTCAGTCGGTTCAGTTGTCGGTTCAGTCGTCGGCTCAGTCGGCTCAGTCGGTTCGGTCGGCTCAGTCGGTTCAGTCGGTTCGGTAGGATCAGTCGGTTCATCCGGGTTATCAGTTTCAGGATCGCCGCTGCATACAACCTGACTGACATCTTCACCCGCCTTTTTGAGAGCTCTTTTGACAGCTTTGCATGCGTTGATTCTGCCGTAGCCGTATTTCGTGTTGAATCCGTTCGAATAGTTTACACCGCCGATTTTGTCTGAAGTTTTGACATAGATATCGTAAACCTGATCTCTTGTCAGATTCGGGTTTGCCGAAAGGACAAGTCCGGTGATTCCGGCAGCAAGCGGGCAGGCCGAGGAAGTTCCGCTGAAATCGTTTGTGTAGTTTCCCTGCGAATCGCCGAGCGATGATTGTCCTGTGTTGTAGCCGTCTCTTCCCATGTTGTCGATAGTCCAGATTCCGTCATATTGTTTGGTATAATTTGAGTTATAGTCGGAACTCGGAACCATAAAGTCCAGTGAATTTCCGTAATCAGAGTAAATGCATCTTTTTCCGTCAGCTCTCGAAGCGCCGATGGCGAAAACATTCGGATTGCTCGCAAAACCGTCTGTTTCAATGCTTTCATTGCCGTTACCGGCAGCGAAAAGAATTATGATTCCCTTGCCGTCTCTGCCTTCCGTTACAAGTTTGGTGACAGTGTCCTTTAAAGGCTGGCTCATATCTTCAGCGCCATAGTTGTCAGCTGGTCCCCAGCTGTTTGACATAATGTCTGCCCCTGCATCAGCTGCCCATTCGAAAGCCTCTTTTCCGATACTGCTGAGTGATGCATCGCCGGCCAGATCGATTCTGACCGGAATAAGTTTGCAGTTAGGGCATGCTCCGGCTACACCTTTGCCGTTGTCAGCCTTTGCAGCTGCAACTCCGGCACAGCATGTTCCGTGCATATCGTAATAATCCGAACTCCAGCCGACATTTTCGTAAGAAGGGTCGTTGTCATTGCCGCGGAAATCGTATCCTGCAAGAAACTGACCGCTCATATCTTCGTGATCGAGGTCGAAGCCGTCGTCAATGATCGCAAGTTTGATTCCTTCTCCGCCGATATTGCCTTTGAATGTCTTCAGGACTTCCCACGCTTCGGCAACACGTGCATGGTCGCTGCCGGTAAGCTGCGAATTTGTGCCGTCGTTGTGAAGATGCCACTGGTTTGAAAAAAGCGTGTCGTTCGGAATGTAAGCCCTTTTTTGAATATTGATGAAAAAATCGGGTTCAGCCTGCGTTGCGGTTTTGGAATCAACAAGCGCCGCAGCTTTTTTTATCGGGTTTTCCTCGACGGAAACCAGATACCATTCCGGAGTGTATTTGTATTGTTTGATCAGCTTCATTCCGTGTTCTTCGCACCATTTTTTTGCATTTTCGGTATTCGGAACGCCGGGGATTTTGACGAAAATCTGGTTGCTGACATGAACTTTGCCGCCCTCTTTTTTTCTGTATGCGGGAAATAAATTGCCTGAATTCTGCAATGTTTTCAATGTGTTTGCATCATTGACCTCAATGATGGAGATGTTTTCGTGCCTTTTGATCAGTTTAACATCCGCCGGAAGAGTGAAATCGGCTCTTGTTTTAGAAGTTCTGATGAATGAATAGCTCGAAAAATCCTCGGTAAGTTCGATTTTTCTGCCGTTGGAATAGTAGTAAAGCGTCTCGGCGGACAGAGCAGCCGCAAAAAGCAGTACAGTCAGAAAGAAAATCAGTTTTTTCATAACTCAACCTCTCAAAAAATATAATTACTGTCTGGGGAATCCTTTGAACATACGCAGGTGTTCCGTTAGGATGAACGATTTTGACTTGAAGCGCTCGATTCTGGCGTAAGCGTTGTGCGAGTGGATGCTTTCAAGATGGAGCGTTTCGACCATGAACCATTTTATTCTTTTGTCAGCCATCATTTTTTCAGAGATGTTTCTGACGACGTCTTCGGCAAAAACGGGATTGGAAAACGCTTTTTCGGTGACGAATTTTTCGTCGGGCCGCTTGAGCAGCGGATAAATTTCGCAGCTTGCACTCTCTTCGATTACCGAAATAAGCTCTTCGATCCAGATGAATTTCTTGAACTGGACGTAAAGCGTCACGAAACTGCGCTGGTTGTGCGCTCCGAAAGCGCTTATCTCCTTCGAACACGGGCACAAAGTCGTTACCGGCACGCGAAGCCCTAAAATGAAGCTGTCGCCCGCCGTCTCGTCGCTGAAACCGCTGAAAAGAATGTTTGCCGAAAACATTGAAGTTATGCCTGAAACTGGAGCTTTTTTCCGGATGAAGTAGGGGAATCTGAGGGCGATTATCGCCTGCGGCGAGTTCAGGTGCTCTCTGGTTTTCTTTAGTATTTCCGGTATGTTGTCCATTGTTATTTCGTGACTGTAGCTGCTCAGGACTTCAAGCATACGGCTCATGTGAGTCCCTTTGAATTCTGGAAGAAGCATGACCGTGATGTCAACTTTTGCCACGGTGTGCTGGATCTCGTTTGCTTTGTCCTTTACGACTATCGGATACTCGATATCCCATATTCCGACCTGATCGACGGTAATGTTTCTGTTGTCGATGTAATTCTGGACGTCATTCATCTGTTGGAGCCTCTTTGATTGGGAACTAATGAGTCGGTCTTGAGCATTCGTGGACTTCAGCCGGAGTTATTTCGGTGATTTTGATTTTTTTCTTCGCATCGTCGCCGCTGCCGTCGCTGACCTCAATTTTGAAGACATCCCAGCAGGTGTCGGTCTGGTTCATCAGGAGCGTTGCCGTTTTTTCTTCAACGCCGTGAGCATAAGCCTTTACGACCGCAGTTGACGGACCTTTTGAAGTGTCGTAAGCGTGGACGACAACAGTATAAGTTCCGTTGTCAGGCTTGTTTATCGTAACGGTTTCAGGTCCGATACCGTTGGTGTTGTCGATGTCGAGGAAAGGATCGTCCTTCGTGTCGCCTTCAACGCCCCAGTCCGGTCTTTCGCCAGAATACTGCGGCGAACAGTTCCAGAAGTAGCAGTCGCTTACCAGATCGCCGAATTCGCCGTCAGGTCTGATGAGGTGAAGGTCGATATCGGAATTCTTGTTGTTCCAGAGCAGTTTTACTGCAAGGTCGTCGTCTGAAACGGCTTCGATCGTGCATTCTTCCGGCTTGCTGCTGATGCCCTGCTCGTTGATGACGATCAGTCGGACAGTGTACGAGCCTTTCATTTTTGCCTGGAATGCGGCGCGGCTTATCTTGTTTGACGGATCACCGTTCAGAGGTGAGCCCGCGCGGTTTGAATCGTCAACTATATCAAGCGAAATTCCGCCCGGAGTCGTTGAGAAACTCCAGAGATATTTAAGGTTTTCCTTGGATTCGCCGTCGCTGTCGGTGCTTCCGCTGCCGTCAAGTACAGCCCATTGGAAAACGGAGACTGTTTCGGGTTCGCATTTGAGCTTTGCCGTCGGATATTTTTCGACGTTCGGACCGCATTTGAGGGAGATTCTCTTGTTTGCGTTCTTGCCGTATTCTGTCGGGTCGGTGTTGACGATAAGAAGTTCGCCGGTGAGCGGAACAGGATATTCTTTGTCGTTGTAGCAGCCGATATTGAGCGTGAGTTCTTCGCTGGGAGCAATGCTAACGCCCGGTTCGGGAGCGTCTTTGATGAAAAATCCCGGTTCGCTGGAGCTTTTCGACAGTCCTTCTGAGATAACGACTGACGACAGCTTGAGATTCGCCGTTCCTTTATTGTAGACAATGACATCCTGCACGCTTTCGGAGATAACGTCTGTGAAAACAAGCACGTCGTCGTCTTCATCCTCGTCCATGGTTTTTACTTCGATTCTGCCGCTCGGTTTTGTCTGTGCAGTCAGCGGGATCAGGAAGCCGGAGTCTTTCTTGCACTTGTCGTTGCTGTCTATTTTAAGGTAGCGGATCTGTTCTTCCCAGGTGGAAGCGACGACGGAGATACCGATTTCGATCTCTTCATCGTTTTTGAGGTTTACCGGACCGTTTGCAACAGGATTCGACTCGATCTTGAATGTTCCGGCGTCTTCGTTACCGCTTTTGTCGACAATGGAAATCCCTTTGATAACAAGAGGATCGGCATCGGTGCACGCATAGCAGCGGTTCATGATGTAGATGTATTTCGTGAGAGACTGTTCGCCGAAAAGTACACCGGAAAAAAGGAGTTCTTCATTTTTCGGTTTAAGCCTGTTGTCGGCACTGGAGTAGTTGCAGTCGTTTGCAGTGTTTTCGTTGTCGGGTTTTTCCGGGGTGTCACCGGTATCGGTCGTATCGTCGTCGCCGGTTTCTCCCGTGTCAGCTGTCGTATCGGTGTCGGTATCGGTATCGGTGTCGGCATAAGGATCTTTTTTATCCCCTCCGCACGAAACGGCGATAAAAATAAAAGAAAGAAAAAAGACTGAAGAAATTATGATTTTTTTCATTTTACCCTCCTTTTACTGCGATACAGGCTGGACGCATCTGAAACCGAGGTTGTAATAACGGTAGTTCGGGAATGCTTTGTCGCGGGCGTAAGTCGTGATTTCATCTTCAAGCGATACCCAGCTTCCGCCGCGGATTACCTTCTCCTGCGTCGGAGAATCGGAAGGTCCTATCGGATCTTCTACGACAACTCCGTCCGTTCTCTTCTGATAGTAGGAATCAAGATTGTACCACGTGTCGGTCCATTCTGCGACGTTTCCCGCCATGTTGAAGACTCCGTAAGGCGAAGTGCCTTCTTCTCCCCACATTACCGAAGTTACGTCTCCGAAAAGAGCTGTGTAGTTGACCTGTGTCGACTCGATGTTGTCGGCGGGTTCATCGTTGCCCCACGGATATTTACGCATCGTTTTTCCGCGCGCCGCCTTTTCCCACTGCGCTTCGGTCGGAAGTTTTTTGCCTGCCCACTGGCAGAAGGTAGCCGCCTGGTTGTATGAAACCCAGATGACCGGGAATCCAGCGTAAGTCGTGTTGTTGTAGTAGTTCTGGTACATAATCGAAGTTACGTCGTAAGGTTCCGTGCAGACTCCCGCATCTTCGCAGAGTTTGTACTGGCTGTTGGAAACTTCGTATTTGTCGATGTAGTAGGCTGAAAGTTTAACGATGTTCGTTCCTTCAGACTGTTTCATTCCTTCCTCTTCTTCGTTGAGTCCTGTCGGAGTACCTTCGGGAGCTCCGTATTCGAATTCGCCGCCGGGAATGAGGACCATTTCGGCTATACCGGCCTGGTTCGCGTCTTCCTGTTTGACCAGATCCTTCGGGAATCCGATGTGGAAGTTGCCAAGAAACTTGGTGCTTATCTTGAAAAGGTTGTTTTCAACGTCGAGTTCATAGGAATCTTCGTCAAAAACTTCGAAAGTCTGTCTGTCCATCGAGAAATAGGGCTTGAGGTCGAGCTCGTCAAGCAGATTCGGGAAATCTGCCTCTTTGTAAGGAATGACGACCGTCAGATTTTTTGCAAACTCGAACGCAGCCGGAGAAATGGAGTAGATGTTTGTGATCGGCTTTGAAACATTCGTGAAAGCCGGAGTATCAAGTGCGTATGCGGTTATTGTCACGACATCGGTCCCTTCAGGGAGAGAACCTTCCTCAATGTGGACTGTGACACCGTTGACACCTTTGTATGTTCCGCCTTTGTTGTCGAAATCCTGACCTATTTTTTTGTAAAGATACTCCTCTACGCCGCATGAAGAAAGAAGAATTGCGAAAAGAAGCACGGTGAAAATCTTTTTCAGTGCAGACATTATTCACCTCCTATTACGGAAATTGAACAGCCGGAAGCCGATGTTCCGATTTCCCAGCGCGGTTCGTCGCCTTCGATGACCTGAGTCCACTGAGTGTCGTTTTCGCTGCTGTAGCCGAAAAGCGAAACTTTCGTGACGGGTTCTACAGGATCGTTGCTGTAAATCGTGACAACGCCTTTCTGGGTGCCGACATCGTAAGGTTTGAAAAATACCGTGACCGCCGCTTTTTCACCGGGTGCGATGTTCAGCGTGTCGGGAATTACGATAAAATTGGAGTCGTCGGATACGACTTTCGCTTCCATTGCTCTCGTTCCGATGTTTTCAACGTCGAATTCCCAATAATCCTCGTCGCCCGGCATTGTATCGGCGAATTTGTGTGCTCTGTTCTCCATGAAAATAGCAGGAAAGTCGAATTTGACTTCCTGAGAATTGTATCTCCAGAGCTTTTCCTCGCGCAAAGGCTCGATGTTTATAGGAATCGGGAACTGAAGTTCGAGAATCCTGATCGTGATCGTAATGGTTAAAGTGATTACGATATTGTAGTAAACTTTCGACTCGTAGAAAACCGGAATCACCATAACTGTTCCTACAACCGGCGGATCTATAACGAGATACTGGTTGTCAGAGAAAACGCTTCTTTCCTGTTTTTCGTCAATGCCTATTCTGCTGCCGAACATTTCGACAAACATTTTGCCGTCAAGCTCGAAGTTGAAGTGGACAAGGCTGCAGAGATCGCCGACAACAGGTATTGAAAGACCGCAGCTACCGCCTACCATATCCGCAAGAGTTCCTTCGTAAATCTGGAAGTGGTCTACGCTGTCTTCCATTGAAACAGGATTGTCAACGTTTCCGTCAAGAAGGAAGGGCTGGAAAGTTTTTGCATCTTCGAAGCTGAGGTCAAAATTGAGCCATTTACTGAGTTCGTGTTCCTGTTTGTCTCCGTAGCAGTTTTTATATTTTGCTTCCATGTTGATACCGTAGAACATGTCGGCGTGACCTCCGTCGGGATTTCCTTCGAAGTATACTTTGACGGCTTCAGGCCACTGCGCCTTGGATTTTCCCGTCATCTTCGTTCCCATTTCGGCGCCGTATTCAACATTGAAGAGAAGCGCTAACGGCATTAGTCCTCCGCAGTCTGACGGAAGCCAGTCTCCGGTTCCCCATTTTTTGTGTTCAACAAGCACATCACGGTATTCGAATTCGATTTCATCCGAATACTGCTCGTCGTAAACGCGCCATTCGTCTCCGTTCGGAACGATTTCCGCATTTGTCGGAAGAACCGCAAGAAGCAGAGCCGACAAAAACAATGAATCAAAGATTTTCTTCATCGCTTCACCTATATTTCTGTTATAAATCTAAATCTTTAGCGCATCTGAAGCCTATCGAGTTCGAACTGTACTGCGGGTTTACGCCGCGTCTGTAAGTCGAACGGATAAGTCTTCTCGAAGTTTTCCAGCTTCCGCCGCGGACTGTTCTCTGGTCGCCTATAGGAAGCGGAACGCCGCCCTGGAACAAGTCGGAATAGTAGAAGAATCTCGTTGAAACCCACTCTTCCGCATTGCCTGCCATATCAAAAAGCCCGTTGGGATTCAGTGCGTCTTTTGTGCTGAATGAATCATATTTGTTGCCGTTGAAGTATCCTACCGGCGTTACATGCGGTTCCGGATAGGCAATAAGAAGGTCGTCTGCCGAAACCAGTTCTTCAAGCTCTCTGCTCGGCTCGTAAGGATCTGTGCTGCCGCGGTAGTTTGTTTTGTAAGGTATGCTGTCTCCTTCAAGGAAACTTGTTATTGTGTCAAGTATACCGCTTCCGTCTTTGCTTTTCCACGGCATATCAGGGCATTCTTTCGTGCATTCTTCTTCATCATTGGCGAAACATATACAGTCGCTGTTTGTTCTTGCCGCGTATTCCCATTCTTCTTCAGTCGGGAGACGTTTGCCGACCCATTTGCAGTATGCGTCTGCGGCATACCAGCAGATGCTCGTTACCGGCATAAGGTCTTTCGAGCCGCTTTTGTATTTATCGCCACTGTATTTTCCGAACCACTCTTCAAGGTATTTCGTGTTGCCGTAGCACTTTTCCAAACCGCGTTCGTCATCGGTCTTCATAGCGTTTTCCGGTCTCCATATCTTGTTTTTCGGGTCGTTGAGGAATTTTTTGTACTGTGCGACCGTGACTTCGTATTTGTCGATAAAGAAATTCTTGTGCATAGCGATTCTGTGTTTCGGTTTTTCCATGACGAACGATTCCTTGGTTTCGCTTCCCATAATGAAAGCTTTGCCGTCTGAATAAATTGAAACCATACATCCCGGAATGTCATCATCATCACAACGGCATTCATCATGGACACAGACATTTGCTTCTGTCGGGTAGGGAACTTCCGTGTCGTCAGGATTGTCGTTGTTTTCTTCATCGTTGTTTTCGTTGAAGTAGTAGATATCCTCGCCTGAGGTGTTGATGTTGAAAATCTCGTCGGTAAAGTCGATTATAGGCTGGTCGATGCCTCTGAAAAGTTTCAGGGTGTCGGCCGGAGAGAGCTTCTTGAAGACGAGATCGGTAACTTTCTGAAGCTGCGTCATGTAAGATTCGCTGCCGGTCGCCGTGCTGACGTCCTGAAGGAACGATTTGCTGCTTTTCGTATCGCCGGAGAACGAATTTACGATGACTTCCATAACTTTTATGTAAAGGTTGTCCTTGTAGGGATTGGTCAGGAAGGAAGCCTTCTTTGACTTCATGAAGTCGTTTACGCGCTGTCCGATACCGCGTTCGCGGATACCTCTTGCAACGACGTTGACAGGATGACTTGCAAGTCCCTTGTTGACCGTTTTGTCATAATTCATCAGTATATTCAGGAAGTTGTCGTTTACATCGGCTGAAATCATAACAAGCGGCAGCATTATCTGTGAGAAGTATGTCGCCCAGATCGGATCCATAGCTCTGTTGAGCAGACCTCCGCTGTTCGGAGCCGGAACGTAGCTTGCAAGAAGTCCTTCCTTGATCTCGTTGTTCTTGTATCTGAGCTGCGTTTTTTCGGTTTCGGTCGTCTCTTCAAAGTATGTCGCGATTTCCGAAGCCATTCTGTTCGGATGCCCTTCGACGATGAGTTTGTTCGTCAGGTAGTCCTCGTTGTTTACGATGTAGGTCTGAATGAGGCTCTTAAGTGTCGGAGAGACATAGTGCGTAGGCGGAACAATGAGGACCGGCATAGCCGATTCGTCAATGCCGTTGTCAGCGATCTCCGTCGGAAGAACCGGAACGGTCGGCATTGCATCGACATAGAAATAAGCCCAGCGCGGACGTGAATTGTAGGTTTTTACGGCTGAACCGTTTTCGTTGAAATATTTTACGAAAATCTGGTCGACTTCTTCTTCGCTCTCTTCTTTCGGAAGTTCCCTTAAGACGGAGTGATGGAATGTTTCAGTCTTGTCATCGGCAGTGACCGTGAGATCTCTCGTGTATTTTTTCGTGCCTGCCTGTGTCGTATTTTCGCCGGAACCGGTTCCCTGATCTTCGATGTAGGAAGCTGTTTCGGTATAAAGCTCGTAAACCGCGGCTGCGATCGCGTTCTGAACGTCAAGGTCGCCTGCTACGATGATGCTCGGCGTGATGTTGACCATCTTGTCCTTGAGTATGCGGATGAGGGTTTTCGTCGCTTTAAGACTGCGGATCCTCTCAAGAAGAGCCGCGTTGTAAAGCGGGTTGACGGTCGTCGCGATGCCCGGCTGAAGGAAAATGAGCGCCGCCGCAGTCTCGCGGACGCTGAACTCGATATGTTTTCTCTTGAAGTAGTTTTCGCCGTTTGACGGGAATACAGTGAGCATGATCGGAACATTTTTCGTTTCATCTTCGTAGTTCGTCTTAAGGATGAAAAGCGTCGTTCCGACTACGTTCGAGCGGACCCAGAAGGTTCCGTTGACGGGATCTACGTTCTGTACGAGGTTGTTTCTGCTGTACTGAACCTGAAGGTTTGCATAAGGAATGATGAAACCGTCCGGAAGGCTGACCCTGCCGTGGTAGAATATTTTGTTGGAAACATATTCGATACCGCCGAATTCCTCTTTTTCGTCGAGCGGATTTTTAGGCTCGCTGAGGTTGTTGACGCACTTCGCATCGAAACATTTTTCACCTAAATCGCAGTCTTCGAAAGAACTGCACTCGATATCGAAATGGCTGAGTTCCGGAGAACATGCCGAAAAGATGAGCAGAATCAAAGGTAAAACTTTAAAAATCGATTTTTTCATGTCGTTACCTCATTACGTTAAACATTACGGAAAGGTGGGCTCCGCCCTGGAAAAGCTGTTCGTTGCGGTCAAAACCCTTGAAAGATCCGTACATTTTAAGATATGTGAAGTTGCCGCCGACTCCGAGAGCGATATATTCCCACACTCTGAAAAAGTAGTCTAAATTCGCCGAAACGTATGGACCGCCGAAGAAACTCAGGATTCCGTTCGGTCTTGTGCGGTCTGCGATTTTTTCGATACCGCCGATAAATCCGGCTGTAGCTGTAAGCGCGCTTCTCGTCTTGCGTGTCCTGAGACCGTGAATGTAGTATCTGAGCACTATTCCGCCGCCGTAGTAAAGGTTGTCCGTGTCGAGCGACAGCATTCTTCCTTCGATTCCGACAACTAAATCCTGAAGTGCTCTGACGTTGAGTTTAAGGGTGTAGTTTCCGATCACGTCAAAGTTTTTGAAATCGCCGCCGCCGCCGCCGACACCGCCTGCAAGTTCGATCGAAAGCATGTAGGTATGCCATTTTTCAAGGCGGACGTCGTCTTTCGGAACCCAGCCCTCCTTGCCGAGAAACTCAACGCGGTAGAAATCGTTGACTTCTTCGAGAACTACGAGATCGTCCTTTTCGTAAAGCTCGAACAGCTTTTTTGAACGGACGCTTGCTTCGGTGTAAAGATAAGTCGGATTTACGACTTTCGCCAGATCCGGCTCTTTGTGCTTGTGAACGACACCTTTTTCACGTTTCTCGACGACGAAATCGTCTTCTTCAGGATCGGGATAGAGATTTTGAGAACCGCCCTGCACGAAATCGTCCTGCGGTTTTTCCGATTTTGACGATCCGGTTTTTGCGAAAGGGTCTTCTTCAGCTTTCTCTTCCTTCTCTTCGAAATCTGAACTCTCTTCTTCCGGCTGGTTTCCGCTCTCTTCCTCTTGTTCTTCAACCTCTTCCGAAGAACTTTCCTCTTCTTCGCCGGAAGATTCTTCCTCATCTTCGTCATCTTCGTCGGCTATTGCCGCACTGATGACGGAAAAATCCGGAGCCAGCGCAAAAAGTGCGGAACAAGCGGTGAGCACACAAAAAACAATCAAAATTTTTTTCTTCACTTTGTCCTCAATATTTCAAAAATAACAACACCCTGCAAAATACAGACCAAATATAATAATATAAAACAATTTTTTTGCAAGGAATAAAGAAATGCCGCCGTGTCATCGTTACGCCGTTACGCCGTCACGTCGTTACGGCAAAGTTGGCGGCGGCGAAAAGAATTATTTCTGGATTTCGAGATATTTTTCGAGACCGAGCTTGAGAACGTTCATCGCTCTCTTGGTCTTCTCTTCGTTGAGTACGAATGCGATTCTTGCTTCGTTTCTGCCGAGTCCCGGAGTCGAGTAGAAGCCTTCCGCCGGAGCGAGCATTACCGTTTCGCCGTTGACGTCGAAATCGGTGAGGAGCCAGATTATGAAATCTTCCGCGTTTTTGACCGGAAGTTTGATTACGATGTAGAAAGCACCGTTCGGAACTCTGTATTCAACGCCTTTCATCTCTTTGAGCGTTGCGAGGACTGCGTCTCTTCTTCTCTTGTATTCGCCGACAACAGTCTCGTAGTATTTGTCGTCGAGATCAGCCGATTTGACAGCCATCATCTGGTCGATCGTGGGCGGGCAGAGACGGGCCTGACCGTATGCCAGAGCAGCTTTCATGATTTCCTTGTTGTAGCTTACGAAAGCGCCGATCCTAGCGCCGCAGGAAGAGAATCTCTTCGAAATACTGTCCATAACGACGACTCTGTCCTTAGCCTCTTCGAAGCTGAGAAGGCTGACATGTTTTTCGCCGTTGAAAATGAATTCACGGTAAACTTCGTCCGCGAAGATGAAAAGGTCTTTTTTGATCGCGAGCTGGACGATCTTCGAAAGCTCTTCCCTCGAGTAAACCTTTCCTGTCGGGTTGTTCGGGTTGCAGATCATGACCGCTTTCGTGTTCGGGGTTACGAGCTTTTCGATCTCTTCGACAGCCGGAATTTCCCAGTCGTTGTCGATTTTCGTCGTTATCGGAACGATTTTTACGCCGGTAGCGGTCGCAAAACCGTTGTAGTTCGTGTAGAAAGGCTCCGGAATGAGGACTTCGTCGCCTGCATCAAGACAGACTGTGTAAGCCATGATGATCGCTTCGCTGCCGCCCGTCGTTACCATGATGTTGTCACGGGTAAGCGGAATATCGTATCTTGCGTAGTATTTTACAAGCGCGTCCTGATATTCGGGAATGCCCTGACTCGGACCGTAAGCGATGACTTTTGTCTTGATTTCATTAAGAACTTTCAGCATCTCTTCGGGTGTTTCGACATCGGGCTGACCGATATTGAAGTGATAGACCGTTTTGCCTTTTGCCTTCGCGTCGTTAGCGTAAGGAGCAAGTTTTCTGATTGGTGAAAGGGGCATCGACTGGCCTCTGACGGAAATGTGTCTCATTTTTTCCTCCATAAAAGTTAAAAAAACAGCATCTGCGCCCTTGTAGCACTTAAAACAGCAAAAGCAAGAAAAACAAGGCATGGAAAATTGTGAGATTTGATCAAAAAAATGGACGAAAAATAATTGTTGATTAAAATTCAGCGGTTTTTTTCGAAGGTGAAAAATGGATACATTCAGACAGAACAAAAATTCGGTCAAAAATCCGATAACAAAAAAACAGGCAGCCGACAGCGGAATGGCGCTTGTTCTCATTGCTCTCATCTGTTTTGCGGCGCTGAGGCACAATGCATGGCTCTGGACAGCGATGGCAATTCTTGCTGTTGATATGATTTGCCCGGTAATTTTCAAGCCTTTTGCATTTTTATGGTTCGGTCTTGCAAAAATTATGGGAACTTTCATGTCGAAAATAATGCTTGCACTTGTTTTCTTTCTCGTTGTCTTTCCGATCGGGTTCCTGAGACGGATTTCAGGTAAAGATTCGCTTCGTCTGCGCCAGTTCAGGAAAGAAAAAACTTCGGTTTTTGCTGAAAGAAACCACGAATACACCGCGTCTGACCTTGATAAACCTTATTAAAGGAGGGAAAAATGGAACTTCTGAAAGATTTGTGGGAATACCTGAAAGTTCGTAAAAAATTCTGGCTTCTTCCTTCAATAATCGTTCTTCTGCTCATCGGTCTTCTTATCGTCCTTTCAAGTTCGACTGCGATTGCACCGTTTATTTACACAATTTTTTAGTTCGGGATCAATATGAAAAAAGAAATAATCTTAGGAATTTCAGCGTATTATCATGACAGCGCGGCGGCTCTTCTAATCGACGGCGACATATTTGCGGCGGCCCACGAAGAGCGTTTTACCCGAAAAAAACAGGATTCTTCTTTTCCGATAAACGCATGCAGATTCGTTCTTGATTATGCAGGAATAACGCTTGACGATGTTACGGCAGTCGCTTTTTACGACAAACCTTACATCAAGTTCGAAAGGCTGCTCGAAACTTACCACGCATTTGCTCCGAAAGGACTCAAAAGTTTTAATTCTGCGATTCCTGTCTGGATAAAAGAGAAACTTTTCATGAAGGATATGCTTCGTGAGGAACTTGCGAAACTCGGCGGCAGAATCCCGAAACTTTATTTTCCCGAGCATCATTTGTCGCATGCGGCGAGCGCGTTTTATCCCTCTCCTTTCGAAGATGCTGCGATTCTTACGCTTGACGGAGTAGGCGAGTGGGGAACTCTTACGATCTGTCACGGAAAAGGCAATAAAATCAAAGTGTTGAAAGAACTCGACTTTCCGCACTCGATCGGTCTTTTTTACACCGCTTTTACCTATTACTGCGGTTTCAAGGTAAACAGCGGCGAATATAAA
The DNA here is from genome assembly GCA_902774115.1 of uncultured Spirochaetales bacterium. Classification (GTDB taxonomy): domain Bacteria; phylum UBP6; class UBA1177; order UBA1177; family UBA1177; genus UBA1177. The sequence continues at coordinate 180,312 of CACYHH010000002.1, forward strand.
CTTATGGGCTTGGCTCCTTACGGCAATAAACACGCGGAAGAGACAAAAGAAATCAAGCGCAAGATCCTTGAAAACATGATCGATCTGCGCGAAGACGGTTCGTTCCTGCTTAATATGGATTACTTCGACTACGCGACGGGTCTCAGCATGACAAACGACGCGAAATGGGAAAAACTTTTCGGATTTCCGCGCAGAAAATCGGAGAGCGAACTCAACCAGCACTACATGAACATGGCTTTCGCGATTCAGGAAATCACCGAGGAAATGGTTCTCAAGCTCGCCGAAACGGCAAAAGAACTCACAAAATCGGAAAATATCGTTCTTGCAGGCGGTGTCGCTCTCAACTGCGTAGCAAACGGCAAACTTCTCCGCACGAAAATGTTCAAAGGGCTCTGGGTCCAGCCGGCTTCGGGCGATGCAGGCGGTTCACTCGGAGCTGCGCTTGCTGTGCACTATATTTCATTCGGCCACGAAAGGACGAATATCGAAAAACGCGATTCGATGAAAGGCGCTTATTTAGGTCCCGAATTCAGCGACCGCGATATTGAAAATGTTGCCCGCAGATACGATGCAAAATATAAAAAGTTCGATGATTTCAGCGAGTTATGCGATAAAACGGCTGATCTTTTAAACAACGACACCGTTATCGGCTGGTTTCAGGGAAGAATGGAATTCGGTCCGCGCGCTCTTGGCAACCGCTCGATTTTAGGCGACCCGAGATGCCCCGAAATGCAGAAAAAACTCAACCTCAAAATCAAATACCGCGAAGGTTTCAGGCCGTTTGCACCCTCTGTTCTTGAAGAAGATATCTCGACATTTTTCGATATCGACACTATTTCGCCATACATGCTTCTTGTCGCGCCGGTCCTTGAATCGAGACGGACGAAACTTCCCGAAAAATACGAGGAACTTCCGCTTTATGAAAGGCTTTACTTCCTCCGCAGCGACGTTCCCTCAATAACCCACATCGATTTTTCGGCGCGAATCCAGAGTGTTAGCCGCGAAACCAATCCGAAATACTGGCAGCTCATCAACACTTTCAAGCAGAAAACGGGCTACGGGATCGTCGTCAACACTTCTTTCAACGTCCGCGGAGAGCCTATCGTCTGTTCGCCTGACGACGCATACCGCTGTTTCATGCGCACCGAAATGGATTATCTCGTAATGGGAAACTATCTTTTCGACAAAAAAGAGCAGCCGAACTGGGATAAAGCTGACAACTGGAAGGAAGAATTCAAGCTCGACTGATTACTTTTCCTCAAACATTTTTTTTCTGAACTCGTAATCGGGAAGAACGACCGAAATTGTTATCGATGCTAAATTTTCGCCGACAGATGCCGAAAGAGTGTCGTAAAATTCGCGGCTCATTCTCATAATTTCATCTTTGTATTCGGTGTCTGTAATTTCGTTGCGGTACCATTGGAGCAGAACATCTTTGCTTTTTTCGAGAGTGTTTTTGTATTCCGTGACACAGATTTCGGTTTCTTCAGGCTTGAATCCGAAACTTGCCAGCCTTTTTGTCAGTTCGATATCGACGAAAAATTTAACATTTTCAAGTGCAAGATCCCAAACCTGATCTTCCCGCTCTTTGTTGTCAGGCTTGTTTTCAGCTTTAAGCCGCTGGATTTCATCTTTCATTGCGTTGAATTTCTGCTGCTGCAACAATGCGAAATCGTTTGACTGTGCGGTTTTCCGGCTGCTTTCAAGTGCCGAGAATTTTTTTCTGAGCATTTCCAGATCTATTTTCAGAGATTCGTTTTCTTTTGCATAAGTTTCAGAAATGCTTTTCAAACGTTCCAATTCCAGATTGTCCTGATAGATGATGAAAGCGAAGGCTGCAAATATTACGATGTCGGAAATCAGAATCATCAATATTTTTTTATTCATGTTCACAAACTCCTTCTTTTAAGAATTTTTCCTGCCAGATTTCAAGGTCTTTTTCTGTAAATCCTAATTTTTTCAGTGACTTGAGCGAATCTTTGCTGCTTTTTGAAGAGCGGATCAGAGAGATCAGCGTTTTGCCGTCTGCGGTTTCCGAAGAGTTTTCAGTCATTTCAAAGAAAAGTTCCTTCGATTCAGGTATATCTTCAAAATAGGGGAAGCAGAAAGAACCGAGAAATGCGCTGAATGTGTTGCTTTTATCCTTGCTGTCAACATTTTTCAACGACAGATTGGACTTTGCCGATTTCGTAAACCCCTGCTTTACCGTGCTTTTCAGATTTTTGTCGGAAAGGACTGTGATCCCCGTTTTTTCGTTTTTTTCTTCAACTTTGACCGACACGAAATATATCCCTTTTTCATAAGTTCCCTTGAGAAGCGCATATCCGCGGTCGGATGAAAGCGATATTCTGCCGCGTTTCATTCCGTTTACCGAAATTTCACCTTTTTTTATACCGTGGAAAAGGATTGCCGCATCGGTCCGGGCGGGAATTTCGATATAAAGGTAAAGATATGATGTTTTGCCTGAAAGTCCCTGAATTTCCTTGAATTTCGGTAAATTTCCGAATTTGCGGATTTTTGAAAAAGGGAGATTGTAAAGTGCCGCGAAAACATCTTTGAAACTGTCGTTTTTATCTGTTTTCAGCCATGCCTGATATTTTGTCTGTGGAAGATAGAAAACTCTGTAATAGTCTTCCAGCGAACTTTCCGCATATACCGAAAAACATAAAAAAAATAAGGGGAGCAAAGCCCCCCTTTTCAAAAATGAACCCATGTCTCTTATTTAAGTTCTTCGAGAAGCATCATTGATTTGAGGTAGATTTCATCTGTCGGAAGCAGACTCTTCATAAGCGTTTCAAGCGTTCTGACAGCTTTCGATTTGTTGGTCTCCTTCATTCCGAAAGCCTCCCAGTAAAGAGCCTGAGCCTTTGTCGAAATAGCTTTCAGACCTTCTTTAGCCGATTTGCTGTTGTCATCAAGGTAGAGCGCTTCGTTGAAATCCTTTCTTGCGCCTGAGAAATCGTTCTTGTCAAGTTTTGCGAGACCTGATTTCGAGTAGGAATCAGCCATCGCCGATTCGATTTGTTTTGTAACTTTCGTAAGCTGAACTTCGCGGACACCCTCTTCTTTATATTCCTGTTTGAATTTCTGTTTTACCTGCTGGAGTTCCGCCTTGTTGATCTTGTCGATGCTTTCCTGATATTTCTTGGAAACCTGTTCTTTCTTAGCCTTTGCTTCAGCCTTGTCTTTTTCGGATGCTTCAGGTTTCTTTGCATTCAGAGCGTCGATCTCTTCTCTCGTTTTTTCGATCTGCATCTTGTAGTTGTCGGAAGTTTTTTCCCAGTTCTGTTTTTCCTTGTCGAGGACAGCCTGTCTCTTTTCTTTTCTCTTTTCCTTTTCTGCAAGCAGCTTGTCTCTCTTTTCCATCATCTGCTGTTTGCGTTTTTCTCTGTCCTCTTTCTCCTTGATTTCCATATTGTCGTACTTGTCGGTGATGTCGGTTTTGCCTTTCTCGTACTGCTGTTCCTTTGCGGCTTCCTGTTTCTGCCATGCAGCTTCCTGCTTTTTGCTTTCAGCATGGTGTTTCGCCTGCATTCCTTCAAGTTTTACAGCCCATGCGTTGTTTGCGTTGTCGATTTCTCTTGCAAGAGCGTCGATCTGCTTGTCGTTGTTCGCCATATTCGCTCTGTCGGTAGCTGTCTTTCTTTCAAAAGCAGCGGTGCGGGCAGCTTTTTCTTTGTTCCATGTTTCCTGCTGTCTGTCTCTCTCTTTCTTTCTTGCTTCGATCTTCGCGTCTCTCTCTTTCTGAGCCTGAGCGATCTGCTGGTCGATTCCCGCTTTGGTTTTGTTTTTGTCGGCAAGGAATGCCTGATGCTGTTTTCTGGCAGCTGCTTCTTCAGCTTTTTTCTTCTTTTCGAATTCGCTGTTTTCCTTCTGGAGTCTCATGCTTTCATTCATAAGTTTTGCATCGAGGTCTGCGAAAATCTTTTCGTATTTCTTGTCGATTTTCGAAGTTTCCTTCTGAATATATGCATCATGCGACTTTTCGTGCTGAGCAAGCTGTTTTGAAACTTTCGCGTGTTCGGCTTTCATTGCGCCGAGTTCTTTGTTTCTCTGAGCAGTAAGTTTTGCAAGTTCTGTAGCAAGAGCCTTTTTGAAACCGCTTTCAGCAATGGCTTTTTTCTTCATGTTGGCATTCGTATCGGCTTTGAGAACGCCGATTTTCTGCTTCTTTTCCTGCTGAAGTTTCGCGATGTCGCCTTTGATTTTGACTCTGATATCGTTGTATTTCTGAGCTATAGCGGCATTCTCGGCCTTGACTTTTTCGTCGATTCCTTTCGATCCTTCGACAGCAGCAGCTTTTTTTGCATTAAGATCGTCGATAGTCTTTTTGTGACCTGCGGTTACGACTGCAAGTTTGTTTGCTTTTTCCTTGTTGAGATTTTTCTTTTCCTGCTGCAGTTTTGCGATCTCTTTTTCGTAAGGCGCTTTAACTTCTTTAAGTTTTGCCGGATCAGGCGTATTCGACTTCTTTTCCCAGTTTTTCATCGCGACAGAATTTGCCTGAAGTTCTTTCTGTTTTGCTGCGATATTGTTGCGTATGGAAGCCTTTTCCTTGTCGCCCTGTGCTTTGTATTTAGCGTTAAGATTTGCTTTTTCAGCCTGAATCTTTTTGATTTCGTTAGCTTTTTCTACGTTAACAGCATTCTTTTTCGCCTTTATGCTTGCTGCAGCATTCTTTTCTTTTGCGGCACCGTCAGCCTTGATTTTTTTGGAAACACCGGCTCTCTGGGTCATCTGGTTTTTGTGAGCCGATTCAGCTGCTGCAACCTTTTTCTGATGAGCCTTGAGGGCATTCGATTTTTCCTGCTCGACGGCAGCGACGTCTTTCTTTATCGAAATAAGTTCGAGGTTTTTCTCTTTTTCGATCTTTGCCAGTTCGTTTTTGTTGCTTGCGATCTTTCTTTCGTATTTCGATTTTTCGAGATTTATCTTTCTTGCTGCGCTCTCTTCCTCGAATTTGATCTTTCTTTCGATAGACGCTTTGTCGTTGTCTATCTTTCTGATTGCGGACGAGTGTTCCCTTTCGAGTTTTGCAAGTTCCGACTTGTTGTCTTTCGCTGCGTCTTTCTTGTCTGCGTAGTTCTGCATTTCGCTGTCTCTTGCAGAAGATATCGCGTCAAGCAGTTCCTGAAGTTTGTTTGTGGTTTCGATCTTTTTGTTTTCGAGTTCAGCGATCGACTGGTTCATCTCGTCGTTGATCGGGTCAAGGCTGTACGGAGCCATTTTCTGCTCGTATTTCTTGTCGATCGAAGCGATCTGCTCGTCATATTTTGCGATTTTCGCATCGTATGAAGCGGCGATTTTGCCTTCTTCCGCGGAAAGGTCGCTCATCTTCTTTGAGTGGGCGTCTGCGATTTTTGCGTCTTCTGCAGCAGCCTTGTCAAGCTGGGAGGCAGTGTCGGCTTTTATCTTTTCAATGTCTTTTGCAACATCGTCTTCGACTTTTGCTGCTTTCTGGGCGTAAGCGTCTTCGACAGCGGCGAGTTTGACTTCAAGTTTGTTGAGTTCTTCGGCTTTCTGCTGTTCGAGTTTGCCGTCGATCTCTGCCATTTTGCCCTTTTCCTCGTCGATCTGGCCTCTCAGAGCGTTGTCTTTCGCTGCGAGCTTGTCGATTTCCTTTGCAACATAGTCACCCCAGTTTCCTTTGAAGTTCTCGACTGCTTCGGTCATCTTGTTTTTCTGTTCCATTATCTTGTCGTCGATGTTCGCCGATTTTGTCGCGTAGTCGTCGTCAAGTCTGCCTTTGAAGTCTGCGAATTTTCCGTTTTCAGCGGCGATCTGGTCGTCGATATTGCCGGCTTCCGAAATGAGTTTTTCGTTTTCCGAACGGAGAGCGTTTTCTTTGTTCGCCTTTTCATTCTCCTCATCGTCCACCGTTTTTGCTACCAGATCCTGAAGTTTTGCGATTTTTTCTTCATATTCCTGCTCGGTTTTTGCGGTAGCTTCTTCATTTGCGGAGATTTTCTGTTCAGCTGCAACGATCGTCTTTTCATTCTCGGCGATCATCGTCTCTTCTTTCTTCGCCTTCATCGTCTCGGTGTCGTCGGTATGTTTTGCGATGGCTTCTTCGAGCTTGGTTTTCTGTGAAGCAAGCTGGTTGAGCTTGTCTTCGTAATCTTTTTCAAGCTTCGTCTGAGCCGTCTCTTTTTCTTTTGCATAGTCGGCTTCGGCTTTAGCGCGGTCTTTCTCGACATTTTCCTGAATTTGTCCGAGAGTCGTTGCGCTCTTCATCATGAACTCTTCGATTTCCTGCTGGTATTTCTGGAGTTCTTTTTCTTTAGCCGATTCCTGATCGTCGTATTTTACGAGGTTCTGGTTGAGGCTGTCGAATTTTTTCTGATACTCTTTTTCGACCTGGACATTGTATTTTCTGTCCTCGTCCTCGTTTTTCATTCTGGTAGCTTCATTCGCAGCCATGATCTTGCGTTCTTCGGCTTCGAATTCATCCGCCATTTTCTGGATCTTGGCATCGGTATCTCTGTTTTTAGCTTCGAGAGCCTGTTTGCGTTTTTCGAGTTCCGCGACTCTTTTCGTTACTTTCTCGCCTTCAGTGGTTTCAAGTTTTTTCTGCTTTTCGTAATAAGCGTCCTTTTCCTGCTGGTGTTTCTTTTTCCACTCGCTGTAAGCCTTGTCGTTGTTTTTGAAATCGTTCTCTTTGGCTTCATCACGTTTCTTGTTCGAAACTTTGATGACGCCCTTTTCACGCTGTTCGATCTGAGTGATCTGGCTTTCGAGATTTACGATTTCCTGTTCGAGGCTGGTGTCATCCTTTTCCCACTGGTATTTCATATCGCGGATTTTGTTTTTGAGAGCGGCTTCGGCATCCTTCTGCTGTTTTACGAGCTCTTTTTCTTTGGTTTTGAGGTCGTTTATAGCCTTTTCTCTCGCCTTGATATTATTGTTTACCCAGTCATCGATGTCGGAAAGCTGTTTTGCACGCCATTTTCTGAGATCTTCGATTTTCGATTTGAAGGTCTTGTGGATCTGCTCTACAGTCTGGGCATCCTGCGGATTCGGCTCGGCGTATCTTTTACGGTTGTTTTTGTCTTTTTTGAAAACCATCGCCTTGTAGCCCTGTTCGCGGAGCTCGGTATCCGATTTTCTGAGAGATTCAAGAGTTCTGAGAGCAGCTTTGTAGTCGCCGTCGTCAAGAGAATCCGTTGCTTTCGGAAGACCTTTCTGGATCTTTTTGACTGTGTCAAGAAGCTGGCGCGCGATTTCGTTCTGCTGGCATTTGCAGTTGAGTTCGTTTGCCGCTCTGTCGAAAGTTTCGACCGCACCGTCAAGGTCGCCTTTGTCGTAAGCCGCGAAGCCTTTCTTGATTTCTTCCTTGACTTCGGAATATGAAGCGGTTCTGTTTGCCGCAACTGCCGGTTTCTTCGGAGCTTCCTCTTCATCCGGAGCTGCCGAAGCGATCAGCGATTTAAGAGCATTGAGCATATCGGAAGCGATATCTTCGCTGTCTGCATCCGAACCTGAGGTCACTGTTTTCGAACCTTTCTTTTTGCCGCTCGCATCGAACATGGTGAGAACGACTTTTACGTCGGACGATCCCTTTTTGATTTTCGGAACGATGACGAAATCTGAAGATTCGTTTTTCGTAACGACTTGCGCCACACACTTTGCATCGTCCTTGCATTTGTCGGTTTTCGCAGATTTTGCCGCTGTGACGTTTGCGGTTTTGATGCTCGAAAGCAGCAGGGACAAATTGTCATCGATCTCTTTTGCAAGTTTTTTCTCCTGCGCGGTTTTCGATATCGTCGAAGTAACGGATACCGAATCAGCTGCAAACAGCTGGCAAGAGATGAAAACGATAATCAGGAAACTTAATGCATTAACAATTTTTTTCACTTGACTCTCCCCTGGTTCATTTGTAAATCTCCCAAAAAATCATAGCAGGATACAATATAGACTTACTTTAGTCAAATTTTTCAGATACTATTACATAAAAAGGAATTTTAGGCGGTTTTTGTTGGTGAATTAAAACAAAATGTTATTGTTTCATCAGATCATCGAGCTCTGAAATCCTGTTTTTGAAGTTTTCACGCTCGTTTTCCGGGAGTTTTTCGATTATTGTCTTGTGATACTTCATCGGATCAACGACTTTTCCCTTGTTTCCTACGTTGATCTGGTAGTGCAGATGCGGCGCGGTCGATTTTCCGGTGTTTCCTGAAGCGGCGATCTGCTGTCCCGGAGAAACTTTCTGTCCCGGTTCGACGTTGACCTCGCTCAAATGGAGATATTTGAAGACGTACGGGCTTCCTTTCGCCTCGATTTCGATGCAGTAGCCGTTGTATCTCGTTTTCCAGTTGATGCGTGAAACAGTGCCGTTGACAGTTGCATAGACCGGAGTCCCGACATTCGTTTTGAAGTCGATGCCTTCGTGTTTCGGAGCCCTGTCTCCGATAGTACTCGTTATTTGAATGTAGTTTTTGACAGGCGGAAACGGAGATATGATTTTTTCAAGCATTATTCCGTCTGAATAATAATATTTGGCAATAGAATTTTTTGCTGCATATTTGTAAATGTTTATTTCTTTGTTGAATTTATGCGAGAAATATTTTACAGCAATGATTTCGAGAACATCGGGCAGATCGTTTCTCGTTCTTTTTTCTTCATCGGGAATGACCCGGAAGACGAAATCGATCCTGTCGCCTTTTCTGACGTCGTTTCTGAGAACGATGTCCCAGATCAGAAGCCTTCCGACATGCGCGCTGATTATGTCGGCGAGGTTAGGCATTCCGAGCGCTTTCGCTATCTGCTTGAGATCATCATTCGAGTTGAAAGCGTTGTAGAAGTTGTCCTCGATCACTGCCGAAGCGGAGATGAGCTCGCCCGGATCGGTGTTTATGTTAAGCTCTTTTTCAGGTTTTTCGGGTTCCGCCGGCTGAACTCCTTCCTGCTCGGCTGCTGCAGCCTGCTGTTCGCCTGCTTCAGCGTTGTCGGATGCAGTCTGGACTGGTTGAGTTTCCTCTTTCCGGTCATTTTCACCGCTTTTTACGGTGTAGACGATGATGGCGATAAGGATAAGGTTCAGGCAAAACGAAAGGACAAAGAGCGTCTTCCACTTTTTTACCTGCGGATTTGTGAAAAGATAGGTCATTTCTCTCTCCTGAAAAGTGCGGAATAGAATACAGAATCCGTTGACGAAACCGCCAAAGGTCTGACTGTTCCGAATTCGTAAGCTATATTGTTAAGAATATGTTCATTCTGCTTCTCATAGAAAAAAAGCGCCATATCAGCTTCGTTCAAGGTATTTGTCTGTCGGATGTCGCTTCTTATCATTCCCGCCTCAACCATGAACTTGAAAGAATTCTGGTTTAAACCTTCATAACCGGTCATTATAAAAAGTTTCGCGTTTTCAGGAGCCTCTCTGTTGAGCGTGTCCGCAAGATCGATCATGTCATAACCCCAGAAATTTCTTTGCATTCTTGCTTCGGCAGCTCCCTGGGCACCGCCGATAAGTTCGTTATAGAACGCTGCGCCCCGTTTTGCAAATTTTATGTTAGGGGAAATTAAAGAAACTGCGGCAAGCACAAAAAGTGCGCAAACGGTCAGGTTCTTCTTTAAATCGCTTGTTTTTATTAGCCTTTTTGCCGATTCTTCGATTGCAAAAACGCCAGATGTGAGCATGAGCGGATAACCGGTGAACCAGTGTTTTATGCCGCCGAAAATCGGAACGCTCGGGAGTGCTATGAGAAAAATCGGGAAAAGCGAGCCTGTAATCATTGCGAAAGCAGCCTCTTTTTCACAAGTTTTTTCACTTTTCAGAAAATCGCGGCAGAAATAGACTATTCCTGCAAAAAAGCAGACGAGTTGCGGAGTCGGGGTTGTAAAAAACGTCATCGCCCACGGAAAACTGAAAGGGAAGGGTCCGTTTTTAAGCGGCGTTCCGAAGTAGTAGTTGAGATAGTTCACGTGTTTGCCGTGAAATTCGGCGTAGGTCATGAGCCTGTCGAAAGTGTTGAACCACATTCTCGGCCAGATGAGGAAATAAACCGGAAGCGAAATTATCACCATGAAGTAAAAAACTTTCGGGATCGCCTTGAAAAATCCGGTGAAAGAGCCGTAACCAGCTTCTTTGCGGTATGAAAAAGCGTAGAAAAAAAGCCACGAAACAAAGAGGAGTATCGGAATGAAAAGAACGTTGTGCTTTGTCGCCATGCCGAAAGCGAAAAAGAGGGCGGTGAGTGCATGAACGGAAGTTTTTTTCGTTTTGAGGCAGATTATGTAGAGAATGAAGGTTGCGCTCCAGAAAAAAAGTATCGGCATATCGAAGCATGCAAGGTGCGAGTGGAAAAAGATGTGCGGCATCATGAAAAAGAGGAGAGGAGCCGCTGCCGCGGTGATCCTGCTGAAGAAAATGAGACCGAAAAGATAGATCATAAGTGCCGTCAGAGCCGCGAAAACAGCTGCGACAAGTCTTGCCGACATCGGAGCTGACAAAATTCCGAGTTTCCGCGTGAAAATGAACTGAGAAAGACCGAAGAGCTCTTTCATGAAAGGCGGATGCTCAGAGTTATAGTTGAAGTATCTGTCGATCTCCTTTTTCGAAAAAATCTTCGCAAATTCGCCGTTCGAAATATTCGTACCAATTGATTCGTACCAGTCGGCCATGTAGTTTGCCGCTTTCATGTAAAAGCCTTCGTCTCTGACAAAACCGAAAGAGCCGTTAGTCAGAAAAATCATCAGAAAAACAAAAACCGCAACGGCTGCGGCGAGCAGAAAATCTATTTTTTCAAATCTGTTTTTAAAGTTCATCGCTCAGATATCCGTTAAAAACAAAGTGTCTCTGCCTGTCGTCGGCAGTTGTCAGCTTTATTGTAAATTCTTTAGTGTTTTCAGGTATTTCTGCAATTTTTTCGGTTGCTTTTGAAGAGAACGGGCTTGGATATTGCAGCAGGATTTTCTGGTCAGCTGAAATTTCGACATTGACCGGAGCCCGGTTTTTCGAGCGGTAAGCCGATTCTGCAAAAACGGAGTTGAAGTAGATTTTTCTGCTGTTTTCCGGCACATCAAAGACGATCTCAAGCGTTTTTCCTGTAACCGGATGTGCCCATACCGCCTGTTTCTGCTGCCCGTTGAAAGAAGCCGTCGTCAGACCAACGTAATTCCATGTTTCATCGGAGCACTGCCACTTTGTTTCGGAAATTTTTCGGCAATCTTCGCTTTTTTCACCGTTCAAAAATGCAACGCGTTTTGCCTTGCCGATGTCGCGGGAAAAAACAAGGGTTCGTTTTACAGTTTTGAAAAGCGTTTCTGCAAGAAGGATCTCGCCTTTGCCCGCCTTGAATGTCTCAATGACCTTTAAATTCAATTTTTTGATGTAAAAATCCCCCGAATTTGCCGATTTAAGCAGCAGAAAAACTCTGTCGTCGCTGTTTTTCATCATCGCAGCAGATTTTTCCGTCGCATTTTTCAGGTCTAAAACAACCGGAAAAATTCCGCTTTTGAGATTTTTCAAAAACTCAAGATCCCAGTCGTTTTCGGTAAAAATAATGTCGCCGTGCCTGAAATTTTCGTTGAGAATCTCTGCAAATTTCCGTTCTGTTTCTTCATCGAGCGCATTTTTGTCGCTGAGTCCGCTCCACCAGAAAATAAAAGTCGAAAAAATCGAAATCACAAATAGTGCAAGAAAGATCTTTTCGGTAATTGCTGAATATTTTCCGGCAGTTGCGTTTGGAGACAAACTATTTTCCTCTTCCTGCGATGAATGCCGCGTAGTTTGCCGCCTTTGCTGCATCGGTTGGCGAAAGTTTCATGAGTGCGCTTAACCAGATTTCTTTCGGAATTGCCGAGAAAGGTTCTATCGAAGACATAAGTCCGAGCATCGCGATATTCGCTGTTTTGCCTGACTTGTCGCCGGTTTTTGCAACAGTTTCAAGGACATCTGTTTCGATGACTTTGTAACCCGAAAGAGCTTTTCTGATATCTTCGATTTTCGGGTAATCCTCTTTTTTCGCGTTAGCCGGAAGCGATTCGAATCTGTTGAGGATTATTGTTCCGTTCGGCTTCAAAAGGTCGAGGAAACCGTTGCAGAAAACTTCGGAAGTCTCCATTACGACGAGGACATCGGCACTTTTCGGTGAAAGAATCGGACTGTAGACGTTGCCGCAGGCGAAAGTTGAAATAACGCTGCCGCCCAGCTGCGCCATGCCGTGGGTATCGCCTTTAACGATGCCGGTTTCGCCGTATGGAGTGTGGAGCGCGACTTCGCTGAGTATTTTGCCGAAGAAAAGGTTTCCCTGTCCTCCGATACCGCGGATCGCGATTCTTATTGATTCGGGAAGAAGCTCTTTTGCAACAGTAACTTCCTTGATTTCTTCAGGAATTCTGACTTCTGCCGCGGCTTTTTCCTTCTTCTCGGTTATTTCGACCGGAACTATTGCTCCGAACGGACATCTCTGCATGCAGATCTGTTTGTTTCCGCCGCAGTTTATGCACATATTCGTAAACTCCGGCCCTTTTTCCTTATCGAATTTAATGCCGGGGCAGACGTTGCATCTTCCGCATTTCTTACATTTTTCGGCATCGATTTTTATGGTTCTTTTCTTCTGCGATTTGTCCATTATCTGCTGGCACGGTCCTTCGATTACCAGATTGGTGAATTTGCCTTCTTCGGCATCATCGAGAGCTTTTTCGAGAGCCTTTTCGATTCCTGAAAGATCGTAGGCGTTGACTGCGACGACATCGCATTTTTCAGCCGCGATCGCCTCTTTCAGCCTGAATTTGTTGGGAACTCCTGCAAGGTTTGCATAGCTTGTCGGAGCGGGCTGGCCGCCGGTCATAGCCGTTACGCTGTTGTCGAGAATGACCTTTACGCCGGGAACGTTTCTGAAAACGCCGTTTCGTGTCGCGTCAAGACCGCTGTGGCATTCGCACGAGTCACCGATTACGCTGACGACTTTCGACGCCATTTCGGGTCTGCTAAGGCAGAAACCCTGTCTCATCGAGTCGCTTCCGCCCATGCAGAGGACTGTGTCGATTCCTTTGTTGATGAAAAGGAGCGTCGAGCAGCCGATTTCGCCGAAACCTGCGAAAAGTTTTCCTTTTTTCCTCAGGTTTTCAGCCGAAAGCGCATAACCGCGGAACGGACATCCGGGGCAGATTGAAGGCGGTCTGACAAGAGGCTTTATCAACGGTTTTTCTGATTCTTTATGCAGTTTGATCTCAATGAAATCTTTAAGAAAATCAATAACATCCTGCGGGGTCCAGTCGGTAAGGACCGAATATTCGGGTTTTCCGATGACTTTTATTCCGGCAGCTTCGATCTTTTCCTGCAAAAATCTGTCGCCGTCTTCAAAAACAAAAAGTTTCCCTTTGATTTTCGAAGCAAAATCGCGGATTCTGCTTATCGGAACAGGGTTTGCGATCGACATCGAAAGGATAGATGGCTCAAGTCCGACGTTGAGAAGAGCCTCTTTGACGATGATTTCGCTCTCGCCTACAACGACGATGCCGAAGTCGTCCTTTCCTTTCGTCTCTTTTATGAAAGTGTCGTTTTGTTCAATGAATTTAAGTACTTCTGGGATTCTGTGAGTGGTGGCTTCGTTATAGTTTTTCCTCGCGATCCCGGGCATAAGCATCCACTTCGAAAGATCTGCCGGAACGGGCATAGGCTCGATTTTACGCGGTTCTCTCGTTACGACCAAGCCTTCGCTGTGAGCTAAAATGCCGCTTGGCAGAATGCAGACCTGCGTTTTGAACGAACGCGAAAGATCGGCTGCGATGAAAGCCATGTCGTAAAGTTCCTGATGTGTCCTCGGTTCGAGAACGGGAATTCTCGCCGCACTCAGGAAGTATCTCGCGTCGATTACGTGCTGCGTACTTGACGGAACATAGTCTGTAGCTGCGTAAACTACGAAAGCGCCCATCTGACCGGTGTAGAAAGCGGAAGTCGTGATGGTGTCGGCAGCCTGGAAAAGACCGGGAATCTTCATCGTGACGACGCTGTCCATGCCTGCGACGGCGTGACCGATAGTGACTGCGACAGCCGAGGCTTCGTTTACGCTCCAGCCGACAGTCATTCTGTCCTGAACGTATTTGAGGTTTTTATCGATGACTTCGGTGCTCGGAGTGCCCGGATACCCGTCAGCAGCGTGGTAACCCGCATGAACTACGCCGAGAGCGAAAGCGCTGTTGCCCTGAAGAATGAGGCGCGTTCCCGCCGGCGAATCGACAAGTTTCAAAAAATCAGCCATTGAAATCTCCCGAAATTATTACTCTAAATAACCTTAATAAACAAAAAACCGCTGATTATAGCGAAAATATTTAAAGTGGCAAATCTTGTGATTTTTTCTTAGCGGATGTTAAACCAAATGTTTGAGATCTTCGGTTCTGTCGGTTTTTTCCCAACTGAAGCAGTTCCGGCCGAAGTGACCGTAGGATGCTGTCTTTTTGTATATCGGACGAAGCAGGTCAAGCTGCTCGATAATTGCAGCCGGGCGCATATCAAAACATTTTTTAACTGCTCTTTCGATGTCGCATTCTTTTGCTGCGGATGTTCCGAAAGTGTTAACATAAACGGATACCGGCTCAGCGACTCCGATTGCGTAGGCGAGCTGGACTTCGCATCTTTTCGCAAGTCCCGCCGCAACGACGTTTTTCGCGATGTAACGCGCCATGTAGGAGGCCGATCTGTCGACTTTCGAAGGATCTTTGCCAGAGAATGCACCGCCGCCGTGACGACCCATTCCGCCGTAAGTGTCAACGATAATTTTTCTGCCAGTGAGACCTGTGTCGGCAACTGGACCGCCGATAACGAATTTTCCGGTCGGATTGACGAAAATCTCGGTTTTGTCGTGCAGAAGATGCGCCGGAATTATCGGCTTTATGACCGTGTCGATAATGGTCTGCCTGATCGTTTCGTAGCTGACTTCCTCTTTGTGCTGCGTGCTGACAACGATTTTATCAACTGCGACCGGCATATCGTTTTCGTAGCGGACTGAAACCTGAGTTTTGCCGTCGGGCAGAATGAAAGATGATTCGCCGCTTTTTCTGATTTCGGCAAGTCTGAAAGCAAGCTGGTGTGCCAGATGAATAGGAGTCGGCATGAAATCCTCGTTTTCGTCAGTTGCATAGCCGAACATAAGTCCCTGGTCGCCCGCACCCTGTTCTTTGAAAAGACCTTCGCCGGCGTTTACACCCTGAGCGATGTCGGGAGACTGCTTGTCGATTGTTGAAAGAACGCCGCAGGTATGGCCGTCGAAGCCGCAGGTTTTCGTGTCTTTGTAGCCGATTTCCATGATAGTGTTTCTGACAATTTCTGGGATGTCGACATAAGTGTTTGTCGTGATTTCGCCGCCGACAACGACAAGTCCTGTCGTGACGAATGTTTCGCAGGCGACTCTAGCAAATCTGTCGCGTTCTAAAATAGCGTCGAGAATGGAATCCGAAACCTGATCGGCAACTTTATCCGGATGTCCTTCTGTAACTGATTCCGATGTGAAAAGGTAAGGTCTTGACATATTAGCCTCCATAAACACAAAAACCCCCTCTTTTGAGGAGGGGGCATAAAAATCCGAGAAACCGTATATAAAATATTATCTCTTCGAGAACTGGTATCTTGCTCTTGCAGAACGAAGACCGTATTTCTTTCTCTCTTTCATTCTTGCGTCTCTCCTCAGGAAACCTTCCTTTTTGAGAGCCGGTCTCATTTCGGGATCATACTCAACGAGAGCTTTTGAAATGCCGTGTCTGACTGCTTCAGCCTGAGCACAGATTCCGCCGCCGCAAACCGTAACGAGGATGTCAAATTTACCCTGTGTTTTCGTGATTGCGAGAGGAGCATCAATTTTAATAATGTTGCTGTCGGTGTAAAAATACTCTTTTGTGGTTTTACCGTTGACAACGATTTCACCTTTTCCCGGTCTCAAAAAAACTCTTGCGACTGCTGTTTTTCTTTTGCCGGTAGCGTACCACTGTTCCATTCTTTATCTCCAAATAGTTAAATTTTTTCAACTTTGCCGGTTACGTCAACTCTGAGCTTGGTCGGCTGCTGAGCTGTGTGGGCATGTTCGTTTCCTGCGAAGATTTTGAGCTTGGTCATAATCTGGTTCGCAAGTTTGTTCTTCGGCATCATTCCCTTTACCGCGTGAAGAATGAGGTAATCAGGATGTTTCTGGATCATTTCAGCTGCCGTAAGCGATTTCATACCGCTCTGATAACCTGAATAATGGTAATAATTCTTTTCAGTAAGTTTGCTGCCGGTAAGGTCGATCTTTTCGGCATTAGTAATAACTACATAGTCACCGCAGTCAACGCTCGGCGTGTAGTCAACTTTTGTTTTTCCGCGAAGGATGTTTGCAACAGCCGTCGCAAGTCTTCCGAGTCTGACGCCCGTTGCGTCGATCTCGAACCATTCTCTCTTAACGTCTTCTTTTCTTTTGTATTTTGTCAATTCCATGACACTCTTCCTCATGTCAGTTACCAAAAAAGCGACGGTATATTACGCGACTAAACTTCAAAGTCAAGAAAAAAGTGAAGAACTCTGAAATTTTTTAATGATTATGCAGTTTTTTGCTTCGAGATTCCGGGCCTTTTGCCGGAGCTTAGGTCTGCTTGCCCGCAGTTTGTCTTGCTTCCATCTCTTTTAGTTGCGCCGGAGATAACGCTTGTACACCGCGGCAGGTAAGAAAATATTCTTGCAGAAACGTATTGGAAGTAATATATTAAAATCTCAAAAGTTCCTTGACAGTTCTGATTTTTGCATTTTGTATTTTTAACAATTTCATTGGAGTAAAACCATGACTAAGAAATTATTGTTTATCATAATTTCAGCAGTTTTTATGTTTTTGAGCTGTGGCAATGAAGGCTTTAAGGCGGTCGATGTCAGCGAATGTCTTCACGAAGAACCTGCTTTTGCTTTCAAGGATAGAATCTATAATGAGACTGAAAACTACTATTCTTGCAAAGAATATGTCGAAGTAATCGAAAAAACAGACACAACCATTAAATTCAACTGGTTTGCCGCGTTTCATTGTGATGATTGGGAATACGGCTACGAAATCGAGGGGATCGTGGAAAATGTTCTTAAAGTCAGCATTAAAGAACGGGACCTCAGTGATTTGGCGACTGACTGCGACAACTGCTGCCGCCTTATGCCGATAGAATATGCGGCTTCAAGCGCAGAAGAGATCGAATCAATCAAAGGAATCGAAATCAATTACGAAGGCAAAAACCACACTGCTTATTTCGAAATAATTTAAACGAAGAAAACAAACTGTTTTTCCTATGCTGTAAAACAGCAGAAAAAATAAAAATCGTGGAGGAAAACAGGTGATACGATGAGGCAATCTGCGGCAACCTCTCAAAAAATCCCAAAATTTTTTTGTGCTAAAAATAAATATGACTATATTTCCGATTTCGTAAAAGTCTGCGGATCGTCGCAGATCGGATTATGGTTTTTTATTGGAGAAAAAAATGAAAAGAATTCTTGTTGTGGGTGCCAGCGGTCAGATCGGAAGCGAACTTGTTCCCGAACTCAGAAGAATTTACGGCGAAAGCAATGTTGTTGCGGCAGATCTTAAAGATCCGTCCCAGCTTGCTCCGACGCTTGTTGACGGTATTTACGAACAGGCAGACATTCTCGACACGGCGCGTGTTTCCGAGATCATTAAAAAATATAATGTTGACGCGGTTTACAACCTCGTTGCTCTTCTTTCGAGCGTCGGCGAGCAGAAGCCGCAGCTTTCCTGGAAGATCAACCTCGGCGGTCTGATGAATCTTCTCGAGATCGCGAGAGAGCTTCATTTCCAGCTTTTTACTCCGAGTTCGATCGGTTCTTTCGGCCCGGCTACCCCGAAAGACAACACTCCTCAGGACACGATCCAGCGTCCGACTTCGATGTACGGTGTTACCAAAGTCGCGGGCGAACTTCTCTGCGACTACTACTATAAAAAATACGGCGTCGATACGAGAGGCGTCAGATTTCCGGGTATCATTTCGAACGTCACGCTTCCCGGCGGCGGCACGACCGACTACGCAGTCGATATTTACTACGAAGCGATCAAAAAACATCACTACACCTGCTACATCAAAGCCGGAACTTACATGGATATGATGTATATGCCAGACTGTCTCAAGGCTGCTATCGGCGTTATGGAAGCCGATTCTTCGAGATTCATCCACAGAAACTGCTTCAACGTCGCTTCGATGAGCTTCGAGCCGGAACAGATCGCAGCTGCAATCAGAAAAGTTATTCCTGATTTCACGATGGATTACGACATTGATCCGGTCCGCCAGGGCATCGCTGAAAGCTGGCCGAACAAAATGGACGACTCCTGCGCAAGAGCTGAGTGGGACTGGGCACCGAGTTACGATTTGGACACTATGACTGAGGATATGATCAAAGTTCTCAGCAAAAGATTGTTGAACAAATAACTGAGGGAGAAAAAAATGAAAAATCTGCTTAAGGAATTTAAAGATTTCGCAATGAAGGGAAATGTTATGGACATGGCTGTCGGTATCATCATCGGCGGTGCGTTCGGCAAGATCGTAACTTCGGTCGTCAACGATGTCATCATGCCGCTCATCGGTCTTATCGTCGGCGGTGTCAACTTTACCGACCTCGCCATCACTCTGAAAGAAGCTGTTCCTGCTGCTGAAGGCGTTGCGGCAAAACCTGCTGTCCTTCTGAAATACGGAAACTTCCTCCAGACCACTTTCGATTTCCTCATCGTTGCGTTTTCGATCTTCCTTTTCATCAAAATAATCAACACGGCTAAGGAAAAACTTGAAAAAGCTACGAAAGCTGCTGAAGAAGCTGCTGCAGCTGCGGCTCCGGCACCGGCTCCGGATCCTCAGATCGTTCTTCTTACCGAGATCAGAGACCTTCTCAAAAAGTAACTGTTTTTCCGTTCTTTTCCGTTAACCAACGGATATTCTTTAAAGGTGAAAAATGTCACAGACACTCAAAATCCTTAAAATTTTGTATTCGGCTTTCGGTTTCCGCTTCAAATACATTGGTATCCTCATTTTCAGGACTTTCATCGGCGCACTGATGACGGTAACGCTCTTTCTGGACAAGATTTTCTTTCCCGGCGCGGCTAAGCAGAAAATCGAAAAACCCGTCTTTTTAATCGGACATCTGCGCAGCGGAACGACTTTCCTGCACCGTTTTCTGACTGAAAACTGCGATGAACTGCGCGGTTTCGCGATGTGGGAGATGGTTTTTCCCTCCATTTTTATGCGGAAAATCATAAAACCGTTCCTTCCGCTCGTGAAAAATCTCTCTTTCGACGGAGTCTGGGACCCGAAAATCCACAAAACCGACCTTTTTTCGATGGAAACAGACGACATTGCCCTTTCGATGCGCTATTTCGACGGACTTCTTTCGTGGATCTACTTCTACTGCTGGCAGAATTTTGACGAAAGCCACACTTTTGAAAAAGAGCTTGTCGAAGTCGCCGGGCAGGAAAAATTTGCCGAGTATCTTCAGGAAATCCACCGCAAAAACATCTGGAAAACGGGCAGGAGAATGTTCTCGAAGTCGTTTGCACAGCTTTTTGCGGTCGATAAGATCGAGGAGATCTACGAAGATCCGCGCATCATGCTCATAATCAGGAACCCGCTCGAGGCAGTGCCATCGATGATGTCGCTTGAAAAACGGGTTCAGGAGTCGCTGAACAACTACAGTTCTCAGCCGGCAGAGCTTCAGCAGCGTTTCCTCAAAAACATGTACCGCACGTCGCTTTTCTACTATAAAATGTTCGACGAGATAGCGGAAAAGAAGAAAAACTCTCCGAATTTCCTGCTTCTTACCCACAAGCAGCTTATGACCGATTTCGACAATACTTTCGAGCGGATAATCTCTTTCTGTGATCTCAAAAAAGATGAAAAGTTAGCGGCTGCGCTTAAAATTCAGTCCGAAAAGCAGAAAACTTTCAAGACCGAGCACATCTATTCGCTCGAGCAGTTCGGACTTACCGAAGAGCAGGTGAGACGCGACTTTGCCTTCGTTTTTGAAAAATACGATCTCGATTGATTAAATCCGCATTTTCTTGATTTAATGCGCTTTGCGGCAATAATAACGCGTTTTACGGCATTTAGCCGATTTTTTTGATAATTTTGGAGTCAGATATGCAAGTTTGGATTGAAGAAAGCCTTAAAAACGGCGAATTGTTTTTCTATATCGTGCCGGCGGTTCTTTTGCTTCTGCTTTTGATCGTTATTTTCTGGCCCGACAAGAAAAAAGAGAAAAAGGAAGAAACCGAAGAAGACGAAATCGACAAGCTCATAAAAGCCGACAAAAAGCTGAAAGCTGAGATAGAACCGATTGTTGAAAATACGGAAGAACCTCCTTTCAAAGAGGCCGGCGCCGAAATCCAATTGTTCGAGGAACAGGATGTACAGACGTTTCCCGAAACGTCTCAAAAACCGATTGAACCCGAACAACCTGCGGAACCGGAAAAAACCGAGGAACCCGCACCCGTAGAGACGTCACCTGAGACGTCTCCGGAACCCGAAAAACCTGCGGAACCGGAAAAAACCGAGGAACCTGAATCCGTAGAGACGTCACCTGAGACGTCTCCGGAACCCGAAAAACCTGCGGAACCCGCACCTGTAGAGATGTCACCTGAGACGTCTCCGGAACCCGAACAACCCGCCGCAACAATCAAAAGCGGTCTCGAAAAAACGAAAAAAGGCGGCTTTATGTCGCGTCTTCTCGGTCTTTTCAGAAACAGCGTCGTTGATGACGACCTTATCGAAGAGCTCGAAGAGATCCTTTACACCGCCGACATGGGTGTCGCTACAGTTTCGTGGCTTATGGATCTCGTCAACAAAAACCGTTCAAAATTCTCAAGCGGCGACGATGTCAAACAGTTCCTCAAAGAGCAGATCCGTGAAGTTCTCGTCGCAAACCATAAACCGTTCCCCGAAATCACCGAAAAACCGACGGTATTCCTCATGGTCGGCGTAAACGGCGCGGGAAAAACGACGACTATCGGCAAACTTGCGCACAAATTCATTGCTCAGGGAAAAATCCCGATGCTGGCGGCAGGAGACACTTTCCGTGCAGCGGCGGTCGAGCAGCTCAAGGTCTGGGGCGAGCGCAATAACTGCACGGTCATCAGCGACAAAGACGGCGCTGATCCGGCATCGGTCGCTTTCAACGCGGTAAACAGCGCGATCAGCAAAGATGTTGACGTTCTTCTTGTCGATACGGCGGGAAGGCTGCAGAACCGCGTAAATCTTATGGAAGAACTTATCAAGATAAACCGCGTCATCGGCAAGGCAAAACCAGGTGCTCCGCATGAAACGATAATCGTGATCGACGCGAACAACGGTCAGAATGCGCTCACTCAGGCAAAACAGTTCAGCGAAGCCGTAAAAGTTACCGGAATCATTATCACGAAACTCGACGGCAGCGCAAAAGGAGGCGTTATAATCGGCATTTCGAAAGAACTTGGCCTGCCGGTTTACCTTGTCGGAGTAGGCGAGAAAATCGAAGATCTTCGCCCCTTCGACCCGAATGAATTTGTTGAGGCTCTTTTTGAATAACGACCTGATTTTATTTAATATTTTGTGAGGGAAACCATGGAAGACAAAAAATCCGTTGCAATTCTCTGCTCCGGCGGCCCGGCCCCTGGCATAAACACTGTCGTCTGCTCGATAGCCAAAGTCTTTTTGAAGGCGCACTACAGAGTTATCGGCATAAATTACGGCACGAAGACACTTTTCACAGACCATGTCGATACGGTCGAGATCGATTTTGACCTTGCCGACCATTATTTCAATCGCGGCGGATCGTTCCTTAAAATGAGCCGCTACAAACCGAAAGACAGCGAGTTCAAGCCCGATTTCTTCATCAAAAACAACGTTGAACTGCTCGTAACAATCGGCGGCGACGATACTGCGTCCACTGCGAACAGAATTACAAAATATCTGAACGAAAAGAACCTTCCTGTCCGCAATATCCACGTTCCGAAGACGATTGACAACGATCTTCCGCTGCCAGAAAGACTTCCCACTTTCGGCTATCAGTCGGCGAAAAACGAAGGTGTCAGGATCGCGACGACGATTTACGAAGATGCAAGAACGAGCGGAAACTGGTTCGTTGTCTCTTCAATGGGACGCGAGGCGGGACACCTTGCTTTCGGAATCGGCTCAGCCTGCCACTATCCGATGATAATAATTCCCGAAATGTTCAAAAATGTCGAAGTCACCTTTGACAGAATCATAAAAATGATGATCTCCTCAATCGTAAAAAGAAAAATCTACGGCATGGACTACGGCGCTATCATGATCAGCGAAGGCGTTTTCCACTTCATGTCTGATGAAGAGATAATCGGATCGGGAATCAAATTCTCCTTCGACGAGCACGGACATCCCGAACTCGGAAACGTCTCGAAAGCGCATATATTCAACGTTCTCCTCAACGAAGAACTTACTAAACTCGGCCTCAAGGTAAAATGCAGACCGACCGAAATCGGCTACGAAGTCCGCTGCTGCGCTCCGTGCGCTTTTGACCTCAAATACTGCACGCTGCTCGGTTTCGGCGTAAAAGAACTTTTCGACCGCGGCGTTTCGGGCTGCATCGTAGTCTGCCACAACGACGGAACAGTTTCTCCGCTCTACCTCGAAGATGTCGAAGATCCCAAAACAGGCAAAATCAAACCGCGTCTTGTCGATACCGAAGCTGACGACTACAAAATGCTTGTCGAAAACTTCCACTACATCGATGAAGACGACTACGAAAAAGCCTCGAAATGGCTCAAAAATCCGCAGCTTTACAACATAAAACACATTCTTAACGAAAAATAGCCGGAGGAAACATGGCAAAAATCGCTGTGGGCTTAAGCGGCGGAGTCGATTCCGCTGTCGCGGCGGCACTTCTCAAACAGCAGGGTTACGATGTCGTCGGAGTCACGATGTCGAACTGGGACGGTTCGCTTCATGTCGAGGGCCCGATGCCCGATTCATGCTACGGGCCTTGCGAGGGAGAAAGCCTGGAAGCGGTTGAAGAAATCGCAAAAGTGCTTGATATCCCTTATAAAGTTTTTGATTTGAGCGAGGCATACCGCGAAAACATCATTTCGTATTTCAAGCACGAATACATGTGCGGCAGAACGCCGAATCCGTGTGTGAGATGCAATTTCAAGATGAAGTTCGGGCTTCTTTTCGAAAAGGCGAGGGCTGAGCTTGGGATCGACCTTTTTGCGACAGGTCATTATGCGAGAATTATTGAAGAAAACGGCAAGTTTTTCCTTGCGAAAGCGTTGAATACGGCGAAAGACCAGAGCTATTTCCTGCAGATGCTGCGCCGCGAGTGGCTTCCGCACATCATTTTTCCGCTCGGAAACATGACGAAAGACGAAGTGCGCGAAACGGCGAGAAAGTTTGATCTTCCCGTTGCCGAAAAAGAGGAAAGTCAGGATTTTATGGGCGGCAACCACGCTGTGCTTTTTGACGACGAAGTTGTGAAAGAGGGCAATATCGTTGACGAAAACGGCAAAATCTTAGGCCGCCACAAAGGAATAATCCACTACACGATAGGGCAGCGCAAAGGGCTCGGCATCAGCAATCCGAAACCGCTTTTTGTCCTAAGGATCAATGCCGGAAAGAATGAAATCGTCGTCACCGAAAAGGAGCATTTATTCTCCAACGGGCTTGAAGGGGCGGAACTCAACCTGCTTGACGATATAGAAAATCCTAATGAATTCAAAGCATTGGTCAAAATCAGGCAGAAACACAAAGAGTGCCAGGCCACAGTTTCGATCCTGGACGGCGGCAGATTCAAAGTCGTTTTTGAAACGCCGCAGCTTTCGGTCACTCCCGGTCAGGCAGTCGCAATTTACCGCGAAGACGGGATCCTTCAGGGCGGCGGAATCATAGAAAAAGGGTTTTGATTCGAAGCAGTTCAACGTTTTTCTTGATTTTTTAGACTGCTATTTCTGAAGCAAATTCCTAAGTTCGGGAATGTCATTGACCAGAGTGTCGTAGACAATTCCTAAATCCACGCGACCGTATTCGTGAACGATTTTATTTCGCAAACCGTAAATGTCTGTCCAAGGAATTTCGCCGCGTTGCATTTTGTATGTTTCAGTCAGTATATATTCTGACCCCGTATTTCAAGATTTCGTTCAAGAGTTCAGCATTTCCCTCAAGCTGCCTGACATTGAGAAGATCGACATTCTTTTTCAAAGCATTTTTGAGCTTTTCGATCATGCCGTAAAATTTCAGTCCGCTGACATCCGATGAAACCAGAAGATCGACATCGCTGCTTTCGGAAGCCGTTCCTTTGGCATATGAACCGAACAGATAGCAGTATTGAACACTGTATTCTTCAAAAACACTTCTGCACGCCTCTCGAATCGTTTCGACATCCAGAATCCCGTGCGTTTCATCGACCAGAACAAGCTGCTTCAACCTATCCAGCATATAAGCGTATTTGATAGTGGAAGTCTTGTCAGCCTCGTTTTCATAAGTTTTGTAAGAGCGCAGAGAAACATTTAAATAGTTAGCTGCTTCTTTCTGCGTCAAATGCCCTTGCACCCTGAGTTCTTTCAAAGATTGTTCCATTTCATCACCTCGCGAGGAGAAAAATACTCCATTTTGCACTAAAGTCAAGACTAAGAGTGCAAAATTTACACCTTCTCAATTGATTAAATGCAATAATTGCACTCTGAGTGAATGTAAAGATGCAAAAAATGGAGGTCTACACTCACAAACCCCGCAGTTTTTCACATTTTTGTGATTGTAACTTTTCGAAAATTATTCCTGAGGCGCGCTGTTCAGTTTTTCTTCCACTTTTTTCACTAAATAGTCGGGGGAAACTTCCAGCGCGTTCGCGATTTTGAAAATTGTTGAGATTTTGGGTTCTCTCTGCGCGGTTTCAAGGCGTCCGATGATCACGGTCTGGCAAAAACAGCGGTTCGCCACATTGTCCTGAGAAAGCTTTTTTTCCTTTCTGATTTCCTTGATAGTCAATGCGAATGCTGTTTTGAGATCCAAAGGACGACTCCGCAAAAGGTTTGTGATTTTTAAACGATAGCAGATAATAATTTTATAACCTTTTGGCTATAAGAATTGACTCCATTTTGGCTATAAAAAATGCAGTTTTTTGTTTGTTTTAGGAGAGAAAAATGAAGAAAATTTTAGCTGTTTTTGCGCTTTTCTGCGTGATGTTTTTGTTTGCTGCCTGCGGCGGCGGCTCGAAAGAAAATGTCTATGGTAACACGGACACTTCAGATTCAACGAGTGACAAAACTGATTCGGACACAACTAACACGACTTCCGATGATGCTGATTCGCAAAGTGATTCGACGGCAGACACAATACCGGACAATGGTGACACAGCTCCCGACAACGGTGATACAACACCTGACAACGGCGATTCTCAGCCGGATAACGGTGACACAACACCGGACAATGGTGATACAACACCTGACAGCGGCGATTCTCAGCCGGATAACGGTGATACAAAACCGGACGATGATGCCGATACAGGCGATTCGCAGCCTGAGCATGAAACAGGAGAAACAAGAGAGGCCGACTGCACTGGACTTCCGGCAAACGCAAGCTGGAACACGGTTTCAAGCATAACCCAGACTTGGAACGGAAACGAGTGGACACCTTCAACTGAAGCGGTTTTCAGCACAACATCAAGTAGCACAAAATGCCGTTTTATCTGCAACCAGAACTATGAATGGAACGATTCTGAATGTGTCGCCGGAACGAGAACGGCAAACTGCGAAGGTCTTCCCGAAAATGCAGTCTGGAACGGTGCCGCAAGCATCACGCAGACTTGGGATGACGAGAATTGGGTTCCTTCAAATACCGGAACTTACAACAAAACCCCAAATTCTTCGGAATGCCGTTTCAAATGTGCTGAAAACTACAACTGGACTGGTTCGCAGTGCGTCGCGGCAACAATTCAGACTGACTGCACTGGGCTTCCCGAAAACGCGCTTTGGAATACGGTTTCAAATATAACCCAGAGCTGGAGCGGCACGGCGTGGACTCCGTCCGAGATCGGAACTTTCAACGAAACTCCGAGCTACAACGAATGCCGATTCGTCTGCAAAACGAACTACTCATGGAACGGTATCGCCTGTGCTCCGAATGAACTTCCCGCGGTCGCCTGCACCGGAAAGCCGGACAATGCAGTCTGGAACAGCGTTTCAAATATAACGCAGACCTGGAACGGAAACGAGTGGGTTCCGACGACATCGGCAACATTCAGCGAAACGCCGAGCACTACGGAATGCCGCTTCAAATGCGCTGAAAACTATGAGTGGAACAACTCTCAGTGCGCCGCAGGAACAAGAGAAGCCAACTGCACCGGACTTCCGACAAACGCAGAGTGGAACACCGCTACAAAAATCATGCAGACATGGAGCGGAAACGCCTGGATTCCGTCAAATACCGGCTCTTTCAACTCTTCTGCAAGCCAGAGCGAATGCTACTTCAAATGCAAGGAACACTATACATGGAACAACACGATCTGCGCCCCCGACACACAGCCTGCAACATGCACCGGACTTCCTGAAAATGCAGTCTGGAACAGTGTTTCCGAAATAACCCAGACATGGAACGGAAACGGCTGGATTCCGTCAAATGTCGGGACATTCAACGCTTCGGCAAGCGTAGCCGAGTGCCGTTTCAAATGCAAAGATCATTACTCATGGAACTCCTCAACTTCAAAATGCGTGGCAGATACTCAGCCTGCAAGCTGTCTGGGACTTCCGACGAACGCAAGCTGGAACACAGCTTCAAGCATCACCCAGACCTGGAACGGGAACGCGTGGATCCCGTCAAATACCGGAACATACAACGAAACACCGAGTTCAAACGAATGCCACTATAAATGCAACCAGCACTACACATGGAACTCATCAACTTCGACATGCGTAGCCGACACACAGACTGCAAACTGCCTGGGACTTCCGACAAATGCAGTCTGGAATACCGCTTCATCCATAACTCAGACTTGGAACGGAAACGCCTGGATTCCGTCAAATAGCGGAACCTACAACGAAACTCCGAGTTCAAACGAATGCCACTATAAATGCGACATTGACTACCATTGGGAAAATTCAGCATGTATCTCGAACACAAGAACAGCAAACTGCACGGGACTTCCTACGAACGCAGTCTGGAACACAGCTTCCAGCATAACACAGACCTGGAGCAGCGCAAACGGCTGGCAACCATCAACCATTGGAACTTACAGCGCAACCCCGAGCACAAATCAATGTTACTATAAATGCGACAGTGACTACCACTGGGAAAATTCAGCATGTATCTCGAACACAAGAACAGCAAACTGCACTGGTCTTCCAACGAATGCACAATGGAATACAGCTTCATCCATCACTCAGAACTGGGACGGAAATGCATGGACACCCACAACAATAGGAAGTTTCAGCTCAACCCCAAGCGCAACACAGTGTAAATTCAAATGCAAAACAAACTACACTTGGAACAATTCAATCTGCAAAGCCAATTCCAAAGTTTCAAACTGCACAGGTCTTCCGGAAAATGCTGAGTGGAACACTGCTTCAACCATAACCCAGACTTGGAACGGAAATGCATGGATACCAAGCAATGCCGGCGCTTACAACGAAACAGCAAGCACTGAGGAATGCCATTACAAATGCGGTTCCGGCTATTTTTGGAATAATTCATTTTGCAAAAAACCGATTGGCATTGGTAACATCTGCACAGGTCAGACGAAATGCTATAACAATGAAAATGCAATTACTTGCCCTTCCTCACCAAGTGCCGATTTTTACGGACAGGATGCGCAATATCGGAACAAATGCACGGCAAAGAGCTTCACCGTTCAGACAATTTCAAGCCAAGAAGTGGTTCTTGACAACAACACTGGTCTGATGTGGCAGCAGACGATTCCAACTGAAACATATACTTGGGAAAATGCAAAAAATTATTGTGATAATCTGACTTACGCCGGATACAATGACTGGAGACTGCCGAGACCACATGAACTCTTGACTATTGTTGACAACGGCAAATATGACCCTGCGACAAACCCAACATATTTCCCGGGTACACCAAGTGAGCATTTCTGGTCGTCCTCTACCAAATTGAGCAGCAATTATGACGCAGTTTGGTGTGCGGATTTCTATCACGGGTATGTCAGCGCCTACTGCAGTAAACCTTTCAATCACTATGTACGTTGCGTGAGAGGGACAACTTTACCTGCCAGTTCGTTCAAATCCTCGACCGTGAACGGTGATGTAATCGTAACCGACACTGAAACAGGACTTATTTGGCAGAAAACTTATGTCGGTGGCAAAACCTGGCAACAAGCTCTTTCTTACTGTGAAAATCTGACTTATGCAGGATATTCCGATTGGCGACTTCCCAACAACAACGAACTTGCCTCGCTTGTAAATTACGGGAAACGTAATCCTGCATCAGACTTTCCTAATATGTCGACAAACCCTTTCATACCATCCTCTACCGTCGTCAGCAATACTAAGGCCACTTGGTATATATACTTCTTTGACGGTAATACTTCCAACGACTCTCTTAAGACTACTACTATGGGTGTCTTTTGTGTGCGAAATGATTAAGAATTTTTAAAGGAGAATAAAAAAATGACAACAAGACCGAAAGTATTGCTCTTAGGAAACGGTATCGCAAGAACATATTATAAGGGTGCTAATTGGGACAAAGTATTGGAAAAAATTCGTATAGACGGACATTTTGATTTGCCTTCAGAAAAATATCAGATGCCTATGCCATTGAAAGCTGATATGTTCGCAAGAAATAATCTGGATAAATTTTTAGAATTATTAGATATTAATTTGCCACATGACAAAGAACATAATTTTTTTACTCAGCTTTTAAAGTTGGACTTTGATTACATCCTCACCACGAATTACACCTATGAAGCGGAATGCGCTATTTTAGGCGCGCCTTTCATATTCTACCAAAATATTAACCATTATTTAGATGGCAAGGATTGTAAAATAATCTTTAAAGACATTAGTGTTCCCTGTGATATTCGTAAAAAAATCGACGAGAAACAAAAGGTCGAAGATCTTATAACCACATTTAATGCCGAAAAAGATAAGAAAATCTGGCACATACACGGTGAAGCCGCATACCCTCACAGTATGGTTTTGGGATATTCCGCTTACGCCAAGCTACTGCACAGCTATATTAAACATATTGACCATATTGACCCTTTGGAAATCAATAATCACGGAGAAGAAACTTGGCTGGATAAATTTCTCGAGGGTGATGTTTATATCCTCGGTTTTGGAATGGATTTCGCCGAAATAGATTTATGGTGGCTACTACAATATAAATCTAAATTTGGGAAAAAAACCGAAGGTAAAAAGCCAGACACCTTATATTTTAATCCGCAGCCATTCATTCCAGACAGTTCAGAGACCCAGCAATATATCCAAGGAACAAGTGAATGGTGCAAGCTTAAGATGCTTAGAGCTTGTGGTGTAAAAATAATAGACATTAAATTCAACAACATTCTCGATGACGGATCTAAAAGCTATAAAAAATTCTATGAACTTGCGAAGGATAAAATAGAAGAGCATTTTGAAAAAAGAAAACAAGAACTTTAATCAAGGAGGTAAAAATGAAAAAATTCATCTTCTCAATCACAGTTTTAACGGCAATGTTTTTAATGATCGCTTGCGGCGGCAGCGACAGCAAAAACGATGACAACAAAAACCAGAACCAGTCGTCAGGCGTTTGCACATACGGCACTTATGAATGCCACGGCGAAGATTCATACTTCTGCGGCTATCCTGATTCCAGCAACGAAGTAATGTGGATATTCGCAGAAAAATGTAACGATGGCTGTAATGAGCAAACCGGAAAATGCGTTGAAAACTCGAACTCAGAAAATGGTGATCACGAAGATCCGTCTGGCAGCGATTCTGAGGAGGATTACAGCAACAGTGAGTCGGAAGAGCCGACTTGCGAAGTAGACGACAACCTGACCTGGTCTTCAAAATCGGAAAGCATGATGACATGGGAGCAAGCCGTTTCTTATTGCGAAAATCTGAGCGAAGAAGGAGTATCCGACTGGCGTCTTCCGACAGTTTGCGAACTAAGAAGCCTGATACAAAACTGCCCGGCCACCGAAATTGACGGATCCTGCACTTTTACTGACAACTGTCTGAATGTCACAGAGTGCATGAACACCGACTGTATCGGCTGCGGCGGCAACGAAAACGGTTACAGCAAATTCGGCGATCTTTACGGTTTCTGGTCATCTTCTGAAGCCGAGTTCTCGGCAGGTTCTACGGAAATGGCTTTCAGCGTCAACTTCTCATACGGAAGCGTTGACCAAAATGTAACATCCTTAACAAATTATGTTCGTTGTGTAAGAAACGCAGAATAATTGGAAAGTTTTGAGGTCTTGATCTAAAGGTTATCTCCAACAAGAGCAGCAATATTTACAATTCAACAAAAATTTGCGCATAAAACAACAATCAAGAAAACAAATGAATTTCCGACCTTGCATTTTTGCGAAAAACATGGCAGATTTGCGGTGCTTTTTGATCCGTCAGAAATGAGAATACAGATGTCGAAACTTTCACCCAAAACATACTGCGAAAACTATAAAAAGAGGAAAACATGGCAAAGAAAGAAAAAAAGAAAAGTTTTCTTGAAGCTCAGATAGCAAAAAAATCTCAATCTTGCGATGAAAATAGAGACTTATGGAATATTGTACAAAATATAGTTTCTGATGTTGAAGATCACTTGGGACTCATATCTTCTCAAATGCCGAATTATGATATTCATGACGCGGAACATAGCCAAGAAATAATAAAAATTATGGGAGAAATATTAGCTGACAAATTAAAATCTCTATCCTTTTATGAGCTGATTTTACTTTATTTGGCAGCATATCTGCATGACTCAGGAATGGCACTGCCGGATTGGGAATATGATACCTTAAAAATTGTTGAAGAATGCGACAAATATTCTCCATCAACATCGCAACATAAATTAAAATCTGATTTCCAATCTTCTAAAAAATCTGACATTGCAGAAAAAATATTAGAGTATTTAGATTTTGACTATGAAAAGGCAAAAAATTATATTTTTATTGAGGATTGTAAAGAAAAAGTTGTCGAAAATATTTCTGACCTGATTGGCAAATATGAATCTTTTAGACATGAAGAAATTGCAAAAAGAAACAATACTTCTTATGAGGATTATAAGAAACTAAGTGAAGATATTCGTTATGAATTCATACGCACAAACCATCATAAAAAGGCTGCAAGCAATATAGAAAATTTAAATAATAAGATAAAAGTTGGTATAGGACCTTTCACGGAACAATTTTTGGAAGATTTAGCAGATATTTGCCAAGCTCATTGTGAAAATATAGAGCGTGTAGAGGAACTTCCTAAAAACGACCGTATAGATTGGGAGAGTAATGATAAAAATAACATACAATTCCTTGCGGAGATGTTAAGGTTAGGTGATATAATTCATTTTTCTTCAGATAGAGCACCACGGTCTTTATTTTCCGAGAAACTAATAACTGATGAAAGAAGCATTAAACATTGGAAAGCAAAAGAAGGTGTTAAATGTCTGATCTTGCCTGGTAAAGATCTTGTAAAGATTTCTTTTCATGCTTCTTGTTCTAAGCCTGAAATGTATTATTTTCTTGCTGATTATATAAAAGAAATAGAAAGTGAAATAAGTAATTTTGATGAATTGAAAAAAGATTGGGAAATTGGAAACAAATATAATGTTAACATATACAGGAAGGTTAAAAATAAGATAGAATGTAGTGGTTTTAAACCTGATTCAAAGTTGAAGTTCTCCATGGATCAATCCAAGATTCTTGAATTATTAATGGGGGTTCAACTATATCAGGATAAATTTGCCTGTCTGCGCGAAGTATATCAAAATGCTCTTGATACTTCAAAATGTTTACTTGCCTATAATAAATCAAGAGGAATTTCTGAAGAAATCAATATTGAATTTGGTATCGGAGAAGAAGAGTTGGAAGGCAGAAATAGAAAATTTATTTACTGCTGTGACAAAGGTTTAGGAATGAATAAAGAGATTATAAAAAAATATCTCCTTCATATAGGCAATTCATATTATAACTCGACAGATTTCAATGCAAAAAAGGTTGATTGGGAAAATAATGTAACACCGACATCTCAGTTTGGAATAGGAATTTTGTCATGTTATATGATTGCAGATAAAATAGGAATTTCAACCAAATATTATGATAAGGGAGAAAAGATATCTTGCGTTTTGTCAGGTATTTCTGAAAGATTTTATTACATCGATATGAGTAGGACTGATGAAGAAAAAATTGGCAACCATGGAACAATTGTAAAGTTATATTTGAAGGATGAATATGCTGAATCAATAAATTCTGATTCTATCCCTGAAATGCCATTGATTTTTATGCTTGACGACACCAAAGATAAATACATAAAAGAAAAAAATGAAGAATATGTTGCTATTTTAGGAGATGTAAAAAAGATAAAAAACAATTTAAGCTACATATTATTTCAATATGTAGGAATTCAACACTTAGACATACCTGTGCGTATAACAGGCGATAAAACACCATTATGTCAATATAATCAAATATTTGAACCTGAAAATTTCGTAGAAGGTATTGAGAAAATTAGAAAATTGCATGATAAATTAACAACAAATTCTACCATACGTTTTTTGGAAAAATTTTTTTCTTTTGTAGGGAATCTAGTCAACTATGCTGCAAAGACAGCGAACACAAATGATTACATAGTTACAACAAATTTATATAATGTAACACTCTATACATTGTTGTCGTTACCCAAAAAAGGTGTTACTAAATTAGATCTTGATCTTTACGTTATTAGAAGCAATTTTATCGGAAACAAACAAGTGGAATATTTATGCGTGGATGGCATTACTGTCGAAAAGCCAAATGATATCGATGAATACTTAGGTTTCTACGAAAATTGTTTATCTCATACTTTAATAAATTTCACTGGTGAAAAAAGACCTCTTTTATCAATTGATCGAACTAAGTGTGTTGGGTTCAATACCAAGTTTTCAGAAGAAGAATCAAATCAACTGAAAGAAGAATTTTTGTCAAAGATGTTGGAACAAATAAAATCTCACATGGAAGATGAAAGAATTAATTTAACAGATAAAGAATGTTCCTTGATATATGATTGTGTCTGCCACTATACGAATTTATCTGTAGCTCTAAAACTGTTGATGAAAACTTATTTGACATCATCAGATAAGAATATGTTTCTCTATTACGACGATTCGAATTATTTAAAAATGAAGGATGTTGATTCAAATCAATTAATAATAAACAATATCGATTTTAGAAAATGCAAATATGTTTCCAAAGGACTAATATTTGATAAATGTGCCTCTTCTAAATCAATATCTGTCTCGGATAACAATTTAATTATTGCCGATTCAAATTCTATGCTACATAACATTATATTATCACCTGACTACATTCCATTATTATACTCATTAAAAGGCATAAATAGGCAAAGCGTGGTTATTCGCGCTAATGAATGGAAAGGCAAATATAAAGAATATGATATGGTTACTTCTATTTGGCCGATTATAAATCCAAATTTGTTTAATAAACTAACTTGGAAATCGACAAATATACCTCATTGCAAAGGCAGTAATTCTCGCCATATCTATGATATAGAGACTATTGCAAATTTAGATCATACTCATATTCGTTCGCAGCATATTATCACTAACGATAGTGAAATAAAACAACACTTTAAGTTGACAGAATTACCAAATTATGAAAACACTGAATATTCTACTTTATTTGCTTATATTGCACCAAGAAAATTGAATAACTCAGAAGAAGCAGAATTAAAAGAATACGAACAAAAAGATCCCGACTATTTCGAAGGAGTAAAAAACGGTTGGAGCATTTATTTCTTACCAACAAAGGGATACATCATTCGTTCAGGTATTCGTTCCAGAAAAGAAATGGAGGATCTTGTTCGAGAACAATATGAAGGGAAAACTGAAGATATCACTTATGTTAATACAAATGATGAAATAGTGATACAAGGTGAAAACGGTGATGAAAAATAGGTTGGCTCACCTCTTTCCGTAAATTCCGCCACTTCAATTCACAAAACCCTCAACAACACCTGATTTCACCCATCGCTCAGCTCTCAAATATGATGCACGGCATGATTTTTGTGACAAAAATCAGGATATTGAATAGAATTTCCCTCTGAAGACAAACTGCTGCGGGTTGCGTGGTAGCTGCTTTGACTCCTTCGACCACTCAGGAATCGAGGGTTGGGAGCGGCTCCTCATCTCCGCATCAATGAGACGTATCAGAGGACGTCTCTACAAATTCACAAACAAATTTTTCAAAATTAGATTTTTGTTGACTTAAATTTAAAATCGTTACATAATATTGATTATTTATGTTTTTTATATTTTTTGAGGAAATAACGAAATGAGCCAGTTGATGAAAGTTAATTCATCTTATCGGGAATGGGTTTTGACTGTTGCGAAAAGGTTTAGAAAGAGTCAGATCAAAGCGGCTGTCAAAGTAAATAACGAAATGCTTAGATTTTACTGGTCGCTCGGGCAGGATATTTCATCCCTTCACATGAATGCAAAATACGGTTCATCGTTTTATAAAAGCCTGAGCGCGGATCTGCACGAAATCTTTCCGGAAGTTCACTCTTTTTCTGTAACGAATCTAAAATATATGCAATATTTTTATGAACTTTATCCTGCCGAAGCAATCCGTCCCCAACTTGGGGATAAATTCACGGAGCAGGAAAATTGTCCCCGGCTTGAGGACGATTTCAGCACGGATATTTTCTGTATTCCGTGGGGACATCAGAAGCAACTTGTTGACAAATGTAAAGGCAATACAACAAAAGCTCTTTTCTATGTCAGAAAAACGATTGAAAACAACTGGTCACGCGCCGTTCTGCTTAATGTTCTCGACTCTGAACTGTACGAACGGCACGGAAAGGCTTTTTCCAATTTCGCGGCAACGCTCCCGATCCCGCAAAGCGATTTGGCACAGGAAATCACCAAAGATCCATACAATTTTGACTTCCTTACTATCCGCGGAAAATATGATGAAAAAGAACTAAAAGACGCTATGATGGCTAATACAGAGCGGTTTTTGATGGAACTTGGCAACGGATTCGCCTTTCTCGGACGCGAAGTGCGGTTGGAAGTCGGCAATACCGAAAAATTTATCGACCTGCTTTTTTACAATGTGAAAATTCACAGCTATATCGTTGTTGAAGTGAAATCAACAGATTTTGATTCTTCATACGCAGGACAACTCGGCACTTATGTCGCAGCCGTCAACCATCAGATGAAATCGGAAACAGACAATCCGACTATCGGCCTTTTGATTTGCAAAAATATGGATAGGGTCGAAGCACAGTATGCTCTTGAATCCAGCAGCCAGCCGCTCGGCATTTCAACGTACCAACTGTCCAAAATGATACCGGATAAATTCAAAAGCAGTCTTCCGACGATAGAGGAAATCGAGAAAAATTTCAAAGAAAACAAAAAATAAGATTTTAGGTTAATTCAACCTTTTCCTTAAATTCCGAGCCTCCGGCGCCAATGAGCCGTCTCAGTGACGGCTCTACAAATCTATAAACAAATTTTTCAAAACAAGATTTTTGTTGACTTAAATTGAAAATCACAATATCGTTATTTTGTTTTTGTTATTTAAAGTTGCGAGGTTTAAAATGGAAGATTTCAACAAACGTATGACCATGGTTCTTTATAGATCGGATAAATACGATGTTTCCGTCAACGCATATCTGAAAGACGACACTCTCTGGGTTACGCAAAAGTCTATGGCGGATCTATTCTGCGTAAATGTTCCCGACATATCGAAACATCTCTCCAATATCTATGACGAAGGCGAGCTGCAGAAAGAGGTAACTGTTTCCAAAATGGAAATAGTTCAAAACGAAGGCGGCAGACAGGTGAAAAGACAGACGGTTTTCTACAATTTAGATGCGATAATCTCGGTTGGATACCGGGTAAATTCCAAAGAAGCTACCCGTTTTCGCATCTGGGCGACCAAAATCTTAAAAGAGTATATGTTAAAAGGATTTGTCCTTGACGACAAACGCTTAAAACAGGGAAGTACCGCTTTCGGAAAGGATTATTTCCGCGAACTTTTGGAAAGGGTCCGTTCCATCAGAGCCAGCGAACGTATGATCTGGCAGCAAATTACCGATATTTTCGCGGAATGCAGCATTGATTATATCGAAGACTCGGAAACAGCGTATCATTTTTACGCGACTATTCAGAACAAATTCCATTATGCCATAACAAACCACACAGCGGCTGAAATCGTGTATAAATCCGCCGATCACGAAAAGGAACACATGGGTTTGACCTCATGGAGAAACGCTCCTGACGGCAGAATTCTCAAGTCAGATGTGTCAATAGCAAAAAATTATCTGGACGAGAAACAAATAGAACAGCTGGAAAGGGCAGTTACCGGATATTTTGACTACATTGAAGATCTAATCGAAAGAGAAAATGTCTTTACAATGACGGAATTTGAGAAGAGCGTAAATGCGTTTCTGGAGTTCAGACAATATAAAATCCTGCAGGATAACGGACGGATATCCCATCAGCAGGCACTTGAAAAAGCTCATCAGGAATATGAAATTTTCAATAAAACCCAACCGATAGAATCTGATTTTGACAAAGCTGTGAAAAAAATGATTTCCGACATCAACGGCAAGTAAAAACCAGGTTACGTACAATGAGTTTCCAATTTTGGACACAGTGAGTCTAAAATCTTTTTTACATGAAAACTGTCGGCAGCTTGCCGACGATTTCAGAAAACCGATAAACGCTCCGATCGGCATTTCCGAATATGAAATCGCGTGTAAGCAGCTCCCGAAAGAATTGCTGGATAAAATGCCTACAGTTGAGGAAATTGAGAGCGGATTGAACAAGTAGCAGAAACTTAAATTTTCCCCCACATTTCCGTTTTGAGACGGCGAAATGGAACTGTTGCCCTCTCCGGCGCCAATGAGCCGTCTCAGTGACGGCTCTACAGCAGGCGAACCGCCCGCGCTCCGGCAAGAAACAAACCAGTTGAAAACATTTGATTTTGTGATATGATTAACGGCTTTTGCAGTCGATATAAATGCGTATTGACGCAAAAAAATCGATTCAATAAAGTCGCTATTTAAGATTCTGGAGGCCAAAATGTGGGATTTTATTAAGAAACTGATCGCGAGATTCTTCATTGTGATAGGAGTTCTCACGGTTCTCAACATCGCTCTTATTGTCTGGCTCATTTCGAGCATAGATTTTTCGGGCTTCGGTAAAAAGGAAGTGCAGGAAAAAACGCTCCTTACGATCAATGCCGGAGCGATAAGCGGCGATGTTTTCCCTGAAACGAACTACATGATGCTCGACTCGTTTTTCGGAAAGCAGATTTCCCTTCTTGACACTCTGACTTCAGTCCGCGCGGCTGCGGCTGACCCCAGAATTGTGGGGATTTTTCTTGATCTGAGCGATATGAATTTAAGTTACGCTCAGGCTGAAGAACTCCGCAACGAGCTGATTTTGTTCAAAAATGCGGGCAAAAAAGTGTGGGCTTGGAGCGATTCTTACGGCGAATACTCAAGCGGCACAAAAAGCTACTATCTTGCAACTGCTGCTGACAAGATTTTCCTTCAGAATTCGGGTTTCGTCACTTTCAACGGCATGAGCTCGACCTCGATGTTTTTCAAAAATCTGTTCGAAAAAATCAAGGTCGAACCAATCGGCGCGGCGAGAAAGGAATATAAGACTTACTGGAACATGTACAGCGAGGAAAAGTTTACTGAAGCACACCGTGAATCGACAGAAAGTTTAATAAATTCAATGTTTTCCAAAGTGGCAGCGGAAGTTTCCGAAAGCCGCAGGATCCCTGTCGACAAAGTCTATGAAATCGCCGATTCAGTCTCGATGACTTCGCCTTATGCGGTAAAAAACAACCTCATCGACGGGATCCGCTACAAGGACGACATTCTTGAGGAAATGAGAAATCAGACCGGTTACGAGCACAGAATGTCGGTTGTCGCATACAAAAATATCGGCGAAGATTTGTTCAAAATCACGCCGCTCTCTGGGCCTAAGATCGCAGTCATCGAAGTTCCGGGCTCGATCCACCGCGGCGTAAGCGACATGTCGCCTTCGGGCAAGCCTCAGTCAAGCGGTTCAACGACGATTGTTTCGCTTCTTAAAAAGGCATGGAAAGACGAGAATGTGAAAGGAATAATCCTCCGCGTCAATTCTCCCGGCGGCTCGGTAATTGCATCCGAAACGATCTGGAATCAGGTCGAAACAATCAAAAAAACCGGCGGCAAACCCGTCATCGTTTCGATGGGAAGCGTCGCCGCATCTGGCGGATACTACGTTTCGATGAATGCCGACAGGATTTTTGCAGACCACAACACGATAACCGGTTCGATCGGAGTCGTAATCGGCAAATTCTACACGAGAAACCTATTCGAATCGCTCGGGATCACCTTCGACAGCGTTACTATCGGAAAAAACAACAACTTCCTTTCTGCACTTGAAAAGTTCACGCCGGAGCAGGAAGAATATCTCAACAAAAATCTCGACGAAGTTTACAGCACTTTCGTCCAGAGAGCGGCTGACGGCAGAAAAATGAACGCAATGGATCTCGAAAAATTCGCTCACGGCCGCGTCTGGTCTGGCGGACTGGCTTACAAAAACGGTCTTGTTGATGAAATCGGCGGATTCATGGCTGCATACAGCTACATGAAGGAAAAAATCGGCGTTCCTGACTGCCAGTTTGTCAAATACCCAGACACAAACGGGCTCCTCAGCCTTTTCCAGGACGAGGAAGAGGAAGAAAACCAGTCGGATTCAGTTCTCGGCACGATCAACCGCTTCGCAGCGACACTTTTCAAAGCTGCGACACTCGTAAACCGCGAAATCAGAATGCATTCCGAAGAAATGTATCAGAGCAGGGAAGACGCGGTGCTAGAGTAAAAATCTAAACTTATTGAACAGGATCGCAAACGGTTACTCGAATCTCAACTGAGATGTCGCCGTTGCCGTTGTAGTTTTTCGGACTGTAAAGTGTTACGCTGCCGTTAAAGGCAAGTGCGCCGTGGTCTGCTATATCGCCTATGTCTGTGATGTTTACAGTGCCTTCGCCTAAAGCATGAAAGCAGCTGATTGCGTCAGAGTTCCAGTCCATGTCAACAACATAAAGCAGAGCCTGGTAATCTGGATATAGAGAGGTGTTAAGGGTACCGGCATATGCGTTTTTCTCGTCAAAAGTAAAGATTACAACCGGATTGCCTTTACATTCCGACCGTTATCGTCGTAAACAGGAATCTGCTGAACCATAACAGTGTTTCCATACGAAATATCAACGGAATAGACTGATATTGTCTTGATCATGTAAGCGTCAGCCGGAGTGATTGAAGTCGGGCCGTTGCCGTAAGTTCCTGTTGCAAATGCAGACTGAACAATACCGGCAGTGTTCTCAGGATCATCGGAATCGTTTGCGATCTGATTAACAGAAAAGTCGAGTGAAAGTGAACCGTAAGGTGACGCGTAAGGTACATAAGGCTCGTAATAGGTGAGACCGCAGTTTGAAATTTCAGTTATGCATTGAGAAAGGACACAGTTGGTGTAAAAGGAGCAGTTGTTTATGCACTGAAGAAGATCTTCGATCCGGCTTTGTCCTTCCGGAGAACCGCTGTCAATGCAATTCTGCTTACAGATCTCGTCGTTGCTGTAGCAATTCCCCATCATGCAGTGATAAATTTCTGCACAGGTAAGATTTCTTGTGTTGTTTTCTCCGTCGTCAGGCTCGTTGTTGTAATCATCAGAAGTTTCTTCGTCAAGATTGTCATCGTTGTTTGACTGAATTTCATCGTTTCCGGTATCGGATGAGCTGTCTCTATCTTCTTTTGTTGCGGAATTGCCGCATGAAAACAGAAAGAAAGATAAAATTACTATTAAAATTGAAAAACTGCGTTTCATAGAGGCTTTGAAAAAACAAAATCGTAAAAAAAACAAGAGATTTTAAATGAATAATGAAAAAAGACAAGTTTATGTTCTCTCGCAATTTCGGGAAAATTGAGTACAATAATGGGGTTTGTTTTAGAGACGTAACCTGATACGTTTCTTTGGAGGATATTTCGCAGGGAAGACGCGGTGCTGGAATGAGATGCCACACGGATTCGAAAAATTTACGATTTTTTCTAAATGGAGAGATTTGAAATGAAAAAAATTCTTCTTAAATCGGCAGTTGTTGATATTCATAGCGGCAAAACTACGCGCAAGGATATAGTTATCGGAAACGGAAAGTTTCTGGAAATCGCTGATGAGGTCTCTTCGGAAGATTGTGACGGCTGTGAGGTTGTTGACTGCACGGATTTTGCAGTGCTTCCGGCATTTTACAACGGACATACCCATGCGGCGATGACTCTTCTTCGCGGTTATGCCGACGACATGGAGCTTTCGCGCTGGCTGAACGAATACATCTGGCCGTTCGAGGCGAAACTCAGCGATGAAGATATCGAAATAGCAAGCAGGCTGGCCGTTTTGGAAATGATAAAATCAGGCACGGTTTTCTTTTCCGACATGTACTGGCACCGCGAATATACGATGAAAGTTGTTGAAGAAATGGGGATCAGAGCTGCGATAGGAGTCACGATTTCAGACATGCTGACTCCTCCGGATGAGCTTGAAGAGAATTTTGCTTTTCTTGCGGCTCACAGAGGAAAATCGGAGAGAGTGAAACTTGTCGTTATGCCTCATTCGGTCTATACCGTGAGTGAAAAAATACTCAGGCGCTGCATTGAAATCGCAAAAGCTGAAAATTATATCGTGCACACTCATCTTTCCGAGACTCTTAGCGAGGTCGATAACTGCATGAAGCAGTACGGCTGCACTCCGGTTCAGCTTTTTAAGCGTCTTGGCGGGCTTGGTTCAAATCTTGTCGCAGCGCACTGCGTTCATTTTACAGATGAAGATATGAAAATTTTTGCAGATTCCGGGGCAACGGCAGTGCTGAATCCGTGCTCGAACCTGAAACTTTCAAGCGGGATCCCGCCGGTTCAGAAGCTGCTTGAAGCTGGGATAAAACTTGCGCTCGGAACGGACGGAGTTTCATCAAACAACAACCTTGACATGCGCGAAGATATGAAATTCGCCGCCCTGCTTGCGAAAGTCTGCGGTTCGGCAGAGACACTTCCTGCGCATGAGGCGCTTGAGCTGGCGACATCGAAGGTCGCAGATGCTTACGGGATCAACGCCGGAACTATCGCTGAAGGAAAACTTGCCGACTGTCTTCTTGTCAATCTGAAGAATGAGCGCATGGTCCCGTGCCATGACCTCATCAGCAACTGGGTCTATGCTGCTGATTCTGAGTGTATCGATTCTGTTATCTGCAACGGAAAATTCGTTATGCGTAACCGTCACGTTGACGGAGAAGAGGATATATTGAAAGAGGCCGAAGCCTGCGCAATGCGCCTGATCCGTTAATTTTTTTCCGGATAAATTTTCGACAGGGTTTTTATAAATTCCATGCAAATCAGAAGAATCAGCGCGCTGTAGTAAATCCAGAGGACACTTGTTATGATCCAGGCTGCCGAACCGTAGAGAAAAGAGAAACTTGAAATCTCGTTGATGTAAAAATTGTATAGTAATTTCGCTAAGTTCCAAAGAACGCTGAAAAGCAGTGCGCCGCAGACGATAATGCTTTTTTTAAGTTTTATGCCGTAGACGAAATATGAAATCAGAATGCGGAAAAGGGCGATTATCATGATTGTCGAAATGGCGAAACTGTAGGCTTTTCCAGTGGAAATTAGATCAACAATCCTTTGCAGATAAGGGATTTTCTGCGCGACATTTCCGGCAAACGAAAGGAAAATACCCGAAAAATACTGTACGAAAAAGAGAATTATCGTAAGTGTCAGCAGAAAAACTACTCCCATGAGCCTTGAAAGGATGAAATTTATCGATTTTCCGCCGAAAATCCTGAAAAAAGAGTAGTGCAGAGTCGAAAAAAGAAGGGTCGCCGAAACGAGGAGCGAAAGAAGACCGACAGTAGTAAGCCCCGCTTTGTAGTTGGCTATGTCAACTAAGCTTGAAACATATTTCTCGCTCAAAAAAGGTATCGCGATATGGAGCGAATTCATTATGTAAGAAGTGAGTTCTTCTGAAGTGAAATTCTGAATATCCTTAATATAATCAACTATATAGCCGAGCGAAGCGCCGAGCAGGATGAGGAACGGAAGGAAACTCAGCATGAAGTAGAAACTTATTGCCGCAGTGAAGGTGAAACCGTCGTCGTTGTAGAAATTGTATCCTGTTTCCCAGATAACTTTCAGAAATTTATGTTTTTCAACAAAATCTAAAAACTTTTTCCAGATACCGTTCAAAACTGTCTCCCACAAAAACGGGCGATTTTAATGTTGTTGTTTTATTTCTCAACTTTTTGCGCCGCTCGGTGTCGTGACGCCGTAACGACGTAACGACGTAACGATGTAACGATGTGACGGCGTGACGATACTACAGTTCGCTTCCTGTGATTATTGCAAGTTCGTCGAGAGCGGTTTTGTATTTGTAGAGGTTTGCGATCTCTTCGGTTTTCGATTTTTTGACCATGAGCTGGGCGTTTAAGAGTTCCGTTTCGGTGGTCATCTGCTTTTCGTATTTCGCTTCCTGGATCTTGCGTGTCACTTCAGCCGATTCGATCTGAGTTTTGTTCTGTTCAAGCGCTTTTTCAAGGACTTTGATGTCTGCCATCAGTTTTTTGACCTGCAGTGTCATGTCCTTTT
Organism: uncultured Spirochaetales bacterium; assembly: GCA_902774115.1. Classification (GTDB taxonomy): domain Bacteria; phylum UBP6; class UBA1177; order UBA1177; family UBA1177; genus UBA1177. The sequence goes on from CACYHH010000002.1 coordinate 223,106, forward strand.
TGAGCTTGATGTTCTCGAGTTCGGTTGAAACCGACGACGCTTTTACAGCCTGATATTCGTAATACTGACGCGCTGTGTCGAAGCCGAATTCCCAGCGTGCGACTGCGCCGAAGAACATTACTCCTTCGGGGTTGATGAGTGTCGAATCCCAGTTTTTCTTGAATCCGAAAGTGAGTCCCACCTGCGGGATGAAGTTCTGTATTGCCCGTTTGTTGAGGTGATCCTGGATCTCGATATTTTTGTCGAGCATGTGCATTTCGGTCCTGTTGCTTGCCTGAGCCTCGATGATTTCATCCTCGCTTTTTGTGATCTCGCGGAATTCGGGCTTGTCGTATTTGATTTCAAAGCTCTCTTCATCGCGGTTCATTAACATGGCTAAAGCTGCTTTGATGACCGACTGATTGCCGAGATATTTCTCTTTTTCGACTTCGAGAGCAGCCCTTTCGACTTTTATTTTGTAGAGCGCTGTCTCATCGATAAGCCCCGCCTTGTGGAATTTTTCGGCATTTTTCTCGTAGCGGTCAAGTTGTTCGAACGATTCGTCGAGAAGTTTCAGAATGTCGCTCAGCATGTTGTAGGAGTTGTAGATTTTGACGATTTCAAGCTTGATTTTGTCCTTCGTGAGTTCCGATTTCAGTTTCGTGATCTCTGATTTCAGTTCAAGCGCTTTGTAGCCGTGATAGATACCCCAGAGCGGAGTGAGCGGCTGGACTACCGTGAGATCAAGCGTTCTCTGATGTGTCGGCACGCCAAGATCGATCTCCATCGGAGGAAGCTGGTCGGGAAGATCGATCGGAATCGGGCTCGATGAGTTGATTGACTGTTCGAGAAGACCGATCATCGGCGAAAGATCGACTGTGAGTTTGTCGGGTTCCGGGAAGTATTCAAGTTTCAGAAGTTTCGCTTCGAGTGAAATCGTGGGGAAAAAGCGCATGAAAACGGCTTTTTTCTCGTATTCGTCCTTGCCCGATTTGGAATCTTCCGCCTTTATGGCTTCGCTGTTTTCTATCGCGATCGAGATGATTTCGTCGATGCCGAGTTCTTCGGCAGTCAGATTAAAAGAAATTGCTAACAATAAACAAATTATTGAAATCATTGACTTTTTCATCTTATGCCTCCTTCTCTTCATCAGAATAGACATAATCTTCGCATTCCCACGACGCCGCGAGAATACGTTCGTTTTCGTTGACAATCTCCGTATTCATTCTGCGGACAGCCGAAAGCAGCTCTTTGCATTTTTCGGGAGTGACCTGCAGGAATATGACAGCGTTCGTTCCGGGCCATACCGAAGTGTTCATTCTCGGGTTGCCGTTTTCAAAGGAGCCTGCCGTGTCCTCGACGATCTGGAAAGTTTTTATTCCGAGATTTCTGATTTCTTCCGTCAGCTGTTCGAGTTTTGAAATATTGCAGCTTACATAAACGAATTTCATTTTGCACCTCCTTCAGCCGCCGCTTTTGCAGCTTTTTCTTCCTTAATCATCTCTCTTGTGTGCATAATTGCATAAATCGCAGGGATAAGAAGCAGCGTTACGAGAGTAGAAACCGTAAGTCCGCCGATAACCGTGATGCCGAGCGGCTTCCAGATTTCGGAACCGGCGCCGTTGTTAAGCGCCATCGGAAACATACCGATGATTGTAGTGATTGCCGTCATGAGAACCGGTCTGAGTCTTGATCTGCCGCCTTCCTTGATCGCTTCGACTATCGTGTATCCTCTGCCGCGCAGAAGGTTGGTGTAGTCAACAAGAACGATACCGTTGTTGACGACGATACCCAGAAGCATGATGACTCCGACGAATGTTACCGCGCTCAGAGTGGTTCCGGTAAGGATGAATGCCCAGATGACGCCGATAATCGAAAGGGGAACGGTGAACATGATGATGAACGGATCCCTGAGCGATTCGAACTGGCTCGCCATAATTGCGTAAATCAGGAAAAGGCTTATCAGGAAAAGGATCTTCATGTCGCCGAAAGTTGACTGCTGGTCAACAACCTGGCCGCCGAGCTCAATGTAGACATCAGGATCGATAGTCTCGTTTTTGATGATATCCGTGACGTTTTTCGCAGCTTCACCGAGCGAGATGTTGTTGAGACCGAGTTTCAGATAGACGATCCTCTGCTGTGTTTCGTGGAGAATCTTTGTCGGACCGCTTGTTTCCTCGATGATTCCTACTGCGCTGAGCGGAATGAGCTCGCCCGTTGCCGAAGTGAGCATGATATTTCTCAAGTCACTTATTTTATTGCGTTTTTCCTTGTTGTAGCGGATCACGATTTTGTATTCGTCGTTGTCCTGCTTGTATTCGCCAGATTCAGCTCCGTAAAGGCTCTCTCGAACCGCAAGCGCCGCCATTCCTGCATTGATTCCGAGTCTCGCAAGTTTGACTCTGTCGAATTTTACGGTGATTTCGGGTTTGCCTCTGTCGGCAGTGGATTCGATATCCTGAAGGTAAGGCTGTTCCTCAAGTATTTTCTGAAGGCGGTCGCTTGTTTCGGTAAGTTTGTCGAGGTCGTGACCCGTTATTTTGATTTCGATCGGTTTGCTCGAGCCGAGCATTGCGCTCTGAAGAAGCGATCCTGCATTCATCGAGAACGAAACGACTTCCGGGATTTCTTCAGCTTCTTTTCTGATTTTTGCCGCAACTTCCTTGATGTGGTAGGTTCGTTTGTTACGGTTTACAATCTTTGCCATGATTGTTGCGACGTTCTTGCCTTCCGAAAATCCGAAAAGCGAAAGAAGACCGCTGTCAGTCTGGCCTGTGATCGAGTAGTATGTTCTGACATCTTCGGGATTGATGTTCCTTTTGACGATTTCCTCGATTTTTTTGGCGACTTCGACAGTGCGCTCAGGGTCAACGCTCGATTCAAGCTCAGCGGTTGCAACCATATCGCCCATATCGAACTCAGGAATGTAGTCGGTTCCTGTGCTTAAACCCGCTTTAATAGTGAAGAAGAATACTGCAGCGACAACAATAACGACAAGCCATCTGAATTTTATGTTGAGCCCGAGAAGCGATTTATAGATCTGCTCTACAAAAACAAAGAGCTTTTCCGAAGCGTTGTAGAGAAATCCGTGTTTTTTCTCCTTTATTTTTCTCTTCATGAGAACAGAACTCAGCATCGGAGCGAGGGAGAGCGAGACGAGCAGTGACGCCGCGATTGTGACAGATGCTACGAAAGCGAGCTGTTTGAAGAGAAGTCCGACGATTCCGCTGACAAAAGCAAGCGGGATGAAAACCGCGACTGTTGTCAGAGTCGAAGAAGAGATAGCCGAAGTCATTTCCCCTGCACCGAAAATTGCCGCTTCCGCCGGACGCGAACCTTCCTCTATATGCCGCGTGATGTTTTCAAATACGACGACGGTGTTGTCGACGACCATACCGAGTGTGATCGAAAGTGCCATGAGCGAGAAAATGTTTATCGTATATCCGAAAACATACATGAAAATAAGACCGATGATGAGCGAGAAGGGGATCGTGAGCGTAATGATGAGGCTTCCTCTCCATTCTCTGAGGAAAAAGAGAATGACTAAAATGACGAAAATAGCCGCGTAAGCCGCAGTTGTTCCCAGGTTTTTTATCGACATTTCGATGACTTCCGAAGTGTCGTTGAGTTCTTCGATGACAACGTCGGATGGAACATTTTTGCGGATCTCTTCCATAGCCGCCTTGATGTTTCTCGCGACTTCCAGAGTGTTTGCACCGCTCTGTTTCTGCGTCATGATGACGGCCATCGTCTTTCCTTTCGCGCTTGCTGTGAAATCCTGCTCTTTCAGTTTGTCTCTGATTTCGGCGAGAGTCGAAAGTTTTACCATGCTGCCGTCTTTCGCGTGGATCATGATTGCGCCGATTTCGTCAACCGACTCGAATTCTGCCGGAACACGCACCGAAAGGTCCATTCCGCCTGTTTTGATGCTGCCGCCGGGGACTGAAATGTTCTGGGTTTCAAGGAGTTTTGCGATCGTTGCGACAGAAATTCCGCTCGAACGGAGTTTTACCGGGTCAACAATTATCTCGATTTCCCTTTTCGGCGCTCCGAGAGTGATAAGTCCGCCGATTCCGTCAACCTGTTTCAGCCTTCCTTCGATTCTGTCATCGATGATTTTTGCAAGGCCCATTGCGCTTTCTTTTGCCGAGATTCCGTACATGATGACGGGAACCATCGAGCTGTCGACTTTGATGATCGCCGGATCGTAAGCGTAGGACGGAAGAACCTTCTTGACGGGGTCGATTCTGTCTCGGACATCGTTTGTAGCATCGCCTATCTCTGTTCCGAAGTTGAATTCAAGCATGACGAAGCTGACGTTTTCCTTGGAAACAGACTTCAGCGACTTGATTTTTGGAACGCCGGCAAGCTGTTTTTCAAGCGGTTTTGTTACCTGCTGCTCGACATCTTCCGAAGATGCGCCGGGGAGAATCGTTACAACTGTGAGCGAAGGATATTCAACTTCAGGAAGAATATCGAGTTTAAGTGCGTAGAACGCGAGCAGACCGAAAATCAGAATGCCTGTGAATATCATCGATATCGTGACAGGCTTTTTAACAGCAATCTGTGAGATTCTCATGGCTGCACCTACTTGCTGCTGACAGTAACAGGAATATTGTCTTTAAGTTTTGTCTTTCCGGCGCTGACCACCGTTTCGCCGCTTTCAACTCCTTTGACTGCGTAGAAATCGCCCAGATCTTCGAGGATTTCGACCTCTTTTCTGAGCGCGGTATTGTTTTCGACGACAAAAAGGTAATGCTGGTTTGTTCCGGCCTGACGCGCTACTGCAAGACGCGGAACCATGACGGCCTTGATTTCGGGAAGAGAGATTTTTACTCTGCCGAACATACCAGGTTTTATCAGTTTTTTCGCGTTGTTTATCTCGATTTTTACGACTGCCGTTCTCGAAATTACCGAGACAAGCGTTTCAGTCGAATAGATTTTTCCTTTTATTTTCGTGTCGGGGTAAGCATCGGCAACGACTTCGATATCCTTTATTTTCTGGATGAGCGGAAGTTCTTTCTCGTCAACCTGAATTTCAAGGAAAAGCCTGTTCAGATCCATAAATCTGATGATACCGTTTGCATGTGAGAAACCGGGAGTAAGACCGGGGTTCAGAAGCATGAACTCTTCGCCTTCTCTGAGCATGTGTTCTGCTACCATTCCGTCGAAAGGAGCGATGATTTCCATATTTTCCTTCGTCATTTTGACTTTTGCTTTCGACGCGTTGAGTTTAGCTTCGAGGTGATCCAGCTGTTGCTGCGGCAGAACGCCGGAATCAACGAGGTCTTTCACTCTTTCGTAGTCTTTTTCGACTGCTTCGAGCTCGGCTTCGGCCGCTTCCGCCATCTCTCCTGAAAGTGTGACGATGACAGATCCTTTCGGAACTGTCGCACCTTCGCGGTAGTGGATCTTCTTGATTTTTCCGGGCATTCTCGCCGAAAGGTTCGCCTCTCTGAAAGGCTTGAACGAGCCGCCGAACTCAAGAACAGGGGAATAAGTCTCTTCTTTGGCTGGAACAACGGCAACAACAGGTTTTTTTTCGGTAACAGCAGACTGTTCCTGAACTTCCTCTTTTTCAAGGCAGCTGCTGAAAAGAAAAACTGAAACAGTGAACAAAATCAATAACTTTTTCATAACAACCTCTATTTTAACAAACCATAATTGAAAACATTCACAAAAGTCTCTTTTACGCGCTCGTAGTCGTCGGCTTCGGGCGAAATATCCTTTGTAAGGCAGAAGATCTGCGAAACAAGGTTCAGCATTTTGACAAGGACTTCAAGATCGACATTTTTCACTTTTCCCGCTTCGACACCGCTCTGAAGTTTGTCGAGAATGATCTTCATTTTTTCCCTGTGCATCTCGTGGAAGAAATTGATCGAGTTCTGCGGCATCTGAAGAATGGCGTTCGCCACCAGCATGTAAGTCTCTTCATGTTCGCGGTAGTAGTCCATGTGGGCATCGAAAAGAACGCCGACGAAGTCGTTGTAGCCGACGTTTTCCAGCTTTTTGCCGATTTCGTCATACATCTCGTCCATGCAGTATTTCACAGACTCGAAAAAGAGATCTTCTTTGTTCTGGAAGTAGCGGTAGAGCGTCCCTTTGCCGACACCTGCGTTCTTCGCGATTTTGTCGATATCGGAAATGTGGAAACCTGACGCTGCGAAACTTTTTACTGCCGCTTTCAATATTTTGAGCTTCCGCTCGATCTGGTTTTTTGTCATCTTGAAAAACATAGCAAACCTCGCATTTCAAAACTCCGGAGTTTCATAAAACGAAACTCGTCGGTTCTGTTTTTTAATACTGGACAGTCATTTGTCAAGAGAAAATAGGAAAAAATTTTTAAGTGGCTATAATCTGTTGTTTTTTAGGTTCTATAACCATTATTTTCAGGAGGAAAAAATGAAAAAGATCATCAGTTCGCCGAATGCTCCGGCAGCAATCGGTCCTTACAGTCAGGCAGTTGAGGCAAACGGCACAGTCTATGTTTCGGGGCAGCTTCCTGTTGATGTCAAAACCGGCAAATTTGTTGAAGGCGGCATAAAGGAGCAGACAGAACAGTCGCTCAAAAATATCGGTGAAATACTCAAAGCTGCGGGCTGCGGCTATGAAAACGTCGTAAAAACCACGGTTCTTCTCAGCGATATGAACAATTTCAAGGATATGAACGAAGTTTACGCAAAATTCTTCACTTCGGAATGTCCTGCGAGAGCCGCTTTTCAGGTCGTTAAACTTCCTCTCGGCGCAATGGTCGAAATTGAGTGTATTGCAGTAAAATAGCGTGATTTGTGCATGAAAAAATTATTTTTATCCTTTTTTGCGCTTTTTCTTGTGATTTCCTGTTCGACTATGCCGCAGAAAACGGTGGACGAGAAGGGAAATTATTCGTGGAAGCCTGAAAAATTCGAGCTCAATCCTGAGAATGCCGCATTTTCAGCCGAAGGTGCCGTCACGATGTGGATAGATGTCGAGCAGTTCAAAGGCAAATTCACCGGCGACTACCAGATCCTCTCGTCTGATCCGGAAAAATGGCGGATGATAATCACAGGACCTTTCAATGTTTCTGTAGCAACTGTGATAATAAACGGCGAAACGGCGAACATTTTTCACGAAGGTGTTTGGGACAGCGGTCCGTGGAATGAAATTTCGAAACAGCTTTTCAATGCCTCGGTTGACGGCGACCTTTTTTCGGTGATGCTGGGCGGCAGATTCCGTTTCGAAGGTGAATGCGCCGAGATCGGAAACGGCGGTAAACTGTGCCGCAAAAACGGGATCTACTATAAGATTTCCCAAGGCAAAGTTGCCGAAATAGCAAGCGGTGACCTTTATATCGTTTCCGAAAAGAAAAAGCTGTTTCCTGCCGGAAAAGGGCGCGGCAGGAAGAATAAAACCGGAACGGTAAACGCCGTTAAAAAGGCTCGGCGCTGGATCGGAGTGAGCCGCGGAAAACCTGCTTTCATCTTTGAAAACAAATACCTGGATGCTTCGGCCGAGCTTCCGGAATCTCTTTTCGAGGCTCCCAAATCGGATGAACCCGATATTTTTGATGAACTGTGATTGCATCGTTACGACGTAACGATAATAATGGCGGCGTCGACAAGAACGACAGGCGCGGCAACGCTTTTTTGACAACTTTTCCAAAGTGAATATTATTCACGCGTTTGTTGTTTAGAGGTTCTATGGCGCCGAAGTTTCTCGATAAAATAGTCGGTTTTTTAAAGAAAGATGTCGGAGATATTTTTTCGGCGGAAACGCTGCAGGATATCGGCAAGCTCGCGAATACCGATGTCTCTGACCTTATGAGCGACGCCAAGGCTTCCAAACTGCTTTCCGAAATCGAAAAAAATCCGGAAAAAGTTGAAAATTATATCCAGCTTGCAGAGCTTTACCGCTATAAAAACAAGATCGACAAGGCTGTAGACGTATATCTGGGCATGGCGCAGCGCGAACTTGACGCGAAACGCCTCGATCTTGCGGCAAGCTATGTTCAAATGGGGCTCAACGTCGCTCCGGACAACGGTATTCTGAACAAATTCAGTGCCGATATCGATATTAGAAGAGGCAAATTCTCGGATGCTGCCGATAAATACCGCGCGGCTGTCAATTATTACATTAAAAAGAACGACAGGATGACGGCGATCTATCTTCTTCACACGATAAAGGAGATGAACAAGGCGACGGTGCGCGACCTTCTGAATCTTTCGAGCATTCTGATACGCGAAAACATGACCGACGAGGCCGAAAAAATATTGATGTCAATAAGAGAAAGCCACAAAAAAGGGGAGATCAGCAACGTCAGAGACCTTGAAGCGTGTCTGCTGATGCTCTACTCGATGAGAAAGGATGATGATGTTATTCTTGGCGAGCTTATCGAAGCGAGGATCGAAATGGGACAGTATGAAAGCGTTATGGTCCTGCTGAAAAAACTTATTGCTAAAGATCCCGAAAACGTCAATTTCCTCAAGCGTCAGGCTTTTGTCTACAAGCAGATGAACGACATCAACAACTGCGTGAAAATATTCAAGGTTATAGCCAATATATATGCAAAGCAGAACAATCTCATCTATAGAAACATCTACTATCACAAAGTTCTGAAATACGCTCCCGACGATGTCGAAGCTCTTTCCGTTCTGAGAATGGACGATCAGATCCGTGAAAAACTCGACAGCAAGATCGAAAATACCGATTCCAAGATTAAAATTTTCGACCGTCTGTAAAAAAATCACTTTTTTTTAAATTTTTTTTGATTTTGAGTCAGAAAAATCGGCACTTGGTGGAACTAAACAGATGTTATTAACTTTTTTTGTTGAGGTCTTTCTATGAAAAAGTCGGTGATTTCAATGTTTTTTGTGATTTTGCTCCTTTTTGTGGCTGCTTGTGACGGCGGTGCTTCCAAAAATGCTGACGGCGCCATCGGTGACGACGGCTATTACGAGCCCGGTGACAACGGCGGTTACAACGACAATTATGACACTGGAGATTCAAATGCTCCTTATCCGGAAGATTCGACGGATACCGGATCATCTTATGAACCGGGTGCCGATCCGGCAGAACCCGGTTATGAAGACTGGGAAAGCAGTGACAGTGAGATGTCAGGAGACGATATGCCGACTGAACCGGCTGAAGAACCGGCGCCGGGAGATCTTATCGAAAACGGCTGGGTTGAAACCGCAACGGAAAACACTTCCACTTTTTCGATAGATGTCGATACGGCAAGTTACACTCTGATCCGTAATTACCTTATGAAATCGAACTATATGCCGCCTAAAGACAGAGTCAGGATCGAAGAGATGGTCAACTATTTTGACTACGACTATCCGCAGCCAGAAGAAGGAAAGCCGTTCTCTGTAACGATGGAAATGGCTTCTTCTCCGTGGAATAAAGATAACAAACTCGTTATGTTCGGGCTTCAGGGAAAAGCACTTGATCCCGACAAAGTTCCGGCTCACAATTTAGTTTTCCTCATTGATGTTTCAGGCTCGATGTACGGTGACGACAGACTCGGCCTTCTCAAAAAATCGTTCAAAAAACTCGTTGAAAAACTCGACAAGGACGACAAGGTTTCGATCGTGACCTACGCCGGAAGTGCAGGTGTTCTCCTTGATTCCGTAAGCGGCGATAAAAAAGATGAGATTATTTCGGCTCTGGACGAACTCGAAGCCGGAGGTTCTACTGCCGGTGCAGCCGGAATCAAAACAGCTTATGAACTTGCTGAAAAGAACTACAGCAAAGATGCGAACAACAGAATAATCCTTGCTACCGACGGCGATTTCAATGTCGGAATTTATGATACCGGCGAACTTGTTTCATACATCGAAACCGAGAGAAACAAAGGGATCTATCTCACAATCCTTGGCTTTGGAATGGGCAACTATCAGGACTACAGAATGGAAGAGCTTTCCAACGCCGGCAACGGAAACTATTTCTATGTCGATAACGAAAGGGAATCTGACAAGATCTTCACGTATGACCTGATGGGAACGATGTTCACGATTGCGAAAGACGTCAAACTTCAGGTTGTCTTCAATCCTGATAAAATCGCGAAATACCGTCTTATAGGCTACGAAAACCGCGTTATGGCGAATGAAGACTTCAACGACGACACCAAAGATGCGGGCGAGATCGGCGCAGGTCACAGAGTTACGGCGTTCTATGAGGTAATTTTAACTGAAAAGAAACCGGCTGAAACTCCTGAAACCGAGACAGATCCTGAAGAAGGCGGGGAACCGGCAGAATCTGATCCTGAAGAAAGCGAATCGGAGAGTGAATTCGGCGAAGACGATTTCCTCGTTCTCAAGATGCGCTACAAAGAGCCTGACCAGGATATCAGCAAATATATGGATACAGTAATGACTTCTGCCAATATCCTTGCCGAAATGAGCCAGAATATGGGCTTTGCTTCATCAGTCGCAGAGTTCGGAATGCTTCTCAGAGATTCGAAATTCAAAGCTGATTCAAGCTATGACTCGGTTTTGAAACGCGCAAAAGCGAATATCGGCAAAGATTCGTTCGGTTTCCGCGGTGAATTCCTTGAACTCGTAGAAAGAGCGAAAACTCTCGATAAATAATCGGTTTATTTACACGTCATAATATCAAGAATTACTTCGTCGGTTTTTTCCATTCCTTCCGAAGCTACAGTCGCAAGGTTTTTGATCGTCTTTTCGATGTCGCGCTCGATTATTCCGTCGGTTTCTGAGATCTCGATGTTTTCGATTGCAAGAAGGGCACTCTGAAGTGCCGCGTTGATCGTAGTCGAGACTTTAAGGGCGCATCCAGCCTTAGCGCCGTCGCAGATCATGCCGGAAATGTTTCCTATCATGTTTTTGATTGCGTAATTTATCTGCGTCAGGTTTCCGCCCATGAGGTATGTGATCCCGCATGCGGCTCCTGTTGATGCTGTGACTGTGCCGCAGAGAGCCGAAAGTTTCGACATGAATTCTTTCAAATGTATCGCTATCAGGTTGCCCAAATAAAGTGCGCGGATGAGTTTTTCCTCGCTTGAACCGAGCCTTTCGGCAGTCGCGACTATCGGCATCATTACGGTTATTCCCTGGTTTCCGCTTCCTGAATTGCTCATGACAGAAAGGGTGCAGCCTGCCATTCTCGCATCGCTTGCCGCAGCGGTAAGAGACATCGCGTAGTTTGCAAGGTCATCGGCAAGGAGTCCTTTCTGGACATTGAGGCGCAGAGTCTTTCCGACACGCAGGCCGTAATCGCCGCTTAGTCCTTCAAGTGCGATCTTTTTGTTCATTTCGGCACCTTCGAGGACATATCTGATTTTTTCAAGCGGAACTTTGTTGATGAAATTCCAGATCCCTTCGACTGTCATGTGGTATTCCTGAGTTTTCTGGCTGTTTTCGTTCCAGTCGAACGAGAAGGCGTTGCACGATTTCTGCGAGATTATTTTTCCGTTGAGCTCAGTGAGAACGATGTTCGTGTGGCTTCCGCAGATTACTGTTCTCGCGCACTCTCTGCCGCTGAAACAGATGGCTTCGATGTAGAGTTTATCCACTTTTTCTTTCATCGAAACGGCGATTTCCCCTTTTTTCACCATTTCTTTCGCCTGGGCAATGTGCTCTTTTGTAACTCCGCTCAACACTTCAAGCTCTTTCGAAGGATCGCCGCCCTTGATCCCGAGCGCAGCCGCGATCGGAAGCCCGACCATGCCTGTTCCCGGAATTCCGACACCGAGACCGTTTTTCATAATGTTGCCGCTGAGGGCGATTTCGGCTCTTTCTACCGGTCTCCCCAGAAGTTTCGCGGAAGTCGCCGCTGCAAGTGCCACAGCTATCGGTTCTGTGCAGCCGAGAGCCGGCACGACTTCACTGTTGAAAGCGTCGATGTAAAGCTGGAAATCCATCTTTTCCTCTTTGTCTTCGTTTATTTTGCTGACTACTTTGAAATCGGTGAAAACACGGTATTCGTAAGCCTTGAGATGAATGTAAAAACCGTGTTCGAAAATATCTTCGGTGCTTAAAGTGTATTCACGCCCCGAAATAAGCTCTTTGAAGCGGACGAAAGTCCCTTTTTCCCTTTTGAGACCGAGAGCGAAATCGAGGTTTATCCTCCTGAGTTCGCCGCTACCTTTGTCGAGCCAAGCACAGCTCTGCTTGATCCAGCCTGAGGTCTCTGCAAATCTGTTGTGGTAGAAAACAAGAACTTTGCTCTCTCCCCAGCCGTTGGAATATGCGAAAACGTTCTCGTCAACTGAGCCGTCCGATTTGTAGAAATCGTAGAAGTGGAAATCGTTGACGTGAGCGAAAAGGTGGCGCAGATGCAGTAGCGGGAAGATCTCGCGCTCATGCCGCTCTACAAGTGCCTGATTGACACTTTCGTTTTTGTAGGCGCGGCGGTATTCCATGCCGTATTTTTCGGAAAAACCTTCGATCTGGCCGTGTCCGAACATCGGAAGTCCCGGCATCGTGATCATAAGCAGCGTGACTCCGAAGTATTTGTCGTTGTCTCCGAACTGCGCGACAGCCGTCTCCTCATCGGGATTGTTGAGGAAGTTGACGTATCTTTCGAGAATGTGCGGGTCGAATTCGAGAACGCTTTTTACAGACTGTCTGTATTTCGCGTTTTCCTCGTTTTTCATGAAGTTCATAAAGGCGCTGTTATAGACGCGGTGCATTCCCAGAGTGCGGACAAAATAGCCTTCCATAAGCCAGAAAGCCTCGGCTAAAAGCAGCGTATCAGGTGCCTCTACTGCGACTCTGTCGACAACTTCGCGCCAGAATTCCTTCGGGAAAAGTTTGTTGAATTCTTCGGTCGTAAGTCCGTGTTCGGCGCGTGATGCAATGTCTCCGCCGCTTCCCGGTTCGGGGAACCAGAGCCTGTGGTAGTGCCTTTTTGCAAGCGTCATTGCCGCGTCAAACCTGATCACTGGGAAGTTTTTCGCGATTTTTATGATCGTCTGAATTACCTGCTCTCTGACGTCTTCACGCATATAGTTGAGCTGTGCCGTATCGTTCCACGGCATGCATGTCCCGTCGTTTCCGTGATAGATATAGTCGGTTCTGCCGGTCCTGAAATCGACACGTTTGAAAGTTACCGCCGCATCGCTTTTCGAATAGTAGTGGTCTTCAATGTAAATTCCTATATTCGGGTCGCTCGAAAGGTTTTCGCCGTTATATGTGTAGGCGGGGAAGGGCGGCTCGTCCGCCGAAATGAACCATTCGGGATGCTCCGAGATCCACTTCGAATCTATCGCCGTGTGGTTGGGGACCATGTCGCTCGCAAGTCTGATCCCGTGTCTCCACGCCCTTTCGCGGAGATTCTGCATCGCCGCTTCGCCGCCGAGTTCAGCCGCTATTTCGTAGTCGTAAAGCGAATATGCGCTTGCAGCAGCTTCGGGATTTCCCATTATCTGCTTGATCCTTTTCGATGCTTTGCTGCGCTCCCACAAACCGATCAGCCAGAGTGCCGTAAAGCCTCGTCTGGACAAGGTTTCAAGCTCTTCGTCAGGAATTCTGTCGAGAGTGTGGATGTCGGCTGAATACTGCTTTGAAAGCTGGTCGAGCCAGACAAAAATGTTCTTTGCGATCATTACGACTCGCGGCATCCAGAGCGAATCTTTCGAGAAATTCTCGTTCTCCGGGTCGCCTTCGCCCCAGCCGGCAAGAGCATCTTTTGTCAGTGCCGGAAAATCGCCGCCTCCGCCCGTCCCGAAGACAGGTTTTGTCTCCTCTTTTATGATATCGGCAGAAAGAAGAAGCATTTTTGAAAAACGTGCCGAGATCTTTACTCCCCAGTTCTTGCGGATAAATTCAAGCTGACCCGCCAGAGAGTCCGGTGAAGCCTTGAACGGAGCCCGCAGAAGGTCAAGAACAGAAACTTTTTCGCCTCCTGAATCGATTTTCGGATTTCCTGCAAAAAATTTCTCAGCAATATCAAAAAATATGCTGTAAGTTGGATTTTCCGCAAGTTTTGAGTCTCCGAAAAGCTCGTCAAATTCGGAAAAAGCGGGGTTTTCATTAGCGATCTTCAGCAGGATAAGCTCTTCAAGCTCCGTAAATCTGTTGGGAACACCGTTCGTCGAAGCGGCTAAAAACTCAGCCTCCGACATCCCGCCAGATGCGACTACGCTTGTCGGGAACTCCCTGACAAAATCAAGCATCAGCTTGTTGAAAGCATCCCCACCGGTTTCACGCTCGGCAGATTCAAAAAGTTTTTCCGAAAACTGAGGAAAAATCTCGGTTCTGTAAAGATGGAAAATAAAGTGGCTGATCTCGTCGATAAGCCCCATTGCATAAAGATTTCCTGGAGTTATATGCTTTCCGCTTTTTTCAGCGGCATACTGCAAATTAAGTTTGTGCGCGAAATCTTTCGCAGCTGCAAAATCGGCGAAAACAACATTCCCCGAAATCGAAAAAAGTTCTTTTGAAAGCTGGAAACGCTCTCTGGAAGCGCGTTTTACGTGAAAATGATTCTTCTGCATGTTTTTCCGGAATTAAAATTTTTTTAAGAAAGTGCCTTTTTGACAAGTCCGCTTGCAGTTTTGCCGTCAAACTGACCGTCGTATTTTTTCTTGAGTTCAGCCATTACAGCGCCCATCTGACGCGGTGACTTGTCGGGAAGAGCCGCTACGATTTCTTCAATAACTTTAGCGAGTTCAGCTTCGTCGAGCTGCTTCGGAAGAAGCGATTCCAGAATCTCTTTTTCACGCAGAGTCGCGGTTTTATCCTTGCCGACTTCTTCCATCAGCGTAAGAGTTTCGTTCACGTTTTTGAGGAATTTTTTGATCATCGCAACCGTTTCGGCATCGGTCGTTTCGCGGTTCCCGTCATTCTTGCCGACCATTACAGCCTCTGCAACTAAAGTCGAAAGGAGATTTCCTTTGACCGTATCTTTCTCAAGTTTAGCCTTCATCATCATTTTTCTAAGTTCGCCAAGCAGCATTTTGACCTCCCTGTTTAAAATCAATTAAAAAAGAACGAAAAAGTATAGTTGCAACTTTTTTGATGTCAAAAATAGAACCGTCTGCTATGTCGTCAATTTATTTCGTGATTTTATGCGCCGAAAAGAAGCCGTAAGCGTCGGTGGCGCTGAAGACCGCTTTTTTGATCGCTTCGCTTACGACTTCTGCCGCGATAATTCCGACCAGATCGGTGTCCGTGCTGACGTTTCCGACTGAAAGAGCGTAAATACTGTCGCCGTCAGCCGATGTATGGACAGGATTTATCGACCTTGCGTAGCCGTCCTGCGCCATTCCAGCGATTTTGCAGAGTTTTGCTTTCGGAAAAGCGGCGTTTGTGATGACGATTCCAAGCGTTGTATTGCCCGCGAACTTGTTTTCTTTCGGAATTATGCTCTTTTTCATGTATTCGGAAGTGCTGCGAAGCCCGTTTCTATCCTCGGTGAGAAGCCCTGCGATCTGTTTTCCCGTTTTGTGATCGAAGATATCGCCCAGAGCGTTCAGCGCGACAACGGCACCTATTTGAAGGTCTCCTATCTGCACGGCATAACTTCCGATGCCGGTTTTCATGCAATAGTCCATGCCGAGGATCTTTCCGACAGTCGCCCCGCACCCGGCTCCGTAGTTGCCGTCGCGGTAGTTGGGATTATCAAGCGCGATTTTTGCCGCCTCGTAACCCATTACGCTATCAGGCCGCGTGAAAGTGTCTCCGACAGTGAGATCGAACAAATCGGACTGCACCACGAGAGGCACTTTTGTGACTGAAACATCGAAACCGATCCCTCTCTCCTCGAGAAGTTTCATAACTCCGTCTGCCGCGCCGAGCCCGAAAGCGCTACCGCCACCAAGAACGACAGCATGGATCTTTTCCGCCGCCATGAGAGGGTTGAGCAGCTGGCTTTCACGCGCAGCAGGGCCGCCTCCGCGGATGTCGATGCCAGCACGCATCCCGTTTTCGCTCACAAAAACAGTGCAGCCGGTCGCCGCTTTTTCGTTCTCGACCTGACCGATTTTTATCCCTTTGATCTCAGTTACCGGTATTTCTTTCATTTATGCCTCCTTTTTGTTCTTCAGCTCGTTTCTGACTTTTTCCAGATCGCTGCAGGAAAGCAGAGGCATAAGATCGTCTATCTCTTCTATGCTTTTATCCCACCATTTGAACTCAAGCAGCAATTCAGTCAGCTCCTCGTCAAAGCGTTTTTTTATGACTCGGCACGGATTTCCTACTGCGACAGTGTAAGGCGGAATGTCCGATGCCACTACCGAATTTGCCCCGATAATCGCGCCGTCACCGATATGAACACCCGGCATCACCGTTACATTCTGACCGATCCAGACATCATTTCCGACGACAGTGTCGCCTTTGAGCGGCAGCTCTTCCGTTACCGGCGCAAGCGCGTTTCCCCACTTTCCTCCCATTATGTAAAACGGATAAGTGGTTACGCAGCCCATTCTGTGGTTGGCTCCGTTCATCACAAACTCGACACCTTTTGCTATAGCGCAAAACTTGCCGATGATCAGTTTGTCGCCGATAAAATCATAGTGATGCGTGACATGTTTCTCGAACTGGTCAGCACCGTTCACATCATCGTAATAAGTAAAATCCCCGACAATGATATTCGGATTTTTCACAACATTCTTGATATAGCAGAGACTTGGAATCTTCGGATTCGGAAAAGCCTCGTCAGGACTGGGTGTTTGTCTGTTTGTCATGTTTTTCTCCTGCTACTTTGTATTTTTGCCGCAAGTCCATTTACTTGAACAGCTCCGAATGTGTCCCCTTTAGTATTTCATGCTTCCAATGCCGCTCTCAGTTCATCCATGCTGGAATAGCCTTTAACGCTGCTGTCGGCTGCGATGCGTCTGCCTTCCTCGATAGCGGCTGCTGTAACATCGTTCGGTTCGTTCAGCTTCAGCGCGAACGGGATCCCGTGTTCACGGATTGTTGTCCGCAGAAACATATTGATTGCGGTTGTCATGTTAAGTCCGAGTTCGGAAAAAATCCTGTCAGCTTCTTCCTTTACGGCTTTGTCAGTCCTGATGTTTAAATTTGTTGCAGTCATTTTTTACCTCCGTTTTTCGGTTAGAATATACACAATATTCGTTTATTGTCAACACAATAGCTCTATTTTGTCATAGAAAAATGACTTTTCATCCAACCGCTCTGTTTTTCGTCCGATTCTGGCTGATTTTGGACAAAAAATTCAATTTTATTTTGGTTTAAGCCGCCGTCGCGTTGGCATTGACTTTGTCTATCACTTTGCGGATGCCGAGCCAGAGTGAAGTGTCGCTGAAGACTTCCACGATGCTGCCGCGGTCGGTAAACGGTGCTTCCTGAAGGACTGAGAGGTCTTTCATCATGCCGTTGTGAACGATGTATTCCACGATCTGGTTGACGAAATAGATCTGGCGGCTGTCAAGGCTGGTGTTGTTCAGAAATTCCGCGAAAGCCTCTTTTGCCGCGTTCATGTCGAGTCCGACGATTTCACGCACGAATTCGCCGAGCGGTTTTGCTTTATACAAAGCTTCGTAATCTTCCCTGGTTCCTGCTTCGCTCCAGAGTATCGCCTCAAGATCGGTCATATCTTTGCCTGTGAGAGGAAGATTGCTTTTGAGTTTGGCGATGACACCTTCGTTCTGGTGCTTGCGGACAAAGTATTCCGCCCGTTCGCGGTAAGTTGTGAGATAGGTGGTTTCGGCTTCTGCGACGCTCCATTTTGTCGAAAGCACTTCGTCGCTGAAATTCGTGTCGTATAGACTGTGCGAATAGTTGACATACGTCATCAGATTGCGCAGATTTGTGCGGATCTCCTCAAATTCCATGATTCCTGCGGTATCCAGATAATATGTGTGGAGGATTTTGTTTATCAGTTCTGACTGCATCATAATTGCGGGAATATTGGCGATATTTGCCACGGCATTCACCTTTTTCATGAGGTCGTTCCGTGCCGCGCCGTATTTGTTTCCTGCTAATAATGCGAGTTCGATTCCATAAAGAAGCGCGTCGAAACGCAGTGCTTTGACATCATCGATGTCGGGCTGGATAAGCGGCACGAGTTCGCGCTTCATGTTGAGTGTCTCTTCGTAGGTCAAAGCCTTGTAGTTTTCAGGGTCTGAATAGAGTTCGACATATTTCAGATGCTGTCTTACGGCGAAATTGCCGCGGTCGAGTTCGCGCACTTTTTTCACCATTTCATCAACCAGTTTTTTGCGGAAAGCGATGAGTTCAGGTGTCTGCCGGATGATCTCCTGAAGTTTGAAGGCGATCTGCGCTTTGAGAAGGAAAAGAGCCCCTTGCAGAGCCACAGTGTCGGCACTTGCCCGCCCTTTGTTCATGCGGAAAAACTCGAAGTTCCCGCAGAAATCGAAGATGTAGAACTTTGTTTTGTCAAATCCGTCGATAAGTCCGGGACAAAGTCGTGTTCCGCGCCCTATCATCTGCCAGAATTTTGCTTTGCTGAGGACGACTTTGAAGAAAACCAGATTCAGCACTTCGGGAACATCGATTCCGGTATCGAGCATATCGACTGAAATGGCTACCTGCGGCAGTTTTTTTGCGTCCGAGAACTCGTCGATCGCGCTCTGGGCATAGTTTATGGTGTTGTCGATCACTTTGGCATAGTTGTTCAGGTGGGGAAATTCTTTTCCGAAAACTTCGAGGATTTTTTCTGCGTGTCTGTGGTTTTTTGCAAAGATGATCGTTTTGCCGATTTTGCTGTTGTAGTCGATTTTAAGTCCGTCGTTCATCAGGATGCGCAGAACTTTGCGGATGGTGTCTTCGTTGAAGATCCAGTCGTTCAGTGCTGACGGGGTTATGCTTTCGGGGATTTCACCGCTTTCATCGGCAAAAGTCTTTTCGTATTCCTCTTTTTCTTCATCGCTCAGTTCGTCGTAAACTATTCCGCGCTGGATGAATTTGAGTGTTGTTTCGACTGAAAGAAAATCGACCAAGTAGCCGTCTTTTACTGCCTGCGCCAGCTCGTATCCGTAAGTCGGAACGCCGTTTTCAAGCTCGAAAACCTCGTAGGTGTTTTTGTCGATTTCGTCTTTCGGTGTCGCGGTGAGACCTACAAGCGGAGAATCGAAGTAGTTGAAAATTTCCTGATATTTGTTGTAGATCGAACGGTGTGCTTCGTCGCAGATCAGAAGGTCGAAGTGTCCGCAGGAAAAGACTCTTCCTTCTTTGTCGCGCACTGAATCGATGCAGTTTATCATTGTCTGGTAAGTCGAAAAGACGCAGTGAGCTTCGATGTTGCATTTTTCTTCGCAGAGATTTGTGACAGAAAGATCGGGGAGAAGGTTCACAAAGCTGCGCTTCGCCTGGGTCACGAGGGAATTTCTGTCTGCGAGGAAGAGGACGTTTTTGATCCAGCCTTTATCCATCAGCACTTTTACGAGAGCGATGACGGTTCTTGTTTTGCCGGAACCTGTCGCCATGACAAGGAGAGCCTTTCTGCGGTTTTTCTCTCCGAAACTGTCGCATACTGCTTTTATTGCAGCTTCCTGATAGTAACGTCCGGCGATATTTCTATCCACCATAATGTTTTTCAGGCTGCTGCGCATCCGCTGGAGATTGAACCACTTTTCAAGATCGCGTTTTGAATAGATCCTTGCGACTTTCCGCTCAGGATACTGGTTGTCAACGATCCTTGTCTCGAAACCGTTTGAAAGAAAAACAACCGGGCGGAATCCCTGCTTCTTCTCAATCAGATCGGCGTAAAGTTTCGCCTGCTGTCTACCTTTCGACACGTCAGCGCAGGTGCGTTTCGCCTCGATTACGGCAAGGATGCGGCCGTCGTCACCAAACAGCGCGTAGTCGGCAAAACCCACTTCCGACTTGTTCGGCATACCAGGGAGTTCGTATTCGTTGAGCCAGTTTTTTCCCTCTATCCAGCCGTCATCACGCAACATCGTGTCGATGTATTTTTTGCGGGTCGCGTATTCGCTTGGCTCGCCATTAGGGAGAGCTGGCTGCGCAGCAGACTGAGAGGGGTTTGAAACATCAAACTTTTTAACTTCTTCCGGCATCATGTTTTATTCCTTCTCCGCGTTCCAAATATTAAAAATCATTCTACAATTTCCCAATATCCACCTTTTTTCGGACCAATATGCCGAATGATATTTTCATCACGAAGCTTTTTTAATTGCCATTCCAATCCTTTTTCTGTGATGAAAAGAACCTCCGCCATTTCAACTGCTGTTATATATGGATTTTCCTTTATGAGATTTAATATTTTTACCCTAGTTTTTTCGTTTTCTACCCTAGTTTTTTCGTTTTCTACCCTAGTTTTTTCACTTTCTACCCTAGTTTTTTCCTCGGAATCAGTTTCATCTGCTGTTTGGGTAGTTTGGGTAGTTTGGGTACTACCCATTTCATTCAAATACTCCGGCTGGATCGGAATTGTCACGCAGACAGCCCGCCTGTCATCGTCAGTTTCAAAAATCGCTCTGGGCGATCCGTTTTTCTCAAGTTCTTCCTGAATAGTCGGAATGCCTGTGCATCTGCCTTCAGTAAGGTCAAGCTCTTTTAAAAATTCGCCAAGCCTCCTGTTGCGGTACATTCTGGTTTTAAAGCGTTCGCCTTTTTCTATGACGCTGGCGGGAATAGATCTATCAATCCCCGGATAGCTGATAATTCGGATGCATTCGGGCTCGATTTCTATGTGAACAGGCTCGTAGCACATATAATCTCTGTGGTAAAACGCATTGACAACAGCTTCTTCCAAAGCCTCGTAAGGATAGCTTTTAAAACGGTTGGCTTCCATTTTGTCCGGAACTTTCTGGACATATTCAGAAATAGCGATGTCCTGCAATTTTTCCATGGTTCGGCGGATAATCTGCGGCACAGTTCCCTTGATCGGCGGAATTTCGATAAAATTTTTGGGATCTTTTATGCTTCCGTTCGGGAAACGGACGATTTCGACCTGCATATAAGGAAAAAATTTGTCGGGATGGTCGCAGAACATCATCAAAGCGACATTTTTAATGCGCTGCCTTTCGTGCGGTCCTTCGATAAGCTCCATCTGTTCAAGGATTTCCTTAACTCCGAGTTTTGCAACTTGTTTAGCGAGCTTGCTGCCGGTTTCCTTCAGATGTGCTTCCAGAAGAAGCGGTGAAATATCGTCAATCGTAGCTTTCGGATTTCCCTGCACGTCAAACGGCTCGTGAGCGCTCATTGCCAGCAGCTCTTTTTCCTGCTCCGGTGTCGCGACGATAGAACTTGTTCCGTATCTGACGAAATATTTGTAATTGTTGTCGTGCTTTGATGTGACATGCTCCACTGTCTTATACGGCCGCTGCACGCCGGCAGGAACCCAGATTACGATAATATTTTTCCCGTCTACTTTTTCAGTTATCAGTTTGGCGAAATAGTTCGGCTGGATTTTCCGGTTAAAACCGACCATTTCCTTTTGAATCTTATCGAGAGTGTCCAGCGGAATCCCAGAAACGGGACGGACGGCAACTCCGTTTTTTTCTTCAACACCAACAACAATGTATCCGCCGCCCAAATTGTCGAAATCGTTGGCAAAAGCACAGATAGATCTATAAATATCGTTAGGATTCCATCCTTTTTTGAACTCTATTCTGTCGGATTCGATATTGTTTTTATTCAGCAGATCTTTGATGTTGAATTCTAAATCCATCTGTTTTTCTCCTCCAACAATTTTTATGTTTTCTCCGCATTTACCTTCTCGTCTTCCATTTCAAAGTCTACTTTACCTTCCAAACACCGTCCCTTTTTGAGCCAATTCTTTCAATCATTCCGTATTCCTGAAGTTTCGCGCAGATTTTCTTGACACCTGCAAGACTTAATCCTGTTTTGTCGGCTACATCCTGAAGAGAATCCGCAGGATTTTCCAACAGATATTCATAAATTTTCTTCTGATTTACGGTTAAATTGTTCTGTTTGAAAATACGATTTTTTCGTTCAACGACTTCTATCCGTTCAAAGGACAGCGGAATAGTCACTTTTATCATTCCGTCATCGAACGAAAATATATTTCTGCCGTATTTTTCAACGATTGTCGGAACTCCGTGTCCGCTTTGCTCTGCATATTTTGATACAATGAAAATTGTCAGAAGGCTTTTGTTTACAGGCACGCTTGTTCCATTGAAAAAACCTTCAAGTGAAAGGGAAAAAGGCAATCCGCCGTAAGAAACGATCTCTATTCTGTCATCAAACAAATATACCGACGGAGCAATACCGCTATTCCAGTCATTATGAAGACATGCATTGATCCATGCTTCCTTGAAACTCGGGAAATCAAACAAAAACTCTTCGTTACGTTTAGAACCGGTCACATCTACATTTGTGATATTGATGGAGTTGAAATATTCCAAGACTTCCGACATAGACCAAAGCAGGCATTTTTTCCCATACTCAGTTCTTCTTGACATGACACTTTTGCTGTTTCCTTCAAAAGTGACAACTTTTATTGAGATATCATTGTTATCCGACATGAGATAAGCGTTCATGTTATACTTGCCGTCACGATTCAGCATTCCATAGTTTCCGTAAAACTCTTCCGAGTCTTTCGGATGAATACCCAGACCGGAAAGGATTGCGAAAAAAGATTGGAAAGTTAAATCCTGAACAGGAGAAGGTTTTTGCCTTATAAGATCAGCATCGGAATTGGAAAGCATTTTTCTGAGGATTTCATTAGATGCCTGCTCGTCAGCTGCAACATTTCTCAAAAAATATCTGCCGTCAAAAGAATACGGGATATCCGAGCCTTTAGCAGATACTTTGATATATTTTTTTCCGGTTTCATCGCTTTCTTCCTTGATATCGGCATATATACGGGGTTCTATTTTGTCTCTGATTCGGTTGCGGATATCCATGAGAGTATTTTTGCCGATTTCAAGCCCGCAGATATCACCGTTGTCGGTCACACCAAAATAAACAACGGCCTCTCCGTGCCTGTTTAGCATGGATGTTAAAGATCTCAATCCTTTATCCAGCTGGCTCAAACTCTCTTTGAATTCTTGAAATTCGTTTTCTTTGCCTAAATTCATATTTTTGCCTCCCAAGAACCATCCATCAAACCAAAGTCTACTTCAAAGTCTACTCAAAGTCTACTTCAAAGTCTACTCAAAGTCTACTTCAAAGTCTACTCAAAGTCTACTCAAAGTCTACTCAAAGTCTACTCAAAGTCTACTTCAAAGTCTACTTCAAAGTCTACTCAAAGTCTACTTTCGTCTTTAATTACCTAAAATTACTGCGTTTTCTCGACTAGCCCTTCTCGGTTCCCACTTCTTGGCTCGCCCTTAGGGAGAGCTGTCGCAAAGCGACTGAGAGGGGTTGGTAGTAGTTTTGTTTTCAGGGGAATTAACGATAATCAACTGTAGCCCTCCCAATAGGATTTTGATCAATATTTACAATGTTGGACAAATCGAATTTGGTATATCCTACAGGTATATGTATTTGAGCAGATAAACTTGTTAATTTGTTGTTATCAACTCCTTTATTTTTAAACAATATCTTAAGTAGTTCTTCATTTTTAGCATCTGCGATATCCTCTCTTTCAGTAACATCTGTTTCAGAAGCACTTTTTGCTACTAAATTATGATTGAAAAACACCAAATGATGTTTGGGATTATCTAATAGCCACTCTGCTACAGCCTGTCTCCAAGTCAAATCTGATTCACCAAGAGACAAACCAAATGCACAGATTACATTACTTGATTTAATGTAAGACAAAGCCTGCTCTTTCCTTTTACGGCAAAAACCTTCGAGCCATGTCGGCTTTATTGTTGTGCGTCTAAAACTACGATTAAGTCCATATGGCAACTTACAGAATTGAGATTCATTATCAATTCCCAATACAATATCCGCATTATTGTTTAAATCTCCATGTATATGCACCACGTCTTTATCAACGTAGTATTTGTATTTATCTTCTATAAATTCGAACGCAGACTTTTCTAGTGTATCAAACACGTCTGTATAATTAAAACTAATAAATTGCAGGATTCTTTCTGCTCCATCACTCAATTCCGAAGAAATAGCATCTTGATCATTTGGTCTTATATCTTTATAAAAATACAAAAGCAGATAGATCATTTTTTGTATTGAATCTCCGCTGTTCGGGTTAAAAGAATTGTGAAATTTCGCCTGTTCTTTCTTTAAATAATCAATTAAATAAACTTTGTAATCACGAATACATGTAACTAAATCTTCTCCTTTTTCAAAATTTTTAGCATATTCGGCAATTTTCATTTCAAAATCTGCCCAGGTATCAATATTTTTCTCAATATTTTTTTTAAATTTCTTGATTACATCAGACGGAGAAACGCTGTTTATATAGCCATTATACGTGTCTTTATATTTGCTCTTCAACCCACACGCCAGATCAAAACCGTTGCCAATCAAAAAAGTTACAACCGACATTTTTATCTCCCTTTTAATTTATTCATATCTATCGTGTAACCCATGCCATCAAGTTCTTTTAGCACTTCAAATTCTAATGATGTTGAATCAGTATAGACAATACCTTGCATATCTGAAGGAAGTTCGACACCGCGATCAGCAATAGTTATCACATGATCACGCCCCAATTTACCCATAAAAAATCCTGCTTCAAACACTACATTTTGCCGAGCACGGTCTTTTTCTTGTTCTTCTGTTTTTGCTTTTCCAATGTCATCTGCTGTGAATAGGCAAATGGCAGCTCCGACATCACTGTTTTGTTCAAATTTTTCAATAATAGTTGCGCCTTTATTCGGTTGTTCATGCAAAATAATTGCTTCAATGCCCTGTTTTTCTACTAAACGGGCAACCATTTGCTTTAATTCTCCATTATGCCCGTGAACAATAAAAACTTTTTTTCTGTCCTTTGTTTCTTTTCCCATGCTTATTTCTCCTTTTTCTTTAGGGATATTTATTGCTAATTCCGTAGTTTCTCCTTTCATGTCATCCAAGTATGCTGATAATTCGGTTCGAGTTATTTCCAAACCACGCTTGCAAGAATCAATATAATCTTGTGCTGAAGTATGCGGAAGACTTGGTGCAAAACTCCGCCCGATAAAATTCTTATATTGCTTGCTTTGTGTGCCGTATTTTTCTGACAAAAATAATCCGAGTTCTTTATGCCAGTTTTTGAATTCAGGCAATGAATATGTCATCTGTTTATCAATCAACTCATCTATTTCGTCGCGTAATTTCCTTAATTTCTCATATGGTGTCATGTTGTTCTCCTGCGTTGTTCCTATTTCTTCCATTTGTGATAATTTTGTCTGATACTCAGCAAGTTTTGAGGTTATTAACTGATGTAAAATAGCATACTGATTTTCAGCCTTTGTTTTGTCTGAAAGTATTGATAGTTTTTGTAGGTTAATCTTCTGTTCTCTTTGATAAGAATCAATGGAACTTAGTCCCTCTGGAACTTTTAATTCGGCAATTCTCTCATCACATTGCTTAAAAAACTTTTCAAGTTTTTGTGCTGGCCATATTTTTATTGGGTCCATCTGAGTATTGTCGCGGGTTACAGTTCTCATTGTCAAATATTTTTCCATTGCCATTTGTGCAATTTCTTGAGCAACTTCTTTTGTTATTCCGGCTGAACACATCATTTTTTTAGCATTTTGATAATATAACTGATTGACTTCATTATTTGTGTCCAACGGCGTTCCCCAGAAATAAAGCAAACAAAAACCGACAAGGTCTTTACACTCTAATGCTATTGGATACAACTGCGGCAAAATGACAGATAATTTGTCACTATTCTCAGACAATTGCTTGAAAAGCCCTTCAATTTTATCAATGCTATTCATCTTTTCTCCTCCTTTTTACCCAAAATATTCCTGCATCAAACTATCAAACAAAAGCTGTGTTTTTTCAAGGGATTTCTGTATTGCCAATTTTGATTTGTCGGTCTGAGCAACGAAATCTGAGAACTCTTTTTGCAACGAAACATTAGGCAACATAACAGGTATTTGCTCAACCTTATTCAAAAATAAATGACCGATAGCTGAAGCATGTACATTTGCATTCATAATTTGCTGAATGCTCTCTTGTCTTAATAGCCATGCAATATAATGGGGATTTATTTTTGTTCTATCCAATTTAAGAAGTGT
The DNA here is from genome assembly GCA_902774115.1 of uncultured Spirochaetales bacterium. GTDB lineage: Bacteria > UBP6 > UBA1177 > UBA1177 > UBA1177 > UBA1177. The sequence continues at coordinate 249,075 of CACYHH010000002.1, forward strand.
AATCCCTCTATCCATAGTAAACGGCTTACTATTTATTGGAACAATCGCAACATTGCCAATAGTTCCTGTAGTAGTAATAAGAACATCATTACCCTCAGGATTACATCGCTTGTAAATACGCTTATGAATTTCATCAGAGGTATATGTCACTGCGTTCCAATCAATTTCTCCAGAAGATTTTATATGTTTAGCATTAAGAAACGGATGTCCGTGTTCAACTTTTGCAACACTTCCATGTTCTCCATCTGTTATCTTTGTGCAGACAGATTTCATATTCTCGTAATCCCACCCTTTCGGATTTTTAACCGGATCCCCAAACATCTCCACAAACCTTGCTTTAACGAGCTCATCGAGCGCGGAAAGCTGCGCTTTTCGCTTTTCTATAATGTCTGAAATCTTGTCCAAACGATAACATACGCTGATTTGTTTTTCATAATTTGCATCAGCGACTTCATATCGCTCAATGTAATCATCAATTTTCAAATTATGAAGACCTGTGGTTTTATTCTCAAAAGCCCTTGTACCACCTTTCCTGTAATTTGCGTAAAGGGAATAAAACACATATCTAGGGAACCATTCTTTTTGGTTTTTAATTCTCAGCAAACCAGTGAAATTATTAAACAAATATTTGTTCTCAGGACCGTCATAATAAATAACTCTCCCAACAGGCTGCTTGTCGCTGCCACCTGATTTTTCAATAATAATATCACCAGTACGAAGGAATTTTTCTTCGATATTTTTTCTAGTAATAGTTCTTGTTACTACATTATCAAAATTCACAATACCTTCATTTGTAAAATTTGTAGTGCGGAGAACTGGAATTCCGTTGCCGTTTTCATCATCAGTTCCCCATTCCCCAGACAAGGCTTTGCCAGTAATATTAAATAATTTCGTCATCTCTCATCACCCCGCAATTTCCTGTGAACTTTTCTGGCCGTTTTTCAGGCCACTTTTCAGGCCACTTTTTATTTTCTGGGTAGTTTTTCCGGTTTTCTGTCCACTTTCTTTGTTTACAAGGTCGTTTACAAGGTCATTTTCTACGACCTTTTCTGCGACCTTTTTTACGACCCTCTGTACTGTTTTCTCCCTAGTTTTGGGCACTTTTTCTGTCTTTTGGGCACTTTTGGGGGCACTTTTTTCTGTTTTCTCCACAGTTTTTTCGGACATTTTATCGGACATTTTTCCCGTTTTATCGGACACTTTTTCGGACATTTTATCGGACATTTTTTCGGACACTTTTTCCGTTTTTTCGGACATTTTTGGTGACATGTCACCAATTAAAGGGCCTTTTAAAAGGACATTTTCATGTTGAAGTGCGCCCATGCCTATTCTCCAATCATCTTCTTCAACTCTGCAAGTTCTGTCTGGATCTCGCTTTCGAGTTCATCGATTTTTGCCATGATTTCGCTGGTGGGCGGGTATTCTACCGCCACATATTCCGTTTGTTTGTATTTGTTGATGGAAAGGTCGTAGTCGTTGGCGACGATTTCATCTTTCGGAACGAAGAAGGATTGCGAGGTGCGGCCTTCATCTGAGAGGGCAAATTTCTCGATTATATCCGGAATATCGTTTTCTTTGACGGGACTGCGTTTGTCATCAAGGCTGTATCCGTCAGCTTTCATGTCGTAGAACCAGACTTTGTCGGTGCCGCCGTGCCCTGTTTTGGTGAAGATGAGGATCGCAGTCGAAACACCGGCATAAGGTTTGAACACGCCTGAGGGCATCGAAATCACCGCTTCGAGGCGGTTGTTCTCAATAAGTTCGCTGCGGATGGCTTTGTGCGCAGTCGAAGAACCGAAAAGAACTCCGTCGGGAACGATGCAGGCGCAGCGTCCGCCGACTTTGAGCATACGCAGGAAAAGTGTTAAAAAGAGAAGTTCCGTCTTTTTGGTTTTGCAGACTTTAAGCAGATCAGTCGAGACGATATCCGCGTCCAGACTCCCTTTGAAAGGGGGATTTGCGAGAATAAGGGAATATTTGTCGCGGTCAGGATTCTGGTCGGAAAGACTGTCGCGGTATTCGATGAAAGGATTGTCAACACCGTGTGTCATCATGTTCATCGCGCCGATACGGAGCATCGTGCGGTCCATATCAAAACCGTGGAACATGCAGTTCATGTAGTGGTCTTTGTTCTGACGGTTGAAGAAAACCTCCTCTTTGCGCCTCTCCTTGAGATAGTCGCTGACAGCCACAAGAAAGCCCGATGTGCCGCATGCAGGGTCGCAGACGATCTCGTCAGCCTTGGGATCCATAAGTTCGACCATCATCCGGATAATGTGGCGCGGAGTGCGGAACTGCCCGTTTACACCGGCAGTCGCGATTTTGGAAAGAAGATACTCGTAGACATCGCCGCGTGTGTCCGAGGTCTTGAGCTGTGCCATCTGCTCGTAGATACCGTCCATCGCCGTCACGATCTTGTCAAGCATGAGAGGAGTCGGCACCTTGAAAATAGCGTCGCCCATATATTTTGAATAGGCACTTTCCTTGTCGCCGTGCAGGTTTTTGATGAACGGGAAAACCCATTCCTGCACCGTGGAATACATCTTCGCAGCCGGAAAATCGTGGAAAGCGCTCCACTTGAGCATACTTCCGTCAACAGTGCGCTCGCCGACATGCACCTCCTTGGCAAAAATGCTCTCGTAAGGCAGACCAAGCATCGCAGCCTCTTTCGCACGGAGATTGTCCGTCTCGTCAAGATCGTGGATAAACATCAGATAGGTCATCTGCTCGATGACATCAAGCGGATTCGTGAGCCCGCCCGTCCAGAAAATTTCCCAAAGAGAGTCGATTTTGTTTTTAAGTTCACCTGTGATCATGTTTTACTCCTTATTTTTGTTTCTATTCCAAACATATTTAGTGTATCTGCCGCCGCCGATTTTTATGACATCCTCAGACTGCATAAGTTCCGTCAAAGCCCGTTCCACCGTGATCCGGCTGATATCCGGACACTTTTCCATAATCTGCGATTTCGTTATTTCGCCATAGGTGTTTTTAATCAGTTCGGCAATACGTTCAGGTTTTGACAAGTCGCTTGAAACCAATGTTCTGACTCTCTCGGAAAAATCCCTGTATGCCGCGACTACCACGCCGAGCATATAACGGACAAAGGGAGCATAATCGTTCTCTTCTTCGTGCCAGCCAAAAGAACTTTCCTGCAGACAGTCGTAATACGACGACTTTGTCCTTTCGATAAGACGCTCGATACTTATATACTTTCCTACGATATATCCCGCACGATACAACATAAGCAGAGTAAGCAGCCGACTCATTCTGCCGTTGCCGTCGTTGAACGGATGGATGCAGAGAAAATCCAGAATAAACATCGGTATAAGAAGAAGCGGATCTATCGTTCCTGAAGCAAGAGCTTTATCAAATTCATTACAAAGATTCTCTAACGCTGCAGGTGTTTCCCAGGCCGGAACCGGTTTGAAACGGACAAACTTATTGCCCTGGGCATCCTCTTCCTCGATAAAGTTGTCAACTGATTTGTATCTGCCTCCGGCATCATATCCTTCGAATTTATAAAGATCCCTGTGAAGCTGAAGGATCATGTTCGGCCTGACAGGAATATAGTCATGGCTTTCGTGGATCGTGTTCAAAACGTCTCTGTATCCGGCAATCTCCCGCTCGTTTCTTGTTTTAGGCATAGTTTTCTCGTTTACAAGCGCTTTCAGTCTTGCATCCGAAGTGTATATGCCCTCGATCTTGTTGGATGCCTCCGTGCTTTGAATTTTGGCTATCACAGTAAGTTGCGTCAAAGTATCAGCCTTTGCCTCTATAAACAGAGTCTGTTCGCCTTTATATTCATGAATCTGTGTAAGAAGAGTCACAATTTCCGGGGTCAGAAGTTTTTCCCATTTTTTAATGTAATCAAATGTTCTCATATCAATTCCCTCATTTCAAGATACTCATTTGTGCTCCAATTTACTCATTTTGAGCAAAATGATGTAATTGAGAATACTCTCATTGTACTCATTGTCAAGTTTAATTACATCAAATTTGAAAAAATGATGTAATTGAAATGCGGGAATTGAAAACTTCACACGATATCCGCCGGCGTGCAGCGGCTGACACTGATGAGGTCTTTGGGCGAAAGCTCGACCTGAAAGCCGACTTTTCCTGCGCTGACATAGATTTTTTCGAGATTTTCGGCGGTTATGTGCAGGAATGTCGGGAACTGTTTTTTCATTCCGATCGGCGAACAGCCGCCATGTATATAGCCGGTGAGCGGAAGGAGCTCCTTCTGTTTTATCATTTCGATCGATTTTTCGCCTGATGCTTTCGCCGCTTTTTTGAGGTCAAGCTCTGCGTGGACGGGGATCACAAAAACATAGTGCTGGCCGCTTTTTCCCTGGGTGACGAGCGTTTTGAAAACATTGGACGTATCTTCGCCTAAGATCGCGGCGATCTGAACGCCTGTCAAAGTGGCGTCAGGCTCGTATTCATGCGCGGTGTAGGAGATTTTTTTGCTCTCCAGAACACGCATGACATTGGTTTTTTCGGGCTTTTTCATTTGATGACTCCTAAGTTAAATATCTTTCCGCAGGATTTCCAGATAATTTTCGTAGGAATAGATCCTTGATTTACCAGATTTTGCGGTCTGTTTAAGGATTCCTTTTTCGCAGAAAGCTGAAATATAGTTTGCGACAGTATTGTATGAAAGGTGCATGGCGGCAGCCGTTTTTTTAGTTTCGATAATCGGATTCTGCTCAAGGTAGCGCAGAAATTCGATCGATTTTGGTGAAGCAAGGATTTCCTCGTTTTTCTGCCGCAATGCCGTTAAGCGGTCGATGGTTTCAGTCGCGTCTTCTGCTGTTTCAGCGATTCCGCGGAGAAAGAATTTGATCCACTGCTCGTAATTGCCCGCTTTTCTGACCTCCGCCATTCTGTCGTAGTATTCGATGCGGTTCGATTTCAGAAAATACGAGAGATAAAGAACCGGAGATGATATTGCCTGATTCTGCATGAGAAAAAGAGTGATAAGAAGCCTTCCGATCCTGCCGTTGCCGTCAAGAAACGGGTGAATCGTCTCAAACTGATAGTGCAGAAGCGCCGCTTTGACGAGCAGATCCATCCCGTCGTCGGCGTTCATGAATTTTTCAAAATCAGAGAGACATTCCGTCATGTCATGCGGATTCGGCGGAATATATCTCGCGTTTTTCAATGTGCTGCCGGCTCCGCCTATCCAGTTCTGCGAAACACGGAATTCTCCCGGAGTTTTGTCGCATCCGCGGACACTTTTCATGAGTACTGCGTGAGTTTCACGGATAAGCCTGTTGCAAAGCGGAAGATCGTCAAGTCTTTGAGTCGAAAAATTTATTGCGCGGACATAGTTCACGACATCCGAAACATCGGCGTTTGCGTTTTCATCCGCTTCGGGATTGAGCACATCGTCAAGCGTGCACTGCGTCCCTTCGATCTGAGACGAAAGAAGTGCTTCTTTCCGCACATACATTGAAATAAAAAGGTTTTTGTTTGGAACTCTGCCGGCGACACTGTTCAGAACCGCCAGTTTTTCATGGGCTTCAGTTAGAAGCTTCAGCATTTCGGCATCGACTTCAATCGCCGGAACCGGCGGCAGCGGATTCGGATAAAACGAAAAATATGCACTTTCGCCGCTGAAATTCTTAACTGTTTTTCCTGCTCTGTTTTCCATCACTCCTCCTTGAGTTTTCCGCTTAATTTTAGCTAAGAAATTTCAAAAATCAACGAATTTTTGAGTTTTATCGTCAATTTTTGTGAAGAAATCTCAGAAATTTGCAATTTTTTGAGTTTTCTTAAGATTCTTCGCTCCGCTCAGATGACATTTACACTTCGACAAGCTCAGTGACCTGCAAGCTGTTAGCCCGATTTCTCCTCGCCACATTGGAGAGTGGAAGTAAAGGGGTGAGGTTTCCCCTTGACAAAAGCACTTTTTTGCCTACAATCCCCGCCGCTTCATGTTGTTATTAACAAATCAGAAGTATGAAAGGTGGTGAAAACCATGCGTAGACAGAAAATCATCGCTCCTTTGGAGGTTTATGTTTCCGACGATCTCGAGAAGGCGATAAAGATCCTCAAGAAAAAAATGGCTCTCGAAGGTCTTTACAAAGAAATTAAAAAACGCCGTCATTACGAGCCGCCGTCAGTCCGTAACCGCCTGAAAAAGGAAGAAGCGGAGAGAAGACGCAGAAAAAACATGAAGAAAAAAAGAGGTTAATCTCTTTTTAGTCGCCGCCCGAAAGGGCGGTTTTTTTTATCCTGAAAATCTTGAATTTGCTGATAAAACCGAAAATTAGGCGCTATTTTTCTTCTGAAAGCGGCAGGAATCCGCGTCCGTATATCTGGTTCGTGTCGAAAACGGAAAGGAATGCGTCCTTGTCTGTGTCTCTGACAAAATCCTGCAACGCCGAGAGTTCGCGTCTGCTGAGTGCCGTGTAGATGACTTTCTTGTCGTCGTGGCCGTACATTCCCTGAGCAAAGAAGAATGTTCCGCCCCTTCTCAGTTTGTGGAGAATGAAATCGCTGATTTCCTCGTGTTTCGAGGATACTACGAAAACAGCCTTTCTGTTGCTGCCGCCGAGCATTACCGCGTCAAGAACCTTTCCTGTGAGATAAATCGTGATGATGGCGTAAAGGGCGAGCGAGAAGTCTTTAAACGCGATTACACCTACCGAAACGATTGCCGAATCGATGAAGATAAGAAGCTGACCGACCGAAATCTTGGTGTATTTGTTGATTATCTGCGCGATGATGTCACTGCCGCCGGTCGATGCTTTCGCCCTGAAAATAAGCGCAAGACCGACACCGATGAGAACGCCTGCAACCAGACTGGCAAGGAACGGATCCTGAACCGGAGAGGCAATGAAATTCTCCCCTTCAGCGAGATCTTTCGGGCGGAACCATTTGAAATTTTCTATCATTTTTGACTGAAAATCGATGAAAAAAGAGGTCGCAATCGTGCCGACGAATGTTTTTACACCGAAACGCGGACCTAAAATGTAGATCCCGAGCGCGAAAAGCGGGATGTTGAATATGAGACCTACCGTTCCTGTAGGAAATCCGAAAACATGGTGGATGACGATTGCCGTGCCGTAGACTCCGCCGGGAACGATTTTGTGCGGGTCTGCGAAAAACGAGTATCCAGAAGCCATTATCATCGAACCTAAGATTATAAGAAAGTAGGATTTGAACCATCTTGCCGAATAAAGTTTATCGGTAAAGAAGCGTTCTTTTGACAAAAGAGACATTATTTTCTCCATAAAAAAACACCAAAAAAACAAAAGCGGCGCAATATACGGAAATTTTGGAAAAAAGCAAGATTTTTTTAATTTTTTCAGTGATTTTCCGATTCTACATAGCCGGAAATCAGGACGTTGAGCCTTTCGGCAAGTTCCTGTCTGGTTTCGTTTTCGCCGATCTGCGTAGGTGGAAAGATTTTGATTCTTACTTCGCCCGAATGGACGTCGATTTCTCCGGTTTTGAGTATTTTGTCGGCTCCGATCAGTGCAACAGGAAGGATTTTGCAACCTTTTTCGGTAAGAATCAGCGCTCCCGACTTGAATTTGCCGACGTGACCGTCACGGCTTCTCGTTCCTTCCGGAAAAACAAGATACGAGCAGTACTTCATCTTTTTTTCGGCGATTTCAAGGCTTTTTACCGCGCGCCGTCTGTTTTTGCGGTCGATCGCGATAAAATCGTAAAGCCACATTGCCTGACCTAAAAAGGGAAACATGAAAATCTCTTTTTTTGCAAGGACCCTTATGTTTATCGGAAGATTTGCTCCGATTATCGGTATGTCGGCGACACTCTGGTGGTTCGAGACAACCAGATAAGTTTCTTCCAGCGTAATGTTTTCAACTCCTTCGACGCGGCAGCGGACCCCGCATATTTTCAGCATGACGGAGGAACAGTTTCTGAAAACTATGCCGCCTAACTTTCTTCCTGTGAGTATGTGAATGGGGAAAAGTAGGAACGAAAGAAGGACGTAAAACGCCAAAACCGGAAGTGTGATAAAGAAACGGAACATAGTGCCTCGCTCGCAAAAACGGATTATTGTAACGAAATTTTTGAAATATGAAAGGGGAAAAAGGCAAAAAAATCCCTTTGTTTTGGCAAATAGCTCTGTTTTGACTTGATTTTTATTGAATAATGTTTAAGACTACTCAGATTTTTGTTTTTTTACTTTTGTCTTAAGGAGGTTTTGATGCGTAAATTCTTTTTAGCGTTTGCGATTGTCGCGGCGTTTTTTGCGTTGTCGGCACAGGACAACACCAATGATTTGTACCAGCAGTATTTGAACCAGTATAACAACAACCAGCCTGCTCAGGCGGAACCGGCAAAACCGGCAGAACCGGCTCCGGCACCTGCTGCGGAACCTGCAAAACCGGCAGAAGCGGCTCCGGCACAGCCTGCAGAAGAAAAGAAGGAAGAAGCAGCTCCGGCGGAAGAAAAGAAGGAAGAAGCAGCTCCGGCGGAAGAAAAAAAGGAAGAAGCCGCACCGGCCGCTGAAGAAGCAGCTCCGGCAGCGGAAGGTGATGACAAAATCGATTCTTTCGAGACGAAACCTTTCTTTTCGGCAGATGCTTTCATGGCTCTTTCGAACTCGATCTATACTTTCGGCGGAAATGTTATGCCGCACAGCAGCTACAGATTCAGCATTGACAACGCTGTTGTAGACCTCAAAGGCGGAAACCGCATGTTCAACGGCAGAATCCTTTTCGATCTGGCACAAGGTTTCACGACATCGAAAGAAGTTGAATTCAATTATGACCACGACTCCGGTGTAAAAACCGACTATGCAAATCCGCTTGAATATGTTGAAACCAGCGATTCGCCGAACGCTCTTGACGTTTTGAAAGATGTTTCGTTCAGCATGGTCCATCCTTCATACAGAAACGCAGCCGGTACATTCGGTCTCAATGTCGAACTTCAGGCAGGTCTTTTCGGTATGCCTTTCGGAATCGAAAGCGGATACGACCACGAAATCACGTTTGCTAATTCGGCGATCAAAAGTGATTTCCTCGGCGGCGCATTCAGAGATGTCGGTGTTTCTCTCGGCCTGGATTTCCTGATCGGCAGCAAAATGAATCTCGACCTCACTCTTTTTGTTTTCAACGGCAAAAACGAAACTATGCTTGACGGCGAAGACAGATTCAAAGATCCTGCATTCGGTTTTGACATCAGGTACAAATACAACAGCAGATTCTATGCAACGGCTGCATTTTCACTTGTTGTCGGCAGCGCATACATGGGTTATGACGAAGAGACCGAAGGCGGTATCTTCCAGACAACGAACGGGACCTATCTTGACGACAAAAATAAAATTGATGAAAACCTTGTTCTTAAAGACGATGATGCCGGCAGAAACGATTACGCTTCCAACAAAAAGAATGTTATTTTTACGATCGGCACAGACCTCGGTTATCAGATCAACGACGATGTAACAGTCGGTTTCAAGGGTGAGTTCGCTTACTCGAGCAGATCGATTTTCAACCCGTATGCAAATATCTACATCGGCGCAGACTACTACGAAAACGCACGTTTCATCCGTGACGGAAACGAAGGAATGATCTGGGGCAAGAGCACATACAATCCTTGGGGATTCTTTGCTATGCCTTACGCTCATGTCTACTGGTTCGACATTATGGCGAGATTCTCATACTTCAAGCAGCCCTACCTCTACACCTTCATTCAGGATAGTGAAAATACGAATATGGGATTCGATTTCGCGTTCATCTACAATTTCTGCGATTATGCAGGCGTCGAGTTCGACTACAATTACATCAGAGAAACAAGACATCTGTATGACGAATCGTACAGCAAGACCGATTACTACACCAATACCTACAATACACACGTTTTCACCATCGCGCTTACCGGCTGGTTCGATTTCCTCTGGGAAGGAAAAGAAGAAGCTGAAGAAACAGCTGCAGCTGAATAATTCCAAAATTTAAATCAAAAAAACTCTCTGAGTTCCGCAGTCTTAACTGACCGCTCGGCAGTCCGCATGGATTTTTCCGGAAAACTGAATATAATGCATCGTTTTGTGTATCGGAGGAACAATGACTTTAGTCCGTATGCTCACTTTCGCGTCAATCGTGCTGATTGTCGCGGTTCTTATGACCAGGTATTTTCTTTTTTCGCTAATGGAAGCGTTTCCGAGGCTTAAAAAAATTAAGAAACTGCTGAATTTATTGTATATTTCTAATTTTGCAGGTTTCGCGCTGTTTATGGAAAGGACTTTTTTAAACACTAAGGCGGCTGAAATTTTCTCCCTTACACTCTATTTTTATTTCACTTTCATGTTCGTTTTCGTCGCTTACGGTATTTTTTTCGAGATTTTGATTCTTGTCCGCCGTTTTTTTAAAGGAATTTATGAAAAAAAGCTCTCGTCAGGCAGAAGGAAGGTTGTTTTTGCCGCTCTTTTTTTTATTGCGTCCGAGAGTGTGGCTGCCGGTCATTTCATGGCGCAGAACATTGATGTTAAAAATATTGAAATTAAAAACCCGAAAATCACGGAATATACGCGCGTTGTCCAGATTTCGGACATCCATTTCAGCCGTGTCATCAACGAGCGTTTTGCCGAAAAAATAGTGCCGATGATAAACGGTTTGAAGCCGGATATGGTTCTTTTTACGGGCGACTACATGGACAAAGGGATCGCAAATCCGCTGAAAATCGCGGAAATTATGAATAAAATCGAGGCTCCGATGGGAAAATACGCAATAAGCGGCAACCACGAGTTCATCACAGGATACTTCGACTGCATTGAATTTATCGAGAAAAACGGCTTCGAATTTATGGACGGAAGAGTCGTCAATGCCGGACGGAACATAGTTGTCGGCGGCGTCATGGACAGAAGCGCGGAACAGGCTGACGTTTTTTATCACGAGGACGAAAAGGTGCTCAGGCAGTTCAAAAGCGAAAATTTCAATATCTACCTTAAGCACAGGCCGGAACTTGCGGAAGGCGATGCGGCGCATTTTGACCTTATGCTGTCCGGGCATACGCACGGCGGACAGATTTTTCCGTTCGTGATTCTGGTGAAAATCGTCAACAGGTATCTGGCGGGAATGTACGAACTTGAAAACGGCGCAAAACTTTACGTCAGCCGCGGAACAGGATCGTGGGGGCCGCCCGTGAGATTCGGCGCAACGCCTGAAATCACGCTGATAGAACTCAGACCGTGAGGCGGATATGAATTTTTTCAGCGACAGAATCAAAGGTTCTCTTTCACTTTTTTCCTCGGATCCGGAAAAATATTCAGCTTTTCTTGATAAAATCGGAAAAGTCTGCGGCGAAAAAATTGCACCAAATGCGGCAAAAGTCGATAGAACGGGGGTGAAACTCGAAGGAAATTCGGTCGTTCTGCCGCAGGAAACGCTCGAAAACATCGAAAATCTCAAAAATGCAGGATACGTCGGAGCAGTTTTGCCCGAAATTTACGGCGGGAAAGCACTTCCGAAACTTTTCGATATTGCGGCGATCGAGATGATTTCACGCGCCGATGCATCGCTTATGACTTTAGTTTCTCTGACTGAAATAGGGCAGATCATAAATTTGTACGGCACGGAAGAGCAGAAAAAACGCATTCTTCCGGGGATTGCAGGCGGAAAACTGAGCTGTGCGACGGCTCTTTCGGAAGCCGCAGCCGGAAGCGACCTTCAGGCTGTTTCCACGGTTGCGCGGGAAGAAAACGGCGTGTGGTATCTCACCGGAACGAAACATTTCGTGACGAACGGCGGTGCTGATATCATGCTTGTTCTTGCCGGAAGCGAAGAAGGAATCTCTGGAGGGCGCGGACTTTCGCTTTTCATCCGCGAAAAAGGAGCCGACGATAACTGTAAGATCCTGAATGCGGCGGAAAAACACGGGATCTGCGGTTCTCCGACATGCGATATCCGCTTTGAAAAGGCAAAGTGCGAACTTTTGGGAAGAAGAAGGTTCGGGCTCGTGAAATATACGCTTGAACTTCTGCTCTCTGCAAGAATTTCCGTTGCGGCACAGGCTCTTGGAATTGCCGAAGCCGCTTTGCGCGAGGCTGAAAAATATGCCGGAAACAGAGTACAGTTCGGAAAAAAGATTTCTGAACTGCCGCAAGTCGCTCGGATGCTTGAAGAGATGAATGAACGTGTCGGTTCTGCGCGTCTGCTGCTTTACTTCACAGCGGCAAAATATGATGAGATGCAGGAAATACTTGCTTTGCCGCAAACTCCGGAAACAGCCGGAAAAGCCCGCGAAATCCGCACGGTTGTCGAATTTTTAGTTCCGCTCGTAAAATTTTTTGCGGCTGTTACTGCCGAAAAAGTTACCCGCGATGCTCTCCAGATTCACGGCGGAACCGGCTATATCCGCGGAGTTGCAGTCGAAAGACTCGTCAGGGATGCGCGCGTAACCTCTATTTATGAAGGAACTGCTCAGATCCAGATTTCAGCAGTTGTCCGGAAAACTGCTGACGGCGCGCTTGAAAAATTTGCTGAACTGGCGGCATCCGGCAGAGAAAAATCTGAAAATGCCGAAAAAATCATGCGGCGCGTAAAACGGCTGACTTCGCTTGCCGCTTCTTTCACTGAAAACGGAAAAATTGAATTTTGTGAAAAAGAACTTGCTTTTTCGTCAGTTTTTCTTTCAGTCGCCGCGATTGCCGAAGCATACAAATCTGAAAATTTTTCCCGGGAAAATTTTTTGCCGCGTCTGCTGGCGGGAGCCGATTTTTTTATCTCCGTCATCGAAGCTGTATAGCGTTCTTTGAATCAAAAAAGCTGTATAAAAATTCACCCCAAGAATAAAACGATGAAAAAAGTTCAATGTTATCAATAAGATAATAAAGTTGTTGGAGGGGCTAAAAATTCTTGACATTATTTTCAAATCCGCTAAGTTGCTTTCCGACTTTTTGGTGGTTTAACAATTCTATTTAGGTAAGGAGTCATGAAACACAGTAAATTAGTCGCTTTAACACTTGCTTTTTTCGCATTTGTTTCTTTCCAGGTTTTTGCAGATGATCTTTTCGATTTGGACGGCGGAGCTTCCGGTCCTGAAGATCCTGCTGCTGCAGAAGCACCGGCTGAAGAAGGAGAGGCAGCTGCCGAAGCTCCTCAGAACGCTGATGCTCCGAAGACCGCACAGCTTGATGTAAACGCATCGGCTGCCGATTCTGAGTCGGAAAAGGAACTCAGAGACCTTAATGTCGAGAAGAAAAAACAGATTAAGGTCGTTCAGAAGAAAGAATTTACGAAGGACAAACGCTTCGAGCTCGGAATCGACATCGGTTTTGCATGCGGCGACTGGGAAGATCTTCTTGCAGTCGGCATCAGAGCGGCTTATCACTTCAACGAATACATCGCTTTGCAGGCTCGTTTCCTCTATGGCGCAGTTTCATGGGAAAACGAAACCCTCAAACAGGCGAAAGAAGCTGATGCTTATGTTGCGAAGAGCAACCTCATGCTCACAGCCGGTGCAAGTGCCGTTTTCACTCCTTTCTACGGCAAACTCAGCGTTTTCGGCGACATAATCCCCAAGTATGACCTCAACGCTTCTGTCGGTGTTTACTACTACAGAACAGTTGCTGAAGGCGAAGGTGTAAAGAAAATGAACAACAACAACGTAGCGTTCCAGGTCGGTTTCGCTCCGAGAATTTTCTTGGGTAAAAATGCAAGTCTCAGCTTGAATTTCGACTGGTTCATCATGAAGGATAAACGCCCGAAACAGGAAGGCGGAAGCTCGGCTTATCTCAAGTCAGACTTTTTGTTCACGATCAATGCAAGCATGTTCCTTCCCTTTGCTAAGTAGTGGGGTGGCACTATGAAAAAAATACTGACTCTTGTTCTTATCTCCTTCGCGGTGATGCTGGTTACGTCCTGCGCGACGCAGCTTACCGTCCGCGAAAAGGAAATGAAAAAATACGAGAAGATCGATGCATCTCTCGTTGAAGGTATGCCTGAAGCAATCACGAAAGTCGTAAAAGCATACAACAGCGAAGATTACTTCACCTCCGCTGTCGGTTTCTATGCGATTATGAAAAACCAGGAATGGGACAGACTGCATGATACCGCAAGATACTACTATGCAGAGTCTCTTTTCAGAATGGGACTTTATCAGGCTTCCGAATACCAGCTCGCAGAAATCCTTTTCGAAGGTTCCGAATCACACTACTTTGTATCGAGCCTTCTTAAACTTCTTGCCGTTACCTACAAAACGGAAGATGAAAAGGTTCTTTTCGCAGTTCTTTCGAACGTTGACTACGAAGCTCTCCCGAAGAAGTTCGCCAACGAGTTGACATACTACCTTGGCAAAATCAACTTCTACAACGGTCAGGACGAGCAGGCTCTTAAGATGTTTTCTCAGGTAAAGGACTACAGCTCCTTCTATCCGAAAGCAAAATACTTCCTCGGTGTCATTCAGGTCCGTCAGCAGATGTTTGCGGACGCAATGAAGAGCTTCACCGAGATCAAAGAGATGCCGGACGACAAATACATCGGCACCGACATCAAAAAGCTGAAAGGTATGGCTGAACTTGCACTCGGCGAACTTTACTACGCTGCAGCTTGGCAGTCACAGAACAAGCTCGCAATGTTCAACGTTGCGCTTAACTACTTCTCGAATGTCGGAAGAGACAACGCTCAGTGGTTTGAATCACTTTTCGCAAGAACATGGGCTTCACTCATGATCGGAAGATTCGATTCGACACTCGGTACGGTTGTAACGCTCAGGTCTCCGTTCTTCACCGATATTTATTTCCCGGAAGTAAACATTGTTGAGGCGGTTACTTACTACAACCTCTGCCAGTATGACGAAGTAAACAACGTAATTGACTACTTCTTCGGTGTTTACCCTGATTATCAGAAGAAAATGGCGTCATGGCTTGAAAATGTTTCCACGAAGACTGGTCTCGATATTTATAAGGAACTCCTTGTAATGTACAAAAAGGCTCAGGCAGGCGAGAATACTGAACTTCCTGAAGCTGTTTTGAAAACTATTCTTACCGAATCTCTGTTCGTAAGAAAATACAACCATATCAAGGAGATTGAAAGAGAACTTGAGATCATTGAGCAATCTCCTGAATCTTTCAAAAACAGCGTCATTGCTCAGGATGTCTCCAAGAAAATGATGTATCAGCTGACTACTCTTAGAAATGAAGCTGGTGTATGGCTTGTTCAGAGAGTTCAGAATCTCAATAACGAACTCGGCCAGCTCATCGCAGATATGAGAGCAATACGATTCGAGATGACGGATAGTATGAAGTCCTCTCTCGAAAAAGAAGAACTTTACGGCAAAGAGGTAAAGGAAGAAGAGGAAACGGTTCAGAAGAAGACGGAAATGAATCCTTCGGTTCCGCAGAATTCCTACTACTATCCGTTTGACGGCGAATATTGGGAAGACGAGCTCGGCTACTACTTCTTCAATGTCGACAATTTGTGCAAAGAGTAATTTGTTTGTCAATTAGTTAGAGGTTTCTGAAGATGTTAAATAACAAAACATTGAGAGTTTTTTTAGCGGTTTTGTTAGTTCTTTCTTTCTCTCTGACGCTTTCCGCTCAGAGAAAGAAAAGAGATGATGAAACGGCGGCATCCAACGGTCCCGCAAAGGCTAGAATCGAAACGAACGATGTCAAAACCGACAGCAGATCGATGGAAAAAAGAGACGAGGCTATCAAACAGCTTAACGATCTTATAAAGGATTATCCGGAAGGTCCGAGAAAAGCTGAGGTTTACAGACGTCTTGCCGAACTTTACTGGGAGAAGGCAAGAGGCATCAAAGCCGTCATCATGGACGAGTACAACAAAAAAATCGATAAGTACTACGAAATGAACGACCCGAACGCTCCGATGCCCGAGCTTAATCTTGAGGCTTCGCTTGACTGGAACAAAAAAGCTATCGAAGTCTGTGACTACATTATAAAGAAGTATCCGACATTCCAGAATCTGGATGAGGTTTACTTCTTCATGGCTTCCAACCTTATGGAAACCGGTCAGGCTCTTGCTGCTGTCCGCTATTACACACTCGTTGTCGAGAAATTCCAGAACTCGAAGTTCGCTTCCGACGCATACTTCGAAATGGGCGAATATTTCTTCAACAATAACAACGTTTTCAAGGCTATTCCGAACTACAAAGCCATCATTGACAAGTATCCGGACAACAAATTCTACGGATTTGCTCTTTATAAGTATGCTTGGTGTATGTATAACGTCGGTGAATATGAACAGTCGGTAAAACTTTTCCAGCAGGTTGTCGAAGTTGCTGAGAAAATCAACGACCAGTCACTGAAGGAAGATGCTCTTAACGATATGGTTGCTCCGTATGCCGAGGCTGGCTCTGTTGACGAAGCTGAAAAATACTTCAAAAATATCGTCAAAGAACAGAAATACTTCATCGCCGTTCTTAAAAGACTTGCTCAGATCTACTTCGATCAGGACAGATCTGAAGAAGCTATCAAAATCTACAGAAAGCTGCAGCAGGAAGCTCCGGAAAGACCGGAAGGCCCGACTTGGCAGAAACAGATTGTTGAGTGCTACAAAAAACTCAACAACAAAGATGCTGTAAGAAAGGAGATCATAGTTCTTGTTGCCAACTACGCAGACAAAAACGCACGCTGGGTAAAGGCGAACGAAAAAGACGAAGCTACACTCGAAAGTGCACAGCAGACGGCTGAAGCGGCTCTCAGAATTTTGACGGTTGACTACCACAACGAAGCAAGAAAGACCAAATCGGCGGAAACATGGAAGATCGTCGGCGAACTTTATCCGACATACCTTAAATATTTCCCGAAATCGGAAGCTTCGTACGATATGCGTTTCAATTACGCTGAGTACCTTTACGACCACAAAAAATACACTGAAGCCGGTGATGAATATCAGAAAGTTGCCGACATGAACCCGAAAGGTCACCACTTCGAAGATGCTTCTTTCGGTGCGGTAAGCTGCTTCGGTGCTCTTCTTGAGGAAGAACAGGAAAAGGCAAAGAAAGAGGCTCAGAATAGAATTGCAAAAGCAAAACAGGAAAAGTCCGGTGAAATCAGTGCTGATCTCGTAAAGGCTGCTGACGACAAGGATGCGGACAAAAAAGATAAAGTCGCTGATGAAAACAAGGCGAAACCGATTCCCGAACTTCATCAGAAATTCATAACGGCTTGCGATACCTATATCAAAAACATCCCGAGATCGAAATATCTTGTTGATATTATCTACAAACAGGCTATTACTTACTACGTTTTCAACCATTTCGACAAAGCGGTTCCCGTTTTCGAAATGATCGTTCAGAAGTATCCGAGACACGAACTTGCAGAGTTCTCGGCTGACCTTATCATGGACTCTCTCAACATGGCGAGAGACTGGGAGGCAATTAATAATAAGTCGAGAGAATTCCTTAAGAATTCAGCTCTTCTTTCGGGAAGAAACAGACTTAAAACCGACCTTGAGAAGTTCAAGGAAATGGCGACGTTCTACTCGGCTGATATTCCGCACAAAAACGGAAAAAGCCTTGAGTCCGCTGACAGATACATGGCGTTCGTAAACGAATTTCAGAAATCGAAGTTCAACGATGTTGCTATGTACAACGCAATCGTTTACTACCAGAAAGGCGGCGACCTTTACAAGTCGATCCGTGTTCAGGAACAGTTCCTTAGAGAGTCCGACGATGTTTACAAAAAATCTCCGCACAGAGACAAAATCATGTTCGGACTTGCAAAGAACTACGAAGCAATTGCTTACTACGATAAGGCTGCTCAGCTCTACATTGATTTTGTTGAAAAATCTCCGCAGAGCAAAGATGCAGGAGATGCAGTTTACAACGCAGCTGTTCTTTATGAGAGCTTGGGTGAAACCGAAAAAGCTATTGACAACTACAGACTTTTCGTTGACAAATATGCAAAAGACGACAAAGAAAAGGCTGAAATCGCTCTTCAGTACGGTTACATCTGGATGAGAAAGGGCAAAACTTTCTACGACAGAGCTGAAAAAGGTTTCGACAGATTTGTCGCTGACCATACCGATATCAAAGGTCTCAAGGATTACTATTATATTGACGATGCCGGTAAGAAAAAACCTGTAAGCGAAGTCAATAAAGTAAGCGTTGAAAAGGGCGAGCCCAATACTCTTCTTGCTCTTTACGGCGCGAAAATGAAGATGTATAAAGAGCAGAACAACACGAAAGAGTACTACAAAAGTGTTGATAAGATTCTCCAGATCTCAAGAGGCGCTGAATTTAAGGAAAAATCTGAACTCAACGAGATTTCGAGAGACATCATTGCAGAGGCACTTCTTGAAGAACTTCTTCCGGAATTCAATGAATATATGTCTATCAAATTCGACAATATTCCGTTTGCGAAGAAGCATAAAGGTTACGAACTTCTTCAGCTCGGTTTCGACGTTGAAGACGGTAAAATCATTCACCACGGTGATGCAAATCCCGATGAGCTTTATCCGGATGAAAAGGCTAATTTGAAGGCTGCTGCGAAGGTAAAGGACGAGTTCAACAAAATTTCTCAGGAGAGAATGACCAAGAAGATCGAGCTTACTGTTTCTCTTTCGCAGAAATACGAGCAGATCATTTCGATTACGACTTCTCCGAGATTCACTCCGGCGGTTCTTTACTACATCGGCAAGATCTACAAAGACCTGACCGACCAGATGTTCAATGCTCCGATCGCTCCGTGGCTCAGCGAAGCTCAGATTTCCGAGTATAAGAACTACCTTGATGAAAAGGCATTCGGTGCTCAGAAAAACGCTGTTACATACTTCGAAACCGCAATGAAGAAAGGTTACGAGAGCTCGGTTTACAACGAGTGGGTCGCAAAGGCTAAATACGAGCTTCGTTTCTTCCAGGAAGTTACCGGCGGGAAATATTATGATGAAAACGAGATCGTTCCGGCTTCAGACATGATTGAAACCTCGTCTTTGATCGGAAAGATCGATACTGATTACAAATTCCCGAAGCTTTCCGATGAAGAACGAGCTAAACTTAGAAAGACTGCTGGTCAGCCTAAGGCAGCGCCGGCAGCTGCGGAAGCTCCGGCAGAGGCAGCTCCGAAGGCGGAGGAGACGGCTGAACAGCCTGCGGCTGAAAATGTTGAAAACAAAGAGAAACAGGGAGAATAATCATGAAAAAAATAGTATTATCTTTCTTGTTGGTGTTTTCCTTGATTTTGGCTTCCTGCGGAACGGCTCCGGAGAAAGCTCAGGAAGATAAACCTGCACAGGCTAAGCAGTCAGAAGCGCCTGTTGCCAAAACAAAACCGAAAGAACCTGAAGATTGGGCGAAATATTACACTGAAGAGGGTATAAAAGCTCTCGAGGTAAAAGACGGCAAAGTCAACTTTGATGCGGCAATCAAAAATTTCGAGCTCGCGATCGAAGCTTTCCCGACCGCTCCTATTCTTCATTACAATCTTGGTCTGGCTTATCAGCGCAAGGGCGATGACCAGAATGCTGTAAAAAATTATAACAAAGCTCTTGAACTTGATCCGAAATATTCTCTGCCGGTCATAAACAAGGCGGCTATTTATGCCAACAAACTTGAGTACAACCGCGCAATAGAAGTTTGTGAAAAGTTCCTTGAAAAAGAGAATGACAAGGACAAAGGTGTTCTTTCGGCAGTCGCAGGTTTCTACCTTTTGAAAGGTGACTACATCAATGCGATTCAGTCCGTTAGAAAGATTCTCATTCAGGATCAGGCTGATGTCGATGCGCTCAAAAACCTCGGTATGATCTACTTCAAGAAGAACGATGCGGGACTTGCTTCGATGGTAACGACCAACTCCTACAATCTGAAGTCGGACGATGCCGGTATCGCCAACAACCGCGGTGTTCTTTATTCGGCACAGAACGATGACTCACTTGCTATGCTTTACTTCACACGTGCCATCGCAAACGATCCGAAGAATAAAAGTGCTAACTTCAATGTCGGTTCGATCGCTATGAAATATGGTGATGCTGAGACTGCTTACGAAAGATTTTCTGTCGTTCTTTCTCAGGATCCCGATAATTTGAATGCAAGAATCGGTCTTGCAATGGCTTTGAGAGGTCTCGGAAGATTCGAAGATGCCGAAAAAGAGTATCTTGCAGTTCTTCAGAAAGATCCGAATAACGCGGTTGCAACTTTCAACCTTGCTGTTCTTTACAACGATCACATGAACAAACAGGTCGAAGCAAAGAGAAATTTCAGAAAGTATATTTCCATTACCGGCGGAAGTTTACCGGCTGACCACATTGTCAACCAGTATCTTAGCGATAAAGTAAACATCAGACCGGTTGAGAAAACCGAGTAGGAGAAAATTTGATATTTCGAGCTTAATGGCTACACTAAGGCGTTGATTTTAATACGGAGGTCGTTGCTATGAAAAAGTTGGTCGCTGTTTTGTTTTTGTTGCTTTCTTTTTCGTTTCTGGCTGCACAGGAAACCGATGAAGAAGGTCGACTTATCAAATACCGTGAAAAAACTGTCATCGATTTCGAAGATGTCATGTTGGAAGGTCAGATCAAGAAACCTTCGGGTTCATTCCTTATGGATAGATCCAAAACCAAATTCAACTCTTTGATCAACCTTAAACAGGATTTCAACAAGGAGTTGGTAAGGTCTGTTGACCTGCTTAATTAGAGTGTTGTTATGTTGATGTTAACCATTATATGAGGCCGAGACTATGCCTGAGAAATCAAAAATGAGAAAAAGATTGCTTTACGATTTGTCTCCCATTCCGGGTGTGCCGGTAAATGACGGAGCCAAAGGAAAATTAGAGCCGGAAATCAGAGTCGTTTACGACAACAAAGTCCTGCTCGATTTGCAGAAAGTCGACAAAAAATTCACATTGGGAACTGAAAACGGTGCTGATTGTATTGTGGATGAAGCGTTTTTGTCCGACAATATGTTCGATTTCGCTTCTGTTTCCGGTCAGAATTTTTCCGTAAGTCTCAAGAACGGATTTAAAGGAACTCTTTACAAGGGAACAGAAAAGACCGATTTGGAAAAGTACATCGCTGAAGGTCATACGAGTGTTGATATCGATGATACGACGCTTCTCGTTGCGGATTTCGGCAAGATTTCGGTCTGCGCTCTGAAATCTCCTGCGGAAAAGTACAAAGGCGGTGCGTTGCAGTTCGATTTTGCATTTGCAATAATCCTGCTCCTCATCTTCATTATCGGTGGTTTTGTTTTCAATATGATTGTTGAGACTCCGCCTATCGAAGTCGATATTTTCGAGCTTGACAACAGATTCGCAAAACTGATCGTTGAGACGAAAGAAGAAGAAATAAAGGTCGAAGAGATCGAAGAAGAAAAGAAAGTCAAACTCGAAAAGCCGAAAGAAGGTCTTGTCGAAGCTACTTCGCAAAGAAAGTCTCTCGGTGAAGAAGGTAGAGTCGGTGACAAGAAGAGCCGTGTTGCAAACGCACAGGGTTCCGCAAGAAGAGGTCTCGATGCAAAGGTTGCTCAGAGCTCCGGTATTATGGGTGCTCTTTCATCAGGTGCTGCAAGCTTCGACCGGGTATTCGGCGGCGGCGGTCTTGGTGCCGGCATGGAAAAGACACTCGGTTCCGTAACAGGTCTCGCAGGTGTTGACCAGTTCGGTTCGGGCGGTCTCGGAACAAGAGGTTTCGGTACAGGCGGCGGCGGTAACGCTCTCGGAATCGGCGGTCTCGGAACAAGAGGACGTGGCGGCGGCGGTGCCGGCGGAAAATATGGTATGGCAGCTGGTCAGATCGGAAGAAAAGGCCGTTCGGATATTTCCGCAGGCGGCGGTCAGGCAGTTATCATGGGTGCTCTTGACAGATCTGTCATTGATGCATACATCAGAAGAAACCTTGCGAAGATCAGATGGTGCTACGAGAAGGAACTTAACAAGGATCCGAAACTTTTCGGAAGAATCGTTATCAACTTCATCATTTCTGCAACAGGTGCTGTAAGCAGTTCCAAAGTGCAGAGAACCACGATGGGTAACGCAACGGTTGAAAGTTGTGTCGCAGATCAGATCAAAAAGATTCGTTTCCCTGCTCCTAAAGGCGGCGGTATCGTTATCGTAAATTACCCGTTCGTATTTAAGAATTCAGAAAGCTAAGGGGGAAAAACATGAAAAAGTTGTTTGTGTTGCTTATGGCACTTTTGGTCAGTTTTTCGCTTTTGGCTGAGGCTGAAGAAGCTACGGGCGATGTTTCCGGCAACGATCTGAATCCGATCCTCAGAGGTCTTCATCTTCAGTTCTCCGGCGGTCTCGTAGGTTATGTCGGCAAAGCTGGCGGAGACAATGCCGGAAGTCCGATCGGTTCGACATTGAGGCTCAATTTCGGTTATGACATTCCTGTTCAGGATAAAGTAAATATCGGAATCGCGCTTTCCCTCGGTATGCTCCAGTTCAATGCAAAAGAAAACGATGCCGATCTTGAGCAGAATCACAAGGATTCACCCTGGGTTGAAGACTACAGCCCTCTCACAGTCGGTCTTGATTTCGATGTCACGTGGATGATTGATCCGAGATGGGAATTCGGTGTCCTCGTAAACTTTGACTACTACGCTTTGGCAAAAACTTATAAATCCGGTAAAGATGCGCTGGATAAAGATGCTACCAACAACGGCAATATTGCTGTCGGCGGCGGTTTGATTTTCGAGCGTTACACTTTTGCCCGCCATTTCTCGGTAGGCGCTTCCGTTGAGTTCAACTATGTTGTTGATTTCGACGGTATGAATATCATTTTCACTCCTTTCATGAAGTACACGTTCTTCTAAGTGCTGTGTTTTCCTTCAACAAAAATCCTGTAGGTATCTTTGACAGCGGTGTCGGCGGTCTTACTGTTTTTGATCAGGTAAAGAAAGTTCTGCCCGGCGAAAGTGTTTTTTATCTCGGCGATACGGCGCGAGTTCCCTACGGAAGCAAGTCTGTCGATGTCGTAAAGCACTATTCGCTGACCAATGTCAATCTGCTGATGGCTCTCGGCGTCAAGGCGGTTGTAGTTGCCTGCAATACTGCATCTGCAGCGGCACTTTCTTTTCTGCAGGAGCGTTTTCCGAATTTCAACATAATAGGCGTTATCGAACCGGTTGTCGAATATCTGCTGACCCGGCCTGAACTTAAGCGGATAGGTATAATCGGAACGAATACGACTATTTTGTCGGGGGCTTATCAGAAGGCTCTGATCCGCGGCAACAAGGATCTGGATATTTCGGCCAAGGCGTGTCCTCTGTTCGTTCATCTGGTGGAAGAAGGGCTTTTTAAGGGAGAGATCACAGAAATGGCAATTGATATGTATCTCTCTGAAATGAAGAAGAATCCGCCTGACGCACTTGTTCTCGGATGTACACATTATCCGATGCTTAGAAGTGTTATTTCCGATTATTTCGGCGGAAAAGTTGAAATTCTTGACACAGCTTTTTATACGGCAAAAAAACTTGCCGGAATTTTGTCTGAAAATGATATGGTTAATTGCGTAAGTAATGAAAATGACAGGTTTTTTGTCACTGACGATCCGAATTCTTTCAAAGCTACGGCAGAGCTTTTTCTCGGATATAAAGTCGGCAATGTTTTCCATATTTAATTTTATTTTTGTATAAAGTTTGCCTTTTTTTAATTATTGCCTATTATTGGCGACTGGATTTTTTTTGCGGAGTTTGAAATGAAAGTTTTTTTAATGATCGTATCTTTTTTGGTTTTTTCTTTTTTAGGAGCTGAGGAGACGCAGACTCCGGCTCAGGATCAAAACAATAACTCAGAAGCTGCTGCTGAAGCTCCGGCTGAAGCACCTGCGGAAGAGGCTCAGGCAGCTGCACCTGCTGCTGAACAGGCACAAGAGGCAGCGCCCGCTGAAGCTGCACCTGCTGCTGAACAGGCTCAAGAGGCAGCGCCCGCTGAAGCTGCACCTGCTGCGGAACAGGCTCAGGAAACTGCTCCTGCTGAAGCTGTCGGACAGCCTGCTGCTGAAGAGCAGAAAGCAGAAGAACCTGCGAAGGAACCGGAGAAAGCGCCGGCTGCCAATGCTGAAGACGAGCAGGGTTATAACCTTAAACTCAGGGCTCTTGAGGAAAAAATAGACACTTTGAAGGATAAGATATTCAAATCAAAACAGAGACTTGCTATCTTGCAGGAAACCGTTCTCGGCGGAACTGTCGGCGGTTCGACCGTAACGATAGTCCACAACAACGAAGTCGGTGATCTTTTCAAACTTGTTTCGGCTGTCTACTATTTTGATGACAAACCGGTCTTCAAAAAGGTTGACCTTCCGGAAGAGCTTGAGGAGAAGGAGATTCAGGCTTACGACGCCGCTGTCGTTCCCGGACCGCACCGTGTTTCGGTTTATCTTGTTTACATAGGTAAGGGCTACGGTGTATTCTCTTATCTGAAAGAGTACTCCATCAAAGTTACTGCCGATCAGTCTTTTACGCTTGAAGAGGGCGATATTGTGGAAATCGAAGTTGCCGCTTTTGACAAAGGCGGTATGTACAGCTTCGAAAACAGGATCGGTGTCGAGTTGAAAGTCAACAAAAACACGTTTGAAAACAGGGATTCAGCTCAAGAGGAGTAGTTATGATCAGAGAGCTTAAAGTTCTTTTTCTGTTGTTGCTCTGTTTTCCGGCGGTCGCAGCGGCGGATTCTCAGGAAGTTCCTGCCGTTGCCGGCAGCGGTCTTGACCAGGCGCGCTCGTCTCTGAGAGAGATCAATGCCGAATTCGAGAACAACTTAAAAAGATATCTTTCTCTTAATATTTCCGACGCCGACTACAAGCTGTCGCCTTCCGAAAAGATGAAAAAGGGTGATTTTTTCTTCGGAAAAGGCGATTACTCAACGTCTGCCGGTATTTTTTATTCGGTAACGGTGTCGGTTTCCGACAGTGACGCTGTAAAGTACGAGGCTCTCTACAAGCTCGGCGAATCGCTGTTCATGCAGAAAAATTACGTTTCCGCGACCCGTTATTACGAGATGCTTCTTACCTCTCACGGCAACGCAGGTTTGAAAGCGAAGGCTCTTAAAAGGCTTATATTCATGAGCTATTCTCTGGGTGAATACGCGGCGGCTGAAAAGTACTACGACCAGTTCGTACAAGGCGGCAACGATATTTACGCCGATCAGGAACTTCTTTACTATTTTGCAAAATCGCTTTTCTTCGCGGGAAAAACCGATGAAGCGGTTAAACTTTTTTCTTCGGTAAACAAGGAATCGGCATATTATCCGCAGGCACGCTATTTTCTCGGCGTCATGGCGCTGCGCGATAAAAAACTCGAAGACTCGCGTGTTTTCTACGAAGAGATACTCTCTCTTCCGGAAGATGGCGGGTACCACAATTTCAAAAATATCCGCGAGCTTGCAGGACTTGCAGTTGCAAGAATAGCTTTCGATCTCGACGATCAGGAAACGGCTTCGACGTACTACCTGCCGACAGCATTCGATTCGCGTTCTTTCCCGCAGGCTTACTATGAGCTGAGCTGGACTTTCATTAAGCGCGATCAGTTCGAAAATGCGGTCGACACACTGCGTCTCGTTAAAAATGTCGCTCCGAATTCCAGAGTCGCGACTCAGGCGGAAATTCTTGAAGGAACCCTTCTTGTCAAAATGGGACGTTTCGGCGAGGCTCTCGTGCTTTTCAATTCGATAGTTTCGAAATACAGCAAATATCAGGACGAGCTTTTCTCGATCGACGGAAAGGCTTTCCTTGCAAGCGGAAGAGCCGGAAAGGTTTCCGATTTCCTTCTTCCTTACTCTCCGGCAGTACGTTCGGTACTTGAAGACAGTAAGAAATTTTCGGAAACTGTCGCTCTGAACGACACGATCATCGGGCTGGAAGAAGAGCTCAAGCGTATCGAAGATCTGGAAAAGAAGATCGTGACGATGGCGGGCAACAAAAATTCCGCAGCTATTTTCCCGCCTCTTAAAGAGGCTGTCAGGGGCGTTATGACGCTCAGAAACAAAGTCGCGGTTGTAAAAAATTCGCTCGTTATGGCGAGAAACGGTTTCGCCGGTACGGGTCTTTCTGAAGAACAGCGCGGCGAATTCGAAAAACTTGATTCTGAAAAACGCAGACTTCTTGAAATAGACAACACTGCTTCGGTCGCTCACGAAAGGATCAGGGAACGCGCCGAGGAATACGGTGACAAGGTCGTTAAACTCGACGAAAGGATGCACCTTGTTTCGATGCAGCTTAATTCCCTTGCCGAAAATCTCGATCTTCTGATCGCTTCGTATTCGGAAGAAAAGAGTGACGGAAAAGAAAAGGAAAACGACAAAGAGATCCTCGACAGGATCGGTCAGGAACGCGAAAGATTCAACGCTCTTTCGGCTGAAAGCGATGCCTGCCAGGCTGAGATAGACGATGAGAAAAACGGTCTCGTTCTCGGCGGAACGCTTGTCGAAGCGGAAAACGAGATAAGGGATTCTTTCAACGGAATCGTAGCACGTCAGCAGGGCATCATCGGAACTTCCTCCGACAGAAGAGAGGCTCCTGAAGTTGCAGATCTTATCGAAGAAGCCGACAGGATCGATGCAAAACTCGCCGATTTCTACGACAGGCTGAACGACTCGATGAAAGGGATCGTTTCGGATCTCAAGGTTTCATACGAGCAGGAAAAAAGCAATGTCGAATCTTACAAGAGCGAGCTTCTGAGGGCAAAGCGCGAGGTCGAGGAAATGGCGGTTCTCGCGATTTATTCGAATATGAATACCGCACGCAATATTTTTGCAGACCTTGTACTTCAGGGCGATCTCGGACTGATAGATGTCGCGTGGGAGAAGAAGGAGGAATCCACTTCCGAAATCATGCGTCTCAAAACCAAGAAAGCTACCGAAATACAGCAACTCCAATTTAATTTAGACGGTGAACAATGAGATATTTTCTGATTTTTCTATTTGCGTTGTTTGCGGCTGCGCCTGTTGTTGCGGACGAAAAGCCGGCTGAAACGCAGAACGCCGAAGCGGAAAAGTCTGCTTCTTCTCCGGATGACGTGATCGTTGATGACGAGCTTTTCAACAGCGAGGCTTTTGCAAGGGAAGTCGTCCGTTTTGAAGGGCGCGTAAGGGAATACCAGAAGGAATTCCGGCAGCTCGTTCTCAGGGAAGTTGCGGAAAAAAGAAAATTCGTCGAATCGAAATATTCCGAAGCTATATCCGAGCAGGAACTTAAAGAGGTTCAGGCGAGAAAGGATGCAATAATCCTTTTCGAGCAGTTCATCAGAAAGTATCCCGACAATCCGAAGTACACTCCGAATGCGATGTACAGGCTTGCCGAACTTTACTACGAACGTTCGATGATTGTCTACAACGAGAGAACCGAAGGATACGAGGCTGAACTCGAAAAATTCGATAACCACGAAATTTCGGTAGAGCCGGAACTTCCTGAAATCGATTTTTCCGATTCGATAAGGCTTTACATCGAAATGATACGCCGTTTTCCCGATTTCGAATACATCGGTTCGGTTTACTATCTGCTCGGTTACTGCTACTCCGAGTCCGGTCAGGGCGACAAGGCCGTTCAGGTCTGGCTCACCCTGCTTGAAAAAGGACTCGCAGGCGAAAATTACGTCGAACTCAGGCTCCGTCTGGGCGACTACTACTTTGCTGAGAACGACCTCAAGAAAGCCGAGGAACAGTATCTGGAAGGTAAAAAATTCCCCGAAAGCAACTTCTATGACCAGATTCTCTACAAACTGGCGTGGACATACTACAGACAGTTCCGTCTCGAAGACGCTGTCAAGGCATTTACGCAGCTTCTTTTCTATTCCGACGAGATGAAAGCTCAGGGCGTCGACAAAGGTCAGAACCTCAGAAAAGAGGCGATCCAGTACATCGCCATCAGTTTTGCCGACGACGAGTGGGGCAGCGCGGATAAAGCGATCGCCTACTTCTCGGGAATCAAGGCTGAATCGTTCGAAATCGACGTTTTCGAACAGCTCGGCGGTTACTTTGACGAAAACAACAAATACGCGGAAGCCGAGAAGGTTTACCGCTATATAATCGGACGCTATCCTTACTATGAAAGGGCGCCGATCCTGCATAATTCCCTTATCCAGCTCTGCAACAAGGCGCGTGAATTCGACAAGGCGGCTGCGGAGACTGAGATTTTTGCGGAAAAGTACAATTCTTCGAGCGAATGGGCACGTGTCAACCGCGGAAATCCCGCTGCGGTACGTGCGGCTGCGGAACTTGCGAAGGTCGCACTTCTCGATACGGCTGTTTTCCACCACAAACAGGCTCAGGCGCTGAAGGAAAACGGCGATGCTGACGGAGCGGCGGCGGAATACCGCAAGGCTGCAGATTTCTATGCCGCATACCTCAGGGATTTTCCGTATACTTCCGAAACTTACGACATAACCTACAGTCTTGCCGATACTCTCTTCTATTCAGGAGACATCAAGGCAGCTGTAGTTGTCTACGAACGCGTCAGGGATGACAAAAATCAGGACAAATACAGAGACGACGCGGCGTTCCAGGTTTTTTACTGCTACAACAGCATCTGGGAAGGTTCCGACGAAAAGAACATCCCGGCTTCCGAAAAAACGGGCAAACCGCTCAGCGACCTTGAACAGAAGCTCGTTTTTTCGAGTGACATGTACCTGAAACTTGCGAAAGAGGTCGAGGATAAGCCGGTTGTTGCATACAACGTCGCGAGAATCTATTACGACCACGATCTCTACAGCGATGCCGAGCCGCGCTATCTCCGCATAATCAGCGAATTCCCGGAGACTGAGCCTGCTGTCATGGCGTCGAAAGATATAATCGCTTACTACACCGCTAAAAAAGACTGGGTAAGCGTTGCAAAATGGTCGAAAGTTTTTGCCGAAAGGTTTGCTACAAAAGCAAAAGCCGACAAAAAGGCAAAGGAAGAGTTCTCGACATACCGTGCAAGCGCTCTTTTCAAACACGCACAGCAGCTTGAGGAAGAGGGCAAACACGCAGAGGCTGCCGAGGAATATCTGAGAATGGTCGAGGAGAATCCGGGCAACAAAGACGCCGACAAAGCGATTTACAACGCTGCCGTCAACTATTCGAGGGCGACGATGTTCGAGTCGGCTCTGCATCTGCACGAAAGGATCTACACCGAATATCCTCATTCCGAACTTGCACCGCAGTCGCTTTATTTGGTTGCGTACAACGCTGAAATGAGCTACGACCATGAAAAGGCGGTCAAGGCTTACAAACAGCTCTACGACAAATATCCGAGATACAAGGAAAAATCGAACGCTGTCTTCAACGCTGCTTTCCTTCTTGAAAAACTTCAGAAGTATAAAGAGGCCGCTACTTACTACAGACTTTACTACACTGAAGAAAAGTCCAAACCGGAAGGAAAAGAGGCTCTTTACGACGTCGGCAGAATGTATCAGAAGGCTGAAGACTGGAAGGGAGCAATCAAAAATTACGAAAGTTTCATTTCCACATTCGAGAACGATCTTTCGGTAATCCACCTTGTCGCAAGGGCGCGTTACCAGATCGCGAAGATCTACGAAGAGAAGCTCAACAACCAGAAAATGGCGAAGGCTTCATACGAAAAGATTCTTTCCTATATCGCCGCGAAGAAGGTTACGACCGACGAGTCGATGCTCTATGCGGCTGAGGCGAAGTTCAAACTTCTCGAAGACGAGTTCAACACTTATCTGAAGCTCAAAATCATCGGAAAGAACGACAAGCAGCTCGAGGAAAATCTCAAGAAAAAAGTCGCTGCGATGAAGGAGCTCGAAGGAAAATACAACGAAGTTCTGAAATTCCAGGTTTACGAGTGGATGATGGCCGGAATGTACAGGATCGGCTTCCTCTACCAGAGTTTCTCCGATGCCCTGTTCGATGCGGAGCCTCCGGCTGGACTTACCGAGGAAGAAGAGGAAATCTACACCGATATGCTCAAGCAGCAGGCTGAACCCATCGAGGAACAGGCGGTAACCTATTATTCCAAGGCTTTGGAAAAGGCTCGTGAGCTCAAAGTTTTCAACAAGTGGACACAGCTCATAACCGAAAAACTCGCGGTTATGCGCCCGGCTGAATACAAAGTCGGCAAAACTCCGATATTCGCCGAGGAAAATGCGGTTGATTCCGGTTTTGCCCCCGTCGTTTCGCTTGATAAGGCGGAAAAGAAAGTTTACAAAAAGGCTGGTCTCGGAGCTGCCGCTGAAGGAAATTCCGAGCAGAAGAATGAAACGTCTGAAGAGGTGAAAGATGAAAAAGCTGAATAAAATATTTATATTGCTGGCACTTCTCTCTTTCATTTCGTGCGGAACGGCGTCGGTGGCTTCTTCCTCTGATTCAGAAAAACCGGAAGGAAGTTCCGAGGAAGTCAGCGGACAAACGGAATCGGAAAACGCTGACGGTTCCGAAAAACAGCCTGAATCTGCATCTGACTCTGACAGTGTTGCGAAAAGTTGGGAAACAACCGAAGCTGCTGCTGCGGAAGAGGAAAAAAATCCGAACTATGACGGCGGCAAATATGTCGGACCTGCTGCTGCCGACTTCGAGGAAGGTCTCCGCGCTTACTCCGACGGCGGCTGCGAAAAGGCTGTCAAATTCTGGCAGGCTGCTTTCAGCAAAGATCAGAGAAACGCGCAGATTGCCTTCAATACGGCTGTCTGCTTCGAGCGTATGAAAAACAGGGAAGATGCTGCATCGTGGTATGAAAAGGCGTATCTTGCCGACAATTCATTCACGAAACCGCTCTACAATTTAGCTCTGCTCTATATGCCGGTCCAGATCAAGGAAAAAGAAGGCTATCTCACGCAGCTTGCCGAAAAGAATGCTGACGTTGTCGAAAAGTACAACTTCATCGCGTGGCTCAATCTCCAGCTGGGACGCAATAACGAAGCTGAAAAATACGCGAAGATGGTTCTTAAGGAAGACGAACAGAATTCCGAGGCGGTAATTTCGCTTGCAACTTCGTACTTCAGCAAAAAGATGTACGAACTTGCCGAATCGGCTCTCGAAACGGCTGAAAAGTGGGATCCCGAAAACTTCAGACTTCAGAGGCTTTACGGCTTCCTGCTTTACAGAACCGGCGATTCGAAAGGTGCAACGACTCATCTTATGAAATCGGTAAAAACGAACCCGGATCAGCCGGAAGTCAGAAACATTCTTGCTATCCTTGCGATGAAAATCGAGGATTATTCCACTGCGAAAGAGCAGCTTGAAGCGGCTTTGAAGATCAAAGACGATTTCTGGACGGCAAAGCTGAATCTCGCACTGGCTTACAAAGGTCTTGAGGATTACAAAAATGCCGCGGTTCTGCTTGACGAACTCGAGGCAAGAACTGATCTGTCTCAGTCTCTCCGCAACAGTGTGATATTCAACAAGGCACTGCTTTACCTTGATGCCGATGTCAACGGCGACAAGAATCCGGCACGTTTCGATACGGCGGTGAAATATTTCAATGACTATCTCAAACTTATTGCTAAGAGCAAAAATTTCAAGGAACAGAAAGCTCTTGTTGACGGCTACATAAAAGAGGCGAACACGGAAAAGAAGAAACTTGAATTCGCGCTTGCGGCAAAGGCAAAGGCTGAGAAGAGAAAACAGGCTCAGGAAGAAGAGGCAAGACTTTTCAAGGAGCACAAGGAAGCGGCTTTCAAACAGGCGGAAGAAGCCAACACGGCAGAGGCCTGGAGCAAGTATCTTGAAGAGTATCCGGTTGTAGACGAGAACGATACGCTCAGTCTTTCGGCAAAGGCGAAACTTGAAGAATTGACTCCGAAAGCACCTGAACAGGCTGAAAATCAGGGAACTGCGGCACCGGCAGAGGCGGCTCCTGAACAGATAGCCGAAGAATCGAATGCTGAAACTCCTGCGGAAACAGCGCCGGAACAGAAAACAGAAACTGATACAGGAACAGTTCCAAAGCAGGAAAACGGTGAAACGAATACCGGAACGGAAGAAAATAATGAGGCAAAACAATAAAAATGATATTTAAAAATGATAGTATAATCAAATTGTTGCGTGTTTTTTGCAACGCTTTTGCCAAAAAATTTGCTTTAAAAAATTTGTTCGTATATATTCCCGCCAACTTTGTTCTTATAAAGGGTAATTTTGTGATGCTTTTTATTTGTGCGCTTATTGCTTCGCTGCTTTTTTCGTTCAATGTCGAAGCAAAGACAATTGTTATAGAAGAGATTCAGATCGAAGGAACCATACAGAAACCCGAAGTCATGACGTTTTTGTCAAGGGCTAAATTCTCTTACCGTTCGCTGGATCTGAACGTTAGTTTTTTGGAAGAGGTGGAGAAAGCCGTCTGTGTAGACGATGCTTTCTAGTATATTATTTTTATTTTTTTAGGAGGATCTACTATGATTACTTGGTTTGCTGAGTTTTATCGTTCAGGCGGAACGTTCATGCACTTCATCGCTGTTTGCGGTCTTTACGTTCTCGGTGTTGCAATTTACAAATGCATTTTCCTTCTTGTAAAATTCAACACAAACGGCGCAAATTTGATGAAACAGATTCAGAAACTTGTTATGGCAAACAATGTTGACAAAGCTATCAAACTTTGCGACGCAGCAGGCGATGCAGCACTTGCAAAAGTTATGAAAGCTGGTCTTTCCAGAGCTAACAGAGGCGAGCTTGAAATCCAGAACGCAATGGAAGAAGCTACTCTTGAAGTAACCCCGAAAATTTCGAAACTCCTTCCCAGCATGTTCGCTATTTCGAGTACCGCTACAATGTTCGGACTTCTTGGAACGATTTTCGGTCTTATCGATGCATTCGACGCAGTTGCTCACGCTGCTCCTGAGCAGAAATCGGCAATGCTTGCAAGCGGTATCGCTATCGCTATGAACACCACCGGTTGGGGTCTTATGATCGCTATTCCTGGAACGATTATCCACCTTGTTCTTAACGGTCTTGCAGGAAAAATACTCAATGACCTTGATCTTTACTCTGTAAAACTTTCCAACCTGCTTGTTAACAGAGAAAAAGGAACGGCTGAGTAGTAAACAGACACGATTTGGAGGAATAAAAGATGGGTAAGAGACGTTCAGAAGGATCCACTCAGGATCTCGATATGACGGCTGCAATGAACCTCATTCTTATTCTTATACCGTTGTTGTTGACCTCAATGGAGTCTGTAAAAATAGCCGTTGTCAACGTTGCTACACCGCAGATCGGTCCTTCTTCCGAGGCAAATCCGCCGGCAGACAGACCGGACGATAAACCTCTTAAACTGACAGTTGCTCTCACTGACAGAGGCATTACTGTTTTTGTAAGAGATCAGGTTATTGAAAACAAAGACGATCCGTTGGGTCCGACGATTCTTAAAATTGACGGACAAGAAGAAGATGCGGAAGGCAGAATGGTCGATGCAAAAGTTTATGATATTGATAAACTTGTTGAGATCATTTCGGATTTGAAAGATGCAAATCCGGCTGAAGAAAATATTATTATTACGGCTGAGCCGAACACTAAGTACAAATACATTATGAAAATAATGGACGCTACCCGCGAGAAAAAGGACGGCGAAAAGAAGAAAACTCTTTTCCCGAACGTCGTACTTAGCGCAGGCATAGCATAAGGAGGGTATTATGGCAGAAGAAAACAAAACTTACGAATACCTCCCGGAAAATTATGAAGAAGAAATCCTGATGAGCAGGAGAAAATCTAAAACAGGAAGAGAAAGCGCAGGCGGACAGAAATTAAACATCAACTCCTTGATGGATATTCTTACGATCATGCTCGTTTTCCTGCTTAAGAGCTATGCAACAGATCCTATCAACATTACTCCTGGACCGGATTTGGATATTCCGAAGTCAACTTCACTCTTGCAGCCTGCTGCAACTGTTACAATTACGGTTGCTAAGTCTTCAATAGTTGTTGACAACGAACCGGTTTCGGTTGTAAAAGACGGTAAAGTTGAAGCTTCACAGAAACGCGGCGGCGAAGACGCTTATTTCATTATTCCTTTGAATAAGGCGTTGGTCGAAGCTGTCGAAAAGAAAAGACGTCTTGAAGCTATCAACCCGACTGTTAAGTTTGATGGCGTTGCTACAATCGTTATGGATAAGGAAACTCCGTATCGTTTGTTGACAGAGGTTATGTACACGGCTGGTCAGGCGGAATTCTCGAACTTTAAGTTCGCTACGATTTCTGCTGCCGGTTAGTATGTTTTATGTGGCCGGCATTAAGTTGCCGGTCACACAGTTTTTTGAAAGATTATTATTGCATTTTACGAGGTTGTTATGCCCCAGGGGATATCAGAGAAGGTCTTGAGGGTCGGCGTTATTCAGAACGGCAGGATCCTTGACGAGCAGGTATTCAGAAAAGCAGAAACGGTTTTTATAGGTGACTCGGAAAAAGCGCATTTTGTTGTGCCTTCGTCTTTTTTGTCCGGCAAGTTCCCGATGTTTTGTTTCAGATCAGGTCGCTACGAGCTTATTCTTACACAGAAAATGACTGGTAAGATCTTCTTGAAAGGTGAGCCTAAAGAAATAGAAGATCTAATTAAGAGCGGTACGCTGAAAAGACGCGGTGATGATTATGTTCTTCCCATTTCCGAAGATTATCGTGGTAAAATTCTTATCGGGAATGCAATAGTACTGTTTCAATTCGTAGTTCCTTCACCGAAACCTCCGAAATTGAGACTTCCGAAGTCAATCAGAGGGTCATGGACGCAGCATGTCGACTGGCCTTTTGTTTCGATAGAGTTGGTCATCATGGTTTTCGGTTATTTCTTTTTCGCGATTTATCTTATGAATGTTCCGAAGCCGGAACCTACTGAACTTGTTGATGTTCCCAACCGTTTTGCAAAACTTATTGCTCCTGAACTCGAAACAAAGGATGAAGTTATAGAGGAAAAGGAAATAGAAGATAAGACTCCGAAAGAAGAAAAGGAAGTCGACCCGAATGCTACGGCGACTGCTGCAAAAGCCAAGAAGGCAGCTGAACCGCAGGAAGCAGCTCCTAAAAAAGTGGAAAAGCCGAGAGACGCTTCAACCATTCAGCGTGAAGAATCTGTCCGTGTGGCTGAAATGCAGAAGAAAGTTGCCGGCAAAGGTCTTTTGAAGATGATCGGTTCTGTCGGAGAGGGTGGTACCGGCGGTTTCATCACAGATGTTCTTGGTGACGGCGGTAAAGACAGAGATATAGACTCGGCTCTTTCAGGCGTAAAACAGATCGGTGTTGCTACAAGTTCTTCACAGCGCAGCAGAAAAGGCGATGCAGGTGCTGTCGAAACGGCAAAGATAGACGATCTTAAAGTCGAGAAATCTGAAGGCGCTGTTGCAGTCAAAGGCAGAGCTGAAAAAGCTGTCGTCGGAAAGGCTTCAGTCGGAAAAACAGAAGTCGACGGTGCGGTTGATTCTGCAAGCGTAGCTAAAACGATCAGAGGCAGCAGTGCGGCAGTAAAGCGCTGCTATGACAAGGCTCTGCTTGCTAATCCGACGTTGAAAGGTAAAGTATCCGTTACTATTTTGATAAATGAAAAAGGACGTGTCGAAAGTATTGATATAGCGGAAGATACACTCAAAGATGCTGAAACTATAAAGTGCATCAAGGGTGTTATCAGCAGACTGCGTTTCCCGAAACCGGAAGGTGGTCCTGCAAGTGTTACTTTCCCGTTCATGTTTAGTAATTAAATATTGGTATAGAGGTGTAAAATGTCTTTTTCAAAGATTTTTTTATTGTTCGTCTCTTTGCTTTTGGCTTCTGCACTTTATGCAGATATTAAAGATGACGCTCAGGCAAAGGCAAGCAAGATTGCCGATGTAGAGGCTGAATTGAACAAGGCCAATGCAGATGCTTCTGCGGCAAAGGATCAGAAATGGAAATCATGTGTCAGCGGACATCTTGGTTCGGTAAAGAACTTGGTTTCCAGTGCGTCAGGCGTAGTTTCCAAGATTGTTGCTTTGGTTGCTGCCGGTAAACTTGCTGAAGCTCAGGGACAGCTTGTAATTTTGAATGGAATGGCTGAATCGGCAGAAAAATCGTTGGCTGCTGCACAATCCTGCGAGCGTTCAAATCAAACTCAGACTAAGACGGAACAGCAGACTGTTGCCAGAGTCACTGTTTCCAGTGCTTTAAATCTTAGTATGGGTAACGATATGCCGACTGAAATAAACCGTGGTTCAATGGAAGGTTCCGATTCCGCAGATGCGGCGGGTATTGATGCGAGCGGTGTCATTCAGACTGCAAATGATGCTTCTGCCGCTAATGAGATCACTGCTACTGCTACCGAAACTCCTGAAGACGCTTCTCAGGTAGAGCAAGTTCCTGATCAGGAAGATCAGAGTCCTACAATGTAATCAGATGGTATTTGGGTAACGTAAGATGACAACTAACAGAAATTTTTTCATGGCAGTTTGTTTTGTACTGCTTGTTATGGCTTTTCCTGTGTATGCATTTGCGGAAGATGCTCCGGAAAAAGGTTTTAAAATAACAAAAGATACAGTTTTGAATGTAGGTATCGCTATCAATCCGGAGTTTGAGTCGAACATCACTAAAGCTTCGGAAGATACAGTAACTACCGATACGAGAGTTGATGACGGGGCAGAGAAGAAGGCGGAGATCATTTCGGATATGATTCTCCACTACAGTCCGTCTCTCCGTATCAAACTTGATGACGATAAGAAGACTCTCGGCTTTTCACTTCTTTTCGACTACAACCACTATCTCGGTCTTGAAGACAAGAAAACATCGAAAAAGCTCTCCGAACTTGACATCAGATCGGATCTTTTGGGTGAATTCAACAAAGACGGTCTTGTAATTTTCGATTTCAAAAACTCTCTTTCAAGATCTTCGACTCCCGACGGACAGGAACTTTCCGGAAAGAACAGAAACCTTATGGATTCTTTTGCAGTAGGCGTTGCGTTCAAGAGTGTTGAAGACGTCCTTTACGGAAAGATCAAACTCGGTTTCGACATCAACTACCTTGAACAGTCGAAAAATAATGCAGCTTATAAAGATTACAACTACATTTCCCCGTTCCTTGATCTTTTCGGAAGATGGAAATTCCTCCCGAAAACGATGGCTTTCGCTTCTTTTTCGGTAAGATATCAGGATTACTACGAGTCAAAAATCCGTGATGATTCCAGAGCTGTTCCGATAAATATTTTCCTTGGTGTAATGAGCCAGTTCACTCCTTATATCTCAGGAAAACTTGCAGCCGGTTATTCTGCAAATGTCAGCAGCAGCGTTCAGCATGACTACAATATGAATGCTGAGTTGATTTTCAAATATCAGGATACCGGTCTTGCTCTCGGATACCTCAAAACGATGCGTCCTTCTGCTTATTTCCAGTATAATTCGACGCATAAAGTTTACTTGAACTTCAAACAGAAATTCGCACAAAAATTCCTTGCTTCGATGAATTTCAGCTATTCTTACCTTATGTACGGCAAGAATATAGAGTTTAAGAGCAGGGATGAATACACCCAGGCTAATGACGGTTCCTATCAGAAAGTTGATACATATGATGACGGTTCGACCGTCACATACTCGGTTCTTATGCCGAAAGGAAAACGCAGAGATCATCTTATAAACTTCGGTCCGTCGCTTTCCTACGCTATTTTCCCGTGGTTCGGTCTCAAACTCGGTTATGATCTTGAATACAAAGATACCGATTACGTCAGAACTTCGACTACGAATTTCAACCACGCAACAAACGCTGAACAGAATTATACAAGAATGACTGCAACCCATTACGACTACATCGACCACAGGGTAATGCTTTCAATCGTTCTTGATTACTAATTTTTATGAATAAAATCCTCCACTTTTTCTTATTTTTTTTTAGTCTCTCGCTTTTTGTATCCTGCACGATAAGAGTCGGTGAAAACAACGCCGACAGACAGACGACTTCTCAGACTTCGTCAGAAGCTGTGGAAGAAGAGGAGGATCATCTTTCTTTCATCGGTGCAGGTGACAAAATCAACATTCAGGTTTACAACGAAAAGGAGCTGTCCGGCGTTTATCAGGTAAGTCCGGAAGGCTATATTACTTTCCCTTTTATCGGCGAAATCAAGGTCGACGGGCTCAATATTTTCACACTTGCGATGAAGATTTCCTCAAAGCTGAAGGAAGGTTATCTGAAAGAGCCGAATGTTACAGTTTTGGTTGAAGAGTTCGTAAGCAAGCGTATTTTTGTTTTGGGGCAGGTCAAAAAGGCCGGCAGTTTTCCGATCAGAAGGCGCATGAGCGTCATCGAAGCGATAAGCCTTGCCGGAGGATTCACCAATCTGGCCGATCTTTCGAATGTTGTTGTGACCAGAAAGGGTGATGACGGCAGGGAAAAACGCTTTGTCGTTGATATAAAATCGATAGTGAACGGCGCAAAGGAGAATTTTTACCTTGATGCCGGAGATATAGTTTTTGTCGGAGAGAGATTCTTCTGATGAATGAACAGGAACGCGAAATAGATTTAATGGAAATCCTTGCCTTGCTTAAAAGGCATATTTATTTGTTTATCGCGATAATCCTGATCGTGATGACTTTTACTGTTGCACAGATCTACCGCATGGTGAAAATCTACGAGTCGACCGCGACGATCGAAATTGAACCCAAAGCGGCAAACGTTCTCGGCGGGAACATGGAAGTCATCCAGAGCGGAACTCAGGGAAATGTTTTTGCGAACAAAGACTACTATGCGACTCAGTATGAGATAATCAAGAGCCGTGCTGTCGCTCAGAAAGTGCTTGAAATGGTTCCTGGTGAAAATGTTCTCGAGTATCTCGGTTTCGACCTCGAAAAAATCGAGCCTGATAAAATCAAGGATATTGATCCGATAGCCGTTCTTCTGACCAAAATCAACGTTATGCCGCAGAAAAACAGCAATATCGTCCGTATCTCGGTCGAAGACAAAGACCCGGAAAAGGCGGCTTTCTTAGCAAACGCGGTAGCTTCATCTTACATAGAATTCAACCTTGAAAAGAAGTATTTTGAAACGAAGGACGCTGCCCGCTGGCTTATGGATCAGAGCGTGAGCCTTAAGCAGAACCTTGAAAATTCGGAAATGATGCTTTTTGAGTTCAAGCAGAGCAACAATGTCCTTGCCACGACTTTCGAGGCTAAGCAGGAACTTCTTTCAAACCGCATAATCAAGCTGACAAACACTCTGACCGATCAGGAAATAAAGCGCAACGCTCTCACGGCCAAGATCGAGGAGTACGCTCACCTCAACATCGACAATCCTGAAGACGGTTTTTTTAAGGAAATCAGCAAGGAAAACCCGATTATCGGCAATTTGAAGCTTAAGTATCTTGACGTAGTGTCGAAAATAAACGAATCGGAACAGGTTTACGGCGAGAAACATCCGAAAGTTGTTACTCTGCTCGCCGACAAGGAAAATATCGAAAAGACTTTCAAAAGCGAGATTGAAGGTGTTGTTAGCAGTTACAATCTCGAACTGAAAATGCTCGACAACGAGATGAAAAAGAACCGCAAAATGCTTTCGGAATCGCAGACAGAGGCGATAAATCTGAACAAGCTCGACATCAACTACAGCAAGCTGCGCCGTGAAGTCGAGACCAATAAGAAGCTTTACGACATAGTTCTTGAAAGGTCGAAAGAGGCTGATCTCAGCGCGCTCCTCAAGAACAACAACATCCGCATGATCGACCGTGCGCTTGTTTCGAAGATTCCTGTGAAGCCGAGAAAGCAGATAATCCTGCTTGCAGGCTTTGCAATCGCGCTTGTTTTAGCGTCTCTCGCGGTTTTTCTCGTCGAATTTTTCGATACCAAGTTCAAGAGCTTCAAAGAACTTGAAACTATTTCAGGAAAGTCGCTTCTCGGTATTATTCCTAAGTTCCAGCAGATCGAAACCTCTCAGTTCAAAGAGATCGCTTTTGAGGATAAAAGCGGTAAAAACCTTGCAGTAGAAGCTTTCAGATCTCTCAGAACCAATATCAAGCTGAGCAACCCTGATTCAAAGCTCAAAGTCATGCTCGTTACAAGTTCCGTTCCGCACGAAGGTAAAACGATCGTCTCTTCGAACCTTGCAGCGAGTTATTCGGTCGCCGGCAAAAAGGTGCTTCTGATCGATGCCGACATGAGAAAACCGAGAGTCCATAAAGTTTTCGGACTCAAGAACGAAAAAGGTCTTTCGACTTTGATCGTCGGTGAACATTCGATGGACGATGTCATCAACAAGAACGTTTACGACGGGCTTGACGTCGTTACTGCAGGCATCATTCCGCCGAACCCGGCAGAACTTCTTGAGAGTGCCCGTTTCGCAGATATCCTGAAAGATTTTTCGGAAATTTACGATGTCGTTATCATCGATACTCCGCCGCTCAGTCCGGTAAGCGATGCCGCGACGATCGCACCTATGACCGACGGACTCATCCTTGCAGTCAACATCAGCGAGACTCCGCGCGATGTCTTCAAGTCTGTCATCGCGAATATTTCGAAGCCCGGCATCATTCGTCTCGGCGTTGTCGTCAACAACATCGATTTCAAGCAGGAAAAGAAATTCAAGTCTTATTACGGCTATTCATATTACCATTCGTCATACTACAAATCGAACTATTATTACTACACGTCCGATGAAGATGGAAAAACTAAAAAGAAGAAAAAACATTCTTAGCCTGTTTTTCGTGCTCGGCGCGGCTGTTTTGTCTCTTTTGTCGGCAGGCTGCGAATCTCCGAGAGTGATAAACCATCCCGTT
The DNA here is from genome assembly GCA_902774115.1 of uncultured Spirochaetales bacterium. GTDB lineage: Bacteria > UBP6 > UBA1177 > UBA1177 > UBA1177 > UBA1177. The sequence goes on from CACYHH010000002.1 coordinate 289,581, forward strand.
TCGAGAGGCGATACATATTACTATTACGTCACTTTTTACGGTGATGAATACAACGGAAAACAGATGGCTAACGGCGAGACTTTTTCAAATGACGCCATGACCTGTGCGGCAAAAGGATTTCCGTTCGGAACGGTGCTTGAAGTCCAGTCGCTTGATACCGGAAAAAAGGTCGAAGTCACAGTTGCCGACAGACCGGGAAAAGAGGTCGTAGACCTTACAAGAAAGGCTTTTGATATGATAGACAACGCGTCAAAAGGAAAAATCAGGGCAAAAATCAAAGTCGTAGGTCTGGCTGAAAGCGCCCCGAAAGCTGCTCCTGCTGCTGCGGCTGAACCGGAAAAGAGCACCGAAGAAGAAAAAACGGAATCTGCAAAAGAAGAAAAAAAACCCGAAGCAGAAGCTCCGAAAGAGACTAAAAAAGAGGTTTTTTATGCAATTATGCTCGCGGCATTCGGCAATATAGATGCGGCAAAGGCTTATCAGAGCGGAATAAAGGAAGATACCTACATCTTTGCACAGGACGGTAAATTCGAGGTCAGATACGGCAGATACGCTTCAAAAGAGGAAGCACAGGCTGATATAAATAATTTTTCATGGAAAGATGCTGAAATAGTTACAATTGAAGAATAGGAGGAAATTATGACGAAATTCAGAATTTTTGCAGTATTGTTCGTTTTGTTGATGATCACCCCTGTTTACGCGCAGAAAATCGCGTTCGTTGATGTCAAAAAGGTTTGGTCAGAGTCAAAAGAAGTCGAAAAAGAGAGAAAGAAAGTCGAGGCTCTTCTGAAGAAAAGCCAGGACGAACTCAAGGCTAAAGAAGCGGAAGTCATAAAAATTCAGGAAAAGATCAAAAGAGAAGCGAAAATGGCTACCGAAGAAGCGCAGGCTATGATGCTTGAAGAGTATCAGAAGAAAGCTCTCGAACTTCAGAAGATGGCTTCGCAGAAAGAAAAGGAACTCGCAGAGAAAGATGCCGCAGCCCAGGAGGAATTCCTCGGCAAAGTTCGGAAAATCGTTATGAAAATAGCTCTCACAAAAGGATACGACATGGTCATTCCGGCAGAGCAGACGCTTTACTACAACGACAAATTCGACATCACAAAAGACGTTATTGCCGAAATCAACAAATAACCAAGTTTTTTCTTTTTCGCTCTCGCAATTTAAAAAAAAATCGATATAATATTTCGGTTTTGCCGTTATTTTCAGCGCGCCGGATCGTAGTAACGACGTGACGACATAACGTCGAAAATGCGCGCACTACCGCATCGAAAGGAGGTTTCCGTATGCTTGAGAGATTCGACAATTATCAGTTGCTGTCAAAGATCGCTACGGGCGGAATGGCTGAGATTTTTCTTGCCAAGCACGTGAATTCTCCTGTCAATTCGATGCCGATTGCAATCAAAAAGGTGCTGAAACAGTACGGAAACAATCCGATGCTTGTCAAGATGTTTCTTGCCGAGGCAAGGATAATCTGCAATATAAGCCACGAAAATATCGTTAAAATCTACGATTTCGGAAAGTTCGACGATCAGTATTTCATCGCGATGGAATACGTTTTCGGGCAGAATTTAGGCGCGATAATCGAAAAACTCAAAGAAAGGGATCTGATTATGCCGCTAAATCTCACGATCGAGATAATTTCGGCTGTTCTTTGCGGTCTTGACCACGCCCACAACGCTCAGGACAGAAACGGCAACTTCCTGAACATCGTTCACCTCGACATGAATCCGAACAACATTCTGATTTCCTACGAAGGAAAGATAAAAGTCGTCGATTTCGGCATCGCAAACGCGAATTACACCAAAAAATTCAAGGATTCCGCTGGAATACAGGGAACTTATGCATACCTTTCACCGGAACAGTGCAGCGGCAAGGCGGTCGACAGGCGCAGCGACATATTTTCAGTCGGTATAATCCTTTACGAAATGCTGACGGGGCATACGCTCTATAAGCAGCTGGACAACGATATGGCGATCATGAATTCGATCTTGAACGACGAAATCGAGCCGATAAACGAGCTTATGCCCGAAATCGATCCGAAACTTGCCAAAATCGTTATGAAGGCACTCGAAAAGAACCCGAACAGACGTTATGCTTCGGCGATGGATATGCGTGAAGACCTTCAGCTGGTCTATAATTCGCTTGAATTCGATCCGAACAGCGAAATGCTCCCCGCATTCGTGAAAAAACTTTTCCCGGCTCACTTCATCAAGATGACGAAGATCATAGAACAGGCGCAAACCGAGTATCTTATGGATGAATTGTTCAACAATATCGGTGAGCTGGAAGATCTTGACCTCGAAGAGAAAAAGAAAACCGAAGAGGCTGCGCGCCAGAAGGAAGAGGCTGAAAAAAAGCGCGTAAAAAAGAAAGCTTTCTTTTCAAGATTAGGTCTTGTTTCCGGGATAGTTGCAGGGCTTGCGGTCATTGCGCTGATTCTTAAATTCCTGTTTGTCGATCCCGATGTCAAAGTCGATATGATAACGGTTTTCTCGAATCCAGGCGGTGCGCAGATTTTCGTTGACGGCGAGGATACAGGCAAGGTGACACCGGCATCGCTTCAGCTTGAACACGGCAAAAAATACATAATCGATTTCATAAAGGACAATATGATAGGTACTCTTGAATTTACGCCGAGTTCAGAAAACCGTCAGATAAATATGCAGCTTAAGCCAAGGTAAAAATGTCTTCAGCAACAGTTAAAATTTCTCTGAAAAACGGCGAAACTGCTTTTTCAGAGCTGAATGCCGTCGATTTTATGGGGCTTTACCTCGATTTTTATGTCCAGAATCCGATAGAGGCTGTGCCGAAAGAGTGTTTTCCGAATCTTAGAAAACTGATTTCGTTCGCGGTCTCTTACCTTCCTTTTATGCCGCACGGGTGGAGTTTTGCGTGGAATGTCTCGATGCCTTTGCAGAAACGCAGGCTCTTCTGCTGCGTAGATTCCGAAAACGGCACTTTTGTCGCGAAAACACATTCGTGGGAGCCTTCGCCTTACGAGAAAAATCCGCGCATGTCGGTGCAGATGGTTTCGGACATTTCCGGAATGGAGAGCGTCACGATGGTCGACTGCGCTGAAAATATTCCGTCTGACAGGATTTTGGACGAGCTTTTCAAAAGATTTTTTGCCGACCAGTCGCAGGAATACCTTGAATGTTACGAGGACGGCGAGATTTTCGGGATAAAAAACAATTCCGAGTCGCTGGCTTTTGTTGAAGAGGCTTCGGAAGAAAACGTGAGCCTCACTTTCAGATGCGGCTGCACGAAAGAAAAAATAGCCGGAATTTTTAAACGTATGCCGAAGAAGGACATCGATTTCCTTTTCGAGAACGAGCCTGTTCTCAATGTCGAATGTCCTCGCTGCGGCTTTAAATACGGGATAAAAAAGCATGACATCAAATAAAATTTCAAAAGTTTTCCTTTTTTTCAGAAATGATGGCAGAAAAATTGCCGAACAGCAGGAAACCCGTGCTTTTATCACCGGAAAGAGCAGGGAACTCGGCGTTGAAGTTGTAGAAAATATCGATGAGATCGACGGTTCCGATCTTATTGTCACGGTCGGAGGCGACGGAACTTTCCTCGCAGGCGCATCTATGGCTTTCGAGCGCAATATCCCGATTGCCGGAATCAATGTCGGGCAGCTCGGATTTCTTGCCGAGATAAACCCTGGCGAAGAAAAGATGATAACGAATCTCCTCAAAGGCGATTTCGATGTCAAGCACCGCATGATGATGGATGTCAGGCTCCTCAGGAACGGTGCGGAAACGGCGGCTTTTACCGCTCTCAACGAGGTGACGATAATCCGTGACATAAACGCTTCTCCGATGCTCTGTTTCGGAATCGAATACAACGGCGAGGAGATGCCGCAGTACAAGTGCGACGGTCTTATCGCGGCGACTCCGACCGGTTCAACCGCATACAACCTTTCCTGCAACGGCCCGATAATCTATCCCGCTGACGAGTCTTTTGTCATCAACGCGGTCGCTCCGCACGCTCTCACACACAGACCGATAGTGCTTCCCGCATCAGGTTCTATCAAAGTCACTTTGAAAGAGTGTGTTCTCGGATTCCTTACCTGCGACGGCAAAAATTCGGTCCAGGTGTGCGAAAACGATGTCGTCCTTATCCGCAGGAACGGGCGTGACTTGAGCGTAGTCTCGAACCCCGAAAGAAGTTTCTTCGACATACTTTCAGAAAGGCTCCATCTGGGCAAGAGGTTGTAATGAGCAAAAAATTTCAGAACAATAGTTCAATGAATTTTGCCGAACTTTTTTCGGGCAAAACCGGGAAAAAAGAGGGGGAAAAAGAGAGTTTCGCAGACCTTCTCGAGGAATATTCCGACATTGATTTCGAGATCCACAAACGCGAGAAGGAATCGGGTGCCGAAGAACAGAAAGAGTTCTTCAGACCGCGCAGCGAAAACGTTCTTCCAGAATTCGAGATCGATCTTCACGGACTCAATCAGGACGAGGCCGAAAAAGTTGTCGAAACAAATGTCAGAGCCATGAAAAGCGGCAGGATCTACAAAATAAGGATCGTTACCGGCAAAGGGCTCCATTCCAAAACTTCGCCCGTTCTCAGAAACGCGATCGACATTCTTTTGAGACAGCTCAAAAGGGAAGGGTACTGCTCGAAAATCGAGTGGGACAAAAAAAGCGTCGAAGAGTCGGGTCAGGTCGATGTTACTGCTTAATTGCGCCGCTTATTTATTGTCGTAATATCGTGATCTCGTGATAACGTTATCCCGATGCGGCGCAAGATTTCTAAATTATGAAATTTCCGAAAAAACCTTTCCGATAGGTTCGTTTATTTCTAAATCGTTGACTGGATCAAGTTTGTATATCAGATGTTCCTTGTTGATGATGACAAGGTGTTTGCCGCGGAAATAGCCGACATAAGACGCCGCCGGATAGACTGAAAGCGAAGTTCCGCCGATAATGAGCATGTCAGCCGATGAAATCGCCGCGATCGCCTTTGTGACGGCCTCGGCAGGAAGCTGTTCCTCATAAAGAGTGACATCGCAGCGGACGATTCCTCCGCATTCGCAGCGCGGGATCTGTTCCTTCGATTCAAAAATATAGTCGGCGGGATACTTTTTTCCGCATTTCGAGCAGTAGTTGCGCGTTGTCGTGCCGTGGATCTCGTAGACGTTTGTGCTTCCCGCTTTCTGGTGAAGTCCGTCGATATTCTGCGTGACGACAGCTTTGAGTTTGCCGCGCTTTTCAAGTTCGGCAAGAAAGTAGTGTGCCGCATTCGGTTTGACGTTTCTTGCGTCCATTTTCTGCCTGTAGAACTCGAAAAATACGTCAGGGTGCTCAACTAAGCAGCTGTGGCTCAAAAGATATTCAGGGCGGTATTTCTCGAACTGGACATCGTGCTGGTTGTATAAGCCGTCCTTGCTTCTGAAATCGGGAACGCCGCTTTCTGTCGAGACGCCGGCGCCTCCGAAAAATACGATGTTGTCTGATTCTTCGATGAAGTCTCTTAATTTTTTGATTTTTTCGTCCATTTTATCCCTCCGCTCGCAGTCAAAAATCCAGTGATGTTACACGGGAACCTCAAGAATTTCAAATTATCGTCACGCCGTTACGTCGTTACGTCGTCACGTTGGTTTTGCCAAAATTGACAAAATTTTGGCAAAACACTATTTTCCCATTGTTTTTTTGCTTTTCCTCGGAGGGAAAATGAACGAACAGCAGAATATAAAAGAAGGAATACACAAGCTGAAGCGGACGGTTCTCGTTGTTGACGACGAGCTCATAAACCGCGAGCTTCTAGGGATGATACTTCAGCAGAAATACGATGTTATTTATGCTGAAAACGGCAGAAAGGCGATTGATATCGTCAGGAGAATTCCGGGAAGGATCTCGCTGGTCCTGCTTGATCTTCTGATGCCGGAAGTCAACGGATACGAAGTTCTCAAAGCAATGCAAGCCGATCCGAAGCTGAGAAAAATTCCGATCATCGTTCTTACATCGGAAAAAGACGCCGAAGTCGAGAGCCTTCAGCTCGGTGCTGCCGATTTCATCCCGAAACCTTACAATATGCCGGAAGTCATCATGGCGCGTGTCCAGCGTTCCATCGAGCTTGCCGAGGACAGCGACATAATTCTGGCTACTGAAACAGACCGCCTGACAGGGCTTTACAACAAGGATTTCTTTTTTCAGTACTGCTCCAAGAACGATGTTTACATGCCGGGAAGAGCGATGGATGCGATTGCAGTCAACGTTTCGCGTTTTCATCTTGTCAACGAGCTTAAAGGAAGGAGTTTCGGAGACAAACTTCTGTGCGCTCTCGCCGATGAGATAAAGTATTTCGCTTTTCAGAGCGAAGGTCTTGCCGGACGGGGAGGATCCGATCTTTTCTTTGTTTATCTGCCGCACTGTGATTCCCACGAGGATTTCCTTGAAAGCATAAGCGACGCTGCGGCTGAGATTGCAGGCGAAGGGAAAATCAACCTCAGGATGGGCGTTTATCAGAATGTCGATTTTTCGGTCAGCATGGAAGAGCGTTTCGACAAGGCGAACATCGCGTGCAACCTGCTTCGTAAAAGTGCTTCGGAACACTATGCGATTTATGACTCAAACCTGCATGAGAAGGAGCTTTTCGCGGAGAAACTCATTCACGAGGTCGAGGCGGCGCTTGCCGAAAAACAGTTCAAAGTCGTCTATCAGCCGAAATTCAACATAAAAGGTGACGAACCGCGTCTTTGCAGTGCCGAAGCCCTCGTCAGATGGAACCATCCCGAACTCGGCATGATAAGCCCCGGTCTGTTTATCCCGCTTTTCGAGGAAAACGGTCTTATCAACAGGCTTGACAACTATATATGGCGCGAAGTCGCACGTCAGATAAAGTCATGGAAAGTCGCATTCGGCGTGACGGTTCCTGTTTCGGTCAATGTTTCGCGTATTGATCTGCTTGCTCCTGATTATGAGCAGAATATGGTTGATCTGGTGCGTGACAACTCGCTTCAGACAGGCGATATGCTGCTTGAAATAACTGAATCCGCATATACCGAGAGTTCTGACCGCATAATCGAAATTGCCAATTCGCTTAGATCGCGCGGCTTCAAACTCGAAATGGACGACTTCGGTTCGGGATATTCCTCGCTCAACATGCTTGCCGCCCTGCCGATTGACGCGCTGAAACTCGATATGAAATTTGTCCGCCGCATCTGCGAAAACGCAAAGGATCTGCGTATGGTCCAGCTTATGATCGAGATCGCGTCGTTCCTGAATGTTCCCGTTATCGCGGAAGGAGTCGAAACAGAGGAACAGTACAGGCTTTTGAAGGAAAACGGCTGCGACATAATCCAGGGCTACTATTTCTCGAAGCCGCTTCCGGTTGATCAATTTTCCGAAATGATAGAAAAAGAGGGGAGAAAGAGATGCTGACAATCGAAAAACTTAAAGATTTCGGCGCAAATGTCGAAGAAGGCGTTGCGCGCTGCATGGGACTTAACGATTTTTACCTTAAACTCGTGAATATGGCTGTTCCCGACGAACAGCTGAACGCGCTTGAAGCGGCGCTTGTGAAAAAAGATCTTGACACCGCGTTTGAAGTGGCACACGCACTCAAAGGAATGTACGGAAACATCTCGCTTACCCCGATCTACAAACCGCTCAGCGAAATGACGGAACTTCTCCGCAGCCGCACCGATACGGACTATTCAGCACTTCTTGAAGAAGCAAAAAAACAGAAAAAGAAATTGGAAGAACTGGCGTTGTGACGTCGTAACGTCGTTTCATTGTCACGCATCGTGACGCCGTTCCGTCGTAACGCCGTCACGTTTTAAAAGAATTTCAGCCAGAACCTTTTTCATCAGTTCAACATCGACCGGTTTTGCAATGTGTGCCTGCATTCCGGCATCGTGTGCGGCTTTGACGTCTTCGGCGAATGCGTTTGCCGTCATTGCGACGATCGGGATTTCGGCGAGAGCCTTGTTTTCAAGGGCACGGATCGCTTTTGTCGCTTCGTATCCGTCCATGACGGGCATCTGGATATCCATGAGAATGATGTCGTAGTATCCTGCTTCTGAAGCCGAAACCATATCGAGTGCGATCTTTCCGTTTACTGCTGTTTCGACGATGAAACCGTTCTGCAGAAGGATCATTTTCGCGATCTCCATGTTTATCGCGTTGTCTTCGACTAGAAGGACCCGTTTGCCGGTAAAATCGACAGGTTTGTCAGATGTTCCGGCTTTTGAAAATTCGCTTTTTCTGATCTCGTCTTCGTTTGCGAGCTTGAATTTGAGCCTGATTATCATTTCGGTGCCGCTGCCGGGAGATGTGAGGACTTCTATCGTTCCGCCCATGAGATCGACGATGCTTTTGGTTATTGCGAGACCTAAACCTGTCCCTTCGATGCCGCTCTGGGTCGAAGTCCGCTCGCGTTCAAAGGCTGTGAATATCTTTTCGACGAACTCTTTCGACATGCCGATCCCGGTGTCGCCGATGCGCATTTCGTAGGAGCCGTAACCCTCTTTTTCGCTCACTGTTTCATAGAGGACTGCTGTGACTCTGCCGCCTGACGGAGTGAATTTCAGCGAGTTGCTTACGACGTTGAGAAGTATGCGGAGAACGTTCTTTCTGTCACACCAGACATAGCTGTCGCGGACCTGCGATGTGTGGACCGAAAAATCGATCCCTTTTTCCTTCATCTGCTCTCCGAAGAGCGAACGGATCTCGTCGAAAATCATGCACAGGTCTACCGGCACGAATTCAAGTTCGATCTTTCTGTTTTCGATGCGGCTCATCTCGAGAATGTCGTTGATCAGGGTAAGGAGATGGTGGCTCGACGAGCCTATTTTCGAAAGATAACCGTGCAGAACTTCGGGATCATTCTCGGTCATGGCGAGGTTTGTATAGCCGATTATCGCATTCATCGGAGTGCGGATGTCGTGCGACATGTTGAAGAGAAAGCGGCTTTTCGCCAGGCTGCTTTCGACTGCGCGTATTTTTTCGCGCTCGACCGCCTCATGTTTTTTTCTGACGAGATTCTGGATATACATCATTATTGCAAGGCCTGTGAAAATTATGAGGATGAGGACAATGCCGCTTGTTGTGACCGCGTTCTGCACAGTTTCTCCGTTTCCGTCCGCAATATGTTTTGCCGCCCACATCAGCGAGGAGTAGATGAGAAGCGAGAAAAGGACGATGCCCGAAACAGACATTCCGCTGAACTCTGCCAGAGTGCTCTCCTTCAAAGTCCGCCAGTAGAAAATGAAACCGAGGAGGCACCAGAGCGCAAGCAGCAGGAATGCCTCGCTTCCCATCGCTTCGAGAGCCGACAGGCGGGGAACTATCTGAACGATCACCAGAACAACGGAAACTGCCGCTCCTGCAAAGCCTGAAAATACGACCCTTTTTCTGTTTTCGGCTTTAGCAAGCTTGTATGCCGCAGCGGAAGTGTAGCCGAAACCGACTACTGCGCCGAAAGAGGTGAGATCGACGAACCAGTTGAGGGTGTTGCGCCCCAGAAGCGAAAGGGATATCGATATCACCATGATGAAAAGGATCGTGAAAGTCGTTCCTGAGAATTTTTTTGAAAGAATGTGGTCTTCAGCCATTGTCGAAAGTATGCGCAGAGCCGCTCTGTAAGCGCCGATAATGCCAGTGAAAATCGCGGCGAGAGCGGTTATCGTGATAATGACAAGTCCCGCTTTGCCCATGTACGCCGCAGCCGCATTGAAAGTAGGGACAGCCGAAAGTCCGCTCAGGTTGCCGAGATTTGAAATGTAGTCTCTCCACGAAGTGTAGCCGTCGGGGACGAAAGAGACTCCGACAACAGCCATTGCCGTATAGATAAAGCCTGCGACGATTATCGCAAAGAAAAGTATCTTTTTAGTGTCTTTAAGCGGAAACTTGAAGTGCGCTGTGTCGAAAGCTGTGGCATCAAAGCCGACAAAAGCCCACGGAGCGAGGATCACGATCGTGAAAATTCCGTATAATCCGCTGATGTCACCTGTTCCGAAGGAGGTGAGAGCACTCCATTCGAAAGCGTGAGGAATGCACACCGCGCTGATCACAAGCGCTCCGGCAAACATGACGACCGCTAAAACAGTGAAAAGTTTCTGTATAAATTTTTTTGCTTTGACAAGAAGGAATCCGATCCCCGCGAAAGCAAGGACGGAAGCGGCTACTTCGGCTATGTAAATGTCGTGTCCCGCGACAGAGTAGCTCCACGAATTTTTCACGAGGGGTGCCATCGTTATTCTCGCTACGACAAAAAGCGCTGTCCCGTTGAGAAAGACGATCGTCATGTAGGAAAGGCACAGGAACCACGATGAAATGAAGGCGTGGTCGCGTCCGAAAGCCTCTTTCGTGAAGGTGTAGACGCCGCCGGTTTTCGGGCTGCGTTCCATGAGATAGGCGAAGTTTGCGCCGATGACAAGCATAATGAGCGTGCCTGCGACCATTGCGATGATCGTGCCCAAAGGCCCTGCGACCGGCAGAAAGAACGTTCCCGGCATGACGAAGGCGCCCCAGCCGACCATTATTCCCAGCGCCATCGACCAGACATCGAGCCGCGAAAGGTATTTATCTAAAATTTTTCCTTTGTGTGTCATAACTAACTCCGCAGCCTGGATTTACGACTGTTCCGATTCCCAGATAAGTTCTTCAAGTGTTCTGTAAAGGTGTTCAGGTTCAACAGGTTTTGAGAGGTGCGCGTTCATCCCGACCTGAAGGCTGCGCTGCACGTCTTCGTCGAATGCGTTTGCAGTCATGGCGATTATCGGGATCGTTTTTGCATCCTTGCGGTCGAGAGCACGGATCTTTGCTGTTGCTTCGAGACCGTCCATCTCAGGCATCCTGACATCCATAAGTATCGCGTCATAGTGCTTCGGAGCGCTGTTTGCGAACATTTCGAGCACGATCCTGCCGTTTTCTGCGTGGTCGATCTCGGCACCCTTTATTTTGAGGATCTGTTTCATTATCTCTGCATTGATCTGAATGTCTTCGGCCAGAAGGATCTTTTTGCCGTTGAGGTCGGCACGCCTTCTTTCGCGGAAAAGACTCATGTTGTTCTTTCTCGCGATGCGTTCGAACTCGTCGATGACATTCGATGCGAAAAGCGGCTTCGCAAGGAAGCTGTCAACGCCGATGTGCAGTGCTTCATCCATGATTTCGTCCCAGTTGAAGGAGGTCAGGATTATGATTGTGGTCTCCTTGCTGTAGCGTTTTCTGATCTCTTTTGAAACTTCAAGACCGTCCATTTCGGGCATTTTCCAGTCAAGAAGGACAAGGTTGTAGGGTTCATGCTTCGTGTGCTGCAGCTCGAGCATTTTAAGTGCTTCGGCACCGCTTGAAGCGCAGTCGGCGCTGATCCCGACTTCGTCAAGGACCATTCTCGCGTGTTCCGCTGCGATCTCTTCGTCGTCAACGATAAGCACGCGCATATCCTTAGGTTTGATGTAGCTTGTTGCCGGCCCCTGATGCTCGCAGTTCTTCAGCGTGACAACGACCGTGAATTCAGTCCCGACACCTTTTTCCGATTCGACCGAAATCGTACCGTTCATAAGCTCAACGATGTTTTTTGTTATTGCCATGCCGAGACCGGTGCTGCCGTATTTGTTGTTGCGGCTGCTGTCCTCCTGCGTGAAAGAGTCAAAAATTTTGGGAATGAACGACTTTTCCATGCCGATACCGGTATCTTTTATCACGAATTTGATCGTTGACTGGTCGCCGTAGGTCGCTTTCCGTTCGACCTCCATAACGATGTTGCCCCCTTTTTCCGTGAACTTTATCGCGTTGCTCAGAATGTTGATGAGCACCTGTTTCAGCTTCATGTCGTCGCCGATGTAGTAGTCGCTGACTCCGCCGGTCATGCGGCATTCGTATTTGAGCCCTTTTTCGCCGCACTGTGACATCACCATCGTGTTGATCTGCTCTAACATCGAGCGGAACGAAAATTCCTCTTTGCGCAGAACGATCCTTCCCGATTCGATGCGCGACATATCGAGAATGTCGTTGATGAGACCGAGCAGGTGACGTGCGCTTTCGCCGATCTTTTCAAGGTATTCTCGTGTTTCCGGCAGGAGCTTGTCATTTCTCAGAGCAAGGCTGTCGAGCCCGATTATCGCATTCATCGGAGTCCTTATCTCGTGGCTCATGTTGGAAAGGAACGCCGTTTTCGCCTTGTTTGCCTCTTTTGCGGCTGCAAGAGCCTCGGCAAGAGCCTGGTTCTTTGCCATCGAATCGCGCATCTCTTCGTCTATGACCGTAAGGCCGAGACCTATCGCATGGACTCTGTGGTCGTCGCGGTCTTCGGCGTGTCTGACACCGGCAGCGCGGATCATCTCGTAGTATTCCCACCCTTCGCGCTGTGCAAGATAGCGGTATGAAATGATTTCGTGTTCCGCAAGCCCGGTTCTTATGTTTTCCGGTTCGATGAAATGCAGGAAACCTTCGCGGTACGGTTCCGCCACGACATTTTCAGCATAGTGTGTGAAAGCCTCTTTGTAGGAGAAGTGGACTCCTTCCTTATGCTGCTTTTTGTCGTTCGGATCGGCGCGGTAGCAGACTGCATCGTCGGTATCGAGATTGACATGGTAGACGCTGCGGTAGTCTGAAGCCATGGCGGTTATCATTTTGTCGTACTGCTCTCTCGTCCGCTGTGCTTCGAGAAGTTTGTCCTGCAGAACAGTCTGTTTTTCAATCTCCTGCTGTTTAGCCGCAGTCAGAGCCTGTTTGAGAGTCAGTTCCTTCTGTGCGCGCTTCTCTGTGATGTCGGAAATGAAGACGTAGTAAACTCCGCCGTAGGCCTTGGTTTCGGTATAGTGGCCGTAGTCATCGACCCAGCGGATGCTCCCGTCCTTCCTTACGATGCGGTATTCCACATAGTCGAGATTTTCACTGCTCTCTTCTATCTGAACATCTATCGACTTTATGATTTCAATATAATCTTCAGGATAAACCATCCCCTTGAAAGTCCAGCCGGTGAGGGCTTTGAACTCCTCAAGGTCTTTGCAGCCGAAAATATTCAGCGTCGCCTGGTTTGCGTAAAGAAGTTCTTCGTTTCCGCCCGCCTTGTAGATGAAAAATCCTCCCGGCATGTGGCGGCCGATCTTTTCCGCAAGTTGAATAGTCTGGTCGTTGAGTTCTAAGTTTTGTTCCGACATGGCTTCCTCCAAATTTTTTCTTAAAACTATTTCTCAAATTTCTCGATCACGCACTCGTGTATTTTGCTTTCTTTATCGTAGTTAATTCCGACTAAAAGCAGATTGTCGAGATAATTTTCAAATCCTGCTGGATAATTTCTTTCTTTGATTTGTTTAATTGCGGTGTCTGCATCTTTGTTGTATTTCAGTTCAACTACCATTGCAGGATCCTTTTTATCAAGCGGAATAAAGCCGATATCTGCAAAACCGTTGCCTGTAGGAAGTTCTTTAACAATCGTGTACTTTGAACGAGCCGTGTAATATGCAAGTATTATTGCAGTTTTAAGAGATGATTCATTGTTGTAGTCAAGCGGATCTGCGACTGTCTGATGGGCTTTATCAAGTGCGGCGGCAACTCTTTCAGCATCACCTTTGACAGTCCAGTTAAGCAATTTTTCAGAATCTTCGATCATTTCAGCAATCTTGCTAAAATTGCCAGCCTTTTTCAAAGCTTGTTCCCATTCCTGACGGATCTCTTTATTCGGGATTCTGCAAAGCCTTTTATCTTCGTCGAAATTCAAATATCCGAGATGTATAAGATATGCGAAAATATCATCTTTTGTTGAAAAATCTTTCAGGGAGTTCAAGAAACCTTCAGGATTGACCGGGATTTCCTTTCCGGCCATCATATCCATAACACCGCTTTTCACACCATCGAAATTGAGATTTATATACTCTGAAACGACTTCGTAAGATCCTGAAATGTTCCAATAATTTTTGAATTTGCGGCGGGTCATCGCTTCAACGACAGAATTGGGATTATAAATATCAAGACTGCCGATTTTATATCCGTCATACCAGTTTTCACACTCGGAAAAATCCATGTTGTATTTGTCGCAGAGAGACTTGACTTCATCTTTTGTAAAACCGAAATATTCTTCAAAACCAAACGGGTCAAGCATCGTTGACTCTTTGAAATTATTGAGTTTTGACTGAATTTTGTCGCGTATGATCGGTAGAATTCCAGTAATGTAGGCAAGAGCGACAGTCGGAGAAAGTTCGTTGCTTTTAAACAATGAATTCAGAAAAGAACGGTATTCCTCCAGGAGTTCCTTATTTTCGGATTCTCTGACAAGCGTGTCGTATTCATCAATAATTATTACGAATGGTATCTTGATTTTATCATATACCCGCTGAATCATCTTCACTGCATGGTCGGTGTCAGAAAATTCTATATCCGGAAATTCTTTCTGAAAATCTTCCAGAAGTTCTTTTTCCAAATATTCAACGATTTCGTTTTTATTCTTCAAACGGTTGTAAATCGAACCTAAATCCACGGATAATACATTGAATTTATTAAGATTAACCTTGAAATCAAAGTCCTTTTCAGCTTCGTTTTGTGCTTGAGCAATCTTTAAATCTTTGAAAAGTTTGTAAGAATCACATCCTTTTGAGAAATATGCCGCCATCAAATCCCGAACGATAGATTTTCCGAAACGACGTGGACGGGATATACAAATAAACTTTGAAGATCTTGTATTCAATACAGAGCACAACTTTTTCAGAATAAGTGATTTATCAACAAAAATTTCTTCGGCAAGAGCAGCCTTAAAATTTTCATTTCCCGGATTGACATAAGTTCCCATGAAAACCTCCGAATTTCGGTAGAGACGTCATACTATGGCATCTTGGGGCATTTGCACCCGTAGAGACATGACCTGACACATTTCAAAAACCAAAGAATTATAGCAGAAAAACACTTGAAAACAAGGCATATTTTCTTCATTTACGACCGGCCGTTATCCTCGTTTTTTCCGATGAGCTCTTCAAGTGTCTGATAGAGCTGCTCTGGCTTTACAGGCTTGCTGAGATGCGCGTTGAGTCCCGCCTGAAGGCTGCGCTGCACGTCTTCGTCAAAGGCGTTTGCAGTGAGGGCGATTATCGGGATCTTTTTCGCATCGGCGCGTTTCATTGCGCGGATCGCTCTTGTAGCTTCAAGTCCGTCCATTTCGGGCATACGCATATCCATGAGGATAGCGCTGTAAGTGCCTTCCGGTTTTGAAGAGAACATTTCGACTGCGATTTTTCCGTTTTCAGCGACATCGCAATCTATTCCGCGCATCTGCAGGATCATTTTCAGGATCTCGGCGTTGATCTGGACATCTTCCGCTACAAGAACTCTTTTCCCTGAAAGTTCGGCTTTGTATCCGACATTCTCTTTTATGGTGTTTTTGCGTCTTAATGCATCCTGGAACTCGTCGAGAAGGTTCGATGCGAAGAGTGGTTTCGCGATGAAACTGTCGACTCCTGCCTGGACCGCTTCGTCAAGGATGTCATCCCATTTGTATGCCGTGAGGATGATGATAGCCGACTCGTTCCCGACGATCTTGCGTATTTCACGCGTCGTTTCGACTCCGTCCATTTCGGGCATCTGCCAATCGACAAGGATCAGGTTGTAAGGATCGTGGCGGGCGTGGCGCAGTTTGACCATTTCGATAGCCTCTTTGCCCGACTGAACGGTTTCTGAAGCGATCCCCGATTTTTCAAGGACAAGTCTCGCATGTTCGCATGCTACCGGGTCGTCGTCGATGATGAGAACGCTCATTTCGTTCGGTTTTATTTCCAAATCATCATTCCTGTTTTTGCCGGCCGAGTCGAGAAGGGTGACAGAAACTGTGAAAGTCGTTCCTTTTCCTTTCTCGCTTTCGACGCTTATGTTGCCGTTCATCATTTCGACGATGTTCTTCGTGATCGCAAGTCCCAGTCCCGAAGAGCCGTATTTGTTGGACGCTGACAAGTCTTCCTGTGCGAAAGTGTCGAAAATATGCGGCAGGAATTCTTTGCTCATGCCGATTCCTGTATCTCTGATGACAAAGCGGAGAGTCGATTTGCCGTCGAACTGAGCCGTCCTTTCGATATCCAGGTTGATGCTGCCTCCGGCAGGAGTGAACTTCACCGCGTTGCCGAGGATGTTGATGAGCACCTGGCGCAGCTTCATGTTGTCGCCGATGTAGAAATCATCGACGTGCCCGTTTATGTGGCAGTGGTAGTCGAGCCCTTTCCCTGAGCACTGGCTGCTGAACATCGTGTTGATGTATTCGACCAGTTTCGAGAACTGGAATTCCTCGTTTTTGAGTATCAGGCGCCCCGATTCTATGCGGGACATATCGAGAATGTCGTTTATCAGGCTCAGCAGATGTTCCGCCGAATCTCCGATCTTGGTGAGATATTCGCGTGTCTTCGGGGATATGTCAGGGTCGTTGAGTGCGATGTTGTCAAGGCCGATTATCGCGTTCATCGGAGTCCTGATCTCGTGGCTCATATTCGAAAGGAACGCAGTTTTTGCCTTGTTTGCCTCTTTTGCAGCCTCAAGAGCGTTGCTCAAAGCCTCGTTGTTCGCGATCGTCTGGCGCGTCTCGGCATCGACGTTGGTGAAGCAGGCTCCTACTGCGTGGACTAAGTGGTCATCCCTGTCCTCGGGGTGGCGGACTCCGGCGAAGCGGACCATCTCGTACGATTCCTTTCCGTGACGGAAGACCATGTACCGGTATGAGATGACTCTGTTTTCCCTGAGCCCTTCCCTGATGTTGTCAGGCTGGATGAAGTTCAGAAATTCTTCACGGTATTTCTCGGTGACATAGTGTTCCGCATATTTCGTGACCGATTCCAGGTATTTGAACTTTTCGCCGACTTTGAATCCGTTTTCTATATCGGAGTGAGCCTGGTAGCAGACACCTTCGTTTTTGTCGAGCTCAAGATAGTAGACGCTCCAGTAATCCGAACACAATGCGGTTATGAGCCTTGTCTGCTGCGTTCTCTGTCTTTCTTCTTCAAGCAGTTTTTCCTGAAGTTCGAGCCTGTGTTCAAGTTCGTGCTGTTCGATATCGGCCGCCTTTTTTTCGACCAGAAGTTTCGTGTTCTTTTTCTGCTGGAAAATTATGAATGCGAAAATGATCATCAGGAGGAACGTGGCTGAGAGCGACTGCATAAGATTCCTCGTGATGATTGCGTCCGAGATAGAGCTTATGTTGTCGGCGATGACGTTTTCACGGATGAGGTAGGTGAGGAACCAGTCTGTCCCCGCAACCGGAACGTAGCTCAAAGTTTCCCTGATCCCGTTGTAAGTAAATGAGGCGATGCCTTTTTGGGCATTGTTGAAATGGCTTTCGATATCTTCATAAGAGTATCCCTCTTCGAAGTCAGCGTGCTGAAGGGCTTCAAGCAGGTTGTCTTCCACCGCGAGACCTCCGAGGACCGTGTTGGAAAGAGCGATGCCGTCTTTCGTGTAGATATTGCTGAAAGTCGCTGCGTCCTTGTTCGAGTGCATTGAAACGCCCTGAAGCATTTCCTCCATTTCGATCTCCATGAAGCACGCCGAGAGCTTTTCGTTCCCGACAGAAAGTCCTTCGACAGGGATCGCGATGATGACTTTCTTGTCCGCGCTTTTCAGATTGAATATCGATATTTCGGGCTTGGAGATCGTTTTGTAGTCGAAATGGTAGTCGCCGATATTGTCCTGTTTTCCGTTGGCGGTGTGGATTATGCCGTTGGAATCGACAAAAGCGAACTTCACGAGTTTGTAGAGCTTCTTCATCCTCGCCTGGAACGTCTGAAGATGCTCTTCGTCGCTCAGGTCTTCATCCGTCATAAGGCTGACGGCGGTCTTCAGGTTGCTTATTTTCCCCAGCAGGTTTGCGGCAACGACCTGCTCGCGCCTGCCGGCAAGCTCGTCGAGGTAGAGAAGGCTGACCGATCTGACGGCTTTCTCCGTGTCGAGTCTTGCCTTCTGACCTTCCCAGAACGTTCCTGCGATCATCAAGACCGCAACGACAATAATGCCGAAGATGCTTAATCTCAGGATATTGCTTTCTTTGAACATGATTCATCTCCAAAGTGAAAAAATCAAAAAACGCGCGATGTTACACGGAATTTCGAAGAAATTCAATTTATCGTGACGTCGTCACGTCGTTACGTCGTCACGCTGCTTTCCATCACGTTGTTTTTGTTTTTTATGGCGGTTGACAAACCACCGCGAAAAACTATTCTTCAGCAATTTTTGGGGGGCGGTCATGGGCGGTTTCAAAGAAGTTTTCAGGCAGGATTCAAAATATAAGGCTTTTTTCATCTCGATGGTGACGTTCGCGCTCGCTTTCGGCCTGTATAAAGGGGTGCTTGACAACTATCTGGCACAGGTCGTCGGAATGAGCGAGTTCGACAAGGGTGTTTCTGAATTTTTCCGCGAACTTCCTGGATTTCTGCTCATTTTCTTTCTTGCCGTCGTCTACACTTTTTCGGCTGAAAAAATATATAAATTCGGCGCGGTCATAATGGTCTGCGGCATGGCTATGCAGTCAGTCGTGCCTCCGGTGCGCTTTCTCGTAATACTGGCGATGTTCATCTATTCTTTAGGCGAGCACGTCCAGCTCGGGATGCGCAATACGCTTACCCTTGAATATGCAAAAGAGGGGCGCGGCGGGATCGCTCTCGGAATGCAGAACGCGGTGCATCAGATGGGAATGCTCGCGGGGTATGTCATAATTTTTGCTGTGTGTCTTTTTGCCGGCAAAACCACGGCTCTTTTCAAGCCGGTCTTCATCGTGAGCAGCCTTATCCTTCTTCTTGGTTTCATGTTTTCTCTGCGGATGACCGGAAGCAGCGAGACCGACAAGGCGAAACGGCGTTTTTACTTCCGCCGCAAATTCTCGAAATACTACATGATCGAAGTTTTCTACGGCGCGAGAAAACAGATATTCTTCACTTTCGGCCCTTACGTCCTCGTTCTTTTCTATGGCGCCGACGCGATGATAATAAGCCTTCTTTTTGCGATTTCAGCAGTCTGCTGTTTTGCAGCTTCTCCGCTCGTCGGCCGCATAATAGACCGCTTCGGTTACAAGATCGTGATGATTACGGACACTTTGATCCTTGTCTTAGTCTGCTTTTTCTACGGCTTCGCCCACCACATTTTTCCGCGGGATGTCGCTTTTGTCGTCTGCTGCGTGAACTACATCCTCGATTCAGTCATTTCGCTTGCTTCGATGGCTTCGAACGTCTATGTCAAGGACCTATCCGATTCGCCTGAAGAGACCCGCGCAACGATTTCGACCGGTGTTTCGGTAAACCACCTGATAAGCATACTCATCGCCCTTTTCGGCGGCTGGATCTGGCACACGCTCGGAATAGAGACCCTTTTCATCCTTTCGGCGATATTGGGACTTGTCAATAGCGCGTATGCGGCGACTATAAAAACTAAAAAAGAAGTTGAAAAAGCATAGGAGGCATAATGACCAATTACGATCTTCTTCTGAAACAGGCCGGAGAACTGCTTGAGAGCGAGCCGTGGGCGGTTTCGGCACTAAGCAACCTTTCGTCACTCATCATGGTTTCGCTTGATAACCTGAACTGGGCAGGATTTTACATCATGCGCAACGGTGTCCTCACAGTCGGACCTTTCCAGGGAAAGCCTGCATGCATCCACATCCCGCTTGGAAAAGGTGTCTGCGGAGCGTGCGCTTCGAAAAATGAGACTATGCTTGTTCCCGATGTCCACGAATTTCCTGGGCATATCGCATGCGACAGCGCCTCGAATTCAGAAATCGTCGTTCCGATCCATTCAGAGGGAAAACTCGTCGCCGTTCTCGATATCGATAGCCCCTTGAAAAACCGCTTTTCCGAAGACGACAAAGCAGGACTTGAGCAGCTTGTGAAACTTATAGAAGAGAAGGGCAGGTGGGGGATGTGAAGACCCCTTTGACCCCTCTGTCTGCGACATCTCCCCTACTTCAGGGGAGACTGTTTCAGGGGAGCCTTGATTTTATGATGTTGTCAATTTTATTGCAGACTGACGGAAAATTGTTGTCGATTTCCGTGTTAGGGAAACGAATAACCATCAGACCTAAGGCATTTAAAATATTGGTTCTTTCAGAATCGTGAGCCAATCCGTCTTCTGTATAGTGCTGACTGCCGTCAAGTTCTATGACCAATCTTGCTTTTGCACAGTAAAAATCAACAATGAAATTATTCATGATTTTTTGCCTGTATATTTTAACAGGATAATGACGTAAAAAGCCGAACCACAAATGTTTTTCTTGAGGAGTCATCTCTTTGCGCAGCATCCGAGCTGCTTCAACCAGAAGAGGTTTCTTTCTCATAATTTGAAAATATAAATAATCGACAAAACAAATGATAATAATAAATTAGAAAAATATTGTCAACGTATTCCAGGCTCCCCTGAAGTAGGGGAGCTGCCGCAATGCGGCTGAGGGGTCATAGGTCTCACTAAAATTGCTTGATTTTATTAAATCTTTGTGCATGATTGCGCGGTTTCGATGTGGTTCGGAAAGGAGTCGGATAGTGGCAAAGCCGTATTTTTCATTTTATCTGGTTTTGTTTTTTCTGATTATTACGTTTCTTCCGTGTTTCAGCGTTTTTGCTGAAGAAAATCAAGATGTTAAGAATGGAGCGCTTGTGTCGGCGCTGAAGTTCGAAGGTCTGGGAAGGACAAAGGAATCCTATATGCTCTCGGTACTCGGGAAGTATGTCGGGATCCCTGAAAGCCGCATCGATCTGCATGAAGTCAAGGTCACTCTTGAGGAGCTGGAGCTCTTTTCCGAAACCGAGGTCTCGCTTAAGAAAGATGAAAACGGCGCATCTGTGCTTTTCATAAAAGTTAAGGAAAAATGGTCGTTCATTCCGGTCCCTTTTTTCATGTATTCAAGCTCGACGGGCTTTATGGGCGGGGCTTTCGTGATGGATACGAATGCGTTCGGGATCAGGGACAACTATGTCTTGGGCGGAGTTTTTTCGAAAAATATACAGCTCGCGCTTATGGCCTACAGCAGACCTTCACGCGATATAAAACACCCCGGTTTTACGGTCGGAGCCTCTTTCACCCGGCGTGACAACGAGGAAAAGAATCTTTCGGGCGACAAAATATTTGAATACAACGCAATGACCGGTTCGGTTTATGCCGCAGTTAGCGATAAAATCACGGCTCATTCGAAGATAAACGCCGGTCTGCGTTACAATTATACAAATGCAGGGGTTAAGAAAAAGTACTCGGAATATAAAGAAAAAATCAAATCTTTTCACGCAATTACGCCAGGATTGGGCTGGGATATAAGTTTTTCCTCGCTCAACGAATGGTTCATGTCGGTGAAGTCGTTCAGCATAGACGGCGGTGTGACTGTTCTGACCTCGGGAAGCTGTGCGGAATCCATTGGTTTGCAGCTTTCCATACAGCATCCGCTGCCGGTTACGCGCCTCAGAGTGCTTACCCAGTATGCACTTTTCTGGTCGAACAACCTTCCGGTCACGCTGAGACCTTCGCAGATGGTTGTCGGAACTACGATCATGCCCGACAAATTCCACGGCACCAAGATGGGAGGAGCCGATTTAGGTCTAGAAGTAGGTATTCTGAACACGAAATTCGTGATGTTTTCGGCTTACGGGCTTCTGGAACAGTTCGCCGGAGAGGATTTCGACGGAAGTTTCGTAATGAATTTCGGCTATTCTACCGGATTGAAAATGTATCTGAAAAAACTGGCGGTTCCTGCGATAGCGGTAGGTGTTTCGCACAATCTGATGCAGAACGAGATCAAGTTTTCCGCAACAATAGGGATGGGAGGATTTTAGTAGTTATTTCAATCCCTCTTGACAAAAGTATCATTGTGATGATATAAAAAACTGTATCGCTGTGATGATACAAATTTGGAGTTTGCAGTATGCTTTTATATCACGGTTCAACCAAAATCATTGAAAAGCCAAGCCTTTCGGCAGGAAAAAAATACAACGATTACGGACAGGGATTCTACTGCACAAAGGAAATCGAAGTCGCGAAAGAGTGGGCGTGCAGAGAAAACAGCAACGGTTTTGTCAACAAATACAGGCTGAAAAAAAGCGGCCTTAAAGTGCTTGATTTGCAGGATGAACGCTACTCGGTTCTGAACTGGATAGCCGTTCTGCTGTGCAACAGGACTTTTTCGCTGGAAAACGAGATCGCAACTGCGGCGAAAGAGTATATCGTGAACAACTTTGCAGTTGATACGGCTCCTTTCGATGTTGTTGCCGGCTACCGAGCTGACGATTCCTATTTTTCTTTTGCCAGAGATTTCATCAACAATACTCTGCCGCTTGCAAGTCTTAAAAAGGCTATGCACCTGGGAAAACTCGGCATTCAGTATGTTCTCGTTTCGGAAAAGGCGTTCGCTCAGCTGACTTTTGCCGGAGCGGAAGCGGTAAGCCGGGAGACATATTTTCCGAAATACACGGCGCGTGACGCCAATGCGAGAACGGCCTATAAAGAGGAAATCCGCCGCGCCGTAATATCTAAAAGTGTTTTTGTGATGGATATCATCAGAGAGGGAATGAAAAATGGCGATCCGCGCATACGATGAACTCTATCTTGAGAGTGCCGCAAATTGTCTTGCAGTGGCTTTTGATTATGCGATAAATGTCTGCGGAATAAAGCCGGACGATTTTGCCGATCTATTTGTTGTATCGGGCGAAAGCGGGAAATTCGGTGTCGGAAATCCTTCTGTCGTAGCAGGGAAATCGGGAATTGAACTCGTCCGTTCCGTTATGGAAAAAGTCGATCCGGGCCGAGAACTTCCTGAGCCTGAGTTTTCGCAGAGCCGTTCTCCGGAATATTGGGCCGGTTGGGCTGTCGCGCAGTATCAATGGTATTCGGCCAAAACTTTTAAAGCGGTTTTCAGCAAAGTTCCGCTTTCTGAAATCGTGAAGATGTATAAAGTCTACCACGAAATGGATATTACGGCTTTCATCGAGGTGATGGATAAGAAAATCGCAGAGCGTTCCGTCAGTACAAATTTAAAGAACATCCGTGAAAACAGAGGGATTTCACAGTCGGAACTTGCAGAAATGTCGGGCGTGAAGCTGCACTCGATCCAGTTGTATGAACAAAAAGTGAACGACATTGATAAGGCTCAGGCGCAGACACTTTTCAAAATCTCACTCGCGCTGGGCTGCAAAATGGAAGATCTGCTTGAAAATCCGGCAGTATTGCCATAGTGAAATGGAAAGAGATAGAAATGCAACTTAAAAACGGAGGAAACAAATGAGTATTCAGGAAAGAGCGGAAAAAGGTGCGGCGTACAAGGCGGAAGGCCGTTACAACTGCACGAGATCGGTATTGGCGGCATTCGGCGACATCGTGAAAATCGACGAGAATGAGCTCGCCTCGCTGACAGCAGGATTCGTCGGAGGAATGGGAAACATGGAAGGGACCTGCGGTGCGCTTGTCGGTGCTATCATGGTCGCAGGAATACTTTCCGAAGGGCAGGGAACGCTCAAATATTCAAGGATCATCGTCGATAAATTCAAAGAACTTTGCGGCGCAACGATCTGTAAGGATCTTAAAGGGATCGACGGCACGCACTATCTCTGCAGTTGTCCCGACTGCATCAAAAACGCGATTTTAGCTGTGGGCTGCGCATTCAGCGATATCGATTCTGACGAAGCAAAATAAGTTTTTATACTGAAAAAGCTCAGGAATTTCTTTCTGGATCAGGCAGTTTGACAAGTTCTTCAAGTGTTCTAAAGAGAGCCGCAGGTTCTATCGGTTTGCTCAGATGCGCGTTGAGTCCCGCCTGAAGGCTGCGCTGGACATCGTCGTCGAATGCGTTGGCGGTCAGAGCGATGATCGGAATGGTTCCTGCATCGGAGCGTTCCATGGAGCGGATCACTCTTGTAGATTCAAGCCCGTCCATTACAGGCATACGCATATCCATCAGAATGGCGGCGTAGTATCCCGGAGCGTGCGATGCGAACATTTCAGCCGCGATTTTTCCGTTCTCCGCTGTATCGACTTCGATTTTGCGCATCCCCAGGATCATCTTCACGATCTCGGCATTTACCTGTACGTCTTCGGCCAAAAGTATGCGGCATCCGGTCAGATCGGTTCCGGTGCTGCCGTATTTTTTCCCGCAGCCGCTCTGCGCCTCTTCTCCGCCCGCTGTTTCAGAGTTCTTTGCGGCAGATTCTTCAAGTGTGACTGTTACAGTGAAAGTCGTTCCTTTCCCTTTTTCGCTTTCCACGGAGATAGTTCCGTTCATCAGCCCTACGATGCTTTTTGTGATCGCCATGCCGAGGCCGGTGCTTCCGTAACTGCCGGCTGCTGAAGAATTTTCCTGGCTGAAAGTGTCGAAAATATGAGGCAGAAACTCTTTGCTTATCCCTATTCCGGTATCACTGGCAACGAATTTCAGCACGACTTTTCCGTCAGAACGCGAATCTTCCGCGACTTCGAAGTTCACAGACCCGCCCTCAGGGGTGAATTTGACGGCATTTCCAAGAATGTTGATCAGGATCTGCTTGAGTTTCATGGCATCGCCGATGTAGCACTCGTCAAACTGCCCGTTGAGAGTGCACTTGTATGCAAGCCCTTTGTCTTTGCACTGCCCGCCGATTATGCTGTTTACCTGATCTATTGCCCTGGAGAAGGGGAAAGGCTCGTTCCTGAGTGCCATCCGTCCTGACTCTATACGGCTCATATCGAGAATATCATTGATGATTTCAAGCAGATGGCGGGCGGAAACCCCGATCTTTTCAAGATGCTTTTTCACTTCACTGCTTGCCGTCGGATCGCTGGCGGCGATAGTGTTCAGGCCTATGATCGCGTTCATTGGAGTGCGGATTTCATGGCTCATGTTGGATAGAAATACCGTCTTCGCCTTGTTGGCGCGTTCCGCCTCTGCCAGTGCAGTTACCAGTGCCTTTTTGCTTTCGGCGAGTTCGTCTTTCTGCGCCTGTTCGCGAAGCAGCGATTTTTCAAGCTTTCTGCGGTATTCCTCCTTTTCGTCCTCAACGACAAAAGTGTGGAGCAGGCATGTTCCGACCATATATCCCATCGCGTAGAAAGGCCACAGCGGATAGATGATCTGGAATGCTATCAGAACGATCATGGCGATTCCGAAAAGACCGATGGTAAGGTTTCTCCGCCGCATTTTTCCCTCGGTTCTGAGAGTGACATGAAGCGTGTAGGCCGATGTGAGCAGAAACATCAGGATCTGGATTGCGAGAGTGACGTGTCTGATACTTTCCGCGTGGTAAACGCCGTTTTCATCGAACCAGAACATGACAGGATGAAAAATATTGAGCGTTATCACAATGATTTCGAACACGAAAAACGCCCATCCGGTATACCTCAGTATCTTGTCGAAAACATTTCCTCTTTCAAGATAATCGACTACGTACTGCGTCCACAGAAGCACAGCAGCGGCCATTGCGACGAAATAAAGGGTCGTATCGGCGAACTGGATCTTTGTCATCCTGTATTCGTCGAAGACACCCCACAGCGCATCGGTGACATAGTAGCTGAGTACTGCCATAAGAAACCAGCAGTAAGTGTGCCGGGTGCCTGCAATAGCGTCCTTCCGGGTCAGAAACACATCCCTGTTTGTTATCACCAGTATGATTGCTGCTAAAATTCCTATGATCGAATATGTCATATCACACCTTTTACAGTTTAAAAAAACCGCAGGATGATACAATAAAAATTCAGATGTTTCAATATAGGAGGCTTGTTTTTGACAGAATATCCGTTTTTCGGCTATAATTCGGCGTTTTTTTGAGAAGAATTTGAAAGAAAGGAGTCTTCAATGTGGCTATATAAAAAGTTCAAGAATATGGCGTCGAAACCTGTCGGAATTTTGGGAAAAATCATGGTGAGAAAGCTCAACGGCGAGCGCCATGCGGTCCTTGCAGACTGGGGATTCCCGCATTTGAAAATGGCTAAAAATGCCGATTGTCTCGACTGCGGATGCGGCGGCGGAGCGAATATAAAACGCCTCCTCGGCATGACAAGCGGCAAGGTTTTTGGTGTCGATTTTTCAAAAGTCGCGGTCGCCGAAACGAAAAAGACCAACAAAAGCGAGGTCAGAAGCGGGAGATGCCAGGTTTTCTGCGCCGATGTGCGGGAACTTCCGTTCGAAGATGCAAAATTTGATGCCGTCACCGCGTTTGAAACCATCTACTACTGGCAGCTTGAGGATTCTTTCAAGGAAGTTTTCCGTTGCCTTAAACCGGGCGGAAAATTCATGATCGTGAACGAAGCCGCCGGGCTCAACCCTGCGAATTTCGAGTGGGAAAAAACGATCAAAGGACTCAAGATCTACAACGCCGCGCAGATAAGTTCAGCCTTGAAATCAGCAGGTTTTGCTGAAATCGCAGTCGATGAAATTGCGGAAAAAGATTATATCTGTGTTGTGGCGAAGAAATCGTAATCGCTTGATTTCAGAACTGTTCAGCCCATTTCGCGAGTTCTGCTTTGTCGATCCTGCCGTTCAGCAGCTTTCCTTCGATGATCTGCGCTTTCGGTGCGCTCGGCTGAAGTTCCTTCACGGTGTTTCCGAAACCGCTGCCGCCGCTCGTTGCAAAGAGGACTACTTTCTTTCCGCTGAAGTCGTAAGCTTCAAGAAAACTGTTGATGATGTGCGGCGCAACATACCACCAGATCGGGAAACCGATGAAAATCACGTCGTAATCTGCGATTTTTGCGTTTTTGTCGGCAAGTTTCGGGCGGCTTTTCTTATCTGCCATTTCAACGCTTGAGCGCGATGATTTGTCTCTCCAGTCGAGATCGTTGCTCGTGTATTTTGTCTCAGGTCTGATTTCATAAAGGTCGGCTTTTGCGGCTTCGGCAAGCTCTTTCGCGACTCTTGCAGTCGTTCCGCTCGCGCTGAAATAGGCGACTAATTTCTTCGGCATCTTCTTTCCTCCTTCATTCTGTTGAACTGTACTCTTTTTTGTACTTTCCGCAGCCGGTTTTTTCGTTTCGGACTTTCCCTGAGCGAAGAGAACAGCCGCAAGCAGTGCAACGACTAACATCACAATAACTTTTTTCATTCGATCCTCCAAAAAACGGTTTGATTTCACTCTCCGGCAATGCTCAAAAGCATTCCTGAACGCCGTATTTTATAGAAAACTGACACGATGTCAAAATAAATAATTGACACGATGTCAGTATAAATCACTTAACCTGTTCAACCAGATCTGCAATGGTTGTTTTGGAAAGTTCTGTTTCAAGCGCATTCTGGGCGTTGTGCAGAACGGGGTCAAGAACTGTGTGGATGTTTTTTCCTATCGGACATTCAGGATTGGGGGAGGGATGAAAGTTAAAAACTTCCTGTCCGCACTCGGTATCGTTTATTGCGTGATAAACGTCAAGCAGGCTGATTTTGTCGGGGTTTTTCGCCAGATGTGATCCGCCGACACCGGCTGTTGTCTCGATCAGCCCTGCGTGCTGGAGTTGAAGCAGGATTTTTCTGATTATGACTGCATTGACTCCGGTGCTTCCGGCAATGAAATCGGATGTTACGCGGTAATCGTTTTCAAAATACATGATGCACAGAAGTGTGTGCACCGCCGCAGTGAAACGGACTGTGATTTTCATTGTTCCTCCGGAAGTAGTGCGGCACACCAGATCATGCCGCTAAAACACCGCTCTTTTACCAGAGAAATTCGTTTTTGTATATAAAAAAACATCACCGATATCGCCGTTGATACATAGTGATCTGTCGGAAATTTCCGGCGGAACGACCGCTTCCCCGAAGTTTACGCAGACATAGAAAGCGTTTTTGTTGAGCGTGGTCATGCGCCAGAACGGATATTTGATGATCATAGGAGTGTTTCCGCCGACTCCGAGTTCGAGGAAGAGGACTTTCCCGTCTTTCGTGGCATTTCTTGAAACAAAAAAATTTTTGTATCTTTCTGACGCCGCGTACCAGCCTTCATCCTGCACGAAAGTGTTGTCGGAACGAAGATTCATGCTCATCGGCTTTCCGCATTTAGGGCAGTGAGGAACAAGTTTGGACGGGATTTTCATATCGCGCTGCTCTTCAAACATAAGCCTGATTTCCGCTTCGTTGTCGTAAGTCTCCTGATGACACGGCTCGCTGCACTGGAACAAACCATAATCTCCCTGCATGTAATAAAGGCGCGATTTGTCGAATCCAGCTTTCTGAAAACAATGGTCGACATTCGTAGTTATGACAAAATAATCCTTATCTTTCACAAGAGAAAGCAGATTTTCGTACACAGGTTTCGGGGCATCCATGTAGCGGTTTATCATAATGTAGCGGCTCCAGTATGCCCAGAACTCCTCATAACTCGGAAACGGGTAAAAACCGCCTGAATACATATCGGTAAAGCCGTATTTCTTAACAAAATCGGGGAAGTATTTTTCAAGCCTTTCCCCTGAATAGGTCAATCCTGCCGAAGTCGAAAGTCCGGCACCTGCTCCGATGATGATAGTGTCGTTTTCTGCAAGTACCGATTTCAGTTTTTCAATCTCTTCCATAGAGAATTCTCCTGTAAATTACCTCATCTTTTTCAGAAAAGACGTTGAATACGATTTTCATTCCGTCTCCGCTCTGTTCTTTCCATTTGCGCACGGTGTCAACGGCAATTTCCGCCGCTCTATCGGCAGGAAAGCGGAATACGCCGGTTGAGATACAGCAGAATGCGATAGAAACACAGCCGTTTGCTTTCGCAATATCAAGGCAGCTTTTGTAGCAAGAAGCGAGCAGATCGCGGTCAGTTGCGGTAAGTTCTCCTCTGACGATAGGGCCCACGGTATGGATCACGTATTTGCTCGGGAGATTGAATGCAGGCGTGATTTTTGCCTGACCTGCAGGCTCTTCGTGTCCCTGTTTTTGCATGATATCCGCACACACAGCACGAAGCTGGATCCCTGCAAATGTATGTATGCAGTTATCGATGCACAAATGGCACGGCTGCCAGCAACCGGTCATTCCGCTGTTAGCCGCATTCACGATGGCATCCACTTTGAGAGTCGTTATATCGCCGCGCCACAAATAAAGTTCGTTGTCGGCAGAGTGCAGATCCGCAATATCCGTGATTACGTGCGAGCGGTTTTCTTCCTGAAGATATTCATCTTGTATTTTCAAAAATTCATCGCTTGCGGGAAGCGGCGGCCTGACATTCACTAAAGAGCGTAAAAGATCTTTCTGCTCATCATCAGTCTGCGGAATTTCAATCTCTTCATACTGCGGATTTTCTTTAAGAAGATATTTTATCAGAAATTCTCTTCGTTCTCTTTGTGTCATGCCGCCCTCCAAAAAACTATTCCCTTACAAGAGAAATTCTCTTCTGTATATTATTTCCTTTTGTGATTTCTTCAATAAGTGCAGCAGCGTAGTCGGCATAGCTGATGATGCTTTCGCCTTTCGAGTTAAGAGTGAGTTCCTCTCCGCCCCAGATCCATTTTCCGGTTTTAGGTGCGTCAGCCTGGAAATCTCCGGCAGGGCTGATGTATGTCCATTTGACATCGTTTCTCTTTCTCAAATCTGCCAGAGCAGCCGCCATTGCACATGCAAGCGGTTTGAAGATGTCTGGAAAATCCGGAGTTTCGGAAACGGTCATGGTGTGTTCCTTGTTTACATAAAGGCTTCCTGCGCCGCCTACAACGACAAGGCGTGTTTCGGTTCCGGAAAGCAGATCGCAAAGGTGAGAAAGCGATTTTCCGTGGTTCGGAAGCTCGGCTTCTACCCATGCGCCGAAAGCGTCAACGACAGCATCGAAACCGGCGAGATCATTTTTTGTGAGCGCGAAAATGTCCTTCTGAACAAAATTTTTTGCCGCGCTTTTGTTCTCCTTGCGGGCGAATCCCGTAACATCCATACCTGCCGCAAGTGCTTCCGCGACAACAAGTTTTCCGACTTTTCCGTTCGAGCAAATAACTGCAACTTTCATAATTTCCTCCATTCAAAAATTAAAAAAAACTTCGGCAAAGAATCGTTGTTCTTTGTCAATTACAACTGTGCAAATATAAACGCTTTTGATGTAATGTAAATGGAACATCGTTGTTTTCTTTGATGTTTTTTTAAATATTGCTGAAATTGTTAAAGAAAAACTATCCGGAAGATCTTTCACATTTGTTCAAGATGACGATTTGCTGGCGTGCTGTCCGTTCTCCTGTAAAAAACCTGACACGATGTCAAAATAAAAAATTGACACAGTGTCATTTTTATTTATTCTGACGCTGTGACGTGATAATGTTCGTTTTAACTAAAAGGAGGCTTTTATGAACGGAAACTTTGTTTATTCAAACCCTACAAGGCTTTATTTCGGTGACAAATCTCTTGATTTCCTGAAAGACGAGCTTGCCAAATACGGCAGAAAAATCATGCTGAGTTACGGCGGCGGTTCTATCAAAAAGAACGGGATTTACGATGCTGTCATGGAAATTCTCAAAAGCTCAGGCAAGG
The DNA here is from genome assembly GCA_902774115.1 of uncultured Spirochaetales bacterium. Lineage (GTDB taxonomy): Bacteria > UBP6 > UBA1177 > UBA1177 > UBA1177 > UBA1177. The sequence goes on from CACYHH010000002.1 coordinate 319,926, forward strand.
AGGTTTTCGAGGACCCCGGTGTTATGCCGAATCCGACGGTCGAAAAGCTGCTCGAAGGGTGCAGGATCGCACGCGAAAACGATGTCGATTTCATTCTTGCGGTAGGCGGCGGCTCTGTTGTTGACTATGCGAAAGGCGTTGCTGTATCGGCCTGGTATGACGGCGACCCGTGGGAAAAATACTATCTTAAAATGGAAAATCCGGCAAACAGGATCCTTCCTCTGGGATGCGTTCTTACGATGGTCGGAACAGGGAGCGAAATGAACGGCGGATCGGTCATCACGAACCACGAGCAGAAACTCAAAATCGGCCATGTTTTCGGCGAGGAACTCTACCCGAAATTCGCGATTTTAAACCCGAAATACACTTTCTCGATCCCGAAAAAGCAGATGATCGCCGGATTTTTCGATATAATGTCGCACATAATGGAGCAGTATTTCTCTGGCGACGACGACAACACTTCCGACTATATCGCAGAAGGTCTCATGCGCTCGCTCATCCACTCATCACGCATCGCTGTCAAAAATCCCGAGGATTACGAGGCGAGAAGCAACATCATGTGGATCGCGACATGGGCACTCAACACCCTCATCGGAAAAGGAAAACCGCAGGACTGGATGGTCCACATGATCGGCCAATCGATAGGAGCTTTCACCGATGCGACTCACGGAATGACTCTTTCGGGCGTGTCGCTTCCTTACTACCGCGTTTCCATGAAAGACGCGCCGTGGAAATTCGCCCGTTTCGCAAAAAATGTCTGGGACGTTGACTGCGCAGGCAAAAGCGAGGAGAAAATCGCGGAAGAAGGACTTCAGGCGATGGAAAACTGGATGAAAGAACTAGGCCTTTGCCTTCATATTGCGGAACTCGGCGTTACGGAAGAGATGTTTGAAGGGATCGCGAAAGGGACTTTCCTCATCAATTCAGGCTATCACAAGTTCACGAAAGATGAAATCGTTCAGATTCTGAAAGAAAGTATGTGATAAATCGGAAGAGTGTTCGTTCATGGAGGATTTTATGAAAAAACTCGTTTTTATGCTGATTTTTCTTGTATTTGCTCTTCAGTCAAACGCTAAAGAAATTCCTGCTCCGCCTAAGGATTTTGTTCTTATCAAGGGCGGGACTTTTATGATGGGAAGCCCTGAAAACGAGGACTGGAGAAGCAACGACGAGACGCAGCATAAAGTTACGGTTGCCTCTTTTTACATGGCGAAATACGAGGTGACCCAGAAACTTTGGCGCGAGGTTACAGGGAAGAATCCCTCATCTTTTACGGGCGACAATCTGCCGGTTGAAAATGTGACATGGCTTGAAGCTGTGGAGTTCTGCAACGCTCTTTCAAAGCGGGAGGGAAAAACTCCGGCGTATTCGGTTAAAGACGGAGGCCAAACTATTGTCTGGGACCGCAGTGCCGACGGTTACCGTCTTCCGACCGAAGCGGAATGGGAGTATGCTGCCCGCGCAGGAACAAAAACCCCGTTTTATTCGAAAAAAGTGCCGGGAGCAGACGATGTGAATTTTTACGGGCATTATCCCTACCAGATCGAACAGAATTATTTCAACGATGAGGTTCTGGAGACAAAACCGGGTGTTTACCGCGGAAAAACGCTTGCTGTCGGAAGTTTTTCACCTAATCCGAACGGACTTTACGACATTTACGGGAACGTCGGTGAATGGTGCTTCGACTATTACGGTTCTTACGGGGTTTCGACAGGCTCAACCACCGTGGAAAATCCGTATGGTACTGCAAGCGGAACACGCAGGGTATACCGCGGCGGAGGCTGGAACGATTTCGGCAAAAATCTCCGAAGTGCCTATCGTGCGGCAATGCAGCAGTCAAGCCGCGCATACAATGTCGGGCTGCGTCTTGTTTTAAACGCCGGGAACTCCGTTAAGGGCACCATCACAACGCATGAAGAGGCTCTCACGAAAACCGCAAATGGTAAAACTCTTGTTGTTTTCTATTCATGGAGTGGAAACACACGCGGCGTTGCAAAGGAAATCGAGCGTCAGACAGGCTTTGACACAATCGAACTGAAAATGGAAAAACCTTATTCGACAAGTTACAACGAGGTTCTGAACGAAGCCCAGCGCGACCAGCACACGCAGTCCCGTCCAGCGCTCAAAACGAAGATCGACGGCAAAAAATGGGCTGAATACGACACGATTATCATAGGTTACCCGAACTGGTGGGCAAGCATACCGATGCCGATAGCAACATTTCTTGAAAGTTACGATTTTTCGGGGAAAACGATAGTTCCATTCTGTTCTCATGGCGGCGGAAGGTTCGGCCAGAGTGTCACGGCTATAGCAAAACTTGCGCCGAAAGCCAGAATCGGGGAAGGACTTTCCGTGCATTATTCCGGCGGAAGCAGCCTCCCGAAAGATGTTGAAAAGTGGCTTGAGAAGAACGGTGTGAAAAGGAAATAATGTTCGTTTAATTTAAGGTATGGTGTTAGCGATGAAAAGAATAAAAACAGTTGTAAATATTCTGATGACACTGCTTCTGATGGTCGTGATGGCTTATCACTATACCGGTCCGATGTGGCATGAAATAACGGGAACGGCGATGTTCGTCCTTTTTATCGTCCACAATGCACTGAATTACAGGTGGTATAAGTCGCTTGCAAAAGGCCGGTACAATGCGGCGCGGGTCTTCATGCTGGTCACTAACTGTCTGCTTATTGCCGATATCCTGCTGCTCATGCTTTCGGGAATAAGCATGTCTTTCTATGTTTTCAAATTTCTTCCCGATTCCGTTTCGATCCCTTCGGCGAGAAGCATCCATTTGATCGCATCTTATGCAGGATTTCTTCTGATAAGTTTCCACATCGGCCTGCATATACGTGGTGTGTTTGGGAAAATATGTAATAAAATCAAGCTGTTTTCTGAAAAACAAAAGGGACTCGGCTTTATCCGGGTTTTGTTCGTTTTGTCGGTTGCTGCGGCGTGTTTCTACGGGGTATATGCTCTGAAGGAGAGAAATTTCTGGGGATATATTTCAGGCAGCTCGATGTTCGCTTTTTTTGATTATGAGGAGCTGCCGCTCTGGTTTTTCCTCGATTATGCAGCGATCATGTTTCTTTTTGTTATGTCTGCGTTTTTATTGCAGAAACTGTTTGCGATCGGATTGAAAACAATAGCAGGAAACGCGGTCCGGAACATCACGGAACACAAAATGCGCTATTCAGTTATTTCTGGAATTCTGGTGCTTGTTGCAGTGCTTTTTGCGATTTTCGGAGTTTCTTATATCAGAAGGCATTTCCAGCCGGTGAATGTAGACCGCGCCGAGGCGACTCGTACTGAAAGGATAGACATGAAAGGAAAGAAAGGGATCATCGTTTACTTCACAAGAGTAGGGAACACAGCCTTTGCGGACGATGTCGATGCCGTTTCAAGCGCATCTCTTATGACCGACGGTGCAAATCTCGTCGGAAACAGCGAACTTCTCTCTGAAATGTTAGCAAATGCAACAGGTTATCCTGTATACGCAATAAAAACGAAAGACAAATACTCATCAAGCTATTCCGGCACAGTCAGCGAAGCAGGGCAGGAGTTCAGAGGGGAAAGAAGTGTCGAACTGGAGAACGATGTGCCCGAACTTTTGGAATATGACACCGTTATTCTGGTCTATCCGCTCTGGTGGTGGACGCTTCCGATGCCTGTGCAGAAATTTCTGACTGAAAACAAACTTGAGGGCAAAACGCTTTATTCTTTGGTCACTCACGGCGGCAGCGGCTTCGGCTCAGCCATTCAGGATACTGCAAAATTTACTGCGGCGAAGGTCAGTCCTGATGCACTAGCAGTCTATGACGACGAGGTGACGGCTGCGCTCCCGAAGGTTAAGCTATGGCTGGAAAAAATTGCGGCAGATAAGTAGTATGGGGATGGAATAATCTTTGTTTGACTACAAAATATGAAACTTAAGAAAAAAAACAGGTACTTATGCCGCAAATGGGCGAAGTGAGTTTGAAATAGTTGAGTGAAATTTGCCACCAAATTTATGGGAAAATTATTGCCAAAATATGATTCCAAATTATAATGACTGCGCTTTGTTGTTTTCAAAAGAGGTGAAAAATGCCTAACATCAAACCCGTTTCCGACCTGAAAAATTATACCGCAGTTATAAGTCAGCTTAGTTACGGAAACAGAATTTATCTCACGAGAAACGGTCAGGGGACATGCGCTCTGATTGACATGAAGGAACTCGACGATCTTGACAGACAGAAAGCATTGCTTCAGCTAATGACGCGTCTGAACGATTCCAAAAGATCAGTTCATGAAGATGGAATGGTGTCGCTTGAAGACCTTGAAGCCGAACTCGGAATCCGCCAATGAAATATAAAGTGGAATTTTCGCAGATTGTCCGTCGGAAAATGAAGGATCTAAAACTTTATCTGACAGAGCAGTTCGGGGCGGAAACTGCCACAAAAAGTCTGAAACTCATTCTCGAAGCCGCGACAAGTCTTGCAGATTTTCCGCTGAAAGGGGAGAGTCTCGCCGCACTTTTCGATATTGAGACCGATTTCAGAACTCTTTATGTGAAGCACAATTATCTGTTTTATTACATCGAAGGCGAAAGAATCATAATATCCGAAATGTTTGACGAAAGAGAGGATTTTATGTTCAGACTTTTCGGGATGAGAACGGCATCGTCCGACGAAAACGGATTGTAAAAAACTGCACGACATACAGCGTCGTAGTGAAAGCCTGTTTACTACTCATCTTCTATCCAGTTTTTGGTTGCAGCTTGCGCTCGGGCAAAAGTTCCACGCCAAGGCGCCCCTGATGCAGGGGAGCTGCTGCAAGCGGCTGAGGGGTCGGATGTGTCACGCAGTGACGGAGAGGTCAGTGAGGTTTTTAATAAAAAATTGACACAGTGTCATTTTTATTTATTCTGACACGGTGTCGGAATAAGTTCGTTTTTATTTTTTAACTGAAAAATATGAAAACTAAGAGAAAGCTGATAATGACTATTTCGATAGTTCTCTCGGTTCTGCTTGTTGTCGGAATTGCAGGGACTTTGTTTTTGAATCAGGCGAGTTTCGGTCGTATTCCGCAGGGAAAACGCCTCGAGCGGATCATGCGGTCTCCTCATTATGACGGAAAACAATTCGTGAACGAAGTCAAAACTGTCACGATGACGGGCGACAAAAATATTTTTGACGTTTGGAGAGATTTTCTGTTCGGTGACAAGAGTCTTACTGCCCCCGATAAAGCAATGGATGTTGTCAGAACCGATTTGAAAAAACTGCCGCGTGACCGTGACTGGATCGTGTGGTTCGGCCATTCGTCGTATCTGATGAATCTGTCTGGAAAGACAATCCTCGTAGATCCGATTTTTTACAAAGCCTCTCCCGTGAGTTTCGTGAACAAAATGTTCAAAGGGACCGATGTCTATAAACCTGCCGATATGCCGGATATCGATTTTTTAGTGATCACTCACGACCACTGGGATCATCTTGATTATCAGGCCGTTACAGAGCTCGAACCCCGCGTGAAGCGTGTCGTGACGGCTCTCGGTGTGGGCGAAAATTTTGAATACTGGAAATATCCAGTTGAAAAACTAGTGGAACTCGACTGGCGGGAATCGGCGGACTTTGGCAGCGGTTTTAGTGTGACTGCAACTCCTGCACGGCATTTTTCCGGCAGAGATCTGCACCAGAACAAGACGCTCTGGGCTTCGTTCGTGTTCAAAACTCCGAAGCGTACTGTATGGATCGGCGGCGACAGCGGTTATGGCCCGCACTTCGCGGAGATCGGCGAAAAATTTCAGGATATTGACCTCGCGATTCTTGAGAACGGTCAGTATAACAAAGACTGGGCTTTCATCCATACTATGCCGGAATTCTTGGGAAAAGAGATGATTGAGCTTGGTGCTGCCCGTTATATGACAGTTCATCATTCCCGTTTCTGCCTGAGCAGACATCCTTACGCTGAACCGCTTGAGAATGCCCGCCGCGCTGCGGAAGAAAGCGGCAAACAGGTACTTATGCCGCAAATGGGCGAAGTGACTTATTTGGAATAAAGGTGTCAGGATAGGTGCAGCGGTAGCGATTTAGCTTGCATCATCGTTGGTTTTTCCTATAATTTTTCGCTTTTTGTAGCGCAGAGTGGTTGCTGCAGCCAACTATACTTTCGACTGGTAGACAAATATGGAAGAAAATGTTTTCAAGCGCATCTACCGCACGCCTAAGGGTTTCGACGATCTTCTCATGGTTTCAGAGGACGGGATCCTCACCGGATTGAGTTTTTTTGACAGCACTGATAATAAAATTGAGTGCGGGGGGAAGGAACTTCCGGTATTCCGTGATACAAAAAAGTGGCTCGATATCTATTTTTCCGGCAACTGTCCTGATTTTGTGCCGGAATTCAAAATAAAGGACTTGACGCCTTTCAGGAAGGAAGTTTCCGATATCATGCTCTCTATTCCCTTTGGAAAGACGATGACTTACGGCGAAATCGCGGCACTTGTCGCGCAGAAACACGGCATCAGGAAAATGTCGGCTCAGGCCGTGGGCGGAGCTGTAGGCTGGAATCCTCTCTGCATAATAGTGCCGTGCCACCGCGTCCTTGGCGCAGACAAAAGCCTTACAGGTTACGGCGGCGGCATCAAAAACAAGATCGCGCTTCTTGAACTCGAAGGGATCGAGTTCCGAAAACCGTAAAACTTGCACTGTCTCAATAAGCTCTTGCGATGTTCTGCTAAATAACTGACACGATGTCAAAATAAAAAATTGACACGGTGTCATTTTTGTTTATCCTGACACGGTGTCAAAATAATGTTCATTTTTTAATTTGGAGGTTTTATGAGAAAATTTTTAGGAGTGATATTTATGAGTGCGATTTTGACAACGACTGTTTCCGCAGGGTCTTATCTGGACGAGTTGAAAAAAACAGACCCTGAATTTGCTCAGTTTTTCGCCGCTTTTTCGCAGAATGAAGTCGTAAATGAAAATGGTGTCAGGCTTGACGAAAAAACGAGGCATATCGCGATCTTGGCCGCTATGCTCGGACGCGGCGCAGTCGATTTTTATCCGGAAATGCTTGCTGAGTCGCTTGAAAAAGGGGTGACTCCGGTCGAGGCAAGGGAAATTCTCTATCAGGCTGTAGCTTACTGCGGAATCGGCAGGATCTATCCTTTTTTCAAGGCGACAAACTATGTCTTCAAAAAGAAAAAAATCAGAATTCCTCTTGCCGGTCAGTCAACTACAACACCTGAAACACGTCTTCAGAAAGGAGCGGAGAAACAGGTCGAAATTTTCGGAGAGGGAATGCGCGATTTCTATAAAAAAGGCTATATGAACCGCTGGCTTGCAGACAACTGTTTCGGTGATTACTACACGAGGACAGGGCTTACGGTGCAGCAGCGCGAACTGGTGACATTCTGCTACATAGCGGCTGACGGCACGAACGAAGCGCAGCTCAGGGCACACATAAACGGCAATAACCTTGTCGGTAACAACAAAGAGTTCCTTATTTCGGTCGCGTCTCAGATCATGCCGTATATCGGCTATCCGAGGACGTTTAATATCATTGCAGCTGTAAACGAAACTTTAGGAGATAAAAAATGAGAAATTTTTCAGAAAAAACAATTGCATTCCTTCTTGCCGCAGCATTTATCTGCATGACGGCGTGTGCATCAACCCAAAAAACAGGAGAAAACACGATGAAAGAGAAAACGAACACCAAAGTTCAGGCTGAAAACATCAGCGATTATGCTGAAAAATCGATGTTTGCAGTCGGCGAACCGAATACTGCTTACGCAAAATATTTTATCGGAAACAGCTGGCTTGCGCCTCTCAACAGCGAAGACGCTTCGATAGCGAATGTCACTTTCGAACCAGGCTGCCGCAACAACTGGCACATTCACCACTGCTCGTCGCAGATACTTGTCGGAGTCGGCGGAAAAGGGTGGATCCAGTTCGAAGGCAAAGAGCCGCAAGCAATCAACGAAGGTGACGTCATCCGCATTCCGCCTGAGGTCAAGCACTGGCACGGTGCGGCGGCAGACAGCTGGTTTTCGCACCTTTCGATAACGGTAAACACCTGCGAAGGAGCCGGTTCGGAGTGGCTTGAGCCGGTAAGTGACGAAGAATACAGCAAAATCAAATAAGGAAATCGGAACAAAGGAGAAACTTATGTTCTCAAAATTGCGGAGAGAAATTTCTGCGCACAAAGTGCGTTATTCGGTGATTTCAGCGGTTCTGGTGCTTGCGGTATATGACGATGAGGTCAAGACAGCACTTCCTAAAGTCATTGAATGGGTGAAAAAAATCGCCTCTTCGCCGGATGGCGCAATGTAAACACCGCTCGCATTTCCTCATTCTCCGGTACAACATTGTCTAACATCTAAGTTTTAAAATCATTCAGTAAAATTAGATAGTTGTGCTATTGAAATAAGAAAGGGGATTTTTTATAGTGCGGAGGTATCATTTTTCTTCGTCAGCCGGTAATTTGCCTGTGTTTTCAGCCAGTTTTTTGTCTTGTGATGTTGTGCGTCTTTCTAATTTTTTTATATCCTCGGCTGCTGGAAGTTCTTCGGGTTTTATTCCTCTTTCCACGAGCATGGAACGGACAGAAGAGTTGTTTTGAACATGCTCTGTCGTGATGTCACCTTCGCCGAACAGATCCTTTTCTTCAACATTGTAATTCGTCATTTCGGTCGCAAGATTTTTGGCGGCTATTGTCAGTGTCGGCAGAAAATCAGCCAGAGGACGGTTTTCTTTTATTCCCAATTTTTCTTTCATTTTTTGTGTCGAGCAGCCGCCGAATAACGCTGTATCGCCTTTGGAACGTATTCTGGCGAATCCCAAGTCGTCAACTCCGCGCTGATATATATTTTGCGACAGCCGTTTTTCCGATTCTTTCAATTTTGTACGGGCTACAGACCGCTCGATATATGAAATGCGTTCCTCGATCAACTCCTGTTTCCGCGTCTGCACTGCGAAATATGCCTGAGCGAATGCTATTTCCTCTTTTTTGACATCTCCGTTTTGCGCAATCAGGTAACAGGCGTAGCGAGTGAGCATATAATCTTTGACGGCTCTTTGTGATCCACTGCCTAGTTGAACCATTTTCGTGACCTCACGAAAATGGTCGGGAACCGTTATTCCGGCTGTTTCGCACGAGTCCATTGAACGCTTGACGGCTTTTTCAAAATTTTCCCATCTTTCATAGCCCAACAAAGGCATAAGCTCGCGTGCATATCAGAATTCGACATCTGAATTCGGAATATTGTTAATGGTTCTGTCAAAATTTTCTTTAATTTTTACAATTTGCATTTTATCCATTATCAGTCTCACCAAAAAAGTTCTTTAGTATTATAATTAGAAAAATATTTTATTCAAGTTTTACAATCAGACAATTTCAAGTTTTGTAATTGCTCGTTATTAACGCATTTCCTCGTTCTCCGACTCAAGATTGCCTAACATCTAAATTTCAAAATCATTCAATAAAAATTTATCATAATCGATTTTTTTATTGATTTAGAAATTGAATTTTCTATTATATAGTTTGATATTTTGTGAGGTGTGAATTGTGATGAATGAAATAGCGATTGCTGTAGAAGCTATAAAAAATGCGGTTTTGCGTTCTCAATATCAAGCGGCTAAGGATGTTAATCGGGTGCAGCTGGCACTTTATTTCGGCGTGGGACGTTTTTTGTTTTCAAAAAAAGGAAAAAGAACATGGGGAACTAAAGTGCTTGAGAGCATAAGCACTAAATTAAGAAATGAACTTCCGGGGCTGCGTGGATTTTCAGCCGAAAATCTTAAGAAAATGCGGCAGTTTTATGAAAATTGGCAGTTCTTGGATTCTTCAGATTTAACAAATACGATTCAAAAATTACCTGTGAGACGAAATTCGGTAGTCGCAACTACCGAATTGGAAAAAGCGGTAGTTATAATTCCCGAATTCATAATCAATGCGCCGGATTTTCCTTTGGAAGATTTTTTCAATGTTCCTTTCACCCATCATGTTGCGATTTTCGGTAAAGTTAAGAATCTTGTGGAACGATATTTTTATATAACGAAAACAGCTCAGGAACATTTGTCTGTTGATTCTCTTAAATTAAGCATAAAACGCCATGATTTTCAGCGCAAAAAAGAAGCAACCAACAACTTTCCATCTACATTGTCGAATTCAAAAATTGTGCGAAAGGCTGTTGAAATGTTTAAGGATGAATATCTTCTGGATTTTATAAATGTTGAGGAAATAGGAGAGCGGGACATTCAGGATATAGACGAGAAAGTTGTCGAAAATGAAATAGTTCACAATGTTAAAAACTTTATAATGACTTTTGGCAAAGATTTCAGTTTTGTCGGCAATCAGTATCATCTGGAAATTTATGGCAAGGAATTTTTTACTGATTTATTGTTTTTTAACAGGGAACTAAACTGCCTTGTCGCCGTGGAACTCAAAAAAGGAGAGTTCAAACCGTCATATTTAGGACAACTTTGCACTTATCTTAAAATTCTTGATGATAAAATTAGAAAACCTCACGAAAACCAGGCAATTGGCATCGTGCTTTGCAAAACAGTTGATAAAAAGTTTGCTGAATATGTTATCCAGGACTACAACAAGCCAATGGGGGTGGCAACATATAAAACCATGGCGGATATGCCTGAAAAAATGCAGAAAGTAATGCCTGATATTAATGAACTCAAAAAATTATTTTGAAAACGCTTAAATTTTTCTGAAGGATCACGATAAAAATCCGCTCGATAAAATAAGTTTTTCCGCAATCACCACTCGAATTTCCTCATTCTCCGAGTCAAGATTATTTTGCCTTTAATTTAAAAATTGCCTAACAAAATCTTCAATAAAATCTGATGGTTAGGTGTTGACGGCAGGAGCATTTTAGTGTAAGGTCGCGTTGTTTTTTTGGGGAGAACCAAACAAAGGAGAATATAAATGGCAGCTATTCATGAATTACTTTCTCAAGTGCAGGATGAAGCATTGAGAGCTAGGCTGGAACAGGAGATAAACAAGCTGTCTAAGACTAAAAAGTTCGGGCTTGTGTTTGAAGAACATCTTCCGGAATGCACGCCGTTATATGATATTCCCGTTAAAAGAGGAGCGTTGGTTGCCAAAAAATCCGGTGCGGTCAATGAAATGTATGAAGTCCATTTTATCAATGACGGAATTGCTAAATGTTATCATAAAGTTACGGAAAAAAAGGAAGAAATTCCAGTAGATGAATTGGTTTGTGTGGCAGAGTTCGGTGAGCCGATTTACCCGTACTTAAAGCAGGTTGACTCGATTTATAATTCAGATGACAAAGAACTTCCGACACATGCGCTGATTCAGGCGGACAACTATCATGCATTGCAACTTCTGGAATATCTCTACGCCGGAAAGGTTGACTGCATTTATATTGATCCGCCGTATAACACCGGTGCTCGCGACTGGAAATATAACAATGACTATGTGGATTCTGCCGACACTTACAGGCATTCAAAATGGCTTAGCATGATGAAAAAGCGTCTGCTTTTGGCAAAGAGACTTTTGAATCCTGCTGATTCTGTTCTGATTGTTACGATTGATGAAAAGGAATATCTGCACTTAGGCTGCCTTTTGGAAGAACTATTTCCAGAAGCGAATATTCAAATGATAAGTAGTGTTATTGCTCATCATGGAACGAGTCGCAATAATGAGTTGTCAAGGATTAATGAGTTTATTTACTTTGTTATGATAGGGGATTATACGTTAAATCCCTTGGGAGAATCAGGATATGTTAAAGAAGGGGAAGAAATACATTGGCAATCATTCAGAAGATCGAACCCTTCAAATACGCGGCCAACACGACCATCACAATTTTATCCCATCTACATCAATAGGGAAAATCATAGGATTCAGTATATTGGAGATCCTATCACCCCAAATATTGATCGTCATTCTGTCGAACAAATACCTGGATGCGATATTGTTTTCCCTGTAAAAGATGACGGGATAGAAATGATGTGGAGCTTAACACCAGAAATTGCGAGAATTAATGCTGAAAAAGGGTATGTGCGCATCGGTAAGTATTCTCCTGAGAAACCACAGCAGTACATTCTTCAGTATCTAATGAGTGGCACAATTAAGGAGATAGAGAATGGTTCAGTAGAGATAATGGGGTATGCTAATGATGGCAGCATAATAGCAAGGAATAAAGAAACTAAGAAATCTTTGCCAAAGTCACAATGGGACTATATGACACACGACGCACGCAGTCATGGAACCAAATTATTAAAAGGCATTCTTGGTGATTTGCGTTTTTCATTCCCTAAATCCTTGTATGCAGTTAAAGATTGTTTGAGTATATTTGTTGCAAACAAGCCGAACGCGCTCATTGTTGACTTCTTCGCAGGCAGCGGCACAACCCTTCATGCCGTAAATCTTTTGAACGCAGAAGACGGCGGAAAACGTCAGTGCATTATGGTAACAAACAATGAAGTTTCTGATGATGAAGCAAAGCAACTTCGCGCAAAAGGCTTTAACCCCGGCGATGCAGAATGGGAAAAACTCGGTATCGCAAATTATGTCACATGGCCTCGAACAGTCTGTTCTATCAACGGAAAAGACATAAACGGTAACGATTTAAAGGGAAATTACATTGGTTCAGATATTCCAATGGCAGACGGCTTCAAAGCAAATGCAGTTTTCTTTAAACTTGGGTTTTTGGAAAAAACATCTGTTCAGCTCGGACGACAGTTTAAGGAAATGCTTCCTATGCTGTGGCTTAAAGCCGGAGGATGGGGAAAATGCCCAACAGCAGAGGTTGTTTCGACAGGCTCAACAACCGGCAGTTCTTTACCTCGTTATATAATTCTTCCAGAAAATCGTTTTGCAGTTCTGATTGATGAAAACTATTTTTCAGAGTTCGCGGAAAAGGTTCACGAAAAGCCTGAAATTCAGACTGCATACCTGATAACCGATTTTGAAAAGGGATTTAAGGCAATGACAAACAGCCTTAATATAGGGAAGACATATCAGCTTTACAGAGATTATCTTGATAACTTTAGAATTAACATAGAAAGGTAAATATCATGAATGTAGATTTGTTTCCGTTCCAGATAACAGCAGTTAAAGATCTTAGAAACAAGACTGCAGAAGCTCTCGGTTCTTACCACAGAACTCATTCGCCGCAAGTCGTTTCTCTGCAAGCTCCGACTGGTGCCGGAAAAACCATAATCATGGTTTCTTTAGTTGAAGATATTCTGTATGGGACAGAACTTTACGAAGAACAGCCCAATGCAATTTTTGTATGGCTTTCAGATTCTCCGCAACTTAACGAGCAGTCAAAAAACAAGTTCCTGAAGTCTGATAGAATCCGCGTGAATCAATGCGTTACGGTAGAAGAAAAGAGTTTTGACAAGGAAATGTTTGATGACGGTAAAATCTATTTCATCAATACTCAGAAAATCGGCAAGGCAGGAAATCTTTCTTCTAAAAAAGGCGATAAGCGCACCTTTACAATCTGGGAAACAATAGAAAATACTGCAAATAACAAATCTGACAGACTTTATTTCATAATTGATGAAGCACACCGCGGTATGCAGGATAAGAACGACGCAGGAAAAGCAACAACGATCATGCAGCGGTTTTTAAAAGGTGCCCCGAACTTTGGTCTGTCTAATCCGGTTCCGCTTGTTATCGGCGTGAGCGCAACGGCTGCCCGTTTCAATACTCTTATCGGTGACACAACTTCCACGTTGCATAAAGTTATTATAAGACCTGCTGATGTTCGTTCTTCGGGTCTGCTTAAAGACAAAATTGTGATTACATATCCTAACGACACGCAAAGGAATAACGAAATGGCTGTGCTGGAAGCCGCTACTGACGAATGGATCAGTAAGGTTCAGCATTGGGCACAGTATTGCAGAGAGCAGCATTATAAATACATCAATCCGGTTTTTGTAATTCAGGTAAAAGCTGGTTCAAACGGAGCTGTTTCCGATACGAATCTTGAAGATGTAATTGGAAAGATTGAAGAAAAAAGCAAAGTAAAGTTTAAGGAAAATGAAGTCGTTCATACTTTCGGTGATGTTTCTGCACTTAAACTGAACGGGCTTACCGTGCCACATATTGAGCCGAATGACATTGTTGATGATATGCGCATCAAAGTTGTTCTTTTTAAGGAAAATCTTTCTACAGGCTGGGATTGTCCGCGTGCAGAAACCATGATGAGCTTCAGAAAGGCAGAAGATGTAACCTATATTGCACAGCTTTTAGGACGTATGATCCGCACCCCGATGCAAAGCCGTATCTTGGTTGATGATTCGTTGAACGATGTCCGGCTTTATCTTCCTTACTTCAACCGTGACAATGTTGCAACTGTTGTTAATGAGCTGCAGGATTCCGAATGCGGAGACATTCCGGCGTTTATTGATTCTGAAAGCATTGAACATCCGGTTTATACCCATTGGAGCATTCGCAATGCACATTCAAGAGAGCCTGAAGAGAACCAAATCCAGCCGGCATTGTTTGATTATAATTCCGGAAAGCCGAATTTCGGGACAGAAAACACCGGTTCGTCCGAAGACATACCTGTTTATCCGGCGCAGATTGAAACGGTGGTAACCGGCACAGTAGATGTAACAAAACTGGATGTGCAAAATGAAAATGCTTCGGCAGCACTTCGTCGAAACGACAATGCATTCCGTTCCGAGCGGCGCATTGAATCTCAGCAGGATTTGTTTATATCTACCATAGACAGAGAGGCTGTTACAAAATTTATAAACGACACCGCACTTCTTACTTATGTTGTCCGCGACGTTAAAATAAGTAGTTACTTGAAATCTCTTGCGGAACTTGCAACACTTTTGACTCATAATGATATAGACCGGTCGGCACTCAGTGATGTAAAGGAAACTATTGTTGAAATGATACACAGCTACGCGGAAACACTGCGTTCAACAGGTCGGTATAATAAAAAAGCCAAGGAAATCTTAACATATAAACTTTCTATAAAAATTTTCGATGTTTTTGGAGCAGATTTATCTAATGGTAAGGTTCTTGATTCGCTTTATATGAGCAACACTGAATTAGACAGGCAGCTCCGTATTGTAGATGTAAAACTTGCCGGATTTGGACTTCCGAATTGTTACGGCGACAAGTATTATGATCCAGAAAATCCAGACACATTTAAGATCGACTGTATTTTGTTTGCGCTTGACGAAAGCTGTATTAAAGAACTTAACGATTATGCTGAAAAAAAATTTCACGAGTACAACGACAATAACCGCAGATACATTGTTGAAAAAAGCGAAAGCATAAAAAAGCAATACAGCAGTATTGTCGCCAATGGCGATGTTGTAAGTAAGCATAATTTTTCTTTGCCGGAAGAATATCTGCGCAAAGAAGATCCGGACGGTAAAGAATATTCCAACCACCTTTTTATTGATGAAAAAACAGGCAAAGCAAAGATCAAGTTGAATACGTGGGAAGACGGTGTTATCGAAGAAGAGCAGAGAAATCCTGATTTTGTATGCTGGTTAAGGAATCCTTCCAGAGCTTCATGGTCTTTGACAATTCCTTATGAAATCAATAATGAAATTAAACCGGCATATCCTGATTTTCTTATAATCAGACGTGATTTGAAATCTGAAAAAGGATATGTAATTGACATTCTTGAACCTCACAATCCTGACTTTAAAGATAATTTACCAAAAGCAAAGGGCTTTGCACGATATGCAGAAGCTGAACCGAAAATCGGGCGTATTCAGTTGATTAGAAAAGTGAAAGACGGCGGAGTCGAAAAATTCAAACGACTCGATTTTTCTAAAGGAGAAATCAGAGAAAAAGTTCTCAAAATGCAGACAAACGACGAGCTTGATCACTTGTTCGAAACAGACGGATTTTTTATGTAGACTTGTTTCACACCTTTTCTTGTATCGACCCCAAAAATTCCCTCATAAGTTCTGAAAAACCCGAATCCATTGCAAAATCTGGTCAAGGTCGCAAATTGTGATCTTGAAGCTGGCAAGTTGCCCGCGCTCCGACAAACCACCCGAATCCATTTGGGAATCACACGCCCTCGTCGCTACGCGCCACTCCCTCTAGCTTAGAGGGAGAGAAAAGAGACACACGCGCCCGTCAAGGCTCCCCTGAAACAGCCTCCCATGAGGCAGGGGAGGTGTCACGCAGTGACGGAGAGGTCAGAGACGCCACGGCATGGAGACGTTTCATGAAACGTCTCTACAAGAATGCGGGCGAGCAGAGGCGCTCTTGCAAAAATCAATGAAAATAAAAATGAAAAATAATTTGATATTTTAGAATTTAAAAATATGATTTTTGAGTTGGTTTAGCTTTTTAAAAAATATTTTGAGGTGTAAAATGAATGATAATTTTGTGAATCTTTATCTAAATATTAGAAACATTCTGGCAGATGCTCGTGTTTCTTCATACAGAGCCGTGAATTTTGCGATGGTTTCAGCCTATTGGAACATAGGCAAGCTGATTGTCGAAGACGAGCAGAACGGCAACAAGCGGGCAGAATACGGGAAAGCTGTACTTGAAGAACTTTCAAAAAAGCTCACGACTGACTTCGGCAAAGGGTTTGATGTCCGGGAATTGAGGAAAATCAGGCAATTTTATCTCACATTTCAAATTCGGGATTCACTGCGTCCCGAATTGACGTGGAGTCATTACAGAATGCTGCTGCGCGTCAAAAACGAGGCTGCTAGATTGTGGTACATGAACGAAGCGGCGGAGCAGACTTGGTCTACAAGACAACTTGACCGGCAGATTTCGGTTCTTTATTACGAGCGGTTGCTTTCAAGTCAGAAAAAAGAAGTGGTAAAAAGGGAAGCTGAAACAAAACTCGCAGAATTTGCTCCGCAGGAGTTCATTCACGATCCGTTCGTTCTCGATTTTCTGAATCTGAAACACTCTCCGAAGCTGGAGGAATCAACGATAGAAGAAGCTTTGATCGACAAGCTGCAGCAGTTTCTGCTTGAACTCGGCAAAGGTTTCTGTCTCGAAGCAAGACAAAAACTGATGCGCTTTGAAGATGACGACTTTTATATTGACCTCGTTTTTTATCACTCGATCTTAAAATGCCACATCCTCATAGATTTGAAACTCGGCAAACTCACTCCGGCTGATGTCGGGCAGATGGACAGCTATATCCGTATGTTTGACGCACAGTACAAGCTAAAAGACGACAACCCGACAATAGGACTCATCCTTTGCTCAGAAAAGAACAATGCGGTTGTAAAGTATTCCGTCCTGAACGATGCAAAACAGATGTTTGCTTCAAAATACGAACTAGCGCTGCCGAAACCTGAAGACCTGGAAAAACAAATCAAAATAAATCGAAGTTTCCTCGAGGAGAGGATAGACCAGAAAACAGAGAAATAATAAAAGATAGGATGGGTTGAAGTTCAAGTATAGAGGTCAAAAATCCCTCATCGAGTTATGAAAAATCCGAATCCATTCGGGAATCACACGCCCTCGCTAGGAGCCGTGTCAGATCACGTCTCTACGGGGAATGCGGGCGAGCCGCCTGCGCTCCGACATTGAAGACCTATTTTTTTCTGATTTCGCGAGACGTTTCAGGAAACGCCTCTACCGATTTTCGGCGCCCCTGATTTCAGGGGAGCTGCCGCAAGCGGATGAGGGACGAAGAACTGAATTTCAACTGGGGTACAATTTGTACCCCGCTTCAAATGATCGGGCGTGACGGAAAACGGCGTGAGATTCAATCTGCCGATACAAAAGGCATTCTGCGCATAATTCAGTCAATTCCGTCAAAAAAGGCAGAGCCTTTCAAATTGTGGCTGGCACAGGTAGGCGCGGAACGCATTGAGCAGATGACGGATCCGGAACTTTCAATCAAACAGGCATTGCTTGACTACAAGCGGCTGGGATATTCCGACAAATGGATAAACCAACGCCTTAAATCGATTGAAATCCGCAAAGATCTGATGGACGAATGGAAAGCCCATAACATCAGCGAAGGGGTTCAATACGCCACTCTTACAGACATTATCTATCGTGCATGGGCAGGGAAAACTGCCAAAGAATATAAGGAATTTAAAGGTTTGAAGAAAGAAAACCTCCGCGACAATATGACAAACGAGGAACTGATTCTCAATATGCTTGCCGAACTCTCGGCAACAAGCATAACGAAAGCAAAAAATCCGCAAACTTTGGAAGAAAATGCGAAATGTGCACACGAAGGCGGCAATGTCGCGGCCGTTGCACGGAAAGAACTCGAATCGAAAACCGGCAAAAGAGTCGTAACACCGCTGAATGCCAACACTTTCTTAAAAGGTCAGCTGGAAAACAAAGAAAAAGTCGCAGAAATTCCAGATAAAGAAAGCAGTACTGACGATACCTCCCCAAAATAATTCCCATTTCCGTTCAAGGCCAGAGATGTTTCTACTGCTTCTTGCCTCTCCTGAAGTAGGAGAGGTGTCACGCAGTGACGGAGAGGTCAGAGATGTTTCGGCTTAGCATCAATATGACGGAACACCGCGCTCCGGCACTTTGTGCCGCCTGGCCCTCTCAGTCGCTATGCGACAGCTCTCCCCAAGGGCGAGCCAAGGAGTGAGAGACAAGAATGCGGGCGAGCCGCCTGCGCTCCGGCAAAAACTTGACACGGTGTCATTTTTATTTATTCTGACACGGTGTCAGGATAAGTTCGTTTTAATGAGAAAAACAATAACCATAAACAGGGGGAAAATGACAAAAGTACTTTTGCTGAACGGCAGTCCGCATGTTAACGGCTGCACGGCGGCAGCTCTGAATGAAATGATAAAAGTTTTTGCTGAAAACGGCATCGGGACCGAGCTTGTTCATGTCGGAAACAAAGATGTCCGCGGATGTATTTCCTGCGATTCCTGCAGAAACAGCGGCAAGTGCGTTTTTAACGATCTCGTGAATGAAACTGCGCCGAAATTTGAAGAGGCTGACGGTCTTGTTATCGGAAGTCCGGTTTATTTCAGTTCACCGAACGGAACATTTATTTCCTTCCTCGACAGGCTTTTCTACAGCACGATGAGCCGTTTCCCGAAACATCTTAAGGTCGGTGCAGCCGTTGTAAGCTGCCGCAGAGGCGGAAATACTGCTTCGTTCGATGTCCTCAACAAATATTTTTCGATAAGCAGCATGCCGATAGCGACAAGCACTTACTGGAACATGGTCCACGGTCTTACTGCAGAGGATGTCGCAAAGGACGGCGAAGGGCTCCAGACGATGCGGAATCTGGCGGCGAACATGTCTTTCATGATAAAAGCTATTGCTGATGCGAAGGAAAAATATGGTATCCCGGCACTTGAAATGAAAGTTATGACGAGTTTCCCGGACGGGAAATAACCGGCACGGTGTCGAAATAATGTTCATTTTTTAATTGGAGGATTTTATGAAATTCAGAATTTTGGCTGTTGTTTGCGCTGCACTCATCGCTTTTGTTTCCTGCGGCGAAAAAACGGAGACAAAGAACACGGAAAACAGCGAAGGGGCGGTTATTAAACCGGCGAAAGAAAAGGAGGAAACTGTGAAAAAAGAGGAGCACTATACTTTTAAACTGGCAGACGGCGTGAAGAGAACGAAAGTTCATTTCAAAAATCATTTCGGAATAGAGCTTGCGGGCGATCTTTACACTCCGGAAAATGCGGCTGAAAAAGGGAATGCGGCGATCGCGATCTCAGGTCCTTTCGGCGCTGTGAAGGAGCAGTCAAGCGGTTTTTACGCGAACGAAATGGCGAAAAGAGGCTTCGTTGCACTTGCATTCGATCCTTCGTTTACAGGTGAAAGCGCAGGAGAGCCGCGTTATATGAACAGCCCTGACATAAATACCGAAGATTTCATGGCGGCAGTCGATTTCCTTTCGACGCGCGACAGCATCGATCCCGAAAAAATCGGCATAATCGGCATCTGCGGCTGGGGCGGAATGGCTCTGAATACCGCTGCGATCGATACGCGAATCAGGGCGACAGCTGCGATAACGATGTATGACATGAGCCGCGTCACGGCTAACGGATACAACGACAGCGCGGACAGTGCGGCTGCAAGAAACGAAGCGCGCAAAGCTTTGATGGCGCAGAGGATCGAAGACTTCAAAAACGGCTCATACAAACTCGGCGGAGGTGTTGTAGATCCGCTTCCCGATGACGCTCCCCAGTTCGTGAAGGATTACTACGCATACTACAAAACTCCGCGCGGCTACCACGAGCGCAGCCTCAATTCAAACGGCGGCTGGAACATCACGGCGGCGACATCGCTCCTCAACACGAAACTGCTTGCCTATGCCGACGAGATCGAAAACGCGGTCATGGTCGTTCACGGAGAAAAGGCGCACAGCAGATACTTCGGCGAAACAGCGTTCAAGAAACTCAAAGGCGAGAACAAGGAACTCGTGATAATTCCCGGCGCAAGCCACGTTGACCTTTACGACAATCCTGAAAAGATCCCGTTCGGAAAGCTGAACGAGTTTTTCAGAAAGTATTTGAAGTAGCCGGAAGTACTGGAAACGGAAAGACAAATATAAGGTAGGAAAAAGTATGAAAAAACTGATTTTTTTGCTGATTCTGGCACAATTCTCAATAGTGTGGGCTGAAGCTGTTCCTTCCGACAATTTGAAAATTGCGAAAAAGGAGCAGGTAATGGAGAAAAATATGATTGGAGACGGGTTTATAGTGCGTATTGCCGAAATAGAAGTCCATCCTCAGTATCTGCAGGAATATCTGGCTTATGCGGAAGAGGTCGACCGCCTTTCAATAGAGCGTGAACCTGGAGTTATATGCCTTTTCCCGATGCAGCATGCTGATGATCCGAATAAAATAAGCATACTGGAAATTTACGCTTCCGAAGAGCTCTACAAACAGCATTTGAACACCGCGCATTTTCAGAAATACAAAAAGGGGACGCTGCACATGGTCAAAAGCCTGAAACTGCCCGAAATGCGCCCGCTCGATAAAAAAACGATGAACCAGATATTCAAAAAACTCAAGTGATTTTGGTGAAATAGTTGGAAAAACAGGAGGAAAAAATGAAAAAATTTTGGCTCATTTTAAGTGTTTTGGTGCTTGTTTTCTTTGTTTCATGCGGCGATTCGGATGATGAAGAAACGCAGCAGCCGGCTGACGGAAATTCGGAAACTGAGGAAAATACGGAACCTGAGGAAAAGGATGATGCAGAGAACCAGCAGGACGGAGAGGAACAGGAAACTGGAGACGAGACAACTGACGACAATCAGGAACCTCAGGAAACAGGAAAGATCCTCGTTGCCTACTTCTCTTACACAGGCAACACAAAGCTGCTTGCGCAGTACGCAGCAGAGCTGCTCGGAGCTGATCTCGCCGAGATAGTTCCGGCACAGCCTTACACCGCTGATGATACAAACTACAACTCTCCCGACTGCCGCGCAAGAACGGAATACAACGACCCTGCTTCACGCCCTGCGATAAGCGGAACTATCGAAAATATGGCTCAGTATGACACCGTTTTGATCGCGCATCCCATCTGGTACGGAGACGCGCCGCGGATCATGGACACATTCATGGAAAGCTACGATTTTTCGGGAAAAACTCTCACGACATTCTGCACCTCTGCGCAGAGTCCGCTTGGTTCAAGCGCGGAAAACCTCAAAAAATTCGCTACTTCCGCAACATGGCTTGAAAGCAGGCGTTTCGAAATCGGTTCCAGCAAAGAACAGGTCAGCGAGTGGCTTTCTTCGATCGGTCTTGCGGAATAATCTGCCATCGCATTTGAAGTTATCTTCCCGTTGAACAACGGAGTCGTTGTTTGTAGAATTTATCTGTTTTCAAGTGAAAGATTTTTGATAAAAGAAAAGTGTTTGTCTGCTGTTACAAGTGTAAGGTCGTAAGCAATAGCACAGGCGGCAATCCATATATCGTTTTCGGGAATCGGGTGCCCGTCCTGCTTTAACTGAGCCTTTATCTGCGCATAATATGGTGCGACAGTTGAATCCGGCATTATCTCTTCCAGTTCACTGCAAAAATCAGAATATACAGCTGCATTTTCAGCTTTTCTGGCAGAGCATTCTGCTCCAAAAAGCAGTTCGCCGAGCGTTACTGAAGAAAAACAGAGTCTTTCCTCTTCAAAAATATCATCAAGAGAAGTGTCATTTTTTATGTAGCGGATAATTATGTTTGTATCGACGAGTTTACCATTCATCGGAATCCACCTTTCTACCGTCAGAAACAGCCTGTTCTATTAAATCGGAATCTGATTCACTTATTTTTCCGACAAATTTTTTGAGATCCCGTTTCGGATGCACAAATTCATCGAGAAAAGTTATTATAACCCGCTGATTTGTTTTTACGGCTACATCGCCTTCGGTCACATAATTTTCACCGTCAAAATATCCTTTTACTGACAGCATTTCCGCACCTCCCTGCAAAAAAACACTTTATTATACTCAATTTTTCGGAAAAAGCGAGACTTTGATCTTTCTTTTTAGTTGTTAGAGTCATTCTGGGCGCAGCGTTCCGACAGTTTGGTCAATGCATACAGTCTCGATTCAATCACTATCGAAAAGAATTTTATTGTAGTTACAATTCTGTCTGCACTCTTCAAAATAAAAATTGACACGGTGTCATTTTTATTTATTCTGACACGGTGTCGGGATCGTGGAGAGTGATTTGATAGAAATTTACAAAAAACTTTCGGCTCTGCGTGAGTTTTTCCGTTCGTGCAAAAGTGCCGCTGTCGCCTTTTCTGGCGGGGTCGATTCGACATTTCTGCTGAAGGTGGCGCACGAGGAACTTGGTGAAAAAGCCGTGGCTGTTACGGTCATTTCGCCGCTTATCCCGAAAAAAGAGGCGCAGGATGCCGAAAATTTCTGCAAAAATGAGAATGTCAGGCACTTTGTTCTTGAACTGGATCCGCTCAAAATCCCTTGTTTTAAAGATAATCCCGAAAACCGCTGCTACATCTGTAAAAAAGAAATATTTAATAAAATCAAAAACTTGGCTTCAGAAAACGGCGTTTTCACGGTCTGCGACGGAAGCAACGCCGACGATACAGGTGACTACCGCCCCGGAATGCAGGCTATTCGTGAGCTCGGAATAAAAAGCCCGCTTCTGGAATGCGGACTTACGAAAAACGAGATCCGGATCCTTTCAAAAGAGATGGATCTTCCGAGCTGGAATAAACCGAGTGCGGCGTGCCTTGCTTCGAGATTTGTCTATGGCGAAGAAATCACGGAAAAAAAACTGAAGATGGTTGAAAGGGCGGAAGATTTCCTGCGCGAAAAAGGCTTTTCACAGCAGCGCGTGAGGATCCACGGCGAAAACTTGGCGCGTATAGAGGTCAACAAAGAAGATTTTGAGAAAATTCTTGCCGTAAAAGATGATATCAACAGTTTTTTCAAAGAGTTAGGTTTTGTCTACACAACTTTGGATCTGACCGGTTTCAGAAGCGGCAGCATGAACGAGGTGATCAATGAGCGGAACTGATATTTTGAACTTCGCGGAGCTCGACCTTGAACGCAAAAAACGGACTGGTTTCGCCGAAGTGGTTTTCTGTCCCGGAAAAAAGGACGAATTTCTGAAAAATATTTTCACAAAACTTTATGCGGAAAACGGCGAAGTTATGGGAACACGCGCCACGAAAGAGCAGTTTGAAATCGTGAAAAGCGTCCTTGAAAACGCAGAATACGACGAAGTCTCAAGGATCATAACTGCGCGGAAAGAGAAGAAAAATCTTATCGGCAACATAGCAGTCTGCACTGCCGGAACTGCAGATATTCCCGTTGCCGAGGAAGCCGCGCAAAGTGCCGAATTTTTCGGCTGTTTCGTCGAAAGGATCTACGATGTCGGTGTCAGCGGGATCCACAGACTCCTTTCAAAAACCGAACTTCTGCAGAAAGCGAACTGCGTGATCGCGATCGCCGGAATGGAAGGCGCTCTGGCGAGTGTCATTGGAGGTCTGGTTGCAGTTCCAGTCATAGCAGTCCCGACATCGGTGGGCTACGGAGCGAGCTTCGACGGGCTTTCCGCACTTCTCACGATGATAAATTCGTGCGCAAACGGCATTTCTGTCGTCAACATCGACAACGGCTACGGCGCAGGCTATATCGCATCGCAGATAAACTTTTTGGCTGAGAGAGGAAAAGTAAAATGACTGGAAAAAACCTGTATTTCGAGTGCAATTCTGGAATAAGCGGCGATATGGCTGTTGCCGCGCTGCTTGACCTTGGTGCTGATAAAGAGGCGCTTCTCAAAGTGCTTGATTCGATTCCTGCCGAAGGATTCAAAATTGAGATAAGTGAAGTCGTTAAAAACGGGATAAAATGCTGCGATTTCAATGTTATTCTTGATGAAGAGCATGAAAACCACGACCACGACACAGAGTATCTTTTCGGTCATAAACACGCAGATGAAGAAGAACACCACCATCACCATGAACACAGGCATTTAAGCGATATTATTGAAATTATTGCTAAAACAGATCTTTCGGAAAATGCGAAAAATCTGGCTGAAAAAATATTCAGGATAGTCGCCGAGGCTGAATCCGAAGCGCACGGCGTTCCTGTTGAAGAAGTCCACTTCCACGAAGTCGGCGCGATAGATTCGATAGTTGATATCATCGCGTTTGCATTCTGTTTCGAAAATTTGGGGATCGGGCGTGTTTTCATTCCGGAACTTTGCGAAGGTCACGGTGAAATCAGGTGCCAGCATGGAATTCTGCCGGTTCCGGTTCCTGCAGTAGTGAACATTGTTGAAAAATACGCTCTGCCGCTTCGGATCACAGGAACTCACGGAGAACTTGTTACTCCGACCGGTGCCGCGATCGCCGCCGCAGTCAGGACAGACGGGACACTCCCCGAACTTTTCAAAATCGCAAAAACGGGACTTGGCGCAGGGAAAAGAAACTATGAAAAACCGAGCATTCTCCGCGCGTTTCAGATCGAAGAACCTGAGAAATTAGAAGAAACGCATGAAGAAACTCCGAATAAAATCACCAAGCTGGAAGCCAACATCGATGATTCGACAGGAGAGGCTTTAGGTTTTGCGATGGAGCAGCTTTTTGAAGCGGGCGCGCTTGATGCATTCTACACTCCCTGCTTTATGAAGAAAAACCGCCCGGCATACATGCTGACAGTCCTCTGCAAAAACGAGGATGCCGAAAAAATGGAGGATGTGATCTTCAACAACACTACGACAATCGGTATCCGCCGCTGCGTGACGGAGCGGACAGTGCTCGAACGGGAGTCGCTTCTTATTGATACTCCGTATGGCGAAGCGAGAATAAAACTCATTTATCATAACAACAAAAAGCGTTTCGCGCCGGAATACGAAAGCGTCGCCGAAATCAGCCGCAAAACCGGCATCTCTTTCGGCAAAATATACAATGAACTCGTGGCTTTCTGCAGAGCGCAGTTCTAACCTGACACTGTGTCAAAATAAAACTTGACGCGGTGTCGATTTTGTTTATCCTGACACGGTGTCAATATAGAAAAGTTCGTTTTTAACTGATCCTACAGGAGGAAATCATGGCATGTTTTACAGTTCCGCTTGCCGAGGCTGTTATTGTTTCGGCGGCAAAAAAAGTTGCTAAAAAGGCTCACTGCAGCGAAAAAACGCTCGATTTTATCGACAAAAAAGTGGGCTGGCTCGAAAAAATGCTCTACGGCGGCTCGGCTCTGCTTGCAGTAGAGCATCTTTATCACGGTGAAATTTCGGTTTTCCCGCCTTTTCTCACTGCTCTCAATACACCGGAGGAAATACCTGTAATGTTGCATGAAATGGCGACTTCAGGCGTTGCGATGGCACTTCTTGTGACAGCCGTCTGGGGGATAATCGTCGGTGTTTCAAGTGCGTTGGAGCGCAGTAGAAAGCAGGTTCCGGCGAGCGATGGAGGCAGATGATGTGCCTCATAATGACAATTATCGCGGCGGTCGTTTTTACCGCGCTTTGGGCGAAAATGAGAAAGCAGAGCCTTCTTACGACAACGCTTATGTTCTGGGCCGCGGCTCTGATGTGGAGCGTTGACGGTGTCGCTTCGGTGCTTGAAGGGGAGCCGTTTTTCGACATCAGTCAGGAAGACACTGTTCTTGGAGCAATAATCGTTCTCTGTGGAGTTGCGATATTCGCAGTGCTCGCAGTATTTGAGAAACGTAGAGTTTTGAAAGCAAACTAAGGAGAAAACCATGAAAAAACTTTTACTCATAGCAGCCGTTCTTGTTTTTGCTGTCATTTCATGCAAATCGGCTTCGGAAAAGGCTGAAAGCAAGTCCGAGGCTTCGCAGATCCCGGCTGAAAATGCAGAAAAACAGGAAGAAGAAAAAGGAGCTCAGAACGAAACTCCCGCTCCGGCGGAAGAGAACAAAACGGAGGAAAAAGCTATGCTTCCCCACCAGACAAACGACGAAAACGCGCCGGTAGTATATTTCATAAAAGAGATCACTCCGGAAGCACTTGTAAAAATCTACGACAAACTCGGCTGGACGCCTGAAGGAAAGACGGGAGTCAAGATCAGCACAGGCGAATCGGAAAAGTCGAACCACCTGAGACCCGCTCTGATAAAGGATCTCGTGCAGAAAATAAACGGCACTATCGTCGAGTGCAATACAGCTTATCCCGGCAACCGCAACACGAACAAAGCCCATCTCGAGGCTCTCAAACAGCGCGGATACCTTGAGATTGCCCCGTTCGACCTTCTTGACGAAGAGGGCGAAATGCTGATCCCGATCGAGGGTGCAAAACATCTGGTCAAAGGCGATTATGTCGGAACGCACTTCAAAAACTACGGCTCATACCTCGTTCTTTCGCACTTCAAAGGGCATCAGATGGCCGGTTTCGGCGGCGCGATAAAGAACCTTTCGATAGGCTTCGGAAGCGGGACCGACGTCGAACACTCCGGAAAAATTTATATTCACTCGGCAGGACAGGCGACAAAAGGCTGGGTCACGGCAGAACAGACAGACTTCCTTGAATCGATGGCGGAAGCTGCAAAAGGAGTATGTATGGCTATGAACGGTGGCAAAAACATCGCCTTCATCAACGTTCTCAACCGCCTCAGCGTTGACTGCGACTGCAACGGAAACCCGACAGAACCCGACATGCACGATATCGGAATCGTCGCTTCACTTGACCCGCTTGCAATAGATCAGGCTTCGATAGACATGGTCTGGGCGGCGACCGATTCAAAATCGCTGAAAGAGCGCATCGAATCCCGCAAGGGGCTTCACACTCTCGACTACGCAGCAGAAATCAAACTTGGGAACAGAAACTACAGACTTGTCGAGATAAAATAAAAAATTCGTTTGGTATAGGAGAAGAAAATGCCGAAATGTTCACTTGAAACAATGGTGTGCAGGAGGGAAAAGCTGGTCGATGCCTGCGAAAAGCTCTATCAGACAAAGACTTTCGATGAGATAACTTTAAAAGAAATCGGAGATGAAGCTGAGTTTACACGCACTGCGATATACAGCTATTTTCAGACAAAAGAGGAGATTTTTCTTGCACTTTTGCAGCGCGAATACGGAAAGTGGATCAAAGAACTGGAAAATATAGAACAGACGAAAGTAAAGCTCACGGCTTCAAAACTCGCAAAAATGCTGGCACTTTCGCTGCAGAACAGGGTGCAGCTCCTGAAACTTCTCAGCATGAACCTTTATGCGATCGAAGAAAACAGCCGTGATGAAAATCTGCTGGAGTTCAAAAGGGTCTACAAAGCCTCTCTCGATGCAGTTGACAGGTGCTTCAGGAAGTTCGATCCGAAGGCGTCTCCGGCCGAAAGTTATGCTTTCAGCTATCACTTCTTTCCCTTCATGTACGGCATTTATCCTTATGTTTTCCCGTCTGAAAAGCAGATCAAAGCGATGAAAACAGCCGGAATGAAACTGAAAAAACGGACGGTTTGTCAGCTCGCATACCCTGCTATCGTAAAAATGCTCGAAAAAAATAAAGAATAGAGTATGCTTACTCGTTTTTTCTTTGATTAAAGGGGTTCAAGATGAAAAAGATCTTTCTTGTGTTCGCAATCTTTTTTGCGGTTGTGACTGTAAGCGCTTCTGAGCTTTTCTACAGCAACGGAACAAGTGTTTCCGTCACGAAAGCCGAAGGTGTCAGCGTGATCAAAAGCGCGCCCAAGGCGTTCGTTCCTAAAAACGAGCTTTACCGCCTCAATACAGGGAGCAGTATTTACTCTTTCATAAACGGAAACGGCGGTGAACTGCCGGTCTATTTCCTCGGCGAGATGCCGGTCGTTGCTGAAAGGACGCTTTTCTGGCGCGGCGCAAAACCGGTGGAATACATGGAGAAAAAATACGGGCTTAAACTTGTGGAAATAGTTGAAAGTTATCCGCTTTATGCCTTTTCGGTGCAGGGCGACAGCGTTGAAACTGCCGAAAAAATCGTCCGAAACGGTGACGGTTATGCATTTCCCGATTTGGTTCGCGAGACAACACTCAGAATGGTGCCAGAAAGTGCGCCGAAAGATCCTTACTTCGATGTCCAGTGGCACTTGCAGAACAGGGGAACGGTAAAGGATTATTACGGAAGCGATGCTGCAATCATGAAAAATGCCGATACGAAATTCATTCAGATGCTCGAATTTCTGAGTTCAAACAATATTGAAGTCGATACGAATACGAAAGTCGCTATCATGGATACCGGAATCGTGCCTGACCACGAAGATCTGACGAATATCGAACCCGGTTACGACGCTTTAAATGATAAGGAAGGCGGTTATCCGGATACTTCAGTGCTTGAAGGCTCGCCTTATGCCGAGTACTACGCTGCAAGTGTCGGTCACGGAACGACATGCGCCGGAGTCAGTGCCGGTGTCGGCAACGAAATAGGAATGAGCGGAATGTGTCCGTGGTGTCTGCTCTATCCGGTCAGGTATCTTGAAGGAACGAGCGGGACTGCGATGTCAGGCGATACGATGCTCAAAGTTTATGAAAAATATGTGGCAGACCCGGATATCACTACGGTAAACTGCAGTTTCGGTCCCGATTCTTCCTACGGAACTATTCCTGTTTCTCCGGATGAAATTGAAGCGCACATGAACTTCATGCAGAACGGCAGAAACGGCAAGGGCGGCGTTATAGTCTACGCATCCGGAAACGACGGGATCGATTCATCCTACGAGCAGCTTCTTGAACACGATTTCGTTTTTGAAAGAAACGGTGCCGAAGTCAAAAACAGGGTCGTTACCGTAAACGCATCGACTGCATGGGATACAAGAGTCGAATATTCAAACTACGGATTCGCTTCAACTGTCATTGCTCCGTCACTTTCGGAAACTCCGATTGTCGGTATCGCTACGACCGCGATCCCTGGCTACGGCGATTACAAAGACGACTATACCCTGATTTTTTCGGGAACTTCCGCGGCCGCTCCCGTTGTTTCGGGCTTTTTTGGTGCGGTATTCAGTATAAATCCCGACCTTACGCTCGAAGAAGCGATCGAAATTCTGAAGAAAAGTGCCGACAAAGTCTATCCCGAAACGGGACTTTGGGATGACAAAGGTTTCAGCGTAAAATTCGGCTACGGCAGGGTCAACCTCGAAAAAGCTGCCCGTCTTGCTGCCGGTTTCCCGATGTGCGACGGTGAAAAAGAGGAAGTCTGCGGAAACCACACCGACGATGACTGCGACGGTTTTGTTGACGAAGGATGCGCGGAAGAACTGACTGCCGGACAATCATGCGAAAAAGCCGAAGACTGTCTGATGACTTCTTTGGATGCAACTGATGTCGAGTGCATTAAAGCTCGCCGCTACTGGATTTTTGACGGCGGCTACTGTGCTGTAAAAACCGGCAAAACTCCGTGTCCTGACGGAACGATGCCTTTCGATACAACCGAAGACAGACAGAATTATATCTGTGCTCTTGAATGCAGCAGCGTGAAACCTTGCGAAAGAAAAGGCTACTACTGTTCCAACGATGTTCTCGGCGTCTGTCTGCCGAGCTGCAAGGAAAATTCGGACTGCAACACCGGTTCAGTATGCAACGCCGAAGGCAGATGCGAAAAAATTCCGTCTCCGGTCGGAGGTTCGTGTGCAGGCGATGACGAATGCATCGGTGAATTTACGACCTGCAACACATGGTCGAAAGGCGGTTACTGCACTCAGGAATGTTTCGACAACGATGACAGTGTTTGTCCCGACGGCTCAAAATGTGTCACAGGAAACAGGTGGGAGGGAACCCATTGTCTTGCTTCATGCACTTCCGATAAAGACTGCCGAACAAGCGAAGGATACCGCTGCCATCCGCAGATGGGGTCGAAATCCGGCGTATGCTACAGAGAGTGCCGCAATACTTCCGACTGTGCCGACGAAGACGCTGTCTGCAACGAAGACGGCTACTGTGCACTTGAAGGCTGGAAAGGCTGGCCTGAAGAGGAGCCGGAAGATGACGGCGATACAGCAGCTGATGAAAATACCGGTGAAAATCAGGATGAAGAAATAGTCTCCGATAGCGACATTGAAGGCGGAGAAGGTGGCGAAGGCGGAGAAAAACAGGGTGACGACAGCAAACCTGGAGATAAGAAAAAAAGCGGCGGCTGTTCCGTCATTGTGATGTGAGATGGTTGATCTGAAAGGGAAAAAAGCCCTTATCACGGGTGCTTCAAGCGGTTTCGGAGCTGATTTCGCAGACATTCTCGCCCAAAAGGGAATGAATCTCGTCATTACGGCGCGGCGTATTGAAAAACTCAACGCTCTCAAAGAAAAAATCGTTGAAAAATACGGCGTTGACGTCCGTGTAATAGCAATGGATCTGACAGGTTTCGATGCGGCTGAAAGGCTTTATGCCGAAGTGAAGGATGAAAACATCGATATGCTCATAAACAACGCAGGTTACGGCATGTACGATTACTTCGAGCGTCAGGATGCTGCGGCACTCAACAGAATGGTGCAGCTTAATGTCGTTTCTGCCATGACTCTTGCAAACCTTTTCGTGAAGGATTTTGCGGCAAAAAATTCGGGCTGGATTTTGAATACAGCCTCTTTCGCGGCTTTCAACCCGACCCCTTTCTATGCGGTTTACGGCGCTACGAAAGCGTTCCTTATGAATTTTTCGGTGGCTCTCAGGACAGAACTTAAGAAAAACGGGAAAAATGTCTGCGTGACCGCATTCTGTCCAGGTTTCACGGCAACGGAATTTGTCGAAACGGCAGGGCAGAAACGCTCATGGTTCGTGGAAAAAACCATCGGCAGAAGCTATCCCGCTGCAGTTGAGGCGATAAACGGGCTTCTCAAAAACAAACCGGTCGTAATGCCGCGTTTAATGAACCGCTTCGGAGCAATATGCCTGCGCTTCATGCCGAGAAGTATGGCTGCAGCTGCGGCGTTTATGTCTATCAGGGATAAAGAGTAAATACGGAAAAACACAAAAAAATTCTCCGACTTGTAACCTGCTTAATTGAAAAATATCTAATAATCGTTATATTCCGCTGTTTGTTTTTTTTATCACTGGAGGGGAAAATGATAGTTATCACGGGGGCAAGCGGTCATGTAGGCAACAATCTTGTCCGCGAACTGAACAAAAGAGGCATTAAACCGAGAATCTTGATTCATGAGGAAACTACAGTCAGAAAGGCGATCGAAGGGCTCGATTTCGAGGAAGTCAAAGGAGACACAAGGGATCTTGAATCGTTGAAAAAGGCTTTTGAAGGCGCGGATATGGTTTACAACTGCGCAGCTGCGATCTCTATCAAGTGCGGTGTTTACGACAAAATCAAAACGGTCAATGTCGACGGTGTCAGAAACGTCGTCGAAGCTTGCATCGCAGACAAAGTAAGAAGGCTCGTTCACGTCAGTTCGATCGAGGCTTTAGGCGATCCCGGTGAAGGTGTCGTCGCGACAGAAGAAATGGGTTTCAACCCAGACAGAGCGATGCTTGAATACGGAATCACGAAGGCAGAAGGTTCTCTTATCGTCCAGAAAGCGGTCGAAGAGGGAAAAATTGACGCGGTAACGGTCTGTCCGGTCGGAATTTTAGGTCCGAACGACTTCCGTCCGTCGCAGATGGGAACTATGGAAATGAATTTCCGCAAAGGCAAACTTCCCGCTTACCCCGCTTACGGCGGATTCGACTGGGTCGATGTCAGAGATGTCGTCGAAGGAATAATCCTTGCAGGCGAAAAGGGTAAAACCGGTGAATTTTACCTTCTTACCGGCGGTCACGTCACAAACGACGAAATGATGGGGATCCTTGAAAAACTTTCAGGCAGAAAACGCCCGAAAGTGTCGCTTCCCTACTGGCTCATGTATACCGCAGGATTCCTTGCGGAAAACTGTTTCTACCGCTTTTTCAAGAACGTTGAACCTGTCATTACCCGAGGTAGTGCAAGAATTTTGAAAAGCGATCTCCACGCCTCATCCGAAAAGGCTCAGAAAGAGCTCGGAATGAAGTTCAGAAATGTCGAAGAGATCTTCCGCGACCACTACAACTGGATGGTGGAATACACAACCAAAAAATAGTCCGTAACGCTGTGACGACGTAACACCGTTACGATAAAACGCGGTGCAAATTTTGACTTTTTCACCAAAAAAAGTATAATAATGCGCTTTTTTTCGGGGAGTTTTTATGAAGCGTGTTTCCCTTGTATTTCTAATTCTCTTTTCATTTTTCTCTCTTTTTGCGGACAGTGCTGAAACAACGCTTCTCACTTTGAAGTATCAGGCATCGGCAATCGGTGAAATCTCTCTTGCGTACAGGCTTGAAACACTAACAATGAGTCTCGCTGCGGCAAAAGCGGTTGACAATGAATACATTACGGCGATTCTTGACGAAGTCGATGCGACTATTTCAAACGGAAAATCGATAATTCTTGCCAAAAACATAAATCCGGATGTTTTGACCAAAGAAATCGTTTCGGCTTTTGACCAGCTTCTGAAGTGTTCCGGAAACAT
The DNA here is from genome assembly GCA_902774115.1 of uncultured Spirochaetales bacterium. Lineage (GTDB taxonomy): Bacteria > UBP6 > UBA1177 > UBA1177 > UBA1177 > UBA1177. The sequence continues at coordinate 352,746 of CACYHH010000002.1, forward strand.
AAAAAAATACTCACTGTCGAAAGAAAACAACAACCGCGGCGAAGTTGAGAAATGTCTTGAAATTTCAAAGAAAAATATAGATAAACTGACAGATATGCACTATAAAATTCAGAATAAAAACAAAGGTGACGGAGTAAAAAAATGAACAAAGTTATGGTTATCATGGGCAGCGATTCCGACTGGAAAGTCATGCAGAAAGCTGTCGCTGTTCTCAAGGAATTCAATGTCGATTTCGAGGTTCATGTAAGTTCGGCGCACAGAACGCCTGAAAAAACGGTTGCTCTGGTCGAGAATTTTGACGGAGCATGCTTTATCGCCGGTGCCGGAGCTGCGGCACATCTTGCGGGAGTAATCGCTGGACATACGACAAAACCTGTAATCGCGGTTCCTCTTGATTCAGGCGCACTTCACGGTCTTGACGCGCTTTATGCGACAGTCCAGATGCCTTCGGGTGTTCCGGTTGCGGCAATGGCGATCGACGGTGCCAAGAACGCGGGACTTTTTGCAGTCCAGATTCTTGCCGTTTCGGACAGTGCACTTGCTGAAAAACTTGCCGCATTCAAGCGCAAAATGAAAGACGAAGTTGAAGTAAAAGACAATAAAATTCAAGACTTGGCTAAAGAGGTGTAAGTATGGAGATTCTTTCAATCGAAGAAGCTGCGTGGAAAGTCAGAAACGGTCAGGTTATCGCTTATCCGACTGAAACGGTCTACGGTCTGGGTTCAATAATTTTTGAGGAAGAACCTGTCATGAGGATCAAGCAGATCAAAGGTATTGCGGCGAATAAACCGCTTTCCGTCCTCATTTCGAACAACAAAAAAGAGGAGATGCTTTCGGAACTTATCGAGGGTTTTCTTCCTGTTGCACAGAGACTTGCGAAATTTTTCTGGCCGGGCCCGCTTACGATCATTCACGAATGCAAACCCGATCTTCCCGATTTTATAACGGGTGGAACAGGTTATGTCGGAATCAGGTGTTCTCCATACTCTTTTGTCAATAGTTTCATTGACTTAGTCGGTCATCCGATCGTCAGCACGAGCGCAAATATCACGGGACAGGCTCCGGCGACGAACTACACTGACGTTTTTTCGTATTTTGACGGCGCGATCGACGGCGTTCTCATCTGCGACGACTCGATCTCGCTTGAGCATCACGCAAGTCCGACGAATATTCCTTCGACGATCGTCAGAGTCGAGCACCACAATTTTGAAATACTCCGCGAAGGGGCTATTAAAAAAGAAGATATTTTCAGAAAGATTCTTTGATTTATGCCTGAAACCGAACTGACACTAAACAAAATCTATAATAAATCCACTGAGTTATACCAAAGCAAAAACGGCTATCGCTTCAATTCCGATTCAATGATTTTATCATGGTTCGTGAACAGGATCTGTTCAGGATTGAGCTCTGAAAATACCGCACTTGAGATAGGGGCGGGGAGCGGAATTGTTTCGATCGTCCTGAAAAGACGTGGTTTTCTGCCAAAAATCGACTGCGTGGAAATTCAGGAATCTCTTTATGAAATTCTCGAAAAAAATATCGAAAGTAATTCTCTCTCCGGCGAAATTTCTCCGTTTTGCGCCGATTTTGCTGATTTTGCAAAGACAAAAAGGAAAAAATACGACCTTGTTTTTGTAAATCCGCCCTATTTTGCCAAAGAAAGCGGTCACTTGAGTGCTGATTCCGAAAAAGCGCTTGCAAAACACGAAGTCGCTGGCAGTCTTGCCGATTTTTTTGAAATTTCCAAGAACGTTCTGCGTAAGGGCGGTAAATTTGTAGTGATTTTCCCTGCTTCGCGCCTTCAGTTCGCTCTTTTTTCGGCAGCAAAATCGGGTTACACTTTAAAAAATATCGCTTTTTTCCGTGAAAACGCTTCCACAAAACCGGCAACTTTCGCCGCATCGTTCGTTCTGGGCTCTGAAACTGCACTTTTTTCTCTTTCCGACGCCGAAATTTTCGAACTCCGGGATTCTGACGGCGAATATTCGGAAACCGGAATGGGAATCATGTATGAAAATCCTTCTTAATGATTTTTACGGGTTGACTTTCCTGAATATTGCACTAAAAAAAGAGCTGCAACTTAGAATTTGGAGGTTTTTATGTACGAAGACAAAGAAAAAGCAGCGGCTCAGGAAGTTATCGACAACGGTGCAAAGTATTCAAAACACTTCAGTGAAGATTCGTTTTTCAAAAAAATTCTTGAATACGGCAAGACTGCCGGAGCGAAGGTCGTTTTTGCGGCGCTTCTTCTTTTTTACGCGATGAAAAGCGACAAAATGCCGGTGACTGAAAAAACTCTTGTGGTTGCTGCGCTCGGTTACTTCATTCTTCCGATCGATCTTATTCCCGATTTTATTCCGATAGTCGGCTATGCCGACGATTTGACGGCGCTTTATGTCGCTCTCAAAAAAGTTACTTCTTATATCGACAACGACGTAATCAGTCAGGCGCGTGACAAACTCACCGGCTGGTTCGGAATAGTTGACGAAAACGACATTCAGAGTGTGCTGAATATTTTGCTGTAGCCATGAAAAATTATCCCCCTTCAATAAAAGATTTCATTGATTTCGGCAAAAGCGGCGGGATTTTTTTCGTCCACTGTCCGGAACGCTATGTCTTAAAAACGATGAAAGCCGAGATTTCCGCTTTGTCAGACGGTGAAAACGGTGTCGAAGTGTGTTTCTTCGATGCGGCTGAGAACAAGAATGCAGTAACAGATGCAATCGGCTATGCAAGAGAGATGACTATTTTTTCAACTTGCAGGATCGTTCTTCTCGACATACCGGAAAAAATTACCGAAACAGATCAGAAAATATTGGAAAAATATATAGATTCCTGCGAAACGGCGAACTTTCTCATAGTCTTTCTTAATGAAGTCGATAAAAGACTCAAGTTCTTCAAATCATTGCAGAAAATGACTAAAATCTATTTTCCTGTTCCGCTTCCCTCCACGGTTGAGCTCAAAAATTTCATAAAGAACGAATTCCAGCCGTTCCAGCCTGATGAAAACCTTATTGCGTTTTTCCAGAACGGGGCTAATCAGGATATGTTCTTCATCCACAACGAGATCGAAAAACTCAAGCTTTATGCCGAAGCGAAGCAGATAAAGACGATGACTTACGACGCGATGTCAATTGTTCTGAACGACCTCAGCGAGCAGGTGATTTTCAAAATAATGGATTTTCTTGTTTCGGGCAAAAAGGCTGCGGCGATATCGCTTTATCGCGAAACTCTTGTCGTCGAGGCGGAGCAGAAGGTCAATCCCGTTATGATCTCGATGTTTTTCAAGCATTTCAAGGCGATAATGCAGATAAAGATCATGGTTCACGAAGGGAGAAACAGCGAAATTTCGTCATACCTTGCCGCTTCGAAAGTTTTTTATATGCGTGGAAACGCGTCTGCAATCGCTGCAAAATACAAAAATTCGACAGTTCTGCAGGCCTTGAAACGTATTGCAAAAATAGAGCTCGGCATGAAAGGAGCTGCAGAGACCGGAACTTCAGAAACAAACATCGAGATCGAGCGCTTTATGTCCGAATTTTTCCTTTAATTCCTTATTCAATTTTTGACATCAATCATCTTTGTGCTATATTCGCGCGCTAATTTTTTTGGGAGGCCAAAATGAAAGGACTTACCTTTCAGGAAATGATCGTTCGACTTGAAAAATTCTGGATGGAACGCGGCTGCATACTGGTTCAGCCGTGGGATTTGGAAATGGGTGCCGGAACATTCCACCCGGCGACGTTTTTTTACGCGCTGAATCCGGCGAATATAAGCTCTGTCTATGTCCAGCCGTCGCGCAGACCGACTGACGGCCGTTACGGCGAAAGCCCGAACAGGATGCAGAGGTTCTATCAGCTTCAGGTTCTCATAAAACCGAGCCCGAAAGATGCCCAGCAGCTTTATCTCGAAAGCCTCAAAGTTATCGGTATCGACCCGGCGGAACACGATATCCGCTTTGTCGAAGACGACTGGGAAAGCCCGACGCTCGGCGCATGGGGTCTCGGCTGGGAAGTATGGCTTGACGGAATGGAGATCAGCCAGTTCACATACTTCCAGCAGGTAGGCGGAATCGACCTTAAACCGGTTCCGGTTGAACTCACCTACGGTCTGGAAAGGATCTGCATGTATCTTCAGGGGGTCGAAAACGTTTACGACCTGCAGTGGAACGACAAAGTCAAATACGGCACGGTCCACAAGGCTGACGAAGTCGAATTTTCGACTTTCAACTTCAAAGAGGCTCCTGTAGAAGATTTCTTCGCGTTTTTCGACAAATACGAGAAAATTTCGAAAGAACTTATCGAAAAATCGCTTCCTCGCCCCGCTTATGAATTCTGCATCAAGGCAAGCCACGCGTTCAACATTCTCGACGCCCGTGGCGCGATCTCGGTCACTGAAAGGCAGAGGTACATCATGCGCATCAGAGACCTTGCGTGCGCCGCTGCAAAAAAATACGCTGAAAGTTTTAAGGAGGAATAAATGTCGGATTTTATTTTTGAAATCGGTTATGAAGAGTTTCCAGCAAGTTTTATTCTTCCTTTTGTTTCGCAGCTTAAGGAAAAAATACTTTCCGAGCTTGAAAAACAGCGCGTAACTGTCGGAAACTGCAAGGAATTTTCAACATGCTCGAGAACCGCTCTCATCTGCACGGGACTTCCTGAAAAACAGCCGGATATCCGCGAAAAAGTCACAGGCGCGCCGAAAAAAGTGGCACTCAACGCCGACGGGACCCTTTCAAAAGCGGGCGAAGCCTTCCTTGCAAAGAACAAGATCACTGAATATTTCTTTGAAAACACTGAAAAAGGCGAAGTGATCGCCGGCTTTGTCGAAGAGAAAGGAAAAACTCTCGAAGAAGTTATCGCTCCTATCGTAAAAGCGGCTCTCCACGCTGCGAACTTCAAAAAAAGCATGCGCTGGGCTGACAACTCCTTCGCTTTTGCCCGCCCGATCAGATGGATCCTTCTTTCGATCGACGGAAAGCCTGTGGAAGACGATTTCGAAGGGATAAAATTCGCAAAAACTTCTTTCGGACACCGCTTTCTTTCAAACGGCGCTCTGCAGGTAAATGCGCAGAATTACTACGAAGTTCTTGCGGCGCACTATATCATGGCCGACAGAACTGAAAGAAAGGAGTTCATCCGCTCAGAAGTCGCGAAAAAAGCCGAAGAACTCGGACTTGTTGCAAATATCGACGAAGCTCTCCTTGATGAAGTCACCGACATGGTCGAATATCCGCATGTCGTCATCGGCAACATTCCCGAAAAATACAAAAACCTGCCGGTCGAGCTCGTTGTCAAAGTCCTCAAAAAAGACCAGAGATACTTCACTCTGAGCGACAAAAACTCGCAGGTCATCAAGTTCGCAAGCGTCCTCAACAACATTCCGCGTGAAGATTCGCTTGTGATCGAAGGAAACGAAAAAGTCGTTTCTGCCCGTCTTTCCGATGCGGCATTCTACTTCAACGACGACCTCGCCAAAGATTTCGGCGCGCTCAAGGAAAAGCTGAAAGGGGTCCTTTTCCAGAAAGATCTCGGGACTTACAGCGAAAAAGTCGAGCGTATCTGCAAAATCGCCGCTTTCATAGCCGGAAAATACTTCACGCTTGACGATGCGGCGAAAAAACGCCTCCAGACTGCGGGCGAAATGATCAAAAACGACCTCGTCACGGGCGTTGTCTTCGAATTTCCCGATCTGCAGGGGATCATGGGACGTTACTACGCACTTCACGCAGGATTCGAGAAAGATATCTGCGAAGCGATGTACGAGCACTATCTCCCGATAAACGCAGGAGACGCGCTTCCAGCGACTGAAATCGGAACGATCTTAAGCATGTCCGATAAAATCGATACGATCGTCGGCGGATTCATGGCGGGAATGAAGCCAAGCGGCTCCAAAGACAAGTTCGCGATCCGCAGGAATGCGATCGGTTTCCTCACAGTCGCGCAGAATTACAGCCTTGACATCAGGGAAGTCGTCGGATTCGCATGGGATCTCATCGTTCCTCGCATCAAAAACGCAAAAGTTGAGATGAAGCAGGAAATCATCGACTTCATAGTCGCAAGATACAACGGCGTTCTGAGCTTCGACACACCTGTCATCCAGGCTGCGACGGCACGCGACGCCGAATTTCCGAAAGTTGTCGCAAAACGGGCGGAGACGATGTCGCGTCTTCTCAAGGAAAGCGGAATCTCAGAACTGGTACAACTTTACAAACGCGGCTGCAACATCCTGAAAAAACAAGAATTTTCCGTCGGAACAGTCAACGAATCGCTTTTCGAGCAGAATGAAGAGAAGAACCTTTTTGCCGAAGTAGTCAAAGTCGAAAACGAGATCAAAAATATGCATGACAACTTCGATATCGCGATGAAGATCCTCTCGCTCAAACCGGCACTCGACGCATTCTTCGACGCTGTTTTCGTAATGCACGACAACCTTGAAATCAGAACGAACAGAATGAACCTCATCGGCAAAGTTACCAATTTGGTAGCCGAACATATCGGTGAAATCAGTTTCCTGAATATTTAAATGCTGAAAGTAACCCCTTGTTTTTCGTCCGTTTTTCACTATAATTTGCAGGTGTGACTTCAATTGGAGGCAGATATGAGTTACGAAGCACTTTTGGAACAGATAAAAGCCGCACCTGAGGAGTGCCTGGATGAAATTTCAAACTATATCAATTATGTGATTTATCGCTATGAAAAGCAAAAAACAGCGGCTGATCGTTTTGATGATGAATGTGCGAAAGCACAGGCTTGGGCAAAAGAAACCGGGCTTTGCGAACAGGATATTTTAGTCACATTGAAAGAACTCAGATCTGAAAATCAGAGAGTCGCTGAATGAAAATCGTTATAGATACGAATGTCGTTGTTTCGGCGTTGTTTTTCGGCGGAAAACCGCAGAAACTTCTTCATTGTGCGATTACTGGAGTACTTGAAGTGGTTGTTTCGAAAGAAATTATTGAAGAATACAACGAACTCGTTGAAAGAATCTCTGACAAATATTCGGGAAGAAAAGAAAATTTTTCCTTAAATGAATTTATTTCGATATGCCGTCTTGTTAGTCCGACACGCAAGATTGACGTCTGCCGCGACCGCGATGACAACAAATTTCTGGAATGTGCTGCGGAAGCGAAATGCCTGTATGTTGTCAGCGGAGACAACGATTTGCTTGCTTTGAAACAGTTCGAAGATATAGAAATCATAACTGTTACAGAATTTTTTGACCGATTTTTTTAGTTCAGTGGAAAAAATTATGACAAAAACATTGAGATAAGAGATATTCTTTTTTTGATTAATCTTTTCAAACAAAATGGAGAAAAAAATGGCTGAAAACAAAGCTCCGGAAACAAAAGTTGTTCCGCAGATGGACGAAAATGAGATCATCGCCCGCAAAAAAGAGAAAGTTAAAATGCTGCGCGAAGAGGGGATCCACCCTTACGCAAATACTTTCGCTCCCGATTCGACAGTCGAAAAGGTAATTGAATATTGCAAGACTCAGACCAAAGAAGAGCTTGAGCAGACAGGAAAACCGCTTGAATTCGCGGTTGCAGGTCGTATCATGTTCCTCAGAGTCATGGGAAAACTCGCGTTCGCAAACCTGAAAGACGAGACTGCTTCGATCCAGGTTCTTTTCGCAAAGGATTTTCTCGGTGAAGATTTCGCGAAATTCAAAAAATCGTTCGATGTCGGCGATATCGTCTGGGTAAAAGGCGAAGTTTTCGTCACAAGAACGGGCGAATACTCGGTTTTAGCGCACAGAACGGAGCTTCTCACCAAAAATATCAGGCCTCTTCCCGAGAAATTCCACGGACTTACCGATAAAGAGCTCCGCTACAGGCAGCGTTACCTTGACCTCATCATGAACGACGATGTCAGAGAGACTTTCAAAAAGAGAGTCAGAATCATCAATTTCATCAGAAACTACATGAATAATGCAGGTTTCATGGAAGTCGAGACCCCGATGATGCACCCCTTGGTAAGCGGCGCGGCTGCAAAACCTTTCATCACGCACCACAACGCGCTCGACATTCCGCTTTATATGAGGATCGCGCCGGAATGCTACCTCAAAAGACTTCTCGTCGGTGGACTCGGCAAAGTTTACGAGATCAACCGCAGCTTCAGAAACGAGGGTATGGACCTCAAACACAACCCGGAATTCACGATGATGGAGTTCTACTGGCCGTATGCGACTTACGAAGACCAGATCCGCTTCACGCAGGAAATGATCAGCAAACTCTGCGTCGAGATTAACGGCTCGACTGAAGTTGAATACGACGGAATGAAAATCGATTTCAAAGCTCCGTGGAACAGAATGACAGTCGAAGAAAGTATCGTAAAATCGGGCGTTTGCACCGAAGAAGACCTCAAAGACAGAGAAAAACTCATTGAAATCGGCGTCAAAAACGGTCTCGACAAGGCGACGCTTGAAGGAATGTCACGCTACAAAATCATCATGGAATTCTTTGACAACTTTGTCGAAGAGCACCTTGTCCAGCCGACATTCATCACGAAATATCCGACCGAAGTGAGCCCGCTCGCACGCAGAAACGATGAAAACCCCGAATACACAGACAGATTCGAGCTTTTTGTCGCAGGGCGTGAGCTTTCCAACGCGTTCAGCGAACTCAACGACCCGAAACAGCAGTATGACTCATTCGCGGCTCAGGTCGAAGCAAAGAAAGCGGGCGACGACGAAACGATTGATATGGACAGCGACTACATCCGCGCTCTTGAATACGGAATGCCGCCGGCAGCAGGACAGGGAATCGGCATCGACAGACTTGTCATGCTCATGACCAATTCCCCCAGCATCCGCGACGTCATTCTTTTCCCGACGATGAAACCTGAGAAATAATCTTTTTCGCCGCCGCCAGATTTTTTGTCGATATATCGATAAATCGACATAACAATTCGCCGCCTTCGAAATATCGAAATATCGATGTCTCGAAATTTCGAAAAAAGTTTGGCGGCGCATAAAAAAACCGCCGCATTACGCGGCGGCATAAAAAAGTGCGCTGGTGCGCCAGTGAAAACTATTCGTCTTTGTTGTCTTTGTTTGCTTCGTATTCGTCGATGATCTTCTTCTGGATGTCAGCCGGAACCTGCTCGTAGTGGTCGTATTTGATGGTGTAGGTTCCGCGACCGTTTGTCATCGAACGGAGCTGTGTCGAATATCCGTGAACTTCTTTAAGAGGAACGAGCGCTTTGATGACAGTGAGTCTTCCTTCGCTTTCCATGCCCTGCGGTTTACCGCGGCGGCTGGAGATATCGCCCATTACAGAACCTGCGAATTCTTCAGGAACCGTGATCTTGATTTCGTAAATGGGTTCAAGGATTATCGGGTTAGCTCTTTTGACGGCGTCTTTGAAAGCCATCTGTGCTGCTTTTTTGAACGCGACTTCCTTACTGTCGACCGGGTGTTCCTTACCGTCGTTGAGTGTAACTTTGCAGTTGATGAATTTGCAGCCCGAAAGAACGCCTTCAGCGAGAACTTCGCGGATACCTTTTTCAACTGCCGGGATGAATCTGCCGGAGATTACGCCGCCGACGATAGCGTCAACGAATTCGAATTCGCTTTCGCTGTTCGGTTCGAGAACGATGTTGACTTCCGCAAATTCGCCCGATCCGCCCGACTGTTTTTTGTGGCGGTAACGTGCTTCAGCTTTTCCTTTGATCGTTTCTCTGTAAGGAATTCTCGGTTCAAGTATTTTGACGTCAAGTCCGAACTGGTTCTTGATTTTCTTTGCCAAAACTTCAAGGTGAAGTTCGCCGAGACCGTCGACGAAAAGCTGTTTGAGTTCGGGATCGTTGACCATTCTGAATGATGCGTCTTCGATCTGCATCTTTTTGATTGCAGCAGCGACTTTATCGGTATCTTCCTTCGAAGCACCTGCGAACGCGCCGCGGACGATAGCTTCGGGCCATTCGATAAGCGGGAACGGATAAACTTCAGCAGCTTTGTTGTCGGAGAACTGGTCGCCGGTCTTGCTGTTTTTAAGTTTAACGGTTACTGCAATCTGACCTGCAACGACGTTTTTGAGCGGGAATCTGTCTTTTCCTCTTGTGTAGAAAAGCTGACCGAATTTTTCAGCCGATGCCGAAGACATGTTGTAAACGTCTGCGCCTTCGGAGAGACTGCCCTGAAGAAGTTTGAACGCGTAAACTTCGCCGAACTGCGGAATCGAGTTGACTTTGAAGATGATACCTTTCGTTACGGAATCGTCGTTCGTGTCGATTTCGCCTTCGCCGAACTGCATGATTTTTCCTTCCGGTGACGGGAAGAAGTCAACGACGGAGTCAAGAACTATGTCAACGCCGATGCCTTTGTTCGGTGCACCGAAGAATACCGGATAGATCGTTCCGTTCGAGAAAGCTTTGTGGAGACCGGTGTTGATTTCTTCTTCCGAAAGCGAACCTTCGTCGAAGTATTTGGTCATAAGCTCTTCGTCACTCTCTGCAACTGCTTCCATGAGCTTTTCCTTGAGTTCTGCGACTTTGTCTGCGAACTGAGCCGGGATATCGCTCTCAGATGCTCTTTTGCCGTTAGCGTATTTGACGAGTTTGCCTTTGAAAATGTCGATGATCGAATCAGCGTTCTGACCGGTTGCAGCCGGGTAGGTGATCGGAGCGAGCGAAATTTCGAGTTCTTTCGCGATGCTGTCGAAAGCCGATTCAAGGTTTATGTTGTCACGGTCTACTTCGTTGATGAAGAAAGCGATCGATTTTCCGAGTTTTTTCGCAAGTTTGAAAGCCTTTTCTGTTCCTGCGTCGATGCCGGTAGAGCCTTCAACGGTTAGAAGAGCCGCTTCGCAGAAAGGCATTGAAGCCGCAAGTTCGCCGCCGAAATCGAAGTATCCGGGGGTATCGATGAAAGTGATGAGATTCTGTTTGTACTCAACGGAGTTGATTGATGCGGAAATCGAAATTCCTCTGTTTTTCTCTTCTTCGGTGAAGTCCGAAACGGTGTTTCCGTCAGTGACGGTTCCCTGTCTGTTGATTGCGCCTGCGTTGAAAAGCAGCGATTCGACGAGAGTCGTTTTTCCCGATGTTCCGTGTCCAGCGACACAAACGTTGCGTAAAGAGCTTTTGTTGAAATCAGCCATCTGTTCCTCCTATATTGGCTAAAAAAATAACAATTATCAGCTGTTAAGTCATTCCCGATGCCGGAAAGCATGAAACCGGCATAGAAAGTCCGCTAAAAGCGCGAAATACTACTCTTTTTTTAATTTATTGCAATTATTTTTTTATTTGTTGCTTCGGATCAATCTTCAGTTTTTTGATTTTCTGTGTGAGTGTGTTGCGGTGGACGCTTAAAAATTCCGCCGTTTTCGAGACTGATCCGCCGCAGTATTTAAGCGACTCTTCGATGAATACTCCTTCGACCGAGTCAATGAAGAGCTGGTATATTTTACCGGCGTTGGATTCTTTGCCCAAGTCATCGAAAAGATTGCCGATTTTCGCTCTTAAAATCTCGGTTGCGCTGTAGTTGGATAAGATTTTTCCGATATTCTGGTAAGGGAGAAGTTTGTAGCCGTCTTCAGTTCCGACTACCCGTTTGAGTTCCTGGATGTTGAACGGCCACCAGTACGACGAAAGCAGATGCAGCGCGTCCTTTTCATACCAGCGCGTCGAAATTACGCCGCCTTCCTGAATGAAGTATTCGATAAGTTCAGACATGTCGGCTTTCCGTTCCCGCAGCGGCAGCAGCCAGAGTGAAGCTGTGAATTTTTCAGCTTTCATATCAAAAAGAGTGCGGTTTTCGGTGATGAAAACAAGTCCGTTTTTTCTGAAATCCTCGATTTTTTTAACCCGGATAATGTTTTTTTCGGCTTCGTCCCTGCCGATTTTCGAAGCGATCAGTCCCGCTAAAAAGCCTTTTCCTGTTCCCGGTTCGCCTCCGATGAGATATGTCCCGCCCGGCTCGGCATTGCGAAGCATTTTTCGCATCTCTTTTGCGGTTTCGCTTTGTCCAAGAATTTTCTTCACAGCTTTATTTCGAAAAAATCATTAATAATTTCAGTAACTTTTTTTATGTCGTTGTCGAGGTCGAATATCGAATTCCTGAACTCGGCGCTTCCGCGGAATCCTGTCGAATACCATGATGCGTGGCGTCGTATCATTGTGTGGGCGGTTTTTGTGTCAAGGTCAAGATAGTATCTGAAATGTTTTTCCATCATCGCCTTCTTTTCGTCATCGCTCACGGTTCCACCTTTGAGTTCACGGAAGATCCACGGTTTTCCAAGCGCGCCGCGCCCGACCATAACTCCTGCGATTTTCGTTCCGATGAATCTGTCGAGGTCGCTTTTCTGCCTGATGTCGCCGGAATGGATCACGGGAACCGGCAGCTTTTCGGCAAGTTTTATCGAAATATCAAAATCGCAGGTCCCGGACGAGAACATATCGGTCCTGAGTCTCGGATGAATGGTGAGAAAATCGGCTCCGTTGTCTACCGCCTCGGCTGCACAGCGCTCGTAATTAGGAGTTTTGAACCCTTTTCTTATCTTGACCGAAAGAGGAAGATCCGTGACTCCGCGGAGAGTTTTCACGATTTTTCCGAGTCTTTCCGGGTCATCCATGAGGGCTGATCCCGCACGCGCTGCAACGACTTTTCTCACCGGACACCCGGCGTTTATGTCTATTCCGGCGGGTTTTACCAGTTCAAGAATCTTTTCGGCAGCCTCTTTTATGACTTCTGGATCGCCGCCGAAAAACTGCAAAAAAGTGCGTGGTTCCGATTCGTCGATTTCCGAAAGCGAGATCGTTTTTCTGTTTCTTAAAGTAACGGCTTTTGCGGATATCATTTCGCTGAAACAGGCGTCGGCACCGCCTTCGTAGCATAGCATACGGAATTCTTTCGAAGTTATTTCAGCAAGCGGAGCAAGATAAATTTCCAAAACAGCACCTCAAAAGGTCGAAAAAAGCGGCGAAGTGTAGCAGAAAATCTGAAAAAAGACAGAGTAATTTCCCGACTTGTTTCAATCATGCTGCAAGGTGCTTTGTGCAAACCGCCTATTCCGTGAAAAAATTGACTTAAACGGCTGTGTGATATTATTTTCAGGCTTTTCTCGGTTTATGCTGATTTGCCGATAGCAAGGTATTGGAGGTATCTCATGATTGAGAGTAAAAATGATTTGAAAATTTATTTGCAGGAAGATAAAAAGGCTTTGTATAGAAAAACCAGGAGACCGGCTTTTTACGATGACATATGGAAATTCGAAATAGCTCTTAGAAAATGCGAATATTACAATAATGTCAAGGGTTTGTTCCATAAATATCTTCTTTTGTACTGGAAATACAAAAAGTACAAACTGTCTCAAGTAACTGGGTTCTCAATTCCTTTGAATGTGTTCGGTAAAGGACTGGCCATTGTCCATGTCGGTCCGATCATTGTGCATTCCGCCGTCAGAGTGGGGGATTACTGCAGGATTCATGTCGGGGTTAATATAGGCACGGCAGCAGGTCCTGAAGTGCTTACTCCGAAGATTGGAAACAGTGTTTACATAGGACCGGGTGCAAAAATATTCGGAAATATACAGATTGCGGATTATGTCGCTATCGGCGCGAATGCAGTTGTCAACAAAGACATACTGACACCTTCCGTTTCTGTCGGCGGTATACCGGCTAAAATTATCAGCGATAAAGGGTCCAAAGGCACGATGTATGATCCTGCTTCTTGATTTTTGCAGGCGTTGTTTGAGGTGACGGATGTCGATAAATATAAGGAAAGGTCTCGATGCTGAGCTGCTTCGGAAGTTCGATATTGACAACGATTTCAGCAACTTTAAAAGGTCTATCTACGTTTCCATTGCACTTACTATCATAAATTTTCCGCTTCTTCTTCTTGATATTTACAGGTTTGTCTATTCGCGGGAACTTTTTTCCCAATACGGATACACCGAAATAACTATAATCCATCTGCTTTCCTGCATCGTTTTTCCGGCGTTGATAATCATCGGCAAAGTCAAAACCAGAAACGGCAGACTGCCGGTCGGAAATCCGTTTTACAAGTATTTCTGGCGGATTTTTTTCTCTTCTGCATACATTTATGCGCTGACGACTTCGGCACCGTGTCTCCAACTGTATAGAAACCTGACGACGCTGTTTGTCGCAGTTCTTGTTCTTGCATCTTCTTTCAAGGTAAAGTTGAGGGAATATCTTGCCCATTCCGTGCTGTTGTGCGTACTCGATATTATTTCCATCTGGATTTTTGTTCCCCGTGTCAGAGGATTTTTTCCCGGACTGATTTCCGACATCACGAGTACTATGGTTGTCGCGATCTTTATAAATTACATCGCATACAGCGAAAGTCTGAAATCTTTCATCAATAAGATGAGTTTTGAGAAAGAGCAGGCTGAAAAAATTGTCGAGAAAGAGGCAAACAAGGCAAAATCGGAGTTTCTTGCCAATATGAGCCACGAGATAAGAACGCCGATAAACGGTATTTACGGAATGCTTTCCATGCTTCAGGACAGCGCATTGAACGAAGAACAGAAAGACTACATAAAATACGCAAAATCGAGCTGCGAAGTGCTCAACAACATCGTGAACGACCTTTTCGACATGGTTCTGATAAAGGCTAACAAGATCAAACTTGAGAATAAGCCCTATTCGATTGAAGAGCTTGTCAGAGCTTCGGTTGCGAATATAGAACACAGGATGAATGCGGACGGGATCAGAACTGAGATAAATATTGACGAAAGTCTTCCTGAGTTTGTCATCGGTGATAAAAACAGGATTGCCCAGATCCTCAACAATCTGCTTTCAAACGCGTGGAAATTCACATCTGCGGGAAGTATTTCGGTCGACTGCCGCAAAATATTTTCCGACGGCAAAGAGTCGGTTCTTTTCGGAGTCAAGGATACCGGCATCGGCATTCCAGATGACAAGATGCCTTTTATTTTCGATCAGTTCTACCAGCTCGATTCGACTCTCAAAAAGCAGTATCGCGGTGCGGGGCTCGGGCTTGCGATATGCAAAAATCTGGTAACGATGATGGGGGGAAGGATCGGTGCGCGGTCTAACAGTCCTGAAGCCGGAACAACTTTTTTCTTTGAACTGCCGCTTGTTCTTCCTGACGGAGAGTCCGGTGTATCGGTAAAGCAGAGTGAATCGATTCCTGAGAATTTCCTTGTCGGCAAAAGCATTCTCTGTGTCGAGGACAACGAGACTAACCTCAAGTTTGTAACGGCGCTGCTTCTTAAAAAAGGGGTCCGTGTTACGACTGCTCCGAACGGCAGAGCCGCTCTCGACATAATGGAAAAAAACGATTTTGATATGGTCCTGCTTGACATCAGGATGCCTGTCATGGACGGGATCGAAACGATACGCAGAATTCGTGCCGAAGAAGCCGAAAACAAAGGCTATACTCCGGTAATTGCCGGAACGACCTACATGATGAAAAAAAACAAGGACGAAATAATGAAGAACGGTTTCGACGGATATTTGTCAAAACCATTTTCCGAAGAGGACTTGATGATTGAAATTTATAACAATATCAACAAAAAACGGAGTCGAGAATGAAGAAAACAGCTCTTCTTTTTATCCTTTTGGCATTTTTCTTCGCGGCATGCGGAAGTGAAGACGAGGAAGAAACCAATGTAAACGACAACGGAAATGAAGACACGGAAGATCCGGACGATTCTCTTCCGGATGTGGTAGCCGATAACGGGCATGAAACGCCGGATGAAGACACTGAAAATACGCCGGAATCCTTCTGCTATTCTGGCGGTGCGGTTCTTTACGAAGGGGCAACTCAGTTCAAAGTGTGCCCGGCTGACAGTGAAAAATTCCAGAAACAGCTTTGCAAAAACGGGAAATGGGTCGATGAAGGCGACTGCGTTTCTGGAAGCGTGACCATCCCTGCCGGTTCTTTTAAAATGGGCTGTGAGAAGGATATGGAAGGAAGCTGCCCTGAAAACGCTGTTCCCGTGCACGATGTAAGCCTGTCGGGCTATGTTATGGACAAGTTTGAAGTTCCTGTCGAACTTTTTGAGAAGTGCATTGCCGAAAACGTCTGCACGAACGACAATGCAGATGAACCGCACTACCGTACATCGTCTGAATCTGACAAGTGTAACATCGGAAATCCCGAGAGAAAGAATCATCCGGCAAACTGCGTGACGTGGTACGGCGCAAAGGCTTACTGCGAGTGGCTCGGAAAGCGCCTTCCGACCGAAGCACAGTGGGAAAACGCCGCAAAATCGGGCAAAGTGCAGATCTATCCGTGGGGAAATACGCCCGAAGCAAGCTGCGATAATACTGTAATGAAAAGCAGTGCGAACGGATGCGGATCTAATACGACATCTCCGGTCGGCTCGAAAGCCGCAGGCGTTTCGGAACAGGGGATCTTCGATCTTTCCGGGAACGTCTCCGAATATACTGAAGACTGGTATGAAAAGAAGTTCTACTCAACTGAAGAAGCGTCGGAAGCCGACACTCAGGGTCCGGCTGAACCTGAAAAGGACAAATACAAAGTCATCCGCGGCGGCTCGTATATCTACGGCGAAAACCACACACGTGCATCGTTCAGAAGTTCGTCGAAACTTGATGATCCCGCGATAGACTTCGGTTTCAGATGTGTTTCTTCACCGAAATAATCGAGGCAGATATGCAGAGTGAAAAATTTCCGCTTGTTTTCGCAGGTCACGTCGACCACGGAAAAAGCACGATAATCGGCAGACTTCTGAGCGAAACCGGCAGCTTGCCTGAGGGAAAGCTCGAAGCGATAAAAAATTACTGCAAAATCAATTCGCGCCCTTTTGAATACGCGTTTCTCATCGACGCGCTTAAGGACGAGCAGTCGCAGGGAATAACGATCGACACCGCAAGAGTCTTTTTCAGCACGAAAAAGCGCGATTTTGTCATAATCGATGCACCGGGACACATCGAGTTCCTGAAAAACATGGTGACTGGAGCGAGCAGGGCGGAGGCGGCAGTTCTTGTTATCGCAGCTGACGAGGGCGTCCGGGAAAATTCAAGGCGCCACGGCTATATGCTTTCGATTCTCGGGATCAGGCAGATCGTTGTTTTAGTCAACAAAATGGATCTTGTGGGATATTCTGAAGATGTGTTCAACAAAATTAAGGATGAATACAGCGAATTCCTTTCCGAAATCGGGATAACGCCGCTCGGTTTTGTTCCGGTAAGCGGGATAAACGGAGTCAACATCAGCGCTAAAAGTCCTGAAACACCATGGTATGAAGGCAGAACGCTGTATGAATTTCTCGATGTTTTCAAAGCGAAGGAGCACAGCGCTAAACAGCCGTTCAGAATGTTCCTGCAGGATATCTACCGTTTCACAGAAAGCGGCGACAACCGCAGGATTTATGCTGGAACGGTGAGCAGCGGGACACTGAGCGAAGGCGATGAAGTCGTTTTTTATCCCTCCGGCAAAAAGAGCAGAGTCGCAAAAATAGAAACATTCCCTGAGAGTGACAAAACCTCGGTCGAAGCAGGGTTTACGGCAGGTTTTACTCTGGAAGAACAGATTTATACGACCCGCGGAGAACTTGTTGCAAAAGCTGATGAACCTGCACCGGTGAGCGCATCGCGTTTCAAAGCAGCTGTTTTCTGGCTTGGCAGCGAGCCTTTGAGCCAAAATCACACTTACTTTATCAAAGTCGGAACCGCTCGTACGACTCTCAGGCTTGTCGAAGTGACGAAACTCATTGATACATCGTCGCTTGAGAGCAAAAGCGGCTCGGAAGTAGGGAAATTTGAGGCGGCGGAGTGCATTTTCGAAGCCGGAAAACCTCTTGCTTTCGATCTTATCGGCGACAATCAGGAAACAGGAAGATTTGTAATTGTTGGAGACTACGAAATCAGAGGCGGCGGAATTATTCTGGAACCCTTGTCAGACGCACCTTCGGCGGCAAAAATCGACGAATCGGAAAGAGAGCGCAGGTTCGGTCATAAAGCGGCAGTTATCACAGTTAAAGAAGAAAATTTTGCAATAGAACTTGAAAAAAGCCTTTTTGCACTCGGTGCCTTCGTCTGCTATTTCCCTGAACTGGACATATCGCAAAACCTGCATGAACTGGAGCTTTTGACTAAATCAGGAATGTTAGTCATCGTTAAATCGGCTGATTGTGCCGTGAAAGACCTCAAAAATGATCAGAATCTACTTTTTATGCACCTTTCGGATGATAAAAACGGCTCGGTCGAAGCAGCTGTCAACGAACTCAGAGCTTCTGGAATACTTTCTCTTTAGAAATTAATCTGCGCAAAAAAATTCGGAGGAAAAGATGCCAAATCCAAAAAACATATCTATTTTTGAAGACACCGTGAACCTTGTGGAGAACACAAAACGCCTGCAGGAAGCAGTCGCCGCAAGCCTGAAATCACAAAAATTCATCGCGGAAAACGATTCCGTACCGGACGGAAGTCTTATAAGGCGCTTTGAAGAGCCTGCGCAAATCATCGTGAGCAAAAAACGCATGTTCGAGGCAGCTTCTGCTTACGCAGGAAAGGGCGACAGGCTGTGCGTGCTCAATTTTGCTTCCGCATCGAATCCGGGAGGAGGAGTGGTGAACGGCTCAAGTGCGCAGGAAGAGTCTTTGTGCCGGGTATCGACGCTTTATTTTACGCTTGATACAGACGAAAACTGGAAGCGCTTTTACAAGCCGCACAGAATGAGCCGTGACCCGATACACAACGACGATATTCTTTACACGCCTGATATCGTTGTCTTCAAAACGGACTCGTCAACTCCAGAGCGCATGGCGGAAAGCGACTGGTTTAACTGCGACGTGATCACCTGCGCCGCGCCGAATCTCCGCGAAAATCCGGTCAACCGCTACAATTCCGGCGACGGAAGAGAAAGACTGCTGCTTTCTGATGATGAACTTGCCAGCGTTCACAGAAAACGCGACCGCAGGATCTTTGATGTCG
The DNA here is from genome assembly GCA_902774115.1 of uncultured Spirochaetales bacterium. GTDB lineage: Bacteria > UBP6 > UBA1177 > UBA1177 > UBA1177 > UBA1177. The sequence continues at coordinate 371,633 of CACYHH010000002.1, forward strand.
CCGTGCAGAATAAAGTCGATGTCCTTGTTCTGGGAGCTTTCGGCTGCGGAGCCTTCAGAAACAGTCCGACCGTAGTCGCCGATGTGATGCTTACGCTTGCAAAAGAGTACGAACACGCCTTCAAAACGATCGAGTTCGCGGTATACTGCCCGCCGTTCGACGACACGAATTACAGAATTTTTTCAAAATTGTCGTAACGGTGTCACGGCGTCACGTTGTCGTTGTCACGGCGTTACGGTGTTTCGTCGTTATGAGATAGTTTGAAATCAGCTTATTTCACGGAAGATTCTGCTTTAAGGTTTTCGCGTATTTTATGCCTGATATTTTTTATTGCTGCGGCCATTTCTTCATCGATTACACGGTCGACTGTGCTTAAAAAACTATCGCTGCCTGAAATTTCTTCATCGGAATAAAAAAGAGTCGCCGGAGAAATGCCGAGAAATGCCGAAGCTTTTTCGATAAGCTCTGCCGAAACGAAAGTCGAACCGTTTTCGATAAGCCCCAGATGCTTGGAAGTTACACCTATTGCTTCCGCGAGAGCTTCCTGTGTCAGGTGATTCTTTTTTCTGTATTGGCGCAGATTACTGCCGAAAATCTTCTTCACATCCATGGCGTGTAAATATAAATATAAAAATTTCTAAAAGAACCGCATTTAATGTAGTTTTTAAAGCAAAAACACCAATAAAAGGTTTTGTTTTCTTGATTTTACAACCTTTCGTGGTATATTTACCGGAATTTTTTGGTTCATGCTGATAAGGAGAAAATAATGGTTGAAAAGAAGCCGCCCTTTGAACTGACGCTGATTATAACGCACCGTTGCAATCTGAACTGTGTTTACTGTTACGAACATCACAAAGATTTGCGAAAAATGGATATCGAATTTGCCAAAAAAACTGTTGAAAAGTACCTGACAACAGGAGATTACGAAGAGATTAAAATAGGTTTTTTCGGTGGAGAACCTTTCCTTGAATTTCCTATTATAAAAGAAGTCTGCGAGTGGACATGGAGCAGGACTTGGCCTAAGAACTACTGCTTTTATGCAGATACGAACGGAACTGTTCTGACGGACGAAATTAAGGAATGGCTGATTAGCCACAAAAATTATTTTTATATGTGTCTTAGTCTGGACGGTACAAAAAAGACGCATGATCTGAACCGCAGCAATTCATTTGATAAAATCGATTTGGATTTTTTTCATAAAAACTGGCCTGACGAACCTGTAAAAATGACTATTTCCGATAAAAATTTAGCTGATCTTGCTGAAGACTTCATTTTTTTACATGAAAAAGGGTTTAAGATCAACGGATCAAATTTTGCCGAAGGTCAGGATATCAAGAATCCCGGTAAAAATCTGGAAATCATAACGGAGCAGCTTTTTAAACTGGCTGACTGGTATGTTGCTCACCCCGAAGTCAAGCCGGCACAGATTTTCAGTCTTCCTTTGGCAAGATGTGAAGCCAAAAAAGAATATCGCAGACAGTGCGGAATAGGCGGCAACGGAATGCGCGTAATAGATTTAGACGGTCGGGAATATTTTTGCACATTTTCTTCTCCTGTTTCCATGAATGAAGAACAGATTGCTGAAATAAAGAAAATGGATTTGTCAGATGAGAGCTTGTTTATAAACGATGATTGTTTTAACAATTGTTATCTTTTCCCTGTCTGCATCGACTGCTATGCAGCCAACTTTGTTTCAACAGGATCTTTCGCCGAAAAATCACAGATGAAATGCGAACTTGCCAAAATTAAAGCAGTTGCAAATGCATATTTCCAGGGTAAAAGATTTCTAAGCAAAAATATGTCTGAAATCACAGAAAAAGAAAAGCAGACAATAAAAGCTGTTTTAAAGATAAACAATCTGTTTGGGGGAAAACGAGTTTCGTGAGGGGGTAAAAATCCCTTTTTTAATAATTTTTTTAAGGAGGATCTCATGAAAATTTCAAAACTTCTGCTTCCGGAAAATCTTGTTAAGGAAGCTATGCTTTTTGCATTGTTCACACCGGCTGTTGCACAGTTTACGCTGCCTGAAAAAGATGTTAACGACCTGAATCAGCTTCTTTCTCTGCCGGCATCAGCTGTTGTAGATGCTGAAGAAATTTCTCAGCAGCCTACAGCATGCGGTTACAGTTGTTCGGGCTCTTGTGATGGAAGTTGCTATGGCGGTTGCACAGCTTCATGTCAGGGTTATATGCAGTAACAATCAGACAACATCCAAAAATTTTTGGGGCGGCAGAAGCCGCCTCTTTTTTTATCGGAATTTACAGAAAGTTGCTTAAGTTTCTCCAAAGAATGTCGTCACGGCGTCACATCGTTTCGTCGTCATCTTGTCGTAGTGACGGCGTTACGTCGTTTCGATGTCACGTTTCGTCGTCGCATCGTCACGGCGTTTCGTCGTAACGATTTAAAGAAAACTTGACTTTTTATTTTTAAATCTGAAAATTAATAGTTGATGTTTTTTAATTATAATTTTTGGAGATTGAAAAATGGAAATTAAAGTTCCTAGTTTTTATTGGCTTGACACTTGGGTTCTTGGTAGCATAATTCAAATTGCGACACAAGATTTCTGCGAAAAGTATCTTGACAGGAAGAATGATCCTTGCGGCCGTCAGTATGACCAGATGACGCAGGCGGCGCGTTCTGTTCCCGCAAACATTGCGGAAGGTGTTTCCCGCCATAGCACATCGAAAGAAACGGAAATGAAGCTTTCCGATGTCGCCAGAGCGAGTCTTTCCGAACTCACAAATGACTACATCAACTGGATCCTGCGGCACGGCAGTTTCCCTTGGTCGATAAAATCGACTGAATACAAAGAAGTTCAGGCGGTACGAATGGAGCATCCGGACTATAAAGAAGATGTTGTTTACAATAGTTCCGTTCACATAATGACTCAGAAACAAAAATTCGACCAATGGCTGACTGGCAACGACTCGCTTGTCGAAGCCAACTGCATTGTTACTCTGTGCCGAAGACTCTCGATGATGCTTCGCAGACAGATAATCAACCAGTTAGAAACATTCAGGGAAGAGGGCGGTTTCACCGAAAAACTGACGGCAGAACGCCTTGCAAACCGCACCGAAAAAAGCGTGGAGGAAAATGCACCGGAGTGCCCCAAATGCGGCAAACCGATGATCAGACGAGTCGCTCAGAAAGGAAAAAATTCAGGAAAAGAATTCTGGAGCTGTTCCGCTTATCCGGACTGCAACGGAACCCGGTCAATTGATTGATCGTCACGTCGTTTCGCCGTTTCGTCGTCACGTTTTTGTCGTCACGTCGTTACATCGTCACGTCGTCACGTTGTCGTCACGTTGTCGTCACGGTCGTCACGGCGTTTCGTCGTCACGTTGTCACAAGATAAAAAAAAGGCGGCCCGAAGACCGCCCTTTGAAGTTAATGTTGCCACTTGAGTACAGGTTTCCTTGCCGCGAGGGTTTCATCCGGGCGGCTGATAGCAGTGTTAAGCGGAGCGTTGAGGATGTTTTCGGGATTGGTCTTAGCGGTTTCGGCGATGTCGATCATGGCTTCGATGAATTCGTCAAGAGTCTCTTTGCTTTCGCTTTCGGTGGGCTCGATCATGAGTGCGCCGTGAACGATGAGCGGGAAGTAGACTGTCGGCGGATGGTAGCCGCGGTCGATGAGAGCTTTTGCGATATCCATCGTCGTGATGTGGTTCGGCATTTCGGAATCGTCGAAAACGACTTCGTGGAGCGTGTCTGATTTGTATTTGAGGTGATAGTAGTCACGAAGGCACGCTTTGATATAGTTCGCGTTGAGAACAGCGTTCTGCGCGGTTTCGCCGAGGTGTTCCTTTCCGTATTCAAGGATGTAGATGAACGCTTTGAGAGTTACGCCCATGTTTCCGTAGAATGAGCGGACTCTTCCCATCGAGTTGTCGGAGTCGTTGAAGGTGTAAAGGCCGTCTTTTTCGACTACGAACGGGTTCGGAAGGAATTCAACAAGTTTCTGGCATACGCCTACAGGACCTGCACCCGGACCGCCGCCGCCGTGAGGCGTCGAGAAGGTTTTGTGAAGGTTGTAGTGGAGAACATCGATTCCCATATCTCCCGGTCTTGCCATGCCGAGAAGCGCGTTCATGTTCGCGCCGTCGCCGTAAACAAGGCCGCCGGCATCGTGGACCATCTTCGTGATTGCGAGGATGTCGCTCTCGAAAACGCCGAGTGTGTTCGGGTTGGTGAGCATGATGCCTGCAACTTCGTCTGTGAGAAGCGATTTGAGCGTGTCAAGGTTGACTTTCCCGTGCTCGTCGCTCTGAAGGACGACAACTTCAAATCCGTTGAGAGCGCAGCTTGCGGGGTTCGTGCCGTGTGCGCTGTCGGGGATGATTATTTTTTTACGTTTCTTGTCGCCGATTTTGTCGAAATAGCTTCTGATAATGCCGATTCCGGTGTATTCACCGTGTGCGCCTGCAGCGGGATTGAGCGTGCATGCCGCAAAGCCGCCGATTTCAGCGAGCATTCTCTGCATTTCGAACATGATCTTGAGAGTTCCCTGCGCGTAAGGTGCCGGAGTTTCGGGGTGAAGTTCCGTGAACTGCGGGTTGCGGACAAGTTTCTCGTTGATTTTCGGGTTGTATTTCATCGTGCAGCTGCCGAGCGGATAGAAACCGTGGTCAAGGCTGTAGTTGTATGTCGAAAGTCTTGTGTAGTGGCGGACTACATCAACTTCGCTGAGTTCCGGAAGGTCAAGGTCTGCTCTGCGGAGCTCTGCCGGAAGAATGTTCTCAGCTCCTTCGAGATTCTCTTCGGGAAGCGAGTAACCGCGTCTTCCTTCGCGGCTTCTTTCAAAGATTACCGATTCTTTGAGTTTGAGGTCTTTCATTCCGGGGTAACTCATTTTGCACCTCCTGTAACTTCTTTAAGTGCCGCGACAAATTTGTCGAGCTCTTCGTAGCTGTGGATCTCCGTGGTGTTTACGATGATCGCGTTCTCAAGTTCCGGATAATATTTTTTCGCAGCGATTCCGCCGAGAATTCCTTTTTCAGCGAGTGCTTTGAGCGTGCAGCATGCACATCCAGGAGTGAGGATCGTGAATTCGTTGTAGTTGCTTCCTTTGAAAGCGACTTTGCACGGAGTTTCCTTTTCGATTTTGTTCTTGAGGTAGTCAGCGCGTTTGAGGTTCATGAGCGCGACTTCCTTCATGCCCTGTTTGCCCATCGTAGCGAGGTAAATAGAAGCCGCCGTCGCCATAAGTCCCTGGTTGGAGCAGATGTTCGAGGTCGCTTTTTCGCGTTTGATGTGCTGCTCTCTGGCCGAAAGTGTGAGAACGTAGCAGGGGTTGCCGTTCTTGTCGACTGTCTGGCCGATAAGTCTGCCGGGCATCTTTCTCATGTATTTTTCCTTGCAGGTGAAAAGACCTACGCCGGGACCGCCGAAGTTTACCGGAATTCCGAGTGCCTGGCCGTCGCCGACAGCGATGTCAGCGTCGATATCGCCGGGAGTCGCGAGGATTCCGAGAGCCGTTGTTTCGGTGATCACCGGAATGAGCAACGCGCCCTTTTCATGCGTAACTTCGGAAATCTTGCGGATGTTTTCGATCATTCCGAAGTAGTTCGGATACTGGAAAACCACGCAGATTGTGTCTTCGTCGATTTTTGCAAGTTCCTTTTCTGCAACGCAGCCTGTAGCGGCATCCATTTCAAGAAGGTCGATCGAATCTACAACGAAACCGGTGTAGGTTCTGATCGTCTGGATGTACTGCGGGTTGACAGTGGACGCGATGAGGACTTTGTGTCTTTTCGTCTGGATTTTGTGCGACATGAGGACTGCTTCGGCAGCAGCGGTCGCGCCGTCATACATCGAAGCGTTCGCGACATCCATTTTGAAAAGGTTAGCGATCATCGTCTGGAACTCGAATATAGCCTGAAGCGTTCCCTGGCTGACTTCGGGCTGATAAGGAGTGTATGAAGTGTAGAACTCGCTTCTCGAGATCATCTGGTCAACGAGAGCGGGACAGTGGTGTTTGTAGCAGCCGCCGCCGAGGAAGGAAAGCATGTTGGCACCGGTGTTTTCCCTGCCGAGTTCGTCCATGATTTTTTCAAGTTCGGGTTCGCTTTTAGCAGAAGGGATGTTCAGCTCTTTTTTGAGGAGAACATTCTGCGGAAGCGGGGAGAAGAGGTCGGAAACCGACTTTACGCCGATTTTGTCGAGCATCTCTTTCCTTTCTTTATCCGTTATCGGAAGGTATCTCATTTTTTACCTCTCAAGTTTTTAATAAAAAAAGGGGAACGAAAAACGCTCCCCCGAATCAAAAATCCTCTGAAACACTTAGTCTTCCTGAGTTGCAAGGAATTCTTCGTATTCTTCAGCTGTCATAAGCGAGCTGAAATCCTCGTCGTTTTCAGCTTCTACTTCATAAAGCCAGCCGTCGCCGTAGCAGTCGCTGCTTACAGTTTCGGGGCTGTCTTCGAGCATATCGTTTACTGCGATAACGGTTCCGGTGATCTGGTTGCAGATGTCTTCGGAGCTTTTTACAGTCTCGATAGTGCAGTCAACGCCGTCTTTGTCGATAACGGTTTCGGTTTCCGGAAGTTCAACGTAGGTGATGTCGCCGGCATGCTGTGCAGCGAAATCGGTGATACCGAGGCGGTATCTTTTGTTGCCGAGATCCATAACCCATTCGTGTGTTCTCGAATACCTGAGTTCGGAAGGAACATTGTAATTTGACATGATTTTCTCCTGAAAAAAGTTATTAAAAAGTTATAACATTGAAGCCATTTTCTTTCTTGAAGTACCCTTTACAAGCGGATTTGCCTTGACAAAAGCCTTGAAAGTCTTGCCTTTTTCGTTCAAAAGTTCGATCTCTTCATCGATTGCAAGTTCCTTGTTGACTCTGATGAAGCCGGCCGGAACCATTCCGAGCGAAACTGCCATGATTTCCGACGTGAGAACACCGATTTCCTCGCCTTTGTAGAGAACTTTCGAGTGGTCGCCCGGTTTTCTCTTGCCTTCGACCGTGATCGCATAAGCGAAAATCGTTCCTTTTGCAGCCATAAGCGGCTCTTTGCCGATGAAATCGTGCTCGTAGCTGATTGCGAATTCCCACGGAGTTCCTGCAGCTACTACATCCGGACGTACTTCGTGGCCCGAAAGCGGAAGACCTGCTTCAAGTCTGAGCGTGTCTCTTGCGCCGAGTCCTGCCGGCATGATTCCGTATTTTTCGCCTCTCGTAAGAAGGAGATCCCAAAGTTTTACAGTTTCGTTTATGTCGCAGTAGATTTCGAAACCGATCTCGCCTGTGTAGCCTGTTCTGCTGAGGAGAACCTTAATTCCGTCAAGGTTTACGTTGTCTGCGAAGCGGAAGAATTTAAGTCCTTCGATCGCCTCTCTTCCTGCGATTTCGGCGATAAGTTTCGGAGCGTTCGGACCCTGAAGGTCAAGTTTGCAGGTCTGAGCACTGATGTTTTCAAGTTTCATGTCGGGAAGAGCGTTCTTTTTGAGCCATTCGAAGTCGCTGTCCTGAGTTCCTGCGTTGACAACGAGCATCCATTTTTCCTCGTTGAAGCGGTAAACGATGCAGTCGTCGATTACGCAGCCTTTCTCGTTGAGCATGAAGTTGTACTGAGCCTGACCGTCTTCGATCGCTCTTACGTCGTTTGTGAGCATCTTCTGCCAGAAAGCGAAGGAATCTTTTCCGGTAATGATGTATTCACCCATGTGGCAGATGTCGAAAAGACCGCAGTTTTCACGAGTTGCCTTATGCTCGGCAGTCTGACCGGTTTTATACCACAGCGGCATATCCCAACCGCCGAATTCAGCCATTGTAGCGCCCATTGCTACGTGTCTTTCAAATAACGGAGTCTTGTTCATAATTTCCTCTCTTAAATTTATAAGAAAACAAAAAATCGATTGTTTATAGTAAAAAAAATATTCAATGCAAGGAAAATCTATAGCTTTTGCAGAGTATTTTTCTTTTGTTTATTTCGCCGTCTGAACGAAGAAAGCCGGAATTTCGCGGTTTATTGCCGCTCTGATGTTCAAGGCTTCTTCTGAAGTCAGTTTTTTTGCGAAAATTGTGAGAGTTGCTTCGAGTTTTCCATCTGAAAAGAGAATTTCCAAATCGTAGTTTTCTGTTTTTAAGGTTAGAGCCTCTTTTTTCTGCAACTCAGGGTAAAACAAGGAGATTTTATATGTCCCGTGGTCGTTTTCCTTGTCCGTTATGTATTCTGTTTTGGGGATTCTTATTCCTTTCAGTCCCTTTCCTTCGAGGCGGACGCTGCTCGGAGCGAAAAAAGGCTCTCCGGTTGAGTCGGCTTTTATGTCCAATAGCTCGAAAAGCTCTTTTTTTTCGTACGGAAGCCGGTTTTCCGTTATTATTCTGAGCTCGAAAGAGTCGTTTTTTCCGACATTCAGATAAAAAAGTTCCCGCAGAGGGAAGACTTTTTCCCAGTTTCCCTTTGAATAGATAAATTCCGGGTGAATGACTTTTCCGAGGTTGTTTGTGAAAATTCCGTCCTCGCTTTTTGTCATGATCTCTCCCGTTGTGTCGCTCATTTCTTCGAATTTTACAGTCGAATCGTAAAAAAGCGTTGTTTCAGCAGTTTCGATGTGCCGCCAGTTTTCGGGAAGAGTTATTGCCGAAGTTTTCTTTTTTACGGTAAAAACTTTTTTTGAAGGAAAAAAAGAGACAGAACGGGAACACAGTTTTTTCTTTCTGAAGAAAAATTCTATTCCTCCGAGCGGATTCGAGCAGTCAAGCTCTTCAACGATAACGATATTTTTTTCTTCAATGATATTAAGACCTTCTTCCGAAATACAGGAACCGAATTTTTTCAGATACTGCCGACGGACTGAAATATCGTCAGAATGAAGTACAATCGACTTATATAAATCTTCGGCTGTTTCGAATCTTGACTGGCAAACAGGATTTTCTGCTGAAAATGCGAGAAATAACGCGAATAAAAACGAAAACACTACCAGATGTTTTTCGGTTTGATTCTTGCTGCGTTGCCCTTACGAAGTCTCTGATAGTAAAGTTTGCTTCTGCGGACGAGACCTCTGTTTACAAGCTCTATCTTTTCGATCATCGGGGAGTGAAGCGGGAAAATTTTCTCAACGCCGTAGCCGCCCGAGAACTTTCTGACTGTTATTGTCGTTCTGTTGTTGTCTCTGCCGTTTTTAATAGCGATGACATCGCCTTTGAAGATCTGGATACGAACTTTTTCACCTTCGATGATACGGGTGTGAACTTCGATTTTATCTCCCGGTTTTACATAGTAATGGTCAATTCTTCTCTGCTGATTTTCAAGTTTTTGAATAATGTTGGTTGTCATTTTTAACTCCTCCAAAAATAACGCGGCGGCATATTAGTCAGTTCTGCTCAGTCTGTCAATAAAAATCGACACCGCGCTTCTTACGCTAAGATGGTTATAGCCTGTTCCCAAGTCTATCGGCTCAAGTAAAAAATCTAATGAATTTAGAAAGTTATCTTCCATTCCGCCAGCCGTTCCGAAGAGTATCAGAACGGGTCTGTTTTTTTCTTCTTTCAGCTCTCTTATCGTGATCGATTTTTCTTTTTTTCTCGCAGTCGTTCCGATCGTTACCGGTTTTATTCCCCATTTTTCTTCGATCTCTTTTTTCGCTTCATCCAGACTCGGAACTATCTTCATTACCTGCAGCGCTTTGAAGCGGTCGGGATTGTAGGTTTTTCCTTCGCCCTGAGTCCAGTGCGACGCGAGCTGAGTCGCGATCGAGCGCATTTTTTCGTCCGGATGGATCACGAAATATCCGCCGAGATCGTAAGTCGCACACACTCTCGCGATGTCGTGAAGGTCGAGGTTGGTTATCGATGAAGTTATAGCTGCGCCGTTTCTTAAAACGGGGCTGTGGATCAGTCCGATATAAAAATTTTTCATTTCATTTCTTCCCAGAATTCAGGTGGAATTTTTGAAAGCAGATCAGGTCTGTTTTCGGCGGTTTTCGCAAGAGCGTTTCTCAGTCTCCACGCTTCGATCTTTGCGTGGTTGCCGCCGGTAAGAACTTTAGGGATCGCCAGACCTCTGAAAACGCGCGGCATCGTGTACTGGTCGTGTTCAAGCAGCGGAAGAGAGAAAGATTCGTTTTTGAACGATTCTTCATTGCCGAGTACGCCAGGAATAAGCCTTGTCACTGCATCTATCACCGAAAGTGCCGCAGTTTCTCCGCCTGTTAAAACATAGTCGCCGACAGAAAGTTCTATTGCCCCGGAAATTTCTATGAAACGCTGGTCGATCCCTTCGTAATGACCGCATACGATAATCAGATGCTCTGCGGTTTCGGCAAGCTCTACCGCCTTCTGCTGATTGAAAAGTTTCCCGCGCGGAGACATTACTATCGTCAAAGTTTTTTCGGTTTTCGGAAGCGCTTCCCAGGCCGCGGTTATCACTTCGGGTTTCATTATGAGTCCCGCTCCGCCGCCGTAAGGCGAATCATCGACCTGCCGTCTGTTGCCGAGTCCGAAATCGCGGATCTGATGCAGGTTGAGTTCGATTATGTTGTTGTCGACAGCTCTTTTCATCATGCTGACCGAGAAAGGCGACTCGAAAAATTCGGGGAAAAGTGTCAGGACATCAATTTTCAGGTGCGTCATTTTCCGCCTCTTCCGGTTTTCCTTCTTTAAGTTTTTCCTCGGCTTTGCGTTTAAGCTCCTCTTCGATCTCTTCCTTGGTCATGAAGGGTTCTTTTTTCCTGCCGATAAGTATTGCGCCGCTTCCTGCCATGCGGTTGAGTTCGTCGAATTTTACCGCTTTTCCCGAAATGAGCGAGGTGTATGAAGTGTTTTTCAGCGCCTCTACAAAGTTTCCCATATCGCTTTTCTGCGAAGCCGCGAGAGCCGAAAGGACCGTGTCCGTCACTTCTGCCGCAACTGTTTCGGCAAAGTAGAGACTGCGGTTGTTCGCGTCTTTAAAAGCCTTTGATATTTTTGAATATTTTTCATTTTTTTCAGTCGTGTCGGGTCTGGGCGAGAAAATTATCATGCCGTCAATAAGTTTGTCGAGTTCTTCAATATTTTTCGTGCTGTTCAGCATTTCTGAAGGTCCGAGAACGAGGATCTGCTGAATGTCCCAGTCGTAGCCGTCTTTTCTCAATTCCTGCTTTTTGACAGTTACGGCGCGGTTCAGATATTTCTGGAAATATGCAAATTCGACGTTGAGGTAGGGGAATGCCGGAAGAAGGCTCGCCGTCTGCTTCGGATCGGTAAGGACAACAAGAACTTCGAAGTTGCACTTTCCCGGAATCCTTTTGATGAAGCCGTCCACTGCGCGGTTCATTATCGCGTCGGTGGAGAATTTTTCTTTGTTGCGCCATTTGAAAGCGCGGATCGCTTCGTCGTAGTTGTCCTGTTTTCCGACAACTTTTTCGACATCGTCCTTGTATGCTCTGTCTGCCGGAGAAATGTTTATGATATCAGTGACCTGGCCGCCTGCTTTCTCGATTTTTTTCCAGTATGTGTCGCGCAGCGCCCTTCCGTTGGCGTCGTCAATGTAAGCGATTGCGAATTTTGTTTTTTCTCTTTCGGAAACTGCGTATTTTACAAGGTTTTCAGCTTCAAGATCTTTTGTCTGGCGTACGTTGAAAAAGAGTGATCCGGGAACTGTGCCGAAAGGAATGTATGAAATTACGGGAATTGAGTATTCAGCTGATTTTTCTATGAAACTTTCGGCAAATTCCGGTGCGAAAAACGGGCCGACAATAGCAAAGCACTTGATTTCCCTGGCTTTCTTCATTAAGTCATCAACTGTTGCAGCACTTTCGTATTCGATGAATTCGGGTTTTATTCCGTTTTTGTCGAATTTCTCAAGATGCCAGTTTATATAGGTTTTTATTACTTCGTTGTACTTGCTCCATTTGTCGTTTGAAGAGAGCGCGATGCAGACTTTTTTCCAGTCGGGAACGTAGCTTCCGTCAAATTCAAAAACGGCTGCCGCAGGGCTTTCTTCAATGTTTTCGCTGCCTGCAGGAGCTGTTTCATCTTTTTCTTCCGCATTCTCTGCCGGGGCGGCTTCCTGAATCATTTCATTTATTGTTTTCGGCTGCGCTTCTTCGGCTGCCGGTGCGGAATTTCCGTTCAGCGCGTTCTCGAAATTGCGCCTGTTTTCGGTGCTTTCATTCAGCCAAGCGTCAAATTCAGGCTGAAGGTTCGCCTTTTTTTCATCGTCAAATTCGTTGTACCATCTTGCCGCAGCATTGAATCTTTTCGAGTAGAGATATGCAAAGAAAACGGTTTTTGAAGCGGCAAGTTTGGGTTCTTTTTCAAGTTTGAGATAAACCGAAAAAATCCATTTCAGCGCATCGTTGTAATTTTTTTCTGCAAGAGCCGCGTTTCCTGCCATGAGGTGCGTTTTATGGGTGAAAGGAGCGACGTCTTTCAGCTCTTCCAGCACTTTGAGCGCTTCGCCGTACTTCTTCTGGTTGTATAGAGCCGACGCGAGCATGAATTTTATCTGGTTTGTCTGCCATTTTGCCCATTCGAAAACGAAAAGCTCTTTCGAATAAGATTCCATTTCGGCAAAATTATTCTCTGATTCCAATGATTTATATTTTGTTTCGACTTCTTCCCATTCCGGATTTGCCGGAGTTTCATTTGCTTCAAGAGTCGAACAGCCTGTCTGAAATAAAGCTGAAATAAGTATTAAAACGAATGCAAAAAGTCTGATTTTCATAAGTCACCTCACTTAAAAACGGGGTATTTTACGAAAAAACGGTCAATAATCAAGTGATATTGAAATGATGATTCTTATCTTGCCATCCTTAAAATAAAAAATATACTCCTGCACTGTTGTTTTCGATAATTTCGAGGTGAATCCATGAAAAAAGTGTTTTTTTTGATGTTTGTTTTTATTTCGGCGTTTATGTTTGCGGGATGCGCGGCATCGGATGACGATGAAGAAGAGATTTCGCTTCCCGACAGCGACGGCGGAGAAATGATTTCGGACGGGGACGGTTCCGGAACAAACGATTCTGACAACGGGACAGGTTCTGATTCCGACAGTGTCGTGCCGGATGCCGATGCGGATACTGACGGCGGAAACAGTCAGGAGCAGCCGGATACCGATACAACGCCTGTTACAACAAACTGCAACCCCGGGATGAAAGTTTGTGATGCAAGTGACCCGGGCAGCATTTTCCTATGCAAAGATGACGGATCGGGAGTCGAAACACCGGCAGTGGAAAAGTGTGCCGAAGGTTTGGTCTGCTCTTTCGGAAAGTGCGAAACTAAGGCGTGTGCTTCGGCCGGAAGCAGCTATTTGGGATGCGATTTCTACACGGCTAAACTCTACAACGGCAGAAAAAGCGAAAAAATCACGAGCAAAGATTCTTTTTCGGTAGCTCTTGCCAACTCTCACCCGGCCGAAACCGCGACAATCGAATTTTTCAAGACTCTGGAAGACGGAAGCGAAGCGAAGATCGAGAGCTTTGAATACTGCTACAAAGTTACGAAATCGTTTCTGGGAAGCGAATATGACGACATGGAGTGCAAAAACTACGATTCCTCTTTCGTAATAACGGTAAATCCGCAGGAAACGATAGTCGTAACGCCGAAAAAAGAGGACAGGATGCTCATCGGTACGGCGGCAAGCTATCTCAGCTATCACATAAAATCGGATCTTCCGATAATCGTCTATCAGTTCAACCCGTTCTACAACCTTCATTCGAACGATGCTTCGCTTGTACTTCCTTCGACGAAGCTCGGTGCAGACTATATTATCGCGAGTTATCCCGACGAAACCGGCGTAGGCGGGGACGGTCCCGGCTATTTCACGATAATCGGCGCCTATGACATGCCTGTCGAACTTGAGATCACGCCTACTGCCGACATTGCGCCGAGCGGAAAGATACCCGGAACTTCGGCAGGTGTTCCGATGACTGTCGAAGTTGCGAAAGGAGAAGTTCTGAACATTGTTACGACGATGAACGCCGCTGATTTTACTGGAACGAAGATCACATGCAAAAATCCATATTCGAAGTGTGCTCCGGTCGCTGTTTTCGGCGGTCACGGCTGTGCCGATATCCCTAAGGACAGAGGCTACTGCGACCATCTTGAACACCAGCTTCTTCCTGTCAGCCGCTGGGGAACGCGTTATGCCGTTGTCAAAACAAAACCGAGAAGTTACGCCCGTGATTTTGTCCGTGTCGTTGCGGCTAACGATGCGACAAATGTCTCGATAAAGATAAAGGATGAAGAATACACGAGCGGTACCGAAAAAAATATCACGCTCAATGCCGGTCAGTTCTATGAATACGAACTCAACTACATTGACGACGGCGGCAGCTGGTTCACTTCCGGAACATCGTTTATCGAAGCGGACAAGCCTGTGCAGGTAACTCAGTATTTAAGCGGTTCCGAGGATATCAGCTCCGATTGCCGCGACGATTCTCCCGGTTCTTCGCACTCATACTGTTTCGGCGATCCGGCAATGACCATAATCCCGCCGGTAGAGCAGTTCAGAAACGAATACTACTTCTTTGCATACTCGGTCGAAGACACCGAAACAGACGGCGGAAATGCCAATTTCGTCGAAGTCATCACAGATCCGGGAGTCGAAATCACGCTTGACGGCGAAACCCCGACACCGGCAATGGACGGCGAGATGCAGGGCGCGGTCTACGGCAGCAACAAAGTTTACTACATTTTTGAACTTGATTCATGGTTCATGCGCCACCACCTGACATGCACCGGCTCATGCGGAATACTTGTCTACGGCTGGGGAATGGACGTAAGCTATATGTATCCCGGCGGACTTGACCTTAAGATGCTGAAATAGTTCCTGTGAAAATAATGATGTATATAAAATGCAATGAGGTTTCTGTTGAGCTTCTTTGTGTTAAAACGGTGATAAAAAAGTGTGTAATAGATTCGATGGAGAGCAAATTATAACGGAGAATTAAAAATGAAAAGAATGGTGATTTGTGTTGGTTTCATGTTTTGTTGCTCGCAACTTGTGGCGTTGGAGTGGTCTTCACTTTTTTCTGTGATTCTGAATTGGAATCAAGCAATGGATTATTGCAAACAACTTAATGAAGGAGGTTATGATGACTGGCGGCTTCCAGATATTGACGAATTGAGAACACTTATTCAAAATTGCCCGAACACTGCTCTGGGTGGAGAATGCAATGTTAGTGCAAAAAACAGTTGTTTGTCTAAAAAATGTTGGTATCCCAAAGGTTCGTGTTATTGCATAAGGATACCAAACAATTATGGGCATTACAGCAATTTGGGGGATGATGATACAATAATTCTTTGGTCTTCATCATATGAGAGATATGAAAAGTGTGCATGGGGGGTATTTTTTGACGAAGGAGGAGTGGCTTGTATTCCTAAGTCAGATGGTTTAAAGGTTCGTTGTGTGAGAAGTGGCAACGGAAGGTACTCTGAACAATTTGTATATTCAAATTCAGGTGGCATTTATAAATCCAATGATTCTGAACCTACTAAAACTCGAATTCCAAATATAACTGTTACATTTGGACTTAATGGAGAATGGACATTCTCTTTTAGCTCTAACGGAACATTTAGAAGTCGTGAATGGAGTGGATATCATGGTCGGTTCGATACACAATACATGAAAAATATATCAACTTATAGCGGAACATATTACATAACGGAAGACTCTTCGGGATTCAAGACTATTTATTTACGTTATGGTAACGGGAACGAAAAAACTGCAATACTCAGTTATAATATTGGTAATGCCAGAGCAAAACTATCTTTTGATGGAAAAACTCATAGTCAAATTGATTAATCTAATTCTGCCTTATTAGGTTGTGCAGCAACGAACCTTTTTTCACTTCTTTAATGTGCTGAAAAAATAAGATTCTATATCATTAACTTTATCTATTCTTGCTTCTGGTGGAGATGGTAGTTTGTCAATGTTTGTTGATGACTATAAACATTAAAGGGAAAGCAGACTATACGGAAATAAAAAAAGCTCTTACAATGTCAGATGTGTCAGGAATCTTTAATAAAACTGTGTAAATCCTTAAAACACGGCGCAATCGTGAAAAACTGCCTCTGAAAATATGGCGCAAACGTGAAAATTTACTTGACAAAACATGGCGCAAACGTGAAAATAATACCGTAAATTAGTGGCGCAATCGTGAGGATACAGCCGTGTTTGAAAGAAAAGCGTATAGCGAAATGCTTAAATGGAAAAGGGAATATGCACCCGATTATGCTCTGTTTCTGAAAGGTGCGAGACGCACAGGAAAGACGACTCTTGCCGAAAAATTCGGAAAAGAGGAATACCGTTCCTATATTCTGATCAGATTCGATCAGGTTGAAGAAGGTATCAAAAATCTGTTCGTAAACAGTCTCAGGGATCTTGATTCTTTTTTCAGCACTATTCAGTTCGCATACAATACAAGACTTTACAAAAGAAACTCTTTGATCATTTTGGATGAAATACAGCTTTTTCCGCCTGCTCGTCAGGCGCTGAAGACGCTGCTTGAGGACGGAAGATACGATTATCTTGAAACGGGTTCTCTGGCTTCAATAAAGAAGAAAAGTGCGAATATACTGATTCCGTCGGAAGAATATACAGTTGAAGTTCTGCCGATGGATTATGAGGAATATCTCAAGGCAAATGGTAATGATTTTGTCATTCCTGTTCTTGCAGAGCATCTTTCGACATTAAAACCTATGGGAAGTCTGCACCAGCAAATTATGAAATCCTTCAGGGAATACATGCTTGTAGGTGGCATGCCGCAAGTCGTCAAAGCGTTTGTCGAAACAAAAGATTTCGGGAAGGTCGATTTTGCAAAACAGCAGATACTCAACCTTTACCGGAACGATATGGAAGAGCAGGAAGAGGAAAATCCACGCTATGTCACCAATTTTTTTGAAAGGATTCCGTCTGAGCTCTCGAAACACGACAAACGCTATATACTGACACATATTGAACCAAGTGCGAGACTGAGGAATTACCGACCGCCGATTTTATGGCTTGACGAAGCAATGATAATAAATATCGCGAGCAATGCGGATGATCCGAGCGCGGCTTTTAATCTTGCTGTTATCGATCCCTCTTTCAAATGTTACATGATGGACACCGGTCTGCTCGTAACACTTGCATACAAAGACCGTTTATATCTCGAAAACGAGCTTTACAAGGCGATACTTCTTGACAAACTGCATGTGAACGAAGGAATGATCGTCGAAAATATTGTTGCTCAGTGTTTGAGGGCGAACGGACACCGTGCGTATTTTTACAAAGAAACCGACAAAGAAACAAAAAAGACTAGTGTCGAAATTGATTTCCTGATACGCCGGCAGAACAAGGTGATTCCGATCGAAGTTAAGTCTGGCGAAAACAAAAGTACTGCTTCGATCCTGAAACTTAAAGAGACTTTCGGCAAACGGATCGGGCAGGGCATTATTCTGCATCACGGCGAAATCAAGAGCGAAGAAAATTTTCTCTGGCTGCCGTACTATATGGCTGCGGTATTGTGATATGGAATATTTACGGCAAAATTTTTGGATAGATTAGTTGAGATCGGCGCAAACGTGAAAATCAGCGTTTTTTGAACCTGCTTTTTCGTGCAAAATCAGCATGGTTCAACCTGCTTTTTCGTGCAAAATCGGCGTCAGCCAACTTGCTTTTTCGTGAAAAATCGGCACTTCTTAACTTGCTTTTTCGTGATTTTCAATTATTATGATGTTGATTTTATTAAGTTCTTTCGAGGCTTGGTATGAAAAGAAAAATTTATCAGAAAATGCTTGAGTGGAAAACGAAGTCAGGCGGTTCTTCGGCTCTCCTTATTGACGGGGCTCGGCGTGTCGGAAAAAGTTATATCGCAAGTCTGTTCGCAAAACAGGAGTATAAAAGCTATATCATTATAGATTTTGGCAATGTGTCGCCGGAAATAACTTCACTTTTTGAAAACGAAAGCTCTAATCTCGACTTTTTTTTAGCAAAACTTTCATCTTTTTATTCTACAAAACTTTATGAAAGGGACTCTCTGATTGTTTTTGACGAGGTTCAGCAGTTTCCGAGAGCGCGCCAGCTGATAAAATATCTGGTTGCGGACGGGCGTTACGATTATCTGGAAACAGGTTCGCTGATCAGGCTGAAAAAGAACACCGAAAACATCATAATTCCTTCGGAAGAAGAGCATATCGAGATGTTTCCGCTTGATTTCGAGGAATTTCTCTGGGCCATGGGCGATGAGGCGACGGTTCCTTTAATCCGGCAGTGTTTTGAAGAAAAGAAACCGTTAGGACAGGCACTTCACAGAAAAATAATGAATGATTTCAGACAGTATGTCCTTGTTGGAGGAATGCCGCAATCGGTCCTTGCCTATCTCAAAGAAAAGGATTTTGCCGCAGCTGACGAAGCAAAAAGAAAGATTTTACGCCTTTACCGCGATGACATTTCCAAATTTGCGGCAGGTTACGAGGAAAAAGTTTACGCAGTTTTTGATGAGATTCCGGGGCAGCTTTCCAAAAAAGAGAAAAAATACACTCTTGCATCGATCGACAAAAACGCCCGTTTCAGAAGCTACGAGGATTCTTTTATCTGGCTTAACGAAGCAATGGTTACGAATTCCTGCTACAATTCGACAGATCCCAACATCGGGCTTGCCATGACCTCGGAACACTCGACGCAGAAATGCTACATGGCTGACACAGGACTTCTTGTAACGCTAACTTTCATGGATAAATTCTACACCGCAAACGAGCTCTACAAAGCGGTTCTCTTCGATAAAATCGATATCAACGAAGGAATGATAATGGAAAACATTGTGGCGCAGATGCTTCGCACAAACGGTCATAAACTCTATTTTTACTCTCGCAGCGACAATCTTCATCGGGAAAACCACATCGAGATCGACTTTCTTATCGCAAACGGCAAAAAAATTTCTCCGATAGAAGTAAAATCGGCTTCTTACCGTTCCCACGCATCACTTGACAAATTTTTGAGGAAATTCTCTGCAAAAACCGGCACTCCTTACATTCTTTACCCGAAAGATGTCGCCGAAAAAGACGGAATTCTTCACCTTCCGCTTTACATGGCGATGTGCCTGTAAAAAAGCCGATTCAATTTCTGTCAGTTAGTTGTAAACATTTCTTTACTTTTACTCTCGCATCACTATAATATCACCGCTTTTGTTTAATTTTCGTGAGGTCCCGTCATGAAAACTCTTTTTTCCATCATACTGATTTTCCTTTTTATTTCGTGCAGCGGCGGTTCAAAAGCGCCTGTTGACGAGGATTCGGCGGCGGTTCTGCCGGACGAAGATGAGGATATTCTTGAAGATGAAGATTTTGTCGAAGACGACGATGACGAGCCTTACACAAAGCCTGACAAGGATTCGGACAAACCTGATAATGATGAGGATATCGAGCCGGTCTCCGATCCCTGCCACCCGAATTATTGCTGGGACAGGGGCGGAACGGGAGAGTGCTTTCCCAGTGACGACGAGTACGGCTATACTTGCGTGTGCCGTGACCACCGAACGTGGACCGGCACTTACTGCAGGGAGGATATCAACGAGGTCGAGTGTACCGGGCTTCCCGAACACGCGCACTGGAGTGTTTCCCCGATTTGTGAGCAGACATGGCGGGAAAGTTTGGAAGAGTGGTATCCATCTCCCGAAGCAAGATACGGCTGGTCTCAGAAAGCCGAATGTTACTTTTTATGTGATGAAAATTATTTCTGGAACGGTTCCGATTGCGTAAATCTGTGCGAAAGTGAACCGTGCAAGGATGTGCCGCATTCTGACGGAGTATGTTCGTCTGTCGGAGCGACGCTTTTTACCTGCGGTTGCGAGGACGGTTACTACTGGTGGGGAGAAAGGCGCGGCTGCACGACGCAGAAGCCGGCTCTCGGAAATGTCTGTTCGGGACAGAGCGAGTGTTACGACAATGCGAGTGAAATCGAGTGCCCGCTTGATCCGGATGATGCTTTTTACGGTCAGGAAGCGCATTACGCAAAGCTCGGAACCTGCTCTCCGCTTGATATAACGGTCGATTCGTCAAATCCCGGCGAACCTCTCATCATAAACAGAAACACTGGGCTTATGTGGCAGCAGAAAATCACAGAGGAGAGTTATACATGGGAAAATGCGGTGTCGCATTGCGAAGACTTGACTTATGCGGGTTATGACGACTGGCGCCTTCCTTCGGTCAAAGAACTGATGTCGATTATTATCAGCAGCGGTTATATGTTTGAGTACAACATGACTTTCTTCAATTTCTTTCCCGAGCATGCGGATTATGCCGACCGGTTCCGTTTCTGGACGTCAGACTGGGCTGTTTATGCCTATGATTATGCGTGGTATCTGACATTTTATAACAACAAAATAGAGGCATATAATGCAACAGATACAAATTTTGCTATATGTGTCCGCGGCGAAAAACTGCCTGAAGCTGAATTTGAGGTCTCAGAGATAAACGGTAACGCAGTTGTGACCGATTCAACGACAGGGCTTATGTGGCAGCAGGTCCCCGGCAGGGCAACGGTGTGGAAGCAGGCTCTTTATTACTGCGAACACCTTGTTTATGCGGGATACAGCGACTGGAGACTTCCGAACAGGAGCGAGATCCTTTCGCTTATCAATTACGACAAGGCTTACCCTGCATCGGATTTTCCCGGAATATATTCGTCTTCTGATGTTTATTCTTCAACTACCGCTTTTTACGGTATAGGGGTGAAAGATATTATGACCGGAAGTGGTAATGTATTTATACCCTATGTAAGCTACGGATATGTGCTGGTCAGTTCCAAAGCCAATATGTACAGGTACTATGAAGATCCGGTTTATTGCGTCCGCTCTGATATCTGCCCGGATGGTCAGTTCCTGCGCGGCCTGGAATGCCTTGACGATCCGTGCAGTACGGCATCGTGCGAAGTTTCAAATTCGACCGGTGACTGTGTTCCGAAGACGGAAACAGATTACGAATGCAAATGTCTCGACGGATATTTCTGGAACGGATCGGAGTGTGTTGACCCGTGCGAAGCGAATCCGTGCTCGGGAGCAGCCAACGCAAAAGGTTACAGCTGCAAGGCCGTAAATTCAAGCATCTATTTATGCGACTGTGAGGAAGGATACGTCTGGAATAACGGCAAATGCGACACTTTCGCAACTGATGTGAAAACTGTAGGCAGCATCTGTACAGGTCAGCAGTGGTGCTATGATGACGACGGGGGAATAGAGTGCTCCGGCTCGAAGTCAAAGCCTTTTTCGGGGCAGGATGCATATTTTGCAGCAAGAGGCACATGTCTGAAGCAGGATTTTTCCGTCAAAACGGTCAACGGTCAGAATATTGTCGTTGACAACAACACAAAGCTGGAGTGGCAGCAGGCAGCTCCGCAGAAGCAGTTCAACTGGTACGACGCCTACGCTTACTGCGACGAACTGGAATACGGCGGAAAAAGCGACTGGCGCCTTCCTGCCACGCATGAACTTCTTACCATAGCCGATATAAGCGGGATGACCGGAACATGGATGATGCTGAACAGGGATTATTTCACGGAAATTCCGGAAAATCCGACAGACGGCCGTATTTTCTGGGCGGACAACGCACAGCTTCTGGATTCAAGGGAAGGCTGGACGGTCTCATATCCTAAAAAAGAAGATCTTTATTTTGTCATGTGTGTCAGAGGCAAAACTCTTCCGAAAGCAAACCTTTCTATTGTAAAGATAAAGAAGGTCGAAGTCATCAAAGACTCAACCACAGGGCTCACCTGGGCAGATAGAAATTTTTCAACGGAAAAGTGGGAAGATGCCCTTGCTTACTGCATGAAACTGGATTACGCAGGGTACAACAATTGGAGACTTCCGAACAAAAACGAACTCGCCTCGCTTATCGGTTTTGACGAAAGATCCGTTCCCGGTTTTGACGGAAATTCGTGGTCTTCAACCACATATCAGTACCGTAGCGAGTATGTTATCGATGTTTCTCCGAGCGGCAGCTTCGATTACAGCCTGAAAAATTGGGATAACTATCAGGGTTCAGGAATGTCAAAATCAGTCATCTGTGTCGGAAATTTTGATTAAATCTCAGGAAAACTCAGCGTTTTCGGGATGAAGAAGGTGTTATAGAGGTGGATCGCGTAGGAGTCGGTGAGGCTCGCGATGAAGTCCGCGATTGTTGTTTCCTGATCATCCGAAACGGGAATGAAATTCGAGTTCAGAATGATGTCGTAGTTTTCCTGAAAATGCCTGAAAAGAACGGAAATGATCTGCTCGGCTTTCGCGAATTCCTTTCTGATGGCGGGAAGTTCGTAGACGTTTTTGAACATGAATTCCCTTAAATCGCCGATGATCTGCACCATTTTGTCGGAAAAGCGGATGATTTTTTCGTGTGCCGAAATCGCTTCGTAGCTGTTGTAGATGAGGTCTGTCGTCATCGCGTTGATGCGCTGGGAGCCTCTTTCGCCTAAAATATCTTTGTGCGGAACGTCTTTAATGTCGAGAAATCCGCCGCGGACGGCATCGTCAATATCGTGATTCAAATAGGCGATGATATCGGAAAAGCGGATGATCTGCCCTTCGAGAGTTTCCGGAATGCCCGTTTTTTTGATGAGCGGCCCTTTTCCCTTGGAATGAAGCACGATCCCGTTGCGGACTTCGTGCGTCAGATTAAGTCCCTGACCGTTTTTGGCGAGAAAATCGACGACACGGAGGCTCTGCTGCTCATGCCGGAAACCGTTTTTGAGAAGGGCGTTGAGAGCTCTTTCGCCCGAATGACCGAAAGGAGTGTGCCCCAAATCGTGCCCGAGACCTATCGCCTCTGTCAGCGATTCGTTGAGAAGAAGCGCCTTTGCCACAGTTCTTCCGATCTGCGAAACTTCAAGCGTGTGGGTGAGGCGGTTGCTGTAGTTGCTCCCTTTCGGCGAAAGGAAGACTTGCGTTTTGTCGCCTAATCTGCGGAAAGCCTTGGTGTGGACGATCCTGTCGCGGTCGTGCTGGAATGCAGGACGGATGCTGCACGGTTCCTCTTCGCGCATTCTTCCTTTTGACTGCGAACTCAGCGCCGCAGCCCACGAAAGTTCCCGTTTTTCTATTTCTTCAAGATGTTCGCGGATGTTTTCGATCATTTTTGTTCCTCCGAAAAAAATTGATATCTTATACTCTGTTTTACTCATAATTGAAAAAAAAATCGTTTCTGCTAATATATTTAGTTTTTTAGCGGGCTGCTTGTTTTCCGTTTTCCGGGAAATTTGCAGGCTCTAATGCAAGTTATTTAATTTATTGAAATTTTGGAGGAAATCATGGCAGAATGGACGACGGCTGTTACTTCTATCAAACCGAACGAAATTTTGATCAGAGGCTATGCGATAGAAGATATTATGGAAAATCTGAGTTACGCGGAAACGGTTTATCTCATTTTGAAGGGCGAGCTTCCGACAAAAGAGGAAGGACGCGTTTTCCAGGCTGTGCTTGTTTCTTCCGTTGACCACGGCGTAACTCCTCCGAGCGCACTTGCTACTCTCAACGCGACTTCGACGGGGGCACCGCTCAATGGCGCGATCGCTTCGGGACTTCTGGCTATCAACGCTTTCCACGGCGGAGCGATAGAAAACACGATGAAAATGCTCAAGGCTGCCGCTGAATACTGCGGAAACGAACTCAACGAAGCGAAAGTAGAAGAATTCGTAAAGATGAAATTCGAGCAGAAATTCAGATTCCCGGGAATGGGCCACAGAGTCCACACCGAGGATCCGAGAAGCGTAAAACTTGCTGAAATCTGCTTCAAAAACCTGCCGGAAGAGAAACTTTTCTTCATCAAACTCGCAAAAATGATCGAAGCAAACATCTTCAAAGTAAAAGGAACGAAACTTCCGGTCAATGTCGACGGAATGATCGGCGCGGTCCTTCTCGCTCTTGAAATTCCTGCCGAACTTGCTAACGGAATCTTCATGATTTCGAGAGTCCCCGGCCTCATGGCTCACTATGTCGAGGAGAAGACAACGCAGAAACCGATGCGCAACATCGACCAGAAGGCTGCGATATACAACGGACACGAAAAGAGGAAAATCGGAGAATAGAATGGAAATCGATAAAAAATACGACCACCTGTCAATCGAGAAAAAATGGTACACTTTCTGGGAAGAGAAGGGCTTTTTCAAGGCTGATCCCAGCAGCAAGAAGCCGCCTTACACGATAGTTCTCCCGCCGCCCAACGTCACGGGCGTCCTTCACATGGGACACGCCGTAATGGTCGTCGTTCAGGATGCGATGAGCAGATACAAACGGATGTCTGGTTACGACGTTCTCTGGCTTCCGGGCACTGACCACGCAGGTATCGCGACGCAGATGGTCGTAGAAAGGGCTCTCAACAAAGAAGGGATCTCGAGACACGACCTGGGACGCGAGAAATTCCTCGAAAGAGTCTGGAAATGGAAAAAGGAAAACGGCAGCACGATAACGCGCCAGCTCAGATGCCTGGGTGCATCGCTTGACTGGTCGAGAGAGCGTTTCACGATGGATGAAAACCTTTCCAAAGCAGTTCGCGAGGTCTTTGTTTCACTTTACGAAGAAGGGCTCATCTACAAAAACACATACATCATCAACTGGTGTCCGCACTGCAGAACGGCACTTTCAGACCTTGAAGTCGACCACGAAAATGTCGAAGGTCACCTCTGGCACATCAAATACCCGATTTCCGGCAGCGATGAGTTCCTGACTATCGCAACAACCCGTCCCGAAACACTTCTCGGCGACAGCGCGGTAGCAGTCCATCCTGAAGACAAGCGTTATGCGCATCTCATCGGTAAAAAGGTGAAACTTCCGCTTACCGACAGAGAGATCCCGATAATCGGAGACGCGATTTTAGTCGATATCGAATTCGGAACAGGTGCCGTAAAAGTTACTCCAGCGCATGATTTCAACGACTTCGAGACGGGAAAACGCCACAATCTTGAAGAGATCAACGTCATCAACGAAAAAGGCGAGATCAACGAACTCGGCGGAAAATACGCCGGCATGACGACGACTGAAGCGAGAGAGGCGATAGTCGCAGACCTCGACAAACTCGGTCTTCTTCTCAAAGTCGAAAAGCACATGCACGCTGTCGGCCACTGCCAGAGATGCAAAACCATAGTCGAACCGATACTTTCAGACCAGTGGTTCCTCAAAATGGAAGATTTGGCGAAACCGGCAATAGAGGCGGTCGAAACAGGCAAGATCGTCTTCCAGCCCGAAACCTGGAAAAAGACATATTTCGAATGGATGTACAACATCAAAGACTGGTGCATCAGCCGCCAGCTCTGGTGGGGACATCAGATCCCGGTATGGTACTGCGAGGAGTGCGGCGAGATGATAGTAAGCCGCGAAGATCCGGCGAAATGCCCGAAATGCGGCTCGACGAAGCTCAGACGCGATCCCGACGTCCTCGACACATGGTTCAGCTCTCAGCTCTGGCCCTTCTCGACTCTGGGATGGCCCGAAAAAACGCCGGAACTTGCAAAATATTACCCGACGACCCTCATGGAAACAGGCTTCGACATCATTTTCTTCTGGGTCGCGAGAATGATAATGATGGGATACAAGTTTATGGGCGAGAAACCTTTCGGAAAGGTATTCTTCCACGGTCTTGTCCGCGACAAATTCGGCCAGAAGATGTCAAAGAGCAAAGGAAACGTCATCGATCCGCTCGTTGTTACCGAAAAATACGGCGCGGACGCTCTCCGCTTCACCTTCGCGATGATGCCGCTCGCAGGCAGAGACGTAAAACTTTCTGACGAATGGTTCGAAGGCTACTGGGCTTTCATCAACAAGATATACAACGCGACGAGATTCTGCCTCATGCAGTTTGCTGACGGCGAGAAACTCGATTTCAACCCGATAGAATACAAATCCGACGACTTCTCGTTTGCCGACAAGTGGATCCTTTCGAAGCTTGAGGATGTCACGAAGGAAGTCCGCAAAAACCTCGATGAAATGAGGCTCAACGACGCGGCGGGAGCGATCTATCACTTCTTCTGGCACGAGTTCTGCGACTGGTATATCGAACTCATCAAACCGACATTCTTCGGCACTGACGAAAACGCGAAAACAGTCGGCAAAAAGGTCCTTCTCAAAGTCCTCGACGCAAGCTTCAAACTGCTTCACCCCTTCATGCCGCATGTCACCGAAGAGCTTTGGCAGAGTCTGCCTTTCAGCTTCGACGGACGCGAGGAATCGATAATGATAAGCCGCTTCCCCGAAGCCGGCGACTGCCCCGTTTTCGAGAAAGACGCGCAGACGATGGAAGAGATCATCGAGATCATCACCGTCATCAGAACGATCCGCGCCGAAAACAACATCAAACCCTCGGCGGAACTTCCGCTCAAACTTGCGCTTGTTGAGGGTCTCAGGAACGCGCTCAGCGAAAAACTTGAATACATAATCAAGCTCGCAAGAGTAAAAAATGTTGAATTTGTTGACACTTTCACGCCCGACAAAGAAACCGCAAGCTCCCTCGTCAAAGGCGGAACGCTCTACATCCCGCTTGCAGGATTCATCGATTTCACCGACGAGATCAAGCGTCTTGAAAAGGAGATCGCGAAACTCCAGAAAGATTTCGACCTCTGCGACAGAAAACTCAACAACCCGAACTTCCTTTCAAAAGCGCAGCCCGAAGTAGTTGAGAAAGAAAAATCAAAACATACCGAACTTTCCGAAAATCTGGCACATCTCAAAGCGAGATTAGAGGAGATCAGCAAATAAATCCCTAAATACAAGCCGTGACCTGACACGGCTCATTTCCCTCGCCACACTGGAGATGGAATCAAAGGGTGAGGTCAAAACCTATTCTTCCGAAAAATCGGTATCCATGACGATCTGGAACTGATAACCTGGAAATTCTTTGCTCACATCGTTCAGGATTTCCGTGTAGATCCTTCTTCTGTCGTCCGCTCCGAGGCTGACTACGACATCGAATCTCATGGTTTTTTCTTCTTTCACGAGATAGAAGCCGTGAAGCTGCAGCACATGCTCGCGGGAAAATACGATATCATGGATTTTGTTTCTGATTTCAATGGTTTCCGCATCGTGAGTGTTCACGGAATAGACTCCGATCGCGGTAAGGATCACGTTGTGTTTCGTGTAGACTGTGACCTGGATCTCGCGGATAAGCCTGTCGAGCATATCGGCGGAGTAGGTGTCGGGAACTTCAATGTGGATCGAGCCGTTCCACGAGTCGGGGCCGTAGTTGTTCAGCACGAGGTCATAAGCTCCGCTGACATCGGGAAAACTCAGGACGGTCTCTTTTATGCTGTGCGCAAGGTCGGGATCGTTTCTTTCGCCGAGCAGCCGCGAAACCGTATCTTTCAGCATTTCGATGCCCGATTTTACGATCACGAGCGAGATCACCGCGCCGAGCCACGCTTCAAGCGAGATCCCGGCAAACAGAAAAACTGCCGCCGCGACAAGTGTCGAAGCCGAGATCACGGAATCAAGCGTCGCGTCCTCGCCTGAGTTTACGAGAGAATCGGAATTTACCTTGAGTCCGACGCTTTTGACATAACGCCCGAGAACTATTTTCACCAGAACGGCGATACCGACGATCACAAGTGAAGTCGCTGTGTATTCCGGAGTTTCAGGAGTGATGATCTTTTTGACCGATTCAACAAGCGAAGTGACGCCGGCATAAAGCACGATCACGGAAATCACCATCGCGCTCAGATACTCGATCCTGCCGTAGCCGAAAGGGTGCTTTTTGTCGGGTTCGCGCCCCGCCAGCTTCGTTCCGATGATGGTAATGAGCGAACTTCCCGCATCCGAAATGTTGTTTACAGCGTCCAAAACGATCGCTATGGAGTTTGACATGAGACCGATCACCGCTTTGAAAGCTGCAAGAAAAATATTCGCGATGATTCCGATAATGCTTGTTCTGACGATTATTTTTTCCCGCGGTGTTCCGCCGTTTTCCGCGTTCGCGATTTTTTCTTTGTTCATGTTATCTCCGTCCTCCTCAAAAAACAGGAAAAATAATAGAAAAAATCGATATTTTATCAAGTGGGGGAGGAAATTTTCCTTTTATATAAACAGCATCGAACAGCCGTCGGATTTACGCTAAACTTTATCTTTGCATGTCACAATCTTATAGATTTTCAGCATCAGTTTTTCATATAACGCCGAAAATCTGTCTTTTCCGAAAATATAGACGATCAAAGCCGCAAAAACGGCACCGTCGATGAAAGTGAAATAGAGATTTTTATAAAAATCAAAACGGTAAATCAGAAGCGATTTCAAGAAAAAGAACTGCATTATGTAGGGAATCATTGAATTTTTTCCGATTTTAGAAGCGAAGCATCTTTTCTGCGGAGTCAGAACAAGAAGTGAGGCAATGCAGAGGAACCCCCACGCAAGATTTATAAATCTATACAGCATCCCTTCATCCCAAGCCATTTTGAGAGCTTTGTAGCTGTAGGAATTCAGATACAAGCCGTAGTGCAGCTTCACTTCCGACACATAAATGAGAGCACCGGCCAGAACAAGAACCGATAAAACTGCATAAACCGGAAAAAATCTGCCGCTTTTTATTTTTTCCACAATTCCCTTTTCCTTGAATATGTTTCCAAGCACAAAAAACGGAAACAGAACCACCGTTCTTGAAACCGAAAGCGGATAGCCTATCGAGCTGACCATACCGGCAACAAGCGCAAGAATCACGCTGATTACCAAAAGGAAGCGTATTTTATAAAGCAGCTGAAACGATATTCTCCAAAACGCGAGACTTAACAGATACCACAGAATCCAATACGGAGCCAGATCCAAAGTTTTGCCTGAAAATTCATGGAAAACAACCCAGTGGAAAATCTCAAAAACCAACTGGAAAAAGAAAAGCGGAACTATTTGATTTAAAAGCACTTTTTCAAAGATTTTTCCGTCACCTTTCCGTGCGAAATACCCTGAAACAAAAACAAATCCCGGCATGTGGAACAAATAGATGAACTGATACGCTATTCTTGTCGATTCGCTTGCATAGATGCTCTGAAAATTTTCGATGAAATGACCGTAAACGACAAGAAAAATCAAAAGACATTTCAGATTGTCGAACAAGCAGTTTCGCTTTTCCATCGGGTTTTTCATGAATTTTTCCAATATGCCTATTTTGACACCGTGTCAGGTTTTTAGAACTCGAATGTCACTTCGTAATTATGTTCTTTGTAGGAAACTTTTACACCTTTGATTGCAGTGATTTCTTCTTCCGATTTGCCTTCATAAACCATCGGCATGACATGGCAGCATCCGGCACACATAGCACCCGCATTGGGATTTGTGTCGTATTGTTTGATGGAAACTTCGAGAATGTTGTCTTTTACTCCGCCTACTTCATAGCCGAATTCCCAGTCATTGCCGCACGGAAATTCGCCGTACCACTCGAAATTGAGAACTTTTCCCTCTTTTTTGGTAACTTCAAGATAATCGCGGCAAGCAGGAGATGCCTGAGTTTCCGGATAAATCTTGTCTTTCATTACAATTGCAGGTTGTTCTGCCGGTTCTTCATAAATACATTTCCCGACATCAACGGGATCAAAATCCGCACCGTTGCCGCAGCCCAAAATCATGAAAAACGCTGAAACCGCAACTAAAAAAAGTGATTTTTTCATGGTATCCTCCAAAGTTAAAAAAAACCGAATAATCATATATTTAGTTACACAAAGTGCCAATTTTTCTGACCAGGCACAGAAATTTTTTACATTGCTTTATTTAAATTTTTAATATTTTGCAAAAAATATTCTGATTTTTATTCAACTTAAATTTGATATTTTTTATAGATATACTAAAATAAAGCGTTTTATTTGGAGGAGAAAAACATGGAAGAAGTAAAAAACACTAAAATCAAGATTTTTCAAGAGCGACAGGTCCGCACAATCTGGGACAAAGAAAAAGAGGAATGGTATTTTTCAGTGGTTGATGTCATCGCAGTTTTGACTGATTCAGACAGACCGAGAAAATACTGGAATGACTTGAAAAACAAACTAATTGCTGAAGGAAGTGAGTTGTCCGAAAAAATCGGACAACTGAAAATGTTGTCATCAGACGGTAAATTTTACAAGACAGACTGCATGACAACGGAGCAGCTTTTCCGCCTGATTCAGTCAGTTCCGTCACCGAAAGCGGAACCTTTCAAACTTTGGATGGCGCAGGTCGCAAGAGAAAGGCTTGACGAAATCAAAGATCCTGAAATTTCAATAAACCGCGCACTCTTCAACTACCGTCAGCTCGGATATTCCGAAAGCTGGATAAACCAGCGGCTGAAAAGTATGGAAATCAGAAAAGATCTGACCGACGAATGGAAAAAGCACGGATTGCAGGACGGAATCCAGTTCGCGACCCTGACCGACATAATTTACAAGACATGGGCAGGCAAAACCGCCAAAGAATACAAGGAATTCAAAGGGTTGAAGAAAGAAAACCTGCGTGACAACATGACAAATCAGGAACTTGTTCTGAACATGCTTGCGGAGCTTTCGACAAAAGAAATTTCAGAATCAAGAGATCCCCAGAACTTTGCCGAACATGCCGATGTTGCAAGGCGCGGCGGAACAATCGCAAAGGAAGCACGTGAAAAGTTAGAAGCGGAAACCGGCAAAAAAATCGTTTCCCCTTCAAATGTGCTTGCTAACGATCATCTTATCAAAACAAAAGCCTCTGTTTTTGACGAAGACGAGGAATCGAAATAGCCTGAAAAGCATCGAACAGCCGTCGGATTTGCCAGGCAAAAAATTGACACATTATCATTCATCGTCCGAGCAACATATTCCGACGGTGCATATCACAATTTTCCGGCTTCGCAGATCATCGCTGACGGTGTCCGCCTGATCGAAGCCGAAGGACAAATTCAATAAAGCGTAATGCAATACTCAACTGTCAGGTACAAAATATATCCTGAAAATCTTGCCTTTATTCAAAAATCTTTAAAAATTATCCGTTTTGATTTTGTGATCGGAGATAAAAATGAAAAAAATCGCATCCTTTTTGCTGTTTTTGCTTCCGTTTTTTCTGTTCGCGGAAAACCTTTACTACTATTCGAACGGTAAAAAAATTCAGCTTGCCGAAACTTCAGGCTACACTTTTATTGATGCCAGAGTGACGAAAAACGCTGCTTTGCCGAAAGGGCTCAACTTTAAGCTGAAACACGAAAATATCTATCTTTTCGATAAGTTAAGCTCGAAAAACATTAAAGAACTTAAAAAAAGCGGCATGATCCTTCCAGCCTACAAAAGAAACGGCACTGAAAAGGTCTATGCGAGCGGCAGGATCTTTGTAAAACTTCCGAAAACGGACGAAAAATCAGCCGGAAAATGGTGTGAATCAAACGGTTTGCGCCTCATTAAAAAATTCAAATACGCGACCGACTGGTATCTTGCCGAAACGACTGAAAATCCGATAAAAAAATCGGTCGAACTTGTTGAAAAAAAGATTGCGGAACAGGCGGAACCGAGCTTTTTCATGACTTTTGAACCGATGACTTACATCCCGAACGATACGCTTTTTCCCAAACAGTGGCACCTTTACAACGCTGGTACGGATACGACTCTTTCGGGTTCTGACAGCTCGTATGTCGCCGAAGCGTGGGATGTCCTGCGCCAGATCAAAGGCGAGCTCGGCGGATCGGATGTAAAAATTGCGATAGTTGATGACGGTTTTGACCTTGATCACGAAGATCTGCAGGGGCGTTTTCTGCCTGGACACGATTTTGTTGACAATGACGACAATCCATCTCCCGGAAAGCATGGAACGCAGCTTGACCAGCACGGAACTTCGGTTGCCGGAGTTGCAGCAGGTACTGCCGACAACGGAATAGGTATCGCCGGTGCCTGCCCTAACTGCCAGATTATTCCGATAAGAATGGGGACAACTACAGCTGATGAAATAGGTATCGAAGCTTTTGAATGGGCGTTTGACGCAGGAGCCGACATCATTTCGAACAGCTGGGGACCTTCCGACAGCAACGCGGACATGAACCAGCCTTTGAAAGATCTTGTCGCGAACATTACGACGACCGGCAGAAACGGCTTGGGGACGATCATTCTTTTTGCATCAGGCAACAGCAGTTTAAGTGTCAGTGACAACGTTTTTGTAGGCAATCCGAATGTTTTCACGATAGGTGCTACCAATGCTGCCGGAATCAAAGCCTCTTATTCCAACTTCGGTCCTGCAGTTGATTTTGTGGCTTCAAGCTGTGACACTGAAGGTGAGGGATGGCAGGGAGGTAATACGATTGACGGTATCTGGACGACCGATAACATGGGCGCTTCAGGTTATAATCTCGGCGGTAACGAAAACGACGGAGATTCCGCAGGCAACTACACGAACGGTTTCGGCGGAACATCCTCGGCATGCCCGCTTGTAGCAGGCATCACAGGGCTTGTAATGTTTGCAAATCCGGCTCTCACGAAAGACCAGATATACAATATTTTCAAAGATACTTCAGATAAAGTTGGCGGCGAACAGTATGATGCGAACGGTTTCAATCAGAATTACGGCTACGGCAGAATAAATGCATGCAAAGCTGTCAAAAAGGCTTTGGAGATGACGGGAACGGATGTTTCAGGCGTTGAATGCGGCGGAGACATCAACCAGTCAGATACGGTCACTCCCGATCCGGGTGATACCGATACCGCAGACACTGACGTTCCGGTCAATCCGACTGATAGCGGAGATACTTCCCCTGTATCGCTTTGCGGAAACGGCAGTATTGATGCAAACGAAATATGCGACGGTAACACGATACCATGCGCTGATCTTGCCGGAGCTCCCAAAAACGGAGAGGCAAAATGTACTTCAGACTGCATGGGCTGGGACAAATCGTCCTGCTATAACGACGGCGAGGAGCCGCAGGCTGACAATCAGGATGGTGCGGCTGACGGCAACGGCGAAACCACTCTGGCAGAGGAAGATGACGGTGGTTGCGCACTCGTAATACTCTAATTGTCAATCACTTTTTGATTTTTCAGGGCGCTTCGGCGCCCTTTTTGATTTATGTCATTCTGAACGTAGTGAAGAATCTAAGAGATATTTCGCTGGCGCTCAATATGACGAATTTGTGGCGTTCTGTTAAGATTTTGCCCCTTTCATCGAAAGGGAGATACGTTTTCTGTCGAGGTTGATATTTTTGACCGAAACCTTGATTTTTTGCCCTAATTTCAGGCATTCGGAAGGATGTCTGATGAATTTGTCGGTGATTTCGGAGATGTGGAGAAGTCCTTTTTCCTTGATTCCGATATCGACGAAAGCACCGAAATCGGTGAGGTTGCTGACGATTCCGTACAAAATCATTCCTTCCTTGAGGTCTGAGATCGTGCGTACTTCTTCGGAAAATTCCACTTGCTCGAATTTTTCACGCGGATCAAGGCCGCGTTTTTTCAGTTCTTCTATGACAGAGGGCGGAAGAAGTTCCTGAAGTAGCCTGTTTTTGTCAATGATTTCCGGGTTTTTGACGAGTGTTTCAAGCTGAATGCCAGCTTTTTTCGCGGCGTTTTTCACTAATTCGTAGTTTTCAGGGTGAACGCCTGTCGAATCAAGGATTTCCTCTCCTTCGAAAATACGCAGAAATCCTGCGCACTGCTCGAAAGATTTTGCACCTATACCTTTGATATTCTTAAGTTCTTCGATGTTTTTGAAACGCTTTCCGCTGCGCCTGTAAGCTGCTATTTCAGCCGATTTTTTGCTGTCGAGACCTGAAATGTAGGCGAGAAGGTAGGGACTTGCGGTATTGAGGTTTGCTCCGACGCGGTTTACAGCCCATTCGACCGTTCTTCTGAGCCTTTCTGCCAGTTTTTTGACAGGGATATCATGCTGATACTGCCCGACACCGAGGCTTTCGGGCGGAATTTTGACGAGTTCAGAGAGCGGATCCTGAAACCTGCGCCCGATAGAAATTGCGCCGCGGACCGTGATGTCAAGATCGGGAAACTCCTCTCTGGCAACGGCGCTCGCGCTGTAAACCGAAGCTCCGTCCTCGCTGACAGAGGCGACGACGACCTGCTTTCCGAAGAAACTTTTCAGAATTTCGTGCGCCTCTCTGCCGAAAGTTCCGCTTCCTACGGCGATTCCCGCAACTTTGTACCCGGTTATCCACTTTTCGAGTTTTTTAGCCTCGTTTTTGTCAAGGTGGAGATTGAGGAGAGTCGAAGCAACGAAGTTTCCGTGTTCGTCAAGGAGAGCCGCCTTGCAGCCTGTTCTGATGCCGGGGTCAACGCCGATTACCGGTTTTTCGCCGAATGGCGGCATGAGAAGGATCTGCTCTAAATTTTTGTGGAAGGTATTAAGCGACACTTCGATCGCTGTCTCTTTTAGTTTATTGAAAGTCTCGGTCTCAAGCGAGCCTGAAACTATGTTTTTGAGCGAATACGAGGCGCACTCTTTGAAAAAATCAGACTTTTTCGCAAAAAACAAGCCTTCAGTGCGGTCAACAAGGTCTTTTTCCGGCAGATCGGTTTCGGCAGAAATATTGAGAATTCCCTCTTTTTCCGCTCGGTTAAGTGCCATGACGCGGTGCGGCGTGATCTTCCGCACGCTTTCCTTGAAATCGAAGTAGTCGCTGTATGTTGCACCGTTTTCCTGTTTGCCGCGTTTGACTTTCGAAACTATGCAGCCGTTTTCAATGCTGTTTCTGACAAGAGTTCTGACACTCTGATTATCGGCGATTTTTTGC
The DNA here is from genome assembly GCA_902774115.1 of uncultured Spirochaetales bacterium. GTDB lineage: Bacteria > UBP6 > UBA1177 > UBA1177 > UBA1177 > UBA1177. Next base: position 406,223 of record CACYHH010000002.1, read on the forward strand.
GCTATGATCTCTTTTGCGCCGTTAAGAACACTTTCGGCGTCTGCAAAGGTGTTGCTGACGAAATCTTTAGCTTTTTCAAGGATTTTTGCCACGGAAGGATTGTTCAGCATGATATATTCCGCAAGCGGTTCTAACCCTGCTTCAATTGCTTTGTCGGCCTTGGTTTTGCGTCCCGGCTTGTAGGGTGCGTAAATATCTTCGAGAACGGTCATGTCTGCCGCGTTTGCAACCGCTTTTCCTAATTCGTCGGAATAGTTTCCTGTCTCTTCAAGCGATTTGAGAATAGTGCGCTTCCTTTTGTCGAGATTTGTTAATTTCTCTGAAAAATCAATGATTTCAGATATCTGAACTTCGTCAAGGTTGCCCGTCATCTCTTTTCGGTATCTCGCGATGAAAGGAATTGTGCAGCCCGATTCTGTGAGTTCAAGCACTGCACGAACCGATTTCTCAGATATTTTCAGGGTTTTTGACGTTTCCCATGCAAGATTCAATTCTTTAAGTTCGATCATTTTTCCTCTTTTACCTGCTCTACTTCGCGTCTGAAATCATCGAAAGTCATGTCGTCGCGGATTCCGAAACGGGTGAGCGCAAAATCGTATTTGACCGGATCTTCAGGGGCAATTTCGGCGTAATGCGAGGTTATTTCGAGAGCGGCTTTGTAATTCGGAGCCTTTTTTCCGGTAAAACCGAGTATTTTCGCAGCTTTGAATGCGTGCGTGTCAAGCGGAACTACCAGTTTGGCAGCGCTTGCCTTTGTCCAGCCGCCGGGATCGACCTCGTCGTTTCTCACCATCCAGCGGAAAAAGAGATTGAGCCTTTTGCAGGCCGAACCGTCGGCAGGAGAAGGGATAAGATACGATTTTTGCGAAAGGTTCATCTCGTCGACGAATTTTTCTACTCCGCAGAGATATAAATTCTCGAAATTTCCGTATTCCTTGAGAACGTGCTTCATTCCGCGGAAAAGTTTCGCGAGATCCTCGTCAGTCGTAAATCTGTGGACAAAACCTTTGTATATTTTGAGAAAATCATTCTCGCTGTGCGAAGTGACGAAATCGAACGGTTTCCCCTCGATCGGAAGCAGGATCCTGTCAATTGATTTAAGGATCTGAGCGACTCTGCCGTAAGCGATAGAAGAAGCCAGAAGCGCAATAATTTCACGGTCTTTTGTTTCAGGATAATCATACAGGAATTTCAGCGGGTCGGGATCGACAAGACCTCTTTTATTGAGCTTTTTGTAGAGAGATTCAAGAAGATTTCTGAGTTCGCGCATTATTTGACCGCTTTCATGACCTTAGCGATAAGTTCGTCATTTACGATGTAAGGAAGGGTGAGATGGTCTTTATGCTCGTTGTTTTTATTGTATTCGACAACGGTTTCGATAGAGTGCTTGTTTCTTGCCCAAGCTCTTCTTGAAACGCCGCCCATGACATCCCACGGGAATGCGATGTCGAGTATCGCGTCAACTCTTTCGGAGCCGTCAAGGACCATTCCGAAGCCGCCGTTGATCGATTTGCCGATTCCTACGCCGCCGCCGTTGTGAAGTGCTACAAGGCTCATGCCTCTTGCGCAGTTGCCGGCAAAAATGTTGGTTGCCATATCTGCCATGATGTTGGAGCCGTCTTTGATGTTCGATGTTTCGCGGTACGGGCTGTCTGTGCCGCCTGTGTCGTGGTGGTCACGTCCGAGCATGATGGGACCGACAATGCCTTCACGGACCATTTCGTTGAATTTCTTTGCAATCTGTGTTCTTCCCGCCGCATCCTGATAAAGGATCCTTGCCTGAGTTCCGACGACGAGTTTGTTTTTCATCGCGTCTTTTACCCAGTGGTAGTTGTCCTTGTCCTGATAACGAAGGACCGGTCTGCAGTGCGCGATGACTTCGGCAGCTGCTTCGTCGGTTTTTGCAAGGTCGCTCTCTTTGCCGCTGAGGCATACCCAGCGGAAGGGGCCGTAACCGTAATCGAAAAGTTCGGGTCCTAAAATATCCTCGACGTAGCTCGGCCAGATGAAGCCTTCGAAAGTGTCTTTTCCGTTCTTGGAGATCTCTTTGACACCTGCGTCGAAGATAGCTCTCATGAAGGAGTTGCCGTAATCAAAGAAGTATGTTCCTTTCGCGACGAGCTTTTTGATGACTTCGAAATGTCTGCGCAGCGTCGCGTCGACAAGCTGGCGGAATTTCGGTTTGTCGTTTGCAAGAAGCGCAGTTCTCTCTTCGAACGTGATCCCTGCCGGGCAGTATCCGCCTTCGTAGACTGCGTGGCAGCTTGTCTGGTCGCTGAGAAGGTCGATGTGGATGTTTTTGGAATCGGCGTATTCAAGCAGATCGACGATGTTGCCGTGGTAAGCGATACTGATGGGCTCTTTTTTCTCAATATATTCAAAGGCTTTCTTGAAAGCCTCTTCCGCGCTGTCGGTAACAAGCGAGACCCAGCCCTGCGAATGTCTTGTCTCGATCCTGGAAGCGTCAACTTCGGCAAAAATACCGACACCTTTCGCGATCTCCACTGCTTTCGGCTGTGCGCCGCTCATGCCGCCGAGACCGCTCGAAACGAAAAGTTTGCCGCGAAGGTCACCGTCCCACGGAACGCCGAGTTTCATTCTTCCTGCGATGAGGATCGTGTTGTATGTGCCGTGAACGATCCCCTGCGGGCCGATGTACATCCAGCCGCCGGCAGTCATCTGTCCGTAGTTAGCTACACCGAGAGCCGCTGCGCGGTTGAAGTTCTGCATATCGTCGAAAAGTCCGACCATAAGTCCGTTCGTCGTGATGACGCGCGGTGCTCTTTTGTGCGATTTGAAAAGGCCGAGCGGGTGTCCGCTGTGAAGAACGAGTGTCTGTTCATCGGTCAAAACTTCCAAATATTTTTTGATGAGGCGGTACTGCATCCAGTTCTGGCAGACCTGTCCCGTTTCGCCGTAAGTTACGAGTTCATAAGGATAAAGCGCTGTCGCGAAGTCGAGGTTGTTGTCGATCATTACCTGGAAAGCTTTGCCTTCGATGCAGTTTCCTTTGTATGAATCGATCGGTTTGCCCCAGATCTTGCCTTCAGGACGGAAACGGTAGCCGTAAATTCTGCCGCGGGTGAGAAGTTCTTCAAGAAATTCAGGCGCAAGTGCTTCGTGAAGCTCTTCCGGAACGTAGCGGAGAGCGTTTCTGAGAGAAAGTTCGATCTCGTTTTTCGTGAGCGTGAGCTCTCTTTTCGGAGCACGTCTGATACCTTCCACGAATTTCGGATATTCGGGAAGAACCAGGTCAAGTTTGATCGTCATTGCATTCGAAATGTCGAAATTATTGAGCATTTTTTCCTCCAAAACAGGTTTTTAACGGCGAAATATACTATTAAAAAAGAAAGTTGCAAGATTGCTGGGAAGGATTGACTTTTCAGCAGTTTTTACTATAATATCCGCCGTTCTTCAGGAACGCTTCTTTGACAAGTGGGGATGACTTGGTTTCGACAGGGAGGCTGGATTTTCCGGCTGCATGCCGAGGCGCCGCTGGCCTCGTAAAAAGCGGCAAAACAAGAAACGCAAATAATAATTTTGCATTGGCAGCTTAAGCCTGCCCGTCCTTCTGCGGTATTTCCGCGGCTGTAGCAAGGGCGCCAAACAGCGGAATAGCGACCCGAGCCTTTTCGCAGGGCGAGGGAAGCGAAATCAATTGCGAAAAAGTGCGAGGGATCCTGCTGCTGGGAGCCTGAACACTAATTAAAACAGACAGCTACGCACGTAGACGCCCGACTTTCCCCCTTTTTGGACGCGGGTTCGATTCCCGCCATCTCCACCAGATTTTAATTCAGAGTCTTGATTTTATCGGTTAATTCCTGAGACAAATCTTTGTCGAAAATAGTGAGATTTTCTTTCAGAACCCCTTTCTTTTCGAGGAAAAAGAGCATTTCGTAGATTTCGTCAGCAGTGGCTGAGTGGATTTTTTCGCTCACTTTCGGCAGAAGTTTCCTGACTATTTCGGAGTGTCTTGATTTTTCTTCCTTTAAAATGTTTCCCTCTCCCAAAAGTTCGAGAATCATGCCGAAAATCGCGAATTTATCTTCAAAAAATTTCCGGAGCATCGTTTTGAACCAGTCGGGAAGGGCAGAAACATCGATTTGATTTTCGGAATTGATCGATTCGTAGTAACCCATGATCGTGTTTTCGAGAAACTCGCTTACGAAAGTGTAAAGTTCCGTGTCGCGGAAAAGTTCGCAGAAGAAAGGCGCGAATGCGAACGCCGCCGAGTTTTTGTAGAACGAGAACTCGGGAATAGAATCTTTTGATATCGTAAGTTCCTGATTTTCTTCGTGATGTTTTCCTTTTTGTATCAGATCGCCTTTTTTAAGCAGGATACCCACAAGTTTCGAGCAGTTTACATCGAGATTGTTGAGAGCATAAGCTGTCTGAACATCCGGAAGAGTGTGAAGGATCTCGACGGTCTGTTCCATTCTTTCGACCAGATCTTTGATCGAAAGACTTTCAAAACCCATGAAAACAGCCGAAAAAATTGCCGAAAAACTGATGACCGAGGCTTTTTCCTGCACTTCCGCGATTCTTGCCGCAGTCTCATCCGTGAATTTTGAGTTCAAAAGAATCGGCTGCGAAAATTTGACATAAACAGGACCGTAGTCTGCCCTGAAGAGGGTGAATACTTTTTTGAGAAAGTGTTCCGACTCCGGCTGCTTGACTCCTTGCTTTTCCCTGCTGTAATCCTCGATTTCCTTGAGTTTTTCATAAGTTATGGAAACAGGCACGATGTAGAGCTTTCTGTTTGTCGCCTTCGTGATTTCGGCTAACATTTTCAGCATTCCGGTTCGCGGAGAACGTACCATTCCGCTTCTCGACCGGCCTCCTTCGATGAAAAATTCCATGTTGTAACCGGCAGTTACGGTCTGTTCGAGGTAGGTCGTGAGGATTTTCTTATAAAATTCATCGTTCTGGATTTGCCGTCTGATGAAAAACGCCCCCATTTTTCTCAAAACCGGCGATAGCGGGAAAAAATCAAGGTTGTCGCCTGCCGCAACGAGCGGAACTGTTACTTTTTCGCGGTAAAGAATGTAGTTGAGTATCAGATAGTCGAAGTAGCTTTTATGTGTCGGAACGAAAACGGTGTTTGTTTCAGAAAGGGCGCATAGTTTGCATAAATCATTGATTTCATTTGTGGAATACGTGAATCTCGAAAAACGCGCGTTCAATATTTTTCCGAGGAAATAGGAAAGTATTTCGGCGTACAGCGGGCTGTATTCCGATGACATCGAATTCATTATTTTTATCGCCGAGCGCTTCTCTTCCTGTGAGGACAACTCCATTTTGAACAGAGTTTCGTTTTTGAGGTCGAGCCAGTTTTTGAGTGCCGCACCGACGACATTGCGTTTTGAAGTGTTCATCAGGTCACACAGTCTGCGGACGAAAACCTCTTCGGAATCTTCAAGTTTTGCCGTAGACGAAATACCTATCCTGAGAGTCAGTTTTCTTCGTTTCAGCATGAACATGAGAAGTTCCCATGAGGTCGACCAGAAGTTGTAGCGCCCGATAAGCTGGTTTATCCACTCCCAGCGGTTCTTTTTGTCTAAATTCTTGTCCCACAGCGTGATTACCGGAATGAAAGTCGCCTCCTGATGTTTCAGTTTTCTGTAAACTTCCGCGAAAACCGGATCAATACTGAGTTCTTCGGGCGAATCGACCGGAATGTAGAGCGATTCGATGAACCTCTCTTTGATTATCGACGGAGTGAAAAGGGAAATGAACATCATCCAGAGTTCACCGAGCGGACGGAAAAAACGGGTCTTGGGACCAAAAGAGTGGGTGGGCGGCGTTATTCCGTTTTCGATCATAAATCCGTTAAGAAGGAACTGCTCGATTTTGCTGTTCCGCCCTGAAATGTAGATTACAAGGCGCTTTTTGTCGTTTTCATCTTTTGTTTTCAGCGATTCAAAACCGGCAGGATCGGGAATTTCTACATCGAATTTTCTGAAAAAATAGCGGTAAATCCGCTTGTGAAGTCCGTGTGCGAACGAAGTTACGAAATTGCGTGAGTAGAAAAATCTGCCGTTTCCCATAAAACCTTAGAATCTGTGGATGTATTCAGGCATTCCGACAACTATTTCGCCGTTTTTGTTGTTGAAAACGGAGTTCCCGAAGCCGCCTTCGGGAGAGGCAGGCTGGAATCTGCACGCTTCAGGCTCCGAGATCGTCTGGTTGTTGATTGTTGCACAGTAGCTCATGCCGCCGCTGCTGAAATTCTTGCCGCCGACGACGATAAGATCGGTATCAGCCGATATTTTTATCGTATCGAAATCGGAAATGTTTCCTTCTTCCGCAAAGGCCGACGGGAACGAAAAACGGCCTCTTGCTGCGAAATTTTCAGCCGGATCGTAGAAGTTGACCGTTCCGTAGTTTTTGTCTTTTGTTGCAAGTACTGCCAGATATTTTTTTCCGCCGGTTTCTATGATTTTCAAAGCGCTTCCGAATTGCGAATCGGCTTCGCCGAAAATTTTGTTCGAAGCAGCTGCCTGCCAGTCGGTTCCGCTGAGATAAATGTATACTCCGCCTGAATTTGCAGAATTTTTGCTTTCTTTCAAACCCCAGCCTGAAACTGCCAGATCAGGTTCGGAATCTCCGTTGAAGTCGTAGGCAAGCATCGAACTGCCGAAATACTGCGCCTTTTCTTCAACTTCGGGAAGCATTACCCAGCTTTCGTTTTCGGAAAGACCCGCCGCAGTGCCTTTGAAAAATGCGACCATTCCCTGACTTCCGCCGCCAGAAAGTTCAGGCCCTGCGTTCTGGCCGCCTGCAAAAATATCTGCAAAACCGTCGCCGTCGTAGTCGAGACACGCTAAAGACTGGCTCATGCTGTCCGCTTTCTGGATATATGCCGGGGAAAGGCGCGAAATCGAAAAATTCTCTTCGTTCCATCCGTCAGGACTGCCGTAAAAAACGACAATTTCGCCTGCCGCATAAAGGTCTCCGGATGCAGCAAGATGTGAAGAAACGACAAGTTCGTCTAATCCGTCGCCGTTTATATCGCAGGGATCTGCCGCGGTATAGCCGAAGCCGGCGTTGAGCGCTTTTTCGGGGTGGTTCAGCACGAAAGCGGCATCCTCAAGCGATTCTACACGTTTGTTTTTATCGAAAATATATAGCTTGCCTGTCGCCTTGTCCCAGTCGAAAGCGGGAATCGACTCGTGAATCGCGCTTACAGCCCAGTAATCTTTTCCGAGTGAGAAAATCGAAAAACCCAGAAATCCGCCGTTTCCCAGAATCTCTCTCGACTGAGCGTTGCCCGATTCGTCAAAATCGGAAAAAATGTAGATCCCGCCGGTCTGAAGCTCCTCGAAATCACCGTCTTCATCAGTTGTTTCATTGTCATTTTCCCCGCCGTCTTCATCGGAAAGAGCGGGATCGCTGTCTTTATCGGTTTCTTCGTCGTTTTCTTCGATTGAGGTGTCTGTGTCGGAAAAATCGGAATCTTCATCCGGCTGAACATTGTCGGAATCTCCCGCAGGATCGTTCTCATCGGGTATTTCGTTTGTCTCTTTGGACGAACTGCCGCATGCGAACATGAAAATGCAGAGCAGAATTGAAATTGTTTTGAGTATTGCGGACATGATTTTCTCCATTAAAAAACACTAAAACGGGCGATTATATATATAATCAAAAAATTTGACAGTAATATTTATTTCCATAAAAGGGTGAGGCTTTGTTCACAAGGAGAGTGCTTTGGCTGAGATAGGCGAAAATATAGTTTCCGCGATGATGAAAAGGGCGGTTGAGCTTTCAAAAAAGGCTACTGTGAAAACCTATCCAAATCCGAAAGTCGGGGCTGTGATTTTTGACGACGAGGGAAAGATCGTGTCTGCAGGTTTCACTCAGGAATATGGTCGTGACCACGCCGAAGCTGACGCACTTAGAAAACTCGGTTTCAAAGCGCCGGGGCTCAGCATGGCTGTGACACTTGAACCCTGCAATCACTACGGAAAGACTCCGCCATGCGCGAAAGCTATACTGAAAGCTGGTATCAAAAGAGTTTTCGTCGCAAAAGAAGAGGAAAACAAAAAAGCGTGCGGCGGAATCGAATTTTTAAGGCAAAACGGCGTGAAATGTGCATTGGTAAATGGTTTTGCGGCAGAAGTCGAAGAGATAAACCGCTTCTTTTTTAAGGGGATCAGAACCAATCTTCCGTGGGTGACGGCAAAAATAGCACTCAGCAGCGACGGATTCATCACCGATAAAGTGGGGGAAAGGTGCATGATTTCAGGAAATGAGGCTCAAATTTATGTACATAAACTCAGAAGTGCTCATTCCGCGATCGCAGTCGGCGCGAATACCGTAAATATCGATGATCCCATGCTTACAGTAAGGCTTGTAGAGGGTTTTGACCCGCAGCCGGTTATTTTCAGCCGGAATTTCTCGCTTAATTTGAATTCAAAGATTATGGAAAGAGATCCGATAATCTTCACAAGTGCCAATAAAGCGCATGAAATCAAGGCGAAAATCGAAATCCTACCCGAAAATTTTGAACTTAAAGATGCTCTTTCGATTCTTTACACAAAATACAAAATCAATTCCGTTCTTTTAGAAGGCGGTGCCAACCTCGTGAAAGCCTTTATGGAAGCAGGTATGGTCGATGAATTTCAGCTAATCGAATCGGAAAAAATTTTCGGAAGCGGACTAAAACTTTTTGATGAAGAAACCAAAAAACTTTTTGAAAATTCCTTTGATCTCACTCGCTCGGAAAAACTCGGCGGAGATTTATTGAAAATATACAGAAAAAAATAGGAGAGCTGAAAATGGCCGGAAACAGTGATTTAAACGCGACTCCGACTTTGTGGATCGATGGCAAGTTGAAAAACACTTATCCGCGAGTTCTTATCCGCAACAAACATCCGGAAGCGGGGAAAGGTTAAAACTATTCCTTGTTTTTCAGCAGCTTTTTTTCTTCTTTTGCCAGACGGCGTTCCACTTTCTTAACATCTTCGGACGGCGGGAGATCTTCAGGGACGATGCCGCGGCCAATAAGCATTTTGCGGACAGCTGCATTGTTTTCGACATGTTCTTCTGTGATTGCGTTCTCACCTTGCAGATCCTTTGTCTGCACATTGACGCTTGTCATTTCGGCGGCGAAATCCTTGGCTTTAATACTGATTGTAGGCAGAAAATCGGCGAGCGGACGCGCCTGCGGTATGCCCATGCGCTGTTTCATCATGTTCGTGCTGAGCCGGAAAAGTGCCTGATCGCCTTTTGAACGGATTATGGCGAAGGTCTGTTCGTTCACGCCTCGTTCATAGAGTATTCCCGAAAGTTTTTTCTCGGTTTCCTGCAATTTTGCACGGGCTCTGACACGCTCGACTTCCAGCAGCCGCTGTTCTATCAGTTCTGCTCTGCGGGTCTGAACCGCGAAATATGTCTGCGCAAAGGCTATCTGCGGTTTTCTCGGATCGCCGTTCTGTGCCACAAGATAACAGGCATAGCGTGTGAGCATTATGTCATCGACTTCTCTTTCCGCACCTGAACCAAGTACGACCATCTTATTGACGTCAATAAAATGGTCTGAGACTTGCTGACCCACGTTCCGACAAGCCTCCTTGGCCTTTTCAATCACTTTGCAGAAGTTCTGCCAAAGGCTGTATCCGAACAGTTTTTGCAGGTCTCTTGCGCTCCAGCACTCGGTTTCCTCGATTTTGCAGACTGCCTCTTCATAGCTGTTGAAAAGATTTTCGATTTCTTCTTTTTTCATTTTTGCCTCTGTAAGTAATATTTGTTTTAACAAAAAAGCATAAAAAACAAAATATTATATTGAAAAATTTCAAAAATAAAAATAAAAATATTGGAAATTTATATTTTGTTTAAAGCGAATGGTCTTCGAAAACGGCGCCGGATACCTGATTTTATTGAAACACTCCGCTTTTTATGCTTTACTCGTGCGGTTTTTGGCAGGGAGGTTGTCTTGGAAATAAAGGAATTGAAAGTTACTGTCGGTGACGTTTGCGAAGGCTACTTCAACGATGCGGAGGAAGGCGTTGTCGGATATGACGGCCGCCTTGATATCCGCCAGAAATATCAGCGCGAATTTGTCTACAAGGACAATCAGCGTGACGAGGTCATCCTATCCGCGCTTTTGACCGCCGCGATGCTTTGGCTGCCTATGAAAAACAAAATCACAAATGTGCGATCTGCGGCGAAACATTTGAATTTGACGAAATGCACGCCGACCACATCATCCCCTGGAGCAAAGGCGGCAAAACAGTGCCGGAAAACTGCCAGATGCTCTGCCGTGACTGCAATCTGAAGAAAGGGGCGCAGTAAAGCATTAAATCATGAGAAAAATATCTTTTTTCAAATTAAAAAATTTCCTCGAAAAAGCGAAACTGAAAGAGGGAACATTCCTTATTTTCGCGGCGGTGCTTATCGGCATTTTAGCAGGATGCGCGTTTTTGTGCTTCAACTGGATGATAGATTCTCTTTCCAAACTTTTTATCGGTGCTCCCACGATCGCTGCAGTCGAGGCTTTCAAGAAACTGCCGATGTGGTACAAGTTCGTTCTTCCGCTGACAGGCGTTTTCATAAGCGGCTTCATTATCCGCTATCTATGCAAGGAAAGCGGAGGCGCGGGTTTCGGATTTCTTCTTAAAACTTTGAAACTGAAAAACGGTATAATGCCGCCGAAACTCGCGATTTTCAAAATGGTAACTTCCTCTCTTTCGATTGCAACGGGAGTTCCGCTCGGCAACGAAGGTCCGATAATCATGATAGGTTCTACGCTGGGCTCGACTCTGGGGCAGTTCTTAAGTATGCCGATATCGCGTATCAAACTCTTTGTGGGCTGCGGTGCAGCCGCAGGTCTCGCAGTCGCTTTCGATGCTCCGATCGCAGGGACCATTTTCGCGGTTGAGACGATTTTGGGAAACTATGCTATCGGCACTCTGACGCCCATTGTAGTTTCTGCTGCTACGGCAAGTTTTTTCGGCTCATATTTTATGCCGGGGCATACCGCACTTCCGGCGGCTGCACTCGGTTTCAGCGCGGAGATAAGTTCGGGAACGGAAATTTTCCTTTTTACGACTTTCGGCCTTATCAACGCGCTTCTTGGAGTAGGGCTCATCAAACTCACATACTTCAATTCCAATATTTTTGACAGAGTGAAGGCAAAACTTCCTGAATATATCCACATTCCGCTGCTTCTTCTTCCCTTCGCGCTGACTGTTCCTTTTGTTCCTGAAATTTTCGGTCTCGGCAAGGACATGATGCTTGCCGGAAACGGTTTCACGCCGTCATTTCTCATAGGAATCGCCCTTCTCAAACTCCTTTTTCTTTCTATCGCGTTCGCAAGCGGCGCTTCGGGCGGGATTTTCCTTCCGATTCTGTTTGTCGGCTATATTTTCGGCCTCGGTTTCGGCAAAATAATCCCGATGCTTTATCCTGGGCTTGATCCGTCGATAGGTTTAAGTTTCGCATCTGTCGGGATCGGAGCTCTGCTTGGTGCGGCGACGCAGGAACCGGTTTCATCGCTTCTTCTCGTTTTCGAAATCACGCGGGACTACAACATGCTTCCTTCGCTTATGCTCGCGACTGTTGTTGCAACGATGATTTCAAAGCGGATGAGCGTTTTTTCAATTTACAACTATCAGCTTTACAAAGAGGGAATCGCGATTGACGACAGCGAAGAGGCTTCGATCATGAATGAAAACCATGTCCAGCTCTGCCTCCGCCATGAATGTGTCGTCGTACACAAGGACGAATGTCTTCCGCAGATCCTCGACAAAATGAGGGATAAGGAGCGCTTCGAATCGTATGTCGTCGATGATTCCGGCAAATATTTAGGCGCGATAAACGGCGTTTTCAGCTCGAACAACAAAGTCGATTACGATGCGATCGGCACGATGGTCCTTGCAAGCGACCTTCTGGACACAACTTTCCCGACAGTGAAACTCGATACTCCGCTTTCGCAGGCGATGAGATTCATGATAAAGCGCGAAGTCATCGAACTTCCTGTCCTTTCAGACGACGGTAAAGTGCTCGGCTGCATCCATGAACACGATCTGATCGACTTCTACCACCGCGAAATTCTTTCGAAGGCAAATATGCTGAAAACCGTTCAGCGCGGCGAAGGAACCGAGTCGTGCAGTATCGAATTCGAGGATGAATACCGGATCGAGGCTGTGGCTACGAACAAAAAAATGTGGGGTCATAATCTCATTGACCTCAGACTACGCGAAAATTTCAACGTTCTCGTTCTTGCAGTGCGCGAAAAATCGACAGGGAAGGGGACGATGTCGCCCACGAAAACGCTCGAAAAAGGCGATGTGCTTATCGCAGCCGGAACGAAAGAGGATCTGGACAGGATGAAATCTGTGTTCGGCTGATTCGCACGCGGTGCCCGATTTCTTTACGATTTTTCCCTACATATATCTTGATTTTTAAATTTTAAGTATTATTATACTCAGCCTTTTTTTGGAGGAGTTGCGTTGGCATTGTATGCTGAAGTCAACAGGCTCGTTTCCGAGCGCATTTCCCTTGACAAACTGATCTCGAAGTATGCGAAGCTGGAACCGACTGGAAAAGGGTTCAAGTGCCTTTGCCCGCTTCACCACGAAAAAACGCCGTCATTCCACATATATACGGACATGAATACCTTCTACTGCTTCGGCTGCGGCGCTTCAGGAAATGCGATAACTTTTCTGATGAAAAAAGAGGGTTACTCCTATATCGACGCGGTGAAAAAACTTGGTGAAGACTTCAATATTCCGGAACTTCTGAAGGACGAGCCGAAGGTCGACAGAGAAGCGGAGCAGCTTCGAAACGAAATTCTTGAGGCGAATAAAATCGCGGCGAAGATATTCATGCATAATCTCGAAAACAGCCCTGAAGCGCTCGAATATCTCAAAAAACGCGGTGTTTCCGACGAAATGAAGCGGCGTTTCGCGATCGGTTACATCGGAGACGGCGAAGTTTTCATGGAAGAACTCAGGACAAACGGTGTCAGCCTCAGTACTGCGGCGCGTGCCGGGCTTATTAAGATCGACGAAAACTCAAGGGCTCGTTCATTCTTTTTCAACCGTCTGATGTTCCCGATAATCCATAAAAAGAATGTCATCGCTTTCGGCGGAAGAGTAATGTCCGGCGGAAATTCCGGTCCGAAATACCTCAATTCGCCCGATACGCCGGTATTCAACAAAAAACACAACCTTTTCGGCATAGATTTTGTCCGCGAATCGCTGAATGATTTCCCGTACGTCGTTCTTTGCGAAGGCTATTTCGATGTCGTCGCGATGCACCAGAACGGTTTCCAGACTGCGGTTGCGGCTTTGGGAACTGCGGTAAGCGACGAACACCTTGAAATTCTGAGCAGGTTCAACAGACCTTTAGTCGTCATGCTCGACGGTGACAGCGCGGGGCGCAAAGCGGCAAAAAGGATCGCAACGCTCACAGTGCCCGACAAACTCGATCTTCGTGCGGCATTTATCACCGATGAAGGCGAAGATCCCGATTCAATGCTGAAAAAAGAGGGCGGGGCTGAAAAAATCCGCGCTCTCATAGAAAAATCGAGACCGCTTTTTCAGGAACTTCTCGACGAGCAGCTTGTCATTTTCAATTCGCAGGACAATGTTGAAGAAAAACTCAAGACCGAGCGTCTTATCCGCGATATTTTCACCAGAATTCCGCCAACGAAGACAAAGGCTTATTCGAACTATGTGATGAAGAGGTCAAACGGAGAGATCAGAATCTACAAACCTGCGGGGTCTCAGGTCCGTACGCTTGCTGCAAAGGCGGAAAAAGGGGATGTGAAACAGCACGATATTTATGAAAAATACAGTTTCGACAATCTGAGAAAGCTGGTCGTACTCGCACTTCTGCACAACGAATTCGTTCGTCCGCTCGAAGAGGTCAGGGATTATTTCGTATATTCCGGCTACGGAACGCTGATGGACGAAATTTCGGCGGCTTATGACGAGGGCGAATCTATGGAAAGCATTCTTGAAAGAGTCGATGCGTCGGGCAGTATTTCGGCTGAATTCATGGATAAAAAAGAGAGCTTTCTCGAAAAATACTTCAATCGTGAACTCGCAGGTGTGAAGATCGCCCAGAATGAGATGCTCTATAAAACCCTGTGCAATGACAGTAGCGAGGAAGCTAAAAGTAAAATAACTGAAATTATTAGAGAAAATAGAGAGCTCGAAAAGAAAAAACGTGATAATAAAATATAGACGAGGACAATTGATTTTCAGGAGGAAAAAATGAGAATTCCGCCTTTCATGAAAAAAAGAAACGTGATCACAAGAGATTCCGAGGCTTTGACCCGCAGGAAAAAGGAAGAGCAGATTTCCGACAGAGTTAGACAGCTTCAGCAGGAGGGGAGAAACCCGAAAGAGTCGCTTGAACAGGTGGCAAAGGATGTTCTGCTGAATGCCGACAACTTCACCGATCCGCAGGATTTCAACAAAATGGTTCCGGATGATTTCAACGTCGACGATATGGAGATGCTCTTCAACGTTCTGCCGGATGACTTCAATCTCGACAGAAAGATCGGCACGCCGAGCGTACCGGATGAAACCGAGGTCCCGTCTGCCGATGCGGTTGCGACTATAATGAAAAAATCATCTTCCACGACGCATGAACGCGGAAGAAAGGATCCTCTCAGAATGTACATGCTTACTATCGGTTCGGTTCCGCTTCTCACCAAAGAGGGTGAAGTAGATATCGCAAAGAAGATCGAAAGCGGAGAAAAGGACATAATCAGGCTTCTTCTCGACTTTTTCATTACTTTCAAGGAGATCGTTACAATTCCCGACAAGGTGAGCAACGGTCAGTTGAATATAAAGGAAATCGTAAGGGAACAGGATGAGGAGATCGGAGGCGACGGCGACGATATGTCGGACGACGACGATGACGACGACGATTTTGAGAACGAAAAAGGTCCTTCAGATATGGACGACGACGATGACGATGATGAAGCCGCAGATCCCGAAGCTCAGGGCAAAAAGGCAAAACAGCCTAAGGTGCCGACTCAGAAGGAAATTCAGAACAGTGAGAAAAATCAGTCACTTATAGAGGCAACTATTGCCTGCATCGAGTCTCTTAAGACCAAAAACAGAGAAAAAATAAAAATTCAGAAACAGCTCGAAACTCCGCGTCTCAGATCGGATGCAAAGAAAAAATATACTGCTGCTCTTGAGGCTGTTGTTGACGAAATGGTCGATATAGTCATTGAAATGAGGCTCAACAAGGCTTATCTCAATTCTCTCTGCGAAAAAATCAGACTTTACGAGGAAAAGGCGAAACAGCTTCAGAACAATATCAAAATCATCGAAGAAGAGATGAACATGACGTTCGAAGACATGGGTAGGATCATCGCAAATCCTGAAAAGTTCCCTCTGGTCGACGCGAATGCCCTCCACATCAGCGAAAAATACGCCCTTATCAACCAGACTAAGCGCAGCATCAAGAAACTCGAAGCCGAGACGACGCTTTCGATAGAAGAGCTTACGGCAAATTCCAAAAAGCTCAGAGCGGCTGAAGATGCTGTCCGCAGCGCGAAAAACCAGCTGATTCAGGCTAACCTGAGACTCGTTGTCAGCATCGCGAAAAAGTACAACAACCGCGGACTTGATTTCAAAGACATCATCTGCGAAGGAAATATCGGTCTTATCAAGGCGGTCGACAAGTTCGAATATCACCGCGGCTACAAGTTCTCGACCTATGCGACGTGGTGGATCAGACAGTCGATAACGAGAGCTATCGCGGATCAGGGCAGGACGATAAGAATCCCTGTCCACATGATCGAAATGATGAATAAAATCAACAAGACCATCAAGGAACTTACCAATAAAAACGGCTTCGAGCCCAGTATTTCCGATGTTGCAAAGCAGATGAACCTTCCCGAAGACAAGATCCGTAAGGTTTGGCGCAGCGCGAGAGAGACTATTTCGCTCGAAACTCCTATCGGCGAGGACGAGGACAGCCAGCTTCAGGATTTCGTCGAGGATCCGAAGACTTTAAGCCCCGAAGACTACACAGCGCGCCAGAACATGGCTGAAATCATAAGAGAACTTTTCCATGGTCTCACCCCGAGAGAGGAAAAAGTCATCAGAATGCGTTTCGGAATAGGTGAAACCGACTCCTTCACACTTGACGAAATCGGCAAGGAATTCGGTGTTACCCGTGAAAGAATCAGACAGATCGAAGCCAAAGCTGTCATCAAACTCAAAAAAATGCTCAAGAGCAAAAAGACTTCCTGGGACGATTTCATGTAGAAATGTAAAATTTTTTTGATTTTTACATTTTTAATGGTAAATAACGCGCCGTGAGGTTCTTTTTATCTCATTTCTCTGCATCTTTTTCGCAGTTTTTAATCCAAAGAGTGAGGTTGTTGAATGTGGAGTGGCAGAGCTAAGGATATTTTTTTAAAGTTGGAGCCGTTGGCTAACAAAATGGGATTTAAAATCGTAGAGTTGGATCTCCCGACCGGTCAGAACGGCGTTTTCAGAGTTTATCTGGACACACTTTCGCCGGAAACCCGCATTTCGCTTGACGAGTGCGGCAGATTCAGTCCGATCGTGAGCGATTTTCTTGATGCGGAAGACCCTTTTCCTTTCCGCTACTACCTTGAAGTAAGTTCGCCCGGGCTCGACAGACCGGTAAGAAGGTGGGACGATCTGCACGACGAGATCGGAAAAACGCTGAAAATAAAGCTTTCGGAACTGGTCGACGGCAGAAAACGCTTTACCGGCGAACTGGTTTCGGTCGATGACGACAAAGAGGAATTCGTCGTACGTGCCGAAGACGGAACTGAACTTAAGATAGCAAAAGGATTTGTCAGAAAAATAAATGAAGTTTGGAATGGAGAAAAGTGATGGATTTTAATTTGAAGGAATTGATCGACCAGCTGGTCAAAATGAAAGGTATCAAAAGGGAACTTATCATCGACATCGTGAAAGAGGCTCTGTACCGCGCCGTTCAGAAAAAGCTAGGATCTGAAGCCGATATCGACATCATGTATGACGATGCGACCGGTACTTTGGAGGCTTATTACTTCAGACTTGTTACCGACAGAGTCGAAGATCCTCTGCTTGATATTTCTCTTGACGAAGCGAAAAAAATCGACCCGGAAGCACAGCTCGGCGATACGCTCGGCATTAAAATGGAAGCTGACGAACTCGGCAGGATCGCGGCTCAGGTTGCGAAACAGGTTATTCTTCAGAAGATAAAAACTCTTGAAGGCGACATAATTTACGACGAGTTCAAGAACAGACAGTCCGAAATCATCACAGGAACGGTCAGACGTTTCGAAAAGACCGGCATCATCGTCGATATCGGCAAAACAGAGGCATACCTTCCGTACACGCAGCAGATCCCGTCCGACAGGTTCAAAACCGGCGACAGGATCAAGGCTTTCATTCTCGAAGTCAAAAAACCGGCTTCCGGACAGAGCTGCAACATTCTTCTCAGCCGTGTCAATACGATGTTCCTTATCAAACTTTTCGAGCTTGAAGTTCCTGAAATTGCTGAAAAAATCGTTAAAATCGAGGGCGTTGCGCGTGATCCGGGACACCGTTCCAAAATCAGCGTCAGATCAATCGACCACGATGTTGACCCGGTCGGTGCATGCGTCGGTATGAAGGGTTCGAGAATCCAGAACGTAGTGCATGAGCTCAGCGGCGAAAAGATAGACATCATTCCGTGGGATGAAGATTCCGTAAAATACATCTGCAACACACTTTCTCCGGTCGAAGTTTCGCAGATCATCATTGACGATGACGAGCACAGCATGGACGTCATTGTTCCCGACGATCAGCTTTCGGTCGCTATAGGCCGCGGCGGCGAGAACGTCAGACTTGCAAGCCAGCTTACCGGCTGGAGCATCGATATTCAGAGCGAAAGCCAGATGCAGATGATGCTTGAAGAGGCTAAGAGAAGACTTCTTTTCATCGACGGCATCGACGAAAGCATCGCAGATTCGCTAATCAAACTCGGCTATACCACTCTTGAAGACCTCACAACGGTTGCGCCGGAAGTTCTTGCAGAGCTTCCTGACATTTCGGTCGAAAAGGCTGAATCGATTATCGAACAGGCTAACATGATGCTTGAAAAAGGTATGGGTGTCATCAATATCGACGACGAACTCGAAAAGAAACTCGATGTTCCGACCACAACACTCAAGTGCATCAACGAAGAACTCGGTCAGTTCCTTGCAGAAAGAGGCTATCTCACGCTTGCCGACATTCAGAGCGAGCCCGATACCGAATCTTTCGCGAAGAACGCTGAACTCAGCATAAGAAGGGCGAGACAGATCCGTTACAGTCTCCAGATCCATATCGACGAGCTCAACGGCAAGAAACGCGACAAAATCGGCAGAGTAACGCCTGATTCCTTCTTCGATTTCTCGAAACTTGAAGAAGACGGCGAAAAGGAAGAAAAGGAGTAGTATGACCGAAAGGAGTTGTGTTTTCTGCGGCGGCAGAGGAGAGAAGGAAAGCCTTTTGCGCTGGGTTGCAGCGGGCGGCGTGCTCGTTCCCGACTGGACTCAGAAACTGGATGGCCGCTCTGTCTATACCCATTTTGACAAAAAATGTATCTGCGGGATCTACGGTGCAAAAAAAGCTCTGTCTTCTTTCGAAAACTGCACATCTTTCGGAGTTCCGCAGGAGAAAATTCTCGATTTTGTGCGGACTCAGGCGGAAAAATCGTTTGACTACTATTTCGCAATATGCCGGAGGAGCGGAGTTCTTCTCAAAGGGCAGAACCTTATTGCCGAAGAAGCTGACGAAGGAACGGCTTTGGCTGCGATCCTTTTTGCTTCCGACGCATCGGAGAGAACTGTCAGGGAACTTGAAAAAAAGACAGGACTTAAAGGTACAAAAACAATATTTTCAAAAGATTTTTTTGGGAAAAAATTCGACGGTCGTGCTGTTTCGGCACTTGCGCTGAAACCTTCGAAACAGTCGGAAAAACTTATGTTTTATATGAATTTATTAAATAATTTCACTTCGGGGGATATTTAATGCTTATCAGAGAATTGGCAAAAGAACTCGGCTTTGAAAACAGCAAGGACATCATCGCTTATCTCGATTCAGAGGGCTACAGCGGTTACAAAGCTTCAAACAAAATTACCGATGATATTGAAAACATTGTCCGCAAGCATTTCAAAAAGGATGAACCGGACCAGGCAAGGCCGAAAGCTATACTCCGCAGAGGAAACAGAGAAAGAAGTTTCATTCCTTCGGACGAGCGTTCCGCAGTGCAGCAGGAAGAGGCTAAACAGCCTGAAACACCGGCGGAAGAAGTGACCGAAACGAAGCCTGTAGAAGAAGCTCCTGCAGTTCCGGCGGAAGAGGCAGCCCCCGAATCTTCCGTAAATCCGGTCGAAGAAGCTCCTGCAGAAGTTCCGGCGGAAGAACAGCCTGAAGAAAACAGTGAAACTCCTGAAGAAAAGATCGTCAGTATCGAAGACGAGATCAGAAAGATAGCTGCGGCAGAGCAGGATGAAGAGGAGGAACGCCCCGAAGAGGAGAGAAGACCTCTGCGTAGAAAAGAGGAAGAGACGGCGGAAGATGACGATGAAGATTATTCCGACGATTTTAGAAACAGGGTCAACAAAAAGAAAAAAGTCGTCATTCCCGAGTCAAATACTCCCGTTTCTCAGAACACTGGTATGCAGCAGCGTCACGGCAAGAAAAAAAGCGGAAACCGCGGCGACGGTGACGATTCTGTTCATCTTGTCGTTACCGGCAAACTCAGAGGAGCCGATATCTCGCAGTTTTTCGGTGATGACTCAGGAAGCAGCTACGGCGGCGGATATCAGGATTTCAGAAAGAAAAAGAAAGACAAGAAAAAGGCAAAACAGCAGCCGGTCGTTGCACCGAACCCGACCAAGGCTATAAAAAAGATACTCAAAATCGAGGATTCCATTCAGATCGCGGAACTTGCACGCAGAATGGGCGTCAAGGCGGCACAGCTTCTTTCAAAGCTCATGAGCATAGGCGAAATGTTCGGAATCAACGACAAAATCCCGTACGACACGGCTCAGTTCCTTGCCGAAGAGTTCGGATTTACCGCTGAAAACGTCGCGCTCAGCGAGGAATCGTTCATCGAAGTTACCGAGAGCAAGCCTGAAAACATGGTTCCGCGTCCGCCGGTAGTAACCGTTATGGGTCACGTCGACCACGGCAAAACGAAACTTCTCGACGCGATCAGGCACACGAATGTCGTCGACCGCGAAGCAGGCGGTATCACGCAGCACATCGGTGCATATTCGGTTGAAATAAACGGCGGAAAGATCACTTTCCTCGATACTCCCGGTCACGAGGCTTTCACGGCGATGAGAAGCCGCGGCGCGCAGGCAACTGACGTCGTTATCCTCATTGTTGCGGCCGATGACGGTGTTATGCCGCAGACTGTCGAAGCTATCAACCACGCAAAAGCGGCAAATGTTCCGATAATTGTTGCGATCAACAAAATCGACAAGCCGACTGCAAATCCGGCGAAAGTCAAAAACGAACTTCTTAAATATGAGATCGTAGCTGAAGAGCTCGGCGGCGAAAACCTTTTCGTCGAAATTTCGGCAAAACAGAGGATCAACATCGAAGGTCTTCTCGAAGCGGTCCTTCTTCAGGTCGAAATGATGGATCTCAAGGCTGATCCTACAAAACCGGCTGAAGGTATCGTCATCGAATCGAGAATGGATCTTGGCAAAGGTCCTGTTGCGACAGTTCTTGTCAAGGACGGAACGCTGAAAATCGGCGACATGGTCGTAACCGGCGCTTCGATCGGTTTTGTCAGAAGCATGATGGACTGGACAGGAAAACGCGTCAAAGAGGCGTCACCTTCGATGGCTGTCGAAATCACGGGTCTCGACACAGTTCCGCCGGCAGGCGAAAAACTTTACGTCTTCAAGGACGAAAGAAGGGCGAAAGGTCTGGTAGAGCTCAGGATCAACAAACAGCGCGAGAAGAAAAACGTCGAAAAGGCAACTCCTTCGATCGAAGAATTCTTCGCTGCGGAACATGAAGAGGTCAAGGATCTCAACGTCATCGTAAAAGGCGATGTCGACGGTTCCGTAGAGGCTATCATCGCTTCCCTCAACAAGATAGAACACAAGAAAATGAAGATAAAAGTCATCCACTCCGGCGTCGGCGGCATCAACGAAAACGACGTTCTGCTTGCAAGCGCGTCTCAGGGAATGATCATCGGCTTCAATGTCCGCGTTGACAACAAGGCAAAGCAGCTCGCTGCTTCGGAAGGTGTCAACATCCAGATATTCTCTATCATTTACGAGCTTATTGATGCCATCAAGGCGGCAATGTCCGGTATGCTCGCACCGATCATCAAAGAGGAGTTCATCGGAAAACTCGAAGTCAGAGAGATCTTCAAAGTCGGCAAAGTCGGAACGATCGCGGGCTGTATGGTCGTCGAGGGAAGAGTCGTCAAAAACTCCAAAATCAAACTTGTACGCGACAATGTCGTTATCTACAGCGGCAAACTCGGTACGCTCAAACGCTTCAAGGACGATGTCAAAGAGGTCAAGAGCGGTTATGAATGCGGTGCTACGATCGACAGTTACAACGATATCAAGGTAGGTGACGTAATCGAGTGCTACATCGACAAAGAATTCAGAGACGAGGTTATCTGATGGCTGGCGTAATAAGACAGGACAGAGTCGCCGAATCGATAAAAAGGTTTATCAGCACCATGGTTTACAGCGATTTCGGCGGTACTCCGGCAGATATGATCACTATAACACACGTTTCCGTGCTGCAGGATCTGAGGTCGGCTAAAATCTACTATTCGACTTTCAATCCGCAAAATGTCGAAAAGATTCAGGAATACCTCGATTCAAACCTTAAAAACATCCGCTTTAAACTTGCGTCTCATCTGAGCAGACTTAAATTCGTGCCTGAAATCAAGTTTGTCTATGACGATTCCGTAGAACGTGAAATCAGGCTGGAAAAGATTTTTGAAGCAATAAAGAAGGATTAACTCTTTGGAGGATAAATGGCTCAAAAGAAGTTCGGTTCAAAATCAAATAAAATCCGTAAGATATTTAAAATAGCTCTGATTGCGGCTGCAGCTCTTTTTGTTGTCGGTGTTATTGCCGGTATTTCCGTTTATTCCAAGTTCAAAGCAGAGATCCCTGCAATCAACATGGTCAGCGACTACAAACCCGATGCCGGAACGAAAGTTTATTCCTACGACGGAGAGCTTATAGCAGAGTTTTACCACGAAAACAGAAGGATAATAATTCCTTACGACAAGATTCCCGAAAAACTTCGTCTCGCTTTTGTTGCAGGTGAAGATTCGTCGTTCTACACGCATAAGGGTATCGATCCGCTCGGCATCATCCGTGCTGCATTCAAGTACATGACAACCGGAATAAAGCAGGGCGGGAGTACGATAACGCAGCAGCTTTCCAAATCCTTTGTCGGTACGGAGAGGACTTTCAGCCGTAAAATAAAGGATATGATCATGGCGATAGAGCTTGAAAAACATCTTTCGAAAGAAGAGATCCTTTATCTTTACCTCAACGAAGTCTACCTCGGAAGCGGCGCATACGGCGTTGAAGCGGCTTCCCGCAAATATTTCAGCAAACACGTCTGGGAGCTTGAAATCGATGAAATGGCGATTCTTGCCGGACTTCCCAAATTTCCGTCGGCGGCTTCCCCGATACTCAATCCAGACAAGGCTCTGCGCCGGAGAAACTACGTTCTCAAAAGGATGTTTGATGACAAATATATCACAAAATCCGAGTATGACGCAGCGCTGTCCAAGCCGATCACGACTAATCCTCAGAAGGATCTTTTCCTCGACAAAGCTCCTTATTTCAGTGAAAAAGTACGCAGATATCTGCTTGACAAGTACGGTTTCGACAAACTTTACAAAGAGGGGATGACTGTTCAGACGACTGTTGATATGCGTGCCACGAAATATGCTCATGAAGCTGTTTTCTACGGCATCAGAGAACTTTCGAAGCGTCAGGGTTATGCAAGAGGAGAGGAGGACAGCTATCAGAAAGGTGATAAGTTCGGCGGCGAAGTGACAAACCCGCTCTATTCGATAAACCTTAAAAAAGACCTTGAAACCTACCTCAAACGTCACGAAAAGACTTTCGGGAAAATCACTGAAGAAACGATAAAAAGCGGTATCTACTATCAGGGTGTCGTTCTTGAAACCAAGGAAAAAAGCGCGCTCGTTCAGGTCGGTGAAGTTAAACGCGAAATCTATCTCGAAGATCTGGGGTGGGCGCGTCCTTGGAGTCCTGTCGGTTCGTACGCGGTTGTGAGATCGGTCAAAGAAGTTTTCAAACCGGGCGATGTCATTCTCGTCAGGGCGACAGACAAAGCCGGAACACGCGATCAGTACGATTTCCGCAACTATTCGAAAAAATTGGGAAAAGACTTTTATTTCGTTCTTGAACAGATCCCGTCGTCTCAGGCTGCAATAATCGTCAAAGACCCGTATTCCGGGTATGTCAAGGCGCTTATGGGCGGTTATGACTTCGAAATCAGCGAATTCGACCGCACGACTCAGGCCTGCCGTCAGCCGGGAAGCTCGATAAAACCGATTTTCTACACTCTTGCACTCGAAAAACGCGGCGGCAGATCACCTCTTCTCACTCCGGCGACGATGGTGCTTGACGCGCCTGTAACAGTTACCGACACGAACTTCAAACCGGCGAACTTCGAGAACACTTTCAAAGGCGAAGTTACGGTCTGGGAAGCGCTCATTCACTCTATGAATACTCCTGCAATCAGAGTTCTTCAGAAACTGGGACTGCGTGACGCTATTGACGGTGCAAAGGCTCTCGGCATCAAAAGCGAGATCAAGCCTGAGTTCGGCAGTATGCTCGGTTCGAGCTGTCTCACGATAGACGAACTCACCGATGCTTATGCCCACTTCCCGAACATGGGAAAGGCTCCGCACACGACATACATCAGAAAAATCTACGACAAAAACGGAAATGTTCTCGAAGACAACACTGTTTTTTATGATCCTTACATTTCCGCTCCGTCAAAGTTGGAAAGACTGCTTCACTTTGCAAAAAGAGATGAAAATCAGGTCCTTACGCCTCAGACGGCCTACATAACGAACAAAATTCTCGAAGATGTCGTAAACCGCGGAACCGCGGCGAGCGTGCGCGGATTCAACCACTACAAGTGCAAAAAGAGCAATCTCAGCGAGGAAGAGGAAGGCGAAGAAGGAATATGCAACCGTCACGTTGCAGGAAAAACCGGAACGACGAACGACTATTTCGATGCGTGGTTCATCGGTTATTCGCCGAATTTTGTCGCAGGTGTCTGGGTAGGCAACGACCAGCACGGACGTCCGCTCGGCAGAGTCGAAACAGGCTCGAAAACCGCTCTTCCGATCTGGCGCGACTTCATGGAAAGGTATCTCAAAAACTTTCCTCCGACATCCGATTATGAACTTCCGGCAGGCGTTGTCGGCAGAAATATCGATCCCAAAACAGGTCTTGTTTCCGATAAAGACGGCGTAAGAATGTATTTCCATGCCGGCAGCGAACCGAACAAAACCGTCGAAGAAAAAGATGTTCTCGACCCGACTCAGGGTGCCGAGGATCTTTTCTAAATATCTCTGTTTTTACCGATATTTTTAGTTTTTTTGCTCAAAAAAATTGCTTTTTCATTAAAAATGTCTATAATGCTTGCGTTTTTTTTGTTGTTGTTTTAATTTTATGGAGAAAATCATGTCACGCAAATGTGAAATATGCGGCAAAAAACCGATGTTCGGTCACAATGTAAGCCACTCGAACAACAGAACCCAGAAAATCCAGAATCCGAATATTCAGAAAGTCAAAATCGTTGAGAACGGCACTGTAAAAACGGTTACCGTATGCTCGCGCTGCCTTCGTTCAGGTAAGGTTCAGAAAGCTGTCTAGCCGGTTCTTCATTTCGATTCCAACTGAAATTCTTTTAAGTCAAATTTAAATTACGGGATTTTTGTATGCTCGAAGTCCGCAGTCTTTCAGTCGAAATATCAGGGAAAAAAATCATAAGTGATATCTCGTTTTCTGCGGGAAAGTCGGAAAATATTTCGCTGATAGGAACAAACGGCGCGGGAAAGACGACTCTTCTGCGGGCGGTGTCTTCGCTTCTGAAGTATTCGGGAAGCGTTTTTGCAAACGGTGTCGAAGTTGCCTCGATGAGCGAGAGGGATCGGGCAAAACTCATTTCATTCGTGCCTCAGGGAGCAGAGATCACGGGCGATTTCGATGTTTCGCACTTCCTTGAACTTTCGCGTTACCCTTATAGAAAGCCGTGGGAAAAACTTTCCGTAGAGGATAAAGCTGCGATAGATAAGGCGCTTGAACTTACCGGTACGAAAAAATTTCTGTCGAGAAAAATAGGCACCCTGAGCGGAGGCGAAAGGCAGAGAGTTCTTATTGCCGGGGCTATAGCGCAGGATAGCGAGATCCTGCTTCTCGACGAGCCTCTGACTTATCTCGATCCTGTTCAGCGTATCGGAATATCGGAAATTATTGCAAAGATTGCTGCAAGCGGCAGACTTGTGATAACAGTGACGCACGAAATCAACGAAGCTCTCGTTTTTTCGGACAGGATCCTCGCTTTGAAAGAGGGTGGGCTTGTTTTTGACGGAACTCCGTCGGAACTTGTAAAAAGCGGAGAACTGAAAACCCTTTTCAACAGCGATTTTATCACTTTCGGTGCTTTTGAAGAGGGAAAATCTTTGGTTTTTCCGAAATTCGATCAGGCGTAAAGCCCGTTTTTCCTTATATATTCCAGGATCCCTGCAGGAAGAAAGAGGTCTGGATTCTGATTGTTTTTTATCATCTCTTTTATCATCGTGCTTGAAATGTCGGGAAGGGAAAAACCTTTTTCTTTTTCTTCGCCCCGGCCGATGACGACTATTTTTCTGCAAATTTCTTCGATTTTATCGAAATCCTTCCACTTTTGCCGCACATCCCAGTTGTCGGAACCGATCAGAAGCGAAAAATCGTTTCCAGGAAAGTTCTCTTTGAGATATTTGATCAAATCGACGGTGTAAACGACTTCAAGCCCGGTTTTGCGCTCGGTGTCAAGGACTTTCGCCTTTTTCCCGAAAGGTTTCGCCATGATGCGGCACATCTCGAGCCGTTTGTCAAAGTCGCCCGGATGAAAGCCGAAAGGGTGTGAAAAACTCGGAATGATCCAGACTTCGTCAAAACAGTATTTTTCGAGAGCTAAAAATATGCTGAGCTGGTGACCCAGATGCGGAGGATCGAACTTTCCGCCGAAAACTGCCGTATTTGTTTTTTGTCCGCTCATTTCGATTCTATAAGCACTTTGCGTATTTCTTCTTTGACTTCCAGTTCGATTTTTTCGTCCCTAAGGATTTTCGTGAGTTCCGGAGCAAGATCGGAAAATGCAGGGATCAAGTCCTTTAACGCCGGGACAAATGCGAGTTTTGAATCGGTGATCCTGATATCTCCGGCGGTATTTGCCGTTCTGAACAGCGGAATTGCCGTTTCTTTGACGGTTTTTATGTCCGTATATTGCAGAAGAGCGGCGAAAAGTTCCTTGTGGGCAAACGGAATATTGTGAAAATCATAAAATAATCCGCCGCTTATCGCTGTTTTTATAAAATAGGGCGCTTTGCCTGCAAAAGATGCACGCAGCTCTGCCGATTGTTTGAGAGCAAGTTTTTCTTTAAGTATCCGAAGCGCCTGCAAGCGGTCGTTGTCGCGCTGGGAAAGCATGAAGAGAAGCAGAATATCCGCACACGGATGTTCTTTCATGGCAACAAGGATCTTCGTTGTCTGCGGCTGCGAATCTATCTTGTAGAGTATCATGCCGGTCAGCTGCTCGATGTGTTCTTTCGGAACAAAAGCGAGTTTCGGCAGAGAAGAGAGATAGAATGCGAGAAAACTTATGTCCGCGTGATCGATGAAACTATAGAGATCACGTGAAGCGATCTGGACAAGTTGTCTGTTTATGTTATCGGAAAAAGTAAAGCCGAAAAGATCGTATTTCCTGAAGATGAAACTTATGAGGTCGATAAGAAGACCGTTGTTGTTCCCGAGGATATCGGCAAATGTCTCACGAAGTTCTGTGTTGTTGTAAGTTATTGATTTCGTGAATAAATTCTTGATGTTTTCCTTCAGCATGTTTTTTGCAGGCTCGAAAAACATCCCGACCTTGTTTCCGTTTGCGGCTGCGTTTTTCAAAAAAATGTAAAAAGAGGATATGTCGAAAAGCCTGTTCGATTTGATGAGGTTTTTTATTATCAGATGCAGATCGGAAAATGCCTCTGCCTTATCTTTGTCACTTTCCGCAATCTCTTCCAGATAGCTTATGCAGGCTTTTAGCGGCTTGTCTTTGAATTGTTCCTTCTGTTCCTTCGTGGTCAAGATACTATCCTTCGAATTCACCTGTAAAAATTTTAAGAGGGATGCCTGAGATGACGGTTTCTCCGTCGCCGGTTATCGTGTAGTCAATGTCTCCGCCGGGAAATTTGACGGTAAATCTTTGATTCTGTTTGATTTTTTTAGATATGAAAAGAGTGTTGACAACTGCTGCGCCGCCGGTTCCGCATGCTGGAGTTCTGCCTGCTCCGCGCTCGTAAACGTCGACTTTCGCGCAGTTTTTGACGAAATCTATATCTGTCACGAGTTCGACATTCGTTTCGTAGCCGAGTTCTTGCAGTTCCCAGAGTTCGCGGACATCGATCGTGCAGTTTTTCTCTTTTGCAATGTAGACTAAATGCGGGTTGCCGGTCGAAATGCCTGTCCGCTCGAAATCATGACCTTTTGCGGTAACGGTTTTTGTTTCGTCTAAAACTCTTATTTTCCCCAAAGTCGCGCTGATCCTGAAGGTGTTTCCCGCCTTTTCGCAGCGTGCTTCAAGAAGACCGTTGCCTGTTTCGATTTTCAGCGGATCGAAAGTCAGCCCGCAGTCTTTCGCGAGATAAAGTGCAAAGCAGCGGATCCCGTTTCCGCACATTTCAGCTGTTGAACCGTCGCTATTGAAAATCGTCATTTTTGCGTGTGCGTCTCTGCTTTCGGGGGAAGAGTGGAGAAGGATTCCGTCGGCTCCGATTCCGAATCTGCGGTCACAGATCCTGACGATATTCTCGGTTGTCAGTTTAAAACCGCCGAGTTCACGCTCGTTTATGATGACAAAATCATTTCCCGCGGCTGAATATTTAAAGAATTTGACCATTTATCAGTTCTCGTCCTTGGGTTCGATGCGTTTCGGTTCTTCGTTTTTGAATCTGAAAACGACGAATTTGCTTCCGAAAAAGTTGGTGAACATTCCCGCTGCGATACCTCCGATATTGGCTAAATCAGGAGTGATGTTGTTGAAGATGAGCAGGAAAGTGTAGAAAGCGTATCTCGGAATGAGAGAGAAAAGGCTGACAGCGAAGAATTTTAAGAAAAGCTGGAACGAAACCCTCTGGTTTTCAGTCTCTTTGCCGAAAGTCCAGAAGTGGTTGACGAGATAGTTCTGGATAACTGCCGCGAGGTAGCCGAAAACTGGAAGAATGAAAAGAAGTATCGTGTCGGCTGTTGTTCTGTCTTTGCCTGCATTGACGTGCAGAAGCCACAGAAAAACGTGGTATATTACGGCGTCGGTGATGACTCCGAGGCTTCCTGTAACGCAGAAGCGCATGAACTGGAATTTCGTCAGAGCATTGAAAACATCCTTTAAATTTTTGAAAAATTCCTTCATTTGTCTCTCCTTTTCAAAAGATATCCTGACCATTCGTTTTCATTGGTTTTTTCGATAAGTTCAAACTCTTCCTCAAGCCCCATCCGCTGCATGAAAACAGGGGATTCGCTTTCAAGAACGCCCGAAAGCACGAGCCATTTCGAAGTGAGCCGCTTGAGATCGTCCGAAAGGAAATAGAGGACCGAAGAGATGATGTTGGCGATCACGAGATCGTATTTCTCTTCGAATTTGAAAACAGGCTCGCTGCTTAAGGTTATTGAATCCTGAACATTGTTGAGAATCAGATTCTCGGCTGCGTTTTCGATCGCGTCGGTATCGTTGTCGACAGCTGTCGCATGTATCGAGTGTTTAAGTTTTACGGCGGCGATCGCCAGAATGCCTGAACCTGTGCCGGCATCAAATATCGTGTTCACAGTGTTGTCTTTTTGAAGAACCTTTTCTACGAAGCCAAGAGCGAGTCTCGTCGTTTCGTGGTGACCCGTCCCGAAACCGCGTGCAGGGTTTATTATGATGTCGCCTTCATCCTTTTTCCAAGGCGGAACTACGGTGAGAGAACCGATTTTTACCGGAACGAAGTATTCGCGCCAGGTCTCTTTCCAGTCTCCGTCGGAAATAACTGATATATTGTATTCTTTTAACTGTTCTTTAACTTTGTCGCTTTTCTCAAAATAAAGAATTGTTGCGTTTTCTTTTTCTTCACTTCCCAAAAAACCTTCGATTTCCAGAAATCTGTCCGTTGACGAGTCTTTGGGTAGCGCTATCTGATACCACTGGTTCATTTCAGCCTCCGGCAAAATTGCGCGAAAGAATAACCGTGAGACCGGAAAATGCAATTTTTATGTTTCTCATACAAATGAATTTTCTTGAAAAAAAATTCTATATAAGAATAATTGCGGGCGTTAAAAGTTGATTGGAATTTTCGGATAACATTATAAAAAGGAGGGCTTCATGAGGCGCTTTTTCAGTTTGATTTTGGTTTTTGTTCTGGTTTTTGCGGTCTTATCCTGCAACAGCAAGAAGAAAAATAAGGAAAAACCTGCGTTCGAAGAACAGGTGACCCAGGAGGTTTCCGCGGAAGAAGGCGGAACCGTCAAAAATTCGGACGGTTCGATTTCGATCGAAATCCCCGGCGGTGCTCTTGATTCCGATACGACTATCACGATGACGATCTACGATGCTGAAAATTATGCAGGCACGGAAGATCAGGACGTGATAAGCAAGGTCGTCGAATTCGAACCTTCGGGCACGATTTTCAAAAAACCCGTTATTATTACGATGGCGACCGGAGAAGCAGTTGAAAATAAAATCGTAACAGCCGCTGTTTACAGAGATGCCGAAGGCAAATGGAGCTACAGTGAACACGGCGTTTATGCTCTTCTTCTTCAGGGCAGGGATGAAGCGGGTGATCCGATAATGCAGAGCGCGGCAGGCGATCCTATTATGCTGAATGCAGCGGGAGATCCGATTATGCAGCAGGCGGCGGGAGATCCGATAATGATGAGTGCGGCGGGCGACCCGATCATGCTTGCTTCTGCGGGTGATCCTATAATGACGAACGCGGCAGGAGATCCGATAATGAATTCGGCGGCGGGAGATCCGATCATGATGACGACAGGTCACTTCACGGCTTACACTTTCATGGCGATCAATCCTAAAGACCTTCCGGTTGAACCAAGTGACGATGAACCTGCGGAAACCGATGACGACGAACCGGCAGAAACTGATGACGATGAGCCTGCTGCTGAAGATGATGATCCTCAGAGCGATGAAGATATTGTTCCGGAACCAGAAAAAGTTTATTCCAAAGCGATATGCACAGGGCTTAGAACATGTGCTAATATGCATGGCGAAATGCCTCAATTACTGAATAGGGCAGTGGAAACGGACCAGGAATCAGATCCTTTCGAATGTCCGAAAAAAGGAGCTGATTTTTACGGTCAGGATGCGCAGTATGCAATCAGAAGATCGTGCGTTCCTCAGGATTTTGAAAGACTTCCGAAAGCCGCTGTCACTGCTGATGACGAGGTTTTTCAGGAGATAAAGGACAAAGTTACCGGTTTGATCTGGCTTTATACCGGAAGAAGCGGCAGTTTTGACGAAATGTCCGGGTTATGCAGCGGACTTACTTACGACGGCAGAACATGGAGACTTCCTACTCCGAAAGAGTTCATGACGATTGTTGACAGCGATGCAGCGGATTCTCCTGCTTTCAGACGGCTTTATTTCCGCGAGTTTACATCCGGCATGGAGGAAGCCTCAAGTTTCTGGACTTCAGTCCCGACCCTCTATTTTTATAACGACGGAAGCATCATGCGTGTCGATTCCGAAGATGGCAGCAACGGCGTTATGTGCGTAAGCGGCGAGGAATACGGAAAAGCGGGAAACTACACTTCAGAAACAGTTGACGGCGAAGAGGCAATCCGCGATTCTTCAACCGATCTGTTGTGGCAGAAGACTTCTGTTTCCGATAAAAACTGGAAAGAAGCTCTTGAATACTGTGAAAATCTGACTTATGCGGGATATTCCGACTGGAGACTTCCCAACAAAAACGAGCTTACAACGCTTCTTGACTACTCGAAAACCGAAGTCCTTTCATCTTTCCCCGGCATGACTGCGAATGTTTTTGCATCTTCGACACCTCATCTTTCTTCTGAGGGAGAAAGCGGAAGCGTCTGGTCAGTATCAATGAAAGAAGGAAGGATCGATTATGTCCTCTCCGACAACGAAACGGAAGAACAGGAAGTTGAAGAAGGCGACGAAACGGAAGATCCTGAAGGGTCTTCGAAAACGCTTTTCTCGGTCCGCTGTGTCAGAAGCGATCTTGACGATCTGCCGGAAGACGGAATTCCTGAGTGCAATGCGAAAATTGGCTACACTCCGTGCAGAGACTCTTCAAACGGCATACTCTGGTCTTCGAAACTTTCCCTCGGTAACTCCAACTATTCTTGGCTTGATCTTGCACAGAACTGCAGAAACCTGAATACAAACGGCGCCCGCAAGTGGAGAAGCCCGAAGATAGAAGAACTCAGGACTCTTTTTGATCATGAAAAAATCAAAACCGGCGGAACCTGCAGAGTCAAGGACGGCTGCCTCAGTCTGGAAGAATGCTTCGATGAGTCGGAATGTGTCGACGAGAACGAAACTCCGCTTGAATCGAAACTCCGTGACTACGGAATCCTTGTTTCGGGAGACGCTGTCGACAATTCGGATCACACTTATGACGCTGCTTGGGCGATCCACACGCCGTACGGAGCTCTTTCCGAATTTATTTCAGGCGAAGCAGGAGATCTTGTTGCAAGATGTGTATTCGACGAGTCGGTAAATGACCAGGAAACTCCATACAAAACCGAAGAAGGTCCTGACGGAAGCCCGGCTCTTTTCTGGTCTTCGATTTCGGAAGAAGTTTCATGGAGCGACGCGGCACTCTACTGCCATGATCTTGTCGAGGGAAGTTCGAGCAACTGGCGTGTTCCGACAGAGGATGAGATCTTAAGACTTGCGATCGGCGGCTGTGATCCGGATGAACCCTGCGTGCCTTATACTAACGGGATCTACTCTCCTTTCGGCGATGT
Source organism: uncultured Spirochaetales bacterium (assembly GCA_902774115.1). Classification (GTDB taxonomy): domain Bacteria; phylum UBP6; class UBA1177; order UBA1177; family UBA1177; genus UBA1177. The sequence goes on from CACYHH010000002.1 coordinate 438,462, forward strand.
CGCAAAACTTTGGACTTCTTCGTTGAACGACAACTATTTTACTCTCTATAATTTTGCCACCGGCAGCAGTGAATTGCTGGAAGACGCGGATTCGAGGGCTTATGTCCGCTGCGTCTGGGCTGAAAACGAGCCGGCATCTGCTCCTGCACAGGAATTCCCGCAGAAAATCGGTAATAGGATGTGGTCTGAAATGTCAGGTTATGTCACTTCTCTGGAAGATGCCAATGCATACTGCAGCAGTCTGGGAGAAGGTTGGGAACTTCCGAGCATAATGGATCTTGTTGCAGATCTCGTCAACACTGATTATTGCGGAAACTATGAAGATTTGATGTCGGAAACTCCGGAAGGAAGATGCGACCGGTATTCTTTTGAAGGATATTCGGTATTCGGAGATATGGTCAAACTTATTTCCGGTACTGAGAACGGCTGGCAGCAGTATATGTTCGATTTTGTGACCGGTGAACCTGTGTCGGCTTATTCAATATACGGTTATGTCCGCTGCGTAAGGTCTCTTGAGGTATAGGCAGAGACGCCATATTTGACGTTTCTGCATTGTGATGTTTATAGGAGGGTTTTTATGAAACGTGTGTTTGGTTTGATTTTGATTTTTATTGCTGTTTTTACTGTCGCATCATGCGGCGACGAAAAGAAATCAGCTGCTCCGAAAGAGAAGGTTTCGAAAGAGATCACGGCTGAGGACGGCGGAACGATCTCGACGTCCGATGAGTCTGTCGCCGTGGATATTCCTGCCGATGCTCTTGATTCGGATACGACTATTACGGTGAGTGTTTACGAAAGTTCGCACTATCCTACGTCAAAGGGTGAAACTGTTGTGAGCACGGTCGTTGAATTCGAACCGAGCGGCACGATTTTCAAAAAACCCGTTATCATCAGGATGACAACTAACAAAGCTATCAAAAACAAAGTAGTTGCCGCTGCTGTTTATAACGAGGCTAAGGGTGCATGGAGCTACAACGAGCACGGTGCGTATGCCGTTCTTGCCGGCAAAGATGCAGCGGGAGATCCGATAATGCAGAGTGCTGCAGGTGACCCGATCATGCTGAATGCAGCCGGAGATCCTATCATGATGAGTGCGGCGGGTGATCCGATAATGATGGCAGCTGCAGGTGACCCGATCATGCTTGCTTCCGCAGGAGATCCTATCATGTCGAATGCAGCGGGAGATCCGATCATGAACGCAGCTGCGGGAGATCCGATCATGATGACGACCGGTCACTTTACCTCTTATACGTTTATTGAACTCGGAGAAGAGGAGGAAGTTCCAGTAGTCGTGCCGGATAATGACAGTGACGACTCTGATGATGCCGATGATGTCGATGATGTCGAACCGGATGAAGACACTGAACCCGCTGAAGATGTTCCGGAATGCGGAAACGGTGTCGTCGAGAAAGGTGAAGAGTGCGACAACGGTGCGGATAACGGCACAATGTTCTGCGACTACGGTGAAGAAAGCTGCGAACTCTGCTCACTTTCATGTGAGTCTATTCAGGGCAATGCATCGTACTGCGGCGACGGATTAATTGATACCCTAAACGGCGAAACATGTGATGACGGCGCAATTCTTAACGGAACTTACGCTCACTGCAATGCAACGTGCAGCGGTCCCGCTTCATACTGCGGCGACGGTCATGTTGATGAGGAGGAAGGCGAAACGTGTGATGACGGTGCCGACAACGACACTTACGGTCACTGCAACGCATGGTGTGACGGTCCTGCTCCTTACTGCGGCGACGGTACGAAACAGAGCAACGAAGCATGCGATAAAGCTGATCCTGAATATGGCGAAGGCGAAGGAATCGGTTCCAACTGCTCTGACGACTGCCAGACTGCAACGATCTCTTGCGGCATACTTCCGGCTAATGCAGAATGGGTAAACGGTGATACATACGAATCAACCTTGGACGGAGACGGATCATCCCCATCAGCTCACTATGCTGAAGCAGGTGACTGCGCATACAAGTGCAAAGCGACCTACAGCTGGATCGATTCAAGCTGCACCTGTACTGATGCAGAGCACGTAGAAAACGGCGTCTGCACGTCGAACACACAGGCTGCTGCAAGCTGCGGTACACTCCCGGCAAATGCAGAATG
>CACYHH010000003.1 GCA_902774115.1 uncultured Spirochaetales bacterium
CCCTTCAAATAATCGGAATTAGAGAAAACTTTAGTCAGGCTTAAAATATCCCTCTTCATGAAGTAGTGAGTATAGGGAGTTTTGGGAAGTTAGGGATCTGTACTTCCTTAGATTCCTTAGATTCCTTAAACTAAACTCTTCCTAATTAAGGAAGTTCCGATTAAATGGAAAAATTTGTTGTTATTTTTAGTCTCATTTGTAGAATAGCGCGTTTTTTTGGTTTTTATGAGGAGAGTTTATATGAGTGATGCAGCAGGAAAAGAGATAAAATCGCTTCTGATTGATTTTCCGTTCGATGTCCCGACATTTGCAACAGTTTCGTTGAGAGAGAGATGGGAGAGACTTCTGACAAAGGTTGATGTTAAGGAAAAGTTTAATAATATCACCGTGATATCAAGTGATGTCGAAAAGTCTCTGGCAGATAAAAAGGAAAAGTTGTTCATCATTTTTTCTGACTGGATTGTTGATGACTGGACTATAGAGAAGATTGCAGAATTTGAATGGCCGGAATTAAAGGCAGATGATGTGCTCTTTTTTGAGAACGATAACGGTCTTCTTCCTGTTGTTCTGGCAGGCGAAAACACTCCGGCTTATCTTGCAAAATGGACTGAATGGGAACATTCGGACACTATTGCCAAATTTGTTGAATATGCGAAACAGAATAAAGGGCTTGCAGTAAGTGTCAAAAAGCTCGATAACAGCTTTTCTGCAAGAATTTACGATAAGAAGTCTTCAGTCGCGGCGGAATGGGATCTGCTCAAATTTTTGCAGTTCAGACCGGGCGGGCTTGTTGCAAAATATCTCAACAGACCTTTTTCGATAAGGATGACGAGAAGAATTATCAAATATAAGTTCGTAACGCCGAATTTTGTTACGATTGCCGACTTTTTCATAGGTCTTTTCGGACTTTCGCTTTTTTTGATCCCGAGTTACTGGGCAGCTGTAATCGGCGCGGTTATCATGCATTTCAATTCGATCGTTGACGGAGTTGACGGCGAAGTTGCAAGGTTAAGGCATCAGTCTTCAAAAATCGGGGCGAATCTTGATTCTTTTTCCGACGAGACACTTGGAGCTCTTCTTTATGTGGTGACAGGATATCACATAATGATTATGGGCGGTCCTGGATGGTGGCCTTACGGTTCGGAATGGTTCTTTTATATAGGACTGTTTACCGGAATAATTTCCTATACTTATGCGATGGTCAACTTCCATTCGAGACGCAAAAAAGGTGGGATCGGTTTTTATTACTGGTGGGATCTGAACAAGCCCGTAAAGGTGCTTACGAGAAAGCCGACGCTTATGTTTTATCTGAAAAGGCTTTTGTGGAGAGACAGCATTCTTTTCATTTTCATGCTGGTTACAATTTTCAATGTTCAGGAATATTTCCTGATGTTCTCGTTTGCCCCGGCTGCGGTGAACGCTCTTCTGATGTTTATCCACATCTGTATAATAAGAGCCGAGTGGTAAGTTTGAGCTATTTTTTCTGAAAGATTTCAGCGTGTTGTATGGCTACATTCGGCCACGACGTTTCCAAGGCGTAATCGAACAGTTTGTCAGTTACTTTTTTTAAGAGTTCGGGTTCGTCTGCAAATTTTGACATCGAGCGGCGCCATCCTGAAACGCTGAAAACCGGAACGAACACGTCTTTTTCTTTTATGAAATGCTTGACTTCGGAAAATTTGACACAGTCGGAACAGATTACAGGCAGTTTTGCTCCGATTGTCAGATGAAATATTCCGCTTGCTGAGGGATAGTTCTGCCAGTACGGCATGAGCATCATATCGGATGCGCCGAAATAAACCGGAAGATCCTCGTTTTTTACGAAAACATTGTGCCACGTTATTTTTTTCGAAAAAAGCGAAAGCATACGGCAGCAAAACACGTAAAGGCGGTTGTACCACGTGTTGCGGTCAGCCATTCCGGCAATCAGAAGGCGGCATTTTTTCGCGGATTTCATCGTCCTGAAAGCTGTTATTACGGTATGATGGTTTTTTAAGAAATGAATGAATCCGAGTACCAGAAAAATGAATTCGTCGGAAGGAAGACCGAGTTTTTTTCTTGCTTCCGTTTTTTCAGGAAGTTCGAGAAAAGCCGTTCCGTGAGGGATGACGTGCACTTTTTCTGTAGGAATTCCGTAGTGTTTTACCGAGTTCAGGCACATTTCGTTGTGAACGATGAGGTGCCCGTATTCAAGAACGGTTCTGTAGAATTTTTCCCAGTCGATTTTTATGTTTTTACCGATGTCGGCAGTGTGAAGCGTGACGAAAATTTTTATGCCGAGAGCCGATATTTCTTCTATCATTTTAAGAAATTCGTCAGTATCCGGAAAAAGGACAAGAGCATGCTGTATATGTACTATGTCTGGTTTTATTTCAGTAACTTTTTTAACGATATCCTGTCTGAAACCGCCTTTTCTTGAATAGGTGTCATATACCGGAAAAGTGCTGTCCTGTCTGCCGCCTTCCGAAATTACGCACATATCGAAGAGACCTGTGCCGTTCAAAGCGTTGGCGAGATAACCGGTATAGTTGGCTATTCCGCATTTATAAGGGGGATAATCTGATATCAACGCTAATTTTAACATGAATAACGACCTTGAGTTCGGTTAATAATACAAAGGCTGTTTTCTGCTTCAGCCTCCGAGCAGCTTGCGCTGCCCCTATATACAGTTTTTTGCAGTATAGTCAATTTTGATGCTGATTTCCTTAAAATCCTTCATCTTTAAGTAAGTAAAACAGGAGAAATTTCAAAAAAATTGCCTTAAAAATTGCATTATGCGCGGCTTCTGCTATGAAATCAGCGATTTTTTTTATTAAAAAATGAGATGAGGTTTCTAATGACAGATATTGTACAAAAATTCTTTAAAGGCGAAAGGAGCCTTTTCGGAAGCAGAAATGTGCGGATAGCAGATTCTGTTTTCGGGGAAGGGGAATCTCCGCTCAAGGAAAGCCGTAATATCGAGCTTGAAAATGTTCTCTTTCAGTGGAAATACCCCCTTTGGTACTGCGAAAATGTGAATGCTAAGGATTGTAAATGGTTTGAAAAGGCGCGCGCCGGAGTGTGGTACTCCAAAAATGTTTCGGTTGAAAATGCAGTTGTTCAGGCTCCGAAAAATTTCAGGCGCTGCGACACTCTTTCGCTTGAAAACATCGCTTTCACAAATGCCGAAGAGACACTCTGGAACTGCCGGAACGTGAAAATGAAGAATATTACGGCAAAAGGTAACTATTTTGCCATGAACTGCGAAAATGTCGAGGTTTCAGGTCTTAAACTTGACGGAAACTACTCTTTCGACGGCGCGAAAAATGTTGTTGTCAGAAATTCGACACTTCTTTCAAAGGACGCTTTTTGGAACTGTGAGAATGCTGAAGTTTACGATTCATTCATTTCCGGCGAATATTTGGGCTGGAATTCAAAAAATCTCACTTTGGTAAACTGCACTGTCGAAAGCCTTCAGGGGATGTGCTACATCGGTAATTTAGTTATGAAAAACTGTAAACTTCTGAATACGACGCTCGCTTTCGAATATTCTTCGGTTGAAGCTGAAATCACTTCGAAAGTAGAAAGTATTCTCAACCCGTCGTCCGGGACGATAAAAGCGGAAGAAATCGGTGAACTCATAATCGAACCAGATAAAACAGATCCGTCGAAGACAAAAATTATCTGCAATAATATTGAAAAACATTCAGACAAGCCCGAGTGGCTGAGGTAACTATGAAATATGACTTCGATACCGTAATAAACAGGCGCGGAACAGATTCAGTCAAGTGGAATGTCGGAAAAAACGAACTTCCGATGTGGGTCGCGGACATGGATTTCAGGCTTGCTCCGGAAATTGAGAAAGCGATAAAAAAGAGGATGGATCACGGAGTTTTCGGCTATGCTGAAATTCCTGACGAATGGTATGCTTCCTACATAAACTGGTGGAAGACGCGCCATGATTTCAAGATGAAAAAAGAGGGACTCGTCTTCTGCACAGGCGTAGTTCCGGCGATTTCATCGATTGTGCGGAAGCTCACGACTCCGAATGAAAATGTCGTGATCCAGACTCCTGTCTACAATGTTTTTTTCAACAGCATTATTAACAACGGATGCCGTGTTCTTGAAAGCCCGCTTCTCTACAAAAACGGCAGATACAGCATGGATTTCGACGATCTTGAAGAGAAACTTTCAGACCCGCAGACAACTTTGATGATTCTCTGCAATCCGCAGAATCCGGCAGGAAAAATCTGGGACAGAAAAACGCTCGAAAAAGTCGGTAATCTTGCGAAAAAACACAGTGTTACGGTAATTTCCGACGAAATTCACTGCGACATAACTGAACATGGGAAAAACTATGTTCCGTTCGCATCAGTCTCAGAAGTATGCCGCGGAATTTCCGTAAGCTGCATCGCTCCGACAAAGGCTTTCAATATGGCCGGAATGAAAAGTGCGGCGGTTTATGCCGAAAATCCGGTTCTGTGCCACAAAGTATGGCGTGCTCTCAACACAGACGAAATCGCGGAACCCAATTCCTTTGCCTGCATTGCGGCAATTGCTGCATTTTCAGAAGGCGGAGATTGGCTTGACGCGCTCAGAAACTACATTTCGGAAAACAAAAAACGGGTTTATGAGTTTGTGAAAAACGAAATACCGGAAATTTCGGTCGTTAAAAGCGACGCAACCTATCTTTTGTGGCTCGACATTTCGAAAACCGGCATGGAAAGTACAGAACTTTCAGCGAAAATAAGGGAAAAAACAGGGCTTTTTCTCACAGCAGGCTCTGTTTACGGCGAAGCGGGAAAATATTTTCTCAGAATGAACATCGCGTGTCCGAAAACCCTTCTTGAAGACGGCCTGAACCGCTTGAAAAAAGGAATAAAAAATTTGCATTAAATCTCGCTTTTGCTATTAAGGCGCGATTTTTTATTTAACAACGGAGGGTTTCATGGCAAAAATCAAAAATGTTATCATCAGTGTTTTTGACAAGACGGGACTTGTTGATTTCGCATCAGAGCTTGACAAGGCCGGTGTTAAGATTTTTTCGACGGGCGGAAGCTGCAGAATGCTCGCTGAAAACGGAATAAACGTAACGAAAATCGAGGATTACACCGGCTTCCCGGAAATGATGGACGGCCGCGTGAAGACGCTCCATCCGAAAATCCACGGCGGAATTCTTGCACGCAGAGACGATGCAAACCACATGAAAGCGGCATCGGATCACGGCATTACAATGTTCGACATGGTCGTTGTCAACCTTTATCCGTTCAAAAAGACGGTAGAAAGCGGCAAACCGTTTGCCGATATAATTGAAAATATCGATATCGGCGGTCCTTCGATGGTCCGCAGCGCGTCGAAAAACTTCAAGGATGTTGCGATCGTCACATCTCCCGATGATTATGCAGCGATACTTGACGAGATGAAGGCAAACGGCGGCGAGATTTCGCTCGAAACGAGATTCAGACTCGCTTCCAAGGCTTTCAGACTGACCGCAGCTTATGACAGCTACATCAGTTCGTTCCTTTCGACTGTCGACTGTCACGGTGAAAAAGTAAGCGAAGATCCTGAATTTATCAATATGCAGTTTGTTAAAAAAGAGACCCTCCGCTACGGCGAAAACCCGCATCAGAAGGCGTCTATTTACATTGACAGCGAGGCTGAAAAAGGAACTCTCGCGCTTGCAGAACAGCTTCACGGAAAACAGCTTTCCTTCAACAACTACATGGATCTCGAAGCAGCGAAAAACATTGTCTGCGGCTACACTGAACCGGCAGTCGCGATCGTAAAACACACCAATCCGTGCGGTGCTGCAATCGGCGCTACTCTTTCGGAAGCATATACGAAAGCACTTGCATGCGATCCTGTCAGCGCATTCGGATCGATTATCGCGGTCAATAAAACGCTTGATGGCGAAACGGCTGAAATAATGAAGGCTCTTTTTGTAGAAGCCATTGTTGCTCCTGCATTTTCCGACGAAGCGAAGGCTGTTCTCAGCAAGAAGAAAAACATCAGACTTGTCGAAGTAGGGGAATTCGCGCAGAATTTTGCAATGGATGTCGAACTTAAGAAAATTTCGGGCGGAGTTCTCATTGAAACTGCCGACAGACGCGTCATTACAGAGGCTGATCTTCAGTTCGTAACCGAGAAAAAGCCGACTCCCGAGCAGATAAAAGAGCTTCTTTTCGCACAGAACATGGTCCGTTTCATCAAAAGCAACGCGATTCTTATTGCAAGAAACGGCGCAACAGTCGGAGTCGGAGCAGGGCAGATGTCAAGAATCGATTCTCTCGATATCGCGATCAAAAAAGCTCAGTCACCGGTTGAAGGCTGTGTAATGGCAAGTGACGCTTTCTTTCCGTTCAGAGACTGTGTCGACAGAGCTGCATCAGTCGGGATCACGGCGATAATCCAGCCCGGCGGATCGGTCAGAGATCAGGAATCTATCGATGCCTGCAACGAACACGGAATCCCGATGGTATTCACGGGAATCAGAAGTTTCAAACACCTGTAAAATATATCAGTAAATCAATTCCGAACTGAAAGGTTTGAGTTCAATCGTTATTTTGTTTTCTTTCGTTTCAAGGTCAATTCCGGAAAAAAGAGTTTTTGTACTGTCTGTCAAGCCTGATTCAGAAAGGTCGATCGTCACTTTTTCAGTTTCTTCACCGTTGTTGAAAACGGCAATGACGGCGTCATGCTCGTGCTTCATAGCGAATGCGTAGATGTTGTTTTTTAGTATAAGGTCTTTTCTCCTTCCTTCTGAGAGAGCCGGGTGATCCTGCCTGAATTTGCCGAGAATACGGGTGTGTTCGAGGTTTTTCTTCTGGTTTTCACTCAAATTGTCGCCGAAAACGTTCATTCTTCTGTTGTCAGGATCGTTTGCACCGGGCATTCCGAATTCGTCTCCCTGATAGATTATCGGTATTCCGGGGTGTGTGAAGAGAAAGGTTATTGCGTTTCTCATTTTGCTGAAAGGCGCTTCGTCCTCAGGCAGTTCCGGTGAATCCGCCCATACTTTCTGGTCTGCTTCGGCGCCGCCCTGCGAGGAGACTCCGTCAAAGTCTTTGTTTGCGAGGCTCAGTGCCCGCGCGACATCGTGGTTCCCGATGAAATTGCCCATGATCGAGCCTTTGTAGAAGTCGTTCTGATAGCGGTAGTCGTTGGTTTTGAGAAACTCCGCAAAAGTTTCTACAGTTTCGCTCTGAAGCAGGAAAGTCCTCACAATGTGATGATAAAGCGGGAAGTCGAACTGTCCGTCGAGCTTGTTTTCGCCAAGATAGTAGCCGATTTCGTCCCAGCCCATGTCTCCCGTGAAAGTTTCGCCGATCATGTAGAAAAGGATACCAGTCGTTGTGACTTTGCGCTGAATCGCCGTTTTGAGAGACGAAGTGAAGTCGATTTCCATGAGTCTTATCGCGTCAAGACGCAGACCGTCGATATCAAACTCCTGAATTATCCAGATCAGATGATTTATCACCGCTTCGGTTGCATCGTTGTTGCGGTAGTTTATATCGGCTAAGTAGTCGGTGAACCAGCAGTCGATCGGCTTTTCCCATCCGCAGGTGTAGCCTCCGCTCGAATTTGCAGGAAGTCCGTTCTCCGCCATGTTGAACCAACCCTGGTTTTTGTATGTTTTCCAAAGGTACGAATCGGTGTGGACGTGGTTCGGCACGAAGTCGAACATTATTCTTATCCCTTTTTTGTGGGCTTTCTGAATGAGTTCGTGGAGTTTTTCTTCTGTTCCGAAGTGTTTTTCAAGAGGCGAATCCAAGCCGGGCAGGTGCAGTTCGTTCGTCCATCCGGTCGCAACAGGCCAGTAAGAGTGATATGGCGAGTAGTAGCGCGTGTCGCCGCCCATTCCTTTGCCTGGATTTTCGGTATTTGCAACGGGAGAACTGATCCAGAGGACGTTGGCGCCCATGTCGGTAAAGTAGTTTTCGTCTATTTTGTCGATGATTCCCTGAAAGTCGCCGCCCTGCCAGTTTGCCTTTTCGTCAATGCCGGGAAGCGGGTCGTCGTTGCTTTTGTCTCCGTTGCTGAAGCGGTCGGTCATAAGCTGGTAGATGAATGCGTTTTCTTTCCAGTCAAACTCTTTTTCTTCGATCCATACCGGAACGGTGATAACTTCAGCCGCAAAACCGTCGCTATCGAAAATTTTGAAGAACCATGTATACTTGCCGAAATCTTTCGCTTCGTAATCTATTGAAATCATTCCTGTTTCTTTGTTGAAAGAAAAATCAGCCTTATCGCGTCCGAGCAATATTTCAGACTTGTTGAAATCTGGGTCTTTGCCGGATATTCCGGGGGTGAATTTTATCCGGAATTTGATGCTTTTTCCGTTTATTTCTGGACGACCTGCGAGTTCCGCCGCAGGATAGCGGCAGTCTTTGACAACAAGTTTGCTGTAACGGATATCTTTATTGAACATCGTGAGAGGATTGGAAGGATCTAAAAACCGTTTAGATGTTGTTGCCGAGAAAAATTCGTAAGGATAGCTTCCCGGAGCGATAAAAAGTTCGACGCTCCAAACGCCGTCTTTGTAGGTCATCGGAGTTGAAAGAGACCAGTTGTTGAAAGAGCTTTTGATGTATAAATTGTCTTCGGCTCTTCCTGCGACCGATACGGTTGTCCCTTGGCAGTAATTGCCTGAAGTTTCGCTTCCGCACGATATGACGGCTGCTGAAAATATAAATAAAATCAGAATGATGACCGGTTTTACAGCGTTGAAAGAAATACATGAATCGTCCATGTGTTTTCTCCTTCTTTCGGTTTTAGGTTAAAGCCTGCCTGAGCCGTTATAGAGCCTATCGGGGAAGAGTAGAGCAGACCTCCGCCGGAAGCGTATCTGAAAAGCTCGCCTTCGCCGACGTGATAAGCCTCTTCCCAAAGGTTGCCGATGTCGCAGAAGCCGACGAGATAAAGGTCTGTTATGAGTTTTACCCTGAGTTCGTTGCGCATGTACATGTAAAATTTGCCTTCCGCCATTTCTCCTTTCATGTCTATAGGCAGCAGCTCGTTAGTGTAGAATCCGCGCATTGTCGTGTTTCCGCCTAATTTCAGAACATCGTCCGAAGAAAGTTCTCCGGAGTGAGGCAGCAGGAATGCCGAAGAGAGGAAAGAATGGAAGATAAGCCTGTCGGTCGAAACGATGTCTCCGGCGAAGTTGGTTTTGTAGTGAAGCGGAATGTAAATCGCGAGGCTTCCTTCAAAGAGCGAATACTGGTTCGTGTCACCGGCGACCGAAGATGTGTTCTGGTATCTGAGCGAGAGTTTCCACCCTTTTGTCGGGAAGAAAAGCGAGTCTCTGAAATCGAGGTAACCCCTGATTTCAGGCGAAATTACAAGCCTCTGCAGAATTTCGTAGCTGACATCTCCACCTTCGTCGACCTCATAGTCCTTTTCGTAGCGGTATGCGACCTCAACACCGGTAGAGATGAAGTATTTGTTGCTGAAACGTCTGAAAATACTGAAATAGAGACCGTTTTTGTCAATCATGTACGGCAGACCTCCGTTGCTCCGGATGTCGTGGACGTGGAATGCGTCGATCTGTGCTGAAAGCGGAATTTTCGGGATGTATGTGTCCTGAAACAGAAACGTGAGATTGACTTTTCTTTCTGTCTGCTGCCAGTCTGTGAAGTCTTCCGAATAGTATTTTTTGAAGCGGTCATTCATAAAAAGTTCGATTTTTTTTGAAACTTTGAGGCTGATTTTTGAGGAAACGCCTGATTTTGCCATGTTTTTCCACTCGAATGTGCCGATAGCCCTTATACCTTCGTCAGTGCTTATTCCGACACCCGGCAAAACCCTGAAACGCTCGGACTCGCTCACGGTAACGACAAGGTCTTTTTCGTTATTAGGTGTTTCCGGGTCTATGAAATCAATGTCGACCGACTGGAAAATACCGGTCTGAAGCATATTTCTGCGGCTGTACTGAAAGGAATCGCCGTCGAGAACATCGCCGGGATCGATTCTCAGAATGTGACGGACGACCCATGTTGTAGTCAGGTAGTTTCCTGCGATTACGACTTCGGTGATTTTGACTTTGAAGAGGTATTCGACGTTGAAAGTGAGATAAACCTTGTCGTCTTCGAGCCTCTCTTCGTGGGTAACGAGATGGAAAATATAACCTTCGTCGGTCAGAAACTCGGAAATTCTCTTCTGGTAAGCCTGAACGATCCTGTCATTGAACGGAACCGGCTTCGGAAGTTTTATCTTCTTTTTCATATCCTTGTCGAGCTTTTCATCGCCCGAAAAGGCTTCTATTCCGGCAAGGAAATACTGAGTGTTCTCCTTAACATCGATATTCAGCGAAAGTTTTCCTTTTTTGTCGATGATCTGAACCTCGCCGACCTCGACATCCGCATAACCGCCGTTTTGATAAATTTTCTCAGTAATTTCGCGTATTTCTTCAAGGTATGCCTTCGGGATCGCATGAGGAGAGTCCGGGCGTCCGATTTTATCTTCCCTGCTGTCTTTTAGAGTAGGCTCCCTTCTTCCGTCCGAATCGATGTATCCTCCGCCCGTTGTCGTCCTGTTTATCATAATCAGCGGAAAATTCTCTTCGTCGATCCTGTCGTCGATAAAGTCTGTCAGCCTTTGTGTGACGATTTTCCTGTTTCTTTCGTTTCCGGCGCCGTTGATGACGATCTCGTTTATAAATCTGCGTTCGTTTTCTTTGATTTTGATGTTTATCGTGCTGAAATCCTCGCCCGAAACGGTTCTTTCGAGTATTTCGGCTTTGATTTCGGCATCGTGAAAACCGTATGCCTGATAGAGTATTTCAAGTTTTTTCCTGATTCCGACAGTGTCAAAGTGGTAGTTGGGAACTTCTTTCGTAACTTTTTTTATCGTATCCGGCGAGAATGCGAAGGCTCCTTCAATGTTTATCGAAAAATGGCTTCCCTTTCTTACCGTGAGGGCGACAAGACCGTTTCTCCGTTTGTCTGACGATACAGAAATGTTGAGATAACCCTGCTCCTTGTAACGGTCGGTGACAAAATATTCGATTTCGGTGATGTTTTTGTCTGTGTAAGGACGTCCTTTGAAGGCCGCTTCAAGGTCAAATTTCAGCTTTTTGAACTCTGTTTTGTTGAAAGTTCCGTTAATAGCGAATTTTTTTATCTTTTCCTGCGGTCCTTCCTTGATGTCGATCGTCATTTTGACCGCTGTCGGCGAGATTTTTTCTGTTTCGATGCTCACTCGAACTGAAAAATAGCCGTTTTCGCGGTAGTAGTAGATGATTTCTTCCCTGATTTTCGTTAAGTTGTCTTCAAAGTAGAGCGAATTCAGTCCGATACCTGAGGCGAGCTTGAGTTCTCTGTCAGTCAGGTGGTAGTTTCCTTTGATTTTTATCTTTTCGATGATGAGCTGCGGAGTGCCTTTGATTGTGATCCTGACTTTGCCGTTTCCCGTTTTTTCGGAAAAAACATCGATTTTTTCAAACTTTTTCGAAGCGTAGAGCAGTTTTACCGTCCGTCTGATTTTCTTGATTGACAGAGGCTGGTTTTTTTTGATTTTTACAAGTCTCGAAAAGTCGGAATAGCTGAGAGGACTATCCCAGACGACTTCTTCCACGATATCCGCGCAGTAAAGTGCGGAAGTCATGAAAATCAGAAAAATCAGTACGAGAAAACGAAACTTGCTCAAACGGTTACCGTTAAAAATTGTTAAAATTCTATCTTTCTTTTTGCCGGATCCTCATTCTGCCTGAAGAAAATGAAGGTGTGACCGATAGAGCCGCAGCATTCGCATTTCAGTTTTTCAACTATTTCAGCCGCGATCTCCTTTTTTTCGTCAATGTAGTCGATGAATTTGATTTTTATCAGTTCGTGAGCATTGAGCGCCTCGTCGATCTGAGAAGTGACTTGCCCGGTGCAGCCGTTTTTTCCGATGAGGACGACAGGACTGAGCGCATGTGCCAGACCGCGCAGATATTTTTTCTCTTTTCCGCTGAGTTTTTTCATTTCAGTTCTCCTTAAAACTTTCCTTCAGTTTTTTGAAATCGGCCGAATCCATGAATCTTTCGAGGATAACGGCTGCTGCCGTCGAATCTATCACGCCGGAGCGTTTTTTTTCGCGGTAGTTTTTCGCCTTGACATTTTTTATTTCGACCGCCTCTTTCGAAGAGAGAAATTCGTCGACTCCGAAAAAGGGGATGTTTGCGTAAATTTCCTTTAGTCTGCGCTCGAATCCTTTCACAACAGGCATGAACGAGCCTTCCTCGCCGTTGCTCTGCATCGGATAACCGATGGCAAAGGCTGCGATATCGAAATCAAGCATCTCTCCAAGCCTTTCCAGATCGTCTTTGATGGAGTCTTTCCGCTTCAAAGTGCCGATTATTACAGGAAAGTTCCATGTCGGATCTGTCGCTGCGACTCCGACGAATTTCATTCCTATGTCGAGAGAGACTACCCGTTTAATCATTTTTCTTTTCTGAGAGCGAGGCAAGCTGTTCTAAAACGATTTCTTTGATTATGCTTCTTGCGTTTTTATTCAGCCATTCTGTGACGGCAGCCTTTATCGCGTCATCGGAAAACCCTGATCCGGAGCTTTTTTCTTCACCGTTTTCTTCTGTCGGGATCTCGTTATTGACCGGAGTGGCGGTAACTTCATTTGTTTCGGATTTGTTGTCTGACAGGCCTCCGAAAAGAAAATCGTCGGTATTGTCGTTTTTAGGCGTTTCGAATGCTGTTTTCAGCGTTTTTTCTTCTTCTTCGATTCTTTCAAAAGCAGGCTTTTCATCCTCTTTGTCGAGCGAAAGCGAATTTACGAAACTATCTATATCGCTGTCGTTGAATGAAGGAGCGGAAGTCCTGCTTTTTTTGTTTTCTGAGACCTCAATCGCCGGTTTTACCGGATCAGACAGGCTGAAGTTTTCATTGGCTTTTTTGCCGCTGAGGTCTTTATCGCTGAAAAGTTCTCCTTCCCCGAAAAAATCTGCTACCGAATCAGCCGCCTCGTTTTTTTCTTCATGCGGTTTTTCCGGTTCGGTAAGTACAGCATCGGAAGTGAGTTCGAAAGTTTCCTCTTCATCTTCAAGACCTGAGAGGATATTGTTTACAACGGTATCTTCAAGTGTGCTGTCATCTGTTTCCGGCTCTTCCGGAACATAAGGAACAAGCCTGCCAAAAACTGTCAGCAGTTCCGTGCGGTTGAAGTTTCTCGGCAAAGTCGGGATTTCCGGATTTTTATTGTTCGAAGCGAGAAGAAAAGGGATCCCGGTCGATTTCAGCATCTGGATTATTCCCTGCGGCAGGAGCGATTCTTCCGCCACGATAAGGTTGAATTTTTCATGCTGCAGTTTTTCCAGAAAATCGTTCAGAGTGTCTTTCAGCATTATGCGCCAGTCCGAATCATGCGTGTAATCCAGATATCTTTCGGTGATAACCGGATTGGTTTCTAAAACCAAGGCTGTTCTTGATGACATCTTATCCTCCTCAAACTTGTTTAAATGAAATATTTTCGAGATATTCTTTTATCGTTTTCATGTCTTCCGGAATCGGCGTTTTGAAAAGAAACTCCTTGCCGGAAAGGGTGAATCCCAAAGTTCCTGCGTGAAGCAGCTGCCTTCCTGAAGCTGCAAGAAGTTTGTTGAGCAGCGCATCGGGGGATTTGCGTAACCCGCCGTAAAGTTCATCGTTCAGGATCGGATGCCCGAGATAGTTCATGTGCATCCTGATCTGGTGTGTTCTCCCTGTTTCAAGCGTGATTTTAAGCAGGGAAGCGTATTTGAACTCCTCAATAACTTCATAGTGAGTGACGGCTTTTCTGCCGTTTTTCACGTTCGGGCTGAACCGGAGACGGTTTTTAGGGTCTCTTCCGTGAAAAGTTTCTATTGTTCCTTTCGCCTCTTTCAGCTTTCCCCACACGGTGCAGGTGTATTCACGCACAATGTCGTGGCGCGAGAACTTTTCCTGAAGTTCTGTCAGAGTTTTTTCCGTCTTCGCGACGACGAGAAGCCCCGAAGTGTCTTTGTCGATGCGGTGGACGAGCCCTGCGCGGAAATCAGGGTTTTCTTTTGATTTGTCCTGCAAATTCAAATGGTTGACTAAACCGTTGAGCAGGGTTCCCTTAGGGTGCCCGTTGCCGGGATGAACGAGAAGACCTGCCGGTTTGTTGACTATGATAAAATCGTCATTTTCGAAAACTATATCAAGCGGAATATCTTCGGGTTCGGCTGAAAGTTGCTCCGGAGCCTCGACCTCGAATTCAAAAACATCGCCTTTCGAAAATTTGGAGAAACTGCACTTCGTGACGATTTTCCCGTTCACGGAGAGGTTTTCGTTTCGGATGTTGCGCTGCACGGAGGCTCTCGAAAGTCCGAGAATAGAAGCGATGAGAGTGTCAGCACGCGTGTTTTCATCGCTCAGAAGTGAAAAAGTTATGTCGCAGCCGTAAATATCCAAGACACCCCCGCATCAAAAATGCCATAAATTATGGTTCCTGCGCGAAGAAAAGCAATAATTTTGTCGACGCCGCCTCTCGAAATTTCGAAATTTCGAGATTTCGATATTTCGACAAAGAATGGCGGCGTCGTCACGAAAAAGAATTTGTTTTTCCCCGGCTTTTCCTTAAAATCGCGCGCCAGGTTGTTTTGAGGGCGCGGAATGACTCAGTTTATCGAGACTTCGCCGGATGCCTTTCCGGTGGTTACAGTCGATTTATTCAATAAATACGGCAGGTTGATTGTCGAAATGCCGAATTTCAGGGATGCTTCCGCACTCTTTTCGGCTTTGTCGGCTTTCCGGCTCAAAACTCTCCTTTTCGCGCCGCAGTTTCTTCTGCTTGAAAGGAGCGGGGAAGAGGGTGACGCCCAGAAAGCGTATGCCGAAATCGGTTCAGATCCGGATGTGATCGTGACGACTCCGCTCGGCGGAAGGCTTTTTCTGCCCGAAAATTCGGTCAAACTCGTCTTTAAAAAGAACTCTTACTACAGGATTTCGGATGTCGTCCGCTCTCTCTCGGAGCTCGGATACAGGAAAGTTCAGATTGTCCGCGATGCAGGCGAATTCGCGGTCAGGGGCGACATTGTAGATATCGGTGTTTTCATTCCGGGGAAGGGTGTCCGCCTTGAATTTTTCGACGAGGAACTTGAAAACATTTCGCTTTTCTGGTTTTCGAACCAGAGAAGCGGAAAACCTCTCGACGAGATCACTGTTCCGCAGCTCATGTTCCCGGAAATCCTCCGCAAAGACTGGCAGAAAGTGCTTGAGGAAAAGGCGGGGAATCTTTCGACTCAGCAGCTTCTTGAAACCGAAGAGCTCGTCTCATCCGGAACTCTGCCGAAGTGGGACATCTTTCCGCTCATTGCCGGAGACGGAACAATTTATTCGCGGTTCAAGGCGAAAACTGTCCGCTTCGAAAAGTTGAAAGCCGAAACTTATGTTGAAGATGATTTTAAGAAAATTGATACGGAAAGAAAAAAAAGAATTGAAGAAGGACATTTTGTTCCGTTTGAAATAAAAAGCTGCTTTTCCGATGAATTGAGAGAATTCGATATCGAAGTGAGCTCTTTCTTTTCATCAGCCGAAACAATAGAGAAATTTCCGGTAACGCATAAGGCGGTCCCTCAGAAACTGCAAAACGATCCCGCTTTTGTCATCAATAAATTATTTAAGGAAAACGGCGGTTTGGTCGTTTTTGCCAAGCCGAATGAAATAGATGTTCTAAAGGATATCGGTGAAAGAAACGATATCCCGATAGTCGAAATCGACTCGCTTCCGCTGAAACTTGACTACGACAACGTTTTCCTTGTCGACAAAAAAGAGTGGTTCTCCCCTGATGAAATCATCTCTGTCCCCGATTTCGGAACGGCATTCCTTTCTTCTGAAATATTCAAGTTATCTGTTTTAAAAAATAAAAATAAAGAAATCAAACATGAAGAATATTTTGAAAACAGAATATTTGAACTCAATTCGCTGAAACCGGGCGAATTCGTTGTCCATTACAAGTTCGGAGTCGGCGTTTACGAAGGGACTGTAACAATGAACGGAACCGACTGCCTGCAGCTCCGCTACGAGAACGAGGATAAGATCTACATTCCGGTTTACAATATGCACTATGTCTATCGCTACCGCTGGGAGGAGGGCGTTTTTCCGAAGATAAGTTCGCTCCGCACGGCGCTCTGGCAGCAGACGATGAACCGTGTCCAGCGCGAGATCGAGAAAGTTGCGGCCGCGATCCTGGAACTTTATGCGCAGCGAAGTGTCGAAAGGGCAGAGTCTATGAAGGTCGATACGCCGCTTTACTACGAATTTTTGAGGGATTTTCCTTTCCGCGAGACTCCCGACCAGGCGCGTTCGATCCATGAACTTGAGGCCGATCTTGCAGGGCACGAGATCACCGACAGGCTTCTTTGCGGCGATGTCGGTTTCGGAAAGACCGAAGTCGCGATGCGAGGCTGCATGATAGCTGTAGCCAACGGAAAGCAGGCGGCAGTACTTGCTCCTACGACAGTTCTCGCTTTCCAGCATCTGCGTACTTTTCAGGAGCGTTTCGCGAAACTTCCCGTAAGAATTGAAATGCTTTCCCGTCTTTACGATAAATCCAAACAAAAACAGATCCTTAACGATCTGGAACTCGGCAAAATAGATATTCTTGTCGGCACTCACAGACTTCTCGGAAAGGATGTGAAATTCCGCGATTTAGGCTTTCTTGTTATCGACGAGGAGCACCGTTTCGGAGTCACCCACAAAGAGCAGATCAAGGAGATGAAGCGTGATGTAGCGACCCTTTCGATGACGGCAACACCGATCCCGAGAACGCTCCAGATGTCGCTTCTCGGCATAAGAAAGTCCTCTTTCATCAAAACCGCGCCGAGTGACAGGAAAAATATCCAGACTTTCGTGCTTGAATACAGCGATGAGATCATCAAGGAGGCGATCCTTGCAGAACTTGCGCGGGACGGCCAGGTTTACTTCGTCCACAACCGCGTTGCGGGACTCAACGACATAAAACTGAGGCTGCAGCAGCTCATTCCGAATCTCAGGATCGCTGTCGCCCACGGCCAGATGGAGCCCGAGCAGCTTGAAAAAGTGATGGTTTCCTTCGTAAACCGCGATTACGACCTGCTTCTCGCGACTTCGCTCATTGAATCGGGAATCGACATCCCGCTTGTCAACACGATCATCATAAACCGCGCCGATATGTTCGGAATGGCGCAGCTTTACCAGCTCCGCGGCAGAGTAGGGCGCTGGAACCGCGAAGCCAAGGCTTATCTTTTTGTGCCGAATCTCAACAATCTGACGCAGGAATCGTGCGCCCGCCTTTCGACGATCAAGCGTTTCGACAAGCTCGGTCACGGCTACGATGTCGCGATGGAAGACCTCAATATCCGCGGCGGCGGCAACATTCTCGGCATAAGCCAGTCGGGAAAACTCAAAGGGGTAGGCTACGACATGTATCTCGAGATGCTGAAAGACCGTATCGACGAACTCAAAAACGGAACTCCGCACATCGAGAACGACTTCGAAATTTCGACCGACCTCAACGCCACCATTCCCGAAAGTTACATCGCTGATACCGAAGTGAGAATGGGATTTTACAGAAAAATCGCTGACTTGCGCTCGCTTGACGAACTCGGCTGGGTGCGCGACACAATGAGTGAAATGTTCGGCAGGATCCCGCAGGAAACCGAAAATCTGATGAGCCTGACACGCATAAAGATCCTGGCGATAAAGTGCGGAGCAGCCGCTGTTTCAGTAGGTAAAAACGAATTCTCAATAACTCTCGGCGTTTCCTTCATCCCGAAAAGCATGGATACTTTATTCGATTTTCTTGAGAAAAACGAAGGCTCTTTCCAAGGGGAAAGCACGATAAAATTCAAAGCTGAAAATATCCAAAGAATTGAAGAGATAATAAGTGAAATCAGCGGCCTTTGCCAGTGATGCCGGTAAAAGCGTCAAATTGCTGATTCTTATTTTTTGAGGTTCCTGAGCTTGTCGAAGCGGCGACTGAGAGGGCAGTGTTGCCATTTTGCCGTCTCAAAATGGGAATGTGTGGGAATTTAAGGATTATTTTTTGGTTCTTTCGCCGACTTCTTTTTTCAAATATCCGGAAATCACGAATTTTAATTGTTGTATTTGAAATTCTGTTGACTAAAATTCTAAAATTTATATTTTTATTATCTGTTAATTTCTGTTTATTAGGTAGAATATGAAAGCTGATATTGTAATTCGCGGTAAAAGGTGTTCGAAAACGAAAATCTGTGTTGTTCGCGGAAAATAGTTGTCAATTAAATCATGTCTTTGAAATGGAGGCGTTCATAAGGCTGTCAGGGAAGCTCTGGTAAACTGCATTACGAATGCTGACTTTAATTTTGCAAGAGGAATTGTGATAAAAAAGACCCGCGATTCTCTTGTGATGGAAAATCCGGGAAGTATCGTGACGGGAAAAAAACAGATGCTCAAAGGCGGAGTGTCCGAGCCGCGGAACAAGATCATTATGAAAATGTTCAATCTTATCAAAATAGGAGAACGCGCCGGCAGCGGAGTGCCGAGCATATTTAATGTGTGGGAGAAAAACGGCTGGATTCCGCCTGTCGTAGAGGAACTTTATAAACCTGACAGAACCATTTTAACGCTTTCTTTTATTCCAAAACAAGCGGAAAACACAATAGAGGACAGTGACTTGTTGCAGAATGAAACAAGTTTGAAACAAGTTTTGAAACAAGTTCTGGAAAAACCGGATTTTGATAAGATTGTCCCGATACTTGATACATTGGAAAAAAATAAAAAGATAACTGTTCAGGAAGCAGTGACTATTTTAAATAAATCACGAACTACGACTTGGAGATACCTCAAAATATTGGTGAATGCAGGTGTTGTTGAAGTGACCGGGGAAACGAACAATATCGTGTATTCTCTGCGAAAACCAGATTAGAAACAAGCCTATTGGTTGCTCGCTGAGCTTGTCGAAGCGGCGACAGGAGAAGTGCATTGCCGCCTTCGCCGTCTCAAAATGGGAATGTGTAAGGGATATTCAGGATTATTTTTTGGTTCTTTCGCCGACTTTATTCAAATATCCATAAAATCACGGATTTTAATTGTTGTATTTGAAATTCTGTTGACTAAAATTCTAAAATTTATATTTTTATTGTTGTTATGCTTTTGTCTTATCGAATGAAATATGAAGATAAAATTAAAAATGAATTTTGGTTAAGAGCATGAACTTGCCAAAAATCGAGTTGTTGCAAATTTTGCAACAACTGCTTCCGACGGGAAAACATATCAGGTCGATTATTACAATTTAGATGTAATTTTGCAAATTTTGCAACAACTGCTTCCGACGGGAAAACATATCAGGTCGATTATTACAATTTAGATGTAATTATTTCAGTTGGTTATCGTGTCAAATCGCTTCGCGGAACACAGTTCAGAATTTGGGCTAACGGAATTCTGAAAGACTATCTTCTTAAAGGTTATTCCGTAAATCAAAGGATTGAATGCCTGGAAAATCGTGTCAGTCAAACGGAGGAAAAAATCGATTTTTTTGTCCGCACGTCTTTGCCTCCGGCAGAAGGCATATTTTTCAACGGTCAGATTTTTGATGCCTATACATTTGTTTGCGACTTGATCCGCAGCGCGAAAAAACAGATAATATTATTCGATAATTACATCGATGACAGCGTTCTGAAAATGCTTGATAAACATGGTGACAGCGTTGATGTCCGCATTCTGACCAAAAGCATTTCTCCGCAGTTGCAGCTAGATATTGAGAAGCACAATTCCCAATATTCTCCAATAAAATTAGAAGTTTTCACCAATTCCCACGACCGTTTTCTCTGCATTGATGACACAGTTTATCACATCGGGGCATCACTCAAAGATCTGGGCAAAAAGTGGTTCGCCTTCAGCAAAATGGAAATCGATACTGAGAGTTTGATCGGAAAGATGTAGTGGCTCAAAAATCAAGGAATTTCGGTATAGAGATGTAACCTGACACGTTTCATTAAGGGGGAAAATGCCGTTTTTGCGAGGTTTTATTTACCAATTCAATGCGAACTGCAATGTTCCGTCCATCGGGCTTGCGCCGAAGGAGACGTTGTATTTTTTCTTAACTTCTTTTTCGTCTTTGAATTCGATGCTGTAGAATGTGATTCCGGTTGCAATGAGAGCCACTCCGACACCGATTCCGGCAAATCCCAAAGCCATATATGTTTTACGCTGTTTGTCATATTTGTTTGTTTTTTTGCGGTATCTGTCCATGTCGGCCTGGGTTTCGCTCTGATTGTAGAGATTAAGGGCTTTGTCGCGGTCTTTCTTTGCTTCGTTCATGCCGTAGAGTGAGACTCCGCCGAGTGCACCGATGACTACTCCGGCAACGAGTGTGGTTGATCCGGCAATCAGTCTTGTTCTGCGTCCTGCATCGTTAAGTTCTTTTTTGAATTTTTCTTCTTCGGTAAGTTCTTTCGGTTTTTCGGGCTCTTTGGGCTGTTCCGCGACTTGCGGCTGTGTGTTTGCAACGGGAGCTGCTTCCGCAGCGGCCGCCTGTTCGCCTGAACATGCCGCTTTGCGGCCAAGGTCGCACGCTTTTTTGAGGTATGCCGCTTTTTCAGCATCGTTTGCTGCGTGTTTAAGACCGTAAGTCTGGCAGTCGAGTGCGGCATTGAGGTCACATCTTTGTTTTCTTATTTCCTTGATTTTTGTGGTGAGTGCTTCGCTGTATGTTATTTCGTTGTTGTAAACGGTCGCTTTTACGACTTCGGTTGTTCCGAACGAAACGCCGAATTCGTTAAGATAATTCACTGCGAAAGCGGTTCTGTAGTTTACTGCAAACGACTGATCTGCTTCTACTTTTTTCATTTCAGCCGATTTAGCTTCGTATTTCTCAAGTTTTTCGAGGCACGCCCTCCATTCGGCAAGTCTCTGCGTTGCAGTTTGCAGGAACGGGTTTTTCTCGGTGATTTTTGTTATTTCTTCCCATGCCACGATCATTGCACCGGGTGTTTTAACGTTTTCAGGCTGCTTTTCCCGATTGACCAGATCTTCAAACATTTTCAGCGCTTTCGGGTCTGCATTCAGGATATCCTGTTCGCTTACTGTGCCTAAAACAAAAGGTTTTATTACGTTGACGGGCTCATCCTGAAAGACAAAAGTGCGTTTTGCGAATTCGTCTGCCTTGCGTTTTTCTTCGGCTGCAAGCCTTGCTTTTTCAGCATCCTGAGCCGCCTTGATTTTGTTGACTTCCTCGCATCCCGGCTGGAATCTAAGTCCGCACGCTTTTTCAAAAAGCTCGAATCTTTCTTTTTCAGCCTGAGCGGAGACACCGCAGTCGAAGCAGTCTTTGCCCGAATTTTTCTCGCAGCGTTTCTGCTTTGTCTCCTTTATTTTTGCCTGAAAGTTCGCGTTCTGCGGGATTGCCGTTTTTTCGACAAGATTCAAAGTCTCCTGCGTTCCGAAACTGAGGCCGAATTCCTCAAGATGCTGCATGATGAGGTTTGTTTTCTGCTCGTCGGAGAGAAGGGTGCTTGAAAGGAGCATTTTTATCTTGTCCAGACTTGCCTGATGCTTGTTGAAAAGGTCAACGCAGTTTTTCCATTCGTTAAGCCTTGCCATGGCAGGGTAGAGGAAGGGGTTCTGCTGCGTGATTTTGCTGACTTCTGTCCATGCCTTGATTACAGAAGCCGGATCTTTGAAAGCGTTCGCCTGTTTTTCGGCATTAACGGCATTTTCATAAAGCTTCAGCAGTTGTGGGTTCAGATTCATCAGGTCGGCATCAGCGATTTTCTGCGCTTCGAAAGGCTTAATCGGAATTTCTATGAGCTCTTCTGCGAAACTGTAAGATTTCGCGACAACGGTTTTAGGCTGGGCCGCTTGCTGCTGCGCTGCAGGCTGCTGTGCTACCGGTTGGTTCTGCGCCGGTGCACCGTAAAGCGACATAACGCTGAAAATCAAAGTGAAAACGAGAAAAAGTTTTTTCATTTTATCCTCCTAAAAAATTAAAAATTTTCGATCCGCCTGCGGCGGGAAACCTCTTTCCCTCGCCACAATGGAGAGTGTTCTGACCCCCAAAGTTTGGACACCCATGAAAAAGAGGTGGAAAAATGGGAGTAAATCATTATCCTTTGGAGTTGCGTGAGCAGGTTTTGACAGAGTATGAGTTAGGCTTAGGCGGTTATCGGAGATTGGCGAAACGACACGGTCTGACGCGTTATACTGTTAGAGACTGGGTGAAAGCTTATGGTTCGAAAGAAAAGCGAATGGAGAAAAAGAACTTGGGAACGAGGAAGAAAAACATCAAAGAAATCAAGAATATGAGCCGTAAAGAGCTTGAAGAGCAGCTTGAACTTTCGATGCTTGCGGCAGATTTCTGGGAGTTTTACGCTAACGAGTTAAAAGAGCAGATTAAGGAAGAGAGTAAAAAAAAAGCACAGTTAAAAGTCTCGGAAAATACTGCGAACAAAAAGGAGTAAGTGTAAAAAAGATGTGTAAAGCGACGAAAATACCGAGATCATCCTTTTATTACAGGAAAAAATCCGAAGCACTGTGGAAAGAAAAAGACGCTGTAGTTTTGGAAGCGATAAAGCAGCTTGAGCCGATAGAAATCAAGAAATGCGGAGCGAAACGCAAGTCGCAACTGTTGAAAAGGAAAGGGATGCCTGTGAATCACAAGCGAGTAGCGAGAATCTGCAAAGAAGCCGGTATAGAGACAACAAACAGAAGAAGGAAATTCCCGAAAAATTATTATAAAACGCAGAAGGCAAACGAAGAAAATCTTCCGAAAAACGAGCTTAACCGCAATTTCAAAGCAGCCGAACCGTTAAAGAAACTGAGTACGGATGTTTCGTATTTCAAGGTAACGGAAGGCTGGCTTTATTTAAGCCCGGTTCTGGATCAGCACGACGGATCGGTTCTTATTGCCAGCATGTCACCGACAATGGATCACAGGCTTTCTTGTGATACATTAGTGGAATTGTTAAGAAAATATAAGTTGAAAGATACTATGATCCATTCTGATCAAGGTGGAATTTACCAGGACAGCACCTACCGCAGCTTTTTTAAAAACAAGAACAATCAAAACGCAGGTACGGCAACAAAATCCATGATTCCGAAAAATTATGACAAACGATATGAAGAAGCAATAAAACAGTCACAGGAACTGAATCTTGTTCAAAGCATGAGCCGCAAAGGAAACTGCTGGGACAATGCGTGTATGGAACGGTTTTTCGGGACTGTAAAATCAGAAACAAATTACTATGACACTTTGAAAAACGGCCTTCTCAGTTATAAGGAAATGGAACGAATGATCCTTGAATTTATTGAATATTATAACAACAGGCGGATTCAGAAAAAACTGAATTGGATGACACCTGTTGAATTTAGGTCTAAGAGATGTTATTAAACTGTGTCCAAAAAAATGGGGGCAGAACAGAGGAAATAAAAGGGTGAGGTCTGTGCCCGCCCCCTTCAAAAGGGCGGGCAAAAATAACTCGCTGCGCTCGTAAAATGCGGTCACGACCTACCTCACACAACGGACATAGCCGTCGCTGTAAGTCTTACGGCTGCCGTTCACGTATCCGTAGTAGAAATCCACGAACCATGCGCGATCTGTAGTATCTGACCTAGTAGAGGAAGACCAAAACCTGTCGCTCGGCATATCGGGGAAATCAGAAGCAGGGTTGTACTTTTCGTAATTAACAAGAGATGCAAGCTCGTTTTTATTAGGCAGTCTCCAGCGGGAAGAGTCTGCATAAGTCAAAGAGCCACAATAATTAATTGCCTCCTGCCATGTTTTTTTATCCGTTTCATAAGTTTTCTGCCAGATGAGACCCGTTTTAGTGTCTGTTACAATAACATCACCGTTTACGGTCGAAGAATTGAATGTGCTGTTCGGTAAACTTTCACCTCTCACACAACGGACACTGCTGTAGTCAGTCTTAGAGTAGCTGTACACGGCTCCGTAGAAGAAATCAACGACCCATGCGCGATCTGTAGTATCTGACCTAGTAGAGGAAGACCAGAAGTTGTTTGCTGTATCAGGAAAATATGTCGAGTCTATAGCAGGAGAGGATTGGCCGTTGTCAACAATAGAGAGTAATTCAAAGGGTGTCGGAAGTCTCCAGTCGGAATATCCGCCATAAGTCAAGTTGCTGCAATATGAACCGGCATCTTCCCATGTGTATGCTTCAGTAGAAATTGTCTGCTGCCACATCAGACCTGTGTTGTTGTCAAGAACGACTTTTTCTGATTCGATGACACTCAGCAGCGTGAAACTTTGCGGTGTGCATTCACCAAGATGCGCTAGGTGTCCATCATCACCGCTTTCATATTTTTCTTGTTGACCGGTGCAGATATTGCCGAAAAGTGGAGCTTTGCATTTTTCGGAATAACCACCCCAGAAATAATTTTCTTTACACTTGTAAAAGCATTTGTTTGAATTCGGGGCTTCGGGTTCTTCAGAGTGAATCAGTGCAGTTGAGGAAGGTGTCCACAATACTTGAATCCAATCCCAGGTCTGGGTTATTTGGGAAATGGTGTTCCACTCGGCATTTTCCGGAAGTCCTGTGCATTTTGCCTGTCTCGTTGTTATTTCCTTTCTGACACAGCGGACATCAAAGTTTTCGTCAACATTTTTAGAAGCTGCTTTTCCGCCATTGTAAAAATCAACGCCGTAGCCTTGTCCGGCAGCCCAAAAGAAGGCAATATCACCGAATTTGCTGCATGAACCGCCAAGGTCGCAGAATGTAGAATGAAGTGTCTGTAAAGCTGCGATAGTCGGGACCAGCCAGTCGCTGAAGCCGCCTTCGTTCAGGTTGTTGCAATAGTCCATAGCGTCGATCCAGCGCATTCTGTAAGGTGCTTTTTCAGACCAGATCAGATTTGTATTTTCGGAATCAGAATTTAATGCCTGAGAGTCGATACACGGCATCGCGCTTGTTGTGCTGCATTCAGGAAGATTGGACGGGTTTTCATTTATCGGTTCGGGCTCTTCAGAATCAGGTACGGAATCACTGTCGTCCGACGGCGTGTTGCTGCCGTCCGGCTGAGAATCGCCGCTGTCTGAATCTGAATCGGATCCGGTGTCGGTCTTTCCGTCACTGTCTGAGTCTGTTTTGTCTGAATCGTGGATCGGATTTTCGGGATCTTCAACGCAGACATTGTTTTCTGTGTCGCAGAGAAGTCCTTTGTCACAGGTTTTGTTCGGGTAGCATTCTCCGCCCAGCTTTCCGAAGTCTGATACTGAACTGCTGTCTGACGACGAACCGCCGCAGCTCACAAAAAATGCGATGACCGCAAACATGAACGCTGTAAAAAGATGTTTTTTCATCATTAACTCCATAAAAAAGTTGGTAATAAGTTATCTTTGTTCCTATTTTTATTTCCCGTTTTTCTCTGTTTTTCCCAAACGACCGCTCAACATCCATTCCAGAACTTCGATCTGATGATACAAGCCGTCGATATCTGACGGATCTATGTGGTTGGCATAGCTTCTATAAACCATATCGCATTGAACTGCATACCTTCCCGCATATTCATCCGCCAGTCCAACCTTTACCGATTCTCCTGTGGATGTTGACGTGATCTTGGCTGTTCTTGCGACAAAATCAGCCTCTATGACAGCATTATCGAAGACAAGTCTTGCGTGTTGCTTTTTTGCAGGATGTTTTTCATCAAAACCTTTAATAAGATTCAGTTCTATTTTTTCGCCCTGCGAGCCCAAAGCGAATAAATTGATCCTTGAGTTTGCAGTATCGGTCGGATCAGGATTATTGAACTTCCGAACATCCCATGTGTCTGGAAGGCCGGCAAAAAGTGATGCAATCAGGCAGTGATGAATAAATGTTTCAATAAGCTGTCCGCCTGCAGGAAGATGCCTTTCGTCTTTGTCTTCAACAAGTTCAACCTCAATACTTTTCAAGTGCCCGGCAGTCAGAAACATCTGATAATACTTTTCTAAGATTCCGGTATCTTTAAAATATTTCAGGTAAAAGTCCCGCGGTCTTGCCAGAAATGTCAGCGGAAGTGCCTTTTCAAGGATATAATAGCTCAAAAAGAAAACCTTTTTTCTGTTTTCGGAAGAAATGAAATCTTTCAACAAAATCAGGTCATTTATGTTTGAAACTATCGGCTTTTCCATTGCGATGAAACCTGCCCGCTTTTTCAGTAGTTCCAGATAATACAGATGAGTATCTGAAGGGGTTTCTATCCATACGACTACATCTTTGAAGTCCTCTTCCTTTGTTTCTACTATCAGACTGAAGATGTTTTTTATTTCGGTTTCACCAGTCAAATTCCACTGTTCTGGAATATTCTCAATGGTTTCTCTGCTGTAGATGCGGATCTTTTTATTCTGCCCGATATTTTTTATTCTCTGCATGAGGGCTGGCATAAGGAGATTGCGGACAGCATTGCCTGCGCCTATGATCATTGTGGATGGATTAGCAGGTTTCACTTTTTCGTCAGGGAACGAACGGATGATCATGCTTATTACGATCGCGGAATACAGGAATCCGAATATCCCCGGAATGATCATGTTCTCATCAGCCTGCCCCAGCAAAACAGGCATTACTTTGCACCATGTAATATTGGTATTTGCATTGATATTCATCAGACAAGCGGCGTATGCAACGGCTTGCAGCGGGATCATAACCAGAATGAGAGGCAGGTGCTCAAGCACATGATAGATTTCATATTCCTTTTCAAAGAATCTTCTGAAAACGCCATAATACAGAATCCAAGTGGTTGATTCTATTAAGAAATAAGCATTCAGTCCATACACGAAAGAGCAATTAAGCCCCATAGAAATCTGAATAATCAGAAAAACAGCCCATACAGCTATGTAAGATTCCTGCAGAAGAGGAGGAATATTGATGTGTTTTATATCCGGTTCCGTCGGATCTTTATATGTTTTCCTGTAAATAAATTTGCAAAACTGCAATACTGAAGCCCTGCGCAATAGACATATCAACCAGGACAAAACAGAATTGACAATGGAAATGCCGCCCTGCCAGTTATAGCTGGATTTCTTCGGCTTGGCTGCAAGAATTTCTAAGAGATTTGAAAGAGACTCCTTGCCTTTTAAAGCAATTTCGTTGAAACTGCATAACGATAACCGTATTGCCGCAAGCAAAAACAGAACTTCTGCTAGCGCAAATAACCACAAACAGGTTTGTTTAGAATCCAATTTTGTTCCGCAAAGACACAACAAGAGATGCAGAGTTGCCATAGATAGAACAAAGTATAAAAATCCTGCTGTTAAGCCGAATACAATCGATCTGCTTCTTGATTTTCTTACCCACTCGATGAAGTTTTTCGGCATTATCGGATATCTCCCAAGCAGAAATTTTTCATTTTTTACCTCTACAAAAAGAGTTCAAAAATTTTGACCCGCCTGATGGCGGGAAGAGTGTGCCCGCACCTTCAAAAGGGCGGGCAAAAGTGCTCGCTTACGCTGCGCTAAAAATGCGGTCACCACTCTTAACCCTACCTCACACAACGGACATAGCCGTTGTTAGTCTTATCGTTGTAGCCCACGAGTCCGTAGCTGAAATTCACGGACCATGCGTAACCTGTATCATACGATAAAGTTGAGGAAGACCAGAGACGAATACTATCACCCAACTTGCTGTAACGCCCGTCGCTGTATGAGGTGCCATAACTTGAACAGTATATATCGCTTGAATTTTGAGTGCCTGTCTGTGTGCAGGTTGAACACATCCAACAATCTTTCCTAGACAAACAGCCGTTTGTGTTGCTGACTTTACATCTGTTTGTTACTCTGTCTGCATTGATCAGGAGTGTTTTAAGCTCGTCTATAGTCGGCAGATGCCAATCAGAATAGCCGCCTTCTGTCAAATTGTTACAGTATGATTTTGCGTCGTTCCAAGTTTTTTCGCTTGATGCTTTAGCTGACCAGGTATAGCCAGTTGATGAATCTGTGCACGGTGTCGATGAAGTCGAACTGCACTCGGGAAAACATGAAGAGCCATTCCACACATAATAAAGTTCGCATTTATAGCGGCAATACTGCGTGCTGGCACTTGTGTTATATTCTGATTCGTTCGACGGAGTCCACTCAGAGCCGTTATAAGTCTGTATGATGCTTGAAACGGTGTTCCAGACTGCATTTTCAGGTTTTGGAGTACAGTCTATCTCTCTAGTCATTACAACACATGAAGTGCCGTTCCATTCGTAGCCTGGATTGCATCCGCAGACATAACTTGTGCTGTCTATTATACAGGTTCCTTTCGAATTTGGCATATTTGTGCACGGATTCGGGTTGCACGGATCTGACGGCTGCACGCACTGCGAACCATCCCAAGTGTAACCGGACACACATTTGAATCGGCATTCATTCTCGCTTCCTTCAAAATTGAATGAGGCAACAGGTGAGGGAACCCACTTTTCGCCGTCCCATCTCTGCGTAATGCTTGATACCGTATTCCATTCCGCGTTCTCAGGCAGGCCTGTGCAATCCTGAACGCGGATCTCACCCTCTGTTTCTCCGCTATCGGTTGTGTCCGGATCAATAGTGTCGCCGTCGTCAGCGGAATCATTGTCATTTTCAGGCAAAGTGTCAGTTTTGTCATCATTCTGTTCATATGCTGTATCTACATTGTCATTTGTCTGTTCAGACGATGTGTCTGAATCTTGAACCGGATTTTCAGGATCTTCAACACAGATATTGTTTTCCGTGTCGCAGAGAAATCCTTCGTCACAGGTTTCATTCGGGTAGCATTCGCCGCCCAGTTTTCCGAAGTTTGATACTGAACTGCCGCCTGAGGACGAATTGCCTCCGCACGAAATCATCAAAGCCATCGCTGCAAGAACAGCAAAAAACACAAAAATTTTTTTCATTTTTTCCTCCATTTTGTTGTGCGGCGCGATTCTAGGGAGTTTAGGGAATTTAGTGAGTTTAGGGTGTCTAGCGAGGTGCCGCGAAGATAATAAAAAAACACTGAAATTATTAAAAAAATCTGAAATTTCTTGGCTAAAAAACTTGATTTTTACGTTTGAATTGCATATAATTGAATGCGGATTCCTGATTCCTGATTCCTGATTCCTGATTCCTGATTCCTGATTCCTGATTCCTGATTCCTGATTCCTGATTCCTGATTCCTGATTCCTGATTCCTGATAATTTTATTCACTATTAACAAAACAAATCTCCTTAAAAATCGAACGCTAAGTATAGTATCGAATTGAAACAGAAAGGCAAGTTTTTGCTTCGACAAGCTCAGCAACCGAAGCCCTCTCAGTCGCAGTGTTCTGACCCCCAAAGTGGGAGCCAAGGATTAGCAGTTATCCGTTCATTTTCGCAACCAAAGACCGCTTGGCAACCGTCATTCTGAGTGCAACGAAGAATCTCTGAGATGTTTCGGCTTGGCCTCAACATGACGAGCCCCGCCATCGTTACTTCGTGCCACTTCCTCCCCGAAACGGGGCGGAAGAGTTTAGGCCGAGCCGCTCAGCAAGCGAAGCCCTTTCTTTTTATTCCAGCGCTCTTAGTATCTCTTCCGCGATTTCTTTAGTGATTCCTTTGATTTGCATGAGTTCTTCGGGAGTCGCCTCTTTTATTGCGGAGATGGTGCGGAATTTTTCAAGCAGCGCGTTTTCTCTCGCTTTGCCGATCCCTTTGACTTTCGCAAGCGGGAAATCGAGCCTTCCTTTGCGCAGTTCGCGGTTGAAAGTTATCGAAAAACGGTGTGTTTCGTCACGTATCGCTTTTAAAGTCATTGCGAAAACTGTGTCCTGAAGCACGAGTTCGTTGCCGAGCCCGTCGATCAGAAGTTCCATTCCTTTGATGTTGTGCCTGTCCTTGATTATCCCGGCGACTTTCACCGCGCCGTTGATGACCGAATTTACAGATGAGACCTGCCCTTCGCCGCCGTCGATGAGAAGTAACGACGGTTTTTCGAGCGAGTTTTCCTGCCAGCGTTTGAGAAGACGCGCCGCGACTTCGCGCAGACTTCCGAAATCATCTACACCTTTGACGGTTTTGATTTTGTATCTGCGGTATTTCTTTTTGTCGAATCTGCCGTTTTCCCACCAGACTGCTCCTGCGACGTTGTATTCGCCGTAAAGTGTCGAAATATCGAGGCAGAGTATCGACGAAACTTTTGTTTTCAGGAATTTCGAGATGACCGAAAGCGATTTGTTCGTCTTTTCGGTGTCGTTCAGGAAAACCCGTATGTTCTGGTCGATGTTCGTTTGCAGCATTTTGAGGATCTCGCCGCCGAAAGACCCTGTTTTTCTGATGTTCCGCTGCAATATTGCCGACAGTTCCTCTTTTGAAAGCGTTTCGGGGAAAAGAAAGATTTTGTCGGGCATGTCGCGCCCTGAATAGAACGAGGTGAGAAAGGTCGAAACCCAGCTTTTCATGTCATCGAAGATTCCTGATGCCGAGAACGATTTGAGGGAAAGCATTTTTCCTTCGCTGTATCTCGCCGCAGCCGCGAAAAGAAGGTCGCCGAGACGTTTGAAGCAGAAGAAATCAGCTGCGCCGCTTCCTGAAAATTCTACGGAGTATTTCCGCTTGATATCAGGCAGAAGCGTCATTAGATCCCGTAACTTGGCTGCTTTTTCAAAATTCAAGGCTTCAGCGTTCGAAGCGATTTTTTCCTGAATTATCCTTGAAATTTCGTTCCACTTTTTCCCTTGCAGGATCTCGATAGTGTTTTTCACGTTCTCAAGATATTTTTCACGGTCGGCATCTTTTCTGCACGGTGCAGGGCAGAGGCCGAGCTCGAAGTTTATGCACCCTTTCGGACGCCTGTTCGAGCAGTATTTGAGCGGATAAAGCGCCTGGATCAGCGATTTCAGCGAGTTCATAAGGTTTATCTGTGTGAAAGGACCTCTGAAATATTTGAGTTTTTTGCTTAGGCGTCTTGTAGAGATGAGGCGCGGCCACTCTTCGTCGGTAACAGCCAGATAAGGATAAGTTTTGTCGTCCTTGAGGTCGATGTTGAAAAGGGGCTGCCTGTTTTTTATGAGCAAGTTTTCGAGAACGAGCGCCTCGGTTTCCGAATTCGTGAGGATGATCTCGACGCTTCCCGCCTTTTTCACGAGCGTTTCGACCATAGGTCTGCTGTCGGTTCCCGAAATATACTGCGAAACACGCGCCCGAAGATTCTTAGCCTTGCCGATATAGATGACTTTTCCGAGTTTGTTTTTGAACTGATATACTCCAGGCGTTTCAGGCAGTTTTTTGAGCAGGTTTTCGTCGATTATGTAAGAATTTCCAATGGTTTCAGACAAAGTCGCCTCCAAAAACGTCCGGATTCTATAGCAGAAAAGTGGAGCTTTGACAACTTGAATCAGGATTACATAGAAAAAACTTGAAGCGGCGGCGAACGTGAATAAAATCGCCGGGTTTATTGTTTTTGAGGAGTTTTTAATGCTTGTTTCGGTTTTCATTCCTTTCTGCAACGAGGAAAAAAATCTTTCAGAGATAATCGACAGAACTGAAAAAGGTGCAAAGGCGGCCGGTGTTGATGTCGAACTTGTTATGGTTGACGACGGTTCGACCGATGACGGCGCGGCACTTGTTGAGAAAGCGGCAGAGAGCAGGCCGTGGGTTCATCTTTTCAGGCACCGCAAAAACAAAGGGCTTACCGAAGCGATGAATACCGGTTTCAAAGAATGTCACGGCGAAATAATAGTTTTTCTTCCGGCAGATCTGGAATCTTATCCGGATGAAGATATTCCGGCACTTCTCAAGGCTTTTGAACCGGGAGTCGATATTGTATGCGGCAAAAGGGAAAAAAGACGCGAATTTAAAGTTTTTCTGTCAAGAATATATAATGAAATTAGTATGTTCCTTTTCGGAATAAAGCTGGGCGACATGAACTGGATAAAGGCTTTCAGACGCGTTTGTCTCGAAGATCTCGAACTTCGCAGCGACTGGCACCGTTTTATTGTCCAGATTCTACACGCAAAGGGCTATAACGCAGTTGAAGTGCCCGTTCTGTGGCACAGACGCAAAAGCGGTCACAGCCATTTCGGTCTCAAAAGGATCCCGATATCGTTTTTTGATTCGATAGCGGTGAAATTCATACTCACTTTCACGAAAGCGCCGATGCGTATCTTCGGTTCGATGGGATTTGTTCAGCTTTTTGCATCTCTGGCTATTGTCGCATGGCTGCTGTACGGTCAGTTCATTCTCGGTCATTCTGTATTCAGAATGCGTCCGCTGCTTTATTTCAGTCTCGGACTTTTTCTTTCGGGACTGATTTTCGTTTTTATGGGATTTCTGGCAGAGCTTATCGTCAGCATTCGTGACGACATCAAAAAAATGAAAGATGATTGGGGGAAAAAATGAAGAAAATATCGACACTTGCAGCTGTAATTCTGATCCTTGTCACTCTTCTTCCTTTTTATTTCGTCAGAAAGCACCTGATTGAAAACGAGAAACCGAAAGTAGAGACCATTGCAGCTTATCCTGAGCCCGATTTTGCCAAAATAATGTTCATGGGTCTTAACGCTTTCGCGGCAGATCTTCTTTTTGCAAGATCGCAATATTATTTCGGTAGTCACTATGTGACAGACAGAACTTATCCGTTACTTGAACAGATGGTTCGCGTTGTTCTGGCGCTTAATCCAAGTTTGGAATATGCAATCCCGTTCGGAGAAGCGGCAATATCATCAATGAGGACTCCGGATGCCATCGAATCTGCAAATTCTCTTTTAAGGTTAGGGCACGAACTTTATCCTGACGATTATTATTATGTATTTAATCAGGGATATAACTATTTCATCTACCTGAATGATATGGAAAAGGCTTATCCCTTGATGTATGAGGCTATAAGCATGAAGAGTGCACCGCCTAAAGTTATCTGGCTCGTAAACCATGTGGCGACGATGGGCGGCGGATACAGGCTGGGTTATGAATATACGAAGGACAGGCTCGAGAAGACGAAAGACAAAAATATGCGCGACCAGTTTGAAAAAGAACTGCGTCACTTTGCAAACCTGCTGGTTTTGAGCGAAGCTGCCGAAGAATACTACAAAAAATACGGGCAATCACCCGATAAAGAACTCCAGGAGCTTGTTAAATCAAAGCTGGTCAGCGAAATTCCGGAAGATGTCTACGGCGGCGAATATTACTACGATGAAGAAGCCAGACTTGTGAAGACAACGTCTCAAGGTGACCGCCAGTATGGCAAAAAGAAAGAGGAAGAAGCCAAAAAGGAGGCTGCGGAAGCCGAGAACAAAGCGGAAGATGGCGATAAAAAAGAATCTGCCGTAGAAAAGGAAAATTCAGAAAAATCAGATAAATAAATCTTGAAAATTATTTGGTCGAAGCTGTCATTTCAGCTTTTCTTCTTTTTTCGGCTTTAGCCATGAACCAGATTGCGAGGAAGATGAATCCGAGCGATACCCAATCGATGAGAGCCGGATATTTTCCGCCGAAAACAGCTGCGAAAATTACTGTCGAAAGAGTTCCTGCGATGAGCGATGTCAGACGGTTTGCAAGGTTTGCGAAAGTCGCCGTTCTTCCTTTGAACATGAAGATGAAAACAGAGAAGAAAGCGTTGATTCCGTAAGCCGTGCCTACAAGTCCTGCCCAGATTGCCCAGTCCCAGTTCGTGTTGAAGAACGCTTTCGAGAACGGATCGATTCTCGGACCTGTTACGCCGAATTTTCCTGCCGCGATGAGAACGCAGATCGTTACAAGCGCCATCGTGGTGAAGGAAGCGATCTGTTCTATTGCGAAAAATGCCTTGTTGTTGTCCTTCTTTGCCGCTTTTTCTTCAACAGGACGGGTATTTTTGTAGTAGTTCATGATGTAGATCCTGAACATATAAGCCAGAATGTAGCTTAAGAAAATAACCATGAACGGAATTGAGGAGAACGGGCTTTCCTTGCCGTCGCTGCCGCCGGTGAAAGCCTTGATGAGAACTGCGAAAAGTGCGATGCACATCGCGATATTTTCTTCCATGAAGACTTTTTTCTTCAGAATTCCCTGTTTGATCTGTATTGCATCAACTATCCTGCCGATGATGATGACCGAACCGCGCATGATAATCATTGCGACCATGACTGAAATGTGGTCGAAAGTGTAGAGCAGGGTTGTCGTCGGAACTACGACAGCTGTGCAGATACCCGAAAAAACGATGTAAGGCAGTTCACTTGGCATCGTTATGCCGCAGACTGTGATTTTTCTTACAGAATCAAGGCGGTACCAGCGCAGGATGAGGACTATCGCCGTGACGAGAACAGTCGAAGCAAGAGTGCTGTAGAAAAGGTATTCCATGCCGGGAAGTCCGGGAAATCCATCTCCCGTTTTGAGGAAGAATTTAACTCCGACACCGGTTATGATGTAGAAAAAGAAGTAGCAGAAGCAAAGCTGCAGGAGCCTTGAAGTCGATCCTGAATTGTTGTCTGACAATTTGTTCTCCATTTTAATGTAAGTTATTGTTAATATTGGTTATTTAGGCTGGCAGGCTACAACGTCGGTGCTTGTTATGTCTCCGTTGTACATCGGTGCGTTTTTGTAGCTGTAAAGGTCAACTTCGCCTTTTACGGTTATTGTTCCGGCTCCTATCGAATAGGTTTCTGCAAGTGCTGTTCCGTCAATTTCGAGATAACCGTAACCGAAAGCATGGTAGCAGATGGATGTGCTTGAGACAGGTTCGTAAACATCCATTTCTATCTTGCTTTTAGAATCGACCCCTACCAGATAAGTTCCAGGGGCTGTGGCTTCGATAATAAGTCCGACATAAGGTGTCTTGTTTTCTTCACTGGAATCATATCCCTGATTCAGCACAAGATATTTGCCGTTTGTACTCACTTCAGCATACGAAAACGTAGCATTTGAAGTTGCGTCGGGAATGTTTCCGTTCGAACCGAAAATGCCGTTTACGAAAGTACCAATGAAAGTGCCTTGAGAAAAAGAAGTCGTTGCCGGATCGTTAATGTATGAGAACGAACCGTTTATAACAGCGTGTCCGTAAGGTAAGGCATAACTTTCGTCACCGGGTGTGCCGCATTTCAGACGAAGTTCAAGGCATTTTTTCAAATCCTCGAGTTCCGTATAAGTCATACACTTCTGATTTGCTTCGTCATAATCATTCTGCGCTTCGTCTGTTCCTCTGTTGTAACATTCGGTTCTGCAGCTGCTTGTATCGCAGTCTTTACGGCATTTGGCTATATCTGTGCATGTTTCCAGATCTTTAACAACAGGTTCGGTATCGTTATCATTTTCGGGTTCCGTATCATCATTGACAGGTTCGTTGTCCTCAGGCTCGTTGTCGTTAGTTTCAGGTTCTGTCGGTTCGGTTTCAGCCGGTTCGTTGTCTTCCGGTTCCTGCTCTGTCGGTTCGGTTTCGGTAGGTTCGCTGGTCGGTTCTGTCGGTTCAGTGGTATTTCCGCTGTCGGTGCAGCTGTATGAGCCGCCTGCAGTCAGTCTGCAATATTGCCCGAAACTGAGGTTGCAGCTCTTTTTCGTCTGCCATGAAAGATCGCGGCATATCAGAATCTGCGAATTGTCATCCGAGCAGATTTCCTCGCCTTCGACATCACAGGATTTTCCGAGAGCGTTTGCTATTTCATCTTCTCCGGCGCAGGAGGCGATAAAAAATACGGCGGAAACCATAAATGCGGCAAATAAAACTTTTTTCATTAGACTCTCCAAAAAACTAACCATAAACCTTTTAATAATACTCAAAAAGTGCTTTATTGTCAAACACAACTGTCTTACGCATTATTTACGATTAAATTTGCAAAATGTTTGAAGATTCCTAAAATATTGTGTTTTTGATTTTTACCAATTCATTTTAGGAGGTCGTTATGATTGACATCAACTGCAAGGCTACAATCGGTATCAACGGATTCGGCAGAATCGGAAAACTTACTCTTTGGAACATGCTTCTGAAGGATGATTTCGACAGAATAGTTATCAACCTCGGACGTGAAGTCGGCAAATCGCTTACAGATCTTGTTGATTATGCGATTTACGATTCGACTTACGGCACTCTTCACAATTTCCTTTTCGGTTTCGGCAGCACGAAAGAGCCCGAAATCGAGATAACCGACGAGGCAAACGGCGAAGTCAGCTTCTACGGCAAAAAGGTCAAATTTCTGAGAAGCGAAAGAAATCCCGAAAAGATCCCGTGGGGTCAGGAAGGGGCAAGAGTCGTCATCGACACGACCGGAAAATTTGTAGATCCGAGCGATGAATCTTCACCGAACGGTTCTCTCAGAGGCCACATCGCAGGCGGTGCGAGAAAAGTAATACTTTCGGCTCCCTTCAAACTCAAAGGAAAATCGAAAACCCTTCCGGAAGACGCAGTTATGATGGTTTACGGCGTCAACCACAGAAATTTCGATCCGATGAACCACCACATAATTTCTGCTGCATCCTGCACGACAACGGCACTTGCGCACATGATGAAACCTCTTCTCGATCACGAGGAGACTTCGGCAATTCTCACCGCAAGCATGTCTACGATCCACTCGATGACCAATTCGCAGAACGTTCTTGACGCAGTTCCCAAAAGCGGAACGAGCGATCTCCGCAAAAACAGAGCGGCAGGATACAACATCATCCTTTCGACGACAGGTGCCGCAAAGGCTCTTGAATACATTCTTCCGGTGATGAAAAACATCGGTTTCATGGCTGATTCAGTCCGTGTTCCGGTTCAGACGGTATCTCTCATCAACCTCAACCTCACATTCCACACGCCGCTTGACAAGGACGGTTTCCCGAAGATCAACCGCGATTTCATAAACAATGTTTACCGTGAAGCCGCTGCAGGAATGCAGAAGGATCTGCTCTATCTTTCGGAAAGGCAGAACGTTTCGAGCGACCTCAAAGGACAGATGGCTGCATGCGTAATCGAAGGCAACGACACCCACACGAGAACCGGTTTCGTCGATATTCCGCCGCTCACGAACGTTCCTGTCACCCACGCCAAGATTTTCGGCTGGTACGACAACGAACTCGGCAGCTATGTAAACTGCCTGACAAAACTTGCAGTCTATATTTCAAAAGCTATTGCATAAGTTTAACATCTTTTCTTTTTTCAACTCCTTTTTCCGGAGGTAAAAATGTCTTATATCGAATTCCCGAAGTGGATTCCTTATCTTCTCTGGTCGCTTGTCGCTGCGGCAGGGATTTACTTTATTTACATCGTCTATAACTACAAGCGCGGGCTCAAAACTTCTCCGCGTGAGATCTGGTTCGTTTCGATTTCGCAGATCATCGAATACACAGCATATTCCATTATGCTGATGACGCTCACCCTCTTTCTTTCGAGTGATCTCGGCTTAAGCGATGTTGCTGCCGGAAACTACATGGGAACCTGGAATTTAGCCTATACGCTCCTCATTTTCGGAGTAGGCTCGCTCGTTGACGCAGTAGGCATCAAGAAAGTACTTCTTATCGGCACCATCCTTGCGATATTTTCGAGATTTTTCCTCTTTCTCACGACCAATTTCTGGGTCGTAACGCTTCTCGGCTTCGTTCCGCAGGCGGTTTCGGTCGCATTTATGAGCCCTGTCATTTCGGTAGCACTCAAAAGATACACGAAATCTGATACTTCGGCTCTCGGTTTCGCGATGTTCTACACCCTGATGAACGTCGGTTTCGCGATGGGCGGGCTCATTTTTGACGGCATTCGCGAAGTTTACGGCGAATACGGAAACATCGCTATCCCGCTTTTAGGCGAGATCTCGACTTACCGCTTCATCCTTCTTGTTGCGTTTTTAATCAGCATTCCGACCCTTTTCTTCGTTGCGATAATCCGTGACAATATCGACCTCAACGACGAAGGCGAGCTTGTAAAGCACATCGAAAACGAGCGCGAAAAGAAGGAAGGAAACATGCTCGTTTCGATCTTCGATTCGATAAAAAATTCGTTTGCAGATGCCGGCAAAATCTTTGTGACAGTAGCAAAACAGAAGGCTTTCTGGAAATTCATGGCACTTCTTGCGATACTTTTGGGTGTAAACTATGTCTTCTACCACTTTCACTACACTTTCCCGAAATACGGAATCCGCGTTCTGGGTGAAGGGGCAAAGATAGGCAATATTTACGGCGTATTGAACCCCGTGATCGTTATTTTCTTTGTTCCGACAATAGCCTGGCTCACAAGAAAGTGGAGCGCCTACAAAATGATAACGATCGGCTCTCTGATCTCGGCCGCATCGGTATTTTTCGTTGTTCTGCCTGATGAATTCTACGCTCCGATCGCAGATTCAGTTTTCGGCAGACTCATCTGGCAGAAGTGGCTCGCTCTTCCCGACGGCTCATCGCTTTCAACGATCGCGATCTGTCTCGGTCTCTGTTTCTTCGTCGTTCTTTTCACGATAGGCGAAGCCATCTGGTCGCCGAGGCTCATGGAATACACCGCAAAAATCGCGCCGAAAGGGCAGGAAGCAAGCTACCTCAGCCTTTCGCTTCTTCCCAAATTCATTTCGCAGCCTCTCGTTGCGTGGATGTCGGGAGCGCTTCTTTCAGCCTACACGCCTGCAACCGAAGTCGTGAACGAAGCAGGTGTGAAGACTCTTCAGGTCGGCGATATCTCTCATCACTACATGATCTGGATCTGGGTCGGCGCAGTCGCCGTCATCTCTCCGCTCGGAATGATCCTTTTCGGCAGATTCCTCAGAGGAAAGGAAGAGTCTTAGTTAGAAAAATTCACTTTATACCACAAACGGCACGATTGCCGAAAGGATGAAAAGGTATATCGCAAAAGGGTAAAGTATTGTTTTTTTCATCATAAAAACGAGAAGTTTGAGTGCGGCTAAACTTGCGATAAACGAGGTGACGAAGCCGACAACCGAAGGAACCGGGTCGATCATGGCAAAACCGCCTTTCACAACTTCAAGGAGAAGCGCCCCTAAAATCGCGGGGATCGCCAGCATGAAAGAGAACTCTACCGCGTCTGCTGCCGGGATCTTTCTGAAAAGGGCGCCCGTTATCGTCGAGCCTGAGCGCGAAACGCCGGGAAGGACCGCTATTCCCTGGAAAAATCCGATGAAAAGGGCGTCTTTAAGCGTTATTTCTTTGTCGGTAACAGCCTTTTTGAAGAAAGACTGTGCGATAAGAAGCAGAATTGCCGTAAATGCAAAAGCAACCGTGAGATAAACAGGCTCTTCCTTGATCGATTTCATCATCGGTTTCGTCACGAAAAGCATCGCGGTAGTCACGATCGTCGCCGCAAGGATCATAAGAACATACTTGTGCGACTTGTTGAATTTGAATGACACGCACTCTTTAGCAAGATTGAATAGTTTCTTTCTGAAAAAAATGAAGACTGCAAGAAGCGACGCCACATGCAGCAGAATGTCGTAAAGAAGCGGCACATCCTTGTGTCCGAGCAGTTTTTCAACGAGAACCAGGTGTCCCGAAGAGCTTACCGGCAGAAACTCCGTGAGCCCCTGCAGGATTCCAAGAATAATTGAATCAATAATTGTCATTTTTATCCCTTTTTATCAAAAAAGTCCGCGATTTTGCCGAAAAATCCGTCGAATCCGGAGTTCGACATGATGACTGTTACGGTGTTTTCACCGCTGTTTGTCTTTACCCAGTTGACGGTGTCGTTTATGTCTTTGAGATAAACCGCTTTATCAGGGGTTTCTGCGTTGATCGTTGCGACTACGCGTTCCGGTTCGAACCTGTTTTCCGGCGGGAACTTGAATGCTTTCGGCGGGAAGCCGACAACGACTTTGTCCGCTTTTTTGAAGATCTCGGTATACTGTTTTTCAAAGACGTTCTGGCCGTTGGAATTTGTCGCGGGGTCGAAAACGACGTTTATCTTCTTTTCCGGGAAGAAGTCGATGAACGATTCAAGCGTGAGTTTTACAGCTGTCGGATGGTGCGCGAAATCGCTGTAAATAAGGCCGCCGTTTATCGAACCCAAGTATTCCTGACGGCGTTTGATGCCTTTCAAAGTCTTTATGGTTTCAAGTATTTTTGCGTCTTTGAGGTCGAATCCTTCGCATTTGAGGAAGGAGACGAGCGCGCCTAAATTCATCAGGTTCTGCATTCCGAAAAGGGGAGTTTCAAAGAAATATTTTTCGCCGTTTTTTAATGTTGCCGAGAAGTACATCAGTTTGCCGTGTCTTTCCTCGAATTTGACGAATAGATCGGCCGATTTGTCCGAAATGGAGTAGGTGAAAAGTTTCTCAGCCGGAATAAATTCGCGCAGTCTTAAATTGTGGTCGAAATCAAGGGAAAGAATGACTCTTTTCTTAGTTATTTCAACAAGTTTCTTGAAGTTTTTGAAGATCGACTCAACTGAATCGTAAATATCGGCGTGGTCGAATTCTATCGAAGTCACGATTGTTGTTTCAGGCTTGTAGTGGAGGAATTTCGGCCCTTTGTCGAAAAACGCGGTATCGTATTCGTCGCCTTCGATCACAAAATAGCCTGCACCTTCGCTGAAAGCCGCGTTCGTGCCCGAAAATTCAGGGATGCCGCCTATCATATACGACGGATTTCTGCCGATACCGGCAAGAACTTCGCTGAAAACGGTCGTTGTCGTGGTTTTTCCGTGGGTTCCCGAAATTACGACAGGCGATTTGCCGTCAAGAAGGAAATCTTCCATGAGGGAAGGCATCGAGTAGTAGGGGATCCCGCATTTAAGAATGAAGGCGGCCTCTTCCGATTTTCCGTTGAGGGCGTTTCCGACAACGATGAGGTCAGGCTTTTCCTCTTTGACTAAGTCGTAGAATTTCTCCATTCCGTAGCAAGGGATCTTCTCTTCTTCAAGTTTCGTGCTTACCGGCGGATAGTATTCAAGGTCGGTGCCGATAACAGTTGCTCCGGCGCGTTTGCAGATGATGGCGAGCGAACTTACACCTGTTCCGCATATCCTGGCAAATAAAACCTTTTTTCCTTTGAGTTCCATGATTCCTCCTATTTTAAAAAATTATTCGCACGGTATTCTTGAGCATGTTCCGCTTTCGGAACTGTCGGATGACGGTTTGCAGGTGTAATTCGACGGACAGTCTGACGGTTTCGAGCACTCCTTTCTGCCGCAGTAACTGCCTAAAGTGCTTGTTCTGCAGATCATGCCTTCGCTGCACTCTTCGTTAGCG
The DNA here is from genome assembly GCA_902774115.1 of uncultured Spirochaetales bacterium. Taxonomy (GTDB): domain Bacteria; phylum UBP6; class UBA1177; order UBA1177; family UBA1177; genus UBA1177. The sequence goes on from CACYHH010000003.1 coordinate 40,964, forward strand.
GTACAGCTTCTCATGCAGTAACCCGAAGTTCCTGCTTTAACGCATACGACCGATTCATCTGTATTTGCGCCGGGGCAATCCGATGTGTAAGAGCAGCCGTGGCACTGACCCGACGGAAGGCTGGGTGAGGTACATGTCAAAGACCCGCCGCAGTCTGAATTTTCTGCACAGAAGAATGTCGGGTCATTCGTGTTAGTGCAGTATTTGCCTTTGCATACAAAGCCAGTCGGGCATGCTTGAATTTTAGGAACGCATGTTCCGTTCTGTTCAACTGTTCCGTCGTCGCAGACGCAGGTCGGAACGCCGAGTTTTATTTCGCATTTTGTTCTGTTCGTATCTTTGCACGGATTGGGCGAGCAGCTTGAAATGCACTCTCCGTTTATGCAGGCTTCATTTGCATTCGGGCAGGTTCCGTGCAGATTTGAGAAAGAGCATGCGGTTTCATGGCAGACCAGTCTCTGGCACATACCGTCATTGTCGCCGGTTGAGCCGATGCATACCGTTCCTCCAAAGCAGTCTTCGTCAGTCGAACATTTTTTCTGACCGCAGTAACCGTTTGAATAGCACTTCCCGTAAGGACAGTCGTTGTCGCTGTCGCACATTAGAGAGCAGGTACCGTAACCATTACACTGCGAGTTCCCCGGGCAGTCGCTTGCCTGCTGGCAGTTTGCACAGATTCCTCCGGCCGCATTTGCTGTACATGTTGCGTTTCCGCCGAATTCGCGGCAGTCACTGTCTTTTATGCACTGTTCGTTGCTGAGATCATTCGGAAGGCAGTATCCGCCGAGGCACTGCATGCTGTTCGGACAAACCTCCTGAATTGTCTCTTTGCATTTTCCCTCTGCATCTTCCTCGTAGTATGTATTGCAGGCGCAGTGGTAACCCGCTTCGCTGTTATCCGGAACACAAGTGTTTTTGTTAAGTCCGGGATTGTGAGCCTGGCTGCACGGTTTTGTCTTGCAGGGGTTGTTTGCGCTCATAACGCATTCGTCGCCGGACATTTCGTAACCGGTGCTGCATTTGCAGGTCCCGTTTACATTAGTCGAATTCTGCGGGCAGCACTTTCCGTTGCTCATCTGAAGCGGAGAGTTACACTGGCAGAAGGCTTCGTCGTTTTTTGTGGTGCATGTGCTGTTTTCAGGGCATGTATATCCTGCGCAGCGGTCTTTTATGCAGGTTCCCTGCTGGCAGATATAGTCTCCTTTGCAGTAGCCGTTGAGACCTTCGATCGTATTTTCGGTGCACGCAGCCACGCATTTCCCCGGTTCTTCTTCAGGCTCGGTGTAGTAAGTGTCGCACTGGCATTTTCCGTTTTTATTTGATGAGTGAGCCTGACAGCAGAGGTCTCCGTCGGAATAGTAGGATGGATCGCATACGCATGAGTAAGCGGTTCCTTCGTTTTCGGGCATGCATCTTGATTTGTGCGCGGCGCGGTTTTCTTCGGTGTCGCACGGATTCGGCGAGCAGATCCCGCCTTCAGCCGTATCGGAATCGTCTTTTTCGGTATCGCTGTCATCCGCAGTATCGCCGTCGGTTACGGCTTCCTGAGTGTCAGAATCATCCTTTTTGTCCGTGTCGGGGACATCGGCAGCGTCCGAATCGTACGTTGTATCGGCATCGGTTTCACCAATTTGGTCAGAATCATCTTTTTCCTTTTTACCTGAACTTCCGCATGAACATACAAAGCAGAAAAGCATTGCGAGAAGTAGAAGAGAGAATTTTTTCATTATTTGCCTCCATTAAGATTTTTGACGAAATCAGCAACTTTATCAACTGCATTCTGAACTTTAGCACTGTCGGGTCCTTCAGCCATGACGCGCATTACAGGCTCTGTTCCGCTGTAACGGACGAGCATCCTGCCGCCGCCAAGTTGCGCTTCCTGCGATTTGATGAGTTCGCAGAGTCCCGGAATTTCTTCGATCGGGGTTTTTTCAATGACTTTGACTTTTGCCTGGATCTGCGGGTAAAGTTCGATCTCATCGGCAAGTTCCGAGAGTTTTCTGCCGCTTTCGGAGAGGATTTTGAGGATCATAAGCGACGCGACGATGCCATCCCCTGTCGGATTTATCTCTTTTATGATAAGGTGTCCGCTGTTTTCTCCGGCGAGGCTTAATCCTTTTTCATTGATCCTTTCGACAAGGTATCTGTCGCCGACATTCGTTCTTTCAAGGCTTATCCCGCAGTTTGCAAGGTGCTTTTCAAGCCCTGCGTTGCTCATAACGGTGACTGCCACTGAATTTTTTGGCAACCTTCCGTTTTTACTCAGATATTTTGCGATTATTCCGATGATTTTATCGCCGTCGACAACGCGTCCGAGTTCGTCTATCGTGATAAGCCTGTCTCCGTCGCCGTCGTATGCAAAACCTGCGATGCATTTGTGTTCAAGTATCTTCGGAGCGAGGTTTTTGGGATGCAGCGCGCCGCAGTTGTCGTTGATGTTGACACCGTTTGATTCGGTAAAAAAGAAGAATTTCTCCATTTTCGGGAAAGCGGAGAATATCTTTTTCGCGATTTTCGCAGTCGCACCGTTCGCGCAGTCGATGCAGATTTTTATTTCGGAATCTTTCAGCACTTCGAATGCCCTGACTATCCTTGAAACGTAGTCGAATTCAGGATTTTCGGCGATACTGGCCGTTCCGATTTTGTCCCCGACAGGATTTTCAGCAGTGTTTTCATCAAAAAACAGCGCTTCGATCTCAAGCTCCTGCTCGTCGTTCAGCTTTTCCCCTTTTGAATTGAAAATTTTGATCCCGTTGTCTTCGAAAGGGTTGTGGCTTGCAGAAATGACGATGCCGAAATCGCATTTGTTGGTTCTTACGAAGTCGCTTACAAGCGGAGTTGATACCACTTTGAGGCCGGTCACGTTGCCGCCCGCGCTCATGATTCCCGCCGAAACCGCAGCACTCAGCATTTCCGAAGAAATACGCGTATCGGTGCCGATCGCAGCTTCGATTTTTTTTGCCGGATTTTTCTTTTGAAACCAGCGTGTTACCGCCTTTCCCACTTTTACCGCCGATTCAGGCGTGAGCGGATAAACATTTGCCGTCGTTCTGATCCCGTCTGTTCCAAAAATCTGTTTTTTTGCCATTTTTTGCCTCGCTATCTTTCGTAAACTTTTGAAATTTCTGAATAAAATTCGGATATTGTCCCTTCTTCGATTCTTCTGCGAGCTTCGGCGACTAAATCGAGATAGAAGTGAAGGTTATGGATCGAATTTAAAATCGGGGAGAGGTATTCGCCGGCTTTGTAGAGGTGACGCAGGTATGCGCGGCTGAAATTTCGGCAGGTGTAGCAGCCGCATTTCTCGTCAACAGGTCTTGTGTCGCGCTCGTATTCGGCGCGCTTGATGTTCATTGTTCCGTTGCGGGTGAAAAGCTGGCCATTTCTCGCGTTGCGTGTCGGCATGACGCAGTCAAACATATCGACACCTTCGAGGATACCTTTGATTATGTCTCTCGGAGTGCCGACACCCATGAGATAACGCGGTTTATCTGCCGGAAGCAGATGCGGGATCTCTTCAAGAGTTTTGTACATTTCCTCTTTTTCTTCGCCGACGCTTAAGCCCCCGATCGAAAAGCCGTCAAAAGGCATCGCCGTCATTTCTTCAAGATGCTTTATTCTGAGATCAATGTCGGTTCCGCCCTGTGTTATGCCGAAAAGGGCGTTGTCGCTTTTTCTCGCCTCTAAGCAGCGCTGTGCCCAGCGGGTCGTGCGTTCCATCGAATCGATCATGTATTCTCTGGAGCAGGGAAGTGCCGGACATTCATCAAATGCCATCATTATGTCGCTGCCCAGAGCTTCCTGGATTTCGATTGATATTTCAGGTGAAATGAACCGTTTCGAGCCGTCAAGATGGCTGCTGAAGTAAACCCCTTCCTCCTTGATTTTCCGCAATGGACCCAGGCTGAAAACCTGAAATCCGCCGCTGTCAGTGAGAATAGGATGGTTCCACTTCATCATGTTGTGAAGAGAGCCGAAAGTTTCTTTTATAAGCTGGTGTCCCGGGCGCAGAAAAAGGTGATAGGTGTTACCGAGAATTATCTGCGCGCCCAGATTTTCAAGCTGTTCGGGAAGAACTGCTTTTACTGTTCCCTGAGTTCCTACCGGCATGAAGATCGGAGTCTGGATCTCGCCGTGCGGAGTCGTTATAACGCCGCGGCGCGCCTTGCCGCACTCTTTTAAAACTTTGAAAGTTATCATTGTGTTACCTTCTTTTCTCTTGCTCCGAAAAGTATCGTGCCGAGTCTCACGATCGTCGCGCCTTCTTCTATCGCGACATCGAAATCTTCCGACATTCCCATTGAAAGTTCCTTGAAAATTTCGGGGTCGGCGCCGCATTTGTCTATTACTTCTGCCCTGAGATCAAAAAGTTTTCTGTGGAAAGGACGGAGTTTTTCAGCTTCGATAAATGGCGGAATACTCATGAGCCCGCAGACTTTGATGTGTTTCAACTCTTTGATTTTATTGTATAAATCGCAAACTTCGTCCGGGTCACAGCCCCCTTTCTGAGGCTCTCTTCCGACATTCACCTGGAGCAGTATCCGAACCTGCGGAATTTCTTTTTTCACGGCCTGTTTTTCGATTTCTTCGGCAAGTTCGAACGAATCGACCGTGTGGATCATAAACGCTTTGTCAACGATGTATTTTACCTTGTTTTTCTGCAAATGCCCTATGAAATGCCAGATTATGCCGTAATCTTTGAGCTGCTCGAATTTGTCAACAAATTCCTGCACATAGTTCTCTCCGAACTCACGAAGACCGACTCTGTGGAAAGCGATTATGTCTTCAACTGGTTTTGTTTTGGAAACTGCCACAAGTCTCACTTCGCGGCTGTCCCGCCCTGCGATTTCGGCTGCTGCATGGATTGCCGCATAGACTTTTTTAACGAGTTCTATTTTTTCTTCCATAATTATTCTCCTTTCTGCCATGCAAGGACAAAGCGTTCCTGCTCGTCGGTTTCAGGCGATCTGAGCCCCAAATAAGCGGGATCGACACCGATCTGGCGCAGAGTGAAAATTTCATCGAGAACGGTGCTTCTGGTCGCAATTCCGTGGCGCATCATCCAGCAGCCGACGACCGTTGCAGTTCTGCCGATTCCGCCCCAGCAGTGGATGTAAAGCGGAATTTTCTTAGAGTGAAGCATATCGATCTCATCAAGGATTTTCTTCATAAGTTCAACACTCGGAACGTTTTTGTCCGGGACAGAAAAGCGCCTGATCGCGCCGCCTTCGATCTCCTCTTCGCCGCTGTTTTTGAGGAAAAGCCTGAAAAAATCCCAATAATTTTCGTTGTATTTTGCGTCACGTGCCACCATTTCGCCTTCTTCCTGAAGGTTTATGAAGGCGCGGATTCCAAGGTCGAAAAGCGAGCGGACACGGAGTTTTGCGTTGAAATCTTCTGAACTTCCGGGGAACGGACCAGCCATGATCTCGCCCGGAATCACCCAGTAACTGTTTTTTATCACTTTTGATGCCATAAAAACCTCGCTGCCGAAAAAATCTAAAAACCAGCGGCTTATACAGAAAAATCTTTACCTTTACAATTTTTTAGAAAGCCGTATAATAATGCGTTTATGAGTTTTTTTATTAGGAGGCAGATATGAAATTCTTTAAAGTTTCAGCTCTTGTTTGTTTGTTCTTTTTCATGATTGCTTGTGAAGAGGGAGCAACAAGGTTTGTTCCTGTTGATGAAACAGATGACGGCACTTCAGATGTAACTGACGATTCGGATGCTACCGACCCGACGAACCCAACGGATGAACCGACGAACCCGACTGACGACCCGACGAATCCGACCGATGATCCGACAAATCCGACCGATGACCCGACGAATCCGACGGATGACCCGACAAATCCGACCGACGATCCGACGAATCCGACCGATGATCCGACAAATCCGACCGACGACCCTACGAACCCGACCGACGACCCGACGAATCCTCTTACCGATGAGGAAAAATGCGATGCGGCAGGCGGAACTTGGGATTCCTCGGCTCAAAACTGCTATAGAACAGAGACATGCGACGCAAAACCGGCAAATTCCGAATGGAACGGTGATTCGAGCTACAAACTCTACTACGATGTCAATACCGGAGCATGGGAACCGCTGACTTATGCGACACAGTTCGGCGACGGTGAACCTCAGCCCTGCCATTATGTCTGCAAAGAGAATTACGGTCCGATAAACAATCAGTGCAAACCGTTTTGTTCGGCTAAATTCAACGGAACTGATTCTATGATTACAATCGCCTCAGAGGATGCGCCGAGCATTGTAGGCTTGGAAAGCTGGACGATCGAAGCATGGATAAAGCAATCCGCAGAAAATCTGCCGACCTACTCAATCTATCCCATACTCAGGAAAGGAACCAGCACAAGTAATGCAGAGTATCTTCTTAGCGGATATTACAACGGATATAACGGCAACGGCTACGGTTTGACGGGCTCAACATACTATTCCTACCAGCAGCAGTACAACCAGCAAAAAACAGCAGACAATCAGGTCAATGCGACATTAAATACATTGCCGGAAGGTTGGAGTCATGTCGCCATGGTTTATAATAAGGAAACCGTTCAATACGGCGGCGGAAATGAATGGACAACCTATAAACTGATTCTTTTCATAAACGGCGAGCAGGTTAAGTCGGCTAATTACAACGGAGCTCCGACTTTTGTTCCGAACAATGAGCCGCTTGTTTTTGGAGCTAGAAACTCTGACAGATATTTTACCGGTTTGATTGATTCAATCAGAATTTCGGATACTGCGCTTTACACTGAAAATTTCGAGCCTGCGAAGCTTTCCGCTGATGACAGCACTATTGCTTTCTGGGACTTCAGCAACAATGCAAACGATTCTGTATCAGGCATTATCGGTACTCCTACAAGTATAGAATATTCCGCTGACTGCAAAGAGTAGTTTCGTCTCAACACTTTGTTTCCGCTCCTAAATAAAAACTACACAAATTTTTACAAACCCCTATAATGATATGTTTGTGAGTTTTTTAGAGGAGGCATATATGAAATCGTTCAATTTTTTTCTAGTATTTTTCTTTTTATTTTTCATCAGCTGCGGTGAAAGCGGTGTGACGAGAGTCATTCCGGAAGCCGAAACTGACGATGAATCTCAAAATGACGATGACCCGGATCCGACCGATAATCCGACGGACGACCCGACGAATCCGGATGATCCGACGAATCCTGACGACCCGACGAATCCGGATGATCCGACGAATCCTGACGACCCGACGAATCCGGATGATCCGACGAATCCTGACGATCCGACAAATCCGGATGATCCGACGAATCCGGACGATCCGACGAATCCTGACGATCCGACGAATCCGGATGACCCGACGAATCCTGATGACCCGACGAATCCGACAGATCCGACTGTTGAGCCTGATTCCGATGAGGCAAAGTGTGTTGCGGCCGGCGGAACTTGGGATTCTTTTGCCGAAGAAGATTACGAAAGATGCTACAAAATCGTCAACTGTGCTCCGAAACCGGAAAACACGGAGTGGCGCGGCGAACAGAGTTATACGGAATATTATGACGTTGACGACGGTCAGTGGACTAATTTCGGTGCCAACTACAAAACTGAATACAGCGATACCGGCGAAGCGAAAATCTGCCAGTATATATGCGCTTCAAATGCTATCAGAGAAGACGAAACCTGCAAACCTTATTGTTCTGCTGTTTTCAACGGTGAATCGTCAAGAATCGAAGTTGCAAACAATGACTTGCTGAATCTTTCAGACTCATGGACGATCGAAGCCTGGATCAAGCAGGATGAGGGAGATTTGACTTCCGATTATGCTCCTATTCTTCGCAAAGGAACTTCTGAAAATCCTTCTTATGTTTTGATGGGATACAGGAAGCAGCAGTCATGGAGCAGCGTTACCTATACAGTTACAGGTGCAACGACATATAAATCTGCTTATGGAAGTACTACAGAAAATCTTCAGGTTGACGGAACGTTCAATGAATTTTCCGGCGGCTGGACTCATGTTGCTCTGGTTCACAACAAAAAGGTTGAAGGGACTTTGATTCAGTCAATAACTTATAAAATCACTCTATATGTGAACGGCAAACAGGTAAATTCAAAAACGTATGAACCCAGGACGACAATGAATCTGCTGGAAGTCAACGAACCTCTTATTATCGGTGCAAACCTTTATACTTCTTGGACTGTCAGCAAAAAATATTTCAAAGGTTTGATCGATTCAATCAGAATTTCAGGCAGTGAGAGATATACGGCAGATTTCACTCCCTCGCAACTTAGCGTTGATAATGACACAATCGTTTTCTATGATTTCAGCAACGATTTCAATGAAGCTAAAAACGGACTTGAAAACACTCCGACGAATGTAACTTTTTCGACTGACTGTGCATTCTAGATTACAGTACATTTTCTTTACTATTTACTGCAAATCTGTATAATTCCGCGCTTTTTGGAGGTGAAGATGGCTTATCAGGTTGTTGCAAGAAAGTGGCGTCCGCAGCGTTTTGACGAAGTTGTGGGACAGGATCACGTTACCTCGACTTTGAAATATGCGATTTTGAACAAGCGGACCGCGCCGGTTTACCTGTTTACCGGTATCCGCGGTACGGGAAAGACGACGATGGCGAGGATCCTTGTAAAAGCTCTCAACTGCACCGATCTTCAGCCTGACGGCGAGCCTTGCAACAAATGTGAATGCTGCCGCGAAATATCCGAAGGAAGAAGCCCTGACGTGGTCGAAATCGACGGCGCATCGAACAATTCGGTTGATGATGTCCGCGACATAAAAGAGAATATTTCCTATTCTCCGGTAAAATCGAAGTTCAAGGTCTACATCATTGACGAAGTCCACATGCTGAGCAAATCGGCGTTCAACGCACTTCTCAAAACACTTGAAGAGCCTCCGGCACACAGCATTTTCATCCTTGCTACGACCGATCCGCAGAAAATCCCGACCACTGTTCTAAGCCGTTGCCAGAGATACGATCTGAAGCGTCTTTCGCTTGATGACGTGGCGCATCAGCTTGCAAAAATTCTCGATGCCGAGCAGAAGGAATACGATATGGCAGCGCTTTACGCAATCGCCAGAGAAGGCGAGGGGAGTATGCGCGACAGCCAGACTATTCTTGAGCAGCTTATCACTTTCGGCGGCGGCAAAGTTACTGAAAATGAAATTTCGATGATCCTCGGTGCTTCCGATAAAAATCAGCTGCGCGGAATAATCGAATCGATCGCAAAACACGATTCAACTGCGGCTGTTTCTTTTGCCCGCGACATCTATAAAAGCGGCAAATCGATCGAAAAAGCGGCGCGCGACATACTTTCGCTTCTTCATGAAATACTTCTTTTCAGCGAGCTCGGGAATGAAAAATTCATCGAAGCGCCTGCGGAAGAGACTGAATGGATAAAATCGTGTTCTGAACTTGCCTCAACTCCCGACTGGACACGGCTTTTCCGTTTCTGGAACGACGAATACGAAGGGATCAAAAGTTCCGATTTCGCCCTCATGCTTTTTGAAGTCGCAGTCATTACGGCATGCTCGTTCCCGACAATGAACGATTTCAGGAATTTCGCCAAAAATATATCTTCAGCTGCATCAACAATGCCTCAGAACGGGCAGCCTGCTGAAAAAAAAACAGCTGAACCTGTAAAAACGGTTGGAAATCAACAAAAACCGGAGCCGGAAACGGCGGAAAAACAGTCAATTATCGAAGAAAAACCTGAAAAAACGGAAAAAATGCAGAAACCGGTTCCTGACAATGTTGAAAAAGCTGAAAAACAGGAGCTCTGGCGCGATTTCACGGAAACTTTCAAAGAGAGCGACCCTTTTTTGTACGGCAGACTGCAAAGCTGGCCTTATCAGGAAGACGACAAATCGGTTTCTGTAACGCTAACAGTGACTCTGTCATCTGACGGGGAAGATTTTGCACAGCGCCTGAAATCTCTTTTCGACAATTTTTCAAAAGGAAGAAAGGCGTTTTCCGTCAGTTTCGAAAAAGGTGAAAACAAGTCGATTTTTACGGAAGACGAGCTTCACCGCATGGAAGAAATCGAAAAACGCAAGAAAAACATGATCGAAAGCGGGGCTGTTAAGGCTGCCGTTCAGATGGGTTTTGAGATAAAAGGTGTCTCGGCAGAATGAAAAATAAAAAATTTATCGCCTTTTTTCCGGCACTTCTCTTTTTGATTCTCTTTTTTTTCTGGGGCACGCGAGGCAATTTCTGGACAGTTTTCACTGCGTTTTATCCGCGTTTTCATATAATTTTCATTGCTCTGGTCGTTATCTTTTTTCTCGCCGACAGTTTTGCCAGGGATAAATCCGCGGAGATATTCGATTTTTTTGTTAAAAAACGCTACTTTGTTTTTCCGTTTCTCGGTTTTTTGTTTCCGGCTCTCATAGCCGTTTTTGTCTTTGATTCGATACCTCACGTTATTGATGCATCGCATTTCCTCTGGACTGCACGGGTTTTCATAGAGACAGGGCACTTCCATCTTCCGGAAAGCGAACTTTACGAATACTATCAGAACACTTTCAACGTTCACATAAACGGTCGGTTTTTCTCGCTTTTCCTGCCTGGATTCTCGATTTTTCTTATTCCTTTCGAACTGCTCGGCATTTCACAGTTCTTTACTCCGCTTTGCAATGGTATCTCTGTGTTTTTACTGGGAAAAATAGCTGACAGACAGTTCGGTGCTAAAACTTCGTTTTTTGCGATGTTTTTTGCTCTTTTCAGCTCGTTCTACCTTTTCATGGGCGCTTCATATATGACGCATCCCTTCAATCTGATGCTCACGCTGCTCACGATTTATCTGGTGATGATCTCGGAAAACAGAAAGTCTTTTCTTGTTCTTGCCGGACTTGCGAGCGCGTGGACTCTTTTCATCCGTCCTCAGAACGCGTTTTTTGTCTATGCCGGTGTGCTGATCCTCATGTTCTCGAAGAAGATGAAGTTCAGAAGCGCCGTTGTTTTCACGCTGCCGTTCATTTTTATCGGTTTTCTCCTTATGTTCTACAACTGGTTTTACACAGGAAATCCGATGCTTTTCCCGCAGGATGCCTATTTTTTCATCCGCGAACCTTATAAATTCTGCCACAGAATGGGCTTCGGAAAAGGCTGCCCGAATACCGAAGGCGATTATCTGCCACCCGAAGGGCTTACTCCGAAGTATGCCTTCTGGGTTGCTTTTGCAAGGCTTACACTGCTCAACTTCAACCTTGTTGGTCATCCGCTGATTTTCGTCTTCCTGATTTCTTCTTTCTTTTATTCATTCAGAAAAAGTCTTGAAATGTCGATGTTTTTCTTAATATTTTTCGTTGGTTACTTTTTTTTCTATCTTTCTGGCAATTTGTTCGGACCGCGTTATTTTTCAGAAGTTGCATCGCTGCTTTTGATTCCGTGCGGATATGCGTTTTTCTCGATGAGGGATTCTGCAAACAAATGGGTAAAGCCGTTTGTTACAGCGCTTCCTGCAGCGATTTTTCTGTTTCTGGTCACCTCTATCATGCCGACGTTTCTCACTAATTTTTCGGACTCTTTCTGGTCGACCGACAGAGAAGTCGAGCACGCTATAGAACGAGAAGGTATTGAAAACAGTGTGGTTTTTGTTCCGGCAGTCTATGGCAGCGTTTTTCTGAATTTGATGAAAAAGCCGCCTTACGACGACAGAGGAAATCTGATCCTGCTTGATCTGGGCGAAGAAAACTTCTATGCCGCGGCATATTTCATGGATAAAAAGCAGTTCGACGGAGCCTATCTCATTGATTACTATCCGAAGCTTGCCGACAAAACTTCGGTAACTCCGCTTTTTGAAGCTACGCGCGGAAAGATGGTTTTTGAATTTGAAAACAAGCGTCTTCCGAAGACGGGAGTTCCGGATTACGGCGTGAATTTCTCGATGAGCGAAGAAGATATGAAGAAATTCTATCCGGTCAAAGAACTTTCTGTTTTTGTTTCGAATGAGGCGGTTTTTGCGCTTCGCTTCGATGAACTGAACGAAAAAAGCTACTATGATTTCACGCATCCGATAATCGAAGCAGGTGAGTACGAGTTCGATCTTTTCTATGTCGCAGACAAGTGCGGAACTGACGCGACGCTCTTTATCGACGGTGAAGATGCCGGAACTTTCTCGGCAAAATCGGATTTCCAGGAAAGAAGGGTCTTTTCAATAAACCACAGCTTTTCGAGAGGGAACCACGTTTTCAAAATCGTTCCGAAAAGCGGAAACTCCTGCCTGATGCTTGATTCGGTCGAAGCTGAGATAATTGATTGATGACCTCACCTCTAACCCCTCTCCAATGTGGCGAGGGGAACCGAATCAATTATTTTCTTTGGAAAAATTGTGCAATAAATTCAGTGCTTTTTCAAAAAGATCTGTCTGAACGAGAAGGCTGATTCTGAACGAACTTGTGTGGAATCCTGCGATCCGGATGTCGTTTTTTCTGAAAAGCGAGGTGATTTCAAGCAGGATATCCGGTTTATCGGTGATACCGTCGCCGATTATCGAAACTGCCGAAAGGTCGTCGAAAACCTGGACTGAGTTGCTGAATTTCGCCTTTATTTCAGAGAGGAACGAATCGATCGAGTAGTTTTCCTTCTTGGATATGATGAAACTTCCGGTCATGCTGTTTTTGTAGCCGCGGTGGAATGCAATCTGCTTTACGGCGATATTTTTTTCGGAGCAGAAGGAAAGGACGTTCGCTATGGTCGATAGATTTTCCGATTCAGATTCGTAAGTGTGGAAAAGCAGAACGTTTTTTTCGTATGCCACAGCCGTTTTCCTGATTTTTCCTTTGTTCTCGAAGCCTTGTATCACTGTTCCCGGATTTTCCGGTTCGAAAGTGCTTTTGCAGTAAATAGCGATATTGTGCGCTTTCGCAAATTCAACAGCACGTGAGTGGAGAACTTTCGCTCCCGCTTCCGAAAGCTCCTGCATTTCAGGGTATGTCAGGGATTCGAGTTTTTCGGCATAAGGAAGAATCGCAGGATCGGCATCGTAAACGCCGTCGATATCGCTGAAAATTTCGCATCTTTCAGCATCAAGAGCGGCCGCTAAAGCGACTGCGGTCGTGTCTGAACCGCCGCGCCCAAGAGTCGTTATCTCTTTTTTGAAGCTGACACCCTGAAAGCCGCAGACGATAACGGTTTTTCCTTCCGAAAGCGAGCTTAAAACTCTGCTCGGACGGATTTCGATGATGCGGGCGTTCGTGTGGTGGTCGTCAGTGATGATTCCTGCCTGGGAACCGGTAAGGGAAATCGACGGAATTCCTTTCGATTCAAGCGCCATTGCGACTATTGCGGCACTTGCGCGTTCTCCGGTCGTTAGCAGCATGTCTATTTCGCGCGGATTGCCGTTCGGAGCGAATTCTGCTGCCTCTTTGAGAAGGGTTTCGGTCGTTTTTCCCTGCGCCGAGACAACGACAACAGTCTGGTATCCTGCATTTACACGGCTTGAAATGATGTTGAGGACTTTTTTTATGCACTCGCTGTTTTTGAGCGAGGAACCGCCGAATTTCAGCACGATGATTTTGCTGCTTGTCATCTTATCCGCACCTCTTTTGAATAAACGAGTTCGTTTTTATCGTTGAAAATCATGAAATCGTAGATCCCGCCGCTGATGTGCGTGATCCTTGTGGCCAGATTGTAGTAGCACATCTCTTCTGACGAGGAGTAACGGAAAGCCTCCTGATACGAGATGAAGCGGTCACCGGCTTCAAGATAGTAGTAGTTGTACTTGTTTTCAAACGAAAGGTTGCCTTCTCTGTCAACGATTCCCATTGTCGTGTTTTTCGGTGCCTGAATATTGAAGTGTTTAACGATTATATCCTTGCCTGAAACTGAAATATCATAACTTTCTTCAGTGTTTTCAATGTCTTCTGCTGACATGCAGGCACTTTGTGAGACATCCGACGGATAAACGAGAGGAGTTTTGTAGCTCTCCGCGCCTCCGCACGAAACAACAGCCGCGCATATAAACGCCACAACCGCGAAAAAGAGGGATTTTGACTTCATTTTTTAACCTCCGGAACGAAAACGCGCTATTCTATTTAAGGGTTTTGCGATGTAAAGTTTATATAAGGTCATATTGATGAAAAAATCGTATATAATTGACTGAATGAGTCAAATGGGTATTATCCTGCGTTGCTTTTGTTTTCTGATTTTTTGAAAAACGGATTTTCTTATGGGAAATAAGGTTTATATAGCTGAAATTACTACAATTCTTCCGCATCTTTTCACTTCTTCCGAAGTCGTGGAGATTCTTTATCCGAAAGAAATCGACAATGGTCGTCCGCACCGTTTTGCAAGGCGCTCTGTCGGAGCTGTCGGGATAACATACCGCCCGACGATTCTGGCGAGAGAGGCTTTTCCCGAAAGGGCGCTCGCTACTCCGGAGTATCATCCGCTGGAGTGGGGGAAACGCGCCGTAGAAGAGCTTCTTGACGGTCAGAAAATCACTAAAGATGATGTCGGTTTCCTTTCAATAGCATACAACATCCGCTGCGATAAAGACGTTCTGCCGAGCTTGTCGAGCAAAATCGCGTCGGCATCAGGACTTAAGCTCGACTATCCGCCGCAGGAAATGGCGTATTTAGGCTGTGCTGCAGGGCTTTTTTCACTTGAATCTTCGGTAAAATACTGCCGCGAGCACAACAAAGCTGCAATAACTTTCCTTTTCGACCAGTGCTCGTGGATCGCGAACCCGACCTACGATGTCGATTCGCCGGATTTCAAGGAAAATCTCAAAACGACGCTCCTTTTTGCCGACGGTGCTGCCGGAATTCTGGTGATTCCCGAGTCGATGAGGGATAAGTTCGATCTTCCTTTGATGGAAGTTGATGAAATTATTACCGATTTCGTTTCAGGCGGTTCTCTTTCGATGCACGAAGGCAAACTCGTTTTAGAAGACAATCTCAAAGATACAGTTCCGGAAATAGTTCACGATCACATTATAGAGCCTTTGGGCGTAACTCCGCAGAACATCGACGAATGGTCGCTTCACCAGGGCGGAATGCCGATACTCATGCGCTTCATGGAGCCTGAAATTCTCGGCCTCAGCGAAGAGCAGATAAGCCGGTCGAAGTCGATTTTCGAAAAATACGGAAATTTCAGCTCCCCGAGTGTGATGTTTGTTCTTGAAACATGGTTCAAAGATGCAGACCGTCCGTTCAAAGACGAAAAAACGAGAGGATGTGCGATTTCTTTCGGCGCCGGTTACTTCATGGGCGGAATGACTTATCACTGGTCGAAAAAATAATGCGGATAAACAGGTTTCTTGCACTTTGCAAAGTGGCTTCAAGGCGTAAATCGGAAGAACTCATCACTGCCGGAAAAATTAAAATAAACGGACGAACCGCAGTTCTTGCTGACGAAGTCGATGCGGAAAAGGATGTCGTTGAATACAACGGTAAAAAATTAACGGTTCCAATCAGTTACGATTATTTTCTTCTGAATAAGCCGTCCGGCGTTATTTCTGCCGCAAGCGACGACAGAGGAAGAAAAGTCGTTACCGATTTTCTGCCTGCGGGAACCCGCGCTGTTCCTGTCGGAAGGCTTGATTTCGATACGACGGGCGTTCTTCTGCTCACGAACGACGGCGAACTTGCGTACCGCCTGACGCATCCTTCTTTCGGTATCCGCAAGATCTACCGGGCAAAAGTTCTTGGCGATTTAACATCAGAAAAAGCTGAAATGATGAAGTCGGGAATTACGGTCGAAGGTGTATTGATGCAGGCGGAAGCTGTTTCCATAACATCAAAGCGCGGCAGAATTTCAGATGTCACTGTTTCTCTTCACGAAGGGAAAAAACGCGAGGTCAAAGAGCTTTTCAAGGCTTTGGACTGCCGTGTTCTGGAACTTGAAAGATTCGCTTTCGGAAACATCACCTGCAGGGGACTCAAACCGGGCGAAATCAGAAGACTCTCGGAAGAAGAAGTCCAATATTTATATAAATTAACGAAACTTTCGGAAATAAATTGAGTTCGAAATATCGAATGTCGAAATTTCGAAATCTCGACATTAAAATCACTTTACTTTTTTAGCCGCTCTCTGTTTGATTACGTTTGAAACATTGCGGCTTTTCGCGATGTTTTTCAGGTCGTTCATCCTTATTGTTTCAAGAAGCATGAGTGCCGTTTTCATCGGAGTTTTCGGGTTGTTGACGAGTGCGAGTTTGACAGCGTAACTTTTGCTTAAAGCCTTGTTTGAGGCGATGTAGCTTATTGCGTCAAGCGAGGAAGCCGGATCTCCTGCGATTGCGGCGACCTCCTTGTCTGTGATCCTGGCGTTTCCCAAAACCGCCATAACTATCTGTTTGCGCGGATCTTTGATGAGGATTTTCCTTACTTCGAGGTTTCCGAGCATAGCCACTTTGATTTTTTGACCGACATTCATGTCTCTGAGCGCTTCCGCAATGGTTTTGCGCTGTTCAAGCATGTCGTCGGCGCTCAATCCGTCGAAAGCTGTTTCGGAAGTAAGGAAGTCGGGGAAATCGAAAATCGTGTCTTCGAGCTCGACAACGTTTTCATCTTCCTCTTCCTCTTCCTCTTCTTCTCCTTTAGTCTGTGTTTCATCGAGCTTATATTCTTGTTCTGCAGCTTCCATTTCGGCGATTTTGTCTGCGAAGTAGGAGAGCTGCTCTTCGTAAAGAGAGATCAGAACGTCGCTGATTGCAGAAAACAGAGCTTTGAAGTCATCTCTCTGAGGCAGTGTGAATTCGACGAAATCCTTGTGGGTTACGAGCGTTGTCCAGAAAGTCCTGTCGTTTGTCGCCAAAAACTCAAGAGTCCAGTCTCTTTTAAGTTTTCCTGTCAGCAGAAGTGAGATTATGATTGAAGAATCTCTTCTTTCACCGGCAAGTTTAGTCAGGGTTTTGACCGAGTTTTCCGGAATTTCCGGCGAAATTATCTTTTTTATTTCATTCGATTGTGTAAACCGCAGTTTGTCAATGGCGGCTTTCTGTACGGCTTCGTCTTCATCACCGCAGAAAAATATCAGCGCCTTCAGAAATTCACTCGCAGTTAACGGCAGAAGTCCGTTGATTACCGCAAGTTTCTGAGGTGTTGATGTCGCTTGTCTCCACATAAGAAAATCTCCTAAATGGAACTATAAATTAATATTGAGGATATCACCGGAGTATCCCTGCATTCCACCGTTGTTTGAGTCTGATGGACTACTTCCTCCGTTTCCTGCCTTGCCTCTGGAACATTGTATTGTGTTGGCACCAAACAAAGTGTTAGTGTCTATGTTGACAATACATATCGTAGGACCGCCGCCGCCGCCGCCGCCTATTCCTCCGTCACCGCCTCTTTGACCGTTGCCTCCGTAACCACCGCAACCGCCGTCATCCTGTTCATCTTCTCCGCTGTATTGTCCGGATCTTCCACCTTGTCCACCGGCACCGCCGTAACCTCCATACATACCATTACCTCCTTTACCACCTTTCCCGGTTTTGAAATTATCTGTGGAATCAAGGAAGATGTTCTGTGATGAAATAACCATGAGGGCTATACTTGCTCCTCCTCCCTGACCGCCGCCGCCGCCTATGCCGCCGCAGCCTCCTGCACCGCCGCCGCCGCCGCTGCTGCCGTAGCTGTTGCAATTTTCATGTCCACCTTTTCCGCCGCCGCCGCCGCCGCCGCCTATTCCATTTTGACCGTTTGTGCCGTTTTTACCGTCTGCAGGAACATAGCCTTCGGCAGAAAATGAACCGTAAATTGAGCCTCCTGCACCATCAGTGCCATTTTCTGCAGGGGTTGGTTGCCCTTGTTCATTGAGCAAATAGCCGTTTTTTCCGTTTATATCTGCCGATGAGTTTGCAGTACATTCGTTGGCTGTGTCAGACCAATACTTTGCGTTGCCTCCTGCTCCGCCTTGACCTTGATAATTTCCTGATACAAAACCTGATCCGTTTTCTCCTGCGTAACCGTTGTTTCTGGCTTGACCAGCATCACCACCTTTTCCGCCGTTTGCATTGCAAGTTGAAGTTCCACCAGCAGCGCCTACAGGTGTGACAGAGCATAAAGTTGAGCAAAAATAACTGGCAATCCAACCGCTTGTTTCTTCGCATCCTGAAATTCCGTCTTCTCCGTTTCCACCTTTGTCTCCGTCTTCACCAATTTCTCCGTTAGCTCCGTCTTTACCGTCTGTTGTGATTATGGAAACTTTATCAAGTTTTATGTTTGTACATTTGTTGAGGATAAGTCCGATCGAACTTCCTTGAGAATCGGTAGTTGTTGCTGAAATTTGTATGTCGGAGAGGAGTATTTCATGGTTGTTGTTTAAAAGCCATCCAGATGGTGGAGCCGAAAAAATCGGTTGATTGCCGCCTTTTTTCCAAACGCCGTTATTGTTGGTGTATCTGCCAAAAATTGATACACCGTTTTCTAAAGCTGGAAGATTTTCGAAAAGTCCCCAAGCGAGAATTATCTGGTTTTTACTGTTCGAGACGATAAGCTGGAACGCTTTTTCCAATGTTTTAACCGGTGCGTTCATTGTTCCGTTGTTCGAATCTGTTCCGTTATACTGATCAACAAAAACCGCTTTTTCAAAATTCACTTCAGCATCAGGGAGTTCCGGTTCTTCAGGAATTTCCTGTTCATCATTATCGTTGTCATTGTTTGTTTCATCATTGTCTATATCCTGATCGTTTCCGTCATTATCGGAAGTTTCATCGTTGTCGCTCTCCGGTTCGGTCGTGTCGTTATCAGCAGCCGGATCAGTTGAATCGCTGTCATTTGTCGGAATAGTCGGATCGGTTGAATCGTTATCGTTGGCAGGATTAGCAGGATCGGATGAATCACCGTCGTTGTTTTCCGAATCTTCTTTTTCCGGTGAATATTTGTCGTTGTCCGTTTTTCCCTGATTCCCTTCGTCGTCGGGATAATCATAAACGGAGCCTCCGCTTCCGCTGCACGCGGCAAAAATCAAAGCGGCGGTTAAAACGAGAATGAGTCTGGAAATCTTCATGAAATCCTCCTATAAAATGATTGCCGAGCAGCCTGAACCTTTTTTCTTTATTGCCGGTTGTGTATCTTCATCGGGTTCTTCGCTGTCATCGTCCGATTCTGTTTCCGGAATTTCTTCTTCGGTATTGTCATTGTCAGGTGTTTCATCTTCGTCGTAAACAGGTTCGTCGTCCGGTTCATCTAATTTAAATTCGACAGGCAGCTGCACAGTGCCTGAAGCACCTGTCAAAGTCGTGTATCTGAGATATAAATCTGACAGATCGGGGCTGCAGTGATAGTCTGCAAAACTGCTTCCGGAAGCAAAGTCGTCAGGTTCGGAATGAGTCAGGTATTTAACCTGCCAGATGAGAGAGGCAAACTTGTCTGCGTTCAGAACTTTGCCGCTTGCCGGAATACTTTCCGAAACAACGGCGGTGTATTCGACTTCAGGAACAGAAACTTTTCCTTCGTTAAGCGGAGAAATAGTCACATAATCGGTGAATTTCGTGAAATTTTTGTTGTAGAAAGCATCGAGTGTGCTTCCTGCCGCGATGTTTCCCTTTGCTATTATGATAACTTTGGAGAGGTCGCTCGAAGCCGCCGCGTCGACAATTTTGAAGTTTTCGTTGTCAAGCTGATAGCCGTACTGCGTAGAAGGCATGATAAAGCGCAGAGTGACATCTTCTTCGGTCGGGAGATAGTTCACGATTTCGGCGGTTACTTTTATCGCCGTGCCGTCGCCGCCTGAAAAAATCGATTCTTTATTTTCAGATCCGTGCTGCCACGAATAGTTGACCCACAGATTGCCTGACGGAACCGACTGCATTCCGCTGCCTTTTTTAACGCTGCAGTTTTCGTATCTTTCGCAGGTGTAGTTGTATGAAACCTCGTCCTCCGACATTGCGACTCTTCTGAAACCCCAGTAGTCGCCGCTTCCGCTTGTAGCCATCGTTGTCGTCATGATGAATTCCATTTTTTCCGGAGCGATGACTCCTGTGCCCGGAATAAGTTCGGCACCTTTTTCGAACGTGAAGATTTTGTCGTGGTGCGTGTGACCGGAGAAATATATCGGCGGATTTTCCTTTTTTACGAGGAAAGAGGTGAGCGAAACGCCGTTGTTTGCAGTCGGTGTCTCGTTGAAGACTCCGTCTGTCAGATCACTGTCCCATGATGACGAATCGATGTTCCATTCCTGATCGTCAATGACGCTCACTATGCCGTAAATCTTCGAGAAAGCCCGGTTTGCGTGATATTTTCCGGTTGCATCCTGACCGAGCGGCGTCATGTGACCGAAAACAGCCGCGACATCGTTGTCTTCAAGCATGATTTCAGCCCATTTCAGCGTTTTTTCGGCAAGGTATCCGCCCCAGTTTGCCACGGGGGAAGCGCCGGTATCGCCGATTCCGATCTGGTTGCTTGCACGTCTCTGCGAAGTTCCGTCGTAGGCGTTGAGAAGCAGATAGGTTTTGTTCCGGAAGTTGAAGGCGTTGTTCATCGGACCTAAAAACTTCGCCCAGTATTCAAGACCGTCCGATTCGAGAGGCGATGTCAGATCGTTGACTACGGTAAACTGTGCATATCCGTCGTGATTTCCGGGAATCGAGAACATCGGAATTTCAAGTTTTGTCATCATATCGTAAAAATCGGAGTATTCCTGCTGGTAGTTTCTTCCGTAGGCGATGTCGCCGAGCATGACCGAAAAGTTTGTGTCCGCCGAATTCAGCTGGGAAAACGTCGCCTTTATGATTCCGAACTGCTGGTCGTAGTTGAGCAGAGAGTTTTCGGCATAGAACGGATAATTCTCAGGGTTGAAGTTCATGTCGTCGGTTTTTTTGCTCAGAAGATCTTCGATCTGAGGGTCTGCAACGATGAGGAATTTTGCCGGATCGCTTTCTTCGTAGTGCGGAAAGAAAATGGCGTTGCGCGAAATCATTTCTTCGCTGTCAGGCATTTTTAAAGCGATATCGTATTTTGCCTCCGGAAGCAGAATACTGGTGCACACAGAGAGTTTGACAATATTTTCTCCGATTTTTTCAAGACCGAAATCTCCGTGAGCGGAACTGTACGGGGAAATATTAAGGAATTCAGTTCTTCCGCTGTCGTCAAGACGGATTATTTTCACATATTCGAACGGCTGGTTACCGTTGTATCTGAAAATGACTGAAAAGCACGGTTCGTCGGGCGTTACCATTGCCGGAAATCCGATGACAGGATAAAGAATGCCGTTTATCGCAGGATTGAGTATCGCTTTTGTCTGAGTCTGAATCTGATAGTTGTCAAAAACATTCGAATTCTGCGGGAAGCGGTTTATCGAAATAACGGATTCGTCAACGGGGTCGTATGCATACGCCGTTGAAAATGCCCAAAATATAAAAAAGAAAAGAAAGATGTTTTTTCTCATAGTTCCTCCAATAAACAAAAGACCGATTATTTTAATAAAAAAATAGTTGTAGTCAATTGGAAACCGGCAGTGAAAAAAATCTTGACATTTGAGGACTTTTTCACTATAAACTGCGACCGATTTTTCGGGGGTGTTCTTTATAAAGAAGAATTTTAGTAACAGGCGTTGGGGCATCGTCAAGCGGTAAGACACCAGATTTTGGTTCTGGCATCCGGAGGTTCGAATCCTTCTGCCCCAGCCATTTATAATTGTATGTGGAGGAAATTATGGAAACTTTTAAGCTCGCAGTTGAAAAGAGAGAACAGGGCAAAAAAAGTGTAAAAGCGGTAAGAAACAACGGATTTGTTCCGGTCGAAATCTATGGTAAAGGTCTCGAAAGCAATATCAGCGGTTCTGTTGAGAGAAAAGAGCTTATCAAAGGACTTCACACTCCGCAGGGAAAAAACGTTATATTCGACCTTAATTATGAAGGAAAATCCTATCTCGCGATCGCTCATGAACTTCAGATCCATCCGGTTAAGGATAACATCATCCACGTTGATTTCATGACTGTTTCGGAAGACAGAGAGATCACGATTATCGTTCCGGTTACGAAACAGGGAAGATCAAAAGGCGAAATCGCCGGCGGAAAAATTTTCCAGGTTGTCAAGGAAGTTAAAGTTGCATGCAAACCGGCTGACGTTCCGGCTGAAATAGTTGTAGACGTAACGAACAACGAAATCGGCGACAGAATCAAACTTTCGACTCTGCCTTATCCGCAGGGCGTAAGACCTGTTTTCACCCAGGATGCTCCGGTTATCGTAATCAACAAGGGAAGAGGCGGCGAATAATCGCTTTCGGTCGTAATCTTGTGGTTCCATTTTTTTTCAAAAGATCCCGCTCCAACTGAAGATTTTTTAATCATCGGTCTCGGTAATCCCGAAAAGCGCTATTTTACTACGCGTCACAATATCGGTTTCATGTTCGTCGAAAGTATAGCGGCGTCCTTTAAATTCGGGGATTTCGAGTTGTCGAAAAAGGTTAAAGGGCTTGTTGCAAAAGGCAAAATCGGCGAAAGAAACGTCATTCTGCTCAAGCCTTCGACATACATGAACAATTCCGGAATCTCAGTCAGGGCGGCAAAAAAACTTTTCGGGATAAAACCGGAACACATTGTTGTCGCGCACGACGAAATGGATATTGTTTTCGGTTCGCAGAGGATCAGAAAAAACGGCAGTTCCGCCGGTCACAACGGCATAAAGTCGATAATCTCAGAGCTTGAAACGCCTGATTTTACAAGGATCCGTCTCGGAATCGGAAAGCCTGAAGCCGGAATCAACATCGCCGATTATGTCCTCTCGGAATTTTCGGAAGAAGAGCTCGAAATGATCTCCGAAAACAAAGAAAAATGGGCTGAGATCGTAAAAATGATCGTTTCGGAAAGCGTAGAAACTGCAATGAACGCTTTCAACCGAAAGAACTGATGAAAATTCTTCTCATTGCGCCGCCCGTTTTCGATTTTTACTTTACAACTCACAGAATGGAGCCGCTCGGGCTTGAATACATCCGCGAGGCTCTGGAAAAATCGGGACACGATGTCACTCTTTACGATGCTACTGCTTCCGGCAAAGTAAAGCGCGTTGCCACTCCGGCAGAATTTGCCTATCTGGATAAATTTTATGAAGAAGATGCCTCTCCGTTTTCACTACATAGCGGCTATAAAAGATTAGGCGACAGCTTTTTAAAAATAATTGATTTTATTAAAGAAAATGATTTTGGCTTAATAGCCTTGAGTTCGCTTTTTTCTCCTTATCATCCCGATGTCGAAAATCTTGCCGCCGAAATAAAGAAGGGGACAAAAACACCTGTCGCTATCGGCGGAACGGCGGTTAACGCGCAGAAAAAGAAGATTGCCGAAACCACGAATGCAGACTATCTCAACTGCGGAAACGGAGCCGTAACTCTGCCGCGTCTCGCCGATGCTTTGGCCGGAAAAACAGGATTTGAAGAAGTTCCCGGACTTATCTGGAGAAAGGAGGGGGTTGCCATCTTCAACGAACCCTCGTTTGAACCGGCCTGGTGCGGAGATCTTATTCCGAAACGGGAAAATCTGCGCTATTTCCGTAAGAAAAGAATCGCGAAGATTATCTTTTCAGCCGGATGCCGCAACCGCTGCGCATTCTGCTCGATCCATCGCGACAACAGGCTCGCTTTCCGTGAAATTCCGCACATACAAAAAGAACTTGAATACCTTCTGAATATCGGCGCAGAAGTAGTTGATATTGAAGACGACGACATTTTTTCAAACGGCGAATATACTTCACAAATTCTTGATATTCTTGAAGAAATGCACGCCAGAGGCTTGTGCTTCACAGCTATGAACGGGCTCACTGCAAGAAATATCCTTCCTTTTGCCGAAAGGCTCGTTCCGGCAGGTTTCATAAAGCTCGACCTTTCGCTTGTTTCGGCTGAAAAAAGTGTGGCGAAAGGGCTTCACAGGCCGCACGGGATTGCTGAGATCGAAGAAATAATCAGACGCACCGAAGGGAAAACGGAGATCGAAGTTTTTCTTATTCCGGGTCTCCCCGGAACTGAGCTCGCCGAGACCTGCACTACGCTTCTTCACCTGCATAAACTCGGCGTTAAAGGCGGTTTGAGCCCGCTTTACCTCGTGCCTGGTGTGCCGATGTTCGAAGAAATGGGAATTCCCGAAAATGTCCGTCTCTGCCGCGGAAGCGCACTTTATCCGTTTGATGACGAAAAACGGGCAAATGTCGCATCACTGCTCAAGATTTCAAGGTTCCTCAACTATTCGCTTGATCATAAAAATGATGAAGACTATTCTGAATTTCTGCATTTTTTCAACGAATCACTGAAGCGCAGACGCTGGTTCAAACTGGGTAAGGACGGAATCTGGCGCGATTCGTTCGAATTTACCGAAAATTTTGAATTGTGAGCGGCTTCCAGAGCGTCACTTCTGAGATCCTGCGTTTTTTTCCTTGGTATTTTTTACCGCAAATACAGCCAGCCCGAGCAGAGCCGCGAAAACAATGATCGTGATTGCCGAAAATCCGAGCGAAAAGATGTCTGTCGCAAGCATTGCAAGGGTAGATAAAACCAAAACAATGATCGGGAAGGGCTTTTTCTTCATGTTTTTTATCATCGTAACGGCGGCGCTGATGATAAGTATCCCGACGGCGCATTTGATTCCGCGGAAAGCATTTTTCACGATCTCTATTTCAAGAAAATTGTCGAGGAAGCCTGAAATTATGAGGATCACGGCAAATGAAGGAAATACGATGCCGACTGTGGCGGCGATCGAACCGAGGATTCCTGCCTGTCTGTAACCGATGAAA
This sequence comes from uncultured Spirochaetales bacterium, assembly GCA_902774115.1. Taxonomy (GTDB): domain Bacteria; phylum UBP6; class UBA1177; order UBA1177; family UBA1177; genus UBA1177. The sequence continues at coordinate 65,637 of CACYHH010000003.1, forward strand.
GTTGCGCAGTTTATGGCGATAGGGCCGGGAGTTGATTCTGCAATGACGGTGACATTCATCATGTCGTCGTGGGTTATCCACTTTTTCTTTTCGACGCAGTTGTCCTCAATTACGCTCAGCATGGCGTAGCCGCCGCCGAAGGTGAAAAATCCGATTTTCATGAATGTGAGAAAGAGATCAATCAGAATCCGCATAAAAAAACCTGCACAAAAAACATCGCGTGGAATTGATACTGAAAAAAATGGAAAAAGCTATTTTAAGGGATTGGGTTAAAAGAAATTATTCAGCGTCTTCATAGACAACTGTGAAGTTGTCGAAAGCAGCCCATGCGTTGGCATCAGCTGTATATCTGACTATCAATTTGCATGTGCCTGTCGTAGTTGTGCTGTCAAGTTGGACTGATGTCTGATGCAATTGATTGTTGTCGCCGAAATCTATTGACACAAACTGAGATTTTGATGCCGAAAAATAGTTGTGTCCTTCAGTCGAATCCCAGCCATACCATTTTGTAGAGCCGCAATTAATTCCGATTTTTGGCTTTATAGCCTGATCTGTTGCCATATCAAATGTGATTTCTGTGGCTTTTTTGCCGTCAGGAACTACAAATTCACCTGAAGTAAAAATATCCTTTGCGCTGAGACTGCTTACAGCTGTTACTTTGGCAGCGAATCCATTCGCGTCGCCGCGATCCCATTTCGAAAGTCCCACATTGTTTCCTATGGTCCAGTTAGTAGGATTGTTGTCGGACCAGTATTTGAAGTCACCGTTCGGAATCTGACTTGCTTCCGGAAGAAGAATTTTTGCAATCCCGTAATTTTCCGCAATCGTCCATGTATGACCGTTGTCGGCACTGAATCTGAACATATATTCAAATTCTCCTTCAAACGGGAATGAGAAATTCTTTATTACATACTCGTCGTTGTTACCGAAATCGTTGTTTTCCGCGATATTGATTTCAGCATCACTCCAGAATTCATCAGTGATCTCGCTATCTGAACCTTTAGCTCTGTAGCTGAACTGAGCTTTTACACCCATCAAAGGAACAGACTTGTTGACAGTCTGGTCGGTAAGCCCTTCAATATAAACTCTGCCGTAGAATGTATCGGACAGTCCTTCATATCCTTCAACAGATGCCGGCCACTGGGTATGAGCCCAGCCGACAGTGTAGGAAGGAGCATTGTTGCATTCTCCGCCTATATAGACGAACTCGAAATCGTCAACTGTTATATCTGTTTCACCGTAAGTAGAAGATTTGCCCAATCTGAAAGCAAGCTGCAGGTTGGCATTATCCTGCCACTTTTCGGTAATTTCTGAACCGAAAATAAGAACTACGTCGTGCATCTGAGGATCTGAGGTGTCACCGAAGTCGACAGGAACACTAAATTCGTTGGTGCGGTGATTTTCTTTGGGATCAACAATGAAAGCTTTGCTCAAAGCATTCCAGTTGTAAGAGTAATAATCGTTGCCGCCTGTTCCCCAAAATAAATTTATTACAACAGGAGATGCTTTAGCAGCGGCCATTTTGAATCTGATCCCGGCCGGAATTTCTGCATCAGCTGCGGATGTGAATTTGATGGTCTGCGCAACTTTCTGATTTCCGTCGTATGTTGAGCTGATTTTAAGAGCTCCGCTTACATTTGAGAATGTTACTACGGGATTTCCTGCTTGAATTGTTGTTCCCTGTTTTTCCCAATTATCAGGCATTTCACCTGTCCACTCATTGAAGTCACCGTTCGGGATCTGAACACAAGCCGGATCGGTCGGTTCAACATCTTCATCAGTAAAAACATCCTCGTCAGTTTCGATGTCTTCGTCTGTTTCGATATCCTCGTCTGTTTCGATATCTTCATCGGTTTCAATGTCTTCGTCGGTAAAGACATCTTCATCTGTAAGAACATCGTCGTCGTCATCTTCTTCGTCAGGAATATCTGTGCCGATGCAGTCTTCTGTTGCGGTATGGATTACAAAATTGTCAACAGTTATATCGAAATCGGCATTTTTGCCGTATTTGAACTCGATACGGCAGTTCTGACCGCGCCAGAAACCTTCTGCCTTGATTTCTTCACCGAAAACAAGCTCGACATTGTGGAAATCGCTGTCGCCCAGATCTACTGCATTGTAAGCGTTGTTTCCTGCATTAACAAACGATTTGGTCTCCTGATCCCAGTTGTAGGGCTCATAGTCATCCTGAACTGTTCCGAGATCTCCGCATCTCAAGTTTATCGAGATCTTGGATGTGCTGCTTGCTTTGAGATCGAATGTGAGCTTCGTCGGGAAAGCGGCATCGTCTGCCGGAACGAACGGCGGAAGTTCGAATGCGTAAAGGTTACCCTCAGGAGCGTTGATATAAGCTCTGAGAGCGTAATCGCCTTCGCCGCGGTCGATTTTTTCATAAGCAATGAAATTCTTCTTGCCGCCGGGGGTATTCGCACCTGTAGGATCGTACTTGTTTAACCAGCCGGTCGGGAAGTTGTCCGTCCAGTTCGAAACGAAAGCGTTCGTAATGTAAGTGCAGGAACCGGTTTCCTCAGGTCCGGTCGGATCGGTCGGATTTGTCGGATCGGTCGGGTTCGTCGGCTCAGTCGTCGGTTCCGTAGTAGGCTCAGTCGTCGGTTCCGTAGTAGGCTCAGTCGTCGGTTCCGTGGTTGGCTCAGTCGTCGGTTCCGTGGTCGGCTCAGTCGTCGGTTCCGTGGTCGGCTCAGTCGGTTCAGTCGGCTCGGTCGGTTCGGTCGGCTCAGTCGGCTCGTCCGTCGGATTAGTGGGTTCATCAGTCGGTTCAACGACATCCTCGTCCGTTACTTCCTCATCGGGGAGTTTGTCTTCTGTTGTTTTGTCGTCTCCGCAGGATGTTACAAACATCATGAACAGCACTGCGAAAGCTAACGCCGTAAATTTCTTCATTTTTTTGCCTCCAAAACTAAAAAGTGCCAAAATAAACGACGAATAATAGTCTGATTTCTCATGAAAGCAATGAAAAAGTTTCTTCTTAGGGTTGCAAAAAAAATAAAAAATGATAAATAGGGCGGTTTTTATTGTTTCATGGAGAACACAATGCAGAAAAACATCAAACCTTATTCAGGGCTTGTTCCGATAGTCGTTGAAAAGGAAGGCGGCGGCGAAAGAGCTTACGACATTTATTCGCGGCTTCTCAAAGACCGCATCATTTTCATCGGCGAAGAAATCACCGACGATCTTGCAAATGCGGTGGTCGCAGAACTTCTTCTTCTCGAAGGACAGGACAGCGAACAGGATATCTCGATTTATGTCAACAGCCCGGGCGGATCGGTAACGGCAGGACTCGCTATCTACGATACGATCCAGTACATCAAGCCGGATGTTTCAATGATATGCGTTGGTCAGGCTGCAAGTATGGCTGCTGTTCTTTTGTCCTGCGGCGCGAAAGGAAAAAGATTCGCTCTTCCCAATTCACGCATAATGATACACCAGCCGATGGGCGGTTTCCGCGGTCAGGCGACCGATATCGAGATTCAGGCGAAAGAGATACTGTTCATCAAAGACCGTCTGCTTCAGATCATGCATGAACACACCGGCAAAGACATTGAGACGCTGCGTGCCGATATGGAACGCGATTTCTTCATGTCAGGCGAAGAAGCAGTAAAATACGGTCTGATCGACAAGGTTGTTGCAAAAAGATAGGTCAAAATGGTACAGCGAAACAAACAGGATATCCGCTGCTCTTTCTGCGGAAGGTCACAGACGGAAGTCGAAAGAATAATTTACGGCAGAAACGCATATATCTGCAACGAATGCGTTGAAATGTGTTCTGAACTTCTGACTGAGAATGCCAATGCAGCCGGAAGAAGCGTAGAGCCGAAAAGCAGTAGCAGAAAAGAGGAACTCCGGACTACTCCGATGGAGATAAAATCCTACCTCGACAAATTCGTGATAGGGCAGGATTACGCGAAAAAAGTTCTCTCCGTCGCGGTTTACAACCACTACAAAAGGGTAGGTTCATCGAAAAAAACGAGCATCCAGAAAAGCAATATTCTTCTTTTGGGACCTACAGGTTCGGGAAAAACCCTTCTGGCGCGTACTCTGGCAACATTTCTCGATGTTCCGTTCAGTATTGCCGATGCAACGACTCTCACCGAAGCGGGATATGTCGGTGAAGATGTCGAAAATGTCCTTCTTTCGCTGATTCAGGCGGCGAATTACGACATTGAAAAGGCGGAACGCGGCATAATCTACATCGACGAGATCGACAAGATCGCGCGTAAATCGGAAAACACTTCGATCACCCGCGATGTCAGCGGCGAAGGCGTGCAGCAGGCGCTTCTCAAAATCATAGAAGGAACTGTCGCAAATGTTCCGCCGACGGGCGGCAGAAAGCATCCGCAGCAGGAATACATAAAAATCAACACTTCCAACATCCTGTTTATTGTCGGCGGCGCATTTGAAGGGATCGACAAAATCATCGCCCGCAGGATCGGCAGAAAGAAAGTCGGTTTCGGTTCCGAACTTGGCAGGAAAACAGAAGAAAAACATATTCTTTCGGAAATTCAGCCGGAAGACCTTCTCCGTTTCGGTCTCATTCCGGAGCTTATCGGCAGACTTCCGATGACGGCTTACCTTGAAGAACTCACGTCCGAAGATCTTCGCAGAGTCCTTACCGAGCCGAAAGATGCACTCGTATCGCAGTATAAGGAGCTTTTCGCACTTGACGGAATCGAACTGACCTTTACCGACGGAGCTCTGGACGAAATCGTGAAGAAAACTGAAAAGCTCAAAACGGGTGCCAGAGGTTTGAGGAGAATCCTTGAGACGGCAATGCTTGACATAATGTATGCCGCACCGGGAGAGAAGGAAAAACTTAAAGAAATAGTCATTACGCCAGAAGTCATCTCATCAGGCGCAGAACCTCAGAAAATATATAAAATCGAACAATCCAAAAACAGAAATTCCGCAAAAGGAGCTTAGTTTAAATGACTTCCACAAATACTTTTCCCCTTTTTCTGTACAACGATATTGTTGTGTTTCCGTTTTATTCGTTCACGATCTCCGTTGAAGATTTAAATGAATACGAAGTTTTCAACAAAGCCTTCAATAAAGACGAACCTGTAGTCGTGGCTGCGTTTAAGAAACTCCCCGACGATCCTGAAAAAAGCATTTTTCTGCCGGTTGCGACATTGTGCGACGTACTTCATATCGAAGAGGCTGAAAAGAACAGATTCAAAGTCGTCCTTGCCGGAGCGCGCCGCGTTATCTTCCATTCATACGAGAGGAACCCGAAGACCTCTCTTTTTACGGTAAAAGTCAAAGATTTCAAAACGGTATACCCGAAAGAAAAAGAGCGTACAGTAATTATAAGAAGAGTTCTCGAAGACTCGATCCAGAGATACTTCGACTTGGCAGGATTCCCGCCGGAAAAGGCGAAACAGATGATTGAGGAAGAGAATCTCGAGGATTTTGCGGACTGCTGCGCCGCTTCTCTTGACCAGTCGGTGGATCGTGAAGGTTTCCGCGAAGTGCTGGAAGAAGCGAATATTGAAAAAAGGATTCTCCGTCTGGTGAACATCATTTCGACAGAGACGAATGTCGTAACGATCGAAAACGAAATCGATGACGAAGTTCAGGAACGCTTTGAAAGAAGCCAGAAAGAGCAGTTTCTGAGGGAAAAGATCCGTCTTCTCAACGAAGAACTCAACGGTGAAAACTATCAGGGCGAACCCGAAACCGATCCGAACAAAAGCATAAATTTTGATGTCAACTCGTTCAAAGCTCCGGCATACGTGAAAGAGCGTCTGAAAACAGAAATGACGAAAGCTGCGCGCATCCCGCCGTTCACGCCCGAGCAGGAAGTTATCAGGAATTACATCGAAACGATCCAGTCGCTTCCGTGGGATGAATCGACGAAAAGCGAAATCGAAATCGACCGTGCAAGAACGCAGCTCGAAGAAGACCACTACGGTCTTTCCGAAGTTAAGGAAAGGATTCTGGAATACCTCGCAGTCCTCAAACTTTCAGGTTCTCTCAAAGCTCCGATAATTTGTCTCGCAGGCCCTCCCGGAGTAGGCAAAACGAGTATTGCATCGTCGCTGGCGGCTGCAACGGGCAGAAAATTCGTCCGTCAGTCTTTGGGCGGTCTTCGCGATGAAGCCGAAATCCGCGGTCACAGACGTACATATTTAGCTGCAATGCCAGGCAAAATCATCCTTTCACTTCAAAAGGTCAAAGTTAATAACCCGCTGTTTTTATTGGATGAAATTGACAAACTGGCGAGCGATTACAAAGGCGATCCCTCTTCGGCGCTTCTTGAGGTTCTTGATCCCGAGCAGAACAAAACCTTTACAGATCACTTTCTCGATCTTGAATTTGACCTCAGCAACGTCCTGTTTGTCGCGACGGCAAACGACAAGAACAAAATCCCGGTCGCTCTCAAAGACAGAATGGAAGTCATCGACATTGACGGTTACACCGCTTTCGAAAAGAAAAATATCGCGAAAAAGCACCTGATTCCGAAAGAAAAAAGACTCAACGGAATTGAAGACGTTAATCTTGAATTTACAGAGTCTGCTCTTGATTTAATAATAAAATCATACACTTGTGAATCTGGTGTCAGAGAACTTCAAAGAAAGATAGCTTCTGTTTGCAGGAAAATCGCCCTTGCAAAAGCAGAAGGAAAACCTGTCGATGAAACAATAACGGAAGAAAACATTAAAAACTATCTCGGAGTAGAAAAATATTCCGAAGATGCAATCGGCAAAGAGCCTGAAATCGGTGTCGTAAACGGTCTTGCCTGGACTCCTTACGGCGGAACGGTACTTAAAATCGAAGCGATAAAGTATGCCGGAAAAGGCGGCATCGAAGTTACGGGAAGTCTTGGCGATGTGATGAAAGAATCTGTAAAGATTGCGGCAAGTTACATTCGTGCACTCTTCTCGAAAAATAAAATTGTCGATGATGAAGTCTGGGATAAATCGATCCTTCACATCCATTTCCCCGACGGCGCGACTCCGAAAGACGGTCCTTCGGCAGGCGGCGCGATTTCGCTGGCGATAGCGTCACTTATGTCGGGAATAGCGGTAAATCCCAAAGTCGCAATGACAGGCGAAGTTTCGCTCAAGGGAAAAATCCTTAAGATCGGCGGTCTAAAGGCAAAAGTTCTGGCTGCAAAACAGTCGGGAATCACCAGACTTTTCATTCCTGAAGAAAACCGCGGCGACTTCAGTGAGATCCCTGACGAAATCAAGGACGGGCTTGATGTTCAGTTCGTCACCGACTGCGCCGAAATCCTTAAAAACTGCCTTCCCGGAATAAAACTGGATCAGATTTCTTTGTAAGAAAGAAGTTCTTCTGGAATTTTTCCGGTTTTCGCAAAAACTTTTTCAAGAAAATCATTTGTTTTTATCGGATCTTTCAGATTTTCTTCAGTCAAAACCGGAATATTCGGAAAAAGTTTCATGACTTGAACTGCAAAAAAGCCGCTTGCATCGGCAGAAATGAGTTCGTTGCTTTTTCCCCGGTAGAGTTTCGTGTTTTTTACTCCGCAGCTCGGGCTTTTTGCCTTTAAAAAGAATCCGTCAATATCTTTTAATGTTTTCAAATAGTTGACGGAAGTTTCAATCATCTTTTCAGAGAAAAACTTTCCTGTTTCGGGCTGAAAAAGGAGGTTTTTTCCGTCAATTCTGACGATTCTTATTTTTTCGCGCGGACATCCAAGACCGATCGCTATTTCAGGGCACCAGTGGATGATTTCGGCCTCTTGTTTGAGCTTTTCGGCAAAATCGCAGAAAAAATCCTTTCCGTCGTATCTGCATTTGTCAAAACCGAAGCAGCGGCTCATGTAAATTTTTGGTTTTTTGCTCATTTTTTCCTGTAATTTCAAACTTTTTTGAAAACTGCGGCTCTGTCTATGCCGGAATAGTCTTCAATGATTTCCTTAAGTTCGATTCCGTCGTAATTTTTGTTTATGAAATTAGAGCCTTCAAAACCGAGTTCCGTGATGAAATATCCGCCTGATTTCAGGAATTTGTGAACATCATTCAGGATTTTTTCCGTGATTTCGAATCCTGTTTTTCCACCGAAAAATGCGTTTTCAGGTTCGAATTCAAGCTCTTTTACGACAAATTTTTGCATGTCTTTTTCTGAAAGATAGGGCGGATTTGCCGTGATGAGGTCGAATTCGCCTGAAATAGTGCCGAAAAGGTCGCTCTGCACGAAAGAAATTTCAGTCGATCCCGGAAAAAGGCGGTTTGAATTGATTTCTGCTACTTCGATTGCGTCTGCCGAGATATCTGAAAGAGTGAGCCTGCAATCGGTTGCCCTTTTTATGCTGAGTCCTATGCAGCCGCTTCCGCAGCAGATGTCTAGAATGTCTGCTTTTTCAGTGTTTTTCAGCAGAGTCGCCGCCTTTTCAACGATAAATTCACTTTCAGGCCGCGGAATCAGAACGCGGCTGTCTACAAAAAAAGTGTCTTCAAAGAACTCCCGTTCGTTCGTGATGTAGGCGACAGGCTCGAAATTCATCCTCCTTTCCAGAAACGAAGCAAAAAGTTCTGCCGCTTTGTCGCCGGCTTCTTCATTGTATTTTGTGAAAAGTCCGAAACGGTTTGTACCGAGCGCTTTTGCAAGGAGAATTTCTGCGTCGAGTCTCGGAGTTTCCGAGATTCCTTTCAGTTTTTTTTCAGCTTCGTCAATAAGTGAGCCGACTTTTGATTTTGATACGCTCATTTTTGCAACTATTGGTTTTTGTTGGCAATTTTTATAATGGCATCGTATATGAACCATGCGACGTCGGCAGTGAAAAGGGGATTTTCGATGCATGCTCTGTCTTCGGGAGAAGTGATGTATGCGATTTCAAGCAGAAGCCCCGGCACGGTCGTATCTTCGAACAAACCGAAGTTGTATTTCTGCGAAAACATATTGAGAGGCAGTTTCCATGTCGTGTGAAGGTTTGCCTTGAAATAGAGATCGCGGAAGATCGAGCCAAAGTAGAAAGAGCGGTTCACTTTGTCGTAGAAAAGTGCGGTTGAAGCTGAGTCGCTGCTCACGAAATCGGCCGGGTAGTATATTTCGAATCCGCGGTTCGTCGTAAGAACTTTCTGGCTGTTGAAGTGGAGCGAAATGAAAAGGTCGGGTTGAAGCCGCTCGATAAATTCGACTCTCTCTTTTATCGTCATCGAAGAGTCATCCGTTCTTGTGAAAATGATCTCGACTCCCTGAGCGGGGTGCTTTTTGAAAAAAACTCTGATTTTGGATGCAAGCGCCAGAGTGAGTTCTTTTTCGGTAATACTGCCCGAAACCGCTCCAGTATTGGTTCCGCCGTGCCCCGGATCAATCACGACTTTGAATTTTTTTTCAGCTGAAAGAGGGAGAAACGAGAGAAAAAGAAGTATGAAAAGAAATTTTTTCGCAGTATCGGAAAACATTATTTTTTGCGCTTCAGGGAAGCTGAGAAAGTTTCGAAATCTTCAACGGAAGCGAAGTTCAGAGTGACTGAAATGCCGCGTTTTTTCGGCTTGAGGATGACTTTAGCCTTTGTGCCGGAAGCGATTTCGGCAGCTTTTTTCTGCCAGATTTCCGATGTTTCAGCTTTTTTCGCCTTTTTCTTGACCGGTTTTGCGGAAGCGATTTTTTCAACCTGACGCGCGGTGAGTTTTTCGTTCAGGATCCTTTCAAGAAGAAGTTCCTGTTCATCGTGGCTGAGGGAAGCAAGCGGACGTACCTGACCGGTGGAGAGTTCTCCGCAGCGTACTAAATCCTTAACTTTTTCGCAGAGGTTGAGAAGCCTCATGCAGTTGCTTACTTCACTGCGGCTTTTTCCGACTTTTTTGCTGAGTTCGTCCTGCGTGTAGTCGAAGCGCTTCATCAGTTCGTCGTATGCTTCGGCGATTTCTATCGGATTGAGGTCTTCGCGCTGAAGATTTTCGATAAGTGATACCTGATATTCCTCTTCACCTTTGAAAATCGTTACCGGAACTTCGGTGAGTCCTGCGATCTGTGCCGCGCGGAAACGGCGTTCACCTGCAACGATGCGGTAGATTGCACCCTCTTTTTTGACAAGTATCGGCTGGATTATGCCGTATTGCTTTATCGATTCTGCAAGTTCTGCAAGTCTTTTTTCATCAAACCTTTTTCTCGGCTGCTCCTCGTTCGGTTTTATCGACGAAACCGGAAGCGTCATCTGGTCTGAATCTGTTTTAAGCAGAGCATCCAAACCTTTTCCCATTATTTTTTTCTGAAGCATTGATCCCTCCATGAAATTCAAGCCGAGCGATTTTATTTAAGGTGTTTTTTCTGTCAAGTCGGCATTGTTTTTTATATATTCAGTTTCAGGCCTATCCACGGCGTAATTCCGGCAGTGCCGTATTCGACGGAGTAGGCGTAGTCGTCATTGTCGAGCATGTTTTCGATTTTTGCGAATATTGTCACATAGTTGTGGACTTTGTATGAAATTGCGAAATTGAGGATCACGAAGTCGTCAACTGTGACGATATAGGGCGTTTTAGGATAGTTGTAAACCTCATCCTTACGGGTTCCGACATAATCGACTTCAAGAGAAATATTCAATTTTTTCTCATAGTTATAGTTGAGAATTGCGTTGAAGGAGTGCTGCGGTCTTCTCAAAGTCGGGGTCTTTGCTTTGTATTTCTGACCTTTGTATTCGACCACTTTGTATTCCTGCATTTTGAAGATCCATGTGTAGGAACTGCGAAGACTGAGTCCCCAGAAAGGTTTTGTGTAGAGTGAAACTTCAAGCCCGTGGTTTTCAATTCTGTATCTGTTTGAATATATTCCGCTTTTGTCCAAATCAATGTGGTTGTGCTTCTGCTCGTAGAAGTATCCCGCTTCGAGAAGAATCTTTCTTTCCACGAAATACTGCTGGATCGCTCCGTCGAAGCCGTATGCCGTTTCGGGTTTAAGTTCCTGATAAAGATTGGCGTAACGGCTGAAGCGCTGGAAAAGGGTAGGGGTTTTCGCTCCGCGGGCGAACCTTGCCTTGAAACCCATCTCAATCGGCGTTTCGTAAGCCGCTCCGATTGAAAAAGTGGGTTCTATATTTTTTTTTGTCTCGCTCGGAAGCGCCTCGTCGGTGTTTTTGTCAAGCAGTGAAAGCTGATAGTAATTGGTCTGAAGACGCCCTCCGATATTCAGTTCGAGTTTGTCTACAGGCTTGAAAATATTGAAAAGGTAGGCATCGAAATTTATGTCGGGATTTGGAACGAAATCCATGTTGAAATAGCGTCCCGCCGAGTAGTCTTCGTAATCCGCCGTTCCCCATTCAGTGCCGAAATCAAGTCCGGTTACAAGCTCGTACCAGTCAACAGGAACGACACTGTTTTTCCAGTTGAGAGCGAAGGTGAGCGAGCTGTAGCGGCTTTTCAAATCGCCTGCCATTTTTCCCTTGTCTGCCGGATCGTTGTCTCTGAGAGAACTCAGAAGAAGCGAAATGTCAAACTTTAAATTCCAGATTTTATTGAATAAATTCGATTCTGTTCCCGTTTTGAAAAGGAGAGATTCGTTTCTCAGGAATCTGTTGGGATCGTCCATTCCGAGCCCCGGACCGTCATCTATATTCGCCTTGCCGATGTTTCCGTGGAGTATAACTTCCCACGTGTTGTCGCTGTTGATATCGACTCCGCCGCGGAAATAGACGGAGCCTTTTATTACAGAATCGTTTTCAGGAGTTTTCGTGTAGAGATTTTCCTTTACATCCTTGTAGGAATCGGCCATCGAGATTCCTTTTGTGTAGAAAAAAGAACCGCCTCCGGAATAGTAAAAGCGCTTTTTCGAACCGCTTATGTTCGCGCTGGCATTGGCCGTGTCGGGGATGTAGCGACTGTTGCTCATATCGAGGACAGCAGTAGACGCCGATGCCGTGAATTTCGGTGTTCCCTTTCCTTTTTTGGTTCTTATGTCTAAAACTCCGGCAAGTGCGCCGCTTCCGTAAAGAACGGGCTGAGGTCCTTTCAAAAGCTCGATTTTCGCGATGTTTTCAGGGCTCATTGAAAGGTCTGCCGCGCCGTTTGGGCTCAAAGGATTCCGCATTTCGACTCCGTCGATCAGCACTAAAACGTCGGCGCTTCTGAAACCGCGGACAAAGAGAAACTGCGACTGACCGGTTCTGCCGTCGCCGTTGACGTAAACGCCGGGCATCTCTTTTACTGCATCGCCTGTCGTTATCGACTGCTTTTCTGAAATTTCCTTTGCGTTTACCGAATTCTGCGCCGCAGTGCCGTCACTTGATGTTTTTTTCTTCCGCGATCCCTTGACCACGATTTTGTTGTCGTCCGATTTCGCAGCCTTTTTCGTCGTTTCCGGTTCGCCGGACGTTTCATTTTGAGGCGTTTCAGGAAATGTCTCTACGGGTTCGGCGGCAGAAACAGAGATCGTTGAAATCAGAAAAACGGACAAAATCAGGCGGAAAAACGGCAGATTTTTCATTTTTGGTTATTTGTTGATTTCGATTCTTCCTGAACCGAACGGATTTTCGTAGTCGAGAAGGTAATTTTTGTAGGATTTCAGCGGGCTGTTTCCGGTCGAAATGTGCGGATAGCCGTCTTTGCCCTTTTTGAACGATTTAAAGTAGTCCGAAAGGATGATGTAGTCCTCTCCGACAAAATCGAGAATAGGGACTATTCCTTTGAACATCGCCATGCCGTCACCCAAATTCTTGAGGACGTAGTTCGCACCTGCGAGACGGTATTTCCTTTCCAGATCCAGCGGCTCGAATTCACTTGTTTCGCGGTTGTAGACCTGAACATTCTGAACTTTGTATTTTCCGGTCGGTGCGCCGAGCCAGATCCCGTTTCCGTCAATCTGAACCGTCGATTCAACAGTCGAATCAATTTCGTATTTTATGCCGGCAACATGAAGAAATCCGCCTGATTCAGCCGGAATGTGCTTGGTTTCATCGTAGACTCCGGCAAACATCGCTCCTTTTTCAAGAGCATCGAGGATCTGCTGGCCGGTCGCTTCGACGACGCAGAGCTGGTTGCCGAAGGGATGTACTGTTTTTGCAGAAAAGTACGAAACATCGCCGGGATTTATTCCGTTTCGGATGCCGCCGCCGTTGGAAAAGGCGATATCACAGTTGAGTTTCAGCTTTTCGTTGAAGAAGTAGTAGTATGAATCTGCCGTGAGGTCTCCTAAATTGGTTTCCTGACATCTTACGATTCTCTGAGCCGGATTTTTCGGGTCCATAACGAACATTTTTGAGTCGAGAACGGCGATTTTTTCACCTAATTTTTCATCTATTGTCTTTATCCAGCCAAGCTCGGTTTCGGTGACGAACTCGTTCTGTCTGCCGTATTCATGCAGCACTTCGGTCGATATCGTGCCGTCTTTTGCGATAGTCATTACTCCGATACCTTTGAAATATGCGCCGGTTTGTGTCAGAAGCACTTCATTTCCTTTTGAATCCGGGACATATTCGTGTTCTATGAGTGTGTGTGAGTGTCCGTCGATAAATGCGTCAAGTCCGTGAGTATGCTGAATGACCTCGCGGCTCGTGTAAGGAACTGACGAAAGATCGACCCCCAGGTGTCCGAGAGCGATGACGTAATCAGCCTGCGGTTTGACTTCATCGATGGTCTTCTGGACCGCGTTGTAAAGCTCGCTTCCGTCTTCACCCGAATAGAAGTTGTAAAGGAGATTCCCGTTTTTATCCATAAAGAAAGTCGGGGTCGATTTCGTGATGCTTTCAGGTGTGCTGATTCCGATGAAAGCGATTTTCAAACCTCCTTTCTCGATGATCTTGTAAGCCGGAAGCACAAGTTTTCCGTCATCGGTTTTGTAGAAGTTGCACGAAAGGTAGGAATACTCCGCTTTGTTTATCAGTTCAAGGATCCTTGCTATACCGTAATCGAACTCGTGGTTGCCGATAGTTGCGATATCGTATCCCGTTTCGTTCATCATCTGAATGATCGTCGCTCCTTTGTCCATGTCGCCGTAAGCCGTGCCCTGGATGTGGTCTCCGGCGTCTGCAAGAATGACCTCTTTCCCCTGCGCTTCAATGTCTTCTTTCAAAGCCGAAAGTGCCGAATATGAAAGATTCATGGCCTTTTTTGCATCTTCGGGATTGCGGTTTTTGATGTAGGTGTGAATGTCGTTTGTGTAAATGATCACGACATCGTTAAGAGGTGTCTTTTTTGTTTCGATTCCCTGATTCAGAAACCACGCAGCGACTGCTACAGCGGCAATAACAAAAAAGAGGATGAGAATTTTTTTATTTTTCCGGAACATAGAGCCTTTGTCCTGTTGAATTAAAACATTGTTGCCAACTTCGTTATTCCTCTACTTTCGCTTTGAGTGTGTGCCAGATCATGTAAGCGCAGAGAACGAGGAACATAACTATTGCAAGCCACTGCGCGCCGTTGGATTCCGCCCACTCAGCCATGAAGAAGTCAAGTCCGACGAATTTGAGGATCGCAGCAAGGACACCCATCAGAGCACCGCCCGCGATGAATCCGGAAGCGATGAGAGTTCCCTGTTCCTGACGTGCGTTGTTGAGTTTTTCGTCTTTCGAGCGGGTGATTACGAATTCGTTGATAAGTCCGCCGATAAGTATCGGAACGTTGAGGTCAAGCGGAATGAACATACCGAGCGCGAAAGCAAGCGCAGGAACACCGATCGAAGTGAGGATAAGAGCGAGAGCAGCACCAGCGCCGTAAAGCATCCACGGAGCCGGATCACCCGACATGAGAGGCTCGATAACTGCTGCCATTGCGTTTGCCTGCGGAGCGACGAGAGCATTGTCGCCGGTGAATCCGTAGGTTTTGTTGAGAACCATGATAACGCCGCCGACAGTAGCCGCCGAAACGAGAACGCCGAGGAACTTCCATGTTTCCTGTTTGTAAGGCGATGTACCGAGCCAGTAGCCGATCTTGAGGTCGGTGATGAAGCCGCCGGCAGTCGAAAGAGCCGTGCAGACAACGCCGCCGATAACGAGCGCTGCCACCATTCCGGCAGTTCCTTTAAGGCCTACCGCAACCATGATGAATGAAGCGATGATGAGTGTCATGAGCGTCATACCCGAAACAGGGTTCGAGCCGACGATCGCGATCGCATTAGCCGCAACTGTCGTGAAGAGGAATGCGATAACCATAACTATTGCAAGTCCGACGATCGCGTGAGTCAGATTGTGGACAACGCCGAACTGGAAGAATACGAAAACAAGAACTGTGAGCGCAAGGATCCCGAAAACGATGATCTTCATCGAAATATCCTTCTGAGTACGGAGCATTTCG
Source organism: uncultured Spirochaetales bacterium (assembly GCA_902774115.1). Taxonomy (GTDB): domain Bacteria; phylum UBP6; class UBA1177; order UBA1177; family UBA1177; genus UBA1177. Next base: position 80,846 of record CACYHH010000003.1, read on the forward strand.
GCATTTTTGTCTTTGCCTTTGCCGCCGAGTTCTCTGACTGCAAGGCCGAAAGCCTGAAGGATGATCCCTTTGGAACGCCAGATTCCGATCATTCCGGCCATTGCGATGCCGCCGATACCGACAGGTCTGACATAGTTCGCGAAGATCTGTTCAGGCGACATCTGTGCGATCGTGAGAGTGATGTTAGCGCCTACAGGCTGCGTCATGCCGCTTGCAAAGTGGGCGATTATAGGGATTATTACGAACCAGCCGATGAATGAGCCAGCGCAGATGATTGCAGCGTATTTGAGGCCGACGATGTAACCGAGACCCATTACAGCCGCGCCGGTATTCGTCTTGAAAACGAGTTTATAGTCTTTTGCAAGAGTTTCGCCGAATCCTACGATACGAGTCGAAACAGTTTCCGCCCATGCGCCGAAATTAGCGATTATGAAGTCGTAAAGACCGCCGACAAGACCTGCGATAAGAAGGACTTTCGCCTGGTTGCCGCCTTTTTCGCCGCTTACAAGGACCTGAGTTGTAGCCGTAGCTTCAGGGAAGGGGTATTTTCCGTGCATATCTGCGACAAAGTATTTGCGGAACGGAATCAGGAAAAGGATTCCGAGAAATCCGCCGAGAAGCGACGAGAAGAATATCTGGATGAAATCGACTTCGATGTCGGGATATTTCGCCTGAAGGATGTAAAGCGCAGGAAGGGTGAAGATCGCGCCTGCGACGATAACGCCCGAGCATGCGCCGATCGACTGGATTATTACGTTTTCGCCGAGAGCGTTCTTTCTCTTGAAAACTGTGGAAAGAGCTATCGCGATGATCGCAATCGGGATCGCCGCTTCGAAGACCTGACCGATCTTAAGGCCGAGATAAGCCGCTGCAGCCGAGAAAACGGCAGCCATGACAAGACCCCAGACGACCGACCATGGAGTGATTTCGGGATAAACTTTTTTCGGAGACATCAAGGGTTCGAAGACTTCTCCTTCCTTGAGTTCCCTGAACGCATTCTCCGGAATTCCTTTGATTTGTTCCTGATTTTCTGACATTTATTCCTCCAAAATTAAAAAAACCTTTTGAATTTAGGGAAAAAAAGAGAGTTAGTCAATATTTTGGATTTTGTTTTTTTGCCTGACGGATCTGAATAAAAGGAAGGCCGGAGAAACCGCAACACACAAACTGTCCGCTACCGCTGCTTCCTCTCGGACCTGACGGGGTTTGCGGGGCTTGTTGTACGGCACCCGGCCACAATGGCGGAGAGGGTGGGATTCGAACCCACGGTAGGGGATAAGCCTACACACAATTTCCAATCGTGCTCCTTCGGCCTCTCGGACACCTCTCCATGAACCGGAAAAAGGATAAAAATATGGCGGAGAGATAGGGATTCGAACCCCAGGCACCCTGTAAAGAGCGCACCTGATTTCGAGTCAGGCTCCTTCGACCACTCGGACATCTCTCCGCGTTATTCAAGATTTCCGGATTCGGACTGTTTTTTCGAAAGTTTCTGCTTTTCCCTGATTTCACGGAAGAAACCTGATAAAAGTTCGGCAGACTCTACAGCCAGAATCCCTTCAACGACTTCCACCCTGTGATTTAAGCGCTCGTCTTCGAGAAGCGTGTAGAGCGATCTCACTCCGCCTGCTTTCGGATCTCTTGCACCGAAATAAACTTTGGGGATCCGAGACTGCACTATCGCGCCGCTGCACATGATGCAGGGCTCCAAAGTGACATAAAGCTCGCAATCCTCAAGCCGCCAGCTTTTTAAATAAGCTGCAGCTTCGCTTATTGCCTCGATTTCCGCATGGGAAAGGGGGGACTGGGCGGATTCGCGTTTGTTGAATCCTTTTCCGATTACTCTGTTTTCAAAGACCACGACTGCGCCGACGGGAACTTCGCCCATCTCTCTCGCCTTTTCAGCAAGGTCAAGCGCAATTTTCATATATTCGGTTTCTCTTGTCATCACCGGTATGGCGCGCCCAGGAGGACTCGAACCTCCAGCCTTTTGGTCCGTAGCCAAACGCTCTATCCAATTGGGCTATGGGCGCCCAAAAAAAGTGGCGGAGAGGGAGGGATTCGGACCCTCGATGGAATTATTAGTCCCATACCCACTTAGCAGGCGAGCTCCTTCGGCCTCTCGGACACCTCTCCGCAGCACATCTGGCGGAAGAGGTAGGATTCGAACCCACGGACGCGTAAACGTCAACGGTTTTCAAGACCGCCGCCTTCGACCACTCGGCCACTCTTCCGCAAATGAAATTCAATGCTCAAAGAACAAAGCGGAGCAATGATGCTTATTTTTTGTTGAAAGTCAATAAAAATTTCTCTTTTTTTGGTGAGCAGGCTTCGTTTTCGGAAAACTATACTCGTTTTCGTTTGGTTCCCGGCTTGAAAAAACTCCAAAAATATTGATTTAAAATCAAAAGAGAGCATAATTTCGACCTTGTCTGGCGGCTGGTAATAAAAATTGAGGTCTGCCGCTCGTTTTTTTAGGAGGTTAAAATGAGAAGAACGATAATTGCTGCAAACTGGAAAATGAACAATCTGATGAAAGATGCGATCACTTTCTTTTCAGAATTCGGTGATACGGCGCTCAAATCGGAGAATGAAGTTATCATCGCGCCGGCTTACCCTTATATTCCGCTTGCTTCTGCGCTTGCAAAAAACCAGAATATCGAGATCGCGGCTCAGGATGTCTATCCGAAAGCTGAAGGTGCTTTCACCGGCATGGTCGGCGGAAAAATGCTTGCAGATATCGGTGTTTCAGCCGTTATAATCGGTCACAGCGAGCGCCGCAGGATCTTCGGCGAACCTAACGAACTTATCCGCGAAAAGGTGAAATTCGTGCAGGAGAACGGTCTTCATCTTATTTTCTGTGTCGGTGAAACTCTGCCCGAAAGAGAAAACGGTTCGATGTTCGATGTGCTTAAAGAACAGATTTATTCCGCTTTTGACGATAATCTGACCCTTGCTCCGGAAAAGATCACCGTTGCCTACGAGCCGGTATGGGCAATCGGAACAGGCGTCACGGCGACTCCGGAACAGGCAGTCGAAATGCACGCTTTCATCCGCAAAATATTGAAAGAGAGATACGGATATGAAGATTCGAGAATCCTTTACGGCGGAAGTGTAAAACCTGAGAATATACAAGGACTTTTGAGCCATGAAGATATCGACGGCGCACTCGTCGGCGGAGCAAGCCTCAAGGCATCGTCTTTCATGAAACTGGTTAATTTCCAAGCGGTGAAATAATGAAAAACAGAAGACTTATGGTCGCCGATATCGAAGACGGCGATATAATAATCCCCGATTCCAAGTGCTATTTTTTAGTTAAAAAATCATCGGTAAAAGTTGGCAAAACCGGCAAAAAGTATATTGATCTCGACCTTTTCGACGGTGAGACGACCGTTGCGGGAAAAGTCTGGGATATCACCGAAGAGACCAACGAAGCGGTGCAGGCAGGAAACGTCATTCAGGTGCTTACCGGAAAAGTCGGAAAGTATCTTTCGAATATGCAGATAACGATAAACGACGCGGTAATCGTGCCGCCGGAAAAGATTGATTCGGAGTGTGCCGGGATCCTGCCTGAGTCGTTTTATACTTATGAAGAGCTCAAAAAACAGTGGGACGAGCTTATGGAAGTTCTTGTTCCGAAGCACCGCGAACTTGTGAACAAATTCATGGAAAACGAGAAGATCTGGCAGCTTTTTACGACGATTCCAGGCGGAAGAAGTATGCACCACGCCTGCCGCAGAGGGCTTTGGGAACATTCGGTTTCGGTCGCTCAGTCGGCTCTTGCTGTTTCAGATGTTTTCGATGAAAAATACGGTCTCGATATTTCGCTCGTCGTTCTGGCTTCGATGCTCCACGATGTCGGAAAAATCTTTGAATTTCAGATAAATCCGGCAACTTCGATGGTTGACAGATATTCCGACAGAGGCAAACTTTTAGGGCACATCTACATGGGAGCGACCTGGCTTGAAAAGCTTGTTTCATCGTGTTTTCCTGAAGACAACGACCTTAAAATGGATCTTATTCACATAATTCTGAGTCACCACGGACAGTATGAATTCGGTTCTCCGAAACGCCCGAAAACGCTTGAAGCGCTCATCGTTTCGGCATGCGACAACCTCGATGCAAGCTGTGACGCCGTCAAATCGTGCTTCGGCGACAATATGGAAGGAAACTGGACAAAACCTGTTTATATGATGGAACGCGCTTTTTTCAGACGCCAGGAAAACGGCGGAAACGGCGCGGAAATTCCGGATGAAACGGAAGAACAAACTTTTAATAATTAACTTTTTGGGAGGAAAAAATGTCAAAAATTCGTGTTGCAATCAACGGCTTCGGCAGAATCGGAAGAGCTGTTTTCAGAATCGCTGAAGGAAGCGATCAGGTTGAAATCGTCGTTATAAATGATCTTACCGATCCCAGAACTCTGGCTCATCTTTTGAAGTATGACTCGGTTCACGGAACTTGGGATAAAGATGTCAAGGCCGGTGAATCTTCGATCATTGTCAACGGCCGCGAAGTACAGATCCTTGCAGAAAAAGACCCGGAAAACCTTCCTTGGAGAGATATGAAAATAGATGCTGTCCTTGAGTGCACGGGCCGCTTCACGGCAAGGGAAAAGGCAAACCTTCACATTGAAGCAGGCGCAAGGAAAGTCCTCATCTCCGCTCCGGCAAAGGGCGAGGACATGACGGTTGTCTACGGCGTAAACGATTATCTTTACGACAAAGAGAGACACAACATCATTTCGAACGCAAGCTGCACCACGAACTGCCTTGCCCCGATAACCTACATCATGCACAAACACTTCGGGATCAAACACGGTCTTATGACCACGATCCACTCATACACGAACGACCAGCGCATCCTCGACCTTCCGCACAAGGATCTCCGCAGGGCGAGAGCGGGCGCAGTCAGCATGATCCCGACGACTACCGGCGCTGCAAAGGCTATCAGCCTTGTTATTCCTGAACTTAAGGGCAAACTCGACGGTATTTCGATAAGAGTCCCGACACCCAACGTAAGTGTTGTCGATGCAACTTTCGTCATCGAAAAGGAGACAACTGCCGAAGAAATCAACGCACTTATGAAGGAATACGCCGAAGGTCAGATGAAAGGCGTTCTCAGATACTGCGACGAGCCGCTTGTTTCGCACGATTTCAACGGCGACCCGCACTCTTCTATTCTTGACGCTCTCAACACTGCCGTAATGCAGGGAAATATGGTCAAACTTCTCAGCTGGTACGACAATGAATGGGGCTACAGCAACAGAATGTTCGACGTTCTGAAGAAACTTTTTGCTTAAAAACGGAGGTTTTTATGGGTTTTTTCGATACTCTCGGTGTCAAGTGCGTAAACGAACTCGCCATCAGGGAAAAAAGGGTCTTTCTGAGAACCGATTTTAATTTTCCTGTTGATGAAAACGGAAATATCGCCGATCTTGAAAGGATAAACAAGGCAATACCTACGATAAAGCACATTCTGGAACACAATGCGCGCCTTATCATCGCGTCACATTTCGGAAGACCCGAGAGCGAAAAGGATGTTCAGTACACGCTTGAACCTTTTGCGGCAAAGCTGGCGGAGATCCTCGAACAGGATATCTACTTCTTCGAGGATTGCTGCGGCATGGGCGCAATGCAGATGGTAAGAGATCTCAAGCCCGGTCAGATACTCGTTCTTGAAAACCTCAGATTCAACAGCGAAGAGAAAAAAGGTTCGTCCGCTTTTGCAAGAGAGCTTGCTAAGATGTGCGACGTCTATATCAACGACGCTTTCGGCGTTTCGCACAGAAAGGATACCTCGATTGCCGTTCTTCCGCGTTTCGTCGATACGAAAGGGGCAAGTTTCGCTGTAAAGCAGGAAGTTGACGAACTGTCGAAATTCCTCGGTCTGGAGCACGGAAGCGGTCTTGGCATCATGCTCGGCGGATCGAACACAACAGATAAAATCGGGCTTATACGTCCGATGCTCGACATGGCGGACAAAATCATTCTCGGCGGTCCTCTGGCTTACACTTTCATGGCGGCACAGGGCATCAGCGTCGGCGCTACACCTGTTGACGAAGAGAAGATCCCGCTTGCAAAAGAGATCCTGAAAAGTGCGAAAGTCCGCAAAGTCGAAATCGTTCTTCCGGTCGATCACGTTGTCGCCGAAACGGTCAATTCGACTGAACCTGCTGTATGCAAAAGCGAATCTTTCCCTGAAGGAATGTCTGCTTTTGACATCGGTCCTGAAACGGTCGAGCTTTTTGCACAGAAGATTGCAGAGTGCAGGCATCTTTTCTGGAGCGGTCCGATGGGTGTTTACGAAAAACCGCAGTTCTCGGTCGGAAGTCTCAAGCTCGCCCAGAAAATTTCTGCCTTGCCGATTCACAAAGTCGCAGGCGGCGGAGATACCGAGGAAATGCTCGGAAAAACGGAATTCGCGAAAAATTTCGACTATGTTTTTACATGCGGAACGGCGGCGCTGGAATTTCTTAAAAACGGAGGGATGATTCCCGGTTTGGAAGCCCTGAAGGATTAGAGGGAAAATGGCAAAACTTACGATGGCGACATCGGCTGATTTCAAGCCGAGGGCAAAAAAACTGACGCAGGTCGAAATGGAGAAAATAACCGAAAGCCGCAAGGTTAATCTCGGTTATTCGCAGGAATGGCCGCGCCAGAAACTCAGGATTTCCGACCTCTATCCGGACGAAAAATTCCTGAAAGAAAATCTGATGCACGAGTATAAGTACTTTATTTTAATGATTCTTCCGGTCATCGTTACATCTGCTGTAGTTCTTGTTCACAGGAACAATCTATACAACGAATTTCTTGCTTACCTCGAAGAGTTTCTTTCACAAATCTGGTGATTCTCCGGCTTTTTCAGATGATGAAAATCTTGACTTGATTATTCCAGAATATACTCTCACGCGAAAATTTGTTGTTTTATAAATTTAAGGAGTTTGAAATGACTAAAATCATCGAATGTGTTCCCAATTTTTCTGAAGGAAGAGATATGTCCGTAATCGACAAGATTACAGCTGAAATCAAGAAGGTGAGCGGTGTCAGACTGCTGGACGTCGATCCGGGATACGACACGAACAGAACTGTCGTCACGTTTGTCGGCGAGCCCGAAGCTGTAAAACAGGCCGCTTTCGCTGCTGTAAAAAAGAGCCACGAACTCATTGACATGCGCCACCACAAAGGTGCTCATCCCCGCTTCGGTGCATGCGATGTCTGCCCCGTTATTCCGGTCAGCGGCGTAACGATGGACGAATGCGTCGAAATTGCGCACGAGCTCGGCAAAAGACTTGGCGAAGAGCTCGACTATCCGGTTTATTTCTACGAATACGCGGCTACAAGCCCCGAAAGAAGAAACCTTGCGACAGTCCGTTCCGGCGAATACGAAGGTCTTGAAGCAAAACTCAAAGATCCGAAATGGAAACCCGATTTCGGCCCGGCTGAATTCCGTCCGACAAAAGGGGCTACAGCTGTTTCGGCGCGTGATTTCCTTATCGCTTACAACATCAACCTCAACACGACGAACGCGAAAAAGGCAAACGCGATCGCTCTCAGGCTACGCGAGCAGGGTTACCCGGAAAAAGACGCGGACGGCAACCCGAAACTTGACGCAAACGGCAAAAAAATCATGCACCCCGGCATGTTCAAGAACTGCAAAGCTATCGGCTGGTATGTTGATGACTTCAAAAGGGCGCAGATTTCTATAAACCTCACGAATTACCACGTAACCAATATGTTCCACGTTTTCGACGCCGCTTCGAAACTTGCGGAAGAGAAGGGACTCCGTGTAACAGGCAGCGAGATCGTCGGCGTTCTTCCTAAAGAAGCTCTCATCGAAGCGGGTATCCACTACCTTGAAAAACAGGGGACATGCGCAGGTCAGAGCGAAGCCGAGCTCATCAAGATCGCGGAACAGTCGCTTGGACTCAGCGATGTAGTCAAATTCAAACCCGAAGAAAAAGTTATCGAATACATGGTGAAAGAGACAAAAGGGCTTTCCGACATCACAGTCACGGAATTTTCTGATCTTCTTGCAAGTGACGCTCCGGCTCCCGGCGGCGGTTCTGTTGCTGCTCTCTGCGGTTCTCTCGCAGCGGCTTTAGGGAGCATGGTCGCAAACCTTACTTACAACAAAAAAGGCTACAAAGAGCACAACGAAAAGATGAATACTGTCGCCAAGGATATGCAGGTAAGACGTGCCGAGCTTCTTCATCTCATCGACGAAGACACGAACGCCTTCAACATCATGATGGCGGCGATGAAAGCTCAGAACGCGGCTAAAAAAGCGGGGAATCCCGATGAGATCGCAGCTGCGGATAAAAATATGGACGAAGCAAACAAATACGCGATCTCAGTTCCGCTTCACGTTCTTGAGAAAACTTACGAGCTTCTTCCGAACCTCAAAACCGTCGGCGAATTCGGCAACATCAACGCCGCAAGCGATGCCGGTGTAGGCGCTCTGCTCGTTCAGGCCGGTGTAAAGGCGGCAGCTCTCAACGTCAAAATCAACCTCAAGAATTTCGCGAAAGATGATCCTTTCTACGCTGAAACTTCGGCTGCGATGAACAAAGTTCTTGATGTTGTTGACAAGGAAGCCGGGGAAATTCTTGCAATTGTTGAAAAGAAAATAAGTTAGTTGATGAAACTCAATTCGATTTTCCAGTCCATTCAGGGTGAAGGGCGGTTTCAAGGCTATCCTTCTGATTTTATCAGGTTTTTCGGATGCAACTTGAATTGCATCTACTGCGACACGAAACAGACTCTTTCGGGAGATTCGTTTTACATTGAAACGCCTGAGGCAGTCGCTGAAAAAATCAATAAATCTGATATTTTAGATGTCTGCATTACCGGCGGAGAACCGCTGTGCCAGGAGGAAGAGCTTCTTAAACTTCTGAAACTGCTCCGCGGCAAAAGAATATCAGTCGAAACCAACGGAAGTATAGAGCTTGAGCCGCTTTACCGTGAATTTTATGCGGCAAAAACAGATTCTGAGCTCTATTTTTCGACAGACTGGAAAACTCCCGGTTCCGGAAATCCAGTTTTTGACGAAAGAAATATCGGTTTTTTGAGAAAAAGCGGTGCAGGGTGGATCAAATTTGTGACCGGAACAGTTGAAGATCTTGATTTTATTGATGAAAAACTTCCGATGCTTGACGGGATCGAAACATACTTAAGTCCTGTTTTCGAGAATGGAAAAGAGTGGTTTTCGGCAGTTGAAAAGTTCGTCAAAAGTCACAAAAATATCAGACTGCAGCTCCAGCTGCACAAAATTCTGGGGATAGAATAACAAAGAGGTTTAGCATGGATAAAGCGTATTTTTCTTATGAAAATTTCAAAAAAGACGATATCCGCGGCGTTGACGCCAAGTTCGAGGCGCAGAAAATCGCGTTTGCTCCGCTTGCGTTTCAGGCGGTAAACTCGATGCTTGAGCTCGGAATAATGAAAATCATCGAGGATGCTGGCGATGATGGCATTACTCTTGAAAAAATTGCGGAAAAATCGGGAATTTCGAAATATGGTCTTTCGGTTATCTGCGAAATGGCTCTCGGTATGAATGTCCTCAAACTTTCGGCGGATTCAAACCCTGAAAACGAGAAATTCGTTCTCGGAAAAATCGGCTGGATGCTCCTTGAAGACGACCTGACCCGCGTCAATTTCCGCTTTACGAACGATATCTGCTTTCAGGGCTCTTTTGATTTGGAAAAATCGATAAAAAACGGCAAGCCGGAAGGGCTCAAAGTCTTCGGCGACCAGTGGGTCACGGTTTACGAAGCGCTTTCAACGCTGCCAGAAAAGGCGAAAAAAAGCTGGTTCGATTTTGACCATTTTTATTCCGATATAGCTTTTCCTGAGGCTCTTCCGATAGTTTTTGCCGACAAACCGAAGACGATAGTCGATATCGGCGGTAATACTGCGAAATGGTCGATTGCGTGCTGCAAATACGATCCGGATGTCAAAATGATAATCGCCGATCTGCCGGGGCAGACGAAAGTCGCTGCCGAAAACGCGAAAAAAGAGGGACTCTCTGAAAGGATTTCTTACTGCGAAGGAAACATTCTCCGCGAATCGACGAAACTGCCGGAAAACCCCGACACTTTCTGGATGAGCCAGTTCCTTGACTGTTTCTCGCTTCATCAGATAACGAAAATCATGAAAAAAATACACGAAGTTGCTGGCGAAAAGACGAAAGTTTACGTTCTTGAACCGCTTTGGGACTGCCAGAGATTCAATGCCGCGGCATATTCGCTTCAGGCAACTTCACTTTACTTCACCTGCATTGCAAACGGAAACAGCAAGATGTACCGCTTCAAAGAGCTCTGCGACGCGATCTGCGAAGGCGGTTTCAGACTTGAATGCTCGCACCACAATCTTGGTTCGAACTCTTATTCACTGCTTGAATTCAAAAAGGCATGAGCGAAGTTTTTGTTTCAAAACCGGTGATGTGGGCACCCGGACTTGAAGATATCCCGGAAAAATGGGAAAAGTGGCTTTCATGCGATGAAACAATCGAAAAATCGAAGGCTGCTCCGAAACTTGAATACACTGAACCGCTTTTCAGGCGCAGGCTGAGCCAGATTTCGAAGATGACAGTTCACGTCGTCCACGAACTTCTTGGAAAGGAGAAGTTTGATAAAGATACAAAAATTGTTTTTGTCTCGCTCCGTGGGGAAATTGCCCGCGAATTTTCGATAAATCAGGGGATAATCGAGGAAAAAACGATACTTCCTGCTGGATTTTCACTTTCGGTTTTCAATACTCCTGTAGCCCTTGCAACGATCGCTTTAGGGCTCACGGGCGGATATTCTGCGGTGTATCCCTCAAAAAGTGATTTTTCGTCGGCTTTGAAAAACGCTTTTGCCCCGGTTTTATGCGGCGATGAAGAAAAAATCGTTCTTGTTTATGCCGACGAACTTGTTCCCGAGTGTTACGGCGTTGATTCAATTCCGCTTGCATTCGCGGCGGTGCTAAGCGCTGAAAAAACGGAAACCTCAGTCAAAATTGATGATTTCGAGAGTATAAAATCACCGGATGACTTTTTGAAACACCTTCTTGAAGCGGGGAGGAGCGATGTTTAGAATCCCTGAAAATCTGCCCAAAATCAGGAATATATTTTTCTACTGCTACCATTCGTTAGGCAAGATCGCGGCGATACTTTACATCGTTTTCGGCTCGATGGTCATCGGTTTTATCATTTTCCCTTTCATCAGGCTCTTTTCAAAAGATAAAAACGATTTTTATGTGAAGGCGAGAAGGTATGTCTCCAACGTTTTCAAACGGTTCCTTTTCATGCTCAAAATAACCGACATCGTCGAGATGAGAGTGCCTGAAATGGAGAAACTGCGTAACCTGAAAGGGAAAGTTATCGTCGCGAACCACCCGTCGCTTCTCGATTTTGTCTGCATGACGGCGCTTGTTCCGAACGCTAACTGCATAGTACGGGCAAATCTCACAAGAACGCCTTATGTCGGCATAATCAGCCAGATCTACATCACTAACGACGAGAATTATGACGATTTGTTCGAAGCGTGCAAAGAAGATCTCGACAACGGCAACAACGTCCTGATTTTTCCTGAAGGAACGCGCACTCCGCGCTTCAAAAGGAACATCTACCAGAAAGGTGCCGCAAGAATCGCGCTCCACGCGAAATGCGACGTTCTCCCTGTTTTCATCGGCGGAAGCGACAAATACGGCCTCGGCAAGCACGATCCGCTCTTTTCCTACAATCCCGTTGAAGAGTATTTTTACGATTTCCAGCTTCTTCCCGAAATAAAAAGTTCCGACTACGAAGGAATGCCTTCACCAGCCGCGGCAAAGCGCATCACCGGCAAAATCGAGGAAGAGATCCTCGCCGCCGATGCCGAATACAGAAAAACCAACACCAAGTGCAGAACCTTCAATAATGTGTGAGCTAAGACGAGTCTGGTTTTTTTTACTTTGGAGAATGTCATGAAAAAATCGATTATTGTTATAGCAATGCTTGCAGTTGCAACAACACTTTTTGCAGAAAATGAAAGCATGTCATGCGAATCGGATCTTGGAAAATGCACTTACACAGTTTCCAATGAATATTTTACAAGAGAATGTTATTGCCGTGACGGCAGAGAAAAAATTTCTGCTTCGGAAGAAATCGGAAATATGCCGAAAAAAGAGGAATGTGAACTTGAACTTGCCGATATTTGCAGCGAATCAGGATTTATCTGTGAAAACAATGCTGGAGAATGTCATTTGGAAGCAAGCGGAGAGTATTACTGCTATTGCATTGGCAGAAAAACTCAAAGAGGAAGAGAGGAAAATGTCAGTGCGGAAGGGTGCACCGCAGTTTTGGAGAAAGAATGCGGAACAAAGATTGCAACTCCGAGATTCGTTTGTGCCGATTCTGAAATTCTCAATGAATGTGTTTCTTATGAAAGAACTCTTGCAAATTCATGTCTGGAAGCAATTACTGATGAAGAACTTGAAGCTGCTCTTGACACTCCTATAATCGGGGCTGTAGGGATAGAAGGAGAAATGGCGAGCATTATTGCTCAATGTTGTGAGAACTCAATCTTGAGAGAAAAACATCAGACTTTTTCAGAGTGTATTGAAACTGCTGAAAGTTGTGCAAACAAAGAATGCTGTGAACCGTGCGGTCTTATTCTTGACGAAAGTGAATGGATGGATGGTGCTCCGGAAGAAGGTGCTACCGATGTAACTAATACCGAAGCTCCGACAACCGGTGCAACACCGGAAGACACTGCTGACGGCGGAAAAAAGGATGAAAGCAAATCCGACGGCTGTTCGATGCTGTTCATCTAATTTCAAACTTTCTGCTTGATTTTCACAAAAATCTGTCGAAATTTTCTAAAATTTGAGTATAATTACCGCGTTTTTGTTTTTTTTAACGAAGAGCTGAATTGTGATCAAGATTGAAAAATTAAGATTTTATTACGAAAACGATAAGGTTTTTGTTACGGAACATGCCGCGGAGCGTTTCCGTCAGCGCGGTATAAAGACGAAAGATATTCGTGCTGTAATAAGCAATGGCGAAATTATTGAGCAATATCCGGATGATTTTCCTTTTCCGAGTTGTCTGATAACCGGATATGATGAAAAGGGTAGTTGTATTCATGTCTGTATGAGCGACGAAGGAAGCTGTGCCAGAATTGTTACTGCATATTACCCTGATAAAGAACTTTGGAGCGAAGATTTTAGGCAAAGATTGGAGAAATAGGATGAAATGTTTGGTATGCAAAGCGGAAGAAATGAGTGAGAGCACCAGCACTTATTTTACTCAGGTCGATAACTGCTATGTTATTATTGAAAATGTTCCATGTTTTAAGTGCAGGCAGTGCGGAGCGGTCGTTTACCCGATGTCCGTTCAGGAAACGATAGATGACATTTTGGAAAAAGTCAGAAACATTGCAAGCAAAATCTTTATCATGGATTATTCCAAAGTAGCATAATTTTCTTGTGAAAATTCGTAAATAAAATCAAATTGTTATCTTTGAGGGGCTCTTGGCTGCAATGTTTGATAATGCAAAAGAATATCGCGATTTTCTGAAATCGGTCCAGTTTGATTTTTCAGCTTTCGAAAATGTCCGCGAAAAGCCGTGCAAAATCGTAATAAGCGTAGGAAAATCGGCTGGTTATATGTATGAAAAGTTTGTTGTAAGCTATCCGGAAACGGCTGCTTTGCCAGCATTTGCCGTGCTTCCTGAAGGGATAAAATGTAATGTTCCCGAAAATGTTGAAACTTTCTTTTCAAGCCATCCTCACCTTACTGAAAAGAGTTTCGAAGCGGCTGAAAATCTCATAAATTTCATAAAAAAGCATGAGCCGGAAAATATTATTGTTCTTTTGAGCGGCGGAAGTTCGGCTCTTATCGAAAAAAGTGATAACGAAAAAGAGTCAGTGGAGCTCAACGAAAAACTGCTCAAAAGCGGCCTTCCGATAACTGAGATCAATAAAAAAAGAAGTGAATATTCGCTCATTAAGAACGGAAAACTCGCGGAAATGTTCGGAAAAACTAATTTTTATGTTTTTGTCGCAAGCGATATTCCGTTTGACGGTGGCGAAAAGTTTGTCGGTAGTATGCCTTTTTTTAGAGAAGACCTTGAAAATACTCATCTTTTCAAGTGCGCTGACTCCGATTTGCTGCATGACGCGCTGTTAAAAAAACTAACCGAAAATACTGAATCTTTCAGGTGTTTCACCGGAAGCGTGGATGAATTGAAAAATCTTCTTTTGAGCAGGATCGAAGCTGGTGCGGAGGCTGTTCTGGTTACAGGCGAGCCTCTTTTGAAAATCGACTCAAAAAATGCCGGAACCGGCGGCAGAATGAGCCATTTCGCACTGACGATGCTTCCGTTTCTGCAAAAAGGAATGAAACTTTGCGCTCTTTCAAGCGACGGGATCGACGGAAACTCACCGTTTGCGGGAGCGGTAGTCGAAGGCGGTTTGAAAACCATATCCGAAAACGAAATTTCATCTGCACTTGAAAGCTATAACTCAGCCGAACTGCTTGATAAATACGGTTTTATGATAAAAAGCGGCTACACGGGACTCAATCTCAACGATTTCGTGATTTTTTTGAGAAAAAGCAGTTCTTAAAAGCGTTATTTTTCACTTGAAATTTTCTTGAGATACTTTATTTCGCTTATCGATAATGCGAGCGGTATGTAGTTTTCAGAAAATTTTGATTTTAAGAGCGAATATAAAAACGGTACGATAAAAATGCAGGGAATTGAAGCGAAAAGAAACATCATAAGGAGATTCTGCGTTTTGTTTTTCATGTTTTCGTCGCCGTAAGTGAACATCGAACAGTTGTAAAGAAGCGATGAAACCAGAGAAAATCCCGAAAAATAGGGGACAAGAAACCATTCTGTGAAGGAAAGCAGCAGAAATGACGAAGCGTAAAGCTGAAACACCATTTTGGCGTCGTTTGCTCCGGCGATAAATCCGATCATTGTTATTGTTGCCGACATCAGATAGATGGAAACTGTTTCGCCGAAAAAACAGGCGCACTGCTGTCTGCGCGGAATTTCCTGCCACTGTTCGTTTCCGAGAAGAATAATTCCTTCCTCTTTTGATATTTCATCGAGACTTATGCTCCCCATGTTTGCAATGTTTGTCATGGTGAAATCCGAAGAAATGAACTTGCTCTCGATGATATCGATCACTTCTTCTATGAAATCTGATGAGGAAGATTCTTTTCTCTTTTCAGGTTTCGGACTGAGCGGAATTTTCCTTCCGCAGCCGCGGCAGTAGTAAAAGTTGTTGTTTTCACTTTTGCAGTGAGGGCACGTTGTCATTTTCCTTCCTTTTCGTTGCCGGAGATGTTGACGGACTCGTGTTTGAGAGCCTTTGTAATGATTTTTGCCGCTTCAGCCTGATTCATTGCCGTTTTTTCAGGGAGAAACCACAAATCAATAAGGATTTTGTCGTTTTTAACCCCTTTTATGTACCTTCCGTCAAATGAGAGCAGGGGATCTTTTTCGATTTTGCTTTCGACGTTTTTGATCGCATCGTGGATGAAAAGAGCCTCTTTGATATTTTTAGCAATGATATTTTCGTAAAGTTCGCCGGTGTATGCGATTTCATAGGCAATATTCGGTATCCTGATGAAATAAAGCGTCTTGCTGCCTTCGAATTTTGCACGGTAAAACTTTTCCGCCTGATTGAAAACCGACTTGAAATCCTTGACGTTTTCAAGCGAATTCAAAACCATGTTGGTGAGTTTGTTCATGTTTATGAAGAACGTAAGCGAAATCGAAAGATCGAACTTATCGGCGCCTAAAACGAGATTATCGACAACTTTTCTTTTGAACGGAAGCCCCATCATCCTCATTTCGGTGTAATCCAGACTCATGAACTGCGAATTCGCGGAAGCTGAAATTTTGCCGGAATGAAGAATTTCCATTAAATCTTCGCCAAGCCTTTCTTCGCCTTTTTCATCAGCGTAAGCAAAGTTGGGTACAACCTGCAAAAACATGAAATCATTAAGGGTTTCTATCACAACGTGACTGCTTTTGAGAGCTTTTCCGATAATTTCGTCAATCTTTTTTTCCTGAACGTTCCCCTTCGAGTTTTTGATAAGTTCATCGTAATTCGCGGGGAGTTCCACCACCGGAGCGACAGGAAGCTGCCTCATTTCAAGATTCTCAGGAAGCGGTTCCTGAGCAGAAAGAAGCATTCCGAAAAAAAGCAAAAATAAGAAAAAAACTATTTTTTTCACATTTACCTCCACAAAAAGCGGAAGATTTTATTTTTCCTGACGGAAGTGTCAACAACAAAATTTAACTCTTGCCAATAATGAAATAAAAAGTATGCTTCGCCAGCTTAGAGTTTTGGAGAGAAAAATGAAGATAGTTTTTATGGGAAGTCCCGAAATTTCGGTTCCGTTTCTTGATTTCTGCGCTGGGAGAGCGGATGAAATCATTGTTTTTTCGCAGAAGGACAAGATTCGCGGCCGCGGCAAGAAACTTGAACCGACGCCCGTGAAAAAGAGGGCTGTTGAGCTCGGTCTTGAGGTCCACACGCTCTGGTCGAAGTCGGAAAAGGCATTTGAAATAATGAAAAACTTCGCTCCCGATCTGCTTTTTGTCGTGGCTTACGGTCAGATCCTGCCGAAGCGCATTCTCGATATTCCGAAACTTTATCCGCTTAATGTCCACTTTTCGCTTTTGCCGAAATACCGCGGTTCGACGCCTGTTAATACAGCTTTGCTGAACGGCGATGCTGTGAGCGGAACTTCAGTCATGGTTATGGATGAAGAGCTCGACAGCGGAGATGTGATCCTTTCTGCTGAGTGTGCGGTTGAAGAGAGTGACAACGCGACAACGCTGTTTGAAAAACTGACAAAACTTTCACTTGATCTTCTCGAAAAAAACTGGGAAAAGATCGAAAAGGGAACGGTAAACCGTGTTCCGCAGAAAGGTGAGCCTGTTTTCACGAATATGATCCAAAAGTCCGATATGTGGCTTGATTTTGAAAGTGATGCAAGGATGTTGTTCAATAAAATCAGAGCGTTGACCTGTGAACCCGGAGTGCGTGCGATTTTCCGTGGAAACATCGTCGGCATCGAAAAAGCGGAATTTGTTCCGCAGAGCAGCGGAAATCCGGGCGCGATAACCGAAGTTTCGAAAAGCGGAATTATTGTCGCGTGCAGGAACGGCGGGATCAAAATCACCGAACTTAAGCCTGCCGGTAAAAAGCCGATGAAGGCGGCAGAATTTATCAACGGTTACAGACCGCAGCCGGGAGAGATTTTCTGTTCAAAACCGGAAGAAATTCAATGAGAAATATGGTCGAAAAAATAAATAAAATCCCTCTTTGGGCGGCTTTTCTGATTTATGAACTGCTGATTCTCGTCAGGATTGCCGTCGAGATGCAGGAGTCGATGATTTGGATATTCGTGATGCAGCTTTTCTGGTTCAACTGTGTTCTGATGTTTTTCGTGATAGGTTTCAAATACATTCTGAAGTTGAAAAACAGCGACCTTCCGGTTCTGTTTTTAGGCGGTTTTCTGACTTATCTTCCTATTATTTATTCAGTTATGATGAATCATGAATGGCATCTCAACTTCATAAATCCGACTTCTTTCAAACAGGTCGTGCTTGACATGCTTACGCTTCTGGCAGTGCATGAATATGACTGGCCGATGTTTCCTGAACTCGTGCTTCTGGTTTTAGGTTCTTTTACCTTGGGTTTTCTGCTTTCCGGAAAAGTGCTGAAATCGTTTTTTACGGCGCTTTTTTCGACATATACTTCATTTTTCTGTCTCGGATTTTCGTGGGTTGCTGTAAACCCCAAGCATCCTTCGTTTTCGCACTTCAATTCGCCGTTGCCTGACGATGTCACTTACAGTCTTTTTTATGTTTTGTTTTTCCTGATTCTCACTCTTGTTGCCTTTTTTAGGGAAATCCGTGCTTTCTTAACAAATATATTTGCCTAATTTAAAAAAAAGTCGTTAAATACGCCGCATTTTTTTTGAACGGTCTTTTTTTGTTATTTTAGGAGGCTTTTATGTCAAATCTTGTTTTCCTGGTTTTGGGCGCTTCCGTTCTCGCTCTCGCATTCGCTTTCTTCTTCTTCAAACAGATGATGAAGGAAGACGAAGGAACGGACACGATGAAAAAGATCGCGGCTTATGTAAGACGCGGTGCTATGGCTTACCTCAAACAGCAGTACAAAGTCGTAACGATCGTTTTCTGCGTTTTGACGGTAATTTTTGCCGTTATGGCGATTTTCAAACTTCAGAACGGTATCGTATGGTTCGCATTCCTGACCGGCGGTTTCTTCAGCGGTCTTGCCGGATTCTTCGGAATGAAAACTGCGACTTACGCTTCTGCCCGCACAGCTAACGCAGCGAGAAAAAGCCTCAACAGCGGTCTTCAGGTCGCTTTCCGTTCGGGAGCGGTCATGGGTCTTGTTGTTGTCGGTCTTGCTCTGCTTGACGTTTCGCTCTGGTTCATAGTTCTCAACAATACCGGACTTCTTGAGCTTGTCGGCGCGAAGGCTGATCTTATAACGATCACGACCACGATGCTTACTTTCGGAATGGGTGCTTCGACTCAGGCTCTTTTCGCAAGAGTCGGCGGCGGTATCTACACGAAGGCTGCCGATGTCGGTGCTGACCTCGTCGGAAAGACGGAATACAACATTCCCGAAGACGACCCGCGCAACCCCGCTACGATCGCTGACAACGTAGGCGACAACGTAGGCGACGTTGCAGGTATGGGCGCAGACCTTTACGAATCTTATGCAGGTTCGATCCTTGCTACAATGGCTCTCGGTGCAGCTGCATTCAAGGGCGATATGCAGCTTAAAGCTGTTCTTGCTCCGATGATGATCGCGGCAATCGGCGTTCTTCTTTCGATTATCGGTATTTTCCTCGTCAAAACGAAAGAAAATGCGAACATGAAGAACCTTCTTTCCGCACTTAGCCGCGGAACGAACACTGCAGCGGTCCTTATCGCCGTTGCGACATTCTGCATTTTTGCAGGACTTTTCGGAACTGCAGACAACCGCTGGTGGCAGACTTCTCTTTCTGTCGTAGTCGGACTTATTGCCGGTGTAGTTATCGGAAAATTCACGGAATACTATACTTCACAGTCTTACAGACCGACTCAGAAGGTCGCTGAAAGTTCGACAACAGGACCTGCGACAGTCATCATTTCCGGTCTCGGTCTCGGCATGCTTTCAACCGCGATCCCGGTTGTTACTGTCGGTGTTGCAATCATTCTTTCATACCTCTGTGCAAACGGTTTTGAACTTGCATTCAACGCTGCAAACCTTTCACAAGGTCTCTACGGAATCGGTATCGCTGCAGTCGGTATGCTTTCGACTCTCGGTATCACGCTTGCAACCGATGCTTACGGTCCTATTGCTGACAACGCAGGCGGAAACGCTGAAATGAGCGGCCTTGAACCTGAGGTCCGTCAGCGCACAGACGCTCTCGACGCACTCGGCAACACGACGGCTGCAACGGGTAAAGGTTTCGCGATCGGCTCGGCTGCTCTTACCGCTCTCGCTCTTCTTGCTTCCTACGTTGAAGAGATCAAGATCGCTCTTGTTCGCACCGGCGAAGCTCTTCCGAACGGCATTGCTGCAGCAGAAGCTACACTTATCGACTTTATGAACGCATACAACGTAAACCTTATGAACCCGATCGTTTTAGTCGGTGTTTTCGTAGGCGCTATGATGGCGTTTGTTTTCTGCGGTCTTACGATGAACGCTGTCGGCAGAGCAGCTCAGAAGATGGTTGAGGAAGTCCGCCGTCAGTTCAGCACAATCACGGGAATCCTTGAAGGAAAGGCTGAACCCGACTACGAGCGCTGCGTTGCAATTTCAACGAAAGGTGCTCAGCACGAGATGCTTCTTCCTTCGATTCTTGCAATTGTCGTTCCGGTCGTAACCGGTCTTCTTCTCGGTGTCGGCGGCGTGCTCGGTCTTCTCATCGGCGGACTTTCAGCAGGTTTCGTCCTTGCAGTATTCATGGCTAATGCCGGCGGTGCTTGGGATAACGCGAAAAAGTATGTCGAAGAAGGAAACCTCGGCGGCAAAGGTTCCGACTGCCACAAAGCTACGGTTGTCGGTGACACGGTCGGCGATCCTTTCAAAGATACATCGGGTCCGTCACTCAACATCCTTATCAAACTTATGAGCATGGTTTCGATCGTTATGGCCGGTCTTACCGTTGCTTTCCATCTGATGTAATTTAGATCTTTTTTAAAATGTCTGTCGTTATCCGCCTTGCAGATCTCGTAGCTTCCGATTCATATTTCGACGGATGCGCTCTGCACGGGCAGAATTCCACAATGATACTTTCGGTATCGGTCAAAGAAGGAATCACGTTCGTGCAGGGATCTGCAGGCGGATGCGATGTCAGACTCGAAATAGACGAGTTCGGCAATCTTTTCAACAGTGTCTGTTCCTGCCACAGTGGCGGTATCTGCGCGCATATTGTCGGAGTCGCGCTTTCTTTCAACGATCTTTCGATGGATAATACCGACATTTCGGAACAGCTTTCGCGTTTCAACGTGAAAAAGGATACCCGCAAGACAGAGGCTCCTTTCAAACTTCTGATCGACAGAAAAAGCTGTTCGGCAAAGATAGAAAACGGCGGAGATCTTCAGCTCAAAAGGCTCTCTTCTCTTTTGACCGGCAATGATCCGCTCCTTCTGGTTTCGCTGTATCCCGAAAAATTCGCAATAGGTCAGCTGCAGCTTTTTTCAGCCGTTCATCCGCTGATCCTTTCGTATGACGTTGATTCTGAAGGGATCGATTTTTCAATGCCAGAGAGCATTTTCTACTCCGAAAAAAACGGTGTCGCGATCGACCTTGACGAAGGTTCTGTCTGGCGTTTTCCCGCCGGAATCAGAGATACAGTTTCAGCTCTTGCCGGAAAAACGATCGGCTACTCCAGAAAAGAGGCTTTGATCAAGGCGGTTTCCGATCTCAGTGACAGTTTAAGTCCCGAAGTGGTTTTAAGCGGCATCTTCAATCTCAAGAAAATAGAGCTTGACGAAAACACGAATGTAGTTTTCAAGACAGAGCTTCGCGAAGGAAAAGTCTTCCTGAAGATCTTTCTTAAAAACGGCAGAACGTCGATTGAATTTCAGCCGCGAAAAAAGAATCTTGAGCAGAAATATCCGGTAAACGGACGCATCTATTCGATAGATCCGCAGCTTGTAAAAAATATAAAATCGGCTCTTGCAGAAGACGGTTTCAGGCTTTTCAAGAATTCATACGTTGTTCCGATGCAGGAGTATTCGAGGATATTTTCGCCAGAAAGTGCTCTGTCGCAGATCGGAACGGTCGTAAACGAGCAGGAGATCAAAAAGATTAATATTCCTCAGTCAGCTGCCGAAAAGTCGGAGATCGTTCTTGACGTCAACTCGGACGAACAGTGGTTTTCGTTCAACATCAAACTGCCGCAGATGTCGGATTTCATCCCTTCATCATCGCTTGTCGAAGCTGTAAAACAGTTCGAACGCGGCATCGAAGAGCCGGTGGTCAACGATACGGAAGGTAAACCTGTGATTCTTGAAAACAGCTCGGATTTTCTTGCTAAAGTCGCAGACATGATAGGTTCCGCACTTTACGCTGACGGTGAAAAACTGCCTGTTGCGAACTTAGTAGGGCTTTTGAAGGCGAAAAACAGGAAAATTCTCAAAAATTTCACCGGTTCTGCCGAAGCAAAAAAGAAATATATCTCGATTTTCGATTCACTTGCGAAAGGTGAGCTTCCGCATCCGGACGAAACGCTCCTTGCCGGAATCCCTCTCAGAAAGTATCAGCTCGAAGGTTTCCGCTGGATGTCGCTTCTCAAGGCGCTGGGGTTGGGCGGTGTCCTTGCCGACGAAATGGGCTTGGGCAAAACACTGCAGTCGCTCTGCATGATAAAATCGGAAACCGGAGATATGCCGTCAATAGTCGTCTGTCCTAAAACCCTTGTCTGGAGCTGGGACCGCGAGATCGAGAAGTTCTTCCCCGACATGAAGCGGACGGTCATCGATTCGCTCAAGCCGGAAGAGAGGATCGCAAAGTGGAAAAGCACTGGAAAAGAGCTCATAATTACGTCTTATTCGGTAATCATCAACGATTTTTCACTGGTCAAGGACAAATTTTTCGAGACGATAATCATAGACGAGGCTCAGCAGATTAAAAACAACAACACCAAACGCTTCAAAATCCTCAATTCGCTCAATTCGAAGCACCGTTTCGCCCTCACAGGAACGCCGCTTGAAAACCACGTGAGCGACCTTTGGAGCATTTTTCATTTCATCATGCCGGATTATCTCGTCAGCAGAAAGGATGTCGACAAAATGGAGAAGAACGGGAACAACGAAGAACTTGATATTCTCCGCAAAAAAACGGCTCCGTTCATTCTGCGCCGCCTCAAAAACGAGATTCTTGACGAGCTTCCCGAACTTATAATCAAGGAGTATCCGGTCGAAATGACTCCGAAACAGAGGGATGTCTACCTGACGGCTGCGCTGAGAGGAAAGGCTGAATTTATCGACCGCGGCGATTCGATAAACAAAATAGAGATCCTTGCTCTGCTTTCAAAGCTCAGACTTGCCGCAAACCACCCTTCGCTGGCTGCCGAAGTAGATCCTGTTCCTGAACTTTCCGGGAAAATCGCCGCAATTCTTGAGCTTTGCGACGAGATTTTTTCCGGCGGCGGGAGAGTGCTGATTTTCAGTCAGTATGTCAAAATGCTGAAAATAATTGAAACTTCTTTCAACGAAAACGGTATCGGATATTTTTATATGGACGGCGACACGAAAGAGCGCATGGATCTTGTCGAAAAGTTCAACTCCGGAGAAAAAAACGCCTTCCTGCTCAGTCTGAAAGTCGGCGGAGTCGGTTTGAATCTCACCGGAGCTGATCACGTAATCATCGTCGATCCATGGTGGAATCCCGCTGTCGAAGAGCAGGCTTGGTCGCGAGCCCACAGAATCGGTCAGACTAAAAAGGTCGTAGTTACAAAACTTTACTCGAAGGGAACGATCGAAGAAAAAATTCTCAATCTCCATCAGAAAAAGCGCGGAATGATAGATTTTTTCCTTTCGCAGAGCCTGAAGGAACCGAGCGAAGATTTTGTAAAAATGGTTGCAGATCTGGCATTTGAATAGGAGATGGCATGGAAAACTCACTGAAAAAACGTATTTTGGGAACAAAAAGAGGCTTCTACGGTCTGATTATTTCGGTTGTAAGCATCATCGCGCTCTGCTGGATGCTCTATGCGAGAGACGATGCGCGTGCCGAATTCGAGCAGCTTAAGGCAGATGGTTGCTTCACGGATGACAACTCATGGAAGCAGCTTGACCAGGAGGAGCAGACAAGACGAAACAGCAAGGAGTTTACGCGGCGCTGCATGGCTGCATCCAACAGACTTTCCCAAGCCGAGAACGCGCCTTCTATTTTCGCGGTGCTTTCGATCATCGGTCTGCTGCTTCTTTCGTCGTCTCTGGTCGCGGTAAAAAGCGATGCCGATAAAGTCCTGGAAGAATTCGAAAAAGAGGAATCTGAAAAAAAAGGAGAAAAAGATGATAACAAACTATCTTGACAAGATTCCGGCAATAGATCCGGAAGCGGTTATTTTCAAAACATCCGACGTTATCGGCGATGTAACTGTCGGTGCCGGAAGCGGCATCTGGTTCGGTGCAGTCGTCCGCGGAGACGTCAACAGCATCAAAATCGGGAAAAGGACGAATATTCAGGATAATGCGACGATTCACGTTACTACGGCGCTTTATCCGACAGTCATCGGTGACGACGTTACGGTCGGTCATAATGCTGTAATCCACGGTTCGATAATTGCGGAAAACGTTCTCATCGGAATGGGCGCAGTCGTTCTCGACGGCTGCAAAATCGGCAAAAACTCGATAATTGCTGCGAATTCTGTTCTTTTGGGCGGAACCGAAATTCCTGAAGGCGTTCTCGTTGCCGGCAATCCTGCCAAAATAAAACGCGAAGTTACGGCGGAAGAGATCGAAGGTTTGAGAAAATCGGCCGAGAATTATGCGAGATATGCACGCAACTATTTGACTTCTTCAAAAGATTCAATATATTCTTCGTCCGATATGAAACGGGTCATCGAAAGTTTAACATTTGATAAATCAGGGGGCGTAAAATGAGAAAATTTCTCGTTGCTGTTTTTTGTATTTTTTCAGTTATGACGGTTTTTGGCGCAGACAACAAAGATCGTCTGCTTACAGTAATTTTTACCAATGACGGACACGGTATGGCTTGGAAATTCGACGAGCCGCACAATCCCGGAATCGGCGGACTTGCAGCTCAGAAGACTCTGGTTGACAACATCAGAGCTGAAGTTCAGGGCAAAGGCGGAAGCGTTCTTGTTCTCAGTGCCGGCGACATCACGCTCGGCGATCCGAGAAGCAACATCTGCGAAAATATCCCGATGGTAGAGGGTATGAACCTTGTCGGCTACGACGCAATGGCTATCGGAAACCACGAGTTCGACTTCGGTTTCGAAGCTTTCAAAAAAATGCAGGAAACGGCGAAATTCCCGTTCCTCAGCGCAAATATGTATAAAGAGGGCGGAGAAGAGTCGATCGGCAAAAACTACATCGAAAAGAAAATGGATGACGGACTCAAAGTTGCAGTGCTTGGTCTTACGACCCGTGAAACAGAGAGTATTTCGAGCCAGGGTCTCAAAGGCAATATCACGATGAGTGATCCGGTGGAAACCGCTAAACTGTGGGTTCCGATTCTCAAGAAGAAAAACGATGTCGTTATTGTTTTAAGCCACCTCGGTTTCTACGACAGCGACAAAAGTTTCGACGGTTACGAAGGCGACAACTACCTTGCAAAAGCGGTTCAGGGAATTGACCTCATTGTCGGCGGACACACCCAGAGACAGCTTGCAAGCCCGGTAAAAATCGGTGACACCCATATCGTTCAGACTGAAGGTCTCGGCAAATGGGTCGGCAGAATCGACTTCTATTTCCAGGGAACAAAAATCGTAAAGACCGATTACAAACTTTATCCGATC
The DNA here is from genome assembly GCA_902774115.1 of uncultured Spirochaetales bacterium. Classification (GTDB taxonomy): domain Bacteria; phylum UBP6; class UBA1177; order UBA1177; family UBA1177; genus UBA1177. The sequence continues at coordinate 105,851 of CACYHH010000003.1, forward strand.
AACCTTAAGGAAAAAACTGATAAAGGCTACAAATTTGTCGGCGAAGAAATCAAAGAAAACAAGGCTATGGTCGATATGCTCAACGGTTTTAAATGCGAATTTTCGACCAAACAGATCGGCACGATAGACAGAGATCTTGAAGGTGCAGACGATATCGCAAGGAAGAAAGAGGTCGAACTCGGCGACATAATCACCGACATCATGCGTGAAAAGACGAAAGCCGACATAGCTCTTCTGAACGGCGGAAGCATCAGACAGTCACTCAAGAAAGGTGCTGTTACAGAAAAGGACATTTACAGCATTTTCCCCTTCCAGGATACGGTTTACACTGCTGAACTTACCGGTGCTCAGATTCAGGAAGTTCTTGATTTCTTTGCTCAGAAAGGAATCGGTGCCGGCGGATTCCTTCAGGTTTCAGGGATCGAAATGAAGATCTTGAAAGGTGATGCACTTGATGTCAAAGTTGCAGGCAAACCGCTTGAAAAGGGCAAAAAATACAAAGTCGCCCTCAACTCGTTTATCGCAAACGGCGGCGACGGATACGCTATGCTTAGAGATGTCAAATCCAAGAAAGACACAGCTTACCTCCTTTCTTCGATCCTTGTCGATTATATGAAAGCAAACGGAACTTTCGCAAAAACGAAAGTCGGCCGCATAAAAATTTACAACAAGTAATTCTTTCAATTCAGATTTCAAAGGTATCAAATATGAAAAAAATCCTCGGTATGGGAAATGCTCTTCTGGATATTCTTGTAGCTTTGCCCGGAGATTCAGTTCTGTCGGAACTCGGTCTGGTCAAAGGAAGTATGCAGCTTGTCGATCTTGCTTTCAGCGAAAGAGTTCTTAAAACGGTCGAAAATCTCGATTTTTCACTCGTAAGCGGCGGCAGCGCATCGAACACGATCCACGGTCTTGCAAAACTCGGAGTCGAAACTTCGTTCATCGGAAAGGTAAGTGACGACGAATTCGGTTCCATTTTTGAAAAAGATATGCTCGCTTCTTCGATCCGTCCGATTCTTTTCCGTGACGAGCCGCAGACGGGCAGGGCGATAGCGCTTATTACTCCTGACTCTGAGAGAACTTTCGCGACTTATCTCGGTTCGGCGGTAAAACTTGCGGCTGATGAACTTACTGCCGGTCTTTTCAAAGGTCACGATCTTTTCCACGTCGAAGGCTATCTTGTTCAGGATCACGATCTGATCGAAAGATCGCTCGTTCTTGCAAAAGAGGCGGGACTTACGACTTCGCTTGATCTTGCAAGTTTCAATGTCGTTGTCGAAAATTTAGGATTTCTGCAGTCGATAGTTGAAAGATACGTTGATATCGTTTTTGCAAACGAGGAAGAGGCTCGCTCCTTCACCGGTCTTCCGGCTGAAGAAAGTGCTTTGAAAATTGCCGAAATGTGCAAAATCGCAGTTGTCAAGACAGGTCCGAAAGGCTCGCTTGTCGCATGCGGCAAAGATCTGCTTACGATTCCGCCGGTTGATGCTAAACGTGTCGATACGACAGGCGCCGGAGACCTTTATGCATCAGGTTTTCTTTATGGTTATGTCAATGGTCTCTCTCTTGAAAAGAGCGCAATGGCGGGAACGATACTCGCAGCTTGCGTCATCGAAAAAATCGGTGCGAAAATACCCGATGAATGCTGGCCTGCAATGGTGGAAAAGATAAGAGCGTTATGAGTGCAAGTGTGATTTTTCTCATTCTGGCGATAGTTTTCAACGCCGGAGCCAATATTTTTATGAAAGCCGGAGTAATGGCGGAGCCTGTTAAACTTAGCGACGGCATAATTCCTTTCGTGCTCAGCTACATCACAAATTTCAAACTCATGGCGGGCATAGCATGTTTCGGCATAGCACTCGTTTTTTACACGAAGGCGCTTGAAAAGTTCAACCTTTCAATAGCTTATCCGATGATGACTTCGTGCGGTCTCATAATCGTTACGCTCTGGTCGCTTTTCGTTTTTCAGGAGAAACTGAGTGCAGTGCAATTCGGCGGACTTTTTATGATAATAGGTGGAATATGGCTTTTAAACATTCACTGATTTTTTGTACGATCCTTCTTTTCATAAGTTCGTGCGCCTATTCCGGTTTCAAAAAATATGCCGATGTTCCGGAAGAGGAGTTCAAAATCGAAGAGATGAATTTCGATGAAGATTTCAAGGAATTTGCCGAAGGAGATATGAACTACACTGTCGGAGTCGGCGACGAAATCAAGATCACGATCTACGGAAACCCTCAGGACAGTACGCAGGCAACCGCTCTTGGCGAGATTTTCGGTCATGCCGTAGATGAAAACGGCGAAATCAACATTCCTCTTTTGAAACAGGTGAAAATTGCCGGTCTTACAAGAAAGGAAATTGTCGAAAAACTTGAGGAAGGTTATTCGAAATTCATCAAAGATCCGCATATAATGTTTGATATCGTCAAATACGAAAGCAAATTCTACTATGTTGTCGGCAACGTAAAAAACGCCGGCAAAAATCCGATAAAAGTCAATACGAATATGCTTGAAGCGGTTACCGGAATGGTTCCTTCGTCTTCTTCTGAAAAAAATTCGATTGAGTTCGTCTATCTTAAACGCGGTGAAAATGTCCTTCCGATAAGCGTCAGCGAGATGGCGACGGGAGCGCGCGATTTTTCGAAGTATTACCTGAAAGACGGCGACACTTTCTATGTTCCGGCTCCTTCCGCAAACAGAGTCTACATTCTCGGTGAAGTCAAAAATCCCGGCGCTTTCGAGATGACCGGCAGCAACTACACGATGATAGACCTTGTTGCAGATGCCGGAGGTCTTGTCCAGCCTAATGCAGCCGACGGAAGGATATATATGATTCGTCAGACCGGCGGAAAACACCTTTTGGTTCAGTTTCACTTTGATGATATTATGACCGGAAAAGCGGGTTCAGTGCGTCTTATGCCGGGTGACAGAGTTTTCGTTGCTCCGCTCGCTCTGGTCAGTTACAACCGCATAATACAGCAGATCGCGCCGACATTCTCACTCCTTTATACCGGAACACTTCTCTACAACAACTGGACAAAATAACTAAATTAAACGTTACGACGGAACGACGTCACGGTGTTACGATTTCAGTTTTTCTTCGATTGCTTCTTTTACGGCTGAAGCGAGTTCTTCGCGGGTTTTTCCTTCCGGATTTATCGGCGGAAGATATGTGACATTGATTCTTTTGAAAGGGTGGGGAAATTTTCTGTTGCGGGGAAACGCTTCAAATGCACCGTCAATCGCAACAGGAATGACCGGAACGCTGATTTCGCAGGCAAGGAGGGAGAATGTCTGCTTGAAATCGCCCAAACCGCCGTCGCGGCTGCGTGTTCCTTCCGGGAAAATCAGGACGTTGCGCCCTTTTTTGAGAACTGATGCCATCCGTTTTATCGAATCGACGATCTCTTCGTCTTCACGCATGATTATGATGTTGTTGCGTTTTGCCATGTATCGGCGCCACCACTGCTTGAAGTGCTTTTCCTTGGCGAAGCAGTAGGTGCGTTTGAACTCTTTTGCCGGAATTTTTGCCAGCACGAAAAGGGCATCTACCACGCTCTGGTGGTTTGCGGCGAAGATGACCGGTCCTTCGGGAATATTTTCAGTTCCGAAAAAGCGGACTTTGAAGAAAGTTCTGACCGCGCTTACAAGAGAAAATCTAAGAAGTCTGTGGTAAAACGCGCTTCTCGGTAGCTCGATGTTGTTGATATTTTCCCTGAGAACCGTTTTCCAGTCCTGTTTTGCGCTGTTAACTTTTCTGCTGCTTCTTTCGGCTGTGAAACCGGCGATTTTGCGAACGGTTGCCATATTCTGAATGTCGGTTTCGCTGATTTTTATGCCGAATTCCGAATTGATGAACGATGCCAGTTCGATTTTGTCGAGCGAGTCGAGCCCTAAATCGATTTCGATATGGTCATCCGGAAAGACCTTTTTTTCGCTTGTTTTCTCAATATATTCAGCGATTTTTGCATATTCTTTGGTGCCGGGGATCTCGCACTTTGCCCGTTTTTCGTCCTTGTTTTTAAGAAATTCCTCAAGTTTGAAACGCTGGATTTTGTCGAGTCTCGTCCGCGGCAGCGGCTGGTTCGTTAAGGTAAAATCGAGTATTTTTTTATGGTGTGAAGCCGTTGAGTTGTATCTGTCGATGATTTCCCAGCGTATGTATTCTTCTAAATTCGGGATCTGCCGCTCTGCAAGTATTTTTTCATCAGGTCTGATGATGGCGCAGAGAACGCCGTTTTTCGCTATGACCGCGATTTCTTTGATCAAAGTGTCGCTTCTTTCGATATTCTGCTCGATTTCGGTCGGATTTACGTTTTTGCCGTTGCCGAGAATGATGATTTCTTTTTTTCTGCCGGTGATGCAGAGGTTTCCCTCTTTGTCGAAGTGACCGAGATCGCCGGTGTAAAGCCATCCGTCACGCAGAACTTCGGCAGTTTCTTCGGGGCGGTTGTAGTAGCCTTTCATTATGTTTTTTCCGGTCGCAACAATCTCTCCGTCAACGATTTTTACCGTTCCTTTCGAAAGTTCGGTTCCGACGCATCCCGCTTTGCCTTTGCCGGGGCGGGGGAAGGTTATCATCGGGCTTGCTTCGGTCATCCCGTAGCCGTCTCCGATCGAAAAACCGAGCACTTTGAAGCAGTTCCAGACCTCGGGATCGAGCTTCGCGCCGCCGCAGATGAAGTGTTTAAGATTGCCGCCGAATTTTTTTGCGACCGATTTGAAGATTATTTTTGAAAAAGCGGTGCTGTTCGCGATTTTTGCTGTTCTGAATATAGCTTTCGTGAGAAATCCCGAGTTTATTTTCTGCATGATCCCTTTCATCATCATTTCGTAGAATCTGGGGACTGCAAGGATCATCGTCGGGTGGCTTTTTTCCATCATTTTGGCAATGTCGGAAGCCTGGAGCGACGGGCAGATTACGGCTTTTCCTCCGCCTAAAAGAGGAGCTACGACCGTTCCTAAAAGCGGAAAGATGTGGTGCAGCGGAAGAATCATCAGAACGACATCTGAGCTTGTGTAGTAGCCGCATTCCTGAAGTGCGTCCATGTTTGCCATGATGTTGCGGCATGAAAGCATGACCCCTTTCGGTGAGCCCGTTGTGCCGGAAGTGTAGATTATAAGTGACGTTTTTTCCTTGTCTTCGACATCGAAATCTGCGGCTTCGTATTTGGAAATGTCGCCCTTTATTTCCTCGAAAACGATCTTTCTTATCTCAGTTTTACCGGAAATTTCTATTGCTTTTCCGACATTTTCACGCACCTTTTCCGAGAAGCAGATCACGTCCGGCGAACAGTCGTTGATGATGTAGGCGATTTCTTCCGGAGTGCTCATGAAATCGACAGGAACGACGATCCCGTCCGATTTCCAGATGCCGTAGAACGAATAAATATATTCAGGTCTGTTTTCGCTTATGATAAGGACTCTTTTTCCGTCGAGATTGCCGAGAATATCAGAAAAAAACGCGACTGTTTTGAGCAGATCCGAGTATGTGATTTCTGAATTTTCTGTAACTATCGCGATGTTGCTGGTGTTTTTCAGGAACATGCCTCTCTCCTCCGGCAAAAAACAGGCGCATATTATTTATTTCGGCATGAAAAGTAAAGATAGTACCGGTTTTTATGCAGGAATTGTGAAAAAATCAAAAAACATTATAATGCACCGCTTTTTGATTTATTGACTGTCGGTGATTTATGAAATTTTCGCTTCTTATTCCGGTTTACAACGAGGAAAAAACACTTGATCTGATTTTTTCAAGAGTTTTCGAGCTTGAAAAATCACCTCTGATCGATGAACTTGAAGTTATCGCGGTTGATGACTGTTCAAAAGATAACTCTTTGAATTTATTGAAAAAATATGAATCGGACGGCAGAATAAAGCTGTTTCATCACGAAAAAAATCAGGGGAAAGGGGCGGCAGTCAGAACGGCTATGGCGAATGCGACGGGCGATTATGTCGTTTTTCAGGACGCCGACCTTGAATATGACCCGCAGGATCTGCTGAAAATGCTCGATTATGCTGTCAAAAACAATGTCGATATCCTTTACGGCAGCCGTTTCCTGGGGAAAAAGACGAGCCCCCTCGGTAAATTTCACTATTTAGTGAACGCAGGACTTACGACTTTCTCAAATCTTTTCACCGGTCTGAATCTCACCGACATGGAAACATGCTATAAAATGTTCAAAGGCGAAGTTTTGAAAGAAATAAACATCGAAGAAGACCGCTTCGGTCTCGAACCTGAAATCACGGCTAAAGCGGCAAAAATCTGCGCCGCAAAAAATCTTGCAGTCAAGGAAATTCCGATCAGCTATAACCCGCGCAAATCGGATGAAGGCAAAAAAATCGGAGCCAAAGACGGTCTTCGTGCAGTCTATATCATCCTGAAATACGGATTGTTCGAATAAAACGTTACGGCGTCACGTTGAAGGCACGGCAATTATTCCGAAGCCTCTTCGTTGAATGAATCAAGCATGGTTTTTACAGTTTCCGGCGGGAGCCTGAAGTGAAGTCCCTGGGGAATTTCAAGAAGTTCATGCGGATAGAACTCCTGGATTCCGACAAATTTCAAGTCTTTGTCGAGGATAGCCGCTTTTCCTTTTCTTCCGGTCGTCCTGAAAACATCAAGGGAACACGCCAGCTGTTTTTTGCCGATGACGCGGAGAATCGTTCCGGGCGGGAAGACTCCGAGCGCGCTGAAAAGTGCTTTGACCGTAACCTTGGCAAAACAGCGCATATCAGCCATTTTGAAAAGCTGTTCTATTGCTTCCGGACGTTTCATGGGCATGGTTTTGCGTGCCGGCCACCAGCGTGTCGCGAGATCGTAGTAGTCGCAGACTTTTATGAGTTCGCCCAGAGGCGTTGACATAATCGGTTTTTCCGGCGGTACCGGTTTGCAGTCGAAAGTATATGTCGTATGGTGAAGACCTGCCGTGATCGCAGCTTCCATCATTGCGAAGTTGAGTGAATTGAGTCTGCTCAAAACCGCAAAACCGTTCTGGCAGTGTTCGACGACTTCTCCCTTTGAATTTTCCGGAAGGTCGATGTCGTGGAAGTATGCCGCGGTGCCGATTCTGGTGAGAAGCGAACGGTCTATGCCGAGCTGAACTCCGGCGGCAATACTTAAAATAGCCGTATTTGTCAGGTGAGTCGCGATCATTTTGCCGCGGAGACTGTTTATCGAAGCCAGAACCATGAGATGTGATTCCTGTGAATCGCTTGAACCGTCGCAGATCATGTCGATCGCGTTCTGGATGTTTCTCATAGCCTTTTTCAGCGGCATCGGACGGTTTTCGTTGATTTTCGTCTTGAACATCGAATGGTCAAGTACCATATTGCGGTAGGTGAGTCTCGCTAGCTGGCTTTTGTTCAGGATGTTGAAAAGGTCGTCTCCGCCTGAACTGTCGCGCTGCGTTATCTGGATTTTTATTCCTTTGCTTTTGATTTTTTTCTCAAAGTAGTCAAAGACAACGTCGCTTTTGATGTTCGATTTTATTACTTCCTGACCGATAAGCATAAATTCGATTATTTCGCTGATTCCGCCTGCCTTTTGAAATACTATTGTCGCAACCTGCAGGTGGATGTAGAAATCCTCAAGTTCGTCGAACGAAATATTCAGTCCTTTTTTCCGGCGCACCCTTACGTCGTTGAGCATAAAGTCGTTGCCGTTGAAGGTGAAATCGAAAAAAGAGTCGGTGGCAAAAAAGAACTTTATTGTTTCGCCCAGTTTTTCAGTATTTTTTTCAACAGTTTCGTTTGCCGGACCGTAAAGCCTGAGTGCCTTCAAAAGAGCATTGAACGCAACTGTGAAATCATACATTCTTTCTCTTTCGACCCTGTCTGAATTTTCAAAAAATTCAGAGGATATCACATTGTTCTGAAGTTCTTCGCTCATAAGTATTTATCCTTGATTTTATTGACTATTTTAACTGTTTCCTTGTTGCCGGACGACAAAGATTTTTCTATGAATTTTTTAGCTTCAGGATCGTTCCTGTAGTAGAAAATCGCTTTGTAGAATTCTTCTTTCGCAGTCGGTACAGATTTGTTGAAAAGACTTCCGGATGCAGAAAGCATGTTTTTAACTGCCGGGAAAAGTTCCGGAAAAATCTCAGGTTTCAGAAGTTTACAGAAAGCCTGAAGCTCGTCGGTTTTCATTTTCGACAGAGAGTTTATGTCTGCCGCCCTGATTATAAATTTTTCAAAGTGACTCATTGTTGTCGCTTTCTGTATCGCCTGTATCGCTTTCATCCTTATTTCGGGGTCTTCGGTCAGAAGCTGCTGCCCCAAAAGGTCGAAAAGATCGTAGCGGCGCAGAGAAATTATCATCTGAAAAATCTCGTCAATTTCGTCGTTTTCAAGTTTTTTAAGGTTGTGGACCTGAAGCAGACGGTTTACGATCGGTTTGATCGCCGTATTGTCCTTGAGTTCGAGAATCTTCTGTATTGCCGCACTTCTGACATCTCTGGCGGATGAGAAGACCGCTCTTTCAAGTGCCGGAAGAGCTTCTTCGACCGAAAATTCCATGAGAAGAGCCAGAGCTTCGATACGCGCCTGTTTCTGCGGATGTGAAACGGTCGCCCTGATTGCGGGAAGGATTCTCGGATCTTTTTTATCTTTCATCATTGCCAGTGCATTACGGACGACTTTCCAGTCGGAATGTCTTGTAAGGGCAAGGAGATCGTCGGTTATAGGCATGTGTTCCGAGCAGCTGTGTATAATTGCGATTCTCGTGTCCTTTGAATCGATACTGTTGATTTTGGAAAGAAGGAATTCCATTTTTTTCGCCGGAACCATTGCAAAAAGTTTGCCGATAACGGCAATTTCCTCTGCAGGAATATCTTCTATCGTGAAAAAGAAATCGCTTAAAAACTCTTCGTTTTCAAGGTCTGCAAAAGTATCTCTTATCTTTTTGGCATATTCCGGCTGAGTGTGCTGAAGCTGTTCCGCAATGGTTTTCAAAGTCTGAATGAAGAGGATCGCGCCGCTTACCGAGCCGAAAAGAAGCAGTTTTTCCCAAAGCGAAACGGCGGTGTCCAGAAGCTCTTTTCCCGCTTTTGTCCCCTGACTGCTCATAAGCCGCGAAGAAAGTTCCTTCAGAAAGCGGTTGACAACGAAAGAATCGCTGTTTCTTTTCAGGGCTTCGTCAAATTTGAACATCTCCATTTTGCCGACGATGTAGTTCGAAAGCCTCTGGTTGAGCAGCTCTTTGCGCTCATTAAAATCGATCTCTCTCTCTTCTTTCATCATAAGTTCCGAATATTTTTCGAAATCGGATGATTCGAACTTCGGAGCGTTCGCCATATCCTGCGGTGAGTTTCCCGCGCCTTCCTTGCCTTCATTGTCTATTTCGCCGATACCGTCGAAACCGGGACCGTATGAAAGTTCTTCGACAAGAAACGGTGAGAAATTATCTGCATCATTCGAAATTGAAAGATTCTGTTTTATGAGCTCATCCTCAGTAATATAGCCGATATTCGTGAAATTGTGATCCCAGAGAAGAGTTGAAAGGTCGTAGTCTTCGTTTGCGAACAGCGTGCACTGCGCCAGAATATCGAAAAACTGCCAGATTTCATCTTTCTGGGTTCCTTTCTGGAAAAAAATCTCGCGCAGACCATCGTTGTAAAGGAAAAAAACGACTTCGCGGTCTTTTTCACCGGTTTCCAGAACATGACTGCCGAGCATAAAACCCTTTGTGGAAATCCTTAATGAAATCGAAGGAATATCGGAAAGAATCTCATCCAGTTTTACCTTGAACTGGTCTGCAAACCTGGAAAATGCGGGATTCGTTCTCGGATAGAGCCTGTAGCCGCGGATGACCTTTCCGAAAAGGGTGACAAGTTCTTTAGTCGATTTGACCAGCTCGTTGTCATCAAACAGCTTGTCGGCATTGTCTTTAAAAAAATCAAATATTTCTCTCTTTTTTTCGCTTGCTTTTACCATTTTTCAAGACCTCAAAAATTTCCGCGCATTTTAGCTGTTAAGATGAAAAGTGCAATTTTTATTGTCGTTACGACGAAACGCCGTTACGCCGTAACGATATTAATGATGGGAATTGAGAAGAACGACGAAACGTCGTGACGACGTGACGTCGGGTATCGCGCTTTATTTCTTTTTAATTTTGTGTTATAAAACCCGGCTTTTGTTGATTTTGTTGGAGAATGCAATGGCGGAAGGTATTTTGAGAAGAGATCCTCTCAATAAGATCTGGGTGATTTTTGCACCGGAAAAGGTGAAAACGGTGATTTCGGGAAGTTCGGAAAACGATGCGGTTTTTGATGTCGATCCTTTTGTTCCCGGTTTTGAAGCTGCCACAGGTCCCGATATTATGCGGAGTTCTGATCCTGTTTATTCGGTAGGTGGCTGGTCTTCGCGCGTTTTCCCTGCGAAAAATCCTATACTCAGAGTCGAAAACGAAAAAAACGGCAGAGGACACGGGCTTTACGATTCGATGTCGAGGCTCGGAGCGCATGAAGTCGTTGTTGAAACGCCGAAAAGCGGCATCGGTCTCGACCAGCTTTCGGTCGAAGAAATCGCTGACGGAATCAAAATCATTTTTGACCGTATTTCCGACCTCAGAAAAGATACCCGTTTCCGCTATATTTCGGTTACTAAAAACAGAGGTGCCGCAGCCGGAGGAACGATCAACCACAACTATTCCGAAATCAAGGCATATCCCTTCATTCCGCCGTTTGTCCGCAATAAACTCGACAACTGCCTTGAATATTACCGCATGAAAGAGCGCTGCCTGCTCTGCGACATCATCGATCAGGAGCTTTCCGAGAGAAAAAGGATAGTCTGCGAACACGACAACTTTGTTGCAGTCTGTCCGTATGCAAGCCGCTTTCCCTTTGAAATAATGGTCCTTCCGAAAAAACACGGCAGGATTTTAAGTGACAATCCCGCTTCGGCGATAGGCGATTTTGCGAAAATTCTTAAACCGGTTATGACAAAGTTGAGACTCGGGCTCAATTCGCCTGCCTACAACATGGTTTTCCACTATCTTCCGGTAAACAGCGGAAGAGAGGCTGAGAGCGAAAGTCTGGCATATCACTGGCATCTTGAAATAATTCCGCGAATTTCCGTGATAACTGCCGACAGTTTTGAAAACGGCATTTTCGTAAATCCGACTCTGCCGGAAGATGCGGCTGAGTTTTTGAGAAACATAAGGGAGTAGGTTATGAAGTATTCGATTATTCCTGCGGCAGGGCTCGCGACCCGTTTCCTGCCGGCGTCAAAGTGCATCCCGAAGGAGCTTTTCCCGGTTTTGGACAAGCCTGTGATCCAGTATATCGTCGAAGAGTCGATAGAAGCAGGCGCAACGAACGTCGTTTTTGTCTCGGGCAGCGGAAAAGAGGCAATCCTCGACCATTTTGACAGGATAAATCCGAAATTTTCGGCCAAAAACCTCAAGGAAGATGTCCGCGAGAAGGTTGAAACGCTTGACGACATGATCGAAGTCATTTCTGTCCGCCAGAAATCTCCGCAAGGTTTGGGGCACGCCGTTATGAAGGGAACTTTCGTGATCCCGGAAGCAGAATCGTTTGCCGTAATGCTTCCCGACATGCTTATTTTTTCTGAGGGTGAAAGCACTGTTATGCAGGAAATGAGCCGCATCAGCGAAAAATACGGCTGCTCAGTCATTGCTCTCATGGAAGTTCCTGCAGAATCGCGCGGAATGTACGGCATTGCTGAGGGGGCAACTCTTGAAAACGGAGTCATCGATATTAAAAAACTTATCGAAAAACCATCTGTGGGCGAGACTGAATCCAATCTTGCCGTTTTGGGAAGATACATTTTCACGCCGAGGATTGCCAAAATTCTGAGAACCGTCAAACCCGGCAGAGGCGGGGAGATCCAGCTTACCGACGCAATGGTTTCGCTCCTTGCCGAAGAGCAGATCTTGGGTTACGTTATTGACTCCAAAACACGCGTTTTCGACACCGGAAACATGGAAGGTTTTGCCCTTGCAAATGCTTACGCTGCGCTTCGCAGAGTCCCTGATTTCGACAAAAAAATCGCTGAATTAATCAAATAATATCGTGACGGCGTCACGTCGTCTCGCCGTCACGTTTCGTCGTTACGCTGCCTTCGAAATATTGTTGCCGCCATGTCGATATATCGGAATATCGAAATTTCGAAATATCGACGAGATCTGGCGGCGGCGATTATTTCTTGACCAGTTTGAATTTCCCGTTCTCGACGGTGATGACGGCTTTGGTCTTGGGCGGCAGATTGCCTTTTAAAATCTCAGTCGCAAGCAGCGTTTCGACATTCTTTTCAAGGTAACGTCTGACCGGTCTTGCGCCGTATTCAGTGTTGAAGGATTCGTCGATGACTTTCTGCATTGCCAAATCATCAAGGTCGAGGTGAAGCTCTTTATCCTCAAGGATCTTGTTGATGTTCCTGAGAAGAAGAGCGGTTATCTCCTTCAGGTTGTCGGTCGAAAGCGGGTTGAAGACCACGATATCGTCGATACGGTTGATAAATTCAGGTTTGAACCTTCCTTTTATCGTCTGCATTACGGCATCGAGTTCGGTTTCGGAAAGTTTTCCGTCCTTCGCTTCGATCATGTCGCTTCCGAGGTTCGAAGTCATGATTATTATCGTGTTCTTGAACGATACGGTTCGACCCTGGTTGTCTGTCAGACGGCCGTCTTCAAGTATCTGGAGCAGAATGTTGAAGACATCTTCGTGAGCCTTCTCGATTTCGTCAAGCAGGACGATGGAGTAGGGTTTTCTTCTGACCGCTTCTGTGAGCTGGCCGCCTTCGTCGTAGCCGACATATCCTGGAGGCGCACCGATAAGACGCGAAACGGAGAATTTCTCCATGTATTCACTCATATCAATACGAACCATGTTGTCAGCCGTATCGAAAAGCTGTTCCGCCAGTTTTTTGGCAAGTTCTGTTTTGCCGACACCTGTCGGGCCTACGAAAATGAAGGAACCGAGCGGTCTGTTCGGGTTGGTGAGACCTGCACGCGATCTCAGGATCGCCCTCGTGATGCTTTCAATTGCTTCGTTCTGACCGATTATCTCCTCTTTCAGCCTGTTCGAAAGATTGAGGATCCTCTCTTTTTCGGTCTGGGTCATGCTCGAAACCGGAATGCCTGTCCACTTGCTGACGACTTCTGCGATCTGTTTTTCGGTAAGGACTTCTGTTACCATGACATTTTCGTTTTTGGTTATCTCCTGAGCCTCTTTCAGTTTGGCTTCAAGAGTTCTCAGTCTGCCGTACTGGAGTTCGCCCACTTTGTTGAAGTCTCCTTCGCTCTGAGCCCTTTCGATCATGGTCTTGACCTCGTCAATCTCTTTTTTGAGTTTTTTGACCTCTTCGATCGAAGCCTTTTCCTTCTGCCAGATCTTGTACTGTTTGTCGTATTCGTCCGTTGTCTCTTTCAGACGCTCCTCGACGTTTCTGATCTCCTCTTTTGTCGCACCCGAATCCTTTCTGCGGAAGCCTTCGAACTCGATCTGGAGCTGGAGTTTCTTACGCTTGAGGTCGTCAAGCTCTGCCGGCATGCTGTCGTTGTCGGTCCTGAGCATTGCACAGGCTTCATCGATAAGGTCGATCGCCTTGTCGGGCTGGAAACGGTCTGAAATGTAACGGTTCGAAAGTTTTACCGCCGCCACGATAGCCCCTTCAGAAATCGTGATCCCGTGATGGATCTCGAAACGCTCACGCAGACCACGCAGGATAGAGATCGTCTCGTCTTCATCCGGCGGCTGGACAATAAGAGGCTGGAACCTTCTTTCAAGGGCGGCATCCTTTTCGATGTACTTTCTGTATTCGTCGAGAGTCGTCGCACCTATGCAGTGCAGTTCTCCTCGTGCCAGCATAGGTTTGAGCATGTTTGCCGCATCCATGCTGCCGTCGGTTTTGCCCGCTCCGACGATCGTGTGAAGCTCATCGATGAAAAGGATGATCTTTCCTTCCGATTCCTTGACCGCTTTCAGGACATCTTTCAGCCTTTCCTCAAATTCGCCGCGGTATTTCGCTCCCGATATAAGGGCACCCATATCGAGCTCGAAGATCTCTTTGTTCTGAAGGCTTACAGGCACGTCGCCGCGGACGATCCTCCGTGCCAGACCTTCAACGATCGCCGTCTTGCCGACACCGGGCTGACCGATGATGACCGGGTTGTTTTTGGTTCTTCTCGAAAGGATCCTGATGATCCTTCTGATTTCGCCGTCACGCCCGATCACAGGGTCGAGTTTCCCCGCCTTGGCAAGATCGACAATGTTTCTTCCGTAGTTTTTCCACGAATCTTTGTTCGTTTCATTCTCGTTAACATTGTAATCCATAGCAACCTCCATTTAAAATCCGACATCTGTTATAAACAACTTTTTGCGGTTTCAAGGGGGAAAAATCACATTAGCGGAAAAAAATCGAAATAAGCGGGCTGGGAATTTGGTGAGAATTGAGCTTGTTTTTTTAAGATTTTCTTCTAAAATACTGCGTTTTTTTGTTTGGCAACCCGCATGTGAGGAAAAAATGAAGAAAATTTTTGCAGTCTTCGCGCTTTTTACACTGTTTTTCGCAGTTTCCTGCGGAAGTTCAAGTAATAACGAAAACAAAGACAATACCGACACAGGTGAAACTGTGACAGACGAAGATTCCGGCACGGCTGACAGCGAGCCGGCTGATACAACACCGGAACAGCCTGACAATGAAGAAACAGGCAGAAAGCAGGGCGAACTTTACGGCGAATGTTACCCGAATGCGACCTGCAACAAAGGTCTGGTCTGCGATGAGGAGAACAATATCTGCATCAAAGATCCGAACGGCAACAGCAATGATTCGAATAATGATGTGACGGAAACTGACGATGACGGTGATTCAACTCATGATGACGCAGATTCTGACAGCGATTCAGATAGTTCGGATTCAACTGCTGATGATGCTGACACGTCTGATTCGCAGTCGGACGACGATGCAGATACCGACAGCGGTGATCCGGATGAACCCTGCACAACAATTGACGCCAAGCTGTGGTGGTCACCAAAAACAACGGATACAATGGATTGGCTGAGTGCGCTTGATTACTGTGAAAAAAAGTTGAACGATTCGAACAAATGCGGGTATTCAGACTGGCATCTGCCTATAATCGATGAACTGAAGACGCTCCTTAAGTGGAGAAGGGATTCCCAATGCAAGGTTTCTGAAACGGACGACCATTTGTCTTTTAATGATTACTGGACATGCTCAAGCTGCTGCCATGATTGTACGCTTGGAGGCGGAGGAGAGTGCAACTACTCTTCTTATTATTACGACGGAAGATACAGCAAATTAGGCGACTCCGGCTCGCTCTGGTCTTCCTCTGTTCCAACCGAATATATTCATTCTGCGTGGGTTGTAAATTTCAATGCCGCTCAGGTGTACAACAAAAGTAAGTCGAACACGACTGAAGTCTATGTTCGTTGTGTGCGGGGAGCTCAGTAACCGAGGCTCACAAACCTTAAAAAATTTCATTCCCGAAAATACTTGCTTTCCCTAAATTATAAGTCTACATTAGCCCGTTATTTGTTTTATTAACCTATTCCTTGGAGGAAACTATGTATTCAAATCTTGACAATTACTTTTCAGACATGTCCAAAAGGGCAAAAAAATCGGCTATCAGAGAGCTTCTCAAACTCACAAAGGAACCCGGCATCATTTCTTTTGCAGGCGGTCTTCCGGCTCCGGAAACTTTCCCGGTAAAAGAACTTGAGGAAGTTACCGAAGAAGTTTTGAAGAAAGAAGCTGCTTTCGCTCTCCAGTACGGCACGACCGAAGGTGACGACCTTCTGAGAGAACAGCTTGTAAAACGCTATCAGGAAATGGGTCTCAAAATCACGAAGGAAAACCTTGTAATCACGACCGCAAGCCAGCAGTCGCTTGACTTCCTCGGCAGAGTTTTCATCAACAAAGGCGACAAAGTCATCGTCGAGTTCCCGAGCTACCTCGGCGCACTCCAGGCTTTCAACGCTTTCGGCGCAGAACCGGTCGGCATTCCTTCCGATGATCACGGTATGGATCCGAAACTTCTCGAAGCAAAACTTGCTGAACTTCAGGCAAAAGGCGAGCAGGTCAAATTCATGTATATCATTCCTGATTTCCAGAACCCGTCAGGCGTTACGATGCCGGAATTCAGAAGAAAAGAAATCATCGAAATCGCTCACAAATATCACGTTCTCATCGTTGAGGACAGCCCGTACAGAGAACTTCGTTTTGAAGGCGAAGCTCAGCCCACGATATATCAGCTTGATGAAGAGGGAACGACCATCACACTCGGAACCTTCTCGAAGATTTTCGTTCCGGGATTCAGAATCGGCTGGGTAATCGCAGATCCGAAGATTATCGACAAGTTCGTAACCACGAAACAGTCGGTTGACCTCTGCACACCGCCTTTCGTTCAGAGAATCGCAGGCAGATACATGGAAAGAGGTCTTTTCGCAACGAAACTCGGCGACATCATCAAACTTTACAAACACAAAAAAGACCTCATGATGGACTGCTTCGAAAAATACCTTCCGGAAGGCGTAAAATGGACGAACCCCGAAGGCGGACTCTTCCTTTTCGTTTACCTTCCTGAGCACATGGATGCAGAGAAACTTTTCAAGATCGCGATCGCAAACAAAGTTGCATTCGTTCTCGGAACAGTTTTCTACTGCGACGGCAGCGGCAAGAACACTCTCAGAATCAACTTCTCCTACTGCTCGGACGAACAGATCGTAGAAGGCGTAAAGAGACTCGGTCAGGCTATCAGAGAATACAAAGACTAATAAAATCAATTAGTTCTTCGTTTTTATCGGGCTTCCTTCGGGAAGCCCTTTTTTTATTTGAAATCTGTAAAAATGGCAAAAACTTCTTTATTGAGTAAAATTCTTTGTTTTATTCTTGGAGGGAGATATGAAAAAAATACCGTTTTTTCTCTTTTTAGCCTCTTTTTTCCTTATGGTCGCATGCGAAAACCACATCGAGGCAGACTGTTCTCAGACAAGTGTGAACAGGAAGGCTTTTGCCTACCTCAAGGAGTGGTATCTCTGGTACGAGTATCTTCCGGCGATAAATCCGTCGGATTATGAGTCGCTCGACAAGATGATCGCGGCAGTGAAATACCGCGAAGGTGAAACTTTGATCGACAGATTTTCATACGCTGTAAAAAAGGAGGAACACGACAATTACTATGCAGGAAAGCGTTACGGCATGGGTATGTCGATGCAGCGCGACGAAAACAATGAGATTTTCATTACGCTGGTTTATCCCGAAAGTCCTGCCGGGGTCGCCGGGCTGAAACGCGGGCAGAAACTGCTTGCAATGAACGGAGTGACGGTTGAAGAGCTTGACGAGAACGGGAAATACAACAAAGAACACCGCAACGACGAGGATTTTGAAGAAAAAACCGACTGGAACAACGTCTACAATGCTGAAAACAAGGGGGAAGCTGTTGTTTTTAAAGTCCTTGAAGAGGGAACTGAGCTTGAAACGACGGTAGTTCTTGACGACTACATCGGGAAATCGGTTCTTGCATACAAAGTTCTGGAAAATGACGGCGTGAAAACGGGATACATTCACTTTAAATCGTTCATAAACTCTTCTGAAAAGGAGCTGAACGAGGTTTTTGCACACTTTAAGGAAGAAAAAGTCGAACGTCTGGTCCTTGACCTGCGCTACAACGGCGGCGGACTCGTAAAAATCGCGCGTCAGCTCGTCAATCTAGTTGCCGGTGACAAAGGG
This sequence comes from uncultured Spirochaetales bacterium, assembly GCA_902774115.1. GTDB lineage: Bacteria > UBP6 > UBA1177 > UBA1177 > UBA1177 > UBA1177. The sequence continues at coordinate 123,563 of CACYHH010000003.1, forward strand.
AAGGGGGATGAGATAATAAAACTTATCTACAATAACAAGCATTCCGAGCAGAACTATTCATACAAGGGCGAAGTGCTGAAAAATTCGCTTTCTGGAATAGAAAAAGTCGCTGTGATCGTCTCTTCGGGAACCGCAAGCGCTTCGGAAATGGTTATAAATTCGCTTACTCCTTATGCCGAAGTTACTCTTATCGGCGAAACGACATACGGTAAGCCGGTCGGAATGAATGCGAAGGATATCTGTGACCAGACGATCGTGCCGATCACTTTCAAGTACGCCAATTCACAGGATTACGGCGATTTCTTTTTGGGAATGGAAGCAGACTGTGCGGCAAGTGACGATATCAAGCACGATTTCGGCGACGAAAGGGAAGAGGAACTTGCTGTTGCGCTTTACTATCTTTCTTATGGAAAATGCCCGCAGGAAGCGGAAGTTAAGAGCTTGGCAAAGAGAAAAACCCTCGAAGAGCGCATTCCGCTTCAGCTCAAGGGAATGGGAAAAATCGATTATACGTTTTAATTTTAATTTGCCGCCCCTGATGCAGGGGAGGTGGCGCAACGCGCCGGAGGGGTTTCAGGTTTATTTTAGATCTGGATTTGTCTTCAAAATCTCAGGATCGACTTCGTAGATGTTGAAATATGGAGTTTTGTGCTTCAGGACCATTCCTTTCGGCGGTTTATTCCTCAGTTTTCTCAGTTCTTCCTTAGATATTTTGAAGCGTGATGCGCTGGAATTGAATTTGTGAGTGATCAGGAAAACCCCCGGTTTTTTGATCTGTTTGAGCGAATTGATGAATCTGTAGTTTTTGTTTTTGTAACCTGAATAGTAGTCTATGCGGTAGTAAATATTTCTATCGGCGAGATATATCGTGGTGTCAGGATAGTTCGAGAGGAGTACCGACATCGATTCTTTCTGGTTTTTTCTGGCTTTTTTGTAAAAATCGCTGTTGTCCAGAGAAAAATAGATGTTGCTTATAAAAATTGTAAGGAAAATCACCAGAGCAGCTATTTTTGCGGCGATTTTTTTCGTTTTGACCAAATCCCAAAGAAGGATGGCACACATAGCACATAGAGGAAGAACGAAAATTATCGTATAGCGGTTGTTTCTGATGAGTGTGGTGTAGGGATTCAGGCTTGTCGGCGCGAACGACATGAAAAGAAAGTATGAGACGAACCAGATGAAAAACATGACTTCTCTGCCGCATTTTTTCAGGCACATTTTCACGATGCAGGCAAGAAGTGCGGCAACTGTGAAATATCCGCCGAATCCGAATGTTCTCCAGCGGGCGAAGTTACCGGATGTAAAAGCGCTTCTGATGTAAAAAAAGAGGTCTTTCGGATCAACGTCGGTCATTCTGTTCTGGTATGCGACAACTTTTTTGCTGAGTTCAAAAACATGAAAGAAGTTGTTGTGGACTTTGAGGTAGACAAAACCCTGGAATATTGCGGGAACAAGCGAAACAAGCGCCGCGCATAGAACCCAGAGAATTGTTTTTTTGTTGAATCCTTTTTTATACCACACGTAAATCGAGACTAAGGGCGCGATAAAAAGCCCCGTCGTTCTGGCGAAAAATATCCAGCCTATTGAGAAACCGCCGAGAATGAACCAGCCGGTTTTTCCGGTGTTTGCACCTCTCTGGAATGAATAAACGGTGAGAAGCGTGAAAAATTCAAGCGGTGCTGCAACCTGGAGAAAGTTCGTAAAGATAGCGACGATCGGATATGTAATGTAAAAAAGAGTCGTAACTATTGCTGTTGCCCTGTCGGTTTCGGCTTCTATTATTTTGTAAGCCAGCCAGACGCTTGAAACGCCGTAAACCATTGTGGGAAGAAGAGAAGTGAAGTCGCTTACCCCGAACAGTTTGTAAAGAAGCGCCGCCGGAGCGAAAACGACCCATCTGGCATCGAAAATGAAGCCGGCTGAAAAGTTGCCGTTTGCGAATCTGTTTGCCAGCGTGCTGTAGGGAAAGTCGTCACCCTGGGCAATTCCCATGAAATTGATCATTCGGAATATGAATGAGAAAATCATAAGAAGATATACGGGATCGATTGGAAATCCTTCAAGTTTTTTGCGTATTTTGTCAAAATTCATTTGTCACCTCTAAAAAAACCGGTGGAAGTCTACTTTTTATTTTAAGGATTGCAAATGCAGGAGAAATGATTATACTTTGCGATATTACCTGTTGTTCCTTAAATTTTGAACGCGTTATTTGTTTTTTTTGCTTTTCTATTTTGTTTTAACAGTTTTTTGGGAGGCTGAAAATGAAAAAAGTAATTTGTTTGTTGTTTTGCATGTTGTGTGCCTCTGGAATCTTATCGGCAAAACTACTGACACATTTTGAATTTGAGAACTCACTGGAAGACAGTGTTGGCGACAACAACGGAACTTTCACACGGTCGGATTCTTCAATTTACAATACCGGTCGGAACGGCAAAGCTCTTGTTTTCAATGGAACAAGTGATTATTTGGAATTTGGTAAGGGAGATTTCGATCCTGCTCAGTTTGGAGGACGTTATTCTATTTCAATGTGGGTTCTTTCTCAAGAGCAGGCTTCATCAACAAACAACAACAGTTATATCGGAAAACATACAAGCTCAGGGGATAATGCTATTCTTTTCGGGTATTGGGATGAAAAACTGTCCTTAAGAATAAAAAGCGATCTGGTGCAGATTTCTTCTATAAGCGAACCGGCAAACTATTGGGCTCACTATGTTGTTTCCGCGAGAGAAGACAATAATAATGGAACAACTTCGGTTGTGATTTATAAAAACGGTTCACAAATCTGGAGCGGAACATTAAATGATGTCATGGGAACTTTTGGTAATGACGATAACCCTTGGACATTGGGTGTGAAATGGGATTCTACGAATTCGGCAACAGATTTTTTTAAAGGAAAAATGGATGATCTCCGAATTTATGATTGGGATATTACCGCTGACGAAGTCAAAGAAATATATTACAAAGAAGCTGCAAAAATCCATTTGACAATGGATGATACATTCAATGCTTCAGCAGGTTCTATCTCTGGAACCGGATTCGGCGGAGCGACTTTCAAGCAGGGCATGGAAAACCGTTCCGCATATTTTGACGGAGTTAATGATTATGTTCAGTTCGGTTCTGGTCTTACCGATCCTCGCGGCTCGTCATCAACGACCAAGAAATACACGATAAGCATGTGGGTGAAATCTGATGAACAGGCTACATCTTCTAACAACAATACATATATTGCCAAACATACAGATACCAACGGGGACGTTTTTCGTTTCGGCTATTGGAACAACAAACTGGTTCTTAAAATCGGTAATACCTCCACAGATATTTCGAATTTATCTGAGCCGACAACTTGGACTCATTATGTAATTACCGCAACTGAAAATTTATTGGCATTAAATACTGTAGCCACTGTTTACAGAAACGGGACTCAAATCTGGACAGGCACTATTTCTAATTTAATGGGAACTTTTACTTCCAGTTACAAGCCTTGGGTTCTTGGCAGAAGATTAGGAAGTGTTGGGGATTACTTTCGGGGTGAAATAGATAATGTCCGTTTTTATGGGAGCGTTTTGAATGCAGCGGCGATTCAGGCTCTTTACCGCAGTGAGTTCAGCGGAGTAAGATACTGCAATACAGACCAGAATTCTGCCGGATGTACCGTGGTGAACGATACAGTTTATAATCTTGGTCAATATTCGTGGCAGATTCCTACTCCTGGATTTAACGGGATTCCTATATATCTTCCGGTGTCCCACACAAGCATCGAATCAATAAAAGTTTCTGATGGTTGGGAAGCGTATTTGTGCACACAAGCTAATCATCAGGGAAATTGTCATTATTACGATGATGGTTTTTATAATTCGTCGAACTTGTTTTTTCAATCCATAGTAAACAATGTTTATTCCATGACAGTTCAACCCTCATCTTTTAGCGCAGCAAAAAAGTTTTTCGGTTACAAAAGAGCTGACGACTATAAGGACTCTCCGTCGGGCTTTGCTTATATTTACGCCCTTTCTGATTTTGAAAAACCTACAAAAGCCAACGAATTCAGAAGACTTTTTCTGAACAGTTATGACAGATATAATTTTTCCGGAAATCTTCAGCATACCATAACAGGTACAAACCGCGCGGCTTCTGTGGAATTATACGGCGATGTTTATCTGGAAATAGATAACGACAGCAACACTCAAGGTTACGGATATCTCATGACATCACACAATAATTTTAATAGGATTATGCAAAATTATCCGGAACTAGATTTCCGTCAGTTTTATAATGACATAAATTATGCTTATTTGTATGGCAAACATGATAATGTTGGTAGCGTCGGTTTGTTTAGAGCCAACGATTCTTACGGTGATGATTATGATTTATGTTTGAGGGGAGTTTATGATACTATAAATTTGGACAACAATCCAACAAGAATAGAATGTGTAAGATTTAATACCATTAATCTTCCTTTTAATAGCGGTGCTAACACGGATCATGATGAATTCCTGAGCAGAGTTTATTTAGGTAATCAGCAAAAATTTGAAAGATATGCTGATAATTATTCTCTTTTAATGCTTTCTGGTCATGGCACATATTCTTCAACTGTCATGAAAATTTGGATTCCTTACGCTTCAGACAACGATAACTTTAATATTCAAATAAAAAAAGATGGTTCAGATCCATATTCAAAGAATTTAGGCAAACAAAATACCCGTTGGATGGAAACAACATCCTGTAAATCGATGGGCAATAGTAATACAAGTTGGAGTGAAGTCGGAAAAATTTATTATAATATTTTAACAAGATTAAATGGTGTCGGGGGTTATAGAAAAAATTCATCATGGGACGGCTGGAACGATACTTATAATTATTATGATCATTGGCATGATTTAACAGGTAGAAACAAAACCGTTTCAAAAGCTTGGATCGATTCTTGGAGCGAATCTTTTATCGGAGATGATGACAGGGATGCCCGTTTTTTGACACTGGAAAAATGCGATTGCTCAGATACAAGCTGCAGTGGAACATACATGAAAAATGATTATTTTTACAATGTTTCGACTGGTCCAAAAGCGCAAAAAACAGGTTTGACAAATTACACTCATTATTGTGTCAGAGACCGAGAATCTCCGAATTTTAACGGTATCCAAAGGAGTTCAAGCAAGTCATCACAGGAATATCCCGAAGAATTTTCAACTTATTCTTATGATTCTGCTCCTAATTGGCTGATTGAACAGCTTTTCGATGTCAAAATAGATGAAAATAGTGCCAAATTCAGAGATAATACTCACTATAATTACAAAGATAATTATTTGATTCTGACTAGAAAAGACAAAAATATTTCAGCCGTAATAAACAGGGAAATGGCTTCGTTTGAAGATGAAGAAGAGTCTGAAAAGACGGTCTGGGATAAATTCAATGAAGCGAAAGAAGCAGCTGAAACCTTGACTTCAATAGAACTTGAATATGCTGGTATTTCAAGGGATGTGAACGAGGCTTTTGAAGTCGGCGGAAACGGAGAGTCTCTCGGCAAAATGATAAATTCCGTTATCTTTGTTTTCCGACCTATAATTAACGGGATTCCGATATTCTCTGAAAGCATAGAAGTTGAATATGATGCCGAAGGATTCTACCAGTTGCGCTCGAATGTTCCTTATTCCGTCTCTGAAATAAAAAGAGGCACTATAAAATCTGAAAAGCAGGTAGAGGAAGAAATATATTCTGCTCTCGGAAAGAACGAAGAAAAAATCATAGCTTATGTTTTAAACGAGGATGGCAAGTTCATTTTATCCGCTGTCGCAAAAGATGATGCAAACGAAACATTTTTAACAATTTCGCTGGAGGAAAACCATGACTAAGAAATTATTGTTTATCATAATTTCAGCCGTTTTTATGTTTTTAGGCTGCAGTAGTAATGATTCCTGTACAACAACTCATTCATACGGAACAAACTCTTTCACTAAAGATGTCGGAAACACTTGTCTGGAAAAGCTTGCAGGAGAAATTTGCTACAGAAATTCAAGCAAGGAAGATGTGGCAAAAATCGTTGCCAAACTGCAGGAATATGAATTTGTTTTTCGCAAGGATGATTGTCGAGACCTGAATGAAAAAGATGAATATGGAAACTATAAAACAGTTAAATGTCCCGATTTTATTCCTGAATCTTTAAAGATGGTAAAGATTGCCGGATGTGAAATCTACACGGTTGAACCCAATACCAATTGTTTCGAGGGATGCCCGAAAATCTTTTTTGAAACCGATAATGACTATTTTAAAACCGTGGCTTATGTAAACGGTGAATCGGCAAACATAGATTATATGGAATTGTTTTCACAAAGTGTTGACGGGAATATATATTTTAGAAATGAACAGAACCGAGAAACCGTAAGACGCACAAGTTTCCATTGGTTTGAAAAAGCTGAAGACGGCGCAGATGTTGAAAAAGGTGTAATAATTTACATGGAAATTGTTGATCCGAGTGTCGTAGAAGACGAGCCTGTTCCCGACGAAGATGCTGATATCGAAATGAATGAAGAAGATGTGGAATAATGGAGGCTAGCAATGATTAAAAAGTTGTTTTTTATTGTAATTTCAGCCGTTTTCATGTTTTTGAGCTGTGGCGGAAACGATTCCTGTTCTACATCAAAATCTTACGGAATAAATTCTCTAACAAGAAAAGATGTTGCACAAACATGTTATGAAAAGATTTCCGAAAGCAGTTGTTACAGGAATTATACTTCAGAACAGGTTGAAAGCATCATTCGTGAATGGCAGGATAAAAAATTCGTATTTCATAAAGATAGTTGCAAAGACTTGAAAGACCCTGACAAAACTGTTGAATGCCCTGATTTTATCCCAGATCTTTTTAATTTTTCAAAGCTTGAAGGTTGTGAGATTTACACAATAGATCCTGATACCAAATGTGATGCTCCGTGCTATGATTTATATTTTTCCACAAACGACAGGTATTTTCCAAAAGCGTTTTTCCAAGAATTCGGCGAGAAATACATAAATTCCGTGAGCAGTGACGGATTGGTAAAATTCTCTTCTACTATTGAGCTGAACGGTTCAACAAGTGCTTCTTTCGTCTGGTCTGAAAAGGCAGAAGACGGTGCAGAGATTGAAAAAGGTGTAAGAGTTTACATGGAAATTGTTGATCCGAGTGACGTAGAAGACGAGCTGGTATCAGATGAAGATGCCGATATCGAAATGAATGAAGAATAGGGATTTAAAAAAAAATTTGATTGCAAATCTTAAGAGTTTTCAAAAAGGAATTTATCTGAAAAGAGGTCTTTGTCGAGCCCTGAAAAGTTGTTTCTGAAGAAAGTGAGTCCTCTATCGACGCTTTCAAGCTGCGAGGCGCGGTGAAGGTCGGTTCCGAGATTGTCGATGATCTCCTTTTCCAGAAAGCGGATGACCTGCTTTTTCTTAATATGGAATGAGGCTTTGGCTAAAGTCCGCACCGAAGACTGGAAGAAAACTTTGTACTTTTTCTTCAGTTCAAGCCAGAACTCGTCATCCTTCAGATACCTTTCGATATGTGCCAGAAGCGGGATAAAACCGCCTGCGTTAAGCGAAAAAACAGAGGCTTCAATCTCCTTTTTGCCGACAAACGGGGAAAATTCGACCATTATCACTTTGTAGCCGTTTTTTGTCCGCGAAAATTCGCGGTGGTCGGAAAGCGCCTTTATTTTCGGGACATTGCACATATATTCGAAGCTGAAACGCCTGACCATCGTTTTGCCGAGTGCCGAAATCCGCCCCGTGACGATATTCGGATCGGGATTGTAAAGAGAGTGAAACTTGTGCGGAGTGGGAACAATCTCGATGTAGCCCAGAGAAGACATTTCTTTAATTATTTCAAGCGTTTCTGAAATTTCTTCGGGGCCGTCGTCCAGCCCCGGAAGAAGATGTGAGTGAAGATCGATCATTGATTTGAAGAACTACTTTTTCGAATTTTTCTCGGCGAATTCCCAGCCTGCATTGATCGCTGCAAGGTTTGCTTTGACGATTTCTTCGCCTTTGCTTCCGAAAATGACCTCGACGCCTTTTCTGATGATGTTGATGTCAAGACCGGTGAAAAGGCTTGCAGCGCCTGCGATGACCATGTTCATGCCGCGTGCGTTGTTAACTTCCTTTGCGATTCCGTCGCCGTCGATAGCGATGCAGCGGGGCTGTTTTTTAAGTTCAGCCATAAGCTCGTCAACGTCCGGATAGTTGTCGATATTGATGAACGGGTTGGTGTTTGTTACGATCCAGCCTGTTTCCGGGTTGAGCCACGGAAGGTAACGGAGCGATTCCATCGGCTCTACGCTGATGATGATGTCAGCTTTTCCCATCGGAACGAGGTCGCTCCAGATCGGTTTGTCGGAAATTCTGAAGTGGCTCTGAACGTCGCCGCCGCGCTGGCTCATGCCGTGAACTTCGGCCTGTTTGAGGTAAAGACCGCTTTCAACTGCGGCATAACCGAAGATCTGCGCGATCGAAAGAATGCCCTGACCGCCTACACCTGCAAGAATCATATCACATTTCATAAGAGCACCTCCTTACTTCTTTGCCGCTTTGGTTTTTCTTCTTAAAGTCTGCATACATTCTCTCTGCGGAATGATGACAGAAACGCCGTTGTATTCGATCTCTTCGGTGATGACTTTGACCATTTCCTCGTGGTTAGCCTTGGTCGGAACGACTACGCGGATGTGGTTCTCGTCAACGCCGAGACCTTTTACTATCTGGTAAAGTCTTCCTTCAGCGTGCGATTTCTGGCCGCCCGTCATACCGGTGGTCGAGTTGTCGCTGATGAAAACGACGATGTTCGCCTTGTCGATGACTGCATCGAGAAGACCTGTCATGCCGCTGTGGGTGAAGGTCGAGTCGCCGATTACAGCGCAAGCCGGGAACATTCCCGCGTCAGCCGCACCTTTTGCCATCGTGATGCTTGCACCCATGTCAACACAGCTGTTTACTGCCTGGAAAGGCGGAAGTGCGCCGAGAGTATAGCATCCGATATCGCCGAAAAGGTGTCCGTCGCCGTATTTGTCTTTGACTGCTTCGACATAAGCTGCATAGAAGTCTGCGTGACTGCAGCCGGGGCAGAGTTTCGGAGGTCTTCCTGCAACAAGTGCCGGAACCGGTTCGCCGACAGCTTCCTTGAGCCCCAGAGCTTCAGCGATGAGGTTCGGGTTGAGCTCGCCGTCACGCGGAAGTTCGCCCGACATTCTTCCCTGAACTTTGACATCCTTGTCGAGAAGGCCGCGGAGAGCTTCTTCGACCATCGGCATACCTTCTTCGAGAACGAGAACTTTCTCGCATTCCGAAGCGAGGCGAGCGATGAGTTTTTTCGGAGCCGGATACTGGCAGACTTTGACTACCGGATAGGGGCAGACGCCGTCGAAATTTTCCATGAGGTAGTTGAACGCAAGACCGCATGCGATGATGCCGAGCGACTTGTCTGCGCCGTCGATGTATTTGTTCCAAGGAGAGTTTTCGGACTCTTCCATGAATTTTTTCTGGTTTTCGAGAGTTCTTCTGTAGCTCTTTTTCGCAAGTGCCGGAAGAAGGACGAACTGGCGTTTGTCTTCCGGAAGCTTGAGTTCTTTCGGAGCGATCGGATCTCTGAGTTCAACGCCGGAACGGGAGTGCGAAAGACGTGTCGTGACACGCATAAGAACCGGAGTTTTGTATTTTTCGGAAAGTTCGTAGCCGTGGAAAACCATGTCGTAAGCTTCCTGCTGGTTTGACGGTTCAAGGATCGGAAGAAGGGCGAACTTTGCAAGGATCCTCGAATCCTGCTCGTCCTGGGAAGAGTGCATGCTCGGATCGTCAGCAACCGTTACGATGCAGCCGCCGTTCGCACCGGTAACGCCGGAGTTTACGAACGGGTCCATTGCGACGTTGAGGCCGACGTGCTTCATCATAGCCATGCTTCTTTTGCCTGCATAGCTCATTCCGAGAGCGCCTTCAACAGCGGTCTTTTCGTTTGCCGACCATGTTCTGTGAACGTTTCTTTCAGCTGCGGCTTTGGAAGCCTGAGCATACTCCATAATTTCTGTCGAAGGAGTGCCGGGGTAAGCGTAAAATCCCGAAATACCGGCATCAAGAGCCGCCTGGGCGATAGCTTCATCGCCTAAAATCATCATTTTCTTCTTAGTCACGATAACCTCCAGAATATCAAAAAAAATAAACCGAAACTTGAATCAACTTAAAAAACGCGGGTCACTCTAACATTTTGAAATAGCAATGGTCAAATTTTTTCTGTTCTAGGGTGTGAAATGGAGAAAATATCGGATTTTTCTTGTTTTTTTATTTGAAATTTTAATAATTGATGAGGTTTTTATAAAAAGGGGATGCTCATGAAACGAATTCTTTGTCTGATTCTTGTTTTTGTCGCGGTTTTCGCTGTTTCATGCGGCGGCAAGAAAAAAACGCAGGAAGAACACGACTATGTCGAGAAAGTGTCTAAAGAAATCAAGGCAGAGGAAGGCGGGACGCTTGAAAGTTCCGACGGAAAAACCTCGGTCGAAGTTCCTGCCGGCGCGCTGGACAGTGACACTGTGATCACGATGACGATTTATGAATCCGAAGGTTACAAGGGAAGTGAAGACGAGGATATCATAACAAAAGTCGTCGAGCTGGAGCCGTCAGGCACGATTTTCAAGAAACCGGTCATTATCACGATGGCAAGCCGGAAAGAAGTCAAAGAGAAAACAGTCTCGGCGGCTGTTTACAGCGAGTCAGAAGGCGAATGTAGCTATAGCGATCGCGGTGCTTATGTGCTACTTGCCGGAAGAGATGAAGAGGGTGTCCCGGTAATTATGACTGCCGCAGGTGATCAGGTCATGCTGAACGCGGCAGGAGATCCGATTATGATGGGGGAAAGCGGAGAGCCGATAATGTTTGCTGTGCCGGGAAATCCGATCATGCTCAGGAGAGTCGGAGAGCCGACAATGTTTACGGCAGCCGGAGACCCGATAATGAACTTGGCTGCAGGCGATCCGGTAATGATGATGACGGGTCACTTCACGGCTTTCACTTTTATCGCAATCGACCCGGAAAAAAACAAACCGGTTGAAACGACCGAAGATCACGAAATGTCGGATGAAGATGATGAAGATGAAGATGAAGATGAAGATGAAGATGAAGAACCCGTTTCTGTTGCAGAATGCGGGAACGGCGTTGTCGAGAAAGGGGAGGAATGCGATGCAGGAGATGACAACGGCAGAGTGTTCTGCGACTACGGTGAAGAGAGGTGTGAACTCTGCTCGCTTTCATGTGAACTGGAACAGGGCATTGTATCGTACTGCGGCGACGGCTTAATTGATTCTTTGGAGGGAGAAACCTGCGACGACGGCGCAATTTTTAACGGAAATTATGCTCACTGCAATGCTTCGTGCAGCGGTCCGTCCCGTTACTGCGGAGACGGTCATATCGATGAAGATGAGGGCGAAATATGTGACGACGGTACCGACAACCAGGCTTACGGTCACTGCAACGCATGGTGCGACGGTCCCGCTCCTTACTGCGGCGACGGCTCAGTTGATGTCTTGGAAGGAGAAGCGTGCGATGACGGCAACAATGAAGACGGTGACTCCTGCTCGGCTGACTGCCTGACTGTTACAGTTCCATGATGTGAATGCTAAGCGCGGGGCGACGGATAGATATCCTGCCCGCTGTGTCCGTTCTTCTGAATAGTTTTCCTTTTCTTGTCAGATTTCTCCAAAAAAAGTGGAAAAAAAGACTTTTTCGTGTAATATACCCCGGCTTTTTTGGAGACTGTTCGTGGAATATTTCGAAATACAGGGCGGCGGAGTCGTAAACGGCGAGATCGTGACTTCCGGCAATAAAAACGAAGCGCTTCCGGTTATTGCGGCGGCTCTTCTTTCGAAAGGTACGGTCGTCCTAGACAATGTTCCCGATATTCTCGATGTCAGGAATATGCTTGAAATTGCAAGCGATCTCGGCGTTTCGGTCACGAAAATCAGCAAAAACAAAATTGAAATAAATGCGGCTAATCTTCAGAGAAAGCCGCTTGACCGCGACCTTTGCGGAAAGGTAAGGACTTCTGTTCTTTTTGCAGGTCCGCTTCTTGCGAGAAACGGCGAAGTCATTCTTCCTCCTCCGGGCGGAGACGTCATCGGCAGAAGAAGGCTCGACACCCATTTCCTCGGTTTCAAACAGCTCGGTGCTGACTACACGGTTGAAGGCGAAGGCTATGAGATCCACGCCGAAAAACTTTCCGGAGCAGATATTTTCCTTGACGAAGCGAGCGTTACCGGCACCGAAAACATCGTAATGGCTGCCGTTCTTGCCGAAGGACGCACGACAATAATGAATGCTGCGACAGAGCCTCATGTCCAGGGTTTGTGCAACTTCCTCAACAAAATGGGGGCTAAAATCAGCGGTGTCGGTTCGAGTACGCTCTCCATTGACGGCGTTTCATCGCTTTCGGGCTGCACTCACACGATCGGTTTCGACTACATCGAAGCGGGAAGCTATATCGCTCTGGCTGCAATGACGGGCGGCGAACTTCTTATTAAGGATTCCGCGCGCGACAATACTTTAAGAATGGTGCTCCATACTTTCGGAAAATTGGGGATCAGAACCGAAAAGCGGGGCAACGATATTTTTGTTCCGTCTCAGAAAATGGCTGTCGTAAAAGAGATGAACAACGCTATTGCGAAAATCGACGACGGCACATGGCCTTCGTTCCCGTCCGACCTCATGTCGATTGCGATTGTTGCGGCGACGCAGGCCGAAGGAACAGTGCTTTTCTTTGAAAAAATGTTTGAAAGCAGGCTCTTTTTCGTTGACAGGCTCGTCGCTATGGGTGCCCAGATAATTCTGTGCGATCCTCACCGCGTCGTTGTTTCGGGAGCGTCTCAGCTGCACGGAGCAAGTCTTGATTCTCCCGATATCCGCGCCGGAATGTCGATGCTTATGGCTGCGGCTGCGGCGAAAGGACGGAGCAAAATATACAATGTACGCCAGATCGACCGCGGATATGAGTCGGTTGAGAGTAAATTGACAGGAATAGGAATAACAATAGAACGTAAAAATGGTTAAAAATGCAGGGCTTTTTTAGTAATATTTTGCATAATTATATGAATATGATATATTTTTTTGCAAAATTTCTTGCTTTTTACATTTTTTTTACTATCATCGCTTTCGGTTTTGTTATTTTTTGATTGCGATGGAGTATGCAATGGCGGAAAACAACCTTAAAAAAATGAGAGAAAGACTTCTTATGAGCAAATCTGAACTCGCGCGTAAGGCGGGTGTTTCGGTTCTTACTATCGACAGGATCGAAAAGAACGGAAAGTGCCGCATGGAAACTAAGAGAAAGATTCTTCTTGCTCTGGGGCTTTCGCTTGATGAAAAACATAAAGTTTTTTCGGATGATGAAGAATAGCCAGAGGAGGCGGAGATGTTTTATAACAAGCAACTGATGGGACTTGACCTCGGGTCTTATCTGATCAAAGCTGCCCAGCTCCAGAAAAAAGGGAAGGGGAAGTATCAGCTTAAAAAGTTCGGGTTTATTCCGATTCCGGTAAACACGATGGTCGACGGCAGCATCATGAATACTTACGAGATGAACGATGCTGTAAAGACGCTTCTTGCAAAGGAGAGATTCAGAGACAAATTCTGCTCGATCGCCGTTGCGGGACACGGTATCATCAACAGAGTCATCAACGTTCCGAAGGTTTCTCAGCAGGAGTTTTACAACGCGCTGAAAGTCGAAGCCGAAACGCATATCCCGCACGACATCAAAGAGATTTATTTCGACGGAATCAAGACAGATATCGTCGAAGACGGTCGTGACAGAGTCATCCTCATCGCTGCAAGAAAAGACCTTATCGGCGACTTTATTCAGGTCGTAAGCGATGCGGGTGTAAAACCGATGTCCGTAGAAATCGATGCGACTGCCCTTGCAAACATTTTCGAGCTCAACTACCCGGAAGAAAAGGACAAAACGGTCGCTGTTCTCAATATCGGCGCTTCGAAGACAAATATCGTCGTCATGTCGAACGGCAACGTCAGGTTCTTCAGAGACGTTCTGACGGGCGGCAACTTCATCACCGAAGAGATCACGAGAAGGCTTAAAGTCAGTTTCCAGCAGGCAGAAAGCCTTAAATCGGGAACTCACGCGACAGGCGATTCGATTCTTCCGAACCAGGTCGAAGAGATCATCGCCGACGTTGCGAAAAACATGGTTTCTGACATAATGAGAGTTTTCGATTACTATACAAACACAAATCCGGAAGACAGTGTTGCAAAAGTCTTCGTAACCGGCGGAACGACAAAAAGTTTCACCTTTATGCAGGCTCTGCAGTCGACTCTGACGATCCCGGTCGAAAGAATGAACCCGTTCAAAGAGATAATCGTTCCGGGTCAGGTTCTTTCGAGAGAGGAAGTTGAGGATTACAGCCATGTTGCTGCGCTGAGTCTCGGATTGGCATTACGGAGGATGGACGAACAATGATAAAAATCAATCTGTTACCCGTAAAGGAAGACAAACTTATAGCCGAGGCAAAAGGTTTCCTGGCTATCTGCGTGATCTCGATAGTAGTCGTCATTGTTCTCGTCGTTTCCAACAGCTCGCTTCTTACTGCAAGAGAGCAGGAGAGCAGGGAACGCATTACCGAGGCTGACGCTGAGATCGCAAAACTCAAATCGATTATGGGCGAAATCCAGAATCTGAAGGACAAGAAAGCGAAACTTCAGGAAAAAATGGATATGATTATCAAGCTGCAGGAACAGAATATCGGTCCCGTCCGTGTTCTTGACGAACTTTCGCTCAAGATCCCGTCGAACAAAATCTGGGCCGACAAGCTCACGATCAAGGGCAACAAACTCGATCTTGACGGAAAAACGCTTGAAAATCAGGAAGTTGCAAACTTCATGAAACAGCTTGAGAATTCCCTTTTCTTTTCGAATATCAACCTGAAAAAGGTTACGAAAGACAAGGTGGTTCAGGGTGTTACGGTGCTTTCCTACGGTTTGAACACGACTGTTCACTTCGCTGGAAGGCAGGAACAGCCTCAGCAGCCGGCAAAACCCGCAGAGCAGCAGGCGGCAGGGTCGGAAGCTCAGACAGGTGCTAATCAATAGGGAGGAGTGAATATGAAATCCTTGCTGGTAAATATCGGAAAATTAAAGCCGGCATACAGGTACGGAGGATTGCTTCTGGTTATTGTCGTAATCATCGCGGTTTATTACGTTACAGTCTATATGCCGCATGTCGACACGATGGAATCGCTTTACCGCGAGTTCAATTCCAAGAAAGCTGAGTTCTCCAAAATGGTCGTGCTGGTTCGTGACAGAGGTCAGTTCATGGAAGAAGTCGAAGCTCTTGACAGAGACCTGAAAGTGGCCATCAGTATGCTTCCGGATAAGAAAGAAATTCCTTCGTTGCTGAAAAAGCTCTCCGACGAAGCCGAAAAGTTCGGTCTTGAGGTTTATTACTTCGAGCCTCTTGCCGAGCGTAAAAAGGAGTTCTACGCCGAAGTTCCCGTTTCGATGAAGGTCAAAGGCAGCTTCCACGAAGTTCTGGGTTTCTTCGACAGCGTGAACAAACTGGCGCGTATCGTAAACGTCAGCGACCTTGAAATGAAGGTCATCGGTGACAATAGCGCTCCTAAAAAAGACGATAAGAAGAAGGGCAAAGTTACGGCGTCTTTCGGCGGTTTCCAGCCGAATAAGACTGCGCTCGACATAACTTTCAGGGCGACGACTTACCGTTTCCTTTCGTCAGCTGAAATGGGTGGAGGTCAGAATGCAAACAAATAAAATGCGTTTTATGATTTTGATTTCTTGTCTGATCCTTTGCTCGATCCTTGCAGGCTGTGCTAACGAGTACCAGATCGAGCCTTTTGACTACAAAGCTGAGTACGAAAGGGTCAGCAAAACCAAATCAAGTGAAAACAAGACGAAAAAAGAGATCGACATTACCGATATCGCGCAGAGAAGGTCAAACTACCGCTACTCCGCAGTCGGCAAAAAGGATCCTTTCAGAAACTATTTCGGCGATATGGCGAGCCTCAACAAAGAAAAGAAGATCGTCAGCGAGCTGCAGAATTTCGATGTTACGGATGTCAGACTTTCCGCTATAATATATGGTATAACCGATCCGAAGGCTGTCGTAATCGCGCCGGACGGAAAAAGCTATATCGTCAAGAACGGCAGCTTTATCGGCAAAAACTGGGGCAAGATCAGCAGAATACTGCCGGATAAGCTCGAAATAGTCGAGACATACAAAGATCCGCTCGGAAGAAAGATAATCAACAAGCTTTATCTTGAACTTCCGGTAAAGTCGCCTCTTAAAGAGTCCGAAGAGCCGGATGACGCTGCGGAATTTAACGGCGGCGCAGAGAAAGAAAAAGAAAATTTGAATAACTAATGGAACGGAGATTGGAATGAAAAGTCTCAGGTTGTCATTTGTTCTTGTTTTGGTTTTTTCAGTCGTAACGGTTTTCGCTGTTGCACAGAGCAGGAACGATTCGTTATCCGTCGAACAGAACGGGAACAGCGTTGTAGTTTCCGAAAATTTTGACGGAACTTACTTTAAACTCAATTCCGACAGCGTTGAAGTCATCGGTCTCGGAGAGGCTGCTGAAGGAACTGCAGAGCAGGGAACCGTAAACGGTAAAAAAGCTGCTCACCTCAAAATCAATGCTGACGAAGGCAACGTTCTTTTTGAGTCGCTTGCATCAGGCATGACTTCCGTAAAAACGGGCGATTTCGACAGCCTCGTTTCGATGGCGGAAGAGAGAGAGCTCAAAAACAGCCGCGTCACGATGAACTCTAAGTCGGGAAATATCAGCTTTGCTTTTACCGAGCAGCCGGAAAAAGTCAGATTTTTCACGCTGAAAGGTCCGGACAGGCTTGTTTTCGATTTTATCGGAATCAAAGGTTCGATGAAGTCGGCAAACGGTGTCCGCAGCGCCAACCATCCGGCAGGATACCGCGTTGTCGTAGAAAGAGAGATTCCTCAGTACTTCACGATCAGCCGCTCGAAAGTCTACGCTTTCGGAGCTGAAGGCAAAAAGATGTTCGCAGCTTTCAAAAACCAGCCCGCTGAAACGGCTGTAGCTGCGGCAGAACCTGAAAAGACCGAGGAGATTCCGGCTGTTGAAAACAGAACCGAGATCAAAGGTCTCGCTTTCATCGGCGAAGAACCCGAAATCCTTAAGGTTAAAGCTGACAAAAAACTTGAAATAAGCAAAAATGTCTCTGGACAGAATATAGAAATCACCGTTAAAAACGCTTTCATCGCAAAAGACAAAGAGCAGGTTATCGACGCGACTTCGCTTACCGGTCCGGTTGCAGAGCTTGCAGTTTATAACGATAAGGAAAACGTAAAGATCATCGCGAAGATGAAATCGGCGAAACACGATCTCAAGATCGAAGAGTCGGCTCACGGCAGCGATTTCGTTTTCAATACGGTTTCTGAAAAAGTCCAGGGTGTTGCGGGTTATTCCGAAGCTCAGATCGTAAGACTTCCGCAGGCTGCAGTCGCTCAGGAAGAGGGCGGAGCAGATGAAAAAGGCGGCGCGATCAACATGGAAGACGAACCGGTTCAGTACACCGGTAAAAAGATTAACCTCGATTTTAAAGAAGTCGATATTCTTGATATCCTTCGCCTTATGTCAGATATCAGCAAGCTCAACATCATTGCCGGCGACGACGTAAAAGGAACCGTCACGGTAAGACTTGTCGATATTCCATGGGATGAAGCTCTTGACGTTATCCTCAAGAGTAAATCGCTCGGCAAAGAGAGATTCGGCAACATCATCAGAGTTGCTACGATCAGAACGATGCAGAGAGAAAAAGAGGAAGAACTTGCAAAGAAAAACGCGCAGAAAAAGCTGGAACCTGTAAAAGTAAGACTTGTTCCGGTAAACTATGCGATGGCCGACAAACTTGTTCCGCAGATCAAAGAGCTCCTTACCGACAGAGGTACGGTCAGCTACGATCAGAGAACGAATGTCCTTATCGTAAAGGATGTCGAGGAAATTCTTGATAAATCTGAACAGCTGGTTGATTACCTTGATACGCAGACACCTCAGGTTCTTATCGAAGCAAGAATCGTCGAGGCAACTTCGACGGCTGCTCTCGGTCTCGGTATCGAATGGGGTTCACACCATACTTATACCGATGCAAACGGTCACCCGACCAATGCAATATTCCCGTACAACTTGGGCGTAGGCGCTAATGTTGCTGTTCCCGGTCCGGCAGATCCGACAGGAACGCTCGGTTTCATGTTCGGCAGCGTCGGCATGATCAATGACCTCAACCTTACGTTGAACGTCATGGAATCCGACGGTAAGATCAAGATCGTAAGTTCTCCGAAAGTCGCAACACTCGACAACAAGGAAGCTATGATCCAGCAAGGTACCAGTATTCCTATCACGACGAGAGGTACCGGCGGCGACGTTACGACGAAATACGTTGATGCCAGCCTTATCCTCAAGACTACGCCGCATATCACGGCTGACGGTTCGATTCTTCTGAACATCGAAATCAACAAGAGCGAACCCGACTGGTCGAATTCGAACTACCTCGGTGAACCTTCGATCATCAAGAAAGAAGCTAAAACAGAGATTTTGATAAAGAGCGGTGACACGGTCGTTATCGGCGGTGTTTATACCAATCTGACCTCTAAAACAAAAAGGTATGTTCCGCTTCTCGGAAAAATTCCGGTACTCGGCTGGCTCTTCAAATCGGAAGAAAGCAGAGTTGAAAGAAGCGAACTCTTGATTTTCCTTACTCCGAGAATCATGAATAAGGTAAAATCATCGATTCCTTTGCAGCAAAGTGAAGAGTAATGCAGTTCGTTTCTGCCGGAGAGTCCCACGGTTCGGAACTTGTTGCCGTTCTCAGCGGATTTCCGGCGGGTGTCAGGTTTGACAGTGTTCTTTTTGAGAAAGATTTAAGGAGACGCCGTTCAGGGTTAGGCCGCTCGGCAAGGCTCGATATCGAAAATGACGATGTTCGGGTCGTTTCGGGGGTCGCGGCTCATGTTACGACAGGCGCTCCTATAGCTTTTCTGCTGAAAAATGCGGCAGAAGGTATGCTCTTTGAAAACGGAGTAATTGATAAAGGGTTTCCGAGACCGGGACATGCGGATTACAGCTCGTTCAGGAAATTCGGATACGACAATATTTCTATCGGGGCGGAACGTTCCAGCGCGCGGGAAACGGCTTTAAGAGTCGCAGCCGGCGCTTTGTGCAAGATGTTCCTTAACGAAATGAATGTTGAAGTCGCTTCCGAAATTCTTGAGATCGGCGGAGTTCCTTACTGCGATTTCGATGCTGAAAAGGCGCTTGCTGACAAGGCTGGAGGCACCTACGGCGGAGTTTTGAAAGTCGTAGTTTCAGGGATTCCGGCGGGGTTGGGTTCAAATGTCCAGTGGTCGGATCACTTGGATTCACGGCTCGCGGCGGCATTGATTTCAATTCCGTCGGTTAAGGGAGTCTATTTCGGGGATACGGAACTTCATAAGTTGAGAGGGAATAACGCAGCTGATGCTTTCTGCGGAATGCACGGCGAGCGGGCGACAAACAGATGCGGAGGGATCGAAGGCGGCATTTCAAACGGTATGTCTCTGGTTGCAACGCTCTATTTCAAGCCTGTTCCGACTCAACCTTTTGAAGTCGAATCGGTTTCGCCTGTTACGGGCAGAACCGGAAAGTGTCTTACCGGAATGAACGATCTCTGGTGCATCGAACGCGCCGGAGTCATTGCCGAAAGCATGGCTGCTCTGATTGTTGCCGACGCTTTCTGCGAGAAGTTCGGGTCGGACAATCTGAGTGATATAAAATCGGCTTATGCGGCTTATCTGGAGAAGATGAGATGAGGCGGCTCGGTCTGATCGGGTTTTCGGGAAGCGGAAAGAGTTCGCTTGTGATGCTTGCTGCGAAAAACGGTTTCAAGGCGGTCGATTCGGATGCTTTGATTGAAAAGAAAAATCCGGATGCAGTTGAATTGCTTGAAAACGGCCGAGAGGATGATTTCAGAACGCTTGAAACTTCGGTGATAAGCAAAGTTCTGGAGTCAGATTTCGATTTTGCGGCTTTCGGCGGCGGTGTGCATTACGCTCATCCGGCATGGAAAGAGATTTACCGAAGCGGTCTCAAGCTGGTTTATCTGAGAAGTACATTCGAAAATCTCATCGGGAGATTTGAGGAGAGACCTCTCTGTAAAAAGCTTGGGCGCGAAGGTTACGAAAAGCTCTTTTCGGCGAGATTGCCGCTTTACGAAAAGGCGGCGGCGTTTGTCGTCGATACCGACGGTCGCGGTTTAAATGAAATCTGGTCGGAGATTGAAGAGATATGGAACTCACTTTTTCGGTAACACACACGACGAAAGTCGGTTTTGTGAAGTCTTTTGCAGATTTTGCGGAATTGCTCGGGTGTGACTGCTGTTTCGTGATCGACAGATCGCTTGAAAGTCTGGCGGGATCACTTCCTGACGGCCGCGTTTTCTACGTCGACGGCGAGAAGGAGAAGGATCTGAACCACGTTGAAAGTTGTCTGGAATGGCTGATCGACCTCAATGCTGGGCGAAAAACGACGCTTGTTGCAGTCGGGGGCGGATCCACGACCGATTTTGCCGCTTTTACGGCTTCGATCTTCAACCGCGGAATGAGACTTGTGCTTGTTCCGACAACGCTTCTTTCGGCTGTTGACAGTTCGATAGGCGGGAAAACGGCTGTGAATTTCGTAGCGAAAAACACGATCGGCACTTTTTATCCGGCGCATGAAGTTGTGATCATAGAGGATTTCTTCAAAACTCTTGATCCGCAGCAGATTGCTTCGGGAAAGGCTGAAATTATCAAGCTCGCTCTGATAAAGGGCGGAAGACTTGCCGATATGGTTTTTGCGGAAGCGGACCTGCTTTCGGAAGATGCGTTAACGCTTGCGATCCTCGGCAAATACGAGATTGTGAGTGCCGATTTTACGGATACCCTTGAAAAAAGAATTGTTTTGAACTGGGGGCACACCTTCGGTCATGCGATAGAGATTTATTACGCTCTGCCGCACGGTCTGGCGGTTGCCGCCGGTATGGTTCTTGTGCAGGAATGGGCTGAAATTGCCGGAGCGGATGAGGTTTTTCCTGCTGAAGAACTTGAAAAATTACTGCAAAAACACGGAGTAAACAACGATTTGCAGAAATATAGAAACGAAAATAAATGGCGTAAATTTATAATGTTGGATAAAAAAAGGAATTTGGACAGAATTTCGATGGTTTACCTGAAAAAAACGGGAGTTCCCGGGATAATTTACAGGAATTCTAATGACATATTGAAAGATTTGGAGGAATTAAGATGAGAAAGTTTTTCATTCTTACCCTGATGGTTGCTTGTTTAATGATGGTTTCATGCGTCGAAAGGCGTAACAGAGTCATCCTTGACAAATTTATTCCGATTCCGGACAATTGCGAAATCAAGCCCGGAGGCGACACTTATTACACAGAAGGCAAGCTCGACCTTGCATTCAATTTCGATTACGAACTTGCTTTCCAGCTTACGAACTACATTCCGTCAAGTGACGGAGGAAATTCCGAACTGACTACTGCGGAAGCCAACTATTTCTATTGCGACAAAGTCGAAATAGAGTATGAGTGGGATCCGAAACCTCAGGCAGACGGAAGAAAGCTTTCTCTTGACCAGAAACTTTGGAACAAAAAGACAAGAAAAACCGAATATCGTATTGTTGTAACTCCGAACGGAGGTCAGGCTGCAGGCTGGGTTCATATTTTTGAAGAAGCTCAGATCAAGAACTTGATTGAACATGTCAACGACATTGACTGGATCGCAAGTCCGCTTATCGTAAAAATCAGAGCTATCGGTGAACTTGCTGACGGTACGACTGTCAAGACGAATAAGATGAATTTGAACATCATTCCGAGTTTCGGCGGATCAATCCAGATGGGTTCGACATACTATATTCCGGAAGGCGGTTTCAAGGCTGAAACTGATGAAAACGGCAAAGAGACTAAGTCGGCTGAAAAAGTTGAATACGATACAATAATGGCTATGTGTGCTTTCAATGATCCTATTCTTGGCGGATGTCTTTACGGTCAGGATGCTGCAATGGTCAACTGCTATGCAGGTGATACGGCTTGGGAAAAGTATATTGTTGAATCAAACGGCGGAACTTACACTCCCGGATATGCGGCAGCCGGTGTTGTAGAGATGATTTACAATAACTACAAAAAATCAGCTGACGACGGCGGTTACTATGCATGCTGTCCCGGCGAAGCTCCTGCAGAACCTGAAGACGAGGAAGAAGAAGATGCTTCCAATGCTAACGGCGGTGCGTCAGGCGGAGAATAGCACTCTTTCGATCCGTTTTTTCCCGAAGTCCCTTTTCTCTCTTTTTTTTCTGAAAAATTCCTTATAAAAAGTGATTTTTTAATAAAAATCCTTATTATCTACCGTTTTTTTGTTTCGTTTTTTTATTTTGGAGGAAAAATGAGGCTTGTCCATCTGAAAGATGTTGTAACTTTGGGAAATGTTGCTATCGGTTTTCTCTCTGCCGTTCTGGCGATAGAAGGCGATGTCCAGAATGCATGTTATTTGGTTATGGCCGCTTTTGTTCTCGATTTCTGCGACGGTATTGTTGCGAGACTTACTAAGATGAGCAACGAGTTCGGAAAAGAGCTTGATCTTATAGCCGATCATGTAACTTACGCCGTATGTCCGGCGTTTGTGATTTATGCTTTTTTCAGAGTTGAGGACGGCGGTTTTCTGAATGCTTTTATTGCATACTGCATGGGAATGGTTCCGCTTGTTTTCGGTTGCGTAAGACATGCGAGAAACGAAGTCTACGACATTGACTTCCCGCGTTTTTTCCTCGGCACTCCGCGTCCGGTCTCGGCTTTTTATCTGATGAGCTTGATAGGAGCAGGCATTCATATCGGCAGGTATCTTCCGGCAGAGTATATCCCGAATTACAAATATTTTCTGATTCCGCTTTTCATCTGGATTGCATGGAACAACCTTTCTTTCAGACCGTTTGTAAGCCATCACGGACGCAAATTCAACAAGAGATTTAAATTTTTTATGAGTGTTGCGGTTCTGATGCTTGTCGCAAGCGGAGTGGCAACGGCTATGACAGGTGAACCGTGGTTGCTGGACTGCCTTCTTTTCCATATGCTGGTATACACATTTTTGTCCCCGGTCTGCTTCGATAAAGGTGATCTCGACGGATACAAGGAGTATGTCGCGGCTAAAAAGGCTGAAATCGCTGAAGATATGAAACCGAAAGGTTAGAGGAGAATATGATAAGACAAGGCGTTATCCTTGCAAGCGGGCTTGGCAGCAGGCTCAACAGTGAAGGAAGAAATGAACCTAAGCCGCTTATGCCTGTCGGCGGTATGGCTTTGATAGAGCGCGTTATAACGCTGATGCAGTCTGTCGGCATTGAAAAAATCGTCGTCGTTGTCGGTTACCGCGGCGATCAGATCAGAGAATATATCGTAAAAAACAATATTCAGGGTGTCGTTTTTGCCGAAAATACCGAATACAACAAGAAAAACGGTATTTCTCTGCTTCGGGCTCGTGATTTTCTGGATGATGCTCCGTTCATGCTTTCGATGTCGGATCATATTTTTTCAAACGATTTTTTTGCCGGTTTTCTGGAAAAAGCTGAAGCGGCGCTGGAAAAATACGATGTCGTTCTTTCGGTCGACAGGAATATTGAAGGTGTTTTCGATTTAGACGATGCGACGAAAGTCGTTACCGAAAACGGCGAAATAACGACTATAGGCAAGGAACTTCCTTCGTATGACGCGGTCGATACAGGACTTTTCCTCTGCAAACCGGCGGTATTCCCGAAGCTTCAGGAAATTTACGATGCAAAAGGCGATGTTTCCATTTCAGACGTTATGGCTGTCGAAGCTGGCGAAAGAAAGTTCGCCTGCGCTGAAATGACGGGACATCTCTGGCAGGATGTAGACACTCCTTCGATGAAGAACGAAGCCGAGGAACGCCTGATTGACAACTATCTTGAAAAAGACGGGTCGTTCGGCTTTTTTTCGAATAAAATGTTCGCTAAAAGCGCGAAAGAATTTGCTCTTATGCTTTTCGGACATGAGCATTTCGACTGGAATCTGCTCGGTACTGTTGTTTTTATAGTTGTTCTTCTGTTTGCGGCAGTCGCTCTTTTGGCCGGTGTTCCGCAGCTTTCCGTCATTCCTCTTCTGCTGACGACTTTCATTTTTTATCTCGGCAGGATCAGAAACAACGTAAGAACGGTTCCTCTGAAAAACGAGAATTTTATTTTTTCGTGGAAGTTCAACTTCATAATCGCGACTCTGCCGGCTGTTTTGGAGACATGCGGCACGCTTTTTGTCGGTCTTCCGCTTGTTGTCGTGATGTTTGCAGTTTCTCTGGCGGAAGCGCTTAAACTCGGCAGTCTTTTGCAGCGTCTCGAACTGCCGCAGATTTCCGACAGTCTGGCGGATACTTATCTTTCTCCATCTCTCTTCTGGATCGTTTATGCTGTTTGCATGCTGATCCTGCCTGAATGGTTCGTCGGATTCATTCCTTTTGCATATTTTATATTTTTGCCTTTTTCCGGTGAAAAGAGGGGCTGATGGAACTTAAAAAACGTGTCGGTAAAGATTTTTCTATCGATATAAGTTCGCTTGTCGACGTTCTTTTTACACTTCTCATTTTCTTTTCTCTGACAAGCACTTTTGTCAAGGAATCGGGGCTGAAGGTCGATCTTCCCAAGGCTTCTTCCGACACGCCGCTGGTATCAGCCGAAAAGTTCGAAATCGCGATAAGTGCCGACGGCAGGGTAGCTTTGGGCGGAACAGAGGTTTCATCGAATGAAGAGATACAGGAATTCCTTTCAAAATTTGACACGGATATGCGTTTAAAATATGTTATAGTCATCAAAGCCGACGTTACGACCCCGCACGGCAGGGTAACGGAAGTTCTTGATATACTGAAGTCTTTGAAATTTGAGAATATAGCAGTGGCAACGAGGTCAAAAGAATGAAAAAAAACCAAAAATTTTTCATTGCCGGTTTTTTATTTTTGGTGTTTTCGGCTGTTTGCATCTACGACATTCTTTCTTCTTACGGCGAGTTCAACCGCAACAGAGACAAAATCAAGGTGATAGAAGAAAAGCAGTACGTCATAAACCGTGAAAAAGATATCTTGAACTGGAAAATAGAGCGTTTTGCCAAAAATCCGAAAGCTGCCGAGGAAATTCTCAGGCAGAAATATAAAATGATTCGTTCAGATCAATATAAATACAGATATACACCAGAAAAATGACAGCTTTACTTGAATTCCGTTTTTTCGGTCACATTGTGACCCTTTTGTTTTCGATCCTTTCAATTTATTTCAAAGACAGCATTCCGATCCTCATCATACTTTGGACGATTTTCGTTTTTTTAGTTATTTACCTCCGTGTTGTCGAAAAGAAGAGGATCCCGGTACAGCTTTTTCTTCTTCCGGTATTCATAGTTTCCGGCGGAGTTGCGGGAAGTCCGGTTCTTCCGCTTCTTTTTCTTGCTCTGCCGCTGACTCTGCAGAAAAGTGATGACAGCTCCTACATCGGATTTGCCGTGACTTCATTCATTCTTATGCTGTGCAGCGGCAATATTTCCGACTATTCCGATTTTATCATTTATGTTTTATTCGTTTTTTCAGCGATAGGCGTCTGGTTTTTTATGAGAAAGGGTTTCTCGTTTCTGCTGGCTCAACCGCCTGCAGCACCGATTGCAATGAAATCCAAAGTCAGCACGCCGCTTGTCAAGGATCCTTTCAGACCGCTGAAAAAATATCTTGTCCGGACCAAGAATTTCAACAACAAGCCTGTTTATCTGCGTCTGATCGTACTTCTGCCCGGCGGAACGGCAAAAATATACGAATCAGAGACCGAATTTGCGTTGAAAGGTCTTTTGTTCAGAGCTGTTCACGATAAAACCGAAGTTGCAACCAATGTTCTTCTGGATGATGACAGGGAAAATATTCCAATGATGCCTGAATACAACTTCAGGATTTACTATCCGGTTTCGCTGGTCGATTCCGACGATGTGACCCTTTTCGAGCCGGAATATGTAGTTGTTGTCGATACTAATATTAAGGGAAAAATCGACAAGGAAGAGCTCATTCAGAAGTTCTCCGAGATAAAGGACGATGTTCTCGAACAGCTCAGACAGTCCGAGACTTTCAGCCATATTTCCGTTGAAAAACAGAGAAACGCCACGCTGTATCAGGAGACTTCGAATATTGTCGATGCTTTTGACCACGACGAGCTCCTCAAAGCCGCGGCGCTTGCGATATTCAACCTGGCTCCGGAAGCGAGCGGTGTCTTTGTCGCGACAAAAGGCGAGGAAAACACTTTCTCCGGTTACTCTTTTACAGTCAAGGAGCCTTCGAAAGGGAAGCCCAAACTTGAAATGTCCGATATAAACGATCCTGTTACAGCTGAAATGAAGGATCAGCAGTCGATTCACGCGATGATGGTGAACGGGAAAATAGACGATTACTACGAAGCCGCCGATGTGAACAAACGGAAGTCGAATCCTATCTTCCCGACGGAATTTGACGATCTGAACAAAAAAAGCTGTGTGATGATCCGCTGCATGACATTTAAAAACGACGTCAAGGGAACTATTTCTGTTCTCACCGACACGACTAATGATTTTGAAGAACTCAAAAAGCATTCCGCATCGGTAAGAATGATTTCAAAAGTAGTTTCGTCGGCTCTCAACAACATCGAAATGTTCCAGAAGATGGAGGAACTTTCGAATATCGACGGTTTGACGGGGCTTTACAACAGGCGCTGTTTCGGCAATATGATCGAACAGAAGATCAGCGAAGCGGGCCGGGCGAAAGTTCAGCTTTCGATGATCATGCTTGACATCGACTTCTTCAAGAAAGTTAACGATACTTACGGTCACAAAGCGGGCGATGACGTTATCCGCTTTATTTCGGCAACGATAAAAAAATCTATCCGTAAAGTCGATTTTGCCGCGCGTTACGGCGGAGAGGAATTCGTGATCCTGCTTTACAACACATCTATTGCCGCCGCCGCCAATATTGCTGACAAAATCAGAAATATCGTCCGCGATTCAACGGTCAATGCAGACGGATCTCCTCTGAACATAACGATTTCGCTTGGTGTTTCCTCTTTCCCGATGCCTTCTATGAATGCGGAGAATCTCGTCAAAAACGCAGATACAGCCCTTTACTATTCAAAAGAACACGGTCGTGACCAGGTTTCCGTTTACAACAGCAGTATGGAAGAAAGGGACGACGAGGAAGAGGAAGAATAAAAAATTTTCCCGTTATTTCCCGTCAACAGTGAACGATTCTCTGTGAAGAGAATTGTCTGATTCGGTATTTACCGAGATTCTGAGTTCTTTTTTGAGCTTGTCGAGTTCGTCAGAGTATTTCTGCTCAAGTGCGAAGATCGTTTCGGGATGTGCTTTTACGGTCAGCACCCGGCTTCCGTAAAGTTTTACATGTTTCTTTATTTCGCGGAAAATCTGAAAAGTTACGGTTTCACGCGAGCGGATTATGCCGTTGCCGCTGCAGTAGGGGCACGGCTCTGTGAGCGACGAGATATTGCTTTCAGTCGTTCTTTTTCGCGTGATCTGGATGAGTCCGAGGCGCGTGAAGTAGAAAACGGTGCATTTCGCCGGGTCTTTCTCAAGCTCTTTTTCGAGTTTCGCGATGACTTTTTTCTTGTTGACCTGATTCCGCATGTCGATAAAGTCAACAACGATGATTCCCGCTAAATTCCTGAGCCTCAGATGGTATGCGATCTCTTCGGCGGCTTCGCAGTTCGTTTTGACGACTGTGCTTTCGAGGTCGCCTTTTCCGACGAATTTTCCGGTATTGACATCGATGACGGTCAGTGCTTCGGTCTGTTCGATGATGAGGAACCCGCCGCTTTTGAGCCAGATTTTCTTCTTTACCAGTTTGGTTACTTCGGGTTCGATCGAATAATAGTCGAAAATCGGGTAGGGCAGATCGTAGAATTTTACTTTATCGTCGGGATTTTCGCCGTAGAAAGCGAAGTAGTCGCGCACAGCCTTTTCGTCGTTTTTGTTGTCTACGACGATTTCGGAAAGTTCGCCCATTCCTGTATTCTGCACGAAATCAAGCATCGGATCGAGTGCCGGTTCGATGAGTGCCGTTCCTCTCCCTTTCTGAAAGGTATTCTGTATCGAAATCCACTTTTTTATGAGGAAAACGACCTCTTTTTCGATGGTTTTGATGTCGGTTTCGGCCGCTAAAGTCCTGAGGATTATGCCGTAGCCTTTGTTCAGCACTTTCTGACCGAACTCTTTGAGCTCCTCACGTTTGTCGCGGTCGCTGATTTTGCGGCTTACTCCGATGTGTGTGATTGTCGGCAGCAGAACGCAGTATCTTCCGGCAAGCGAAATGTGTGTCGTGAGCTTTGCTCCTTTCTGTCCGATCGGTTCTTTCACAACCTGAACGAGGATTCTGTTTCCCTCTTTCGCGTATTCGGTGATGTCTGTGAATCTGCGCGGTTCGTTCTGCGTTTCCTGCGCCTGATCCTCGCCGTTCACGTCGTCGTCATCGTCGCTTTCGAGATTTTTCTGGTACTCTTCATAAGTTATGTTGAGTTTCAGGTCGTTTGCATGGATAAATCCGGTTCTTGTGCCGCCGAATTCGACGAATGCCGACTGCATGCCCGGCAGAACGCGGCGGATTATGCCTGAATAGATGTTTGAGAGACAGCTCCCTTCCTCCGAGTGCATGACATGGAGTTCGACGAGTTTTCTGTCTTCAAGTATGGCTATTCGTTTTTCGCCGCAGGTGTTGTTTACTATGATTTGTCTGTTCATTGCTTTTTAAGATACTGTTATCGGACGTTTCTGCTTCATCGGAGTTATTTTCATAGGACTTTTGATGTTCTTTATGTCCGCGATGATTTCGTCTTCTAAATTGGGTTTCAGGTGAAATGTGTGTATGTCGCAGTGCCGGTTGATTTTTTCAAGCTCACCTGCGAGCTGGGATGGGGTCAGATGTTTCGACATAGTTGCAAGTTTTTCGAGCCTGTTCGGGAAAGATGTTTCCCAACATATTGTTTTTACTGAAGGATCATCGTTTATGTGGTTTACGAAATTCTCACATATTCCGGTGTCGCCTGAATACGCGATTGCTTCACCGTCTTGCCTGAGAATGAAACCGAGCGATTCGACGACGTGGTTCACTTCGATCGGAGTGAAATCGATCCCTTCGATCGTGAAAGTCTCGTCGAATTTTATCGGCTGAAACTTTATAGTCGGGTTTTTCCTGCTCGGAAGTTTCGTGAAATCAGGCCAGATAAGGTCGTTGAAGATGTGTTCCATCACCTGAGCCATGATGTTTTCGGTCGTATAAACCGTGAACGAATGGTTTCCGAGCGAAAGCATGAAATCGGCGAAAATCGGCAGATTTTTTATGTGATCGAAGTGAGAGTGTGTGATTATCACGTGTTTTATCGCAAGGAGCTGGTTCGTGTCGAGAGAAGACATAATTGAGCCCGTGTCGATAATGGTCGAAGGCGTGACGAGCATTGAGATACATTTTTTATTTTCAAGATCGCTGCCGTAACAGCCGAGCGGAACTATGGAAAGCATTTTATCCTCCGAATAAAGCAGCTTTTCCTGCCTGTCGCAGTTTTTTAGAAGATTTTAGACGTTTACGACCTCTTTTACTTCCGGAACAAGTCTCTTGAGGTGCTGTTCGATTCCCATTTTGAGAGTCATCTGACTCATCGGGCAGCCTGCACAGTGACCCTGAAGAGCGACTTTTACGATACCGTCATCTGTGATTTCTATAATTTGAACATCGCCGCCGTCTCTCTGAAGCGCGGGACGTACATCTTCAAGAACCTCTTTTACCTTTTCTTTCCAATCGTTTGCAGCCATTGTAATCTCCCTAAAAATTCAGTAAAAAAACAAAAACGAAGAATTATAGGGATAAAGCGGTGCAAGTCAAGTGGAAGTTGATTTTTATCAGATAACTTTCAGTCCAAGAAGAACCGTGTAGACGACATAAAGCGCTATGAGAAAAACGCCTGAAGCGCGGCTGATCTGCTTTCTTATGCCGAAAATAAAGAGAAAAAGGGTGACAAGCGCGACAGCGGGCAGGTCTCGTGTAAGAATTTTCGGGTCAACTGCAACAGGAGTGATTGTTCCGGCGATTCCGACAACGCACATCGTGTTGAAAAGGTTCGAGCCGACAACGTTTCCGAATGCGACGCCGTGTTCGTTCTTTCTTGCAGCCGATACCGATGCCGCGAGTTCGGGAAGCGACGTTCCGAGCGCGATTATCGTGAGCCCGATGATGAGTTCGCTTACTCCGAGGGCTGTTGCGATGTCTTTAGCTGCCCAGACGAGGGCGCGCGAGCTGCTTACAAGAAGGGCAAGACCTAAAATTATCAGGCATATCGATTTAAGAAGCGACTCTTTTTTGCCGGTTTCTTCTTCGTTCTGTTCCTCTTTTTTGCCGAGCGAGGAAATTACCATTATCGGGATGAAAAGAACGAGCATAGAAATTGCGTCGAGGCGTGAAATGAAGCCGTCGAGAATGAGAAAAACGGTCAGGACCAGTGTGCCTGCGAGGAAGGGAAGTTCCTTTTTTACGACCGAAAAATCGACTTTTATCGGGTTGACGATTGCCGCTACACCGAGGATCAGAAGTACGTTAGTGATATTCGAGCCGTAAGCGTTGCCGAGCGCGATGTCGGGACTTCCTTCAAACGCCGAAACTGCCGAGACGAGCATTTCAGGAGCCGATGTGCCGAATCCGACGATAACCATCCCGATTAAAAAAGGCGAAACTCCGAGAACCCGCGCCAGACCGCATGAACCGTCAACGAATTTGTCAGCGCTCCACGCCAGAACTAAAAGCGAAACTATGAGAACAATGCCTTGAAGCCACATTTTTACCCTCGCAAAAAAAAGAAAAAACCCTGAATTATGATGAAAACCGAGCTGATTTCAAGATTTCGTTCTTTTCGACGCCGCCTCTCGATATTTCGACATTTCGGAATTTCGATATTTCGACAAAGATTTGGCGGCGTCAAAACCCGTGACAAATTGTCAATTTGCCGAATTGGCATTTTTTTATTGTTTGTAATATATTGATTTTATTGATGATTTTTTTTGGCACTTGAGTTGCTTAAATAATCGGTTTTTGTTTTTTGCGAGGTGCGCTTTGAAAAGCAGAACGGTTTTAAATATAGCTTTGTTCATCGCAATTGCGGCAGCGGTGCTTTCGTTTATAGGTTTCGTGCTCGCTTTCGTCGTTAAAGGTGAACAGGTTTATGTACCGATAGGCAAAAATTACTATAAAACGCTTGAAGGAACCGGCAGCGAAGAGAAAAAGGAGAATTTTTATTTCGGCAAAAACCCGAACAATATGAGTGCGGCAAATATTTTTGATTCTTCGTCGAGAGCGATTGCTCTTACCGAACAGCACGGCTCTGATACGGTTGAGGAAAATAAGGTTGTTCCGGAAATGAGCAAAGAGGATATTTTCTTTTATCTTGAAAATCCTGACAAATGCACGCTCCTGCCGGGTTACGAGCTCACCGGAACGATTGTTGCGAAGGACAACGACTTCTCGTTTGCAATTCTCAAAGGCAGCAAAGGAAGCAGCGGCGGAGCGGTCACGAGAACCGGCGCGGAAGTTCAGGAAGGTGTTATTCTTGCTTTTGTATGGAGAAATATAGCGATTTTCAGAACGACAAGCGGCGTAAGGTGCATAGGTGAAGGTGTCGGTGAATCGAAAGCGGCTCCTGTTCCCGAAATGAAAATTGCTGAAAATGCTCCGGCTCCGTCTAAAGGCGGCGACGACGAGTTCGATATCAGAAACGTCGGTCCGAACCAGTATGTCGTCAAACGTGCCGATCTCAACAAAGCGACAGGAAACCTTGGCGCGCTTGCCAGCCAGGCAAGAATCGTTCCTTCCGCAAAAGACAACGGATTCAAGATTTTTTCGATAGCGAAAGACAGTCTTTATTCAAAAATAGGGATCCAGAACGGCGATGTTCTCAAATCGATAAACGGCATCGAACTTTCGAGCCCGGACAAGGCGCTTGAGGCTTATTCGAGGCTGCAGAGTGCGTCCAAACTCTCGCTTGACATCGTCAGAAAAGGGCAGAATGAAACTTTGGAATATACGATAGAATAGGAGGCATAAATGCTGAATCTGAAAAAGATGATTTTTCTGACAGCTCTGATCGCTTTTTCGTTTGTTTATCTTCCGGCTGAAGAAGTGGCGGAAGCTGATAATGTAAAAGTTCCGATCAATCTCAACAGCAAAATCAAACCGATAAATCCAAGCGTTAAGAAGTTTAACGGCAATCTCAAACTCGGCAGACCTGCTGCGGCGGAGCAAAAGGGCTCGGAAGAGAACAAAGACGAAAATAAAGACGAAAACAAGGATGAAAACAAGTCCCCGGAAAATGCGGCTCAGCCGAAAAACAACGGCAACGGCGGCGATGTAAGAACCGTTACGCCTCCGCAGCCCAAGAACATTCTCAACAAGGAACAGCCGAAAACTCCGGAAGACAACAAACTTCTGGATGCGGTAAAAGTCGAGATAAACGAGCCGAAGGCGGCAAATATGAACCTCAAAATCAGGCTTGATTTCAAAGACGAAGAACTGATGAACGTAGTCAAGCTCTTTTCAGATCTTCTCCAGAAAAATTTCATAATTCCCGAAAATCTGGGCAAGGCGAAAATCAATCTCCTTTCTCCGCAGAAAGTTACGGTTGCAGAAGCCTACAAAACATTCCTGACCCTTCTTGCAGTCAACGATTTCAGCGTTTCGGAAGACGGTTCATACACGATAATCACGAAGGAAAAGAATATTCCGGAGATGAAGATCCCTTTTTACAAGGGAACTGAAGTGCCCGATCTTTTCAAAATGGTTGCGACTATTATGAAGTTCGAGTATGTCACTGCGACCGATATCGACAAGGTTTTGAAGCTCTTCAGAGACAAAGGGGCTACTTCGGTCGTTTTTGACGACAAAACGCTTATCGTTGTAGATTACGCGGCGAATATCAGAAAAATAATGACTCTTGTGAAAGAGCTCGACCAGCCTTCAGAATCGGACAAGGCTGAACTCTACTTCATCAAGCTGAACCATGTTCTGGCAGCGGATGCCCGTAAGATCATTGAAGATATTTTTAAGGATTTCTCCAAAAAAGGGAACAAGAAAGGAAAAAACAACGATAACACCCCGTCTCTCGGAGGTGTCGGCAAACAGGCTGAGGGAAACAACAACAATAATAACAGATTTCCGCCCCGTCCGCCGTTTCCTCCCAATTGGGGCAGTCAGGATGACAGCGAAGGACTCAGCGAAACGTACATTCACATCGTCGCCGACGAAAGAAGCCAGCAGATAATCGTTCTCTGCAACAAGGCGACTTACAATCTGATCCTTCAGGTCGTTCAGAATATTGACCGCGAAGTCGAAGGCGAAGGCGAGATCCACGTCGTAAAACTTCAGAACGCTAAAGCTGAAGATATGCTTAAGACTTTGAATTCACTGTCGAAAAATAAAAAGGCATCAGGGTCTTCCAAAAGCGGAAACAAAGGAACCGATGTTTTTGAAGGAGATGTTCAGATTTCATCGAACGAGTCAACCAACTCCCTCGTCGTTGTTTCTTCACTGCAGGATTTCAGAAATCTCAAAAAAGTTGTTGAAAAACTCGATGTAAAGCGCAAGCAGGTCTTTGTCGAAGCGGCGATCCTCGAAGTCAGCATCGACAATAACCTTGAATACGGCAATGCTTATGCTGCGATGGGCTATGAAGTCACGGTTGCGGGTGAGAAAGTTCCTCTTTTCTTCGGAAAAGCTCTCTCTTCGCCGACTCCCGGACTTGTTGCCGGAATGGTCGGAGCATCGGTTGACGGAACAGCAGGTATGCCCGGTCTTTCTCTTGTTGACGGCGTTCCTTCGATCGGACTTATTCTGAACGCGGCGCAGAACGATTCGACTGTAAACGTAGTTTCGACTCCGCATCTTCTCACGACAGATAACGAAGAAGCTGAGATCACGGTCGGTGAAACGGTTCCTTTCCCTTCAGGAAATATTCTTACCAGCACGACAGGAAGCACGATAACCTACACCCGAGAAGATGTTGCGCTGAAACTCAAAATAAAACCGCAGATCAACGAATCCGGCTACATGACTCTTGAAATCAATCAGGAAATGACGGAACTCGGCGCTCAGACCGATTACGGTTACAAGACGACGAAAAGACAGGCGAAGACCAAGATCAACGCCGAGAACGAACAGACGATCGTCATCGGCGGGCTTATGAAAGATACTGTCACGGAAGGCGAGAACAAGATCCCGATCCTGGGTGACATTCCCGTTATCGGCAACCTTTTCAAGTATAAAAAAGTCAATAAAGCCAAAGTAAACCTCCTTCTTATCCTCACTCCTCACGTTGTTGACAGTAAAGAGGATTTCGAGCGTATTCTCCGCAAGAAAATGGAGGAACGTGACGAGTTTGCACGCAAATATTACGGCGGCGACACTACTTTCGAAGAGACGGTTTACCTTGACAAAAGACGCGGTGCGCTTCTTTCGGTCGTTAACGCTGTCAACAACCAGCATGCCGCGGAAAAAGAGGAACTTAAAAGGATCGAAGCGGCAAACAAGAAGGAAAATTCGATCATGGTCACTCCTGACGGCGAAGAAAAAGTCATAGAAAACAAGGACGGTTCAAAGGAAAAATCCAAAAAACCGCGGAAAGACGCGGAAGACGAACTTGTTCCCGATCTTGACGAAGAGGATTAGTTATGGCATCAAGGCGCAAAATAGGTGAAATTCTTGTCGAAAAAGGCTTTGTCGACGAGACGCAGCTTTCTGAAGCACTCGCCGCGCAGCACGCTGACAGGCAGGGAACAGGTAAAATCGGGCAGTTCCTCGTTTCGGAAGGGAAAGTTACCCCCGAACAGGTGACTGAGGCTTTTTCGGAGCAGAGCGGAATAAAAATCGCGACTGAAGAAGATCTCAAAAAACTCGATCCTGCGGTTCTCGGCGAATTTCCGATAGCTTTAGCGAAGAAATTCAAGGCTCTGCCGCTTTATGCCGATACTGACCTGCATGTCGTCGTCACCGATATCGACATGCTCCTTTTCAACCAGCTTTTTATGATTTACCGCAAAAATGTCGTTTCGCTTCTTGTTTCTACGGCGAAAATCAACGACATGATAAACCAGGCATACAGCAGCGTCGACAACAAGGAAGAATCACTCAACGCCGGTGATTTCGACAAAATGGCGGACGAAGACGATACGATCCCGGATCTCATCGACTCAAACGACGATGCCCCGATCATCAAGTTCGTCAACAACACGATCGCAAAAGCGGTCAAGGAAAAGGCGAGCGATATTCACTTTGAATCTTACGAGGACGAAGTTATCGTCCGTTTCAGAAAGGACGGCAAACTTTCGATTGTCCAGCGCGTTCCGAAGGCTGCTCAGGCAGGTCTCATCACAAGAATCAAGATCATGAGCCGACTTAACATTTCGGAAAAAAGGCTTCCGCAGGACGGTAACATCAAGGTCAAAATCGCCGGAAACGACATCGACTTCCGTGTTTCGACACTTCCGAGTGTCCACGGCGAATCGATAGTTCTCCGTATTTTGGACAAACGCTCTCAGAAACTTTCTCTTGACGAAAGCGGTTTCACCAAGCGCGATCTCGAAACGATGAGAAAAATAATCCATATGAAGCACGGGATTTTCCTCGTCACGGGACCTACCGGAAGCGGTAAAACGACGACGCTTTATTCGGCTCTGACCGAAATAAACTCGCCAGACGTCAAGATAATCACGGTCGAAGACCCGGTCGAGTATCAGATCAAAGGTGTCAACCAGATCCACATCAATTCAAAGATCGGTCTTACTTTCGCGAGCGGTCTCCGTTCAATCCTCCGTCAGGACCCGGACATCATCATGGTCGGTGAAATCCGTGATAAGGAAACGGCTGACATCGCGATCAACGCATCGCTTACCGGTCACTTGGTTTTTTCGACACTTCACACGAACGACGCTCCGACGGCATTTACCCGTTTGATTGATATGGGAATAGAGCCTTTCCTTATTTCTTCGACAGTTGTCGGCGTACTGGCTCAGCGACTTGTCAGAAAGCTCTGCCCGGCATGCAAAGAGGCTTACTATCCGCCCGCTGCAATACTTGAAGAACTCGGGCTCGACCCGAAGGAATACGCGAACCATCCGTTCTACAAGGCTGTGGGCTGCCCCGAATGCGGATATTCCGGATATAAGGGAAGAAGCGGTATTTTCGAACTTCTCATGATCGACGAAGAGCTCAGACGTGCCGTAGTTGCGCGTCAGGATGCAAGCGATATCCGCAAAATCGCGGCGGCGAACGGAATGCTTAATCTCCGCGAAGACGGCGCACTCAAGGCTATAAAAGGGATAACCTCTCCCGAAGAAGTCCTTCTCAGGACGCAGGAGGATAAGTAATGCCGCTTTTTGCCTACAAAATTGTCGATGCAAACGGCAAAGAGAAGAAGGGAACGATCGAAAGCCCGAACAGGGCGGCGGTAAAGACCAAATTCCTTTCGGAAGGCTACTACATCACCGAAATAAGCGAAAAGTCGCAGGCTCAGGGTTTCAGCCTTGATT
Source organism: uncultured Spirochaetales bacterium (assembly GCA_902774115.1). GTDB lineage: Bacteria > UBP6 > UBA1177 > UBA1177 > UBA1177 > UBA1177. Next base: position 160,208 of record CACYHH010000003.1, read on the forward strand.
TTCTGCGTAAAATGTTCTCTTTCGGCGCGAAGAAAGTACCGCTTGACGAAGTTGCTTCGATGACGCGTCTTCTGGCAACCTTGCAGAAGGCGAAAATTCCGCTTGTCGAGGCTATCGACGCGGTCGCGCAGCAGCAGGAGAACCAGATAATGAAAGATGCCCTCATCATTATCAAGGGCAAGATGAACGAAGGTTACAGTTTCAGCAAAAGTGCAAGGGAATTTCCTAATATTTTTGATGATTTGTTCTGTAATATGATCGCGGCGGGCGAAGAATCGGGCGCGACGGACAAAGTTCTGATGAGACTTGCCGGATTCATGGAATCGCAGGTCGACCTCAAAAACAAAGTCAAAAGCGCGATGACTTATCCTATTGTCCTCATGATCGTCGCGGTTTTAGTCGTCGGTGTTTTGTTTACGGTCGTAATCCCGAAACTTTCCAAAATGTTCGAGGATGTCAAGATGTCGCTGCCGCTACAGACGAAAATTCTTCTCTGGCTTTCCGGCTTCATCGGAAGCTGGTGGTGGCTTATCGCGCTCATGATTTTCGGCGGGATCGTCGCTTTCAACAAGTATGTCAAAACTCCGAAAGGTGAAATCTGGTGGAGCAGAGTGAAAATCAATGCTCCGGTTCTCGGCAGAGTCAACAGACAGGTTGCGATCAGCCGTTTCGCGCAGACTTTGTCGACACTTCTCCATTCGGGTGTTCCCATTCTGAACGCGCTCGACATCGTAAAAAAGATCATTGACAACAAGATTCTTGAAAACGCGGTCGGAGTAGCCCGCGAAAACATCAAGGAAGGTGAATCGATCGCGGTTCCGCTCAAAAGAAGCGGTGAATTTCCGCCCATCGTAATACAAATGATCGCGATCGGCGAGCAGAGCGGCGAGCTTGAGGAGATGCTTGAAACTCTGGCCAATTCTTATGAAAAGGAAGTCACCTACACGATGGAAAAACTCACTTCGATGCTTGAACCTATGATGATTGTCGCACTCGCCGGTGTCATCGGTTTCATCGTTTTTTCGGTCGTCATGCCGATTCTTCAGCTCAACGACGCTGTCGGATAAAAAGTATTTTCGACACGGCAGGTGTTGGATTTATTGACAAACATTTCTCTCTTAATAAGATTTTAAGGCTTTTTTATAGACTTATTGCGAGAGATGAAAAATGAGAAAATTATTTCAAATCCTGCTGATTGCAGCGGTCGTGCTGCTTGTTTCCTGCGGCGGAAACAAAAAATCAAAAGAGTCATGTCCCGACGGTTATGACTGGTCAGGAACAGACTGCGTAAAAACCGATACGGGTGACACCGGAGAACCTTCCGATCCGGATACCGATACTCCTTCGGACGACGGTGACGGCGATACTGCTGATGATAACGATCCGGATACCGACACGGAAAACAACGACGAAGAACAGTCGGATTACAACGGCACTTGTAAGGTTATCCGCAACGGAGATACCTATGAAATCAATGTCGAAACGAAAAAACTTACCATCGGCAGCGTTACTATTAACGGTGAATCAGACGATGACGCTCTTTTCGGCGAGATTTGGGCTGAAAACAGGGAAACTCTTTCGGAATTCAAAGTCGGAGACGTAAATTCCGAGTTTTCAGGCAAAACGATAAATATCCCGAAAGGAAGATACAGTTTCTCTTTCAGACCTGTTTCTTCATCGAACAAAGTCGTTATCCAAGGTTTGGACAATATTGATATGGCGGGCAGCGACAGAAAGCTCGATTTCGATATTCCGCTCTACCACCTCAGAGGAAAAGTCACGAACAATGCCGATGCGGTATTTACCGTAGAAGAGGCTTATCAGGCTGAAACCCAGCTTGTTCTCAAAACGGGAACTTTTGAAAAGGTCATCCCGTACAGCGAATTCGCGGCTTACGATGTCCTTCTTCCAAAAGGCACATATTCGGTCTCCTTCAAAGGTCAGCTTGCTGCAGGTCAGGGAATATTTACAGGAACGGTCATCGATTCGGGAAACAATTTCTCTTCAGGTTCGGATGACAGTGAACAGAAGAAGGGGCTGACCATCGAAGGCGATACTGATTCTGACATCAAAATCGAAACGATCACCTTCTCCGGTTCGATAGTTCAGGGCGGTTATCCTGTCAGTCAGGGCAGACTTATTCTTGTCGAAAATCCTCCTTTCGGTTCGGTTAGCGGCGTTGTTGCGGCAGATCTTTCCGCAGCTTCATACACGATAACGGTTACTGCCGGGACGGATCTTAACCTGATTTACGAGCCTCAGTCCGATTCCTATCCGGTAAGATACATAAAGCTCGAAACGTGGAATTCCAAGACCGAAACTCCTTCGGCACACAATATTTCGCTCGATTTCGGAAGGGTTTACGGCAAAATCACATTCATGGGCGGCAATAATTTCCCGACAGTTGCAAACTGCTCCGGAGCCGACTGCACGATAGGCAAACTCAAAGCGACCGGATTCGACAATTCATCGCTGGTTGTTAAAGATCTCGGCACGGCACTTCCTACAGATGAAGAAGGTAACGTCACCGATGTGACTTACGAGGCTCTGCTTGTCAGAAGGATAGCAGTTACCGATTCAGAGGGAGTAATCAACTACAACCCGAAAACATACTCGATGAATTTTGAAAGCCATCTCAACGACATCAAGGAAGGTTTTGCGTCTCTTCCGTTTACTGTCAAAGCGACTTACACCACCGATGAGGGCAAATTCAGTTCGTTCTCTTTTACCGGGGAAGAAACCAGCAGAGAGATAAATTTTGATATCTCTCCCAAAAAAATAGAGGGAAAAGTTACTCTCAACGGTTCGACTTTCGCTATGGAAGAGAATGATCTGATCAAGCTCAAAGACGAAAGCGGTATGGAATATGCCGTAGTCAACCTTTCAGAACTTTCAGACGGTAGTTTCAGTTTTTACGCTCCGGCAGGAACATACAGCGTTCTTTACGACGGTAAAGGTTTGATTTCAAACGAGTTCAAAACCTATATCGAGCGCGATTTCGGGATCAGCGGCGACGGCAGTCACGATTTTGCGATAACTACCGGAAAGATCACGCTTGATTTTAATGTCAACGGAACTTCTTTGGCAGAATGGGCAGCGGCGCAGAAAGGTCTTGACAGTATCGGTCTTGCCGTAAATATCGACAAAACGGCAAGCGATTTCATGCTTGATCTTGACAAAAAAGACGGAAAATATGTCGCGGAAGTTCTTTCAGGTTCGGTTATAAACGCTTATTTGCAGCTCGTTTTCGCAGACAAAGTGGCTTCGGAAGACAGCTATTCGAGAATACGTCTTCTTTCTTCGCACAATATGACATCGGGAACGATTGTAAAAGACGATCTTGCTCTTGTGAAATCGGCTGTTTCCGTAAAACTTAACGGAAACAATGTCAAGGCTTCCGATTATGCCGCTAAACTGAAAATCCAGGGTGTCAATTCGAGCGGGATCTACTGCCCGGCAGAAGCTGCGGTAACCGCATTCTTCAAGAAAGGCGAGTATAAAAACCCGGCTCCGGAACTTTATCTTAACGAAGGTTTCGAAGCAAAGCACGATATCCCGTTGAACTGTCTCTATTTCGGTGAATAACTCATATTTTTCTAATTATCAGGAGGATTCATGAAACGCGTAGTTACCGTCCAGGATATTTCATGTCTTGGCAAATGCTCACTTACTGTTGCTCTGCCGGTAATTTCGGCAATGGGTGTCGAGACATGCGTCATTCCGACGGCTGTTCTTTCGACACACACGGTTTTCAAAGGTTTTACCTTCCATGATCTGACGGGTGAGATCGCTCCGATTATGGAACACTGGAAAAAGGAAAACTTCCGCTTTGATGCGATATATACAGGCTACCTCGGTTCTTTCGAGCAGCTTGAACTTATGAAAAAACTCATTGACGGTTTCGGCGGAAACGGAACTTTGGCGATAGTTGACCCGTGTATGGCCGACAACGGTAAGCTCTATCCCGGTTTCACTCAGGAATTTGCGTTTGCTATGGCAAAACTCTGCGGAAAGGCAGACATCGTCGTTCCGAATATGACTGAAGCAAGTTTCATGCTTGGTATTCCGTACCGTGCAGGCGGCACTTACGATGAAGCATATCTCAAGAAAGTACTTAGAGATATCGCTGCATTAGGATCTAAAAAAGTCGTTCTCAAAGGAGTCGAATTCCCTGAAGACCAGCCTTCATTCAAAAATGTCGCAGGGAAAATCGGAATCGTTGCCTACGATGCCGAAAAAGATACTTTCTCAAGCTATTTCCACGAGAAGATCAACCAGACTTTCCACGGAACCGGCGACATTTTCGCGAGTGTTTTTACAGGCGCTTACCTGAGAGGTCTGACACTTGAAGAATCATATTCGCTTGCCGCTGATTTTGTCGTCGAAGCGATAAAAGAGACGATGAGTCACGAAAATCACAACTGGTACGGCGTTGATTTCGAAGCAGTCTTCCCGTATCTTATCAAACGTCTGGAAAAGTAAAAATATCTTTGCCCAATAAAAAAATCCTGCTGAAAAATCATTGAATTTATTCGTTTTTTTTCTGAAAACTAAAGACTTTGCGGATCTACGCGGCTGTATTATATTTTTTCTTTTGAGACGATTCTGTCGTTTCCTTTGAAAATTGAATTCCCGGGAACGAATCCGCGGACATTTGAAAGGGGATAAACCACTGAATTTCTTCCGATTATCGTTCCTGGATTGAGGACTGAGTTGCAGCCGATCTCTGCATTGTCGCCGAGTATTGCCGAAAATTTGCGGAGTCCTGTTTCGAGCGTTTCGCCTTCGCAGTGGATCTTGACGTTTCCCGGGATCGAGCGGACGTTCGATAGGATTACGCCTGCGCCGATGTGGGCGTGAAAGCCTAAAACCGAGTCTCCGACATAGTTGAAGTGCGGCGTCTGAACCTTGTTAAAAAGGAAGCTGTTTTTGATTTCGGTTGAATTTCCGATTACCGAGTTGTTTCCGATTATCGCATTACCGCGGATGAAGGCGCTCTGGCGGATTTCGACATTGTGCCCTATTATAGCAGGTCCTTTGATGAAGGCGGTTTCGGCGATTTCGGTCTCTTTGCCGACCCAGACGTTTTCCTTTATCATAGTGTAGTCACTGCCGAGTTCCGGTCCTTTTTTCAAGATGTACTCTTTGATGAGCGGCAGAATTTCGTGCGGATATTCGCAACCGTCGAAAATGTCTGCAAAATCGGTCTGCGTAAGATCCAGAAGTGCGCTGATTTTGATTTTTTCCATGATTTACCTACCCGAAAATTAAACTTGGAATCCATATAAAAAGTTTGAGGATAAGGCGCGCCGGGATGAGCAGCACGCTGAAAGCTCCGGTAACGACCAAAGCCATGATTATGATAAATCCGTATCTTTCAAGCGTGAAGTATATCCTGTCGTATTCGCGCGGCAGGAAACCGTGAAGTATCCTGCTTCCGTCAAGCGGCGGGATAGGGATCAGGTTGAAGAAGCAGAGCATGACGTTGAACATGAGCGAAATTTCAAAGAAAGTTATGATGATTTCGTTCGGGAAGAAGCGGTAAGCCGCGACGTAAAAAAAGGCACTGATGAATGCCAGTACGAGATTGCTCAAAGGACCTGCCGCAGCGACGATCATCATGCCGCGCCGCATTTCGATGTGCGGATGAAAACGGTACGGATTGACTGGAACCGGTTTCGCTCCGCCGAAAAAAACTCCGGCAAGAAAGTAACTGAGAAGCGGAACGACGACCGACATCATCAGATCGAGGTGGGGGATCGGGTTCAGAGTGAGTCTTCCCGCATCCTTTGCCGTAGAATCACCGAGTTTCAGCGCCGCCCATCCGTGAGCGACTTCGTGGACAACCATCGAAAAGAGCAGGGGGATTATGCCGATTGCGATGTAAAAAATTTTGTTCTTTATCATTTTCACCTCAACAGTTGTGTTTAAAACCGAGTTTTTCCAGATTTTCGACGACTTCGCAGACCGGAAGTCCGATCACGTTCGAATGAGATCCGTTTATAGCCCTGACCATAAAAGCCGCTTTTCCCTGAATCGCGTAGGCTCCTGCTTTGTCGTAAGGCTCGTCGGTATCGCAGTAAAAGGCGATCTCTTCCGCCGAAAGAGTCTTGAATCCGACATCGGTGCTCACTGAAAAAACGGAGGTTTTTCCTTTGTAGAATATCGCGACTCCGGTGCAGACCTGATGAGTTCTGCCGCTGAGTTCAGAAAGGATTCTTTCTGCATCGGCTCTGTCTTTCGGTTTGCCGATAACTTCGTTTCCAAGTGCGACTACGGTGTCAGCCGAAATTACAGGAATATCATAGTAATTATGCGAATTTATTACAGAAAGTCCTTTCTGCTCTGCCAGAGATTCAACGATTTCAGCCGGTTTCAGCCCCTGCTGGATATTCTCTTCGCAGCACGGTTTTACGACAACCGGTTCGAAACCTGCATCTTTCAGCAGTTCCAGCCTTCTCGGTGAACCGGAAGCAAGTATTATTTTCGTCATTGCAGCCTCTATTCACAAAAAAACGCGGGATTATAATTAAAAATTGAAGAAAAAACAGATTATTCTTGATTTTGCCCCATTGAAAAAAATATTGACTTAAAAAGTAAATTTTAGTTATATGGTGCGCTTTTTTGGTGTTTCGTTGAAAATTACATATTGGAGGAAAATTTGAAAAGTCTGAAAGTTTTGTTCTCATTGTTTGTTGTTTTTATGACTTTTTCCGTTTTTGCAGGAACTGCATCGGTATTTCCTTTGGCTGCAAAAGAAGGCGATCGTCTTGCTGCTGAAGATATCGATGTTTCGATCGAAGAAGTCATTGACGACGTAAAAGGGGCTGATGCGGCTCTTTTTGCCGATTCTCTCGGAACGAAAGCAAAAAAAGAACTCGCAAAATGCGGCGAGGAGCTTGGCTGCCAGAAGAAATTCATCTCAAAGTCAAAGAAAAAATCCGATTTTTATATTTTTTCCAAGATGAAATTCGTCAAAAAGAGCGGAAAAACGATAATTGAAACTTACCTTGTCGACAGCGAAGGCGGCAATCTCGGAAAAGAGAAGGTAAATTTTGATAAAGGTGCTTCCACGGAAAAAATCGCTTCGAAACTTGTAAAAGTCTGGAGCAAGATGCTTGCATCGAATTCTGTAGCGAAAGATGAACCCGAAGAAGAGGAAGAAGAACCGGTAAAACCCGCTAAAAAATCTTACGGAAAAGGTGCTGATTCCGCTATCAAAGATGCTCTTGAGGCTTATGCTTCCGGCGATCTCAAAGCTGCCGACAAAGCTCTCGACGGCGCTGCCGATATAGATGTCCAAGCGAAAGAACTCAAGAAGAACATCGCAGAAATAGCAAAGTTCGTTCAGAAGGCCAACGGTTCGATCAAAGCGAAAAACTACGAAGAAGCTATTCCGGTGATCGCAAAGGCCGAGAAACTCGACGAAGCTATCCTTGAAATGGGATCGAGCTCGAAATACCGCGTTTACAAAAAAGATTCGGTTGAAAGAGTCGTTTATTCCGATCCGAGCGAAAAGGATATCCGCACGGTCGACACGATCCATTCGAGATTCGACAAACAGCGCGAAAAACTCAGAAAGGAAAAGGCTAAAACTGTTTCTGAAACCGAAACCTGGCTCAACACGAGAATTCTTGAGAGAGAAGCCAGAGTCAAAAAATACGATGAAGATTCTAAGGCTGCAAAACAGCAGAAGGACACTGAATATAAAGAGCTTTCGGAAAGAATCAAAGCTATGAAGTATCAGTGGGAGAAGGACGACAGCGAAATCGAACAGAAAATCGTTGAACTTGAGAACAAACTCACTCTTTTCGAGCAGAGAGAAAAAGGCGTCACGAAAGGTTCCAACGCTCTTTCGGCTCAATATGAAAAGGAAATGGCGAAGGAAATGGCCGAGACCGATAAAAAATACGGCGACATCCTCAAAAAGATGAAGGATGAAAAGGAAGCCCGCTACAAAAAACAGGCTGACGAGCTTGAAGCCGGCAACAAAAAGACGGAAGCAGCCGTTCTCGCTCTTGAAACGAAGAAAAAAGCTAACGAAGAGAAAATTTCCGAACTCGACAAGAAAATGTCCGGCGAACAGGAAAAGTTCGACGAGAATGAAAAACAGATCATGTCCAAGAACGAAGAAATCAAAATGAAAAACGAGGACGAGGACAGAAAATACAAAGTCGAAGTCGAGAAAGAGTATCAGGCTAAGTTCGACGACCTCAACAAAAAACTTCAGGATTACGACGCTCAGGAATCGGAAGAGCGCGAGAAACTTAAAAAATACGACGCTGCTACTGAAGAATACATGTTCAAAAACGCAGAAGTAATGCAGAAGTATCAGGAAGAGATCGAAAAAGAGCGTGCTACTGTCGAAGCTGACTGTGCGAAGAGCAGAGAGGCTGCTTCCGCAGATGCAGAGAAGGCTTTCACCGAAGAACTTGAAAAGCTGAACAAGGAAAAGGCTGACATCGAAGCGAAAATCGCCGAGAAAGAGACACCGGCTCTTAAAAAACAGCTTGCTGCAGCAGAAAAGAAAATCTCGAAACACGAAGGCGGAAAAGACGGCTTTGTCGCTAAGAAAATGGCTGCAGTAGAGCAGGAATGCGAGAACAAGAGCATGGCTGTTGACATGAAACTTGCACAGAAGAGCGACGAACTTAACAAGGACAATACGAAATATCAGAAGGCTCAGCAGGCTGAAAAGAAGAAAGCCGAAGCTAACTTCAAGGCTTTCCAGCAGAGAAAGGATGCTTTCAAAAAGAACATCGACAGCCAGATCAGTGCTGCTCAGAAGGATAGAGACCGCAAGATCGAAGCCCGCGAGAAAGAGAGAAGCAAACAGACCGAAACATGGAACAAAGAAGCGGCTGCAAGACAGAAAGACCTCGAAAACAAGCAGAGAACGGACAAAAACACAAAAGACCGTCTCGTAAAGGAAAACGAGGGTATTGATGCCAATATCGCTATAACCAATGCAAAATGGGCTGACAAGAGAGACGACATCCAGGTCAAGAATCAGGAAAGCAACCAGAAATATGAGAAGACCTGGCAGGAAAAATACGACAAGACCGATACCGAATACAAAGAAAAGAAAGAGGCTATAGAAAACAAATACGCTCAGAAACAGGTCGATGACAAAGATGCTCAGAAAAGACAGAAAGAGCAGTGGGAAGAAGAAGTTCAGAAGCTGAACGAAGAAAAACAGAGAAGAAAGGAAGAGAGACAGGGTATCCTTGCAGCTGAGCAGGAAAAATGGAAAGAGAAAAACGAAAAATGGAATGAAGAAGAGGCTCAGAGAAAGGAAGAAAAAGCTCAGTTCTCGAAAGATCTGAAGAAACTCGCTGCCGAAGACAAGAAAGAAGCTCAGGCTAAAAAGAAAGAAGCTGAACAGAAATACGAAGAAGGTATGAAAGAGATCGACGAAAAAGAACTCGAACAGGTTCGTGCAAAATTCAAAGAGGAATACAAAGTCACGAAGTCCAGAGAAGTTGTCGACGTCAAAGGTTCGGAGAACATCTACAAACTTAAGGCAGAGGCTTTCGCGAAGAGCGGTCTCCAGAAACTCAACGAAAAAGATCTTATCGGTGCAAGACGTGCTTTTGCAGAGTCTCTCAGGATCGACAGAAACAACCAGATCGCACTCAACGGTATGAACTCGATCAATGTCACGGCTAAATCAATGTACTGGGAAGCATACGGCAAGAGAGAGACCGACAAGGCCAAGGCTAAAGAGATCTTCACGCTTCTCGTCAAAACTTTGATGCCTTCGAACGAATTCTTCCTTAAGGCTAAAACCGCTCTCGAAGAGCTTGAATAAAAGAGGTGAAAAATGCAGAATACAACCGCTCCGGTAATAATCAAAGGGCAGTATAAAGGCGGGCTTCGCAATGAAATGACCCACCTTAAATCGAATAACACCATTATGACCGACGCTCCGACCGACAACCACGGCAAGGGCGAGGCTTTTTCGCCGACCGATCTCGTCTGCGGTGCGCTGGCTGCCTGCATGATGACGATTATGGGAATTACCGCGCAGACTCATGAATTCGATATTGACGGTGCAACCTACGAAGTAAAAAAGACTATGGTCACGGATCCGCGCCGCATCGGTCAGATCGATATCGAAATCAGTTTCCCGAAACACGACTACACGGACAAACAGAAGGCTATGCTTAAGGCTGCGGCAGACACCTGCCCGGTCGCAAAGACGCTCGGCTCCGAAGTCGTTGTAAATGTCACAATGAATTTTTAATCTTTTTCAAACTTTTATCTGATCTGTAAATCCGAAAATTCTGAAAAACGATTTGTTTGATGATAACTAATTGTTTTTGTTGCCTAAATTTCCTTCTGCCCAGTGCTTCCTGCAGAGTGCGACATAACTTTCGTTGCCGCCGAGCATGACCTGTTCTCCCTCTTTGACCACTTTGCCGTCAACGACTCTCGCGTTCATGATCGCTTTTTTTGAGCACCAGCATACGGTTTTGATTTCTTCGATCGTGTCAGCCATGGCGAGAAGGCGTTCGCTCCCCGGGAAAAGGTTTCCGGCGAAATCTGCGCGGAGACCGTAAGCGATGACGGGAATATTGAGCTCGTCGACAACGCGGCAGAGCTGCATGACCTGATTTGATGTGAGAAACTGGGCTTCATCGATTATCACGCAGTCGATTTTTTTTGTGTCGTTCATTTTTCGGACGGTTTCAAATGCATCGTCGTCCGGACTCAGAATATATGCCTTTTTTGCGAGTCCGACCCTGCTTTTGACGATATCGATGCCGTCGCGCGTGTCAATCGAAGGCTTGAAAATGACGGCATTCTGGTTTCTCTCAAAATAGTTGTATTCGACCATGAGAGCGTTCGAGGTTTTGCTTGCTCCCATCGCGCCGTATCTGAAGTAAAGTTTAGCCATGATTTTCTCTCCGTCGAAAAAATAACGGCAGATGTTAAAAAAAACGACAAAAATGTAAATTTTTCGGATTGACAAACGGAAAGTTGAAATTATATTAGCGCCCGTGAATTTATTGTTTTTTTAGAGGTTTTATTATGACACGCAGAATATACTTCGACAACAGCGCGACAACGCCTGTCAGAAAGGAAGTCGTTGACGAAATCATGCCGTTTCTTACCGAGCTCGGCGGTAATCCTTCGAGCAGACACTATGAAGGCAGAGTCGTCAGAACGGCGGTCGAGGCCGCAAGGGCGAAAGTCGCAGCTGCCGTCAACGCAGATCCTTCGGAAATTTACTTCAATTCCTGTGCAAGCGAAGGCAACAACACTGTTCTCCGCGGCTATATGATGGGACTCGGCAAAAACGCGAAGAAAAACCACATAATCACGACTGCGGTTGAGCATCCGAGCATTTTCAACACCGCGGCGGCTCTCGAAAAAGAGGGCTTTGAGGTCACTTATCTTCCGGTTGACGAGAAGGGAAACCTCAATCTTGACGATCTCCGCGCTGCAATCAAGGAAAACACCGGACTTATTTCGACTATGTTCGTAAACAACGAGATCGGAAATATTTATCCGGTCGAAGAAATCGGAAAAATAGCGCACGAGCACAACATTCTTTTCCATGTTGACGCGGTTCAGGCTGTCGGCAAAATTCATGTCGACGTCAAAAAGATCGGGTGTGACTTCCTGACGGTTTCTGCGCATAAATTCTATGGTCTCAAAGGTGTCGGCGCACTTTTCGTAAAACGCGGAAGAGTGCTCAAAAACCTTCTTACCGGCGGTCATCAGGAAAAGGGAAAACGCCCGGGAACAGAAAATGTTGTCGGCATAATCGGCATGGGAAAGGCGATCGAGCTTGCAGTTGCAGAGCTTGACGAAGAGGCAAAGAGAGTTGCGGCTCTCAGAGACCACCTTGAGCAGAGAGTTCTCGCCGAAATTCCTTACACGAGAGTCGTCGGTGACCCGTCTCACAGAGTTCCGACCCTTTCAAATATTTCGTTCAGATTTGTAGAAGGCGAGGGAATCCTGCTTAAACTCGACACCGAAGGGATCGCGGTATCTACCGGTTCGGCATGTTCTTCGAGCGACCTCAAGGCGAGCCACGTTATCACCGCTATGCACGGCGATCCGGAAGAGGCTCATTCGAGTATCCGTTTTTCGCTTGGAAAATATTCGACGATTGAAGATGTGGACTACACCGTAGAAACTTTGAAAAATACAATTTCGCTGCTTCGCAGTTTTTCACCGATTTACGATGAATTCGTGAACGCAAACAAACATTAAAATAGGAGAAAATCATGAATTACACAGAAAAAGTTATGGATCATTTCCTTCATCCGCGCAACATCGGCAAAATTGACAATCCCAATGCGGTTGCCGAGGTCGGAAACGCTCAGTGCGGCGATATCATCAAACTCTTTTTGCGCATCAATCCTGAAGGGATAATCGAAGACATTTCTTTCGAGACTTTCGGCTGCGGTGCCGCGATCGCAACATCTTCAATGACGACTGAAATGGTCAAAGGAAAGCACATTGACGAGGCTCTTAAAGTAACGAGAGACGTTGTTGCAGATGAACTTGGCGGTCTTCCTGCAAGCAAAATGCACTGTTCGAACCTTGCATCTGAAGCTCTTCACAAGGCGATTCACGAATACAAGGCGAAATACGGGCTCAAATAAGCTCACTAAATGAATTTTTTAAAAAATTTCTCTTTTTTATTCATTTTTTTCACATTTGTTTTTCAGCTTCACGCTTTTGATGTCGATGAAATGCTTGACGGTGACGGTTTGTCAAGCGGTTTTACCCATTTTCTGAGGATCGGGATAAAAACGGATGTTTCGTCGTTTTCGATTGAAGGTGACGCTCAGATTTTCGATAAAAAAGAGCGTACGGTAGGGGAAATTCAGGGGCAGGTGACTGTTTCTGCGTCACAGGGCGGTATCAAAATCGGCAGCAGAATTTTCAAGGAAGAAATGCTGAAATTCACTTCTGAACTCATTCCGCTCAAATTCGAAGGGAAAATGTTCCGCGGAGAGATCGAAGTCTATCTCAAAAACTCAAAGCTAATCGTAGTGAACAAGCTCGATATCGAAGATTACGTCAAGGGGGTTATCAACAAAGAAGCGATTCCGTCATGGCCTGTTGAAGCAAAAAAAACGCAGGCTGTTCTGGCCCGGACTTTTGCAGTGTATCAGAAAATGTTCAACCCGAGAAGCGAATTCTTCGACCTTGCTCCGACAGTTCTGGATCAGGTTTACGACGGACTCGGAAAAGAGGATGTCACTTCGGTCGAAGCGGTGAATGCGACAAGGGGCGAGGTTGTGACGCTCGGCAGCGATCCGGCGAAAATTTACTTTCATTCGACCTGCGGCGGAACGATTTCGAGTTCTGCTGAAATCTGGAAAAAAGACGAACCTCATTTGCAGGAACTGCATTGTCCTTACTGCACGAAGTCCTCTCTTTACCGATGGAAAAGAAACATTAAAGCGGCGGACATCGCGAAAAAACTTGGTGTGAAGTCTGTGAAGTCGATTTCAACCGTGAGAGGCAGGACCAGAGTCGATTCGGTCGTAGTCGACGGTAAAAAAATCCAGGTCAACAAATTCAGAGAGCTTGTCGGCTTTTCGGTGATCTGGTCCAACGATTTTACAGTAACGAAAAGCGGCTCGAATTTCATGTTTTCCGGTAAAGGTGCAGGGCACGGCGTCGGTGTCTGCCAGTGGGGCATGGCGGGCATGGCTGCTCAGGGGAAAAACCACTACGAGATCCTGAAATTTTATCTCAAAGGGATCGAAATCAGAAAAATGTATTGATGTTTTTCGCCGCAAATCTTGTCGATATTTCGAAATTTCGATATTCGATATTTCGAGGCGGCGAATTCGGCGCGTCGACAAGAACGATACTTCTTGCCTTTTGTCTGTTTTTTCTTAAAATCATCCGTTTTTTGGTTTTTTTAATCACAGGAGTGTCAAATGAAAAAATTTTTAACTATTCCGGTTTTTGCTTTTTGTTTAGTCTCGCTTGCTTCATGCGGCAGCGGATCATCCGGCAGCGGCGGTGAAGGTGTTTTCGGTCCTACCTGCGGCAACGGCAGGATTGAAGGCAATGAAGTTTGTGACGGCGATGTATCCTGCGGTGAAGCGGGTCATTTCTATCCGGAAGGCAAAGCGACATGTAATTCCGACTGTTCCGCTTATGACACCAGCAAATGTGCACCGAGAGATCCGAGTGATAAATGCGGAAACGGACAGATCGACAGCGGTGAATCATGTGAACAGGGCGACACGAAGCCGTGTGCCGAGCTTTCAGCAAGTTTTTCTCAGGGCGATGCTGCATGCAGAAGGGACTGCCGCGGATGGAATCCTGAAAATTGTTCAAACGGCGGAAAGACCAAACCGTGTTCTTTGATTCTTGACTGTGTAAGAAAGTGCGGCGGCGACAGTTCATGCGAATCTTCCTGCAAGGAATCCGGAACCGATCAGGGAGCAGCTCTCTATGCTGACCTTGAAGCATGTGCGGCTTCCTGCGGCGGAGTTGCTGACGATGAATGTCTCACGAAAAACTGCTATGATGTATATTATGCATGCAATCCGAATCAAAAGTGCGGCAACGGTGTCCATGACGAAGGCGAAGTCTGCGAAAATAAGGAGACCAAGGCTTGTCAGGAACTCAATACCGAAGACAAACAGTGGCAGCCGATAAACGAGGCTGTCTGCAATTCCGAGTGCTCGGGATGGGACACATACTCATGTGTCGATATAAACGCTCTTACATGCTATCAGGTTTACGAATGTGCCGAAGATTGTGAAGATTCGGAATGTGAAGCGGCCTGCATTGCGAAAACATGGCCTGCTGCAAAGGCGAAATACGATACGATGAAGTCTTGTCTTGCGGATAACTGCCCGGTTGTTACGGAAGAATGTATGAACGAGTTCTGCAAATTCCAGACAGATGCCTGCAAAACTCATCTTACATGCGGAAACGGCAATATCGACAACTATGAAATCTGCGAAAAAGGCGAGCATGTCGATTGCGGCGACATCAAAGACACGAACGGCGAAGCTATGTACGAGGCAAACACAGGTTCTGCATACTGCAATCAGAACTGCACGGAATTCGGCACGACGATGTGTTACAGATTCTGCAGCTGCTCCGAAGTCAAGGCATGTATTGAACAGGAGTGCGGCGGTTATCCTAACAGCAATGCTGAAAATACCGATGAAAAGAAAGCCTGCATGGAAACATGCGAAAGCTGGGGCAGCAAAATCGGAAAAGGCGAAGCTGCCGGTTACCGCCAGTTGATTGAAAGCTGCTGCGAACAGGATCAGCAGGGCAATACAGGCGCATGCGGCTGGGATTCAAGCACATGTCTGCAGCAGGCTCCGTCTCAGGCAAACGCAACATGCGGTACCGAAAACAACGATAAATGTCCTTACTAAACAAAATCAGATAGAAAAATTTTCCTGATCAATAAAAATTCCAAATAAAATCAAAATCTTAAATTTGAATCAGAGGGGAACTCTTATTATTTCCCGAGTTTGGATTCTGCGTACTCAAGTTCTTCGGGAGTGTCGATTTCGTACCAGGTCATATCATCGGAATTTATGATTGAAGGATAAATTCCATCATCGATAAGCTGCTGAATAACCATTTCGACGACAGCTTTTTCTTTTGCTGTTTCAGCCGTTTTGGCTGCGGCAATGCGGTACTGCTGCCAGAAATCCTTTGTTATGAACGACATTCCGATGTATCCGGCGTTCCATTCAGTCAGTTTTTTCGATATTTTTTCAACTTTTCCGTTGCTTACGAACACTTTCATGTCGTCATCTGTAAGTTTTCTGCATGTATCGGCAAAAATCGCGTAATTCTTAACTTTTTCGAATTCGCAGGTGACTCTTTTTGCGAAAGATTCGGGATAAATGTGATCGACATTCATAATCAGCGTGTCTTTGTCGAAAAACTTCTCCGCCGCAAGAAGAGAGTAGAGGTTCTGCTCTTTGTAGCGCGTGTTTTCAATCAGTGTGACATCTGAAAAATGTTCGGAACAGAACTCTTTCATTTCGGGGAAGTGGTATCCTCCGATGACGATCGTTCTTTCTGGATTGAAGTTTCTTGTCCATTCGTACTGATACTGAAGCATTGTTTTGCCGCATACGGGAACGAGCGCTTTCGGAAGTCCTTTGCCGAGACGTGAGCCGAGACCGGCTGCCAGAATGATTATCTGCATTCTTTATACTCCTTGAACATATCAAAAATCTGAGATATTTTGTCAACACACATAATATCGGGAAATTTTTCCAGAAATTCTTCTTTGGTCCTGATTGCAAGACGTCCGATAAAGGGGATTTCCAGTTCTTTCGCGACTTCGCCGTCGTGAAGCGAATCTCCGACAAAAATCATGTTTTCTTTAGGAATCTGAAAGTGTTCGATTACATAGTTCAAATGCGCTTTTCCTTTTGCGAAACCGTCGCGGTAGCCTAAAATCTCGTCAAAGGCGAATTCTGGCTGCTGGGCGAAGTAACGCTGCACGAAATCGAAGTAATTGTTTGAAGAAACTACTGTTTTTATTCCGATTTTTCTCAGATTTTTTATCGCTTCGAGAGTGTCTTCGGTCGGTCTCATGTTGAAGAAAATGTCGAGTTTGCGTCTTTCGAACTCTTTCTGAACCTCAAAATTCCTTGAATCTTTGGGAAACATCACTTCGAGCTGGCATTTGAACGGGATTCCGCTTGTCGTGATGTAGTTGCGCCGGGCCTGCGGAAAAGGAACGCCGTAATCGCGCTCGATAAGTTCTCCTGCGAGGTCCGCAAAACCTTCCATCGTGTTGATGAGCGTACCGTCGAGATCAAAGAGAATAACTTTCGGAAAAGCATAAAAACGCATGGAAACCTGTGTAATAAGCCAATAAAGCGCGACATTATAATGATTTGTTACAAAGTGTCAAAAAAGGATTTTCTGTAGAGGCGTTTTCTGAAATCTCTCCAGTTATTATCGAGAAATTTTATTCTACACCGAGCATTTTAAGGAAGAATCCTATTTCCATTGCCGATTCTTTGATTCTTGCCTGCATTGATTTGCCCTGACCGTGACCTGCTTTGGTCTCGACCCAGAGGAATATCGGGTTCTCTGATTTGTTTTCATACTGGAGAGCTGCCGCCATTTTCTTTGCGTGCATCGGGTGAACGCGTGAATCGTGTTCGCCTGCGGTGAGAAGAACTGCCGGGAATTTGCCGTCTTTTTTGATGTTCTGGTAGGGCGAGTACTTGAGGATGTACTCAAACTGCGCTTTGTCGTCGCTTGAGCCGTATTCGCTGACCCAGTATCTTCCGATGAGGAATTTGTGGAAACGGAGCATGTCGAGCAGGGGAACCGCCACAACTGCTGCTTTGAAGAGGTCTCCGAACTGCGTAACCATTGCGCCCGTCAGAAGACCGCCGTTGCTGCCGCCCCAGATAGCGAGTTTTTCAGGATTTGTGTATTTGTTTTCGGCAAGATACTTCATTGCATAAGCAAAGTCGTCGAAAGTATTCTGTTTCTTGTCGAGCATTCCGGCTCTGTGCCACTTTTCGCCGTATTCGCCGCCGCCGCGGATATTTGCGATCGCCATTATGCCGCCTGTTTCGATCCAGACTGCATTGACAGCCGAGAAATACATCGGGTAGTTGACGTTGAAACCGCCGTAACCGCGCAGGAAAGTGTGGTTTTTTCCGTTCTTTTCCAATCCTTTCTTGTAAATTATGAACATCGGGATCTTCGTGCCGTCTTTCGAGGTGTAGAAAACCTGTTCTGTTACGATATCTTCAGTGTTTACAGGAACTTCTGCCTTCCAGAGCTGCTTCATTCCGCCGTTTTCGGTATATTCGTAGATTGCAGGCGGGAATGCGAAGGAGGAGAAAGCGACATAAATTTCATCGTTTACGGGATCCGCGATAAATTCAGCGCTTCCTAAAGCTGGAAGGGGAATTTCACGCTCGTTCTGACCGTCAAGGTCGTAAATCGCGAGCTTGCTTGCGACATCATGCATCTTGGAAACGACGATGCGCCCTTTTGAAACCGCGAACAGCTCGATAACGTCTTTTTCGTGCTCTGCAACGACCGTCTGCCACTCGAGAGTTTCGCAGTTGACACGCTCGATTTTCCAGTTAAGTGCGTTGTCTTTGTCGGTTTTCAGGAAAAGATATCCGCCGTAAGCCTCGCCCTCGTAGATATTTTCGTAGTTGTCAACGATTTTTTTGGTTTCTTTCGTCTGCGTGTTGTAAACCGCGAGTTTAGCTTTTCCGCTCGATCCCTGGTATTCGGTGAGAAGGAGCCAGAGCCCTTTTTCGTCAAGCGAGCTGACGAGGATTGCCTCTTTTATCGAGCTTTTCGCGATGATTTCATCATTTTCGGCATCTTCACCGATTTTGTGGAAACGGACGCTCTGTTCGGTATCGATTTCGCCTTCGTGGTTTCCGTCGAGCTTTCTTGTGTAGTAAAAACCGCTTTCGTCGGGAAGCCAGCCTACGCTTGCATAGCGGCATCCGTCGATCGGTTTGTCGGCTTCTGCGCCCGAATCGGTGTCAAAAAGGTGAAGAACAGACTGTTCCGAGCCGTTTTCGCTGAGACCTGCCGCGATATACTTGCCGTTCGGCGATACATACCACCAGTCCATCGCTGTCGTTCCGTTTTTATCGATCGTGTTCGGGTTGACGAGCTCTTTTTTCGTTCCGTCGGGAAGCTGCATCATAAGGACCGGCTGATTCTGAAGGCCTGTCTGGTAGCGGTAGAAAAGTTTGTTACCGCGTTTGATCGGAAGCATCATTTTATCGTAATTCCAGACTTCACCGAGCCTTTTTTCGATTTTCGGAGTCTGCGCCCACGAAAAAATCGTCTTTTCGGTAAGCTCGTTCTGAGCCGCAGTCCACTTCTGGACGTCTTCTGCATCGTTGTTTTCAAGGTGACGGTAGTAATCTTCGACTTTCGTGCCGAAGTAGTCATCGGTTACGAGTTCACGTTTCGTTTCGGGATAATTCCAGAGAGTCTGCTGTGCCTGTTCCTGCTTCACAGGGCTTTCCTCCTCTTTTTTGGTTTTAGTGCATCCGACTAAAACTGTTAATAAAATCAATGCAAGAATGGAAAGTTTTTTCATTTTTACCTCCTAACAGAAAAAACAAGGAATCTTAGGAAAAAAAGGGGAAAAGGCAATTTTTGCGCCGCTGTCGACATATCGATATGATATCGTCATAACGACATAATCAGGCGGCGCATTGATAGGAAAAAATTATTCAGGATCGCATGCAACCCACTCGATGCCTGAAACATCGCCGCCGTAGTGAGGAGTTGCCTTAAAGCTGTAAAGCGTTGCAGAGCCTTCGATAGAGATTGTGGTTGCGCCGAGTACCCAGCTTATATCGTTGATTTTGATATTACCGACACCAAAAGCGTGGTCGCAGATCTTGTTGCCGTCGCTGTCCATTTCGCTGATGAAAATTCTTGCTTCTGTATCCCATTCGCCAAGACCGAGAGTGTAGTCTAAGCCTGGTTCCGTAATGGTCGTTACAAGGTGGACGACAGGAGATTTGACCCCGTCATTTTTATAAGTCTGAACAAATGTAATGTTCTCTGTATCAGGAGAATCCTTGAAATTTGCAATCTTTGCATAAGAGAAAGGATTGCCTGCCGGATTAACGATATTATTCAGGTTGTTTTCGTCATTTCCGAATGTTCCTGTTGCGAAAGTTCCGTCTATTATGTAATCGGAGGAAAGCTGGATTTCCGTTTCATCTTTGGAGAAGAGATAGGGGAATGTTCCGTTAATCGTTACTTCGCCGTAAGGAACTCTGTAATTCGGATCATTGACCATGCCGCAGGTTTCTTCTTCCGCAAGGCAGTGTTCATAGTAGCAGTAGTAGTTTCCTTCGCAGTGGTTTGCTTCGTCACATTCTATAAGATCGTTGTACTGTTCTCTTGCAGTAACGTTGCCGTTGATGTAGCAGTTGCCAAGACATGTGGAATTGGTTTCGAAGCATTCATTCATGCAGTCCATTATCTCGGCACAGGTTGCTTTGTCGCCGGAGTCGACAGCGTGGATGTTTGCTGATACTATTTTGACGCAGGAAGCGCCTTCAACGGGTGTCTTTTCAACGAGTTTTGCCGAAATTACAGCGTTCATTTCGAAAGTTTCGGGATTGTAATTGCTGAGAGTGATCGTTCCGCTTTCCTGAACATATTCTTTTTCTGTGCTTTCGCCGTAATCCTGAATGATAGTCAGAGTTACGTCGTCGGAGGAAAGATCGTATGTCGTATTGCCGATTTCAACGTCGCTGCCGAAGTCGATGGTTACAACGTCAAAAGCTGCCGTGTCTCCCAAAAAGCCGTTTTGTACCTGTCCGACGTAAGAACCTTTGAGGTAAACACGGAAGTTCTGATAGAGATAAGTTTGCGTGCATACCATTTCAGGATTCGTCGGATCGGTCGGATCGGTCGGATTCGTCGGATCGTCAGTAGGATCATCGGTAGGATTGCCGGTCGGTTCATCCGTCGGGTTCTCCGGATCGTCGGTCGGTTCATCCGTCGGGTTCTCCGGATCGTCGGTCGGATTATCCGTCGGGTTTTCCGGATCATCGGTAGGATTATCCGTCGGGTTTTCCGGATCATCTGGATCTGATGTGTCGGTGGAATCAGGATTTGCCGTATCCGGGTTGTCTGTATCCGGATTATCCGTAATGCCTGTGTCCGTAATGTCGAGTTCATCGAGTTTTTTGTCACTGCAGCCGACAAAAACGAAAAGTGTAAAAATAACAAGAATAAATAAAACTTTTTTCATGGCTATACCTCGAAGTAAATTAGCAAAAAACGAATAATTTTAGTGAAAAACAGAAAAAAAACAAGGATTTTTTTTGCTGTCAGCCGAATCTTTGTCTGAATCAATGCAGTAAATTATATCTACCATGCCGAAGCGTTCTTTTTTGACATTTTTACCCGAGAGTTTATAAATAACGGTTTTAATTTTTTGACAGAGGAGAGAAAAATGGCAAAACTGCTTGACACCGTTTTATTGCTCGCGCTTCCGGCTTCGGGAAAATCAGAAGTCCGCAGATTTATGGAACATCTCACCAAAAAACAGTGCGAAAACGACATGCACATGGGCGAGACGCTTCAGCTTGACGACTATCCCTATGTTCATTTCATGCACAGGATCGACGACGAGCTCAGCAAACTCGGCTGGCACTATATTTTCTACAAAGGTGCGACACGTCCTTTCAAGGATCCGATGGAATGGTCAACCTTGATAGAACTTCTCAACGAAGATTACGAAGACCTCGTGAACTCCAACATCATCAATGTTCCGTCTGCCGCTCAGTGGCTTTTTGACAGAATGGACAATATCCGCGAAAAACTCGATCTTGGCCGCGAATTCGGAAAGATCCCGTGGGATATAAGAGTTGCGGCTGGAAAGGCGATCGAAGCGGAAGTTGCTGAATTTCTTAAAGAAAAGAATGCAACGGCTGCGGCTGACAAGAAGAATAAAACCATCGTAATCGAGCTTGCTCGCGGCGGTGCGAACGGCGCTAAAATGCCTCTCACTCCTCCGCAGGGATACGCATCAGCTTTTGAGATGTTCTCCGAGCACATTCTCAACAGAGCTTCGATTCTTTACGTCTGGGTAACGCCGGAAGAGAGCAGAAGGAAGAACTACGAACGCGCAAAACCGAACGGCGAAAGCTCGATCCTCAACCACGGCGTTCCGCTTGAAGTAATGCTCGGCGAATACGGCTGCGACGACATGGCTTATCTCATCGAAACAAGCGACAAGCCCGACACGGTCAAAGTCGAGCGCACTGTTACCGTCAAAAAGAAAGGAAAAGAAGTTTTTGCAACCAAAACCTGGAATATTCCCGTCGCAAGATTCGACAATCGCGAAGATCTCACGACTTTCATCCGCAAAGACCCGAAAGAGTGGGGCAGGGAAGAGTACAAAAAGATGTACAAAGGTCTTTCCGACGCAATGAAAACACTCGCAGAACTCTCAAAATAATCAGTGATCTTAAAAACTTATAATCTTTTAAAACCATGATTTTCTTTATTCTAACCCTTCTCATTTTCGCCTCGCTTGAAGTCGTGTCAAAACCGCTCATGCCCTACATTGATCCGTTTGCCCTGACTTTCTGGCGCTTTTCAATGGGATTTGTATTTTTCCTGCTTTATCCCGGCATGAAAAAACGTCTGGCCGAGATAAAAAATTTTTCTAAAAGCGACTGGTTTTTCCTCTTTCTGCTGGGATTTCTGAATGCGTTCGTTTCGATGAGTCTGCTTCAGCTCGCAGTCAGGGAAAGCACTCCGGCAACAGCTGCGGCGATATTCTGTTCGAACCCGCTTTTCGTCATGATAATCTCGTCGATCGCGGGATTTGAGAAGATCAGCGCGAGAAAGATCATCGGGCTTCTCATTGGTGTAGCGGCGATATTCGTGATAATGTGGGAGAAAGGCTTCAAACTGAATTACGGCGCGATTTACGCGGTTTCTGCGGCTGTGATTTTTGCAGGTTTCACCGTTCTCAGCAAGAAGACTGTCTCAAAAATCAAGCCGTTTTCGGTAAATTTAGTCTCATTTTTCTTCGGAATAGTGTCGCTTTCGATTTTCATGGCGCTCACCGGAAAAAGTTTTGCGCTCAATCCGGTTTTCTTTAATGATTACGCAAAGCTGATCGCCTTTGTTTATCTTGGTTTCATTGTCACGGGCCTGGGTTACGTCACATTTCTGGCGACAATCAAGAAATATTCGCCAGTCAGTTCGTCGCTTATTTTCATGCTGAAACCGGCAGTAGCGACTGTTTTCGCGGTCGTTTTTCTCGGTGAAAAACTGTCGGCATATTTCATCGCCGGATTCGTAATGTTACTTCTCGGAACAGGTGCTATAGTTTCTGAAAAGATCTGGAAATAGATCTGATTGTCGGAGCGCACGCGGCTCGCGTGCTGAATTGTTGTCGGAGCGCGGGAGGCTCGCCCGCAGGTTGTTCTATTCCTGAAATAAAAGCTTGCCTTTATCGTCATGCTGTCTACAATACTGCGTTTTTTGTTTAAAAACTAACTTGTTTTGATGCTGGAGGAAAAAATGAAGAAATTTTTGGTTGTTTTCGCGCTTTTTGCAGCTTTGATTTTTGTCATCGGCTGCGGCGGCGGCGATTCTGGTAGCAGTAATTCAGGAAGTTGTCCGACAATTGACGGCAATATGTGGTCGCCAAGATCGTCAAGCGAGATGGAATGGCAGGAAGCACTCGATTACTGCGACAATCTGACCGAATGCGGACACACGGATTGGCACCTGCCTAATATAAATGAGTTGAGGACTCTTATTCAAAACTGCCCCGGTTCCCAGACTGGCGGAGCATGTGCCGTATCAGATCCGGATCATCTGGCAGGCAGTGACTTGAGTGATGACTGCTATTGCGAATACAAAGAAAACAACGGCGGCTATTACAGCAAACTTGGTGATGACGGCAATGTCTGGCTTTGGTCTTCGTCTACTCGATCAGATAGTACAGGTTACGCATGGGTCGTGTTCTTCGACTACGGGGACATGTACAGCCGCAGTAAGTCATACGACTACTATGTTCGTTGTGTGAGGTAGGCCTTGCAGACCGCATTTTGCGCATTCCCCTGTAGAGACGTGACCTGACACGTCTCAAAAAACGTCTGCATAATCAATTATAATAAAACAAATCTAATTTTGACATTGATTTAATTTTAAATCCAATTAGAATTATATTGGCTTTGCGGTAGAGACATGACCTGACATGTTTCACAGATGAAAACCGAGGTTCTTTTTCTGAACCATTTCATGTGCATGAGATGTTTCAGTGATATGAGACGTGTCAGGTCACGTCTCTACGGAGAAAATGCAATATTTTCAATGAGTAAAGACAGATTTCAAGATAAATACCGCATAGATTCGGCACGGGCAAAATGGCACGATTACGACGACGGTTTTTATTTTGTGACCATTTGCACAAAAAATCGGGAATATTTTTTCGGAACAATTCAAAACCGTGAAATGATTTTGTCCCCGATAGGAGAATACGCAAAACAGCAGTTGCAGACAATCAACGAACGTTATTTATATGCCGAAATCATGTTATGGACGATAATGCCAAATCATATTCACCTTATTCTGTCTATTGACAGCAGCAAGATACCGCACAAAAAACGGGATATTCCTGGTGTAGGAAATGATATCATCCAGAAAATGGGAGACGTGTCAGGTCACGTCTCTACAGCGATAGAATGTGCGGTGCAAGGACAATCGTGGTTATCCAACGTGATATGCCAGTTCAAACAGTCAATAAAACGGTTTGCAAACCGGCATGAAATTGAATTTGCTTGGCAAACCCGTTTCCATGATCACATCATCAGAAATCAGAAAGAAATGGATCTTATCACAGAATATATAGAGAACAATGTGAGAAAATGGGAAGAAGATTGTTTTTACATAAATTTGTAAGACGTGTCAGGTCACGTCTCTACGGGGAAACATATCGGTTTATTCGCTTCTGCGGACGCAGCGGACGATGTCGGAATTCGATTTGCCTGCGAAATTCACGATGCCGTCGTAGAACGTGACATACCACGCGTTTTTCCAGTCGTCGGTGGTCGGACTTTTTTTCGCGTCGCTGGTGGAAGTGCGGAACGAGCGGTTCGGCATATCCGGAAAAACCGATGCGGGATGGTATTTTCCATAGTCGGCGAGTGTGGCAAGTTCGTTTTTGTTGGGAAGTCTCCAGTCTGTAAAGCCTGCGTAGTCAAGGTCTTCGCAGGTTGAAAGGGCATCTGCGAATGTTTTCACGCTGTCTTTGTAAGTTTTCTGCCACATCAGGCCTGTAACTGAATCTTTGACGACATCGTCATCGCCGATTTTTTCTGTTTCGAACTCTCCGTCGGGCAGAGTCGTGCCGCGGACGCAGCGGACATGCATCTTTTCGCTTTCGGTTTTTGCTTTGTGGCTCAAAAATCCTCTGTCGAAGCGGACGAACCACGCCTGATTCTGGTCAGAAGTCTCGGTCGAAGCGAAATCGGCCGAAGTCCAGAACCATTCGTCTGTCGTGCCGGGGAAATAATCTGTATCTACCGATGGATCGAATTTGCCGTTGTCAACAATCGAAAGGAGTTCCTTCGGTGTGGGAAGACGCCAGCCGTAACTTCCGGCATATTCTTGTCCGCAGTAATTTGCGGCACTCTGCCAGTCAAATTCGCCTTCAGGAATCTTCTGCTGCCATTCAAGCTTGAGGTTTTCGTCAAAGACGATTTTTTCGTCTCCCGAGCCTTTGACCGTGAATTTCTGCGGAATGCATTCGCCTTTTTTTGCATACTGCGCATCCTGGCCGAAGAACGCTTCGCCCTCATCCGGGCAGGTGATTTCGGCTGTTTCGTCGTAACATTTGGTTTCACCGGTGCAGATGTTGCCGAAAACTACGGGAATGTCGGGAATTATGATATTTTCATCTTCATCGTTTGAATCTGTGTCGGAATCGTCGGTCGGATCTGCCGGGTCTTCATCTGGCTGGGAATCGCCTGAATCAGGTGTCGTGTCGGGATCACCAGTATTTTCCAGTATATCGTTATCCGGTATATTGGTATCCGAAGTGTCTGAATCGTCGTTTTCCGGTGACGTGTCGGTTTTGTCATCGTCGTTTGCGGTTTCATCAGGCTGCGTGTCGCCGCTACTATCAGCATCCTGTACTTCGCTGCTGTCGGTGTCCGTCAGTTCCTCTTTTTCGTCATCTTTCGACGAACAGGAAAGAACAAAAAAAGCTGATAAAACCAGAATGAAAAGCAGATTGAATTTTTTTAAAATCATAATTTTTCCTCCAAAACAGTCTTCGATTTCTAGCTTATATAGAAAAAGATCCGTGAAATCAAAGAAAAGCAGGCTGATTTTTGCGACAATTTTAAAAATAACTATAATACCGCGTTTTTTGTGTTTATCGAAGAGGTGAAACTATGATTTTTTCGGCGGTTTTTCTGATTTCCGCTGTGATTTTCGCGCTGGAAGTGCTGCAGACAAGGATATTTTCTTTTTCGTCGTGGCATCATCTGACTTATATGGTTGTATCAGTAGCTCTTTTAGGCTATGCGGCTGCCGGAACCTTTCTTGCTGTTAAAAAAAGTTTGAAGAATTATGAAAAATTCATCCACAGGATCTCTGTTTTGTTCGTTTTTTCGATACCTGTAGCCTTTTTTATGACTTCAAGAATCCCTCTCGATCCGATGATGCCGAACAAACTTTTTTTGATAATTTTCCTTTTGTTTGACTATGTTTTTCTGTTCTTACCCCATTTTTTCGGCGGTCTCATACTGCTTTCGGTTTTTCAGAATAACTGCAAAAACGTAAATATAAGCTACTTTTTTTCGGTTTCAGGCTCAGTTGCCGGTTGTTTTGCCGCGCTTCCTCTTCTTGAGGCTCTCGGTATGGAAGGCGCTCTCGTTGTGACGGTGTTCTGTGCCGCTCTCGCCTCGCTTTTCATCGCTTTTGCAGCTAAAAGAGGAACTCCCGGAAAGGTCTTTTCGGCGGTTCTTATCGTGTTCGCACTTCTTTTGTTTCCTTTGAAAAACGGTCTTTTTATTTTCAGCCCCGCTTTTTCCAAAATGCTGTCATCAGTCTTTATGAATACGGAAATGACAGAATGGAACCGCGCCGGAAGAGTCGATATTGCGGGGACAGACGGGTTTGTTTTTCAGCATCAGTGGGCAGATCTCCGGAAAGGAATAATGACCATTGACGGAGATTCGGTTTCATTTCTCTACGATTTTTCCGACGAACCTGAGCGTGTGGCTTCTTCGCTCTATTCTGCCGGATATTTCGGGCTTTCTTCACCGGATGTTTTTGTTGCCGGACTTTCGACGACCGATATTGCGGCAGCTCTTTTCTGGCAGGCGAAGTCGGTGACATCCGTTGAGGTAAACAGCTCTGTAATTGACTTGAGTTTAAAAAAATATTCGACTTTTAAGAACAATATCCTGAAGAATGAAAAAGTAGGGATCATTCATGGCGAAGTGCGTTCGTTTCTGGAAAAAACCGATAAAAAATACGATCTTATCCAGCTTTCAGGAACCGATACGGTATCTGCGCTGATGAACGGCGCCTACATAATGAACGAAAGCTATCTCTACACGAAAGAGGCTTTCAGAACTTATTTGAACCGCCTCAATGACGAGGGGACTCTTGCCGTCATCAGAGTGGTGCTCTGGCCGCCGAGGGAGACGCTCAGAGTTGCCGTTACAGCCTCTCTGGCGCTTGCAGAAGCCGGATTCGAACATCCCGAAAACAATATCGTAATTATCGGAGACGGCGCTTTGGCGAATGTTCTGGTTAAAAAACGTCCTTTCACCTGGACTGAACTGAACCAGCTTGCCGAAATCGTAGCCGGAACGCATGATCTCAGGATCATATATGCACCGGGATTTTCCGCGGGAGCGAGATACTACGATCCGCTTGTGAGACTGGTCAATTTTTCGAGCGATCAGGCACTTGACTTTGTAAAAAGCGGTTTCGTCTACTATTTCAGGTCGCTTGAAAACGGGACTCAGGATATGTTCATCGACGATTATCCTTATAATATCAAGCCTGTAAGCGACGATTCTCCGTTCTTTTTCAACTATTTTAAACTGGGCGGCGAAGAAATTGGAAAAGAGATCCGGATCGTTTTTCAGGATGCAAGTCTGTTCCAGATCGAGATTCTGGTTCTCATTTTTGTCCAGCTGCTGTTTCTCTCTCTTTCGCTTTTCATTTCCCCGCTTTTCTTCATGTCGAAAGAGGAAAAAAAGTATCTGCCGCTTCTTCAGATCCTTGTTTTTGCCGCAACCGGCTTTGGTTTTATGTTCATTGAAATGACTTTCATACAGAATTTTACGCTGCTTTTCGGTGATCCGGCTACTTCGGCTGCAACGGCAACAGGGTTTCTCCTTGTATTCTCGGCAACAGCCTCTCTTTTCAGCAAAAAAATACTGATTTCGCTCGGGGAAAAGTCACTTTTCAGCGTTATGGCGGTAGTTCTGCCGCTTATGATTCTGGGTTATGCTGTTCTCGTTCCGCATTTCACGGCTTTCTGCGCAGGCTTCTCTTTTGCTCAAAAAATGCTGTTTTCCGCTCTGTTAACGGCGCCTCTCGGTTTTGTCACAGGGACGGTTTTTCCAGTTTCCTTACTTCTTATCGGAGAGAAAAAGCCTTCCTTCATTCCGCTGGCAATCGGAGCAAACGGAGCCGCATCTATTCTTGCAACGGTAACTTCAGTAATGATTGCTTTTGTCTACGGTTTCAAATTTGTTTTCGTTCTTTCCGCTTTCTTCTACTTTTTTGCTCTTTCGGCAATGCTTTATTTCGTGAAAAAAAGGATTCGGTCTTAATCGGGAATTCGTTGCCGGCTTAATTCATCCAGTTTTTAACGTCGTTGAAGAATTTTTCAGGCTGATTTACCGAAACACTGTGCGAACTTTCGGGATAGAACGGGAATGTGACGGTTGCCGACTCACCGTTCTTGAAATGAACAGTGAACGATTCGTCGCCTGTTTCGACGCTTGAAACGCTGCTGAATTTTTTTGCTTTTTTTTGAGTTGCTTCGGCATAGAGAATGATATCTTCCTCCGCGTTGGTGATGAAAGTCTTTGCGGTTCTTATGTTTTCCAGAAACATTTCTCCGTTGACATCGTCGTAGGGATCAACTGAAGCATTATAAAATGTTGAAAGTATCGTATCGTTGGTATCGACATAGTATTCGTCGTATTGTGGAAGGGCGCCGAAAACGCTCTCCAGGTCGCCGCTTGAAAGAGGATGTGCGCTGCGCTGTTCGATACGTGCCTTCAAAATGATCTTTATGCTTTCGGGAAGATTTTCGAGTTTGTCCAGATCCGCGATATTCTTTGTATATCCGTAACTGCCATTGTATCTGAAAGCACCGGTTCTGTTTGCCGCGTAAAGGGCGTCAATTTTGGTCGGATCGTTCATTATGAACTGTTTGAACATCGTGAACTGAAGCATTTTAGCGATGCCGTAATCGGTGTAATCAAAAAGCCAGTTGTATTCTCTGCGGTAGGAGTAGATGTCGCGGCCTGCATTTCGGACGTAATTTACAGCTCTGTTGTATTTGTCGCAGTTCCACGAGTTGTTTCCGCATGGAGTATATTTTTTGCCTGTTTCCTGCTGAATCGTGTAAAGCGGGCTGCCGCTTTTTTCAAGGACTTCTCCGATCGCATCAAGCTGCTGCTGCCCCATGGCGAGCGGCTGGATCATGATCTGCCTGCCGAACTGCTTTGCAACCGCTTCCGTAGAAGGTATTCCTGTTACCGTCGAATCAATTTCCTGAAAATGGGCAGCAATCTCGTTGAAAAGTGCCTGATCGTAGAAGACCCTGTTTTTCTGAGCGTACTCTGCAACATTGAGCAGAATGTTGATCACTGCGGTCGTTCTCGTTCCTCCGTAGCTTTCACCGGCAAGGATAACAGGATTTGACTTTATCTGCGGATGGTTGTCCAAAAAGCGAAGGATCACACGGATGAAGTCTGCAGCATCGACGAAAACGTTGAAATTCGCGGTCGAAAAATAGTTTGAACGGGCACTGCTGTTGGAAGGATTGTCAACTATGCCGTAGGAAAATCCCGTTTGTCTCGCATCGACGTAAAGAAGGTTGCCTAGCTTGTTCCAGTTCCATTGGTTGTCAGCGACACCCTCACCGGCAAACGCCTGATCTGCCGTTTTTCTGGAGGTGTTGTAGAGGAAAATAAGCGATGAAGACGAGCCGGGACCACCGTTGTACAGAACAAAAAGCGGTTTATCCTGCGGATTTTCGTCTGCCGGCTGGAAGTCGTACCAGATTTTCGCCCTGCCGCTTTTATTGCTTTTGTTGCTGAGAGTATAGCTGTTTTCCTCAAGATCGATAAAGCCCGATTCGTAGTCGAGACCTTCGACTATTACAACAGGATCGTCATCTGTTTCGGTATCGTCGTCAGTCTGCCATGAATCACCGTCGGTTGCCGGTATGTCCGAAGTGTCTCCGTCCGTTGTCTCGTCAGGATCGTTTGAATTTTCACTGTCATAAGGATCCGATGAATCTCCGTCGTTCAAAGTGTCTCCGGAATCACCGTCATCGTGCGTTATATCGTCATCATTATGCGGTGTTGTATCGGTTTTGTCGGAATCATCACGATCCGCTTTAAGATTGACTTTTGATCCGTTGTCACAGGCAGCAATGAAAAATGCACATAAAAGAGCAAGAACAGCAAAAAACTTTTTCATAAGAGTCCTCTCAAAAAAATCAAAAACCCCTAATTATAGATGAAAAAGCGGAAGAGGCAAGATTCTGTTGATACTATCGTTGTTATCGAAATCTCGATTTGCTGCTGTCGACATATCGATCCGCCGACGTCGATATATCGAAATATCGACAGATAATCGGCGGCGTCAAAAAAGAGCCTTGACTTTGCAAAGTCCGTTCTTATATATCACCGCGGTTTTTTTTATTATGTTTTTTTTCGGAGGAAAAAATGGCTGAAAAAAGTTTCAAGGCCGAGACCAAAAAACTGCTTGACCTTATGATCAATTCGATTTACACGAACCGCGAGATTTTTCTTAGAGAACTTATTTCGAACGCGAGCGACGCGATAGACAAACTGAAATTCAAATCGTTGACCGAACCTGATCTTTTGAAGGAATGCGGGGAACCCGAAATCAGGATAACTCCCGATAAAGAGCTGAAAACACTTACGATTTCAGATAACGGAATCGGTATGAACTATGACGAGGTCATAGATAATATCGGAACGATCGCAAAAAGCGGCTCGAAGGAGTTTTTCGAAAAAATGGCTGCCGAAAAGGGTGAAGGCGAAAAGAATGCGGCAGAATTCATCGGTCAGTTCGGTGTCGGTTTCTACAGCGCTTTCATGGTTGCCGACAGGGTTAGGATCAAAACAAGAGCGGCAGGTGCTCCTGCTTCGGAAGGCGTTGTCTGGGAATCGAAAGGCGACGGAGTCTATACGATCGACAAGACTGAAATCGACAAATGCGGAACAGAGATCACTCTTTACCTCAAGGACGACGCGGTGAAAGAGATGATGCTTCTCGACAGATACGAGCTTGAGGAACTTGTTTCGAAATACAGCGACTTCATCCGCTACCCGATAAAAATGATGATAGAAAATGAAGTCCCCGAAGAAAAAGATGCTGACGGAAACGTCACGAAAGAGAAGGAGACTGTGCTTGAGGACAAGACTCTGAACTCGATGAAACCGCTCTGGAAAAGGGAAAAATCGGATGTCAAAGAGGACGAATACAAGGAATTCTACCGCCACACGTTCCATTCATACGACGAGCCGCTGGATGTGATCCAGGCGAAAGGTGAAGGTCAGGTTGAATACACTGCGCTCCTTTTCATACCGTCTGAAACGCCGTTCAACTTCTATTCGTCGCAGTTTGAAAGAGGTCTGGCACTTTACTGCAAGCAGATTTTCATTATGGAAAAATGCAAGGATCTGATCCCCGAATACCTCGGTTTTGTCAAAGGTGTCGTTGACAGCCCCGATTTTTCGCTCAACATTTCGCGTGAGATCCTCCAGCACAGCAGCCAGCTCAAAATAATCTCGAAAAACATTGAGAAAAAGATACTTGCCTCCCTCAAATATATGCTTGAGAACGACCGTGAGAAATACATGAAATTCTGGAAGGAGTTCGGCCGCGCGATGAAAGCAGGCGTTTACTCCGATTTCGGCGCTCACAAGGAAAAGCTGCAGGATCTCCTTCTTTTCGAATCATCGAAATGTGACGGAATGACGACTCTCGGCGAATATGTAAAAAGGATGCCGGAAGGGCAGAAGGAGATCTACTACGCGGCAGGAAAGGACAAAGAATCCATCGCCGGGATACCGCAGATGGAAGCAGTTGCTGAAAAAGGCTACGAAGTGCTTTACTTCACCGATAAAATCGATGAATTCGCTTCGGCCATGCTCGTAAGCTATCAGGAAAAACCGCTCAAAAACATCGCTGCGGAAGATCTGAACTTAGATACCGACGAAGAGAAAAAGGCGAAAGAGGAAAAACGGAAAGAAAAAGAGGAAGAGAGCAAATCTCTGCTTGAAACCATCAAAAAATATCTGGGAAGCGAAGTCAGCGAAGTCCGCCTTTCGTCGAGACTCAAAAACAGCGCGGTCTGCCTTGTCAGCGGCGCGGGACTCAGCCTCAACATGGAGCAGGTCCTTTCGGAAGCGACAATGTCGAGCATGCCTTCTCCGAAAGCGCAGAGGATCCTTGAGATCAACCCTGACCACAAGATTTTCGAAAAACTCACCGAGATCTACAACGCAGATCCTGAATCTCCGAAACTTAAGGACATGGCGGAAGTTCTCTACGATCAGGCACTTCTCATCGAAGGGATCACGCCGAAAAATCCTGTAAAATTCGCAAACCAGATCTCGTCACTTCTGTCGGAAATTTCGTTATAAAGGTTGCTAATAGTTCAGGGCAAACTGTAATTTTCCGTCCATCGTGCTTGCGCCGAAATATTCATATTTTCTCTATTATTTCCCAATGACCGTTTTTCTTTGCGCCGACACGGGCGACATATCCGTTTTTTTGTAAGTTTTTCAATACTCTGTTTACTGTTGATCCTGAAAGTCCTATAATTTCCATGAGTTCAAGGATAGTAACAGACGGTTGTTTTGAAATTTCGCTTAATATTCGCAATTCAGTATCTGATAATTTTATACTGTCATTTATACTGTCATTTATACTGTCATTTATACCGCCACTTAATCCGCCATCAGCTTTGATGTAATTCATGTTTTTGATTTCAGCAGTAAAGGTATATGCCGTGGAATGGAATGATGGCAATGTTTCCACTTTGAAATCTGGGGCGAATTTTACCGCATCCATGATTTTTCTGAATCCGCTGCCGCGCCGTTCCATGAGATTCATCCGGCTCATAATGTCAGCAATAACGGGATTTCTTCTTGTGGAAACGACATTCTCCAGATTCTGGAACTGCACAGGAATTCCGTCATACATTCCGCCTGGATTCTGAATTTCGACCCGGTCATCAAAAATATCGATGTGGATTTCGCTGCCAAGCACTCCGTAATCCCTGTGAACGAGAGCGTTGACCATGATTTCGTGAATTGCCCGCTCCGGAAAGTTCTCTTTTTCGACTCTTGAATTGGCGGTTTTATACCAGATTTTCTGGTTGTGCAGTTTTATAAAACCTTCGCCTTCACCGAGAAGCTGTAAAATATTTCCGCTGTATTCCTTGTCGTCAAGCGCATCGATATTCGACGGGGCTTTGGAAAGTCAGTTCCAGCGCGTGCAGAAAATTCGGGAATGCCTTAACGGACAGAAATCCGCAAACAAAGCCCCTGTATTTGTAAGAAATCCGTCTTTCGTAATGATTCCGAAAGAATGGAAATCGCTTTCGGATATTCTGCTGCCGGTTTTGTTGTAATACATCGATTCCAAGAATGTAAAACTGAAATCCTTTGCCATGTATTCAGATTTCAGAGTGTCCCAGGTTCTGTTCGTGCCTTTGAGTATTAGTTCGTGCAGGATGGGAGTGTCGGCCTGAACAGTGGAGCTTCCGGCACGGATGAAAGTGATTCTGTTCGAATTTTCTGTCAGATAATATGGTGTATTCAGACCGCCTCTCACTTTTAAAACCAGAACTTCTCCGCCGTTTTCCGTAAAGTCAGGAGCAAGAATAAAATCAGGAATAGGGGACACTCTGTCTTTTATGCAGGAGGTTATAAACTCGATATCGCCCTGTATGTCTTTCAAAGGAACATGTTCCCTTGTTTTGTCGTCAATGCCGAAAATCAGCATCCCTCCGATTCCGTTTGCGAATGCACATACGCTTTTAAGCCAGTTTTTTGTTTTTGTTCGTTCAACTTCGCGTTTGAAATCACATTCCGTGTGTTCCAGTCTGAGTCTTGGTAGCAAAGCACTCATCTCCGTCTCCTCTGCAATTGGTATCAAACTTATGCCTAAGGCTTTCTTTATCTTTGCCGACCAAAACTTAAAGTTGTTTTTACAGATAATTTTTATAAAGTCAATAGAAATCTGATTTTGAAGAAATTGTTTGTTGATTTGCAAATCTTAATTTCTTGCCAATCCATATAAAACACCTATAATTTTGCGGTTTTTTTCGAGATGGAGTGCAGAGCCGGGACCTGACACGGCTCAAAGGAGGAAAAATGAAGAAATTTTTTGTGTTTTCATGCTGTTTTGCAGCTTTGATTCTTATCGTTTCTTGTGGCAGTGATTCAAAAAATGACAACACTTCTTCTGATACCGACGATCCTGAAACTACTCATGATGACACTGATTCGAAGTATGAAAATCAAGCCGAACTTCCTGAATGTACTCCGACAAGCCTGACTCCGTGCTATGATTCATCAAGTAAACTCATTTGGTCAAAAAGAGCTGGTAACGAGATGACTTGGCAGGATGCTGTTGACCATTGTAATAGTTATTCGGAAGGGGGATTAAGCGCTTGGCGTCTGCCTGATATAGATGAATTGAGAACACTTCTCCTCTGGAGCAATGAAAACTTATGCAAGGTTTCAGAAAAAAACAATTGTTTGTCGAGAGAGTGTTGGAGTTGTGAAACCTGTGTCGAAGAAGGCCGGATCTCTGAATATATGGGATGTTTTAGTGCAGCACTTCATGCCGACGACGGAAGATATAGCAAATTGGGAGATGCTGGCGATTTATGGTCTTCATCTAGTAAGTCCTCAGGTTCCGCATGGCGTGTGGGTTTCGGGTACCAATATGTATATGATACTTACAAACACCTTTCTTGCTATGTACGCTGCGTCAGAAATGCTGAATAGTGCATGTTTCACGATAAAATGATGGTTGTAATGCGACACTCACTTATCTTTTCAATTCTGGACGAAAACCATCCTCAGCAAAATCGTATCTTGCAATCAAATTCGTGGTGGCTAAAATAGCGCGATTGTTCTGTGAGAAACGATATTTTGGAGACGTGTCAGGTCACGTCTCTATAGGAGGAAAACATGAAAAAAGAACTTAAAAAGGCTTTCGGCGAACTTCTTGCCGAGATGAAGGACAAGGCTCTGGCCGAAAAAGTTGTCGAAGTTTGGGCTGACTGTGCGAAAGAGGGCGGCTGGAAGAATTTTGACGAGCTTTGCGAGATCCCGTTCACGCTTCTCACGCCGACCGACGGCGTAAATCTGATCGAGCACACTGTCGCAGTCACGAAAGGGGCTCTGGGTATAGCGAAAGCGATGATTTCGACCTACAAAAAAGTGCCGTTTGAAATCAATCTGGACTGGGTCATCGCTGGCGGTCTGCTGCATGATGTCGGCAAACTTATGGAAATCGAAAAAGCAGACGGTACGTACAGAAAAAGCTATGCCGGAAAGTGCGCGCGTCACCCGATAAGCGGAGCGATCGCAGCCGCGAAACACGACCTTCCGCTTGAGATCCAGAACATTATTATCTGCCATGCGAAGGAAGGCGAGGGGAGACCTCAGAGGATCGAAGGCGTTTTCATCCATCAGGCCGATTTCGCGACCTTCAACCCGGCAGTCATGAAAGAAAAGGGGCAGCTGATCATCTAAACATCAGTTCGTGACAAATTGTCAAATTGCCAAATCGGCATTCTTTTTATCTTTGTAAGTCTTTGAAATGATTGATAAATTTTTCTGGCACTCGACTTGCTTAATTTATAGGTTTTAGTTTTTTGCATTTTTTCAGGAGGTTTTTATGTTTAAGAATTTTTTTAAGGCTTTGATCAAAGCAAACGCGAAAGAGGCGCCGAAAGGCTTTTCGCTTCTCGAAATCATGGTAACGATCACGATCATGACGATGATTATGGGCGCTGTCGGCGTCGGTGTCATGGGTTATCTCGACAAATCGAAGATAAAACAGGCGAAGATCGACATCGGCACGATTTCGAATGCGCTTGACCTTTATAAAACCGAGTTCGGACGTTATCCCGACAGCGATGACGGTCTTTCGAGACTTGTCGAAGAAAAAATCCTCAAAGAAAAGAAAGTTCCTCAGGATCCGTGGGGAAACGAATATGTCTATATTTATCCCGGCTCGAACAACGAGGACGGTTTTGACCTTTACTCGTTCGGACCTGACGGCAAAGAGGGCGGAAACGACGATATAACCAACTGGGAAGACGACTAATTATGAAAAGATCCGGATTTTCCATGGTCGAAATGCTGGCCGTAGCAGCTCTGGCGGTGATTATCGCCGGTTTTTCCGTTGCGGGTGTTAACCGTTTCGGGCGCTATCAGGCTCAGGCTGACATGGGCGGTTTCAACTCTTTTCTGCGTTACAGCTTTATGCAGGCGGTGCGCAACAAAGAGTATGTCCGCCTTGTCGTAGACCTGGAAAAGGGGAGTTACTGGACTGAAAAAAGCGAGACCCCGTTCTATCTTTTTACAGGCGAAGCAGCTGCGGCAAAGGAAGAGGAAAACGAAAAACTCATCGAGAGGATGGAAAACGGCAAGGGAAGCGATCCTTTTGCAGGAAAGGGCTCTGCTCTCGGCGCGGAAAACCTTCTCGAAAAAGCTAAACTCCTCTCTTCACAGGAAGATCTGGAAAATTCGGATTATTACAATTACGAAAATTTTATTCCCGACAGACGTTCCCTGAAACAGATTTTAAAACCTGAGTTCACTAAAAATTCAGGTGAGAAAAAATTCTCGAAAGGGCTGATTGTTACTGGCTTTTTCGCTTATCACACGCCGGAAATAGTGAAAAGAAGCGATTTTCTTGATTCCGACAACAAAGGAAAGGAGCCGAAAGTTTTCATCTACATTTTCCCTGAAGGAAGGATCGAGCCTTTCTATCTTTCCATCGGAGAGGAGAACGATGACGGCGATGAAAGTTTCGTTTACATCACTTCCGATATGTTTCTCAACGTTAAGATCGAGTCGGGCAGTTTCGAAGATGTGATCGAAGATATGCGTGATTTGCTGAAAGATCAGGACGCGGAGGGAAAATCGTGATGAGATTCTTCGCTTCGCTTAGTTTTGATTCCCCCGCTAAGTTAGAGGGGGTGGCACGAAGTGCCGGGGGCGTGTGTGAAAACACAAAAAGAACACACTCCTCAGTCAGCAGAGCTGACAGCTCCCCTAACTTATGGGCGCAGTTTAAAGGTTTTTCGCTTATCGAGGTCCTTGCGGCGATAACTATCCTTTCAGGCGTGCTTTTTGCAGCTTCACGAATAATTTCAGCGAGTTATATTTATGCTTCAAAGGTGCACAACATTTATCTGGGAACCGAACTCTGCCGGCTGAAACTCCACGATGTCGAAGAAATCATCAAGCAGGACGGTCTGCCTGACGACGAAACGGAGGAAGAGGGAGATTTCGAGGACAGGGAATACGAAGGTTTCCGTTGGAAGTATTCGATAAAGCGCGTTTTCATTCCGCTCCCCGATTTTTCAACGAGTGCGGACGACGGCTCATATCTCGACCAGAGCGCGTCAATGCTTTCTCTGGCGAAAGGAAATATCGAGGATTTCTTCAAGGAGAGAATACGTAAACTTACGGTTTCGGTTTTCTGGGGCGAGGGTCTGAAGGAATCTGAAAAAGTGGTTTTCACCGTTTTTCTGACAACCGACGGTACTGTCAGGACTTTCCAGCAGTACAACGGCGGGAACAACGGTGGCAAAGGAGGAAAGGGCGGGAAAGGCGGCAATGCTCCGAAAAACAGGTTCGAAGGGCTCAACAAAGGCGGAAGCCAGCAGCCGAACAAGATGCTTAACGGCGGTGCAATAAAGGGAAAATGATGAAAAAAGGTTTTACTCTCATAGAAGTTCTTCTTGCAATGAGCATAACGGCGATCCTTGTCACATCGGTTTACTTTTCGTTTTCCAACCTTATCAGCGGCAGAGCGAAAATAAAAGAAGTTACGGAAAGGGAGCGTGGAATATACTCAACGCTTGAACTGATCCGCAGCGATCTGAAAAACGCATACCTTACAGTCAACAAGGGCGCGCCGGAAGAGACGCACAAAACTATCTTCAAAAGCGAAGACGACGATCCCGTGAGCCATCTTACTTTTGCCACCATCAACCATGTAAAAATGGCTGCGGGAGTCAAACAGTGCGACCAGACCGAGATCGAATACTACGGCGAGAATATTGACGGCGAGAATGTTCTTATGCGAAGGGAAAGCCTCTGGGTTGACGAAGATCCTGAGCGCGGCGGCAACGTCTATCCCGTTCTGAAAGGTTTCAAGAGCCTGAAATTCGAGTACTGGCGTACAACGACAAAAGAGTGGGTTGACCACTGGAACACTGAAAGTATCGACAACGTGAACTCTCTGCCGCCGAAAGTAAAGATCACGATGATTGCCAAAGAAGGCGAATTCGGCGAAGAGGATTACAAAATAGAAACAGTCGTAAACCTTAAAATGACTAAACCGTTTAGTTTTTAAGATGTTGAAATTATTGGATAAAATAAAGTCAAGTCTGCGCTCGCAGAAGAGCCTGGAAAAAGAGCCGGAAGGAAAAAAGCGCGGGTTTGCCCTTGTTTTAGTCCTTGTCATGATAGCTGTCATGCTGCCGATAGTGAGCGATATGAACTACGAAGCAAAGACCGAATTCGACCTTGCTATGGATTACAAACACAAGGCGGAATCTCAGGCTTTAGCTTCAAGCGCGGTCAATTTTGCGGTAGTTATTTTCGATCTTCAGAAACAGGTCGAAAGCCTGCTCAAGCAGTTCAGCATGTCCAATCAGATAGAAATCTGGGATATAATTCCGATGGATACCGCTATCCTGCGCAGTTTTACCGATGCCGGACCTTTTGTCGATATCGAGGATGTCGTCTCCAAAAGCGATGTGGACAATCCGAGAGGTGCCGCGACGAACGAGGAGGAAGGAGAGCATACCTACACAGAAACCGGCGATCCGATATTCCAGTTCCCCGGAGATTTCAAGGTCGAATTCAAAGGCGAAGACACGAAAATCAACCTGAATCAGCTGGCTTACGGAACTAAAAGTGCTATCATAAAAATGCTCGAAGCCTTGATAGAACCTGAGTTTTACGACTTTATCTTCCTTGAAAACACATCGAGAGAGGAGTATGTCGACCGCGAAGAGCTTATTCAGAACATTGTAGACTGGGTCGATATGGGCGATGACAAATACACGGACGGCGTGAAATATATGACAGGCGGTGACGAGCAGTCGAAATACGATGATTTTGATCCGGAGTATAAAGTCAAAAACTCGAAGTTCGACACTGTTCAGGAACTTATGATGGTTTACGGTGTCAACGATCTGATTTTCAAGATTCTTGAGCCTTACATCACGATATATTCGACCGGCAAAGTCAACGTGAACAAGGCAGGTCACGAAATGATCGAAGGGCTGATCAGAGCTTATGCAGTCGATAAGGCGCTGACCGTTTTCTACAACGAAGACGCGATGCGCGAACTTTTGGGAAAGATACTTGCAAAACGGGCTCAGTACGGTTTTTCTAAACTTGACGACTTCATTCAGGCGTGTGCCGACGAAGGTGTTAATTTAGACAAGTCGATTTCGGAAATCGCCGACACTACCGGAAGCGTTTACCGCATAAAAGCTGTCGGGATAAAGGAAGGGGTCGAAAGCTGGGTCGAAATGATCGTCGACCGTGAAGGAAACATTTACTATTACAGAGAAGGATAATCACGAGTGAGGTAAAAAATGAAATTTGCTTCATGCAGAGCGGCAAACGGCGGATTTTTGATAGACACTTTTTCGAAGGAATACAACAAAACGACCTTTGAAAAGAGTGAATTTGCCGAAAGTGAAAAAGCAGCCGAACTTTTTAAGAACTTCGACTACATAGATTTTGTCTGCTCCGGCAGGGAAATGCTCTACTATGCAAGGAACTATCCGCCGGTAAAGCACTCCTACCTTAGAAAAATAGTCGCGCAGGATATCGAATCCGAAACTCCGTTCAAGGAAGACGATCTGATGATCGAAGTCAGGAACTTCCAGAAGGGAAGCGGTGACATGAATGTCTTTGCTGCCGGAAAGGACGTGATCCGCAAGGCTCTGCTCGATTTCGACGATGCGGCACGTGAAAAGGTACGCAGTATAGTTCCCGAAGAAATTCTCTTTTTCAAGTCGGAAATCCCGCTTAAAAAGGCGATATTTGTAAATGACGACTATTCTCTTATGGTTTTTGCCGACGGTCAGATAGTTCGAAACGGCGGTCTGAACGAACTCAGAAGCGATATGCTCTCTATTTTCGGCGGCGAAGATCCTCAGGCTGAACTTGATTCATGGCTAAGTGTCGCCGGTGATCTCAGCGAACCTGACGGACTCAGCGACATCGAAGTCAGAATACGCAAAACGATAATTTCGTTCTTTGAAAAATTGTTCGGTTTTTTCACTCCTTTTGCCGGAGATTCCGGGGAAACGGCGGTTTTTATCGGCGGAGTTCTTCCCGAAGGTGCCGAAAAGATAGTCAGAGAAATGGATTCATCGGTTTTTTCGGATTCGCAGTTCATAGTCTACGATTTCGCATCCCAGCTTGAAATGATTTCAGAGTCTGTTGACAACGACAGCACGGTGAATTTCGCAACGGGCGATTTTGCATATAAAGGCGGTTTCGCGTTCCTCAAAAAACGGGCGATCATCGCGCTTGTCCTTTACGTCGCGGCTATTCTGCTGCTTGTTGCCGGAATGGAAATGAAAATAAAATACCTCGATGAAAGAATTGCGGCAGGCGAGGAGAGAACAAAAACTCTGATGAAAGAGGTCATCGGAAAGGAAATGCCATCCCTTCGTCAGGCTCTTTCGATAATGGACAAGTCGATAAAGGGCGAAGCGAGCATGGCAGACAAAAAGTCGGTTTATCCATACAGCGCGCTTTACATCATGGAAATCGTGTTCCCTTACTTCACGTTTGAAGGAAGCACGATCGAAGTTTCCGAAATTTCGATAAAGGAAGAGGGAAAGATCAGAGTTGTCGGAACGAGCAATACTCTGGAAGACATCAACAAATTCACCGAGCTTTTGGAACAGGATCCCCTTATCGATGAAATCAACAGAGGTCAGATAAATACAAGGGGAGACAAGAGTTCCTTCAATATTTCGTTCAACTACGCCGGTCAGAAAAAAGAAGACCCGAAAGCGAAAAAGGGCAGGAAAAAAGGAAAGGAAAACAACGATTAGGAGAGCAGCATGAAAGAAAAACTTATAGAGGCGATAAGCAATTTCAGCGAGCGCGAACGCACGATTCTCGTGGCTTTTCTCACTTTCGTCATGATTTTCATTTTTGTCACGGTATGGTTTTTCATGAGTTCGGCGATAGACGACCGCAAAGATACGATCGTCGAACAGGAAAAGATGATCCAGGAGATGGTTTCCAAGAAAGAGCTCTTCAAAAAGGCGAAGGCAGAAGCGACAAAAATGCAGGACAGTATCGATTCGAGCAACGTGAACCTCAATTCCGACATTTCGGCTGTCAAAGAGAGCGTCGGCATTCCGATAAGTTCGATAAAGGAGATAAAACCGCGCAAAAAAGGTGATATCAACATCGAAAGGATCGAACTCAGCCTGCGTGAAGTTCCTCTTGACCAGACGCTGACATTTCTTTACGGGCTTGAAAACAAAGGACGTTACGTTTTTGTCGATTCGATAACG
This sequence comes from uncultured Spirochaetales bacterium, assembly GCA_902774115.1. Classification (GTDB taxonomy): domain Bacteria; phylum UBP6; class UBA1177; order UBA1177; family UBA1177; genus UBA1177. Next base: position 201,783 of record CACYHH010000003.1, read on the forward strand.
ATAAAAAAGCGTTTCAACAAGCAGAATTACGATGTTTCTTTAGTCGTTGCGGCTATGAAGAAGGAGAGCGCAAATGGGGAATAAATTTTCTGAAATAATTAAGAAAATCAGGAATTTGCCGATTCCTGGCAAAGTTCAGGCGCTGATTAAGGGCGTTTTGTTCGTAAATGCCGCGTTTTTTATAGGTCTGTGGCTTGGCATAAAGATATTTTTCCCTGACGATTTCGTTCTTTCCAAAATCAACGAACAGCTTTTCCTGAGGGATATGGCACTTATGAGCGAAGATGTCGAACTTTCGCTTTTGGGCAGAATTTCGTTTGAGGAAGGCGCTTTGATGCAGAAGGGGAACAAAGTTCTGACTTTTTCCGAGCTTGCGTTTTCTCCGGCAATTTTTGCCACTTTAGGCGGTCATCCTGCCGGAAAAGTTCATCTCGAGGACATAAATTCGCAGGGCGGCGGACTTGATGCGACCTTTGATACGAGCGAGAATCCGTGCTATTCCCTTGACGCTTCCGAGGTCCCGCTTTCACTTCTCAAGCCTTTCATCGGCGAAGTTGTGCTTACCGGTGCGCTGAGCGGAGGAGGAAATATCTGCTTGAAAGACGGCAAGTACAACGGAACAGTGGAAATAAGCGGTGCAGATGTCGTTCTTCGCGGTAAAGTTCCTACTCCGATGGGAGATTTCGATGTCGGTAAGATAATACTCGGTGAAGTCGAAATTGCAGCCGATGTAGCTGAGAACAAAGCTGAAATAAAAAAACTTTCTATAAAAGGGATCGTCGAACTTGATGCAACAGGAAAAATCCATCTGAATACGAGGAATTTCCCGTCTTCGAGACTCGATCTTGAAATCGCGGCAAAAGTTCCGGATATGGCTAAAATCACCGAAAATGTCGCTCTTAATCTGCTTGTAAGCCAGCTTTCGCAATATAAAGGCGAATCTGAAAACAGTTTTGCACTTACTCTGAAAGGTTTTTTGAACAAGCCTCAGACAGGCAGAGTTCTGAGAAAGGATCGTGAAATCAAAACCGATCCGAGGCAGAAAAAGCCGGAAAGACCTCAAAGATCCCAGCGTCCGCAGAAATCTGAACGCTTGCCGCAGAGAGAGCTTTCCACAAAATCGGCTGCACCGGCACCTGCAGCGGCCGAAAACGTTCCTCAGAATGACGAATTGAAGAAAAAAGAGGATGAACTCAAACGGAAAGAGGAAGAGCTGAAACGCAAAGAAGAGGCTGCTAAAGAGCGCGAGGAAAAAATGCGTGAAGAGCGCGAGCAGCGTGAAAAAGAGGAAAGGGAGCGCAAAGAGCAGGAAGAGCGGAACAGAATGGAGGAAGAGGCGAGACTCCATGCTGCCCAGGAAGCCGCAATGGATGAGATCCGCAAGGTCCGCGAAGAGATGGAAGCAGCCAAGAGAGCGCGTGAAAATCAGGAAGAAGGCGGAGAAGCTGAACCGCCCAAACCTGCGGAAGGAGAAGAGGAATAAACAGATTTAGGAGGATAAAATGAAAAAAATTTTGATGCTTATGATTGTGTTTTCGATGTTTATGACGGTTGCGTGCAGCCCCAAGATGATCAAGGGAACGAACATTGAGGAAACGCCGGATTCAAAGGAGATCCTGACTGTTTTCGGGTATTATCTGAAAGGTTTCAAAGAGCAGAATCCCGAAATTTTTCTTGAGTATGTTTCGAAAGAATATTATGACACGAACGGAACAGACGAGGCGGATGACGATGTCGATTACGACAAACTGGTCGAGATCCTCAATTCAGATTCGTATCACAGCCTGGAAAAGGTCAGCATAACTGCAATAATCAAGGATCTTTTCTTTCTTAATGAAGACGAAAGCAAGGCTGAACTGATTTATTTCTATGAGGTGCGGTTCAAAATGAAGAGTTCCCTTCCTCATACGGAAGAAAACGCCTTTATTCAGCCTGACGGGATGACAAACCAGAAACTTTCCGAAAACAACAAGATGAAATTCATCAAAGAAGACGGGAAGTGGAAGATTGTGAGCGGTCTTTAGACAAAAACTTTATCTCTGAATATTATTCCTAATATCAAAACAAGCGGAAAAACCGAAAAAACAAAAGGAAAAAAACGCCCGCCCGGCAGATTTGTTTCTTTTTGCAGAAAAATCAGAGAAAAGAGAGTCGTTGTGCAGGTCACGGCAAGCAGTATCACATCAGCAATATTATTCAGTGATTTTTCCAAAAAGTTGAACATGACAGGCGGAATGAGTATTCCTGGAATCAAAGCTGTTCCCAAAGGCTTGAAATCGCGTTTTACAAGTTCTTTGATTTCAGGAAAGAAGCATATTGTAAATGCCAGAATTACGGCTGTGAAATAGATGAGAGAAAGCAGAATGTGGTTTCTGAAAACCGTGTGCAGCGGGAAGTACGCTTTTGTACGCGGTGCGACACCGAAAAGCTGCAGCCCGGCGAGAAACATGCTGCCGTAAAAACCTACAATTATGTTGAGAATTGTCCTCAAAACGCTGCGTGAGACAATGTAGCTCAGAACTGCGAAAATAACGAGAAGTGCGAGCATTTCGAAGAAGAAAACACTATCCTGTTCGCTGAATTTGTAGAGGGTGAGAATGTCAAAAAGCGCTTTGGAAAAGTCACCTCGTATATACTGGAGTTTAATTTTTGAGCCGGAAATCCATGCGTGGATAAGCGGAATGTATATCACCGGACTGAAAAGAGCGAGGTAAGGGATTTTTTCAGGTTTCAAGCCTAAAATATAGCGGGCGCAGAGAGCAAAATAAAAGAAGACGAAAGTGAACCATGTACAGTGATGCGTCGCCACGAAGTATGAAAAAAACGATCTTTTGGCAAATATTGCTGTTTCGAGATAAACTCTTGAAAATATTACGCAAAATAAGAAAATGAAAAGGCATGTCTCTATTATTCTTTTGTGTTTTTTATTTTTCAGAAAATCATTAAAATTCAAAGATATCTCCTAAAGTTCTACGGTTGTTTCCTGCAGAAGAAGCGAAAGATTGTTCATCGCAGGAATCTCTTTTTTGAGTTCGTTTATAAGCTCTTCCGAAGTCGATTTCGGCTTCATTTTGATGTGGTATGCGTATTCGAGTCTTTCGCCGACTGCTATTTCTTTCAGTGTGATGAGGGCAAAAACTTTGCAGTGTTTTTTGAAAATCTCTGCCATTTTCTGAATGTCGAGTTCTTCGGGACTGATGTTGAAACGGAGGATTCCGTCAAAGTAGGAGGCTTTGCTGACCTGCGAAAAATAGAGGACGAAAGCTGCGATGTCAAAAAGCATGATGCCGACAAAAGCCATGAAGTATGCGCCGATTCCGCAGGTGATACCGCTTGCAAGGGATGCAAACAGAAAGATTATGTCACGCGGATCTTTGAGATTTGTTCTGAAACGGATGATTGAAAGAGCTCCGAGTGTGCCGATACCGATGGCGACGCTGTCGCCGATCGCGTGGATGACCATTGCCGTAACTATTGACGAAAGCATGAGTGCCTGAACAAAGTTGCGCGAGTAGGAGAGGCCGCGGAAGGTTTTGAGGTATGTTAGTCCGATCGATACCGAAAGGATGAACGCCAGAGAAGCGGAAAAAATCACTCTTAGTGACGAAACCGAAGATGAGGCTAAGTTTGCAGTTAAAAAATCAGTCATATATCTCTCCGTAGTTGGAAACATTATACCATTTATTGTCGGGTTTCTGGTTGCGCAGGACTCTGAGCATTCCGTATCTGAATTTTGAAAAAGCTGCTTTTTTCAAGTCGAAACACTGGACGAGGTCTACCATCCAGAGCGGAAGATTGGAAACCTGCCCTTTGAGTTCGAGAACGCACTGTGCCTGCGGGCCGAAAATCGTTGTTGTGTCGTAGCTCTCCATTCTTTCATGAGCAGGTTTTACGTTGAAATTATGCTCTTCGCAGCACTGAAGATTTGCATCGAAAGTGGCTCTGGCGTATTCGTCGGTTTCGCTTATCCATGCCATTCTGTCGTATTGTGTCAAAATCTGCGGCTGAGCATTGTAGGAAAGAGCTAAAGACTGAAAAAGATCCATGTTTTTCGCATCGTTTCCCTTGAGACCGAGTTCGGCGGAAGCTTTTGTCATGTAAAAGATCTTCTCAATTTCCTCAGATTTTACCTTTACTCTGTATTTCTGCTTGTTTTCACCGAATTTGCACTTTACTTCCCAGAAGTAGGGCGGAACCGGATTTTCGCCGTAAGAGCGGATTCGCATATTGAAGCGGTTTTCCTTCTTTTCAAGCCTGTTGTTGAGAAAAGTGTAAAAAGGGGTGTCGAAGTAAATGTTGTTTATTCTGTAGAATTTTGTCGGCGACATTTCCGAGTATTTGTCGAGACAGCAGTAGGTTTTTACGAAATCGGAGATCGGTTTTATCATTTCTTTAGGAATGAGGTATTTGTACTCGAAGCGTTGCAGTACCGTTGGAATTTCGACTTGTACAGCAGCCATTATTTGTTTTTCCCGTTGAGAAAGTTGCCCGCTGACTCGTCCTCGTAGATGCCGAGAAGGTATGCCAGATTTATATATTTTTCGTAGATTTTGAGCTCTAACTCAGCCAGCTTCAGGTCTTTTTTCAGGATTTTCTCTTTCAGTTTGATGACCATCATCGGGTTTAAGCCCTCTATTGACGAATATTTGGTAAAAATATTGCTTTTTTCCCCTTCATCTTTCCTTTTTGACAGTATTTTATATTGTTTTATCTCTCGCTTCAGCATCAGAAGAGCAGTCCTGATTTCTGCTTCCCTTAAGCGTTTCTGCATATTGAAATCATAATCAAGTTCTAAAGATTTCAGTTTCTTTTTAACAAGCGAAGACTGGTTGTTTTTAAATCCCGGAATAGAGATTGCGAAGCCTATCGAAAATCCGCGCGAAGGTCTGTCGTTACGGTCGCTGGTATCGTATTCCAGCGCGATATACTTGAGCCAGTCGCGCTCTTTCGCCTCTTCGAGGGCGATTTCATTCTGCGCGACTATCGAACGCAGAGTCTGGTAATCGCTCTCGGTTTTAGATGCTCCGTGTATTTCTGTCAGGGATTCCGCAAATTTTTCGATATCATCGACCGAAACAATCTTTTCTTTCTCGAAAACCGGGGTCTTATCATCGCCCATATCGCTTTTTATCAAGGCTTCAATCGATTCTACAGTCGATTCAAGCTCAATCTGGCGCATTTCAATTTCGGTTATTTTGTCGTCGATATCCATTTTGTCGATTTCGGTGGTTTCTCCTGTGATTTCGCCCATTTTCGTGGTGACAGCGAGCTTGTCGTAAAGAAGTTCGCGCATTGAAGCAACAATTTCCAGCTCTTTTTTATGCTGGATATAAGTGACAATCGCGCTGTATCTTTCAAAGAGGACATCCGAGAGAGCAGACGCGTATTCAAGTTTGTGGAGATTCTGCATGTTTTTTATGAATTCACGCGATGATTTTGTTTCGCCGAACCCTTTGAAATAGAGTCTGAGAGCATATTTCTGTTCCATGATGTCAAAATTTCCGGTTTCACTTCTGAACTCCAGTCCTTTTATTCCGGGCGTGTCGTTTGAATTTTCAATCGAATCTGACATCGCCTTTTTTGATTTAAGGCGCGGATCGTCTTTTGCCGCTTCGATGTACCGGGCAATGGTCAGATCTTCGCAAAAAAGGATGAAAGAGGCAAAAAGCATGAAAAAAAACGGGAAAAACTTTTTCATATTCTGCCTAAATTCATGAATTTTGAATTTTCCTGCTGACTAAGGTCGAAAAATATGAAGATGTTTCCGCCGTCATCGATTGCGATTCCTTCCGGTTTCAGTTCCGGAAACTCTTTTATAAGTTCGCTTTTTTCGTTTTCAAAGCGGTAGAATCCGCCGCATTTTTCGCTGTCGCAAGATGCTGTGTAGTAGAATTTATCAGGGGATTGCATGTAAATATCAGAAATTTTCCTTCCACGAGGCACATCGACAAATATCATTTTCAGCTGGTTTTCAGAGATTTTTTTCTCTGCAAAAATGGTTTCGTAGCCGCTTATTTCAAAAATAACGCCGTTTTCATTGAAAAGGGGATTTTTGAAAGCGATAAAAAGCGAATTGTCGATGACGAACATTCCTTCGATGTCGATTGTTTTTTCAGCGATTCCTTTTTTGAGAAACATTGCTGCTTCCGAACCTGATTTTTCGGCAAAATCCTTGAGAATTTCATAAAAATCGACCGCTTTTTCAAGTTGTGCGGCTTCGTCTGAGAAAGTGATTCTGGCAAGAATCCTTCTTTCAGGTTTGAGTTTTCCTTTTTTGGAATAGCTGAGCGACGACATTATGAGATAAGTGTTTTCACGTTCTTTCGCTATTGATTCCAAATCATTGATTTTATTAAAGTTATTTATGCTGATTGTCTTTGTTTCTCCGTTTTTGCCGACTTCGAAAAGAAGCGGTGTCTTCTTTTCTGTTTCGTCTGAAACAACGAGAAATTTTCCTGTTTCCGGAACAAAAACAGCGCCCGAAGCCTCGATTTTTACCTTGCCGTCCCATCGTATGGACGTGCCATTATGTAGAGACGTAACCTGATACGTCTCTTTTTGTGCCGTTGTTTGTGATTTATTCAGTTTTTTTTTATCCCTTTCCTTTGCGGAAAGTTTTGACTGAGTGACTGAAAACGCCTTTGCCAGATTGTCCCAGACATTGCTGCCGCAGGTTATCGATACTTTTTCACCGAGGATAAATCCGTTGTTTTCAGGAATCTTAACCACGATTTCTCTTCCCCAGATAGGGATATTAGGGTTCTTCAGAAGACGTACCGGAAGCGGGATTATTCTGCCGCCGAGACCTGTTACAACACCTTTTATCTGCTGAGGGGTCTGAGTGTTGGCTATAGTGACCTCGTCGCCGATTTTTATCGCCGAGAAATGCGATTCAGGAATATAGCCTTTTACGAACGACGGTTCTTTGTTGACAATTGAAAGAATAGGGCTGTATGCCGCGATTTTCTCTCCGCCTTTGAAAAAAACTTTTTCGCCGTTTCCGTTTTTGATGAAAACGCTGCCGACAATGCCGTCAAAAGGTGCATAAACCGCCATGTTCGCGTTCTGCTCCTCAAGTGATTCCAGCTCGGCTCTCAGCTTTTCAGCCTCGACATTTTCAGGAGTTTCGCCGCTTTCAAGCATTTTACTGTACATGCGGTTTATTTCGGCAAATTCCTTTTTTCGGTCAACGATTGCCAATTCAAGCGATTCGATCTGAATTTCTATAGGATTTTTGACTGAAGCCGACTTTTTGATTTTTACGCTTTTGAGCCCGTCAGAAAGCTCTTTGTTGATTTTAAGCTGGTTTTCAAGAGTCTGGATCTGTGCCCTGAGTTCGCTTATTACGGCGCGTTCAGCCGCTTTGTTCTGCAAGATTTTCGATTTGATTTCCTTTTCGCTCATTCCGCGTTTCGTCTCGATCTGAAGCAGCTGGCTGCGGATGTCGGCGATGCGGATGGAAAGTTCCTGACTTTCAAGTTCGGCGAGTTTCTGCCCTTTGTAAACGGAGTCTCCCTCCATGACAAAAACTTTTTTTATACTGACGGAAGTTTCAGAATTTATTATGGTTTCATTCGATTCCGCAAAACCCTGAAAATTTGTTGTTTCCTGTCCGGAATATATGATGATACCGATTACGGCTGAGATCAAAAGTGCAATGAAAACAAATAGTAAACCTATTCCGTGAATCCTGTTGTTATGCAACACACACCCTCAAAGTGAAAAAGCAGTAACGGATGATTATATTGAAAAAATTTTTTTAATAAATTTTTTGTAGGGTATTAAATTTCGAATTTTTTGAAGAAATACTGTGAATTTTCAGCTTTTATGCCGACAGTTATCGTTTCAACAGCGGAATCGAGATTTATTTTGACTGTTTCGTGCATGAGATAGGGGATATCATAAAGTTTTTCACCGGCAAAAACGCGGAGTGACGCTCCTTCAAGATCAGGCGTGAAGTGCAGTGAAACGGTTTTTACGCCTTCGTTTTCTTCAACTTCCCTCTCAATTTCAGCGGCAAAAGGTTCGACAGGATCGCGCCAGAAAACTGTCATCGGATCGCCAAGCATGATGATCGACTTCTTTGTCCATGTCCAGCTGTCCTTGTTTACGACCGGAACATTGATGTTCACAATTTCTATCGGAGGATTGAAGGTGTCGTTCTGCGGCATGTTGAAATGTGCGTAAAGATAGCTTTCTCCGATCGGCGAGTATGGGAATGCGAACATATTTTTCATCATTTCGTCAATGAACTGGCTGCCGCCTGCGATTCCCAGACCGGTCGTCGTGTTGCCGAGATAAACTATCGCACCGCCTTTAGGAGCGTTCATTAAGTTTTCTCCCGCAGAATCTTTTTTGACAAACTGACCTGCTTCGCATGCACAGCTCAAAAAGAATGGGAGAGTATCATTTTCAAGGTTGTAAGCCATTGTTCCCGAAAAATCGCGGTCCGGGTCGTCACCCTGTTCGCAGGTGAGAAGCCATGTCGCGCCGTGTCCGCTGTGGACGATGAGGTTCATACCTTCTTCGATAGCCGCCTTTTCACTGTCGTTGTCGAGGTACTGGGCGGTATTTCCTCCGGGGAAAGGTGTCGATTTGGTGTAAAGTTTTTTTATCGAATAATTCATCGGGATCTGGCTTATGGTTTTTCCTTCGGTTTCAAAGTAATATCCCGAGTTTACTTTTATGCCCGAAAGTTCAGTCGCGATATTTGCCAGAAGAAGCGATTTCGTAGTGTGAGCCGTGTTGAAAGCGGTATAATGTTTTATGAGTTTTGAGAAATAGAGTTCAGCTTCTTCAACTGTCGAAACAGAAATCCTGCCGACTGCGACATTTGCGATAAGACCGGGTACGTCTTCGTCTTCGGCATATACTCCGTTGCCGTTCAGATCCCAGTTACTGAAATCGGCGTAGTAGAGATCGCTGTAGAAATCGTCGGTGTAATCGGCGATTCCGAGCGGAAGTTCGAAGTGATCGTGAACTTTTCTCGAAGGAATTTCTTCAATGTCGCCGCCGAGAACTAAATATCTGAGCCCTTCGACCGACATGACGTAGTCTTTTATTGCCTTCTGCGTGTCATTTAACGGATCACTGTCATCGCAAGTAGCGTTTTCACAGATATTTTCAACAGTTACGACTTTTGTATTGATGCCTGTTACGGTGTGGAAAACGGCGAATTTTTTGAAAGCTTCTTCAAAAGCAGCAGTCGTTACGATCAGGGCTTCGGTTTTTGTCTCAAAATCGGAACTCGGCTCGACAGTTGTGGTTGTCTCTTTTACCGGTTCTTCATTGTTTTCGTCAGGATTTTCCGGATTTTCCGGATCTTCATTCGGATCTGCCTGAGTGTCTCCGCCGTCCGGATTTTCTTCCGATGGTTCTGTATCTGTTCCGTTGTCAGGATTGTATGAAACATCGTCATCATCTGATGAAGCCTCTGCCGGATCATCCGTTTCATTGCCGTTTTTAGTTAATTTAGTGGTGTTTTCGCCGCATGAAACAACGAAAACAAAACATAAAACTGTGCATAAAATCAAAATTGATTTTTTCAACATATAATTCCTCCAAAACAAAAAACGGCGGGCATTATAGTCGTTTTTTTTGCCGCCGCAACTCTTTTTCGATATCTCGTTATCTCGATATTCCGTTATTTCGACGGCGGCGAATCGGGTAAAAAAGGATTAGAATTCGAAAACGAGACCGAATTCGAAGTTGTTTTTCATTTTATTGGAGAGGTCGAAACTTTTATTTCTCCAGAAGTCATTGATTTTTTCGAATTTATAGCCGACGAAAAGGAAGGTGTTGACAACGCCGTTTTCCCTCATCTTTTTCGAGGAAGAAGGATCCATCCAGTTGAGCGAGAGCATTAAACCGATTGTTCCGTGAAGTCCGAATGTTCCGCCGTTTTCTGTCGTGCTGCCGCCGTCACGAACCCACCACGTATAGTAGTCGATGCCGCCTGCAATGTATGGATAAAGCGGAAAATCGTAGACCGGACGCAGTTTGAGTTCGGCTTTGAGCGGGATGAAGTGCATTGTCGTCCTGTCGGTGCTTCTGGAGCCGTCGGAGCGCATCGCACGTCCTTTGAATCTTGTATATCCGATGCCGCCGATGAATGTTATTCTGATGTATTCAGTCGGTATAGCCAGACCGAAAGTAAAAGAGGGAAGCCAGCGGAGCTGCGAACCTGCGACCTCTTTGAACGGAGTGCCATTTATTTCTGAATCGATCTGCGGGTAGTAAATAAGGTTCGTAAAACTTGCTTCGCCGTGTATTGCGTTTCCTCTTGTCTTTGCTGAAAGATCCTGAAACGGTACGGTAAGAAGCAGAACAAAAAAGAGTGTCAAAAGCGTTTTTCTGCCCGATTTAAGGGTAAAAAACGCAACCAAAACCAACCATGAAATCATGAGTATCCTTCCTAAAACTGTTGTAAAAAACCAGGCTGTTACGACAAGCGGCATGAGAAGAGTTCTCGAAGCTGCGCGAAGAGCCGGAGAATCTTTAATTATTTCAGCAGGATAACTGCCGTATTTGTAGTAAGCCGCAATAAATTTTTTGCCGAAACTGAAGTTTGCAAGGACAGAGTCGCGGAATTCGCGGAGAAGTTCGACGCTCGGATGAAAGTAGCTTCCGAAACCGGCTGTTGCGACAAAGCAGAAGCCTCCGTCGTCCTTGCCGCCCTGTGATTTGTAGTTGCTCCAGAATCCGTAAGTCGTGACTGCCGATGCTTCGACCGAGATCGCTGCCGTTTCGTCGCTGTTTCCCGCCAGATCTTCGGCTGTAACTTCGACAGTGTATGCCATGCTGCTTGAGCCTTCATCGTTGTTGATGAATTCATAGCCGTCCTTTCCTTTTACGGTAAATTCCCAAATCTGATTGTAACTGTCTGAATTTACTATTGAATCGTATTTCAGCGTTGTCTGGGTCTCAGCCTCTTTCCCGCTTTTGAAAATTCCTGTAACTTTTGCATGATATTTTCCGATCTTTTCCTTTGATTCGCCGTCTTCGGTGCTCGGCGGAGCGACTCTGATGAGCATCTGCTGGTTGCCGCCCTCGACTTCTATCGATGAGGGTGCTTTCGGCGGCTTATTGTCAAAAGTCACTTTTATCGTTTTTTCGGCGTATTCAGGAATTGTGGAACCGGTGTCGTCATCATCATCGTCTTCTTCGTCTTCTTCGTCATTGCTGTTCGACGAGGTGTCAAGTTCGATTCTTACTCTTATGGTGTAAGTGCCGTCTGCAGCTGACTTGTCATCCGAATCTTCAAGCGAACGGATGTTTTTTATCGCATTGTAAAGCTCTTCTCCGGAAAGCGAAAGCGAATTGTCTATGCTCAAAAATCCGCTGTCTTCGACGGTTGTGTCGAAAGTTTTTGTTTCGCCGTCTATTTCGGCCTGAAGGTAAGCCTTCTCCACAAGATTCGGCTTCGGCAGGTCATAGTAGAATTTGAGCGACCCTTTGAAATTCATGCTTGCGTGCCCGGGCTCTGCTTCAACATTCGTTATGTAGCTCTCGGCAAAAAGCATCGAACTGCACAGAATGAGCAGAAAAAACGTAAATTTTTTAATCATTTTTATCCTCAAATATTGTTTCAGCAATTCTTATCGCGTTGTATGCTGCGCCTTTTCTGACGTTATCGGCTACGATCCATGCGGAAAGGTAGTTTTTGTGCTCTCGCCCCTTTCTGAGCCTGCCGACAAAAACTTCGTTCCTTCCAGAAGAATCAATGAGGGTGGGGTAGAGCAGCTGTTCGATGTCATCCATGAGCACCATCTCTTCGTTTTCTTTGATTTTGCGGTGGAGTTCGTTGATGCTGCACTCTTTTTCAAGCTCGAACCAGACCGTTTCGGCGTGTGAATAGAAGGTCGGAACGCGGACTGTCGTGACGTCGATGTCGAGATTCGGCATAGAAAGGATTTTCCGCGATTCATTTATCATTTTGACCTCTTCCTCGCAGTAGCCGTCTTCATAGAAAGGGCCTATCTGCGGAATGAGGTTGAAAGCTATCCTCTGAAGGAAAACTTCGGGTTTGACTTCGTGGAAAGAAAAGAGCGCCGAAATCTGCGAACGGAGCTCTTCGATCCCTTTTTTGCCTGCGCCGCTGACGCTCTGATATGTGCTGACGACCATTTTTCTGATCCCGAAAAGCTCTTCAACGATTTTGATGAAAGGAACGAGCTGGATCGTCGAGCAGTTCGGATTGGCGATGATCTTCGATTTCGTGGTCTTGAGGATTCCGCCGTTGACTTCAGGAACTACGAGCGGAACATCGTCATCCATTCTGAAAGCCGAGCTGTTGTCGACGACTATCGCTCCTGCATTGACGAAGTGTTTTGCGTAATCGAGCGCGACTCCTGCACCTGCACTGAACAGAGCGAGATCGACCGGATGCTTTTCTATCTCCTTTTCGTTGAGCGGGATGACGTCGATCTCTTTGTTTTTGTAAGTCACCGTGAGACCGAGCGAATTATCGCTCGCAAAAGGGTAAAGTTTATCAATCGGAAAATTTCTTTCTTCAAGAATCGTAATAAATTCAAGGCCGACAAGTCCCGTCGCGCCGACTATAGCAACATTCAAAGGTTTCATATTTCCTCCAGACAAAGCAAAAAAACCGATAATACAAGCAATTAGCGTTCCATTGAAATAATTCAACGGAATCAAATAGTTGTATTTATATCAAAAATGACAAAAAGACAAATTGCCACATTGACAGTCCCGTATACGGCGTCCAGAATATCAGCGTCTAAAAATATCTGGGGAGAGCGGCTGAGAGGTGTGAAATGAATTTCAGGTGCAGGATGGTTTACTTTGAACGGCGGAAGGTTCTGCGTTCCATTTCTCTGAGGAACTCTTCCGAATAGTGCTTTCTGTTGATGACTTTTTTCTTGGTGAAGGCCTTTTTGTCAGTCAGGGTCAGCGTCGGATCGCCCTGAATCATCATGCCGAGCCACCATGTATCGACATAAGATTTGTCAAAGCCGTAGCTTTTATAGTTTGCCCACAGATCGTTCGCCCAGATCCGGTATGCAGCTCCCCAGGATTCGCCGTTGACGAGAGCCTCGTACATCGCCTCGGGGTTGAACATTCCGCCGACCTTCGTGCTGCCGACGGTTGCCAGCCCGTTTTTCCCTTTGAGATAGGTGTCGGCAAGGTTTCCGTCCTCTTCGGTATATTTTGATGCGGAGCAGTTGAACAGGTTGTAGAAACTGCCGTTGAAATCAGCCTCCCTGATTGCTTCGATAGTGAGGATGTTCGCCGGATTCGGTGAATAGTTGTCGTTGAAGTAGAGCTCCTGCGGATCGCTGTGGATCCACTGGTAGACAAATTCGGCTCCGCCTTTGTCGAAATAGTCGAGGTAGGTTGTTTTCGTCGTGTTTTCACGGCTTTCCAGACGGTCGTAGTTGTCGCCGTAGATCGACTCCATGCCCCAGGTGCTGCCGTTGAAGCCGAAGGCATTCTCTATGATTTCTCCGTTCTCCTCATAAGAATTCCAGTCGTCGTCGATGAACGAGAAGAAGTTCCTCGGCTCGAAGAATGAGCCGTTTTCGCGGTATTCGTGCGTTCTCAGGAGATATTCGCTGATCTCTTCGGCACTTCCTGTAAGCCTCGAGGTAAAGATTTCAAGCGAAAGATCGGCCGGGTAATCGTCGAAAATCCCGTTTGAATCGGCATCCTTCCACTCTCCGTCAAGATCCATAAGGTAGTATTCGCACGGGAACGATTCATAAGTCATGGTGCCTGTTCCGTCGTAATCACTCTCCTGCTCGTAATAAGCCGACGGCATTCTGCCGATGAGGAGCGCACCTTTGAGTGCATAATCGGTATAGCTTTGCTTCAGCATTTCCTTTAAAAATCCTGCGCCGCCCGCATGCCACCAGCGCACAAACGGCTTGTAGCCCGCTTTTTCGAGATCAAGGGTGTAGACTGAAAGCGCTTCTTCAAGACCGTTCTTCATGCTTGGATCGGCGACAATGAGGAAATCATGCTCGGGAACCTCAGAAACCTCAGTGTTCGTATCAAAAACCCAGATATCGCTTCTGACGCTGTTGCCTTCGTCGTCAACGGCCTCGACCTGCCAGTAGTAGGTTGTATTGGCGGAAAGCGCGGATGCCGGTTTCCACGAAGTTGCCGCAAGCCCTTCGGCGACCTTCTCGTCAGGAGTGCTTTTCGTCCCGAAGAAAACAGTGTAGGTGACCTCTCCGCCGTCAGGATCAGTGCTTGCATCCCACGAAAGAGTCAGCTCAGCAGGCTGGTTTTCCGCACCGTTTTCCGGCTTCGGATTCAAAACAGCTGTCGGAAGCAGATCCAGTTCTTCGGGTTTGCACGCCCTGTCTTTCATAGAACTGCCGTTTATATCGTAGCAGGTGCAGAGGTTGATCATCCTGCCGCCCATGAAGTCCTCGACGCTCTTTTCGTCAAACGAAAGGTAAACATTCATCATAAATCCGAAGTTTTCGTCAAGCAGCCAGCCCTCTTCATTCATAAAGAGCTTCAGCAGATTCTTCCCGCTGTCGGAGGCAACCGCTTTCGGGCATGAGCGGAATAGAGTTTCTGAAACATAAGCCTGCTCGAAAAGGTAGACATAAAAATATTTCGAGCCGATTTCATCCACATTGTTCTGAAACATCCAGTCGAATGAGGAGTAGGGTGCCATTATCGAAGCGGAGTAGTAGGTATTGCCTGTATATTCGCTGTTTGCAGTGACATAGAGATAGCCCTGATAATCGGCGGCAAAGGCGCTGCATTTGTCTTTAAAGGGGTAGTTCCGGCCTTTTTCGTCAATCATCGAGCCTGATATAAAATAGGGATATTCGTCATCGGCAAGATCGTAACTGTCCGGAATGCTCTGAAGCAGCGGCGCTGCGATTTTCAACGCAAAGCCCTTGTTGGGTTCAAGAAACGAGTCGTCGAGACCTGAAACGATCTCGTCGAACAACGAAGCGTCCTGCCTTGTATCGCCGTCGTTGTCGCTGACTTCACCGTCGTCCGCATCATCCGATATACCGCTGTCGGTATCATCGTCGTTGTCCGCATCATCCGATATATCGCTGTCGGTTGAAGTGTCCGTGTCTACCGAATCCTTATTTTTGCCCGATCCGCCGCAGGCGCATACAAATAAAAGCGCCAGAACAAGAATAACTGACGTAATTCTTTTTTTCATTTTACAGCTCCCTTATTTCCTTTTAAAAGACCTCGGATAGTGTAGTAGGCGCAGGAAGCTGTGTCAAGCGGAAAATTGAAAATATTGCTGGAAACAGCTGCTTCGGAGATGTTGTACCGGTCAGGAAAAATTTAAGTGGACAATTCACCGTTCTTGGTGTAAAAAGCCGCGTTTTGATTTGTTTGTAACGTTTTTTATATGGAGAAAAAAATGAGCGAAAAAATCAGAGTTCTTATTGCAAAACCGGGGCTTGACGGTCACGACAGAGGCGCAAAATTCGTTGCGAGAGCACTTCGTGATGCCGGAATGGAAGTCATCTACACAGGTTTGAGACAGACTCCCGAAGCTATCGCAAACGCTGCGATCCAGGAAGACGTTGACGCTGTCGGCCTTTCGATTTTGAGCGGCGCGCACAACACGCTTCTTCCGAAAGTTGCGGAACTTTTGAAAGAAAAGAACGCTCCGGACATCCTTGTTTTCGGCGGCGGAGTTATCCCTGAAAGCGATATTCCTTTCCTCAAAGAAAACGGCATAAAAGCAGTTTTCACCCCCGGAACCACTTCTGAGCAGATAGTTACATTCCTTACCGACAATATCAAAAAGTAATTTCTTCTGTCTGTGCTGAGAAAAACAGGCTTTTGCTCTGAAAATTGACATACAGCGCCGTTTTGTGATAATCTCTTCTGTTGTTTGGGTTTTTTTTTATGGAGGGTTTCATGAACATCAATTTTGCTTTCAGAGGATTTGAAGAAAACAGTGACGGTCTTAAAGATTATGTAACCAAAAAACTTGCAAAAATCGACAAGTTTGTTGCGGCGAACACAGTTGTCGAAGTCGTTTTCCAGAAAGACAAAAATATGAAGATGACGGAAATCAAGCTGAACAGCAACGGCGAAGAGTTCCTTGCAAGCGATTCAGACGACAAGGAATTCCAGACTTCTATCGATCTTTGCATCGACAAACTGGTAAAACAGGCTGCAAGATCGAAAGACAAAAAAGTTGATTCAAGAAGATCATAAAAAGCGCGGGCGGGTAGCTCAGCTGGATAGAGCGTTGGCCTCCGGAGCCAAAGGTCGTGGGTTCGAATCCCGTCTCGCCTGCCATTTTACCGGCATGAAAAGATATTCCGCTTTTATTTCGCTGTTTCTTCTTTTTTTATGGAGCGACAATCTGTGCGCTGATGTTTTTTTAAGCACTTACGAAGAGATAAAATCGGCTTACGACCTTGCCGGAAGCACTTGGGACAACGAAAAAATCCCGCGTATTTTCGTAAAAAAGATCCCTGAAGAAATCAAAAAAATCGAGGGAGTCGAGCGCCGGCAGTTTTTTATCAAACTTCTTCTGCCGCTGGTTCTCCTCGAAAACGAAAAAATTACGGCTGAACACGACAAAATCGTTCCGATCGCGGCAAAAAAAGAGTGGAATGCCGAAGATGTGAAAATTATCAGCGGGATTGCCGAAAAATATAATATCATTGACGAAGGTCAGGATATTTCTGCGATAACGGAAGATGAAAAAGAGAAGATCCGCTATTTTCTCGACCACAAGATAAGACCGGTTCCGCCTGCAATCGCGATAGGGCAGGCTGCCCTTGAATCGGGCTGGGGCACGAGCCGCTTCGTCTTTGAGGGAAACAACCTTTTCGGGCATGTTTCTCCCGATCCGACGAAAGGAATTAAGCCGAAAAACTGGAGCGGAAACCAGCGCCATATCAGGATTTTCGATTCGATTCAGGACTCAATTTCGGCATACATGCTCAATCTGAACCGTAACCGTGCCTACAACAAATTCCGCTGGTACAGGCGGACTCACCCGGACAACCTTTCGAAAATGGCTGAAGGTTTCGACAAATATGCCATAATCAAAGAGGCTTACGTCGGTCGCCTGCAGAGCGTAATGTTCAAATTCGGAGTTCATAAAATCAACAATGCAAAGCTCGATTCGGGCGAAAGTGCAAATGTTATCGAAAAACTTTCCCAACCTTACATCAACTGACAGTCAGGACGATTTTCTGCAGCAGCTTTACCAGCGCCGCGGCGGTATAAAACTCGGTCTCGGCCGCGTTGCCGATGCGTTTCCTGTGATTTTTGAAAAGAATATTCCTGTTTACCATGTCGCAGGAACGAACGGAAAGGGAACAGCTGTTTATTCGCTTGACCATATTCTGCGCTCCAACGGCTTAAAAACGGGAAGGTTTGTTTCCCCGCATCTTCTCAGATACAACGAGCGCATCTCTATTGACGGAGCCGATATAACTGACGTCGAAGTGCGTGAAATTTATGAATATCTTGAAAAAAAGATAAACGATTTCAGCGAGTTGTCTTTTTTTGAAGTTACATTCCTCATTGCGTGGAAATATTTTGAAATTTCAGGCTGCGACCGCGCCGTTTTTGAAGTCGGGCTCGGCGGAAGGCTTGATGCAACCAATGTGATCGAAGGTCCGAAAACCGACATAATCACTTCGATCGGGCTTGACCATACCCATATTTTAGGCGATACGCTTGAAAAAATAGCCCTCGAAAAGCTCGGTATTGTGAAAAAAGGGGACAAAGTTCTGATCGGCGGCAGTGCCGACAATGCTTTCGACAAGTGGATGGCTGAAGTCGCTCTTTCTAAAGGTGCTGCAAGCGTTGACGATGATTCTTTGGATCTTGATATCGCTTTTCCTCCGAGCTGCATGAGCCCGGAACAGAAAAAAAATGTTCGCCTCGCAGTCAAATCGGCGCTTCTCGGTGAAGGAAAAGGCTTGAAAATTCCTGATTTCAGTGAAATGAAGATTCCTGCGCGGTTTGAATTTATTGAGCCGGATATCGTTACCGATGTCGCACACAATCCACCGGCAATTTCATCTCTTGCAAAAACAGTCAGTGAGAAAATCGGAAAAGTCGTTGTACTTTACGGCGCGATGAAAGATAAGGATATAACACAGGTCCTTGATTTGATCGGTGAAATTTCAGACGATATTTTTGTCATAAATCTCGAGGCCGACAACGACCGCGGCGCGAAAGTAAGTGACATTCTCGATCGTGCTGGTTCAAAGGTTTCAAACAAAATAAAGTATGGCAAAACCGATGAAAAAACGATCGAAGAAGCTCTCTCTTTTGCACGCAAAAACGGAAAAAAACTTCTTGTAACAGGAAGTTTTCACACAGTCGAAAAATTTATGAATTTCAGAGAAAAATTACTTCGCTAAGAATTCGATCTGGTCTTTGTCGACTTTCGGGTTGATTATCATGAAAAACAGCCGTTTGGTGTCGTCTGATGCGACGAGAACGATTTTGTCACTCTTTTTGATGCCGATATTGGTGAAAAGAAGGATTTTTTCGGTGTGGCTGAGAGAATTCATAACCGTTTCCGGAATAAATTCGGTGTAGGTTCTCGCGAAGAGTTCCTTGAAAGTCGAAAGTGACTTGAGCGGGAAGCGGCTTGTCATGGATTCTTCCTTGAAAATTACCGATTCGCTGTTTTCAAGTTCGAGTGTGTAGAGCTGTTCGGAAATTTCTTTCAGCTTCTTTTTTGTTGCCATGATCTTGACTGCTTTGTCTGAAAAGAGTTCGTTGTTCGGCTCAAGCTGCAGGAGTACGGCTGTGAACCTGTCTATGTCAAAAAGAAAGTGTTTCGCCGCGATTCTTTTGAAAATAGAGGCAGGAATATGAATGAAATCGATGCTGAAACCGGGGAAAATTTTGATGATGGTCTCTCTTATCTGACCGGTCAAGGCTGAATTTATAAAGCCGATAACGATTTCTTTCGTCTCCTTTTTGAATGAAACGGGAAGGGCAAGCAGTCTTGTTATGACATCGGGAGTGAAAAATCTCGCGAAAAAGTCGTCGGACATGAATCCCTTCTTTTCTTCATACATAACGGGATAGCCTTCTTTTTCGTAGAATTTCGCAAGTTTCTTTTCATCGATCATTCCTTTTGAAATGGCGAACCATATCGGATCTACATTTTTTTTCATTTTCAGGATTTTGTTTGCGTTTTCCGAAGAAATAACACCGTCCTGAACCATTTTCAGCATCAGATTTCTCATATGAAATCTCCGTTAAATTTGTGCTATTATAGGAACTTTTCTTTTGTATTTCATTGAATTTATCCGCGTTTTTACGAATTTTACGAGTTTTTCGTCAAATCCTTCGCGTATGATTTCTTCTTCGCTCATTCCAAGATCGGAAATCGCGTGGATGACAGGATCCATCTGTATGTATGAGTATCCGATTTCGCCTTCGTCGGTCTGTCCTTCGAAAAGATCTGCGCTCGGTGCTTTCGTAATTACACTTTCGGGAAGCCCGAGAAAGCGTGCAAATTCAAAAATGTCTGTTTTGTAGAGGCTGCCGATCGGATTTATCGCCGAAGCGCCGTCGCCGAACATCGTGAAATATCCGAGTTCGATCTCGCTTTTGTTGCCGGTGCCGAGCACGATCGCTCCGTTTGCAGCAGAGAAGTCGAAAAGGGTGATCATTCTCGTTCTCGCCATGATGTTTCCGAGTCTCCCTTTTCTTGAAAAGTCGGGATTAGTCATGTTGTTTGCGGCAAAGGTGTCGACAACTGCCGAAATCTCGATTTTCAGGCTGTTTATTCCTGTATTTTCAACAACTTTGAGAGCGTCTTCAATGCTTTTCGCGCTTGAAGTTTTGTAGGGCATGAGGATTCCCGTGACGTTTTCTTTTCCCAAAGCTCTCGCTGCAAGGGAGGCAACAAGTGCGCTGTCAAGCCCGCCGGAAAGTCCTACAACCGCTTTTTTGAGCCCCGTTTTTCCAATTTCGGAAACTAAAAACGAGGTGAGTTTTTTCTCAAGTTCTGCAAAATCGAGTTTTGGAAGAGTTATCATGCGTTTCCTCTCATTTTAAGTTGATTTAATAATGATTTTCGTATGTTGAGCGAATTCGAAAAATAGTCCGAAAGAAGACTCTCCTTTTTTTCGTCGTTTGAAAGACCTGAAACCGTGCAGTAGTCACTTTCTATCGAATCAAGTGTTTTCGAATCGAAATCATTCATGAGTGCCGATCTGCACTTTCTGATAAATTCAAGTTCAGACTCGTCAGGCATTGTGAAAGAATGGGCGAGCTCGGCAAGCCACGAAGCGGCAATGAAGTTACGCGGATTTTTGCGAAGTGGCGCGGTTTCTTCAAGCGAAATAAAATCGTCCAGAAAGTAGGTGTTGTTTTTTCTGCTGAGAACCACTTCGCAGTTTTCAAAAAGGGAGAAATTGTCATTTTTCGAGAAAAAGCGGAAAGTTTCTCCTTCTTTTGAAATTGTGTGGAAAAATCCGTTTCCGTGGGATTTTTTGTAGGTTATGGTTCCCTGTACAATATACATCAGTTTACCGATTCGATCTGCTGCTTCTTTTCAGGTTTTTTGCGCTCTATATCAGTTGTTACGCCTAACTGTTTCGCAAGATCGACGCACTCGCTCAGGAAGGGGATGGCGACTTCTTTCATGTTTATGGCCTGAACTTCGAGACAGCGGCGTAGATAGGTTTGTCCCAATTCTTCTTTTTTCAGCATATACATTTTGAGTGCGCCGCGATACAAAGCCTCTACGTCGAACGGGAAATATTCAAGAGCTTTCTTGTAATTTTCCGCAGCAAGTTCATGCAGATTCTGCTCGTCATACATGATTCCGAGCTGTTTGTAAGCCTCGGAATGCGTTCCGCGCATCTTGATTGCGGCATCGAAATGCTGTTTCGCCAGATCGTAGCGTTTCTGCATTCTGTAAACTATACCGATGTTCGTTTCGGCATAGTGAGGGCGCGGATACATCGTGTCTGCAAGTACTGCCTGAAACTCTTCGAGAGCTTTGTCGAACTGTCTCTGCTCAAGGTAAAGTGCACCGAGGTTATTCCGTGCGTCGGTGAACTTTTTGTCGATTTTCAACGCCTGTTTGAAGTTTTCCTCGGCCTTTTTTTCGTCATGTTCGATCATGAAAACAAGACCTAACGTGTTGTAATACTGCGGAAGATCAGGCGCCGCTTCGATGGCTAACATGATTTCGCGTCTTGCTTTGATGTAGTCGCCCTGATTCAAAGCGGCAAGACCGAGCTGGTAGTGACCGTCGCTTTTTCTTTCATCGCTTATGGTTTTTGTATCTGCCGAAGAGCACGAAACAATGATTTGGAAAATGAAGAAAAATAGGGATAAGATTTTGATTTTATTCAAGTTTTCCTCTTGTGTGGGGGTTATTTCTTCTCTTCTTTCTTATCTGCTTTTTTATCCGCTTTCTTGTCTTCTTTGCCGGATCTGCCCCATTCCCAGCCGAATTCAACGTCACCTCCGAGATCCCACGATGAAACGTAGTGACCTTCGAGGTTGTCATGCGGACGAGGATTCTTAGCATTCCAGAAAGTCCAGTGTTTTCCTGCGTAGCCGTTGATGTAGAGGAACGGAAGGATCTGCAGTCTGACAACGCCTCTGAAAAGCGAACTTACGTGGCTGTCGGAGAAAAGCTCTTTTGCGCTGCCGAAGCCGCGTTTGTAGTAGGAAACCATCATTTTCAGGATCCAGAGGTCAGGCAGTTCGAGGTGAGCGAAGATCGAAGAGGAGTCGGGGAGTTTTTCGTAACCGACTGAAAGAGCGATCCAAGTTCTGAAACTGTAGCTGAGTTCTCCGTAGAAAGAACCTACGAACTTGTCGTCGGAATCGTTCATCAAGTGCCAGTATTTCGAACGTCCGTCAGGCTGGAAGTTTTTTGCTCCGAAGATATTCGTCATCATCTCTATACGTTCGATATCGTAGAAAGTATCGAAGAAAGAAGGAATGTACGAATCGTGGTGAGCTCTTCCTTCAAGCTGGATTCTGATCGCATGCTGATTCTTCTGGTCGAGGTTGAATCTTCCCAAGAAACCGAATGTGAAGCCGCCTTTTACGAAGTCTTTCTTAAACCATGAATAGTCGGTGAAAGCCTTGATGTCGACTTTTTCGTTTTTGAAGAGTTTGAGTTCGAAGTCGATGCCCTGCATATAGAGGAATTCATCGTCTTCGATTATCGGACGACCTTTGGAATCGACTGCTATTCTTGGAACTCTGCTGTCGGTTCCGTTGAGATAGTCGTTGGCATCGTAGTCGTAATATTTTTCATAACGGAGTTTTGTCGGAGCATTTCTGTCGGCAACGAAAGAATATCCGAACGAAACGCTTCTTGCATGGTAATTGCCGATTGCGGAGAACGGCTTTAAGAAAACGAGACCGCCGAAAATGTTTCCTCTTGCAACGTCTCCCAGAAGTGCTTCGAAACCGCCGTAATCGAAGTACCAGTTGAGTTTCGCCGACATGGTTGAAAATGTCGAGTCATGGTTGGGGATGTAGCGTTTAAGGATCGTTCCGTGACCGATCGTCTGAGCGAAGTTGCTGCCGATAGAAAGATAGAGATTGTCTTCGGAAGTTCCGATCTGGAGGTATCTCAATATCTTGAGGTAATCCTGCCACTCATCCCAATCTTCGGTTCTGAAGCGGACTTTACCGTCGTTGCTGTTGATGTCTGTGCTGAGAACCCTGATATTGAAGGGAGCATGTAAACCGAAAATCAAGTCAAGTTCTTTTTCGCTGACAGGCTCTTTTATGAGTTTGTCGAAGTGCATCGAAAATTTGGGAGTGATAACAAGGTAAAGTTCGTCGTCCATGAACTTTACACCGGCTGCGAGACCTGCGCTGTTGTAAGGAGAAATGATCTCGTTCGCACCGATGTTTGCGACTTCGCCTTTCCAGAAAGTCTTTTCAATTTCTCTTATTTTTCTATCGTTGCTGTCATCTTTTTTTGCGGCAGCTTTTTCATCAGTTTTTGCAGATTTCTGCTCAGCGGGTTTCTTTTCATCAGCTTTAGCGGGCTGCTGTTCTGCCGGTTTCTTTTCATCAGCTTTAGCGGGCTGCTGTTCTGCGGGTTTCTGCTCTTCAGCTTTAGCGGGTTGCTGTTCTGCCGGTTTCTGCTCTTCAGCTTTAGCAGGCTGCTGTTCTGCCGGTTTCTGCTCTTCAGCTTTAGCGGGCTGCTGTTCTGCAGGTTTCTGCTCTTCAGCTTTAGCAGGCTGCTGTTCTGCAGGTTTCTGCTCTTCAGCTTTAGCAGGCTGCTGTTCTGCAGGTTTCTGCTCTTCAGCTTTAGCGGGCTGCTGTTCTGCAGGTTTCTGCTCTTCAGCTTTAGCGGGCTGCTGTTCTGCAGGTTTCTGCTCTTCTGCAGCTGCCGGTTGATCTGCGGGTTTCTGCTCTTCTGCAGCTGCCGGTTGATCTGCGGGTTTTGGTTCTTCTGCCGGTGCGGTTTCCTGAGCGAAAAGAGTTCCGACGAGTAATACAAACAAAGTCAAAAAGGTCAAAATCTTCAAATTTTTCATGCTTTTCTCCGCTTATAACAAAAAAAACGCCTAAAATATATTGATATATAAGAAAAATGCAAACTTAACGGAGCTTTTTTTAGGGATAAAAAGCGATTTTTTGAAAAAAAATGAACTTAGTGGAGTTTTGTCAGAGCTTCTTTGATTCTTCTGACGGCTTCAACCAGTTTCTCCATCGAGGTTGCGTATGAGATGCGGATGCAGTCGCCGTTACCGAAGGATTCTCCGGCTACGCAGGCTACATGGGCGTTGTAAAGCAGCCATATACAGAGGTCATCGCTGCCTTTGATGACGGTCTCACCGTCGGTTTTGCCGAAGTAATACTTCATATCGGGGAAGACATAAAAAGCGCCTGACGGGGTATTGCACTTAACGCCGGGAATTTCGTTCATCATCTTTACGACGGTGTCGCGGCGCTCGCGGAAAGCCTTCATCATGTTTCTGATTTCTTCCGAGTTCTCGGGGCAAAGCTCGAGAGCCTTAACCGCTGCGGCCTGTGCGATCGTGCAGATACCTGAAGTGATCTGGCCCTGAATTTTGTTGGCAGCCTTGACGATAGCCTGCGGAGCTGCGATGTAGCCGATTCTCCAGCCGGTCATTGCATAGCCTTTTGCAACGCCGTTGACGATGACAAGACGGTCTTTCAGGAAGTCGAACTGTCCCATGCTTTCATGTTTGTGTTCGTACTGGATGAACTCATAAATTTCGTCGGAGATAACGATGATATTAGGATATTTTTTCAGCACTTCGGCGATTGCTGTAAGTTCGGCCTTTGTGAAAACGCTGCCGCTCGGGTTGCACGGCGTATTGATTAGGAGAGCCTTGGTTTTCGGGGTGATGGCTTTCTCGAAATCCTCTGCCGTGATTTTGAAGTCATGCGACATATCGCTTTTGACGATGACCGGCACGCCGCCGCTAAGTTTTACCATTTCGGGGTAGGATACCCAGAACGGAGCGGGGATAATGACCTCGTCGCCGTCGTTGATTATAGCCTGCAGCACGTTGTTGATTGCCTGCTTCGCGCCGTTCGAAACGAGGATGTCGCTCTCTTTGTAGTCGAGGCCGTTGTCGCGTTTCAGCTTTTCGGCGATAGCTTTGCGCAATGCCGGTGTGCCTGGAACGGGCGGGTAGTGCGTATCGTTATTGTTGATGGCATCGATTGCCGCCTGTTTTGCCGATACCGGTGTATTGAAGTCGGGCTCGCCGATGCTCAGGCTTATTACGTCGATGCCCTGCGCTTTAAGTTCGCGGCTCTTGTTGGTCATAGCCAGAGTGGCTGACTCGGTCATGTTCAAAACTCTTTTTGAAAGGGTGATTTCGCTCATGTTTAACTCCATAAATTAAAGGTCAGTCGGAGAACAGATGAAGCCTTTTATCGCGGTCGCAGCGGCTGTTGCCGGGCTTGCG
Organism: uncultured Spirochaetales bacterium; assembly: GCA_902774115.1. Classification (GTDB taxonomy): domain Bacteria; phylum UBP6; class UBA1177; order UBA1177; family UBA1177; genus UBA1177. The sequence goes on from CACYHH010000003.1 coordinate 226,664, forward strand.
AGGTAGATTTCGGACTGGTTGCAGCCCATTCTCCCTTTGAAGTTGCGGTTTGCGGTGCTGACTGTTATTTCGCCGGGAGCCATGATGCCTTCATGTGCACCGAGGCACGGGCCGCAGCCGGGGTTCAGAATTATTCCGCCTGCTTCGACGAAAATTTTGAAAAGTCCTTCTTCCATCCCCTTGAGATAAATGTCGGAACTTGCCGGAAGAACGAGAAGCCTTGTCTCTTTCGCGATGTGCTTTCCTTTGAGTATTTCCGCTGCGATTCTCAGGTCTTCGATTCTGCCGTTCGTGCAGGTGCCTATAAGAACCTGATTGACTTTGACGTCGTGCATGCTGCTGACTTTGCTGACGTTGTCAACCGTGTGCGGCATCGCGACCATCGGCTCGATTTCCGAAACGTCGATTTCGAGAGTTTCTGCGTATTCGGCGTCGGCATCGGGATAGATCGGAGTGTATGCGTCGCGCGGGATTCCGTGTTTTTCAAGGAAGCTGAAAACTTTCTCGTCGGGAGCCATATATCCGTTTTTCGCGCCGATTTCGACTGACATATTCGTGAAGACAAGTCTGTCGGCAAGTTCGATATTTTCAATGTAATCGCCTGAAAATTCTACACTTTTGTAAAGTGCGCCGTCAACTTTGATAAGTCCTGCGATGTGAAGGAGAACGTCTTTCGACGAAACGTAGGGTTTCGGTTTTCCCTTGAGGACGATTTTCATTGATTCCGGCACTTTGAGCCAGATTTCGCCCGTTGCCCAGATCCCTGCCGATTCGCTTCTGCCGATACCGGTCGAGAATGCGCCGAGTGCGCCGTAAGTTACAGTGTGGGAGTCGCTTCCGACGATGAATTTGCCTGGAAGCGCGAAACCTTCTTCAACCGTGACCTGATGGCATATTCCGCGTCCGCAGTCGTAGAAATTCTTTATTCCCTGTTCTTTTACGAACTGTCTTACAGTCTGGTGGTTCGTTGCCGCCTTTTCGTTTGCAGCCGGCACGATGTGATCGAGAATTATAAGGATCTGATTCGGATCATCGACCTTTTTTCCGCCCATTTTCTTGAAAGTTGAATAAATCGCCGCGCTGTTGTCGTGCGTAAGAACGTGGTCGGGTCTGATAGTCAGGATCGTTCCCGGAACGACCGGTCTTCCCGCCATTTTCGAAAAAATCTTCTCAGCAAATGTCTGTCCCATTTTTTTACCTCATTTCAATTGAACAAAAACCTAAAAATCGGGCGATTTTGGCACTTTTTGCAAATAACTCAACTTTTATTTTTGATTTTTTCCCAGTATTCTTTGATTTTCGCCTCGTAACCGATGTTTTTCATCCTGTAGAACTGAGGCGGTTCGACATCACCGGGAAAATAGCGCTGGTCGACCCAGTGGTTTTCGTAGTCGTGCGGATATTTGTAGTCGCCTTTTTCTTCGCCGGGTGCGAAAGAGGAGTCGTTGATGAGATGTTTTGGTATTTCAAGTGTCGGATTTTCCTTGAAATAATCCTCAGCTGCGTGAAGCCCCATGTAGCTTGCGTTGCTTTTGGGAGCAGTTGCCAAATAGTTGACGATGTGCGCCAGAATGATTTTTCCTTCGGGGTATCCGACAGCCTGAAATGCGTGAAGTGCCGCGACAGCGAGTTCAAGCGCCCTCGGATCGGCGTTCCCTACGTCTTCCGAAGCGAAAATTATCATTCTCCGAAGCAGAAAAAGCGGGTTGTCTCCCGATTCGATCATTTTGATGAGATAGTAAAGCGCGGCGTCCGGGTCGCTTCCGCGGAGACTTTTGATGAAAGCCGAAATCGTGCGGTAGTGGAAATCGCCCGTTTTATCGTACTGATTCGGGTTTTCGACAAGTTCCGTCACGTTTTCCCGCGTGATTTTGCCGCCTCCGCTCAAATGATATGCGCTTTCCATGATCGAAACTGCGATACGAACATCGCCTGAAGCCTCTTTCGCCATGATTTCAAGAAGCTCGTCGTCGATTTCAGCTTTAAGATAATCAATCGCCCGATGCAAAACTTTGATTATGTCGGAAACCGAAATTTTCGAGAAACGGACGCTTCTGGCACGTGAAAGGAGGGCATTGTTGACGTAAAACGACGGATTTTCGGTCGTTGCGCCGATAAAAATTACCCCTTCGTTTTCGATCATCGGCAGGAAAATATCCTGCTGCGCCTTGTTGAAACGGTGGATCTCGTCGATAAAGACGATCTGCTTGTCGACGAAAACCGATTCCCGGTCTTTGTAAAGTATCTTTTTAATGTCGGCAGAACTGTCGGTAACTGCCGAAAATTTGTAAAGTTTTGCACCGTAAAGCCCGGCTGCGATCCTTGCGACCGTGGTTTTGCCGGTTCCGGGAGGACCGTAAAACACCATTGATGGCAGAAATCCTGATTTTAAGAATGATTTCAAGAGTTTAATGACATTCTGCTGACCGACTACTTCATCGAAAGTTTCGGGCCGGAGCACCGAATAGAGAGGAATGTAGGCTGAATCGTTCATTTCTTTTTGGTCGGTACCGTTCCGTCAGTATTGAGACCGCGTGCCTTGTAGTCGGCTTTGATCCTGGCCTCTTTCACGTCTTCCGGAGTCATGAACAGCTCTTTGTATTTTTCGGGAACAAAAACTGTCGAATCGCTTTTCAGCACAGCGAAGATCGTATCCGCAAAGCCTTTTTCGTGATCTGCGATCCGCGCGTCATCCGAAATGAAAAGAGAGTAGGAGAGCATTCTTGCCCTGACCGGATCTTCCTCGTCGATAACAAAAGCTGCGAGGTTTTCGCTGACTTGTTCAGCTGTACGCCAGTCCACCGGAGTATCGTATTTGCGGAACATCGTCTTTTTGATCGGGTCAAAGAAATAGATCTTGTCGGGATAATCCTTTTTGAGCTGGAGAAGGTATGCGTTTTTCGCGTCGTATTCCTTGATCGAATCAAGGTCTTTCCTGATTTTTTCGCTGAGTTCTTCCATTCTGGCCATGATCACGTTCTCGTTGCGCCGCGTGATGACGAAGTAACCTTCTTCCGGCATGAGTTTTATCGCGCCGCGGATCTTGTCGGTGACAGAGAACGGGTCATCGATCGAAACCGACCAGCGGACATATTCTTTCGGAAGTTTCCACATTCCGTGGCGGTCGCCGAGATAAATCAGGTAGTTGAATTTCACTTTCGGCAGCTTTTCATGAAGCTGTTTCATGAAAAGGGCTTCTCTGAAGAAGTTTACGTCGATGCTTATGTTCGGGCTCAGAATTTTCACGCTTTTTTTCTCGTCGTTGAGCTCGATTTTTTTAGGATCTGCGTAAGGAACAAACGCTTTCGCATTCTCGAATTTAGGAGCTTCGTCGATTGTCGAATGGATTTTGACGTGAGCTAAAATGTTGAGCAGCAGCGCTTTTTTCTCGTTTTCGGATATCGAAGACGGCTTCGAAAGAGCCTCTTTCAGCATTTTTGCGAAAGTTTTGTCCGCCAGTTTGTAGATCTGATTCGCTAAATCATCGACTGAAGATGCGGAATCGGTTTTTTCCTTCGTCAGATTGTCGAGAAGTTTTTTCCTGTTCTGAATTTCGGTAGGCGAGAGCATCGGATTGTCGAAAAGATAGTTGAGTACGACTTCAGCTTTTGTGTAAGCTGTTGATTTCTTTTTGTAATTCCTGTACTGCCTGTCCCAGAATTCCGAAATTTCGCCTGATGCCAGATTGTAGTACGAAATCTCTGACATTTTTTTGCCGGTTTCAAGAAGTTCATAAAGAGCGGGAAATGACGAAAGATTCTGCTCTTCCTTCAAAGTTTCGCCTGTTTCCGAGTGAGTCTCGTTTATGAGTTTGGCGACGTTCAGCATTTCGTTCACTTCATTTTCCGACTGCCGGATCATCGCGTAAAAATCTTTGTTCCAGAATTCCGAACCGAGATTTGTTGCCCTTATCACGAGTTTGCTTTCTTCAAAAACCGTGTAGGTAAGCGGCTGTTCCACAAAAAAATCCTTGTAATATTCGGAATATTGTTTTGCCGCGGCGAAACGGTCGTATTCTTTGTCGCTCGACCATTTTATCATGAAATAAAGGAAAAATCCGCCGACAACGATAAGTAGGATGAGATAACGCCAGTGGGAGTTGCTGTTTCTGCCCGCAGCAAGTTCTGATGCGTGCACTTTTCTTTTGGGGGACATTATTTGTTCTCTTCGATGATTTCCAAAACGACTTTCTGATTCTGACGGCTTGCAACTGCGCTGATAAGCGTGCGGAGAGCGTTTGCAGTTCTTCCGCTTTTACCGATTACTTTGCCGACGTCTTCCGGAGCGACTCTGAGTTCGATGATAGCGGTATTCTTTCCTTCGATGTAGCTGACTTCAACCGCTTCTGGAACATCAACCAGCTTTTTCGTAATGAATTCAACAAATTCTTTCATAAGATCCTCCAAAAATTGAGTAACACAAAAAGTAAAAACCCACATAAAAAACCAACACGAAACAAAAATTTAGTTATTTTTGTTAAAAACGCAATTTTTTTATGATTTTTCGGCACTGTTTTTTTAGTATTGTCCGGTTCCGGGCTTATATTCTGCCGCATCCCATTTAAAGTTGTCGATGAGAACGAGCGAATCATATACATGATCGTACAGATCCCAGATTGCGAGTCTCAAAGTTATGACTTCGCCGCCGACAACGTTGCCGCGAGTCGTGAGCCAGCCTGTTCCTCCGTTTGACGCAAAACCTGTTCCCTGAAGTTCCTCGGTTCCTATGCATGATTCCTGGGTCGCAGGATAAGAACTTACAGGGGAACATTGGGTAAAGAGCCCTGAAGGAGCAATATTTATGCCGACAGGGTTGCCGGCTGCATCCATAGCTAAGTTTTTATCAAGAGGATTTTGAAGATTCGGGTCGCTGCTTGTATAGCTCGAATCAAGAAGTGCAATAAAGAAGTCATTATATCTGCTGCAAATATAATTCGGATATTCCTTGGTGATAAAATATATGTTAAAACTGAATGATTTTGCAGTTTTGGGAACTCTTATCCTCATTTGAAGCATTACCGCATCGTTTACATCTCCGCTTGTTCCAGACGACGAGCATGAAGCCGCTGACGGAAATTTTCCTCCGTTTGCTGCAACCCAGTCTGCCGGTGCGCCTGATGTCGTTCCTCCGCTGTAATCAGGATCTGTAACAGGATTACCGAGTTTACTTGAAGTCAAAGCCAGCATCAAATTGCCTTCTTTCGGTTTGATTACGTTGCCAAATGCCGAAAGCAGACCGTTGCTGCCTGCATGAACGGTTAAATTGCCGTTAGGTGCGAGTATCTGAGCGCTGATAAGTCCCCATTCGTTGGAATCTTCCGTCGTCGTTTTGCAGATTCCTATTGCTTTTGCATAATCCAGAGGATTGGTGGAAGATTCAGCGACTCCTGATTCGCAGTCTTCTTCGATTACCTCATATTCGCAAAGATCGGACGGACTGTTTTTATCCCACGCCTCTTTCGGGAAAGGGCATTGATCGGTTGTTTCGCAGCAGTCAAAGCATGAGCCTACACCGTCGCCGTCGAAATCTGTTCCGTCGTCAACGACTCCGTTGCAGTCATCGTCGATGCCGTTATTGCAGAGTTCATCGCCGAATTCTGAAACCGGAAGGACTTCGTCTTCGCATTTTCCCCAGCTGCCGTCATCCTTGCAGGTTCTGACACCGGCTCTGCACGGACCTACGTTTTCTGTAGCAGGATCGCCCTGATATCCGCAAGTCTGTTTTTTGCCGGGAGTGCACGGGCCTGTTATCGGGTCATCGTCGCCGTCCTGTTTGCCGGGAGTGGTGCTTCCGGTATCGGTGTCTCCGCCGTCTCCGTCTCCGCCTCCGTTGCTTCCGGTATCTGTGTCACCGCCGTCTCCGCCGTTACCTCCGCTGTTCGAACCGTCGGTGCAGATTTTCTTTTCGGGATCGCAGGTGAGACCGACAGGACAGTCAAGAGTCGATTCGCAGACTTGACCGCCGGCAGATGATCCGCCTGTATCTTCTTCATCTCCGCCGCATGAAACCAAGCAAAATACCGAAATAACGAATACTAAAATACATTTAAAAAACTTCATAGCATCCTCCAACGGAAAACAAAATTACACTATTATAATTTATAGGCGGAAAATAATCAAGAGGATTTGTTTTTATTCTGTTTTTTGAAAATTGAGCTATTGCTGTCCGGTTCCGGCTTTTGCAGGTTTCGGAAGCCATTTGAAGCCGTCGAGAAGAACGGTCGAATCCCATGAATGGTCGGGACCGTATCCTACAGTTCCCTGTTCCCAAATCGCCAGTCTTAAGGTGATTGTTTCGCCCGGAACGACGTTTCCGCGGGTCGTCAGCCAGCCGGTGCCGCCGTTTTTCGGGGAAAAAGCATCAAAACCCGTTCCGTCAATAAGTGATCCGTCGGTGCAGTAAGATGAAAAATCATAGCTGCTGTTCTGATAACATGCCGTGAAAAGACCTTCAGGAGCAAGGTCTACGCCGACGAAGTTGCCGTTATAATCTTTTGCAAGGTTTTTATCGTAAGGATTCTGGAATTCATCGTTCGGATACTGAGTGTTATGTTCCGAATCAAGAAGAGCGACGAAAAAGTCGTTGTAGTTGCTTCCGGAACATACCGTGCTCGGATATTCGACCGAGAAAAAGAAAAGGTTGAACTGGAAAGCTCTTGCATTCTCGGGAGCCTTGACTTTGAGTGTAAGCATGATCGGATCCTGAACATGCGGGATCTCTTTGCCTGCACACTGATCTGTGAGACCGTCTTCAACAGTTGTTCCGCCGCATGTCGGTGACTTCGGAATCGCGCAGTTCGGCATCATGTTTATCCAGTCTGCCGGGATCGTGCTTGCAGTTTTCATGTCTCCGGCATCCAATGTGGCCACAGTGGCGTTTTTCGTCGGTTTGTTCCAGGGACCGGTGGAAAGGATAGCCATTTTAGAGCCTTCGAGCGCAACGATGTTGTTTCCGAATTTCGGTTCGGCTGCAAATGTTTTGTAGTTTGCATCGTAATACGGCAGAGGAAGGCTTGTCCTGTTGGATCCGTTGATTTTTTCGGTTACCGGGTCACCGGCAAGTGAAAGTGTCGCTGAAACAAGCTGATCGCCGCATATTCCCATTGCGTGGGCGAGTTTTACCGCATTGCCGGGGTAGTCTTCAAGGGCGAGAGGATCATCTTCTCCGTCACATGAAGTCGATTCATCGATTTCGCCGTTGCAGTTGTTGTCAACTTCGTCGCCCTGCATTTCATAAGCACCCGGATATATCGTTGCGGGATCGAATCCGTTACATTCGCTTGCAACTTCGCAGCAGTCCTTGCATGCACCGTCGCCGTCGCCGTCGAAGTCTGTTCCGTTATCGACAACACCGTCGCAGTCGTCATCAATGCCGTTGCTGCAGAGTTCATCGCCGAATTCATTTACGGGGAGTACTTCGCCCTCGCATTTTCCCCAGCTGCCGTCATCCTTGCAGGTTCTGATTCCGGCTCTGCACGGACCGATATTTTCAGTGGCAGGATCGCCCTGATATCCGCAAGTCTGTTTTTTGCCGGGAGTGCACGGACCTGTTATAGGATCGTTGTCGCCGTCCTGTTCGCCTGGAGTGTCGCTTCCGGTATCTGTGTCGCCGCCGTCGCTTCCGGTATCTGTGTCACCGCCGTCTCCGCCGTTACCTCCGCCGTTCGAACCGTCGGTACAGATTTTCTTTTCGGAATCACAGACATATCCTACAGGACAATCCAGATTTGAAGAGCATGCTTCACCGCCGTGAGAGTTTCCCTCGCTTTCTTCTTCGTCACCGCCGCAGGCAGCAAAAATCAGAACGAGAACCGTTAAAATTGAAAAAAGATAAATTTTTTTCATCCAAAACTCCAAAATAACACCATAAAAACGCAAAATTTTAAGCAGAAAGGAAAAAAAATCAAATGCTTTTTTCTTCCGCCGGTTTTTCAGGGATGCACTGGTCTCGAATTCCGGAATCTCGACATTTTAATTAAAAGTGCTATATTGCCGCGTTTTTTTTGTTTCGGGAGAGTCTTATGGAAAAAAATTCTTTGATTTTCGTTGCAGGTCACAAAGGGCTTGTCGGCAGCGCGCTTGTCCGCGAACTCAAGTCAAAAGGTTACAACAACCTCATCATGAAGACTTCTTCGGAGCTCGATCTTACCAATCAGGTCGAAACGGAAAAGTTTTTCGCTGAAAACAGACCGGAATACGTCTTTCTTGCAGCTGCGCGCGTCGGCGGCATAGGCGCGAACAACAGTTTCCGCGCTGACATGATCTACAACAACCTTATGATCGAATCGAACGTGATCCGCAATTCATACAAGTTCGGTGTCAAAAAGCTCCTTTTCCTCGGTTCAAGCTGCATTTATCCGAAATTCGCGCCGCAGCCGATGAAAGAGGATTTCCTTCTTACGAGCGAACTCGAATACACGAACGAACCCTACGCAATTGCCAAAATCGCAGGGCTCAAAATGTGCGAATCATACAACATCCAGTACGGAACCGACTTCATTTCAGTCATGCCGACCAATCTTTACGGCGAAAACGACACTTTCGACATCGAGAACGGTCATGTTCTGCCGAGTATGATAAGAAAATTCCACGAGGCGAAAGTGCAGGGACGCGATTTTGTCGAGCTTTGGGGAACAGGCAAGCCGCGCAGAGAGTTCCTTTACAGCGGTGATTTGGCCGAAGCGGTCGTCAAAATAATGGAAGAAGTCTCATTTGCCGATTTGACCAAAGGAATGAATGAGATCCGCAATACACACATCAACATCGGAACCGGCACGGATCTCACAATTTACGAGCTTGCGTTTATCATTAAAGATATTGTCGGTTACGACGGCGACATTGTCTGGGATAGTTCGAAGCCCGACGGAACGCCGCGAAAGCTGCTTGACATTTCGAAAATCAAAAGTTTCGGCTGGAAACCCCGTACCTCTCTCACCGACGGAATCGAAAAAGTTTACCGCTGGTATGTCAGAAACAACGCCGGTCAGGAGTAGTTTTAATGCTTCTTTATGCAGACAAAATCTTCTCGAAGGAGTGGTTCAAAAGTTTATATTTGATCATTCAGGGAGCGCTGATTGCCGCTTTCGGCTACAACTTTTTTCTTATTCCTTATAAAATCATTCCCGGCGGACTCATGGGGCTCAGCAGCGTTTTCTATCACCTGGTCGGTATTCCGGTCGGTCTTCTCACGATAATCATGAATATCCCGCTTATCCTGCTTGGAATGAAGGTCCTCGGCAACCGTTTCGGCTACAAAACGATTCTCGGAATGACGCTTCTTTCGCTTTTCAACGACGGAATGAACTATTTCTGGCACGATGTGACGCTGACAGACGACATTTTTTTGAGCTGCATAATCGGCGGGACCCTGGTCGGAGCCGGCGTTGCTTCGATTTTCAAGGCGAAGGCGACAACCGGCGGCACGGACATCATCGCTCAGCTTTTCCACATTAAATTCAAGTTTTCGACAGGAAAAGTCGTTCTTTTCACAAACATAATCTTTCTTTCGCTCGGTGCTTTGTCGATCCATCTCAAAAATCCGGAAACGACCGAGTTTTTCAAAATGATAGTTTATGCGATAGTTGCGCAGTTCACGACGTCGAAAGTGCTTGACGCGATCCTTGAAGGGACCTCGTATTACAAAGGGATCTTCATCATTTCGAACAAGTACGACGAGGTCAAGGAAAAACTTCTCACCCAGCTCCGCCGCGGCGGCACGATGATCCACGGACAGGGGATGTTCAAGGACGACGAGCGCAAAATCATCTTCACCGCTGTCAGCAGGCGCGAATCGGCATTTCTCAAAGAGTATATCAAATCAATTGATCCGCAGGCTTTCATCATAATTTTTCAGACAAACGAAATTTACGGTCAGGGATTTCTGCCGGTCAAAGACATTGAATAGACGTCACATCGTTACGCCGTCACGAATCAACGTCACGTCGTTACGCCGTTTCGTCGTCACGACAAGAATTTTTTGATTTCTTCCAGGTGTTTCGCTGCAACGGCGCGCCCTTCGTCGTAAACGCGCTTGAGTTCGTTTTTGTTCTTTTCAGTTCTGCTGATTCCAAGCGGTTTTTCGGGGCAGATAATGTAAGCTGCGCCGTCTTTTTCGCGGGAAAATATATATTTACGCTGTTTGTTGTATTTTTCGTGGCGGGTTGCTACGGCATCAATCAGTTTCGGATATTTGCGGAGCAGAAATTTCATTAAAGGAAAAAAGCTTACCGGCGGTTTTATGAAATCTCTCGGCTGTGTCAGAATTACAACATTTTTTGTGTAGCCTATGCTTTCAAAGTATTCGAGAGGAACGGAATCGGCGATTCCTCCGTCGAGAAGAGTCAGGTCTCCGATTTTAACAGGTCTTGAAACACCGGGCATCGAAGCCGAAGCACGGATCCATTCCATTCCTTCCCTTGAATTCTGAATTTTTTGGTAAAGCGGTTCTCCTGTTTCGGCATTGGTTGTTCCGACATAGAATTCCATCGGGTCGTTGTCAAAAGTCTCGTAATCGAAAAGATCAAGCTGATTCGGAAGGACGTTGTAGCAGAAATCGGCATTGTAAAGGTTGCCCGAAGTGAAAAGCGAATGAAAACTGCAGTAGCGCTTGTCACCGGCATATTTCAGGTTGTAGCGGATAGCCCTGCCGATCTGTTTTGATTTGAAGTTGCAGCCGAAAGTGGCTCCGGCCGAAACTCCGAGCATTCCGTCAAACGTGATGCTGTTTTCCATAAACACATCAAGTACGCCTGTTGTAAACATTCCTCTCATCGCGCCGCCTTCGAGCACGAGTCCCTTTTTTTCTGCCATTTCCGCCTCCTTCAGAAGAAAGACAAAGAGTTGCTTTTTAGCATAACTTTACGGAAATTCAAGATGTTCAAAAAAATCATGCCCGAGGTTGACTTTCTCAAAACCGCGCTTATTTACTTTGCCGTTTTATTGTGCCAGCGAGGTGAAAATGAGTTCTGAAAATTTTATGATGACTGAAATTCCGGCGACTTTGCCCGTTTTCGTGATCAAGGAAGGTGTACTTTTTCCGTTCATGCTGATGGGGATCGCGGCTCCGAACGAGAAGATTTTCGCGAATCTGCTGCGTGCGGCGGAATCGACCGGAAACTACATCGTGGTTGTTGCCGAAAAGCATCACGGTGAAGACAAAAGTCTGTTTCCGAGAATTGTAAGTATGGAAAATATCTACTCAATCGGAACGGTTGCTGCGGTTGTAAGAGAAAATGCCGAAGGTAACGGGCGCGGCAATATTCTGTTGAAAGGTTTGAAGAAAGTTTCGATAAAAGGGGTACTTTTCAATCCTGTTTTCGACATGAGTTTTGCGCGGGTAGAGGTTGTTGATGAGAACAATTTCATAGAAGCGAAGGACGAGGCACTTCTCCGCAGTGCCGTTATTGACACGAGGGAGCTTTTCAACGCGATAGGAACGCTTAACGCGTTTCCTCCTACAGTTCTTAAGGATTTTAAAAACATCAGCGATCCTGCAAGGTTAGCTGAGTTTGTTGCTTCCAATTTCATTCGGAATACCGAAGAACTTCAGAAAGTTCTCGAAGAAAATTCGCCGCTTAAAAAGCTCAGTATGGTTCATAAAGCACTTGAAGACGCGCTTGCTTTCATGCAGGTGAAAAACGATATAAAGCGCAAGACGATGGCGCGGCTCGACAAAGGGCAGAAGGATATGATCCTGCGCGAGCAGATAAAGCAGATCCAGAGCGAACTCGGAGAAAGCGATCCGTTTTCTGCAAGTATTCAGGATTACGAGAAAAAATTGTCCCAGAACATTCTGCCGGAATACGCCGCGACCGAAGTCAGAAAGCAGATCGACAGGCTTAAGAGCATGAGTCCTTTTTCGCAGGATTCATCGATGCTTTCGTCGTGGATCGACTCTGTTTTCGATCTGCCTTGGAAGGATTCTACTGAGGACAACAAGGATATAAACGAAGCGGAAAAAGTGCTTCAGGCCGATCACTACGGTCTTGAAGACGTTAAAGAAAGGATCCTGGAATTTCTTGCAGTGCGTCAGATAAAAGGAGACCAGAACTCGAAATCTCCGATTCTCTGTTTCGTGGGGCCTCCCGGAGTGGGTAAGACTTCGCTCGGAAAGTCGATCGCGCGCGCTTTGAAACGTAAATTTTACCGTCTGAGTCTCGGCGGCTTGCACGACGAAGCCGAAATCCGCGGTCACAGACGGACTTATGTCGGCGCGATGCAGGGAAAGATCCTGAAAGGGCTCACCACGTGCAAGTCGAACAACCCTGTTTTCATGCTTGACGAAATCGACAAACTGGGAAAAGATTTCCGCGGCGATCCTTCGTCGGCGCTCCTTGAAGTGCTCGATCCGGAGCAGAATTTCTCGTTTTTAGACAACTATATCGGACTTCCGTTCGATTTGAGCAAAGTATTTTTCATTGCCACGGCAAACTGGGAAGACACCATTCCCGAGCCTTTGAAAGACAGAATGGAAGTTATCAGACTTTCGGGCTACACCGACTTGGAACGTATTGAAATCGCTAAGAAATATCTGATCCCGCGTCAGCTTGAAAACAACGGGCTCGCACCTAAGGAGATCCAGTTCACGAAAGAGGCTCTTCTTTTCATTTCGAGAAGATACACCCGTGAAGCGGGAGTCAGAAACCTTGAAAGGTGCATCGGCTCGGTCTGCCGCAAAACCGTCACTCTCAAAGTGCAGAAAAAGGATTTCGCTAAGAAGATCACCCCGAAAGTTGTTGAGCAGTATCTCAAACTTCCGCCGTTTTCGGAACACGATTTCGACGAGGAAAAGAGGGTAGGAGTCATCACCGGTCTTGCCTGGACGCAGTATGGCGGCGCGACACTCAAAATCGAAGCGAACTCGATGAAAGGAAGCGGAAACCTGCTTCTCACCGGAAAACTTGGCGAAGTCATGCAGGAATCGGCGCGCATCGCACTTTCATTCATCCGCAGTAACGCGGCTAAATTCGGGCTCGGCGGCGATTTCACGATAAGCGACAAGGATATCCACATCCACTTCCCGGCAGGAGCGACACCGAAAGACGGCCCGAGTGCCGGGATCGCGATAACTTCGGCTCTTCTCAGCCTGTTTTTAGGCAAGGCGATCGATTCAAAGATCGCGATGACAGGAGAGATCAGCCTCACCGGCGAAGTCCTTCCTATCGGCGGCCTCAAAGAAAAACTTCTCGCCGCGAAACGCAACGAAGTTACCAAAGTCCTTATTCCCGAGCAGAACAGAGCCCTTTACGGCAGCATCGACGACGAGATAAAATCGGGCATCGAAGTCGTTTTCGTGAAGGAATACAACGACGTTTTCAAAGTTTTGTTCGGGTAAATTTCACTCGATATTCCTGACGCATTTGACTAAACCGTAATCTTTCTTTATGTCACGGAAATCCAGAATGTTATAATAAAAACTGTAAAGGACGATGACTTTATCAGGATCGTCTGATTTGAAGGATGAAGACCAGAAAGTGTCATGAGAAGGATAATTATAGGTGTTTTCGGGAATTCTGCATTTGCACTGCGATATGCATTCTTCCGAAAGACAACAGTTCTTTTCGCTCGCTTCGCATGATTCTTTCGGAATGTTGTTGCACGATTTCGCGAAAGTCCAAAGTTCCTCGACTTTAGGAAGTCTCCAGTCGGTGTATCCCGCTTCCTCATGATTTTCACAGTATTTTTTTGCTTCCGACCATCTCAAAAGCTGAAAAGAAGTGGAAGTGGAAGGAGGAAATGAAGATGAAGTTGAAGACCACATCAATCCTGCGATATTGTTGACACATGCATTGTCGGTATAATTGATGAAACAGTCGTTTGAATTGACGGCAATGCATTTGTTCGATTTGAGATAGTATCCTTTTTTGCATCCGCATGTGAAGCTGGAAGCGCCTGTCGGAACACAAGTGCCGTCAGAATTTTCTTTTTCCTGGCAAGGCGCGGCGTCGCACGGGTTCACGCACTCGAAATTTTCGTTCAGGAAATAGTTTTCCTCACACTGGCAGGAGACATTTTCTATTCCGTCTTTTTCCTGCACGTTAAGGCAAAGTCCTGTCGAATGGGCTTTGTCTTTACACAAATTGTCGTCGCATATTTTAACACACTGCGAATTTTCCAACGTATAACCGTCACTGCAGCCGCATTCTCCCTCTTTAACGACGATTTCTTCGGTCGAAACGCATTTTTCTCCGGTCCATATTTCACTTCCGGGACATGGATCAAAGGCTACGCAGCAGTTTGCGTTTGCTTTTCCTGTGATTTTGCCGGCTGTGGATATAGAGTCGGGTGCAGAGTAGAAAAGTGCTTTTGTCGGGTCTTCCGCATATGTGGTAGATGACCAGCATAAAAGGGCTTCATATTGACTGCGTAATTTAGATATGCTGAAGTAGGCTTCGTTTCTGTTGGGCAGTCTCCAGTCTGATATACCGGCGTAAGTCAGGTTTTCGCAGTATTCAAGAGCCTCTTCCCAGTTTTTGCCTTCTTCTGGGGTTCTGATAAACAGAAGTTTTTGCGGAATAAGGGCTACTATTTTGTAGTCATCTGATTGCAGTGTAATAGAGCATGAACCGGTTTTTTCCGAAGTATCTCTTACTTTGCGCAAGTTCACTTCTGCCGGTAGCGCATTTTCGCCGTAAGTGTTTGAGAATGTGAGCCCCGTATTGAAATTAATTCCTTCCATCTGATAGCAGTAAGAATATTGCTCCGGAGGTCCTCCGGGCGGTGACTTGTAACCGTACCCAGGACACATATAAAATGTTCCCGAAACGGTTGAATTGCTAGTGATTTTCATAGGAGAAGCGTCCGGGAAATATGCTTCGTTTATAGCCGGAGAGAATGTTCCGCTGTCGACTATTGAATTCAGATCCTGAGTGGTTGCACTTCTCCAGTCGGAATATTCTTCAAAAGCAGGATTATCAATGTAGGCCTGATATATGTTGGCCGATGTTTGACTTGTTACAACTTCCGGAAGCCATTCAAGTCCGGAATTGTTGTCAATGACGGTTCTGCCGGCTCCGTAATGTTTTATTGTGAAATCTTGCGGAAGACACGATCCGTTTTCGGCATAATTTGCATCCTGACCGAAGAAAGGTTCTCCGGCTTTAGGGCAGGGGATCTCTTTTTCGTTGTCGTAGCATTTTGTCTGACCGGTGCATGACAAACCTTTAAAAGAGTTTTCCGGCTCGCAGATTTTTTTGTTCGGAAACCAGACATAATTTTCATTACAAACGCAGAGATATTCACCTTTTCTGCCTTTTGTCAGGCATTCTCCGGTGGAATTTTCGACATTTTTGCATGGTTCTTCAAGACAGGGATCTATGAAAGGTTTAATATCTTCATCTTCAGTATTTTCCTCGTCTTCGTCAGGTTTTTGGTCGTCTTCATCAGTGATTTCTGTATCCTCATCATGTTCTATATCGTCGTCGTTTTCGATGGTTTCAATATCCTTATCAGATTCCAAGCCTGTGTCATAATCCGCATTCTCAATATCGTCAGTGTCGTCAGTATCAGGATTTTCAGCCGAAGGATCGTTGTCTGTAATGTGTTTTGCGTTGGTGTTGCAAGAGATAAAGAGAAAAATAAGAAATGCTGTAAAAATTATTTTCATATCAGCCTCCTATCTCACACACTTTACATGATAGAATATATCTTTGTTTTCTGAAATCACTGCAGCTGTATAAAATAAAACAGTCCAGGCAACATGGCCGCTGTATAAATACTCACTTGTTGTCATTTTTGTTGTGGAAGACCAGAAATACTCCAGCGGTATATCAGGAAAATCGGATGCCGGGCTGTATTTGTCGTAATTTGAAAGAGATACAAGTTCGTTTATGTTCGGAAGCCTCCAGTCAGAGTATCCTGCGTAAGTCAGATTTTCGCAGTATTCGAGAGCTTCTTTCCATCTTTTTCCGGCAGCATGTTCTTTCTGCCAGATTAAGCCTGTAGCAGTGTCGGTTACGATTTCATCACCGTCCAGTGTTGAAACAACAAAAATGTCTTCCTGAATTGTTTCTCCGCGGACACAGCGGACTTCGCGTTTTTTGCTTACTGCATCATAGAACATGTCTCCTGAACCGAAATTCCCGTGCCATACCTGATTCGGATTGCCGGCATAAAGTTTCGAAGTCCAGAAAGTTTTTGGTTCCTTGAAATAGTTTCCGGTGATTTCAGGATCGCAGCGTCCATAGTCAATGTTGGCGAAAAGTTCTTTCGGTGTCGGAAGTCTCCAGTCATCGTATCCGCCGTATTCAAGGTTTTCGCAGTAATAGACAGCGTCCTTCCAAGTGTATATTTCTGTAGGTATTGTCTGTTGCCACTCAAGTTTCAGATTTTTGTCAATAATGATGTTTTCGTTTTCGATACCGGTTTCCTTTATTGAATAATTTTTGCGGACACAGGTTCCTAAAGCGGCATTTATGGCATCCTGTCCGAAAAAATTAAAACCTTCGGCGGGACAACGTGCACTCTCTTTCTGCGCAACATCCGTGTAACATTCCGACTGGCAGGAGCAGATGTTGCCAAGGCTAAGTTTTGAGGTGATTTCTTTGCACTTTTCTTCATTCCAAGTGTATCCGTCATCGCATCCGCAGGAATAAATATATGGAGTTGTAGTAGTGCAGGTGCCGTCTGAATGTCCGACTGCAGCGCAAGGATCAGAATCACAGAGGTTTTTACACTCTTCACCGTCCCAGAAATAATTTTTTATACATATAAAGTGGCAAGCTCCTGTTTCCTCGTTGTATTCAGTTGCTATAGGTTCGCTCCATTCACCTTTTTCGTAGTACTGGTAATAATATATAGCTGTATTCCAGAGGGAATTTTCAGGTTTTTCGTTACACTGAACTCGTTTGTAGCATTTTTTGTCAGATTCGTCCCATGTTCCGCCAACCTTGAGGCATTCTGTGCGTGTCGGTTTGCCGGAATCGTTGTCATCATCGGATTCGGTATCTGGTTTGTCCGAGTCAGTATCTTTGTCAGGTTTGGAATCTGCTTCTGTATCGGTTTCATCTTCATCTTCTGTTTCTTCATCTTCTTCCCAGCCTTCTTCTTCATCCATGTCGAAGTCAGCATCGGTCGAATCTTCATCGGTATTTGAAACAGGTTCTATTTTTGTGCTGCTGCCGCAGCCTGAAAAAAGAAAAACTGCCGCGAAAAAGAGAAGAAAAAATGAAAATTTAGTGCTGAAAACGGTGGAAAACGGCACGATTTTTGTCATTTTGAACCTCTTCAATTCACAAAAAACAGAATATTATATTTAAAATTAAAATAAAAAACAGAAAATCGGATTGACAACTTTAATTGAATTACTATATATACAGCCGTTTTTTGCTGTGTATGTTTGAGGATGCAATGTTCGGCAAGTTTTTGAAATCGAAAATTCATCGCGCGGTCGTTACCGGAGCCGATATAAACTATCAGGGAAGTATCACGATAGACAGAAAATTGATGGCGGTTGCAGATTTGCAGCCGTTTGAATTTGTTGACATCTGGGATGTTACGAACGGTGCAAGGCTTGAGACTTACGTCATCGAAGGCGAGGCGGGCTCAGGCTGCATCTGCATCAACGGCGCGGCGGCTCATCTTGTAAAAAAGAACGATCTGGTGATCATTGCTTCGCACAGGTATGTTTCGGAAGGCGAGAAGATTCCCGAACCGAAAATCGTTTTTGTCGATTCTCACAACAAGCCCGTTCATTAGAGGTTTTTATGGAAAAGAAACAAAGAGTTTTCGGCAGAGCTCCGATTTCGCTCAAAATCTCTCTTTCGGAAGATACTGACGACATCAGCATCAAATTCGACACCGCCAATCTCAGCGAGGGCGGTATTTTTGTAAAATCTTCGCTGCTCTGGGAGCCCGGTCAGGTTTTCAATCTTGCTTTCACTCTGCCGGGATTTGACAAGGAAATCAGGGTGAAAGGCGTAGTCGCCAGAAGTGACGACAAATACTCGATTTTTACCGAAATTGATTCTTCGATTCCGGGAATGGGGATAAAATTTATCGATCTGAGTGACGAAGACAGAAAAATTATAAAAGAGTTTATTTCGCAGCTCGATTCTAAATAAATGTTTTTGTCCGACAGGTGAAAATGCGGGAAAATGGCAATAATAACAATTACTTGTCTGTAAGGCGCAAACACTTTCTGTGGGGAGCTTTCGCTCTTGTCCTGTTCGGAGCGATCCTTTATTTTGCAAATATAGCGGGCGATTACGCCGAAAAAAATGATATTGAAACATTGGAAGATGTTAAAGAAAACGTTGCCGGTATTTTGAAGCACGATTTCGCAATTTTTCCGGAAAACGACGCTGCCGAAGAGGAAAAAAAGGAGATAGAAAAAGAGGAAAAATCCAAAAATATCCTTAAAGCTCCGATCCTTCTCAACTGTTCGGTAGAAGACGGGAAGGCGGTCGTCAAAGAGCCTTTCGAAGTTGCAAAAAATAAGGTGACAAATGCTGTCTTTGAACTTGCTAATCACGGCAACACCATGTATTCATTGAACTTTTCTTCAAAAGAAAACGCTGTTTACTGCAAAGGGACTTTGAAAGAAGGGCAGCAGAAAATTTTTGTCTATTACTGCGAGAAAATATGAACAATAACGACTGTTCAACCGAAAAAAAGATAAAAAGCGTCACTGCTGTCGGACTTTTAGCCAACTTTTTTCTGACGGTTTTCAAGATCGTTGCCGGATATTTCGGAAACAGCCAGACAGTCATAGCCGACGGTATCCACAGTTTGAGCGATTCTGTGACTGATATCGCCGTAATCGTCGGTTCATCATTCTGGAGCGCGCCGCCCGATGAAAGCCATCCGCACGGCCATAAAAGAATAGAGACTTTTATCACGGTTATTATAGGACTCGCGCTTTTCTTCGTCGCTTACGGGATCGGGCATAACGCGGTTGTGACTTTTGAAGAGCCCGACGAAGCTCCATCATGGATTGCATTCGCCGCCGCAATAGTTTCAATTCTTGTAAAAGAAATTCTCTATCACTATACCCACTATTTCGGAAAAAAGCTGAAATCATTGGCTGTAGTTGCAAACGCATGGCATCACAGAAGCGACGCGATAAGCTCTGTTCCTGCTGCTCTTGCAGTAATAATTTCAATGAAATTCCCTGCTTATCCTTATATCGACAATATCGGCGCGATTGTGGTTTCGCTCTTTATCGTCTGGACTGCGTTCAAAATTTCATGGTCTTCGGTTCTTGAACTCACCGATGCCGGTGCCGAAAAACACGAGTGCGAGGCTATCGAGTGCGCGGCAAAGAGCGTCGAAGGGGTAAAAAGCATTCACAAGTGCAGAACGAGAAAATACGGAAGCGGAATACAGGTCGATCTTCATATTCAGGTCGATCCGGACATAACAGTCCGCGAAGGGCACGCGATAGGGCACAAAGTCGAAGACGAACTTTTCAAAAACCACGATGTCATCGATGTCATAGTCCATGTCGAGCCTGATGATGAATGTGAAAGAAATCATTAACAATTTCGGAGGTTTATATGTTTGAAGGAACAACCATTATCTGTGTCAGGGACAAGTCTTCGGTAATCATCGCAGGCGACGGGCAGGTGACTTTCGGAAACACCGTTCTCAAAGGGAATGCCCGCAAAGTAAGAAGGCTTGCGGAAGGGCGCATTGTTGCCGGTTTTGCAGGTTCAACAGCCGATGCGGTGACACTTTTCGAGATTTTTGAGGAAAAACTTAAAAAATACAACTACCAGCTGAAAAAATCGGCAGTTGAGCTCAGCAAAGCGTGGAGAAAGGACAGAGTTTTAGGTAAACTCGAAGCGCTTCTTCTTGTTGCCGACAGCGAAGAGACCCTGCTGATTTCGGGAAGCGGAGACGTTCTCGAGCCTGAAAAGAACATCATCGCGATCGGTTCGGGCGGAAACTACGCCTACGCAGCTGCCGTCGCTCTCAGCGAAAACACGAAGCTTGCGGCTCACGAAGTTGCTCTGCGTTCGCTCAAAATAGCGTCCGACATCTGCATCTACACCAATTCGAATTTCACTTTTGAAGAAATCAAGCTTAACGGAGAAAAGAAATGAGCAAATATTCAGTCGAAGAATTGACTCCAAAGCGTGTCGTCGAAGAGCTCAACCGCTTCATAATCGGGCAGGACGAGGCAAAAAAGGCGGTCGCGGTCGCACTCAGAAACCGCTGGAGACGCTCAAAAATAGAAGACGATTTTCTGCGTAAAGAGATAACTCCGAGAAATATCCTCATGTCGGGACCTACCGGAGTCGGCAAAACCGAGATTGCAAGAAGGCTCGCCGAGATTTCGAACGCGCCGTTTCTCAAGGTCGAAGCGACGAAATTCACAGAAGTCGGATATGTCGGCAGGGATGTCGAATCGATGATCAAAGACCTTGTCAAACACGCGGTAAACGAGAAAAAAAGAATCGAAACCGAAATAGTCTACAAAAAGGCGGAAAGTATCGCTGTCGACAAAATTCTCGATCTGCTCAATGTTCCGAACCCCGAAAAACTTCCCAAAGACGAAGACGGCTACGAAGAAAAATACAAAAGGCAGAGTGACTACCGCAAAAAAATGGCGGACAAGCTTGAAAACGGCAAGCTCGACGACAAAAAAGTGAGTGTTCCGATAAAGCCGAGTACTCCTATCCCGGTTTTCGAAGTTATCAGCGGTTCGGGCGGGATCGAGGAAATCGATTCGATGATAAAAGATATGATGAGCAACATTTTCCCGCCTAATGCGCCTCAGCAGAAAGGGAAAAAAGAGAAGACGATGCCAGTTTCGGAGGCTTTCGAATACATTCTCCAGACTGAGGCCGAAAAGCTGCTCGACCACGAAAAAATCGTCCGTGAAGCACTTGAATGGGTCGAGGAAGACGGAATAATTTTCATCGACGAAATCGATAAAATCATCGCAAGCGGCTCTGCGAACGGACCGGATGTTTCGCGTGAAGGTGTCCAGCGCGACATTTTACCAATAGTTGAGGGGTGCATTGTCAATACAAAATACGGACCTGTAAAGACAGATCACATACTTTTCATTGCGGCAGGCGCATTCCACATGAATTCCCCCGAAGATCTAATCCCCGAGCTTCAGGGGCGTTTCCCGATAAAGGCGCGCCTTCTTTCACTCACGAAAAAGGATTTTGTCAGAATTCTGACCGATACCGAAAATTCGCTTCCCGTGCAGTATGCGGAACTTATGAAATCTGAAAACGTCACTCTCAGTTTCACTCCGTCGGGAATAGAAGAGATCGCAGCGATCGCATTCGAAGAGAACAGCACGACGCAGGATATCGGCGCAAGACGCCTGCAGTCGGTTATGGAGATCCTTCTTGAGGATATCTCATTTACGGCTTCGGAAAAAAGCGGCTCAAAAATCAAGATCGACAAGGCTTACGTCAATAAGTGGTATAAGTCGGCACGCGAAAACGAAAAACTTTCCAACTATATAATTTAATTGAGGAAATCATGCGGTATCAGTATGAAACGAGCGGAACTTGCTCAGAAATGATCCTTTTCGACATCGATGAAAACAAAGTCGTCACGAACATCAAGTTCATCGGTGGCTGCAACGGAAACCTGAAAGCCGTTTCCAAAATTGTTGACGGCTGGACGGCTGACCAGATCGCGGCGAAACTTCTCGGCAACGAATGCGGATTCAAAGGAACTTCATGCGCCGACCAGCTCGCAAAGGCGGTTCTCGAAGCGGCGGAAAAGGTGAAATAATATCGGCGGTTCTCTGTGGCTTCTATAAATAACAATATTGTAAAAATTCTTTAATAAAATCAGATTTTTTTCTTTTATTTGAATTCTTTGGTCAGAAAAATCGCTATTTTATGCAACTAAATATATGCTTATTTGTTTTTGTTTTTTTAACTTATGGAGGCTGAAATGAAAAAATTACTTGTTATTCTTGGGATGCTTGCTGCTGCTACGACTATTTTTGCTGAAACTTTAACTTGTGAAGCTGAAAAAGGGGGATGTACTTACACTCTTTCTGCCGGTTCATTATCCAAAGAATGCTACTGCAATGACGATACAAGTTCTTCCAGCGAAACATCTGCATCGGCTCTCCCGACAGAGGACGAATGCAAAGCGGAGGCCAATGAAATTTGTAAAAATGCAGGATTCAAATGCAAAAACGAAGCCGGAGAATGTGTTCTGGAACAGAGCGGCGACTATGAATGCTGGTGCTATGGCTTCGACAGAAGAAGGTTCGGAACTGCAACTTTCGAAGAGGGTGTCTGCGACAGCACGCTTGTCGAAGAATGCGGTACCGAGCTCGCGACTCCGAGAATAGTCTGCACTGACGAAGAAGTTCTCAATATCTGCCTTTCGTATGTAAAAACCTTTGCAAATTCCTGTTTTGAACCGCTTAACGACGAGGAACTTGAGGCGGTTCTCGATATTCCCTCCGGAGAGGATCTGAATGCGCAGGCGCTCACAATCTGCTGCTATAGGGATGACATTCGCGAGGAAGACTACAAAGGCTATTTCGAGTGTATTGAAACGGCAGAAAGCTGCGAAAACAAAGAATGCTGTGACGAATGCGGTCTCTATGCTCATTCAGGCGGTGATGATGAAAATCCGTCCGAAGACGGCGATGATCCCATTTCCCCAGATCCTGACGAAGGTGATACCGATGTCTCTGATACCGGTTCCGATGAAGATACTGACACTGCAAACACCGATGCACCAGCTGATGATACAACCCCGGCTGACGATGAGACTCCGGCTGACAAAACCGACGGTGACGATACAGAGGCACCTGCAACCGATTCTGAAGCTGAAAGCAAAGAAGAAAGCAAAAAATCCGACGGCTGCTCGATGCTGTTCATCTAATCACCCGAAGTAGGGGGTTCGCCTCGCCAGAGTGAGCCCGTTCACGCTTTTCGCCCCGTTTTTGTTCAAAAGTTTCGCGATTTCTTCAATAGTTGATGCTGTCGTGCAGACATCGTCCACGATCAGAAAACTTTCTCCTTTCACGCTTCGTGTGATGGTGAAGGCATCTTTCAGGTTTTTTGTCCTTTCTTCGTAGTCAAGCCCTGCCTGATGCGCGGTTTTTCTCACTTTTTTCAGTAACTTAGGGTCAAATTTCAAGTTGTGCGCTTTAGCCACTCTGTCGGCTAAAATTTCGGCCTGGTTGAAGGACCGCAGAAGTTTGTCGAGAAATCTCATCGGCGGAAAGATGACGGTGCGTCCTTCAATAAGTTCGATAGGTGCGTTTTCTGCAAGGTATCGCCCTAAAATTTCGGCAATGCTTCTCACTTTGCCGTATTTCATTTCCGAAATCAGTTTTGAAATGCTTCCGCTGTAGATAAAAAGTGAAAATATTTTATCAAAGTGCAGCTTTTTTCCTTTGCACGAAAAACATTCCGGCTCATCCGGAGTCAGCGTGAAATTCCCGCATTTCGGGCATCTTCGTTCGCAGAAAAGTGCAAATTTTGCACATTCCTTGCATAGAAATTCTTTATTTTCGGTTCTGCTTCCGCAAATCAAACAGGCGTTCATTTTCAAATATCGGATAAATTCATTTGTTTATACGCTAAAATATGCTTAAATCAATAAATTGATCCGCAGATTTTTCGCTACGCTCAAAATGACGAAATTGTCTTTTTTTGACTTGCACTTTCTATACCTTATAATTTGCGGCTTTGTTGTTTTTAAGGAGTTTTTTTATGGATAAAAAAGAAGGACTTCATGCGGTTATTCTTGAACACCCGCGTATTTTTTTAGCTATACTTTCGGCGCTTTTCTTTCTGCCTCTTCTCGGAAGCTATCCGGTTTTAGGGCAGTGGGAGCCGCATTACGGCAGAGTCGCGATGGAAATGATGGCGAATGGTTCGTGGGACTGGTTTCTTGACCCGGTATATCTCGGAAAGCACAACTTCTGGTCGAAGCCGATTTTCTGTTTCTGGATGGTTTTTCCGTTTATGAAGATTTTCGGTCCGACAGAGCTCGCACTCAGGCTTCCTTTCGCGATAAACGGCATATTTTTCGTTCTTCTTATTCATTTTATCGCCGAGAAAATTCTTAAAGACCCGCTGAAAGCCCTTGTTGCTGCGTTTGTCGCGGTTTTCACGCCTTATACTTACATGATCACGCGGCAGTTCATGTGGGATATAACTTTTGTGACGTTTTTGACCGGTTCAATCGGTTTTCTCTACATCGGGCAGCGCGACAAAGACAAAAAACTGATCCGTCTTTCCTATCTTTTCATGGGGCTCGGAATGCTCACGAAAGGGTTGCTCGCTATATGTTTCCCTATTGCGGCAATGATTCTCTGGATGATCGCAACTCTTGATTATTCCAAAGGATTCAAGGCAGTTGCAAAGGATGCAACCGATTTTATTTTTTCTCTCAGACCATTCGAGGGACTTGCGATTTTCCTTGTCGTTTCGCTTCCGTGGTATCTCTACATGGGTATAAAACACGGAGAGCCGTTTTATAAAGAATTTTTTATGGAGCACCACTTCGGCCGTCTTGAAGGAAAGATAGACAAGCCCGACGGTCCGTTTGAATTTTACATCTGGCAGCTTTCGCTCGGTGCTTTCCCGTGGATTGCCTTTCTTGTTCCTGCACTTTTTTCGGCGGCTGGAAAAGTCAGAAAAAACAAAGACCTGGCTTTCACAGTCCTCACTTTTTTCTTCCTTTTCCTTTTCTTCACCCTTGCCGCGACAAAGTTCCCTCACTACGTTTTTCCGGTAGTTCCGTTTATGGTTATGATTCTTGCAGAAGGTTTCGTTGATCTTTTGAGAAGTGAGAAACTTTCGAAAGTTTATACCGTTATCGGTGTAGTTTCGGCGCTTTTCCTGATTCTGATAGGGAAGGACATCGGAACGGGTTTGAACTATGCCGACATGATTTATCTCATAACGACTCACCACGTCCAGAGCTGGTTCGGGCGCGTTTTCGATCCGGTTCCGATGCTTACGGTTTTTGTTCCGCTGATGGCGTTTTTCATCATTCTTCCGGCGGTAAAACCTGGCAAAAAGATCCTTTTCGAGATTTCCGCAGCCGCTTTTACCCTTGTTGCAGTTGTCTGGTCGGGATATATAAATTTTGTCTGGGTGCCGAATATGCTTGAAGTTTTTACGCCGAAGCACCTCGTTGAAAAATATTTCGAAATGAAGAAGCCGGGCGACAAAATGGTCGATTTCCACAACTGGAAAAACAGGTCGATGTATTTTTATCTCGGGCTTGACGAACAGCTTTACCGCTATACGAAAGTTGAACAAATTCAACAGCTTATTGAAAAAAATCCTAATAATACGGTTTTCATAACGGCTAAAAAGGACAAAGTTTCGGAACTTCGCGCGGCGCTTCTTGACAAACCTGGTATTCCGATAACGAAAGTCGCCGACGATGCGGTCGATACATACATGGAAATAGAGATGTTTACCGCTTCGATGCAGGATAAAAACGCCGATCTTTCCGACAAATGGAAGAAAAATCTCCTCGAAGAGTCGCAGATTCCATCAAATATCAAGAAAATCAACGGAACTTTGGGCGGCAAAACCATTGAAATCATCGGTTACGACATCAACAAACAGCGTTTTGATCCGGGTGAAGAGATCGAACTCACGCTTTACTACAAAGTTCTGAAGGAAATGGACAAGAACTGGAAAGTTTTCTTCCACTTTGACGTTTACAGCGGCGCTCTTCCGCATTCTTTCAAACTTGACGACTATCCGCAGCAGGGCTATCTGCCGACAACGAAATGGACTCCGGGAATGATTCTCAAAGACACTTTCAAAGTAAATGTGCCTAAAGCGCATCCGGGCGGAGGAGTCAAGATATATACCGGATTTTACGAGGGAAATACGCGAATGGATGTCGATAAGGATACACTCAACGACGGTCAGAAACGCTTTATTCTGGGAACTTTCAACGTAAATATAAAGTAATGGAAGAGAAAAAGAAAAACAAAATTTTTCACATCATCATTTTTTCACTTGTTATAATTGTCCTTCTGTTCAATGTGTTTTCGTATTTCGGCGCGTCAATAATGCTGCCGGGACGCGAACTCCGCGAAATTTCAGGCGTTGATCCTCAGGCCGGCAGAACAGCGCGGATAGATCTTTCAAAAGGAACAGTTATTCTCAACATCTGGGCGACATGGTGCGGAGCCTGCCTGGCGGAAATGCCGGAACTCAACAAAGCTGCTGCAAGACATAAAGTTTACGGCGTGATAAAACCTGTCTTCAAATACGAAGTCTACCGTGAAGTTTCACCGAATTTCAAAAGTGTCATCGCACAGGATGAATTTTTTGAAGATCTCTATATTTCAGTTCTTCCCACGACGCTTCTCATTAAGGACGGCGTGATAAAGAAAGTTCACACCGGCACGATGACGACCGATTTTGTCGAAGAGTGGGTAAAAGAGACTGATTAAGCGGATTTCATTCCGTAAATTTTCAAAATCAGTATAATCCCACGGTTTGTTTCGAGGTGATTTTTGAGATTTCCGCCGCTTTTCTTAGGTTTTTCAACGATTTTCTGGGGCTTTTGCACAGGCTGGGAAGTCTTTTCAATAGTTGCAGCCATTGTTTTTGAGGCTTCAAATATCATAAAAACGCGGTTCGATCTGCAGAAAAAAGATTTTATCCGGATTTCCGATTTAAGTTCGCTCGTAATGTTCATTCTTCTTTTTTATTCCTACGTCGAAAACGAGCCGAGGATGATTTTTCTCGGTTTTATCACGACTCTTCCGATAATTTTCATGCCGCTTCTGTTCGCGCAGCTTTTCAGTACTTCCGACAAAGTTGTGATCGGAACGAAATTCGGAAAAAGAATCCACGCCCATGCGCCGGTTGATATAAGGAGCCTCTACATTCTGGCGGTACTTTTTGCGACTGCCGCAGCAAATATAAAAAGCGTCTGGTTCATCGCTTTGTTTATGCTGATAATATTCGTTGTCCTTTCGGGAACGGTGAAGGATCAAAAATCTTTAAAGCGTTATCTGAAATTCTGCTTTATATCTGTTTTTATTACGGTTTTTATCGGCGTAACGGTCGTTGCCGGTCACTGGCTTATAGGCAGAAAAATGATGGAATGGTATAACGACTGGTATGAGTCGCTGAGTGCCGATCCTTTCAGAACTTCGACTTCGATGGGAGAACTCGGAAAAATGAAACTTTCGGGAGAGATCGTGTTCAGAGTTTATCCCGAAGAGCCGTCGATTCCTCTTTATATGAAGCAGTCGGATTACAATATCATAGTTAACAATACATGGTATTCCAGACCGAAAAAAACAGATTCGATTTTTCCTGTGAGCGATATGGAGTGGCAGTTTTTCGGGGAAGGCTACGGGAAAAAGAGGATGAAAATTTCGATTTGGATGAACAAAAACAAAGGAGAAGGCGTGCTTCCTCTTCCGAACGGAGCAAAACGTGCAACAGAGCTTGATGTCGCCGGAATAGAAAAGAGTGTTCTCGGAGCGATATATGTCGAGGAAGGTCCCGAGCTTCTTGAATTTGCGATGTCTTACGATCCGGAAGAAAGTTTCGAGCCGCTTCCGCGCAGATCCGATTTTTTTGTTCCGAAAGAAGAACGGGGTGTGATTGATGAAGTTATGAGTCAGAACGGGCTGGCAGGTGCGACACCTGAAGAAACTCTTGAAAATATCGAGCGCTTTTTTGCCACTTTCAATTATACGCTTGATCAGAAAAACAGGGCTGGGGACTCTTATCTCGCCGATTTTCTGAACAATACGAGAGAAGGACACTGCGAATACTTCGCGACAGCTACCGTTCTCATGCTCAGAAACGCCGGAATTGCGGCGAGATACCGCACGGGATATATGCTTGACGAGTACGACAGCTTTGAAAATGCTCTTATTGCGAGAAAACGCGACGCTCACGCATGGGCTGCGGCTTATATCGGCGACAGATGGGTCGATGTCGATACGACTCCTCCGCAGTGGAAAGAAGCCGATTCAATGGAAAAGTCGTTTTTTGAGCCTGTGAGCGACTTTATGGCGTGGGTAAAGATGAAATACGAAAATTACAGAAGAAAAAAGAGCGATGAATTTAATAAGATTCTGATTGCCGCGGCTTCGATCCTCACTGTTTTTCTGATGGTCAGGGTTTATCTGCGCAAAAGGCGCGTAAAAAAGTCTCTTTCTGATGAAATAACGCCTCTTTTTGAAGCGGCAGGGCTCGATTCTCCGCTTTATCAGATGCTTGACTACTATGCCGGAAACGGCTTGACGCGTGAAGAGAGCGAAACTCTGCGCCGCTGGATAGAAAAAAATAGAGAAAAATTAGGAGAAAATATCGATTTTTCCGCTTTTGTCAGACTGCATGAGGAGCTTCGTTTCAATACAGGCGGTGACAAAACGGCTCTTAAGTCTGAACTCATGAAAAAATATGAAGAGTGGAAAAAGTCGAAGGAAAGCTGAATTTGTTTGCAGAAATTACAATAACAATTAGAATCGCGCGGTTTGTTTTTTTATGATGTTTTTCAGGAGGATACAATGCTTAGAATTGAAAAAGTTGCAGGAAAAGATGTTCTCATGGAATCGGAAATTCCTTTTTTGAAACTTTTCAAAAAAGGTAAAGTCCGCGAAGTTTACGAGCTCGGCGAATATCTTCTTATCGTCGCGACCGACAGGATCAGCGCGTTCGACGTCGTTATGAAGACAGGCGTTCCGTCGAAAGGGATCTATCTCACGCAGCAGTCTGCTTTCTGGTTCAAGTTCATCCGCGAAAACGGTTTCAGCACCCATTTCGTAAGCGATGACCTTGACGAAATCGCTGAAATCACGGGTGAAAAACGCCTTCTTGATCTTCCTTGGCTCAGAGGAAGAGTAATGCTCGGAAAACACGCAGAGGTTCTTCCGGTCGAAGCTGTATGCCGCTTCAGGATCTTCGGTTCGGCAGTTTCCGCGCTCAAAAACAACACCTGGATCTGGGACAAAATCGAAGCGGACGACTTTTCTGAAGGCTCCCTCATCAAAAACGGCCCTATTTTTACTCCGACCGAAAAATCGGAAACCGACGACAAGATCACTTTTGACCAGATGAGCTCGCTTATCGGCTCGAAAGAGACAGCTCAGCAGATAAAAGACACCACGATCAGGCTTTTCAAGCTCTGCCGCGACTATGCTCTCAAGAATTTCGGCTTCGAAATCGCGGACGGAAAGGTCGAATACGGCTTTATTGACGGCGTCCTCTCGCTTGTTGACGAGACTTTCACTAGCGACAGTGCCCGTTTCATCCCGGACAAATCAAAGGAAGTTTTCAGAAAATGGCTCACCGATCACAACTTGAGAAAAGTCGCAGCCGTTCTTCCCGACGATGTCGCAATGATGGTTTCTGACCTCTACAGAAGCCAGTGTCTTGATATGAAAATCAAATTATAATCAGAAAAAACGTGACGATGTTACGCCGTCACGCCGTAACGATATATTTGAGATTATTCAGCTTTGGGTTCTTCTTTGACTTCTTCCGCGGGAGCAGCTTCTTCAGTCGGAGCTTCAGGAGACGTCTCAGGTGACGTCTCTACAGCTTTTTCTTCGACATGAGTTTCTTTTTTAGCCGGAGTTTTGAGAGCTTTCAGAGTTGCTTCGTAGTTCTCTTTTCTGCTTGAGAACTGAGCCATGTATTCGTTAGCCAGATCTTCTGCGCTTTTGCCGTCAACGTTTTTGAGAGTTGCGTCAGCGCCTGCATTGATGAGGATTTCAACAACTTTCTCGTTTCCTCTCTGAGCAGCAACCATGAGCGGAGACTGTTTTTTCGCATCGAGTGCGTTGACATCGCTGCCTGCTTTGACGAGAGCGTCAACGACTGTCGGCATTCCTGTCCACGAAGCCCAGAGAAGGGCAGTCCAGTTGTCTTCGTCAACTGCTTTGACATCAGCACCGTTTTCAAGAAGAAGTTTCGTCATCTCAAGTCTTTTTTCTTCAAGACTCGGTTTTTCGACTTCTGTTCCGTCTTCTTTCTTTGTCGTCGATTTCTTCGTGATGAGCTCTCTGTCACCGTAGTTGAGGTAAGCGACCCACATAAGCGGAGTTCTTTTCTGTTCGTCCTGCTGGTTGACAGTTTTTGCGTCCTTGCCGATGATTTCTTTCATCTTGTCGATGTTGTCCTGAATTATCGGGGATACAAGCGGACTTTCCTCGACATCGCCGCGGAGCTGGTCAAAGCCGAGTTTTACGATGAAAGCGAAAACGAGACCTGCGATCATAAGGATAAGACCGTCTTTGAGTATTGCTTTGTAGTTTACATTTTTTTTAGCCATGATTCCCTCCTTATGCCTCTGCCTTTGCTTCTTCTTTCGGCGCTTCCGCAGGAGCAGCTTCAGTGTTGTCCTGGGTGAGCGTTCTCTTGAGTGCGACTACCGCGATCGGGCTGATGATAGCCAGAGCGAAGTAGATCATCCACATAAATTCAGGGCTTTCGAGGTATTCGATGTTTCCTGTTTCGATCTTAGCCTTGACACCGTCGTAGCAGAGACTTGCGATAAGAAGTCCGCTAACGAAACCGTTGATAGGTCTTGCGATGAACATCGGAAGAGCCGAAAGTCCCATGTATGAAGCAACTTTATCCTTCGGAGCGACAGATGCGACGTATTCGGTGAATCTGGGTGAGAAAATAAGTTCACCGACTGCGAACACGAGGATCTGCGCGATGATTACGAATCTGTAAGCCTGGTCAAGGTTGTTGATTCCGGGGATTGCAAGGAACCATTCGCCCGGGAAAGCAAGGAAAAGAAGCGAAAGGGCGGAAAGTGTCATACCTACGACCAGAAGTTTGACGATATTGAACTTGCCGATGAAATTCATCGTGAGGGCAAGACCGACCGTGATGATGAGCGGGTTGAGCGAGTTGACCGCACCGAGCTGGAAGTCGGCGAACATCGTTCTAAGGTAATACTTCGGCATAACCATTGTCTGGTGTGTGAAAACGAGACGGACGCCAAGAGTGAGGCAGAGGAAGAGAACGAGTTTCTGGAAGGCTGATTCTTTCCATACTTCTGCGAAGATTTTGAGCGGGGTTTTGACTTCGCCGCTGCCGTCGTCTTCGTCTTTTTCCTCCATGTTGTCCTCGTTGATGAGGAAAGCGCAGAGGAAGCATACTGCACTCATTACGAAACCGAACGTGAAGATCGCGAGGTTGCCTTTAACAGGGCCGAGCGCGTTTCTGAAACCGTCGCAGACCGCAACACCGGCAAGCATTGCACCGATGTTCATAATAAGGTAGTAAAGGTTGAAACCCTTACCGCGGTTGTCCTTGTTCGTGAAGTGACGGAGAGCCGTGCTTGTGATCGTTACAAGCATTGCAGTACCGAGTGCCATGATGAAAAGAAGTCCGCCGATAGAATACTGGAGAACTTTTCCTTCCATAAGTCCGGGGAAAACGCCCATTCCCAAGCGGCTGATCATAAGCAGGATCGTCGCGAAAAGGAACGACTTCTTGTCACCGATAACGTCGCAGATTGAGCCGACCGTGAACATGAAAGCGGTGATGAACAGGAAGAAGTAGCCCTGCCATGCGCCTGCTTCGTAGTCGCTGAAACCGACGTTGTCAGTGAGGAACATCGAGAGAACGATGATAACCGAGAAATAAGAAAGACCGTCAAAGAACTGGATGGCGTTGACCAACCAAAATTCCTTGTTGAAACCACCTAAAGTTTTTGCCATAAAACACCTCCTTAAAAAAAACGGCGCAGTTTCCTCAAAAACGGCAATTAAGTCAAAAAAAATTTAATTGTAGGGACAGATAAAAAAATCGGGTTTAGAATTCAGCGTTTTTCGGAGTTCTGGGGAAGGGGATGACATCGCGGATGTTTTGCATTCCGGTGATGTACATGATCATGCGCTCAAAGCCGAGACCGTATCCTGCGTGCGGGTTCGAGCCGAATCTGCGGAGATCGAGATACCACCAGTAATCCTCTTTTTTGAGTCCGAGTTCCTGAATTCGTGCAAGAAGTCTGTCATAACGTTCCTCTCTCTGGCTTCCGCCGATGATTTCTCCGACACCCGGAACAAGGAGATCCATAGCTGCAACAGTCTTGTTGTCCTCGTTCATCCTCATGTAGAAAGCCTTGATCTCTTTCGGATAGTCGATGACGAAAACCGGTTTTTTGATGAGTTCTTCGGTGAGGTATCTCTCGTGTTCGGTCTGCAAGTCGCAGCCCCAGTCAACCGGATATTCGAACTGTTTGCCCGACTTTTTGAGAAGCTCTATCGCCTCGGTGTATGTGATTTTGCCGAAATCGGAATCTTTAATGAAATTCAGTCTTTCTAGCAAAGTTTTGTCAACGAAGCTGTTGAAGAATTCCATCTCTTCCGGAGCTTTTTCAAGAACGAACCTGATGATGTATTTGACCATGTCCTCGGCAAGTTTCATATCGTCGTGGATGTCCGCGAAAGCGATTTCGGGCTCGATCATCCAGAATTCGCTTGCGTGACGCTGTGTGTAGGAGTTCTCCGCTCTGAAAGTCGGGCCGAAAGTGTAGACGTTTCTGAACGCAGCGCAGTAGTTTTCAACTGCAAGCTGACCTGAAACTGTGAGGTTCGTCGCCTTTCCGAAGAAGTCTTCGCCGTAGTTTATGCTGCCGTCGTCTTTTTTCGGCAGGTTGTTGAGGTCAAGAGTCGTGACCTGGAACATTTCGCCTGCACCTTCGCAGTCGCTGCCCGTGATTATCGGGGTGTGGACGTAAACGAAGCCTCTTTCCTGAAAGAACGAATGGATCGCGAAAGCGACAAGGCTGCGGATTCTGAAAACCGCGTTGTAGATGTTCGCTCTCGGTCTGAGATGGGCGATCGTCCTCATATATTCAAGGGTGTGTCTCTTTTTCTGAAGAGGGAAATCCTCGTCGCTCGTGCCGACAACTTCTACTTTTTCGGCTTTGATTTCGAAAGGCTGCTTGTCGCCCGCACTTTCAACGACTTTGCCGAAAACCTTTACCGCGCTGCCCGTTCCGAGTTTTGCGATTTCCTTGTAATTTTCCAGATTTGATTCAAAAACTATCTGAATATTCTTGAAAAACGAGCCGTCGTTGAGCTCGATGAATCCGAAAGCGTTGCTTGCGCGGATCGTTCTGACCCAGCCTGAAACCTCGACATCTTTTCCCATAAACTTTTCAGTTTCCCTGAAAATCGATTTGACAAGAACCTTTTCCATTGTTTTCTCCGTAAAAAACCTTAAAAAACGGGCGGTAATATAGTCACAAAAGGAGTATTTTCAAGTTAAATTAAATTAGGAAAATTTTAATTGTCTTCAAATTATAATCTCCCAAAATCCGCCTTTGTCCGGTCCGACACGGCGGAGATATTTGTCTCGCATTGCTTCAATATTGCGATACACCGATGTTTCACTAAGTCCTGTTTCTTTCGCTATATCTGACCTAGAAATGTAAGGATCATCTGTGATTAAACGCAGTATCTTAATTTTATTTTCACTCAGTTTTGCGCCATTCAACTTGGTTTTTTCTATAATATCATCTATTAATCTCTGACGTTTTTCTGGTAACTTTTCTGCTACTTTTTCTGCTACTTTTTCTGCTACTTTTTCTGCTACGTTAGGCACTGAAATTCTAAGGATAAAGCCGTCTGTTCGGAAAGAAAGTTCCGGAGCGCCGGTCGCTTCCAGTTCACGGCACATACGGTCAACTCCTTCGCCGTATTCTTTGACATACTGGTAGTTTTTCAGAAAGGCGGCGATTCGCGGATTTCGTGAAAAATGAGTATTTCGGATATTCGAGACTTTTACCATTCCCGGAAGTTTACCAGGACTTTCGAACACGATGCGGTTATCAAACATTTTGATCTGGATTTCAGTGCCTTTGATGTTGTAGGCTCTGTGGCAGCAGGCATTTACGGTCATTTCCTGAATAACGAATTTCGGATAGTCACGGAGAGTCACGAATTTGCCGCTCTGGCTTAAAAATGTGTGTTCCGCCACCTGTGTTTCAATATATTCTATCGTTTTTTCTATCTGGTTTAGAATTGTTCCCTCGAAAGTGACATCCTTGATGACATTCATTTCAGTTCCGACCTGCTCATCTGTTCCGTCATAGCGGATGAAACGGGTTCTGGCACGAGGGAAAAAGAGCTGCGGATTTTTGCCGAAGAGCAAGATACAGGCCGTGCTGACTTCCTCTTCTCTTTTTTTGTTTGTCGTGACAAAGTGATTGTTTTCTCTCAGATATTGTTCTGCTGTTTTGGAATAGCCAAGTAATTTGGCATAGTTGTCAACAGCGTTCATGTCAATGTCGCTGATTGATGCATTGTAAACAGGCATATCTTCAAAATACCGCTCGCCTTTGTCATACATCAACTGCACACGCTCGTCGAAAGTCAGTTTCCGGCTTTTGTCACCGACACGCATAAATGCCTCGTCACTCTGATTTGTGTGCAGCATCGGACTTGCCGGAATTTCCATCAGCAGTATTCGGTTTTTGTTCCCGTTCATGTCCGTACATGGCAGATATGAACAAGTGACCGGAACTGAAGGATTACAGAAATCGAACGGTACTCGCAAGAGTTCGTTCAGTTTCGCTGCATGGTTGTCAACTCCTTCAATTTTCCGTGTTTTATCTGACACGCCTATTGCGATGACTCCGCCGTCGGCATTGGCGAATGCTACGATTGGAACAGCGAGAGCCTTTGGTTCTATCTGAATGCTTTTGCAGTCGAAAGTCTGGTCTTCTTTGCGGTTTTGGATTTCCTTGATGGTTTGTGGTTTCAGCACACTCATTTCTGTCGCCTCTGAAATAGGTGTTAAACTTCAGCCGAAGGCTTTCTTTGTCTTTGCCTACCAAAACTTGAAATTGTTTTAGTGATAATTTTTGTTAAGTCAATAAAAATATAGTTTCGAAAAATTTATCTATAAATTTGTGGCTTCGTCGGAGTGCGGGCAGCTCGCCTGCTGTGAGCGTAAAAGCAGATAATAGCGGGTGTTTATTCCGCGGATTGTTGAACTGCGATTTGATCGGATGAAGCCGCCATTGCTTCGTTTTTCAGAGTGTTGTAAATGTTGACATGGCTTACTGCAACATAAGGAGCAACATAAACTAAAGCCAAGCCACAGGTGCATATTACAAGCAGATACCAGCCTATGAAGGACAAGTGAAACTTAAATAGCTCCCACCTGTGACCTTTCATCATTTGTTCGCTTCTCTCTAAAATTTCAGATGCGGCAAGACTAGGATTTTCCTCAAAGATGTAATTCGACATCGCATAACTGTATGAAAGCATTATGCCGGGAATTATAAAAAGCAGAGAATATAAAAAAATTCTCAGCCCGGTCAGTATATTAAATTTAATAACTTTCCAGTATGATGTAAAAGGCTTTAACAACATTCCGGAATTTGCATTTCCTCGGAATATGCCGACAGCAATATAAACAAATCCCATCCGAAACACTGGAAGAATAAATATACGGTAAAGAAGATCCAATATTTTACCCGGTATAGATTTTTCTCCCATAAGATAGTTAATCACAATACCTATCACAAGTGTCAAAGCGACAATTATGATTATAGCCAAAAAATATA
Source organism: uncultured Spirochaetales bacterium (assembly GCA_902774115.1). Classification (GTDB taxonomy): domain Bacteria; phylum UBP6; class UBA1177; order UBA1177; family UBA1177; genus UBA1177. The sequence goes on from CACYHH010000003.1 coordinate 262,141, forward strand.
CACCGAAAGACTCTAAATTAAGCTGATTCTTTGCTGCGCCTTTAAATTTATTGCGCTCAGTGAAAATGTTCATTTTAAACCTCAGAATTTATAGATTTTTTCGTATTCTTTCGCCGAATTTTTCCAGCTGAAATCGCATTTCATCGCCGCTTTGCGCATCTTTTCGATGTGTTTCGGGCGGTCGAAATAGGTGCTGACTGCCCAGCCTACGGTGTCGAAAATGGCGTCAGGAGAGAGATAGTCGAATTTGAAGCCGGTTCCGCTGCCGTCTGCTTCGCAATACTGCTGAACGGTGTCGGAAAGACCGCCTGTGTTGCGGACTATTGGCAGAGTGCCGTATTTAAGCGAATAAATCTGGTTGAGTCCGCACGGCTCGTAGCGCGAGGGCATTATGAAAAAGTCGCTTCCCGCTTCGACGAGGTGAGACATTTCATCGCTGTAACCTATGAAACTGCCGATTTTTCCGTGTTTTTCGCCGGGAATCCATCTGAAAAAGTTCTCAAGTTCCGCTTCTCCCGAACCCATGATCGCAAACTGGACGACCATCGAATCTACTATTCGTCCGACAGTTTTTGCGAGAATATCGAGCCCTTTCTGGTAGGCGAAACGGCTGACAACACCGATGACCGGAATATTTTCATCTTCGGTAAGTCCGAAGCGGCGCTGCAACTCGCGTTTGCAGGCAGCTTTTCCTTTGAAACTGCGGGCCGAGAAGTTTTCGGGAATGTTTTTATCGGTTTTCGGGTCCCAGACGGAATAATCAACGCCGTTCAGTATTCCCAGGTATCTTTCGTTTTTGCTTCTAAGGTAAGGCGCAAGGCCGTAACTCTGCGAGCCGCCGAGCGTTTCTTCTGCGTATTTCGGGCTCACTGTCGTCACGAAATCGGCAAAATGGATGCCTCCTTTGAGGAAGTTGACTCTTCCGTAGTCCTCAAAAATGTCACTTGTGAAGAATTTCCAGTCGAAACCGCAGTAGTCGAGGCAGTCGGCGCCGTAAATCCCCTGATATCCGATGTTGTGGATAGTGAGTACGGCTTTTGCTTTATCGATTCCGCTTTCGCCCCAGTCCCAGGTCTTCATGTAGGCGCAGACCGCTGCAGTCTGCCAGTCGTGTGCGTGGATCACGTCCGGTCTGAAATCAGTGTCGCGCAGAAGCTGCAGTGCGGCGCGGCTGAAAAAGGCGAAACGGTAGGGATTATCCTGAAAATCGTTGTTGAAACTGTCGCAGTAAAGCCCGTCACGGAAGAAGTATTTGTCCGATTCAATAAGAAAAACGCGGACTTTTCTGCCGGGCATCGCCGTTTTGACGGAGCACCATTCTTCGATTCCCGAACCCATGTGGACGCACATAGTGTCGAAGAAAGGTGATATTTCGATGTTCTGCGATATATTTTTTTTGTAGTAGGGGATTATCACGGCTACTTCATGACCAAGCGTTGCAAGTGCCTGCGATAGCGAGCCGACGACATCGGCAAGTCCGCCCGTTTTTACGAACGGATAACATTCGGAAGCGATAAAAGCGATTTTCATGGTAACCCCCGATAATAAATTGTTATCTTGTCCCCAAACCGTCAAAAGTGTCTTGCGGAAGTACTATCCACTCAGAGTTCTCTTCAGTTGTTCCTGCGGAATCAGTCCAGAAGCTCGTTCCTTGAATGACCGAAGTCTTTCTTCTCAGAGTGTGGTCTTTGGTTGCACTTGCAACACCGGCGACACTCCATGGTGTAGTATCTCCCTGAATGCCTATCTGGTCAACTATGGAAGTTCCGTCAAACAAGGCTATGCCGTCATCACCATTGAATTTAAAGACTGAACTTGTCGGTGTCTGGTCACATTTGGCTACAAGTTCGGTATCCGATGCTACATTGCAGAATACTAAAGTCTGACCGGAAGAAATTGATGCAGCCGGAAAATTGAAGATGAAGTTTGTCGGGTCGCTGCCCCAATCTTTGCCGTTGTTTGCCTGCTGAATGGTAAAATTGCTTAAATTTACTGCTGTTTTTGAACCATTGTAGATTTCTATTGCCTTGTTTTCGCTGCTTCCTTCGACATATTCCGTGATGAAAATGGCGTTTGCGATACATTCTGACGTTGTGATGGAGCAGTACGGAGTAGCACCTGAGCAGTCGGAGTTGGATGAGCATTGACCTGCCGGAGGTTCAGTAGTGTCATTATCAGTATCGGTGTCAGTATCAGAATCGGTATCATTATCGTTGACCGAGTCATTGTCAGAATCATTGTCTGTCACTTTATCATCCTGATCATCAGTGTCGGCAGGATCTTCGGAAGTTGTATCTCCGTCAGGAGTTTCATTTTCAGTATCGGAAGAGTCGTTTGTGTCCGGTTCGTCGGTGTCTTGGTCTGAAGTGTCTGAATCAGAATAATCTTCAATATTACCACCGAAGCAGCCGAAAGCACCGGCAGAATTCTGACCGCACTGTTTTCCGATGGAAATATTGCATTGTTTTTCTATTGTCCATTTATAATCCTGACACAAAAAGAGATAAGCTCCGTCGTCGGAACAGATTTCAGATCCTTCAGAAGAGCAGGAACTTCCTGCAGCAATTTCTTCATCCTCATCTAAACCGCATGCGGAAATAAAAAGCGTAAGAACTGCAGTCAACAGCAATAAGATGTTTTTTCTCATCAAAATCTCCGAAAAGGTAACCATAAAACATAAAATTATAGGCGAAATCTGGAAAAAGGCAATATATAATAAAAGTTGCCAACGACCGCTTCACGGCTAAAATAAGGTGCTTTTGACTGAGGATTTTTATGAGTAATCCCGTTGTTTCGGTAGTAATTCCGACTTTCAACCGCGCAAAAGTCGTTGGTCGCGCCGTAAATTCGGTTTTAAATCAGAGTTTCAGGGATTTTGAATGTATCGTAGTCGATGACGGCTCGACTGACGAAACAGAATCAGTTTTGTGGGAATTTACCAATAAAATCAAAGTTATAAAAACTGAAAACAGAGGCGTGAGCGCAGCCAGAAATCTTGGAGCGAAACTTGCAGAGGGGAAGTATATTGCCTTTCTTGACAGCGACGATGAATGGAAAAAAGAAAAACTTGCAAAGCAGATCTCCTACATGCAAGAGGCAGGGTTCCGCATTTCGCAGACTGACGAAACCTGGGTGAGAAACGGAAAATTCGTGAACAAACCGAAGAAATACATTCGTCCCTGCGGCGATATTTTTTATAACTGCCTTGAAATCTGCGCCGTCACTCCGAGCAGTGTTCTCATGGAAAAGGAACTTTTTTTCGAGTACGGCGGTTTTGACGAGTCGTTTCCTGTATGCGAAGACTACGACCTCTGGCTCAGAATCTCTCTTAAGGAAAAATTCGGTCTTGTTGATGAGCCGCTCATAATAAAATACGGCGGAGAAAACGACCAGCTTTCAAATTCAGTATGCCTTGATAAGTATAGGATTATAAGTCTTTTCAATATGTTAAGCAAAAGTCGTGAACTCTCTGCCGCGCAGGAAAAAGCACTTCGCGAAGTTCTCGCAAAGAAAGTTAAAATCTATTCCGAAGGGGCAAAAAAGCGCGGAAAATCAGACGAAGCCGAGTGGGCTGAAAGACTTTTGAGTTAGTCGATCTCGAATTTTACAGGTTTGATGTCCCAGATATCTTCGGCATATTCGCGGATAGTTCTATCTGACGAGAATTTGCCGCTTCTCGCGGTGTTTAGGATCGACATTTTTGTCCACGCTGTTTTATCAAGATAAACTTTTTCGACTTTGTCCTGCATATCGACATACGAACGGTAGTCGGCAAGGAGCATGTAGTTGTCGCCGTAGTTGACGAGATCGTCATAAAGCCTTGAAAATATTCCGGGTTCCGAGTTGAAGTGGTCGTTTTTGATCATGTCGAGAACCTGTCTGAGTTCGCTGTCTGACTCATAGTAGTTGCGCGGATTGTAGCCCAAAGCCTTCATTTCGCTCACTTCGTTTGCCTTGAGACCGAAGATGAAAATGTTGTTTGCGCCGACTTCTTCAAGCATTTCGACGTTTGCGCCGTCGAGAGTTCCGATCGTCATCGCGCCGTTGAGCATGAATTTCATGTTGCCGGTGCCGCTCGCCTCGAATCCGGCAGTCGAAATCTGTTCCGAAAGGTCGCTTGCCGGAATGACTTTTTCGGCCATCGAAACAGAGTAGTTGGGGAAGAAGAAAACATTGAGATACTTGTTGACCTGCGGATCGTTATTGACCACGGAAGCTACTGAATTTATTAACTTTATAATCATTTTTGAAATGTAGTAGCCTGGAGCCGCCTTGCCGCCGAAAATCTTTGTTCTCGGGACGAAGTTTCCGTTCGGATTGCTCTTTATCCTGTTGTAAAGCCTGATCGTGTGGAGGACATTTAGAAGCTGTCTCTTGTATTCGTGCATTCTTTTGACCTGAACGTCGAACATCATGTTCGTGTTGAGATCGAAGCCGAGTTTGTCGTGAGCGTAGATTTTAAGCCGTTCTTTAGCCTGTGCCTTGGCACCATACCATGCTGCCTGAAACTCTTTATCGTCCGCGAATTCCTCAAGTTTTTTAAGTTCGTCAAGGTTGGCGACCCAGCCGTTTCCGATTTTTGAAGTGATAAGGTCGGCAAGGGTAATGTTTGATTTTTCAAGCCATCTTCTCGGAGTTATACCGTTGGTTTTATTGACGATTTTGCCGGGATAAAGCTCATCGAAATCTTTGAACATGCTTTCTTTCAGAATTTTCGTGTGAAGCGCGCTGACGCCGTTCACCTTGTGGCTTCCGATAATAGCCAAGTTTGCCATCCGGACGAATTTGCAGCCGGATTCCTCGAAAATCGAGACATCTTTGATCCGTTTTACATCGAAATTGCGGAAATCGCGTGCTTCGTTGATGAATCTGCGGTTGATCTCGTAGATTATCTGAAGCTGTCTCGGGAGAAGCGGTCCCATGATTTCGACATCCCATTTTTCGACTGCTTCAGGAAGAACCGTATGGTTGGTATAGGCGAAAGTGTTGCGCGTTATTTCCCAAGCCTCGTTCCAGCCGAGTTTTTCCTCGTCGATGAGGATCCTCATAAGCTCCGGTATCGCGATGCTCGGATGGGTGTCGTTGAGCTGGATCGCGACTTTTGAAGGGAAATCGTCGAATTTTTCAGTCCCGTAGTTCTTTTTGTAGTGGCGGATGATGTCCTGAAGCGTTGCCGAAACGAAGAAATACTGCTGTTTGAGACGAAGAACCTTGCCCTGCTGCATGTTGTCGTTGGGGTAGAGGACTTTCGAGATGTTTTCGCTTCTGTTTTTGTCGTTTACAGCCGCCATGTAGTCGCCGCTGTTGAAGTAGTGGAAGTCGAATTCGTTCGTGCTTTTTGCCTGCCACAGACGGAGGTTGTTGACGGTCGGAGTCTTGTAGCCCGGAACCGGAACGTCGTAAGCCTGAGCCAGAACATCTTCGGTATCGACGAGCTTGTATCTCTCTTCGCCGTTGTCGTCGCGGTAGGAAACGACTTTGCCGCCGAAACGGACTCTGTATTCAAGGTCGGGACGGCAGATCTCCCACGGGCAGCTGTATTTGAGCCAGTTGTCGGGAACTTCGACCTGATAGCCGTTTTCTATGCCCTGACGGAAAATTCCGTATTCGTATCTGATACCATAGCCGTATGCCGGGAGTCCCAGAGTTGCCATCGAATCGAGGAAACACGCCGCAAGTCTGCCGAGACCGCCGTTTCCGAGTCCCATGTCGGGTTCCATGTCGCGGAGTTCCTCCATGTCGTAGCCAAGTTTTTCGGCGAGACGCGCGACTTCGTCGTGGCAGTCAAGATTGATGAGAGTGTTTCCCATGAGGCGGCCCATGAGAAATTCCATCGAAAGGTAGTAAACTCTTTTTGCCTTGTTGCGGCGGTATTCGTGCTGTGTTCTCAGCCAGTTGCGGATGAGTTTGTGCCTGATCGTCGTGGCGAGTGCAATATAAACGTCTCTTGCTTTGACCGTAGTTTTGTCCTTGACCTGATTGTATTCAAGCGTTTCGAGCAGATCTCGCTCGAAAAGTGACGAATTTTCATCCAATGTATCGGTAAAAAATATCGAATCCTTGAGTTCGTCTCTTGTTTTTGTCATAAAATCCTCCAAAAAATCAAAAAAGCAGAAAAAACAAGCCGCCTTTATATTGTTTTAGAGGGAAATTTCAAATTTTATGACAAATTCGATAAGTGAATCGGCTGCCGAGCCGTCAGCGAGCTTTCCGGGTGAAAATTTATAGTTTTTTACGACCTTCAAAGCCGATTCCGAAAAAAGCTCGTGGTCGCTTTTTATGACTTTCGCCTTCAGGACTTTTCCTTCTTTCGAAATCAGAAGCTCAAGCGTGACGTTTCCTTCGACGCCTTCATCTTCGAGAACTTCCGGATAATCCGGGGTTTTCGGATTGATGGCTTTCGGGATCACGGCAAGCTCTCCGGCTCTTTTTGGCGCGCCGGCTTTTTCGTCGATATTTCGATATTTCGATATTTCGATATTTCGATTTGGCGCGCCGGTTGTCTCATCGATATTTCGAGATTTTGATATTTCGACATTTCGACTTGGCGCGCCGGTTTTGTCGTCGATATTTCGAGATTCCGATATTTCGGGATTTCGATCTTGCGCGCCGGTTTTGTCGTCGATATTTCGAGATTTCGATATTTCGATATTTCGATTGGGCGCGCGTTTTTTCTCGATATTTCGGGATTTCGATATTTCGACATTTCGACTTTCCGGCGCGCTGTTCTTTTCTTCACGAACAATCGAAATTTTTGTGATTTTCTTGAGGTAATCACTTGGATTTATTTCACTTTTCAATTCGGGAACGAAAACAAACGCCAAGGCGTGAAGCAGAATCGAGACGGCTAATGCGATAAGAAGAAAACGGTTTTTTTTCAAGTCAGCCTTTTGCCAAAAATCCAAAACCGCGTGATTATACGCAATGAAAAAGATTGTTGAATTTTATTGCCGGAATATCTGCAAATTGTAGAAATTCCATAAAAAAACGGCCGCAGATAATTTTTTCTGGTATTTTTTTCAGGAAAGACTAAAATTCCGCCCATGTTTGTTGTTGGAACGCCTGTTTTTTATCTTGCCCTTTTTGTTCTGGGGCTTTTTTTGATCCTGAAAAAGTTTTTTAAAGGAACTGCATTCAAGGTCATCGGCATAAATTTGATTGTCATTCTTTTTTTGATTGCGGTTTTTGATTCGGTTGCGGCGATGCTTTTTGACCGTTCGGATTCGTTCCGTGTCGTTGACAACTTCTATCATCACGGGCTTAAGGCGAATGTTGCCGAAAAGACTTCGTGGAAAAGCGACGGCGTTTCATTTTATCAGATTTATACGAATTCTCTCGGTTTCGTCGATGAAATAAACAGAGAAGTTCCGCTGAAAAAAAGCGGTAAGCGCATTCTTGTTTTAGGCGACAGCTTTATGGAAGGCGTCGGCTATCCGTGGTCTCAGACCGTCCCCGGAATTTTGTCGGAGCGCTTCAAAAAGCAGGGAGTCGAACTTCTTAACGCGGCGGTTATAAGCTATTCTCCGAAAATTTACTATCTCAAGCTGAAACATTTTCTCGAAATGGGCTTGGAAATCGATGAACTCTATGTTTTTATTGATATTTCAGACATTATAGACGAAGTGGTCTACGACTATTTCGTGCCGAAGGAATTTTCTCAATCCGAGCTTAAGTGGCAGAATCTCGACAATTTCTTTATTAAAGGTTCTTATATTTACAGAAGCACGAAAACAGACTATTTCGCAATGCAGATAAATCCTTACCACGAAAATTCACCGTTCTGGGGCGGGTTAGCCAATTTCTACGGCTTGAAACCGAGGTGGACTTACGACGAAAACGCAATGAAACTTTACGGTGAAAAAGGGATCGCTTTGGCGAAAAAACACATAGATCTGATCCGTCAGATCTGCGATGAAAGAGGAATAAAGCTCCACATCGGTGTCTGGCCGTGGGACGAGCAGGCGAAAAACAAAAACGGCAGAAAGCAGCATGAAATCTGGAAAGAGTACACTGATAAGTATCATATTGATTTTATTTCGCTTTTCGATACTTTTGAATCTATGTCCGATGAAGAGATCGCTTCGATCGTCATTAAAAACGACATCCATTGGAACGACAAAGGCAACGCTATCGTGGCTGATTATATCTGGCAGCATATTGTAAATAATTCGGAGGGAAAAAATGAAGTTGCTCAGTGAGATCAAAGGTGACAAAATAGTCGAGTCGATAGAAAAACTCGTGAAAATTCCGTCTCCGACCGGTTTTACCGGCAAAGTGAAGGATTTTCTTGTCAAAAATGCCGGGAAAAAGGGAATTCCATGCACCGTAACAAAAAAAGGCGCGGTGATTTATTCTTTCGGTCCGCAGGATAAGCCGGGAACATTTTTTGCTGCCCATGTTGATGCACTCGGTGCGATCGTTACGTCTGTAGACGATGATTCTGAAAGAGTAAAAATCACGACAATAGGCGGTTATCCGGCACTTTATATAATCGGTGAAATCTGCACGATCCACACCCGCAAAGGTAAAGAATACATTTCGACTTTCCTGCCAGAAAATCCGGCAGTTCACGTAAATTCCAGGCTGAAAGAGATGGTTCCCGATTTCGACAACTGCTCGCTGAGAGTCGATCTAACGCTCAAAAAAGGTGAAAAGCTCAGCGATTTCATTTCCGTCGGCGATTTCGTTTCTTTGGACTGCGGCTTCAGATATGTTGACGGCTATGTTAATTCGCGTCACCTTGACGATAAGGCTTCAGCTGGAATATTTGTTTATCTTGCTGATATTATTAAGAAAAATGAAAGTGAGCTCAAAGGCAGAATTTCCTTTTTCTTCAATGTCACTGAGGAAACAGGGCAGGGGATCGCGGCAACTCCGCAGGGTGACGATTTAATCGTTGTAGATATGGGTGTAGTCGGCGGAGACACGGCAGGAAGCGAAAAGTGCGTCAGCATATGCGCCAAAGATTCATCAGGTCCTTACAATTACGATCTGACAAACGAACTCATCGATCTTGCAGAGAAGAACAAAATCGCTTACAAAACCGATGTTTTCCCGTTCTACGGTTCTGACGGTTCGGCTCTTCTGCGTTCCTGCAGCGATACGAGAGTCGCTCTTATCGGTCAGGGTGTCAACGCAAGCCACGGCTACGAAAGAACTCATGTCGAAGGGCTTACGGCGACGGCTTCTTTGATTCTTGCATATATTTTCGGTTAAATCATGAAAAGACCTGACGGTTCGCTCATAAGTTTTATGAGCAATCTTGTAAAAAAGAACGGCGGAATCAACTGCGCGCAGGGAATTCCCGGCTTTGAACCGCCGAAAGAGCTTATCTCGGAACTTGTTTCAGCGGCACAGACTCCGATCCATCAGTATCCGGCCGGAAACGGAAACCCGAAACTGCGCGTACTTATTTCTTCGGGGCTTTGCGGAAACAGCGGAATGAGTGCTGAAAATGTTCTCGTCACAAACGGAGCGACTGAAGCGATTTCTCTGATTTATCTTTATTTAAGGCAAAAAAACAGTGGAAATTTCACTGTTCTTTCGTTTGATCCGGTTTATGAAAGTTACGCCAATCTGCCGAAAATTTACGGTGACAGATTTTTGTGCGAATATCCGGATGGATCGGGTTCTTTTGATTTTGATTCGATTGAAAACCGCGTGAAAAATGAAAAAGTAAACCTGATTCTGCTCTGCTCTCCCGGAAATCCGCTCGGAAAAATCTGGAAAAAAGAAGAAATTTCAAAACTTTACGAAATCTGCAAAAAATACGGCGCCAACCTTGTTTTTGACGCTGTCTACAGCGATCTTTACTTCGGCGGGAAACCCTATCTTCCGTTCGAACTTGTTGACGATACACTTTTTGTCGTTTCGGCGTTTTCAAAGATGCTTTCAATTACCGGCTGGCGTGTGGGTTACATTGTAGGCTCAACACAACATATTGAAAATCTTGCAAAAATTCATGATTATACCGGTCTATGCACTCCTTCGGTTTTGCAGGCGGCAATTGCCGGATATCTGGAAAAGAACGGTTTCGGCAGGGATTATCTGGCTTTTTTGAGAGGAAAAGTGCGGGAGTCTTTCGAAATAATGCACTCAGCACTTCAAAAAAGCGGTTTTTATATGCCTTCGATCGACGGCGGCTATTTTGTCTGGGCAAAAATTCCTGAACATTTCACTGATGGTTTCAAATTTGCGATGGATTTGTATGAAAGCAAAAAAGTCGGCACTGTCCCAGGTGTTCATTTTAGCGAAAAAGGTAATGATTTCATAAGGATAAGTATCGCAAAAAATGCTGCTGAAATAAAAGAGGCCGCTCTCAGAATAGCCGATTTCGTAAAGCTGTGATTTCCTTTAAATAGTTTCCTTAAGGATTGGACTTTAATAAATTTTTTCCTATAATCCGTAAGTTTTTAGGAGGTGTTTTTTTGGGCAGACTGCTTTTTTTTCTATCTTTCTGCAAAAAGATATTTTTTCTCTTTGCAATTTTTCTCCTTTTTTTCGCTCAGGGAAATCTTTTTGTATATCTCGAAAATATGGTTTCCTGCTTCCCTGTAACTATGATCACGACGCAGAAAGAGCCGGTAGAAAAGGCGGTTTCGGAGATAAAAGTCTGTTCTCTTTCGGTGCAGAGCGAAAGAATGACATTCGATTCATCGATTTTCAACCATTACGAAGCTCTTCCGGTGAAGGAAATTTATCTTTATTCCATGAAGATCCCGTATGAAAACTGGAGTGAACTCAAAAACATGGATGACGTGATAACCGAAGCAAATCCGTACATCGAGGATATTGTTTCTTCGTATGTCGCTTCAAAAATCAAATTTCAGCTGTTTTCATTCATTTTTCTGATGCTTGCCGGTGTTTATTTTGTCTTTAAAATTGTTGCGTCAAACAAATCTTCAAAAAAACGTTTTTTTGTTGTTTCGATAATTATTTCAGTACTTTATCTTTCAGCGTCTGTCGCTCTACTGAATGTTTTTCCTGCATTTGTGATGCCGCTTTCGGCGGTTTCCTCCGGAGTTTTGTTGTTGGTTTATGTGATAATTTCGCTTTTAAATTACAGGTTTGCAAAATGGTAAGTAAAATTTATAAAATTGTCTGCACTTTATTCTGTGCGTTTTTTGTTTTTTCATGCATGTCCCACGGAAATACGGTCGCCGTTGACGATGATTATTCCGATACAGAACCCGAAGTTGCCGACATTTCGGATTCTGAAACGGATAATGACGATAGTTCGGAAACAGATGTCCGGCCGTACGAAGATGCAGATTTTATTGAAGATTACGACTATGTTGATGAAGATGCAGATGCTGAGTCTGACGAAGATTTCGATGTTTCAACTGATGAAGACATGGATTCGACCGGCGATGATTTTGATATTGTTGACGATGCCGATTTAATTGAGGAAACCGATGATTTTGACGGTGATTCCGTTCAGATCAGAATTGTTGCCGGTAATATAACGAGCGGGAACAATCAGTCTTACGATCCGGGGCACGGAATAAGGATTTTTCAGGCTTTGAAGCCCGATATCGCACTCGTTCAGGAGATGAATTATGGCAGCAATACCTCAAGCGACTACAAAAATTTCGCGCAGAAGATTGTCGGAACAAATTACTACGCCGTTGATGATGCAGATTATGATATTCCGAACGGTGTTGTGAGCAAATATCCGATAACTTCGCATGGTTACTGGAAAGATCCCAATATCAACAACAGGGCTTTGATGTGGGCCGTTGTCGATATTCCCGGAAATACCGATATTTTTGCGGTAAGTGTTCATCTTCACACGGATCCCGCTTCGGATCAAGTCAAGGCGGCACAGGTTATTGTTGACGAAATCAAAAAACTCGAATCGTCGAATCCCGGCAGATATTACTATGTCGTAGGCGGCGATTTCAACGGCGATTCTGCTGTTTCATCAAACGGATTCGGCAAAAACAACACTTTTTATATCAGCGGTCCCGATCCTGTTGATGAAGAAGATAACTGCAACACAAACAGGAACAGAAACAAGCAGTATGATTTCGTTTTAGCTGACTATCCGCTGCACGAATTCCAGATCCCCGTTGTTTATTATTCTTCAAAAGATCCTGAAAAAACAAAAATTTTTGAAAACGGACTCGTTTTTGACACGCGTGTTTACGAAAAGAAAGAGAGCGAACTTAATGAATATTTTTCTCCGGCGCAGCTAAACGATTCCGGCGCTTCGAGTATGCAGCACATGGCTGTAGTCAAAGATTTTCTGATTGAGTTGAAATAAATGAAGGAAGATTTTCTCCCAGGAAACAGATTTGCAAGGATTTACCGCTTCAAGGAAGTGACTTCAACTATGGATGTCTGCGAAGATTTAATAAAATCAGGTATCTGCAAAGGCATTGTTGTCGCGGATTCCCAGACTTCGGGGCGCGGAAGAAACGCGAAAAAATGGGTTTCAGCTGCCAACGGCAACATCTATCTTTCGTTTTTTGATGTTATTGATGAAGTTTCTCCGATAAACCTTATACCGCAGAGATGCGCGGTCGCGGCGTATTCGGCGGTTTCGCAGTTTGTAAAAAATGCGGTGGTTCAAATAAAATGGCCGAACGACATATTTGTCGGAATGAAAAAAGTGTCCGGAATCATTGCCAAAACTATGCTTTTTGAAGGAAAGAGGTTCTATATCTGCGGGATCGGCGTGAATGTTTTCATGCCTGAAGACCGTGAAAAAAATTTTGTCTGGGAGCCGACGGCGGTTTCAGAATACTGCGAAGTTCCTAGTGAAGAAGTTTTGAGAGCTCTGACCAGATGGACAGATTTTGCTTTTTCTGCCGGAAATGCTGAAATTATTGATATTTATTCAAAGAATATCAGCTGGATGATTGATCGCGAAATTGTTTTTTCCCAAGATTTACTCCACAATGAAAAAGGGAAAATTGTCGGATTTTCAAAAAATTTTTCTGTGATAAAAATTTTGACTGAAAACGGTTTGAAAGAGCTTTCGGCTCTTTCGGTTTTATCCATAGCTTAAGGGTGAGAAGATGAAAGAATGGACATATAAGCCGATTAAACGAAACAGATTCTTTATGGCTGCGATCATTGTCTTTTTGGCGTTTTTGTTAAACTATATTCCGTCAAAGATAGCGTTGGCGTTGGATATGCCGGTATTTCTGGACTCAATCGGAACTGTTGTCGCCGGAATGCTCGGCGGAAACCTGCCGGCGGTAATAGCGGGATTCTGCGGGAACGCCGTCAACGGAATTTCCGACATACCGACATTATACTACGGTGTTATAAGCATTATGATAGGAAGTATGGCAGCCATTTTCCAGAGAAACGGATTCTTTAAAAATATCGGCGGAGTGCTTGCAGCTATATTGGTTTTCTCTCTTCTGGGCGGCGGTCTGGGCTCGATCCTGACATATTTTCTCTACGGTTACGATTTCGGCGAGGGGATTTCGGCGCCGTTTGCTCTCTGGATATACGGACATCTGGGATTTTCCAAGTTCTTTTCCCAGCTTTGTGCGGATATAATCATTGATGTTTTTGACAAGTCTATTGTTGTAGCATGTTCGCTTCTGCTTTATCATGCAATACCCAAAAAATCCAGAAGACTGGCAAAATATCTGTTTCTCTTTTTCCCCGATTCCGACGATGAATACAGAACTGCACGGCGCGACCGCGACATACGGCGCTCTCTTATCAAAAAGGTTGTCGTCATGGTCATTGTTGCCGAAATTCTTCTCGGAACTTTGGCGAGCGTCACCGGCTTTGTTCTTTACAGACAGGTCGCTATCAGCAAATTTATCGGTATGGCAAACGGTGTAACCAAGGCCGCGTCGGTAGTGATCGATTCAGAAAGGCTGGAGGAGTTCCTTGAAAAAGGGAGAAAAGCGGAAGGTTACAATGAAATAGAGCAGAATCTTTATAAAATAAAGGAAAGTTTTCCTAAGACTATGTATCTTTATGTCTATAAAATACTTGAAGACGGCTGTCATGTTGTGTTTGATCTTGACTCTGAAGGCGGTGTGGAAGCAAGTCAGCCCGGTGAAATCATGGAATTTGATCCGACATTCGTGCCGTATCTGCCTAAACTTTTCAAAGGAGAGGAAATCGAGCCGATTTTTTCCGACGACCAGTTCGGCAAGCTTCTCACGGTTTATAAACCGCTGAAAGGTTCCACTTATGTCGCGGCGGATATTACTATCAGCGAGATCACGGCGGATGAGGCGAAGTTCGTCGTCAAGCTGCTTTCGATGTTTTTCGGGCTTTCGATAATTATAATGAGCGTTGTTCTCGAATTTGTAAACCGCGGCATCGTCTATCCGGTAAACAGAATGGCAGCAGCTTCGATACAGTTTGCCTACAATCTGGGACATGGTGTCGATCCCAAACAGCTTCTCAAAGGAATCACAGATCTGAAAATCCACACTTTCGACGAAATAGAATACCTTTACAAAGCGATAATGAAGATGGGCGGCGATTCTATGGACTACATCGATCAGCTTCATAAGCAGACGGAGCGGATCATGAGAATGCAGGAAGAGATTATTCTTAACTTCGCGGAAATGGTCGAAGCACGCGATATCAGCACAGGAAACCACGTCAAAAAGACGGCATTCTATGTCGAGGCGATAGCAAAGGAACTTCAGAGGACTGGCAAGTTTAAAGATGTCCTGACTGACGATTATGTCAAAGTTCTGAAACGTTCCGCACCTCTCCACGATATCGGCAAAATCGCCGTTTCAGACCTGATTCTGAACAAACCTGGAAGGTTCACCGATGAAGAGTTCAAAATCATGCAGAGCCACACTACCGAAGGAAAGAACATTCTTACAAAAATAGAAGCCAACGCAAGCGATATGGATGAAGGCTACCTGAAAGAATCGATTGAAATGGCGCACTACCACCATGAAAAATGGGACGGAACCGGTTATCCGACCAAAATCAAAGGCGATGAAATCCCGCTTGCGGCACGAATCATGGCGGTTGCCGATGTCTTCGACGCTCTTGTTGCCGAGCGTGTCTACAAGAAGTCGTTCCCTTACGAAAAAGCGATGGAGATCATTACCGAAGGCTCTGGAAAGGCTTTCGATCCGGTTGTCGTAGAGGCTTTCACCCATATTTCAAAGGAACTTTATGACGAGCGCACTCAGCTGAAAAAAGAGGATTAAAGAAGAATCTTAAAGCAGTTCCTTGAGCTGCTGAAGCTTTTCAACGAAAACTTTCTCGAACATTTTGTATGGCGCGATATCGGTCATGTCGACGCCTGCGTCCTTGAGGATCTCGATAGGCGGTTTCGAGGTCCCTGCTTTCAAAAATCCGTTGATATACTGTTCTGCCGGGATCTTGCCGCTTCTGACTCCTTCTGCGAGCGAAAGAGCGCCGATGAAGCCGACGACATACTTGTAAACGTAGTAGTTGTAGTAGAAATGAGGAACGAAAGCCCACTCGTTTTTGTAGAGTTCGTCGATCTTCATGAGGCCGTATTCCTCGCCGTAGTATCTGCTCAGAGTCTGACCGTAGATGCCGTTGAGGAATTCGGGAGTGAGAACTTCGCCCGCTTCGACTTTTTTGTAGATCGCGTCTTCAAACTCAGCGAACTGCATCTGTCTGAAAACAGTCGCTCTCGCCATTTCGATGAAGTGGTTGAGGAGGAATTTCTTTTCTTCCTTGTCCTGTGTCGTGTCGATAAGGCGGTTGATGAGCATGATTTCGTTGAATGTGCTTGCAACTTCGGCGACAAAAATCGTGTACTGCGATTTTTCGTATGGCTGGAACTTGTTTGAATAATATGAATGGATCGCGTGACCCATCTCGTGAGCCAGAGTTGAAGCCGAATTGTAGTCGTCGATGTGGTTCAAGAGAACATAAGGGTGCGTGTCGTAAGCCATGCCTTCCATGTATGCGCCGCTGACTTTGCCCTCATTCGGATAGATATCGACCCAGCCGTTCGCGGGATCCATCGCCTCAGCTATTGCCTTTCTGTATTCGTCTGTCATGCAGGACATCGCTTCGTTGACGAGTTTTACGGAGTCTTCGTAGGTGTAGACTCTGCTGTTGCCGCCTTTTACCATCGTCGCATAAATATCGTGGTAACCCTGATCAGGAATATTGAGAACTTCCTTTTTGAGTGCCAGATATTCGTGAAGTGCCGGCAGAATGGCGCGGACATTGTCACGCAGAGTGTAGAAGAAATTCGACGGAAGCTCGTTTTCCTTCATCTCCTTGTCGAGAGCGTCGGAATATTTTCTGATTTTCGCGACTGTCGCATAGTATTTTGTCTGGTAGTGGAGCATCTTAGCAAGCGAGTTTTTGTAGCTATCGTAGGTCTTCCAGAAAACGTCGAAGATTTTCTTTCTCGTTTCGCGGTTGTCGCTCTGGCGGAATCTTGCGTAAGTCTGGATATTTGCTTCCATTTTTTCGCCTTCAAGTTCGATTTCGGGGAACTTCATGTCTGCCGACGAAAAAGTGGAGTAGGTTTCGTATTCGCCGAGAGCCAGTCCGCCGAACTCAGCCATGATCTTCTCTTCAGGTTCGGAGAGAGTGTGCGGCTTGTTCAGAAGAATAGCGTCGAAATATCTTGAAAAATCACTGAAATCGGGGTCGTTTTTGAAGCCGAGCAGCTTTTCTTCGCTGTAGGAGAGAAGTTCAGGCTCCATGAAAGAGCTTGCGGCCGCCATTTTTGTCATAGCCGCAGCCGCCATGCCTGAAAGTTCCTGCCATTTGCCGACACTCATGTCGACATCGCGGTTCCTGTCCGCGTAGCACTGAAGTTTTGCGCCTCTTCTCATAGCGTCGCTTGAGATCTTGAGCGCTTTGAGAAGAGTTTCCTTTTCACCGAGTTTTCCGGCGAATTTCACGATTTCGGCAGTGTCTTTTTCGATGCACTGGAATTCGTTCGCGACTTCTTCTTCGTTTTTGTAAAGGTGAGCTGTCTGCCAGCAGTTTTTCGGATCGACTTCATTTCTTTTCAGCATTTTTTCCTCCAAATCAAATGTTCATAAACAAATTGCGCGGCATTATAATTTTTCTTGAGAAAAGCACAAACAAAAATAAAATTCTGCGGCGGACTTTTTAAAGTTTTGTTATCATGCACGAAGACAAGGAGCAGCTAAGTATCGATGATTACTTTAACTACTGCAAAAAAATCAATAAATCCGGCCTTTTTCAGGCAGCCTGTTCCGCAAAACGAGATTGAAAGGCTGAAAAAGGCTTTGTCCGTTTATCTGAGTTCAGGAAAGCAGGATGAAAGCGAGGAATTTCACAAAAATCTGATAAAAAAGTTCTTGGAAGAGACTTTTTACAGCCCCGATTATGCGGTAAATACGAACGGACGCGAGGATCTTGTTATTTTCGGCGGCAATACGGCGAACTCGAAACCCGCGGTGATAATCGAGGCGAAATCTCCATCAAACACGGCTGAAATGTTCAGCGAAACCAACTTTAACTGCAAGGCTATGCAGGAATGTGTCTACTATTTCATGCAGGAGAACCTGAAATTCCAAAACAACGAGATCAAGCACATAATTATCACGAATTATTACGATTTTTATATTTTTGACGCGAAAGATTTTGCACGATTTTTCCTTGTGAAAACAAATCCGATAGTTGAGCAGTTCAAAAAGTTTGAAGCCGGTCAGCTTTCCGACACGAAAACTGCATATTTTTACGAAAACTGCGCGAAACCGGCGATAAACAAGTGGATCGAGAATGAAAATATCGTTGTGACAAAGGTAACTCCAGCGGAGTTTTATCGTCATTCTGAACGCAGCGAAGAATCTCTCATACCTCTCTACAAAATCTTCTCGCCGGAACATCTTCTTTGCAAGCCTTTTGCCAATGATTCCAACAGCTTGGATAAGAATTTCTATGAGGAGCTGCTTCACATTATAGGTCTTGAGGAAGTCAAGGAATCGGGCAAAAAGGTGATCCGGCGCAAAAAAGAGGCTGATCGCGACAGCGCAACTCTGCTTGAAAGCGCGATATATCAGCTTGAAGAAGAAAACCTTGATGAAAACGGCCGTTACGAGGTCGCTCTGCGTCTTGCAATAAACTGGATCAACCGTTTGATTTTTCTGAAACTTGTGGAAAGTCAGCAGCTCGCATACCGGAAGGGAGACGAAAAATACAGATTTCTGACGACAGAGCTTGTTCCTGATTTTGATTCTCTCAATATTCTCTTTTTTAAGGTTCTGGGGCGCAGACCGGAGGCACGGGACAGCGAGGTCAGGGAAAAATTCCGCTTCGTTCCTTATCTCAACAGTTCTCTCTTTGAGCCGAGCGTTGAAGAAAAACTCCTGCAAATCCGCGGAATTATGAATAAACCGATGAAACTTTTCCCCCGCACTGTGCTGAAAGACGAAAAGGGGCGAAGAATGGCTGGAAAAATGGATAATTTAGCCTACATTTTCCGTTTTCTTGATGCCTACAACTTTTCGAGCGAGACGGAATCCGGCATCACACAGGATACAAAAACGCTGATAAACGCGAGTGTTCTCGGCCTCATTTTTGAAAAAATCAACGGTTATAAGGACGGCTCTTTTTTCACGCCGGGTTTCATCACGGAATATATGGCAAAAGAGACGGTAGAACGCACTGTGATTCAGAAGTTCAATGATATCAAGGGTTGGAAGTGCGAAACACTTGAAGAACTTGCCGACAAAATAGAGGACCGCGCCGAAGCGAATGAAATCATAAATTCGATCCGCATCTGCGACCCGGCTGTGGGAAGCGGCCACTTTCTTGTTTCGGTTCTGAACAGGCTGCTTTTCATCAAGTCCTATCTTGACATTCTGTTTGACAAAGACGGGCGCAGGATTCGCCGCAGCGACTGGGCGATTGAGCTTGAAAACGACGAGATTTCGATTCTTGACGATGAAGGAAACCCTTTTGTTTATTCGATAAATCCTGAGCGGCAGCGCGTTCAGGAAGCAATTTTCAACGAAAAGCGGACGATTATTGAAAACTGTCTTTTCGGCGTTGACATAAACCCGGCAAGCGTCTACATCTGCCGCCTCCGTCTTTGGATCGAGCTTCTCAAAAACGCATATTACACCGAAGAATCAGGTTTTACTCAGCTTGAAACGCTTCCCAATATTGACATCAACATCAAGTGCGGCAACTCACTTGTGAGCAGATATTCAATAAAAACAGGCAGTTCCATTCTTAGCGAAGGAAATCCCGACGCCCGCAAACTCATTCGTCAATACCGAGAGGCGGTTGCTGCATACAAGAACGAAAACAACAAGGAAAACAAGCGGAAAGTCGATAATCTTATTCAAAGCATCAAGCGGCAGATTCACGGAATAGTTCAGTTAGTCTTTTTTGACGAAGAACTGAACAAAAAAATTCTTGACGACGACATCTACACCGATTCCCTTGAATGGATGATCGAATTTCCTGAAGTTCTGGATGAAAACGGCAGATTCTTGGGCTTCGATGCAGTCATCGGCAATCCACCGTATATCAGCGCACCGGCTCAGGTCGCGGACGAAAGGATGAAAAAGCAGCGCGAAGCGATTGTGAACCGCCATGAATACCGGAGCCTTTACCAAAAATGGGATATTTACATTCCGTTCATCGAACTTGGCTTGAAACTCGGGCGGCAGAACGCGATATGCGCGATGATTGTGCCGTTTCCGCTCACGAACCAGACTTATGCGAAGGTTATGAGAAAAATGCTTCTCGAAGAAAACGGGCTTTTTGAACTTGTCGATCTGAACGGAACTAAAGTTTTCGACGAAGCGACAGTTTCAAACTGCATTCCGTTTGTGCGGAAAGGGAAAACCAGTCATTCTGAGCGCAGCGAAGAATCCACTTGGATTTCCAAGATCGATGAAAATATGAAAATAAGCCGTGTTTTCAAACAGTTACCCTCTGATTTAGTGCAGGATCCCTTAAGTTGTGTCTGGAATCTGACGCAGGAAAAACGCGAGACAAACCGCCACGCCGACATGCACATTCTGGGTGATTTCTGCTACATCAGTAAAGGAATGGTTCTCAATTCCGATGAAAAAACGGCAAAAGGCGAGTTTACAAAAGCCGATTTAATCAGCGAAATTCAGGACAAAATTCACTGCAAAAAATATATCGAAGGAAAAGACCTCGAAAAATACGAAATAAAACGGGTGCGCTGGCTTGAATATGGCACAGAACGGGTTCCTAAGAAACTAAGTCGTCCAACATTTCCTGAATTGTATGATAGAACTAAAATTTTCACAAATAAAATCGGTGAGTTAAAGGCTTTTGTCGATTCTAACAATATTTTGTGTGATCAAACAATCCGAATTTGTATTCTTTGGAAAGATCTTCACGGAGTTGAAAACAAAAGTATTGAGGGAAGTATCAAAAAATTCAGTAAGTTAAGCCGCGAAAAGATGGAAAAACTTTCCGATACGGTTGATATTCGTTATCTTTTGGGCATTTTGAACTCAAAATATGCACAAGTTTTGCTTGATTTGATTAGAGGAAAAGGAAATATTGATGTAAATCCGGAATATATCCGCAAAATCCCGGTTCCCAACGCCACAAAAGCCCAACAAAAACAAATAGTTGAACTGGTAAATAGAATCCTTGACGCCAAGAAAGCTGACTCAAAAGCTGATACAACCGCACTGGAAGCCGAAATCGACAGTCTGGTTTATGAGCTTTACGGGCTGACAGACGAGGAAATCTCTAAAATAGAATTGAAATAAAATATTTTTCATTAAATATTTCTTGATAAAAATTCAAATTTAAATATAAAAATGTGTTAAAAACTTGTTTTTTGGCACAAAAATGGCAAATGAAAAAGAAAAATGGCGCTGGCAGGAGCCTGGCAGTGCGTGGAAAGGAGTCGGCATCTACCATGTCACGATGGTGATACCGAGCAGGAAGCCGCTGCTCGGCAGGCTCGTCATCCCCGAAAACGACCCGACGCAGGCGAGAGTGCAACTCACACCGTTCGGCAATGAAATAAAAGAGTGCATGCGCACAATCCCCGAATATCATCCGGAAGTGCGGATAATCGGATTGAGGATGATGCCGGATCATGTGCACATTATTTTGTATGTTACCCGCACAATGAAAGTCGGCATAAAAACCGTGGTGCGCGGTTTCTGGCAAGGTGTGAAGAAAATCGGAAGGGCGTATGCGGCGTCAATTCTCCCGAATAACATTCGGGAAAATGAACGATGCAATGAAAGCCCGAATGACATTCGGGAAAATGAACGATGCAATGAAAGCCCGAATGACATTCGGGGAAATGAACGATGCAATGAAAGCCCGAATAACATTCGGGAAAATGAACGATGCAATGAAAGCCCGAATAACATTCGGGAAAATGAACGATGCTTAGAGGATGCCGTGTTCACTGAGTTCCCGTTTATCCGCGTGATGTCGCGGCGCGGGCAGTTGAAAGCTATGATCCGCTATGTCCAAATGAACCCGCAGCGTCTTGCCACCAAGCGGCTGCATCCCGGTTTTTTCCGTGTGCAGCGTGGTGTTGAGATTGCAGGGCGCGCTTACGATGCCGTCGGCAACATTGCGATTTTGCTGGAAAATCAGCGTGCAACAGTGCATGTCCGCCGCAAAATGGTCGAAGCCGCCGAGCGCGGCGAAGATAAGCCGCTTCGTGATTATATGAATAGTTGTGTCGCCGCCGCCAGAGCCGGTGTTGTGATGGTTTCGCCGTTTATCAGCCCGAAAGAAAAGGAAGTTCTGATGGTGCTTATTGAAGAAAAACATCTGGTCATTCATCTTTCCGACAACGGATTCGGAGAGTTTTTCAAGCCGTCCGACACCCTTTTCGAGAGCGTTGCTGCAGGGCGGATGCTCATTCTCAGCCCGCACTCTTTTGATGCCGACAAACGGCGGATAAGCCGTGGCGAGTGCGTCCTTCTCAACAATTTAGCGGAAGAAATCGCGGAGGAAAATTAGCAATGACCGGCTGGTTTCGAGCTTTACGGGCTCGGCGACGAGGAAATCGCCGTTATCAAAGGCAATAATTAAATCCTTTCCAAAACTCTTCGATCCTTGTCTTAAATTTTTTCTTGAAAAATCTGTTTTTTGCAGTTATAAGTGCGCATAATCGGAGTTCATTGGTATTTTATACATGCGCATAATCGGTTTTTGTGCCATTTTTATATGTGCGCATAATGACAAAAGAGGTCGAAAAATGATTTTTAAACGCAAGATTTATGAGAAACTTCTGACTTGGAAAAAAGAGTGCAGAGGAAGCAAGGCGATTTTGATTGAAGGTGCCAGACGAATAGGCAAATCGACAATTGCAAGAGAGTTCGCCGCGAAGGAATATAAAAGTTTCATTGTAATTGATTTCGCAGTCGCAAGCGAGAAGGTGAAATCATATTTTACCGATTATCTCAATGATCTGGACACATTTTTCATGCTTCTTTCAGCTGAATACAAGACAAAACTGCACAGGCGCGAAAGTCTGATAATTTTTGACGAAGTTCAAAGCTTTCCGAAAGCGAGAGAGGCAGTGAAATATCTTGTTGCAGACGGAAGATACGATTATATTGAAACTGGTTCTCTGATTTCGATAAAGGAAAATGTAAAGAATATAGTGATTCCGTCGGAAGAACGCCATCTGAAGATGTTTCCTATGGATTTTGAAGAGTTTGCGTCGGCTCTCGGCGAGGAAAATCTCATTGATTACATAAAAAATTGTTTCGTGAAGAAAGAACCTCTCGAAAGAGGTCTCCACAACAGGGCCATGCTTCTTTTCAGACAGTATCTTCTTATCGGCGGAATGCCGAAATGTGTTGATATTTTTATTGAAAGCGGCAAGGATTTTTATGAAGTTGACCGCGAGAAAAGGGATATTCTTGATTTGTACCGCAGTGACATGATGAAGATTAAAGCCCGTTACAGAAGCAAGGTTATCTCCATTTTTGACGCAATTCCAGGATTTCTTTCGCAGCACGAAAAGCGCGTTATTTTTAAACATGTTGCGGAAAAATCAGACTTGACCGACTACAATGAAACATTTTTCTGGCTTTCAGATTCCATGGTGACAAACGAGTGTTTTCTATGCAACGATCCGAATGTCGGTCTTTCGCTCAATGAAAGCCGCGGCTACATCAAGTGTTATCTCGGTGACACGGGACTGCTTCTAAGCCACACTTTTGATGAAAACGAACTTCTGGAAAAAGAGATTTACAACCAGATTCTCACTGGAACGCTCTCTTTCAATGAAGGAATGTTTTATGAAAACGCTGTCGCGCAGATGCTTGCCGCCAATGGTCACAAACTTTATTTCTATAGTCATTACAACGAGGAAAAACACCGCAACGACATGGAAATTGACTTTATTCTTTCCAACAACAGCAAACTGGAATATAAGATTTTTCCTGTTGAAGTGAAATCCTCAAACCGTTACAAAACGACATCGTTGCAAAAATTCCGTAATAAATTCAATGAACGTATCGGCGGTTCATATATCATTCACCCAAGAAATCTTATAGAAAACGACGGTATTTTCTGCATCCCCGCATATATGACTTTCTGTCTGTAAAAACTGGTTCAATGATATAAGTTTTAGAATTTCAATCAATAAATTGATATCTTGGTAAAGTTGTTCCTGCGCCGTTAGTCAGTCAGATTTTTCTTGATAAAATCGCTTTCAAAACTAAAATCCCGCGGTTTTGTTTTTTTAAGGAGAAAAAGATGGAAAACTGGACGATAGACAAAGTCAGAAGGACTTTTTTGGATTTCTTCAAAGCTAAAGGGCATACCGAAGTTGCAAGTTCGCCGCTTCTTCCGGCTGAAGACAACACTTTGCTTTTCGCAAATGCCGGAATGAACCAGTTCAAAAAGCTGTTCTTAGGGCTTGAAAAAAGAAGTTACACCCGTGCATGCAGCGCTCAGAAGTGCGTAAGAGCGGGCGGAAAGCACAACGACCTTGAAAATGTCGGCTTCACGACAAGACACCACACTTTCTTTGAGATGCTCGGAAACTTTTCTTTCGGCGACTACTTCAAGGAAGATGCGATAAAATATGCGTGGGAACTTATCACGGAAGTTTTCAAACTCGACAAATCGCGCCTTTATGTCACGGTTTTCAGAGAGGATGACGAGGCCGAGCAGCTCTGGCTGAAAAATACAGATGTTGATCCGAAACATATTTTCCGCCTTGACGAGCACGACAACTTCTGGCAGATGGGCGATACCGGTCCGTGCGGCCCGTGCAGCGAGATCCACTACGACTTAGGTGAAGGTTTCCATGCCGAAAAACCTTTCTTTGACAACGGAATGCCCGACTTCGACTGCGGCAGGTTCGTCGAGATCTGGAACCTCGTCTTCATGCAGTTCAACCGTGACGAAAGCGGCAAACTGACTCCGCTCCCGAAGCCGAACATCGATACCGGAATGGGGCTTGAGAGGATAACTTCCATACTCAACGGCAAACTTTCGAATTACGATATCGACATTTTCCAGGATCTGATCCATTTCACAGAAAATCTGCTCGGAAAGAGCGTTCCGGCTGAGCTCAGATCAAGCCTCAACGTAATCGCAGACCACGCAAGAAGCACATCGTTCCTCATCGCCGACACGATCACGCCGTCGAACGAGGGAAGGGGATACGTTCTCCGCAGGATCATGCGCAGAGCCATCCGCCACGGCCACAAACTCGGTTTCAGCGAGCTTTTCTTCTGGAAAGTCTGCGGCGAAGTCATCAGAATCATGGGGAACCACTATCCGGAACTTGTCGAAAAACAGGAACTTATACTCAACATCGTCCGCGACGAGGAAGCGCGTTTCAGACAGACTCTGGACAAAGGTCTGGCTCTGCTTGACGACGGCTTGAAAGAGATGCTTGCAAACGGCAGAAAGGAGTTCCCGGGCGAGCTTGTTTTCAAACTTTACGATACTTACGGATTCCCGTCAGATCTCACCGAAACGATCCTTGAAGAGAAAGGTTTCTCCTTCAATCAGGCTGAATACGAAAAGGCGATGCAGGAGCAGAAGCAGCGCGGAAAGGCTTCGTGGAGCGCGAAAATGGATTCACAGAAGCTTTCGGCTGTTAAGGAACTGCTTGACGGCGGCATGAAAGAGCCCGTTTTCAAAGGCTACGACACGGAAGAGTGCGAAGGAAAAATAGTCGCGCTTTTTGACGATGAATTTACGAAAAAAGAGAGCGTAAGCTACGGAAACTGCTACGCAATTTTTGATCCGATAGTTTTCTACGCAGAGTCCGGCGGCCAGCTTGCCGACAACGGCAAAGTCATGAAAAACGGCAAGATCGCGGCGAAAGTCGTCGATGTGATAAAAGTCCACGATGTAAAAGTCGCTAAACTCGAAGTCCTTGATGTTCTGAATACCGGTGACACCGTTCAGCAGGAGCTTGACCACGAAAGACGTTCTGCAACGAGGCGCAACCACTCGGCGACGCACCTTCTGCACCGTGCTCTGAAGATGGTTCTCGGAACGCATGTCAACCAGGCCGGTTCACTGGTCGGTCCCGACAGGCTCCGTTTCGACTTCAACCACTTCCAGGCTGTGACGAAAGATGAACTCAAACGCATCGAAACCGAAGTAAACCGCATGATCGAGGCGAACTCTCCGCAGAATACGGTCGTAAAAGGGATCGAAGAAGCCAAAAAAGAGGGTGCGATGGCACTTTTCGGCGAGAAATACGGTGAGAACGTCCGTGTCGTAACGATGGGCGAAAGCAAGGAACTCTGCGGCGGAACACACGTCAGAGCGACAGGCGACATCGGTCTTTTCAAAATCGTGAAAGAAGAGGGAATCGCGGCGGGAGTCCGCAGAATAGAGGCTGTGACGGGGCTCGGCGCGCTCGCTCTTTTCCAGGAATACGACGAAACAATAACTTCGATCGCAGAAATGACTGGCAGCGAGAAGTCGCTTGTAGTCAAAGGAGTCGAGAAGCAGATCGATACTGCAAAACAGCTTTCACGCGAACTCAAAGAGGCCGGCAAAAAACTCGCTGCGATGCAGACTGCTTCCCTTGCTCCGATTTGCGAAAAGGACGGAACGAAGATTTTTGCGATAAATTCGGGCAAAAACCGCGCGGAATCGCTTGAGCTTGTAGATTCGCTCAAGGCTAAGTTCGACAACGCCGTTATTGCGGTTGTCGGAGACGATTCAGGCAAAGCTCTCGTCATAATTTCGGCTACCGGCGAGGCTAAAACAAAATTCCACGCAGGAAATATCCTTAAGAACATCCTTGCCGAATTCGGAGGCCGCGGCGGCGGAAAACCCGACATGGCTCAGGGCGGCGCACCGGCTGTTGATTTCAACAAGTTCTCTGAATTATTGAAGAATATCTAAGACGATTCTTTAAAACAGCGCGATAATTTTATTTATAATTTCAAGATTGAATTTGT
Organism: uncultured Spirochaetales bacterium; assembly: GCA_902774115.1. Lineage (GTDB taxonomy): Bacteria > UBP6 > UBA1177 > UBA1177 > UBA1177 > UBA1177. Next base: position 288,471 of record CACYHH010000003.1, read on the forward strand.
GGATTACTGGAAGCGCGCCGCTTATCCAAAGGATTATCGAGATAAAAAGCGCGACCATAAGGACTATGAGGAACTTTTTTTTCATAATTTCTCGCGGACGTATTTAACCGCGTTGGAGAAAAGCTTGAGGCCGAGAGCTTCGGGCATTTTGTCCATTCTCGTCCATTCGGGATGCTGGGTTCCGTTGATGAAAACTTCGGGGTGGGGCATCATGCCGAGAACGTTGCCTTTTTTGTTGGTGATACCGGCGATCGCAAGTTCCGAACCGTTCGGATTTTCGGGGTAGTGCTGCGTGATCTCGCTGTTTTCGTCAACATACTGGAAAGCGATCATGTTTCCTTCTTTTATCATTCTGAGGTCGTGCTGCTGCGCGATGAATTTGCCTTCACCGTGGCGTATTGCGACATCGAAAATATCGATCCCTTCAAGGAAAGGTGAGGGATTGTTCGGGTTAGCCTTGATGCGGACCCATCTGTCCTCGTATTTTGCCGAGTCGTTGTGGGTGAGGGTAGCGACCTGTTTTTTGAAAACTTCCTTTTCGTCACCCGGGAGAACTCCCATTTTGACAAGTGTCTGGAAACCGTTGCAGATCCCGATCACAAGTTTGCCGTCAAGGATGAACTTTTTGAGTTTTTCGCCCATCTCTTTTTTGATTTTGAGACCTAAAACCCGGCCTGAAGCGATGTGGTCGCCGAAAGAAAATCCGCCGGGGAAAACCATGATCTGAAAATCATCGGGGTTGACTTCGCCGTTGACGACGCGGTTGACATGAACACGTTCGATCCTGTCCGCACCGGCAGCCTCGAAAGCCCATGCAGTCTCGACATCGCAGTTGATCCCGTAACCAGTAAGTATCAATACGCTGACTTTTTCCATGAAATCCTCCAATAAAAAAACCGCGCGAATATAGCACATTCGAAGTCGATTGCAAAACTTCTTGAGGGTTTTCAGGCAAAAAAAAGGCGGCCCGAAAGCCGCCTGAAATATTAATAAGACTAAGGAGGTTAGACTACATCATGCCGCCCATTCCGCCCATGCCGCCCATGTCAGGCATTGCATGGTCGCAGGTGTCTTTCTTTGGAGCGTCAACGATGACAGCTTCGGTCGTAAGAAGTGTGGAAGCGATGCTTGCAGCGTTGGTAAGTGCGCTCTTTGTGACTTTTGTAGGATCGATGATGCCGTTTGCGATCATATCCTTGTATTCGTCTTTTGCAGCGTCGTAGCCGTAGTTCTCGTTCTTGTTGCCGAGAATGTTGTTGATTACGATGCTTCCGTCGATTCCAGCGTTAGCCGAGATCTGGCGGATCGGAGCTTCAAGTGCGCTTTCGATGATTTTGACGCCGGCTTTCTCTTCGTCGTTTTCGCATTTGATCTCTTTGAGGACTTCCTTGCAGCGGAGGAGAACTGTTCCGCCGCCTGCTACGATACCTTCTTCAACAGCGGCTCTGGTTGCGTGAAGAGCGTCGTCGACTCTGTCTTTCTTTTCCTTCATTTCGACTTCTGTTGCAGCGCCGACATTGATTACTGCTACGCCGCCTGCGAGTTTTGCAAGTCTTTCATGAAGTTTTTCCTTGTCGTAGTCGGAAGTGGTTTCTTCGATCTGAGCCTTGATCTGTTTTGTTCTTGCATCGATTGCCTCTTTCGAGCCTGCGCCGTCAACGATTGTGGTATTGTCCTTGTCGATCGTGACTCTTTTTGCGGTTCCGAGCATCTGAACGGTTGTGTTCTCGAGCTTGTTGCCGATTTCTTCGCTGATGAACTGGCCGCCGGTGAGAATTGCGATATCTTCAAGCATGGCTTTTCTTCTGTCTCCGAATCCGGGAGCTTTTACAGCTGCTATGTTGAGAACGCCTCTGAGCTTGTTGACAACGAGTGTAGCCAAAGCTTCGCCTTCAACGTCTTCTGCGATTATGAGGAGAGGACGACCCTGCTGAGCGACGCCTTCAAGAAGAGGAATAAGGTCTTTGAGGTTCGATATCTTCTTGTCGTAGATGAGGATGAACGGATTGTCCATGACAACCTGCATCTTCTCGGCGTTCGTTACGAAGTAGGGGCTGAGGTAGCCGCGGTCGAACTGCATACCTTCGACTGTGTCGAGGTAAGTGTCCATTCCTTTTGCTTCTTCAACGGTGATTACGCCTTCTTTGCCGACTTTTTCCATAGCCTCTGCAAGGATGTTTCCGATTTCCTTGTCGTTGTTCGCAGAAACTGTTCCGACGCTTGCGATCTCTTCTTTCGTCGAGATCTTCTTCGTGATCTTGTCAAGTCTTTCTACGACTTTAGCAACAGCTTTGTCGATACCGCGTTTGAGCATGATCGGGCTGTATCCTGCGGTTACATACTTGAAACCGTCTTTTACGATAGCCTGTGCGAGAACAGCAGCGGTCGTGGTTCCGTCACCAGCGACATCGTTTGTTTTCGAAGCAACTTCCTTAAGAAGCTGTGCACCGATGTTTTCGATCTTGTCTTCAAGTTCGATCTCTTTCGCGACTGTAACGCCGTCTTTTGTGATTTTCGGTGCGCCGAAAGATTTTTCTATCGCAACGTTTCTTCCTTTAGGTCCAAGCGTTGTTTTTACGGTGTCGGCAAGTTTGTTTACGCCAACCAGAATTTTTGATTTTGCTTCGTGGTCAAAAACAATGTGTTTTGCACTCATCTTAACTTCTCCAATTAAATATTGTTAATAAAATCAATCGCTTATTCAACAACTGCAAGAATGTCGTCTTCTCTGAGGATAAGGTGTTCCTCGCCGCCGACCTTTACTTCAGTGCCGCTGTATTTGCCGAAAAGAACTTTATCTCCGACTTTGACCTGCATCGGCTGTCTTGTGCCGTTTTCGAGCATTTTGCCGGTTCCGACTGCGATAACTTCAGCTTCGACCGGTTTTTCCTTAGCGGTATCGGGAATGATGATTCCGCCGAGTGTTTTTGTTTCGCTTTCTACTCTCTTAACGATGACTCTGTCGTTCAAAGGTTTAAGTTTCATTGTTTCCTCCTATAAAAAGTTAAATAAAATTAACAACATCTGGGAAATACTTCCCGAAAACGCCGTTATTTATATACACAAAACTGCAGAGTCAAGGGTGAAAAATAAAATTTTTTTCCGGTCATTGAGCGGAGTCGAAATGAGCGGAAATCTATTTCGCGACGGATTTGACTAAATTTTATATATTTATAGAATTTCAGGTTTTTTGTTGGAGGTTGTTGTTATGGTAAAAATAGGTGTTGTATCGGCCGGAAGCTGGGGCACGGCACTGGCGGGAATGCTTGCCGAAAAACAGTATGAAACTGTTATCTGGGCGCGTGAGCCTGAAATCGTCGAATCAATAAATTCGGAACACGAAAATAAACTTTTCATGCCGGGAATAAAGCTGCCGGAATCTTTGAAGGCTGTTGCCGACATCAAGGATGCAGTCATCGGAAAAGATCTTGTCGTTGTCGCGACTCCTGCGCAGCACATCAGAAAGTCGATCGAGCAGATTGCCGGAATAATTTCGGAAAAGACTTTTATCGTCCTCGCTTCGAAAGGAATCGAGAATTCGACGCTCAAAATGATGTATCAGATTGCCGAGGAGATCCTTCCTCCGGCTCTTTATAAAAATATTTTCGTAATTTCAGGGCCGACTTTTGCCAGAGAACTTGCGATGAAAATGCCGACATGCGCAGTCGTTGCAGGGAAAAACTCGGAAGATATCGGCAAAATCCAGAGCTTTTTCAATTCGCCGTATATGAGGATCTATACTTCGAGAGATGTAGTAGGAGTCGAACTCGGCGGTTCGCTGAAAAACATTTTCGCCGTCGCTATCGGTGTTCTCGAAGGGCTTAAAATGGGTAAAAACACGCAGGCGGCCGTTATCACGCGCTCGATTGCCGAAATGACGCGGCTTGTTGTGGCGATGGGCGGAAACCCCAGAACTATTGCGGGACTCAGCGGAGTGGGCGACCTTGTTCTTACCTGCACAGGAGATCTCAGCCGTAACAGACAGGTAGGTATCAGGCTCGGCCAGGGTGAAAAGATAAAGGACATTCTCGATTCGATGATCATGGTTGCCGAAGGTGTTCCGACGACCGCTTCCGTTCACGATCTTGCGGCGAAAATGAATGTCGAAATGCCGATTATGGAAACGCTTTACAACGTCCTTTACAACGGTGCCGACATAAAGGAAAGCATTCAGAAACTCATGACGAGAAGCCTGAAGGACGAGCTTCTTTCATACGGAGGAGAAAATGATTAGGATCCTTCTCAGCGGTGCTGCAGGCAGAATGGGAAAAGCTATTTCCGAAACGTCGGAAAACTATCCCAATATAAAAATCACTCACAAAGTCGATGTCGTTCAATGCTTTGAAAATATTGATGAAATTGCTGGAGACGATGTTGATGTCGCAGTTGACCTGAGTTCCCGCGAAGGCTTCAAAAAGGCTCTTGGCTGGGCTCAAAATCACAAAAAACCGCTTGTAGTCGGAACGACAGGACTCACTGAAGAAGATCACGCCGCGATAGACAAAGCGGCAAAGGAGATTCCTGTGCTTCAGGCATCGAACCTTAGCAAAGGTGTCAACATAATGTTTGAAATCCTCCGCACCGCGGCAGCGCTTACCCATGATGCCGATATCGAAATAATGGAGATGCACCACAACAAAAAGAAAGACGCTCCGAGCGGAACAGCTCTCGAAATGGGGAAAATAATCTCTGAAATCCAGTCGGAACGCTCTCTTTCAAGGCGAGACGGCAGAAGCGGCATGGTTGGCGCGAGAGAGGCAAACGAAATCGGTTATCATGCTCTTCGCTGCGGAGACGTTGTCGGCGAGCATACCGCGATTTTCGGTTTTGCAGGCGAAAGAATAGAGATTTCGCACAAATTCGGAAGCCGCTCGGTTCTGGCGGAAGGTGCTTTGAGTGCGGCGCGTTTCCTTGTCGGAAAAAAAGCGGGAAGATACTCGATGCGCGATGTCATAACGGCTTAAGAGAGGTGAAATGGAAAACGATACTGTAAAAATAGAATACAAAAAATTTTCGAGTTTCCTGAAAGATTACATTAAAAGTCTTAGCCGCGGATATTTGTTTCTGATTTCCGATGAAGAACATTCTGCCGGTGAGAAATTTGCATTTTCAATCAAAGTTTCGGCTTTCGGAAAGCCGCTTTCAGCCGAGGGAAACGTGATTTTTGTCGGTGAAAACGACATGAAAGAGAAGGGAATCGGATTAGAGTTCTCTTTCGACGAGGAAAGCAGAAAACTGATAGACGAAAAGTTGAAAGAAATAGTTTTGGATAAATACGGAAATATCTGGGGAACAAGACTTTCCGCATTGTTCGGGGCATAAATGATGAAAGGAACATACTGCGTTCTTGACGATGAAAAAGATTTCCTTGCCGTAGCGGCCGGAGCACTTAAAAAATTTCTGCCGGATATGAAAGGTGTTTTTACGACTGATCCCGAAGAGGCGATAAGTCTGGCAAAAAAGGACGAACCGGTAATTTTCATAATAGACATCGTGCTCGGCGGAAAGACTGGTATGGAAATTTACCAAAGAATTCCATCAGTTTCCAAAAAAGTAAGAGTGATTTTCATAACCGGTGACGAAAATTTCGTCAATGATGAAAACATCAAAAACCAGATTCTTCTTGAAGGTTCGATCGACCTCATGGAAAAACCGGTAAAATGGCACGAACTTGCGATAAAGGTGAAAAACAACATGCAGCTTCTCCTTTATCAGTGCAACCTTGAAGACATAATCGCGGAACGCACGCAGCAGCTTATTCATGCTGACAGGCTTGCAACTGTAGGAACAATGGTAAGTTCGATTGTGCACGAAATCAGTTCACCGCTTACATTTATAAAAGCAAATCAGGAAATGTGCAGATATGCTTATGACAAAGTAAAAAAAGTGACTGACGACAAAGAGATCCTTTCGGTATTCGACAGTCTTATTTTACCGAGTGTCGAAGAGTCGATGAACGGAATCGAGCGGATTGAAGAACTTCTTCAGTCGTTCAGGCGTTTCTACAGACGCGACGATACTGCAAGCGAAGTTAATTTCCCTGAACTTTTCGCCGAGGTCAGAAACCTCACTTCCTACAATATCAGACGCAACAACATCAATTTTTCCGTTGAAATTTCGAAAAGTGCGCCTAAAAAGATAATCTGTAAAAAACAGGAACTTATTCAGGTTATCACGAATGTTGTCAACAATGCTGTCGATGCTTTCGAAGAAATTGAGGAAACTATCGGAATGAAGGGACAGAAAGAGCTGAAAATAGTCGTTTCCGGTGACGATTTTCTGACCAATATTGTCATTTCGAACAACGGCCCTGCAATTCCCAAGGATGTGTTCGAGAGGATGTTCGAGCCGTTTTTTACCACGAAAAAAGCTGAAAAGGGAACAGGGCTGGGGCTTGCGATATCGAGACAGATTTTAAAATTCATGGGCGGCACGATTTATGTCGAAAATAAGAGCGAGAAACATCCGACAGTTGATTTTATAATAACGATTCCAATGACTTATAACGCATAGAGAGGAAACATGAACATTGAAGCAATCATCCTTGCGGCAGGCAAGGGAACAAGAATGAAATCAGATCTTCCGAAAGTTATGCACAATGTTGCGGGAAAGCCTATGATCGCCTGGATCATCGAGGCTCTGACGCCTGTATGCGACGTGCTGAATGTCGTTACAGGTCACGGACGCGGCATTGTCGAAGATTTCATCGGTAAAAACTTTCCCGATGTGAAATTCTCGTTTCAGGCAGTCCAGAACGGTACCGGCGGCGCAAAATCCGAGGCCGGGAAATCCAAATTGATCTTGAATTCGGTCATCTTCGAAATGCGCGTCGTTTCCATTTGTTTGACGGTGGAAGTCTTCGGCAGCCGGATGCTGTTGTTTTCATACCATGTGTAATCCGCCGGCACGTTCACATAAAGGTATTCTTCGCCGTTGATATACATGATGGTTTCCATCCGTTCGGTCAGATAGGTCTTTCCATTGATGTAGAAGACATACGGGGCGATCCCTCTGACGCCGGGATCGCAGATCAGACGGTAGGTCTTGTAGCCGTCCTTGATCTGCATGTCGATCGAAACGGACTTGAAGATTTTGGTCGCATCCAGAGATGGCGTCCCCATCTGGGTGAAGATCCGCATCAGTTCGGTCGGGATCCCCGGCGGGACGGGCGTAGTGGTCCGGGTCGCGCAGTCATAGGACCAGGCTTTTCCCGCATTGTAAATCTGGATCACAGTCGGAGTCTGGTTCCGGAAAGTGGTCAAACGCATTTTGTCCGGCGCCTGGAAACGGGTTTCGATCGACAGGGTGTTTTTCGCTCCCGACTGCATAACGGAAAAAGTCTGTTTCATCAAATAGGATTTGCAGTTATGAT
>CACYHH010000004.1 GCA_902774115.1 uncultured Spirochaetales bacterium
ATCAATGATGCAAGTCACGTAACTCTCGGCGGCACCGAAGTTTCTGTAGCTGAGGCAAACGCAATATTCACGAAATACTTCATGCCTTTTAACAGCAGGCTTAACGACGAAGAAAAACTTCATCTTTTCAGAACGCTCTATCTTGCACTCAAATATGCAGGAACGATTTTCTATAACGGCACGGATGTTGAAGAACTCAACGACAGCCTTCTTGAAACGGCATACCTTGTCTTTGACGGTATCGACAGTAACGCAAATGCAGTCAGCATAGTTGATTCGTTTGACGCATCGGCGCACACCGTTTCAGTCCTTGACGGAAACGAGATGGCTGCAAGACCTTACCTCACGAAACTGAGTGCACTTACAGAAAAAGAGTTTGAGAAAGTTCAGGAAAATACGCGTACTTACTACACTCCGAAAGGCGATCTCAAGGAAAAATCGATAGTTCTCACTCCGGGAACACTTACTCAGGGTGAAAAGGCTCTCAAAGAACTGCTCGGTTCTGAAAACGTCGATTCACTCGGCAGCATAACCGGAAAAATGACGATAGTTGCCAACTCGAAGATCTCAGGAAAGACCTATACTACGCAGAAGAGCTACGACTTCTTCGTAAACAATGACAGCGACGGCGTAAATTCGAAGCCGGTTCCTGCAAACATCCAGATCTTCGTAAACGATTCGACCGGTCACGCGATTGCGGCTAATGCAAATCCGACGATAATCCTGAATCCGGGCAGCAAGGTCTACTATCCGACAAACGGCGTAGTCAGCATTGAGAACCTCACTCCGGCGGCATACACTGTCGACGCATTCGCAGACGGCTATTATGCAAAGAATGTCAGCGTAAACGTTCCTGCAGGAGCTACGTTCGGAGTAGAGATCAGACTTGACGAAGAGCTTACAAGCACGGCGGACGCAAATCTCGAGCTTAAGGTAAACATCAATACGGCAAAGCATCCGTCAAAAGTTTACATCCAGATCTACAACGATGACATGGATCTCGTAGCGAATGAAACTGCTAAGTTCAACGACGGAACGAACAAATATGAAAATGTAAATATCGAAATGAATTCAGGCAGATACACTCTTCTTGCAGTAGGAGAAGAGATGTACAGATACCTTGAAGCGATAACGCTTTACGAAGGATCAAATGAAAAAACGATAACAGTCGTTGCAAAGAACGCATGCGGCAACGGAATCGTTGATTCTGCAGAAGAGTGCGAACCTTCGGTCGAAGGATCAACTCTCGAAGTTCTCTGCGGAGAGATCTATCCTGCATCGACCAATCCTGAAAAGACTGCAACATGCGATCCGAACACATGTACCTTCAATAAAACTGATTGCGGCAAGGCTGCATACTGCGGAGACGGCATAATCGACGCTCCGTCAGAAGGATGTGACGGCGGTGCAAAAGACTGCTCTGAAATAGCAGGTTTCGGCAATTCGACCGGTTCTGCACCTTGTGCTTCCGACTGCTCGGGATATATCACGGCAAACAACTGCTCCAAAGCTACGGCAGAATGCGGCAATCTTCCTGCAAATGCAGTCTGGAACGACGGTTCAGGCAGATTTAATCAGAAATATGACGGTGCAGACTGGCTTCCGGCAGCAAAGACGGCAGTTTACGGCGATACGAAAGAAGAATGTGTCTTCTCCTGTGCAAAAGGCTACAAGTGGAACGGTTCTGTCTGCGAACAGTATCCGCTTTCTCTTGCCATCATCTGCACCGGTGCGGACGGCTGCTCCGACAATACGAATGAGACCGAATGCCCGGCTTACGGCGTTGCTTTCTTCGGTCAGGATGTTCAGTATGCAGAAGCGGGATTCTGCACGCCTCATAACTTCACGACAAGCGGCACCGGAAACAAGTACGAGTGGCTTGCGAACGCTTCAGGTGCTATGGACTGGGCTGACGCAGAGGCTTACTGTGCAAATTACGAGAATGAAAGCGGTTCCACGGCAGTCTGGAGACTTCCGAGCCCGACTGAACTTCTCTCGATAGTTGACAGCAGCACTGCAAGTCCCGCTCTCAATGACATATTCACGACCGCAAATTATTCCTTCTGGGCGACCGGAGACGCTAAAAACAGCGAAAACGCATGGATCATTGATGAAAACGGCGCACTGACAAGCGTTGCAAAGACTAATGCGAACAGCGTAATCTGCGTCAGAGTCCACGATTACGACGCACCGGAGAACCGCTTCACCGCAACTGCTGAAACAGTCAAAGACAATGAAAGCGGCTTAATGTGGCAGAAACAGGCGGTAGCATCGAGAACATGGGCTGAAGCACTCAACTACTGCGGCGAAGTTTCGACTGATGACAAGTTTGACTGGAGACTTCCGAACAGAAACGAGCTTGCATCCCTCATAAATTATGAAAAAGTAAACGGTGCAGTCAGCGACTTCCCGGCAATAGCTGCAAAAGGCTTCTGGACTTCGACTGCTTCGGCAAACGAAACTGCGAAAGCTTGGACAGTTGATTTTGAGAGCGGCGCAGTTGAAGCGACTGACAAGACAAATACCAAATACATAATCTGCGTAAGGAACGACGAGCCGTGCTTCGGAGACGAATGCCCGAACGCATGCGGCTTCAATGCGTGCAAAGGTATGGCAAATTCGACAGGACTCTGCACCGCTAACGACTACAGCTTCACATGCGGCTGCAAATCTGGCTTCAACTGGAACCACGGCAAATGCCTGCTTGATACCACAAGATACACCGCATGCACCGGTTTACCGGAAAACGCTATCTGGAACACCGTATTCGGTATCAGCCAGACTTATGACGGCGACAAGTGGTATCCGAGCGAAGCAGGTTCGTTCAACAAGATCGCAAGCAGCACCGAATGCCGCTTCATCTGTGCGACAAACTACAAATGGGATGCTGATGAAGAAAAGTGTCTTCCGGTTTCGAGAATGACCAACTGCTCGGAGAAGAAACCTTACTCCGACTGGAACGTAGTTTCGAAGATCTCGCAGACCTGGGACGGCGAAAAGTGGCAGCCTTCGGCAGAGTCAGTCTACAACACAGAATCAAGCGAAGAAGAATGCAGATTCATCTGCAAAGAGCACTACAACTGGGACAGCGAAAACAATATCTGTGACGGCGAAACGCAGCCTGCGACCTGTATAGGACTTCCGGCGAACGCACACTGGTGGAACGATCCTGCATCGATCACCCAGAAATGGACGAACGGCGGCTGGGCACCCGCTGCAACAGGCCGCTACAACGATGCACAGGCAGACAACGAATGCTACTTCGGATGCGATGAAAACTATGAATGGAACGGCACTGCCTGCGCTGCGAAGAAGCAGACCGCAAACTGTGAAGGTCTTCCCGACAATGCAGAATGGACAGGCGGATATTCCACCGTCCAGCAGACATGGAACGGTCTGGAGTGGTATCCGAACACCGTCGGCAGCTACAACACCGAAGCAAATTCAAGTTACTGCCGCTTCAAATGCAAGGCAAACTACAACTGGAACGGCTCTACCTGCGCAGCTGCGACGCAGATCGCAAACTGCACCGGACTTCTTGCAAACGCTCAGTGGAATACCGTTTCGAGCATAAAACAGACTTACGTCAACGGAAACTGGATGCCGACGACCACGGCAACCTATCAGGAAGAAGCATCCGACATCGAATGCCACTTCAAATGCAAAGAACACTATGAGTGGAAAGACGGAGAGTGCAAAGCAGGAACGAAACCTGCAAACGCATGTACCGGTCTTCCTGCAAACGCGCAGTGGGTCGGAAACACGACTGTAGAGCAGACCTGGAACGGCACTGAATGGACTCCGTCAACGGAAGGACACCACCAGTCAGTATCAACTACCGGCTGTGTTTTCACCTGCAAGACCAACTACAACTGGTCGAACGGTGAATGCAAAGCTGCAACGCAGAACGGAGAGTGCACCGGACTTCCTGCAAACGCTCAGTGGAACGGCAGCAACACGATTCAGCAGACGTGGAACGGCTCGACCTGGCTTCCGGAACTTGACGGTTTGTACAGCGAAAGCTCCGTTGCGAACCAGTGCAGATTCAAATGCAGACAAAACTACACATGGAACGGTACGTCATGCGAACCGAGGACTCAGATCGTAAGCTGCGGAACTCTTCCCGGAAATGCTGCATGGAACACAGTTTCACAGATCAAGCAGACCTGGAACGGTTCGACCGAAAAATGGGAACCCGCTGTAAATCTCGTACACAACGACACTTCAAGCGAGACTGAATGCCGCTACACATGCAAAACCAACTACGAGTTCAAAAACGGCGCGTGTGTTGCAAAGAAACAGACGGCGGCATGCACGGGACTTCCGGCAAACGCAGTATGGAACAGTTCTACAGTCGTTCAGGAATGGAACGGCACTATGTGGGCTCCCGAAACGATAGGAACACACACGACCGGCAGTGCAACCGACAAATGTTACTTCAAGTGCATCGACGAAGGCGTAAAATTCGACTGGGATACGACAACCAGCACATGCAAAGGTCACACCAAGTCCAATGTCGCATGCGACAACAATTCGCTTCCGGCAAACGCTTCATGGTGGAACGCAAATATCAACCAGACATGGAGCGGCTCGGAGTGGCTTCCGACGACGACAGGCAGCTTCAGCAACAGTGCTGTTGATAACCAGTGCCGCTTCAAATGCAACAGCCACTACAGCTGGAACGGCGCGACATGCGAAGCAGAGACAAAGATTTCATCCTGCGGAACACTTCCGGCAAATGCTGAATGGAACACCGCTTCAAGTATAGAGCAGCACTGGGACGAAAGTGCTTCCGGATTTACTCCGACTCTCACTCCGGAATACGGCACTGAGGCTACGACAGCTTACTGTCGCTTCAAATGCAAGGAAAATTACGAGTGGAAGAACGGTTCATGTCAGGCTAAGACAAAAACCGTTGCATGCACAGGACTTCCGGCAAATGCGGTATGGAGAACGAGCTCTTCTGGAACAGGCAGCTCATTCAGTATAACGCAGAGATGGAGCGGCACAGAATGGACTCCGTCAACAACAGGAACACACGGCTCCTTCATTTCAGGTCAGTGCCGTTTCACGTGTGCTGATGAAGGCTATAAGTTCAAATGGGAGAACAACGCATGCCTGCCGAACACAATCACAGATCAAGAGTGCGAAGGACTGCCCGACAACGCTGAATGGACAGGCGGTTTCTCAACTATATCTCAGACATGGAACCCGGCTACCAACAGTTTTGAACATGGTCTTTGGGCAACATTCGCTACCGAGGCGGATTCCGCTTACTGCCACTTCAAATGTAAGGAAAACTACACTTGGACCGGTCTTGAAGACGATACAGCCGATGACGGAGAATGCGTTGCAGACACAAGGACTATGGATTGCAAGACTCTGCCTGAAAACGCAGTATGGAACTACGTTCCGACTATTACCCAGACTTGGGACGGCAAACAGTGGCTTCCTAAACTTGAACCGAAATACAATGTTGTCGGAAGCGAATCGGAATGTCTCTATATCTGTGATGCCGGATACTATCCGCTTGACGGTAAATGTGTCGGGAGTCCTTGCGATGATTATGATCCGTGCAGCGGCGTTGACAATGCAAACGGAACATGTTTAGGAAACGGCAATATGATTCTTTCGTACGCCTGTGAATGCAACAGCGGATACTACTGGTGGGGCAGAACGGGCTGCCGTTCTCAGAATGTGACTCTCGGAAATTTGTGTCCCGGTACAATGAGGTGTTACAGCAACGATTCTGAAATAGGCTGTCCGGAATCGCAGTCAGGAACAGGTGAAAGCTATAATTTCTACGGTCAGGACGCATACTATGAGGAAACAGGTTTCTGCGTTCCCAAAAACTTCTCAGTCGGAGGAACCGTTTCTGAACCTATAACTATTGACAACGCTACAGGTCTTAAGTGGACAAAGAATCATTCCGGCAATCAAGACTATAGTGAAGCCAAAACCTACTGTTCAGAACTCACTTACGGCGGTGAGACCGGCTGGAGACTTCCCAGCATCAAAGAGTTAATGACAATATTTGACAATAGTATGAGAAATCCTGCAGTAGACACGAGATATTTCGATGCCGATGACATTTACGATACATTCTGGTCAATTACTGAGGTTCAAGTTGAATCGGATTTCACGCTGGTATGGACCTTCTCTTCTTCCAGCGGCTCTATCTCCCAGACGATCACTCTTCTTTCTCGTGAGGCCGCCATTTGCGTAAAGGGAACTATGACAGAGACTCCGTCGTTCACCACTGTAGTAAGTAATGCAGTAGTCAAAGACAGTACGACAGAACTTTACTGGCAGAAAGACTACGCAACCGGCAAAACCTGGCAGCAGGCTCTTGAATACTGCGAAAATCTGACTTTAGGCGGATACGATGACTGGAGACTTCCGAATTACAACGAACTTGCGTCCATTATTGATTTTACAAGAACAGACCCTGCCGCTAACCCAACTTATCTCAATATACCGACTGACGAAACAAAATATTTCTGGACTTCCACAACAAGACAAGACTCTCCCAATAAAGCTCTTGCATTTGATTTTAAAGTGGGTCTTTCAAAATTCGGCATTGCAAAATCAGATATGAACTATGTCCGCTGCGTCCGCTCAGATCTTTGCGGTGCAGGAAAATTCCTGTCCGGTAAAAACTGTGTGACGAGTCCGTGCACTACAAGTTCATGCTCTTCTGTCGCCAACTCCGACGGAGTATGCATACCGATTACAGAAACTACCTATTCATGCGGCTGTGCCGACGGATACACTTGGGAAAGCTCGACTTCGAGCTGCATAGCCGATCCGTGCATCACCAACAACGAGTGTATTTCCATGGAAGGTTCCGACAAAATATGCACGCCTGATGACGGAAAAATCAAATGCGGCTGCGTTGATGGTTACTTCTGGAACGGTTCAAGATGCATGAAGAAAGTCTTCGGCAACATCTGCACCGGGCAGCAGCAATGTTACAATGGAAGAAAAATAATAGATTGTCCGGAGAGCGAAGATGAAGAATTCTTCGGTCAGGATGCATATTACGCCTCAAAAGGTGTCTGCACTCCGCAAAGCTTTATTATCAAAACTCCATATAGCACCAAACCTGATGAAAAGGTCGTTCTTGATGAAAACACGAAGTTGGAGTGGCAGCGGACGATTTCCGGAGAGACATATACTTTCTATCAGGCGGTAACATACTGCGCTAATCTTGAATATGCCGGATACGATGACTGGAGACTTCCGACTACGAAAGAACTTGCAAGTATTATGGATCAACGCACCAATGCTCATCTGAACACCGATTATTTTAGTACACAAGTAAACAAACAATTCTGGACTTCGAAAAGGTATGTGAGTGATACGAATAAAGCATGGACTATAGATTTCGGCTCATCAACCTCAAATGTAATAGAAAGAGCAACAGGTGATGCTTTCTATGCTGTCTGCGTCCGCGGCGAAATTCTGCCGGAAAGTTCTTTTACAACATTTACAAAGAACGGAGACAGCATAATTAAGGATAATGTTACCGGACTTATGTGGCAGTATCTTGTAGATGAGGGAGACTGGTCTTATGCACTGAATTACTGCAAAAGTTCGACTTACGGCGGATATACAGACTGGAGATTGCCTAACATTAATGAACTTCTGTCAATCGTTAATTACGACAGATACCGTCCGACAACTGATATACCTGCGGCAATTGCTGAAAATCTGACAGTATGCTCTTCTACCACTAATACAAGCAGTAGCGGAGCCAGAAATTGTGACAGAATAACTTTCAGTGACGGAAGCTTCTCCATGTTCCGCAAAACCGGTGATCATGATGTTCTCTGCGTCCGTTAAGGCGCTCCTGAACGCTTTTCTGCAATCCTGAACATCTCCAAAAATCGTGGTTCATCGGTAGAAACGTCATAATATGGCGTCTCTACAAATTAGGTATAATTTCACATCTTTTTTACTTGTAATATTCCTTATTTTTGTTAAAAAGCATTGGTTTTTTGTACAAAAAGAGGTTCTATGAAAGAAAAAAAGATAAAATTCATCTTCACGGGCGGCGGAAGCGGCGGTCATGTCAGTCCAGCGCTTGCAGTTGCAGCCGAACTCAAAAAAACTCTTCCGGAAGCTGAAATCACCTACATAGGAGTTAAAAACAAAGCCGAAGCGCACATGGTTCCGAAAGTCGGAATCCCGCTGAAATTCGTGAAAAGCGCACCTCTTCCGCAGGGAAAATCACCTGCCCGGCTGCTGAAATTCGCAGTTACGATGTTCTCAGGGCTTACGAAAGCGGCTCTTCTCCTGCTGAAAATCAGGCCTGCCGCAGTTTTCGCTACCGGAGGATTCGTCAGTGCGCCCACAGTCTTTGCAGCGTGGTTCCTGCGCAAGGCTACTTTCGGGCTTTTCAAAACCAGGATCATGATCCACGAATCAAATACCGATCTCGGCAAAATGAACAAAGCCGCAGCAAAGGCTGCCGACAAAGTTGCCGTTTCATTTTCCGAAACGATCAGGCATCTGCCGAAAAACAAAGGATTTTTCTCAGGTTATCCGGTAAGAAGTTCTATTGCTCTTGAAGAAAGAAGTGCCGCAAGAAAAGAGCTCGGAATTCCGAATGACGCATTCGTGATTTTCGCTTTCGGCGGCTCTCAGGGATCGCGCACAATAAACCGCGTCCTCGCAAATTCCGCAAAAAAACTTCTTGAAAATCCAAGCACTTATATAATTCACGGCGCAGGCAAACCTTTCGGCAAAGTCTATGAATACCACGGTTTCAACGATGTTTCCGGCATTCTGGAAAAACAGAAACTTTCCGAAGAAGAGAAAAAACGCTATCTTCTCCGCGATTTCATAGACAACATGGGGCTTTACTACGCAGCATCGGATCTTCTTGTCATCAGGGCTGGAGCGGGTTCGATCGTCGAAGTGTGCCGTCAGGGAAAACCTTCGGTCATAATCCCGATAAGCAATATCGGAAACGATCATCAGATCGGCAACGCCCGCTTTATAGAACGTGCCGGAGCGGCAGCCGTAATTTATGAAAGAACCGATCCATTGAACGGAATCGACATCGCGTTTGCCGATGCGGACGAATTCTGCGAAACAGTATCAAAACTCAGAGCCGACAAGCAGAAACTTACAGAAATGTCGGAAGCTGCAAAAAACATTTTCCCCGGCAATCCGGCGGAAATAATCGTCAAAAATCTTCTTTACCTCTGCCGGCTCGGCGAAAAACCGGATGAAATAAAGGGAACCGAATTCGTAAACGACCGCGTTCTCGGGCTCAATTCGACCTCGCTCGAAAAGTTTCTGCAGAAAACAAAATCCGGCGCAGAAAAGCCGCTCGAAGCTGACGAAATCAAGCTCATAAAAAACAAGATTGATATGCTTTTTTCATCCCGCAATCCGGTTATCAAAGCCCGTGCGTGCCGCTCTTCCGGAATCCTGGGTTATTCCGAAGTCATTCCGCTCATAATCCGATACGCCGCAGACAAAAACAGCGCACCTTTTCTCAGCAGAGACGCTTTTGTTGCATTGAAACAGCTCTCTCTCGTCTGCGAAACAGACAAACGCGACGATCTTTTCAAGGCGATCCTTTCCGGGCTTGAAAATTCATACTACGAAACCCGTTTTTCGGCAGAAAAGTGCATCCCGGCGTTTGCGGGACACTTCGGGATCAGCGAAAACGAACGCGGAAAATTTATGGAACTTCTTTTTAAAAATATGGCCGACCACTGCTTTGAGGTAAGAGCTGAGGCAATTCTTGCAGCTGCACAGATCTCAACCGATATCGAAAATCTGCTCAAGCACTTCTCGAAACTCTATTTCGATGCCGTATGGAAAGTGCGGATGGCTATTCTGCAGGCCTTTGAAATCCTCATAAAAAGAGGCGTTCTCGATAGAAGTGCAGCTGTATCGGAAATCGACAGAATCCTTATCACGAGCAACGGATACACGACCGAATACGAACTCAAAAAAGAGTATAATTCGGTCTTGGAACTCATTTCACAGGAGAAAAAATCATGATATATTCGATTTTCAAGTCGATTTTCGGTGCCGGCGGCGGATTTGCAGTTTTCAAATACCTTTCTTCGAGAACACTGATCGCCTTCGTGACGGCGTTTTTCCTCTCGCTCATCATCGGAAGACCGCTTATCAACACGCTTTACAGGCACGGTTTCCGCTCTTTCGAGAGAAGCTACGGCGAAATAAATTCGCAGAAAAAAACCGGTACTCCTATGCTTGGCGGGATCCTGATTTTCATAACCGGTATCGGCAGCGCCCTTCTTTGGTGCGACCTCGCCAACCCGTTTATATGGGCACTTCTTGCAAGCGCAGTATGGTTCGCTGTTTTCGGAGCTATTGACGACTACAAAAAAATCAAGGGGCGTGATGCTGACGAAGGTCTTTCGCGCTTTGCAAAATACACGATCCAGATTCTTTTCGGCGTCCTGCTTGCGGTTTTTGTCCTTCAGCCCGACATTTCACCGCTTCCGGCAGATGTCGCCAACTCTTTCCAGCTTCCGTTTTTCAAAGGATTTATCTTCAGTTCGACAGTTCTGACGGCTCTCTGGATAGTTTTCATCATCGTCTACTCGGCGAACGCGGTCAATTTCGCCGACGGCATGGACGGTCTTACGATAGTTCCGTCGGTCTTCGTCTTCATTGTTCTCGGCGTTTTCGCATACATCGTCGGCAACAAGATCCAGGCTCAGCACCTGCTTTACGAATACATTCCGGGAAGCGGTGAAATCGCCGTTTTCTGCGGCGCGATAGTCGGAGCCGGAATCGGATTTCTGTGGTTCAACTCCCATCCTGCAGAAGTTTTCATGGGCGACATGGGAAGCCTTTTCCTCGGCGGAACAATGGGGACCGCAGCCGTTCTGATCAGGCAGGAAGTGATTTTCATAATCGCAGGAGCAATTTTCGTAATCGAGATAACCTCGACTTTCGTTCAGGAAAATATAGGCTTCAAAATGCATCGCAGAATACTCTACCGCGCGCCTCTGCACCACCATTACCAGCATCAGGGAATGGCCGAAGCGAAGATAGTAACAAGGTTCTGGATAGTCAGCGCAATTATGGCGGCATTAGCTCTTATCACCATTAAATTCAGGTAGTTATGGCAAAAAAGCAGGAAATGTACTTCAACGGAGACGATTGCAGATTCTGCAACGGGATGTGCTGCCGCTACGTAACTATTGATATCGAAAAAGAACCTCGTTCAGAAGACCGTTTCGACGAAATAATCTGGTGGCTTTTCAACCCGAATATAAAAATTCTGAAAAACGGACATTTCTGGTCGATACTTGTCATGGGAAAGTGTGAAAATCTCAATGATTCCAACCTTTGCAGAATTTATGAAGCACGCCCCGATTTATGCCGCGAATATCCGCCCGAAGAAGACGGATGCCACTTCGACAGCATCAAAAGACTCGAAGGAAAGATTTTCAACACGGCAGAAGAACTCCTCGCCTATTTAGCCGTTGACCGGAAAAAAGAGTGGGCAAAAAAACGGCTCGAAAATATGAAAAATCAACTTATGCAGGAAAAAAAATAATGAACCCGGCAAAATTTTTCCTTTTTGCAGCAGCTTTGAGCGTGTTTTTTCCGGTTTCGGCAAAATGCGTCCTTTTTGCCGACCGAGACGGTGACGGATTCGGCAGAGAAAAAGCCGTCTTCGACTACGAATGCCCGGATAACGATATTCCGACAGGCTATTCAAGCAAAGGGGGCGACTGCAACGACAACAACCGCTATGTTCATCCGAAAGCGGACGAACTCTGCAACGGAATTGATGACAACTGCGACGGAAAAATCGATCCGGAAAATTCCAAAGACTGCAACAGATACTACAAAGATCTCGATTATGACGGGACCGGAACCGATGAATACCGCTGCCTCTGCGTCTCGGAAGGCGATTTCCGCGCACTTGAAAGAGGCGACTGCAACGACAACAACCCGAAAATTCATCCTGAAGCGAAAGAGATCTGCAACGATCTTGACGACAACTGCAACGGCATCGTTGACGAAGGCGAAAATGTCGCAAACTGCCGACCGTTCTACCGCGACAGCGACGGCGACGGATTCGGAATCGGCGATAACAGCAGATGTTTATGCAAAGCAGACGGCATTTTCAGAGCCGAAAAAACCGGTGACTGCAACGACAACAATCCGGATATTTACCCCGGAGCTTATGAACATTTTGACAGACTTGACAACAACTGCAACGGCATAATTGACGAAAATCCGGGCAATCTTCCGCCGCCGCCAAGACCGAAACCCAAGAAATACTGAAATATTTAAAGATTTTCTTTATTAAATTCGCGAAGTTTGAGAATTTTCTTGTACATTGATTCGAAATGATCGAAATTCAGCGACTGGTAACCGTCCGAAAGTGCGTTTGTCGGATTGTAGTGGGTTTCGATGATTAAACCGTCCGCACCGAGAACGACAGCCGCTTCAGAAACAACCGGAACATACTTGAAGTTACCGACGCTGTGCGACGGATCAAGAATTACCGGAAGATGGGTAAGCCCTTTTATTATCGGGATCGCCGCAATATTCACGATGCTGCGCGTCGAATCGTCGAACGAAGTAATTCCGCGCTCGCAGAGAATAATGTTTTCATTGCCCTCCGCCATAATGTATTCAGCACTCGACAGAAATTCGTCAATCGTCGCATTTGCAGAACGCTTGAGCAGAATCGGCTTACTGCATTTTCCCAATTCTTTGAGAAGCGCGAAATTCATCATGTTTCTCGCACCGACCTGAATGATATCGATATACTGCTCGAAAAGATCGATATGTCTGACATCGACTATCTCTGAAACCGATTTCATGTTGTATCTTTTCGCAGTCTCATTCAGAATTTTCACGCCGTTTTCACCCAAACCCTGGAAAGAGTAAGGTGACGTTCTCATTTTGAATGTTCCGCCGCGAAGAATCTTTACGCCTAAATCGGAAAGAAATGACGCTATTTTATCGAGAGAATCAGCGCTTTCGACACTACAAGGACCTGACATCATTGCAAAATCCTCACCGACCTTAACTCCGTCGCCCAAGTCGACTACGCTCTTTTCACGATAACTTTTTGAAACCATGAAATAGGGTTTTGAGATGTTGATGATCTTCTCGACTCCCGGCAGGGATTTAAAACGTCCGATATCGGAAGTTGTAAGATCGCCGACAACCGGAATCAGCACATAACTTGAACCCTGCAAGACTTCAAACGACATTCCGTTGGCAATCAAAGTCTCTCTTATATTGTCCAAAAATTCTTCGTTGGTTCCTTTTTTAACAACAATGATCATTTGTAAATCCTGCGATTGATTTCATTCCGTCAATAATCTCTTTCACACTTTCACGTGATTTATTCAGCAGTTCAAAGAACTTGTCATCGTCAAGAGGAACTCTCTCGGCAGTCCCCTGAAGTTCGATTATATTGCCGTTTTCAGAAAAAACAAAATTAAAATCGGTGTCTGCGCGGGAATCTTTTTCGTAATCCAGATCTATCACGACTTCGCCGTCAATAACACCTCCGCTTATAGCTCCTATCCAGTTTTTAAGCGGATTTTCGGGAACCACCCCTTCTTCTACCAGTTTTCTGCATGCAAGTGCCACTGCAAGCATTCCGCCGTTTACCGAAGCGGTGCGCGTACCGCCGTCGGCTTCCATAACATCGCAGTCGATAAGCATCGTGATTCCTGGGATTTTTTCGAGATCGATCGCCATTCTGAGCGAACGCCCGATCAGGCGCTGGATTTCGGCAGTTCTCCCCGAAATTTTGGTTCTTTCGCGGGCGCTTCTGACGTTTGTCGAACCCGGAAGAAGTGAATATTCGGCAGTGAGCCAGCCACCGCTTTTGACGTGCGGAGGAACTTTCATGTCAAGCGAAAGCGCAGTTATGACCTTCGTGTTTCCCGAAACCGAGAGAACCGAAGAATAAGGATTTTTCAAATAATTTGTGACAAAAGAGTGTTCTCTCAAAAATCTCTCCAATAAAAATTCAATAATTATCCGTGTTTTTCCGAAATTCTGTCAAGAACGACTATCAAAACTACGCCGACGATCATCAGCGCGATGCAGAGAAAGAAATATCCGCCGAATTCAGCAGGAAAAACATTCGCCTGCGAAACGATTTTCTCCTTTCCGCCGACCATTTCGACGATTGCCTCGCCTTTCCACGGCCAGATGCTGCGAAGAGAGCCGGCCATAAGACCGGTAAGAAAAGCAAGCGTCACGGAGTGCCATTTAGTGAGAAGCCAGTTGAAAAAGCGCGAAAATCCGATAAGTCCGGCGCCGCAGCCGAGGCAGAAAACAACTATCACAAGAATGCTGTTGAGAGTGAACGGATTTTTAACCGCCTCTATAATGTACTCATATTTTTTGAGGACAAGGAGAATGAATGCGCCGCTTATGCCCGGAAGGATCATCGCACAGATGCTTAAAACACCGCAGAGAAAGATGAACCAGAGCCCGTCCGGAGTTTCGACAGGGATGAGCCCTACCAGAAAATACGCCGCAACCGTACCTGCAAGTATTGCAACCACCTCAGGAATGCGCCATTTTATCGTCTTTCCTACGACATAGATCGAAGCAGCGATAAGACCGTAAAAAAGGCTGTACGTCGGCTCAGGACACTCGTTGAGCAAAAACTTCATGATGTGCGCTAAAGAAACTATCGCAACGGCGACACCGAAGAAAAGAACTGCAAGAAAACGGGTGTGAAGGTGTGCGACGGCACCTTTGATATCGAAAGAGAGCAGTTTTTTCACGCATACGGCGTCAAAAGATTTGATCGCGGCGAGAAGTTTCTGGTAGATTCCGGCAATAAGCGCGATCGTGCCGCCGGAAACTCCCGGAATGACGTTTGCAGCTCCCATGCAGACTCCAGTTATCGCGAGAACTATCGCCTCTTTCCATGAATTCGGCCCAGGAGTAGCCATAAGCGCTTTTTTAAAAGTGAGCTTTTCCATTTTAACCTCTTATTTTTTCAAGAGTTTTTTCATCGGTAAAATCAAGTGACACAGGTGTTATCGTCGCGCATCCCTGCCTTATCTCGTGGCAGTCGCTGCCGTCTATATCGGCAAAACCGAACTGGTCGCCACCTATCCAATAATACTCTTTTCCGCGCGGATCGACCCGTTTTACAACATCGCCGCCGTACAGCCTTTTACCGAAAGGAACCCATTTTACCGGAACTTTTCCTGACTTTGCTATAGTTTCGGGAATGTTGATGTTAAAAAGTTTAGGATTTCCATAAAGCTCTGATTTTCCTATCTTTTTTTCGACTTCCGGAAGAATTTCATCAAAAAAGAAATCGGCGCAGACGGCAAAAGTTTCGTTTTTGAACGCCGCGAAATCTGTGATGTAAAGAGAAACTGCAAACGAAGTGATTCCGTCGTAAAAAGTTTCCATCGCAGCCGAAACAGTGCCGGAATAAGTGATGTCGTCGCCGAGATTGCCGCCCTTATTGATGCCTGAAACGGCAAAAAGAGGCTTTTCCTGCATCAAAGCGTTGATTCCGATATAAACCGCGTCCGTCGGAGTTCCGTGAACGGCAAAACGATTTTCTGAAAACTTTGAAACCCTGAGCGGTTCCCCCAGAGTTATTGAATGACCGGCACCGCTCTGTTCGTTCAGCGGCGCTGCAACAAAGCACGAAAGATTTCTCTTCGATGCCGCGATTTCCAAAGCCGACAAACCTGCGGCATAAATTCCGTCATCGTTTGTGAGAAAAATCTTTTTAATCATTTTTCAAAAAATGGTCGGGATGACTGGATTTGAACCAGCGACCACCTGAACCCCATTCAGGTACGCTACCCAGACTGCGCTACATCCCGACCTTATAAGGAACAACCTACTTGTTGTTGAGCCTGTCTTTCAGCACCTGGCTGTGATGAAAAGTCGCAACTTTTCTTTTGCTGATCGTCAAGGGTTTTTTGGTCTGAGGATTGCGTCCTCTTCTCTCTTTCTTTTCCTTAACGGTGAATTTGCCGAAACCGCTGAGCTGGATCTCGCCTTCTTTTGCAAGAGTGTCCTTCAACTCTTCAAAGAACATATCAACGAGTTCCGATGCATATTTCTTATCGATTTTCATCTGCTCATAAACAAAGTCTGCAAGTTCAACTTTTGTTACACTCATTTCTTCCCCCAATTAATCAGTTAACGCCTCTGGCTTCTTCTATGATTCTGTCGAAAGCTTTCGGATCTTCAGCTGCGAGGTATGCAAGAACTTTTCTGTCAATGTCAATATTTGCCTTATGAATCATATCCATGAATTTCGAATATGAAAGACCTCTTTCTCTGACTGCGGAATTGATTCTCGTAATCCAGAGTTTTCTGAAATCTCTCTTTTTAAGTTTTCTGTGAGCAAACGCATAAGCCCAGCCTCTTTCTACGGTTTCCTTGGCAACTCTGTATCTTCTCGATCTTGCCATATAGTTGCCTTTTGCGGCCTTGAGTATCGTAGCTCTTCTTCTATTGGCTTTAAATCCTCTTTTTACTCTCATTTCTGACTCCTATTAAAGATAAGGAAGAAGTTTCTTCATCTGCGGAATATCGCATGTTTCAATGTATGCGCCCTTTCTCAGATCTCTTTTTCTCTTACGTGTTTTCTTCGTAAGGATGTGGCTTTTGAAAGGATGCCATCTTTTCATTTTACCGCTACCGTTCGATTTAACCCTTTTCGCAGCAGCTCTATTAGTTTTCATTTTCGGCATAACAAATTCTCCTTAATTTTTTTGCGCTACCAACATTGTCATTTTTTTATTTTTAACAACACTATCCAATTCAATCGCGAGCTGATCTTCTCCGCCGAGTTCCTTAACGATAACATTAAGGTTTTCCAAAGCTTTTTCAGCAAACATGATTTCTCTGCCTCTGAAAAAAACAGTGAATTTGACCTTGTTTCCGTCTTCAAGGAATTTTTTGGCCTGACGGACTTTCGTCATAAGATCGTGCGTATCGGTATTCGGACGGATCTTAAGCTCTTTAATTTCAACAACAACCTGATTTGCCTTAGCTTTTTTAGCTTTTTTCTTTAACTTGTAAAGATGTTTTCCGAAATCCATTATCTTACATACTACAGGATCCGTGTTTGGGGAAACACAGACGAGATCCAGCCCAAATTCTCTCGCTTTTTCCAAAGCTTCCCGTTTTGTAAGAACACCCAGCACTTCGCCCGTGGGAGCAACCACCCGCATCGTAGGTGATTTTATGGTCTCGTTTACAAGACCAGGTGCAGGCTGTGCCGAATTGCCTGATTCCGGCTTAGCAGGCTTCATCAATAGTAAACTCCATTGAAATTTTCAGAGTTTAACTTAGCCAAGAAATCTTCCGTTGTAAAAGTTTCCTGTTCTCCGCCTCTCTTTCTGACAGTTATAGTCTTGAGATCGGCTTCGTTATCGCCTATTACAACGATGTAAGGAACTTTCTGGACAGACCATTCGCGAATTTTATATCCGACTTTTTCATTTCTGTCGTCAAGTTTGACCCTGATACCGGTTTCAACAAGTTTCTGAATAAATTTATCAGCAGTTTCCGCATGTTTTTCAGAAACAGGAAGAACTGCGACCTGCACCGGAGCAAGCCAAACAGGAAATGCGCCTTTGAAGTGCTCGATAAGAACGCCGAAGAAACGTTCGATCGAACCGAGCAGAGCCCTGTGAAGCATGATCGGGCGGTGCTCCTGACCGTCTTCGCCGACATAGGAAATGTCGAATCTTTCCGGCAGGTTGAAATCGACCTGAACCGTAGAAAGCTGCCACAGTCTGCCGATTGAATCGGTGATGTTTATATCGATTTTCGGACCATAGAACGCGCCGTCGCCTTCCTGAATTTCCCAAGGAAGACCTGATGCTTCAAGAACATCCTTTAATGCGCCTTCAGCTCTGTTCCAGACTTCGATTTCGCCGACATATTCTTTCGGGCGTGTGCTGAGGAAAAGTTTGAAACTTTCAAATTCAAAACTCTTCAGCATGAAAAGCGAGAAATCGAGAACGCGTTTGATCTCGTCTTCAAGCTGGTCAAGCCTGCAGAAAAGGTGTGCATCGTCCTGTGTGAACCCGCGGACGCGCTTCAAACCGTTGAGAGTTCCCGATTTTTCATATCTGTAAACCGTGCCGAGTTCCGCCCATCTGAACGGGAATTCACGATAGCTCCATTTTTTTCTCTTATAAAGCATTACGTGGAACGGGCAGTTCATCGGTTTTACGTAATAATCTTCGCCGTCTATGTCCATCGGATTGTACATTCCGTCTTTGTAGAAACCGAGGTGTCCGCTCGTTTCCCAGAGCAAGCTTCTTCCGATGTGCGGAGTGAAAACCAGATTATATCCGTTTCTTACGTGCTGTTTTCTCCAGAAATTCTCGATGACCATTCTGACTATGCCGCCGTTCGGAGTCCAGAGAACAAGACCACCGCCGACATTTTCAGAGAATGTAAAAAGATCAAGGTCTGCACCGAGTTTTCTGTGGTCCCTCTCTTTAGCTTCCTCAAGCATTTTGAGGTATTCGTCGAGAGATTCCTTGTTCGGAAACGCAGTCGCATAAATTCTCTGAAGCATATTCCTGTTTTCGTCGCCTCTCCAGTAAGCGCCCGCAACCGACATAAGTTTGAAAGCCTTTATAAAACCGGTGTTCGGAACGTGAGGACCTCGGCAGAGATCAACAAAATCGCCGTGGTAGTAGAGAGAAACGAACGGCTCGCCCAAATCTTCAATGATTTCGACTTTGTAATTTTCGCCCATTTTGGTGAAAAGCTCGATAGCCGCTTCTTTTGTTACGACTTTTCTCATGAAAGGGAATCTCCCTTTTACGATTTCGGACATCTTCTTTTCAATAGCCTCGAAATCATCTACCGAAAAACGGTGAGGAGAATCAAAATCGTAATAAAAACCGTTCTCTATCGAAGGACCGATTGTTACTTTCGTGCCCGGAAAAAGTTTCTGGACTGCATCAGCCATGATGTGAGAAGCGGAGTGACGCATGATTGCAACACCTTCCGGCATCTTCATCGTGATGACCGACATATTGCCCGATTCGACTTCAGCCGTAACATCAACGATTTTGTCGTTTATCGAAACAGCAACAGCCGCTTTTGCAAGACCTTCACCTATTACACGTTTTATGAACGACAACCAGTTTTCAGAAATTTCGGATTCGATTTTATTCCCGTCGGGAAGTATTACTTCAAACATATCAACCTCAAAAGAAACATGGTAGGCCCGAGTGGGATCGAACCACTGACCCCTGCTACGTCAAAGCAGTGCTCTCCCGCTGAGCTACGAGCCCACACATGAACAAGAAAATTGCCGCGCTTTATAATCAAATCTTCCACTGATGTCAACATTTTTTCCACAAACTGAAATAACTATTTGATTTTATTTGCATTTTTCCGTTTTTCCAAATCATTTGAAGAACTCAAACATTCTCAAAACCGACACAACATAGCGTTTTGTTTCGGGATTTTCGTAAATTTTTCCTGCGAGTCCGCCGCTTTTTTCGGTCGGTCTGCTCTCGGTCGAGTAAGTTCCGCCGTTGTAACCTGACAAAGTTTTGACGAGATCACCTTTATTGTAAGTTAAAAGCGCAGCTAAAAACTTCGCTGAACACTCGACTGCGTTCCGTGGCACATTCAGCGTTTCGTAGCGGCACCCGAGAAGTTTCGCAGTTTGCGGCATTATCTGGGTCAGTCCGTAAGCTCCAGCCGCACTCTTCGCATCAGGCTTTCCGCGCGATTCGACATATATCACAGCTTTTATCAGCGCTGGATCCATAACTTTTTTACCGCCGTCCGCAGAAATGTACGGATATTTTTTCACAGCCTCTTCTATAATGAACGAATATTCTGCATCAATCAGCTTGACGGCTGACGTGTCGATCTCTGCAAAAAATATGAAAAGTGCGGCAAAAAACATGATCAGCCTCAAATCTCAAAGTCCGAAAATACTTTTCTTTTTATCCCCTTTCTGCAAGCCCTTTTCCTTCTTATCGTCACTCAGAAACTGGAGATAAGACCCTGCGGAATCGCGGTCAAACTGCTCTTTCATCACCTTCAAATCAAGGTTTTTGCGGATATGTTCCAGCGTTTCGGCAGAAATATAGCTCGCCTGCATCAGATTCGCGAGCCCCAGAGCCTCGATGTTGTCGTTTTCCTTCGCGCTTTTCATGTATTCCTCATAGTAACGTCTGAACATTTCGCCGCGAACCGCATCGTTTTTCATCTCGTATTCCATTCCTGATTCGAGCCATGCCTTGTGGATGATCTTCTGCGAACTTTCAGCACTGATAAACTCTTTTCCCGACTGTGCCGAGGCAGGAAAAAGTTCCGGAAACATCGTCTGACTGCCGTAATTTTCAAGCAGTTTATCGTGATAATCGCGCAGTTTTCTCCCCCACCCCGCGACATAAGAGGCATACTTTCCCGCATTTGCAGCTTTTTCACCCGTTTCAGAGACAAATTCAGCGACTTCTCCAAGATCGGGATAAACTCCGGCGAGCCCTTTTTCTACTTCGTCAAGCCACTCTTTCGCACTCTTGTTTTTAAGTCCGCTGCCGATTTTCAGCACCTTCGCAGCCTCTTCGCTCCTCTTTTTTATCGCTGAAACAATTTCTGCAAACTGCCCTAAATATTCGATAAACCGTTCTGTTTCAGCAGTCCGGCTGCTGATCGCGAGTTCGTTTATAAGCAGCATCTGCGTCGCAAGAAGCGCGTCCGTCTCAGGACTTTCGACAACCATCTGCGCCGAAAGGAAAAAAGTCGTAAAAAAACATAAAATAAAAATAACAATCTTCATAACGAGCCTCCCTAAAAACTGCAAATTATACAAATTTTAAAATTATTTTCAAATTTTCTAATATAAAATTATTTTTCGTTTTACAAATGATGTAACTATTCAAATTTTTGCTTTTTTGTACCTTTTTTTTATAATACTGCGTTTTTTGTTTATTAATTTTTTTAAGGAGAGAAAAATGAAAAAATTTTTGGTTTTCGCAGCTATGTTTGCTGCAATGTTTCTGATGATGTCCTGCGGCGGAAGCAGTATCACCGGTGACGGGTACTATACCAACGGAGACAAAGTATGCTCCGATTACTCCGACTCCGGAGACTGCAAAGGACACGATGTCAGAGCCTGTGTAGAAGGCGACGATTGGTGGTATGAAGTCGAAGGAACAGGTAAAAAATTCAAATGCGACGATGGCGACTGCACTAAAGCTGCATTCGAACTGAATAACTACTGCTACGACACAAACATTGATTACGACGAGGAAGACGGTGCGACGTGTGTTACTACCGAAGAACCTGACACCTGCGGCGGCAAAGCTGTCAAATTCTGCACGAAAGATGAATCCTACTGGTATGAAGTAGACGGTAAAAAATACGAATGTAAAGACGCCGGTTCGGAAGAATGTACTCAGGCAATGATGGATTTCTCAAACTACTGCGCTAAAGCCGAAGAAGAAGCGGAAGAAAACGGCGAATCGACATTCGCAACAGACCCGGAAGCATATCTGCCGGCATCTTACGCAGACAAGACTCTGGATGCATGGTACATGCTCAAAGACGAAGATGATGACAGAATAAAAATCGAAGCTATCTTCCTTTTCAACGACAATACTCTGGTAAAAACAAGCAGTAAGGTCTATTCCGTAGAAGACGGCAGAGAACCAAGCTATGAAATTGACGCAGAAGGCACTTTCACAATCACTTCCGGCGACTACACCAACGGCACAGCCAGTGTCGATGCAGGCGGAATGCAGTTCGAAGTCACCATCACCGACGGTGTTCTCTCTGCTATGGATGCTGAATTCGTCAAACAGGACAACGCCGACGCACCGGAACCTAAATAGGAATCACTTCTGAATTTTTCTTCCAATAAACGGGAACTCTTTTTTAGCTATATTGAAACTTGTTTCGAAGTTATCTGGAATGCAGAATTCTGTTTCACCTTCTTCTGCAAGACGCGATATCGCTTTTGCAACCACGACCTGAAAGAGATTGGCGGGATAAATTTCCGGCACATCGCTGCTTTGCGGCAGGCCGATTCTTACAACTGGAATTTCAAGTTTCATAGCGGCAAGAAAAAGCGTCACAGTTCTCTCAAGAATCGTTTCGACACTTTCCATAGATACTGTTCCCGATGAAATTTCACGCCCGACCGGCGTGTTTTTAAGAGGAACAAACGGATAAATCCTTATAAAATCAGGTTTAAGAACTGAAAGCGAGGCACATGAAATTTCGACATCTTCATCTGTTTCATAAGGAAAACCTGTCATAAACTGCAAGCCAGCCGCGATTCCGGCGTTTTTCAGCAATTTTACCGCATTTCCGACACATTCCGACGAGTGTCCGCGCCTCATTTTTTCAAGCAGCTTTTCCGACATGCTCTGCACGCCGAGCTCAACTGTTTCAAAGTGACTATTTTTCAGGATCTCAGCCCGTTCCTCGTCGATTTCATCTGGTCTAGTAGAGCAGCGCAAAGCATTCACCGTGCCGTTTTCAACAAATTCGACCCCTTTTCTGATGTAATTCATCATTTTTTCGCGCGGAAGAGCTGTAAAAGTTCCGCCGTAGAACGAAATTTCGGTCCTTTCACGTGGTTTCGACCATGAAAGATAGCTATTTACCGCTGTTTCGACATCTTCCAAAGTTGGTTCGGTAACTCCGGTAACATCGCGCTGATTGCAGAAAGCGCACAGTTTTTTACAGCCTAAATGCGGTATAAACACCGGAATTATCAGCGGTTTCTGTGTTGCGGCAACGAATTTGAACATCTTAAAATTCAAAGGTCGCTTTTAATGCGGCATGATCGGAAGAACCCAGAGAATACAAACTCGGAGCATCTTTTACGACTTCGGCAGAACCTGTTTGATACGAACCAGCATCACCTTTTACCAAGAAAATGTGATCAAGCGCAATCGCATCGCCGCGGTATAAATAAGTCGCCTGATCTTTCGAAGGAAGTTCGTCTGCGACTCTCAGAAAAGCAGAATCATTTTCAAAATACTCGAGCGTGCCGCTTCCAGGTTCATCGTTGAGATCTCCGCCCATGACAATCAGCGCACCAGGATATTTTTTAGCAGTATTTTTAAGTATTTTTGCAGCAGCAGCAGCTTCGGCAAGTCTGCGCGCAGGATCGTCATCGTTTTTTGATCTGAAATGAGCCGAAAAGACTATGATTTTCCGGCATCCCAGTTCGATGTGCGTCTCAAGAAAAGCGCGGGTAAAAGTAGTCTTGCCGCCGTCACACTCCGCACAGTCTATCTGTTCCGTGTGCTTGTTTTTGTAGGTGATTTTTCCTTTTGTCATCACACCGGTATCAACTGAAGCATTCGAGCCTTTTTCGCCAAGATAATATTCATCGTAACCGCCTGATTTCTCAAAAAGATCTTTAAGGCACGAATCTTTTTCGACTTCCTGAAGAAGAATTATATCGGCTCCGATTTTTTTCACTGAATCAGACAGATCTTTGACTTTTGTGTTATACTCGGAATCACTCGGCACACTCTCGAAATCGGAACCTGAGCAGTATCCCGAGTCGCACATTTTATCGAAAAACAGATGAGTGTTATAAGTTCCGACAATTACTGAATTTATTTTTTCAGCATCCGGTGCAAGGCACGGGTCTTCCGGTTCAGCCGGTTCAGCGGGTTCGGTCGGATCAGCAGGCTCAGTCGGTTCAGCAGGCTCAGTCGGTTCAGTAGGCTCGGTCGGATCGGTTGGCTCACTTGGTTCGGTCGGATCAGTGGATTCGGTCGGATCAGTGGATTCGGCAGGTTCAGTTGCTTCTGCAGGATCAGTCGGATCGACGGCATCGGTATTGTCCGTGTTTTCATACGTTTCTTCACAACCGGAGAGATTTAAAACAAATACTGAAAACACAAGGACAATAAAAATTTTTGTCATTAAAAACAAATACTTATTCACTTTTTTCACCGTTTCTTGCAAAATATTCGTCAACAAGTTTTTCGGCAATTCCGAGATAAGTCGAAGGGGTGAGCTTTTTGAGTTTTTCTTTGACATCGGCAGGAACTTTTTCAAGCGAATCGATAAACTCATCCAACCCTTTTCTCTCGATTCTTTTGCCGCGGGTAAGCATTTTCAGCTTTTCGTACGGATTTTCCTCGCCGTAAACCCTCATGACTGTCTGAACCGGCTCGGCTAAAAGTTCAAGGTTGTTTTCAAGGTCTTCCGCAAGTTTCGGATAGTTGACTTCGATTTTGGAAAGCCCTTTCATGCAGTTTTTGACGCTTATCAGAATGTAGCCGAAAACAAGACCGACATTTCTGAGAACCGTAGAATCGGTAAGGTCGCGCTGCATCCTCGAATTGAGAAGTTTCGTGCTCAGATGCTCCATAAGTGAAATCGCGACTCCTGCGTTTCCTTCGCTGTTTTCGAAATCGATCGGGTTGATTTTATGCGGCATTGTGGAAGAGCCGACTTCGCCTTCTTTCGGTTTCTGCTTGAAATAAGCAAGCGAAATATAGGTCCAGATGTCTCTGTCCATATCGATAAGCGTCGAACTGATGCGGATGAGCGTGTGGAAAATCTCAGAAATGTAGTGGTAGTTGTTTATCTGCGTTGTCCAGATGAGAGGTTTCGCTCCGAGACGTTCCGAAATGAACTCCTCTGCCGCGCCAAGCCAGTCTACATCGGGTTTTGCGGCGACATGAGCGTTCCAGTTGCCAGTCGCGCCGCTGAATTTGCATTCGACCTCGATTTTATCGAGAATTTCAAGCTCGCGCCTGAATCTTGCTGCGAAATTTATGAATTCTTTGCCGACAGTTGTGGGCGTTGCGGGCTGGCCATGAGTTCTCGCCATCATGGGAACTGCCTTGTTCGCCTTTGCAAGAGACTCGATTTTTTCAAGAAGTTCGCTAAGAAGTTTACCGACGATCCCTTTTCCCTTCTTGATCATCAGTGCGTAGGAAGTGTTGTTGATGTCTTCCGAAGTGCAGCAGAAGTGAACCCACTCCTTCAAATGACCGAGTCCGCGGTTTTCGAGCTGATCTTTGACATAATATTCGACCGATTTGACATCGTGGTTCGTAACCGATTCGAACTTTTTGACCATCAGTCCGCTTTCGGTGTTGAAACCTTTGTAAATCGCATCGATCGCATCAATCACACCCTGCGGAGCATCGTCAAAACCAAGGCGTCCGAGAATGAATTTGAGCCACTCGACTTCGACAAAAACACGATGTTTTATGAGACCGTATTCAGAAAAGATATCCCTGAGTTCGTCGGTTTTTCCAGCGTATCTGCCGTCAACAACCGAAATAGCGTCCAAATTATTCATTTTACCCTCCGAAAAACAAAATTCGCGGAATTATAGTTTTCAATAACATTTTTTCAATATTTTCTAAGAGTAATACGATTTTTTAAAATCTTAGGAACTTGTCTGTATTACTAATCCCCGGCAGTCAAATCGATTATTTGCGGCTGAAATGGCAAGGAAACGGATTTGCGACTTCAGTTTTTCAGAGCCGTAATCGGAACAACGTAAACCCCGTCCGGACGGAGATATGCGGCGTTGGTCATCCCGCAGACAACGATCAGCGAGGATGGCGCTTTGCTGTTTTTGTCTGCAAGAAAGCTCTTTTTTATCGAAAGAAGATTCTTTGCCGCCTCATCAATCTGGTGCGCTCCGAGCTTGATTTCTACAGCACTCCACGAACCGTCAGGCATTTCGATAACTGCATCGATTTCTTTGCCTGAATAATCCTGATAGTGATAAAGATTTCCGCCGAATGAATCTGCATAGATCCTAAGATCCCTTTCGCACATTGCCTCGAACAAAAAGCCCAATGTATTCAAATCTTTAAGCAGAATTTCAGGAGTGGCGCGAAGAAGTGAACAAGCAAGAGAAGGATCTGCAAAATGGCGCTTTTCCTGCTGTTTCACACGGATTGAAGAACGGATATTTGAAGAAAACGGCATGATATTGTCGAAAAGGAAGAGCTTTGCAAAAACTTCCAGATATGCCGAAATCGTTCCTGTTTCCAAAGAAGAATCATCTTTCTCCAAGATGTCTTTCTGCAAAGTTCTGAGTGAAACGACAGTGCTTTCGTTCCTCGCGAGAGAACGAAGAAGTTTTCTCATTTTTGTCCGGTCACGGTTTGCGGTTTCGATCCTTTCAATATCCTCGTCAAGAACCGCCTGAATATATGATTCCGCCATAATCGAAGCCTGATTTACCTTGGCTCCGATATTACCGGGCCAGCCGCCGCGCAGAATGAGATAAATGATTTCGGACAGATCGACTTCGCCGGTGAGTTCGTTTGCGAATCTACCGCTGCAAATGTCAAAAAGCGAAATTTTTCCGGAAGAATCTCCCGATTCGAACAAAGACATCGGACGCATTCTGAGGCGTACTATCCTCCCTGCGCCGCTGTGTATTTTGCCTTCCCTGTTCGGTGTCGCGGAACCTGTCAGAATGAACTGACCTTTGAGCGCACGCTTGTCAACGACATTTCTCACGGCATCCCAAAGCGGCGGAACTTCCTGCCATTCGTCAATCAGTCGCGGCGTCTCGCCCTCAAGAACCGTGAGCGGCGAAATCTGTGCCAGAATTCTGTTCGAATAGTTTCCGGCAGGATCACCGATATAGACCGCGCTTTTGCTGTGATGCTCCGAAGTCCAAGTTTTTCCGCACCATTTGCACCCTTCAATGCAGACCGCTCCGGCAGCTCCCAGATACTCCTCAACTTTTGCGTCAATGATTCGTTTTTTGTAATTTTTTCTTTCCATCACAACCTCCGGAAAAGACTAAAGAAACATAAATCATCAATACAAATTTGTCAAGTCCATCAATACAAATTCAGGATTTTCAACCATACAAATTCTGAGTTTTCATCAATACAAATTCGGGATTTTATATGGCTTTTGCGGATTTTGGGGATTTGCGATTTTTTGTCAGTCTTCAGTCAAATCGATCACTTGCGGTCGTCCGTTCCGTTCTTCTTTTTTGCATTACCCTGGCTTTTTTGTTCTACAAGTATTTTCTGACATCCTTCAGCATTGAAAAACTCGTCGCCTTTTCCTGTCAATGATATCAAACGCAATCCTTTTGCAGAATTCGGATAATCTTTAAGTTCTGAATATGAGAACACATATTTTATGCCGACTCTTTCAATAAGAATTTTGTTACCATCCACTTTGTAATCGACTGTTGATAAATAGGTTACTTCTCCAGCGTTGTCACCATCTTCCGGCCAGAATTCATGGAAAATAAACTCAGCTTTTTTGTTGCTTATAAAAATGATTTTTGTGGAAAGTTCGCCTTCGCAGACACTTTGAAAAGTTTTCCCAGACAAATTAAGACTGCGTTGTTTTTCTGCCTTTCCTTCTTT
This sequence comes from uncultured Spirochaetales bacterium, assembly GCA_902774115.1. GTDB lineage: Bacteria > UBP6 > UBA1177 > UBA1177 > UBA1177 > UBA1177. The sequence goes on from CACYHH010000004.1 coordinate 27,354, forward strand.
TCCAAAAACACTCAAGCAAAAAAGAAAAATTGTTAAAAATATCAGTTTTTTCATTTCACTCATCTTCCCCGAGATAATACGGCATAATAAATATTTCGCTTATGCACGGAGTTTTTTTCGTAGTTTTATCCGGCTCAATTTTTATTTTTATGCGGCACTCTTCAACTTTTGTCGCGTCGTACTCTCCGGGATCAATCAGATCATAGGCACACTCTGTCGGAAATTTACAGTTTGATTTTTCCAGAATTTTAGCAGTAGATGCACAGTTATTCCACTTTCTGACTTTGCCGTGGATATACTCAAAAGATACTTTATCAATACTGTCTCTTGAACCGCATTCCATTTCACCGGCGACTTGGAATTTATCGTTTTTTGAGGTTTTCAAAAGCAGCGAGGAATATCCTGGCAATGATTTTTTATCGAACAAAAATGTGAATTCATTCTCTTTGCCGGGGGTAAAGCAGGTATCTGGATCAAAATCGAACATTTTTTTCACATTTTCCGGTGAAATCTTCGGCGAAACCATGCGGAACTGTGCAGGAAGCAGCCTTTTTGCCTTGATGTAGTCGGATTTGTCTTTCTCGTCTAAGGAATACCAAACAAAAAAATACTTGGTTTTCTTAAAATCGACATTTTTTCCTTCAAACTTTAAAATTCCGGGAGTTTGTTCTGTAAAATTAAGACCATTTGTCTCCTCAAGTTTGCCGTTGTCTTTCTTGAGTTCAGTAAGATCGACAGTGACACTCAAATCGCCGACAGTTCCATTGCCAAAAAAGGAGGCCGGATAAAAGTTATAAAGTATATTTCTTGAAGTGATGTACGGCATTGAGGAACAGCTGTAAAATCCAAGTTCTCTGTCAGATTCAATCGTATATGCGATATAAATTTCAGCCTTTTCGAACTTTTTGAATTCGATTTCAGAGATAAACCATTCTCTGATTTTCATTATATCTCCGATATCCGCACTGAGACAGTTCTCGACTTTTGTTATTTCCGCTTTTTTTAACCACTTTAAATCTTTGCCGTTTTTTGAAATCTTATAAGAAAGAACCTTCTCTTTTTCGATAAAATTTTTTACTTCTTTATCAGATATCTCGAAGTCAGAAATGTCTGTTTCCATCGGAAAGGCGAACTGTATTTTTGTATCGCCTCCGATATTCTGGAAAGTATATCTGACCTGGAAATGAGCTTTTTCGCCGTCGATTTTTATCTTCAGATCTTCTTTTAAAAGCTGGAGATTGGCCTTTTTAACGAATGTGACATTTCCGGTAGCACCGAGCTTGTTGTCAAATACAGGTCCGCCGTTGGCAAAAACACACAAACAAAAAAGAAAAATTGTTAAAAATATCAGTTTTTTCATTTTGTTAAAGATAGTCTTAAAAATTACCAAAAAACTCAATTATTGTAGGGAATTTGCCTGAAATGGCAAGGAAACTTTGTCAAGTCCGTTAATTCATACGGTATCAATGCACATCATCACACCTATAGTGCCGGAATAATAAAAATTACTGAAATTACCAGCAAAGCAATATGGAAACTTATAAAAAGAAAGAATTCCAGCACGAACCTTTTAAGATTTTCGACAAAAAATGACATGATAAACAAAATAACGAAGCTCACCACTATGATAAGTTGGGAAAAAAGCAGGAGTTTTATACTGTTATCTTTTACCAATTCATAATAAGGTGAAGCCGATCCGATCATAAGATTCAACCATATAAGTGCAAATGAAAACAGATAAACTATTTCCCCCGAAATATAAAAAGGATAAGCTATCCATCTTTTTATAGTTTTTATTTCCATGATTCAAACCCCAGCCGGATTAATGAGTGCAAAAAACTCAAATTATTTTAGGAATTTCGGCTTAAATGGCAAGGAAACTTTGTCAACTCCATCAATACAAATTCAGGTTTTTCATCCATACAAATTTAGGATTTTATATGACTTTTGCGGATTTTTGGGAATTTGCGATTTTTTGTCAGTCTTCAGTCAAATCGATCACTTGCGGCCTGTTCAGCCTTTCTTCAATGAAATTCTTGATGTAGAGCAGATCTTCCTTACTTCCTTTCAAATAGAGAGCCATCTCTTTTTTTGTTCCGCTTTTTGATATTTCATTGAAATTTATTTGCAACATTTCTTCCAACAGAACTTTTTTCATTTTTATGAAATTTATATCTTTTATTTCGATTTCCAACACGTTTTCAGTCACTATTCCTATGCGGTTTTGGAAAAGTAAAACATTACCCCACACAACGCCTGGACCTCCTAAGGCAACAGATTTTGCTGAGAGCTCATCATTATATCCAAAAGCAACTTTGCAATATTCAAAAATTTTCAATGGTTTTTCTTTAGCTTTAAGTTCATTCGTTTTTTTCTCTTTTTTGTTGCTGTACCATATTTCAAACACAATAAGAGCTATGAAAACAATCGTGTAGCCAATCATCCGAAATGTAAAATCAGATGTTGAATGTGTTCCAGGTTCAGTTTTCCCGAAAATGCTGAAACCAAAAAGGAAAAGCATTGAAATTATTAAAACTTTCATTCAAGCTGCCTATTTGGAATATTTCTTTTCAATATCATCTATTGTTTCATACTGCAATTCATCTTCCTTATATTTTTTGACTTCTCCGCTCCAGAATACTTTGTGATCACTGTTTAGGTAATAAAGAGTTTCACCAATCTTGGCAACAGGAAGACATCCCTGATTCAGACTCCGGTATTCACGAAAAGAAAGAAAAGCCGACCTGGCTGTAACTGCAACTTTTCCTGTTTTCACATTATAAACTTCTCTGGTTAATATATGGTTAACATATCTCTCTCTGCTTTTCAGATTATAACCACAGGAATTTTCGAACAATCTTTCACTGAAGCTTGTTTTTTTATCATTTTCATCATTCCAAAAAATGTTGTCCCTATACTTTTCAGACAAAGCAAAATGTTCTTTTTCTGGTTCGGCATAATGACGTTTTTGCCCGTGCAAATCAAAAATTTCAGCTTTTCTGCCGCCGTAAAAAGCTATTCCGAGCCTATTTTTGTCGATGTAGACAATTCTTTTTATAACATCCTCGCTTTCAAAGCTTGCGATTTCTTTTCCTTCCAGATTGTAAAGAAAGAAAGTTTTCTCTCCGCCGCTTTTTTTAAGCCATAAAATATTAGTTAGCCCAGCCCTGCACGCAGGAATCTCATAAGCACTAAAATTATCAAGAGTTTTTAAGGCCTTTCCGTTTTTCATAAAAATCATCTTTCCGTCTTTTTCCAACAATTTCACATTTTCACATGTTTCAACGAGTTCATCTTTTAAAACGCTGTTTACACTGAGCCTCTGATGGGAATAGTCTTCAAAATATGACCTGGGTTTTCTTTCTTTCATCACTACAAGTCCTTCTCCTAAAACGAAAGCATTGCCCCTACTTATTCCAGGAATGTAACGATACACAATATCTCCGTAGTCTTTCAGGAACATTACCGCTTTACCCTCTTTGTTTTCACCGTATCTTGCAGGGTATCTTTTGTTGTCTTTATCTATATAAAATTTTTCTTCTTTTTCTCCGTGTATTTCTGCAAAAGCCTTTCCCTCATAAAAAAACCACGCGAAATCGAGGTAAAAATCAATCACAACTTTGCCTGATTTGTCTATAAATCCGAATTTGCCATTTTTCTCTACGCGGGCAAGACCTTCGCTGAATTCAAGAGCGGAATCGTAAATAGGTTTAATTACAACTCTGCCGCATCCGTCAATAAAGCCCATGTAACCGTTTTGTTTTATCAGAAATCGCTGCTCCGTTTTCTCCTTGTTTTTGTAACATGTCTTGAGTTCTGCTTGCGTCATCATTGAAACAACATCTTTCTTTTGTTCTTCCGCGTGGACAAAGCAGACTAAAAACAGCAGGATTGTTAAGATTATTACTTTTTTCATATTAGCAGATACGAACCTTAAAAAACCAAAGAACTCAATTATTGTAGGGATTTCGGCTTAAATGGCAAGGATTTAAGAATGTGTAGCTGATTTAATATCCGTATTTTTTACGTTTCGCCGCATAGAATGAAACTGTTACAAGAGCCGCCACAAATTCGGCCGCCACAAGCGAGAACCACACTCCGCTTATGCCGAAAAAGAGCGGCAGAACGAGGACTGAAACCGTTTCAAAAACGACTGTCCTGAGAAACGAAATCGCCGCCGACACAAAACCGTCGTTGAGTGCCGTGAAAAACGATGAGCCATAAATCGGGACTCCGGCAAGAAGGAAACTGAACGAAAAAATCCTGAATCCGCTGACTGTGAGTCCGGTGAGTCCGGCATCGTAGCCGACAAAAACTGCGGCAAGCGGTCTTGCGAGGATTTCACTCGCACAAAACATCACGACAGCAACAAAAGCAAGTATTTTCAAGCTCTTATAAAAAACATTTTTTAACTCCGTGACATTTTTCGCCCCGAAATTGAAACTAACTATCGGGGCAGTTCCGACCGAATATCCGATAAAAACGGCAAGAAAGAGAAAGTTGACGTACATCAGCACGCCGTAAGCCGCGACGCCGTCTTCTCCGCTGTATTTCAGAAGCTGCATGTTGTAAAGCATGCTCACAAGCGACATCGAAACGCCAGAAACGAATTCCGAAGAGCCGTTCGTGCAGGTTTTACGCAGCGCTTTAACGTCGAATTCCGCTTTGCCGAGCTTGAGAAGACTTGTGTTTTTCCGTGCAAAATAGATGAGCGGAATGATTCCTCCTGCAAACTGGCTCGCAACTGTCGCCATGGCAGCCACGACAATGCCGAAAGGAAACACCGCCACAAGAAGGAAGTCGAAAATCATATTTGTAAAACCTGCCGCCAGAGTCGTGCAAAATCCGAGTTTCGGTTTTTCCGCCACAACAAAAAGGCTGTGAAATTCAAACTGAAGCATGACGACCGGAAGCCCGAGCATGACGAGATTTCCGTAGAGAACACTGTCTTCGAGCATCTGCCCTTCGGCGCCGAGCAGTAGAGCGACACTCCGCATCGAAGCGATCCCTGCGGCGGCAATCACGATTCCGAGCGCAAGCGTGACATAGACGATCAGCGAAAAAACGGAATTTGCCTTTTCACGCCTTCCCTCGCCCAGCAGTTTACCTATGAGCGCACTGCCGCCCGTTCCGAAAATAAAACCCCCGACGCCGAGAATCATCAGAAACGGATAAATCAGGTTTATCGCGGCAAACGGCGTCTTTCCGACATAGTTCGAGATGAAAAATCCGTCCACCATGCCGTAAATAGAGGTAAAAATTATCATCATTATCGTCGGCAGAGAAAACCGCAACAAACGACTGTATGTGAAGTGATCAGAAAGCTGGATAACCATAATATCAGTAACTTTTCCTATCCTTAATCGCTTTGTATTCCTCAAAAAGACCGAGGCATTCCTTTCTGTCCATCTCCGTTTTTATGTCGAAAGATGAAGTACAGAAAATTTCGTCACGGAAACCGAGTTTGTCGGTGTCGGAAATTGTGCAGCCGTAGTAGACTTTTCTGATGTTTGCCCAGAGAATCGCGCCGAAACACATGGGGCACGGTTCTGCCGTCGTATAAAGTTCGCAGCCTGAAAGATCGAACGAGTTCAGATTTCTGCATGCGTCGCGTATAGCCATGACTTCTCCGTGACATGTAGGGTCGTTGCGCCTTATCACTTCATTGTGACCGCGCCCGACGATCTCGCCGTTTTTGACGACAACGCATCCGAAAGGACCGCCGTGACCTGCATTTATGCCGTTTTTCGCTTCCTGAAGAGCGATTTCCATATATTTGTTCATACTTTCACCTCCCTCTATCGATAATGTCTCACAACAAAAATAAAATCAAACACACGGATAAATTTTCTTAAAAAAATCGCTCCGAAATCTTGTCTTTCAACGAAAAATCCCTATGCTGTGCAGGCTCTTTTAACCTTTTATCAATAATTTCAAGAGGAGAAAGCTATGCAGAAAAAAACCGTATCGCCGAAAGGCAAAAAGCAGACAAAGTACATTTTTATCACCGGAGGAGTCGTAAGTTCCTTAGGAAAAGGAATCACTTCGGCATCGCTCGCCCTCATTCTTAAAAGCCGCGGATATCAGGTTTTTATGCAGAAACTCGACCCTTATCTCAACGTCGATCCCGGCACGATGAGTCCTTATCAGCACGGCGAAGTTTTTGTCACCGATGACGGCTACGAGACTGACCTCGATCTCGGTCATTACGAGCGTTTTGCAGGAGTCCACTGCACAAGGGCTTCAAGTTACACTTCGGGCAGGATTTATTCGTCTGTCATCGCGAAAGAGCGTGCCGGAGCATACCTCGGCGGCACAGTCCAGGTCGTTCCCCACATCACGAACGAAATCAAGGATGCATTCCGTTCGGCAGCTGAAAGCGGTGCCGACATCGTTCTTTGCGAGATCGGCGGTGTTGCAGGCGACATCGAATCGCTTCCTTTCCTCGAGGCTGCGCGTCAGTTCCGTTTTGAAGTAGGCCCCGAAAACAGCTGCTTCGTCCACCTGACGCTTGTTCCTTATCTGAAAGCGGCGGGCGAACTCAAAACAAAACCTTCACAGCATTCCGTCGCTGAACTCAGAAACATCGGTATAATCCCCGACATCCTTGTATGCCGCACCGAAATGACGATCCCGCAGGATCATCTCAATAAACTTGCCCTTTTCTGCAATGTCCGCCCCGAATGTGTCATCGAGGAAAAAGACGTTACCGATTCAGTTTACGCAGTCCCGCGCGAACTTCTGAAACAGGAGCTTGACCTCAGGATCCTTGAGCAGCTCAAACTTCCGATAAAACCTGTCATCCACACCGAATGGGACACTCTTGTCCGCAAGGCGACAAAGCCGAAATACGAATGCACGATAGCACTTGTCGGCAAATACATCGCGATCAGAGATGCCTACAAATCGGTCCATGAAGCGCTTCAGCACGCGGGAATGGCGAATAACGCGAAAGTTCATGTCGAATGCATCGAAGCAGAGGATCTTGAGAAAAATCCGAAACTCCTCAAAAAGGCTGACGGGATCCTTATCCCCGGCGGCTTCGGTACACGCGGAGTAAACGGAAAGTGCATCGCGATAAAATATGCCCGTGAAAACAAAGTTCCGCTTCTGGGAATATGCCTCGGAATGCAGTGCTGCGTCATCGAATACGCAAGGAATGTTCTCGGCTGGAAGGATGCGAACTCGACTGAATTCGACACAAAGACGAAACACCCGGTCATCGACCTCATGGACGAGCAGAGAAAAGTTACAAAAAAAGGCGGCACGATGAGGCTCGGCGCATATCCGTGTAACCTTGTAAAAGGCTCGAAAGCGGCGAAACTCTACAAAAGCGAATCCATCAGCGAACGTCACCGCCACCGCTACGAATTCAATTACGACAGCAAATTTAGAGAGGAACTTGAAAAAGCGGGACTCAAAGTTGTCGGAACTTCGCCCGACGGAAAACTTGTAGAAATGATCGAACTTGCAGATCATCCATATTTTGAAGCGTGCCAGTTCCATCCTGAATTCAAAAGCAGACCGACCGATCCGCATCCGCTTTTCAACGGCCTTGTCAAAGCGGCTTTGGCAAAGAAAAAAGAGAAAAAATAGATCCTTTCAGGCACTGAATGGCAAAAGAAATCGTCCTTGAAAACTCGTCCAGTTTAAATGAAAATCAATACCACGACACTCCCATCACCGCATCAGAAGCAAACGATCCCGATATCCCGCAGAAAATCTGGGAAATGATGAAACTTTACGAATACGGCGACGGCTCTTTCGAACAGCAGAAAAAAAATTTCCGCCGTCAGGGCGAGTTCATGAAGGATTTCGAGGACGATTTCCACGGCTGGAGCGGAGTATGCATGCACTATTCGCCTTCCTATCACGACCTTTCGGTAGGTCAGCTGAGAAAGTATTTCACATGGAGAACTGCCGCGAGAAAAGGGAAATTCAGCCCGATCGAACCGCCTTTTGCGTATCTTTATCTCTACGAACTGCTCTGCGGCATCGGAACAGGGTCGCCGGAAGAAGGTTTCAGGAAAATGGAGGATTTTGACAGAAGTTTCCCTGATTTTTCCGATTACGGCTTCGGGAAAAAGCTCCTTCAGAAAGATCTGAAGCAGTGGATGTTCGATTACGCTGTGATACACTCGCTGCCTATTGACACGATCACGCAGTATGCCGACCCGTTCACGCTTGCTTCGGACACATACCTTGCGATACTGCGGAAACCAGCATTGAAAAAGGATGATGAGATATTTATGGCACTCAGTTTTTTTGCCGAAAAAGACCTTTTTCAGTCTCCGCTTGTCGCTGAAAACGGAAGTAAAGGCAAACACCTTTTCGCCGAACTCTGGAAATGCGTTTCGGCTAAGTACGATGAATGCGGTCTCGACTTTTTTACCGAGTGTTTCGGACAGATCTACACAATAAAATGGCATCCCCTTTTCAACGCTCTCTACCACGATGACTGCGCCGATTCCGACAAAGAGTGCCGCATTGACGAATGCAGACGGTATTTCTGCAAAAACGGAGTGTGGTATGAGGAATATTTCGAAAAAATGATGTTCGACAAGGAAAAATTCTACGCGCTTCTTCATGAAGGAGAGAGAGTTTTCCGCAAATATCTGAAAACCGGCAAAGCTTTACACAAGAAACCTGATGAAAGCTGGGCGACGCAGTATGCCGAAGCGGTCGTCGCGGCAGATAAAAAGGCCGAAATCGAGGCAAAAAGACCGAAAATAAATATCGACATTTCAGGTTTGGACAAGATCAGAAGCGATGCGGCTCTCACGAGGGAAAGCCTTCTTACCGAAGACGAAATCGAAGAAGAAACCGCAACTGAAACAATTCCAGAAAATGAAGAAAACGGTCTTCTTGACAAGATCCACACCGAAATCCTGCGAAACCTGCTCAAAACAGGCTCCGCAGACGAATACATCAAAGCCGCGCATCTCATGCCGTCAGTCGTCGCCGACACGATAAACGCCGCCCTATTCGACGAAATCGGCGACAACGTCATCGAATGTGACGGAAAAACTCTTGCAATCGTTGAAGATTATGTTGAAGAAGTTACGGAAATAATTATAAATCGATAAATTCAACCTACCTGTTTCAAAGCCTTGTTAAAAATCAATTTTCTGCTATAATTCGCTGTTTTTTTGAGACGGAGACACTCAAATGGCCATTCTTAAACAAAATAACCAGATTTCCTACATGGTTGCATGTGTAAGCGGTTTTGCCGCCGCTCACGATCTTTCAAAGAAAGATGCTTTTATTTACCTTTACAACAACAAAGCGATAGCGTTTTTGAAAGAGCATTACGAGATCGAACACACTCTTTCGATTGAAGACGCTGTCGAGGATATGGCAGAGATCTGCCGTCAGAACGGAGGAACGCTTTGATTCTCTATCACGGGAGTAATACCGAAGTTAAGGAAATCGTTCTGAAAATGTGCAAACCTTTCAGAGATTTCGGCAGAGGATTTTACCTGTCTGATATTCGTGTCCAAGCTGAGAATATGGCAAAACGAACAGTGAGAATAAAAGGTTACGGCAAGCCGATTTTGAATGTCTATGAAATCAATGACAGTTTTATGAGAAGCAATGATTTGAAAATAAAGGATTTTTTGACAATTCCGTCTGAGGAGTGGGCTTTGTTCGTTATGAACAACAGAAATCGTTATTTTTCAGATTTGACTGATCCGCTATGCAATCAGGATTGCAAGTATGATATTGTCCACGGTCCTGTCGCAAATGATGATATGGCTGTTTTGTTTCAGCAATATGAGCAGAAATTCATAGACATTGAAATGCTCAAAAAGCGTATGACTTACAAAGAACTTTCGATGCAGTATTCGTTCCATACGGAAAAAGCTGTGGAACTATTGAAAAAACTGGAGACGATTTATGTATAAAGCAGACAAAAAAGACTGGCTTATCGACTCTCTCACAAAAGAAATTGCAGCTTTCATCGTTGAAGATGAAAAAATAGAATATGAAGAAGCGTTGAAAAAACTCTACACATCGCGGATTTTTGAAGCTCTTAACGATAAGGAAACAGGGCTTTACCGCGAAGGCGCGGCATATGTTTATCAGCATTATCTTGAAGAACAGAAAAACAAAAACTGAAAATCACTTTGAAAAAATCCGAATACATTAACAAAACATCTGATATCGTTGAAGATTATGTTGAAGATATTGCTGAAATATTGGGAGAAACTCATATTTTATAAAAAGCATGGAGGCAAAAATGAAAAAAATTGTGATTTTTGTTGTTGTTTTGCTTGCAATAGCCTCTGTTTTCGGTCAGATGCCTGAAACAGACCAAGAGGCTTGCGAATACGCCAGAAATAACGACAATGCCAAAAACTGGCTTGAATATATAGGCAAATTTCCAAAAGGAACGTGCCTTGCCGAAGCTCAATACAGTCTCGGTCTTATTTATCAACAAGGAAACGGAGTTCCTCAAGACTCTGCGGAAGCCTTTAAATGGTATAAGAAATCGGCAGAACTCGGCAATATTCATGCCCAGAACAATTTGGGACGTATGTATTTCAACGGTGACAGTGTTCCTCAAAACTCTGTGGAAGCCTTCAAGTGGTACAAGAAAGCAGCCGAACAAGGAAACACTCAATCCCAATACAATCTCGGAGTTATGTATGTGAACGGTCAGGGAATTCCTAAAAACTTTGAGGAAGCGATACAATGGTTTTTAAAGGCATCAAAGGGCGGATTTGCTGCGGCACGAAACGAGATAGGAATCATGTACTACTTCGGTGAAGGCGTCAAACAGGACTATCAAAAAGCTGCAAAATGGCTTGAACTGGCGGCAAAGCAAGATTACGCTCCGGCTCAATTCAATTTCGGGCGTATGACTTTCAACGGCGAAGGCATTCAGCAAAACTACGCAGAAGGCTTGAAATGGATAACTAAATCGGCTGAACAAGGTTATATGAAAGCTCAAATCACTTTAGGAGCTATATATACTGACGGAAAAGTGGTTAGACAGAATCTTGCAGAGGCAAAAAAGTGGTTCAAATATGCTGCTGACCAGGGTTCTGACAAAGCTAAATCCTATCTTTTGAAAATTGAAGAAGCAGAAAAAGCGGCTGGGAAAAACAAATAAGGCTGATAGAGGAATAAATGGCTGAAGAAAAGAGGATAGTTCCGAAACGTATAGCCCAGACTGTCATAAATTCGCTGAAAGGGGGCGTTGTGCCGAGGATCGGGCTTCCGTATATCGCTGTCGGGAGGAAAAATGAGATCGCGGCTCTGTTGCACGATGTCGATATAATCGCGGAAGGAGGGGCTTCGTTCCGCTTCATCGTCGGAAAATACGGCTCGGGAAAGAGTTTTCTGATCCAGACGATCCGCAACTATGTGATGGATAAAGGTTTTATTGTCGCCGATGCCGACCTTTCGCCAGAAAGACGCTTGCAGGGAACACACGGACAGGGCCTGGCGACTTACCGCGAGCTGATAGGCAACCTTTCGACTAAAACGAAACCGGAAGGTGGAGCGCTGACGCTTGTTCTCGACCGCTGGATAAACACGGTGCAGTCTGAAACTATGCAGGAATACGGTTTTTCGCCCGATGATCCGGCTTTGGCCGCGGCTGTCGACAGGAAAATCTACGCCGTCACTTCGGCGGTAAGCGAACTTGTCCACGGATTTGAGTTCGCACGGCTTCTTTCGCTCTATTACCGCGCATATTCCGAGGGAAACGACGAAACGAAAATGAAGGTAGTCCGCTGGTTCCGTGCCGAATACGTGACAAAGCGCGAGGCAAAGGAAGAACTCGGAGTCAACATCATAATAACCGACGACGACTGGTATGACTATCTCAAACTTTTTGCCCTCTTTTTCAGGCTCGCAGGATATGCCGGAATGATGATAATGATAGACGAACTCGTGAACATCTACAAGATCCCGAATTCGATAACTCGCCAGTATAACTACGAAAAAATGCTCACGATGTATAACGACACACTGCAGGGAAAGGCGCGTTATTTAGGAATAATCATGGGTGCGACTCCGCAGGCAGTTGATGACAAAAGACGCGGAGTTTACAGCTATGAAGCGCTCCGTTCGCGCCTTGCTGAAGGAAAATTTTCTAGAGAGGGTGCCCGTGACATGCTTGCTCCGGTGATAAGACTTGAGCCTCTGACCGCCGAAGAGATGCTTGTTTTATGCGAAAAATTGGCCGATATGCATGCATCACTTTACGGTTACCAGCGCAAGATCAACGTTGACGACCTCACAGCCTTCATCAAACTTGAATACGGAAGGATAGGAGCAGATAATAACATCACTCCGCGCGAAGTCATCAGAGATTTCATCGAACTCCTTGATCTGATGTATCAGCATCCAACTATGACAATGGCCGACCTCATGCAATCTGACGATTTCACCTACACTAAATCGGAAGCCGTTTCCGATGAGACCGAGGAAGATTTCGCGGAGTTCACGATCTAAAAGTTTCTTTTGTAACATATTGGATTTATTGACAAAAAAATCGTGGAATGTATGTTGCTTCAAGTTATTTGTTTTTTATTGTTTATTTCTTGGAGGAACCAATGAAAAAATCATTGATTTTGGTCGCAATTATGATTGCGGCAACAACACTTTTTGCTGAAACAGTAACTTGCGAATCAAAGATGGGAAAATGTACTTATGAAATTACTTCAAACGGCACCTATTTAGAGGATTGCACCTGCCGTGACGGGAATTATTCCCGAGTTGGTGGTTCAGACTTGCAGCCTCTGCCGTCAGAAGAAGAATGCTATGCCCGTCTTGATACAGAATGCAAAGATGCAGGATTCAAGTGTGAAAACGAGGCAGGAGAATGTGTAATAGCACAAAACGGCGAATACATTTGCCAGTGCCTTGGCGTCTGGTCGGCAAACGGTGCTGTAGAAGGAATGTTTAAAGGAACGATGGAATTCAATGAAGAAACAAGTGAGAAAGAAAACTGCGACAAACTTGTCGAAATATGCGGAACAGAACCTGCAACGGTAAGAGATGTTTGCGAAGATCAAGAAATTTTGAATGAATGTATCACTTACATCAAACCTGTCAACACCTGCTATGGCCGGCAGTGGCCTGATGAAGATATAGAAGCAATTCTTGATCATCAGGCATATAACCCTGGAACGGTGTATGACAAGATCTCTGATTGTTGTCAGTGGGGAGAAGAGAATGACTTGAAAGAATGGCGAACCAAATGGGAATGCCTTGACAATTGCACAGACGAAGACTGCTGCAAAACCTGCGGTTTTTATTTTGATGAAGGAGTTGTTTCCTCGGAAGAGGACAGTGCCGAAGATGCAGCTGCGGCAAATACAGAAGTTCCGACCGACGGTGCAGCCCCGGAAGACACTGCTGACGGCGATTCCTCAGCTCCTGCAGAAAACAAAGAAGAAAGCAAATCAGACGGCTGCTCAGTGCTGTTTATCTAATATCAAATATTCTGAATAAAAATTTCACCTATACTAAATCGGAAGCCGTTTCCGATGAGACCGAGGCAGATTTTGCGGAGTTCACGATCTAAAATCGGCAGTTATGGGGGTAAAAAATGCAAAAAAGTAAAAAGATACCCCGATAACGACGATTAAAATCCTAAAAATAAAATTACGTCTAAAACTTGTTTTCTGTTTGTTTATCTGATATAACGCAACGCTTTAATCGTGATTAGCGGAGTGAAATATGGCAAAAACTGCAATAAATCGCAAAAAAGCGGCAAAGGAATTCGCGGAAAAATGGCGTGGCAAAGGCTATGAAAAAGGAGAAAGCCAGGTCTTCTGGCTTGAACTGCTTTTGAATGTGTTCGGGGTCGAAAACATTAGTGATTTCATAATTTTTGAAGACAAAGTCCACCTTGACCATACGAGTTTCATTGATGCCTATATTCCATCAACCCATGTTATGATCGAGCAGAAAAGTATCGACAAAGATTTACTCAAACCGATAAAACAGAGCGACGGCAGTCTTCTTACGCCGTTCCAGCAGGCAAAAAGATATTCTTCGGAATTACCTTATTCAAGCCGTCCGCGCTGGATAATCACCTGCAACTTTCAGGAGTTTCTGATTTATGACATGGAAAAACCGCAAGGCGAGCCGCTTCAGGTTCTGCTTGAGGATTTGCCTGATAAATTCGGATGCTTGCAGTTTATGATCGATACTAAAAAGACTTCAATTTCGCCGGAAGAACAAATTTCACTCAAAGCCGGAGAACTTGTCGGAAAGCTCTACGACGCGCTTATCAAAGAATATATAAATCCCGATGAAAACAGCTTTAGAAGCCTGAATATTCTGTGTGTCCGCATTGTTTTCTGCCTTTATGCCGAAGATGCCGGGCTTTTCGAAACCAGAACAAGTTTTGAGGATTATATTAACTCATTTTCGCTTGAAAATCTGAGACGCGGACTGATTGATTTGTTCAAAATCCTGAACACAAAACCGGAAAACCGTGACAAATACGATACAAAAATCAATTCATTCCCGTATGTCAACGGCGGTTTGTTTGCCGATGACACGATTGAAATTCCTAATTTTACTAAAGAAATTGTAGATATTTTAGTAAATTACTGTGCCCCTTTCGACTGGAGCGAGATTTCTCCCACGATTTTTGGAGCAGTTTTTGAATCGACTTTGAATCCCGAAACACGTAGAAAAGGCGGGATGCACTACACCTCGATTGCAAATATTCACAAAGTGATTGATCCGCTGTTTCTGGATGAGTTGAGAAAAGAATTTTACCAAATTGTAGAGCCGTTTCCTGAAACGGCTCATAAAACAAAAACCACGATTCCCTCAAAAGAGACGTATCAGGTTACGTCTCTACGAAAACGTCGTGAATTGGAACACTTCCGCGATAAAATCGCATCGTTGACATTTCTCGATCCGGCCTGCGGAAGCGGTAATTTCTTAACTGAAACCTATATTTCACTGCGCCGCCTGGAAAATGAAATTCTGAAAAGAATCCACGGTAAACAAATGCTTTTCGGGCATGAACTTTCACCGATAAAAGTCAAAATTTCGCAGTTTTACGGCATTGAAATCAACGATTTTGCAGTAACAGTCGCAAAAACGGCACTTTGGATTGCTGAATCGCAGATGATGAAAGAAACTGAGGAAATTGTTGAAGAAGACCTCGATTTTCTGCCTCTTTCGACGAGTGCGACAATAGTTGAAGGCAATGCGCTTCGAATGGACTGGGCAACGCTTGAAGAAGAACAGAATGAAAAATTTGTCTATGCCGACAAACTGAATGTCTATAAAGTCGGAGAAAAAAGTTGGGAAAACGGCATGCATGAGCCGGAAATTCCTTACGGAGCGCACTTTAAGGAACTGAATGTTGCGACTAAAGAGATTACCGAAAAGAAATTCTCTGAAAAAAACAGCAGCAAATCTGTGATCTATGACTACATAATCGGGAATCCACCGTTTGTGGGAGCACGCTGGATGGATAAGCGGCAGAAAGAGGATGTTACACTAACTTTTGGAAAAACATGGCATGGAGCGGGAGATCTTGATTATGTCTGCTGCTGGTACAAAAAGGCAGGCGATTTTATTCAAGGAAAACAAACTCATTGCGCTTTTGTTTCGACAAATTCCGTAACGCAGGGCAGTTCTGTCGCAAATCTGTGGAAACCGCTCTTTTACGCAGGAATGCACTTCGATTTTGCTTGGCGGACATTCAGATGGGCAAACGAGACAACTGATAAGAAAAACATGGCAGCGGTTCACTGCGTAATTATCGGATTCAGTGCTACAGAAAGCAGCAAACCTAAAATCATTTTTGTTAACGAAGATGAAAAAATCGAAGCTAAGAATATAAATGGTTATCTTCTCGATATGCCGAATGTATTCATAGAGAGCAGAACAAAGCCTATTTGCGATGTTTCTTTAATGAACAAAGGGAGTATGCCGGCAGATGACGGAAATCTTATTATTACAGATCAAGAATATAATGGATTTATAAATAAGGAACCTGAATCAAAGAAGTTTATTCGTGAGTTCTTGGGAGCGGAAGAGTTTCTCAACAATAAAAAACGCTATTGTCTTTGGCTTGTAAATACAACTCCCGCCGAACTTAGAAAAATGCCGCTTGTTATGAAAAGAATTGAAAGTGTTAAAGCGGCTCGTGCTGCAAGCAAACGCGAAGCAACAAGAAATTTAGCTGCATATCCTTATCTTTTTGCTGAAAATCGCCAGCCTGAAACAGACTACATTGCTATCCCTGAAGTTTCATCTGAAAAAAGAAATTATATTCCTATTGGTTTTATGTCTGCCGATGTTATTTGCAGCAACAAACTCCAAATTATTCCTAATGCCACTTTGTATGAGTTTGGTATTCTTACAAGCAAGATACACAACGCATGGTTGCGGACTGTCTGTGGTAGATTAAAAAGCGATTATGATTATTCTGGAAAAATAGTTTACAACAATTTCCCGTGGTGCAATCCGACAGATTCGCAGAAAGCAAAAATCGAGCAAACTGCGCAGGCTATTCTCGATGCCCGCGCAAAATATCCCGATTCGTCGCTTGCCGACCTTTACGATGAAAGCACGATGCCGCCTGAGTTGAGAAAAGCCCATAAAGAAAATGACAAGGCAGTTATGGCGGCTTACGGTTTCGACCAGAAAATGAGTGAAACTGAAATCGTTGCAGAGCTTTTCAAAATGTATGAAAAGCTGACGAAAAAGATTACCGGAAAACGGTGAATGGAGTTCACGATATGAACGTTTTCGCAAGATACGCACCGTTTATTCAGGATTATATCTACCGCAGCGGCTGGAAAATGCTCCGTGCCGTGCAGAATGCAGCGGGAGAAGCTGTTTTCGGGAGCGACAGCAACGTTCTGATATCGGCTTCGACCGCTTCAGGAAAGACCGAGGCGGCGTTTTTCCCGATACTCACCATGCTTGAGGAAAATCCGGCATCAAGCGTCGGAGTTCTCTATATCGCACCGCTTAAAGCTCTCATCAACGACCAGTTCGGAAGGATAAACGAACTTTGCGAAGAAGCGGCTATCCCTGTTTACCGCTGGCACGGCGACGTTCCGCAGACACAGAAAAGAAAACTCATAAAAAAGCCCGCTGGGATCCTTCAGATAACGCCCGAATCGCTTGAATCGCTTCTGATAAACAAGCACATGGAAAT
This sequence comes from uncultured Spirochaetales bacterium, assembly GCA_902774115.1. Classification (GTDB taxonomy): domain Bacteria; phylum UBP6; class UBA1177; order UBA1177; family UBA1177; genus UBA1177. Next base: position 44,509 of record CACYHH010000004.1, read on the forward strand.
TCCGGCTCTTTTCGGAGACTTGCGTTTTGTGGTCGTTGACGAGATCCACTCTCTTTTGCGCGGCGACAGAGGAATGCAGACTTTCTGCCTTATTGAAAGGCTTTGCCGCATTGCAGGCTGTGACCCGAGAAGGATAGGCCTTTCGGCTACGATAGGGGATCCCGAAGCGGCGGGAAAATTTCTTTCTGCCGGAAGCAGGCGTGAAACAGTGATCCCGCGTTTTGACGGCGGAAAGGAAGTGTGGCGGCTCAGTATGGAGCATTTCTACAACACTGATCCGCAGGCAGATTCCGATGATGTGATTCCGGAAGAAACTCCTGAAGAAAAACCAACTGACACCGCTCCCAAAGCGGCTGATCCGGGACTTGCCTATATTTTCGAACATACTCGCGGCAAAAAGTGCCTTGTTTTCACAAATTCAAGAGAAGAGTGTGAATCGGTCTGCCAGAATCTGCGGCAGTACTGCGAAATAAACCGCGAGCCGGAGCGTTTTCTGATCCATCACGGCAACCTTTCGGCTTCATACCGGGAGAGTGCGGAAGAAGAGATGAAAGACGACTCTTCGCTTAAATCGGTGTGCGCGACAGCCACGCTGGAACTCGGCATCGACATCGGCAGACTTGAGCGCGCTTTCCATATCGACGCCCCTTTCACAGTTTCAGGCTTTCTGCAGAGGCTCGGAAGGACCGGCAGACGCGGTGACCCGTCAGAGATGCATTTTGTAATGCGTGAAGATCACCCGGAATCGAGGGCGATGATGCCGGAACTCATTCCGTGGTATCTTGTTCAGGGGATCGCGTTAGTGCAGCTTTACATCGAGGAACGTTTTGTCGAGCCTCCGAAAACTGACAGGCTTCCTTTCAGTCTGCTTTACCACCAGACAATGAGCACACTTGCTTCGTGCGGAGAGATGACGCCGGCAGAACTTGCCTCAAAAGTGCTTCCGCTCAACTGTTTCAGAAGGATAACGCAGGATGATTTCAAGATCCTTCTCAGACATCTGATCAATATCGGCCACATCAGCCGAACCGAAAACGGAGGTCTTATCGTCGGTATTGCCGGAGAAAGAATAGTCAACAACTACAAATTTTACGCCGTATTCCAGGAAAATATCGAATATTCGGTGAAAACAGGCTCCGAAGAGCTTGGCACGATCGTGAAACCGCCGCCAGCCGGTGAAAAAATCGCGATCGCAGGGCGTGTCTGGGCTGTTGACGAAGTCGACCACAAAAAGAGGATCGTCTACTGCACGCTTGTCAAAGGGAATATCCCCGCATATTTCGGCGATGTCGCGGGTGATATCCACACTCACATTCTGGAGCGGATGAAAGGAGTCCTGACTGAGGACAAAGTTTATCCTTACCTCATGCGTCATGCCCGCTGCCGACTTAGTGATTCAAGGGAAACTTTCAGAAAATCGGCAGCCGGAAATTCTCCGCTCGTTCATTTGGGCGGAAATATGTGGGCGCTTTTTCCGTGGCTCGGGACTTACGCATTCATCGCACTCGAACGCTTTCTTAAAATACGCTGCGCTTCAAAGCTAGGTTTGAAAGGACTTGCTCCGTCGCGGCCTTATTTCATGCAGTTCACGATGAAAGTTGATCCCGAAACTTTCTATAAAGTCGTTTCCGAAGAAGCTGCAAAAGGGATTGACCCGATGGAACTCGTCTATCCGAAAGAAAATCCCGTTTTTGAAAAATACGACGAATTTGTGCCAGTTGACCTTGTGAGAAAAGGCTTTGCGCTCGGTATTCTCGATGTAGAAGGAATGAGAAAGCGCGTCCTTGAATGGTCACAAAAAACCGATTCGAACCGGAGTTGAAATGCAGCTCAGTATTTCAGGCAAAACCGTTGAAATTTTTACAAAAACCAATTCCATCAACAAGATTCCGTCAGTGATTCTCCACACATTTCAGGGTGAAGGAAAGGAAGTTTTCGAGAAGTGCGCAGAACTAGGCTGCGATAATTTCGCCCTTACCGCTATCGGAAATCTCAACTGGAATCATGACCTTTCTCCATGGCCGACTCCGACTATAGGAAACAACAAATACGGTTTCGGCGGTGCAGAGGGATATATCAAAAAACTGACAAATGAAATTATACCTGAAATCCGCGCAAAACTCGGATTTGAGCCTGAATTTACCGCTATCGCAGGCTATTCGCTTGCCGGACTTTTCGCCCTTTATGCCGCATACAGAACCGACATTTTCAGCCGGATTGCAAGCGTTTCCGGCTCACTCTGGTTCCCCGGATTTACCGAATTTGCCGAAACAAACAATTTCGCGAGAACCCCTGATTTGATCTACCTTTCGCTGGGAGAAGCCGAAGCAAAAACACGCGACAAAAACCTTGCTCCGGCGCGGAAAAACACCGAAAAACTCGCTGAAATCTACAAATCACAGAATATTACGACAATTTTTGAACTGAATCCCGGAAACCACTTCACGGAAACTATTCTGAGAACGGCGAAAGGGATCAAGAGGTTATTGGATTAAGCCGCTTTTTTCCCGACAATTTTATTCGCCGCAACGCAGATGACCATCGTTATGAGCATATCGGGAAGGGTGTTTCCGAGAATGAAATCGACTGTCATGAGATAGCGGTAAAGCACGAAACCTATGACCCAGACAACAAGATTTGTCCAGACGAATGCTTTTTCGATCGCACGGTGTTTCAAAATGAAGAAATCTGCGATCAAAACCGCTGTCATCGGAGCGAAAACGGAGCCGATGAGATAGAGGAAATCAGTGATGTCATCCATGTTGAAAAGTATCGCACCGATCGTTCCGAGAACCGCCGCCGCGACTGCGACTACCTTGGATTTGAGCTTCATTGAAACCGATTCTGCCGAAATTCCTGCCGAATATGCGTCCAGAAATGTGGTCGTGACTGTCGAAAAGATTATGATGACAAGTCCTGCACCGAGTCCAGCTTTGATCATTATCTGAGCAAGGTCGCTTTCTCCTGTGAAAATCGCGGCTCCCATGCCGATCGTGTACATCCAGCAGCTTACAATGCCGTAGATGACCGCGCTGACAGCCGATGCCTTTACCGGTTTTTCAGCCTTGCTCGTGTAGTCGCTGATGAGAGGAAGCCACGAGAGCGGCATTGCAGCTGAAAGTTCGACAGCCGCACCGAAACTCATTGCATCTTCAGCCGATACCGCCGCACCTTCGCCGGTAAATATTTTCACACTTAAAATCACGGTGAGAACAAGAAGCGCAGTGACTGCCACGCTATTGATTTTGGTGACATTGACGATCCCGAACATTACCCAGAGCACGATGAGAACGCCGATCACAAGCGCCCAGACCCAGTTCCCCGCCGAAACAAGGCCGTTTGCCGAAAGGGCGCCGTCATAGATCATTATTCCGGTCCAGCCCAGAAGCTGCATTATGTTGAGAACGGCAAAGAGTATTCCGCCTTTTTCACCGAAACTCATTTTGACTGAATCCATCGCGGAAAGACGAACTTTTCCGCCGACAACGCCTGCAAGAAAAAGCATCGCGCAGCCTATGATGTGACCTAAAATTATCGCTAGGAATCCGTTTTTGAAGCCGAGCGGCGCGAAGTAAGTACCGGTCAGAATTTCTGCGATCGATACAGCCGCGCCGAACCAGATAAAGCTGTTTTCAAGCAAACTCGTTCTTTTTTCTTCCATTTACGCCTCCTTCGAAAATTCGCCCGAGAGATTGAAATTGTGCTGCATAGGTCCGCGTCCTCTGCCGAGATCGAGCATAGCCGCAAGTGCGCCCGAAATGTAATCTTTCGCCCGCTGTATCGAAGTTTCAAGGTCAAAACCTTTCGCCAGATTTGCCGCGATCGCGGAAGAAAGGGTGCAGCCTGTTCCATGGGTGTTTGGGTTGTCGATCCTTTTGCCCGTGAACCACTTTTCGCCTTTATCGGAAACAAGAAGGTCGTTCGCGTCATTTACGCTGTGACCGCCTTTGAGAAGGACCGCACAGCCGAATTTTTCATGGATCACATGGGCCGCTTTGATCATGCCGGCTTCATTTTTGATTGACATTCCAGAAAGGATTTCTGCTTCGGGAATATTGGGTGTAGCGACTGTCGCAATGCTCAAGAGTTCGGTTTCAAGAGCTTCTACCGCATCGTTTTTAAGAAGCGCGGAACCGCTTGTCGCAACCATGACAGGGTCAACTACGATGTTTTTCGCGCTATGCATGCGTAGCCTTTCGGCAATCACTTTGATGAGGCCGGTGGATGAGACCATTCCGATTTTTACGGCATCGGGAAAAATGTCCGTAAACACTGCGTCAATCTGTTGTTTGAGAAAATCCGGAGTTACTTCCGAAATCCCCGTCACGCCGGTGGTGTTCTGCGCCGTGAGAGCCGTTATCGCGCTCATTGCGTAAACCCCGTTCATGGTCATCGTTTTGAGATCGGCCTGAATCCCGGCGCCTCCGCTGCAGTCACTGCCAGCGATTGATAATGCTGTTTTCATAACTCCTCCTTTTGTCAGCACTATTTTTATTACGCGACGCAGAGTGGTGCCCCCGGTGCGCCGCAACTCACTTGTTTGTTTTCTGCATAAAAGCCGCTTGGCTGACAAAAAGATTCCAAAAAGACTCCCTACGGCGGCATTACCCGCATCAGGTCAAAGGGTCAAAGCCTAACTTCCTCTCAGCCTGCCTCAGCACGCTCCCCTGCAAAAGACGAAACAGTCAAAAAACCAGAAACATTGGGAATGTAGCGTTAAAAAAGAGTTTGTCAAATGAAAGCGTGTTCCGCCAGCTTTTTCAGCATTCTGCACTCGCTTTCGATATCGGTTGCTCCGAAAATTGCGCTCACGAGGGCGACTCCGTCGATTCCGCTTCCAGAAAGCTGCAGAATGTTGTCCTTGTTTATGCCGCCGATCGCGACAACAGAGATCTTAACACTTGCACAGATATTTTTGAGCGTTTCAAGCGGCAGAGTATGAACATTTGACTTGGTCCGACTTCCGAAAACTGCTCCGCTTCCGAGATAATCAGCACCGTTTTTTTCGGCAAGGAGAGCTTCTTCGACATTGTGCGCCGAAACTCCGACGACGAGCCTCTTCCCTGCTGTTTTGCGAACTTCCGCGACATCTCCGTCATCCTGACCGATGTGGACTCCGTCAGCTCCGCTTGAAAGCGCGATCTCGATATTGTCGTTTATGATAAGAGGCACGGAATACTTTGCGCAGAGCTTTTTCACTTCTTTGGCTTCGGCAAGAAATTCTTCAAAAGGAAGGTGCTTTTCCCTAAGCTGGAAGCAGGTGATACCGCCTTTTAAAGCCGATTCGAGATCGGCGAAAAATTTGTTTTTTTCAGTTCCGTTTGCACCGCCGACAGCGTAAAGAAGAAGGTTTTTTCCTGTAAAATTCATAATGAACTCCAATTTAAAGAAAAAACTTGTAAACAACGCGAATTTAGTGCCTGAAAAGGGTTTGTCAAATATAAGGATTTTTTGAAAATACCTATTGACTTTAAGTTTTAAATCTATAAAAGGGCGGCGCTAAAACGCTCGCTGCTGAATGCTGCTTTTTTGTTACCTGTTGCTTGAATCGGAGGTTGAACACACTATGCAGAGAATTCCCGGATCGAATCTTTCCTACAAAAAGGAACTCGGACTTGAAACATTTCTTTTTCCGGTCGTATTTTTCGCTTTTTTCGCTCTTTTTGCCACACAGATGGGGCTTGAAAACACTATCAACACAATGATGAACACCGCTTACCGCCTGCTCATCGACACAGTCCTCTATCTTACCGCGATATGCGTTATCATGGGAGCGATCTCCGCCCTGCTTTCGGAATTCGGTTTCGTTTCGCTTGCGAACAGGCTCCTTCAGCCGCTTATGAAACCGCTTTTCAGTATGCCGGGAGCCGCTTCTCTCGGAGTCGTAACGACATTTCTTTCGGATAACCCTGCGATTCTGGCTCTTGCCGAAGACAATAACTTCCGCCGTTTTTTCAAGAAATACCAGTTTCCGGCTCTTACCAATCTGGGGACCGCTTTCGGAATGGGACTTATCGTCTGCTCGTATATGTACAGCCTTTCTCCGGCGATGGGAAAACCGCTCGGACTCGCTGTAATAATCGGAATCGTCGGAGCTGTTATCGGAAGCCTTGTCAGCACGCGCCTTATGCTAACTTTTACGAAAAAACTTTACGGCACAAATGCAAAAATGGTTCCTGAGTGCCAGACTATGGAAATTCCGCCTCTCAACATGCGTCCCGTCAGAGCGGGCGGTATCGGAAGACGTATCGTCGGAGCAATGCTTGACGGCGGTCACAGCGGAGTTGAGATGGGAATGGCGATTGTTCCGGGTGTTCTTGTTATCTGCACGCTCGTAATGATGCTGATAAACGGTCCCTCGGAAAGCGGAGCCTACACCGGAGCGGCTTACGAAGGAATCAAACTCCTTCCTCTTGTTGCCTCAAAATTCAATTTCATACTTGAACCGCTTTTCGGCTTCTCATCCCCCGAAGCTGTCGGCATTCCGGTAACAGCTCTCGGTGCCGCGGGAGCATCGCTCAGCCTTGCCGAACGCCTTGTCAAAGCAAGCCTTGTAGGCCCTTGCGATATCGCGGTGTTTACGGCAATGTGCATGTGCTGGAGCGGATATCTGAGCACTCACACTTCGATGATGGACAGCCTTGGCTGCAAGGAACTCATCGGGAAAGCTATTTTCAGCCACACGATCGGCGGACTCTGCGCCGGAATTGCTGCTCACTGGATCTTTGTTCTGGTTTCAACGGTACTCTGAAAATTTATTCCCCATCCTCGAAATAATCGAGCGTTTTCAGGCTTTCTATGATCCTGTCAAGGTATGGTTCGTCTACGAGCGGCCACGAGAAGCCGAGGCGGTAGAGGACATTCGTCGTGAATGTGTTGTCTGTTTCGGCCATGTGCATGTCGGGACGGTCGTTCGTGATGAGACCTGAAAGTTTGGAGTTCATCTTTTCGTCGGCGAGCAGACGCATATATTCGGCGTAGAATTCCTCGTCGGTTGCAGGTTCGATCTTTACTCCGCAGCGGTTGCACGCATCGATCATCTGCTGCGAATCGAAGTGGAAACGGCTGTCAACGTTGAACGCCGTAAAGTTGTCGTTCGTTCCTGCAAGAAGGACGATCGCTTTGGCGGTAAGGTCGATGGGAGAAAGGCGCATCGGGTCAGTTGCGTGGCTCATAGGGTATTTACACATCGCCGCAAAGCCGCGTATTGCGTTGAGGAAAGCGTTTGTTCCCGAATTTATCTGGAATTCGCCGTCGCTGTGGCGCCCCATCAGGTTGCCGACACGCATGATCTTTCCGCGCAGTCCGTTTCTGACTGCTTCAAGCACCTTGAGTTCGCCGTGATATTTGGAAAGAAGGTATTTGTTGTCAAGTGCATCGATGACGTAGAGCTCGTTCTCGTGCATTTTGAGGCCGCGCTGGTAGGTTTCTGCGGTGTGGGCACCGGGAATAGAAGTCGTCGAGATCTGGATCATCCTCGAAGAGTGCTCTTTTGCGCATTTTATCAGGTTTTCGACCCCGTGGACATTGACCTGCTCGATGCTGTCATCCGCAGCGTAGTGCTTTACGAGAGCTGCGCTGTTTATGATCGTGTCGAAGTGCAGGTCTTTAAGTTTTTCGGAAAGCGAATCGTCTGTGATATCGGCCTCTACAACGGTGATGAACTCTTCGATTTCTTTGTCAAAAGGCTTGTCGAAGTAGTACATAAGCATGTTTTTGAGCCGTTTTTCCGCCGTAGCCGCGTTTCCTTTGCGAAGAAGGCATATTATTTTCCCTTCGCGCCTGTCGATAAGTTCCTTTAAAATGTGGATCCCGAGGAAGCCGACGCATCCCGAAAGAAGGACGTCTCCGATGCTTTCGCGCTTAACTTCGGCCGCTTTTTTGAGTGTGTTGTCCTTGAGCTGTTCGTAAACGGCAGGCTTGTCTTCCTCTTTCAAAGCAACATCTTCCCTTGGAACGGCGCGGCTCGACTCGACGAATGCAGCCAGAGTTTCGGGTGTCGGATAGTCGAAAATGTTCTGATATTCGACCTTTACCCCTTTAGCCATAAGGCGCATGATGACTTTTGAAGCCGAAAGCGAAGTTCCGCCCATTTCAAAGAAGTTGTCGTCTGCGAAGACTTCGTCAAGCGAGAGAACAGATGCAAAAAGTTCGCAGAGCTGCGCTTCGAGTGACTTTTTCGCCTGCTTTCTGCCGGTGCGTTTGCGCTCTATCCTGACCTCGGGAAGGGCCTTCTTGTCGATTTTTCCGTTCGGTGTGAGCGGCATAGTCTCGATCTGCATGAGGACATCGGGGACCATGTAGTATGTGAGCGATGCCTTAAGGTAATTCGTGAGTTCGGAAGTATCGACCGCGCGGTCTGCGGTAAAGAATGCGGCGAGGTAGTCTTCCGAACCGTTGCTGCGGACTACTACTTTTGTCCGTTTGATGCCCGGGAAAGTGAGGATGCGGTTTTCGATCTCGTCAAGTTCGACGCGGAATCCGCGGAGTTTGACCTGGTTGTCGATCCTGCCGAAGAATTCGACTTCGCCGTCCTTGTTGATGCGCGCCGTGTCTCCGCTGTGGTAAGCTTTCACGCCGTTAAGCGTAAAGAAGGCTGCCGCAGTCTTTTCGGGAAGTTTGACATATCCGCGTCCTACACATTCGCCGCAGATTATAAGCTCTCCGCAGGCATAGGGCGGAAGGACTTTTCCGAAGCGGTCAAGGACGTAGAAGGCGCTGTTTGCGATAGGAGCGCCGATAGTGATGTTTTTTGCACTGTCAAGCTTCTTTGCGCTGCATGTTATCGTGCATTCCGTCGGGCCGTAGCCGTTGAGGATATGAGCATCCGGCGCAAGTTTACGCAAATCGTCGAATACTTTTGCCGGGAAAGCCTCCGCTCCGAGAAGAATCGACCTGAACCCTGCAAGAGCCTGCCTGAATTCCGGAATATCGAGATAGCTTACTAAGAAAGAAGGTGTCGCGAACATTATATCGACATGGTTTTCTATAAGCATCTGCGAAAGTTCCGCCGGATTGTGGATCTCATGCTCGGTCGCGATGCTTACTGTCCTTCCGTTCAGAATGATTACAAGATCGTCCATTACAGACATGTCGAACGATATCGAACTGAGCGCAAGGCAGACGTTTCCGCCCTCTTTTCCGTACATATAAGCGTAAGAGAAACCTTCCTGCTGGACAAGGTTCGCGAAGTTGCGGTGATCGACAACGACACCTTTCGGTTTTCCGGTAGAACCTGAAGTGTAGATGCAGTAAAGCAGGCTCTCCATCGGGATATCTATATCTGGATTGGTCTCATCCTTTTCTTCCGCAAAAATTTCTTCGAGAGTGAGCGGTTTATAAGGCTTGTCGCTTGAGAAAAGTTCCGTTTTTTCCGCTTTTATTGCTTCCGTCGTGATTATGAACGGGCTTTCGCCGTCTCTCATGCAGAAATCGATCCTGTCGTCGGGATACGATGTCAGAACACCGAGGAATGCGCCTCCCGCCTTCATGATACCAAGCTCGATGGCGGGAATGTAGACGCTTCTTTCGATCATCAGGGCAACGATCGTATCTTTCTTTACGCCGCGTCTGATAAGCCCTCTTGCAATGCGGTTGGCGATAGCGTTGAGTTCGCTGTAGGTAAGTTTCTTTCCGTCGGAGATGACCGCGGTTTTGTCCGGATGCGCTGCGACATGCTCCTCGAAAAGTTTGTTTACAGGAACGGCTTTGAACTCTCTTTTCGTGTCGTTCATCTTTTCAAGCGCTTTTTCGGCATCTTCCGAAACCATAGAAACATCGCTGAGTGCCGTTTTTTCGATAAAACTGCCGACTACTTCGTCGAATGCCTCTACAAAAGCCTTTATGAAAGGAGCGCTGTACATATCGCGGCGGTATTCGGCGTTGAAAATGAATTTTCCGTTTCTGAGATCGACTGTAACTGCTATCGGCGCTTTTGCTGCATCGGGCAGAACGTTTATCGCTTCCGCAGGCTTTCCGCAGATAGTATCGAACGTGAAAGAGTCTCCCTGATAAGCAAAGATTATGTCTGAACGTATTCCGTAAGCCGCCGAGATCTCTGCAAACGAATAGAGGTCGTTAGCCATGCTCTCCACAAGCTGTTCCTGGGTCTCACGGACAAAATCGACAACTTTTTTGTTTGCTGCCGGGTGTATCAGGACAGGAAGAGTCTTGACAAGCATCGTCACCGAAGAAGCGAGACGCGAGTTGTTCCTGCCGTTGTATATCGTCGCAAAAACAGTGTCGTCGGCAAGCGAAAAGCGGTTCAGAGTAAAGCCGAAAGCCGTATTGAAAAAGGCGTTGAGAGTAAGGGCGTTTTTGTCGCAGAATTCTTTTGCCTTATCTGAGCTTGTTTTTGAAGTGATTGTAAAAGTTGCCGAGCCTGTTCCCTTTTCTTCAGGCGATTTCGGCGGAAGGCAGTCTGTCTCGCACCCTTTGAAAATGCTGTCATAGTAAGCCCTTGCCTTGTCATAACGCTCTGAAGCACGCGCCTTTTCTTCGTCAAGCGCAGCTTCGAAGCCGGTGTAGCGTTCCTTTTCAAGGATTTTTCCGTCGTAAGCCCTGTCGATATCTGTAAGGAGGATAGCCGCCGAAGTTCCGTCAGAAACTATGTGGTGCATATCGATGAAAAGGTAGTTCCCGTCCGGAGTTTTATAGATTTTAACGCGGTAAAGCGGTTCTCCGATAAGCGTGTAAGGTCTGACGAGTTCCTTTTTATCGGGAACTTTGCTGCATTCAACAACTTCAACTGTAACTTCCGCGTTGTCGTCGCGTTTCGCACGGATATCGCCGGTTTCGTCTGCAAAAAGTATCGTTTTGAGGTAAGGATGGGCGTCGATCGCCGCTTTTATTGCCGAAACAAGCCTGTCAGTATCTATTTCACCGCTGATTTTGAAAAGTTGCGGGATGTTGTATGTGACCGAATCTCCTTCAAGGCTGCTTGATGTGAAGATCCCTTTCTGCGTCTGGGTTATCGGGTAGTCTGCAAGCATTCCGTAATCCTGGGCGCGTTCAGTAGAAAGGATCATCGTTTCAAGCTGTCTGACGGTGCTGTACTGCTTGAGGTCGCTCAGTTTTATCGCAAGGTCGAACGCTTTTCCGAGCATGACGTTTAGTTTGAGCATTCCGATCGAGGTGAGACCCGCTTCGAAAAGGTCTGTGTCGATGCCGAAACCTTTGCGGCCGATGACTTCGGCAACAATGTCGAATATAGCTTTCTGGGTCTGGGTTTCAGGCGGTGTGGCATCTTCGGCAGCCGCTACTACCGGATAAGGAAGAGCTCTTTTATCGACTTTCTGGTTCTGGTTGAGCGGGATCTTTTCGATCTGCATCGTTACGGCAGGAACCATGTAGTAAGGCTTTTCCGAGCGGATGAAGGCGTTCAGAGCCTGAATGTCGATCTGCGTATCGGCAACGATGTAGGCTGCGACAAATTTGCCGCCTCCATCTTCGTCAAAAGCTGCTACCGTGACATCCTTGATCCCTTCGAATCGGCGGATGACTTCTTCGATTTCGGTGAGTTCGACCCTGAAACCTCTGACTTTGACCTGTCCGTCTCTTCTTCCGACAAACTGGATGTTTCCGTCAGGAAGCATCCGCACGATATCGCCTGTGCGGTAAACTCTGTCGTATCCCGCTTCAGTCGAGAAGGGATTTTCACCGTAAGCTGCGGCAGTTTTTTCGGGATTGTTTTTGTATCCTTTCGTGACATGCGCGCCGCTGAGCCAGAGTTCGCCAGCAGCTCCCATGGGAAGCAGCCTTCCGCACGGGTCTACCACATAAAGTTTGACATTGTCGATAGCTTTTCCTATCGGAATATCCTTGTAAAGACGGTCTACCCTGAAACCTGTCGCCAGGATCGAGCCTTCGGTAGGTCCGTAAAGATTGTAAAGCGCGAAATCTTTAGGCGGTTCGAGCGGAGTGAGCTTTTCGCCGGCTACCGAAAGCGAGCGCAGAGTCTTCGTTCCCTCCATCAGAGCGAACTGTCTGCCTACCTGGGTAGTCATCGTCGAATGGGTTATCGAGTTCTCGTTGAAATATTTCTGGAGCTCGAGCAGATCAAGTCTGATGTCGTCGGCGATTATGTGCAGAGCCGCGCCGGAAGTGATCGTTGCGTAGGTGTCAAAAACATTTGCGTCAAAACCGTAACTTGCATAAGCCGTGACATTGCAGCCCGGTCCGAGTGCGTAGAAATCGCGCTCCCATGCAGCAGTTACCATCGTGTTGCTGTGCATGAAAAGGACTCCTTTCGGTTTTCCGGTAGAGCCTGAAGTGTAGAGCATGATGAAGATATCTTCTTTGTCTGGTGCCTGCGGTATTTCGTCAGCATCCGGCAGAGTGTCGATCTCGGAGACCATCATGCGGGAGCCTTTGAATGAATCGGTTATGATGTGCTGAAGTTCGGGAGTCGTGATGAGAAGCGTCGCCTCAGCGTCTTCGACCATGAGATTGAGTCTTTCGGGCGGATAACCAGGATCGAGCGGAAGGTAAGCCGCGCCTGCTTTGAGAACGCCTAAAGATGCGGTGAGCATGTATTCGCATCTGGGGATAAGAACGCCGACGACACTCCCTTTTCCGATCCCTTTTCCGGCAAGATGAGCCGCTAAATTATCGGTGATTTTATCGATTTCTGAGTACGTGAAATGTTTCTCCTTGAACGCGAGACAGAGTGCGTCGGGAGTCTTTTTTACCTGCTCGCGGAAAAGATCAACTACGGTGTGTTCGGTGTCGTAAGACTTTTCTGTCAGGTTGAAACTGTCGAGCAGTTTTCTTCCTTCGGCATCAGTCAGCTCGATGTCTCCGAGTTTTTCAGCCGTGATCATTCCCTTCAGAACGCTGATGTATGTCCTGGTGAAACTCTGCATGAAAGATTCGGTGTAGCAGGACTTTCTGTATTTTGCCTTGAACTGGAAAGAACCGCTTTTTTTCATAACGAGAAACTCGATATCGGCTATCGGATCCATGTCGTTCAGGTGTTCGATTTCTATTGCCGAACTGCCGAAAGGAATGGGTTTGAAGAGGTCTGAATGGTAAACAAAAGTGACATCGGTCGAAATTCCGTAGTTCGCCGCGATCTCGGCAAAGGGCACGCAGTCGTTCTGCTTCATTTCGTAGAAGAAGTCTGACATCGTTTTTATGAGTTCTGCAGGAGCTGCGTTTTCATCGAATGTGCAATGCATCGGCAGTGTTCGGACAAACATTCCTATCTCGGAAGCGGCTGATTTTGTGCGGCCGTGGAACGCCGTCGTGTAGACGCTCTCCTTTGCTCCGTTGAATTTTGCCAGAGTATATCCGAAAGCGGCCTGGAAAAGAGCGTTTTCGGTGAGTTTGAGTGCTTTGATGTATGAATCGACGGCATCAGTGAAACCGTTTTCGTCAGCCGAAAGCAGAACCGCTCCCATTTTGTTTTCGCCGTCCCCTGCGACGACATCCGAAATCGGGCGGGAGTCGCATTCGATGCCGTCAAGTTTGGTCGCAAGCATGTCGCGGAGGCGCTGCATTCTTTCAGGATCATCTTTTGCGGCTTCGTCAAAAGCTATATCGAAAAACGTCGGTTCTTCATCGCTGCACTTTTCTCCGCCGTAAACCGCGCCTATCTGCGGAATAAAAATATTGTGGGAAGCACCGTCCATAACAATGTGGTGGATATCGAAGAAAAACGCGTCGCCCTCTTTCGTGCTGAGGTAGATGAAACGGAAAAGCGGCCCGTTCTCAAGGTCAAAAGGTCTGCACAAATCTTTTGTTCCAGCTTCGATCGTGTCGGCAGATTTCTCTTCAAAAACGATCTCCTGATTGCGGTAAACCATCGACGGAACGCCCTGAACCGTGCGGCACACGGCGAAAATCGCAGGATGGTGCAAGACAACGGTTTTGACCGCGTCGATGAAACGCGCCTTATCAGTTCCCTGCGGAAGACGGCAGAGCGTCGGCACATTGTATTTCATTGACGACGGGTTTTCGGACCAGTCCATGTAAAGACCGATCTGCGCCCGGGTAAGCGGAACACAGTCCCTTTTAAGTTTTCTGTTCATCTGATACTCCTCTCTTCATACATCAACAGGTGCTGCTATAGCGCAACTCCTTAAAAAACCGCCGTTTATATCACAAAATCAAATGATTTCAATCGTTTTAACAATTGGAAGTCACAAATTGTGACCTCCAATTTTCCATTACTTATCTATCAAGAATCGCCTTTCTTCGATGTTTTCAAGAACTTTCATTTGTTGAATTGCGATTTGGTTGAGTTTTTCAAGCCGTTCGCTCTGGCTAAGACCGTCGTTGATGAAAACAGCGTTCAGATTTTCCATGTTTGAGAGGCAGATCAACTGGTTTATTGTGGCGAATTCGCCATAATTAAAATTAGGATTGTAAACTTGTTCCCAAATGCCTATGTATTCAAGAGTATTCCTATTTCTGAGCCAGTCTGTAATGAAAAACTCACCGTCTTTGGCTTTAAGCATATCTGTCAGACAAAAATAGTCTTCATTGTTTACATGAATTAGCCTAATACTTTCACCCTTCACTGTAATTTTTGTCATTTTGAACCTCCTGTTTTTTCTTGATTGTTATTTCAAACCCCTCGAATTCGAGTGGGTTAAACTTACCTAAATCAGCAAAATTAAAATTCCCAAAGGGGGTCGAATTCGACCCCTTTAAACACGAATCTTCGAATAAAGTATAAAAGAACAATGTTTTTCTGAGTATTTTTATAAAAATTTTAAAATAAATATCAACTAAAAATTTAATTTTAAATTAAAAATTGTCGTCTTCGCTCAGCGGAGCGATGCAATCACCACTCGCATTTCCTCGTTCTCCTACACAACATTGTCTAATATCTAAATTTTAAAATTATCAAATAAAATCAAGTAGTTATGTCGTAACACAATGTTTGGTCATCCTTACAAAACAAGTTCCGGATTAGTCAACAGATCTTCAATCAGCGGTTTATAAATTGCATTGTCTGCTGTTGTGGAAATAGAAGAGACTTTGTTTCCTGCATCCTTTGACGATGCGCCACAGTGATATATTTTTTCATTTTCAGTGCCGAAATCAAGAATGATGTATCTGTCATGCAAAATACCGTTTGTCTTTTTGAAAGAAACCGAAATCTGCGGATATTCTTTAATAAAATCATCGAGTTCCTTTTTGTGCAGACCATGATGTATGTTGTCTGAAAATATTGTGATATTCACATCTTTTTTTACTGATTTCAGCAGAACGAGTGTTTTCAAGCCGATATAATTGTCAATCACAAAAATTGTTTCTTTCGCTTCGGCATAAATCTGCTGGTAAGCGAGATCTGCTTCAACTGATTTTCCGTTTAGAAATAGAAAATCCTTCTTTATTTCGTGATTGCTGAAATCTTCAATGATTTTCACCACATCATCCTTTGTGGGCACATTTGATAATTTTTTGTCTATTCTCGCGATATCCTTTGTATTCTGTGAAGTCTGAATCGCGAGCCTTGTGACTTCATCCGAACCGATAAGATTTTCTCTTTCAATGATGAAATCCTTCATTGTTTTAAAAAGCCGGATCAGAATTTTGCTCTGTCTTATTGCCAGATCGCCGCGCAAAACAGTCATCAGCATGTAGATTCCCTGCTCGGTGAATGCGTAAGGAAGATATTTTGAATATTTTCCTTGTTCCAAAGTTAAAGTTGATCCTGATTCTTCTATTGCTTCAGAAAATTCTAAGGTCGAAATTTTCGACCTTAGAATAGGATTGAGTGGAATTGTCTCGGAAGATTCTAAGGTGCAATTTTTGCACCTTAGAATTTCATAATATTCCTCTTTTGTTATCTGAAACCTAAAATCTTCATCAAATTTTTCAATATTATTCTTGACTTGTCGATTGAATGCCTTTACCGAATACCCGTAGATTTCAGCCAGATCGAAGTCGAGCATTACGCGCATTCCGCGGATCGTGTAGATTTTTGACCGTAAATCGTTCTCGTTGTGAATTACTATTTCGTTTTCCATATCCAAACACCAAAAACAAATTTTTTTACATCAATATTATGATTAAATTGGAAAAATTATCAAATGTATTTTGATTTTAAATTAAAAATTGTCGTCTTTTTGTGGCGACACGATGCAATCACCACTCGCATTTTCTCATTCTACGAGTCAACATTGTCTAATATCTAAATTTTAAAATCATTCAATAAAATTAGATATTTACGCTATTGAAATAAGAAAAGGGATTTTTGCAGGAAAATTTTTTATTTGTCTCCGAGATAAATAACAAGAAAAAGGAATAAAATGTATTTTCCGCCTTGCCTTTTTGTGAAAAATATGGCAGATTTACGGCGTTTTTGGTCAATCAGAAAAGAATATGCGGAGGTTCAAAAGGATGAATATTTTCGATATCTTGAAAGACAGTGATTACAAATCCGAGCAGTTTTCTTCCGAGGCAATAAATTGGTTAAACGGAAGAATTGAAGAAAAAACAGACAAAAACGGGAAAAAATATGCTGCTGTAGAATGCCTTGTTCGAAAAAAAGAAATTGTTCTTAAGCCGGAAGAAGTAGTGCGACAACTGTTTCTTTATAAGCTGACCCAAGAATACGGGTATAAACTTAATAGATTGCAGGTGGAATACAGTGTTTACTTCGGTCGTGAAGTTAAACGTGCAGACATTGTTGTCATGGATGAGGATCGCCCAACCGTTCCGTATATTATTGTTGAGGTCAAGAAACCTAAAATGAAAGATGGAAAGGAACAGTTGAAAAGCTATTGCAATAGCACAGGTGCGCCGATTGCTGTTTGGACAAACGGCGACCAGATTGCATTTTACAACAGGCAAGATCCAAATTATTTTAAAGATATCCGAAATATTCCTTCAGCAACACAGACTCTTGAAGAAATTGTTACTGAAACATGGACGATTAAGGAACTTAGAGAAAATGACCGATTGCAAAAAGAGCGTATTTCTTTAAAAGATGTCATTCTTGATCTTGAAGATGAAGTCCTTGCCAATGCTGGAGTTGATGTTTTTGAAGAATGTTTCAAGTTGATTTTTGCAAAACTTTATGATGAATTTTTAAGCGGACAAACTCCAGAGCGATATCTTGAATTTTCTAATTCTGGTAGGACTGATTTCAAATTAAAAGAGAAAATTCAGGAACTGTTTGACAGGGCAAATCAAAAATGGAAAGGCGTATTTGATGAAAACACAAAGATTATGCTTTCACCGTCGCATTTAGCTATTTGCGTTTCCTCTCTTCAAAGTGTGAAACTCTTTAACAGTAATCTTGATGTTGTTGACGATGCCTTCGAATACTTGATGAGTAAGTCAAGCAAAGGCGAAAAGGGTCAGTTCTTTACACCGCGCTATGTAATCGAAATGTGTGTTCGGATGCTGAATCCCCAAAATGGAGAAAAGATGATTGATACTGCATGCGGCAGCAGTGGATTTCCAGTACATACAATTTTTAATGTATGGCGTAAGATGGCAAAAAAGAAAGGACTTAATATCAGTGAGTTTTTCTCTTTGGATCAGAAACCGTACGAATTTACTGAATATGTAAAGGATAACATCTTCGGAATTGATTTCGATGAAAAGGCTGTTCGAGTAGCCAGAACACTCAACTTGATTGCCGGAGATGGACACACAAATGTACTTCACCTTAACACTCTGGATTATACGCAGTGGGTAGAAACGGCAAAACAGGAAGATTGGCAAAGTACTTATTTTGAGGGTTTTGACAGGCTGAAAAAATTAAGAAGAGACAACAAAAGCTACCGAGATTTTAATTTTGATCTTCTGATGGCAAATCCGCCTTTTGCAGGAGATATCAAAGAATCCCGTATTCTCAGCATGTATGAGCTTGCAAAAAATACCAAGGGCAAGCAGCAAGCCAAGGTTGGTCGTGATATTCTTTTCATTGAGCGCAATCTTGATTTTTTGAAACCCGGCGGACGTATGGCGATTGTTCTTCCGCAAGGAAGATTCAACAATTCAAGCGACAAATATATCCGCGATTATATTGCTGATCGGTGCAGGATTTTAGCGGTTGTAGGCTTGCACGGAAATGTTTTCAAACCTCACACGGGGACAAAAACAAGCGTGCTTTTTGTGCAGAAATGGGATGAATTGCTCTGTCCGAAAGTTGATGACTACAATATTTTCTTTGCGACAATGCAAAAGCCGAGCAAAGATAATTCAGGCGACAAAATTTACCTCAAAGAAACCGATGGAAACGGAAATTTAAAATATAAATTGGATAGTCACGGTCATTTGATTGTAGATCACGATTTGTTCAATCATGACGGACTTACTCAGGACGGAATAGCAGAAGCCTTTGCCGAATTTGCTAAAAAAGAAGGGCTAAGTTTTTTTTGAGTAGCCCTTTTGACGAAGCAAAATACAACGCTTTGTTGAAAGGGCTGGAAATTACAGAAGTGAAATGGTCTTATGTAAAATCACAAAGTGATGTAGTAAGATTTGATAGTTATTATTACTCAAAGGAGTTTTTATCAGATGAAGATATTATCGCTCATCAAAGCAATAAATCTTTGAAAGAGTTAAATGCAGACCTTTTAAGTTTTGGAGCCTATTCTCTAAATAATTTTGTTGAATACAAAGATTCTGGTATTCCGTTTATTCGCGGTGTCAATATGAAAGATGGTGTACTAGATTTTTCAGATACTTTATATATCGATGAAACAGCTCATAAGTTACTTTGGAAGTCGGAAGTAAAACCAAATACAATTTTGCTTTCAATGTCAGGAACTATTGGCGATGTTGCTATTGCAATGCCTGATTACAAATATCCGATGAATTCCAATCAAGATATTGCAAAGATTACCTTGAAAGACGGACTAAATCCGTTTTATCTATATGCGTTCTTGCGTTCGAAATATGGTCAAAACTTTTTGAAAAGAGAAGCTCGTGGAAGTGTTCAACAGCATGTTTTCCTATCGCAAATGGAAAATATCCGAGTTCCTTTATTAACAGATGACTTTCAGCAGAAAATCGAATCACTCGTAAAATCTGCCCATGCAAAGCTTGCCGACTCAAAATCCATTTACGCACAGGCAGAAGATATGCTGCTTTCTGAGCTTGGCTTGAAAGACTGGCAACCGAAAAATGAAAGCGTTTCTGTAAAAAAGTTTTCTGATTTTACCGCAAGCAACAGGTTGGATGCAGAGTATTATCAGAGAAAGTATGATGAGATTGAAAATGCGATAAAGGCATACAAAGGCGGATATTTTACATTGCGAGATTGCGTGAAAAGTTATTCAACAGGTTACCCTTTTGATAGCAAGAGTTATGTTGAAGACGGATATAAACTAATTCGTATAACAAATATAAAATCGCCATACTTGGACTTGTCAAATGCTGTTTCAATTCCACAAAAAGATGTAATGTTAAGTCCTCGTGATGTTGTAAATGAAAATGATATTTTAATATCAATGTCAGGCACAATCGGAAATAGTTGCGTTATTCCTGCAAAAACAAAAGCTGTTATAAATCAGCGAATATTAAAAATAACACCTAAAAATTACAATCCGATGGTTCTGTCTTTGTTAATAAATTCGATTTTATGCAAAATGCTATTTGAACGAATTGGAACCGGCGGAGTCCAAGTCAATATTTCGAGTACAGATATGTTTAAAATCTTGATTCCCATTCTTCCGCAAAAAATACATGAGCAAATTGCCGCAAAAATCCAAAAATCATTTGCGTTGCGAGCTGAAAGCAAACGGCTTTTGGAAGAAGCGAAAAAGATGGTGGAAACGGAGATTGAACAAGGGAAAGATGCTGTAAAACAAGGTAACAAATGATGGAAGATCAAAATAATCAGCAACATGTTTATGATAACTGGAAAGCAATAACAGAATCTGACTTTGTAACACTCTTTATTAAGACATGGTTTGCCTTTGTTGCGACATTACGCGAGTTATATCCAGAACACAAGCCCTACTATAAAGCTTATGGCGATTCTCCATTTATAAAGGCGTATAAAAATGATTTTGGTGATAAAATTCATTTCTTGTGTAACTACGATGAAATAAAGCAGAATCTCCTGAATACATATGAAAAAGGATTTAAAATTACTTCAGAGAAATATCCTCGCTTTCTCATCGATGATTTTTATGGTGTTAACCCGAAGTTCTCATATAAGAAAACAGACAATTTGACCAGTCCTGGAGGTTATTCAGGGGAAATATCCTTGTTAATAAAATGTATTGAAAACAAAGAATTGCAAATAGATCTTCGCTATGACGATAAAAAATTCCTCGAAAAAGCAGGGGAAAAAATACCACTCATCGTGCATCAAAAGATTAACTATAACGACATTCTGCAAGAATTAGTTAAAGAATTGGAGGCGGCAGCAGAATTAATTGATGAAAGTGAAATAATAGCATCCTTTTATAAAAAATTTGTCCCTATTGTTCTTGGTAAATTGACAGAAGTTCTTGACCAAAAACAACAGGCTTTGCCGGATAAAAGATTCACACAAGTTAAGCAGGTGTTCGATAACATTCGAGCTTTTTGCAATCGTGCAACTAATGATATGTATAATTTATGTTTTGAACCATCGGTCAGTACGGAACTTAAACTTTTATATCAAACACCAATTCCTGATTTTATGAAAAATTACAACAAAATGTCTTATTCTGATAACAAGAATGCTTATCTGTGGTTTATTGGATTTGTTTATCGTCTTAGGAATGCGCTTTTTCACGAAATAATTGATCCCTTAGACAATGAATGGCAATTTGTCTTTAAAAATGCATATTTGGTGTTAAAACAGATAGTTGATGCCAATATTAATAGCTTAAAGTATACTGATACTCTATTGGGAATAGCTCCCTTTTTTTTTGAAGAACACTTTAAAAAATTTTACTCACAGCAAATACCAATCAAAGAATATGATGGGACTACTTTTTCTACTAAGACGCAGCTTAAATACTTTAATCCAACAGGGGCTAAAGTTCATATCGTTTCTATTATAAATCATAAAGGTAATAAAACTTATCATGTCGAATGCGATGTGATATGGGATAGCAGTTTCAAAAATCATGAAGTGAAAAATGTTCAAATAAAGGAATAAAGGTGAACGGGTATTAGGAGAAATAAATGCCAACAGATTTAATTGAACGAAATATAAAAGATTGTCCCAATTATTGCGCAGAACGGAAAAAAATATCAGATTCAGATGATAGAATGCATTTGCTTGAAGTTAATGGCTTGTGCCCTGTTTGTGGAAATACATTAATAGAAAAATCTGAGAAGAAAACAAAACATTATGAGATTGCGCATATTTATCCTAATAAGCCCACACCAGAAGAAAGTAAAATTTTAAATGAAGTTACAGTTTTTGGTGAAAATTCAGAGTCATTCCAAAATAAGATAGCATTGTGTCTTGACTGTCATAAAAATTATGATTTTCATAAAACTGTAATGGAATACAATGTGATGTTGAACAAAAAGAGAGAGTTGTATAATTCGTTCGAAGTTAAATCTGAATTGGCAAATATTGATTTGACACAAAATATTATATGTTTGTTGAATAAAATCTCCGAGATGGATTTTGCAGATGAAAATTTAGATTTAAGATTAAGTCCCTTGGAACTTAAGCAAAAATTTTCAAGTTCAGAATCAATTTTGAAGCGAAAGGTAATGAATTATGTGACAGAATATTTTCTTTCTATAAAAAGCTATTTTGAAAATCTCGAAAACACAAAACAATTGAATTTCTCTAGACTGGCTACTACAATAAGACTTGCTTACCAAACTTCTGCGGAATATATGGAGTCAAAAACTCAAATATTTGATTCTCTGGTAGAATGGTTGCTTTCAAAAACAAATTCCAAAGATAGTATAGCCGCAGAAAGCATTATTTCATATTTTGTGCAAGACTGTGAGGTGTTTGATGAAATTACCAAATAAACTCTTTACTGTTGATGAAAGTTGTATAGGAAAATTTCCGCTTATTTTAAAAATTGTTCAACAAGAAAAAATTCCTGTATTTGAATTATACGATAGAGTAAAGCAACACTTCCTTTCTGTTTCAGACTTTATAGAAACGCTCGATGCTCTATTTTATCTTGGCAAAATAAAATTTTATGATGATAGCGAGGTGCTAATTTATGTTGTTTGAAATTATATGCGAAAAATTTAAAGAAAGCGATCAAAAAATTACCTTTACGCCTGGTTTAAATGTTGTCCTAGGAGACGATAGAGCTTCTAATTCAATTGGCAAATCAACTTTTCTTATGATTATTGATTTTGTTTTTGGAGGGGATGATTATATTAATAAGTGTGATGATGTAGGTAGAAAAATAAAATATCATCAAATAAAGTTTTCTTTTTTATTTAATAATGTTGTTTATAAGTTTGTCAGAGATACGGAAAGGCCCAATTTTGTAAAGATTTGTGATGATAATTACAACATTCAACATGAGATATCCATTGAGGAGTTTCGTGATTTTTTAAAATCTCACTACAAAATTATTTCAAGAGATTTATCATTTAGAGAAGTCGTTTCTGGATATTATAGGATATATCAAAGAAAGAACTACGATGAATCTCGACCGTTTCAGTTTTTTCAAAATGAAGGAATGGAAAAGAGCATAATCCGCCTTGTTAAACTCTATGATATGTATGAAAGTGTTAGAGAATATGAGAACTTAGTGAAAAAGACTTCGGAGATACTTTCTGATTATAAACACTCAATAAATAAAGGTTTCATTCCCAACATAACAAAAAAACAATATAATAGAAACTTAAAGCAAGTTGAGCAAATTAGCGAAGACATTGCTTCTATTGCCAAAGATTTGGATAAAGGAATTTTAGATGTTGAAAATTTTAGAGCAAAAGAGGTCTGTGAAATAAAGGCAAAATTATCAATAGTTAGAGCAAAACTGACTAAATATAATAATAAAAAAGATAAGTTGCTGCTTGAACTTTCAGAGAATAATACTCCACCAAAATGTAGCTCCGATTTTTATGAATCTTTAAAAGTTTTTTTCCCAAATGTAAAAGTTCAGAGTTTGGCTGCTGTTGATAATTTTCATAAAGGGCTTTATCGCATACTAAATAAAGAAGTCTCAGGCGAAATTGATAAAATTAATAATCTGATTGATAAATGTAATGAGGAAATTTCAGACCTGATGCTGTTGTTAGATTCGTATCAAGATGAAAAACAATTTTCAAAAATTATTCTAGATAAAATAGAAAACTCTGTTGCACTTAAAAACAAATTGATTGGAGAAAATTCTAGTTATGATAAATTGGAGGCTTATAAGAATGATAAAAAAGAAAATGAGGCTCGACTTGCTCGAGAATTGTCAAATATTCTTTTACAAATCCAAACAAAAATAAATTCGGAATTAGAAAACATAAATACAAGACTATATTCACCGCACAAACATCAAGCACCAGTATTGTCGTTGTTGCAAAAAAGTTATAAGTATAAATCTTTTAATGATAACGGAACCGGAACGAATTTTAAGAATCTTATTATATTAGATATTTGCTTGCTTAAACAAACATGCCTTCCGGCTCTTATCCATGATTCAATGCTTTTTAAAAACATCGGAGACGAACTTCTGGAGAAAATATTTACTCAATATAGTGCTTATGAAAAACAAATTTTTATAGCTTTTGATAGATTGGCTACATATTCTGAGAAAATACAATGTATGCTTAAAGATAAATGTGTTCTACAATTGGGCGATGAAGAGGAGGCTCTTTTTGGTTTTACTTGGGGTGAAAGATCAAATAGAAATGAGGAATAAAAACCAGCGAAACACGGAGCCAACCCCCAAATGACCACCATGAATGTTTGGAGGAAATATAAATGAATAAAGAACTTGTAAAAAACGATGAAATTCAAACAAATGAAAGACTGAATGTTCTTGCCAATACTATTGTTGACGAAGTGAATCTCACAAAATCGTGTCTTGCACTTAATATAAGTGCCGTCATGGTCAAGACTTATTGGTCTGTTGGACATCACATTGTCGAGTTCGAGCAGGACGGTGGAAAAAAGGCTAAATACGGAACTTCAATGCTGACAAATCTTGCTAAAATTCTGACAATGCGTTTGGGAAGAGGTTACAGCCGCCCAAATCTCAATAATATGCGGAAGTTTTACCTGCTATATCCACTTTGTCAGACTTCTGACAAATTAACATGGAGCCATATCTGCGAGTTAATAACAATAGACGATGATCTTGAACGTAGTTTTTACGAAAAAGAATGTGTGAAAGAAAACTGGGATGTCCGTTCCCTCCGCCGCCAGATGGATTCCGGTCTGTTTTTGAGACTTGCGGCAAGCAAAGACAAGGAAGGAATTCTTGAACTGGCAAAAACAGGCATTGAAATTCAAAAACCAATGGATGTCGTAAAAGACACATACACGCTTGAATTTCTTGGACTTCCTGAAATGGAGCGTTATTCCGAAAGTGATCTGGAACAGCGGATTATTGACAATCTTCAAACCTTTCTGCTTGAACTCGGTAAAGGGTTCGCGTTCATCGGACGGCAGTATCCGATTACAATAAACAATGTTCATTATCATGTGGATTTGGTTTTTTATCACCGGATTTTGAAGTGCTTTGTGCTGATTGATTTAAAGAAAAATTCAGTAAAACACGAAGATATCGGGCAAATGAACATGTATATGGGCTATTTTGCAAAGGAAGAAAACGAACCGAACGACAATCCGCCTATAGGAATTATTCTGAGTCACAACAAAGATGAACTGCTTGTTGAGTATGCAACTTATGGAATGGACAGCAATCTGTTTGTCTCAAAATATGAACTGTATTTGCCAAACCGTGAGGAACTGCGCAAATTGGTTAGCGGAATATTGTCAGAATGAGAGGAATATTTTGAGAGCCGAATATTCTGCGAGCAATTACCGCAATCTCTTAAAACAGAAAGAAGAATTCAATTCGCATAGAAACGCCCCTGTAAAGGAACAAGTAAAGGAACAAGTAAAGGAACAAGTAAAATCGCTGATTCTTGTTTTAGATGGGGAAAAAAGTAAAAAAGAATTAGTGGAATTGCTAAACTTGAAAGGTTTGAGAAATTTTTCAGAAAAGTATACTTCCCCAGCTCTGGAAGGTGGTTTTATAGAATTGACGCAACCGGATTCTCTGAACAGTCCTACGCAGAAGTATCGCTTAACGGCGAAGGGTTTGGCTTTAAAAAAGGAAATTCTGGAAATTACGAGATAACCACGGAGCAAAACCAATGACCACCATGAATGCTTGGAGGAAATATAAATGGAAATAATGATTCAGAAATCATTTGAAGAAGTTCGTTCGATAATTTCCGAGGTAACCAAATTGTGCAGAATGTTCTGCACAATTGCCAACACCGCCGCAAGCTAACTCCCTAAAATAATTCCAATTCCCGTTCAAGGTCAGAGATGTTTCTACCGCTTCTTGCCTCCCATGAGGCAGGGGAGGTGTCACGCAGTGACGGAGAGGTCTGAGATGTTTCGGCTTAGCCTCAATATGACGGAACACCTATTTTTTTTCTGATTTCGCGAGACGTTTCAGGAAACGCCTCTACAGTTTGTTTCCGTTCCCTTCGCCACACTGGAGAAGGGTCAGGGATGAGGTCAGAGAAGGGTTAGGGATGAGGGGTCTGAGACGCCATTTTAGGCTCCCCTGTGGCAGGGGAGCTGGCTCGCAGAGCCTGAGGGGTCAGGGATGAGGTTTATATTTTAAAAGTCAATGTCAGAACGTTGTTTCCGTTTTTGAATCTCCACTCGGTTTTTTCGGCTATCTGCTTTATCAGGCTGATACCCATGCCGCCTTTGTCGAAGGATTCGAAATCCTTTTCTGCGGAACTTTCGCCGGCAAAGGGGTCGAAGCGCATGCCGTTATCCTTCAGGGTGACGGTGAGAACGCCGCCGCCTGCTGAACACGAGAATTTAATGTATGATGCGCCGGAATAGCTGACTATATTCACGAATGCTTCTTCGCACGCAAGAAGTGCTTTTTTGGCGCTGCCGCTTCCTGCGCAGAGTTCCAGAACCGATTTTTTTACAGTTTTAAACTCGTCGAGAGAGGGCTTGAGTTCAAGTTCGCCCTCTTCACCGCGGTAGAAAAGCGAAAGAACGGTTATATCGTCAAACTGTTCGCAGCCTGTGAAAAACTCTTCAACGGAATTTTTAACTGAATTTGCGGCGACGGAACTCTCTTTCGGACTACCTTCCTTCAAAAGCGAAAGCAGTTTTTCCGTGCCGAAAAAGGCCTTTTCCGAGTTCACAGCTTCGGTCACGCCGTCGGTATAAAGCAGGAATCCTTCGCCTTTTTTCAAAGTCAGATTTCCGTTTCTGATGCCTGCGTCTTCAAAAAGACCGAGCGCGATCCCGGGTTCCGGATCCAGGAAAGAAATATTCTCTCCAGCAAGCAGCACAGGGGCATTGTGACCGGCGTTGGCATAGGTGACGACTCCCGTTTTCGGATCGATCACAAGCACGAAGACAGTTGCGAACATCCCTTCCGGATTCTGGGCGCAGAGATCGTCGTTGACTTTGTTGAGAACTGCCGCAGGATCCATGATCTGTTTCATTCTGTCGCGAAGTATCGACTTCGTTAGTGCCATGAACAGTGCGCCTCCGACACCTTTGCCTGAAACATCGCCGATCATAGCGCAGTAGTTGCCGTTTTCGAGGGCAAAAGCGTCGTAAAAATCACCGCCGACCTCTTTTGCCGGCTGCATTAGAGCAGATATCTCGATACCGTTCCTGCATTCATCGAACGAAGCAGGGACCATGCCGTACTGTATTTTCCTTGCAACATCGAGCTGTGCCTTTGCCTGCTCCTGCTCGGCTGTTATGTTTGCGATATTTTCGATGTAAAGGTGAATGTCGTGCGACATTTTTTCAAAAGCTTCGGCAATGGATCTCATCTCGTCCTGCGAATTTATCTGCAAAGGCTCCTCCTCATGCGACGGGTCGAAAGTCCGCATACGGTTTGCGATTGTTTTCACAGGGGTTACGATCCTGCGGTGGATTATGAAGAAGAGTACCATGTGGGCGATAAAGATGAGCAGCGAGATCGGGATCAGCGCCACAAAGAAATGCCTGGTGATCCCTGCATTGTACAGATAGAGAGAGTCATCAGCACCGATCAAAGCCCTGACTTTGCCGTTATCATCGAAAAAGGGGACTATCCAGGTCATATCCCCGCCGAATTCGTTTCTGAGGATAAGGAGTTCATCGCTTATTTCCCCCTTTATCGCAGCCTTTTCCTGAGTATAGAGCGGATGACAGTCTCTTACCGTGCCGAGCTTCAGCCGTTCCGCCGCGATGCGGTCATTTTCGTCTTTTGAGGCAACGGCCATGATGTAGTGACACTCGTCGTTCCCTTCGATCGTGTAGATGTAAAGATAATCAAGTTCGAAAGCTTTGCATATCACTCTCAGTCTGCGGCGTATTTTGCCGTAAAGTTCTTTGTTCTCCGGATCAGTCACGGCATCAAGTCCGTATTCCGAGATTATTGTTCCGGCAGCCTTTGCCGCGTTTCTGGAATCGTCGCGGGAAGTTTTGAGTGCCGACGAATAGAAATTGCGGTAGGCGACGAGTGCGCATGCGGCAATGACCGCGATCAGCTCCAGCGCAAGTACTACGATTATCTCTTTCTGGATGGAGTGTTTCATGCTTCTATATGGAGTCTTTTGTCAAATCCCGCCATGCTGAGCACGCTCATAATGTCGGGCTGGACGTTGCGGAGAGTGAGTTTTCCGTTCATCTTTTTATGTGCTGCGACGATCTGGCGAAGTCCCGCGGAGGAGATGTATTCAAGTTTTTCAAGGTCGAGAACAAGTGATTCGACATTGCTTTCAAGCTCTGAAACAGCCTTTTCGAGTTCCGGCGAAGCCTGGGTGTCAAGCCAGCCGTCGACTTTCAAAGTTACTTCAGTTCCCTTTGTGATCTTCTGTACTGCCATTGTTGCCTCCTTTTAAAATTTTCCTGAAATCCACTATTTTCACATCAGTTTCTGCTGCATTTCCTGCCGTGCAGACGGCGCATTTATATTCCGAAAAAGCATCGATTTCGGTGAAATTGTAATTTTTTGTATCAACGCTCTGCCGCACACCGGTTTTTCCGTCATTACCGATAAGGATCTGAAACGAATCAAGCGGAAGCCTCATTCCGAGCCCCGTCGCCTTCATAAAACTCTCTTTCAGCGTCCAGTAGCGGAAAAAAAGTTCGTTCCTTTCTTCTGAAGCCGGAAGAGCCGCGATATTTTCATACTCTTCACGGAAAAAGAATTTTTTCGCGATATCAAGGTCAGTTTCCGTTATTTTCTCGATGTCGCAGCCGGTTTCGTTTTCAGATACTGCGACCATGACAAGATCCTCGGAATGCGAAATATTGAAATCAAATCCTTCGACCCCTTTGAGAAAAGGCTTTCCGTTTATTTCAAAACCGTAATGAATTTCCGGAATTTCAATCCCGCATTCCCTTAAAGCCTTTCTCAAAAGCACCTCGGCACCCAGCGAAAGCACTCTGTCCTTCAGAAAACGGTAACGGAGAACTTTATCTTTGCGCTCTGCCGAAACGGCGTCAAAGGCAGCATTGTAAAGCCCGTTTTCCTTCAGAGATTCAGTATTTGCGATATAAACAAGAGTTTGCATTAAATCACCTGCAAAAAACGGAAAACTCTAAAAAAAATCAGAAAAAAGACAAAAAAAACGCGGGCGAAAACCGCCCGCGTTCAATTTTATAACGTTACGTTGTGACGACGTGACGTTATTTATTAACCTGGAATCTTACGTCGCCCTTTTCGAAGAAGTTGACGATTTCGTTTGCAGCAGCTTCTGCAGCGTTGTCGTTTGCTTCGCTTGTCTGAGCGCCCATTTTCTTCGGGGTGAAGAAAACTCTGCCTTCGAATTTTGCCTTGAGCTCTTCAGCATTGTCCGGAGCAACATCTGCAACGTATTTGAAGTCAGGTCTTGCTTCAAGAACAGCCGCGAGGTCTTCCTCGTTGATGATCTCTTTTCTTGCGGTATTGATGAGTGTAGCCGGTTTCGGCATATCCATCATGAACTCTTTCGTGATCGACTTTTTGGTTTCGTCGTTAGCCGGGATGTGAAGAGAAACGTAGTTGCAGGTCTTGTAGAGCTCTTCTTTGGTAGCAATGTATTTTACGCCCTCGGACTCGATTTTTTCTTTGGTAAGGAACGGATCGAACGCATAAACTTCCATGCCGAGACCTTTAGCGATTCTTGCAACGTTTCTGCCGACGTTTCCGTAAGCCTGAAGACCGAGTTTTTTGCCTTTAAGCTCGGTTCCGGTCGACGGGGTGAAGCAGGTTCTTGCGGTATAGATCGCCATACCGATCGCAAGTTCTGCAACAGCGTTTGCATTTACGCCGGGAGTATTCATAACGACGATGCCTTTTTCCTTTGCAGCTGCACAGTCGACGTTGTCGAATCCTGCGCCGCCTCTGACTACGATCTTGAGTTCAGGAGCTGCGTCCATGATCTCTTTCGTGATTTTGTCGCTTCTGATGATGACTGCGTTTACATCTTTGATCGCAGCTTTTAGCTCGTCAACAGATGTGTACTTTTCAAGTTTGCGGACTTCGTAACCTGCTGCACCGCAGATTTCTTCGATTTTTGCAACAGCTTTTGCTGCAAAAGGTTTTTCGGTAGCAAGAAGAACTTTTTTCATATCAACCTCCATAAGTGTTAAAGAAAATAACGTGCTATCTAATATTTTAAAAACAGGTTTGTCAACTATATCAGCCGGAACAAAAATTTATTCTATTTTTTCGCTGACCTTTTCATTTACTTCGTTGTCAATTGCTTCGCGGTTCGAGGCAAAAAGATCGAAAAGAACGGGGTCGAGTTTACCGTCTTCGACCTCTTTTTTAAGAATGGAGATAGCTATTTCAGGCGCAATAGCCTTTTTGTAAGGTCTGTCCTTCGCGGTCAAGGCGTCATAAATGTCGGCAATCGCCATGACACGTTCGATTATGCCGAGATCTTCACCCTTTTTGTGGAACGGATAACCGCTTCCGTCGAGTTTTTCGTGGTGTGATGCGGCGACATTCGGAACAGCTTTGAGAGAAACCGGCCAGTCTATCGAATTGAGCAGTTCGTAGCTGTAAAGAACGTGCTTTTCCATGTTCGAACGCTCTTCCGTTGTAAGTGTTCCTTTCTGGATGTTGAGATATGCAAGCTCTTCCGCGGTTACGATTTCTATCTTTTCGCCGTTCGCATTAACCATGATGTGCGCCGCCCTGTCAATGAGGTTCTGCTCGTTTTCGTCGTGAGGACGCGGAATGTCGAGAGAATCAAGTTTTGAAAGGAATTCTTCCGCAACAGCTTTCTCCTCGCTTCCGTCCTTCATGAAAACAACGGCGTACTTTATGCGCCACTTCATTTTTTCGAGATCTTCAGGATAAAATCTGTGCTGCTTCATTAGAAGTTTTTCGCGGACTCCGACTTTGCCGTAATCATGCAGCAGAGAAGCGGTTTCGGCAACTTTCAGCGTATTTTTGTCGACACGATAAAGACCTGCTATCTCCGGGTTTTCGAGAGCATGTTTCAAAATCGCCATCGTGTACGCCGATACGCGGATGCTGTGACCTTTCGTTATCGGATCCCGCTGTTCGATTGCCTTTACCGAAGAAATAATCATGTTGTTGAGCAGTTTTTCAGTTTCAAGCAGCAGATTGTTGTTTTCAACCGAAACCGCAGCCAGAGTCGAAAGACTTTTGAGCATGATCGTGTCGAAATCGCTGAACGGAACAGGCTCCGACGAATCCTTGTCGAGCTTGTTGATAAGCTGGACGGCACCAACGACGTCTCCTGTCGCGGTTTTCATCGGCACTGTGATTATCGAAACAGTCTTATAGTTGAGTTTTTTGTCGAGTTCGCTGTTAAAAGTGTACGGCGCGTCTTCGGGAATGCTGTATGCATCCGGAATATTCAGCGTTTCGCCTTTGTCGCATACGTATCCGACAAAACTTCTTTTGTTGAAAGGGATTTCGCGCTTTTCGAAAACTTTTGAACCGAGGCGGCTGTTCTGGCTTGAAACGAAGAATATTCTGTCGTGTTCCTCATTCATCAGATACAGCGTTCCCGCTTCGGCATTGGTCGCTTTACGCAGGAAAGTGAGGATCTGACCGTAAAGTTTGTTCGGCTCCTTTTCAACGCTGAGACTTATCCCTATCTGCGCGTTTTCAAGGATTTTGTTGTAAAGATCGATAGTTATATTGATGAAATCGAGGATGTATTCAAGCGAAAAACGGTCGAATTTTTCACCGTCGACAACAAAAACATGCGGGGCAAGCTGTTTGAATTTGCAGTCAAACGAAACGACAAGTACCGCTTTTGCGTTTTTGATAACGGAAAGTTCGGGCTGATAGTCGCGCATCGACATTATCAGAATGTATGGCACACTGCCCAACCCGGCAAGTTTCGCCTCTATTTCGGCAAAAGTGTCGTAAACAAGCGGCGTTCTGTTGTCAAAACGCTCGATTTTGAGGAACGACGGGATAAATATCAAATCTTCGTGAACTGCCAAAACTGCCTCCCTAAAAACAAAAAACCATTGATTATAGTTAAAGAAGAAAAAAGAGCAAAAGAAAAGATTCGCGCCCACGCCGTTTCGTCGTCACTACGACATGGCGCGACGGAACAAATTAAGAAAACTTCAACACAATATTTTCAGGCAGCGGATCGAGTTTCCTCATTCTGACGTTTGCCTGCGCCAGCATGAGTTTTGAGGCTTTGACGGCATCGGTTTCGGCGTATTTGTCGGACAGATAGACGATTTCGGAAATTCCGGACTGTATTATCGCCTTTGCACATTCGTTGCACGGGAAAAGGGCGACATAGATCGTGCAGCCGCGGAGATTCTGAATCGAATTGAGTATCGCGTTAAGTTCGGCATGAACAACAAACGGATACTTCGTGTCGAGATAGTCACCTTCGCGGTCCCACGGAAGTGCATCGTCGCCGCAGCCTGCCGGAAAACCGTTGTACCCTACTCCGACTATGCGGTGTTCGCTGTTCACGATGCACGCTCCGACCTGCGTGTTCGGGTCTTTGGAACGCTGCGCGCTGAGCAGTGCGACGCCCATGAAATACTGATCCCACGATATGTAATTTTCTCTTTTTGCCATGATTCCTCCTCCGGAAAAGGACAAAACACCAAAAAAATCCCGATGTTTTCGCATAAAAAAGGCAAAAAATCAAATCATCTCCGAAACTTCCCTTTTTACCGCTTTGACTTATTCCCGTTTTTCGGTAAAATTTCCGGTTTTATGTGTTGATTTAACAACAGGAGATTGCGATGAAAAAATTTTTAGTGTTTGTTTTTGTCCTTTCGGCAGTGCTTTCGGCATTTGCCTATGAAGGAACGACGATCGGTCCCGAAGTTTCGGTTCTTGACGGCAAGAAACTTCAGTGGGAAGCCGGAAGTTTCGACTATTTCGTTATGTTCAAATCTTTGATGGGCAACGATATCCGTGACATCTGCACCGATGCCAACTCGCCTGCCGGATGTGACTGGGACGACAACCCGGAACCCGACAGCTGCCTTCCTCAGAGTACTTTCCAGCTTACAAACCGCCACGTTCCGGAAGATGCTTACGTCGAGGCGGCATATCTTGTATGGACTTCAAGTTTAGACCCGAACAATGTAAACCATACCGACAACACGGCGACTCTCAACTTCACATCAGACGACGGTCAGATCACTCAGACGATAAACGCTGCCGCTCCGAGAATAGGAACAGCAGGAACGGAAGCAAATCCCGGCATTCAGGATTTCACTTTCGAGGGTATCACGACTGAACAGGCCGGTACGATTTACGGCGGATACTACACCTACAGAGTCGATGTAACCGATTTCTTCAACCAGATCCACGCAAAAGGAAGAGAGCTGGGATACAAAGCCGACGGAATGTCGCTTTACGGCAGCTATACTGTCAGCGATGTCGAGTGTTCGAATTCTTCCGACTATCTTTCGCAGATAGTAGGCAACAACGGCTACAGCGCATCGGTAATGTGCGGCTGGTCACTCATCACCGTTTACCGCTCGACAAGAGTCAGCCCGAAAATGGTCTATGTTTACAACGGTTTCGGAAGATTCTGCAAACAGGAAGTCAACCTCGGCATTTCAGGATTCGAATTTCCTGACAAACCGAT
Organism: uncultured Spirochaetales bacterium; assembly: GCA_902774115.1. Lineage (GTDB taxonomy): Bacteria > UBP6 > UBA1177 > UBA1177 > UBA1177 > UBA1177. Next base: position 77,653 of record CACYHH010000004.1, read on the forward strand.
CATCAAAATGACTATGGCTGTTCACGAGGGCGATCCCGGTCTGGCAAGTGCGACAGGCTGCGGAACATACGGAATGGCTGCGTGTCCTATTCCGATACCTACAACTCGATTTCAAGTATCTACGGCTGGAACGACGAGTTCCCAACCTGCATCGGAGGTGACCCGAACACTCCGGATCCGAATGCTCTCGAATACACGATGGATGTCGATACATTCCTGCTTGATGCCGAAAAAGAACCGCTTTTCGATACGCAGTTCAAGAAAGGCGACAACTCGATGTTCATAAAAATAGGAGCAAACCAGGACTGCATCTATCCGAACTACATGGTCGTTTCGCTTGATACGAAAGCTCCGAGATACGACATTCCTATAAACCCTGTAACTCCTGACGGAAGAGAGAAAAATTACTGTTCATGCTCGGAACAGGCTGATTCAGTATGTGCTACAGCTCCGTTCTACTTCATGATAAAGGTTCAGAACTGGGGAGACGATCTTTCTACAAATGTCACCGTTCAGGATACGCTTTCGACAAAAGTCAACTACATTCCCGGCACGACTGAAATGTGCAAAGAGTGGAAGAGCGACAATGTCTGCAAGAAATGGGAGCCGATCGAAGACGTAAACGGCGGATTCCCGCTGACAAATCCGTATAAAATCGCAGATGTACTCAGCTACTGCGATCAGGTATATCAGACCTGCGACGAAACAATAATGCTCCGTTTCAAGGTCAAACCGAAAGATAACCTTGCAAAGAACGAAGTTATCGAAAACACTGCTATTATCAGCGATGACAGCGGAAAGCCCTACAGAACCAACACTTCGATACCGCTCAGACTCACATTCGGCAGCTGTCCTTCGGCTGCGACATGCGAAAATCCTGATCTTACGCCGTGCGGCGGCTACGGTGACGGCGAAGGCTGCACGAAAAACGAAGAGTGCGGATCAGGCAAAATCTGCAAAAACGGCAGCTGCGTAGTTGACGACTCTCTTTTTGCAAACAATGTAAAAATCACCGTTGCAAAAGGCAAAAACTCTCCTGTAAGCGGTGAATCTGCGATAATCGTTCCGGCTCCGACAGACAAACTCGTTATGGGTCAGTTCACCGTTATGGCGGCAACTGAGGAAAACGGCAAAAACTTCTCGTTCGACTCAGTAGTAACAAGCCTCTATTCAAAAGATCAGGCTGCGCAGATCAGCAACATAAAATTAGTTTACGACAAAAACGGAAACGGCATTTTCGATGACGGAGACGTTGAAGTGACAGATCCGCAGAGCGTAAAGGCAAACACCGTTTCGCTCGCTCTGAAAAACGATTCGACGATTTATGAGACGAACATCCTTCATCATTTCCTGATCGTTGCGGATGTTTCATACAAAACGCCGGAATCTGTTCCGATCAACACGAGTTTCTATTTCTATATCGAAAGCATCGAAAGGTTCTCTTTCGGCAAAGTCGGAAACGCAGACGCGGATATTTCGGAATCGCCGATGAATTTCGCCGAGTTTTCACTTGAACCGACCGTTGAAGCGTTCGTTTTCACAAAAGGCGGAATCGAGCCTCCCCTTCCCTCACTTTCAAATCTGAACAAAATTCCGGTCGGAATCCTTCAGATAAGGGCTAAGGCTATAGCGCACAGCAACAGCATAAAGAAAATAACACTCAAAACGACGTCGAAATCAGTAAAATTCAAAGAAGGAATCAAAAAGATTTCCATTTACCTCGATACGAACAAAGATGCTTCCTACGAGGGCGAAACTCAGCTTGCAACGGCAGTTCCGGCCGAGTCTTCCAACATTTTGGATATAGCTCTGGACACTCCGCTCTCTTTTGAAACAGGCGAAGAAAAAACTCTGCTTCTGGTAGCCGAATTCAATATTCCGAGAGATCAGATGGCACAGATTGAAATCCAGAAATCCAAGGTTAAACTAGAAACCAGTACAGAGCTTATCGGACTGCCGGTAAAATCTAAAGAATTCAGCTACAGATGCGAAGAAGGCGACCTTACATGCTCTGGTGACGATGACGAGGGCAGCTGCGCAGTAACGGCTGTCGACGACAGCAATACCGGCGTTTTAGCTCTCTTGTCTGCACTTCTCTTCGTTCTCGGATTTGCATTCTTTACCAGAAAAAAATCAATTTAAACGACTTCGGCTTTTTTTACCACCGTCACCCTAAGGACTTTAATGACCTTGATGACCTTAGCGAGTGACGGCCGCAAACCTTGATTTTTCCAGAACAATCACTATACTATCGCGTTTTGTTGTTTTTGGAGGAAAAAATGGCTGTTTATATCTGTCACAACTGCAAAAAATCACTTGACGACGAACTTGAGGATATCCGCGGAAAAGTCGGCAGACAAGACGTCTGTCCGTTCTGCTACTCTGACCTTCACTGCTGCATGAACTGTCGTTTTCACGATGAAAACTACACGAACGAATGCCGTGAAGATTCGCGTTCGTTCATCCGTGAAAGGGATAAAGCCAACTTCTGCGCTTCGTTTGAGTTCATCAAGAACGAAGGCGAGGACGGAAGCGAGGAAATCGAGGCAAAAACACAGCTTAGCGACCTTTTCAAATTTTAATTTTTCAAAATCGGGAGTTCCGATATGTTCAAATACCTGTTCAAAAAGATTTTCGGCACTGAAAACGACCGTTTTTTAAAGTCTATCAGACCGACGATCGCAAAAATCAATAGTTTTGAAGACTCTTTCAAATCACTTTCAGATGCAGATCTTGCGGCCAAAACAGCAGATTTCAAACAGAGGATCGCAAACGGTGAATCACTTGATTCCGTGCTTCCGGAAGCTTTTGCTGTAGTCCGCGAGGCAGGAAAACGCGTTCTCGGTATGAGGCACTACGACGTTCAGCTCGTCGGCGGCATCGTTCTCCACAAAGGAAGAATAGCCGAAATGAAGACCGGTGAAGGAAAAACGCTTGTCGCAACACTTCCGATGTATCTCAACGCTCTGGAAGGACGCGGCGCACATCTTGTCACGGTAAACGACTACCTTGCAGCCCGCGACGCAGAATGGATGGGAAGAATTTACAAATTCCTCGGCCTTTCTGTCGGAACGATTCTCAACGGAATGAACACTAAAGAACGAAGAATCGCATACAACAGCGATATAACCTACGGCACGAACAGTGAATTCGGCTTCGACTATCTGCGTGACAACATGAAATACGACATAAACAACTATGTCCAGCGCGATCTGCGGTACGCGATTGTCGACGAGGTCGACTCGATCCTCATCGATGAAGCAAGAACTCCGCTCATCATTTCAGGTCCGAGTGACGAAAGCACCGATCTTTATGTCAAAGTCAACGCAGTCGTCAAAACACTCAAGGAAGACGAGCACTTCACGAAGGATGAAAAGGCGAAAAACGCAATACTTACGCAGGAAGGTATCTACAGAGTCGAAAATCTTCTCGGCGTAAACAACCTTTACGCGCCGGAAAACCTTGAGCTTGTTCACCACGTCCAGCAGGCTTTGAAGGCAAATTTCATGTTCCACCTCGATGTCGATTATGTCGTCAAAAATATCGACGGCGTCGACAAAGTCATGATCGTTGACGAATTTACCGGCCGTCTTATGGAAGGAAGGCGTTACAGCGACGGTCTCCACCAGGCTCTTGAAGCAAAGGAAGGGGTCAAAGTCGAGCGCGAAAACCAGACTTTAGCGACAATCACTTACCAGAATTTCTTCAGAATGTACGACAAACTTTCCGGTATGACCGGAACCGCCGACACCGAAGCGCGCGAATTTGCCGAAATCTATAACCTCGGAGTTACCGTAATTCCTACGAACAAACCCGTTATCAGGCAGGATATGCCCGACCAGATCTACAAAACACAGGTCGCAAAGGAAAACGCTGTCGTAAAGGCTATTCTCGAAAGAAACGCGAAAGGTCAGCCGGTTCTTGTCGGTACCGTTTCAGTCGAAAAATCGGAAAGACTGAGCAACCTTCTCACAAAGCAGGGGATCAAGCACAACGTCCTCAACGCGAAATTCCACATGAAGGAGGCTGATGTCGTCGCTCAGGCCGGAAGAAAGGGAACTATCACGATCGCAACCAACATGGCAGGCCGCGGAACCGATATCGTGCTCGGCGGTAACCCTGAAAAATTAGCTTACGCCGAAGCAGAAGCGACAATGGAATTCGTCGATACCGAATCTCCTGAATTTAAGGAAATTCTCGCAAAATATGAAAAGATCTGCGCCGAAGAAAAGAAAGAAGTTCTTGCTGCCGGAGGTCTCCACATAATCGGAACAGAGCGCCACGAATCAAGACGAATCGACAACCAGCTCAGAGGCCGAAGCGGCCGTCAGGGCGACCCCGGTTCATCAAGATTCTATCTCAGTCTCGAAGACGACCTCATGCGTATTTTCGGCAGCGAAAGACTTTCGACCGTAATGTCGAGACTCGGTCTTGAAGACGATCAGCCGATCGAACACAAACTCATCTCCAAATCGATCGAAAACGCTCAGAAAAAGGTCGAAGCGCACAACTTCAGCATCCGTAAGAACGTCCTCGAATACGACGACGTAATGAACCAGCAGAGAAAGACAATCTACGCTCTGCGCCGCAGCATTCTTACCGGCGGAGAAGCGAACAAGCAGGTCATCTACTCAATGATCGAAGATATCATCAACACAAATCTCAACAACATAATCCCCGAAAAATCGACTCCTGACAGCTGGGATTACGCTATGGTAAAGGATTTCCTCGCCGGAGTTCTCGCATACAACGAAGATATGCGTGCCCAGCTTGACGAAAATATGTTCTCCGACATCATCGACCCGAACAACTACATCGGGCACAAAAACGAAGCCGCGATGCAGATCATGGCGCAGAAATGCTACGATTTCCTGCTTGAACAGTACGACAAAAAAATGTCACAGTACGACAAGGAACTCAGCAACGAAATCGAGCGCCACATAGTCCTCGAAGTTCTCGATATCTTCTGGAGACGCCATCTTCTCAGCATGGATCACCTCCGTGAAGGCATCGGACTGCGCGGCTACGGCCAGAAAAACCCGAAACTTGAATACAAGCGCGAAGGTTTCGCGATGTTCCAGGATATGATGTTCAGCATCTACACCGAATCTGTTAAACGTCTATTCTCAGTTCAGGTCGTAACACAGGAAGCGGTAGAAAAATTCGAGCAGAAAGAGCAGAAGAAAGAGGCGGAAGTCCAGAAAAATACAACTGCCCCGACTCTCGAAAAAGAACCTGTAAAGAGAACGGCTCCGAAAATCGGCAGAAACGATCCGTGTCCCTGCGGCAGCGGCAAAAAATTCAAACAGTGCTGCATGGGCAAAGGAATCTACGATTAGATCCTATTCTTCGTATTTGTTGTGCGGAACGTCGGTGTTCGGATCGGCAATATCGAAGATCTCGCCTTTGTCGGCTCTTTCAAGCAGAGTTTCGCAATCCATTGAGTCATCAACTTTTATCATCTGAAAAACTGTCTTTTCTGTATTCGTGACAGTCGTTTTCTGCAGAGCAAGAGTCTTGTCCGGCGTGTCAGGGTGAGAGAACTGATCCTCCCACCACTCGATATTGCCTTCTATCCTGCCCTCTGCGACAAGTTTTCCTGTAACTATGTGGCTCAGTCTCTGGACATAGTACATATCTCCATTCGCGAAGCCGCTGAATCCTACCGTGAAAGCAGGATGTCCGTCCTCATCATGGTCAAAGATCCTAGGATCGTTTTTATCTGCAACCATAGGTTCAGTCGAAGGATCGTCCATCTTTGCACCGCGCAGTTCGTAATCTCTGTTGAGCCTGAAAGTGTATCCGCCGTCAGCTTTTCCGATCTCAAGATAGGGCACATTCTCCTGCCCCGGGATATCTTTCGGTTTCCAGTGGAAAAAAACAGTGTTCAGTTTGGAAAAGGGCTCGTTGAAACGGACTACGCCGAATGTCAGAGCATTGTTACCTGTCCGGTTGTCAGTGCGGCAGATACGGTCGCCTTTTTTGAAAAAATCAAATTCACCATTCTCGTTTCTTCTGATCTCAACAACAAGGTAGCGCGTTGTCACGCTCGGAACATTTTTTGCGAAAGTAGCGCTTGACTGTGATCTGAAAATAATTTTCTGAGCCCATGTTCCGGCAAAATTCGATTCGATCTCCTCTTCAGTGACAGAATTTTCAGAAATGTTTTCACTGGGGGTCTCAGTTTCGGCACTGTCGGGCGTTTCAGTCACTTCCTCAGCTTCGTCCGATTCCCCGTTTTCATTGTCGGAAACAGTTGTCTCTTCATCAGGAGCTTCGTCATCTTTTTCAGCAGCTTCATCGTTGCTTGTTTCAGCATTGCTTTCAGAGTCTTTTTCCGCTTCCTTTCCGCCTTCGTTTCCGCCGCATGATGCAATAAAAATCAAAAAACAGCCTGCAAAAAACAGAATAATAAGTTTTTTCATAACAAACTCCTTAAAAAAAGCCCCTCCGGAGAGGGGCTCGAAAAATCAAAGAACCGATGAATTAGTCAAGCGGAACATCTGTGTTAGGATCAGCTATATCGAAAATAGTGTCAGCCTGCTCAAGGAGCGTTGCACAATCCATTGAATCATCAACTTTTACAAGCTGGAAAACACTCTTCGATGTATCGGTAACCGTTGTTTTCTGACCTTTGAGAGTTGTGTTCGGAGTGTCAGGATGAGCAAACTGCTCGTCTGTCCACTCAACGTTTCCTTCGATTTTGCCGTCAGCTACAACTTTGCCGGTAAGAATGTGGCTGAGTCTCTGGACATAGTACATCGGACCGCTTACAAAACCGTTGAACTTGATTGTGAAAGCAGCATTTCCATCATTGTCGTGGTCGAAAATTCTTGAATCGTTTTTGTCGGAAATCATATTTTCAGCTGCCGGATTTTCCATGTTTGCACCGCGAAGTTCCCAGTCTTTGTTGAGCTTGAATGTCTTTTCTCCGCCTTCTTCAGCGATTTCGAGGTAAGGAATGTTTTCCTGTCCTGCGATGTCAGCAGGTTTCCAGTGATGGAAAATAGTATTGAACTTGGAATCGGGCTCATTGAATTTTACAACACCCTTATTCAGAGCACTGTCACCTGTGCGGTTATCGGTTTTGCAGATCTGGTTAGCCTTTTTATTGAAATCAAGTTTGCAGTTTGCGTCAGGTTTGATCTCAACAACAAGGTAACGGGTTGTTACGCTCGGAACATTTTTAGCGAGAGTCGTGCTTGATTTCGAGCGGAGAATGATTTTCTGAGCCCATGTTCCTACAAATTCCTGCTCAAGTTCGCTGAGTTCGCAGTCTCCCGGTTCTGTTGTCGGTTCCGGATCGGTCGGATTTGTCGGTTCGGTCGGATCAGTCGGTTCATCGGGATTTGTCGGCTCAGTCGGTTCGTCGGGATTCGTCGGTTCGTCAGGATTCGTCGGTTCATCGGGATTTGTCGGTTCGTCGGTCGGATCAGTATCAGTTGCTGTATCAGGATTGTCATTGGTATCCGTGTCTGCCACAGTATCAGTATCATCTACTTTTTCCGGCGTTTTGCTGTCACCGCCGCATGAAACAAAGAACAGCGTTGCACAGATTGCAACGATTGAAATTACGAATTTTTTCATTTTTTTCTCCTCAAAAAAGTTGTTAAATTACCATATAACTTCTGCTGAAATACCTAAATTCAAAAGAAATCCTTTGCTTGTCCAGCCGGGGAAACCGGGGTTATTTGTCTGAATGCCTTTTTTTATCTCGTCGAACTCTTCCGCCGAGACCTGTGAACCGTAATATTCTGCATCGTCAGGAAGTTCATCGACAATTCCGCCGTCTTTCACGGAACGTTCGAGATCCTTTTCTTCGGTTCTGCTTAAAAGCCACTGCAGTGCACCGCTGATGCCTGCTCCGATTTTTACTTGATCAGTGATGCTGAAATATTCGTGATATCCGAGAGAAAAACCGAATCTGTCGTTGTCGACATAGTTTTCTCTGCCGGTCTGCGCCGGAACAGGACTCGGAACATAGTTGAAACCGAAAGCTGCACGACGTTCCGGATGGCGCATAATCAATCCTGCTGCAGTGGAAAACGTATCGTTCCACTTGTCGGAAGGTTTTTCGCCGTGGCGGTTGATATATGTCGACCATCTTGACCACTCGAAAGAAGCCATCGGGGTTAGAGTGTAATCCTTAACTTTAAAATCATAGTAAGTTCCGACAGAAAGTTTTATCGGCTGGTATCCGGCTGTCATCGAAGAACTCGCTTTAAGATATCCTGTTTTTGTACCATCTTCATACTCCCAGCCAAGAACCTGCATTTCATTGTTGAGTTTGACGATACCCGTGTTCGTCGGGAAATGGAAAGTCCCGGTGAGATGCCACCCTGCAACCGGATTTGCAACGAACGAGAAATAAGGCATAACCGAAGCGCCGACATTCATGTTCGCGTTTATCAGCTGAACAGCCGGATCAGTCGGGCTCGGAACAAAAACACGGTTTTGTGTTTTTGTGTAGGTTGAAATCGCAATACCTGCTCCGATTCTGAAATAGCGGCCGAATCTTCCTGCAATCGCCGCGGCAACGCTGAACTGCTTAAGTCTGTCACCGTAAAGCTCGAACTGAAGACTGTTCGAAAAATACTGCTCTCTCTCGTCATTGAAAAAAGGCTCCTGTGTCTGGATCCCGGAAATCGGAAGAAGCGCATAAATACCGACTGTAAGCTGACCGCCGAGTTTTTCGAGGCTTTTTTTCGCGATGTTTTTTACTGCTCCGAGCATAATCACACCGTCAAACGAATCATAATCGCTCGAACCTCTGCGGTTCAGAAGATTCTCTGTCGCCATCGGCGCGTAAAAATTATCGATTCCTGCTCCCATGCTTCCGGTATCGACATCGTAAATATGAGAAGAAATATCGTATCCGTCAGGTCTTTTTGCATGGCTTATAGACTTGTTCTGGATTGTCATTCCGAAACCGATTTTGAAGGAGTCATCAAGAGTCGCCAGATCGGCAGGGTTGAAGTAAGCAGCCTCAGCACCTGTCGAAATGATTCTCGAAGTGAACGGATGAACCGAATCCTGCGCTCCGACAAGCTCAAGAACCGAAGAAGCAAAAAGATTCGCCGAAAAAAACGCAATAAAAACAACGGATAAGAATTTTTTCAAAAACATTTTATCACCATCAATATAAAAATAACTTAATTTCAACAAACAATGAGACTTCAAAACAAGTCTCAGGTTACATCATTCCGAGATATTTCATCACCTTTTTTATGTCTTCCCAGACAGGCCGCTTGTATGTTTCGTTTCTGAGGAGAGCACTCGGATGATAAGTAACAAAAACCTTTATCCCTTCGTATTCATAAGTCATTTCGCGCGCTTTAGACATAGAACTTTCAATGCCGAGCAGATTTTTCATCGCGACTTTACCCAACAGAATCAAGACCTTAGGATTTACAATCTTAATCTGTTCCTTCAAAAAACCGATGCAACACTGAGCCTCATCCGGCATCGGATCGCGGTTTGCCGGAGGACGGCACTTAACAATGTTTGCGATATAAACCTGCTCACGCGGAATCTTCATCCCGTTTTCGATGATTTTAGTAAGAAGCTGCCCCGCCTTTCCGACAAAAGGTCTGCCGGACAAATCCTCGTCTTCACCCGGACCTTCGCCGATGAACATGATGTCGGCATTCGGATTTCCCTCTCCGAAAACCATATTCGTCCGCTTTGCCGCAAGGCGGCACGCAGAGCATTTTCCGGCTTTTATGCGAACTTTTTCAAGCGGCGGCAAAGACTCGTCAAGCGGTTCTTCTACGTTTTTAGCAGCCGGCGCCGCAGGAATTCGAGCTGATGAAAAAAGCCCTGATTTTTTGAAAACTTCGGCAAACCCTTCCGAAATGTCAGAATTTATCTCTTTGACGAAATCGTCGTTGAAAGTGAAAGACTGAAGCTGATGCTGCCAGAGCAGCCATGCCTCAAGTGATTCGGGAGAAAGTGAAGGGATCAATCTTTTTCTCTGCCGTATCTGAGAATAAACAAATTATCTTCAATAGCGTTTGCCGCCTCTTCGCGGACTTTCGGGTCGGTCTCTTCGCTGACAAGCTTTTTAAGATATTCCTGAACCGATTTGTCGCCGATTTTTGCAATCGACTGGATGCCTATCGACTTGGCAAGTATCGATTTCTCGCGGACGATGAACTCGTAAAGCGGTTTTGCGCCGCCTGCATTTCCGAGCTGACCGATCGACATAGCGGCAGTCGTTCTGATTTCTTCCTTGGAATCTTCGTTCATGACCTGAATGAGGAAAGGAAGCGATTCTGCAAACTGATATGTTCCGACAACCGAAAGAATCGTCTTTTTCCAGTAGGAATCGCTGCTTTTATTGAAAAGTCCGATGAGTGATTCTGCAACACTTTTCGATTTTACTCTGTTGAAATAGTTGTTGAACTCAAGTTTTCTTTCGGAAACTCTTTCATTCGTCGCAGCCTTAAGAACAAGTTCGACAAGGTCTGCACCGTCGTATTCCGCAATGATTGCGAGAACTTTTGCAAGCCAGTCTGCATCTCCGCTGTCAAGCTGCGAAGAGATAAGTCTTATCGTGTCGGGAGAATCGATTTCAATGAGCGCTCTGACAAAAACCTCTTTGTTCGTTGCCGGTTTCTGATACGGGAAGCACTCGCTCGAAGACGGTGCGTAAAGGCTGATTTTATTGAGCATTCTTCCGATTACCGGAACACTCTGCTTCGAGTAGAGGTTCATTGCGGCATATCCGAAAGCTGTCTGATTGTCGGCATTGAAACCTTCAGCCTTGGTGAGAATGTTCTGATTGAAGTAAAGCTCGCCTTTGATTTCGCCGGAAAATTTGACTGCAAGGCAGGAAAGCGTATCTGTTCCGGCAATGAAAGAGTTGTATTTTTCATCGTCGATCGAAAGACCGCCGAGTTTGGCAACTGCAAGAGCCGTGCGGAGCGATGCCGCATCCTTTTTCTCTATAAACTCGTTTACGAGCTGGTCAAAAGTCTCTTTTGTCGAGTCGTTCTGCATATTGTCCGCTTTTTCACGGATCGCCTTTATTGCGACTTCAAGAAGTCTTTCGTCGAAAAACTGCCAGAAATTGATCAGATAAGGCGTATTGAAAGAGAAATTCGCCTTGTTGTCTTTAGAAATCGGAATCGTGATGCTGTCTTCAAGCAGCTTGTAATCCTTAGCCCCTTTCTTGAGAATAAAGACATATCCGTCGCCTTTTTTATAGGCATCTCTTTTGTAACGGAGCCTTATCTTTTCATTATCGAGACCGCTGATCTCGATATCGCCCGAAGCTTCGCCGACATAAACTTTGTCGACCATGACTTTTGCTTTGGTTTTGCCGCCCTGAATATACTTTCCGAGAATGATCGTGTCCGCATTTTCTACAGATTTGACGAAATTTTCATCCTTCAGCTGAACCTTATCGTCGAGAACCGACTGCCCGAAAAGCGAAGAAGTAAAGAAAATCACTAATAAAAATACCACCTTAAACATAGTAACACCCCCGTTTTAGGTAAGAACAGAATAATAATCCTTAATATTTATACAATAAAAAGGATTTTGTCAATAAAAAGAAAACGGTGCTTTTAGATGGTGTAAGTGTATTTAAAATCGATCTGACCGTCGTAGAACTGCGGGAAAGGACGGGATCTTATGGCATCAAGAATGCAGTCTCCGAAAAGTGATGACTGGTATTTTTCGGTCGTGAAATATGCATCAAGGACTACTCCGCTGCCGGCAACGCGGACCATGAGTTCCATAGTTCCCATCATGTTGCGGTCGCCCTGCTCGTATCTGCTCTGGTAGCACTGCGTAATGTCGGGAAGGAACTTGTTCATGTGCGAAGTTACGTGTTTCGCCTCAAGTGTTGCGGGAAGATAATCTTCTCTTCCTGCCCATGCCTTCTGAAGCGTTTCAAGGTCCGGCGGAGTCGTTACGAACTGCGTGTCAGCCGGTTTCGCCGGTCTTTTGATGAGGTCGCCTTCGACTTTTGCCTGGCGTGCGATAAGTTCGACAATGCTTTTGAATTTGCGTTCTTCCGCATAACCGCGGGCCGTTTTACTGGTTTTGAAGTGGATCTTGTTGATATCTGCCCTGAACTCTAGGAGCGTTTTTACGACTTTTTCGTGTCCGTTCATGCTTGCAAACATCAGCGCGCTGATTCCGTCAACCGTGACATCGTTGATTTTCGCATTGTTGTAAAGCAGGAAACGAACCATTTCATCGTGGCCGTAACGCGCAGCATCCATGAGCGGAGTCTCTTTGTATCTGTCGGAATTGTTGACAGCCGCACCCTTTTCGACGAGGTATTTGACAACTTCGAGGTTGCCCTTTTTCGCAGCCCATGAAAGCGGAGTTTCATCGCGGTAGCCGTCCATAACGTCAACATAAGCCTGCTTTTCGACAAGTTTTTTGACCATTTCCATATTTCCGTGCCATGCAGCCCAGTGAAGCGGATAAATACCGCTTTTGTTTTTAGAATTGACATCGGCTCCCGCAGCAAGGAACTTGTCGACAAGTGCCGCATCGTTAAGCCTTGCAGCCTCTACGAAAGCGTCAGGATCGTTGGAAACTTTGATGTTTTTCGATGATGAAGCCTTTTTTTCAGTCTGTGCCGGAGCACTTTTCTGCGGCTCGCCGTCCGATTTGGTTTCGGAAGTTCCGCACGAAACAAAAACAACGAAAACAAGCAAGAAAAGTAAACGAATGACTTTCATGACTCCTCCCATTTATTTACAAGTCATTATTCAGAAACAACAAGTTCCATTCTCTTTTTTATAAGTCCGGCATTCTGTCTGTCGCCGTGTTTCTCAAAGTATGAAAGCTGCAGCGCGAGATACTTAAGAACCGCCTTTTTCCAACCCTCTTTTGAAGCCGCCTTTACCGCAATTCCCGCAGTTTCGGCATCGTAGCAGCCTGTTTTTGCCAGAAACGAAGCCTTTATCAAAAGAGTTGTCAGATCTTTTTCCGAAGAAAGCGCCGAATTTGCCTTTTCGACATTGCAGTTTTGTGAAAATTCAAAAATATCGCGGTATTTCTTAGGTAAATCTTCTGATTTCCGAGCTTTGCCTGAAATAAAATTGTAATACGCGATATTCTCTTCGTTTTTCAGAAGCGGAAGCATGTCAGCAGCTTCGCGGCACTCAGAATATTCGAGAAGCGCGAACTCGGCAATACATTTTGTCAGATACGCTTTCACCACTTCGTCCGGATCGACCGTCATTCTGAAATCTTCAAGCATTTTGTCGAAATATTTCGAAGCGTAGCTTTCATTTCCGATAAAACTGCTTTCAATGAAATTCGCCGTATCGGCCGCAGCATTCTGCTTCCAAACCGGAATATGCCCTGCACCGCATGAAACCAGTAAGAAAATCGAGAAAACAAAAAGAAGAACCTTAATCATGGCAGTTCTATTTCCTTGTTTTGAGTCGTCGGCAAAACTCTGCGGACATCTTTGACCATAGAATTTACCGAGTTGATTATCGAATCAAGATCCTTTCTCAGAACATCCATGTCTTTAGTTCCTTCCTGAAGGTTTTCACCTGATTTTATAAGGGAAGCGATCAGAATGTCCAGATCGGCCATTTTTTTATTCACATCTTCGACTATCGCATTGACTTTTGAAATCGTTCCGTCGTCACCCAGAACCTGGTCATCGGCCTTGACAAGCGTTTTATTGGCGTTGCCGATCAGAGTTTCGATCTCGCCCAGAGAGTTGTTGAGGTGAGCCACACCTTCGCGGAACTGCGCAGCGGCAGCCTTGTCGCCCGCCATCATTTCGATTATACCGCGTTTCTGTGCCAGATCTCCGGCGATTTTTTCAACATGGACAAGCGTTTTGTTAAGATGACTCTTTTCATCGGTCAAAGTTTTGAGATTATTAGCAATATCATCGATTTTTTCTACCATCGGCTGAAGTTTTTTGATGACTTCGTTGATGTCGTCGACCATCTGGGTTTCAAAAACATAGCTGCTGTCTGCAAAAGTCTCCGTGATATTAGGGGTTGTCACGATGAACCTTGAAGAGCCGATGAGCGGCCTTTCAAGGGTAAAAACAGAGCTTTTGTTGATGCGGTGCGCATGTTCTTCCGGCACTTTGACCAGAACAAGAACCGTTCCTTTGTTGTCAAGTTCGAATTTTTCGACTTTTCCGATTTCAAAACCTGAAAAAAGAAGAGGCATTCCCTCGGTGATACCCTCGCCGGTAGAAGATGAAAGGGTAAAATAAAGATGATTGGTAAAAACATTCTTTTTAACGAGGATAAAGGCAATAAAACCCACGATCATCAGCAGTGACAAAAGCAGGAACAAGCCGACTCTGAAATTAGCGGAACTCTTCAAAACGCACCTGAAAAACAAAATCAAAACAAAAAAATCGAAATATTATAAGGATAAAGGAAATTAAGTAAAATTTTAAGGGATTTTTTTCGCAAAATCAGCGGATAGTTTTAAGAAATTCCTCAAAATACTTTATGAAAGTTTCGTTCTGTTCCTTAAGACCGATCGAAAGTCTGAGCCAGTTCGGGAAACCGTAATTTGCAACCGGACGGACGATTACGCCTTTGTGAAGCAGGTAGTCGTAGCAGTCGCGGCCGGAAGTCTGCGCTTCTCCTACTTTGAAAAGCATGAAGTTGCCCTGTGTAGGAAGGTATTCAATTCCGAGCCTGTTGAACTCTTTGTAGAGATACTCCTTCCCTTCCTTGTTGACTTTGATCGCGTTTTTCAGGTAGTCCGTATCCTTGAAAGCGGCAATTCCTGCGACCTGAGCGAGAAGGTTCGTGTTGAAAGGTTCTCTGACGCGGTTCATATAGTCAACGATTTCAGGAGTCGAAACTGCGTAACCCAGCCTGATTCCGCTGAGACCGAAAGCTTTTGAAAGCGTTCTGCAGATGATCATGTTCGGGTGCATGTTCCTGTAGTCAAAACCGTTCGGATAATCGGGAGCGTCGGCGAAATCGAAGTAAGCCTCGTCAACAACGAGAATGACTTCCTGCGGAACAGCTTTGAGAAGTTTTTCGAACTGAGCCTTCGGGTAGTATGTTCCGGTCGGGTTGTTCGGGTTGATAAGGCAGATCATCTTCGTTTTTGGCGTTACAGCCGCGATGAGCCCGTCGATATCGACAACGTGGTCTTTGGTCTGCGGAACGAGTTTCATTTTGATGTCGGCCGCCTTGAGAATGAGTTCGTAAGCGACAAATCCCTGCTCCGAAAGAACGACTTCCTCGTCGCCTTTGATGAGGGTCCTGATCGCGATGTCAATGACTTCGTTAGAGCCGTTTCCGACAAAAACCTCTTCGAATTTTATCTCTTCGCCTTTGGTTTTGTGGTATTCAACGATAGCATTTTTAAGGTAGTATGCGTTGCCGTCCGGATAGTAGTTGAGTTCCGAAACAGCGTTGATGAGAGCCTCTTTTACTTTCGGGCTGACGCCTGTCGGGTTTTCGTTGCTCGCAAGTTTGATAGCGGAAGTAAGACCGAGCTCCCTTTCGACTTCCGAAATAGGTTTACCGGGTTTGTAAGGGGAAATAGCTTTGATGTTGTCACCGACTTTTACCATGTCTCTCTCCTATATGAAATTGTTAAAACAGCCAAACTGCCTGCATAAATCGCACAAAAACGACCGGAAAACAAGTTATTTTCCGCTGTTTACGATTTTTTCGAACTCTTCGTAGGTGTGTTTGCCCGAAATCGTCTCGATAACCTTCCCGTTTTCGTCCGCAAGGACCATGTAAGGCATGATCACGCCCGATTCAGCAAGCGATTCCGGAGCCTGCAGGACATCGAACTGCGCGTTTTTGTCCGCGATGATCTTTTTGATCTTTCCCGGCATCGGGTCAACGCTTACCGAAAGGATCTTCAGCGTCTGCTTTCCGTCTTCATACTCTTTTTTCAGTTTGTTGAGCTCAGGAAACATCGCAATGCAGGGCTCGCACCAGCTTGCCCAGAAATCGACGAGGATCCGTTTTCCTTTGAAATCGCCGAACTTCACCTTTTCGCCGCTTTTTATCGAAGTCATTTCAAACGCATGAATGTTTTTTCCTTTTTCGAAATCTTCGCCCAGGATCTCGTTTTCAAGCCCTTTGACTTCGATCTCGTCCTCTGTTTTCGCCGTTTCCGCAGGTTTCACAGGCTCAGCTTTTTCCGCAGTCTGAGCCTCTTTTTTAGCATCGCTACAGGCAATAAAAAACATAAAAACAAAACCTAAAAGCACGATTTTTTTCATCTTTTTCTCCATCATTTTTTATCAGGAATTTTTTTCACGCAGAAAGTGCCTTTAACCGATTTAAGGCAGATGTGGTCTTTCGGGCACGTCGAATCATCGCCATCCTTGCACCCTTCGATGACGCAGTAACCCGTTTCTTTTATTTTCGGGTGCATTTTCGCTATCCACGGCAGGCATTTAGCGCCTTTGCAGCAGTCGTCGCTGCTTTTACACTGCTTGTCGTAGCACACAGGCCACACCTCGTCGGCAGCAAGCTGCACCGAAAACAGGATCAGAAAGAAAACAACTGAAATTTTTCTCATTTTTCCCTCTAAAATCAAAATCCGTGCGATTATATTTTTAGCAGAACCCTTTGCAAGTTATAAAGAAACCGTTATCTCACGCATTTTACAGGATAATGATAATATCCATCCTTGTCTCTCCGCTCGATAATTCCTTCCTTGAAGTCCACATACCACGCTTCGTTGTCATAATAATAGTAATCATACTCGTCATAATAATCGTCGTCATCATCATAGTCGCGCACTTTTCTCAAACAATCATCAGTTGTTGCAATATTGGTTGTGGAACTCCAGAAAATGGAATTCAGCTTTTCCATATCAGGGAAATAGGTGGCCATATCAGATTTTTCATAGTTTACGAGTGAAAAAAGTTCGTTTCTGTTCGGCAGTCTCCAGTCTGAATAACCTGCATATTCAAGGTTTTCGCAGTAGGCAAGAGCGTCAGCCCAATCCAGCAATGACGGAGAATTCGACTTCTGCCAGATCAGATCTGTCGCAGGGTCTTTCACTGTTTCCTCTCCGTTGTTTTCCGATATTTCAAACTTTGAAGAATGCTCCTGTTTTTCTCCTTTCACGCATATAAAATCCATTTCATAGTCGGTGGAATTCACTTTGGTCATACCGATCCAAACCGCCAGAACATTTTCTCCGTACAAAGTCCCTGACATAAGGCGGTAAGCGCTTATTCCCAACTCAGACCAGAATTTAGGACCGCTGTAATCGTTTGTGTCGACAAGATTCACAAGTTCCCATATCTCGGGCAGCCGCCATCCCTCTCCAAGATTTTCGCAGTACGCTTTTGCATCCTCGTATTTCAGCTGTTTTTCAGTTGAGATCCATTTAAGACCTGTAGCGTGTTCTGCTATAATTCCGCCTGACGAAGTGAATTTTAGAGGCGTACAGGTTCTGCCTGCATACTGCGAATCCTGCCCGAAAAGTTCTTCCCCTTCTTCGGCGCACGGCATTTCGTAATCTTTTGCTCCTTTACTTGTAGATTTATAATTTTCTTTTTTGTAGCAGAGCTTCTGCCCCGTGCAGATATTTTTTGAGACATCGATTTTTTCGCACTTTTTGCCGTCAGACCCCAAGCGATATCCTTCACGGCACTTCTTGCAATAATATGTTTTAAGGTTTTCCGCGATACAAATTTCACCCTCTTCGCACGAATCGGCTTTGCATGGGCTTGTACACTTTTTTCCGTCCCAGAAAAAACCTTCAGCGCAGGCGCAGAGGTATCTTTTCGCACTTTTCGGGAAACACTCGTCCAAAGCGTTTTCAATATCTTTGCACGGATCGGATCTGCACGGATCTTCGACACATCCTTCGCCGTTCCAGAAAAAGCCGTCGTCGCAAAGTCCGCCGCCTCTGACGCAGAAAGTCCCGTATCCTATATTTTTTTCCCGGGTTTCGGTGTAGCCTCCGAGCGCTGAAAAGATATAAGCCTCTTCAGGGGATCCGATCTTTGTCGAAGAAGACCAGAAAATATAAGGATAATCAGTAATTTCCACTGCAAATTTTCTGATTTCGTAATTATACATCGTGAAAAGTTCGTTTATGCTCGGCAGTCTCCAGTCGCTGAACCCTGCATATTCAAGATTTTCGCAGTAGAAAAGAGCTTCTTCCCAGTTTTTTTCCGTCTCAAGATTTTTCTGCCACAGCAATTTGTAACGGGATCCTTCCAGAACCTCGTCTCCAGCTATCCTTTTCGTTACAAGCAATGAATAAGTATCATACTTTTCGCCCCTGACACAACGCAGGATGTGTGTCTCATCCTGCTGTGCAATAGTTGTTTCAACATCGTATACGGACCCCTCTCCTGAATCGTTGTGGTCTTTGATAATATACGGGTAATAATTGCCCGAATAGTCGGAATAATCCGATGATAAAGTCCAGAAATAAAGATCCTTAGAACTGTTCTGCCGATATTCAAAACCGCTTTCTGCCGCCTCATCATCGTTCAATCCGGCAATAGTGAAAGCTTCCGGAAGAGTTGGAAGCCGCCAGTCGCTGAAGCCGCCGTATTCAAGATCTTCGCAGAAATCAGATGCCTCATCCCAAGTTCTTTCGGAAAAAAATGAAGATGTCCACTCCAGTCCGGTATAGTTGTCAATTGTCACTTTTTCGTTTTCCACATCTGACTTTACCGAAAAATGTCTTTTAGTGCAGAAGCCGCGCTTTGAATACTGCGCATCCTGGCCATAAAATTTCTCTCCGTATTCAGGGCAAACTATTTCACCTTCGTTGTCATAGCACGAATCGAAATTCCGGCACACAAAGGCTTCATTCATCGCAGGATAAACAGGATAATCTTCGTCTTCGGTTTCTTCTTCATCTTCGTCTTTTCCGCTCTCTCCGTGCAGACTGTCATCATCGTTTCCTTCCGGAAGTTTACCTCCCGAAGAAGAATTGCCGCAACCTGCAGTCATAAAAACCGCAGCAATAAAAATAATCAAAATGATGATTTTTTTCATACCTGACTCCTCCGCAGACACCGCAAAAACGGCAAGATTTTAAAGAAAAAATGCGGAAAAGGCAAACTTCAAAGGCAAAAAAAAGCCCCGGCGGACCGGGGCTGTAAAGTGGATCGAGCTTGAATCAACTACTTGACTTCTTCGATTTTTACGCTCTTGTCAATGTAGTGAGTGTGAAGCTGTTCGTGTGCGAGATGGCTGTTCGGCTCACCGTAGTATTCTTTGTAAATTGCGATGATATCCGGGTTCTCGTGAGACTTTCTGATCGGTTTGCCAGCGTCTTCGCGGTAAATAGCTTCCATACGTTTAACGAGAATGTCACCGTTGCCGTGATGGTAGGGCTGACCTGCGCCGCCGATGCAGCCGCCTGTGCAAGCCATGACTTCGATGAAGTGATAGCCGTTCGGGTTGCCTGCGCGGACTTCTTCCATGAGTTTGCGAGCATTTGCAAGGCCGTAGCAAACAGCGACTTTAACAGGAAGACCGTTAACGTCGATTACAGCTTCTTTTATTCCGTCAAAACCACGAACTTCCATGAAGTCGATCTTCGGAAGTGTTTTGCCGGTATAAACTTCGTAAGCGGTACGAAGAGCAGCTTCCATAACGCCGCCTGTTGCTCCGAAGATAACAGCTGCACCTGTGGACTGTCCGAGCGGAGAATCGAAATCCTCTTCCGGAAGTTCTTTGAGGTCGATGTTGTACTGTTTGATCATGTGAGCGAGCTCGCGTGTTGTCAACGAGAAATCGACATCCTGATCTTTGCCGTTTCCGAGTTCAGGACGTGCAACTTCGCTCTTCTTAGCAAGGCACGGCATGATGGAAACAACGACCATATCTTCACGTTTTACGCCGATTTTGTTAGCGAAGTAGTTCTTTGCGACTGCGCCGAACATACCCTGCGGAGATTTAGCGGTTGACGGGTAGTCAAGAAGATCCGGGAAATTCTTCTCATAGAATGTTACCCATGCCGGGCAGCATGATGTGAAGAGCGGAAGTTTGACATCCTTGTCGCCTGCGAGGAATTTCTTTACACGGCCGAGGAACTCAGTTCCTTCTTCCATGATGGTAAGGTCAGCAGACCAGTCGGTATCGAATACATAGTTGAAGCCGAGTCTTCTCAATGCTGCAGCCATTTTGCCGGTAACGATCGTTCCGGGTTCCATGCCGAACTCTTCGCCGAGAGCGACTCTGACTGCCGGAGCTGTCTGAACGACAACTGTCTTGGTCGGGTCGTTGAGAGCTTTTACTACATCGCCGATGTTGTCAACGAGTGTAAGAGCGCCTACCGGGCAGACCTGGACGCACTGTCCGCAGTTTACACATGAGGATTCGCCGAGAGCAGCTTCGAATGCCGGAGCTACGACTGCCGGGAAACCGCGGTGAACAGCCGAAAGAGCACCGACGCTCTGGATGTTCGAGCACATCGATTCGCAGCGGCGGCACATGATGCATTTGTCTACATCACGGTAAACCGAAAGGGTGCTGTCCTTTTTGTATGTCGACTGGATACCTTTGAAAGGAATCTCGCGGATACCGAGTGTTGCTGCGAGGCTCTGAAGTTCGCAGTCACCCGATTTCGCGCACTGGAGACAATCATTCGGATGGTCGGAAAGAAGAAGTTCTACGATTGTCTTTCTTGCGTTGAGAACTCTTGCGGATGTCGTTTTGATGACCATACCGTCTCTAACGTCCGTAGCACAAGCGGGAACGAGGTTTCCTTTTCCGCCTTCCATTTCGACGACACAAACACGGCAGGAAGCGGGCTTGTTTACAAAGTTGATCGGTTTAAGATTCATGTGGCAGAGCGTCGGGATTTTGATGCCGTTTCTTTTTGCGGCTTCAAGAACCGTTATTCCGTTCTCGACTTCGTAAACTCTACCGTCGATTGTAATTTTTATCATATCCATGTGTTTCTCCTTTGCCTACTGTTTGCTAATTGCGCCAAATTTACATGTATCGATGCAGGTTCCGCATTTGATACATTTTTCCTGGTCGATCGTCTGAGGCTGTTTTACAACGCCGGTAATTGCGTTGACCGGGCACTTTCTTGCGCATGCCGTGCAGCCTATGCACTTCTCAGGATTGATGACATAGCTGAGAAGGTCCTTGCACTGTCCAGCCGGGCATTTTTTGTCTTTTACGTGAGCAAGGTACTCATCGTAGAAGTTGTCAAGAGTAGAAATAACAGGGTTCGGAGCCGTCTGACCAAGTCCGCAGAGAGCGGTGTCTTTGATGACGTTTGCAAGATTCTTGAGGGTATCAAGATCTTCCATAGTTCCGTTGCCTTTGATTATCTTGTCGAGGATCTCGTTCATTCTCTTGTTGCCGACACGGCACGGAGTGCATTTGCCGCAGGATTCGTCGACTGTGAAGTCGAGGTAGAATTTTGCGATCGAAACCATGCAGTTGTCTTCGTCCATAACGATCATACCGCCGGAACCCATGATCGATTTAGCCGCTGCAAGGCTCTCGTAGTCAACCGGAGTGTCAAGGTGTTTTTCTGTCAGGCAGCCGCCCGAAGGTCCGCCGGTCTGAACAGCTTTGAATTTTTTGCCGCCTTTGATTCCGCCGCCGATTTCATAAATGATCTCGCGGAGAGTCGTTCCCATCGGAACTTCGATAAGACCGACGTTGTTGATCTTGCCGGCAAGCGCGAAAACCTTCGTACCTTTCGATTTTTCGGTTCCGATCTTGCTGAACCAGTCAGCGCCCTTGAGGTAGATGACAGGAACGTTAGCGAAAGTCTCGACGTTGTTTACGTTGGAGGGCATTCCGTTGTAGCCTTTTACAGCCGGGAACGGAGGTTTGATCGTCGGTTCGCCTCTCTGGCCTTCCATCGAGTGGATAAGAGCTGTTTCTTCGCCGCATACGAATGCGCCTGCGCCGTATCTGAGCTCGATGTCGAACTCGAAATCTTTCCCGAGGATGTCTTTGCCGAGAAGACCGTATTCACGAGCCTGGTCGATTGCGATCTGAAGTCTTCTGATTGCAAGCGGATATTCAGCTCTGATGTAAACAAGACCTTTCGTTGCGCCGATG
Source organism: uncultured Spirochaetales bacterium (assembly GCA_902774115.1). Lineage (GTDB taxonomy): Bacteria > UBP6 > UBA1177 > UBA1177 > UBA1177 > UBA1177. The sequence goes on from CACYHH010000004.1 coordinate 99,651, forward strand.
CAGTATCCGCAGATAGCCATAGCTTCGATGATCGAGTGCGGGTCGCCTTCGAGTATCGATCTGTCCATGAATGCACCCGGGTCGCCTTCGTCAGCGTTGCAGATGACGTATTTCTGTTCAGCGTTCGGAACGAGTGTTCTTGCAAGTTCCCATTTTTTGCCGGTCGGGAAACCTGCGCCGCCTCTGCCGCGGAGACCTGACTTTTTCATTTCTTCGATAGCCTGTTCCGGAGTCATTTCGTCAAGGACTTTGCCGAGAGCAGCGTAACCGTCTCTTGCGATGTATTCACGGATGTCTTCAGGATTGATGAAACCGCAGTTTCTGAGAGCGACTCTCATCTGTTTCTTGTAGAAACCCATGTGTTTTGAATCGGCAATGTGAGCGTTTGCTTTCGGGTCGGTGTAGAGAAGTCTCTCGACCTTTCTACCTTTAATAATGTGTTCATTTACGATGTTCTCGACATCTTCTTCCTTGACCTGAACGTAGAAAGTGTTGTCGGGAAGTATTTTAACGATGGGGCCTTTTTCGCAGAAGCCGAAGCAGCCTGTGGTGATGACCTGGACATCGTTGATGTTCTTTTCTTTAAGAACGGCTTCGAATTTTCTTACTATGCCTGCGCTGTTCGAAGCTTTGCAGCCTGTACCGCCGCAGCAGAGAATATGAAATCTGTAATGTGTCATGCTCAAACTCCCTTATTTAACCGTTTCGTAATTAACCGGGATGATACCTTCTACGAGCTCGCCGTTCTTGATGTATTTTTCAAGAATTTCGCTAGCTTTTTCGACATTTACATGACCGAAAACGATAGGATCTTTGCCGGGAAGTTTAACTTCGATCGTCGGTTCTGCATAGCAGTATCCCATGCAGCCTGTCTGGGTTACAACCGCCTTGATTCCCTGTTTGTCGAGTTCTTCAAGGTAGAAATCCATAACTTCTTTAGCGCCGCTTGCGATTCCGCATGTAGCCATAGCGACTTTGATCTGGATAAGGGAATCGACATTGTCTCCGTTCTCTCTGAGAGAAACGGTGTTTTTGAATTCCGAGCTCATTTTTTTGAGATCAGCAAGTGATTTTACCGCCATTTTACCCTCCTACTTTCTGTATTCGTCAAGGATTGCTTTAACCTGATTCGGCGTTACGCGCGGATAAACTTTTTCGCCGATCAAAATAACCGGAGCGAGACCGCATGCGCCGACACATCTGAGGCAGTCAAGCGAGAAAAGACCGTCCGGGGTAACTTCGCCGGGCTTGATGCCAAGAATTCTTTCGACTTCGTGAAGGATGCCTTCTGCGCCTCTGACGTAGCAAGCCGTTCCAAGGCAGATCGAAATCGGGTGTTTTCCCTTCGGAACCATTGTGAAGAACGAGTAGAATGAAACTACACCGTAAACTTTTGCGACCGGAACTTTAAGCTCTTCCGCGATGACCATCTGGACTTCTGCCGGAAGGTAACCGATCTTTTCCTGAGTCTTTTTAAGGACATTGATAAGCTGTCCTTTCTCGTAATTGAAAGAAGCGCAAACTTCTTTGATTTCTTTCAAATACTGAGAATTGATTTTAATCGTTGCCATACTAACAAGCCTCCTTGTCTGAAAATAAAGAAACTTTCAATTACTAAATAAACCGCGGCGAAACATACAACAATAAAAGGGCGGCTGTCAACTTTAATTTTAAAAAATAATTTCAATAATTAAATCAATGATTTGCCGCTGACTTGCCGCCAACAATCTTGTCGTCGTTGTGCCGCCGTCGATATTTCGATATATCGATATTTCGACATTTCGAACAAGATTGGCGGCGGCCAGAAAGAAAATTAATCGACTCCGATCTCTTTGAGATTTTCGTTGATCATTCCGATGAGATAGTTGATGACTTCGGGGCTTTGGATCGGCATTCCGTCAAGCGCCTCGTTGACTTCGTCGGTATCGAAAACGTAGCTTTTTCCGTTTTTCGTGTGGGTGTAGACAAAGCGGATCTCGGGGTTCGAGGCGACTGTCTGGACAAAAACCGCGGCGACGCTTCCCAGGATCGGCCTGTCGATGTTGTCGTGCTGCATCGTCGCCTTGATCACGGTGCCTACTCCGACTTCGGAAGTGATTTCGAGGTGTCCGCCGCTCTGCTCGGCCGTGTGTTTGAAAAGAGGAACGCCGAGCCCGACTTTCCGTGTCGTGCGGCTTGTCGTGAAAGGATCCGTCACTTTCGCCAGAAGTTCCGGCGACATCCCGCAGCCGTCATCCTTGATTTCTATCGAATAGACATTTTTTACAGTGTCTTCGAAAATGTTGAGATCTATTCTCTTCGCCTTTGCGCGGGTCGAATTCTGAAGAATGTCGAGAATATGCAGAGCAAGTTCCTTCATTTTGTGATAACCCTCCTTCCGTTTTCGCCGTGAAGCGCCATTTTTATTTCGGCGAAACTTCTTTTTTCGATTTCAAAAACAGATGCGATCTTTCCGACATCGCCGGGAATGTGGGCGTCGCTTGCCGTCGTGATGTTGAAACCTTTCACGAACGGATTTTCGGCTAAAAATTTCTCTCTCGTGATGTGCCTCGAAATCTCGACCGCGTCAGGTTTCAAGTCCGGCGGAATGAAACCGAGCTGCCCGAGAAGGCTGTTCACGGTCTTGTTGATGTGCGCCGGAATAAAGATCCCGCCTAACGAGTGGACGAACTTTTCAGCCGCTTCGATATCCTGATCTATTGCGGCGATAAGAAGATTTTCCTCTTCGTAAATTATCTCCTCAGCCTCGTTCACGACAACCTGATATCCCATTTTTTCGGGATTGTTCGGCACTTTTATCAGGTGTTCGTCGAGATAATTCTGAAAAACCGCGAGTTTTTCGTCGTCTTCCATGAATGCAAGGCAGTGGATCTCCTCTTTCGTGTTTATTTCGGCGCCGCAGAGAACGAAAATCCCGTATTTTTTCGCCATATCGCGGATGATCGTCGACTGCCTCGTCGAATTGTGGTCGGCTATCCCGATGATATCGAGAGCCTTTTCAGCAGCCGCTTCGAGGATCGCCGCAGGGCTCATTTCAAGCGAGCCGCACGGGGAAAGCAGCGTGTGGATGTGAAGATCCGCCCGGTACTGGTTCATCGCTTTACTTTATAAGTTCGTAAATTTTACCGGAAATCGTGAAGGCGTTCTCTTTTGTGCCGAGAACCGCGATCCCCTCGTCCTCAGCCGATTCGAGCATCTCGGGTTCGGGCGAGATTCCCTTTACCAGAACGACTGCCGCAAGCTCTTTGAGAGAAGCTATCGCCGTGACGTTTTTATGCGACTGTACCGTGACCAGAACGTTTCCGTCCTTCGCAGTTCCCATTACATCGCTCAGCAAGTCGCCCGTGTAACCGCCCGAAATTTCCTTTTCCAGATCGCCTTTTTCGGTAAAAACCTTAAGATTTAGTTTTTCAACAAGTTCCTTAACTTTCATATTTCACTCCGTCAAAAATCAAAAAAACCGCGTTATGATACGGAAATTTTTCAGAAAGTGAAGATTGATTTTTACAGAATTAAAAAAGATGGGGTTTGATCATCAGATTTTAGATAAACAGCATCGAACAGCCGTCGGATTTGCTTAAGCGAAATATATCCTGCCGTAAATGTCGAGAATTTCGTTTTTATCGATATTTATCCCTATCTGCTTGGTTTCAAACGGCATTGAACGCAGTTCCCGGATAAATTTCTGAATATCCCGATAAACTTCATCCGGAACTTTGATCCGTGCATCGTTGCTGATGAGTGGGAACAGTCTGAACACATCCTGACGGTGTTTCCGAAGATCTCTGTCGCCGACAAGCGTTCCCAGAGATTTCTTTTCCGTTAAATCAAGCCACGCTTTCATTTTCATCGGTACGAGATGAGCCGCATCCAAAACAGAGACTTCGCCTGCTACGGTGCGGCCGCCGAGAAGAAATTCGTAGTATGCAGGATTCAGCAATATAGCGGAGAGGCTCGATATTTCGTCGTCTATGTGAAGTGGTGCAAGATGCCGCGGATAAGAATCCCCGAAAGAGCTTTTATCTCTTGCAAAAAGTTCGATCATTGCCGGATATTCCGCGCTTTTCGGATTCACAAAACGGTAAAATTCGGGTTTTCCTGAGCTTCTGAGCCGCGCTTCATAGCCGCCTTCATTGACAAACTGCCAGAAAGACGAAGCAAATTCCGCAGTCAAAGCCTCAACTATCAAAACCATGTCAATGTCTTTTGTCGCTCTGAAACTGATTCCGGCTTCATCGAGAAGCAGATCACACGCAGTTCCGCCGATAAGGACATACTGGTCTTTGAATTCCTTGAAATGTTTTCTGAAAGTTTCTATTCCGCTTGTCACTCTACGCCTCCTTTCAATCCGTATTTCTGCCGGATGTTGTCAAGTTCATTCTGCACACGTTCGTCATCCGAGTTGTTAAGTTCGAGCAGAAGCGATATGTCGTCCGCATATTCCGAATCCGAAAGAAGAAAAGGGTCGTATTTCCAGACTTCGATGATTTCGCCGCCGAAATCGCGGAAAGTTTCCTCGTCTATGACAAGTTCTTTTTTTAAAGTGTTTGCAACTTCACGGCTGACCGCATAACCGCCGTCGGAACTGAGCGGGACAAGGTTCGTTCTCTCTGAAAGTGCCTTAAAACCGCTGATTTTGTATCTGAGATTTTCCGGCAGAGATTTCACATAGAGCAATTTTTGAACCGGTGAAGTTATGTGCGGAAAAGCCGCGTTTATATCGATTTTTCCGGGACCGGCGGTGATGAAATTGGCGGTTCCTTCGCCGATGGATGAAACAACCCCGAGGCTTTTAAGCTGCTGCACGGCTCTTGCGCATGTCGCTTTCGGCATTCCGAGAGCAGTCGCGATCTGAGTCTGGTTCAAAAACTCAGTTTCCTTTTTGTAAAATAAAAAGAGAAGAACGAGCTGGGCGTTAGCAGAAAGTGTTGAAACCGGTTCCTGCGGATTCACGATCTTTTCCTCGAACAGACATCCCCAGAACGGGATAAAAACCTGCCCCTTGCCCGAAACAAACGCGATGTGAGATTCAATAAGGTTCGTTCTCTGCAAGGCAGTCAGCCTGTCAAGCTGCGCCACAATAGGTTTTTTGCAAATGTTTTCAATAACTTTCAGCTGTTTTTTCAGTGTTGCCAGATTCCATCCGTCACTTTTCGGCCTGACCAGAAGACAGCTTTTTTCCATAAAAGAAAGAAGCGATATATCGAATCCGTAACGGATATAGTTCGGCATACTGTCAGGAATCCTGAAACGCCTTTCCGTTACCGAGCTTCCGAATATGTTTTTTATTGGTTCAATCATATTGTTCCACCTCGAAATGCTTTGTATCATACGAAGTGGAACAAGTCAAATATTTATGGAACAAGTGTTGGATTTAGATGAACAGCATCGAGCAGCCGTCGGATTTGCTTTCTTCTTTTTCAGCAGTTGCTTCAGAATCGGTTGCGGGTGCGGAATCGCCGTCAGCGGTATCTTCCGGTGTTGTGCCGGTTGTCGGAGCTTCGGTATTCGCAGCGTCTTCGTCTTCCGGAGCAGGAGAAATAACATCTTCATCGCCTTCGTCGGCTCCTTCCTCACCCAGATAGGCAAGCTGGACATCACATGTTTCGCAGCATTCCTTATTTTCACAACTTCCTGCTGCCTCAACACACTCGAATTTAGTCTTATACACGTTTCTCATACTCTCAAGCCGACAGCAGTTTGCAATATCTTCAGCCAATCCGCCTTCCCTGCCGCCACTGTTTACCGGAGTATCAAGAATAGCTTCGATTTCTTCTTCGGTAACCGGCTCAAAACAGGTATTTGTGAAAGTCGTTTCATAGGAAACACACGCATTGAAAATTTCCGAATCGGTGCAAATCTTTCTTGGAGTCGGTATTTCGGTTCCACATTCTGTTTCCAAAGCTGCCGTGCAGCCTTCCGCACTGAAATTTTCACTTTTTCCAGTTTTAGATCCAACATAACGACAGCGGCAGAAATATTCGCCGTTTGCATGCAATGTGCAGTTTCCTGCTTTGTTTTCGCAAATGTAGTCAGCATCGTGACAATAATCTCCGTCAAGCTGAGCCAAGCATTCTTCATCATCCGGGAAAAAATTTGTTTCTTCCGCATAAGAAATTTCTTTGCCGTTGCGGCAAATACATTCAATGTCGAGCATCTCACCTGAACGCTCGAAACTGCACTTTCCACTGTCTGATTCACACGAAACTTTTTCGTTTTCCGCAAAAAGTGTTGTTGCAAATGCAAGCATTGCAACCAAAACAAGTGATTTTTTCATAACAACCTCCATAAAGTTAAAAAACATACGGCACTCGCCAAAAAACACATATATTTAGTTCCACAAAATTCGATTTTTATTGAAAAAATTTTACCCCCCCCGAAAAACTTTATAACTATTTGATTTTATTGATTAATTTTTTGTGATTTTTTTATCGCAACCTTTGCCTTTTTCCGCTGTTTAAATGCATCCGCAGGATTTACTTTTTAGATTTTCACATTTTGTTGAAATAAGACTTAGATAAACAGCATCGAGCAGCCAAATTTTTCGACATCTTTCTTTTTAAGTGTATAGTCTTTCGGTTTTTTGAGGATTTTTCATGGAATTCAAGCTTCATTCAGACTTTGCGCCGGCTGGAGACCAGCCGGAGGCGATAAAAAAGGTCATAAACAATTTCAGGAACGGCTCGAAGCGCGAGCTTATCCTCGGTGCGACCGGAACGGGCAAAACTTTCGTCATGGCTCATCTCATCAAGGCTTTGAACGTGCCGACTCTCGTTATCGCCCACAACAAGACGCTTGCCGGGCAGCTTTACGGCGAATTCAAGAACTTTTTTCCGGAAAACGCGGTCGGTTACTTCATTTCGTTTTACGACTACTATCAGCCGGAAGCCTACATTCCGACGACCGACACCTACATCGAGAAGGATGCGGCGCGCAACGACGACATCGAGCGGATGCGCCACTACGCGACGGCTCACCTGCTTGAAAACAGGCAGTGCGTGATCGTTGCCTCGGTAAGCGCGATATACGGCATCGGCTCTCCTGAATACTACAAGGATCTCACGATAAAACTTTTCGTCGGGAACACCTACCCGATGAAAAAACTGTGCGAAGACCTTGTCGAAACGCAGTACGAAAGGACCAATGCCGACCTCACCCGCTGCAAATTCCGCGTTCGGGGCGATGTCGTCGATATTTTCCCGCCTTACGAAGAGGAAGTCGCGGTGAGGATCTCCTATTTCGGAGACGAGATCGAGGAAATTTCGCTTATCAGGCCTTTCGACGGGCAGAAAATCAAAAGTCTGGATTCGGTGAGCGTCTATCCTTCAAGCCACTATGTTGCCGAAAAAGAGACTCTGAAACGTTCGGTCGAAAAGATAAAAGTTGAGCTCTCCGAGCGGATAAAATACTTTGAAAACAGCGGAAAACTGATCGAGGCGCAGCGGATAAAGGAGCGCGTGACGCAGGATCTTGCGATGCTCGAGACTGCCGGATACTGCTCGGGGATCGAGAATTATTCGCGTTACATCACGAACCGCGAAGAGGGAGAAACGCCGCCCACGCTCATGGACTATTTCGGCGACGATTTCCTTGTCATCGTTGACGAATCGCACGTCACTCTGCCGCAGATCAAAGGAATGTACCGCGGCGACCGCGCGAGAAAAGAAGTCCTCGTGAAATACGGTTTCCGCCTTCCGAGCGCGCTTGACAACAGGCCGCTCAATTTCGACGAATTCATTTCTAAGACAGACAAAGTTATGTTTGTTTCGGCGACTCCGAAAGAGTATGAGATCGAGCAGGTTTCTGAAATCATTGAACTTATAAACAGGCCTACCGGGCTACTTGATCCGCTTCCGCAGATACTTCCGGCAAAAAACCAGATCGCCACACTTTACGACGAAATCGTGAAAGAAACGGAAAAAGGGGGCAAAGTTCTGGTAACTTCGCTCACGAAAAAAATGGCGGAGGATCTTACCGATTTTCTCAAGGAACGCGGCATCAGAGCGCGATACCTCCACAGCGACATCGACAGCATAGAGCGTCTCAAGATCGTCATGGAACTGCGCAAAAACATGTTCGACGTCCTCGTCGGAGTCAACCTTCTGCGAGAAGGATTAGATATTCCAGAAGTCTCGCTCGTCGCCATTCTCGATGCCGACAAAGAGGGATTTCTGCGCAGCGAAGCCTCACTGATACAGACGATAGGACGAGCCGCGAGAAACGAAAACGGCAGAGCTCTCCTTTTTGCCGACACAATGCCCGATTCACTCAAAAACGCGGTTTACGAAACCATGCGCCGCAGACAGATCCAGGAAAAATTCAACGCCGAGCACGGCATCACGCCGCACAGCGTCACCAAAAAGGCGGTCCTCGACATCGAATCGCACATCCCCGGCAAATCAAAGGAAGGTGTCACCAAAATGCCGCGCAACAAGACTATAAAACTCATCGCCGAACTCGAAAGCGAAATGAAAAAAGCGGCTTCGGAATGGGATTTCGAATACGCCGCAATACTGCGCGACAAAATCTTCCAATATAAAGCAAGTTTAGGAGAGAAAAAAGAGGGCTGACCCCGAAAATCATTTATTCCCAGGATATTTCCGAGCAGTCAACAACCGACCAGTCTTCTGTTTTGTAGCAGGTGCAGGGATCGTCAACGGGTTCTGCGTCTTTGTCCGTATCTTCAGTTGTGTCTTCGTCTATGTTTTCGTCTGTATATTCGACCGCATCTTCATCTGTATATTCGCCTGCATCTTCGTCTGTATATTCGACCGCGTCTTCATCTGTGTCTTCGGCGGTATCAACAGCTTTCTGAACAGTTTCAAGTTCGGCATTCATTACAACTTTGAAAGTTTTGCCCACCTCAAATGTATAGTTGTCTTTATAGCAAACCTGAAATCTGCCGACTGCCGTTTCAACACCGAAAACCTCGTTCATGGCGTATTTGTTTTCAGCAATAAGACACTGCTTTGCATAGGCATTGTCTGATGTAAAGACAACATCAAAGATCTGAACGGTCGGAGCTAAAGGCAATACACCTTCATACTCTGCAAGAAGGTCAAGGTAATGGATGGGAAAATACGCAAAAGCACGAGTCAAGCCCATGGGTAGGGTAGAATCGACACCGATTGCTTCGAGTGCCACTGCCGGCATACCTGTTCCATCATCTGCAGTAAGAGTTGTTTCATAGAAAAACGAATAAGCGTTTCCAGAGTGAATATCTTTTCCGTCAATACCTTTTAGAGCAACATTTACAAGACTTGCCCATTCAGGGTCCTGTGTGCCCTCGGCGTTGATCAGACCGACACCTTTGAATCCGAAATACTTTTCAGCATCGCTGTTGATAATACTTTCATCAAGTACACACTCAGGCTCGGGTTCGGGCTCAGGCGGATTAGCGCACCTGGTATAGAAACAATCATCAGGCGGCCAAGGCTCTCTTCCTGAATCCGCGTCATCATCCGGAACGGCATACGAATCATCGTCCGAAGCAGTGTCTGTATCTGTGTCATCCGGTTGAGAATCGCCGTCTCTTGCCTCCGTTTGATCATTGCTTTTTGAACTTCCGCCACAGCTAACAGCAAAAATCAAAGCCACGAAGAACACGAAAAACGCGAAAAATTTCTTCATCTTTCCCTCCACAAAAACCCGAAAAGATTATAGGTATTTTATACGGATTGGCAAGGATTTTTTCAGATGTTCTGAAAAACAGGCATCAGAATTATTTTAGTTGCTCATATTTCAAATTATGTTAGTTTAAAATGCACATTGTTTGGAGGATGACATGAAAAAATTCACACTTTTTGCGATCTTCGCACTTTTTATGTTTGCCTGCGGAGGCGGAAGCGACAGCTCTTTCAACGCCGAAAAAAGCCCTTACGGCGAACCGACCGTGACAAGTGTCGCGGCGATCAACGCGGGGATGCTCACCAATGAAAAAAAGCTCCACGTTTTGGAAAGATCGGGAACATCTGAATTTTCAGGAAGAGTTTTCGATGTGATCGACGTCAAAATAAATGGCAACAGCGAGGCTGAAATGCTCTTTTCACCGTTTCCAGTCACGAAAGAGACAAAAAAGATCGTTTTCGGCGGCTACACTTCAAAAAGCGGCGAAGGGATAAAGCCGAAAGAGGCGGTCGAAGTAGATCTGCCGGATCTCGGCGAAACGACGGAAGGAAGCGGAGAATTCACGGTAAAACTCCCGGGAATGCCGGTCGAAGTCGATGTTCCGCTCGACTGGACGCTCAAACTTGAGGAAGAGAATGTTTCGATAGATACTCCGTCAGGCTCGTATTCGGGAGTCCGCCACTACACTGGAAGCGGAAAGATAAGCGAAGGGACTCTCGGCGACTTTCTCGGAAACACAGAATTTACCGGTGAAGTCTACTTCAGCCCGACTCTCGGGATCCCGGTCCAGTACAAACTGAACGGCGTCAATTTCAACGGCGACCTCGAATCGGTGTGGGATTACGGCGACCCCGACGAAACCGGCTACAGAGTCATGAAGAAATCGGGCATCGTAAACAGCGAAAATCCTTCGTTCCAACTTAGCACTTACGAACTTAAGGGAAATTTCGACGCCGACCCGGACCAGCACGCGAAAATGCTCCTTGAGATCAGGTATCTTGACGAAAACGCGGCAAAAAACGACCCGATGCCTGAAATAAATGTCGAATTCGGCACGGTCTCGGGCTATTTCCCGTCTCAGCTTGTCGAATCTCCGGTCAGCGTTTTCTTCCCCGAAGAAGAGGGCGAAGGCTACAAATATTTCATCGCATACGTCAGTCAGGCGGCTAAAGGTCATAACGGACCGATATCCTACCGCGTTTCAGTCTCAGGCGGCGAATCGGTGAAGCCTCTTCGCGTCACAGCAAGGATATACTACAATAAAGTCGAGTAAAAAACTGTTAAAAAATTTTCAGGAATATCGCTTATTTACTTGCTGAAGCCAAAAAAAATTTGACAAATGCCTTTTATTTACTATCTATCCAGCCCGTGAATTTCGTTTTGTTCACTCTCAGCCAATATGCTTGGGTGTTTTAACAAAAATCAAAAATTGATCCTCGTTAGTTTGGAAGAAATGGGTAATTTCTTTGAAAGAGTCCTTTAATTTCGATATTTTATCAACCATTTGGAGAAACTTATGAATTTACAAGAGTTAAAGAACAGAAAACCCGATGAACTCGTCGCAATGGCCGAACAGCTCGGTATCGAAGAGGCTTCATCGAAAAGAGTCCAGGAACTTATTTATGAGATCCTGCAGAAACTCGTTGAAAACAATGAAATTATTGAAGCGGACGGCGTCCTTCAGATCCTCACGGACGGTTTCGGTTTCCTCAGAAGCCCGAAATACAACTACCTTCCGGGTCCAGACGACATTTACGTTCCGCCGTCAATGATCAAAAGATACGGTCTCCGCACAGGTCAGACGATCAGCGGTGAAATCAGAAGCCCGAAAGAAGGCGAAAGATACTTCGCACTTCAGAAAATCACATCTGTTTTCGAGTCGGAAGACATCGAAAAGAACAGACACACACCGCTTTTCGACAACCTCACTCCCTTCTACCCGACAAAAAAGATCCAGCTCGAGACAAAAAGCACTGTTATGTCAACAAGGATCATGGATCTCCTCGTTCCGATAGGCATGGGACAGCGCGGTCTTCTCGTTGCTCCGCCGAGAACCGGTAAAACCGTCCTTCTTCAGGACATCGCGCACTCGATCACAGAAAACCATCCCGATATTTTCCTCATCGTTCTCCTTATCGACGAACGTCCCGAGGAAGTTACCGATATGATGAGAAGCGTTAAGGCGGAAGTTATCGCTTCAACATTCGACGAACCCGCTACACGCCACGTTCAGGTCGCTGAAATGGTTCTCGAAAAGGCAAAGAGAATGGTTGAATACGGCAAGGACGTCGTTATTCTTCTTGACTCTATCACAAGACTTGCACGTGCTTACAACGCAGTCGTTCCCCCGTCAGGAAAAATCCTTTCCGGCGGTGTTGACGCTAACGCTCTCCACAAACCGAAAAGATTCTTCGGCGCTGCAAGAAACATCGAAGAAGGCGGCTCGCTCACCATCATCGCGACTGCACTTATCGATACCGGAAGCCGTATGGACGAAGTCATTTTCGAAGAGTTCAAAGGAACCGGTAACATGGAAGTCCACCTTGACAGAAAGCTCATGGAAAAGAGAATTTTCCCGTGTCTCGACATCAACAAGTCGGCGACAAGAAAGGAAGAGCTCCTTCTCGAACCGGACGTTCTCAACAAAGTCTGGATTTTGAGAAAGCTCCTTCACCCGCTCAATGTCATCGACTCCATGGAGTTCATGCTCGACAAAATGGGCAAAACCAAATCCAACAAGGATTTCCTCAAGGCCATGAACGCATAAACATTGAGAAATTCCGGTTTTTCATATCCTGCCCGACGTTCGGCGAAAAAAAGGATCTTTACGATTCTTCTGATTGCCGCAATTGTCGCGGCAGGATTTTTTTTGCGTAAAAAATCTTATCAATACCCGTATTCGTGGTCGCAGAGTTCTGCCGAAGTCATGACTTTTGAAAAAGCTGTCGCATTTTGCGATAACCTTGAAGAAAAAGGCTTTTCCGACTGGGGTCTTCCCGAACTTCACGAGATCAGAACGCTTGAAAATTTCTGCATTGAAGAAGAAAATCCCGATTTCTGCGCCGTCACCGACAGCTGCGAATGGGATAGCTGCGAAAACGAACTCTGCGGAAAGTGCGTAAAATACGAAGAAAACTTCGATTTCGGCACTTTCTGGACAAAGACACCGTTTCACAACGGGAAAATTTTCGTTTTCACGATTTCAACTGAAGAAACAGAAGAAAATAAAGCACTTAAAAGCGAAACGCATTTTGTGAAATGCGTCAGATCGTTATAACGTGACGACGCGCCTAATCTCGTCGAAATGTCGATATTTCGAATTTCGATATATCGACGGCGCGACGTCAACTATTCGTTATTATTGATTCTGCCCCAGACGTTGCGGACTGATTCTTTAAGAGTTTTTACATCTTCGGCATCTTTTGTCGCCGTTATTCTAAGGAAAACACACTGGTCGAGCTCTGCGATACCGCGCGCAATATCCTCTGCAAGAGACTGACATGAGGGAGAGCCGCACATTCCGCAGTCGATATTGGGAAGAACCTGCATGATCGTATCTACATGTTCCATTTTTTCGAGAGCTATTTCCATGTCATCGTCAAGGGAAAGCATAGATCTCGGCTGAAGTTTTTCAAGTTTGAAGGCTTCCTGAAGATACTCGCTTCCGCATTTTCCGAAAAGGCGGCAGTTCTGGCACGCCGCATCGTTTTTGTCGGCTGTTTTTCTGCACGGAGGAAGAGTTTCCCTCTGAATAAGGTTTCTCACTGTCAGGAAGCGGTTGCCTGGAACAAGGATTCCTCCGGCGCAGCTTTCGTCGCACGCCCTGAGTTCGAGAAAAGTTATGTTCTCATCAAGCTCGCCGTTCTCGAGTTTGTCCAGAATTTCGATGACATTGTGGATTCCGTCAACCGCCATCGCGTGATTGTCACGCCTGATACACTCGCCGCCTGTAAGTTCCCATGTGACGTGCGTATTGTCGGCCGGACGGCAGAGTTTTCCCGAATCGGCTTTATCGTTCGAAACGAAAGAATAGATTTTGTTATAAATCAGATCCATGTTGATGACGCCGTTGACTGCCGATTTTTTCTCACCGACGGGGTGTTTTATCGCGACGATTTTCGCAGCACACGGAGAAACATAGAAAATTCCTATATCAGCCGGATTTATTCCTGTCTTTTCAAGTTCGTGACGGCAGTGCGCAGCTGCGATGTCGAGAGGCGGCTTGATCAGGGTTATATGCTTGAGAAGCGAAGGGAATCTAACCTGAATCAGCCTGATTACGGCGGGACAGAACGATGAAATCAGCGGAAATTCGACATCGCTGCGCTGTTCATACTCGTCCTGGGCTTCCTCAATGAGTGCCGATGCGCGCGAAACCTCGTAGACATGGGTGAAACCGACGCTTTTCAAACCTTCGAAAATCGATTTTGTTCCTGAATTTTCGTCAAACTGCCCCATCAGAACCGAAGGAACAAGGGCAACGCGGCATTTGTAGTCGAAAATCCTCTGGAAATCGTCCTGCTCGACAATTATCGCGTTGTGTTTGCACGAAATCATGCACATTCCGCAGTCGACGCACTTGTCGGGGTTGACCGAAGCCTTGCCGTTGCGGATCCTTATCGCGTCCGTCGGGCAAGTCCTCATGCAGTGCGTGCAGCCTATGCACTTGTTTTTGTTGATTCTGAGCGCGTGGTGAAAAAAAGGTTTTTTATTGCGCGTCACCATGAAACCTCCATTTATGCAAGGTTAAAAAGAAGAGTGATCTTCGTCCCCTTGCCTACAACACTTTCAATCTTCAAATCATCGGTGTTCGCCTTGATGTTCGGCAGACCCATTCCGGCTCCGAAACCCATTTCGCGCACTTTTGTGGAAGCGGTCGAATAACCCTGCTGCATCGCAAGACCGATATCGGGGATTCCGGGACCTTCGTCGTCAAGAACTATCTCTATTTTCTGCGGCGAAATATCTGCGGTAATGTTTCCGCGGTAAGCGTGCGCCACGATGTTGACCTCCGCTTCATAAAGCGCGACGACAACCCGTTTCAGTACACCGGGATTGACATTAAGTTTTTTAAGGACTTTCTTGATGTTTCCCGATGCGTTGCCCGCGTTCAGGAAATCTCCGCCTTCAACGTGATACTCGAACTTCATGGCTCACCCTGAAAAAATCAATAAACCGGACTAAGACCGTGAGTGTAAAGAATGCCCGAAATGTGATAGACTGAAAGCGGACACTCCATAATTACGGCATCGTTTTCCTTTGCGAGCTCGATCATTTCTTCGGTAGCTTTTTTCTTTCTCGCAAGGATTATGGTCGAAACATCCATCATGTCGGCAGTTCTTACAGACTGCGGATTTGCGAGCCCGGTGATCAGAACGCCGTTGTCAAAAGGAGTTGTAAGAACGTCGCTCATCAGATCAGATGCAAACGCCCTTTCGATTTCGCGGTCGGTAAATTCCTCGCCGCATACGATTTTTGCATTGAGAAGAGTAACAATTTCACTTATTTTCATAATTCAAACACCATAAAATAAAAGGTAATAAACAAAAAAACGGGCGGATTTTACATACGATTGGAAAAATAGCAAAAGATTTATTTTTTTGAACTCGATCGGTTTTCGCGTATAATCGCCCGCTTTTTGGGAACTTTTATGGAGAAAAACATGTCTTCCAACAAACAGGAAAAACTCAAAATTCCGTTGAAACAGTCAATGATGATGCTGCTCGGCTTCTGCAAGGACAAGCTGAAGGAACAGCTCGTCTCGGTCCTTCCGGTTGTTATTTACCTCATTCTTTTCCAGTCGATGATCCTCGGAATGCCGATTTACGAAGCCGGAGTCATTTCGGTCGGTATCGGCCTTGTAATTCTCGGTCTGGCTTTCTTCCTTGAAGGTCTTTTCCTCGGAATCATGCCGCTCGGTGAAATTCTGGGTATCAAACTGCCGCTCAAAAGCGGACTTTTCACGATCATCGCGTTCAGCTTTATCCTCGGTTTCGGTGCAACTTACGCAGAGCCTTCGATCGCGATTTTAAAGGCGAACGGCTCTTTTGTAAAGCCGTGGGAAGCGCCTCTTCTCTTCGTTATGCTGAACCAGAAAGCCGAATATCTGGTTGCTTTTGTCGGGATCGGCGTAGGCATCGCGGTTATAGCCGGTATGCTCAGATTCATGAAGTCGATTTCACTTAAACCTTTTATTTTAATAGTTATTCCGCTTCTTCTCCTCTTCACGCTGTGGGGCGTCTTTGACCCGAACCTGCTTTATATCACCGGTCTTGCCTGGGACTGCGGCGCTGTAACAACCGGCCCGGTAACGGTTCCTCTTGTTCTTGCTCTCGGTATCGGTATCTGCCGGACTGTGGGCGGCGAAGACAGCGATTCTATGGGTTTCGGTGTCGTAACTCTTGCCAGTGCTTTCCCGATTTTAGCAGTCTATATTTTCGGCGCGGCACTCAACATGAGCCTTCCTGCACCGATGTCGCAGACTGATTTCTTCAACCCGGCAAACCACGAAAAAGCACTTCAGATAGTCGGCTCGGAAGAGAGATTCGAAGCCGTAACGAAGCAGTTTACCGAAACATCGATCGCGGCTGCCGACAAAGTCGAAGAGGCAATAAACCTTGTCAATGTCGCAAGCGTAAAATTTTTCGAAGCAGCAAAGGCAATTCTTCCGCTCACAATCTTCATTCTCCTCGTTTTTGTTGTTCTTCTCCGCGAAAAACTGCCGAAAAAAGATGAAATTTTCCTCGGCATTTTTATTTCGATCCTCGGAATGGGACTTTTCGGAATCGGCATGGAATACGGCCTTTCCAAAATCGGAACCCAGGTAGGTTCGAGACTTCCGGCATCTTTCAGCGCGATAGAACTTAGTGACAGCCAGGAGACAATGAAAAATTTCGACAAAGCAATCGTCCAGAAGTCGATCACTCCTGACGGCGAAGTAAACGAGTTCTTCTTCAAAAAAGAGGGTGACAACAAATATTCGCAGATCCCGTTTGTCGAAAAGAACTACGATGAACCTAAGAAAATCTACCGCTACATTCCGCAGATAGGCCCCATTTTCGGCAAGAACGGAGGCAGCGGCGGATACCTGATCGTCATACTTTTTGCCTTCATCATGGGTTTCGGAGCGACACTCGCCGAACCTGCTCTCAATGCGCTCGGCATGAAAGTCGAGGAACTTTCGGTCGGTACTTTCAAAAAGACGACCCTGATCTACGCGGTCGCTTTCGGCGTAGGACTCGGAATCGCACTCGGAGCGGTAAAGATCATCTGGAACATTCAGATTTTCTGGATGCTCATTCCGTCCTACCTGATTCTCCTTGTTCTCACAGCAATTTCGGATGAGCAGTATGTCAATATCGGCTGGGACAGCGCGGGTGTTACTACCGGTCCCGTCACGGTTCCGCTTGTTCTGGCGATGGGTCTCGGACTCGGTGCAAGAGTCGAAGGCGTCGTCGAAGGTTTCGGAATCCTCAGCATGGCTTCGGCCTGCCCGATCCTGG
This sequence comes from uncultured Spirochaetales bacterium, assembly GCA_902774115.1. Lineage (GTDB taxonomy): Bacteria > UBP6 > UBA1177 > UBA1177 > UBA1177 > UBA1177. The sequence continues at coordinate 116,780 of CACYHH010000004.1, forward strand.
CGGTTCTCCTCATGGGAATCAGCGCAAGCCGCAAGGCTAAGAAAATGCAGAACGCAACAAATGGAGGCAGATAATGAAATTCACGAATATAGCGAAATTCACTTGCAGCGTTTACAAGAACATCTCGCCGAAAATCGTTGAAGCCCTGAAGGAATGCGGCATTGACGAATATATCTTCCAGCGCAGCAGCTCGATTGTATCTACCGACAAGCACTGGCTTTTCAACCGCAAGGGAATTTCCGAAAACATACTCGAAACATACCATTTCTATGTTCCGGCAGCAAAAGAAAAGGAAGTTTTCGACAAAATCGTTTACGGTGCAGACCTCTCGCAGGAAGGACGCGGCTCGATATTCACCGAACCGGCAGTTCTTATCGAAAAGAGCGAAAACAACGAAAATTTCGACGGATTCGACTTCGCTTTTGAAAATTCGCAGGCAAACTACATGGGAATCTGCGCCATCACTCAGCGCGGAAGAGGCCTGACACTTGCCAAAACGGCGATTGACAAAGGTTCAAGCGTTCCGATGATTTCCTACGGCATCGGCGGCGGAATCCGCGACAGAATGGGACTCATCAGAATCACGATTCCCGCTGAAAAAGAGACGATAAACATCGTTGTTGCGAACCATGACACCGAAGGAATGATGGATCTTCTCATCGAAGGCGGACATCTTGACCGTCCCGGCATGGGATTCATCTTCTCATATCCGGTCAGCATGGCGGTTCTCGACACGAAAACCTTCTTCGGAGCAAACCGCGCAGCTGCAAGCATGGGTCAGATCATCAGCGTAATCGACTCTATTCAGGGCAGCACAGAGTGGAGAAAAAGAACTCTCAACGCCAAAAACGCCGTTGAAAGGACATACTTCACAAACCTTGAAAACATCATGCTCATCTGCAACGACACCCAGTCTAAAGAAATGCTCGATGCGGCGATGTCGGCTGGAGCAAGCGGCGCAACGATTTCAAACTGCCGCGAGATGACAAAAACCAAAGACGGTTTCGCTAAAAAATCGATGGAGATTTCCGACATGGTCATCGGCACGGCACAGAGGGCAAAAATCCTTACCGCGCTCGTCAAAGCGGGATTTTTCTCAGACAAAACCTCAGGAAAAATCATCGTCAAAAAGAGCGAAACGGCATTTTCCTACACCGACAAAAAGAAAAAATAAGAGGTAAAAAATGAAATTTTCACTCATTCCTGTCCTTTCGGTTTTATTTTTGTTCGTTTCTTGCAGTTCGGGGCAGAATTTTGAAGGCTTCGAGGACAAGGTCTTTATCAACTGCATCAAGAAACTTGACAAAAAGTTTGAGGAAATCCAGGAACTTGACTGTTCAAACACCGAAGAGACGCTTAAAGCGAACCCGTTCGGCGAATCACTCATAAACAGCATCAAAGGCATCGAAAAACTCCCGAATCTTGAGAAACTCTCTCTCAGAAAAAACAAGATCGTGGACATTTCGATGCTTTCACAGCTCACGAAACTTAAGTATCTCGATCTCGGCGAAAACGAGATCACGTCAATGTATCCGCTCGAGAACCTGACAAACCTGACCTATCTCAACCTTGACAAAAACTTCATCGGTGACATGCGCCCGGTAAAAAGTCTCGTAAACCTTGAAGAACTCGACCTCAGCCGCAACGGGATACAGGGTCTCGCCGATTTCACGCAGCTCAAAAAGCTCAAAAAACTTTATCTCAACAGCAACAGAATCAGCGATGTCGCACAGATCGCGGATCTTACCGAGCTGACGCACCTTTACCTCAACGACAACGCCGTCATTGAGATTTTCCCGCTAAAACCTCTGCAGAAACTTAAAGTTTTGAGCCTCAACATCAACCGCATCGATATCATCCTTGTCCTCGGCAAACTGATGGCACTTGAAGAACTTTACATGCAGGATAACCAGCTCCGCGACCTCGCGCCGATAAACGACCACCCGAAACTCAAACTCGTCGATGTAGAGATGAACTCGATCTACTCTTTCGACAGCGTCGCCGGCCTCGAAGCGCGCGGCTGCAAAATTCTCGGCAAAAAAGTCCAGACGAAATAAATTTTCAGATTCCTTTTTTTATTTTTGACTTTTAAACGCTTATTCCTATAATTACGCGACGTTTTGCTTATGTGATTCTTGGAATATTTATTGGAGGTTCAGAAAAAATGAAGAGATTACTGGCAGTTACGCTGTTATTGTTTGGCATTGCGCTTCTCGCGTCATGCAACAGCTATGATGTTGAAGGAAAACCCGAAATCGCGTCGAACCCGGCAAAAATGGTCTTCGCTTTCGATCCGTGGGATGCAGGAAGCAGCACGCCCGAACCGACTGCGGAACCGACTGAAGAGCCGACCGAAGAACCGACTGCGGAGCCGACCACAGAACCGACTGAAGAGCCGACCACAGATCCTACCGAAGATCCGACTACAGATCCGACTACGGATCCCACCGAAGATCCGACTACAGATCCGACTACGGATCCTACCGAAGATCCGACTGATACCGACAGCGGTGAAGGAATAGTAGAGGACGAAGCTCCTGTTTACGTAAAAACCGTAAAAACAGCCGTAGCAGACGTAATCACCGAAGAGTTCGAAATCTACAACCGCGGTGTTACCGGCGAGCTTAAGATCAGAAAAATCAACCTGATCGACCCGAGCGGCGAGAATCTCATTGCTAACCTTAGCGATAATCCGACCTACCAGAAACTTTTCCAGATCGAAGTCCAGAAGATGGAAAAAGGTATTGCAGTATGGGAAGGAAAAGAAGCAGTTTACAACGCAAAAGGACTCACTTTCGACTATATGGGCGAAAACAAGAACGATGCGATTGCTTCCCTCTGCCCGCTTCAGCTTGACTCGGCTGACAAAGCCTGCAAAAAAGGGTTCGATCCGAAAAAATACAATTCGAAATTCAAAATCCGTATCAGCTATGACAAGGCTTCCGCGTTAGAATTGAAGAAAAATCCTCCGGCTGACTACAAAACCAGCGGTGATTTCTCTATCGAAATCTGCACGAACGACCCGACAAAAGGCAAAACAGATACCTGCGGTGAGAGCTCGACAAGCTATCGTATCCAGATCACCAGACAGCCCAACAAGCCGCCGAAACCGATAATTCACGTTTCTTTCAAATCCGCTATCACAGAGCCGATGTCATACAGAAACATTTATGACAAGGTCGATATGGATCTTTCCAAAACCTGCGTTTCCGATCCTGATCAACCGGAAAGCAGCCGAAAATGCCTTGAAAACTGGCAGGAAAGATACTACATCAAGTATAAATGGGAAATGAAAGAGTCGCCGACTCCTCTTCTTGACCAATCAAAACTTCAGCTTGCTGAAAGCAGCGGCTCGGCAGGTCAGTGGCTTCCCGATGACGGAAAGAGAGACAATCCGAAAAGAGCAACTTTCACAGGACTCATGATCACTCCGAGAAGATATCCGAGTGAAGCAAACCCGACCTATGACGCTGAAAAATGCACCTCGGAATGCGGAACAGAGCCTGTTTATGACAAGAACAATCCTGATGATTTCCTTTTCCTCAAACTGTCAGATTACCTTGTCTGCCGTCAGAAATACTGTGAAGAAAACCGCTCGAAATACTACAAAGTCAGCATTCAGGCTGAGACGGTCGATAAAGAAACCGACCTTGTCAGCGATACAGCTGAAATAACTGTTGTTCCGAAAATTATCCCGCAGGCTCGTGTAGTTGCACAGCTTACATGGAAACAGGGTTATAAAACCAAAGCTGAAGCGGAATCAAAAGACGGTACCGCAATCGATATCGATATTCACATGATCAAAAAGAGCAGTCTCGAAGCTCCTCAATACGGATTCATCCCGACTGAAGGTCTGCTCGGAACCTCTTACCGTACGAATGACATGGATGCAGGATGTCCTGTAACAATGCCGGAATGCGAAAAATACTGGCGTCACGATGACTGTTCGTTCGGAGATCAGGGCTTGGAAGGCATCGATGACGGAAGAACAATTCAATGGCACGCTTCACTCGATATCGATAATACCTGGGGCGGAAACAACTACGAAACTCCTGAAACAATAGGTTTGGGTCCGATTCTTGATGAGGACGGTGACGGTGTTCCGGATACTCCGGTTATTGACGATCAGTATCTTCTTGTCGTCGGCTACGTAAACTGTGTTTCAAACTACTCTGACGGTGCCGGAGACCGTTGTGAACCTACATATGCAGGTGAAGACAGCGCTTACACTGTTGATGCCAGAGTCGAAATCCTTCTTGACGGTGATGAAGCTCCGAGAGACGCAAGTTCCGACGGTAAACGTCCGGCTGACAGCTATGCTAAAACAACAAAAGACTTCCAAATCAATGTCAATGAATGGAAAGTCATAGCAGTTGTTAAATGGGATAACTCTCTTCCTTCTCCGGAAAGCAACTCCTCATATCCGGGCAACGCAATCGTTACGGATACAAAAGCAGATTACGGCGATTACGGCATCGAGATCGACCCTGTCAACCACCCTGTATGCACTTATGATATGGCTGATGCAGTTCTTATTCCGATTTGGGATCCTGAAACATACAAGTCCCACATCACCTACGTTGATCCTGAAACCAACTTCCAGATTGGTAGCTGCAAAGAATAGAACGGTCTGATTCTTTTAAAGCCGGGCTTTCGAGCCCGGTTTTTTTTTGCTCAAAAACTTAATTTTCACTTATTCAAACAGAAAAATTCCAACAAAACAGGGTCGTTTGAAATCAAAGAATGAGAATGTCTCTACTTATTGTTGCGGAAAACATCTTCGGGAAACGGCATCTTCATGTCAGACCACATGAAAGCCTTTTCCATGCACATATAAAGCGGCGGATTTGCCTTAAAAAAACGGGAAATGCGCCCGTTGAACGCGTTATAGAACCTGCGGCGGAGAAAAGCCAAATAACGCAGTTTGTTGTCACTGTCAGACGGAAACATTTCGCCGCGCAGAAGCAGACTTTGCGGGTTCCTCTCGATGATCGTTTCGGTGAGAGCAAGTGTGTGCCTGAAGCCGCCCATGCTGATCCAGGCGATCTTTTCCGGATCGAGGCGCGAAAAAATGGAATCTATGAGCTGCATATAGTCGTTAAAAAGCTCATCCAGCATAAGTACCGGATCGAAGTGGACCGCAACTTTAACCCCCTTTGCCTGAAGCTGCCGCGCCGCACTCATCCGCTCTTCAAGTGTCGCGGTTCCGGGTTCTTCATGAGCGCTGAACCGCGGAACATTCACCGAAAATCCGGCAACAATATTGGAATCCGGATAAAGATCCTTAACTTCGAGCAGCCGTTCGACCTCTGCCGATTTTGTCTTGAACTCGAACTGGACTCTGTCGAAAAGCGAGCGTTTAGAAAGTTCTCCGATAAAAAAACCGCTTTCGTCAAGCAGATGGTCAAGAGCAAGCGAATCGGCAAGTTCCCCTGTTCCGACACGGAGAAACCGGTTTCCGGCGAGAAACGAAACGATCTCTTCTATTGCTTTTTCCTTATTCAAAAAGACCGTAATGAACGGATTGTTCCCGATATAGTGCTGCAGGATACAGTATGAGCAGTCGTAAGGGCAGCCGGTGACACTGTTTATCGTGTAGTAGTTGCAGCAGACGACCCCTTTGCTGCCTGGGCACTTTTTGAGGAAACGCCCTTTGTTTTCGGTGAAAAAAAGCATCTTTTTGGCAGTTTTGAAAAGATCCTCGCCGGGATTCCGCCTGATTTCGTCAAGGAGTTCATCTTTCGTCATAAATTCAGGCTTAAGCGCCAGTTTTTCAGCTATTCTATGCGGCAGTTCTGCGTTTCCAAACTCGGGATCTATGACTATTTTTTTTATTTCAGGACGCATTTCTCACCCGATCAAGGTCTTGGAACAGACGGAACTATGCTTTTAAGATCGTCATCATCGAATCTGAGACCCAGACCGAAGTAAAGGTCGCGCTGACCGTTGATGAGATCTTCGCCGCCCGCCGTGATGTAAAGCCAGCTGAAAGGTTCGATCGTCCAAAGCAGAGGCCGTGCCAGACCCTGAACACGCAGCTGAGGCGCGCCACCGCTTGCAAAATCAAAGATTTCTGCCGAAAGCGAAACATACTTCCACGGATTGTAGTCGATTCCGAAACCTGCCTTATTCTGGAAAATACCGCCGCGAAGTGCAACCGGACCGAAGATCCTGCCTATCTGAAGGTTAAATTTCAGTTTGTCGGAAACGACTGTCTTGTCGTCCTCGACGATGTATGTCGTGCCGTCTACATCCGTCGTGTGTGTGGTCACAGTGTGCGAAACATTTCCGCGCGGATCATCGACGAGACCAAGCAGATAAAACCTGTCTTTTCGAGGCTGCAAAGTGATGTCGAAATAGGTTTTGAAAGAGTTGTCGAAAACCATATAGTTCGAGTGTGCATCGACGTAAACCTTCATTCCGAGCAGCGTATCTGCATAATCGGTTAGCTTGTCAGAAACTTTGACGAGATCCTGATAAAGTTTATCGTCTGTCATAAGTTTGCCTACCGTTCCTTCGCCTTTAGCCACTTTTTCTGTGATCTGATTAACATTTGAAGTGATTTCACGCACTTCCTTCATCGCTCCGCGGGAAGCGGCAAGCTCTTCGGCAATAAGTTTCAGGCTGCTTCTGAGGTCAGCCAAAGTCTGATTCAGCTGCTTATCCTTTCCATCGGACATTTCAGCGATCCTGTCGGTGACTTTGAGCGTATTATCCAATATTTTTGACAGTTTTTCCATTTCCGCATCGCTTTTTGCATTCACCTTCTGCATAACTTGCGACATATCTTTGAGAACCGACGAAAGCATCTTCATGTTTCCTTCGAAATTCTGCGTCGTGTTTTCAGTCATTCTCACGAGCATATCAATGATTTTATCGATTTTCTCCTTGTTTTCGCGCTCCAGAACCTTTTCCATGAGAGCATCGGTTTTTTCCATTATTTCGGAAACCTTGTTCATCGCAGCTGACATTCCGGAATCGGTTTTCACATTTTTTATGTAGTCGTTTTCCTTCAGCACGGCGGCGGAACTGTCTCCGGGTTCAAGTGAAAGAACGTATGTTCCGAGCATGCTTTCCATGACTTTTTCGAGTTTTGCGTTTTCGTAGATCACAAGATCTTTAGAAATTTTGAGAGTAAACTTAGCTTTTCCGTTTTCGAGCCCGATTTTGTCAAGTTTTCCGACAACTACGCCCGAAACAAGGATGTTGCTGTCGCGCAAAAGCCCCATCGCATCGTCAGCCAATGCAAAATAGGTCTTTGTCTCACTTTCGAAAAGATCAGCCGATTTATATATGTAGATTCCGGCACAGCAGGAACAAAAAATAAAGAAAATACCTATTTTAAGCGCCCTGTTCATAACTGCTCCCCGCCGATTCCCCTGAACGAATTGGAAATAAAATGCTGCATGACTTCATGTTTTGAAGCAAGCGCCTCGCCGGGCGTTCCGCAGAACTGGATTAGGCCGTCATAAAGCAGCGCGATTTTGTCAGCATGTCTGAAAACCGAAGCGATATCGTGACTTATAACGACACAGGTCATATTAAGTTCCTTGTTTACCATATCAATCAGCGCGTCAATGCTTTCAGCCAAGATCGGATCAAGCCCCGTCGTAGGCTCGTCAAAAAGGACGATCTTAGGTTTTACGGCAATAGCACGCGCCAAACCCACCCTTTTCCTCATGCCGCCGGAAAGCTCCGACGGGAACTTTTTCTCCGTTCCGGGAAGCCCTACCAGCTCAAGCAGTTCCGCGACTCGGACCGAAAGCTCTCTGCCGTTTTTCAGCCCGAGCTGCTCGACAAGAGGAAACTTTATATTATCCTCAACCGACATAAAATCAAAAAGCGCCGCATCCTGGAAAAGATAACCTATATTTTTTCTTATTTCCAGAAGTTCTTCCTTGTTCATTTTCGTAATATCGGAATCGCGGAAAAAAATCTCCCCTGAATCTGGTTTCAGAATGCCGATAATATTTTTCAGAAGAACACTTTTTCCTGTTCCGCTCTTGCCGATCACTGCGGTAATGCGCCCTTCACCGATGTCAAGATCGACTCCGTTCAGGATCTTGTGTTCCCCGAAAGATTTATAAAGGTTGCGGACTCTTACAATTGAGTTTTCCATTACATTCCCAAGCATCTGATGAACAAAAAAGTCATTACGTAGTCAGCGACAAGAATGGCAACCGTCGAAATAACGACCGCTGCAGTAGTTCTTCTGCCGACACCTTTAGCGCCTCCGCTAGTCCGAAGACCGTGATAGCAGCATATAACCGTCACTATGAAACCGAAGACCGCCGCTTTGATGAGCCCGGTCCAGATGTCGTCCGGATCAACGTAAAAATACATTGTGCTCAAGTACGCCACGCTGTTGACGTTCATAACATGCGCCGCAACGAAGTAACCGCCGTAGACTCCGACTGCATTTGCAATGGCCGTCAGCGCGGGGTAAGTCAGTATCGAAGCGAAAATACGCGGCACAACAAGGTAGCGCAGAGGACTCACCGCCATAGTTTCCATCGCCGCAATCTGCTCCGTGACCTTCATACTTCCGATTTCAGCCGTCATAGCCGAACCGTTCTTAGCAATCAGGACTATTGCAGTGACAACCGGAGCAAGCTCTCTGCTCATCGCAATCGCCACGGCCGCCCCCGCAAAAGTCTCGGCGCGGAAAATATACATGATATTGATGAGCTGCAAAGCTAAAATCATACCTGTCGTAAAAACAGAAAGAGCAACTATCGGTATAGACTGAATCCCTATCCTTTCAATATGCTCCGCAATCTGCCCGATCCTGTACGGCGGCACGAAAAGCCAGCGGCAGCACTCCCCGAGGAAGCGCATAAAATCATTTAAGCTGCGGATAAATTTATTAAAAAAAGTCAGCAATTTCAAACCTTCTCAAAAAACCTGCTTCCCAAAAGCCCGTTACCTTAATAAATTTAAAGAAACCTTGCAAGAAATCCCTGAAATATATCTTAAAATTTGACTTTTGGGAATTTCTGAGTATGCTGTCGCGGTTTTTTGGTTTAGGTCATTTTTAGGGAGATTGTTATGAAAAGAACATATCAGCCGAGCAAAATTTCGAGAAAAAGAACTCACGGCTTCAGAAAAAGAATGAGAACCGCTGACGGCAGAAACGTCATCAAAGCACGCAGAAAAAAAGGCAGAAAGCTTCTTTCAGTTGCTATATTTGAAAAGTAGTCGGCGAAAATCTTTTGGTTTTTTCTTTTTCCAAACAGGATAAAATCAGAAAAGGTCATGATTATTTCCGGTTGAAAACTTCTGGAAATGTTTTTAAGACCAAACTGCTTGTCTTCAACTTCATGGAATCTGACAGAATGAGACTCGGTCTTATCGTCACGAAAAAAGTCGGTGATTCCGTCACGAGAAACAGAACAAAAAGGTGGATACGCGAGGTTTTCAGGCTCAACCGCGCCGCGTTCGCAAAACCGCTCGATTTAGTGATAATTCCGAGAAAAAGCGAGTTCACTTTCGAGGATATCAAGCGGGATTTCCTCTATTTTGCGGAGAAATTCAATGGCAAAGTTTCTGATATTTCTCGTCAGTCTTTATAAAAAATTCCTTTCGCCCTACTTCGGCGGGCAGTGCAGATTTTACCCGACATGTTCGACCTACATGATTCAGGCAATCGAAAAATACGGAGCTTTCAAAGGTCTGGCTTTGGGAATATGGCGGATCCTGCGCTGCAATCCTTTCAACAAAAACTGTGGTTACGACCCTGTAAAATAGGAGTTTGACATGAACAAAAACTTCATAATCGCAATGGTCCTTTCTGTAGCGGTAATGTTCATCTGGAGCGAGTTTTTCGCCCCGAAACCCGATCCTGAAGCTGTAAAAAAACAGCAGGAGCAGGCTGAACAGGCTGAAAAATCGGCTGACGGCGCACCTAAAAACATAATCGTCGCCGAAAAACCTGCCGCAAACGCGGATGTCGCGACAGCGCAGCTCACTGCGGACAAAACCAACCCCGAAAAAACGGGAAGCATTGCGAACGAAGCTCTTGAACTCACCTTCTCGACTTTAGGCGGAAAAGTCACCAAATCGCTCATCACCGAAGAGAGATACAGATCGAAAGAAGTCGATCTTTCAGTTGGTCTCGCTCAGGGCGCGTACTTTCCGGCAATGAGCTCCGTTTTCGGAGAAGAACCCGCTTACGAACTCGCTTCGCAGAGTGCCGGTTCCGTCACTTTTGTCTATGAAAATCAAGGTGTTACCGAGCAGAAAACAATAACTTTGAAGGACAATTTCAATATCACGGTTGCAAAAACGATAGTCAACAACGGCGAAAACGCAGTCGAATGGACTCCGGCGGTTTCTTTCGATTCGCAGTTCGAAAACTCCGACATTCTTTCGTCCTACAACAAAAAATTCAAAATTGTCGCTCAGAACGCCGACGGAAAGTTCGACGAACTCGAAGACAGCGGCGACATCAAGGACTTTTTCGAAGCAGGAGATTCAGTAAACTGGATAGGAGTGAACTACGGCTACTTCATTTTTGCGGTGATCTCACCGGAAAACAGGCTCCACGCTGCGGCAGAGATCGATTCCAAGAAAAACCTTTCGCGCTTCACCGCGACGGCTGAAAAAATCATCGTAAATCCGGGCGAAAGCGTAACAAAAGAGTTTTCGCTTTACTACGGCACGAAAGAGCGCGAACTGCTGAAGCATAAAGAGCTCGGCCTTGAAAAAACCATCACTTTCGGCTGGACTTCGTTCCTCGCAGAGCCGCTTCTTCTCGCACTCAACTTCTTCTACGGCTTCCTCGGGAACTACGGTCTTGCGATAATCCTCCTCACGATCGTCGTAAAACTTCTGCTCTGGCCGCTTTCGAATGCAAGTTACAAGTCGATGAACAAAATGAAGGCGCTTCAGCCCAAACTGAAAGAACTTCAGGAAAAATACAAGGACGACAAGGAGACGCTGAACAAAGAAACGATGCTTCTCTACCAGAAAGAGAACATCAATCCGCTCGGCGGGTGCCTTCCGATGTTCATCCAGATGCCGGTTTACATCGCGCTTTACTACATGATCCAGAACGCGGTCGAGCTCTTTAACGCGCCCTTCCTGCCGTTCTGGCTCACTGACCTTTCCGAGAAGGACCCGTACTACATCATCCCGATCTCACTCGGTGTCATGATGCTTCTCCAGACAAAGTTCACACCGCAGACTGCTGACAACAAGCAGGCGAAGATAATGATGTACACAATGCCGATAGTTTTCACCTGGATTTCGCTCATGCTTCCGAGCGGAATGACCCTTTACTGGTTCGTGAACACGCTTCTCGGTATCGCGCAACAGTTCTACATCAACAAAAAATACAAGAACGCGTAAGACCTCACCCAACCCTCTCCAATGTGGCGAGGGCTTCAATGTTTTGTAAAAATTCTTTACATTTTACTTTTTGAATCACGAAAACTTAAAGATTTTTGCCTTTTTTCCGATTTAAAGCGCTTTTTTGCGAATGGCACAACTTTTGCTTAATCTCCCCGCTTTTAGTTTTTTAAAGCTCGATTTATTGACCTTATATTTTTTGGAGGAATTAAAATGACAGCACGTGAAATTAAGCCTGCTGACGGCAAAATGTTGGTTTTCTTTGTTGGTATGGGTGCAATCACATCCACAGTTCTCACCGGTATCTTCAACATCAGAAAAGGACTTCACAAACCGATCGGCTCACTCACTCAGATGGGACACATCAGACTTGGCAAAAGAACGGAAAACCGCTCTCCGCTCATTAAGGAATTCGTTCCGCTTGCAGACATCAACGACCTTGAATTCGCAGGCTGGGATATTTTCACAGACAATATGTACGAATCGGCTAAACACGCTGCAGTAGTACGCTCGGAAGACCTTGAACCGGTCAAAGACGAAATGCTCGCAATCAAACCGATGAAGGCTGTTTTCAACCACGAATGGGTTAAAAAACTTGACGGTCCGAACGTAAAAACCGGCAAAAACTACATGGATCTCGCTCATCAGCTTATGGACGACATCAAAAACACGATGAAGGAAAAAGGCTGCTCGAGAGCAGTTATGGTCTGGAACGCTTCGACTGAAGCTTACCACAAACCGTGCGAAATCCACAATACGCTTGCTGACTTCGAAAAGGCTATGGAAGACGGTTTCCATCCTGAAGTTGCTCCGAGCCAGGTTTACGCTTACGCTGCACTCAGCATGGGTCTTCCCTACATCAACGGTTCGCCGAACTGCACAGTTGACAACAGAGCGATCCAGGAACTCGCAAACAAGATGAAGATGCCTATCGCAGGAAAAGACTGGAAAACCGGTCAGACCCTGATGAAGACGATAATCGGACCCGGACTCAAACTCAGAATGCTCGGCCTCAACGGCTGGTTCTCGACCAACATTCTCGGAAACCGTGACGGCGAAGTTCTTGACGATCCGGCTAACTTCAAGAGCAAAGAGGTTTCGAAGCTTTCCGTTCTCGACACCATTCTTGACGCTAAAAACTATCCGGAACTTTACGGCAACTACTACCACAAAGTAAGAATCAACTACTATCCGCCGAGAGGAGACGACAAGGAAGCATGGGACAACATCGATATTTTCGGATGGCTCAACATGCCGATGCAGATCAAAGTAAACTTCCTCTGCCGTGACTCCATACTTGCAGCTCCGGTCGTTCTCGATACACTTCTCTTCATCGACCTTGCAAGAAGAGCAGGAATGTACGGAATCCAGGAATGGATGAGCTTCTACTTCAAGTCCCCGATGGTTGCTGAAGGTCTCTATCCGGAACACGATGTTTTCATCCAGCACACCAAACTCAAAAATACGCTTAGATACATGATGGGCGAAGAACTTATCACGCATCTCGGCAACGAATACTACGACTACTCGAAAGAAGACTAGTTTTTTAACCGCTTCTACTTTCTAAAACGGGGGCTTCGGCTCCCGTTTTTTTATCCAATGATTTCAGATAATAATACAAAAATATCTTGCATTATTATTTTTTCATACTATAATATTTCGGTTTTTTTTAAAGGTGGCAGAAATTTACGGTTTTATATTGAATGTTTTAATGGAGAAAAAGATGAAAAAAGTATGTTTTATTTTTGTGCTTTTCACGACAATGTTCCTTATGTTCGCTTGCGGAAAAGGTTCCGAATTATTGGAAGGCGGCGTAACTGGAGACGAAAACAACACATCGGATACTGAAGCAACCGATCCGGCTGACACAGCTGACTCAGAAGCAACCGATCCGGCAGCAGATACCGATGATCCGAACAGCCAGGATGAGCCGACTGAACCGACCGAACCGACTGAGCCGACTGAACCGACCGAACCGACTGAGCCGACTGAGCCGACTGAACCGACAGAGCCGACCGAGCCGACCGAACCGACTGAGCCGACTGAGCCGACTGAACCGACAGAGCCGACCGAACCGACTGAACCGACTGAGCCGACCGAACCGACTGAGCCGACTGAACCGACTGTAGTTGATCCGTGCAATCCGAACAAGTGCCTTGAAGACGAACATTCAGACGGCGTCTGCACTATTGAAGAAGATTCATATTCCTGCGGTTGCAAAAACGATATTCTTGGCAACGAATATATGTGGTACGAGGATAAATGCCACATGGTCGTAACTCCTGATCAATGCCGCATGTTCGCAGAAACAGTTGCCGATATAATCGGTGGAGTTCCCGATTGGGTTACTGATGTTGTAGAGTGGGTCTGCCACTGCTTCACGGAAAATGAATGTGTAATCACTTGGGAATGGTAATTTCCTGTTTTTAACTTTTTTAATTTCCTTCAAACTCCTTGACATAAAATTTTTCAGCTGTAATTCTTAGCCGTTACTGAATTTTCAGGAGGCAGCAATGGATCACGAAGAAAAAAAATACTCTCCCGGCGAAGAATTTCTTAACGCTTTCAGTCATGCGTTCGGTGCGCTTTTCGCAATTTATGCAATGGTAATGCTGGCTTACAAATCAAGCACTTCCATGCAGAGCGCTACAACTGCGATCTACAGCGCAATGCTTTTCATCTCGTTCCAGTCATCGACCTGCTACCACGCAATGACGAACGAAACCGCTAAAAAAGTCTTCCGCAGAATTGACCACAGCGCGATTTATCTATTGATTGCAGGCACTTACACTCCGATGCTGATGCTTGTTCTCGATATCCCCTACTCGATCATTTTTCTCGTCATGATATGGTATTTAGCACTCACCGGAATAGTTTTTTCCTGCCTCACGCTCAAATTCAAGCGCCTCTCTACCGGACTTTACGTCCTTATGGGCTGGCTTTCGGTATTCATGCTCTACTCTCTGTGGACGAAAGGGCTTTACACAACGATGGGGTACCTGATTTCAGGCGGAGTCATCTACACTGCCGGAAGTTATTTTTACCTTTCAAAAAAGAAATATTTTCACGGGATATGGCACTTTTTTGTCCTTTTCGGCGCAATCCTGCACTATCTGGCGATAGTTTCGCTGCTGTAGACACAACTTTCTTTGGAGAAATAAAATGAAATTCATTCACACGGCAGACTGGCATCTGGGAAATTCTATGCATGACATAGACCGGATCGAAGAGGTGCGCGCTTTTTTCAAATGGCTTAAAGATCAGATCAATGAACAGAAAGCGGAAGCTCTCGTCGTTTCAGGCGATATTTTCGACACGATAAATCCGCCTGTGGCGGCAAGGCGCGAATACTACAGATTTTTAGCATCTCTGCTCGACACCGGCTGCAAAAATGTCATCATTGTCGCAGGGAACCATGATTCCGCGCCGCTGATCGATGCTCCGAAAGATCTGCTCGAAGCACTCAATATCCATGTTGCAGGTACTCTTTCTGACATTCCGGTCGAAAGATGCGTTTTTGAATTGAAGGACTCTGAAAACAATACCTGCGCAGTCTGTGCCGCAATTCCCTTTGTCCGGGAGGCAGAATTGAGGGAATTTGCAACCGAAGACGAAAATTTTGCCGACGACTCTTTCAAAGAGCTTTACAGACAGGCTTACGAAGCCGCAGACTCATTGCGCGCCGGGAAAAATATTCCGATTATCGCTACGGGTCATCTCTATGCCGCTAATCTGGAGGGAAGACTTTCGGAGATTGACTGCGGCACAAAAACAGACGACGGCACAAAACGCATTGATTTAGTCGGAAACTTAGGCGCGATAAATGTCTCTGTCTTTCCACCGGAATTTGATTATGTCGCTCTGGGGCACATCCACTATACAACACGAGTCGCAAAAAATGACCGCATCCGTTACAGCGGCTCCCCCTTCATCCTCGGGTTTGATGAAGTAAACATAAGGCGCGGAGTCCTTCTCGCCGATGTTCAACGCGGATGCACGCCGCATGTGACACAGTTTGAAGTTCCGCCATTCTTTGATTTCAAACGCATCGAAGGAACGGTTGAAGAAATAAAAGCTGCGATGGCATCTCTCTGCCTGAGGAATTTCGAGCGGAACACATATATTGAAATCGCATACGATGTTGAAATCGGAAAAAACATTCATGACGCGCTGGCAGAATTAGACATAAATCCGCCTCTGCACATTGTGAGCTGGAAACCAAGGTTCCGCAGCGGACGGCATTATGACTCGACCCTGGAATCCTTCGGAGTCTCCGATGTAACCGAGCTCAGCGAAGAAGACGTTTTCAAGACTCTTATTCTGAGCCGGACCGGGCTCGATCCGGAAAGCGGCGAGGCAAAACAATGTCTCGACGAATACCTTCCGCTTTTTAAGGAAATAGCGAACGAGGCAGAACAATGAAAATATTGGAACTGAAGTTCAAAAACATAAATTCCCTCTACGGCGAATGGAAAATCGATTTCACCGACGAAAACTACCGCAGGAACCGCAATATTTTCCTGATTCACGGTCCCACAGGTTCAGGCAAAACAAGTATTCTCGACGCTATAACGCTTGCGCTTTACGGCAAAACCGCAAGACAGAAAATCATCAACAAAGGCGATGCAGGGAACGAAGTCATGACGCGTGAAACAGGCAATTGTTATTCGCGCATCACCTACGAAACCGAGGATGGCGTCTATATTTCCGAGTGGTCGCAGCGACGTGCACGGAACAGCGCTTCAGCCGCACTGAAAGAACCGGAGTATTCAATCAGAGAAAAAAACGGAGAAACGATTTCTTCGGGAAAAGCCTCTTACAACGCTCTGGAAAAGGCGACAATAAAAATCGTAAAACTCGATTTCAACCAGTTCTGCCGTTCCGTCATGCTCGCCCAGGGCGAATTCAACAGATTCCTTGACTGCGGAGAGAAAGAACGCGCCGAAATTTTAGAAAAACTGAACCGAAGCGAACGCTACAGAGATATTGCGGTCAAAATCGCGGAGCGCTCAGATGCGGAAGAAAAGAAATGCCTGACGATAAAAACCAGACTCGACGCCCTGTCAGGCAATATTTTGAGCGATGAGAAACTCAACGGTTTACGTATAGAGCTTGATGAAAATCTGAAACAGCAGCTGGAACTGAACCGGCAGAAGGAAATTTTGAAGAAAGATCTCATGTGGTATACGGAGTTCGATTCGAAACAAAAAGCTGCGGAAGAGTCAAAACAGGCTTTCGACGAAGCAAAAGAACGAAAAAACCGCTTTAAGGAAAAAGAGGAATTTCTCAAACGGGCAGAGCAGGCCGAGTCGTGCAGAGTCCTGTACACCGAACTGAAAATCATGCGCAGCGACCGGGCAAAAGACATTTCCGCACTTAACACTGTCGGGAAAGAACTTCCGGCAAAAGAAGAAAGTTACAAAAATTCCTTGGAAAAGCTGCAAAAAGAACAGGGCGTCAGGCAGCAGTTGAGCATTGAGCAGGAAACACAGCTTATTTTATGGAATGAAGTAAACAGCCTTGACTCGGATATAAAATCAATAGAAACGCTGATTTCACGGGACGAAAAGGATCTGGAAAATCACAGACATAATGAGAAAAAACTGAAAGACGACTTGGCCGGATGCGAGAAAAAATCCGCAGCCTTGGCAGAATTATCAAAAACATGCGATGAACTCGCAAAAAAAATCATTGAAAAAGAAGCCGGAATTGCAAAAATTTTTGCCGATGAAGGCCTTTTTCTTGCAGGCCAACTCGAACTCCGCCTTAAACCGGGCGATATCTGCCCCGTCTGCGGAAACAGCTATCACCGCACCTGCACGGCGGAACCCGGCGATTCACATTTTCACGCAGCAGTCTCGAATTTAAAGCAGCTGAGCGACGAACGCGACAAACTGCTGAAAGAACAGGAGTCCGTAAGAGACAGTGTCAGAAAATCCGGGTCTGAACTTGAATACTGGCAGACAGAAAAAACAAAACAGCTTGCAGATGCAGCGAAAGAGATTGCAGAAAAAGAAAAAAAACTTTCGGAACTGAAGAAAAACTGCGGGGATATGAGAACTCTCCGCAAAGAAAAGTTCGCTGACAAAAACGTTTCCGAAGAAGAAACGAAATTTTTCAAACAGATCCGTAGCAGTGAAGAAAAGATAAGACATCTTACAGAAACCAAAGACAAACTTTCAAAAGAACTCACCGCTCTGCAGACGAACCGAGGAACTCTTCTTCTTCGTATAAACGAGCGCGGGACCCGCTTGAAAGAAAAAGAACTGGAATTTCTGACATTGATCCGGGAGAAGAATTTTGCAGATGAAAAAGAATTTCTCGCTTCCCTTCTTGAACCGGACGAATTCAGCTCACTCTGCGAACAGCGGAAAAAAGCAGAGAACGAATTCAATTCCGCTCAGAAAGATGCGGAAAAAACGGAAGCCGTTTTCAAAGATTTTGCCGGAACAAAAAGACCTTCCATGCCTGACAGGGACGAATGCATAAAGGAAACGGACGAAATCGAAGAAAAAATCGGCATACTGAATCAGAATCTCGGAAAAATAAACCAGCAGATCAGAGAGAGTGAAAAAAACGGAAATGCGGCGCGTGAAATTCAAAAAGAATATGAGAATCAGAAAAACATCTGTTCAAAGTGGGAACAGATGAGAAAATGGATCGGCAACAAGGACGGCTCTACATTTTCCGTGTTTGTCCAGAGCCTTACTTTCAGGCGGCTCATCGCGATTTCCAACAAATATCTTCATCAGATGAAGGAGCGCTACACCCTGACTGCAAAAGGCGATCTCGACTTTCAGATCGAAGATGCGAACTTCAGCGAACCTCGCAGCATCTCAAATATTTCAGGCGGAGAACGCTTTCTTGTAAGCCTTTCGCTCGCCTTGGGAATAGCGGAATTTGCAGGCCGCAACATAAAAGTCGATTCGCTTTTTCTGGATGAAGGTTTCGGAACACTGAGCGGGCCTGAACTTTCCAACGTTCTCGACACACTCAAGTTGATGCAGAAAAACGGCAAAATGCTCGGCATAATCTCACACCTTCCCGCCGTTATCGATGCAATCGAACAAAAAATCGAAGTCGTTCAAGTCCCGGGCGGTCACAGCATTTTAAGGGGTGACGGCATCGAAAGCCTGAACAATTAAATTTCCACCGCATTATGATTTTAACCGTCATACCGCTTCATTCCTTGATTTTTCAACAAGTATTTGTATAAAAACCGCGCTTTGTCTGCATGGTTTTATGAGCAGGAATTTTCAATATGAAATAAGTTTTCGAGGTGAAAAATGAACAGGATTTTTACGGTCATTCTGCTGGCGGCAGCAATAGTTTCGCTCGTTTCCACCGGATTCAGTCTGAAAAAAGTCTTTTCGATGGAAGAAGAGATCGCTCAGCTGAAAGCAGAAAAAATCGAGCTGATGCAGGAGCAGGAAGAATGCCTTGCCTACAAGGAAAAGTCGCTCAGAAAAGAACTCGTCACGAAGTATCTCGATTCCATAATGGTGCTTCTCAACAAGATGGAAAAAGGCTATGAACCGACCAGAGAAGACAGTGAAAATTTTTACGAGAGAACCGATTTCATTGCAAAGAACATCAATTCAGTCGCAGTTTCGCAGGAAGAGACAAACCTTGTACTGACCTTTATCGATTCGGCGAAAAAAACGTTCGAAACAAGGATCATGACAGTGCCGGAAAAGGATAAAGAGTGAATTTTCTTGAAAATAAATTCTTATTATAGTATAGGGCGGTGTTTTTGAACCTTTGACAGGAGATTTTTATGGGCAAATACAGCAATTTGGTAAAAAACATCGGGAATGACACGGATAAAATCAAATTCACGTTTATAAAGGGAAAATACTCCGGCGGTGAATTTTCCATCCGCGAAGGGCAGAAACTTTCTATCGGCAGAGACATTTCTTCCGATGTCGCGATCGTTGATTCGAAAGTCAGCCGCAACCACGCTTCGATAACGGCGCGCGACGGCAAACTTTTCATCGAAGACCACAACAGCACGAACGGAACTTATGTAAACGGCGAAAAACTGAGCCCCTCGACTGCAACAGAACTCAAAATCGGATCAAACTTTTCAGTCGGAGATTCAACGATCCTTGTCGGCGACGGAGCTGCTCCTGACGAAAACGCACCTGAAATTTCTTTCAAGGAAAACAGTTTCACAAAATCCAGAAAAGTTCAGGAAAAAACAATCCCTGAAACAAAGATCGAGACACCGGAAGAAGACGAAGAAGAGGCTTTCACTCTCGACGAATCCCTTCAGGTTATAACTACCGACAATCAGCCGGAACCCGAAAAAGTGAATATCGGCAGACTCAACCTCAAGAAAACGACAAAATCTGATATCGAAAAAGACAATCTTGCACATGCAAACACTTCTTCTACCGGCAGCCTTTCTGCAATGGATGTTGCTGATCTGCTCAAGATACTGGCTCAGTCGTCTTCCGCAGGATATCTCAAGCTCAATATAACTTCACCTTTCGCGGAACAGATCGAAGTTACGATCAGCACGACCGGAATAGTTGCATGCGAATCGATCACTAACAAGAACTTTGCACAGGAAAAAGCTCTCTCCCGCGCACTTCTTGCAAAAGACGGCGAATATTCGTTCAGAATCGACAACGCGCCGAAAGACGAAGTTGCAAACAGACAGCTCGAAGATGTTTTCATGGAGATTTCCAACCAGAAAGAAAACCTCACCAAATACAGAGATATCGCAAATCACGGCAGACTTGAGTTCGCAAATCCGATCAAAGGCAAACTTTCCGATCTTTCGAAAACCGAACTTGACACGCTTCAGTTCATGGTAAATTCCAAAGAAGTCATCACATACCTCAATGCTTTTCCGGATAACGACGACTTCATCCTTATGTCGGAAATCGCAAAATACCTTGATTTGGGCATCATTTCCACCGGCAAAAAATTCGATACACTTTCTGACGACATTCTCGATTTTTAAAAATTGATCCTTCCGAATCAGACAAAAGTTATCTATATTTGGGGAAATCCCCTTGATTTTTCGCTTTCACCGTTTTTTCAGGAACACTGCGCGATTCTTTCCGGGAACCGCATTCTCTACAAAATTTTCAGAGGAAGCGCGGAAGAGTTTCTGCAACTTCTGAAAAATGAAAGATGTATCGGTGCAAACGTCACAATTCCGCATAAAATCGAGGCTCTGAGCCTTTGCGCCAAACTCACTGAAAAAGCTCAGAAGGCAGGAAGCGTAAACACGATTTTTAAGGCATCGGGAAAAATCATCGGTGACAATACTGACGGCGCAGGTCTCGTAAAATGGCTTAAAATCAAAGGTGAGAATCTTGAAAGATGCGAAATTTTAGGCAACGGCGGCAGCGCGAGATCAATTGCAGCGGCACTTTCTGAAGAGAAATGCAGAATCACGATTTTCGGCAGAACAGAGAAAGGCTGGGAAAAAAATTTCGGCATTTTCAAGCCTCTTTCGGAATGGAAAGACGACTTTCTGACTATAAGCACCCTGCCATTCGAAGTTGAAGGCAGAAATGTGGTAACGATCGGATATTCTTCAGGAAAAATCCCAATTGATGCTACCATGATGCTTGCATTTCAAGGCTGGCTCGGAGCACAGAGATGGTTTGGAAATACTCTTCCGGCAGAAGATTTTGCAAGAATTGTGAAGCTTCATGCAAAAGCACAGTCTAATCAAGGACTTATATTGAATTTAGCGAATAAAAATGAGATTTAATCAGTTTTTGGGAAACATTCTTTCAACCGCTCTGGAAAGGCAGTCTGAAGGCGACAAATACGACATTCTGCTGAACTCTGTCTTCAAGGAAAAAAGGCTCGGAAAGCGCGACAGGATCTGGGTTTCAGACCGTTTTTTCTTCTACTTAAGGCACAAACTTTTTTTCGATGAAGTCTCGGAAAATTCTGAAATCTGCGCAAAAAACATTGCGATGGTTTTTGAAGATGAACCCGATGAAATTTTGAGCGGAAAAATAGAGATTCTGCAAAAAAACGGAACTTACGACCAACTTTTCAACGAATCTTTCCCTGAATTTTTATCCAATGAAATCAGAGCTTTATATGGCAAAAACGCTTTCGAATGGTTCAATTCAAAGGCAAAGACTCACCTGCGTACCAATTTGGCAGGAATTTCGCGGGAGGAACTTTCGAAAAGGCTTGAAAACGAAGGTTTCGTCAATTCTCCTGCTCCGCTCTCCCCTGCCGGAATAATTCTCGAGCCCACAAACAAAAGCCTTAAAAATATTGAGCTTTTTGAAAAGGGATCCTTTGAATTTCAGGACGAATCGAGCCAGCTTGCTTCGCTTTTAGTGAACAGAAACACTAAAACCCTCCTTGAACCGTGCGCCGGCGGCGGCGGGAAATCGCTTTCGATAGCCTCATTTTTCAAAAACATCGAAATCACGGCAAGCGATTCCAGAACCTATCTTTTTAAAGAGATCAAAGAGCGTGCGGCACGCGCCGGAACAAGAATCAAAACAGCCGGATTTCAGGATATAAGTGACAACTTCGATACCGTTTTCATCGACTCTCCGTGCAGCGGAAGCGGAGTAATCAGGCGCAACCCCGGAGACCGCTGGAAAATAGACGAAAAAATGCTTTCAGACCTCAACAATTTGCAGAAAGAACTCATTCAGAAATTCTCTGAAAAGGTGAGAACCGGAGGTGAACTTATTTATGTCACATGCAGTTTTCTTAAATGCGAAAACGAAGAAATCATCAAAGATTTTCTCAGTAAAAACAAAGACTTTTCTTTGATTCCGGCAAAAGGACGCCTTCTCGAAAATCTCGGAAACGAAGAACTTCTTTCCGAAATCACGGAGGGAAATTTCCTCAAAATCGAACCGATGCACGAACGGGATTTAATGTTCGGCGCGGTTCTTACCCGCCGCCGCTAATTTTGTCGATATATCGTTATACCGAAGCGGCGAATCGAAATTATTGAAATTTTTCTCAAAATTCCTAAAATATAACGTTTTTTATTTGTCGCCTCAGGAGATCCTCGTGAAAAAACTCCTTCTTTTCCTTATCGCTTTGACATTTCTTGCCGTTTCGTGCAGCAGTTCGAAAAAAGCGGAAAACGATGCAGACATTCTGCCGGATGAGGATGCTGTCGACGAGGATTCGTCCGAAGAAGAACAGCTTGAAGATGACGAAGAATCATCCGCGCCGGACGAAGATCTGCCTCTCGAAGAAGCGCTATGCAAGCCTAACCCTTGCAAAAACATGGAACACTCCAACGGAACATGCGAATTTGACGGAGACAAAAGCTACGTCTGTCACTGCGAAGAAGGTTTCTACTGGGAGGATTACAGGTGTACAGGACCATGCGACGGCGATCCGTGCAAAGATGTCGCTCACTCGACTGGATGCTACGCGATAGACAGGGAAACTTACTCATGCAAATGTGAAGAAAATTATTTCTGGGAAGAGGGAAAATGCTTTGATCCGTGTGATGACGACCCGTGTCCCGCCCATTCGACTTGTTACTCGGGATGGCATTACGGTGAAATTTACTATGACTGTTTATGCAAAGACAATTACTTTGAAGCAGATGACAGCTGCGTAAGTCCGTGCGATCCCAATCCATGCCAGGGAATATCGAATTCCACAGGAAAATGCGAGGCAAAAAATAAAAACGACTATTCGTGTGTATGCAATGAAAACTATGTTTTCAGCAAGGGGCAAGGATGCATCAGTCCGTGTGACGGAAATCCCTGCGCCGGACGCGAAAACTCGACAGGAATATGTCTCACAATCAGCGAAAGCAGCTATTCATGCAGCTGCCAAGACGGTTTTGGATGGTCGGGAGCATCGGAAGGATGCACATCGATCCCTGAATGCAGCTCATCGAATACAGAACTGTGCAAAGATTCCTCAAGCGGAATTATGTGGTCGTCACTTTCAGAAGATGGCGCAATGCCCGGATATCCGGAATTTGACCCGTCCCTTGTCACATTCACCCAAGCCGGAAATTACTGCAAAAATCTGAAACAGGGAGGTTTCACAGACTGGCGGCTTCCGACAATAGACGAACTCAGGACTCTGGTTGTAAACTGTCCGAAAGTTGAAAGCGGCGGAGCATGCAAAGTCAGTGAATCAACAAACTGCCTTTCGCTTTCATGTTACTCTGAGGAAAATTGTGTATGTCAGGGAGAAAACGACTATGCTGTATTCAGCAAATTCGGATATGAGCAGTACGGCCTGTACTGGTCTTCCTCTGCCAAAACAGAAAACGGTGAAAAGTTTGTCTGGGGCCTATTGATGACCGGTGACGCTGCACTTGTAACAGCTGATCCTGAAGAAGATTATCTCGCCCAGGCCCGCTGTGTCCGCAAATAACGGAGGTCTTTATGAAAAATTTCATCATCTTGCTTACTATTTCGATATTTCTGCTTGCTTCGTGCGGCAATTCAAAGAAAACAGAAAACAATGATGCCGACATCGACATTCTGCCAGATGAAGATATCTGCGACATTGACGAACCCGATGACAACGACGAAGAGAATGAGAATAATAATGATAACGATACCGGTTCTAACGTGGAAGATGACGTCGAAATTGATGACGCCGAAACCGATGATACCGAAACTTACGGTCTGCCGAAGTGCAGTCTTCAGGGTAAAACTCCGTGCTACGATCCTTCATCAGAGCTTGTATGGTCGTCTTTGTCCACTTACATGACTCATGACGAAGCCGTTATTTACTGTTACAATCTTGAAGAAGGCGGTTTTGCAGACTGGCATTTACCGGATATCGACGAACTCAGAACCCTTGTCAGGAAGTGTACGCCGCTTGAAACAGGCGGCAAATGCAGAATCAGCGAAAAAGAAGAGTGTTTGTCCCGTGAAAACTGTTATGATGAATATGCCTGCGCCGAGGCATGTTCCGGGAAACAGGACGTAATATTCAGCAAGCTTAACGACAATGTCGAATTGTGGTCAAATTCGAAGCGCACTGACAGCACAGACCAGTTTTGGACAATAATGTTCCATATCCCTGAAATATACTATGAATATGACAGCTATAAAATGTATGTCCGCTGCACAAGAAGCGTTCATTCGAGCGGAGAATCCGAGGGAGTGGAAACCAGAACCGCTGAATGCACCGGACTGCCGGAAAATGCGCAGTGGAACACTGTTTCAAGTATTACGCAGACCTGGAGCGGCATTGAATGGGAACCTGATACAGCAGGCGTATTTAATGAAGAACCGACAACAGAAAACTGCCGTTTCAAATGCGTTGACAATTACTTCTGGATGATCTGGGATATTTTCTACAATCAGGAACGCGGAGAATGTGTGCCGGAGTGCGGCAAAACAAGCGCATCCGTCTGCGTCTACCCGGAAACAAGAATATTTTACGACAAAGATTCCGGAATGTTGTGGTCTGCCCAGGCAGATGAATCAGTTTACATACAAAACAACGGGACAAGGTGGGAAAATGCCGTCGCTTACTGTGAAAACCTCGTTACAGGCGGATACGACGACTGGCATCTGCCGAATATCGACGAACTGAGAACTTTGGTAAGGAACTGCCCTGGAACAGAAACAGGCGGCGCCTGCAATATAAGCGAAGTCAACGGTGAACTCTCTGAAATGAATATCAAGGACGAATGTGCAGGCTGTGCCGCTGACAAAGACTACACCGGCAAATACAGCAGACTGGGAGACAGACAGTTTACTCTCTGGTCTTCGTCTGTTGCCGAAAGAACTTACGTTTCTTCCGACCGGTTTATCTGGGGTTTTGATTTTTACCGTGCAGGCCCTAGTATGAGTAATGAAAATTTCGGCGGCGGATTTTATGTCCGCTGCACAAGAAAGGCTGAATAATGAAAAAACTCCTTCTTCTCCTTATCGCTCTGATATTTTTAGCCGTTTCATGCAGCAGCTCGAAAAAAGCGGAAAACGATGACAATGCCGTTCTGCCTGATGAAGATATAACGGATATTGATGAAAATGATGAAGATGCAGAATCTTCCGGCAATGATGCAGATGTCGATGAAAATCCGTGTGAAAAGATGGCAAATTCCACCGGAGAATATTTTGAATATTATGATTATGACAACGGTGCCGAAAAAAAATATAAATGCTTGTGTCTTGAAGACTCTTTTCAATTAAAACCGGGTTGCAGAAAAATAAGTTACGCCAATATCTGCACGGAAGTTAAGAAATGCTATTCTGCATGGGAAGAAATTGAATGCCGTGAGGAGGGCAAAGAGTTTTACGGTCAGGATATCCAATATGCAAAATTAGGGTATTGCATCAAAAAAGATTTTTCGAGATACAATACTGTCAGAGATGAACCGACTTATTTCGACAATAACCTTAAAATAGAATGGACGGATAAAATTTCAGATAAAACCTACAATTGGTATGACGCTATGGGGTACTGCAGGAATCTGAAATACGGCGGTTACGATGACTGGAGAGTCCCTCTTCCTCAGGAACTGCTGCTTGCTTACAATACTTTTAAAATGTCTAACCAGTCAGGGATTTCTCTGTGGTCGGACCAGCTGCTGGCAAAGGAAGACGATTCATACGCATGGACGATCGATCCGAGAACCATGAAGTTAAGCTATGCCCGGAAAATGGAAGAGAACAATGTGCGCTGTGTCCGAGGCGAACCGATAGATGTCGCTTCTTCATTCAAGCCTGTCGACACTTATCTGACAGTGGATTACAAAAACGGGCTTATGTGGAGCACCGCAAACTTTACCCGCGACAAAATGTGGAACGAAGCCCTTACCGAGTGTGAAAATTCCACAGCAGCCGGTTTTAGCGACTGGCGTCTTCCCAACATCCATGAGCTTGCAACTCTGTTGAATTTTGAAAAAGACGGTCCTGCTTCGGATTTTCCATATCCTGAAGACATCCCGGTTTATTTCTGGTCATCGACGACTCTGACATCCAACATAGGGGAATCTCCCGGAGTAACCATTTACAGGTCCGGGGAAATAAAAAATCTTTATAAAGGCGGTGTAATTGACAACGAACATAACTTTAACCGCGTCGTCTGCGTCCGAAACGAACTTTGCAGGGAAAATATTTCTGGAACGGTGAAAAATGCGTTGAATCGCCATGCAGCGGAAATCCGTGCGAAAAAGATGAACATTCCGACGGACTCTGCCATTTTGAAAATGTAAGCACTTATTCCTGCGGATGCGTTGAGAACTATTTCTGGAATGGCGTTAAATGCGTCAATCCGTGCGACACAGATCCGTGCAAAAACATCAAACATTCAAATAAAAAATGCAAACCGCGTGACGACTGGCGCTACACCTGCGGCTGCGAGGAAGGTTTCTGGTGGTGGGGACAGAACAAAGGCTGCATTGAAAGAAAGCCGGATTTGGCACATATCTGCACCGGTCAGACCAAGTGCTATGACAATGAAAAAGAGATCGAATGTCCGGCAAAAGGAGAAGAGTTCTACGGTCAGGATGCACAGTACGCAGATCTCGGCTACTGCGCGCCGCCGAACTACACGGTTGAGAGGAAAGTCGAAAACGAACCTGTGGTGATCGATAACTACACAGGACTCAGCTGGCAGCAGAAAGTCTATGTTCCTGAAACATATATCGGGTGGAAAACATACTTAAACTACTGTGAAAATTCGAATTACGGCGGTTACGACGACTGGAGAGTGCCCGGTGTCTGGGAATACAAATCCATTATGGATTTCGGCAGATACCATCCGAATGTCGATCCCGAATACTTCCCCGACACTCCGCCTGAATATTTCGTAACTTCCGTTTACTACCGTTATGACTGCGGCGAACCTCATTACCCTGTACCGGCGACATGGGTCTACCTTGTAAATTTCGATCATTTCGACACTTTTCTCCGAGAAGGCTGTGCGAATGACCCTCCGTTCAATTTGCCTGTCCGCTGTGTCCGAGGTAAAGCCGAAGGAACCTCTCTGTCTAAAATCGCCTATTCATACGATGTTACCGTCAGTATTGATAAAAAATTCAATATTTTGATGACATCATGGGATTTCTATGCTCCTTCCCAAAAATGGGCAGATGCTTTAGATTACTGCGAGAATCTGACTTATGCGGGGCTTTCCGGCTGGAGACTGATGAACATAAGGGAAATCCACTTATTCAGCGGCGGGCAGCCGTCAACAAGCGAAGCTTATGATCCCACAAAAGCTATGGGACCGATATGGAAAGAGATAACTTTCGAAGATGTACGCTGCATAAGGGACAACCCCTGCAAAAGCGATGAAGTCTGGTTTGAATCCAAGTGTATGAAAAATCCGTGCGTGAACAACCCGTGCGGCAAGAAAACCAATTCCGACGGAGCGTGCCAGCCGATAAATGAAGAACTCTACTCATGCCGCTGCGATGATTTTTATTACTATTGGAATGCCGAAAGCATGAAATGCGTCGAATCATGCAAAAAGGGACCGTGCAAATACATCGAACATTCCGATCAACAGTGCTATGAAGATGACCCTAAAGGCTACAGATGCGGCTGCGATGAAGGATACACTTGGGATTTTGACTCAAAAAAATGCCTTGACGATAACGAAACTGGTGATGACGACAGCGGGAATCAGGAAACCGACAATGATTCAAATCCTGACACAGACACAATTGAAACGCCAGATGAAATTTCGGATGCTGACTCAACAGAAACACCGGATATCGATGCCGACAACGATGCCGTTTCCGATACGGATATTGCTGAAGTAGCAGATGAAACACCCGATTCCGATGGAATTTAGCTATCCCTCAAACAGCCTGATGATTTCCTGAGCTGCCTTGCGGCCTGAAGATATTGCTTCGACGATCGTGGAGCCGCCTGTTTTGCAGTCGCCGGCATAGACAAGTTTCGCGTTGTCGTCGCTCTTCGTGTCGGAGCGGCTTCCGACCGCGCGGATAATGAGATCGAAGTAAGGAAGTGAAACTGACGAATTTTCAAGCGGGACCCACTTTTCGCCGTCAAAGAAGTTGCGTCTTACGGTGAGACAGAGTTTGTTTCCGATTTTTTCTATTTTTTCGGGGCTTGTCATGCCGCAGAGGTCGATTTTGTGATTGACGAGGTCAAGGTATTCCGCTTTCGATATGCGCATGTCCGAAATGCGGCGTCTGACGAACATTTCGACCGATGCCGCACCGTTTCTCATTGCCGTTGCTGCGCAGTCTGCCGCGACGTTTCCGCCTCCGATGACCGCGACATGACCGTTCGTCTGGAAATCTTCCGGATGGTAGAGGAAATCGGTGTATGAAACGCTGAGTTCTTCTCCCGGGATCTTGAGTTCAAGGCAGTTGGGCTCGCCGGTCGAGACGATCACGGCGTCGAAACGGTTTAGAAGCTCGACTGTGTGGCTCACTTTCGCGTTGAGTTTCAGCGTAACGAGGTCGTTGTTGCTGATGAACTCGTAGTCGCGCTCTATTACTTCGTGAGGTAGCCTGTTTTCGGGAATCATGCAGAGTGCGCCGCCGATTTCGTGACGACCTTCATAGATCGTAACTTTGAAACCGTTTTTGACAAGAAGCGCAGTCGCCGCAAGCCCGGCAGGCCCTGCTCCGACGATAGCGACAGTGTGACCGTTGTGCGGAAGCGAGACTTTTTCGGGATGATCGACCCTGAAATTGTGCAGGATCGTCGCCTGGACTCTCGGAATGTTGACCGGAAAGTCGATTCCCGAGCGTGTGCAGGCTTTCATGCAGAATTTGTCAGGGCAGATGAGGCCGCAGGTCTGTCCCATCGGGTTGACACGCGTAATTGCCGCCACTGCCTCGTCCCACTCCTCAGCCTTTGAATACTGGATGAACTCGCGAGGATTGCAGCTAACGGGGCATGCAGTCATGCAGGGCTGGGTTTTGCAGTTGAGACATCTTTTCAGCTCCTCGCGAAGCTGGATCTTGGTGAGATAAAGCGATTTTTCGGACATGATTTTTTTGTTAAAAAATGATTCTACTTAAGTGCGTTTTTAAGGATTTCTTCAGCAACTTCGAGCGTTTTTGCCGTTCCGCCAAGGTCGTATGTTACAACTTTGCGCTCTTTGACTGTAAGCTCGACACCTTTCTGGATCCTTGCCGCCATTTCGTGCTCGCCCAGGTATGTGCAGAGCATTTTTCCTGCAAGGATCGTAGCCATCGGGTTGACTTTATACATGCCGGTATATTTCGGTGCACTGCCGTGAACAGGCTCGAAAACAGCGTAGTTCGAACCGATGTTGCCGCTGTGAGCAAAGCCGAGGCCGCCTACAAGCTGGCTGCAGAGGTCGCTGATGATGTCGCCGAAAAGGTTTTCAGCAACAAGAACTTCATATTTTTCGGGGCATTTTACAAGCCACATTCCGATTGCGTCAACGTTGTCGAACCATGCGGTGATCTCAGGATATTCAGCAGCGATCTTCTCGAAAACTTCGACCATAAGTCCGCCGGTCTTTCTGAGAACGTTCGGTTTTTCAACAAGTGTGACTTTCTTCTTTCCGAACTTTCTTGCGTGCTCGAATGCTGCGCGGATGATCCTCTCAGCGCCCTTTCTCGTGATGATCCTTGTCGAGATCGCAAGATCTTCTCCCGGAGTATCCATGAAGAATTTCATCTTCGGCGAATCCTTTGCAAGAGCAGCTTTGAGCTCGTCGCTTACAGGACCGTATTCAACACCGGCATAGCTGCCTTCAGTGTTCTCTCTGAAAACCGTGATGTTGATGTCTTCCTTTCCGTTGAGGTTGAGCGGGTTGCCCGGAATAGCGATGTTCGGTCTTTCGTTGCAGTAAAGGTCGAATTCCTGGCGGAGTCTGACTATCGGAGAAAAATATGTGAGACCTTTGTCGCGAAGTTCGGGAATAAGCTCGTTCTTAGCCTCTTTCTGCGGTTTTGACGTGATTGCGCCGAAAAGAGCGGCATCAGTCGTCTTCATCATATCAGTCGTTCTTTTGGGAAGCGGATCGCCCTCTTTGCACCAGAATTCCCAGCCGATGTCGCCGTGAATGTATTCAGCATCAAGTTTAAGACCGTCGAAAACGATCTTTGCAGCTTCCATAACCTCTTTTCCAACGCCGTCACCCGGCAGCCAAGCGATACGATACTTTGCCATGATTTTCTCCTTTTTTTAAAAATTATTAAAAAACTCAGACAGTGAATGAACTTCAAAAGCGAGTGATTTTACATTCTGATTTTTTTTGGTCAAACAAAATTGATTTTATTCAGCATATTTTTCGAAATGAAGCTGCATAGGTCATCAGCGCTTGTTTTCTATAAACTCGTTGCTTTTTTCAGAGAACCGTTCCGTTTTTCGTCTGATTTTGGACGAAAATCCAATATTTTGGTAACACACCCATTTAATACAAAGATACACTAAAAAATATTTGATAAAACTCTCTTAACATATTATTATTGATTTGCAGAAATGTTTTATTATGGTAAAATTATGGAATGCGAAATTATAATTAATAGCGAAAACGATTTGAGATCAAAAATCTACACAATCCGCGGTATGCAGGTGATGCTGGATTTTGACTTGGCTGAAATTTATGGTTACACAACCAAACGTTTTAATGAGCAAGTCAGGAATAATATTGAAAAATTTGATGAAGATTTCAGATTCCAGCTGACTTGGGAGGAGTTAGAAATAATATCATCATTGCGTTCAAGGTCGAAAATTTCGACCTTGAACACAGGGCGCGGCAGCAATGTTAAATACCTTCCTTACGCCTTTACCGAGCAGGGAATCTATATGCTGATGACTGTTCTTCGCGGCGATCTGGCAATAAGACAGAGCAAAATTCTGATCCGGCTTTTCAAAACGATGAAGGATTTCATCATCGAACGTGAAGATCTTATCGGTTATAACGATGTTGCAAAACTTGCGATCCAGACTTCGCAAAACACCAAAGACATTGCCTTAATTAAAGAAAACATGGCAACAAAAACTGATGTTGTCAAAATCATTGAAGATTTCAGTAGCAGCGAAATAAAAAAGGATTTTCTCTTTTTGAACGGAAAATCTGTTGAAGCCGATCTCGCTTACCAGCAGATCTATGCCGAGGCAAGAGAAACAATTTTTGTGATTGACAACTATATCAGCTTAAAAACGCTTGTTCTGCTCAAATCGGTGCGGGAAAATATAAAAATCACAATATTTTCTGACAATATCCGTCATGGCTTACACAAACAGGAACTTGGTGATTTTATTAAGGAATATCCTCATGTCGAGCTCTCTTTCAAAATAACTGACGGTATTTTTCACGACCGTTATGTAATTCTTGATTTCGGCACGAAAAACGAAAAAATCTATCACTGCGGAGCATCATCTAAAGACGCAGGAAAAAAAGTCTGTACAATTTCAGCAATCACGGACAATGCCGTTTATAAGCCGCTGATTAAAAAATTATTGAAAAATCGGGAACTTGTTTTGGGTTAAGCCGCTGTCGCGTTGGCATTGAATTGATGTACGAAGTTAGATTATGACATAATAGATAATATTTTTCCGAAGGTATATGTGCTTCTTACAATACCAAATCCAATTCTGCTTTTATATCATCAGGCGCCAAGGAATTAACACAAGCAATAGCGCATGCTGAAAATGGAGCATCCGCTGAAACAGCCTCTTTAAGTTGTCGAATACAGGATTTTCTTGTTATGTCACTGGATTTATATTCAGCCAGAATTTTATCAACATTATCCCATATTTTTTTTCGCGAATCTCCTAATTTCTTCCAATTATATATTTTTTCTGAAACTTCCAACCTCGTTTTATTTTGTTCGTTTCCTGGATCAACAGGAAGTACCCGATTTCCCATAAACGTAATTAGTGCTACATCTTCTCGCACACATGGATCAATCAATAAAGGTATCTCTGTTTCGTTTCCATACTCTGTCAATAATGGGCTATCCTTTGCTAATGGGAAAAAACAGCCTTTTCCGCCTTCACCAGTTTTTCTATTCGCATATACACAAGACACTCGGTAATTATGAGGATCATTTTTTAACCAATGATATCCACAGTCAGCCAAAGGTTCATTGTAATTATATTGTTCAAATTGCCTCACCTTTTGTTTTGGTCTAAAATGATCAATATGTGCATCTTGACCAATCAATTTCACTTCAGTGTACCAGCACTTGTTATGAAAATGCTTTCTAAAATCCTTTTTGAGTTTTTTATTTTTCCACAATTCACTAGAATTTCCCCAAGCATTTTGTTTAGTAAGAATTAGTTTTTCCAAGTCAATGTATCTCATGCTTGATCCTCATAAAGAGTGGATATTATTTCTTTTATTTTTTTTCGACGTTGTTGGATTTCTTTGAATGAAAGATATTTCTTTGCAAAGAATTTAGATTTTTTGAATATTTGCATAAAATCGTCATAAAGAAAATCTATTGAATTATAAGAAATAGGTAAAGCTCCTAGTTTTTCTGTTAATTCTCTGAGCTTATCTTTTTCGCTCTCAGAAGCTTCTCCGTTTATCAACTTTAAATATAATTTCTGCCGTTTAATAAAATCTTTTCTCGTTTGTTCATCATAAGATGTTTCAAGTCCATAATACTCACTTTGCAGCAATCCGTCTATTCCTAAACCTTCGGTATTTTCTGAAGGTTCAACAACTTTCGCCTCATCATTGTTAAGAGTGAAAATTTTAATGAAATCTTTGTTTACTCCATTAATGACAAGCGGATCGTGCGTTGCTATAATTGCTTGGGTATTAACAGCTCCTTTTAAGCAATTATCAATGATTTCTTTTATTTCATATTTCCATTTAGGATTCATGTGCGCATCCGGTTCATCCATTAAAACGAGACAATCTTCGTTTTTGCACACACCAAGCATACCCAGCATCTTGATCAGCTGGCGCTGTCCTTCACTCATATTGCTTACTTTAACTGAGGTATCTCCGAAAGGTACGGTCACCTCATAGCACGCATCAAATAGTGAGTGTAACTTTTCGAAAAATCCAAAGAGAGCAATAGAATCAGCACCAATTTCTTCAAGGTTGCTGAGCGTAAAATATCCCTTGCCAGCATCCGTATATTTGAACCCACGGCGGAAATAATCAGTGAAGCGATGGTCTATAAAATCTGCAAGATAATACAATCGTGTAGGGTAATCATCATCAAAATGCTCATTACCAAAAAGTCTCTCGACTTTATCCAGATTAACACAGACATCAACATATTCAATCTTTGAAAAGTGACATTTTTCCCGTAAATATCCTTTCTCAAAAGACTCATGGCCTGCAAGAATAGATAAAAGGTAGATTGGCGTCATCGCTTCGTCGCAGTAGTTGTATTTTCTCTTTGGAAAATATGGATTTTGAGTGACTGTGTCGTCATTCATGAACTTCTGGAAAAAAAGAATCGTTGAGCGGCATTCCTTTATATACTGATTATTAATCTGGCGGATCTTACTTACGAGTTTATTGTTAGCACCGGAGTAGAACGCTACAATCCTTTGTGGGAACACCCGCCTTTTAGACATGACGGTTCTGATCAGCTTATAGCTTCCCTCATAAACCTTTGAGCCTGCTTGAAGACGATATCTGTGCCCATCCTTTGTGATTTTGTGCGGTGTTTGCGCATACTCGTAGTTGATTTCATAGTTATAATCAATCCTATTTTCGATTGCAGGAGAATTAAAAGACATTAATATTTCGAGAACAGCGTCAATCATAGTTGACTTTCCGGTGCCGTTTTCTCCAATCAATATGGTCGAGCTTCCGCCATCTACTGTAGAAAATGAAATGCTAAAATCAACCAGACAAAGATGATTGTCAATCTTCAGGCTTTTGATCTGCATAGTATTTACACCTGCTTTATAAGCGTATAACTCCCGTCATCATTCTTCTTGAGGATTTTCTTTTTCTCCAAAGATCGGAGCACCTCCATCAGCTCAAACTTCTTAGAGCTAATGGACATGATTTGTCTAATAGGAATAGCTGTAGTATCTGCTTTATAAAACAGTTTAATAACATCCCGCTCCATTGCCGTATCGAGTTTGCCATCTATCTCAACTGGAACAGAGACCTTTTTCTTTACTGGTTTATGCTCACTTTTATTGGCGTTGGCTTCGACAAGAATTGCTTTCAATAGTTCAATCGCACTCTCATCTTTGGGATCATTAGTTCCCAATTCTCCACGGAAGGCGCGGGAGAGGATGGATTTTTTCATTGAGTCAATATGATCAATCACTTGCAGTGCATTGTCTTTAGCATTCATATCATTATCAAGTATGGTTTTTATTATGGAAACAATCTCTTGCTGCTCTTCAATCAATGGCAAACGGAATGAAAAGGCTCCAATCTTCTTTGCATTAATATTTGATTGGTTCACACCATCACTTTTCACTTTGTTACAATATGCCCTGGCTTCAGGCGAATTAAGAATATAATTTAAATATTCTCCTATTACCCTGTTATGGTCATAGTCCAGCTTAATCAAATAACCAGCAAATATAGCAGGGTATTCGCCACGATAGATAGCTGTCTTCCCTACCAGTTCAGGGCTGTTTGTCCTATTAAATAATACATCGCCGGGCTTTAATCTATATTTTTGGTTATCATCCACATCATTAGAATACACAAGACTTGTCCAGTCGATTTCTCCTTGTTGAAGATTCCCCATTCGGATTACAACGACTTCCCCGGAAGATTCGGATTTTTTTGCCGTTCCATATTTTAATGAACTGCAAATAGATTCGATAGTAACAGCCTCATCATCTGAAAGAATTCCATTTGCCTTTCTCCACTCTGCTGTCAATTCCCCCGTAAATGCTTTGTGTAGAATCGCAGCTTTGCGATCCTCAAAGCCATCCACAACGGCCTGGGCTTTTTCCCTGGCTTCATCCAGTTTTGCAAACAGACTTTCGATACGGTCAACAATGCGTTGTTGTTCGGAATATGGTGCCAGGGGAATTGGACAATTCCCGATTATCTCAAGCGTGAGGTTTGGAATAGAAGTGACTTTTGTTTGCGATAAGAGCATTTTTTGAATAAGAGGGTTATCCAAAGACAACTTAATGTATTTATATAACGTTAATTCACTTACTAAGCGAACAAAACAAACCGCTTGATTTGTATTCAGTGGCAAATCACATTTTCTTACCAAACCGGTTTTTCCTAATGTTCCGGCAATAGAAACAAGCAGGTCATTTTCTTGTAATATTGAGCGTTTTAGAAATCCTTTATGCATTTCATTTGAGATATGCATGATGTTTTCATGGGATATTGTTCCATCATCACAGATATTCTCCACGCGAAGATAATTCACGCCTGTATCAGTATAAGCATTTCTACCACCTTGCGGGGTTGTTCCTTTTGAAATAATCGAAGATATGGATGATAAAAAAACCCATCGCCAATTATCCGGAATGGAAAAAGGTTGCTCAATATCTGGCACTAACATTGATTCCAGTTTTTCTTCCGGCGTAAGCGCATTATCTTTTTTTGCTGTTTTTGCCATATTAATCCTCTTCTTTCTGAAGGGCTTTTAGTTCTCTCACTACACTTCTCAGCAAATCCGCCGCTTCCTCGAGCTGAGCAATGGCTTCTTCTCCGCTTTCGATAGGATCTGGCAATTCATCATAATCCTTGACGGAATCATCCCGGAGCAAGCCAAGATCTAGGCTGTCATCATGTTCTTTTTCAATTTCTTCTCGGGTGAATTTGCTCCACCTTTCCCCTGTGCGTTTGCTAGGATCGCGGTAACCTTCCATGAACTCGTCGAAATCACTCTTGCGCAAAGGACGGGTTTTACCGAATCCATCCTGATTTGTACGCAGGTCATAATAAGCGATTTCTTTCGTATTCCCTTTTTCCGTCGTGCCGCGGGTGAAAAACAAAACATTGGTTTTTACGCCCTGCGCATAGAAAATACCGGTTGGTAAACGCAGAATGGTATGCACATTGCAGAAATTCATCAGTTCCCGACGTACACTGGTGCCGTCACCGCCGACAAACAGCACATTATCCGGCAAAACTACAGCGCAACGAGCCTTTCCGTTCGCTTTAAGGCTGCGGTATATGACTTGCAGAAAATTCAACTGCTTGTTGGACGTGCGGAAAGAAATATCATCCCTGGTCGGACGTTCGCCGCCTTTCTTTGTACCGAAAGGCGGATTGGTCAGAACCACATCGAACTCTTTGAACTTTTTGGCGTTGGAAGAAAGAGAATCCATACATTCGATGTCAGCAGAAACATTGTGCAGATAGGCATTCATCAAAGCCAGCCGGTGCGCATCCGGCACCAGTTCCACGCCGCCGAAACTATGTTCAATCTGATTTACTTCTGTATCGGTCAATTCATAGAAAGACCTGCCTTTCGTTGCAATTCGATAGGCAGCAATCATAAAACCAAACGTACCGCAGGCAGGGTCGAAGCATTTTTCGCCAAGCTCTGGCGCAATCAGTTCAGCCATCACATCGATCAGCACGCGAGGCGTGAAATACTGACCTGCACCCGATTTCTTTTCATCGGCGTTTTTCTGCAACAATCCTTCGTATAAATCGCCCAAACCCTCATTTTTAGCATCATACCAGTCCAATTTGTTGATTTCTGTTATGATTTTTTTCAGATTGCGCGGTTCATCTATGCTGGATACGGCTTTCACATAAATCCGGCTGATCTCGTTCAATGGTGCAGAACCAAGCTCTGTTAAAAGGGCATTATAATATTTTTTCAGTTCAAGCCCTTCCAGCTTCGTCAGATTTTCCCATGAATACTTAACAAGTGCCTCGAATTGTTTTTTCTGTTCTTCATCTAATTTTTGAACAGCATCAATGAGCTTCTTTTCCGTTCCGGTTTCATAAATCATTTTAAGGAACAAAATATAAGTCAGCTCCGTTACATACTGATGATATGTGATTCCGTCATCTCTCAGAATGTTGCAGAGATTCCATAGTTTTTGAACGATGTCTTGTGTACTCATTATGCTGCTCCCTCATAAATATATGTATTCAGTTCCCGGATCAGATCTGTCAGTTTACCGTCGAATTTTTTATCGAAACGTGAGAAACCGCCATCCTTCATAAACGCAGGGGCATCAAATGTTTCACGATTCAATATACTTTCATGAAGCATATAAGTTTTGATTTTTTCCAGCATATCCAGTTGTATCTTGCTGAAGTTATGTGCTGTTATCAGTTTTGCGAAAGCTGCCTTGATACGGTCTTCATGGTTCACAATCGGTGTTTTCAATACTGCCTGACGAACATAGGAAATAATATCTGCGATGATCTCTTCGTTTTTTACCTTACTCATTGCTTTATTGAGATTAATTTCAGAAAACTTCTCTTTGTCCAAAATCAGCTTCAATTCCCGCAGTTGCGCACGTGTCATATTGCTTGGTTTAGTGCAGGCAATACGGATAGCTTCGATTTTATCCTTGTTCTCGTTTATAAAAGTCGTAAATGATTCCAGATAATCCTCTGGTTTATCTGTTTTTCCATAACCACGTGTGGTTTCATACAAGGTATCTTCTTTATCTGAGTGATAAACAAAAGATTTCTGACCATGAAGACCGTCGACCCAAAGCAGAAAATCATAATCGGTGTGACAGCGTTGAATAAAAGCTTTCTCGGTATATCCTTTCAGTTCTTTGACATAAGATTTGAGATTGCCGCCATCAAGATATTCTGAAACCTCATACTTCTGTTCTTCTGTAAGACAATGGTTTTTCTGCTGAAGCTTTGCCAAAATACTATCTTTTACTGGCTGTTTGCTTGTTTCACTCGGACGAAAAAGATCCTGCAACAGCTCCTCCATCGTCTTCTGGACAGAAACAGACTTCATACCGTTTCCTCCGTCAAGGCCCTCAAATATTTTGACAGCATCAAAAATATTGAAATGCGTTTTCCTGATTTCCGGACAGAGTCGTGTGGCACGTCCCAACATTTGCTCGAACAAAATACGGCTGTTAACCTTCCTCATAAAAACCAGATTGCAGATAGCTGGCACATCAATACCGGTTGTCAGCAAATCAACGGTCACAGCAATATTGGGATATTGATCGTTTTTATATTTATTGATGATCTGCAGGATTTTCTTTTTGTTGCCGCCGGCAGTTTTCCCGGTAATCTTCATAATGGCATCATTGGAAACCCCATAAGACTCATATATATTGCGGAGCACATCAACGATTTGATCTGCGTGAGCATCGTTAACTGCAAAAATCAGTGTTTTTTCCTTACCTTCAGGGTTCAGATAATTGGATACTTCTTTAAGAACTTTGTAGGTATGATCCGGAAGAATGATCTTTTTGTTAAACTCAGAAACATCAAAATCCAGCTCATCCTTCATAACAGAGCTATCCAAAATTTTGTTAGTATTTGGATCATAAATTCCAATAGGTTCTCCTACTTCGAATTTAGCCTTGTTTTCAATGAAATCTGTGTTGATTTTATATGGCGGATCGTAATCCACCAGCCAGCCGTCGATAACAGCTTCCCGATAACTATAGGTAAACACTGGCCTTCCAAAAATTTCTGTCGTATGAAGCGCAGGAGTTGCAGTTAAAGCAATTTTAACAGCATCGAAATACTCAATTACCTGCTTGTATTTGCTAATATAATCATCCTGACTGCAATAAAGCATTTCTTCATCCGTCATTTCCTGATCCAGAATATATCCGCGGTGCGCCTCGTCTACAATAATCAAATCGAATGAGCCGGGCGTTAAATCCGGTTTATCTGAAAGAATTGTCCTTTTTAACAGACCTTGAACCGTTGATATGCTTACCTTTGTATCAGTATCTATGGTGTGATCATCGATATCGCTGATTGAATAAATTTTATCCAAGGAGAGCAGGTCTTTCAGCTTGACATCATGGAATGTGTCCATGGCCTGTTCGCCAAGAGAGACACGATCAACCAGAAAAAGAATTCTGCGGAAGCGTTTGGATTCAAGCATTTTATAGATAAGACCAAGAATAGTTCGCGTTTTTCCAGTTCCCGTTGCCATCGCAAGCAATGCGGTCGGTTTACCCTCTAAAATAGCTTCCGTAGCTTTGTTGATAGCTTCGATCTGATAATCTCTCAGGTTAAGTCCGGCAGGATCCGTCATAAAACTATTGTCGGCCGATTCAAGTTTTTCATTTGCCTTTTGAATATCCTGATCCAATCTGGCTTTCATGTCTTCAGGGCTGAACCAATTTCGGATGGGATAAGACAGATTAGCCTGATTTCTGACATCCAAGAACCATATCCCCGACTTTGTTCGTAGTTGCTCTAAAAAAGCACGCCCATTGGACGCAAAGAGAAAAGGAACCCGATAATTTCCCCATTGTCCAATGGTATAAGAAAAATCCTCCTCTCTGATATGGGAAGCATAATCCTTTATTTGAACATCAATAGTGGATGCTACATCTTCTGACACTTTCTTTGCGTCCATCATCGCAACCAGTTTTTCTCCGATGAAGAAAGCATAGTCTGCGTAACCGTGATCCTGAAAAGCAGAATTGGTAGGCCATTCGCTGATCGCAATATTCCGTCCTTTGATAGGGCGTGTTCCTTTACTGTAGCGGAGATTCTTGGTATCTACTTCCCAACCGGCTTTTCTGAGCTGATCATCAATAAGGCGGCGTGTCTGGGCTTCTGTCCAGTTCATCATGGAAGAAACTTTTTCGGACTGTTTGATTCGTTCGATTTTCGATGTTCCGGAAGCTGCTGTTGAAACTGCTTCCAATTGCATTGAGAGTTCGGCGATCCGCTGTTCCTGCTGTTTGATTATCGCTTCAAAATCATCACGACATTTATCTTCCGGCATGACAAATTCGGATACGGCAAAATTCCAATCACCGTAAGTTTTCATAAACCAAATAGCGATGTTGTAAGCCATAGATAAAAGAGTTTGGGCATCTTCGACAGAATCTGAACCAGCATGCACAGCTGAATTTCTCTTTTTACGCAATAAATAAAGCGTATTGTCAACATCCATAGGCAAAAGACCGGCACGTTTCAGCAAACGAATACGATTTGCATGAGTATTATCTTGTTTTGGTTCAGAAATTCCTTCAAACAGCATAATTTCCTGAACCATACGCTCAGCAAATATCCCGATCTTATAAATGCAGGCATTCGGGTCTGAATATAAATAGCTTTCAGCATTTGCTCCTATTTGAGCTAACGCAGGCCAATATCTGTCAAGAAAAGTAAAATTTGATTTCATCTTACCACCTCATCCGTTGGATAATAGCTGAAAGCAATATATAAATCAATCAGTTACCCTTTTTTCTAAATTCCCACATATTTTGAGTGTTTTACAATATTTATTTTCATGATTTTCTCATTTTCATCCAACCGCTCCGTTTCTCGTCCGCTTTTGCCGATTTTTGGACGAAAATCAACCGTTTTGGACGAAAAAACTGTTTTAACTGCCTCAAAAGTCAAGCAAATAAATTTGTTTTTCAGGAAATAATATCGTCAAATTTCAGGAATTTTGTGAGAAATCAACAGAAAATAGCCGGAATTTTGTGAAAAAACAAATCAAAAAATACTGGAATTTTGTGAAAATTATGCTAAAAATGACAGGAATTTTGTGATGAGAGGTCAAAAATGCAAAAGCCGCTTTACAGAAAAATCGATGATTTTCTTATTGAATGGAAGAAAAATCCTGACAGACTTCCCCTTATTGTCAAAGGTGCCAGGCAAGTCGGAAAAACTTTCTCGATCAGGAATTTTGCCAAATCCTACAGGCATTTTGTCGAAATAAACTTCATCGAAGAACCTAAGTATAAAAATATTTTTTCAAGCGGTTACTCAC
Source organism: uncultured Spirochaetales bacterium (assembly GCA_902774115.1). Taxonomy (GTDB): domain Bacteria; phylum UBP6; class UBA1177; order UBA1177; family UBA1177; genus UBA1177. The sequence goes on from CACYHH010000004.1 coordinate 157,851, forward strand.
CCGATTCGGTCATAAAGGAAATCTCGCTGCTGAATCCTGATTTCAAGTTTGTTCCGAAAGAAACTTTGATTTTCTTTGACGAGATGCAGGCCTGCCCAGACTGCGCCTCATGCCTGAAATTCTTTAAAATCGACGGGCGGTACGATGTAATCTGCTCCGGTTCCATGCTCGGAATAAACTACAACGAAGTGACTTCCGTAAGTGTCGGCTACAAGATAGATTTAGAGATGCATTCCCTTGATTTTGAGGAATTTCTCATTGCGAAAGGTTACGCGGAAAGTCAGACCGGAACAATTCTGCAACACATGGAAAATACTGAGTCTTTCAGCCAGGCTGAATACGCGGTCTGGAATGAAAACTTTATGGAATACATGATTCTGGGCGGAATGCCGGCTGTTGTAAAGAAGTTTGTCGGTCAGAAAAATTATTCTGGAACGCTCGATCTTCAAAAGCAGATTCTCGCAGCCTACAAAGAGGACATAACAAAATATGCCTCCGGCCTTGATAAAGGCAAAATCGTCAATGTTTTCGACAATATTCCCGTTTTTCTGGCGAAGGAAAACAAAAAATACCAGATATCCAAAATCGCTGTCGGAGCGAGAAACCGCGAGTATGCCGGAACAGTCGAATGGCTCCGTGATGCCGGAATAATCAACATCTGCCACTGTCTCGAAACACCGGAACTGCCGCTGAAAGGCAACTACAAAGTAAATGATTTCAAGATTTATTTCCGCGACACAGGGCTTTTGATCGCCTCACTGGACGATGAAGCTCAGGCAGATCTGCGCCGTAACAGAAATTTCAACATATACAAAGGCGCGGTTTATGAAAATGTTGTCGGAGACATTCTGAAAAAACAGGATTACGATCTTTTTTACTATAAAAATGAAAAATCGACTCTCGAAATGGATTTTTTCGTCCGTGATGCAGACTCACTGATTCCGGTCGAAGTCAAAGCACAGGACAGCGCTACCGTTTCTCTGAACAATCTTGTCGAAAAAGAGAAGTATCACGACATAAAATACGGAATAAAATTCTGCGGCAGAAACATCGGATTCAACGGAAAGATCTATACTTTTCCGCATTTCTGCGCTCCATGGCTCAAAAGATGGATTTTTGAGACTAAAATTTCGAAGAAATAATTGTTGAAAAATCGGGAACTTGTTTTGAGCTAGCTCATTTTTTCATTCTTACCTTCAGCTCGTTTCTGACTTTTTCCAGATCACCGCAGGAAAGCAGAGGCATAAGATCATCTATTTCTTCTATGCTTTTATCCCACCATTTGAACTCAAGCAGCAGTTCAGTCAGCTCGTCGTCAAAGCGTTTTTTTACGACCCGGCACGGGTTGCCCACTGCAACAGTATAAGGCGGAATATCCGATGCCACTACCGAATTCGCCCCGATAATAGCTCCGTCACCGATATGAACACCCGGCATCACAGTTGCATTCTGGCCGATCCACACATCATTTCCGACGATAGTGTCGCCTTTGAGTGGTAGCTCTTCTGTTACCGGCGCAAGGGCGTTTCCCCATTTTCCGCCCATTATGTAAAACGGATAAGTAGTCACGCAGCCCATTCTGTGGTTGGCACCGTTCATCACAAACTCGACACCCTTTGCTATTGCGCAGAACTTGCCGATGATCAGTTTGTCGCCGATAAAACCGTAGTGATGCGTTACATGTTTTTCGAACTGGTCTGCACCGTTCACGTCATCGTAATAGGTGAAATCACCGACAATGATATTCGGATTTTTCACAACATTCTTGATATAGCAGAGACTTGGAATCTTCGGATTCGGGAAAGCCTCATCAGGACTAGGTGTTTGTCTGTTTGCCATTTGTAACTCCGTTATTAAAACTGGAACTTTATCTCTTTCAATCCTTTCTGATCTGGAACCGGCAATGTTCCGCTCCACGCAATATAGTTTCCAAAATCTCCACCTCAAATTTGCTGTCCGGTTCCATACAGCTGAGAATAAACAGGATGCTTTGTCTGCTACATTCGCATTGCTCCGGGTCAGTAACCTTGCCGGACAAAACTTTCGGACAAGTGCATTTTTCATAGCCAAGCTCGTATTTATGGCCGGGTTCGATCACCTTCCCGAAGTATCCGTTTCCGTTCATAGCCCCGCCGTAAACTCTGTCCAGATCGCCGTTGCAGGCCCGATAGAGTTCCATTTGTGCAGGGAGAACACGGTCTTTCACACAGGTTACGGCCTGTTCATAATACTTGTCTTTCATAAATTCTCCTTATCTACAAAGTTGTATTTTGCATTCAGCACCAATTCTTTATCTTTTAAATCCGGTGATTTCAGAGAAAAGCTACTCGTCTTCGTCGCTGCCGGAGAACTCTTCGACGCTCTGGCCGAGAAGAAGCGCGTTCTGATAGTGGATGAGCGGGTCGATGATCATGTCGAGCGAGCCTTCCATGATTTCATTTATTCTGTAAAGAGTGAGTTTGATCCTGTGGTCGGTGACACGCCCCTGCGGAAAGTTGTAAGTTCTGATTTTTTCAGATCTGTCGCCGCTTCCTACAAGGCTTCTGCGCTGCGAACTGACCTCTTGATCGCGTTTTTCACGCTCGAGTTTGAGAAGTTTCGCTTCCAAAACTTTCATCGCTCTCGCACGGTTCTGGATCTGGCTGCGCTCATCCTGCATAGCAACGACGATTCCGGTCGGGATATGGGTGATTCTGACCGCGCTGTCTGTTTTATTGACGTGCTGACCGCCTGCACCGCTTGAACGGTAGACATCGATTTTGAGGTCTTTTTCATCAATCTGGACTTCGTCGATTTCGTCAGCCTGAGGAAGAACCGCGACCGTAATTGCCGAAGTGTGGACTCTGCCCTGAGATTCGGTGACGGGAACACGCTGAACTCGGTGAACGCCGCCTTCGTATTTGAGCCTGCCGTAGACATCGTCGCCCGAAATTTCGGAAATGACTTCCTTGATCCCTGCACCTTCCGCCGTGCTGATCGACATGATTTCGACTTTCCACTTGTTGAGTTCGGCGTAACGGCAGTACATGCGGTAGATTTCTTCTGCAAAAAGAGCCGCCTCGTCGCCGCCTGTTCCGGCACGGATTTCAAGAATCGCGCTTTTTTCGTCAAGCGGATCTCTCGGAAGAAGGAGAACGTTGAGTTCGTCGGTGATCGCGTTGTATTTTTCCTCGAGTTCAGGAAGCTCCGCCTTGATCATCTCGATAAGTTCCGGGTCTTTCTCGATAGAAAGCATCTCCTTCTGGTCTGCGATTTCGCGCTCGAGTTTGTCCCATTCGAGATAGTTGTCGACGATTTTTTTCAGGCGTTTGTATTCACGCATGAGCTTCGTGTATTTTTTCACGTCGCCGACAGTTTCCGGCTTTGCGATTTCTTTCTCGATGTTCAGAAAACTTTTGTGAATCTCGGCAAGTTTGTCTTTGATTTCAAGCATCGGTTCCTCTTGATAAAAAAATCCCGCCAATCTCACAAAAAAGGAAATTGACGGGCTTTAAAACTGAAAAAAGCAGAGCTATTTTTTGCCTGCGTAGGTGTCTCTTTTGTACTTCGCGTTGAATTTTTCGATTCTGCCTGCGGTGTCGACGATTTTTGTCTTACCGGTGTAGAACGGATGGCAGTTCGAGCAGATTTCTACGTTGTAGCCTTCTTTTTTAGTGGAACGGGTAACATATTCCGCTCCGCATGAACACTTGACCGTTATAACTTCAAGCTTCGGATGGATTTTGTCTTTCATTTCTAACTCCTTAAAAAATCATGGAACAAAAAAATCGCGGGTATAGTAATCAAATAAATAAAAAAAGCAAGTTATTTTTACACATTCCTGTTTCTCAATCCGTTTCAAGCAGTGTTCTCACAGCGTAGCTTGCAAGCATAAGCCCCGCCGCCTGCGGAACAAAAACCGTCGAACCCTGAGTTTTGCGGATCCTTCCCGGATTTTCGTTGTTTTCTTCATCGTTTTCTATCGGATCACACGGAATTTCACGGCTGAAAACGACAGGAAAATGCCGTTTCACGCCACGATTCCGAAGTCTTTTGCGGACAAATTTCGCCAGAGAGCAGACATCGGTCTTCCAGATGTCGGCAAATTCAAGTTTCTCGGGACAGATCCTGCCGCCCGTTCCCATCGAGGAAATAAAGTTTCCGCCTCTTTCCAGAAGAGCGATTATCAGATTGACTTTCGGATTCAGGCTGTCGATCGCGTCAATGTGAAAATCAGCGTCAAGAACCATCGAAACAGCATCGTTTCCGTGCATAAAATCTGAATAAACTTCAATATTTACATCAGGGTTTACCGATTTAGCGCTATTCAGAAAAACATCACTTTTTTTCATTCCGACATTTGTTTCGAAACCGAAAATCAGCCGGTTCAGATTAGATTCGCTCACAGTGTCGAAATCGACCGCCTTAATCGTTCCGACCCCGCTTCTCACAAGCGCCATCGCAGCGGCAGCCCCTACTCCGCCGAGACCGTAAACGGCTACCGTTGAATTTTTGAGTTTTTCGACTCCGGATGCACCGAAAATGATTTCGTTTCTTTCGGAAAAAGACATCTACTTATTGAACCATTTTTTGATTTTTTCGAGATAATCCTTCAAAGTCGGACGTTCCTTTATCTCTTTTTCAAACTCTTTGAGCTTCATGATCGCCTCTTTGTGGGCATCGGAAAGATTTCTCGGCACTTCAAGCTTGAAAATTACATAAAGAACACCTCTGCCGCGACCGTGGACATCGGGGAAACCTTTGTCTTTAAGCCGCATTTTCGTATTCGGCTGGGTTCCCGCCGGAAGAGTCATGTCAACCGGTCCGTCCATCGTCGGGACTTCGATTTTGTCACCCAAAGCTGCCTGCGAATAAGTTATCGGAATTTCTACTAAAATATCGTTTCCTTCTCTAACAAAAAGATCGTCGTTCTTTACCCTGACCTCGACATAAAAATCGCCGCGAGGTCCGCCGTTGAGTCCTGCGTTTCCCTCGCCTGCAACACGGATCTGCATACCGTCGGCAATACCTGCCGGAACTTTGACTTCGAGTTTTTTGCTCTCTTTAAGGAATCCTGTTCCGTGACAGTGAGTGCAGGGTTTTTCAATGATCGTTCCTTCGCCGTGGCAGGTCGGACAAGGCTGTGAAATCGAAAAGAAACCGTTGCCGCTCCTGAGCTGGCCGCTTCCTTTGCAGGTCGGACACGCCTTTCTCGAACTTCCCGCTTCAGCTCCTGTTCCGTTGCAGAAGTGACATGCCGAAGAGCGGTTGAACGAAACTTCTTTTGAAACGCCGGTGTAGGATTCTTTGAAAGTAACCACTATTTTCGAAACTAAATCGGTGCCCTGCTGAGGCATGTTTCTGCCGCGTCTTCTGCCGCCGCCGAAAATATTGTCGAACATATCGCCCAAATTGTCGAAAGCACCGCCGCCGCCGAAGCCTGCGTTTTTGAACATTTCCGACAAATCGACTCCGTCAGCGCCTGCACCGCCGAAGCCTCCTTTAAGCCCGTCTTCGCCGTACTGGTCGTAAATCTGACGTTTTTCAGGGTCGGAAAGAACTTCGTTGGCCTCGTTCACCTTTTTGAACTTTTCTTCGGCTTCCTTATCGCCCGGATTTCTGTCGGGGTGATATTTCAACGCCATTTTTTTGAACGCTTTCTTTATCTCTTCGGGTGACGCCGTTCTCGAAACACCGAGTATTTCGTAATAATCCTGCTTGCCAGCCATAACGTTAAAACTCCGTAAGTCACAAAAAAAGTGCCGGACTTGCGTCCGGCGTCAAAGTCTATTTCTTTTCGGTGAAGTCAGCATCGACGACATCGTCATCGTTTTTGCCCGGATTGTATTCGCCCGGATTCGGCTCGCCGGTTCCGCCTGCGCCGCCCATTCCGCCGAAACCGTCCATCGGGTTGGCACCGTTTGCCGAAGCCGATTTGTAAACCGCTTCCGCAAGTTTGTAGGCAGCCTGGTTGAGATCGTTGATAGCCGTTTCGATTCTGGTCGCATCATCGGTAGCCGAAGCATCGCGGAGATCCTGAAGTTTTGCTTCGATAGCAGCTTTGTCGTCCGCACTTACCTTGTCGCCGTATTCTTTAAGCGATTTTTCGGTCGTGTAGATCAGCTGTTCCGCGTTGTTCTTGGTTTCGATGAGTTTCTTTCTCTTCTCATCTTCTTCCTTGTTCTTCTCGGCTTCGTTGACCATTCTTTCGATCTCTTCGTCGGAGAGTCCGCTTCCCGCCTTGATGACGATCTTGTTCTCTTTGTTGGTTCCGAGGTCTTTCGCGCTTACGTTAAGAATACCGTTGGCATCGATATCGAAACTTACTTCGATTTTCGGAACACCTCTCGGAGCCGGCGGAATGTCCTTAAGTTCGAATTCGCCCAGAAGTTTATTCTCGTTGGCTATCGTTCTTTCGCCCTGGAAAACTCTGATCTGAACGCCCGGCTGGTTATCGACAGCAGTCGAGAAAGTCTCTGTTTTCTTGGTCGGGATCGTGGTGTTTCTCGGGATAAGTTTCGTGAAAACGCCGCCCAGTGTCTCAATACCGAGTGAAAGCGGAGTTACATCGAGAAGAAGAATATCCTTTACATCGCCTTTCAGAACGCCGCCCTGAATTGCGGCACCGATCGCAACGACTTCATCGGGGTTGACACCTTTGTGGAGCTCTTTCTGGAAGAACTCTTTTACAAGTCTCTGGACTATCGGCATACGAGTCATACCGCCGACCATTATGACTTCGTCGATATCGTTGACGGTAAGTTTTGCATCTGCAAGAACCTTTTTGCAGGGTTCAAGAGTTTTTCTTGCCAGGTCTTCAACAAGGCTTTCAAGTTTCGCTCTCGACATCGTGATGTTAAGGTGTTTAGGACCTGTAGCATCAGCGGTGATGAACGGAAGGTTGATGTTGGTTTCCATAGTCGAAGAAAGTTCGTGTTTAGCTTTCTCGGCTGCTTCTTTAAGTCTCTGAAGCGCCATCGGGTCGTTCGAAAGGTCGATCCCCTGCTCTTTCTTGAATTCGCTTACCAGAAACTCGATTATTCTCTGGTCAAAGTCTTCACCGCCGAGGAATGTATCACCGTTTGTCGAAAGAACTTCGAAAACGCCGTCGCCGAGTTCAAGAATTGAAATATCGAACGTACCGCCGCCCAAATCGTAAACAGCGATCTTCATATCCTTTCCTTTGTTGTCTACGCCGTAAGCAAGCGCTGCAGCGGTAGGCTCGTTTATGATACGGAGAACGTTAAGTCCTGCGATTTTGCCGGCATCTTTCGTAGCCTGTCTCTGCGAGTCGTTGAAGTAAGCAGGAACCGTGATTACTGCATCCGTGACTTTCTCGCCCAGATACTCTTCAGCAGTTTCTTTCATTTTGCTGAGGACCATAGCAGAAATCTGCTGCGGGCTGTACTCTTTGTCCTCGATCTTTACCCATGCATCGCCGTTTGCAGCTCTGACGATCTGGAACGGAACGACCGTTTTCATCTTCATGACTTCGTTGGCTTCATACTTTCTGCCGATAAGTCTTTTGATTGAGTAAAGAGTTCTCTGCGGGTTCGTGATCGACTGTCTTTTTGCAAGCTGACCGACCAGTCTCTCGCCTTTGTCAGTGAACGCTACGATACTCGGAGTGGTTCTTGAACCTTCCGAATTTGCGATGACCTTAGGCTCTCCGCCTTCCATGATACTTACGCAGCTGTTGGTCGTACCAAGGTCAATACCGATAACTTTTCCCATAATCTCCTCCAATTATAATGTTAACAATTACCGTTTTCTTCTGTATTTTCCGGCTCATCAGCAGTTTCTTCAACTGTTTCAGCCGGTGTTTCGTCTATCTTTTCTCCGCTTCCTTCTTCAGCTTTTTCCGCGGGTTCTTCAGGTTTCGTAGCAGGGATGCCGCTTGCAACTACAACCATCGCAGGTCTGATAACTCTGTCGTGCAGTTTGTAGCACTTTACATACTCTGCAACGATCTCGTTTGCCTCTTTTCCGTCAACGTTTATCATGCTCATAGCCTGATGTATCGAAGGATCGAACTTCTCCCCGATGCTGCTGATGCAGACCAGACCATGCTTGCCGCAGACATCGTCGAACTTCGAAGCAAGATGCCTGATCCCCTGAATGAAAGGATCGTTTTCAGACTCTTCATTCTTCGGAATAAATTCCATAGCCTTGTCGAAATCATCCTTTACAGTAATAAAATCCTTAAAAAAGTCTTCAACTGCGAATTTTATCTTTGAACGGAACTCGTTTTCGATCCTCGTTTTCTGATTTCTGTTTTCTGCAACCAGCGATTTTACGTTTCCTTCAAGTTCCGCGATTTTTTCGTCTTTGAGTTTTATCTGCTCATCAAGTTTTGCGAGTTTTTCTTCAAGTTCTTTAATTTCCTTGTGAGCCTTTTCATCGCCTTTACCGCCGAATTTATTGAAAAATCTTTTCTTTTTCGATTTTTCGTGTTCGCCGAGTTCATTGGCAAAAGCCTGAAGAGCGTTTCCGGCATCGGAAAGATTTTCATCGATCTCTATCGCACCGTTATTTTCGTTCCCAAGCTCTTCCCTATATTTTTTTTCTTCTTCAGTCATAACCCCTCCAAAGGCCAACCACCTGAAATCATTAAACTCTCAATCCGAATGAGCCTCAAAGCACGCTTTTATATAAAGACGGTTTCCGCAAAGTCAACGGTCAGAAATCAAAAAATTTTTCAGGCATGGAAAAATTACGCCGGTATCAATCCTGCCTCAGAGCTTCCGCAGGGCTTAGTTTCGCCGCTTTTCTGCCTGGATAGACCGCAGCGATGACAGTTAGAACAAGAGAACCGGCGATTGCCGCGATAAACGTGAGAGGTGACATGTCGACCGGGATTGTTTCGATGTAATAGACATCCTGCGCGACTTTGACCGGCATATCGCTGAGTATCAGGCAGATGACCGTGCCTGCGATTCCGCCGAGCAAAGTTCCGAAAAATCCGATTATGATCCCGTCGAGCATGAATATTTTCATTACCGATTTTGCCGAATAACCGCCGGCGCGCAGGATAGCGATCTCCTCTCTTTTCCCCATAACGAGCATGATGAGCGCCGAAACGATATTGAACGAAGCGACGAGCGCGATAAAACCGATAATCAGGAACCATACGATTTTTTCCATTTCGAGCGCTGAAAAAAGAGGTTTGTTCATGTCACGCCAGTTTTTGACGACGATTTTATCTCCCAAATCTGCTTTTACAGCCTTTTCAGCTTCATCTATCCGCTTCATATCCTTGAGTTTTATCCCGAGATGATCGATGCTTTTACCCATTGAAAAAAAGTTTTGCGCGTTTTCAAGCGTGATGTAGGCATAGTTGAAATCGTATTCGTAAAGCGAACTGAAAAATATAGCCGCAACCTGAAAAGTCTTTATCTGCGTTTTCGGTCCGGCAATTCCCATTTCGCCTGTCGGGGAGATGATTTTCACTTTGTCGCCGATGTCTATCCCGTAATATTTCGCAAGCTCGACTCCGATCGCAATTCCCTGAAAGTTTTCGGGTTCTATCTCCCCTTTTTTGCCGCTGAACTCCTGAACTGATTTGCGTTTTTCAATGATTTCAGGGCATTTGTCGGGATTTAAGAGGCAGTTCATCGAACCTTTCTGGATCTGCTGCGGAAAAAGCATCGCGTTTCCGACAGTTGCAGGATCGACACCGTTTATCACGAGCCCGTTAAGTTCGTCGCTAACAGAAATGATGACATCCCTTGAAATTACGGGAGTGACACCGGCAATTTCCGGATTTGCTGAAAGTTTCGCCATTTTCGGGGCATAATCTTCAAGTTTTCCGCTTTCAGTCGTTACGAGCAGATGAGTCTTGGCACCTAAAACCGTGGCTCGCATCTTGTTCTGAAGGCCGTCCATTATCGACTGCACCGTAATCAATGCAGCTACGCCGATTGCAATTCCGAGAACACAGATCAGAGTTATGACGCTCAGAAAACGTGTTCTTCTCGAATTCCAGAGATAGCGCAAACCTATAAAAGTTTCAGCTTTCAATTATTTCTCCCTCTTTTTCAGGCTCATCTCCCCTTTCGGCACAGGCAAAATTCATCGTTGCATGAACAACGAAAACGGGGAACAGGAACGCCGTAAATATCGTGTTTATAACCGGAACAAACGATATCAAAGTCGGCAGAAGTGCCGTTTTAAGCGTAAGCGCAGGGTGAAAAACAAGCCATTTAGCCTTGCTGACAAAATTCCAGCGTCTTCTCGAAGTGACGAAATCAAAAATCAGAAGCGCGTTCATGAAAAAGCAGAAAATCAGTGCTGCCACCTGCCCCAAAACGGGAACAAATCCGACAAAAAACGCAATAACACCAAGCAGGAATACGGCAAGAGTTACTTTTAAAGCCTGCTTCACATCCTCAATCACCCCTTCCAGCGAAAGTTCGGAGTCGTCTTTCGGTTTCCCGAAGTAAATATCCTCAGCAATCATCGAAATGAAGGAGTAAAGCGGCGAAGTGAGGGCATAAGCAAGGATAAACGAAAAATAAAACGAAAGCACATTTACTACAATTTTGAATAAAAACGCACTGCACACTTTCAAAGCGTGATAAATTTTGGAAAACAACTCGTCAGCTGCCGGTGCAATCTCAAAAAAATCAAGAGTTTTCACTGTAACGAAAGAAGTTAAGCGGTGATAGAAAAAAAATGTAAGAACCATCATTATCAAAATCACGCCGATCGAAGCCAGAAAAAGTTTTCCGCTTCCGAGAATTGCTTTGAAAGCCTGAAAAACAGAGATTCCGCCTTTCATATCGGACGAAGTTTTCTTAACAAATTCTATAGCCTGCTCTTTTTTTGTCTTTCGAATTTCTTCCTCGGTTTTCTCTTCCGCAAAATCCGGCTGCGGCACAAATTCAGGCTTTTTCGATTTTGCCATTTCAGGCTTTTTGCGCGGTGCATGAAGCTCCTGAATCAGTTTTTCAGTTGATTCTTCCGATGCTGATTTCACGTTCGTTTTCTCCATTGCCGAATCTTATTTTTATTTCAATTACCGGGCGGTGCGCTTCCCAGCACTCCCTGAACATATCTGCCCATTCAACAATCGTCACCGAATTTTCAGCCTTCAGATACTCCGGAAAATCGGCGACATAAAGCTCGTCAACAGACGAAATCCGGTAAAAATCCCAGTGATAAATATCGAATTTTCCTGAATATTTTTTCATTATAACAAAAGTCGGGCTCGAAACCTTTTTCCGATCTACTCCAAGGGCTTCGCAAAGAGCGCCTGTAAAAAAAGTCTTTCCCGCCCCAAGATCACCGTCAAAAACAATCAGCTCGCCGCCCATCAGTTCACCTGCCAGTTTTTCTGCAAGGCTGATAGTTTCGGCTTCGTTTTTCACAAAAAAAGTCTCTCTCTTTTCAAACATTTTATCTCTCTGTAAGTGCAATCATTTCAACAAGTTTTTCAATATCGTGCGTCACCGCGCTGAAGCGTTTTTCGAGTTCGATACCTGCCGCTCTGTGCCTTGCCACAGCATTGACGCAGCCTTCGAAAAGTTCAGTTTGCAGAGTTTCGAAAGCAACTATTCCGGTAAGCGCATCCCCGCTGCCGCCGAAAGCAAGTGCCTTTGCCCCTGCCGGAACGATGACAGTTTTTTCGCTGTTTCGCACGAAAGTTGCATGGCTTTTTGCTATGAGAACATGATTTTTTTCAAGCGGAAATCTCTCGACAAGACTGATCCACGGTTCATTCCTGTCAGCTTTGAGAAAGCGCCTGATCTCGCCCTGATGCGGCGTAAAAACAACTTTTTTATCTTTTAAAATCTCAGCAACTTTTCTGTTTTCAGGCATAATGTCGAACATTCCGGCATCGACCACGATTACGCCGGCGAAATCTTTCAGAATCCCGAAATCGAACGGAATTTCCGAAAGTCCGGGACCGATAACAAGTGCCTGGAATCTGTGGAGTTCGTTTTTGAGTTCAGCAACGTCAACAAGCATGAGTCCCGGCATTTTCCCGGCGATGGAAGGAAGAAAACCTTTTTTAAAAGCAGCCGTCACAAGCCCGCCGCCTGAGGACATAAACGATTTTGCGGAAATTATCGAAGCGCCGACTTTTTCAACATCTCCTCCGATAACAAGCAGGTGCCCGTTGCGGTTTTTGAAGCCGTCGATCGGAATTTCTCTGTTTCTGACTTCCGGATTTTCTTCAACAAAGTATTTAAAATCATTATTTTTTTCTTTAACAGCAGAAATATGACCGAGGATAATTTGCCCCGACCTTTCCGCGCCGCTTCCCGCAAAAAGACCTGTTTTGTAAATCCCCATCGTAACAGTGAGATCGGCTTTCACGGCATCACCCAAAACCGCGCCGGTATCGCACTCGAGGCCTGTCGGAACATCGACAGAAACGACGAATTTTTTGTCAGCAGGATATGAATTTATGAATTCGACAGACTCTTTGATTTTCCCCGAAATTTCGCTTCTGAGCCCTGTTCCGAGCATTGCGTCCACGAAAAGGACTTTTCCCAAAACATCTTTAAAATCAATTAATTGCACTTTTCCAGGCATCATCAGGCGGTTAGCCCATGCAGAATTTTCAGGAATCTTGTTCTGCTCCTTAAATTCAGCAGTTTCAACTAAAAAAAGCGGCATTTCAGGCACTCTGTCGGCTAAAATCCGAAGCAGCGCGAAACCGTCGCCGCCGTTACCGCCGTTACCAGAAAATACGACGATTTTTTCAGGTTTCCACTCGTTAATAACACGCTTCACCTCGATGAAAAGCGAGAAAGCGGCGTTTTCCATCAGAATCAGAGAGGGGATCCCCGCCTCCATCGCCTTTTTGTCGAAAGCCCTTGAATCTGCCGTTTTTCCTGCCGGAACTCTCATTTTCGCCTCCCGAAAAATGCACGTAACATTATTAAATTTAGCGGAATCTTTCAAGAAAACTTAAGTTTTTGAGATAATTGTCGGAACAAATCAACATTTTCCGCTCTTATTTTAACGACTGTTTTTTTTCATCGATATTGAAAAATAATTAAAGACCGTATATAATCCGATGTTTATTGTTATGCAGATCATGCAGAGGGAAACCATGACTAAAAAATCGTTTCTGGCACTTGTTTTAGCAGTTTTTCTTGTTTTCATGCTTGCCGCCTGCGGAAACGGCAAAAACAAAGAAAAATCTGAAAAACCTGACACGGGAGACACTGACACTGCAACCGTCCCTGACACAGAAACGGCTGAAACCTGTGACACTGAAGTTGTTTCTGATGCAGATCCTGCGGAAGTTGAAGACACTGAAGTTGGTCTGGACTCAGATCAGACCGAAATTGATGATTCAGAATCTGGGAATGTCACACAGGACGGATGCACGATAAAATCATCTTTCGGAACCCGATCCGTAAAAAGAGATATTGCCGAAACCTGCATCAAAGAAATTGCCAAAGCTGATGCTGCACAATGCAGTTGGAATTACAAAAATGAAAAAGTAACTAACAAACATATTACATACTTGCAGAGACTCGAAATCACTTTCGGCAAAGAATGCAAAGACAAAAAAGGGGATGAGACCGTTGAATGTCCAGATTTTATTCCGGAAACTTTGAAATTGGAAAGCCTGTCGGGATGTGATGTCTATAGTATTGACCCGCATACTAATTGTTTGGCTCCGTGCGCGGATATCTATTTTTCAACAGGCGACGACACTTTCCACACTGTTTATGTGGGTGATGAATCTGGAGAACATCCTTTCATAAAATCATCGGATTCGATCAAAGAAGCATCGTTATTTACCTATATGATTTTTGGCTTGAGCTACGCGTGGTTCAGCTGGTCAGAAAAGAGTGCGGACGGCACTGAAACAGCAAAAGAAGTAGTGGTCTTCAGGAGAATTGTTGATCCGGTCACAGGTGAAGGTGAAGAGGAAGAAGTGCCTGACGAAGATATACTCCCGGCGCAGTGCGAGGACAGTGAAGGAAGAATGTATACGGAAGACGATCTGATTTCTGACGGATGCGGAACTCTGATCTGTTCAGAAGAAGGTTGGAAAGTTTACGAAGCCTATGGTGGAAAGAGCTGTTATGACGGATGTGATCCTGAATCACCAACTTCAATGAAATACTGGCCTTGCCCGGATGGTAGTGATCTTGAATGGTGTATATGCGAAGAAGACGCAGAACACGGCTCAAAAAGGACTTGCATTGACAGGATCGATCTCAACTGTCCGGCTGAATAATTACACTATGGCGGAAGATGATTGTTTTTCTTGATTAAACCGCTTTCTAAAGCCATAATTGCCCGTTTTTAAGGTGTTTTGGATCTGACATCATGATCACCATTGAAAAAGTCCTCAGATTTGTTTCGGCTTCAACGCTTGCCGCGACGATTATTTTTACAGTTATTGTCGTAGTTAAAGAACTCACGAAGCCGAAAGATATTCTTGAACGAATCAAAAAAGAGCATTGTGCCTCTGTTTCGGAGCTTGAGGAAGCACCTTCTTTTGAATATACCCACGCTATGAAATATTCCGAAAGTGAGTGCGTTTTTGTTCCAAGTTCCCTGCGCGGAAAAACCAATTTTACTTCTGCTCTCTTTAACTTTCGCAGACTTGATGCTTTCGACTATCTTTTTGCCGGTAAGAGCGGGATCCTGCTTAAAAAAACTGAAAAGGAAACTGATTCCGTCACTTCCGCTATCTATCAAGGATTTTTGCCGAAAAGACGCATTGATTTTATGAAAGATGAAGCCGATTTCATCATCAAATGTTTCCGCAATGAAAAGTGCCCGGACAGTGTTCCCGACAAAAAGCGCACGGTTACGGCGACGGCTCTCGATATTAACGGAAACGTAACGATGTCGGTAACTTACGAAGACGAATTTATCTCCGCCACAGCAAAAAATCTGAAAAAACTTTTTAACGAGATAGCGAAGATCAAAAAACTCGATTTGGCAAAACTTCGCCTCATTCTCTACTTCCATTCAGAATACGCCTACTTAGAAGATAAAAGTGACAAGTATTTAATTTCATTGCCAAAAAGCGGTGTTGACGGACTTTATCTGAAATCCCGCGGCGCAAAGATCAGGCTTCTTCCTTGGGAATATTCGACAAATCCTCTTTCAGTCCTCGACAGAAAAGGCTCGCAGTACGGGCTTGACAAAAATGAATACCAGAAAGATGTCGCTTCGGTCTATTTTTACAGAACGACGCAGTTTTCCGAAAATGACGGGAACGCGGAGCCGTGGTTTGACGGTTCTTCGCTGCAAAAAAACGACTATTCGCCGAAATTTTCCCTTCATCTCATCTCCAAACACTTAAAAAACATCCAGCGTGAAGACGGCTCTTTCCCGACCGAGCTCGAAACTTCGGACGCAAAAGAAAAAAACGCGAAAGAATCTCTCCTCATGCAGGCTTACTCAGCTGACGTCCTTTTCAGAATGGCTGAATACCTTGAAGATCCTGCTCTTGCCGAAGCGGCTGAAAAAGCTTTGAAATATGTCCTTGAAAAAGAGGAAAAAGAGGATGCGGCAACAGCCAAATTAGAAGCCCTGATGTTGAGGCAGAAAAAAGAGACAGGTTACCATTATCAGTTTTTTGATTTCGACCGCACCGAAAAGGCAATAACTGCAAACTTCATATATTCCGGCATTTTCATCGAAGCGTTTTCGCTCCTTTCGAAAGATAAAAACAAGGATGAAAAAATCGTTGAACTGTTGAAGAAGGCGATATCTCTTTTTGAAAGCGCAAGTACCGAAAACAAAATGCGTTTTATCGGATATCTTGCTGATTTTACTCCGGAAAAAGAAAGTGCTTCATATAAAGCGATGAAAGATTTTTTTGCTTCGCAGACCGCTTTTCTGAAAGAAATGACCTTCGACGATCGTGATTTCTGGTATGAAGAAGGAGCTTTTACAACCGACAAAAGCAGAAATTTTCCAGACATTTCACTTTCACTGCTTCTTGCAGACGGCTTGGTGAAAGCGCTTATCAATGGACTTATTGACAGAGAAACAGGTTTGCGTGGTTTTGGCTTCATAACAAAACTTATCGTCAGCGGCGACGACTTTCCTAACTGGGGAAGCGTAAAGGCAAAAGCCAAAATCCAAGGCGGCGTCCGTGCTTCCAACCGCTCGAAATCGGTCAAACTTTCAAACACACTGCGCGCTGCATCTTACTTTACCTACATAGAATAGCGGGGAAAAATGAACTTTTTTAAATGCACTGCATGCGGAAGCTGCTGCTCGGGCGACGGATCGGTCTTTTTATACCCCGAAGATGTCCGGAGTTTAGCCGAAAACTTTAAAATGACGCTTCAGGAATTTATCGACAAATACACCGATTTCATCATTCTGGAATACTGCGAAGAGGGCTCTTCTTTTTCCTATCTACCTTATATCGTTATGAAAAAAGAGAACGACGCCTGCATTTTTTTAAAGTCGAAAAGATGTTCCATCCACGATTTCAAGCCGTTCCAGTGCAGAAACACTCCTTTTGTCAGCGAATTTTTCACCGATGACGAATGGAGAAAATATTTAATGAAACACTGCCCCGCGCTTATGAAACTGAAAGAAGAGGATCTTGAACAATACCGGCCGATGGCGCAGGTTTCGGACGAAAAAAACAAGAATTACGAATTCATTTTGAGGCAGAATGCCTATAGTCTTGAAAAAATTCTTGGAGTAACTCTGCCGGAACCGAAAATCATTCCTGTCGAGTCTTAAAAAATTTCTCAGCCGAAGCAAGCCACTCTTCGGCGTCCATAACAAAACCGACATCAGAATAATTGAATATTTCCGCAGATTTATCAACATTAACTGCAACAATGAAGCCGCTTGATTTCATTCCGGCAAGATGCTGCACCGCACCGGAAATGCCTATCGCGAAATAAATTTCAGGCGTGATGGTTTTGCCCGACTGACCGACCTGACGAGGCTGTTCAAGCCACCCTTTCTCGACGATTTTTCGAGAGCATGCGAGCACTCCGCCGATACTTACGGCAAAATCACCGAAATGTTTGAGAAGTTCTTGCGAAGAAACGCCGCTGCCAACAGAAACCACGACAGAGGCATCTTCTATTTTTGCAGAATTACCTGTAATTATTGAGTTTTCCTTAAGTTTCAAAACTCTTTTCGCAAGTTCTGCGAAATCGTTTCTGACTATATTTTTCTCAAAATTTTCAGTTTTATACTCTCGTTTTTTGAAAACCGACGGACGTGCCGTCGCCATCTGCGGCAGAGTCGAAGGAGAAATTATGTGAGCCATGATGTTGCCGCCAAGCGCAGGTCTGATCTGAACGAGACGCCCTTCAGCATCAATATCGAAATCGGTGCAGTCAGCGGTAATTCCGCAGTGAAGGCGCGCCGCGACTTCCGGAGCAAGAACTCTGCCGTAATCAGTCGCCGGGAAAAGGACAATTGAAGGCTGAATGTCGGAAATTATTGAAGAAACTGCCGAAACATCAGCTTCAAGTTCAAAAAATCCGGCTTTTCTGTGGGAAAGCACAAAAACTTTGTCGGCTCCGAAATCCCTCAAAACCGAAACATCAAAGTTTTCATCGGCACAAACAAGTGCAATAACTTTTTCACCTGTTTTTTCAGCAAGAGAGCGCGCCGCGCCCAAAAGTTCGAAAGTCACATTTTTGAAAGAACCGTCCGTTTCGACTGAGCAAAGAACTGCAATTCCTGAGTTTTTCATTAAATTTTCTCGCCGCGCATTGTGTTTTCAAGGATTTCGACAACTTTGACTGGAACGATTTTCCCTTTGTCAGAAGAGGTTGAACCCGCAATGTGAACGATCAGGTTGTGTTCGCTGCGCCCCATGAAAGTGTCGCCTTTCGGGCTTGCCGATTCGACTAAAACATTGACGGTTCTGCCTAAATATCTGCCGCGGACATCTTTCAATCTTCTTTTTTCAAGATCCAGGAGCTCGTTGAGACGGGCGAATTTCTCCTCTTCAGGCACATCGTCAGCCATTTTTTCGGCTTTTGTGAAAGGTCTCGGCGAGTAGTTGAAAGCGAAGATCGAATCATACCCGACCAGATCGACCAGTTTCATAGTGTCTTCAAACTCTTCTCGCGTTTCACCAGGGAAACCTACGATAAAATCGCTGCTTAAAGCAATATCCGGGCAGTATTTGCGGGCAAGTTCCATCTTTTCAATATAGTTTTCAACAGTATAACGCCTGTTCATCAGCTTTAAAATACGGTTGTTTCCCGACTGAGCCGGAAGATGAAGATACGGCATAAGATTGGGAATTTCGCCGAATGCTCTTGCAAGTTCTTCGCCGAAATCCTTCGGATGGCTCGTTATGAAACGGATTCTTTTCAACGCAGTTTTTTCAGAAATTTCGTGCAGAAGAGCCGCAAAAGTCCTGCCGGTTTCGGGATCTTTGTAACTATTGACATTCTGACCGAGCAGAGTGACTTCCTGTATGCCTGAATCGACAAGTCTTTGAATCTCTTCAAGAATAACCGCACTTTTTCTGCTGATTTCGCGACCTCTTACAAACGGAACGATGCAGTAGCTGCAAAAGTTGTTACAGCCGTGCATAACGGTGACATACGAAGAATACGGGCTGAAAAAACTTCCTTTCGACCTTGCCGGAAAAATCTCCTCGCGCTCAAGCGAATCGGCTTTGTTCGACACGAACGGGAAAACTCCTCTTTCGGCGACATCCGGGATCATATCTTCCGCTCCGGGACCGAAAACTCCGTCAATATAAGGGATTTTCTCGATTATTTCGCCACCTAACTGCTGGGCGACGCAACCCATTATAAAAATCCTCGTTCCTTTGGATTTTTTCTGCGGCAGATAACGCCCTGCACAGCTGTAAAGTTTGAGAAGCGGCTTTTCGCGCACACTGCAGCTGTTTATTATGATAAGTTCGGCTTCTTCAGCATTTTCGGTATATTCCCAACCTTTTTCGGCAAGCATAACGGCAACACGCTCGCTGTCATAAACATTCATTTGACAACCGAATGTATGAATGAAAAATTTCTTCACAACTCCTCCAAAAAGCAAAAAAAAACGGGGGAAAACCCCCGTTTTTAATCAAAGCAGACTAACGGCTACGGAACTGCGTAGCTGCCTACCTGGTAAACATATCTTCCGCCAAGCATGAAAACCTGACCGAGAGCATCAACAGCAACAGGACCGTCAACTATTTCGGCATCGCTATCAGGATCCTGGTTTTCATCCATCAGACTGTCTTTAACAGAAGATGAGAAAACTTCTATACCGAGGTCGGAATCTTTAACTCTCTTTACCTGAAGAACGAAAACAACCTGACCGGTTGCATTTCTCTTCGTTCTGTCGATTTCTTTGGTACCGCAGTTTACCGCAACATATTTAATAACATTCTTTTCTTCCGAACCGAGAAGAGCGGCCGAAGGTCTTGAACATTCATTTGCAGTTCCGTTCTTATCATAAACGAGAGAGTTTTCGCCGTTTTCACTGAAAACGAAAAGGCTCGGGTTCTGAACCCAGGAATAATTGTCTTCTTCGCCGTCACGAAGGTAACCGCCAAGAACCGCAACAACCGTTTCGTCTTCTTCTCTATCATCCATAACAACGCTGACTGCTGCGGGAGAAATAAGACCTTTTGTCGTCAGATCAGCATCATCGCCGCCGTTTCTGTCAGCAACTGCCATAGGCGTGGAGACACCCTGCGTTACGACTTCAGCGAAATTTTCACCAAGAACCGGAGACTCTTTACCTTCTTTCTTATCGGTCGATCCACCGATTACCAAAATTCTCGGAGTTACGGTTTTAACACCGTTTTCATCAATGTTAACTATTGAAACATCAGCAATCGCATGATTGCAGCGACCCTGTTTCAAAGTTGCAAACTGTTCAGAGACAACGCTTCCGGTTTTTGCCGAAACTTTGTAAACGACGTTGGAAGCGCCGGAATCAGTGCAGCCGCCAACGATATAGACATCACCGTCGATCGTGATCGCTTTTGCCTTAGTCATAGCCGGAGCACCGAGAGGAAGCGAATCATATTTATCGGATTTAGGATCATAAACCCAGACAGAATCGTTGAGAGAGTCATCTTCAGTCATTCCGAGACCGACAACAACTTTTCCGGTTTCACTTCCGTCGTCCATAAGAGCGACAACGTGATCATAAAGTTCTTTAGGAAGATCTTTTCCTTTTTTGGAAAGTGACTGCATATCAAACACAACCGCTTTTTTAGAAATTTCTTCTTCTTCAAGATCATAACCGCCGGCCATATAGATTCTTCCGTCTTTGAGAGCAACAGCCGCAGAACCTTTTGAACCGCCGTCATCGAAATATGATTCAAGAGAACTTTTGTCACTGTGACTTCTGTCGGAAACAACTCTTGCAAAATCGCCGACCGGAGCAAGGAAAATGCTGACTTCGTAATTATTCTTGTCATCATAAAGAATGCCGTCGATACCACCGGTAAGTTTCAGCTTTTCGTTTGAATTCGTAACTTCGACAAAGAAACGGTAGTAAGCACCTTTCTTAAGAGATCTGATGAACTCTTCCTTACCGCCTTTATCACTGTTGACTTTTATAAGAGTACGATCCGCATAGACATATTCATCGGCAATGTTGGATTTGGAATAAATCGACAGCATGACCTGATCTGAGTCAACTATGCTGAAAGTATTGTCATCACTATCTTCATCCTGTTCTATAGGGAGTCTCAATGTGATTTTGAAATCACCGGTATTACCCGAATCACACGCTACAAACAAAAACGCCAAAGCGAATGCCAAAGAGAGAAAAAGCAATCTCTTCATAAAACCCTCCTTACTTATTATCCCATTCAATAGTTTTGCCGTTAGGCTCAGAGGTTCTCGTTCCGTAGTAGATACCTACTGCGGCACCTGCGATAACGACAACAGCTACCGTAGCGATGAACCAAGTTTGTTTGTAAAAAGGAGTAGACTGTGTTTCAGCCATAGACTCTTCTTTGTCGTCGTCAGCTTTGTCGTTGACATTGCCTTCAAAGTAGAAATTGTCACCGACTTTAAGGTTGACACCTGACGGCTGTTCCTGTTCCTGCGCCGGTGCCTGACCCTGTTCCTGTTCTTGTTCCTGAACCTGTTCTTGTTCTTCTTCCTGTTCTTCCTGAGAATAAACCGGAGAAACCAAACTTACGATCAAAACCATAACAAGCAATTTTGAAAAAAACTTCATGTCGCTAACCCTATAAAAAATTGTCCAAATTACACCTAAAACAATCAGCGGCGGTGTTTACCAAATTTTGCGCCGTCAGTCAAACTTTTTTTTTTGAGCCGTTATTCATTTTCAAAAACAAAAATTTTCCTAATATTTTCAGCTGTTTTAGTTTCAGCATCCGAATTATGGCGAAATTCTTTCCTCATATAAAGCGTGGCAAAATCGACATTATTTCTGCTGCCTGCATTTTCTTTCGGTGAAAAAATTGAAGGAAGTTTTCCGACGATCCGTTCGTGCCGGGCGCGGACTTCATCCTCCGAAAAATTTTCTCCCGCCGGAGAATTGAAAGAAAAAACTGCTCCGTCTGACGAAGAAACAGAAGTACTGATCTTAAAAACCGCTCCCGAAGGAACAAGTTCCGTGTGTACGCTGAATTTCAGACCCGATGCTGATATTTCTGAATCAAAAGAAGGAAAATCCGACATTAGTCTTCATCTTGACTGCGGATGTATCTTGAAATTTTGCGGCGGCGGTGGAAATGTTTCTTCTGCTTGTTCGCCGCATAACCAAGTTCGATTTTACCGGCACTGACTTCACGCAGAGCGATGATCGGCGGCTTGTTGCCTTTCGTGTTGGCAATAAGCGGCTCCGCTCCGTCAAGAAGCTGGCGCGTCCTTTTTGCCGCAAGAATTATAAGTTCCATTCTGTTCGGAACTTTTTCGAGACAATCTTCAACTGTTACTCTTGCCATGAATTTCTCCTTCAAACAAAAAAAATCCGCGATAGTATAGTGATATTTTTCTGAAAATCAATTTTTCGGAATATTTACGCGAAATAACTCTTCGGAATTTCGACTCTCTCGGCTTTGTCGGTCTTCACGATTCTGCCGACGACGTATCTGTCTGAGTTTTCAAGCAGTGCATCGACCTGCTCCGGCGGCACGATCAGCATGAAACCCGTCCCGCAGTTGAAAGTAGTGAACATTTCGCGCTCGCTGAGATCGGCGCATTTTCTGAGCCATTTGAAAACCGGAAGCACTTTGAAATCGCCGTCGATGAGGGCGCCGAGACCTTCAGGAATGACTCTCGGGATATTTTCGTAAAAACCGCCGCCTGTGATGTGGACCATGCCGCGGATATCGAATTTTTTAAGCAGTTCGAGAACTTCTTTTACGTAGATTCTTGTCGGTTTCAGGAACTCTTCGGCGACCGTGCAGCCGAGCTCTTCGATTCTGTCATTCACATTGAGCCCCATTTTTTCGAGGACGATCTTTCTGACGAGCGAATATCCGTTCGAGTGGACGCCTGTCGAAGGAATTCCGACAATAACGTCGCCTTCTTTTATCTTTGAACCGTCGATTATCTTGCTTTTGTCAACTACACCGACATTGAAACCGGCGAGATCGTATTCACCTTCCGCATAAAATCCCGGCATTTCGGCAGTTTCTCCGCCGACAAGAGCGCATCCTGCCTGACGGCAGCCTTCCGCGATACCGGTAACAACTTCCGCGCCGACTTCGCTTCTCAGTTTGCCCGTTGCGAAATAGTCAAGGAAAAAGAGCGGTTCCGCGCCGCCGACAATGACGTCGTTTACGCACATCGCGACGAGGTCAATGCCGATCGTATCGTGTTTGTCGGCAAGAAAAGCGAATTTGAGCTTCGTGCCGACACCATCGGTCCCGCTGACTAAAACGGGTTCCTTGATCCCTTCCGGAATCGAAACGAGCGACGAAAATCCGCCGATAGCGGCAAGAACTTCGGGACGCATGGTTTTTTTAACGATAGGTTTGATCTTGTCAACCATCGCCGCACCTTCGGCAATATCGACACCGGCATTTTTGTAATTGATTTCGGACATCTTTTTCTCCACAAATAAAAAATCCGGCGGAATATATAAAACCGTTACGCGTTTTGCAAACTTTATGCGGCACTATTTGAAAAAAAGTTCGTTATTTTCACAGAGTCAGAATGTTTCATAGGAATATGTTCTGGTTTCCTTTCTTTCCTTGTCGTCATTCGGATATTCCTTTCCGGCGGAAACCGGATAACCGTCTTCGTCGTATTCTATTTCCATATTGTATCGCTGCGCACCTTTATTATACTTCTCGGACACAAGGTTGCCGTTTTCATCGTATTTGTAGAAAGTACTTCCCCATTTAAACCACGTTTTTTTCCTTATATCCGAATCTCCCCGGTATTCGTAAACATGTCCGTTGTCACTGATGACTCTGCCGAGCGAATCGTACTCAGTGTACTGGACTGACATAGATCCTATATCAGGATTTTCTTCATTCCAGCTGCCTGCCGAGCGTATTTCAACAAGCCTGTCCTTTTCGTCGTAAATATAGATCTCTATCCTCTTTTTCGAGACAGATTCCGCCGCAGTTTCATCGTAATAGTCCCTCAGAATTTCATATGCCCTCGATTCTTTCAATTTTCCCGTCCCGGTATATTTGAAATAAGTGACATCGACCTGTTTTTTCCACTCAGATGTATAGATCTCGACCCAGACCTGAACAGGATCGTCATATTCCTTTCGTTTTTCGGTCATACGCCCGAGACCGTCATGTTCGTATGTATAGGAATAGGATTTGCACTTTTCTTCATTATTGCAGACAATTTCTTTCTTTATCTCACTGCTGTTGTCATAGAAAGTCCGTGTTGTCCTCTCATACACCTCTCCCGAATAACCGATCCTGTTATATCCGGTCTCGCGCCCTTTCTCGTCGTAGATCCTTTCCTCAGCTTTTGGATTATAATAATCCCAATCACAAGTTGACCTGGAACCGTCATCGTCGAAAGTTGTGACTTTCCGCTTCAGAGAGCCGTCGGGATAGTATTCTCTTTCCTCGTCGATAGTCACCAGATTTCTTTCGTCCGGACTTGTCATTATCCTGACCGGGCGCATTTTTTCATCATAAAAATATTCCTTCTCATATTTCCGCTTGTGCCAGGACCATGCAGCGTTATCGCAATTCATGTAGTATTCGTAAAGATCGTGACGGCTTTTAAGCAGAAGTCCGTCTGAATAGTCGTATGTTATCCTTTTTTTCGCCGTCATATCGATAGCTGTCATATAATAGGGAATAAAACCTCCGTAATAGTAAACTGCGGCATCATTGCCGTTTTCATCAAACTCTTTGGAAATAAAGTGACGTTGTTTTTCGGCGACATTTCCTTTTTCGTCATAAGAATAATTGATTTTTTCATGCATCTCGAGACCAGCTGAGATAGTGTCTCCGTTGATGTTAATGCTCTCTGCAACTGCATAGTCTTCCGAAAGATATTCCGCATCCTCTTCGGAAAAATCGCGGAAAAAGGGGACTGCTTTTGCGACTGCACTCCTTCTTGTTTTCTGCTTTATCCTGCCGTCTTTATCGTAGAGGTAGCTGACGCATCCCGTTTCTCTTCCTTCTTCCAATTTTCCGACACACATTTTTTTGATTGTTCCGTCATCGTTGAATTCATAGGAAAAACGCTGACATTTTTCCATTATTTCACCGTTTTTGCTCCGTTTGCAGATTTGTTTCACATTTCCTTTATCGTCGTATTTGTAGGATCTGCCCAGATGTTTGCCGACCTTGCCGTTAGGATAGAGGTAATATTTACTCTCAAATTTGATGCGGCAGTTGTTATCGTACCAGCGGTCTATATAGTACTCATAGCTGTTTGCACTGTAATCATATTCATCGACCGAGACCGTTTCGTGGACAAGCAGTTTTTTTCCGAAACACTCCTGAATCAGAGAAAAATCGTCTATCTCGTCCTCTTCGTCATCATTTGTTTCTTCATCAATGTCTTCAACGCTCTCTTCATCTGATTTTTCTTCTTCGTCCGGAACGATATCATTATCCTCAGAAGCATCATTTTCCGGATCGGCAGTTTCAATGTCTCCGTCCGTCATGACATCTGAATCACTGACTGTTTCCTTTTTCGGGCCGCCGCATCCGGCAACAAGAAGCGAAATTGAAAGAATCACGCAAACTGCAAAAATTTTCTTCATTTTTACCTCCACGGCGGTTCAAAAAATCCTATTATTATCAAATTTTTAAACAAAAACACAAGTTTTCTGCAACAACAAAAAATATTGAAAAACTTTCTCCTTCCCGTATATTAGTGCGTCATTTTTGAGGGAGGTGAATATGCCGCTTTTTATCGGGATCGCAGGCGGTTCGGGTTCAGGAAAAACGACCGTTGCAAAAAACATCAAACAGGCTTTTTCAACGGATGAAAGAGTCGTAATCATCGAAATGGACAGCTATTACAATGACTTGTCTGACAAAACCCTTGAGGAGCGTGAGAAAAACAACTACGACGTTCCCGCTGCCATCGACTTTCCGCTTCTCAGGCAGCAGTTGCAGGATCTCAAGGCCAACAAAGCCGTAAACAAGCCGATCTACGACTTCGTGACACACTCAAGAAAGCAGGAGACCGAGCTTATCGAACCGGCAGACATCATCGTTCTCGAAGGAATCATGACTTTCCACGATGAAAAAGTGCGCGACATGCTCGACATCAAAATTTTCGTGGACACAGACGCAGACATCCGTCTCATGCGGAGGATCAGGCGAGATATGGAGCAGCGCGGACGTTCGTTTGAAGAGATCCGCGAGCGTTATTTCACAATGGTACGCCCCGCTTACCGCGATTTCGTAAAGCCGACGATGCGTTTTGCAGACTTAGTCATTCCTGAAGGCGGACAGAATTCAGTCGCGATCGACATCATCGTTTCAAAGATCTCACACTGGCTCTTAGATAAGGAAAGATCTTCAAAAAAATGAGCAAAAATACGAAAATTCAAACCGACAAGGCGTTCGCAGCACTGAGAATCTGGGTAAAAGAGCTTGACTATGCGCCTGTCATTGACCTGATGGCGGCCGGACACAACTCTCCGTGGAAACTCCTTGCTTCTACCATGCTTTCGGCACGGACCAAAGACGCTGTGACGACAAAAGCATCGCGATCGCTCTTTTCACGCGCCGATACTCCCGAAAAAACGGCGGAACTTTCAGTCGAAGAGCTCGCGGAACTCATCTATCCCGTCGGATTTTACAGAACGAAGGCGGAAAATCTCAAAAAACTTGCCCAGGACATTGTTGAAAGATTCGGCGGTGAGGTTCCGCAGACACTTGAAGAGCTTACAACCCTTCCCGGAGTCGGCGTGAAAACTGCATCGCTCGTTCTCATCAAGGCTTTCGACAAATACGAAATCTGCGTCGATACGCATGTTCACCGCATTTCGAACATGTGGGGACTCGTCGAGACTAAAACTCCCGAAGAAACGCGTGTCGAACTCAAAAAAAATCTCCCGAAAAAATACTGGAAAGAAATAAATCAGGAACTTGTCACGCTCGGCCAGACTGTCTGCAGGCCGACAAAGCACGAATGCGAAAAATGCCCAGTGAAAGGGCTGTGCCCTGCTGAATAATTCTTTTGCCGCCGCCTGTCATCGTTACGACGAAACGACGTGACGACGTTACGGCAAGTTTTGCGC
The DNA here is from genome assembly GCA_902774115.1 of uncultured Spirochaetales bacterium. Classification (GTDB taxonomy): domain Bacteria; phylum UBP6; class UBA1177; order UBA1177; family UBA1177; genus UBA1177. The sequence continues at coordinate 184,443 of CACYHH010000004.1, forward strand.
CGGCGCGTCGACACTAATGTTTTTCACCCAGATCCAGATAAAACCGATGACTGTTGTCGGAACAATCTGCGCTGCATGGAGTATCAGAGCGACCGCCATCCGCTGTTCGTAAGGAACATTGAACGATTCAAGAGCAAACACTATCGCCCCCTGAAAAACGCCGAGTCCTGCCGGTGTCGGGGCCGCAAGCATTCCAAGATTCGCGGCGCAGAGCATGACGAGACAGCCGACAAACGGGATCTTTACGCCGAAAGCAGCCGAGATCAGGAGATAAACCGCAAGTTCAAACGCCCAGACAGCGAGGCTCAAAGAGAATGTCGCAACGATTTTTTTCCATGAGTCAAGCGAAGCCGCACCTTTCAGGAATTTTTCTGAAAAATCGAAGAAAACAGAGAGGATTTTCGGCGATTTTCTTCTTAAAAACACAACAAATTCAAGTGGTTTTGATGAAAACGCAGCCGATAGAGCAAAAACGAAAAGGAGTGCAAAGAAAAGCGACGCACCCCATGCCAGAGTTTTCATATTTTCCTGAAAAGGATAGAAAAAAAGAGTCGCAGAAAGAATCAGAGCAATCGTAAGTCCGTCAAAAACGCGCTCGACAAAAACCGAAGCAAAAGCCGCCGGAATACTGATTTTGAACAGTTTCCCCGCGATCGCAGCGCGGACGATCTCTCCGATGCGAACCGGCAGAACGTTGTTAACCGCATAACCCGCGACAATCACGGGAGCAAGCTCGCGGACTTTGAAGTTTCCGATATGTCTGAGCAGCACTTTCCAGCGCAGAGCACGGACTGAGAAAGCGGCAAGATAAACCAGAACACCGCATAAAATCAAAAGTTTATCACCTTCAGCCAGATATTTTTCAAAAAGCTCGAAATCAAGTTTTCTGAAAAGAAGGAAAAAAAGAACTGCGACAATAATGAAACTTATTGCGATTTTCAGATTTTTTTTGAGAGCCATACAACTATTTTACAGCAAGAACCGCAGCCGTCTGTGCGGGAAGTTCGATTTCAAGCGTTCCGTCGCCCGAAACCGTGTAACTTTTGCCTTCCGAGCCGGGGAAAACATTGACCAGATTCGTTCCGCCGTTGAAATTCGTCTTCATGACAGCGCCTTCGAACGAAGTTTTTGATGCGTGGTTTTTGTTCGTATTGATGACGACAAGCATCCTTTCGTTTTTGTAAACTCTTTCGAAAGCGAGGATTCCGGCATCGCTCTCTTCACCGACATGGTCAGTCGACCAGACGATATTCAAATCGCCGCGTCTGAGCGGAGCGTATTTCGCACGGAGTGCCGAAACACTTGAAATATGGCGGAAAGTCTCGTTTTCAGTGTCGTAATTGCTTGTCCAGAGAGCTTCGCGGTTTGCAGGATCGTTACCGCCGCTGAAATTCTGTTCGGTTCCGTAGTAAATGCAGGGAATTCCGTCCATCGTGAACATCAGAGAAAGTGCATTTTTAAGAGCGTTTTTGTCGGGCTGCTCGTAGAGGAAGCGCGGAAGATCGTGGTTATCCATGAAGTTTACCATGATTCTCTGCGGGCTGAGGACGTTCCCGTCGGCATCCTTCACGCCTGAAACCGTGCCGTAACGCGGCGATTCGCCCTCTCCGAGAGCAGATCCGTCGCGGTGTTTGTTCCATCTTTCGTTGAAAAGCCCTTCGAAATTCTTTGTTGCGTTACCCCACTTAAAAATAGAATCAAATACCTGAAATTTCTGGGAAAAATAGAAAACAGAATCCATCTCGTCATTCTGCGTGAAGCTGCCAAGAAGAACATCGTCGCCGTCAAAAGCCTCACCGAAAATGAAGAAGTTCTCTTTGCCGATACTTTTCGCATAGTTTCTCATCGCCGGAGTGAAAACCTGCCAGAACTCGTGCTCGACATGCTTGATCGTATCGACACGGAAACCGTCGATATCAAGCGCGCCGATCCAGTACTGGAAAACCGAAATAAGGGCGTTCTGGACATCTGATCTTGTGGTGTCAAGGTCCTTGAGACCACCGGGGAAATCGCCTTTTACAACCTGATAGCGGCTGTCCCATGTGACAGTTCTGCCCATTCTGTTGTACCAGTCGTCGTTGTGGAACTCTGCCGGTTCAGGCGGAACACGGTTGATTTCAGGCATATAGACCCATTTTATCGGCGCGACACCCGACTCTCCGGCATCGGAGAAAGAGCGGATTTTGCGCGGATCGAAGTCGGGATCCCATTCGCTGTAGCGGACAATTCCCATTTTCTGCGGATACTCCTCGTTTTTGCATCTCCAGACGCAGTTGGCATAGCAGTCATTGCCTTCGGGAAGCCACGAAATGCTTTCGCGTGAATATTCCTGAGAGCAGATCTGATTTTTGACAGCTTCGTCTTCAACTCCCGTAATGTGACCGCAGTAAGCGTCGCATGTCATGTCGCTGCCCATGACCATCTCGTCGGGCTGATCGTTCTTGTTCATGTCATAGTAGAAAAGCTGACCGACGTGGTTCGCAACGATATCGAGAATGACTTTTATATTGTTTTCGTGGAGAATCTGAATCATTTCGCGCAGTTTTGCCAAGTCTCCGAAGTGCGGGTTTACCGCCTTGAAATTCTGCGTCCAGTAGCCGTGGTATCCTGCGATTCCCGCGTCCGAATCGACGTTTTTGACGACCGGACTGATCCAAAGCGCCGTCACACCGAGCTTTTTAAGGTAGTCGATGTTGTCGATTATACCCTGAAAATCGCCGCCGTTCCACGATGTGAGCGATTTTTTGTTGACGTTGTAGTTGTTGTTCACGTCGCCGTCGGCAAAGCGGTCGGTGATAAGCTGATAAATAACCTCGTCGCGCCAGTCAGTGACATGGTTCGTGATTTCTATCGGCCCTTCGACTTTGCCCGTGTCAACGCACGAAACCAGAAAAGCCGCAAAAACAAGAGAAAAAACAGTTGTAAATTTATTCATGAGTCTCTCCAACAAAAAAACGCGGTTTTATAGCAAAATCCCTGAAAATGGCAAGAAACTAATTGATTGATTACTTCAAAAATGTTTCTGTTTGAGGCAGTAGTTTTTCCATAATCGGATAAATCAAAGTTGTATCCTCGAATTTATTTATGGCACAAACTTTTTTCCCGGCATCTTTGGACGAAGCTCCGCAATGGAACACTTTTTCATCACTTGTTTTGTAGTCGATGATGATGAATCTGTCGTGACATTCCGGATTTGGTTTTACTGAAAGACGCGGATATTGGGAGTTAAAATCCTGAACCTCTGATTCCGTTAAAAATCCTTTTTTGCCGTTTCCGTTCCGCGTAAACAGAAGCACTTCGACACCGGGTTTCTTATGTTTCAAAAGATTCAGCGTTTTGATATTCACATAATCGTCAATCACATAAATGCTTTTGTTAGCCGTGCGGTAAATGTCCGTATATGCGACATCGGCTTCAAATTTCTGCCCTTTGTACACAACGAAATTCTTAAATTCAGTATTGTTAGCAAAATTCTCGTTGATTTTATCTATGTTTTCGCAGATTTTTTTGATTTCGGCATCACTTTTTTGCTGTTTTTCCGCAATAGTCAGCACGGAATTTTCAAGCAGCCGCATTTCACTGCGTGTGATAAACTGCCTGTTTTCCAGCACATAATGCTTTAACTCCCTGAATGCCCGCATTATAAAAATGCTTTGCTGATCTGCCAGTTCACCGCGCAAAACGGTTGCAAGCATATAAATGCCTTGTTCAGTGAAAGCATAAGGCAGTTTGCGGACACCGCCCCAACTTGAAGTCGCATTTTGCGACATCAAGATTTCTTCTGTATTTCGTGAAGTCGCATTTTGCGACTTCACCAACTCTGTATTTTGTCTTGAAATCACAATTTGTGATATCAAGTTTGCGTATTCTTCTTTTGTCAGTTGAAACATAAAATCTTCAGGGAATCTAGAAATATTACGTCTCACCTGTTGATTAAGACTTCGAGCCTCATACCCGTAAATTTCTGCCAAATCGAAGTCGAGCATCACCGGAACTTCTCTTATAGTGTAAATTCTTGAACAAAGATCGTATTTTTCTTGAGATATCAATGTGTTTTTCAAGCTAATCCCTAAATCTTTGGAACACAAAAACGATTTTTATTATATTAATATAAAAAATTAAGTCAATAAAACATGGTTTTATTGTTAAATTATTTGAAAAATTTTTACCATAATTTTCAATTTCAACTTGAAGTCGAAAATTTCGACATCAAGATTTCGCTTTTTGCATTTTTGAGATTTTTATTCTGAATCTTGCTTTAACCCCTGTTTTTCCCTAAAATCGTGTGTTTTGATTTGTTTTGAGGGAAGGAGACGAAAATGACTAAGAAAATTTTTTTTATCATCGGTTCTTTGAGAAAGAAATCGTTCAACAGGCAGCTTGCCGAAAAATGCGCTGAAATGCTTAAGGAAATCGGGAATGTCGAGATCAAAACGCTTGATTACACTGATGTTCCTTTTATGAATCAGGATGTTGAGGCTGCTCTTCCGGCTGCTGTGAGCCGTGTCCGCGCAGAGGTTCAGGCTGCCGATGCTATCTGGATTTTCACGCCGGAATACAATTTTGCGGTTCCGGGTGTGCTCAAAAACCTCCTTGACTGGCTTTCGCGCCCGATTGTTCCGGGTGATTTTTCAAGCGGAACGGCAGTTGCAGGCAAAAAAGTCACTTTCTGCGGTGTCGGCGGCAAAAATGCGACTAAAAATGTCCGTGCAGACCTCAAAAAACTTCTCGATTTCATCCGAATGGAAGTTCTCTGCGGCGAAGGAAACGGCTTTTCGGCCGACGCAACAGCTTTCCAGAGTGATATTCTCAATTTAAGCAGTGAAGATGCAGCAATTTTAAGAAAACAGGCTGAAGAATTTTTGAAAGCTCTTTAATTTCTACCGGTTATTCGATCCCGAATAGACGAAATCCTTGATGTAAAGCTGCATCATGATGTTGTCGCCGTAAACGTTTATTCTCGGGAAATAGATTATGTCGATCAAATCGCCGACAACTGGTGCATTTCCGTGGTTCAGAAGACCGAAACCTATCGCGTTGAAAGTCATGTTCGTGTTTTTCGCGCCGAGTTTCCAGTGGAGATGACTTCTGTTTATGATGCTCTGCTTCAGGATCTTGACGTTTCTCGCGATGAAATTGGGTTCGGGGTTGTTGATTCCGAAAGGTTCGAGCTTCGAAAGGGCGACAACGAGGTCGGGAACAAGCTCTTTAAGCTGAAGTTCCGCATCGATTTCAGTCATCTGACCGCCGACTTCCTCTTCAAGCTCTTCAGCCACGATTTCATCAAATTTATCAATAAATTCAGCTATTTTTGATTCCTGGATCGTGAGTCCTGCCGCGTATTTGTGACCGCCGTACTGAACTAAATAGTTGCTCAGTCTCTCCAGAACTTTGTAGATATGGAGCTGCGGAATGCTTCTTACGCTGCCGCGGCCGATTCCGTCTTCGACCGAAATCATGATTGTCGGCTTGTAGAACTTTTCAACAAGGCGCGACGCGACGATTCCGATAACGCCGGGATGCCACTTTTCGGAATAAAGAACGATCGAATTTCGCTTTTGAATAATATCGCTGTTTTCGACTTTCGCCAGAGCCTGATCGAAAATCTCGGCCTCGAGCTGCTGACGGTATTCGTTTGTCAGATTGAGTTCTTCCGCCATTTTGAGAGCCGCTTCGTAATCGGTACTTTCGATAAGTTCCAGGCCTTTTATCGCGTTTCCGATTCGACCTGCCGCATTGAGGCGCGGAGCCATTTTGTAGCTTATTACCGAAGGAGTTATCTCTTTGAGCGATTTGAGTCCGCAGATATTTGCCAGAGCCAAGAGTCCCGGACGCTGGTTTTTCTGCATCTGCATAAGGCCGTACTTGACGAAAATCCTGTTCGATTCAAGGAGCGGAACCATATCGGCAACCGTTCCGAGTGCGACGATATCGAGATATTCAACTAAATTCGGAAGCGTTCCCGTGAAAAATCCGTCTTTTTCGACTATTTTCTTGAAAACCATGAGGAACGAGAAAGCAACGCCTACAGCCGCCATCTCCTTGAACGGATACTGACATTCAGGCTGGTGCGGATTGACGATCGCGATAGCCGGAGGAACCGTTTCGCCGACATGGTGATGGTCGATGATTATAGTCGCCAGACCGAGATCTTTGGCGTATTTTACTTCATCGACACTCGTGATTCCGCAGTCAACCGTGATGACAAGCTCACCGCCGTTTGTCGCGATCTCTTCTAAAGTGTAGGTGTTGAGCCCGTAACCGTCTTCAAGCCTGTGCGGAATGTAGTGGTCAACGCTTGCGCCGAGATGAGACAGGAACTGATACATGATCAGAGTCGAAGTGATTCCGTCAACATCGTAATCGCCGTAAATAACTATCTTTTTCTTATTTTTGATGTAGTCGATAATGATTCCGGCAGCCTTTTCCGCGTCTTTCAGAAGGAAAGGATCGGGAAGCGATTTGATTTTCGCCTGAAGGAACATGCTCGCAGTTTCGACCTCGTCGATTCCGCGGTTCACGAGGACAGTCGCAACAGTCTTGGAAATACCGAGCGTCTTGCTTAAAGTATCGATTTTGCCCGGATCAGGATTGAGTATTTGCCATTTAGGCTTCATCTATGCTGCGTTTCCTCTTTTTTTGTTCATGTATCTTTCAATGTAAAGCGTGATCGGTGAAGCGATGAAAAGCGAAGAATAGGTACCGACAACAACACCGATGCACATAACGCCTGCAAAACCCGAAATGATTTCGCCGCCGAAAATAAGAAGCGCGAGAACCGAGAAAAGAGTCGTGATCGAAGTGAGGAAAGTTCTCTGCAGAGTCTCGTTGAGGCTCGTGTTCATCTTGTCGGCAAGGGTTGCGCCCTTGTTCGGGTCTTTCATGTTTTCCCTGATTCTGTCGAAAATGACGATCGTATCGTTGATCGAGTAACCGACGATCGTAAGAAGCGCCGCAACGACGGTAAGATCAAACGAAAATCCGAAAAGCGACCAGATTCCGAGAGCGATCATGACGTCGTGGAAAAGAGCAAGAACAGCGCCCGGAGCGAACATGAAGTTGAATCTGAAAGCGATGTAGACAAGAATTGCGATAAGTGCGTAGAAAACCGCCATAATCGCAGAAAGTTTCAACTGCTGGCCGACTTTCGGACCGACGAGTTCGACTCTGACGAGGTCTGCCTTAGCCTCAGTATTTATCTTGTCGATCGCATTGACGATTTCGTTCGTCATACCTTTGAGCATAAGTTTGTAGATGTGTCTGTCGCCGACTTTGTTGTATTTGATCGCATCCTTTTCGATAACCGGAAGCTTGGTTTCGGCGATAAGCGCGTTCATAGCTTCTTCGCTGATTTCCTTGTCGAACCAGATCTCGACTCTGTCGCCGACCTGTGAATCAAAGTGGGTTTTGAGCATCTTGGCGTCGCTGAATTTTGCTTTTGCAGCATTGAGGAACGCATTGATCGTTGCATCGTCAACCATCGAAATGTTTTTGAAGCGGACGAGGTATTCATTCTGCTTGCCTTCAAACTGCTGGATGTCGTTTGCTCCGAACTGACCCATAACTTCTCTGACCTGCTGCTGCGTTACGCCGTCAGCCTTGATCTGGATTTCGGTTCCGCCGGCAAAGTCGATACCGAAGTTAAAACTCTTGAAAATGACAAGAAGGATCGAAATCGCGACTAAAACGCACGAAACCGGGAACAATATTTTTGATTTGCCGATAAAATCTATTTTGAGTTCATTTAATTTCATCTTCAACTCCCTTATTTAACGTGTGAAAACATCTTGATGTGTGCTTTCAGGAAATAGTTGAAAACAACTCTTGCTACGAATATTGCGGTAAACATACTCGAGCAGATACCGATGAGAAGCGTGATTGCGAAACCTTTGATCGCGCCGGTACCGAACTCCCAGAGAACGAAAGATGTTATCGCAGTCGTCAGGTTGGCATCGAAAATCGCCGACCATGCCTTGTTGAAACCGCTTTCGATCGAAGCTTCGAGAGCCTTTCCGGTTCTGAGCTCTTCTTTGATTCTCTCGAAAATAATAACGTTTGCGTCAACCGCCATACCGACCGTAAGAAGGATACCTGCGATGCCGGGGAAGGTAAGCGTTGCGCCGAATGTAGCCATCGCGCCCATGATGAAAAGAAGGTTGAGGAAAAGGGCGAGATCTGCGATAAGTCCTGCAAAACCGTAGTAAAGGAACATGAAAACTACGACAACTGCAAAGCCGACAGAAACTGCAACTTTACCTTTGTCGATGGAGTCCTGACCAAGGCTCGGACCAACCGTTCTGTTTTCTTCAAATGTTACCGGAGCGGGAAGCGAACCTGCTCTGAGAACGAGTGCGAGGTCTTTTGCTTCCTCGAAGATCGAGTTGTAGTCGCCGTTTCCGCCGAGAGTGATCATTGCGCTTCCGCCTTCGATCCTCGACTGGATTACGGGTGCGCTGTTGACTTTTTCGTCAAGGATGATCGCCATTTTGCGTTTGATGTTTTTGCCTGTTACGTCTGCAAAAATCTCTGCGCCGACTTTATCGAAGTTCATGCTGACATAAGGTCTGTTTTTCTGCTGGTCGATCGAAACTCTTGCATCGGTGAGCATGTCGCCCGTGATGTAAGCCTGGCGGTAAAGCAGCCATGACATATATTCTTTCGTTCCGTCTGCCAGTTCGTTCTCTTCAAGAAGGAATTCAGTTCCTTCCGGAGCTTTGTCCTTCAAGAAATCGCGAAGTTTAGCGCGGTCTTTTGAAGTTGCATATTTGTAAGTAAAAACTGCGCCTTCAGCGTTCGAGCCTCTGCCTGTAACAAGCGTGATTCCTTCAGGAACTTCGCCCTGATATTCGCCGAGCGGATCTTTGTCTTCAGCAACGATCTTGAACTCAAGCTGAGCAGTCTGGCCGATGATGCTTCTCGCTCTCTCGACATCCTTGTAGCCCGGGAGCTGGACAAGGATCGAGTTCTCGCCCTGTTTCGTAACGATGGGCTCTTTGAGTCCGAGTTCGTCGATTCTCGAACGGAGCGTTTCAAGCGTCTGGTCGACAGCATTCGTCTTGAGCTGCTGAACGTATTCGTCTCTCATCGTGAGAGTGTAGGAATTTCCGGAACTTCCGGTCTTTTTGAGGTCGCCGAAATAGTCGATGACCTTGTCTCTGAAAAGGTCTTTGTCCGCGCCGTCGGCAAGCTTAACTTCGATAGCATAGCTTTCGGGGAGAACTTTAACCGTTTCGTAAGGGATTTTCTCTTCGTCAAGTCTGATTCTGATCTCGTCGGTTCTGCGGTCGAGCCTGTCGGCAGCCGCCTTTTCGGTATCTACGCTGAGAACGAAGTGGATACCGCCTTTAAGATCGAGACCAAGGCTAAGCCCGCTGTTTATCTTTTCAGCCCACGGATTCGCTTCCGTGTCGATAAAAGTCGGGATAAGCGCAACACATGCCGCGGCAATAATCACAAGAACAAAAATTGCTCTTGCCAACCAGTTTCTTTCCATAACAACCAATCTCCTTTTATATGTTTTTACTCTTCAGTTCCCTTTGCAACAACGCTTGAAACAACAGTTTTCTGCACGGTGACGACAACTTTCGGGTTTTGGCAGATCTCGACTTTGAGTTCCGCATCCTTGACCTCTGCAATACGACCCTGGAAGCCGTTGCTCATCATGACAGTATCGCCTTTTTTAAGCTGATTGAGCATTTCATTATGTTTTTTCATCTGTTTTCTCTGCGGGAGAATAACAAGAAAGTAAAAAATACCGAAAATAAGGATAAAAGGCAGGAGCATATTCAAAATCCCCATAGCTCCGCCCTGCTGTGCAGCCTCTTGAGTTATTAACAAATTACCTAATAAATTCAATGTGTTAAGTGTCACACTAATCTCCATTTTTAAAGGTCAACAAAAAAACAAGCGGCAGAGTGTAGCACAAAAATTTTTTTTAGCAAGAAATGCTGCGATATTTATAGATTATATAATTAAGTGTTCCGGTCATTTTCCGCCGAGAAGTTTTTTCTCAGCCTTGATAACTGCACCGCGCAGAAGCGGTTCTTTGAAAACGACTATTGCCGCAAAAACAAGAAGAAGCACGGTTTTAAAAACAAAAGGAACGATTTTCCCTTCAACCGGAACAAATGCCGCTGCAGCCCGGAAAATCATGGCGAGCGCAAAATAGAAAACTCCGCTTTTTACGCGGTATGAGATCGGGAAATACTTCTGTCCGATGAAATATGAAGCTGTCATGATCACTAAATTCGAGATCAGTGATGCCCATGCACACGCCATAAAACCGAATTTCGGCACGAAAATCACTATGATAAGCACCGTTATGATGCAGGCAACAAGCGAAAAATAGCTTCCCCATTTCGTTCTGTCGGTAAGTTTGTACCAGATCGAAAGATTGGAATAAATTCCAAAGAAAAGTTCGCCGAGCATGACTATCGGCACAACTGCAAGACCTGCAAAGTATGCGCTTCCGATCAAATGTTTGAAAATATCGAGATAGAATGTAATCCCGAGAAAAACAAAAAGCGAAAAAAGGAGAAAATAGTGCATGACATCGACGTAAATCGAGGTATCGTCCCCTTTTTTGTAACGGAAAACAAACGGTTCGTAGGCATATCTGAAAGCCTGAAGCGACATCACCATTATCACGCTGATCTTAAAGCACGCGCCGTAAATACCGAGCTGGGAATTGGCTTCTGCCGGATCTGAAAACAGGTACGGAAAGAGGATCTTGTCGGCAGTCTGGTTGAAAATTCCGGCAACTCCGAAAAGAAGGATCGGGAACGAATATGCAAAAATCCTCTTCATAAGTTTTGCGTCGAAATGCCACTTGAAAAGGAAATCGGGCGAAAGCGCAAGCAGGGTGAAAGCCGACGAAACCACGTTGGAAACGAAGACATAACGGATTTCAAGCCCCGGAGACCAGATCAGATTTACAGCTGTAAAACCGTTTTTCGAAAGCCACGGCGCGGCAATCAGGAAAAAGAGGTTGAGCCCGATATTTATAGCGATCGAAGCTAATTTTATACCTGCAAAACGGAACGCCTTCTGCTTGTGACGCAGATTCGCGAAAGGAACAGCGCAGAAAGCATCCATAGCGACGATCACGGCGAGCATCATGACGAATTCGCTGTACCCGGCATAGCCCATCGCAGCCGATAGCGGTCTTAAAAACAGCGCAACCGCAAGGATGAAAAGCGTTGAAGTCGCTGCAAGCGAAGTGAGGATCGTGCCGTAGACCCGCTTAGGATCGGGCTCTTTGTTGATGAATCTGAAAAACCCCGTCTCCATTCCGTAAGTCAGGATGACGAGCATGAGAGCCGTCCAGCCGTAAAGATTCGTAACTATGCCGTAATCGCTCGTTCTCACAAGCACTCTCGTGTAGACAGGCACCAGCATCCAGTTGAGAAAACGCCCGACAATGCTGCTCAAACCGTAAACCGCACTCTCTCCGAGCAGCTTTTTCATTATTGAACCGTTTGAAGTCATATTTCCCCGCAAAAAATCAAAACTGGGCGATTATAGTTTCCGAAGAACCTTTTGCAAGTGGGAACCTTGATTTTCTAATAATTATTTGTATAAAAACCGTGCTTTGTTTGCGGGAGGTTTTATGAGCAGAAAACTTCAGACACTGGAAGAGCAGTACAATTCGAATCCGAATCTGCCGAATTTAATTGAATATCTCGAAGAGTGCAAACGCGAATCGGAGTGGCAGACGATCATTAAGGTGACCGAGATCAGAAGCGGCTCGGAAACTCCTGAAGTCCACTTCTACCGCGGGACAGCGCTCATAAACCTCGGCAAAAAAAAGGAAGGCATCAAAGAACTGAAAATGGTCATCGCCGCGAATCCGAACCACTTTGCAGCAAAACGCGAACTTGAAAAATACGCGGATGACGAAGAGGCTGAAACTTCCGACACGAAGGCGAACAAAACGGTGCGCGACATCGTCATCGTCAAACCGGCGCTCGAAACGAACGAGCACTACAACAGGCTGAAACTGCGGAATTTTGCAATCGCGGTCGTCTTTATTGCCGGAATTATCGCTGCTCTCTGCTTCGCTTTGAAGGAAAATCCGGCGAAAAAATACGAAGAAATGCTCGAAAATCCGCTTGCAAGTTTCACTTCGCTCTCGTTTGCAGACTATGCGGCGACTGTGCGCGAACTCAAATTAGCCGACATCCGGGAAGGAATGGGCGACAACATCAAAAAGTCGATTCTGTGGATGTACGCCCTTGCAATACTTGATTTTCATATCACTCCGGACTTTGAAGACAGCGACATCCCGCAGTTCAGGATCTATTCGACTCTCGTTTCGGACAAAGGGAAAGAGCTCACACAGCTTGTAGATTCGATTGAAAACCGCGTTCCGCCGGTCGATACCGAATATTTCCACAAACTCGATTTCGAATATCCTGCAACGAAGCAGAAAATAGCGGTTCTCGAACTTGATATCCCCGAGAAAATCGAAAAATCGAATCTCCGCGAAAGTTTTTACACCGCGCTCATGCTTTTCAGACAGGATAAATTTCAGAATGCAGCAGAACTTAACAACCGGATTTTAGAGGCTTTTCCGCACTATGAACTTTCACAGAAACTGAAAATAATGGTTGATGCGAAAGATGCGCTTGAAAACGGAAAAGAACTTGAAAACGCCGAGCACAGCGGAGCGATTCTAGACAACTGGAAGAATCTGAGCCAGGAAAGGTACTTCTTCGGCGAAGCAAAAATCCTTCTCGGCCAGGCTATGAAAGACGAAAAAGTTGTCGTCGACGGCTTTTATTCGGTCTGCCCGGGACGCACTTTCTGCCGTAACATTGCACGTGAATTTATTAAGAAAAATCCGAACGAAGCATACCGTATGGCGCTTTACATGAAAGAAAAAAAGGACACGGCGCGCGACGGCGAAGATATCAAACTCGTTCTCGAAGCAAGCCTTGCCAATAACGACTACAGCAACTGCTACTTTGCATACCACGAACTCCAGCAGTTCTTTCCGGACAGCGTAAACAGCGATATTTTCAAGGCCGGAGCCCTCTGCAGCGAGAAAAACGGCTACTTCGAAGAAGCGGTTGCGGCTTACGAACAGATAAACGAGAAAGACAAAAACGACAATACCACCGCGAAAATCCTGAGTATGAAATACCGCCTCACAAACGAAGAGCTTTACCTTAACCAGCTCAAGGGGCTTGTCGGGAAAAATCCAGAAAATTTAGGTATGCTCTACGCGTTTTTTGATGTTCTTGCACACAAAAACGATATTCCCGAAGTAATAAAACTGCTTGAAAGGATCTATGCTCTTGAAACTGCCGAAAACAAGATGAACGTGATAAACGAATTCCTGAAATTCGGCGCGGTTTACCAGGCTGTAAAAACTCTGGAAAAGCTGAACACGAAAGAGGCGCGCTCTAAACTCAACGAAATCTACAACCGCTACATGCTTTTCGACAAGGCCGATTCCTATCTCGAACTCGGCAAAAACAACGATCCGATCTGGATCGCACTCAGAGAACAGATCAAAATGAAGGATGCAGGCGAACTCGAAATCGTCTCGAAAGAGACCGACAAACTTATGGGAACACTGCAGCGCTGCGAACCGGCACTGCTCTATCTCAAAGCCGAAATCTACAGAAGTCAGGGAGACAAACAGCGCACTTTCGCAACGATCGACGCAATGCTCGAATGCAACAGGTTCTATCTGCCCGCTCTCGCCTTCGCTTCGGAAATAACTTACTATCAGGGCGATCTGACAAAGGCGAAAAACGGGCTCAACTACATTCTCGAAAACGAAAAATTTCTCTCTCCCGGCGAGCTCATCATGCACAACTATCTGATTTTACTGAACGCCGAGATCATGGTAAACGAAGGTCTGGAAAACAAAATCATCGCATATATGCAGAAAAATCTCGACAAAAAGCAGCCGATGGGTCTGCGCGAAGTCGAAATCATCACCGACATAACGGAAAAGCTCAAAGATGCAAAGCAGAAAGTTTTAAGAAAGTTCCTTTTGAAAAATTATAAATTTTCAGTTCCTTTTAACGAAAGATGATTGGAGGAATCATGCTTTACGAACACAAGAAAATAGAGCCGAAATGGCAGAAAAAGTGGAGAGAATCGGGAATTTTTGAATACAAAGGTGCGGCCGATCCGCGTCCGAAATACTACATGCTTGAGATGTTCCCCTACCCGTCAGGCAGACTTCACATGGGGCATGTCAGAAACTATTCGATAGGCGATGTCGTCGCACGTTACTACTTCAGAAAAGGGTTCAACGTCCTTCATCCAATAGGCTGGGACTCGTTCGGTCTTCCGGCAGAAAACGCTGCAATCGAAAACAAGATTCCGCCGGCAAAATGGACTTATGCCAACATCGACAACATGCGCGAACGCTTCCATCAGCTCGGTTTCAGCTATGACTGGAGCCGCGAAACCGCGACATGCAGGCCGGAATACTACCGCTGGGAACAGAAATTCTTCATCGAGATGTTCAACCGAGGCCTTGTCTACAAAAAGAACAGCGAAGTCAACTGGTGCCCGAAATGCAACACCGTCCTTGCCAACGAGCAGGTCGAAAACGGCATCTGCTGGAGACATGGCTGCCAGGTCGAAAAACGCAAGATCGAGCAGTGGTATTTCAAAATCACCGACTATGCGCAGGAGCTTCTCGACTGTCTTGACGAGCTCAAAGGCTGGCCCGACAACGTAAAAGAGATGCAGCGCAACTGGATCGGAAGAAGCGAAGGTACCTACATCGACTTCAAATTTGCCGACAGTGATGAAACCGCGACTGTCTTTACGACACGTCCTGACACGCTCATGGGTGTAACTTTCGTCAGCATGGCGGTCGAGCACGAGTTCACTGCGAAATTTCTTGAAGACGCTCCCAACCGCGCCGAGATGCAGGCATTTATCGACGAAGTCAAGCGTCTGCACCTTGAGACACGCGATGAAAACTACGAAAAGAAGGGCTTCTTCACGGGCAAATATCTGATCCATCCGCTCACCGGCGAGAAGGTTCCTCTCTACTTCGCGAACTTCGTCCTTGCAGGCTACGGAACGGGAATCGTAATGGCGGTTCCGGCTCACGACCAGCGCGATTTTGACTTCGCAAAGAAGTACGGCCTTCCGGTAAAAATCGTTATCCAGCCTGAAGACAAAGCTCTTGAAGAACCGCTTGCAGAGGCTTATACCGAGCCCGGTGTCCTCGTCAACAGCGGCATTTTCGATGGCACAAAATCGACTGACGCAAAAAAGAAGATCAGCGATTACGTCATCAAAGAAGGAAAAGGAAGAATCGGCGTCAACTACAGGCTTCGCGACTGGGGCATCAGCCGTCAGAGATACTGGGGAACACCGATCCCGATGATAAACTGCCCGAAATGCGGCACGGTTCCCGAAAAAATCGAGAATCTTCCTGTCAGACTTCCCGAAAACGTCGAATTTACAGGCGTTACAAGTCCGCTCAAGGATATGCCCGAATTTTACGAGACGACTTGCCCGATCTGCGGCGGCAAGGCGACACGCGAGACAGACACGATGGACACTTTCGTCGAAAGTTCGTGGTATCACATGAGATACTGCGATCCGAAGAGCTCGGACGTTCCCTTCTCACGCAAGGAAGTCGATCACGCTATGCCGGTCGACCAGTATATCGGAGGAGTAGAACACGCCGTAATGCACCTGCTCTACACCAGGTTTTTCACCAAAATCCTGGCCGATTTAGGTTATGTCGGATTCCGCGAGCCGGTCAAAAACCTTCTTACGCAGGGAATGGTCTGCATGGAGTCTTATTCCAACGATTCCGGCTACTTATATCCTGATGAAGTTTACAAGAAAGACGGCAAATATTACACCATTTCCGATGATTCTCCGGTAAATGTCGGCAGAGTCGAAAAAATGAGCAAATCGAAGAAAAACGTCGTCGATCCGCTCGTTCTCATCGACAAATACGGTGCCGACACGGCAAGACTTTTCGTCCTCTTCGCGGCTCCGCCCGAGAAAGACCTCGAATGGTCGGAAGAAGGCGTCGAAGGATGCAGCAGATTCCTCACCAGGATCTGGAACATCGTCACAGCTAACGAAGAGATCATCAGAAACTTCGCCGACCCCGAAAATGTTGAAGGCGCCGGCAAGGAACTCTGGTCGAAAACCCACGAAACAATCAAAAAAGTCGGTGACGAAATCGAAAGATTCCACTTTAACACCGCAATCAGCGCGATCATGGAACTTGTCAACGCGGCATACAAACTTAAGCCCGTTGCCGACATCGAAAAAGCAGTCCTCGCACAGGCTCTCCGCTCGATAATCCTCCTTCTCAACCCGTTTGCGCCGCACATCACCGAAGAACTTGCGGAAATCTGCGGCATGAAGGAAATCGCCGAAACACCGTTCCCCAAACTCGACGAAAAAGCGCTCGTCAAAGACGAAATCCTCGTCGTAGTCCAGGTAAACGGCAAACTCCGCGACAAAATGAACTTCCCCGCAAACGTCACCGCAGCCGAAGTCGAAGCGGCAGTCAGGGCGAAAGACTACTCGAAATTCCTCAAATCGGGCGAAATCAAAAAAGTCGTCTACATCCCCGGCAAACTCGTGAATGTGGTCGGGTAAACAGACTCTTCACTCATTTCGACAGGCTCAATGACCAGAATACCGGTTTGCGTCATGTTGAGGCTTGCCGAAACATCTCTAAGATTCTTCGCTCTGCTCAGAATGACTAATTTTTATCAGCCAGTTCAAGAAGTTCTTTCGGCTCAGAAATAAGGATATCGGCTCCAAGAGCAATTAAATCCTCTTTTCTGCCGAAGCCCCAGAGGCATCCGACAGAGGTTATCCCCGCATTTTTCGCAGTCAGGATATCGGCTTTCATGTCGCCGACATAAACGGTTTGCGAAAGCGGAACTTTCGTTATTTCAGATATTTCGAATATCCCGTCGGGAGCGGGTTTGAGCGGCTTTCCGGGGCGTTCGCCAAGGATCGCGTCAAAATGGAATTCGCCGAGAATGGTTTCGGCGTTTAGAAGCGCGTATTTGTGCTCTTTGTTGGTAAGAATCGAGATTTTTATCCTTCTTTCAACAAGCCCCGAAAGTGTTTCCCTGATCCCTAGAAAGGGCGGGATCGTGCCTACTCCTTCTTCGTGGTAAAGGTCGAGAACTTCTGGCAGAAGGACCGGGATCACATCGTCCGGAGCCTCTTTCGGAAGCGCACGGCGAAGCAGCATCCGCATTCCGTCACCGACAAAACTTTTGTATTCTTCGATGGTATGCGTTGAAAAGCCGTGTTTCTTCAAAATTCTGTTGTTTGTCCTTGAAATGATGTCGAGCGTGTCAAGAAGCGTTCCGTCCATATCGAAAATTACCGATTTCAGCTGCATTTTTCCTCAATTTTACAGTTTATTTTTTGCCGTTTACAGCTCTGCTGTTTAACTCATAATTTTTGTATTCGATGTAAATTCTTAATTGTTTCAGCCTATTGTCATCAAGCGTATCTGCAAGATTATTTTCTTCCATAGGATCTGCCTTAAGGTCAAAATAATAATTTTTGCCCGTAACATGGTTAAAGAAAAATTTGCGGTTTCCGTCCAAAATTCCGCTGTGAAGATTCATCGCTCTCGTGTAGATAAATACCGGTTTTGCGGTTCCGTCAAACATATTGCTGCCGTTCCACGAACTTTCGGGTTCGATTCCGGCCAGAGCGGCCATGGTCGGCGCAACATCGAGAACAGTTGTCGGATTCGTAATTGTTTCAGGCGATTTATCGGTAATTCCCTTGATGTAAATCAGAAACGGAACATGAAGATTTTCATCCCACAGATAATTCGGATGGATAAAGTTTCCGACTTTTCTGCCGAATCCCTCTCCGTGGTCACTGGTAAAGACAACTATTGAATGTTCAAGAATATTTTCTTCTTCAAGCCTGTTCAGGAACTCTTTCATTTTTTCGTTCATATATTCCTGAGATTTGTAGTAACGCTCCAGATGACCGAGCTTTGAAGTGTCTTCAAACGGAACCTCGTAAGGCGCGTGAGTCCAGTATGGAAAATAGAGGGCGAAAAACGGTTTGTTTTTTGACCTGACTTCCTGAATATGCTTGAAAAAATATTCCTGAACGATTTCCTCCTCTATTGCTGTTTCCGTGCCGAACTTCTTTTTGAAACCGCCGTTTGCAATGATTTCAGAAGGCTCGAAAACATAGTCGATTTTTTTGATTATTCCTGAATTTTCGAATTCATCGAAATCAAGTGTGACGGGTGAATAGAACGAAGTCGAATATCCGTTTTTCCTGAATGCGTCAAAAATCGAAACGCAGTCGAAAGATACGTCCGATTTTGTGATCGAAGCGTAATCGGTTCCCGGAATATCGGAACAGAAAAGCGAAAGAACAGATCTTGTCGTAGCGGGGAAAACGGTTCTATGCGAAACAAAACTTATTGATTTTTTTGACAAATCCGTCAAAAACAAAAGTCTGCTGTTTATATCGCCGCCGATCGGAGTTCTTTCAAAAGCGGTACTTTCCAAAATGACGAAAATCACGTTTTTCCATTTTGTCTGCGAATAGTCGAAGTCGATTTTCGGGAAAGTTTCGTCTTCACCGGAAATCCCAGGGTATTGGACTTCTTCAGCCTCCTTGTTGACGTCGAGATAGTAACTGCTTAAAATCCTTGTCGAAAAATACTCAAAGAGAGGACTTTTTTCAAGATCAACCTTCTCTTCGAACGGAAAAAACATCGGAATAAAAAAGAAAATAATATTCAGTCCGAGCAGAACCTGCACAGCTTTGTCCGAAAAAGGTTTTACACAAGGTTTCTTTTTTGCGGCAAAAAGCAGCATCAAAACAAGTACAAGAAAATAAGATAAAATGATTCCTGCAAAAAATATGTTCATCGAATAAACGACGTATCTTGATATTTCACCTGAACTGTAAGCCAGAAATTTTGTCAGACCGTAGTTGTTGAACTTGCGGAAATATTGAAAAAGAGCGACATCGTAAAAAAAGAAAATTACCGACGACAGGAAAAGAAGAGAATAGAACCAGCTCAGCAGCTTGAATTTATTAAATAAATCGCAAATTCTAAAAAACATGAACAGCAGAATAAAGTCAGCTGCGGCAAAAATCACAGAAAACGGCGGAAAAAACAGGACCGGATGATGGTTCGGAACAAAATAAAGATACTGCCCCGCCAGCAGCACTTTGTAAAGCAGCATGAAAAGATAGGAAAGTGTCAGAAAATATCTTGACGATTGAGAAAGTTTAAAAAATTTAATCATTCTTCCTGAAAGATTCCGCAATCTCTTTTCTGTTTTTGATGAAGAAAATCGTACCTGCCGCAATCAAAACCAATGAAATCCACTGAGACATTGAAAGGACACCCCAGAATTCGCGCGGATCAATCCTGAAAAATTCGACCGTAAATCTGCCCAAACCGTACAAAAACGCATGTGCAAAGAAGTAAAAATAAGGATATTTAGTTTTGTTTCTGCAAAAAAGAATCAATAAAAACAAGAAGATGGCAAAATCTCCGGCAAAAGAGACCAGTTGGGTCGGCAGCAGCGGAACAGTCGCATTGTTTATGACCAAAGCAGTATTTTTCAAATGGGTATAAGCTATTGTTTTATTGGAAAAAGATACTCCGAAAGTTTCGCTCGGCTGACCGTAACAGCAACCGCCCGCAAAACAGCCTAACCGCCAAATCGAAAATAAAAGAGAGGTCGATATGGCAGATATATCCAGAAAATCGGAAAATTTCTTCTGCCTTGTAAAAAAATCAGCAAGAAACAATCCGAGAATCAGACCGAAATATCCGCCGAACAAAACTTTCCCTCTCTTGTTTTTAGGATTGAGAACATCAACAAGGACACTGAAAAAAGAATCCTTTGCAGACAATGTTGAATCTGCACCGTTGAGAAACAGCGCGAACAAAGTCGCCACCACCAATCCGAAATAAATAGCGACTATCGGCACAAACCAGTTTTTCGACAGCTTTACCGAGCGGACTTTAAGCAGAATTAAAAATACCGGAATATATGAAAAAAGCGCGATGTTTGCAATGACTGGCGGTTTAAGCATAAAAACCTCCGAGAAAAATCAAAATCGCCGTATTATAATCATTTTTTTGAAAAAATCTATTTGGTTTTTTAATAACTTTCAGGTTCCTGGGCTTGTCGAAGGAGTCGAAGGAACAAACACTAATTTCAAACAAAAAGTCAATGAAACCGTTTCATGATCGTTAGCACATTATTCTACAAAATTTTATCTACAATAGCAAAATTTCATTCTTGACTTTTAAATTATTAGAATATAAATTTAAAAACGGAGGTCATTATGAAACAGATAAAAGATCTTTACGAAAAGGATAAGCCGCGGGAGAAGCTGCTTTTGAAAGGGGTTTCCGCGCTGAGCAACCGGGAACTCATAGCCTTGATTTTCGGAAGCGGCGGCAAAGATCACCCGCTGATGACTATTGCAAAAGAACTTGAAACCATGCTCGAAAACGAGAAACTTGGTGCTCTCGACATCAAAAAACTTTCAGCAATTCAGGGTGTAGGCACATCGAAAGCCTGCCAGATCTTAGCTGCGTTCGAACTTACGAAACGCTTTTACATTGAAAGCGAAAAGCCGCTCATAAGAACTCCTGAAGATTTGCTTCCGCTCCTTAAAGATTATTCCGAAAAAAAACAGGAACACTTTCTGACAGTGACTCTTGACGGTTCGAGACGGGTGATCGACGTTCATCTTACATTCATCGGAACCTTGAACTACACGCCGCTCCATCCGAGAGAGGTTTTTGCCGTAGCCTGCACTGATCGCGCCGCGGCAATAATCGTAGCGCACAACCATCCTTCCGGCAGCCTGATCCCTTCAAATGAAGACAAAAAAATAACAAAACAGCTGAGAGAAATCAGCTTTTTAATGGGAATCGAACTTTTAGATCACATTATTTTTACGAAAGGGAACGGATACTACTCTTTTGCAGGAAACGGCTGGTTTCCAGAAAATTGCCTTGAAATGTTAAAGGTTTCCGAAGAAATTAAACAAGTGTGATTATTTCATCTTGTTCATAAGACCTTTCCAGCTCTTTTTGAGATCGTTGACATCGAGATCAACGACACTTTCATCTTTGAGTCCGTTGATTTTGAGGAATGTTCCGGATGTTACTTCTCCGATTTCGGCACAGTCGCAGCCTTTCATAACCTGCTTGAACGATTCTGCATTTTCAGGTTTTACCGAAACAAGGATTCTGCCGTTCGACTCGCTGAAAAGAAGGGTGTCATTTCTTGTGACATCGTTTGATTTTATTATCTTTTTGAGGTCAACCTTTGCACCGAAGCTGCCCGCAAACGCCGATTCCGCAACGGCAATCGCAAAACCGCCGTCGGAAAGGTCGTGGGCACTTGCGACAAGCCCCTGCTTCATTGCTTCGTGGAGATCGCGGTAACTTTTCATAAATTTCGCCGAATCGACTTTCGGAACGAATCCTTCATATTTTATGCCGTGATAGAGGTAATATTCGCTGCCGCCGAGCTCGTCTTTAGTTTCGCCGATGAGGAAAATTTTGTCGTTTTCGTGTTTGAAATCCATGGTGACCATCTTTTCGACATCGTCCATCTTCGAAATCAGCGTGAAAAGGAGTGTCGGCGGAATGGAAATTTTGTTTTTGCCGCTGCCGTAGTCGTTGTGCATGCTGTCCTTGCCGCTGATGAGCGGGATCGCATATTCGGTGCAGTATTTGTAAAGTGCTTTGTTGGAGCGGACAAGCTGGGCGAGCTTCTCTTTTCCGTCGGGGTTTTTCTCCTCGTCGTAAATCGGGTCAGGCCAGCAGAAATTGTCGAGACCGCTCATAAAATCGGGGTCTGCGCCGACACATACCGCGTTTCTTACAGCCTCGTCGATGACGCTTGCCGTCATGTGATAGCAGTCAAGGTCGCTGAAGGACGGTTTTATTCCGTGGGAAACGACGATCGCGTTTTTCTTAAAAGGAGAAACTCTGAGAACGCCTGCGTCACTCGGACCGTCGTGTTCGGCACCGCAGAAAGGCTTGCCTGCGCTTCTTCCCTGGACTTCGTGGTCGTATTGTCTTACCCAGTCTTCCTTCGAAGCGATGTTGACGCGTCCTATCATGTCAAGCAGAATGTGGTTGAGATTGCTTTTTTCAGCCGGGACATACTCCTTTTCAGGCTGTTTTTCGCGGTAATTCCAAAGTGCGTCAAGATGGTATTTCGGATTTCCTTTGTGGAGGAATTCCATTTCAAGGTAAGCAGCCTTGATGTCGTTGTAGTAGATCTCAAGGTAGCCTGTATTCGTATATTCGCCGACGATCGTGATTTCGACTTCGTGGATGTCAGCGATTTTCTTGAGCTCGTCGTATTTTTCTTTCGGAACCGAAAGGGTCATACGCTCCTGAGCTTCCGAAATAAAGATTTCCCACGGCTGCAAGCCCTGATATTTGAGCGGAACTTTTTCAAGATAAACTTTCGCGCCGCCTGTATCCTGCGCCATTTCACCGACACTTGAGCTGAGTCCGCCCGCGCCGTTGTCGGTGATTGCGTTGAAAAGGTCTTTGTCACGCGCTTCAAGAATGAAGTCGAGCATCCTTTTCTGAACGATGGCGTCGCCGATCTGGACTGCCGTGACGGGGCTTCCTTCGTGAAGTTCCTCGCTGCTGAATGTTGCACCGTGTATTCCGTCCTTGCCTACTCTTCCGCCCGACATGATGATAAGGTCACCGGCTTTAGCCTCCTTTTTCCATGAAGGTTTGCCGTTGAGCTCCATCGGCATAAGTCCGCCTGTTCCGCAGAAGACGAGAGGCTTGCCTAGGTAGCGGTTGTCGAAGTAAATAGAACCGTTTACGACCGGGATTCCGCTTTCGTTGCCGCCGTCTTTTACTCCTCTGTGGACTCCTCTGAAAATTCTGCCGGGATGAAGCAGTTTTTCAGGGATTTCACCGCGGAAGAAGGGGCTTGCAAAGCAGAAAACATCAGTGTTGAGGATCGGTTTTGCACCCATTCCGCAGCCGATGATGTCGCGGTTTACGCCGACGATTCCCGTGAGTGCGCCGCCGTACGGGTCAAGTGCGCTCGGAGAATTGTGAGTTTCCACTTTCATCGCGAAAAGGGTGTCGTCATCGATCTGGACGATTCCGGCGTTGTCGTCGAAAACCGATTTTATCCACGGTTTTTTCTCAAGCATGTCGGTCGTGGTCTTTTTGATGCACGATTTGTAGAGAGAGTGGATTTCTTCAGCTTTATCGGCAGTTTTATCTTCGTATTTTATGTCTGCCGCAAAAATTTTGTGTTTGCAGTGTTCGCTCCATGTCTGGGCAAAAACTTCGACTTCGCAGTCGGTAGCTTCCGCCGACATTCCGTGTGCGACTCTTTCTTTGATGACATCCTCGCGCTTGAAGTAGTCACGGATCGCCTTCATCTCGTCGATATTGAGTGCGAGAACACGCGATTTCGAAATTTTCATCAGGTCTTCGTCGGAAACGTCAAGAGCCATTTTTTCGACAACGGGCTGCGTTTTGTCAACGACTCTCGGAACCGCGTCGCCTATCCTCTGCCCTTTTTTCCACTGTTTCGCGCTGAGAATCGAATAACGCTGGATTACGCCGTTCGCAAGAAGATCGGAAGCGATTTTTTTGATTTCTTCCTCGCTGATTTTTCCGCTTATCAGGTATTTTCTGCCGGAGAAAACCATGTCGTTCTCACCGATGTGTCCGAGAAAAGTCTTGAGTCCCCAGAGAGCCGTTTTTCCTTCGTTGTCGGTAACACCGGGGAGATATCCGGTCTCGACGATCCAGTCAAACGAATAGTTGTCAGCCAGAACTTCGCGCGTTTCGAAAACTTCTGTTACGGGGTCGGCAAGGACTTCCGCCGCAAAAGCGCTTACCTGCTGAGCTGTCACATCTTCGCAGTCGATCAGGTAGACTTTAAGCATTTTTACATCTTCAACAGTTCTGATTCCGAGATCGGTTTCGATCCTTCTTTTCCAGGTCAATCCCTGAGCATCCTTCACTTCTTCGTTCAATCCGACTTCGACTCTGAAAACCATAACTTCCTCCTATAAATTTGAGATTAAATCGATTATTTCATCAGGATTTTCTGCCGCGACAAGGCTTTCACGCATTTTTTCATCATTGCAGAGCATTGAAATCCGGCTTATCAGCTTGAGGTAAAGCAGATTGTTGCCTTCAGGCACGATAAGCGAAAATACAAGACGGACACCTTCTCCGTCAGCACTTCCGTAAGGCATAGGTTCAGCCAGCGAAATCAGCTGGATCACTACATTTTTAGAGCCTTTTATGCGGCAGTGCGGCACGGCGACACCCTTTCCGATGCCGGTCGAACCGTAAGTTTCGCGTTCCAGCAGGCTTTTAAGCACCGAATCTTCCGGTATTCCGGCGTTTGCCTCGGCATTTTCGGCGATATATTTGAAAAGTTCCTCTTTGGTTTTCAGTTCCATGCGGCATGCAATACATTCTTTTTTCAGAAAATTCGCAATCTTGCACATTTCAGTTCCCGACTTCAAATTGATAGTTTCTTTTGCGTTCCCTTGCGAGCGGAATATTCATTTTGGAACGGTATTTCGCGACGGTTCTGCGTGCGACTTCGATCCCTTCCTTGCTTAAAATGTGGGCGATATCGTCATCGCTGTAAGGATTCTCGCGGTTTTCCCCTTCGATTATCTCGACGATTTTCTGCTCCAGACGCTTGTTTGTCGTCAGATTGTCGTTTACCTGCTTGACGAAGAAGTATTTGAGCTCGAAAATCCCGTGCGGAGTCTGCGCGTATTTGCCGTTCGTGAGTCTTGAAACAGTTGCGATGTGGCGGCCGATGTCATCCGAAACGTCTTTCAGAGTAAGCGGTTTAAGGAATTTGTCGCCGTGCTCGAGGAATGCTTTCTGATGCGAGAAAATACTTGCCGCGACCTGATAAAGCGTACGGTTGCGGTCACTCACCGATTTGATTATCCACTCCGCGTTTTTGTATTTTTCACGGATAAAATGCTTTTCACTGCGGTTTTTGACGTTTTTCATGTTGTCTTCAAACAACTCTGTTTTGAGAACGACAGTCGGCAGCATTTTATCATCGATATAGATCACCGGCTCGCCTTCACGCATGAAAACCATGAGATCGGCTTTGACGTATTCAGTCCGCTCCTGCTCGTAACCGAATGCCGGATAAGGGGAAGCCACACCGCTTCTGAAGAAAAGCAGAAGTTCCGTAAGTTCCTGCTGCGTGATCCCGAGACTTCCGCAGAGAGCGTCGAAATTTTTCTTCACGAGCAGATCGAGCATCGTCTCGTCGCTGAAAAGACGATTGACAGATTTTTCGAATTTTTCAGGAATATCGACCGAGCCGTGCTCAATGAAAATGAATCTCAGATACTCGGGAAAATTGCGGCATCCGCAGCCTGAAGGTTCAAAATTTTTAAGGATCTCTCTTGCTTCAGCCACGGTTTCAACGTCAGCAGCTATCTGCAGGGCGATATCCTCGTCGCTGTCGGCAAGAAAACCTCTTGCATCAAGGTTGTAAGCCATATAGATGAGAACGTCCTTCATCGTTTCGGGATAAGACGAAACCGAAATCTGGAAGTCAAGCGACTGGGCGAAACTCTCTTCCGCCGGAACCGTGTTTTCAAAATTGAAATCGTTGGGGATATCGTTCGATTTTTTAAGGTTCGTCTCACCG
Organism: uncultured Spirochaetales bacterium; assembly: GCA_902774115.1. GTDB lineage: Bacteria > UBP6 > UBA1177 > UBA1177 > UBA1177 > UBA1177. The sequence continues at coordinate 210,125 of CACYHH010000004.1, forward strand.
AAATTGTTCGAAGAAGTCTCTCTGATCTGCTCCCAGTCGAAATCGGCGAGGATCGAACTCATGTCGGCTGAATCATCGTTTATTTTCAGCGGAACCGTGACGTCTTCACTTTTAGTGTCGGCGATTTCGGCTTCCTCTCCGTGCTGCAAGGGTTCTTCCTGAATATCATCGCCCCAGTCTTCGACTTCGAGGAACGGATTTTCCGAAACTTCCTCAAGGATCATCTCCCTCAGTTCGAACTGGTTTTTCAGCAGCATCTCGATGCTCTGACGCATCTGAAGCGTCATCCTGAGATCGGTTTTAAGCACTAAATTCTGCTGCTGCTGTATCTTCAAAGAAGAACTCATGAGCCACCCGTCAAAAAAACGGGAAATTATAATGCCAAAAAAGATGACGGCAAGATTTTTGCTATAAGAAAAGTGTTACGACATCAGGAATTTGGAAAAAACTTCGACAACATTCGGGTCGAACTGTTTGTTGACGTTCTTTTTAAGTTCACTCAAAGCCTCTTCCTGCTGTTTTTTTCTGTGGTAAGGACGGTTTGAAGTGATTGCGTCGTAAGCGTCGGCAACATGCATTATTCTCGAAGCAAGAGGAATCTTCTCCCCTTTAAGACCTTCGGGATAGCCTGAACCGTCCTGATTTTCGTGGTGATAGAGAATGTAATATGCAATCTTATCCATTCCCGCGACTTTGTTGAGTATGTCGTAACCTCTCTGCGGATGCGCCTTTACATTCAGCCACTCTTCATCAGTGAGTTTTTCGCGCTTGCGGTAAACCGAGCGGTTTCCTGCGAGCTTGCCGATGTCGTGCAGGAACGAAGCCCAGCGGATAGTAAGGATCTCGCTTTCGTTGAGTTTCATCAGATAAGCCATCTGCACCGAAAGTTCAGCCACGCGCAGCGAATGATTGTATTCGGACGATGTCAGATTGTCGGCTATTGATGCCACCATTTTGAAAAAGCGGTTCAAAGTGTCGGGTGAAGAGAGCAGATGGTGGTCTGTCATCTCTTTTTTCAGTTCCGCTATGCTCTTTTCAACAGCTTCGCTGTTTTTTACCGCGTCGAAAAGCGCCTCGTTTTTCACAAGGTCGACAAAAATTTTATAAATTTCCGGGTCGAACTCTTCCTCGGAAAATATTCCGAGCAGAGAGATGATTTCATCGGGATCATCCACCGAATGAACCTGCGCGGCTATCTCGACCGCGTCTGCGACTCTGATTATGCGTGAGCAGAGCGGGATTTTGTCGCCTTTCAGACCTTTAGGAAAACCGGTGCCGTCGTAAAATTCGTGATGAGTTCCTACGATCTCACTGATATTTCTGAAAGTCGGGAAAGTGCCGAGTATCGTTTCTCCTCTGTGCGGATGAACAAAAATACGGAAATTGCTTTTCTGACCGTAAACATCGGGAATCTGGGTCAGAAGGTCTATTACATGACCGCCTACCATGACTCCGCCGATATCATGAAGCAGAGATGCAAAAAACAGCTCTTTCATCGTATTTCTGTCGAGATTCAGTTTTTTGCCGATCCTGCATGCCATGATGCAGACTTTCCAGCTGTGATAAATTTCGCTGCCGGAATTGTCGAGTTCGCACGCTTTGACGAACTCAGATACAAAATCGGCAGCGAAAGAAGAAGGAAAATCTATATCCTGAATAGGAAGTTGAGTGAGTCTTGCCTGCGGGTAGATAGTCAATTAAAGTGCTCCAAGCTGTTTGATTACACCCTGCCAGCGGATCAGCTTCTTTTCCGATTCTTCAACGATCGAAACAACGTGTTCGAGGTTGTCGAACGGTTTAAGAAGGAAATCGTTTGCACCGTTTTCAAGAGCAGCGATAACTCTGTCGGTCGTAGCGTAAGCGCTCATCATGATGATCTGCGTAAGACCGTTGACCTCTTTCATCATGCTGAGAGCGGAAAGACCGTCCATGTTCGGCATGGTGATGTCGACAAGGGCGATGTGAACAATATTGTTTCTCATGTATTCGATCGCTGCAGCCGGATTGCTGTTCGTGACGACATTGTAACCTTTGTCTTCAAGAAGTCTGCGGAGGCTGGAAAGAATGCTCTCTTCGTCGTCAATGATAAGAACGTTGATGTTTTTATTGCTCATAGTTGCCTCCAAACCTTAGAAGTTAAAGAAAGTTTTAACAACATTTCTGGAATCAAGCATCTTTACGATCGATTTGTAGTTGTTCCAGAAATAAATTTTTTCAGCGTAATCCATAACCGATTTTTCGTTGAGAGAAATCGTGTCGATAACCTTTACGAGAACTCTGAAGCCGGTTTTCTCATAAATATAGTCGCTGAGATCCTTTGCCGGGAAAGAGTGTGCGAGGACGGTGAGAACGACGTTGTTTCTAAGGTATGAAACAAAGCCTGCGAGTGTCTTCGGAGCGAATTCTTCGATGAAAGCCGCGCCGCACTTCATGATTTTGTTGATGGTCTTTTCCTCTTCCTTGAAAAGAGTGGTGATAGGTTCATAAAGGAAGTGCTTGTCGTTAAGGTTATAATGATAAGCGTTGCCGACCTGTTCTCTCAAAACAAGACCTGTTTCGATAAGGAAATCAAGAGCTTTCTTGTTTGAATTAGGATTCGTGCTGCTGAGAACGGCGATTTTTCTGCCTGTGTAATTCTGTCTGTTGACGAGAATTCTGATGATGTCTACTTTCGCTCTTGAACCGAGCAAGTAGGAAAGCGGTAAATAAGTCATAACAACCTCCTGAAAAAATTGTTTCGTTAAAAGAGCCTAAAATCGCGGAATTATAGAGTTTTACAAATTCAAGTCAATAAAAAAATAAACAAAAAACCGCGATTTTTTGAAATAAATAAAACAAACGCCAAAGTATAAAGGCAAATATGTATCAAAAACTTTTTTAAAGAATCAGCATCGAATCGCCGTAGGAATAAAACCTGTATCTGTTTTCAACAGCCTCTCTGTATGCATCCATAACAAATTCGCGTCCGGCAAACGCAGAAATCATCATAAGGAGAGTGCTGCACGGAAGGTGGAAGTTCGTAAGTATGCGGTCGGTAAAGCGGAATTCGTATCCCGGATAAATGAAAATCCCCGTCTCTTTGTCACACGGTTCGATGATATTTTTTGCAACCGCAGCGCTTTCAAGCGCCCTGACTGTCGTTGTTCCCACCGCAAGGATCTTTCTTCCTGCAGCCTTGTCCGCATTAAGCCGCGCCGCAGTCGCACCGTCGATCACAAAATGTTCCTTGTGCATCGTGTGTTCTTCGACTTTTTCGCTTTTTACAGGAAGAAACGTTCCCAGACCGACATCCAGAACGACGTTTTCGACGTGTCCGCCGGTGATTTCGCGGATTTTCCCGATTATCTCTTTACTGAAATGAAGCCCGGCAGTCGGAGCTGCGACCGATCCGGCAGTTTCGGCATAGACAGTCTGATATTTTTCCTTGTCGTCAGGTCTGCTGTGCTTTTCGTTACGCCTTTTCAGAATGTAGGGCGGCAGCGGAATGTCACCGAATTTGTCGAGATAATCAAAAAGTTCATTCTCACCGAGAGAAAATTTTACATCGGCAAACTGTTCCGATCTCGAAACAAGTTCGGCCGTAAGTCCGTTTTCAAAAAATACGACCTCGCCTTTGTCAATATGTTTCGAACACTTGACCATCACCTGCCAGAGTCCGTTCTGAAGCACTTTCAGCAGCAGGAATTCGACTCTTCCTCCGCTGGAACGCTTGCCGAAAATACGCGCCGGAATAACTTTCGTCGAATTGAAAACGACCGTCGTCATGTCGTCGATATAATCGGTTATAGAGCTGAAATCCGAGTGCGTTATCGAATTTGTGCTTCTGTCGAGAACCATCATCTTTCCGGTTCCGCGCGCCGAGGGATCGTCCGCTATCAGCTCTTCCGGGAGTTCGTAGTTGAAAATTTCGGTATCCATTTTTCCGCCTTAAAAAGTTATTGAAAATCTATTTTTGTTTCATACCGGCCAAGCTCAGCATCGCTTTCGGCATTTCCTGCATAAAATATCCTGATGCACAGCCCTGATCCTGCCAGCGTTTTAAAAGCCTTTTTTCTGTTTTCGTCGTATTTCGAAGTGAAAAAGAAGATCGTTGATGCACTCTGCCCTGCTTCCAAAAGGGTTTCAAGGCAGTTTTCGAATTTGTTTTCCGCATCGTTTTCAGCGAGAGCGAGCGTAGAGAGAGCATTGGAAAAACTTCTTTTCGAGCTGTCCGGAATTTCGTGCATTTCCCTTCCGACAAAAAGGATCTGAGGAAGATTTTCCTCCCGCTGCATTGCGTTAAGGAGCGAAGCCGCCGCAGAAAGGACTTTCTCAAAATCTTCGCTGTAGTGCTCTTCAAAAAAGTTGTCGACAAAAACGACCGATCCCGAATCGACCTCTTTGTAGAACTCTTTCGTCCTCAGCTGACCGCTTTTTGCGCTCGATTTCCAGTGGATGTTCCTTATTGAATCGCCGGGCACGAAATCACGCAGCGACCGCAGCTCGAAACCGTTTCCCGCCTCCTGCATTTCGCGCGTTTTTTCGTTTTTTTCATTCGCCGCAGCCCCTTCGTTTTCGGGAATTTCAAACGATTCCATTATTTCGGGAAGTACAAGAAAACTTCCGGGATTGGCGATGATTTTTCCTCTTTTCAAAAGTCCGAAAATACCTTTGTGGAAAACGTATGCGCCGCTGAAAGCGATTTTTCCGCGTCTGTCCGGAACAAAGGAAGCATTGAAAAGGATCCCGCCGCCGGTTTTCCTGCCGGTAACGGCAAATTCCTCATATTTCCCGCCGCAGTTTTTATCTATGAGCCACTTCCAGCGGTAATACCCCATCTTCCGGTCGAAGGCGTTGCGCTTCTCTTCACCGGGTTCTTTCGTCGAGTTGAAAACTTCGAAAGTCGGAACCGGAGCAGCCGGAACTTCCGCATAAAAAAGATTTTCCAAATCCGCTTTATCGCTTTTTGCCCGCATGATCACGGGATACTTCACTTCTCCTTTGGAAGCACACTCAGGCAGAAACCTTTCGAACTCGAACGCGAAAGATTTGAACAAAAGAGAGACCGCATCGGTAACAAGCAGGGCTAAAGACGCGGCAAAAACGACGAAAAGCATACTTGAGCGCGTGTTCAGACCGAAAAAAACAAGGGCAAAAGCGCATAAAAAGATAACCTTTCCGGAAGTCGTCAACTTCCTTTCGATTTTGTCATTCAGGCTGTAAGTCGCCGAATACCATCTGTAGTGCCGCTTTTTCACGATTCCACCATTCAACGGAGCTATACATGCAAACTGTTATTTTCTCATTCTCAGGATATTTGCGACTCTGTCGTTTATATCGATGTCGCCGTCGTAGAACTGAGAAACGACCGGGATATTAAGAGTGTTCTTTATTTCCTGAAAGATCGAATCGGTGATCGTTCCGTGCATACAGCCGAAAGGAGCGACATTGACTATCATCGATGCGCCCTGTTTTACGAACTCTACCGCGCGTCCGACTGTAAGGATCGCCTCTCCGACAAATTCCGGATGAAGATATTTCATTCCGTCTTCAAGAGTATCCTTGATCGAAGGTTCGTGACGGTCGGCAAGGATTGTGTCCGTCGCTTTGCAGTACGATTCGTCAAAATGGGAAACATAAAGGTTTTTGATGAGAGATTCGCCTCTTCCGAAAAGGGAGAACGCCTTCTGTTTCGCCATGAAATCCTGAACCCAGACTGTATAGATCAGCCACTCGAAAAGCGGTGCAAGCCATGCTTCGCCGCCGTTTTCCTCGATGACACGGATAAGATTTTCGTTCGCGCAGGCGTTGCTTCGGACGTATATTTCACCGACAATTCCGACAAGCGGTTTTCTCTCGTTGTAACGCGGGACTCTTGAAAGTTCGGAAGCGAGTTCCTCTACAACAGGAAGCGGATTTTTCTTCTGCTCGAAGACTTTTTCCAGAGTTTTGAGAGCCTTTTCCAGAAAAGCGTCGACATCGCCTTTCGTCTTTTCGTAAGGTCTTGTTCTCGTCGACATTTTCATAAGCACGTCACTCGTGATTACCGAATGCATCAGGTATCTCCTGAGCTGCTCTTCGACTCCCTGATACGAATTTATGCTCGACGGAGCCAGAATGTCGATATTATCAAGCCCCAGATGTTCGAAAGCGATCCGCTCAAGCATGTTGTACTGACCGAGTCTGCACGGACCTTCCGAAGACGGCATGAAAAGCGTGTGCTGTTTTTCAGGCTCTTTTTTTATACAGTTGAGAAATGCGCCCAAAGTGAGGATCATCGGCAGACACTCCTGACCTCTGACATAGCGTTTGCCGGTGATAAGATCGTGCTTTGTCTCAAGCGGGATCGCTTCGGCTTCATATCCGAAAGCACGGAATGCCGCAGCAAAAAGCGGAGAACCGAAGTGCATCGGCGGAATCCAGATTTTACCGGGCTTGGTCTGTTTATTTGCAAGATAGATGTCGGGAAGCGGATGTTCCGCCGGTTCAGGTCTGTTTTTCATGTAGCCTTTGACGACATCGATGAAAGCCTCTATCCTCGTGAGGTAGCCGCCGTCGCTCGAATGCTCGTCAAGCTCCAGGATAAGCATCGGTCTTCCTTTCATTTCGTTCTCTGCAAACGAAAGAATGAAGCTGTCGGGACCGCATGAGAAGTTGGTCAGGTATATCGGAAAAACGTTTTCCTCTTTTTTTGCCCGTTTAAGTGCGGCAATGATCTTCTGCCCGTAATTCCAGAAGAGATTCCAATAGTTCGTGTCGGCGAGTGTACCGACGTTTATCTTCATCATATCGATAGGAAGAACGTTGAAGCCCATTCCCGCGATGGTTTCGGGAATTCCGAGGTTGATCCCTTTGTCGTAAAGGTTGTACGGGCGTCCGGCAAGCAGGAACACCGGTTTTTTAGCCGACTTCGCGTTTTCAAGCAGAGCTTCGCCCTCTTCGATAAGCCTTGTGGTTTCGCTTCTGTAGTAGTCGTGCGCCTCTTTCCACGCCTTTTTCACATGTCTTTCCTTGAGAGTCGGGAAAAAAGGCAGAAGAGCTTTGAAAATAAGTGCTCCGTTTTTGTCGTCCGACATTCTGAAATCGATGACCGGATCTATGATTTTCGTCTTCGGATCCATTCCGTTCTTTTCCATAACGGTCGAAATTATCGACGGATTGCTCTGGACGTAAGGACAGAAGAAACTGATCGCCGTTTTTACGTTGTCGCCCGCCGAAATGAGCGTCGGGAAAAACACCGGAAGGTTCTTATCCGTCAGACCGAGCGTGTGTCCGATCGATGTTTTGACCGGAAAACAGAAGTCCGATGCCGAATATTTTGACGAAAGTCCTTTGATCGCAGGAGTTGTCGAAGGTGCCGAAATCTCGCTTTCAATATTGAGCAGAGAGAACATTTTTCTCCAGAGCGGAAGAAAGGTCCAGCTTGAGACCGCAAGCGGGATTCCCACTTTTCCGATACTCTCTTTTTCAGGCATGAAATTTTTGAAAAACGATGAATTTCTGTGCTTTATAAGCTCGAACTCCTTTATTTCCTTGCGGACAGGCGTTTCGGGATCTCTGCCGCAGCCGTAACCCCACGATGATTCTCTTCCTCCCTTTTCGGAAATGTGATTGATCCGGCAGAAGTTGCTGCAGAATTTGCATGTTTCAGTCCGCGAACTGACTTCGATAGTCACCGATTCAGCTCCGCGGAACGCCGATTTTTTCGTTTCACCGGTTGACGAGACTTCTTCAAAAGCCGCCAATGCCGCACCGATGCAGCCCATGACGTGACAGAAAGGAGAAACTACGATCTCGACGCCCAGAATGTTCTCGAATGCCGCGACAAGCCCTTTGTTGCGTGCCGTAGCACCCTGGAAAAATATGCGGTCTCTGCTGATTTTACGGTTTCCCACAACTCTGTTGAGATAGTTTTTGACAACAGAGTAATGAACTGCGGCGAGGACTTCGTTTTTGTCGAAACCCTGCTGCAGAAGCGCGCGGATATCCTGCTCCATAAATACTGTGCAGCGGTCGCTCGTTACTGGCGGAGCAACGTTCTCGGTCAGCTGACCTGCAAGATTTATCGGAATTCCGAGTTTGCGCGCCTGTTCTTCCACAAAAGAACCAGTGCCTGCTGCGCAGACGTAGTTCATGTTGACATCGGTCACGAAACCGTGCGAAAGTCTTATGAATTTTGCGTCCTGACCGCCTATTTCAAAAATCGTTTCGACTTCCGGGAATATCGAAGCGGTTCCTTTTGCGTGAGCTGTGATCTCGTTTATTATCGCATCGGCACCGAAAATTATACCGGAAAGTTTTCTGCCGGAGCCGGTCGTTCCGAATGCGCGTACCGTCGTTTTTTCAGGATCTATGAGCGAATACAAGGCTTTGAAGAGCTTTTTCGCCGAATTTACCGGATCGCCGCCCGTTTTTCTGTAAATGTCAAGGATCGGCTCTCCTTTGAGGTCAAGCAGTGCTATTTTTGTGCTTGTCGAACCGATATCCATGCCGAGGATCGCTTCGGGAATTTCACGGTAATCCGCCTTGTGGATTCTGATTTCATTGTTTTCTTCATCGAGCGAAGGCTCTGCAAACTGCGGATATCTGCTCTTTTTCAGCGTCAGCGGCGGCATTTTTTCAAATGCTGCAGAATGGGAGAATTTTTCAGGATCGATCTCCGTCACCTTGACACAGGCACTCTCGGCCGCGCCTTTTGCGATGAAGGCTTCGCTGAACTCGGGAACGAGCCATTCAGACGAGGGAAAAAGCGTTCTGAACCAGCGGACAACTTCTTTGTTGAGACTGACTCCGCCGATGAGAAGGAAGTTTCCTTTGATTTCAAGCCCCTTGAAAAGAGTATTCGTTGCCGAAATGACAAGTGCACGGCACATTCCCGCCCACATTTCGTCTTTCGTGCGCCCTTCCTGCTGATGGTGAATGAGATCGCTTTTTGCAAAAACGGTGCATCTGCTTGCAACCGACGGCGGATCGGTTATCTCAAGCGGCGGCATGTTTTCAAGGTCGATGGAAAGCCTTTCAGCCTGCTCTTCCAGAAAAAGCCCTGTTCCAGAAGCGCATAGCGAATTTGACGAAATATCTGAAATTGTGCCCGATTTTATTGTATATTTCTTGAGTGACGATGCGCCGACACTAATTATTGCGAAATCCTTTCCGCCGAAAAAACTCTCATTTTTTATCACTGAGTTTATTGCTTCAGCCTCTGAAATACAGAGGTTTTCTTTGATCCCTGAAAATTCCTGAGCCGTTTTTCCGGTCAGCTGAATCAAAGTGCCGCTGTCAGCATCCGCAAAAATCTTCTTCAGCGATTCCGCTATCTTTCCGCGATGTCTCGCACGGAAAACGACCTTGTTTTCATTCTTTGAAAAAACAGTGATGAATGTTGACCCGATGTCAATTCCGAGACGCTCCTGCATTTCTCCTCCGATTACAAAAAAAACAGTCGCAACCTTATATTTTTAAAAAATTTTATTGCAAGTACAGAAAGAAAAATGTCAGATGATCCTTTTCCCTTTCACAAACACTTTTTCGCAGTGGTTGTGGGCAAAGTGGTAGATCGGATATGAGACGCTCGGAGAATCCATTATGACAAGGTCTGCGTCCTTGCCGGTTTCGATGGAGCCTTTGGTTTTGTCTCTTCTGAGAGATTTCGCGCCGTTTATCGTGATTCCTCTGAGCGAGTCTTCCACGCTGAGACGGAGCTGTGTCGCACCTAAACTTGCCGCAAGCGGTAAGAATCCGCACATGCAGCTTCCGGGGTTCATGTCGGTAGCAAGAGCGACAGTTACGCCGTTTTCAAGCATTTTTCGCGCCGGAGCGAACGGAAGCCTCGAAAAAACGGATGTTATCGGCAGAACGCCCGCGACAACGCCGTTTTCGGCAAGTTTTCTGATCCCTTCGTCGCTTATCGCCTCGAGATGGTCAACCGATGCAGCTCCCATTTCGGCCGCGAGTTCAGTTCCGCCGAGAGAATGGAATTCGTCCGCGTGAAGTTTAAGCCCGAAACCGAATTCTTTCGCTCTGAGCATAAGTTTTTCGGTCTCTTTGAGCGAAAAATAGCCTTCCTCGCAGAAAACATCGGCGAATTCGGCAAGATTGCGAGCCTTTATCTCAGGCAGCATCTCGTTGTTTATCATGCTGATGTAGCCTTCGTGGTCGTTTTTGAATTCCGGCGGATAAGCGTGTGCGCCGAGGAAAGTCGAAACTATTTCGATCGGGAAACGTTTTTTGAGTTCTGCTATCGCAGTGAGCAGTTTGAGCTCGCTTTCGGTGTCGAGCCCGTAGCCCGATTTGATTTCGACCGTCGTTACGCCGTAAGAAACGAGCTGAGACAGGCGTTTTGAAGCCTGTTCGACTATTTCTTCAAGCGACGCTTTTTTCGTTTTGACCGTGCTGTTGATTATTCCGCCGCCGGCAGCCGCGATTTCCTCGTAGGTAGCCCCTCTCGATTTCATCGCGAACTCGTCCTCGCGTGTCGCCGCAAAAACAAGATGCGTGTGGCTGTCGACAAGACCCGGAAAAACCGCTTTGTTTCCGGCATCGACAATGACTTCCCTGAATTTTGTTTCGAAATCGGGTTCCGTTTTTCTGAAATCCGCGCTTTCACCGGCAAAAGAGATTTTTCCCTCTTCGTCAGCTGCAATAAGAAGAGATGAACCTTTTAAAACCGGAGATAAAGTTGCAGCGGTAAAAATTTCAGAAATGTTTCGGAGTATAAGAGAGTATTTCAAAACTTATTTTGAGAAAGTTCTGTTGAACTGGCGTGCAAGTCTTGCGACCTTTCTTGCAGCGGTGTTTTTGTGAAGAACGCCTTTGCTTGCAGCTTTCTGGATTTCGCTTATTGCCGTATTAAGTTTTGCGACTGCGTCTTCGCGGTTCTCAGCTGTCTCAGCAGCAACCTCGAAGTAGTGCGAGAAAGTTTTTACTCTTGATTTGATAGAACGGTTGTAAAGTCTTCTTTTTTCACTTGTTCTAATTCTTTTTTTTGCCGATCTGTGGTGAGCCAAAATATCCTCCATTCATAAATTTAAGTCTCACGGAACCAAAAAACCGCCGTGTTATATTCAAAAAAGTCCGAATGTCAAGTTTTAAAGTGATTACGCTGTTTTCCGCAGCCTCTTGACTTAAATCGCGATTTGGCTTTAATAATGCGTTTTTTCCGTTTTGACGGAAAGTTTTTTGCATTTTAAGGAGGTTTATTATGAAAAAATTATTGGTTGTTATTGTGTTTGCTATGCTGACAGCTTTTTCAGGCTGCTGCAACGATTCCGGAAAAGTGGTACTTTATCCGAATGAAGGCGGAAAAACGATTGCCGAATTCGGCGGAGTAAAGCTCAGTGAAAAATACATGAAGGCTTATGTCAACAATCTCAACGACTATCTCAAAGCCCGCTACAACACGCCGGAAAGAAAGGAAGAGCTTATGACGAAAATCACGGAAGGCGAACTTGTCGCGATGAAAGCCATAAAAGACGGCGCACTTAACGATCCGATCCTTCTTTCTCAGGTTAAAAACACGATCGCAAGGTATTACAGCGGCACTAAGATGAAAGTTCAGATCGAAGAAAGCCTTAAAATTTCCGAAGACGAAATGAAGAGCTACTACGAAGAAAAGAAAGACTCATTCAATACTCCGGAAAAAGTCAAAGCAAGCCACATCCTCATCAAGATAACGGATTCAAGAGACAAGGAAGCTGCAAGAAAACTTGCCGAGAAAGTTGCTGCAGAAGCTGAAAAAAGCGCAAAAGATATGGGTAGTTTCGCGAAACTTGCAGAAAAATACAGCGAAGACGACGGCTCTAAGAAAAGAGGCGGCGACCTCGGCTACTTCCAGAGAACGGAAGAAGGCGGCAGCATGGTCAAAGAGTTCAGCGACGGCGCTTTCGCGCTCCAGAATGTCGGCGATATCAGCAAACCGGTTGAATCTCAGTTCGGTTTCCACATCATCAAACTGACCGGTAAAAAAGACAAGGTTGTAAAAACCTTTGAAGATGTTAAGGCAAACATCGAAAACACGCTCAAAACCGAAAAGAGAAAAACGGCATACACCGATATGATCGAAAGCTACAAAAAGGAACTCGGTTTCAAATTCGACAAAGACGCAGCTCTTGCAATCGAAATCTCAACTTCGGAAAGTGCACAAACCGCTTCCGAAAATTTCGACAAAAACCAGCTGCAGAGATCGAAAATGCAGAAACCCCTTCTTACGAAAGAACAGCTCGAACAGTTGAGAAAGCAGCAGGAAGAAATCAAAAAGAACGGCGGAGAACCGAACCAGAACATGAAAATCCAGCTCGGCAAACCGGCAAAACAACAATAAGTAAATAATGAAATTCAAACTCGTTTTCCTACTTATCTGCATTTCATTTTTTTCCATTTTTGCGGAAGAACAGCTTTTAAACAAGATGGTTGTCCGCGTCAACGGCAAAGTCTACACGATTTACGACTGCAAGAAGCTGCTGCGGTTCGACGATCCGGCAAGCGTACAGACTCAGGCGGTACTTGACAGAAAGGACAAACTCATCGATCAGCTCATAAACAACGCCATTTCGAAGCAGGAAGCCGAAGCACTCGATATTAAAGTTCCGGATGACGAACTTGATTCCGCAGTGGAGTCGGTTTTGGCTCAGAACAGAATGACGCGCGAGCAGTTCGAGCAGGAACTCGCCAAAAGCGGCATGTCGTTCGATACTTACCGCAACGAAGTTCTGAGGGAACAGCTCCTGCTCCTCAAACTGAAAAAACGTATAATCGTCACAATGGATGTCGATGAACGGGCTCTGCGCGAAATCTACGAAAAGGAGTTCAGCAAAGAACAGGAACTCTACTTCACAGCTTCCCATATCATTCTTCAGGCGAATGAAAGCAACGACGCCGAAATCAAGGATGCCGTAGCCGCTATATATAAAGAGGTTACTGAAGGAAAAACCACTTTCACGGAAGCTGCAAAATCCTATTCCCAGGACGGTTCGGCTGCAAACGGCGGAGCGCTCGGCACTTTTTCTGCACGCGATATGGTTCCCGAATTTTCGGAAAGACTTGCGGTGATGAAGGAAGGCGAAGTTAGCGAACCTTTCAGAACGCGCTACGGCTGGCACATAGTAAAACTCGACAAGGTTGAAAAACACGATCCTCCGACATACAACGAATCATACGAAATGCTGAGGAGCATCTATTATCAGCGCAATGTCGAAAAAATGTTTCAGACCTGGTTAAAAAAGAAACGCAGTGAAAGCAAGATAGACATTCTTCTCTGATTTTTTCTCCGACAGATTTCAATCGAAGTGTTGTTTTAAGTGCAGGTTTCACCTGTTTCGGACTCAAAAACGGCAAAAAAACGCAAAAAAAATGCCGCAGCAGATAAAAAAACAACAAAAAAAGCAAAAAAACGTCTTAATTTTACTGAAAAATATTTGACAAGCACTGCGACAATCTTAAAATGGCGTGTTGTTTGTTAACCTTTTTTATGGAGAGTGTTATGGCAAAAGCAGCAAAGAAAAAAAGAGAGTACCTCGTAGCAACCACGAAAACCGATTTCGTTAAAAAGATGAAAGAAACGGTTAAATCTGTTGCTCTTACGAACGATCAGGCTAAAGAGCTTTACGATGTTTTCACAGCTATCCTTAAGGATACTGTTATTTCTGAGAAAAGACTCAGCCTTAACGGTGTTGGAACTTTCAAAGTAAACGAAAGAAAAGCTCGCAAGGGTATCAACCCGAAGACCCGTCAGGAAATCAAAATCCCGGCAACGAAGACTGTTTCTTTCAAACCGACACCTGTTTTCAAGAAGGAACTCTAATCTCCGTTTTTTAAATCCTTTTCAGGATAGCGGTCATGCGATTTTTCGTGTGACCGCTTTTTTTTGCCCTGATTCTGCGATTATTTGATTCTTTCGAGAAACTCTTCCGCAAGTTCGAGATATTTTTTCGCACCGATCGAAGCGACATCGTAAAGAAGTATCGGCATTCCGAAGCTCGGAGATTCGCTCAGTTTGACGTTGCGCGGGATCACCGTTTTAAAAACTAAATCTCCAAAGTGCTCACGGACATCGTCTTCGACCTCGAAGGTCAGTTTGACGCGTTTGTCGAACATCGTGAGAAGTATTCCGTAAATCTCTACCGCCGGATTCAGTTTCTGTATCCCTTTCATAGTTTCAATTATCCTGCTCAAACCTTCGAGCGCGAAATATTCGCACTGTATCGGAATAATTATACCGTCGGAAGCGATCATGTTGTTCACAGTGAGGATATTGAGTGTCGGCGGCGAGTCGATGATTATGAAATCAAACTTGTCTTTCAGCTTGTCAAGCGTCTCTTTCAGGACAAATTCGCGGTTTTCGACTTCAAGAAGCTCTATCTCGGCCCCGGTCAGATCCGAATTGCACGGAATCACTTTCAAAGACGGAAGTTTCGTCGGATAGACTGCCAGGACTTCAGGATCAGCCATCATGTCGTAGATCGTATTGAAGTTTTCTTCTTTGATCGAACTCATCGAAGTTGCGTTTCCCTGCGGATCCATGTCGATAAGCAGCACTTTTTTTTCAAGCGCGCTGAGAGATGCCGCAAAGTTCACTGCGGTCGTGGTTTTGCCGACGCCGCCTTTCTGATTGATTACGGAAATCGTTTTTCCCATTTTTATCTCCGTTAAGGCATTGAAAAAATCATAAGTTTCTGCCGTTTCAGAAGATTTTTCTTCCAGTCTTCAACGGCTTTTCGTTTTTCTTCTTCCGAAATCCGCTTTCCTTTCGGAAATTTCTGCTCAAGAAAGCGGTTCGTCATCTTGTCGGTGATGAGCCGCATTTTGATTATGGTCTTAAATTCAAAATCGGTAAGCTCGTATTTTTCGATGAACGCCTTCATGTTGACATTTTTTTTGTAAGTATCGACTTTCTGCCTGACAAGTTTTTCATCGACCGTGACTTCGTGTTCGCGCGCCTCTTCGAATGCGATTATCCTGAAGAATATCAGTTCGAGTATCGTCTGCTTCATTTCGGCTGAAAGCGGCGTTTCGGGCGGAAAGTTGTTCTCGATGTTGAGAAGTTCCCCTTCCTGAAGTACTTCCGAGTATGTTATTGCCCGGTTGTTCATGCTTGCGACAACTGTTTCAAGCGGAACAGCCTGTGAAAAAAACATGAGAGAAAGCAGAGCGAAAATCATTCCTTCCCCTCTCTGCCTTCAAGATTTTTTTCAATATAATCAAGCAGCTGCTCTTTTCCGCTTCCGTTCATTGCACTTGCGAAAAAATAATCCGGATTTTTCTGCTTCGCCGCCGAAAGCTCAGTTTTCGTGAGTTTGTCCGTCTTCGTAAAAACCGGCGTGTAACCGATCTGGTAATGATCCAGAAACTCTATCATCTGCATATCGTTAGGCAGAATCCCGTGACGCGAATCGATGAGAAGAAAAATGTCGACGAGGCTTTTTCTCGTCCTGAGATACTTTTCAATAACGACACGCCAGAGATCCTGCTCGGATTTCGAGCGCGATGCGAAGCCGTAACCCGGAAGATCAACGAAATAAAAGGAATCATTCACGTTGAAGTAGTTGAGAAGGACTGTTTTTCCAGGTTTTTTCGAGGTTTTCACCAGATTTTTGCGCCCGAGCAGCATATTCATCAGACTCGATTTCCCCACATTTGAACGCCCGATGAATGCAAATTCGGGTCTGCCGTCTTCGGGAAGACCGGCCATGGATGACGCACTTTTTACAAATTCGGCTTTTTTTATCTGCATTAGTTCCTTTCCATTTCGCGGTGTGCGATATCGTGCCTGAAGTAAGCCTTGTCAAAAGTTATCTTTTCAACGTTTCTGTACGTGTTTTCGACGGCTTCTGCTATGCCTTTGCCTGCCGAAGTTACCATGAGAACCCTGCCGCCGTCGGTCACGATGTTTCCTTCAGTGTCGTACTTTGTTCCGGCATGGAATACAACGCAGTTTTCATCGACCGAATCAAGTCCGGAAATGATTTTTCCTTTTTCATAGCCTTCGGGATAGCCGCCGCTTGCGAGGACGACACACATTCCGTAGCCGCTTCTCCAGACGAGTTCCGGCAGAGCTTCAAGCGTCGTGCACAGAGGCAGAGAGCCGTTTTTATCAGCCTGAGAGCCCTCTTTTCCTGCAACTGCCCAGAAGTAAGGAACGATATCGCTTATGAGCATGAACATCAGCGGCTCCGTTTCGGGATCGCCGAAGCGGACGTTGTATTCGAGGACGAAAGGTTCGCCGTCAACTATCATAAGACCGATATAAAGGATTCCGCGGTAGTTTATGCCGCGCTTTTTCAGTTCGCCAAGAAGCGGCTGCGTGATAGTTTTATCGACTTTTTCATAAAGTTCGTCAGTTCCTGATTTTACCGGCGTGTAAGCTCCCATTCCGCCTGTATTCAAACCTGTATCGCCGTCGTTGAGCGCCTTGTGATCCTGCGAAAAAAGGAGTCTTTTGACAGTTTTTCCGTCGGTAAGAAGAAGAAGTGAAAGTTCCTCGCCCTTCAGAAACTCTTCGATTACGACTTTTGCGCCGGCCGCTTTGAATTTGCCGCCCAGCATCTGGGAAAGTTCGGAAGCGGCTTCTTCATAAGTCATGCAGATTATTACGCCTTTTCCTGCAGCCAGACCGTCAGCCTTTAAAACTACCGGATATTTTGAAGTTTTCAGTATTTTGTCGCCGCTTTCAAAATCGGTGACTGTCGAATATGCCGCTGTCGGGATTTTCGCCGATTTCATCACTTCTTTCGCGAAAGCCTTGCTCGATTCAAGGCGGGCAGCCTCTTTGTTGACACCGAAAATGCGGAGTCCTTTCGATTCAAAGGCGTCAACTATTCCTTTTGCAAGGTAATCTTCCGGGCCGACGACAGTGAGATCTATCGATTCCTTTATTGCGAAATCAAGAAGGGATTCAACTGAATCATCAGCAATATCAGGTATTTCAGCAACTTCAGCGATTCCTGCGTTTCCAGGAAAGCAAAAGAGTTTGTCAACATAAAAACTTTGAGCGATTTTCCATGCAAGAGCGTGTTCGCGCCCCCCTTTTCCGACTACCAGAACTTTCATTTTTCCCTGTTTTCCTCTAAAAATCAGTAAAACGTGATATTTTAAGGAATAAGTCCGTCATGTCAAACTTTGAGCGTGCGACAAATTTGCAATATATGTTTAAATTCCTAAAATATTGCGTTTTTTTGGTGTATTACAAATTACAGGGGAGTTTACAAATGAAAAAGGAAATCAAACAGCTTGGACGAGAACTAATTGATTTTATTGACAAATCTCCAACAGCTTTCCATGCCGCACAGAACATTGCCGAAACTTTGGCTAAAAAAGGCTTCACCGAACTCGACGAAGCAAAACCGTGGAAACTTGAGAAAGGTAAAGGATACTTCGTCAGAAGAAACAGCTCTTCTCTCATCGCTTTCAGGCTCGGAACCGATACTCCGGTAAACACCGGTTTCAAAATCGCCGGTGCCCACACCGACAGCCCGCTTCTTAAGTTAAAGGAAAACGCGGAAAACATTTCGGCGGGATGCGTCAGAGTCACGACTGAGATCTACGGCGGACTGCTCGTCTACACATGGCTTGACAGAAATCTCGGAATTGCCGGCCGTGTAATGGTCAAAACCAAAAAAGGCGAAGTCGAAAAGCTCGTCAACATAAACAAACCTGTCGCCATCGTTCCTTCTCTTGCGATCCACATGAACCGCGAGGCGAACAAAGGCTTCGAATTCAACCCGCAGAACCATCTTCAGGTCGTTCTCACTGCCGACAGCGAAGCCAAGAATGTTCTGAAGACGCTCGTTGCGAAGGAAATCGGCGAAAAACCTGAAAATATCGGTCAGACAGACCTTTTCGTCTACGATCTTCAGGGCGGAACCTTCGGCGGAATCGACGACGAATTCATTTCGACCGGCAGACTCGACAACCTTCAGATGTGCCACTCGATTCTGACAGCATTCCTTGCCGCAAAACCTGGCAAGGCAACGACTGTCGCCGCTTTCTACGACAACGAGGAAATCGGTTCGAGAACTCCGATGGGGGCTGATTCATCCTTCACGAGAACGATTCTTGAAAGGATCGTCGCACTTACTTCCGACGGACGTGACGACCGTTTTGTCGCATTCTCGAAGAGTTTCCTCATCAGTGCCGACGGTGCACACACACAGCATCCGAATTTTCCCGAAAAACACGATCCGGCTTACGCTCCGAAAATGAACAAAGGACCGGTCATCAAATTCAGTTCGAGTTTCAGATACGCAACGACTGCAGAAACGAGCTCGGTTTTCGAACAGCTTTGCGAGAATGCCGGAGTTCCGTGCCAGAAAATCGCGAACCGCTCCGACGTCCCGTCAGGCAGCACGATAGGTCCGATGTCTTCGGCCGCTCTCGGCATAAAAGCGGTCGATGTAGGCAACGCGATGTGGGCTATGCACTCGATCAGAGAAACCGCAGGAACGGCCGATCATTACTACATGACAAAGGCGATCGAGTATTTCTTCGGCAAATAGGGCAAAATTTTTTGATATTTTATTTTTTTTTGCTAATCTCTCTGCCGATGTTTTTTTGTTGCTTTAAACCATTATTTTTTTAAGAGGTTGTTATGAAATTGAAAAGTTTGATGCTTTTGGTTTTGATTCCGGTTGCAATGATGCTTGTTTCATGTAATCCGGAAGACGAGTACCTTGGAAAACTTTACTCGAAAGACACGAGAAACTACGCGATCCAGGGTCTTAAAAAGATGAAAGGCGAGATCGTCAATATGGACAAAGCCTGCTCGAAGCTCCTCAAGCTCGATCAGACTCCCGAAGCAGGTCTTGCAGTTCTTACCGCAGGCGAAATCGGCTGCACGCAGTCTGTAGACAGAATCAGCGAAATCGTTGACAAATGTCTCACCACGACAAACGTAAGAAACCTTAAAACACTTGAAAGTGCGGCTATGGCTTTCGGACTTCTCGAACAGCCTTCCTCTGTTCCGACACTTGCAAAGTATTTCACGCTTCAGACTCCTGAAGTTCTCGCTCCCGGAATGCGTGAAAAAGCTGAATCTGTTGCAAAACGTGCAGCAATCGAAGCTTTGGCTAAGATGCCGAACGAAAGTAAGCACCTTGTTCCTGAAATCCTTAAGGTTTTCGACTCGAAAATCGAAGATTTCGGTACAAAATACACCACAGCCGGTCTTCTCGGCGAATGGCGTGATCCTTCAACGGTCCGTCCGCTCGTAACCGCTCTTTTCTACGAAGAGCAGGGTTTCAGCCTTTTCCCGGAAGCAAGAAAATCGCTCATCAAACTCGGCAAAATGGCTGAGGAAGAGCTCATCAAGGCCTACAACGGCGAAAACCCGAAAGTAAACGAGATCCAGAACGACAACAAGGAAAGAGCTACAAAACAGTTCTGCCCGGAATACATCGGCAACGAAGAAGCTAAGAAAAAAGGCGAATGCCCGAAAGACGACGAATACATGGCAACTATCGCTTCGATCGAAACGACAACAAAGCTCAAAACTTCGATCGTTCTTGCTGATATCCGTTCGAAACAGGCAGTTGACATGGTTATCAAAGAGCTCGAAACACAGCTCGCAACCGACAAGAAACAGCCTTTCCTCGCTGAGCACCTTGCAGTTCAACTTGCAAAATTCGGTGACTTCAGAGCTACAGACACGCTTCTCAAAATGGTCAGCAAGAAGTTCACGAAAGACACTACCAACGACAAGAAATCCAAAGGTCAGCTTTCAAAAGAGGAAAAAGCTCAGGCTAAGCTTGCAGACAGAGGTCAGGAAATTTCGATCATGATGAAAGGCGCTGAAGCTCTTGCGATCCTCGGCGACCCGAAAGCTCTTCCGTATCTTGAAGAAGTCATCAAACAGAAACCGGTTTCCGAGTACAACGAAATGAACGAAAAGATCATTTTCTACGAAGCTACGGTTTGGGCTGCTGATGCTCTTACAAGAATGGTTTCCGATCCTGAAATGGCTGACAGATTCATCGCTGTTGCAAAAGGCGTCATTGAAGAAGGCGAAAAATATGTTGCAAACGTTGAAAAGAAATCGGCTGAAAAAGTTAAAAAGGAACTTCCTGTAGGTCAGGAAATTTCTAAAGACGATATGGACAAGAAAGTCAAGACGGAATCGAGACTTGACGTAAACTACGATTCGACCAACAAGACTGTCGAAATGTTCAAAAGATTCGTTGACAGAGCAAACGCTGCAAAAGAGTGCAAAGCTGACAACGCATGTTATGTTGCAAAACTCGGCGACAAAAATCCGGCAGTTGTAGAAAAGGCTGTTTACATGCTTGGTTACTCAGGCAAACTCGGCGACTACAAAGAACAGCTTAAACCTGTTATGAAACACGCTGAACCTTATGTCCGCGAAGCTATGTCGATCGCTCTTCTCAAAACGGAAGACAAAGGCTTTGCTCCTATTCTTGATGAAGTTCTCAAGGCTGAAGGCGACAAAGTCGAATACGCAGCAGCTATGAAGGAATTCAAGGCAATCTCCAGCTATCTCAGCTCTGTAAACTAATTTTCCGCTCATATAAATCCGTTCATTCTCACATTTGAGGTTTTCAAATGAAGATAGCCATCATCAATGTCAATAAGTCAAGAGTAGTAAAAAACACGGAATATCATGTTTTTACCGCCAAGGCATTTGTTGAAGCGAGATCGTGGAACGAAATAAGCGCCGAAATAGTCAATGTATACATGACAGACGACATGTCGACTTCCGCCGGAATAATAGAAAACCAGCAGGCCGACATCGTCGTTTTCAGAGTGCTTTACTGGAATGCCGGCTACATCCTGAAACTGGCGAAATCATGCAAAAACATGAAGTTCACCAAAGGACTCTGGGGTTACGACACCTTCGCGAGCCCGGAAGAATACTTCAAAAAAGAATTTGACTTCGATTTCATCATTCAGGACGAGCCGGAACTTTCACTCTACGAAATGGCGATGCTGAAACGGAACGGAGAAAGCATAGGAAAAGCTTCAGGCATCGTTTTCAAAGATAAAAAGAGCCACTCTTTTGTTTACGGCGAAAACCGTGTCATTACCGATCTGGACACCATTCCGTCGCCTTATCTCAACGGAATGATACCTGTCAGCGAAGCGACGTCGGTTTACTGGGAAATAGCGCGCGGCTGCCTTTTCAAATGCGATTTCTGCATTGATTTTTCGCACTCCGGCAATCTGCGCTACCACAGTTTCGCCTACCTTGAAAAAGAGCTGAAATTTTTTGCCGAAAAAGGTGTTACGCAGATATCTGTCGGCTGTCCGATCGCGAATTTGAGCCATCAGCATTTCAGCAAGATACTTTCCATGATAAACGAGTATCTGCCGAACGCGATTTTCGAAATGTCCGTAAGGGCGGATCTGCTTTCAAAAAGCGATATAGAGACTTTAGCCGACATGAACATTTTTTTAAATATCGGACTTCAGACGACAAACCAGAAAGTTCATGAAAATCTTCTCACGTCGTTCAATGTCAACAAAGCTCTGGCAAACATCAGGTATATGGCGAATTTTCCGGCTCTAATGTTCGGAATAGACGTAATTGCAGGCCTTCCCAGAATGTCCTACGAAGATTTTCTCAACGATCTTGAAGTCGTTTTCAATCTTTGGCCGATATCCATAAATCTCAAAGGTCTCTCGGTCTATCCGGGAACGAAAATATACAACCGGATGCGCGAATTCGGCTATATTATTGAAAATTCATATCCCTACAACGCACTGGAAAGCGCGCAGTTCACTAAAAAGGATATGGAAAAGGCAGCGGAACTTTCCGACGGTATAGATCTCCTTTACAACAAAGGACGCATGGTTTCGATAATTACGATGCTCGCAAAAGGGCTTGAAATGCCGTGTCACGAAATCATCATGCGCTGGAACAAGTGGATAAGAAAACAGGCACCTGATATAGTCGCAGCCGACATAGATTCTATCGAATATTCGCGTCTTTTCGGCTATATCCATGAGTTTTTCGCCTACATTTTCGACCGTTTCCAGAAGAAAAAACTGTGGCCTGTAGCCTCGGATCTTCTGAAGCACAACCACTTTTACACTACCTCTCTCATGGTCGAAAGCGAAGACAAGGTGGCAATGCCTTACCAGCTCGATACAATCTGCGATTCAACGGTTTTCGGCATCAACGATTCGGCGTTTTTCGACAAATTCTCTTATGACATCGAAGATTTGATCGATACCGGTTACATCGACCTCAAGAAGTATGCTTCAGAAGTCGACAAAGAGGAACTTTACGGCATTGTCTACCGCATTGACGGTTCGGTTTTTGCAAAAGTCATCTCGAATGAAGAGTTCATGGTGTTCGATTATATCCGCTCCAAAGGAACGGCGACATTTGCCGAGCTGAAGAAAAAATTCAAAAAGGCAGATGTTCTCGACATTCTCTACACATGGTGCGAAGACGGCGTTCTTTTCGTAGCCTAAGGTCTTCTTTCCGTAAATACAGTATTGAAAAGATTCAGGAATTCTTCTTCCGAAGTATCCGCCGGTTTTTCCGTATTTATAGTTTTCATCGATTTTTCATCCGAAAAATAGAGGAATTTTTTGTCGAAGCCTATAGATTTTTCCTTTCTTTCCGCCGCAAAAAGGCTTTGTCCCCACCATCCGGCAGGTTTTTCTATCCCCAGAATGTGGGCAATCGTCGGCGCGATATCTGTCTGGTCGGCACGAGTTGAAAAATCGGCTTCAGGAAGAGCGCGCTTCGAAAGAAAAATAAGCGGGATCTTCGCCAGATTGTTCCTCGGATGACCCGGTATTTTCGCAGTAACATTGTTGAGCGGACACGAGTGGTCTGCCGAAACGATAATGAGCGTGGAATCGTCGAAAAGTCCCTCTTTATCGAGGTTTTCTATAAAACCGGCTATGTCAAAATCCATCCTGTCGAGAGAAGTCAGCCACAGTTTCGCCGCACGGTTCTTTATATTTTCGATTTCAGGCGCAGACGGATAGTCCAAATGAAGATATTTAATCTGCCCTGAAGGCGGATGCGTATCGGTTCCAAGAATCGAAACAAACAATTTACTGTCACGATTTTTCTTAATATAGTCGGCCACTTGTTCATACAGTTTCCTGTCTTCAAGTCCCCAGCCGTAAATATATTTTTTCAGATTTTCATTTTCGAAAAAGTCTTCCCTGCCGATGATCTCGGAAAATCCCATATTCTGAAAAACAAGGTTTTCGTTGGCGAAAAATTTTGAAGCGCTTCTGATGAAAACCGGCTTATACCCGTATTTTTTCAAGATTTTCGGAAGTGAATTCCTGTGACCGGTTGGTTCCTGAATATTGTAATTCGGATGCGAGTCAAACGTCACCGTAAGCCCTTGCAGCGTGGGAGATCCGCTCGTGGTAATATTGGTGAAAGTCCGCTCCATAATATCGGCGCGGCAGAAAAAGCGTTTTGCGAAATCTCCTTTGATTTTGCTATTATAGCACGGAAGCGCATCAAGCGAGAGCGATTCGGTAAAAATGTAGATAACTCTCGAATAACTGCCTGCTTCAAGCGGTTTTTCTCCGTCTTTTCCGAGGTTCACTCCAAGAGTTCCGATCGTTTTTTCGTATGGTGAAAAGTCGTTCGTCACCGTAAAATCTTCAGAAAAAAGCCGGTAGTCGCCGACAAATCTTTCAGTCACGGGGGTAAGCACTTTGAATCTTTCTCCTAAAGCGGGAAAAATCACGTCGGTCATAAAATCGATCCACTGATTCTGCGTGACATAGTATATCTGAGCGTTTCTGAAACCAGTTATGACACGGTCGAACCTCTCGTCTTTATCAAACAGAGCCGATGCAGAGATATTCAATAAATTCAGCAATATACAAACAACAAGCCAGAAAAAAGACTTCTTGAAAAGATCCTCTTTAGGAATCCTTCTTATGCAGAAAAACGATACTGCAAAAACAGCTGAAACAAATGCAAAAATCGCTACAAATCCGTACCAAGGAACGAAAGACGTAACGCTGTAAGGCGTGATCAGAGCGAAATGACTGCGCTCGACAAGAGTGTTTCCGAAGTAGTAAAGCAGGATGTCGGCAACTGCAAGAGTCGTGTTTGCCGTAACATACAGTGCCGGAACGAAAGCAATTCTGAACACAGCCTTCAAAATCAGCATAAAAAACAGGAAAAACGCCGCATCGAACAGAAGTTTTATCGCAAAATGGAAGCAGATATCGGCATCTGTTATTGAAAAACCGTTTTTCTGCGATGCAATGACGAGAAAAACAATGTTGAGAATCGTGAAAAAAACGACCGAAAGTATCTGAAAAATGTCAAAACGCGGAAGAAATCTTTTTAAAAATCCGAAAATTTCAGTTTTACCGGTCATTTCATATCCTCAATCCCTAAAAAACAGCCATTTATAATAAATCGGCGAAAAACTGCAAACATATCGAAGAACCTTTGGGGATTATAATGGCCAAGCATTTCCGGACAAAAAAATCCTCCCCAAAAGTGTTTTTTGCAACCGCATGAGTATCTATCCATGACATCATGCCGTTTCTCCTCTTTTCAACCTCTGTCCGGTTTTTGTTTACCACTATACCGCTACTGTAAAATTATTGTTTTGTACTTTCCTCCGAAACAGCTCGGTGAAGCACTCAGCTTATTGACGCATTTTTTACAGTTTCTGTTGTCATACTCATCATAATCGCCCGATTCATCGTAAAAAACGACCTCAGCTTCAGAGTGTTCGCACTGAACGCTTGAATCAGGTGAAATCTCGAATGTCTTTCCGCTGCCGTAAGCGATTTTCAGCTTTGTACCTGATGCAAAGTTGTGCGTTTCGGCAGCACACGAATGGATCACATCGAGACAAGGAGTGAAAGTGCCGCAATCAAAGGTGTGTCCGTGATTTTCGTCTTTGAAAAATACAAAATCACCCTTGAGCGTAAAGTTGTTCTGATAATTTTTCACTGTTGAAACGGAAGTAGTGAGAGCTTCCTTTCCTCCGCAGACAGAAGGCATTTCGGCATTCAAAGTTAAAGTATAATCGTTTTCGGAAACGCACGCCGGTTTGTCAAAACGGACATTGAGAGCTTTGTTTTTGAAACTTACAGAGGCTTTGTCAGGCCTTTCATCGGAAGCAAGAAGGCAGTAGAGAAAGGAATTTGCCGAAGACTGCGTAAAATTTTTAACATAGTTGCTCGTATCCGAAAAAGTTATGACCGCCTTCATATTCCTGAACTGACCGGCACTTTCAGCAGAAAGCGCTGAAGACAGTATGTTGTTTAAAGAGGATACCGGAACCTGATAACTTCTGCTTATGACAAGTTTTTCACTGTTATCCTGAAGGACACCGCCCAGATACCTGCCGTAAAGATAAAGTTCTATATTTGAAATTTCCGCCATTTTTCCGGAATCCACCGTAAGTCTTACTTTGAAATTATCACCCGGATAAAGGAACTGCCCTTTTTGCGGCTCCAGAGAAAGAT
Source organism: uncultured Spirochaetales bacterium (assembly GCA_902774115.1). Taxonomy (GTDB): domain Bacteria; phylum UBP6; class UBA1177; order UBA1177; family UBA1177; genus UBA1177. Next base: position 235,526 of record CACYHH010000004.1, read on the forward strand.
CTATATCGGACATATCGAAAAATCTGAATTCGGCGACATCGGTTCTTTGCGTCGAAGCCGATTTGCTTTCTACGGAAACCGTATAATAACCGCTTCCTGAAAGCATTGACGGCATAATATCCATACTGTTCGAGCAATCCGCCGAAAAAACCGTATTTCCGCGTTTCATTATCGTACACTTGTAATCGACCCCGCTTTTTGTATCCCACCACAGATTCGATTTGCTCTTACTGGTAAAAAACTTTCTCGTTAAATTTATCTTCACAGGCTCTACAGGAGTAAAATCCATAGGTATCGTCAGGGAATGCTCCGAACGGTTGCCGACTTCATCGTAAGCTATGATCTTGAAGTTGTTGATACCGTCGACACTGCCTTCAAGATCGCAGTAAAATTCGTTGCATGTCCCGCCAATCACACCGGCTGCATTCGGCACATACTGACAGCTTTTTATCCAACCGGCTTCCGAAGACTGGATGAAAAGGCGCATATCTTCGGGTGCGGAAAAATTATCCCCATATAAAAACAGGATCTGGGGTTTTCTGGGTCCGATAACCAGGTATCCCCCGCTGTTGCAGTTCGGGGCATTTAAGCAACGATTGACTGAAAAAGAAGATTCGGAATCTATACATTCGGTAAAAACGGACTTTTCCGTATCGTAAGAAATAAAAACAGGAGCCCGGTTATCTATAAAAAAAGAACCGAAAGAATCGCTGAAATCTTTATTCGTACAGTTGCCGACTTCATCGCAGACAGAGACAAAACCTCTGCATTCCACGACCATGCTGTCTTCAGCCGGAGTAAGCAGATTGAAGAAATCGAGGCTTTCGTCTGCGGCGACATAACCTCCTGTCTTATCCTGAGAAACAGAGCCGTCGGAAACACCGCATGAAACCTTGAGCGCCCATCTGGCTACATCCTTGTCAGGCTCTATCAGAGACGCGGTAAAATAATTTCTGTTCGTGACACTGTTTTTAAAAAGCACTCTTCCGTCAGATTCAAGGCTGACAAGCGGAACTTCAGGCGGAGTCGTATCGACTTTGAACGAACCGTAGACCGTCGAACGGTTTCCGGCATGGTCGGCAGCGGCAAGAGTGATCTTGTAAAGACCGTCCGCAGCACTGCCGGGAATCCCGGCATCAGGCAGGGCTTCGGCAAATTTTTCAGCCGTAAAAGAACATTCATCCGCAGCGCAGCTTTCCCTCTCTTCTTCAAAAACTACCGTTTCCTCTTCTTCCCATCTGGCAAGAGTAAATTTTATATTTTCAATCAGACTGTCGGAAACGCTCCACGAAATATCGACATCTCCGCTTCTGACGGTTCCTTCAGGATAATTCAGATTTAAAGAAGGTCTTTTGTTGTCGAGAAAAACCGTTACATCTTTTTCTGCGATATTGAAAGCTATATCCTGCGCCGAAACAGAAAACCCGACCTGTTTTTCCATCGGAACGCCGGAGTCGTCTGAATATTCGGCAAGCATGGTAAATTCGCGGCTTTCGTCTGAAAATCCGCTTCCTTCGATATTTTGAGGTTCAATCCGCTTTACCCTGAAAACAAAATCGGCATATTTGCTCTTCAAGGTAACGGAATCGATATCGGCAAAACTTCCATCCTGAGGAGTTACCCTGAATTTAAGAAGAAAAGCCTTCGCGAAATGAGGTATCGGGCCGTTCTGAGAATCATACTGAACAAACTCCCCTTTTGTGTAACTTCCCAGATCACCGGTTATATCGGCAATCTCTTCATCTTCGGTTTCAAAAAGGTCGTGAAAACCAAGAATCTCTATTTCAGGTCCCGGAGAATCAACAGGCACAGGCACGCTTTCGGCGGGAAAAAGAAACTGATCGGAATTCGCTGCGATATTTCCGACAATACTGCCGAGTTGTGAAAAAACCGTTTCATTGAAAGGACTCGCAAGGAACCTCTTTATCGAAAGGGCGTAATAGTATCTGAAAAAATTGGGATCAAGTTCCGTTTTTTTATTGTCTTCACCGAAAAAAAGCTGTGTTTCACCGTTTTTTCCGTCAAAAGAAGTATCTTTATAATCTTCCTGCAAAAGCTGAAGAACATTGGAGACATCGTAGATCCCGTGCTCCGAGCCGATATTCGTCTCCATGAAACATGCAAGGTATTCAAGCCCGGCAAGAAGAACAAAATATTTCGTCCTGCCGTCTGCGGCATTCGTATCAAAAGGCTCTTCGTTCCAGTCAAACGCATGGCTCAAGTGCAGGGACAGGTGCTCTGAAACCAAGTTATAGAGCTCTTCATCGGAAACATTTCCCTGATTTCTGCGGCTCGTAAAAATATAAGCGCCGACTGTCGTAAGCGGCGTAACGACGACATCTTCATCAGTGACCGGAATAAATACAGCCGACAAAGTGCCGTTGAACCGTCTCGCTTCAGAACTTTCAGAAACTACCGGCTCATAGCTGCCGCCGCTTACAGTCACGATGCAGACTTCACCGAGTTTCACTGTTATTTCATCGCCGGAAGAGCTCCTGCTGCCAGTTTTGCCCTCCGAAACACCGCCGCATGAGACCGAAACGCTTTCAACGCCGCCAAGAGGGTTTGTCACAAAAGGCTTCACCTTAACTGAAACCGTGTTTTTAGTATAAAACGGAAACGAAGTCCTGTATTCTCTCTTGTTAACCGAAACAGCACATTCAAGGATATTCTTTCCGTCCGGAAGTTTTTCGGTATCTACGACAGCTTTATACTGATAATCCGCGCTGCTCCGGTTTTCCATAGAATAACCTTCTATCGAGCATGAAACATCTTCGACAGAATATCTTTTGTGGCTTGCCTCGACCTTTATATCGATGCTGTTTCTTGCAGGATCATCTTCCGTAGCGGTTAAATCAAGAGTTCCGTGCCTGTAAAAAACGGCATGCACTGCAGGCGCGCCGTTATTAACTACTATCGTTTTTTCAGCGCTATTTACGGTTACGCCGTTGCTTGCTTCGCAGCGGATAACGACCTCTTTTTCGTCCTCGATATTTTCAGTCGTGAAACTTCCCTGAAAATAAGCCGCTTCTTCATCTTTGTCAGCCACTTCTTTCCCGTCGGCGGAACAGTTGAGCGTTACTATCATATTTTCAGGTCCCGCCTTGGCTTCAATTGCAACAGCACCGCTGAAATACTCGGGTTCAGCCCCCTTGTTTCCTTCGGGATAGACTTCTATCTCTATTGAAACTCCGCTTTTTTCAGTTTCTTCGCCGCCTAAAAATCCTGCTTCGGAAGTCCTTATTTTTTCACTCCATTCCTTAAGTTCGGCAGCCGAAAATTTGTCGCTGACTTCACTTAAAAAATCACTCATTAGTCCTTTCATAAAGGCTGCATTCACCGCCGCGCTCCCGAATTTTGCATAAGTCGAGCCGTTGATAACATTGTCGTCCGTGAGATCGTCATAAAGCATATTGAGCAGATTTTCTGTCGAGAACTGTGTCTCGGCCTGTGTACCGTTAGCGTCAGATACAGTTGCCGCGATTTTTGAGAAAGCCTGCTGCCAAAGCCACCGTTTTGCAGCATCAGTCAGAGAGTTCTGAAGTTCAGGAAAGACATCGCCGGTAATATCGAGATATTCAAACCATTCTGACTGAGAGGTATCAGATCTGTATTTTTCGATAAAAGAAGAGAGAAAATCTACTACAACGACGATACTTTTTTCATCTGCCGCAACCACGCTGCCTTCACTGCATCCGTTCCACGCGACAGCCTCTTCGGACGAGACCAGATCGACCGCTCCGCCGCACACTTTGACCTTGAGATCGCCGATATTCCGCACCGATCCGAAAACTGCAGCACCAGTCTCATCGGTTTTTCCCGACAAGATCGCATTTTTTCCGTCAAGAACTTCGACGGAAGCGTTTTTCTGAACTGATCTCACCGTCAGATCGAATTCGAGGATACCGTTGTCTGGTCTTTTGCCGTCGCACGAAACAGCACATAAAAAGAGAGCGGAACAAAAGAAAAAATAAAAAATCTTTTTCATACTTTCCCCCAGTTATAATAGTTTACAAAGAATGCTGCTCCGAAAAAACCGAAGAGATCAAGCGAGTGATCGTGCGGCGACCACTTGTAGAGCACTTGAGTTGAAAGAATTATCCACTCCCACACTCTGAACTGAAGATCGATCCCGGCTGCGACCACACCGTTTACTTCCGCATAGTCATCCTTTTTGTAAGTGGCTATGCTTCTTCCCCGGCCGTCAATAAATTCGATGTCTGAAAAAGTCTCGACCTTGAAACCTCCTCCTGCAATAAGATGAGGCGAAAAAAATGTTCCCGGAAAAATGTTGTATCTCACCAGAACAAGCGTCTGAACCCGCCAGTAGTCGAAATATTCCTTGCCTTTTATATCCTGAAATTCCGCTTTTCTCGAAGTATCGCCCACTCTCGTAAATGAAGGCTGCAAGCCTATATCGAAGTTGTCGGTAAGACCGAAAAACAGATTCAAACCCGCATTCCAGCTTGCATATACGACAGTCGTCCTGTCATCGGTTTTAAGAGAAAACGGAAAAAATCCGCCTCCGCCGATATTTATCTGGATCTCCCCTTCTTCGGCAGAAAGTGCAAAAGAAAACATAAGCAAAATCAGAAAAATAAGTTTTTTCATGCTATTCAAGATAAACAAGAAACGAGGTCCCGGCAGGAACTCTGTATTCCTGCTTCATTTTGTTTGCTTCTTCCTGCTTTGAGAGTTCGTCCGTTGCGGGATTCACCGTATTTGCAGCAGTCACTCCGGCCGTACTTCCGACACTTCCGGCAAGTCTGGTTAAAACAGTACCTGCCGTTTTGGTGACACCTTGCTTAACTTCCGACTTGATGTTTTCATCGGCGATATCGGTCACTTCCGATTCGATCCCCGGATCTTTCCCCGAAACGGCGAACCCTTTGACCGAAAATTCGTCAGCACCGATGATCAGTTTTGAAAATGCAAGCTGAGTCCGCTTGTTGACAAAACTTTTAGCGGAACCATAGAACTTTGCCCCTTTCGGAATTTCTCCGACTTCTTCAAGAACTGTCGCAACAACGGTGGATTGAGCGGTAGAGCGTATCGAAAAATCGAGTTTGACCTTAACTTTGACGTCGTGCAGGGCAAGAATTTTCTCTTTTTTCGCCTCATCTTTCCGCCCTTTTACAAAAACTCCGCCGCCGGAACTTTCTCCGCCGGGCACGAAATGCCTTTTTCTGCCTGTCTGAATGCCGCCCGAAGCAGCCGCATCGCTTATTTTTGCATAAGCCTCAAGGATCTCCCTGTCCTTTTCCTCATTTTTATTTTTTTTCTTCGGCAAAGCCGCATCTGTAGGAGCTTTGGCGCGTTTTTCTTCCGTTTCGGCAGTGTAATTTTTCTTAGATTTCGTACTATTCATCGCCGACTTTATGTCACCGACAACTCTGCCGCGTGCAAGCTCGCTGAAGTCAGTGAATTTAACTTCTTCCGTTCCTTCCTTCTCCCGCTTTCCGCCGCCGAAAGCGAGCGCAGTAAAAACCAAAATTACGGCAACAAGACTCAGAAGCACCGCGTAAAAAGTAACTTTCCGGCGCAGAGCCGCATATTTATCAGCGTTTTCTTCCTGCTTAAAAGATACTGTTTCTGCGCTTTTTTCACTTTCAGCCAGAATTTCGAGAGGCGATTTTTCCTTTTTTTCCATCAAAACGACACCTTCAGTTCAAGTTTCCGCTTCTTTCCGGCACTTTCGTTCACTTCGATTATATATTCACGTGAATAGTCTTCGTCGCTTATTTTAAAGGCGATACCGCCGCTTACTATCTCGTCGAACTGCATGGAAAATTTGTCGATGTGATACTGCGCGTTGTCGATTTCAACCTTTCCCCCTTTTGTAGAATAGATCTTCACCGACTCTATGTGGAAACGCTGCCGGTAACGGTTTTTGACTGAAAAATTGACCGTAACGAGGGCATCTTTTCCGATTTTGCAGATGCGGTCGCTTCTTAAGAAAACAAGATTTTCTTCTGTTCTTGCAGAATAGCTGCTGCACTGGAAAAACTCGCTGAAAGATTTTGCCATCATTCCTATCATGTTTCTGTCGATCTCTTTTTTTATCTCCTTCATCCGCTTTTCGTACTTTCCTTCAAGCTCTTTCCGCAGCATTTCAAGGTGTTTGTTGACCGCTTTGTTTGAATTCTCCCACTCTGGATATGAAAAAATTATCCTGTTGCTTGCTTCTTCAGTCGGACGTATCACGAAATTGAAGATAAAAGCCTGACCTGAATTTATTTTGAACTGCACATTTGAACTTAAGCCGTACATCAGAGCCTCTTCGGGGGCTTCGCTGAATATGAGTCCCCACACTTTCATCTTCAAAGGTTCAGTTTCGACCTCGATTTTCAGAAGTCCGGCATCACCTACCGTAGGAGTTTCCGTAAGCGAGATATTTTCAGGGAACTCGAAAACAAAAACTTCACCCAAAGCGATGTTCACCGTTCTGTAAATCACAGTATCGCTGTTCTGTATCGTAATGACTGCGACTTTTTCCGTGATCGGGATAAATTTCGTCTTTTCCTCAACGCTCTCAAAATCTCTGCCAAGCGCATTCAATACAGTAGAAAAAGCTAATAAAATCAAAAGTTTTCTCATTCAGCCTGCTCTTTTTCCTCTCCAATAAGATATTCTTTTCCGTTTTCAGTCAGATAAGCCCTGAGTTCCCTGAAATCATCAAAACTTTTTCCGGTGTAGAAATCGACAAGAAGCCCGTCGGGAGAGAGTTCGAGCGATACAGGAACAACAAGCAGCAGCGCCGAAAACCAGACCAGAGTTTTCTTTTTTTCGTTCTCTCCGGAATAGTCTACGGCATTTCCGAAAGTCATCTCTCCCAAACCTTCGACAGTTACCGCTGAACCTACATTCAGCGCACCTTTCACGACTTTCAGCTTTGTCAGAGAGAACTTCGTTTCGAAATTTTTGTTTTTCCATGTTTCTATCTTTTCGTTATGAACTGACTTATCGAGAAGGATCTGCCTGAATTTAGGCGTCAGCATATTGTAAGCCTCTTTTAAATCCTCATCGATATTGGGACTCACGCCGTCGAATTTTCCGATAAAATCGGCAATAAAGCGGTGGACTCTGACAAGATTCGTGGAAGTTTCCAAAGTCTCGCTTCCTGAAAAAACCATCCGCCTTCCGTCTTTGTCGAAAGCTATTACCGGTGCGGGTTTCACCGATACCGACCACGCGAAAAGAAGGGCTGCGGCAGTGATCAGAAACATCATCAGACAGAAAGCAAAAGCAAGAATCCGGAAAAATTTTCTCATTTTTTCAATATCGCGATACTTTATTGCATCGAAAAATTTTGAAGCATCATCTTTTTTCATCATTTCATCCTGTAACGGTCAATATGAGCCGAAGTTATTGTCCTTATATTCGTGACAGCGTTTCTGATCTGCTCGGAACCGGCAGCCTTCGAAGCGAAAAGGGGGATCGTGCTTATACCGAGCCCCATGAAAATAAGACCTGAAATCACCGAAACGGTGTCTCTGTCGATCCTGAAACTGTAAGGACAAGTACATATTTCCGAAGCGAGCTTCATGATTTCGACCTGTGCCTTACCCGTAACAAAGATAAAAACGGCGTAAAGCACAGGCCACAGGGCAACAACAGCGATTGAACGGAAAAAACCTCCGATTGAGGCAAAACCCTGATCGGGAAAGGCGGGGAAAACAAGCGCGAAGCATAATCCTACCATGTTAAGGGACATCAGAGTCCCCCAGCCGTATGAAAAAATCACCTCTTTTGCAGTCCAGACAAAAAGCATGAGGAGAAAGACTGCAAGTTTGCAGAAATACTGGAAATAAAAAGATGTGATGAGAGTCGTTCCCGCATCCCCCAGCAGAGGATCGGAAAACTGCGGACACGCTGACGGAACACTGCCCGAAAAACCTGAAATCATCAAAAGGTTCGACGAATAAAGAGAGAAGGCTTTGAAAAACTCTTCGTCAAGCTCTTCAACTATCGGAAAACGGTATGTGATAAGCATGATTTTTTCAATAAAATCAGGCAGATAGAGATAAAGCAGGATCGTAAGCGCTCCTTTCCACGCAACTCCTGCAAAATCGGGTTTTTCAGATTTCTGGATTTTGAAGATCTCGCTTACAAAACTTATGGCAAGCCCTATCGAAATCACGATGAAGACTACGCTCCACAGCCAGCCGGCACCGGCTGATTCAAGCAGGGTTTTAGGGTTGTAGCAGATGTTGAGATTCATATTTTATCCCTTAAAAATTCTTTCACAGCATCCATAACAAAAAGATTCTTTTTATATGCGAGCAGAGCCGCTTCGGCACAGGCGTCGACAAGGTTGAGCCCCCGTGTTTCAGCGAATTTTGCAAGCAGTCTGTTTTCCTCCTTGTCGCTTGTCGCGACAGCGTAATCAAAAGGGGAAAGCTCGATCTTCACGACTTCCGATTCAAGATCCGCCCCGATCTGAGTTCTGAAAAGGACTGTCGAATACTCTCCTTTCACCGTTTTCAGACTTTCGAAAGCCTCTTTTTCCGCGGCGCTCAGACCGAAATCATCCGCAATCACCCGCTTTGCCTCTTCATCGTTCGCGTGACTCAGGAATATCGTTGTGGTCGTATTGATTTTGATTTTCGAAGAGAGCGAAACCTCTTTGAAACTGAGGAAATTCTGCGTTACCGTCCAGACACCCGTGTTATATTTTCTCGCCGTGGCGAAAAGCTCTTCTATAAGGTCGGCAAGACGCGGATCTTTGATAAGCTGTGCCGCTTCATCGAACACAATGAAGCTGTTCGTTATCTCGAAAGCGCTCCGTTTAGCCTCCTGAATGACGATGAAAGTCAGAAGTTCCTTCAGTTTTTCGTTCAGTCCTGAAATTCCCTGCAAGTCATAGATTACAAAAGGCTCTCCGCCGTAATCGACCGTAGATTTTCCGTTTATGATGCGTGAAACGGGATCATCCAGAAAACCGCGGAGAAGTCTTCGGATGACCTCTGCCTTTGCTGTGTCTTCGTCTTCGATAAAATCGACCAGATCTTCGAGAACAGGTTCGCTTTCAGCCGCATACATACTGCGTACCGCCTTCGAAACGATGTTTCTGAAAAGGTCTGCGTTCATGTTTTTTTCCCGGATTTCAAGAATGATATCAAGAATAGTATTCAGAAAGTTGAGTGCCGAGCTGTTCCACTTCCCGCCGGCATATACTTTATCCCGCTCCGGAAAAGGGTTTATCACGATTTTTCCGCGCGGATCTACAGGAATGAAAACTCCGCCGTAAAGTTTAACCATTTTCAGATAGCTTGAGTTTTCCGCTCCGGCGAAATCGACTATGAAGATACGTCCCGGAAAGTTTCTGTCGTACTTTATGTTCGGGAAAAAAGTGTGTGCGATGAGAGTATTCACCGTCACCGATTTTCCGCTTCCGGAACAGCCGAAAATAGAACCGTTCTTGTTGTTCCGCTTTGAAGAACCGGCATCGAAACCGTAAATTTCCCCGAAACGGTTCCTTAAAAACAGCGGAAATCTGCCGTCGAAGTCTCCGTGTCCGTGTTTCGAGGCAGGGATCATGTCGATAAAATTTGCGCTGAGGATCCGGATCTGGCGTCCCGAAAGACTCATAAGAGTCGGAAGAGATCTGAAAAACTCAAGATCGTGCCCCCAAGTTTCCTCTTCAAAAAAGAATCCGCCGTTTTTCATGAAAACAGATATTTCTTCAGCCCGTTTTTCAAGAAGTACCGGATCACTTTCGGAAACAACGATTTTTGCCGAAAGGAATCCGATTTTGTGCTTTGAAACGGTAAGAAGATTCATCAGCTCGTCCGATTCCTTCGCGTTTTTAGCTGCTCCTCTGCCGCTCGTCGCAATGTAGAAACGCTCTTTCGCTTCGAGAGAAAGGAGCTCTTTAGACTGCGGAAGCACAGTGAATGAAACCGAATAGGTGAAATTTCCCGAAAAAGTATCGATTATGCGGGAAACCATAAACGGATCAGTCTCTTTCGGCATGAATTTAAGCGAAAGAACTTTGCAGAAAGTGCCGCCTACTTTGAAATATCCGGGAGCCGCCATGCACTGTTTCTGAATAAGTTCTTCACGGACGCTCATTTCAGGATGGATCTTCATCTCTCCGTTGAAAGATATGAGTTCATATAGAAGTTCCTTGATTTCCGCGGTGTCGAGGCGGCGCACACTCATCTCAAAACTCTGAAGAAGATTTTTGTGGTATGTGACATCCGGAGTGTCAGCCGGTAACCCGCTTTTCGGCAGATCGCTTGAAACCGCAAAAAAACAGCGGCTTTTTTTGATCCCTCTTTTGCGAAGAAAACCGAGACGCTGCCTTATCACAGGCTCGCTTTCGGAAGCAGCGCGTTCTTCGACAAGTTCGTCTTCCCCCCGTATAACGGCAAAAAATTCGACAGTCGTCCCCTCTCTTGCTTCACGCATGAAAAACGAATTCGCCCTTTGAAGACCTGGCGAGGAAAAGTAGCTGTCGGCTCCTTCCGTTTCCCATACTGAAAAACGCTGCATCGAAGAATTGAAGATGAGATCCTCTTCGACAGCGGCTATTTTGAGCATTTCAAAAATGCTTTTCATTTTTCACTCCGATAAAGTCTCTCCGCTGGCGGCAGTAGAAAACTTTTCCGCCGTAAAACATCCTTAGAACGAAGATCCACCAGTCCGGTGAACCGGAAAAAACTCTTTCGCGGATAAAAAAAGTCACGGCAAAAATCACTCCCGGAAAGATAAGAAGAAGAAAAATATCCTTCAAAACCGCGCCGAAAAAGAAAAAAAGCATCATGACGAACACCTGACCTTTGTCGACAAAAGTCTGTTTTGTTCCCAAAATCCCGAAAACCTTCATATCCAGCCCGCGATAATGCTTAAAATCGTTGAAAAGGCGGCAAGTCCTGCACCAGCACCGAGGATTTTGAGAGCGTCCGACCAGATGTTCTGGTCTTTGTTGATATACCTGAAAAGAAGCGAGACTATTGCTCCGCCAAGCCCGCCGTAAATCCCGATGTATCTTGCGACATCGAAAACGGTGTCAGCCATCTCCTGAAATTTCGACTTTATTCCGCTGGTATCTGCAGCTGCAAATAAAAAATCAGGGGAAGTCAAAACGACAATCATAAAAACAACAAGAACACTCAATTTGATTTTTCTCAAAATTATCACCTCTCAAATATTACAATTAGCAAATTAGCAAATTTATATTTACTTAAAAAATTTATTTTTTCAACTTTTTTATCGAATATTAGAAACAATATTGAATAAACTTTTGAAATTGTTACCATTATACTCGTAAAAATTTCAAAGCATATTCTCGATTTTCAACATTTGAAATAATCGTAAATCGGTGCATAATCCCGCGTCTGTTGCGAAGAACGACTGAAACAGGAGTCTTTCATGCTTGCAGTCATCATAAATCCGAAATCGGGCAAAAAACACCTGAAGCTGCAGCGGCAGTATCTGATGCGTCAGCTTGAAGAACACAATATCGCTTTCACTTCCAAAGATACTGAGTACAAAGGCCACGCCACGGAAATCGCGCGGGATTTTGTAGAATCAGGATATGATCAGATTATGGTCTGGGGCGGCGACGGAACTCTCAGCGAGACTGTGAACGGCATAATGACGGCAAAAATCCCCGAAGAGAAGCGGAAAAACATTCAGCTCGGCCTTATTCCGCGTGGCACTGGCAACGATTTCGGACGTTTCTGGAGACTGACAAGAAATTACAAACGTTCTCTCGACATCTTTTTTGCCGGCAAGCCCCAGCCTTTGGATGTAGGATGTCTCACCTACTTCAGCAACGGCAATGAACGGCATAAATATTTCATCAACTCGATCGGCTACGGCGTCGATCCGCTGACATGCGTCTATGCCGACAAGCTGAAACCCTTCATTGGCTCGCATCATCTCAACTATCTTTTCGGTCTGATCGCGGCGCTTTTCAAACAAAAACCTGTTCCTGTCACGCTGAAAGTTGACGGAACCGAGTGCTTCAGGGCGGGACTTTTCACGATGAATGTAGGAAACGGCCCTTATTCCGGCGGCGGGATACGCCAGAACCCCGATGCAGACCCGCGGGACGGCATTTTCAACGCGATGTTTGTCGAAAAACCGACTCTGAAACAACTTTTCAAGGCACTTCCCAATCTCTTCAACGGACATCTCACCGATGTGCCGGTGATCCACACGATAAAAGGCAGAGAAATAGAGATCGAAACTGAACAAAATGTTATTGTCGAAACTGACGGAATCTTAATGAATTATGAAGGGAACGGACGCTTAAGCTGCATCCATAACGCGATAAATTTTATTATTTGAGAGCGCCGACAGCCTTTTCAGCCGTTTTTACGATCTCGTATTCCTTCTTGAGGACATTCATGAACATCGGGTGAAGGAAAGCGTCGTTTTCCATGAAAGGAACATCCTTGCGGATAAGTTTGTAAACTGGTTCGATTCCGATTCCTGCCTTCATCGGTTTTCTGAAATCGATCGCCTGCATTGCAGTGAGAAGCTCGATGCAGATGATCTTTACGGTGTTTTCAACAACAGCGGTGCACTTTCTTGCAGCAGTAGTACCCATGCTGACGTGGTCTTCCTTTCCGGCAGATGTCGGGATCGAATCGACTGTTGCGGGGAAAGACTGCGTTTTGTTTTCGCTTGCCAGACTTGCAGCCGCGACGTGAGCGATCATAAAGCCGCTGTTGAGACCTTTGTTTTTAACCAAAAATGCCGGAGCTGAGTTGAAAACGGGGTTGATGAGCTGCTCGATTCTTCTTTCGGAAATGCTTCCGAGCTCGGAAACAGCCGCAGTGAGATAGTCCATAACGAGTCCGATCGGCTCGCCGTGGAAGTTGCCGGCAGAGATCGTCTCTTTTTCGTCGGGGAAAATGAGCGGGTTATCAGTCGAAGAATTGAGCTCTGTCGTGATGACTTTTTCGACGTGGCGAAGAGCATCACGAACCGCGCCGTGAACCTGCGGAGCGCAGCGGAGGCTGTATGCGTCCTGGACTTTCGGGCAGTTGCGGTGGCTTTCGCGGATTTCAGAGTTTGCGATAAGTTTGAGAACGTTCTCGGAAACTTCCGCCTGTCCGGGGTGAGCTCTGACGATATTTACTTTCTGGTCGAAAGCGCGGTCAGTTCCCATGATGCCTTCGATCGTCGAAGTAAGCGCGATATCTGCAAGTTTAAGAAGGTTGTGGACTCTGTGGACTGCGAGAGCGCCGAGAGCCGTCATAACCTGCGTTCCGTTGATGAGAGCAAGTCCTTCTTTCGCCTTGAGGGTGATGGGTTTGATCTTTTTCGCTTTGAAAACTTCGGCTGTATCGACCATTTTTCCGTCGTTAGTCATTACGAAACCTTCTCCGCAGAGAACGATCGCGAGATGAGCCAGAGGAGCAAGGTCGCCGCTTGCGCCGACACTGCCCTGCGACGGGATGAAAGGAATTATGTCTTTATTGAGGAGTTCAAGAAGTTTGTCGAAAGTCTCAAGTGAAATTCCGCTGAAACCTTTCGCAAGAACGTTTGCGCGAAGAAGCATGATCGCTCTGACAGTCTCTTTGTTGAAAGGTGCGCCGACACCGATCGCGTGGCTGCGGATAAGGTTGATCTGAAGCGTTTCAAGGTCTTTGTGCTCGACTTTGACATCACTTAAGATTCCGAAACCGGTGTTGATACCGTAAACAGCCTTGTCATTTTTAAGAATCGAATCGACGAATTTGCGGCACTTCGCCATTTTAGCGCGCGTCTTTTCGTTGATCGCGACTTCCGCCTGACCTTTGGCAACTAAAACGACATCATCGATCGTGAGATTTTCACCGTTAAGAAAAACTTTTTTCATAATTCCCTCTCAATTCAAGTTTATAAAACAAAAAACGGATGCTTATAGCACAAAAAACTGAAAAAAGAATTTTAAAAAGATTTTTTGCCAGATTCTGAAATAATTTTAATATTAGCGCTGTTTTTTGACCGTTTTGGTCGTCATTTGCAGGGAATTGCGATGCTGAACGAGGAATTGCTCAAAAAAATCAGATACATAGAGTTGAATGTAAAAAAGAAGGTGGACAGCTATTTCCAGGGCTCGTACCAGACTCTGTTCAAAGGGCACGGTCTGGAGTTTCAGGAAGTGCGCGAATACACCGAAAACGATGATGCAAGACTCATCGACTGGAACGTTACGGCGAGAACGGGAAAGCCTTTCGTCAAACTTTACCAGGAGGAACGCGAGCTTACAGTTCTGATCGTAGCAGATATTTCGGGTTCGAGTATTTACGGGCAGAACGAAGGGATCCGCGACGCGATGACAACGATAGCGGCGGCACTCACTTTCAGCGCGATAAAAAATTCGGATAAAGTCGGCCTTCTTCTTTTTTCGGATAAGGTCGAGGAATACATTCCGCCGAGAAAAGGAAAGAACCACCTGCTCACCGTAATCCGCTCGCTTCTTACAGCCGAACCGACAGGGCACGGGACTGATCCAGACGCGGCTTTTACGTTTCTCAACAAAATGATGAAGCGGAAAGCTCTCGTATTTTTCCTTTCCGACATGCTTTTCGACAAACTGCCCGATTCGATAAAAACGACCGCTTCAAAACACGAAGTCGTCTCTGTCGGACTTATTGACGAAATGCTCTTTGCACCTTTTACCGACGGGGCTCTGCGTACAGTTGACCCGGAAAACGGAGAAACGGCGCTTCTTGATTTCACAAATGCAGCCCGGATCGGTGAAGAACGTTTCATTGCCGAAAAAAAGAGCGGATTCGACCGGCTCGGAATCTCGTCGATGTGGATAAGAAACCGTGAAAACTACATGGATGACCTTGTAAACGAGTTCCAGAAACTCAACCGGATCAGAAAAAGATAATTAAAGCACATCCTTATCTCAAAAAACTTGCAGATTTATTCATTTTATGGTAAAGGGCGGCGGCTTTTTTTAACAACTCTCAGGAGGTTTTCTATGTCAGGCCACAATAAGTGGAGCACGATTAAGCACAAAAAAGGTGCTGCAGATGCAAAAAGAGGCAAAATTTTCACGAAACTCATCAAGGAAATCACGATAGCTGCAAAAGGCGGCGGCGGAGACCCCGACGGCAACCCGCGTCTTAAAACCGCCATCCAGTCTGCTAAAGCGGCTAACATGCCTCTCGACAACATCACCCGTGCAATCAAAAAAGGAACAGGCGAGCTTGAAGGTTCGAGCTACGAAGAAGCAACATACGAGGGATACGGTCCGGGCGGAGTCGCAGTTATGGTTGACTGCCTTACCGACAACAAAAACAGAACCGTTTCCGAAATCAGAAGAATCTTCACGAAAGCCGGCGGCAATATGGGCAACAACGGCTGCGTAAACTGGATGTTCAGCCAGAAAGGCCAGATCATCATCCCGAAAGAGGGTGTTGACGAAGAAAAACTTATGGAAGACGCACTTGAAGCTGGTGCTGAAGACGTTATCGACAACGACGAAGTTTGGGAAATCAGAACTGAAATGGGCGATGTTTACGCTGTTTCCGGTGTTCTTACCGAAAAAGGATATCAGTTCGAAGAAGCTAAAATCGCACGTATCCCGCAGAATTTCGTAAAAGTCGAAGGAAAAGTCGCAGAGCAGGTTCTCAAACTCATGGAAGCGTTTGACGACAGCGACGACGTTCAGGATGTCTATGCAAACTACGACATAGACTTCAGCCAGCTGCCAGAGGAAGAATAGTTTAAGTCTTGGATAACAAAGGCTACATCATTTTAGGAATCGACCCCGGCAGCATCAAAACGGGCTACGGACTCATCAATGCTGTCGGGCGTTCTTTTTTTCACATCGACAACGGTCTCATAATGCCGCCGAAAGGGCTAGATTTCAAAGACAGGATCGGTTTCATATTCCGCGGCGTATGCGACGTTATGGATGAATTCAAGCCGAATGCAGTCGCTCTGGAAGACGTTTTTATCGCGAAAAACGCCCAGAGCGCTCTGAAATTAGGGCACGTCAGAGGTGCAGTAATGAGTGCCGCGGCGATTCACGGACTTCCCCTTTTCGAATATACTCCGACAAGGGTCAAGCAGTCGGTCACCGGTAACGGCAGAGCTGAAAAATTCCAGGTTCAGGAAATGATAAAAATCCTTCTCAGGCTCAAGGAAGCACCCTACGAAGATGCGGCAGACGCACTTGCAATAGCAATAACCCACGCATTTACGGTGTAAAAATGATAGGCTACATCAAAGGAACAGTCGTTGCAAACGAAGACCGCGAGCTTACGATCCTCACTGAAGGCGGCGTAGGTTACGTTGTCGGCGTAACTCCGACTCTCAACGTAAAATACCCCGAAGGAGAGGCTGTTTCGCTTTTCGTCCAGACTTTTGTCCGCGAAGATGCAATAGACCTTTACGGATTCGAGAGGATAGAGGAGAAACATCTTTTCAATCTGCTCTGCGAAGTGAACAAAATCGGACCTAAAACAGCACTTTCGATCCTTGCTTTCGCCCCGATCGAAGAAATCGTCTCGGCTATAATTTCCGCAAACTCCCAGTTCTTCAAAAAAATCAGCGGGGTAGGCGCAAAAACGGCAGAAAAGATAATTATTGATCTGAAAGACAAGACCGACAAATTTTCTGCGATCGCCGCAGGTTCTTCGGAAACGGCCAAGGTCATTTCCAACGACAAGCAGATCCGCGAAGCTGCCGACGCGCTTGCCGCTCTGGGCTTCAACCCGCTTCAGATCAGGCATGCAATGGCAAAAATAGAGGATAAGGAATCAAAGAGAGCAGAAGAAATCATCAGAGAGGCTCTCAAAGTTATCAGAAACCTCTGATTTACGGTGAAAAACTATGAATGAAGAGAGATTGCTCAATTCGCAGGAGCTTCCTGAAGATTCATCGCTCGAAGGCGGTTTGAGACCGAAAAACCTGAGCGGTTACATCGGTCAGAAAGCGGTTGTCGACAATATTAAAATCTATATCGAAGCCGCTAAAAAAAACGGAAGGCAACTTGACCACATCCTTCTTGCCGGCCCTCCCGGACTCGGCAAAACCACTCTCAGCCAGATAATCGCCAATGAAATGGGTGTCAATATGTTTTCTACGTCAGGTCCTGTCATCGAAAAGAAAGGAGATCTGGCCGGTCTGCTCACCCCTCTTCAGGAAGGCGATGTCCTTTTTATTGATGAGATCCACAGACTCAATCCGGCAGTTGAAGAGAGCCTTTATCCCGCAATGGAGGATTTCCGTTTCGACATCATGCTCGGACAGGGACGGGAAGCCAACAGCGTACCTCTTCCGCTGCAGCCGTTCACGCTTATCGGCGCTACAACAAAAACGGGGCTGCTTTCAAGCCCGCTTCGTGACAGATTCCAGATAGTTTTCAGAATGGATTACTACAATGTCGAAGACCTTGAAACGATAGTAAAACGTTCGGCGAAAGTGCTTGGAATAACAATTGACGATGCCGGGGCCCTCGAAATAGCGAGACGTTCGCGCGGAACTCCGCGAATCGCGAACAGGATTTTGAAGAGAGTCCGCGATTTCGCCCTTGTCAAAGGAAACGGAGACATCGACACCGCTATCGCGAAATTCGCTCTCAACCAGATGGAAATCGACGAGGACGGTCTTGATCAGATGGACAGGACAATCCTTATGACAATAATCGAGTCTTTCCGCGGAGGCCCTGTCGGAATAGAGGCTATTGCGGCGAGTGTCAGCGAGGAAAGACGCACCCTTGAGGATGTTTACGAACCTTATCTCATCAAATCAGGCTTCATAGCAAGAACCGCGAAAGGAAGAATGGTCACGAAAAAGACTTTGGACAAGTTCGGAATCAAGGCGAACGAAATACAGGGAGACCTTTTTTGAGAAAATATTACGAAGATTTGAAAAAAATCGAAGAATTTACCTCTTTTGACAGAAGTCAGCTGATAGATTACATACATCGTCAGAAATTCGAGGCGACGGCAATCTGTAATGTCGGACCTGATTTCTGGGTCGAACTCGACTACATCATCGCTCTTATGAAATCTTCTTTAACAGATATCAACGATGCAAAAAAAGAGTTTTTTATAAAGAACGTCATTCCGTTCATGCAGAAAAAAATAAATTCTATAAAAAACTGCTGGAAAATTCTTCCGGAAAACGAGTTCTTCTACCTAAGAAAAGACCTGAAAACCTTTGATGACATTTTCTCGCACGCTTCCAACATATTGAACAAAAATCTTAATTATTTCATGCCTTTCCCGCTTTTTCTCAATGCTTTAGACTCAATGACCGTGCTTTATCCGCTCCTTGAGAAGTCGTGTGACGCAAGAACGATAGTAAGATACAACTACGACATTCTGCTGACACGCTATCTGGTCGGAGATTTTTCGTCACAGCTGGTAGAGATAATCGACTACCTCATCTGGGTTCAGGCAGTTTTCCACACAGCTGTCGCTTCAGACCAGCAGGAATTCCGCAATCAAATCATCACCCGGCTCTCCGCGTTTATCAACACAGAATCCGATTTCAAGAACGGAACCGAATATTCGGCAAAAAGTTTTGTTCTCGAACTGCACGAAGTGCTGACCGACATCAATATCAAAAGCAAGATTCAGGAACTTCTCAGCAGCATACTTGAAACTGACATAAGCATCGTTGAATGTCTGAGAAAAATCACTTCAATATTCATGGATCCCGACATTTCAGGTCAGGCCAATGTCGTAAGAGATCTGACAATAGCATCAGATCTCGCTTCTTCGGTTATAAAACACATCAAAGAAAGCAACAACAGCGCGCTTTACGAAGATATAGCACTTTCAAAAGCTCTCAAACCTTACTTCATGCAGGTATCAAGGTATATGTTCGATGTTCAGATCGACATGGAAGTATGCAGAATCTTTGAGATAATGTTCTATCTCGAAAAAACTCTGCCGTCGTTTATCATGCACGACGACATCATCCCGCTGCTTGAAAACTCAATTGAAAAATTAAACACTCAGAAAGAACGCCTGACTAAAAATCTGAACGGAACTTTAGATACTGAAGCGGCAGAACTCTTCAAAGCCAAAATGAAGCAGGTCTACGCCGGCAAAAAGTAATTTATTTTGCCTTTTTCGACCAGTGATTCCAGTGAATTTTTTCCTTATCGAACTTGTCTTTAGGTTTGTCGCTTCCAGCGGGTTTTCCTACCGGAATAAATGCGAGCGGAACGATATTTGAAGGAAGTCCGAGAGTTTCGATTACAGGTTTCATTCTGTCAGGATTCGGATAAACCGCAGTCCAGACTGCCCCGAGACCAAGCGATTCAGCAGCCAGAAGAATGTTTTCGACAGCCGCGCTGCAGTCCATGATCCAGAAAGTGGAATCCTTTCCGCCGGCCTGTTTCTCGATATTTCCGGCAACGACTATCGCATACCCTGCCTTCTCAGCCATTTTTGCCGAAGGAAGGGCGTCGTTGAGCTTTTTTACAACGGCTTTATCGTTGATGATGATAAATTCCCACGGTCTTCTGTCGATAGCGGAAGGAGCCGCCATTCCCGCTTTTACCAGAAATTCGAGTGTTTCAGGCGAAATCTGCGCCTCGACATAGTTCCTGACACTCTTTCTGCTGAAAATGGTTTTCGTTGTCTCGTTGTCCATCTTTTCACCTCCGAAAACTGAGAAAAAACTCAGCAAAACTGCCAAAAAAACGATCTTTTTCATGTTGTCCTCCAAAAAAAGAATAATGACTTGTAAATTTAATTTGTCACTGAATAATGTCAACAGACAAATTTGATTTTTGCACTGCAGATTTTTAAAATTCCGCGTTTTGCTTATTCTCTGCGGGGAATTATGGGATACGCCGAAATAACTTTGAAACTTCCGACAGATTATTCGGAAAATCTGCTCAGAAAAAGGATCGCGGAAGAGATTACCGACAAAAATTTTTCATTCAAAATCATAAGACGAAGCCTTGACGCAAGAAACAAGCGCGACATCCACTTTCTGGCAAGGATCGGCGTAACTTCCGAAAATATCTCAGGAAATCCGCCAAAAATACAAAAGTTGGAAATTCCGGAAAGGCATACTGACAAAAAAGTCGTCGTCACCGGATGCGGTCCTGCAGGAATTTTCGCCGCTCTTATTCTGCAGAAAGCGGGATTTTCGGTCACGATCATCGAAAAAGGGGCTGAAGTCGCAAAAAGAAAAGAAAAAATTTCCGAATTCGAAAAAACGGGAACTTTCGACTTTTTCGGCGGCTACTGCTTCGGAGAAGGAGGTGCAGGAACATTCAGCGACGGCAAGCTGACAAGCAGAACAAAAACCATAAGTCTTGAAAAAGATTTCATTTTTGACACTTTCATAAAAGCAGGCGCGCCGGAGGAGATCGCTTACGAAACCTATCCGCATGTGGGAAGCGACAATCTCAAAAAAATCATTCCGGCAATAATTTCAGAGTTCAAGGAACTCGGCGGCAAAGTCATTTTCGAAAGCGAAGTCACTGAAATTTTCAAAAGCGGCGACAAAATAAAATCGCTCGGAATTTCTGGAAAATCGACCGGAAAAATCGAAGGAGACTACTTTATTTTTGCGAACGGACACAGTTCGTTCAAACTGTATAAGCTATTGATTTCAAACGGAGTTTTATTCTCGATAAAACCTTTTGCGATAGGTTTCAGAGTCGAGCATCTTCAGGAAGAACTCAACTTTTCGATGTGGAGGAAACGCTCTCTTCCCGGTGTAAAAGCGGCGGAATATCACCTCACAGCCGACTGCGATCCGGGCCACGCATTCACTTTCTGCATGTGCCCCGGCGGAAGAGTCGTTCAATCGGCACCGGATGAAATATCCTCAGTCGTAAACGGCATGTCAAACTATGCCAGAAACGGCAGATTCGCAAACAGCGCAGTCGTCACACCGTTTTCGCTTGAAGAACTCGCAGGAAAGGAAATCTCAGCGGGAACTGCACTGGATCTGCTTGAAAACATGGAGCACAAATTCTATAACTTCAGGAATTCATTCGACATTCCTGCCACTAGAATTTCAGACATGATCCACGGAAGAAAAACGGCAAAACTGCCTGAATCAAGCTTTTCCTTCGGCCTTATCCCGGCAGATTTGAGTGAATTTTTCCCGCAGACAGTTTTCGAAAGATTGAAAAAAGGGCTCGAAATCTTCTGCAAAAAACTCGACTGCTTTGAAAACGGAGTCGCAATGGGACTGGAAAGCAAAACTTCAGCTCCAATAAAATGCCTGAGAAATCAAGACCTTACAGCCGCACCGTTCACAAATCTCTACATCTGCGGCGAAGGAAGCGGATATTCCGGCGGAATAATCTCAAGCGCCGCCGACGGGATAAAAATTGCGATGAAGATCGCGTCGATGTAACAAATTATTTTAAGATTTCAATAAATTATAGTTATTAGAACCAGTCTTGAATCCGCAAATTCGGAATTTTCTCAAAATGTTTCGTATTGTGAGTGACAAGAATCATGTTTTCAGCGTTTTTCAGGCTGTATATAATGATGTTTGTATCAATCAAAAAGCGCATTATTTTCTCCGAAGCGTTCTGAATTGACGCGGCTCTGCCCGATGTTTTCCAAAATTTCATCCGCGCTCTCGTTTCCATCCCATGATAATTTCAGGAATTTTTGAGCCGGAGTTTCATCGTCTTCTTTGGAATTCAGTTTTCCGAGCGAAACAATCAGGTTGTAAACAACTGTCTGCTGCTCTTTTGTGAGTGTATCCAGTGCTTTTTCAAAAATTTCGTAGCTCATATCGCACCTCCATTCAAAAAAACCGTTAATTATATCATAAAATCAAATATTTTCAACCGGTTTTTATGACAGCAATATGTTCCTCACAGAAATTTTTTACCGTTTCAGGCGTTTTTTCAATAGACGTGGGAAAAAGTAAATAAAAAAGGCTCCCCGAAGGGAGCCCGTAAAATCACAAAAAGCTGAAATACCGCTTATTTTTTAGTTTCGAGAGGAAGCAAAAAACTTCTTTTTTTTGAAAAGTTCATTTTTGAGCATTCTTTGACGAACTTATTGATTTCGTCAGTTTTCTCCAATTCCTTATAGACATTTTCCAATTTATCAATTCTTTCCACTCTTTCGGACAAAACTCTCTCTGCAATCTCATTTTTTTTATGATCAGCATAAAAGAAGCCATACGGTTTGGTTTTCCAATCAGGGTAATACCATATAATCGGATAATACTGTTCGTTCCATACTCCTTTTAAAATCTCGAATGAAACAATTTGCAGTTTTTCATCTATGTCACAGTTTTCGGGCTTCGTTAAATGTAAGAAATATGCAAAATCCGCACTTAATACAATTTTGTGATGGAATGCGAACTTAGCAATACGGAAGCCTATATCCATATCAGGACCAAGGAAATCGACCTGATCTTGATCTTCAACATTTAATTTTACTTTCATATTCTTGTAAAATCTATTTGTTTTTGGAGCATTAGAAAGATTAAATTTTTTTGATTCTACCGTCCTTGCAGCAGCCATCCAAATGGTTGATTTCACATCAAGTTTTTTAGTTTTCGAAACTTTTTGAATTGCTTCTGCCACTTTCAGTTGAATAGAATAAACCGTGTCAGGAATCGTGTAAATTACAGAAGGAGAATCGAAATCGCAAATCGAAACATATAAAAGAATTTCATCTCCTAAATATTTCCAGACCTTAATCTGAGGGATTAAATATTTTAATTCCTTATAAACAGTATCGTAAAAATAAGGAATAACATACGGCCAATTTGTTTTTTCAGTCTTGAATTTAGTTGATCCAACCAGATCAAACGAAAAAAAGATATATATGTTCTTTTTTTCTATTATTTCTTCCGAACTTTTGAGGATGTCAGATAATTTTGTATCGAATTGAATGTTCATTGATTACCAGTCGAAGATGCCAAGCCACTTGCCTCGTGTCAATGCAGCGTCAAAAGAAACATTAAAATGTTCAGCTATCAAGCTGATATCAATTTTGTTGTTGTGGCCATTCTCTCTAAGAAAATTCTCATAATCATCTTTAGGCATCAAGAATGCACCTGCAAAATGATTTGCCTCATATTCTTCCACAGAATATCCTTGCCGATATTTCGGAGAGTCACAATACTCGTTTATACTATCCCATTTTGCGGGGTCTATAATATATCCCATGTGGAGAAATAAATGCCCGATTTCGTGAGCGATTGTAAATCCCGAACGCTGTGGAGAATGTTCTTTGTTATAGGAAATTTTAAAAGCATCACCAACCTTCTCAATTTTTCCTGATATGGTTGAATCTTCAAAAGATTCTGCTTGCAAATCTCCATTGAGGCTTTTTACAACCTGTTCCATATCTATTGGAGTCTTAACCTCTAGCTTTACTCTAATATAGTCAGCTAACTCTTCAATTGCTTGATAGCGTTTAGAATAAGTCATGCTTCACCTCCAAAATATTTTTACCAACGAAAGCACAATATATTATCACAGAATAAATTTTTGTCAAATACTACTGTAAAATTTTCTTTCATTTTTTCTTCATACATTAAAAAAATCCTAAATTCCTTAAAAAATATCCTCACTCTAAAAGTCAAATTTTGCTAATTGCAATCCTTGCAATCTAAATCTCAAAGCAGCTTCCGAAACACCATATCGCTTTGTTAAGTTGCTACAAATAGGCTTCCAAATGCCGAAAGTATAATCATTTTTGACATGTAAAAAATCTTTTATTTTTGCTTTATGCGAATTGCCCAGACATGCGAGAAACGCACTTTTCACTGTTTCAGCAGGCATAAGAAGACAGGTGGCAAAGTAATTTGCCTCACGTTCAATAGGGTCTTTTAGATATTTATTTTCGGAAATAGCGTCTTCCGTGCAAAACAAGTTATTGCTATGTAAATCATGTTGTAAAAAATGATGTCCCAATTCATGCGCGATTGTAAAATTTTTACGGCCTTCATTATCTATATTCTTATTTATCATAATATATCGTGTTCCGTTATTTCCTGCTGTTAAAGCACCAAGAAAGGAATCTTCTGCAGTCGCAACTTCACGAAACTTTATCTGCATTGCCGTCATTATTTCTTGAAATGCTTTATACGCTCCACCACGTTTCACGTATTTTGTAAGCACTTCAAAACTGACTGCTTCTACTTCTTCATTTGTCATCATCATCCATCGCATCAAAAACGGCGCGTAATGTTTTCCTGGAAACAGTGCCGCGAGCAGCTAATCCTTGATTTTCTAACCAGAGCTCAAATTTTCGTTCGTAGTTATCTTTGAAAGGAATAACAACTTCATTCTGTTGTAAATTATCTTCCACCTTCACCTGTCCATTCATCAGCATGGGAAGAAGAAAATCGCGGAGAGAAGCAAGTTGTTTGTTTTCTTCTAGTGCATTCTGCTTCATGGCAAACATCTTATGGGATTGTTCATCGAATCTATCCAAAATTCCCTTTGGCGGTAAAATTGTTTTCAATTCTTGCAGAACAGCAATGCGAATACCTTTGAAGACACTACCTGTTGAGCTTCCTTCGGCTTGCTTGATGAATCTTTCGCTTGTAAAACACATATAAAGGAATGACGATGTCATCTTATCGCTCTTTGGTCTTATGGAAAACACAGACTCATTAATATCCCAATCTTCCGGTTCATCCATAATGATATAGCATCTACCAAGTGGCGAAATACTCGCAAATAGTATGTCTCCGATTTTGATATCAGATCGCCGATGAACAATTGTTCTAGCTTCTTCATCGATATAATCACATGATGTGAAATCAATCGTTCCGTCTTTTGTAAGGTTCTTTACAGTCAAATACTTGATGCTTCCACCCGTGTTTAGCGTGAAGTTGTCTCTCGGATTTAGTCCAGTATTGATGGATTCAATGCATTCACCAAATGATACTGCTTCCCACCCTTCAGGAATCTCCCTTTTCAGTTCCTCGTTCCAGACCATTTTTCCGCCGCTGGATTTATACGGTTTGCCGTTTTCATCGGGGAAGTCGAACTGCACGAACCAATAATCATAGAGCAGTTTTGCCATGGATTCTAGTTTAGAGCAAATAGCGCTATTATTTTCTTTTTTCTTATCTATAGAAGATAACACTTCTGCCACTTGGCATTGTATTGCATAATCAGGCAATTCCAATTCAATATTTGCTAAGTTCTCTTGATTCAATTTAGGTTGAGCTGAGCCAGTAATATATCCCCTTAAGTCCAACGAAGTAAGGAGGTAATAGATATATTTTAAGCAATATCCAGTTTTAGTTCCCAATATATGAGCATGATTGTTAACCCAAAACTTGCCTGTCGCCCACGTTGCAATACTTTCTGAGCAAGATTTTAAGTTATTACCATCTTCTGCAACCAATATATATTCACCATCAAATATATATCTATCAACATAATCTACTATTCCTTGAGCTCCATAATATGGATAGATTTTGGAAAGACCCTTTCGTTCAGCAGATGAAAGGGGAATCCTTTTACTATCAAGGATTTCAACACAATTTTTAAGCTTTGTTTTCATAATTTAGCCCTTCCAACTGTTCCAAAATACTTTTTTCCAACTCTCGTCCTTTCTGGAATTTTTCAATCAGTTTTGCTTTATAGGCATCCATTTTGGCGTTGAACTCTTCTGGCGTAATATCCACATATTCGATTTTCACGTCAAAATATTGCCCTGCCGATAAGGAGTAATTCTTTTCTTTGATTTGATCGTAAGTAACCGCGACAGAAAAATCCTCGACTGTCTTTTTGTTTGCAAAAGTGTTAACTATCAAGTCGATTTCTTCAGGTGTTAAGCGGACTTTTTTATTGTTTCCTTCCTGATACTCTTCGCCGAGTTTCGAAGCATCAATCAGAATAACATTATCGGAAGATTTTGAGTTATCGAAGAAAACAACTGAGACATTTGTTCCGGTGTTGGCAAAAACATTGGAAGGCATACTGATAACACCATAAACAAGACAGTTTTCAACAATATGCTTAAGGATCTTTCCTTCGACACTGCTCTTGGCGGTTAAAAAGCCTGTAGGCAATACAATCGCCCCTTTGCCATTTGGTTTCAAAGAATTCAACAAATGTTGAATAAAACAGGTATAAATTGCCATACTTTCTTTTTTCTTAGCTGGCACTTTTGGTACACCTGCCCAAAATCTCGTAGGCATTGCATCGAGCTGCGCCCTTGTTTCCTCAAAATTAAGTTTAAATGGGGGATTGCAGACTATAAAATCGAACTGTCTCAGCGAGTTTCCATCATCACTCATGTGATATGGATCAGTCAGCGTGTCACCTTGAACTGCGTGGTCAAGTGAAGAAACAAGTCCGTTCAGAATCAGATTCAGTTTAAGCATTTTATTGCTCTTTTGCGAGCGGTCTTGAGCAAAAATCGTGCAACGGTCTTCGCCGACCTGATGAGCAAGAGCCATGAGTAGTGTGCCTGTTCCTGCGGACGGATCATAACATTCGATATTGTGCAGATCAGTTCTGTCGCCGACAAGCAGTCGTGCCATAATAACCGCAATCGCATGAGGCGTGTAATACTCTGCATACACATCCCCGCTGTTTGTGTTGTAATCCTTTATCAGATATTCAAAAATACCGGCAAAAAAGTCATAACTCTCAGCAAAGGCTTCCTCAAAGGAGAAATTCACCAGTTTATCTATTAAAGCTCTGGCAAACGGAGCGCGTAGAGCGTCATCATCAACAAAATGTGTCAGTTTTTCAAACAAGGGAATTTTTGTATTTTTTGTTGTTTGTGTCGAAAAAATATTAATGTTTTTATCGGCAATATCTGTCATTGTGGCATCAAATATCACATCAAAATCGCCTTTTGCCTGTTGATTCCAAAGGAAAGAGATCGTGTGTTCCGGATTCAGACGAAGTACATCGGGCGAAAGAGAATCCAAAAGGTCAAGCCTTTCATTTTCAGACATTTCTGCATAAGCGATTTCCCATTTTTCCGCTGCGGCAATCTTTGAACTCTTCTTTTTGATTTCATAGCCGAATTTGTCATTCAGGAATTTATACAGAAAAATTTGCGTGATGACTTTGTATTCATTGCCGTCATTCCCCATGCCGTAATAATGGCAGACAGCTTTTAAATCATCAATCAATCTGTAAGTTTGCGTTTTAATATCCATCGTTTTCTCCTATATTGAGGGATAAGTTTCATTGTATTGTGCCAAATATTCCTTTGCAATCCTGCTCTGGATGAACAATCTATCATCTCTTTCAGCAGAAATTCCCAGAACATTTATGCTGTTTGAGATTTCAGTCATTACAGTTTGCTCGAAATATGCGTCCTTTTTGAGAATATCGTTACGGTCATAAACCTTTTGATCAATCTTTTCCTTGATGTTTGTCAGTGCGCGGACGATATCTTCATCATATCCTGAAATAATGATCGTTTCTCCTTCATTTTGTCTTTTGATGTTTTCTTCTCTAATACGCTTGTGAACCCTGGCAAATTTTGCATCATCGTTATAATGCCTTAATAAAGCTGCATTCTTTTTCTGCAACTCAGTAAGTTTTTGGAGAATTTCATCCATAACACGGGAAGATTCATTAAACTCATCCATGTTTTTAGGTGTAAAACCGTGTTCATGAAAACGGGCGTAAAAAGCTTCTCTCAGCGTGATATATTCAGGATCTTCGTGATCAATATTCTCGGTAAATTTTCTTACCAGTTTTTGCAGTTTTTCATTAAGTTCTGCCCCACCCGATACAATCTTCAACTCTTCATCTTTTAGTTTTTTGAAATTAAAAGTGATATCCTGCATAGCAGAATTTATCATAATGCGTGTTGCATCGTCGCTCGCAAAAGCCTCACGCTGGTTTACAATATTGATATGACGCTGAACCTCGGAAATAAGATCCTTGATTTTAGCAATCTCAAAAGTTCTGAAATACGATTTCAACTCATCATCGCCGAATGTCCTGACGATATTGCAGCAGTCACGGACATCAATCAACGCTTTTTTTACTTCCAGCAAGACATTTTTGTCCTCTATATTTGAGATTTCCGTGCTGAACTCTTCCGCATTGTTAAGAGGATAATTGAAGAGTATCTGACGGGCTTTCTGAGTCCGTCGAATCAATTCCTCCGGATCTTCCATGACCTGAGCAACAATATTTACGACATTTTCTCCGCCAACTTCACCAGGATCGTTGAATTTGCTTAATTCCTCAAGATACGCGGCATTTGTCTCATCAAAATTGCGTTTTATATCTGCGAAGTCAACTATAAAGCCGTACCTGTTATCTCCATAAGGCCTATTGACTCTTGTTATTGCCTGAAGCAGAGTGTGATCTTTCAGCTTACGCCCGAAGTAAAGCCGCTTCAGTCTTGGCGCATCAAAACCGGTAAGCAGCATGTTGTAGACAATTAAAATATCTATTTTCAAATTCTCTTTGAAATCGGTAATAACTTTTTCACGGAATTCCTTGTCATCGCTGTCATAAAGAATAAGACCCGCTTTAAAACAGCTTCTGTTTGAAGCATTGGCATTCAATTCACCTTGAATTTCGTCGAAATATGCGAACAACCTTCTTGCCTGCTCACTTGTTTCGCAGATAACCATGCCACCCAAGGTGTTATCGCCCTGTCTCACGCGGAATTGCTTTAAATCGGTAATAACATATCGAAGCAGTGCTTTAACATAATTTTCATGTTCGATGATACACTCTTTTTTTACATCCTTTTTCTGAACAAGATTTTCAAGAGAATCATAGATATCTGAAAGTTTTTCTTTCCACTGGGTTTCAATATCTTCGCGGATGATTTTCAACGTATATCCGTCTTGGACAGATTTGTCGTAGTAATAAGTGTGCAGATAATTACCGAAAACTCTCCACGACTCTCTTTCGCTCTTCAAAAGAGGAGTTCCGGTAAGAGCAATCTTGATCGAATTAGGATCTGCATTAAAAAGATTCGCCAGGAAAGAACCTTCAGGCTTATACCCTCTGTGCGCCTCGTCAACAATAAACACTCTCTGCAAATTTATCGCGTATGGAGGAATGACAACCTTTTCATGACTTTCAGCAAAACGCTGAATATTAACTACTGTAATTTCAGCTTGACCAGATTTTCCCTCTTGGGAATTAGAGTTCTCGGGTTTAAATTGGTTCATCAGATCTTCGCGAGAATCAGCTGTTTTGACAACTAAACCTCGCGCTTCGAACTCTTCTTTTGCCTGTTTCAAAAGATCAAGACGGTCAACAATAAAATAATATTTTGCGACCTTGTTTACGCTGGAAAAATAGTCTGTCAGCACATAGGAAAGATGATATGAAAGAGCTGTTTTTCCGCTGCCCTGCGTATGCCAGATAATGCCGGATTTGACTCCTTCAGAGATTTTCTTCCTGACAACCAGTGCAGCAAAAAATTGCTGGTAACGCATGATATGTTTTTGATCTATACGCTCAATGGTTCCATCTTCACGCTCTTTGTTCTTGTGATAATATGTAATTCCGTATTTAAGCAGGAACAAGAGCCTTTCCGGAGTGCACATGGAAGTCAAAACCCTGTTAGTAGGAGTGTTGGTACCAAGATTGGTCTGATATTCAGGTGTTGTATGAATAACCTGATTGTTAAAATCCGACAAAATCCGTTTTTCCGTTTCAGGATCGATCTCTTTGTAAGGAAAATCTCTATTAAATGGAGCAATATTTTGATTCAGTGGATTTTCTTCTCGGAAACAGTTGAACGAAGTCTTTTTCTTTGCTCCGGTGCAGTAGAAAGCACCCTGAATAGGTACGATTCCACCGAGAGCATCATATTCCATGTTATTTGAGAAAATCATCAACTGCGTGATGTTGATAAAACGGCGAAATTTCTTATTTGGGAAGCGCTCATTATTCATTCGATTCGCTTCTGCCACCATACCGCCTGGATTATTGGGCTTTTTGACCTCAACAAAAACCAGCGGAAGCCCGTTTACAAACAGCGTAATATCCGGTCTGAAATTATCTTCATCCCGTTTGCAGGTAAATTCAGCTGTGCAGTGAAAAGTGTTTTTCTTAGGATCATCAAAATCAACCAGTTTCACAGGAGATACGGATTTAAGTCTTTTGTAAAAACTTTCTCCAATGTCGTCATTGTCCAGTTCCTGTCTGATTGTACGAAGCATTGATTCAGCCTCATCTGCCCTATCAGGATTCAATTTGGCAAATTGTTTTTTAAACACTTCAATAAGAATGTTTGTATCAGGATCATAAACAGTTTTCGACTTATCCTCTGTAATTTTTCCGAAGTATTCATAACCAATGCGTGTCAAATGGACAAGAGCCGGCATCTGAACTCTTGTCGCTTCATTAAACCCAGATTCTTTCGACATAGTTTCTCCTTTATTCATATGAACCAAGAGAATAATACGGAAGCGCTCACACGTGTCAACTATTTGATTTTACTACACATTTTCAAATATCAATTAAACAAACAAATTAAAAAAACTGTGAAAAAATTTATTTAAAATCCGACATCGTTCAAGACAAAACAAGGTTTTGTTTAGTTGTTTTTAGATTGGTAATGAAAAAAGAAATTCTGAATTATATCAGACAATATTCGTAAATATCCTTTTAAAGCAAGTCATTTCTTTTGAGATTCATTCAAAGCTTTCTCTATCGCTACTTGGCGTAAGAAAAACTCACTTTCAATTTTTTCCTGCAAACTTAATGGATAATAATAACATTTTATACAATCCCATTTGACATTCTTGAGACGGAGTGCCGCAGCGATTTCTTCCAGTAGTTTAAGATACTTATCCGCAGGCTGTGGATTTACCTCCTTTGTTTTAAGAGTCTCATTCCAAAAATTAGTGTAAGCCTCTCTAACACCTTTATCTGCATGAAAAATTACATCTATAGTATTCAAGACTTTAACATTATCTTCACAAACAATATTATATCTATACGCCATAAGCGTCTCAAAGATTCTTAACTTGCTATCGTATATTTTTGATTTCCTTTGCCAGCACAAAGTAACTACAGTCGCTAACAATCCTGAAAATAACGCTGAAATTAAAATTGAACCAAGATTTTCCATTAAATTTCTCCCGTACTTCAAAAATAACAGTAACACCTTGATTTGTAAGCACATTTTCTAAAAGTCAAGAGCTGAAATTGTTTTATAAATTTTACTAAAACTTGCACTAAATTTCTAGCCGTTTCAGGCATTTTTTTCAGAGAATAAAAAAATCTTTATCAAAGTAACATTCCCTTGTTTTTTCACGTTTTTATCAGTAAAATATATTGTTTTTAGGATTTTTATTTATACAGGTAACCGAATGTAGGAGACAAAAACTATGACGATTCAAGAAAACCTACAAGACAATATAAACAAATATACAAACAATATCAACGAACTTCTTGTAGTCCATGAAAGCATGGTGAAGTTGGATGCAGATCAAAATCTTTTATCACGTGCTGTACTTTCAGAATACTTTTACTGCGATCTACTAAACACACTCATGGGTTGGAAACTAAAGAATGCCAATCTTGAAGAAAAAAACACCCCAGGTATAGATCTGATTGATGTCGAAAGACATATTGTTGTTCAGGTATCGCTGACATGTAATCATGAAAAGATCCAAAGTTC
This sequence comes from uncultured Spirochaetales bacterium, assembly GCA_902774115.1. GTDB lineage: Bacteria > UBP6 > UBA1177 > UBA1177 > UBA1177 > UBA1177. The sequence goes on from CACYHH010000004.1 coordinate 267,034, forward strand.
TATAAATAAATTTCAAAAACCCGACTCCACATCTGACTGGGAATTTTATTTCGTTCCTTTAAATGATGACATTCCATATTTCAAAAAAGATTTTGTTACTCCAAAGGGGGTAATATTCGATAAAGACAAGAATATTTTTACTAAAAAAAGGATTGTTCAACTTGCTAAAACTCCCTCTTCAGGAGAACACTGTGTTGACAAGTTAAAAAAGGTCAGCGACATTCTTGATAAACTTATGCTCAAGCAGAAAAACCACGATGACATCTGCGAATATCTATTGAATGTACTGAAAAATAAAAGGAAGTTTCATCCCAGCTTCAAATTGATGGATAAGGATGGGATAGATAAAAAGCTTTTCACTTACCCTGAAAATAAAAACCTTATCCCTTCCATGGGCACTGACGGCAAAAAAGTTGCTCCGATTTGGGACTTTATAAAAGAGGAGCACAAAGAAGGTTTCCGTCATATCGTTATTGAAGGTGACGGCGGAATCGGCAAATCGGTTTCACTTCTGAGTGTAACGGATGACAGAGAACTCCTTAGTCGTATACCAGCAATCTATATTCATATGTATGAGCTTTGCAAAGACGGTAAGTGCATATCTTTGGCGGACTATTTTAAGAATAACTGCTCCGGTTTCGATGAGAAGATATCGCAGCTTGCAGCCCAGCCGGATTCAGAAGGAAGACCAACGCTCTTGCTCCTTTTGGACGGACTTAATGAAGTAGAATTTAAGCTACAATGCAAATTAATAAATAATATTGTGAAATGGACAGAGTACCATTGCGGGACACAGCTTATAGTCGCATCAAGGCCTATTCCTGGTCAGCAATTGGAGTCGATACTAAACAATGCAGTTCATATAAGGCTTAAACCCTTGGAAAAAGAGAGCATAAAAGAACGTCTCAAAACATTCGGTGTTACACCACCTGACGACAGTTCTCCAATTTGGGAGACGTTAAAACTCCCGCTATTTTTGACACTGTATGCCAAAACGACAAATCTACCTGACAATACTTCTCTCGGATATCCGATTGTTAGATGTGAGCCTGTCGGCCCGGCTACAATTATCTGGAATTACTTACAAAGAGAGTTGCTTCGTAAGGAAGAAGAAAGTTGGGTCTTAAACTGCGCGTTTGCATGTGAATATATTTCGCCGGAGATTGCTTATAGAATGGCACTTCTCAATAGATTTGAACTAAGTCGCGACGAATCACAACAGTTTGTTGATGATGAAGCGGTTTATACAACTAACAGGCTACCCGAACATCTTTCGCAGATTAAAGAATGTTATATAGAAAAACAGACAGAGTTGCCGCCAAAAGTTAATTGGAAAAATTTTGTATTTAAAGAAACTGGGATTTTTGTTGCACCTAAACGCTGGACATATAAAAAAGAAACAGACAAATATTCTTTTATGCACCAGAGTTTTCGTGATTGTCTTGCCGGACTGCATTTGGTGAATGTGGCTCAAATGGCGAAGAACGATGGAGAGTTGCCTTCTGAGTGGGAAAGTTCTATTCCTCCCTTGGTTCTTGATTATGCAGCGGAGCTTATGGATGCAGATACAGCTGGAAAACTATGGGAACTGAACCGAAAACGCTGCGTCAAAGGAGCAAAAATTGATAATACATCAACCTATGTGCAGCTGGAACTACACAGGCGTCTGAAAACAGAATCAGGCAAATTAGACTTTTCCGGAATGGATCTAAGGGGTATGAGTTTGACAAACTATATGGGTGGTGAATATGACCTTGGTCTGTTTGCATCTCCGGAGCTTGCTAGCGGAACCTACTTTGACAGGAAAGTTTTTCAAAGTGATGGTCATCAAGGAGCTATTGGATGCATACTATCGCTTGATAACGGGTACTTTGCAAGCGGTGCCGGTGATAAAACAATTAAAATCTGGGATCCGAATACGGGGGAATGCATAAAAACTCTTAAAGGAAATTCCGATTCTGTAAACTGTCTTGCAGTACTTCCTGACGGTAAATTAGTCGGCGGTTCCGCTGATAAAACAATTAAAATCTGGGATACAAACTCAGGAAAATGTATTAAAACTATTAAAGGGCATTCCGATTTTGTAAACTGTCTTGCAGTACTTCCTGACGGTAAATTAGTCAGCTGTTCCTTTGATGACACAATTAAAATCTGGGATCCGGATACGGGGGAATGCATAAAAACTCTTAAAGGAAATTCTCTTTCGCTCAGATGTCTTGCAGTACTTCCTGACGGTAAATTAGTCAGCGGTTCCTTTGATGGCACAATTAAAATCTGGGATCCGGATACGGGGAAATGCATAAAAACTCTTGAAGGACATTCCATTTTGGCCATGTGTCTTGCAGTACTTCCTGACGGTAAATTAGTCAGTGGTTCTTATGATAAAACAATTAAAATCTGGGATCCGGATACGGGGGAATGCATAAAAACTCTTAAAGGAAATTCCGATTCTGTAAACTGTCTTGCAGTACTTCCTGACGGTAAATTAGTCGGCGGTTCTTATGATAAAACAATTAAAATTTGGGATCTAAAAAAAAGAAAATGTATTAAGATTCTTAAAGGACATTCCGGTTTAGTCCACTGTCTTGCAGCGGCGGCTCTGATAAAACAATTAAAATTTGGGATACAAAAGAAGGCAAATGCATAAAAACTCTTGAAGGACATTCCGATTGGGTCAACTCTCTTGCCGTGCTTCCTGACGGTAAATTAGTCAGCGGTTCTTATGATAAAACAATTAAAATTTGGGATCTAAAAAAAAGAAAATGTATTAAGATTCTTAAAGGACATTCCGGTTTAGTCCACTGTCTTGCAGATGTATTAAGATTCTTAAAGGACATTCCGGTTTAGTCCACTGTCTTGCAGTACTTCCTGACGGCCGCTTAGTCATCGGTTCCGGAGACAACACAATTAAAATCTTGGATCCGGATACGGGGGAATGCATAAAAACTCTTGAAGGACATTTCGATTCGGTCCTTTCTCTTGCAGTACTTCCTGACGGTAAATTAGTCAGCGGTTTCTTAGACAACACAATTAAAATCTGGGATCCGGATACGGGGGAATGCATAAAAACTCTTGGAGGACATTCCGGTCCGGTCGAATGTCTTGCAGTACTTCCTGACGGCCGCTTAGTCAGCGGTTCCGGAGACAACACAATTAAAATCTGGGATCCGGATACTGTCTTGCAGTACTTCCTGACGGCCGCTTAGTCAGCGGTTCCGGAGACAACACAATTAAAATCTGGGATCCGGATACGGGTTGCATTGACATTCTTGAAACAACAGAAGTCAATGTTTCCAAAATGGATTTCGCGGAAGCTTTCATGACTAAGGAGACCGCAAAACTACTTTATCAGAACGGGGCCATAGTCCCGGAATCATTTATTAAAGAAGATTAAAAAATACAGCATTCTTTTGTGAAGCAATACCTTTTCCTTTTTCACGGAATCAAGCAGCTGCTAACATAAAAAAAAGGCTCCCCGAAGGGAGCCCGTAAAATCTTGAAAACCTGAATAGCTCTTAGTGCGGGATGATACCCAGAAGGATACCTGCAGCGATAGCCGAACCGATAACGCCTGCTACGTTCGGAGCCATTGCGTGCATAAGAAGGTAGTTCGTCGGATCAGCCTGTTTACCGATATTCTGTGCAACACGTGCACTGTCAGGAACCGCGGAAACACCTGCGCATCCGATAATCGGGTTGAGTTTGTTGCCCGGTTTCAGGAAGCAGTTGATGAGTTTCGCGATCAGAACGCCGCCGGCGGTAGAGATCATGAAGGAAAGTGCGCCGAGAGCGAAAATTTTGACTGATGCCGGTGTCAGGAAAGTCTGAGCACTTGTAGAAGCACCGACCGTGATACCGATAAGAACGGTTACGATATCGATAAGAGCGTTGCTTGCAGTCTTCGAAAGTCTGTCGGTTACGCCCGATTCCTTGATGATGTTGCCGAGAAGCAGCATACCGATAAGTGGAAGTCCGCCGGGAGCGATGAAGGTGCAGACGATGAACGCAACTATCGGGAAAAGGACTCTTTCACGCTTTGAAACTACGCGCGGCGGTTTCATGCGGATGAGTCTTTCCTTTTTGGTCGTAAGAAGTTTGACTATCGGGGGCTGGATGACCGGAACGAGAGCCATGTACGAGTAAGCCGCGATAGCGACCGCGCCCAGAAGGTGCGGAGCCATAAGACCTGTCGTGAAAATGGCAGTAGGACCGTCAGCACCGCCGATGATGCCGATCGATGCAGCTTCCTGAATATTGAATCCAAGGAAGATCGCAATAAGGAACGCCGCGAAAATACCTACCTGAGCACCGCCGCCGATAAGGATGAGTTTCGGGTTAGCGATCATGTAGGAGAAGTCGGTCATCGCGCCTATTCCAAGGAAAATAAGCGGAGGATAGATACCTTTCAGAACTCCGAAGTAGAGGTAGTTGAGAACTGAGCCCGGATCGTAAACGCCGATTTGCACTCCTGCCGCGGTCGGAATGTTACCGATAAGGATACCGAAACCGATCGGGAGAAGAAGAAGCGGCTCATAGTCTTTCGCGATCGCGAGAAAAATGAAAATGAAGGCAACAAGCATCATTATCAGGTTTCCTATCGTGATATGAGCGACTGCCGTAGTGTTGAAAAAACGGGCGATAAAACTTCTGTTCTTCTGAAGGTAATATTCCATCGTTCCGGACGAACGGAGCGAGAAATTGATGAAAAGCGGAGTAACTTCGTAGGTTTTGCCGAAGTTTTTGATGTAGAGCGTGCGGTTGAGAGTTACGTCGCGCGCCGATTCGCCGTTCAGCATTACCGGGAAAAGTTCCGGATCTTCCTTGAAGTTGATGAAAGCGACACCGTTGTCGGCAAGAAGAAGGTCGGAATGTTTGTATTCCTTTCTGTCGCCGTTCGGGAAAGTCGCCGTGATTTTGTAGTCCTGTTTCGCAGGATCAAAAGAATCAAGGTCAACTGCCGCAAGTTTCGCATCATTCTGCTCTTTCTGGTTCGGAAGAACCGCCTCAAGACCTGTAATCATGAGGTAGTTTCCGATCGTGCTTTCATCGTGGTGTTCCGCGATGGTTTTGTATTCGGGAGTTCCCTCTACAACGTTGTTCGAAACGATAGCGGCGTACTCAATCTTTTTCTGCGGAGTGTTGTCGAGAAGTTTGTATTCGATCTCGAGTTTTACAAGAGATTCATTCTCTTTGCTTCCGGTAAAAACAGAGTTAGCACTGCCTTTTTTGTTGTGCATTGCTCTTGACGGCATATTTATACCGCGCATCGGCACAGCTCTTGCCGCCGGCTGCGCCTGAATATCCTGCTCTGCCTGCTGCGGAGCCGCCTCTTCAGACTGAGCCTCTTCCTGAGCGAAAAGAAGGAAACTCAGGAAAATAGCGAAAATAAAAATTATACTTTTCTTCATTTTAGCCTCTTAACCAATTGTTACAAGCGGCTGGTGTTCCTTGACATTGTCGCCTTCCTTGACGAGAACGGCCTTTACTGTTCCCGCAGTTCCGGAGTTGATGTCGTTTTCCATCTTCATAGCTTCCATCGTCATGACTTTCTGTCCTGCGGTTACGGTATCGCCGACTTTAACGAGGACTTTCATGATAAGTCCGGGCATCGGAGCAACAACGTTGTTTCCGCTTACATCGCCTGCAGGTGCAGCAGCCGGAGCAGCGGCAGCAGGTGCAGCAGCGGCAGCGGGTCTTGCAGCAGCAGGTCTCGGTGCAGCCGGGGTGAAAGCAACAGCTTCACCGCCTTTGTAGGTAATGTCGACATCGTATTCGTTGCCGTTTACAGCGACTTTAGCCGTCGCGCCGCCGAAATCTTTGACTTCGACATCGAATTTTTTTCCTTTTATCGTAAGTTCATACTTTTTCATCTCGTCTCCTCACTATTTTTTTACTGCCTGCCATCTTTTGAAACGGCGGGACTGTTTTGCCAAACTTTCGCTTGTCCACGGATTGTTGTTGTAATACTGCTTCGTTTCGGTCAGATATACCTTGTCGGAACTTTCGGTCATGTAGATCGAAAGGCCGATCATGGCCGCGATCTGCTCAAGCTCGCTCTCTTCCGTAACGGGTGCTTCTTCCTTTTTCTCGGGAGCTGCAGGTGCCGGTGCCGGAGCTGCTGCCGGAGCCGGTTTTGCGTCCTTTCCTGCAAGGCGGTAGAACTGCGAAAGAACTATCGCGAGTATCGCCAGACCGCTGAGAACGACTCCGATACCGATAAACGGCAGGGCTTTGATTACAGCCCAGTCGGACTTCGTCAGGTCGGCCGAAAACGCAGCGACCGCGGACTGAATTAAACTTATGTGCTGAATCATCGTTCCTCCTACAGCGGAATGTTGCCGTGTTTCTTAGCCGGAAGGTCGTCATTCTTCGTGATGAGCATTTCGAGAGCCTTGATAAGACGAGGTCTTGTCGTCTTCGGCTCGAAAATGTCGTCAATGTATCCGTGCTGTGCAGCGATGTAGGGATTTGCAACGTTTTCGTTGTAAAGCTCTTCCTGCTCAGCGAGGAATTTCGCCTTGTCAGGAGCTGCTTCGAGTTCTTTTCTCATGATGATTTCTACTGCGCCCTTAGCGCCCATAACCGCGATCTGAGCGGTCGGCCAAGCGTAGTTCATATCGCATCTGAGGTTTTTCGAAGCCATAGCGAGGTATGCGCCGCCCGTCGATTTTCTGGTAACGACCGTGATCTTCGGAACTGTCGCTTCGCTGTATGCGAACAGCATCTTCGCGCCGTGTCTGATGACGCCGCCGTATTCCTGGCCTGTGCCCGGAAGGAATCCGGGAGTGTCAACGAAAGTGATTATCGGAACATTGAACGCGTCGCAGAAGCGGACGAATCTTGCAGCTTTGTCGGAAGCGTTGATGTCAAGGCATCCTGCAAGAACGTTCGGCTGGTTGCCGACGATACCGACTGTTCTGCCGTTGAGTCTTGCGAAACCGACGATCATGTTGGTCGCATACTGCGGCATAACTTCGAAGAACTCGCTGTTGTCAACGACCATAGCGATGACCTGCTTCATGTCGTATCCTTTGTTCGGGTTCTCGGGGATAATCTGGTTCAAAGCTTCTTCCATTCTGTCGAAAGGATCGGTCGGCTCTACCATCGGGGGCTCTTCAGCGTTGTTCGACGGAAGGTATGACAAAAGCTGTCTGATAGCAGCGATGCTCTCTTCTTCCGTAGCGTGGGAGAAGTGTGCGACACCCGATTTTGTCATGTGGACTGCCGCGCCGCCAAGGTCTTCGACCGAAACATCTTCATGAGTAACGGTCTTTACGACTTTCGGGCCGGTAAGGAACATGTATGAATTCGTATCTGTCATGAAAACGAAGTCGGTAAGTGCCGGAGAGTAAACAGCGCCGCCTGCGCACGGACCGTAAACAGCGGAGATCTGCGGGATAACGCCGCTTGCAAGAGTGTTTCTCTTGAATATCTCGCCGTAACCGTCAAGGGCATGGACGCCTTCAGGAATGTTCGCGCCGCCGGAATCGTTGAGACCGACAACCGGAGCTCCGACTTTCATTGCAAGGTCGAGAACTTTGCAGATCTTTTCGCCGACGATTTTGCCGAGCGAGCCGCCTGCAACTGTAAAATCCTGAGCGAAAACGAAAACTTTTCTTCCGTCGATCGTGCCGTAACCGGTGACTACGCCGTCGCCGATTGCTGCATTTGCGCTGTTTGCGCAGCGGAGAGCGTCGATTTCCTCGAAGCTGCCGCCGTCAAGAAGTTTTGCGATTCTTTCGCGTGCCGTGAGCTTGCCTTTCGCATGCTGAGCTTCGATCCTTTTTTCGCCGCCGCCGAGCTTTCCCTTCTCTTTTTTAGCTCTGAGAGCAGCCAGTTTTTCTTCGATTGTTGCCATTCTTTCCTCCTAAAAAATCACAATCTATGAACTAATGATGAGTTTCTTCGGTGTATTCAATAAGAACTTTCGTCTCTTTCGGATGAACGAAAGCGATTTTTGTGTGGTGAGCCCCGCCGCGCGGAACTTCGTCTATCATTCTGAGTCCTTTTTCCTTGGTCTGCGCGATATCAGCTTCTACATTGTCGCTGCTGACTGCAAGGTGATGAAGTCCCTCGCCTTTCTTCTCTAGGAATTTCGCAACGGAACTTTCGGGAGAAGTCGGTTCAAGAAGCTCGATCCGGCTTTCACCGATGTTGAAAAAAGCGACTTTTACTTTCTGATCCTCGACGATTTCCTCGCCTGCATACTCAAGACCGAGAACGTCGCGGTAAATTTTTACGAACGCGTCAATGCTGTTGACTGCGATACCGATGTGATTGATTTTTCTGCTCATAACTTTCTCCTATGAAGACAATTAATTCCCAAAAAACCTAAACGCGGGAAAAATACCTATGAAAATTGAAATTGCAAGGTTATGAGAAAATAAAAATTTATTTGTATATTATGTCAGATTATTCTTCCGGTATTTCCAGATCGTCGTTGTCAGGAACCGGTTCTTCCTCGACCGCATCGGGATCGACAAAATCAGCTATTACAAATACTTTGTTTCGGGTTTCAGTGCCGTCTTCTGCTGTTTCGGACCATGAAAATGAAGTGCCGTGTGCGTAGTATTCTCCGTATTTTTTGTCTACTTCGCCGTAAAAATGCACTTTTCCGTCACCACTGTCCGATATGAAATATTTGTGTGTGCCGATAAGACTGCCGTTTTTATAAAATTCCAAACCTTCTTCCGCAATAGTTTTGAAGTAATCGTTGTCTGTGCTGAAAAATATTTTCGGGCATCCGACATCACAGTCAGTATGCGGATCAACAGTGTAGGTTTCACATCCTGCAAGTTTTGTCATTTTTAAAGTTTCGGGAATAAAATCAGGGCATTCCAATGGTGTTCCGTCTTTATCCGTGCAGCTGTCCTTGTAGAAAACAAATTCGTATTTCTGCAAATCTGAAACAGCTTTTTCAATAACTTCAGGAAATACTCCGTCGCCTTTGTAGCAGCGATCCTCAGACAGTTTTTTAAAACAGGTTTTTCCGACATCTTTTGTGAACGAACTGACTCCGTATGAGTGCGTAGTAGTACAGGAACTGTTGTTGTTTCCGCATCCCGAAAACATAAAAACCGCAGACATCAGAACCAGAATAAAAGACAGCTTTTTGCACATGTGAGCCTCCAAAAACAAAGAACAAAACAATATTATTCATTTTCATTTCTTTTTCAACCGAAAATTTGCGTGAATTTCCGTTTTTTATATACTCGCCCGTTTATGTTTTTATGTTCTTGCGGGGTCATGCTGTGAAAAGACTTTTTCTGACATTTTTTATCCTTTTTGCTTTCGGAACACTTCTTTTTGCCGACCAACAGGCCAATAACAGGCTGTTTTTCGCGGTTCAGGCGATGAATGTCGAGAAGGCGCGCAATGCAGTCAAAGCCGGTGCTGACGTGAACGGAGTTGATGAAGACGGATGGCCTTACTTTATCACGGCGGTAAGCGGCGGAAACATCTACATGATCGATGTTTTTATCCGCAAAGGGGTGAAAATCGATATCGCCGGCCCCGACGGAAAAACGGCGCTCATGCATGCTATTTCGGCAAAAAACAAAAAAGTTATAAATTTTCTGCTTAAATCAAGAGCATCGCTCAAAGCAAAAGACAAATCGGGCAAAAATGTCCTCATGTACGCTGCCGAAGCCGGCAATCTCGAACTCGTCAACAAGGCTTTGAAAGCAAAAGCGAACCCGCTCGATGCCGACAGCAAAGGCATGAACGCCCTCAACTACGCGATGTCCGGCAGAAACAAGCAGATAATCAAAATGCTCGGCGCTTACGAAACGCAGCCTCACGATTTTATAATCGCAGTCGAAACGGGAAACGTCGCAAAAGCCCGCTCTCTGCTCAATAAAGGAATCGACCCGAATCTCAAAAACGAATCGGGAGAGCCGCCCCTTTTCGTTGCGATAAGAAACAACGACAAGGCGATGCTCAAACTTCTCCTTGAAAAAAATGCCGACGTAAACTTCAAAAACAGCAAAGGCTACACGATACTTATGTACTGCCTCGCTTCGAACAAGATAAAATTAGCTGAAGAGCTCCTCAAAAACGGCGCTCTCGGCGACTTCAACTTCAAATACGCGAAAGGCCGCACTGCTCTCATGATCGCGATTTTCACGAAAGACAGGCGTTTCATCCGCTCGATAGCTAAATTCCGTCAGGATTTCAACCTCACTGACGATGCAGGAAAAACCGCACTAATCTATGCAGTCCAAATGGGACTCGGGGATGTCGTCAAAGACCTTCTCGAAAAAGGAGCCGACAAATACATCGCGGGAAAAGACGGCAAAACCGCTCTTGATATCGCGGAAGAAAAAGATCTTGCATACATAACGATGCTGCTCAAAAAATAATGCTCAACAAAGAAGAAATCATAAAAATCATCCCGCACAGAGATCCTTTTTTAATGATCGACTGTGCCGAAATAGTCGAGCCTGAAAAATCGGCGACAGGCACTAAAACACTGACAGGAAACGAAGATTTTTTCAAAGGTCACTTCCCTGACGAGCCTGTTATGCCGGGAGTTCTCATCATCGAATCTATGGCTCAGCTCGGAGCAGTCCTCATTCTGAGCATTGAGAAATACCGCGGCAAAAAGGTTTATTTCACATCAATCGACAACGCGAAATTCCGCAGAAAAGTCCTTCCCGGCGACACTCTGGAACTTTACGTCGAACTCATTTCTTTCCGGCATAATATCGGCAGAGGCTCGGCCCGCGCCGAAATCAACGGCGAAACAGTCTGCTCGGCGGAACTCGGTTTTGTGATCGCGTAAACCTGAAACACATCTCGCTTTTCAGAAAAAACAGGCTATAATAGGCAGGTTTTGATTTTTTGGAGAAGTCATGAAAAACGAAGATAAAAAAGGTTTTTATGCAGGAATCGACCTCGGCGGCACAAAAATCCTTACCGTCATCGAAGACAACGAAAGAAATGTTTTAGCAAAGACGAAAATCCCGACAGAGGCAGCGCGCGGAGTCGGCATTGTAATGGATAACATTGTTAAATCACTGGAAATATCATGCAAAGAAATCGGTATTTCACCGAATGAACTTTCCGGAATCGGAATCGGCGTTCCCGGCCCTGTCAACCACGAAAAAGGGCTTGTTTACGACTGCCCGAATCTCAGCGGCTGGAAAAATATCGAAGTGAGAAAAATGCTGGGCGAGCGCTGGGATGTTCCGGTTAAAGTCGAAAACGACGCGAGAGTCGCCGGGCTTGCCGAAACGAGACTCGGCGCGGCCAAAGGTTTCAGGCACGTTTTTTATATCACAGTAAGCACGGGGATCGGCGCGGCGATAATAATTGACGGAAAAATCTACCACGGCGCGGACGGTGCGGCTGGCGAATTCGGGCAGATGAAACTGCTTGACGGCTCTATTTTGGAGCAGAAGTTCGCAGGCCCGGCAATTGAAAGGCTTTTAGGACTTCCCACAACGCAACTCGCTGAACTTGTTGACAAAAATGATCCTGGCGCAAAAAAAGCCGTTGAATATTTAACCGACGGAATCGGAACATTTTTAGCGAATATCGCAACCCTTCTCAACCCTCAGATCATCGTTGTCGGCGGCGGAGTTTCGCAGCTCGGAGACCTTATTTTAAACCCGATAAGGGAAAAAGTTTCGTCCCTCGCGTTTTCAATCAGCGCGAAAAACGTAAAAATAGTTCCTGCCGCCCTGCACACCGATTCAGGCGCAGTCGGTGCGGCTGAACTGCTTTTTGACTAAAACAGGAGGAAAAATGTACCGTTTTATCAGTCTGCTCGGAATCGGAGTTTTCATCCTCATCGCATGGCTTTTGAGCGAAAACAGAAAAAAAGTGGACTTCAAGCTCGTAATTTACGGCCTGCTTGTCCAGTTTATCTTTGCTTTTTTCGTTCTCAAAACCTCGCCCGGAAAGACGATCTTCGACTTTCTCAACAAATGCTTCACGAAAGTCACGAGTTTTACAGGCGAAGGCTCCAGCTTTGTCTTCGGCGGCCTGCTTGACAAGTTCTCTTTCGCCCTTTCGGTGCTGCCGACTATCATCTTTTTCTCGTCGCTTTTCGCGGTCCTCTACTACTTCGGAATTTTGCAGTTTTTTGTCCGTATTTTCGCGTGGATTTTCGTAAAATTCCTTAAAACAAGCGGTGCAGAAAGCCTTTCGGCCGCGGCTAACATCTTCATCGGACAGACCGAAGCCCCGCTCATCGTCAAACCTTACATCAAAAACATGACGAGAAGCGAACTCATGTGCCTTATGACTGGCGGTCTCGCCACAGTCGCGGGCGGAGTTTTAGCCGCATACATCCAGATGGGGATCGACGCGGGACACTTGATCGCAGCAAGCGTTATGAGCGCTCCGGCAGCGATAGTCATGGCAAAAATCATGGTTCCCGAAACCGGAACTCCTCAGACCGTTTCACAGAGCGGGATAAAGATCGAAGTCACGGACAGAAACGTTCTCGACGCCGCGGCAAGAGGTGCGAGCGAAGGCGTTTTCCTTGCAATAAACGTTGTTGCAATGCTTGTTTCATTCATCGCTTTCGTCGCAATGTTCAACTACTTTTTCTCTCTTTTCGGCACCTCGATGGAAGAGATCTTAGGCTGGATTTTCAAGCCTCTCGCCTTTCTGATGGGCGTTCCCTGGGAAGAAACCTCGCAGGTCGGCACACTGCTCGGCCAGAAAACCGTTCTAAATGAGTTCATCGCCTACAGTTCTCTCACAAAAATGAATGCCGATGCCGCGACAATGCTTTCCGAAAGAAGCACTATTATTTCAATCTACGCCCTCTGCGGATTTTCCAATTTCGGTTCTATCGCGATACTTTTGGGCGGAATCGGAGCAATGATCCCCGAAAGAAGGAGCGAGATCGCCTCTCTCGGCATAAAGGCTCTTATCGGCGGCACATTCGCCTGCCTTCTAACTGCCAATATCGCAGGAATATTGATTTAAGTCGTCACATCTGTTTCCACTCTCCAATGTGGCGAGGGGAACTCGTTTCATTTGGAATGATGGTTGCTGAGCCTGTCACCGCCGTCTGTCCGCGGAAAAAGATTTTTTGTAATGCTGAGCGCCTCACACCTGTTCCGTTCAGCTTCGGCAAGGATCCTCTTTCTTGTGAATTTAAAAAGCCTTGCGCAAAAAAGAACAAAAGCTGTCGTAACAAGGAAGGACCATACCGTGGCGATTTTTGACAAGAAAGCGAGTGTGTCGTAAGTCCCATGCAGAAAAACGGGGATCAGCCAGATCCTCAGCCTGCTCCAGAATGTGCTTTTGTGCCATGAGAAGTGGTTTTTGGAATAGTAATATCCCATCGCTATCGCAAACGCGAAATGTCCCGGCACAGCAAACAGGGCACGGGAAGCGCTCATGACAAGCCATGCGGAACCGGATGAAACCACATACATAAGGTTTTCAACACAGGCGAAACCCAGCCCTACGCTGGCAGCATAGACCATGCCGTCGTAACGTTCGTCAAATTCCGGATTTTTGCGAAGCAGAAGCCAGAGCATAAACAGTTTCGCGCTTTCTTCGGGAATCGCCGCTCCGAAAAAGGAGATCTTAGCCGCCTCAGCCAAACTTCCAGGATCTTTCGTAAACAGTCCGAGGAACATCAGCGGCGTTGAAATCAGGGTCGACACAAAAGTCGACAGGACTCCATAAAAAAAGCCCTTGAAAACCATGCGTTTCGGCTCGGGATTGAAGTCTTTGCTGTAAACATAGTAAAGCAGGATCAGTCCCGGCAATATCGCTGCAACTACGACTATCCACATATTATTTAACTATTCCGAAATATTTGCGATCTTATTGATTTTCGGAGCAACAATCATCAAAAGCGCGCCGAGAACGATCGTGAACGCGGCGATAAGAGAGAATACCGAAAGTTCACCGAGAACATCGGCGAGAGTTCCGATTTTCGAAGCGAGCCATGCCGCAACGCCGGTGACTGCGAAGTACCAGCCCATGATCTGCGAAGTCATCCGTTTCGGAGCCATGTTCGTGATGAATGAAAGCGAAACGGGTGAAAGTGCGAGCTCGCCTATCGTGTTGAAGAAGTAAGCCATGCAGAGCCAGAGAGCGCTGCTTTTAACGGTTTCATCCCCGCCCCTTTCAAGCGACGCACCGACCATGAAGATGAATCCGACACCCAGAATTACCGTTCCGAGTCCCATTTTCATGATTGCCGAAGGCTCCTTTTTGTGTTTTGCGAGAAATACCCAGAACGCCGCAACGACAGGTGCAAAAATCATGATGTAAAGCGGGTTGAGTGACTGGAACCACGCTGTCGGGATCTCGAAACCGAGAACGTTGCGCTCGGTGTAGCGGTCAGTGTAGAGGTTGAGGAGTCCGCCAGCCTGCTCGTAAGCAGCCCAGAAGATGATGACTATGAAAAATGAAAAGAGAACCAATCCGATTTTCCTTTTTTCGAGTGCCGTGAGAGGCTGTTTTTCTGCAACAGCACCGCTTTCAGCCTTGATTTTAAGCTGTCCTGCAGTTCCGAGATATCTCTGACCGTATGCGTAGACTGCCTGACCGACTAACATTCCGACACCTGCAAGACCGAATCCCCAGTGCCAGCCGTATTTGTATGCAAGCCAGCCGACTGCGATCCCGGCTGCGAAAGCGCCGACATTGATACCCATGTAGAAAATCGTGAAACCGGCGTCTTTTTTCGGGTCTCCGTCAGGATAAAGCTCGCCTACCATGGTCGAAATGTTGGGTTTGAGCAGTCCGACACCTAAAATTATGAGGCCGAGAGCACCGTAGAACGCCCAGACCGGCGGATAAGCCATGAGAAAGTGTCCCGCGCAGAGAAGAAGTCCGCCGAGATAAACGCTTTTGCGCTGTCCGAGCAGCTTATCGGCCACAAAACCTCCGGGAACCGACATCAGATAGACTAAAAGCTGGTAATAACCCAGAATCGCGAGCCCTTTCGCGTCGCTCCAGCCGAGGCCGCCCTCTTCAACCGAGGCAACCATGTAAAGAACGAGGATCGCCTTCATTCCGTAAAACGAAAAGCGCTCCCAAAGTTCGGTGAAAAAAAGTACGAACAGCCCTTTCGGGTGTCCGAGAAAAGTTTCCTTGCTTCGATCGTTCATACAACCTCTCGATTTTATTAATTATTTTCAGTTCTGTAGTTTGGAGCTTCCTTCGTGATCGTGACATCGTGGACGTGGCTCTCGCGGTAGCCTGCGTTCGTGATCTGAACAAACTGAGCGTGCTCTCTGAGCATTTCGATGTTTGCAGCTCCCAGGTATCCGAAACCTGACTTCAAGCCTCCGGCAAGCTGATAAATCGTGTCAGCGATAGGTCCTTTGTATGCGACGCGGCCTTCGATTCCTTCAGGAACGAATTTCTGCACGTCAGTGACGTTGTCCTGGAAATATCTGTCCTTGCTTCCTTTTTTCATTGCGCCCAAAGAGCCCATTCCGCGGTACATTTTGTAGGTTCTGCCCTGATAAAGAACTATTTCGCCGGGAGCTTCAGCCGTTCCGGCGAACATAGCACCGATCATGACTGCATCTGCACCGGCCGCCATCGCTTTGACAATGTCTCCGGAGTACTTGATTCCACCGTCTGCGATAAGCGTTTTTCCGTATTTCTTGGCGATTGGAGCGACGTTCATGATTGCCGAAAGCTGCGGATAACCTACACCGGCAACGATTCGTGTCGTGCAGATGGAACCTGGTCCGATTCCGACTTTTACAACGTCCGCTCCTGCTTTGAAAAGTTCTTCGGCAGCTTCAGCGGTGACTATGTTTCCAGCAATTATATCGACATCAGGATAGAATTTTCTGAAGTCTTTGACAACTGTGATAACGTTTTTCGAATGGGCGTGAGCCGAATCGAGAACCAGCGCGTCGACGCCCGCTTTGACGAGCTCTTCCGCCCTGTCGTAACCGGCTGCAGTCGGAGTTACGGCGGCACCGACGAGAAGGCGCGAATATTTATCTTTTGCCGAATTCGGAAACTTTTCCTGATTTTCGATGTCTCTCGTCGTGATAAGGCCGACAAGACCGCCGTTATCATCAACGACAAGCAGTTTTTCGATCCTGTGGGCGTGCATCAGGGATTTCGCCTCGTCCATCGGGAAATTTTCTTTGACGGTAACGAGCTCTTTCGTCATAAGTTCGCCGACTCTTTTATCCATGTTGGTTTCGAAACGGAGATCACGGTTCGTGATAATACCGACCAGCTTTTCGTCTTCGACAACCGGAATACCCGAAATCCTGTTTGACTGCATGAGATCAAGTGCGTCGGAAATGCTTTCGTTCGGTGTTATCGTGATAGGATTCGTTATGACGCCCGCTTCGGAACGCTTTACCATTTTAACCTGCTTCGCCTGCTCCTCGATAGTCATATTTTTGTGGATGACACCCATTCCGCCGTGGCGCGCCATCGCTATTGCGGTATCGACCTCGGTGACTGTATCCATTGCGGAACTTAAAAACGGCGTGTTGAGAACGATGTTTTTCGTGAGTCTCGACGTGATGTTGACGTCTTTCGGAAGAACCTCCGAATAGTGCGGCACAAGAAGGACATCGTCGAAAGTAAGAGCTGTCTCGATTTTGTTTGTAAAATCCATGAGTTTCTCCAAAGTTAATTAGCAATCAGTTGCGGTATTTTAATGAGTCGGATTTTTAAGTCAAGAGAGCATCCTATTCTTTTTTTATCCAAACTTTTGATATTATTTAAATTTTATCTATAATAGCCGGATTTTTGTTGGAGGTGTAAGCATGGCATCGGTTACTTTTGAAAAAGTCGTCAAAAAATACAACGAGGAAACAACGATCCTCAAAGGGATCGATCTGACGGTGAGCGACGGCGAGTTTCTTGTTCTCGTAGGGCCGTCGGGCTGCGGTAAATCAACGCTTCTCCGCACTCTCGCAGGTCTTGAGACTATTACCGGCGGAAACATAAAGATCGGCGACAGAGTCGTCAACGACGTCGCTCCGAAAGACCGCGACATAGCGATGGTTTTTCAGAGTTACGCCCTTTATCCCCACATGACGGTGCGCGAAAACATGGCTTTCGCCCTCAAAATGAGAAAGATGCCGAAAGCGGAAATCGACAAAAAAGTCGAAGAAGCGGCTGCAATGCTCGACATCACTCACCTTCTCGACAGACTTCCGAAGCAGATGAGCGGCGGTCAGCGCCAGAGAGTCGCGATGGGCAGAGCGATCGTCAGAGATCCGAAGGTTTTTCTTTTCGACGAACCTCTTTCAAACCTTGACGCTTCTCTCAGAACGCAGATGAGAGTCGAACTTAAAAAGCTGCACGAACGGCTCAAAACCACGATAATATACGTCACGCACGATCAGGTCGAGGCTATGACGCTCGCAGACAGGATCGTAGTTCTCAACAAAGGCGTGCTGCAGCAGGTCGGAACTCCGGCTGAACTTTTTGACACTCCGCAGAACGTTTTTGTCGCCGGATTTATCGGCTCGCCTTCGATGAATCTGCTTGAACTTACTGCAAAAAGAGACGGCAGTGACCTTGTTTTGAACGGAGAAAACATAAAAATCAAAGTTCAGGCAGAAGAGGGTTTCAACCCCAAAAAAATAATCGTCGGAGCACGTCCGCAGGATTTCGTTTTCGGCGCGGAAGAGCCTGAAATCACAGGAACAGTCGAAATCGTCGAAGCTTTGGGCAGAATGTCGCTGATTCACGTCGCAGTTTCTGAAAATGTGAAAATCACTGTTGAAACAGAATCGGAAACAGCCCGCAGATACGACATCGGAGATAAAATATCACTCTCAATGAAACACGAAAAACTGCACTTCTTCGACCCTGCGGCTCAGACAAGAATATCCGATAAAATCAACACGTTATGAAATCAAAGATTGTTCTGGCGGCTCTACTGGTGCTAATTGCGGCACTTTCGGGATACGCATACAATGAATCCCTGAAAAAAGACGTAAACATCAATGTCGGCTGGGACAATACAAAAAGCAAAAAACTCAAAGAAACCGTTCATCTTCAGGTTCCTGAAGCCAAATACGACGATTTTTTCGCCGAAATTTTAGGCAGTGACAACTGGGAAAACGCAAAAAAGCTCTACCGCAAACAGGCCGGACTGACAAAATTCATGAACGGCGACGTTTTTTCGGTGACGACCGCCGGAAACAAAACGGTTTCATACGATCTTCACCACTATGCAAACAATTCGAAAGGGGAAAAAATATCGTTTGTCCGGCACGGAAAGGAGTATGTCAGAAAAAACGAGCCGATAGTCCTTGAAGAAAAGACGATGATCCGCTTTTACACCATAAAGAAATCGCTCGCGGAGGACGATCCTCAGTTTTACGGCATCGCAAAAGAGCGCCTTATCTGGGACTGGGGGATTCTGGACAAACTGAAACCGGGCGATTCGATAGCCTTTATGATAAAAGGGATCTTTGACCGAGATATTCTCGTGAAAACCTACGGGATACTCGGTTTTTCCGTCAAAAGCGAAAATATCGGAGACTTCACGATGACCGCTTTCCGCGACTACATTTACGGCGATTACTTCGTTTCGGGGCACACGGTCGTCCTTTCGCCTCCCGGATTTTTCCGGGCTCCGATAGACAGCGGCAGAATAACGAGCTACTACGGCACGCGCAAAGACCCTTTCAACAAACACAAAAAATTCCACAGCGGAGTAGATATCTTAGCGAAAATAGATACTTCCGTCCGCGCAGCCGAAAGCGGAACTGTCATATTTGCAGGTGAAAAAGGGGGATTGGGAAAAGCGATCGTAATCGATCACGGCAACGGTCTTCGCACTGTTTACGGACATTTGAACAGATTTCTGACGACAAACGGAAGAAAAGTCACCCGCGGAGAAATCATAGCCGGAGCCGGCAACACCGGCAGATCAACGGCGCCGCACCTTCACTTCACCGTGATGCAGGACGGAAAAACCGTCGATCCTCTGCTTTACACCTACGAAAGAGTCTGGACTGCCCCGTTCGACATATCAGGAAATTTCAGAACTCTGTCGGCAGAGAGAACGATCCAGCTTGAAAAAGCGGTCGACAACAAAAAAAGTTTTTTCATAAAAGAGAATAAATTATCATCAGCAGACAAAAAAAGATGAAAAAAGAATTGCTTTCACACAAATTATTTTTGATTTCATTAGTAATTTCGCTGTTTTTCTGTATTTCGTGCAGCGAGACTTTCCACAAAAACGGAAAAATGCTCTTCTACACTTCCGAAAAAGACACAATGTACATCATCTACCAGAAAGATCAGCAGAATTACCTTTTCGCTTCAACCGTTTCACCGTTTTCGGAAAAGTGGGAAAAAAACATTTCCGGTCATCCCGGCACTCCGGTCGTGGAGATTTTCGGAGACCTTCTCGCCTGCAACTGCAAGAAAGATTTTGTGTGTCTTCTTGACAGAGAAACGGGAAAAACAGTTTTCGAAACCGAATCAAAACTTGTTTTTTCACCAGAATCCACAGGTTTTATCGTCGAAAACGGCAAAGTTTACACTCTTTGCGGAGAAAATTCGGTCTGTGCATTCGATATCGGAAGCGGTGAAAAAATCTGGGAAACCGCTCTGGATGCGGAAGAAACTCTTGCCGCGGAGTTCGAAATCGAGGAAAACCTGTTTTTCTACGGCACCGGAACAAACGGAATAACTGCGCTGAATTTGTCTGACGGCAAAAAGACATGGCAAACCGATCCGTTAGAAAATCTCAATAATTTTCACACGTTTCCCAAAACACTGCTCGCCGATTACGATTTTATAAACGGATACGAGATTTCAAGCGGCGAAAGCGAGTGGCTCCAACCCTACTCCGGAAAAATCCGCTGCATAAACGACGGTTTCGTGATCGCGCAGAGTGACGAATTCTTCTCGGTTCTTTTTGTAAAAAACGGCCAGAAATACTGGGATTATCCGAGAACAGGAACAACGATACTTTCATGCAACGAAGAAGTTTCGCTCGCAGCATTCACAGTCAGGAATTTAGAGCCGTCCGATTCAGGAACAGCGGAAAATTACTTCGACAAAGTCTACATTTTCGATATTTCAACCGGCGAAAGAGTTTTCGACCACTCTTCCGACATCAACGTGAAAGTTATCAACATAACAGGTTTTTCAGGCAGCACTTTCTATATCGCGACAGAATCGGGCGAACCGGGATCAAAAAAGATAACAGTCGAAAAATATTCAACAAATTCTCTAGAGAAAGAGCTGAGTTTCACCTTTCCTAAAGAAAACGACGATCCGGAAATATTCATAACTCTCGTCCACAGAGACACAGCTTACACCGTTTTCAAAAAAACGAATATCCTGACACCGTCCGACATATCGTTCTACCTTTTTGAAACGGAAAGCGGCGAACTTTTGGGAAAAATGAAGGGATTTCCGGAAGTTATCTACGGCGGCAAAGCCGTTGACATCATCGATTACGACGACTATTTCAACATAAAAGAAAAAACTCTCACCGATTTTCTGGAAAAGTAATGACTTTATACTTTTTAAAGCAGGCATGGACTCAGAAACCGCTTGAAAATCTTGAAGTTTCCTGCGATTTCAATACATCGCCGGAAGAAATTTCAGCAGTTTTCCACATAACCGAGCCGAGTGTCAAGGCAGAATATTCGGAAATAAATTCAAGGGTTTACGAAGAAAGCTGCTCCGAACTTTTTTTGTCATTCGGCAGCGGATCCTACTACAATTTTGAGATCAGCTGTATCGGCTGCATACTCGCCGAACACGGAAAAGACCGCTTCAACCGCGAACTCCTTAAACCTGAAATTATTGAAAACATTAAAGTTTCTTCAACTTTAGGAAACAAGCCCTTCGGAATCAGAAACGAAAAAACAACTTACGAACTTTCGGTAAAAATCCCGAAAGAAGTCTTTGTTTCCGACGGCTGCAAAATCGACACGATGTCACTCACAGGCAACATTTACAAGTGCGCCGACAAATCTCCGACACCGCACTACATGACCCTTTTTGAAATCAAAACCGGAAAACCTGACTTCCACAGACCTGAATTTTTTAAAAAACTATAATTTTTTAATTGACATTTATATATAATTTTAATACTTTCCCGCCAAGTTCATCCGGCAATGGTCGGATGTTTACATATATTTTCCCGGAGGAGCCGCAAGGCTTTTATATAATTTGGAAAAATCTGCTTTACGTAAACAGATTCTTTCGCTCAGGAAAAAGCTGAGTGCTGAAGAAATCACAGTTTTAAGCAATAAAATAAATAATCAACTGATTTCATTGGATATTTTCAAAAAATCCAATTTTATTGCGCTCTATATCCCGATAAAAAACGAGGTCGATGTCAGACCCCTTCTGGATTGCGAAGGGAAACATTTTCTCTTTCCGAGAGTCGAAAACGGAACGAAAAAACTCTCGTTTTACGAAGCAGAAAATATGGACGATTTTGAAAAAGGAAGTTTCAGCATTCCGGAACCGAAAACAACATTGAACAAAATCGAAATAGAAAATATCGACCTTTTCATTGTTCCGGGAGTCGCTTTTTCGGAAAAATGCGAGCGTATCGGTTACGGCGGCGGTTTTTACGACTCGACGCTTAAATATAAAAACAAGAATTCGTACACTCTCGGTGTCGCTTTTGACTTTCAGATCGTGGAAAAAGGCTTTTCGGAGCCTTTTGACGAACGTTTGGACGCAGTCGCGACTCCGGAGAGGATTATTATAAACAGTTAAAAGGGAGAACAAAATGCTTAATTCAATAATTTTTCTTATTATTGGAATTTTGCTCGGTGCCGTACTTTGGGCGATGTCCAGATCGCTCGTTTTCAAAGAAAAAATGGAAAAAGCCAACAAAGAGCTCAGCAACGCCAAAGACGATGCTGCAAAAGTTGTGAAAGAAGCTGAAATCAAGGCTCAGGAAATCATTCTTGAGGGCAAAAAAGAAACTGAAAATTCAAAAAACGAACTTCTGAAGGAGTTCAAAGAGCGTGAAAGAAGGCTCAACAAACGCGAGGAACAGCTCACCCAGCGCGACGAACTCAACATCGTCAAAGAGAAAGAGCTGAAAACTATTGAGAAAAAACAGAAAGATGATGAAATTTTCTTAGACAATCAGCGTGTTCAGCTTGAAGAAAAGCTCACCGAAGTCAATACCGAGCTTGAAAAAATCGCCGGAATGACCCAGGACGAGGCAAAAGAAGTTCTCATTCAGAAAATCGAGGACGAAGCGAAACACGACGCCGCGAAAAAGATCAAGGCGATCGAAGACGCGATGGTCGAAGATGCCGAAAAGAAGAGCAAAGAGATCCTTTCGACCGCAATACAACGCTATGCAGGCGAATATGTCGTTGAAAACACCGTCACGACAGTCAGCCTTCCGAATGACGAAATGAAAGGCAGGATCATCGGCCGTGAAGGAAGGAACATCCGCGCGATCGAAGCTGTTACAGGCGTTGACCTTATCATTGACGATACACCTGAAGCTGTAGTCATCAGCAACTTCAATCCGATCAGACGTCAGATCGCTTCTCTCACTCTTCAGAAACTCATCGCCGACGGCAGGATCCACCCCGGCAGAATCGAAGAAGTTTTCGATGCCTGCACGAAAGAAGTCTGGAAGGCGATCAAAGAGGCGGGTGATCAGGCTGTTTTTGACCTCGGGATCCACAAGCTCCATCCGGAACTCGTTCTTCTTGTCGGTCGTCTGAGATACAGAACGAGCTACGGTCAGAATGTCTGGAAACACTCTGTTGAAGCGGCTTTCCTCGCAGGAGAAATCGCAGCTGAACTCGGCTGCAGCGCAAACAGCATCAAAAACGCGAAACGCGCGGGACTTCTTCACGATATCGGAAAAGCTGTTGATCACGAAATCGAAGGAAGCCACGCTTCGATCGGTGCGAAACTTGCGGAAAAATACGGCGAGCAGCACAGGATCGTTGCTGCGATCGCGGCTCACCACGGCGAAGTAAAGCCTGAAACCGTTCTTGACTTCATCGTTTCGGCTGCCGATGCTTTGAGCGGCGCAAGACCCGGAGCAAGAAGAGAGATGACCGAAGCTTACGTTCAGAGACTTGCAGACCTTGAAAATATCGCAAACTCCTTCCCGGGCGTTGACAAATCGTTCGCGATCCAGGCCGGAAGAGAGCTCAGAGTCATGGTCGACACAGCAAAAGTCAACGACGACGACGCTTACACCCTTGCAACCGATATCGCGAAAAAGATCGAAACAGACCTTTCATATCCGGGTCAGATAAAAGTCATCGTTATCAGAGAAACCAGAGTTATAGCTACCGCGCAGTAAAATGAGTTTCAGAATCCTCGCTTTAGGCGACATCGTAGGCAGACACGCAAGAAATTTTGTAAAAGAGCAACTTCCTAAAGTTATTGAAGAAAACTCTATAAATTTTGTCATTGCAAACGGAGAGAATACTTCCGGAGGAATGGGACTTCTCGAAAAGCACGCGACTCTTCTGCACTCATGCGGAATAGATGTCATAACTTCGGGAAACCACATCTGGAACAGAAACGAAATTTATTCATTCATCGACAGAATGCCTTACGTTCTGCGTCCGGCCAACTATCCTGACGATCTTCCGGGAAAAGGTTCCGTCGTCATAACCCACGAAAAAACAGGAATAAAAATCGGCGTTCTCAACCTTTTGGGAACAGTTTTCATGCCGCCTATCGACAACCCTTTCAAAAAAGCGCTGACTGAGATCGAAAAAATGCGCTCAGACGGCGCTGACATAATCGTTCTTGACTTTCACGCCGAAGCAACCGCCGAAAAAGAGGCTTTCGGGCTTTATCTTGCCGATAAAATTGAACTTTTCTTCGGCACGCACACCCATGTCCAGACTTCGGACGAGAAAATAATCAACGAAAGAATGGGCTACATCACCGATCTCGGCCGCTGCGGCGCATTTTTTTCAGTCATCGGTTTCAACGAAAAAGAGAGCATTGCAGGCTATCTCACGAACATCCCGCAGCATTTCGTCCCGGCGAAAAACGACATAAAAATCGAAGGGATCATCGCCGGTTTCGAACTGAATCCGGCAAGATGCGTATCTATTGAAAGGATCAGGATTTAAAATCTACTTTATCTCTTTAAGCAAAAACTTGAGTGTCGAGATATTCGCTCTGTTGTAAACATCGTTTCCGCCGCCGGCACCGGCAGTGTATGGAACGAAGTGCTCGAAATAGGACATGTTGAAAGCGTCACGGATTTCTGCTTTATAAATTTTTTCGTTCGAGAGTTCGACCTTGACGAAAGAAGATTCTCCCCATATATCCCAGTTATCGCCCAAATGAGGCATGAAAACCATTTTTTCCAGAACAACATTAGAATTTTCATCAGTAATTTTAACTATTTTGTTACATGAAGTAATGCCTGTGTTTATCGGTCGTCCGCTGCCGTATTCCAAAGAAACGAGATATGTTCCGCTATCCTTGGGCTTAATATTTGAAACCGAAAGAACTGCTTCCGGTATACCCCAGTCGCCGAAATGCGGTTTATTGTGGTCATAATGCGTTGCAAACTGATCAAAACGGTATTCATACGACGCATTTTCTTCCGCCACAGCCGAAAACTGCATCTTTGTCCGTTCATAGTCGGTACCCCAGTAGCAGACGGGATCCGAGTGGTGGCTTTCCCAACCTTCGGAATTTACTGCCGAAACACTGTAGCAGTATGAATTATGCACATAGTCAGGATTTTCAAAGTCATCGCGCCATGAAGTCTCGGTCAGGTTTTCCTTGACCTTCTTTCCGTCACGGTAAACATTGTAGGAAACCGCATTGACTGAAGGATCGAAAGAGATTCCGAGCCTTTTTCCGTCCACTCCGACCGAAACATTCGTAACAGGAAGCGGCGCCCAGCATTTGTTGGGATTAGCGTTGCAGTCAACAAGATTGAGTGTTCCCGTTTCGTCCGAAAGTTCAAGTTCCATTTCGATTTTACTCTCCGCTTTCAAGTCACCGGCACTGAACGGATTTGTCTTTTCCGCGCCGTCAAGTTTCAGCGATTTGAGAACGTAAAAACCGCTGTTTTCGCTGTTTTTTTGCGGAAGAATGACCTTCAGCTCAATAGTTTTTCCTTTGAATTTCAGGTTTTTAAGAACAATTTCGGAACTTCCGGCAAAGAAAGTGTTTCTCAGATTTACAGGAATTTTCGGGGAAAACCAGAGTGTTTTCAAAGTCTGCTCTCTGCCGAAAATTGAGTCAATGACCATCGAAAGGAATCCCGCAACACTCCAAAGCTGCCGCCTTGAATTTACTTCCGGGCCGCTCAACTGCGGGTATGTAGCGTCATCGTACCATGCGCTGAGAGTCGTAAACTCGAAATTTTCCATGTTCGAGAGGTTGAGCGCTGCACCGCGGACTAAACTCATGAATGCGTTTTCATAGAATTTGTCGTTGCCCGCTTTTGCCGCAGCACGAAGTCCGTAAGAAGTAACGAAAGGCCAGACCGCGCGGTTGTGATAGATTTTCGTATCGGGCTCCTGCGGGAAAATTACAGCCGGCCCTGCTTCAGTTACAGGATATTCTCCAATAATTTCAGCAGTCTGCGCATTGTCAGCAACACCTGAAAGAACGGTCAGAGCTTCACCGAGAAGATCTCTTTTGTCAACGGCAGAACTATCAAGAAAAGTCGTTTTCATAGTTGAAAAAGTCTTTTTGCCAGCAAGATAAAACGCTGATTTTATTGCATTTTTAAGACTTTCAGCCTGAATTGTAAATTGAGACGCCTCGGTCGTTTTTCCGAGTTCTTCCGCCATAGCTGCTGCGATTGTCATAGCCATATAGTGAAGAACATTCGTCGAAAGAGTTTTCGACATTCCGATGTGCTTCGTATTATCGGCAGTCCATTTCGGATAAGTCTGCTCTCTCCAGTCAAGGAAAGACTGCTCGCCGCGATAGAGCCCGTCTTCAGAATCATAAACGTGAAGTCTGTCGGCTTCCAAAGTGTTCTTTATCGCTTCGTAAGAGTCCGACAAAAAGCTGTCATAGTCGCTTCCTTCAAGGTTTTTGAGCGTTTCCATTGCTCCCAAAGCCCAGACGACACGGTCAGTGCTTACAGGCCACGAGCCGCCTGAACCTGTATCCTGAACTATCTGCATATTTCCGCCGCCGACTGCACTTTTGCGCTCCGAAATCTTGAATTTAAGTGAGTTTTTCGATTTCTGAGGTTCTAAAAAAGCAACCGATGAATGAACTGCATAAGCGGTGTCGCGCGTCCAGACGTAATGCCAGTTCGCGCCGGTCTCAAAGCAGTCGCACGGAACCGATTCACCGTTATTCATGCTGTAATCGCTTATCGCCGAGACTTTGTTTTCGTTGAGTTCCGTTACCGCTAAAGCAAAAAGTGCGTCGAACATGTTGTTTCCGCTGCGGAGAAGAGGACTTTCGGCACTCTCGGTTATAGTTCTCTCTTTCGATGCCGGATAATTGTCGCGAAGTTCGGCATCTGTTGTCAGAGTGTAGGTTTTAAGCTCGTCACCGGAAACCGAAACTGTTCCGGTTTTACCGTTCCACTCTACTTTTGAAGTATCGGAAACTATCGGATCATCGTCGCATTCGAGCTCACATGTCTCATCTTCAGGCTCATAGTCGGAATCATCGTCGTTTTCAGGGATATCGTCATCTGATTCCGCCGGTTCAGTGTCAGGATCATTGTCGTTTTCCGGAATGTCGGTATCTGAGATATCGTTATCCGTTATATCGGTATTCGATACATCGTTATCCGAGACATCGGTATCCGACACATCGGCACCCGAATCTGTATCATCGGTAATTTCATTTTTGTTGTCGTTTTTTCCGCCGTCGCAGCTGAACACAAAAAGTGCGGCAAGAACAAGTAAAAAAAGTTTTTTCATGGCGTTCACTTATTGCTGTTGATAAAAAAATTGAAGTTGAAACTGCCGCTGTTTTCGTCGGCTGAAGTACCGAAGAATCCGTCTTTGACAATAAAAACAAGTACCAAGACCAGAATCATAATGCCGATAAAGATGTAAGCACGTTTGATGAAAATTCCAAGGCAGAGAAAAAGTGCGGCAACAATCCCGTAAAAAAGAGGTCCGACCTCTGAATTGATAAGCACAAAAGAAAGAACCGTCATTAAAAGCAAAGTTATAAGATTCCACCAGACTATCTGACGTTCTTCACTTTTTTTCCCGATCATTTCTATTTTTTACCCGATTTTTCGGCAAGTTTTGCATTCAGTTCCCTGATGCGGCCGGTAAGAACCCTGATGACTCCGAGAGCGACTTCGTCACGCTGTTTGAGGATCTCAAGAAAGTCATCGCTTTCCATTTTCAGAACCAGGACATCGTTCCGCGCGATGATGTCAGCACTTCGCGGCTGGCTGTCGATAAGCGCCATTTCTCCGAATCCGGCGCCTTCTTTCATAACGGCTACGACATTTCCGCCGACAACGACTTCGACTTCGCCTTTAACTATCATGAAAAGCTCTTTTCCGAGGTCGCCTTCGTTAACGATATACTGCCCTTTTTCAAAATTTTCCTCTTCGAGAAGTGCGGCTATATCGGCAAGAACTTCACCGGGGATGTCGTGAAAAAGCTCGATATTTTTGAGTGCAAGCACCCTTTCTACTCGTGTCAGCATCTTTCCTCCTATGCTTCCGGTTGCAAAACAGAGCGGGAATATTCGCAGAGATACTTGTCCGTATCGTTCAAAAGATAGTGCGCGTCTGTTTTGGATATTACTATTTTGATGTAATTCATCGCATAAAGTGCCGCTTCGCGGACTATAGGACTCGGATCATAAAGAAACATCTGGATCCTGCCGTAAATTCCGTTGATGTGTTCATGGGCAACCGCGTAAAGCGCTACCGAACGGACCCACTCTGAATCGTCGGAAAGCAGCGTTTCGATAATATCGTTGATTTTAAGCCTTTTTACGCTGAAGAACTGATAACCCAGATTAAGTTTTTCCTCCTCGGTTTTGCTCTCGATCAGAGGAACGATTATCGGCCGGATATCCTTGTCTACAATGTTGTCGATAATTTCCAGAGCGTTGGCGCGCTGCGACGGCAGGACGAATTTTCTGGTTATATTGAAGTAGATGTTGTCAAAGAGCGTATTGCCGTACATCAGAGAAAGTATTGAGAAAATTCGCTGATAGCAGTTGTCGAGCTTTGTTGACATGACATCAAGGAGACAGTCTGTCTTCAAATTCTTGCGAATCTGAACTGAGAAGTAAAGTGTCTGGAAATATTGATAAATTTCTCTAAGAAGCAGAACTTTGAGCGCCTCTTTGTCGAGATTGACCTTTTCGAGTTTGGCAACAAGTTTCTTCATGCTGTTGAGAGCGATATTCCGCATTTCATCACTTTCGATATCAATAGACGATGCGAGCAGCATGAAGGATTCGGGCGTATATATATCGCCGAGCATTTTTGCAACTTCGCTTTTAAGACGGTAGCTTTCAAGTTTGTTCGAAAGAATGTCGGCAGCTGGTTCCAGAATCTTTTCTCCGAACTTCGAAAGCACTTTTGCGACATCGAAACTGACTTCGCGGTCAAAAAGCATATAGAAAAGTTTGGGAATAAAGACATTGGAATTTATTTTAAAAGCAGCATTTACCGCGGCACGTCTGACAGTCGGGCTGGAATCGTTCAAAAGAGCGAAAAGCTGCTGATCCATGTTCTTCTGTCCGAGTTCACCGAGAATATATGCCGCGGCAGCGCGGTCTGTCGCGTTTTCCGATTCAATGAACGCTTTGAGATACGAGCCTGCGGTCATTGCACCTACGACTCCGGCATATTTGATAAGCGCGATAACGGCAGCCTCCCTTATCGAAATCTTTTCGCTTTCAAGGAAGGGAGCGATAAACTTAACCGATTTGTCCATCTGGATATAGCCGTAAGTCAGGATCGCCTCACGGACAACGTCTTCATCAGGTTCTTTAAATAATTTCAATATGTTATAAGTGTTATACCTGCTTTCCATACGACGCATGAGTGAAAGGATTTTGACCTTGATTTTCGGCGTCGCCTTTGAAAGAAGCGAAACGAAATCGCGCCCAAGAGCCGAATTGCCGGAACTTTCGACCATGTCGATCGCCATCGAAAGATCTTCGTCGTCACCGCTTTCTATCGCCTTCTGAACTATGCTCTGAAGGACGTTGGACTGCATCGTGAGCTGGTTCGTTCCGAAACGTTTTTTCTTGATGTTGTCAATAAGGACAGAAAGATAACGGCTTCTGATCCCGACTATCGTAAGAAGCCACGAAATACCGATGACGGTGACAATCCACGAAATAAGTTTGACGTCCGAAGGAACGATCCCTGCCTTCCCGAGATAGCTGACGGCAAGAAGGATAAAGCCCGAAACGCCGATGAAAATCGGTTTGACCATACCGTCGATTATCGCTTTCGTTCTGCTTTTTACCTTCGGATCAAGCGGAATATACAAAAGCTGGATAGCAGCGTCGTTTATCGTGTAGCGGAAGGCACTGTCGCCCGATTTCGCCATCGTTATAGCGACAAGAGGCGCCGCAAAACCGAATATCATGAGTTCAGGCGGAACCGCGATAAAGAAAATCGAACTCAAAGTAAGTATCGCCGGAAGAATTCCGAGACTCATGAAAATGCTGAACTTAAGCAGCCGTGAAGTTGCAACAAGCTGGAAGAAAAGCGAGAAAACACCGCCGAAAACGGAGTATACGAAACCGAAGTAAGCGGCAAGTTTCTGAGGATCGGTGATTTTGTCGGAAGCGACGACCTTGAACTGATAGTCGACGAGCGTTACAACGACATAAATCAATGCAATCATTATCGCGATGTATTTGACATACGGCGTTTTCGTGATGCTTACCTGGGAAGCCGCGGCTGCCGCAGCCTGTTTCGGAGTGAGGGTTTTCGAAACGACACCTCTCTGAAGGCGGCTCTGATACTTTTTTCCCATGAAACGGACTATCAGAATGCAGCACAACATGCACAGAGCGTTTATGAAGAGGAGATACTGGACTTTTCCGAGCAGAGCGGCAAGTTTTCCGACCGAGCCGCCGACAGCCATACTCGCGATGATTCCGCCGCACCCGACAAAACCGAGGACACGCTTTGCCTCGCGGGAATCAAGAAGTTCGTTCGTAAACGACCAGAACTGGAACATCATGAACGCGCCTAAAAGCTCGATAAAAATGTAAAGCGCCGAAAAAGCGGCGGAAATTTCATTGTTGACAAGCCCCACAAATATCAGGACGAACACTATGCCGATCGTGAAAGTCACCGTTATGAGCTTGTCCAGCCGGTAGTACGAACTTCTTTTGGTGTAAAGGAACGTCGCCGTCGAAACAAGGATCGCGACGCCGATATACATGAACGAAAGCATCAGCCTGTCGCCTTTGTACTTGTTCAGGAAAAGTGTATCCCTGACGATTCTTCCCATGACCATTATCGAAGTCGCCAGAAAGTTGTATGCAAAAAGCAGAAGTGCCCGGTTTCTTTCATCCGGATTGTTCATGCTGAAAGCTGCCAAAAGCCTTTTCATATTATCCCTCAAAAAAATCTGTCTGTTTCATCGCTTCAAAAATTACAGCCGTAGCCGCACTTGCAAGGTTGAGACTGCGCACCCTGCCGTCAAGCATAGGAAGAAAGCGCGTCTGATCCTCGTATTTTCCTAAAATTTCTTCTCCTAGTCCTGCCGATTCGCACCCGAAAATCAGGAAATCGCCGTTTTTGTAGCTGACTTTGTCGTATCTGACTTTTCCTTTCTGCGAAAAGAAGTGCATTTTCAAAGTGTCGTTTGCCGCAAAAAATTCGTCGGCAGAGTCCCACTCGGTTATTTCGACAAATTTCCAGTAATCGACACCTGCCCGTTTGACCGCAGCGGTATCGAGCTTGAAGCCGTACGGTCTGACAAGGTGCAGCCTGCATTTCTGCGAAAGCACGGTACGCGCGATATTGCCTGTATTCTGCGGAATTTCCGGATTTATGAGCACAATTTCGAACATGAATCCAAACTCAAAAATCAAAAACGCTATATTATAGTGTTTTTCTTATTAAAAACAATTTTTGGAAAGGGAATTTCTGATCTCGTTTTTGACAAAATCATACATTTTCGGGTTTGAAGCGATTATCGTTTTTCCAAGAATGTAATTTTCTCCGCCGGAAAAATCGGTTACGATTCCGCCGGACTCTTTCACGATCAGCGATCCCGCCGCGACATCCCACGGAGAAAGCCCTGCTTCGTAAAAAAACGCGAACTTTCCGCATGCCGTATAGACCAGATCGGTAACTGCCGAGCCTAAACGCCTCATCGCACGGGTTTTCTGAACCATACTGCAGAAAACAGGCAGAGTTCCGGTGCCGCCGTGCTGCGTTATGTCGGCAAAACCTGTGGCTCCGACACAATTTATCGCAGCATCTTCGCCGTTGACACTTATTTTTTCACCGTTCAGCCATGAACCTAACCCTTTTCCGGCTGAAAACATTTCATCAGTCACAGGAAGAAAACAGACCGCAAGATCGACTTCCGTGCCGTCATAGTGCGCGATTGAAATCGCAAAAGGGGCGATTCCCGCGATAAAATTGGTCGTTCCGTCAATCGGATCGACTATCCAGCACGGCTTTGCAAGTCCGGTTTCCGGATTAAACTCTTCGCTTAAAAAATCAATATTATCAACAGTTTTCAGTTTTTCGAGCAGCATTTTTTCGACAGTGATGTCGGCCTCGGTCACAAGATCGCACTTCGATTTGAAAGACTTTTTAAGTTCAGGTGAACAAAAAAACTTCAGAGCGGTATTTCCTGCCGATTTTGCGATTTCTACGACTTGTGAAAGCCTGTCAGAGCGAGTGTTCACGCAGCTTTTCCATTGAATTGAGTATAACGCCGTGAAGATAGGAATCTTCTTCGTCAGTCAGATTTCCTTTGGTTTTTTCTTCAAGCATTTTGAGAAGTCCGATGTTGAATTTCGCGATTTCGAGATTTTCGCTCACCTCGCCCGCGCCTTTGACCTTGATTTCGCCCAGATTCAGCAGAATTGCCGAATAGACTGACGAAACAAGACTTTCAAACGACGGACTGACTATCGACGAAAGTTCAGCTTTGCTTTCGTTATCCATACAGACCTCTAATAATTTCTTTTGATATTGGCTTCTTTGATGAGTGCAGCTTCGTTGACTGTGTCATAATCGGTGCACTCTTCAAGGCTGTCGAGATATTTTTTGTATTCTTCTTCTGTGATTTCGCCGCTTTTGAGTTTTCTTTCGATCGTTCTCGTATCGATCTCAGGAATAACGATATTTTCTTTATTTTCCTTAGCCATTGTTTCCTCCGTTACTGAAAATTGATATCCAAACTTGCACCGCTGCTGCTGCCGCCCGTGCATTTTCCTAATCCGCAAACTACTCCGGCCGCTACGCCGCCAGCAACAACAACGCCGACAACAGTCCACAGCCACCACTCTTTGTAAACAGGTTTCTTTTCCTTATCATCCTTCTGGGTTTCAGCAGGTTTGTCGGAAAGTCCGAGAAGATCAGCCTCTTCCATGAGGAGATCGGATATCGGCTTATATTCGTAAGGATCTTCTACAAGCGCCTTATTGAACTGATTGAGAGATACAGATTTGGCTGCCGCGCCTTTTTCGGGAAGATCGAAAACCGCTTCCGATTTTTTGAATTCTTTCTTGTCGCAGTCGATCATGTAAGCCTGATATTTGAGTCTTTCGTCAGCACCGAGCGACGCCTTGACTACAAAAACATTGCTGAGATTGTTGTCCTCTGCCAGATCGGTTGCTTTGCGGATCATCGCGAGGCTGCCGAATCCGGACTTCATCTCTTCTTCAAGCTCTGCCACAGCCGAAGCGGAGGAATTTTTCGTCAGCGTTTCATTGATGGTAGCGGTTTTTCCGCCGCGCACGGAAACAGAACCGCCGGCAGCACGGAAACCGTTTTTGTGTATGCGGTAGTAGTGCTTTCCTTCACTGACGCCGCGAAGAGTGGCAGGTGTCATTCCCGCAATTCTGCCGTCAATGAAAACAAGCGCGCCGTCAGTATTGCTCTGAACTTTGACAGAACCTTTTCCGGCACTTTTACGATCGCGTTTCACTCCGTCGAAAGCCGACACGACTTCTTCCGAAAACGAATCACCCGGCTGACCGTCGGGATTGATTGAAAGATAGAGTGAAAAATAGGATGCAGCCTGTTCTTCCTCGTCAATGAGTTCGTAGCTTGCGCCGAGATAGAAGATAATCTCGCTCATCAAGGTCATGTCACTGACATTCTCGATGTTGTCTTCAAAGTATTTGAGAGCCGATTTGAACTTTTCCGCAGCCTCTTCGATACCGAGATCGTTATAAAGCGCTTTTCCTTCTTCAAAATTCTTTTTAGCGTTTTTCAGCCACGAAGATGAGGACGATGAAACAGCCGCTTCTGTTCCGACATAGTCGTAATCCTTGGATGCGGCAAGGTATGAAGCCGTTTCTGCGACGACATGAGATGCGGCTTTTACCGTATGCGAATCTTCGAATACGTAAAACGCCATGATTTTTTTGCCGGAAGCAGCATACTCTTCATCGTCGGCATCTTTTGCCGATTTTTTCGGAGCCGGAGACTCTTCCTCGTCTTCGGAATCTTCAGAACCCTCGGAATCCTCAGAATCTTCGGAACTCTCTTCCTCGTCAAGTTCCTCGTCTTCCGATTTTTTGTCTTTTTTAGAGGCAGACTCCTCTTCTTCAGACTCTTCCTCGTCCTCTTCAAGTCCGAGATCAAGCTCGTCGAGTTCGAAACCGTCATCCGCACGAAGCTCTGCAAGCGATACGCCGGCAGGTGTCAGCGAAAGGAACGTAAAGGAGACAAGAATCAAATAAATTACTGTAAATCTCATTTTTTATTCCTCAAAACATCAAAAAAACCAATTGTCTATACTTAAAAATTTTAAAGAGTCAATACAGCGCATGGATTTTCCCGAAAAATCGGGTATGATCGCCCGTTTTTGTTTTGGAAGGTGAAAAAATGAATAAAATCGGATTTATTGAACGCAGACAGATCACGGAAGACGACAGGTTTCTGCGCGATGAAAGCAAGATGGGCGGCGGATATGCCGACGAAGTGTTTTTTCCCGAAAATGAAGAGGAAATTTCAGCAGTTTTAAAATACTGTGCCGAAAAAAAGCTCAAAGCGACCGTTGCGGGCGGAGGAACAGGAATAACAGGGGCTGCGGTTCCTTTCGGCGGCATCGTGATTTCAATGGAAAAATTCAATAAAATCATCGGATTAGGTTTCGAAAACGACAGGTTTTTTCTGAAAGTTCAGGCTGCCGTGACGCTTTCGAAAATCGCCGAAACCCTGCGGGCAAAAGATAT
Source organism: uncultured Spirochaetales bacterium (assembly GCA_902774115.1). Classification (GTDB taxonomy): domain Bacteria; phylum UBP6; class UBA1177; order UBA1177; family UBA1177; genus UBA1177. The sequence goes on from CACYHH010000004.1 coordinate 301,294, forward strand.
ATCGGCTCTTGAAGATCTCACCGAAAATGCCAGGAAGTCACTCGAAGATTCGCCTGATTTGTGGCTTTACCCCGTTGATCCGACAGAAATGAGCGCGCAGATAGGCGGTACCGCGGCTACAAATGCGAGCGGAGCGGCGACTTACAGATTCGGTCCCACGAGGAACTGGATAAAATCGCTGACAGTCGTTCTTCCCGACGGTTCGGTGCAGAAAATAGAACGCGGAAAGTGTTTTGCGGACGCTTCGGGAGAATTCGATTTCGCAGGGAAAAAATTCAGAATTCCCGGTTACACGATGCCGGAATGCAAAAACGCCTCCGGCCTTTATTCGAAAAAAGGCATGGATATTATTGATCTTTTTATCGGATCAGAAGGAATTTTGGGTATCATCACAACTCTGGAAATATACCTTGAAAAACAAAAACCGGCTCTCAGCGTAGTACAGTTTTTCAGATCGGCCGATGAATCGCTCGATTTCGTGAAAAAACTGAAAAAAAGTGCCTTGAAACCGGATTTTATCGAATTTATCGGAACATCCGGGCTCGAACTCATCAGAAACAGAATGAACTCCGGCTGTGTCAGCCTCGACATTCCGAAACTTGACGCAGATTTTGCCGCAGCCGTCTTTTTCGACATAGCCTTCGACAGAAGCGCTATTCCTGAAATCGCAGAAAAAACGGCGGAACTCACACACGGAAACGAAAATTCGTGGTGCGCATGGGAAAACTGTGAAATCGAGCGGATCAAGGCTTTCCGCCACGCCGTTCCGGAAAGCGTCAACGCAACAATCGCCGAAATCAAAAAGAATTATCCGAAAATCCACAAACTCGGAACCGATTTCGCGGTGAGTGACGAAAATTTCGACGAACTCGTAGCGTTCTACAGAAAAACCCTTGAAAGCTGCGGCATAAAACACGCCGTTTTCGGTCACATCGGAAACAACCATCTTCACATAAACATGCTGCCTTCAAACTACGAAGAACTTGAAAAAGCCAAGGAAATCTATGTGCTTATCGCAAAAAAAGTAATCAGTCTCGGAGGCACCGTTTCAGCAGAGCACGGAATCGGAAAAATCAAACACAAATACCTTGAAACAATGTTCGGAGAACACGGTATAAACGAAATGAAACGCATCAAAAAAACGTTCGATCCCGACCTTATCCTGAACATCGGGAACATGTTTGAAATTTAGCAGACATCCGCGTGGATTTTCCAAAAAAATTGTGTATAGTTCCATGTTTTTGATTTTTGTAAACGGAAAAGTTTGTTGAAATGATCCATTTAGTCAGAGAAAAACTTAATATTGCAGACGATCTGATCGTTCCGGATACAGAAGATCTGCATTATTTAGTCAAAGTGCGGAGGATCCGCAGCGGAGAAAAAATCTCTTTTGCATCCGCAGGAGACGTTTTCGAAACCGAATGCCTTATTTCAGGCAAAGATGTCACATTTAAAATAACCAATAAATACAGCGATTTGCAGAACAAGCCGAAACTTTTTGCAGCTCTTGCGTCAGCCGATATTTCGGCTCTTGAAGAGTGCCTGCGCAACGGAGTCGAAGCGGGTGCGGACGCCTTTTTTATTTTCAGAAGCGACTATTCGAACACCGACATGAAACTTATTGAAAAAAAGATGCCGCGCCTTAAAACCATAATCGCTTCGGCGGCATCGCAGTCGCGCCGTACATTTCTGCCTGAAATAACTCTGAAAACAATGGAAGAGCTTGCCGGAACAGATTGCGAGCACATTTTGCTTCATCCGTATTCACCTGAGAATTTAAGCAGTTATGACTGTGAAAGTAAAAAAGACAAAATGCTCTGGATCGGTGCCGAAGGGGGATTTTCCGAAAAAGAGACAACTTTTTTTGAAGGGAAGAATTTCAGGATGTTTTCCCTCAAAACTCCGATACTACGAATGGAAAACGCCGTCACGGCAACGATCGCTTTCGTCAGAAACCTGATAAATATGCGTGGAGAATAAAATGATCGAAAAAATAAAAAACGCCGATTTGAAAGAGCTTGAAAAAATAGCCGCCGAAACCCGTAAAAAAATGGTCGAAACAGTCTCGAAAAGAGGCGGACACCTCGCTTCGTCACTCGGGACGGTCGAACTGACGATCGCGCTGCTCAAAGTTTTCGACCTGCCGAAAGACAAGGTGATCTGGGATGTCGGGCATCAGTCTTACGCCTACAAAATGCTCACCGACAGAAGCGAAAATTTCGACACGCTCAGAACTTTAGGGGGTATTTCAGGATTTCCCAAAATTTCGGAATCGAAATACGACTTTTTCGGCACCGGTCACGGCGGAACTTCGATTTCTGCGGGGCTCGGAATGCGCGAGGCTATGCGGATGAAAAACGACTCTTCCAAAGTGATTTCGGTGATAGGCGACGGCGCGATAACGAGCGGTCTCGCCCTTGAAGCGATGAACAACGTCGACCGCTTCGGCAGAAACACGATAACGATCCTCAACGACAACGACATGTTCATTTCGACTTCCGTCGGAGCTCTTTCGAAGTGGTTCAGCCGCAAACTTTCAGGGCAGAAATATTCAACTGCAAGAACCGAGATAAAGCAGCTCATTTCAAAACTTCCGCCCATTTTTCACGGTGACAAAATAGTTGATATTATTAGAAAAACCATAAACTCTTCAAAATCTTTGCTCACTCCGGGAATCCTTTTCGAAGGGTTCGGATACCAGTATGTCGGTCCTGTCGACGGTCACAACATCGGAGAGCTTGTCGAAACGCTTCAGGATCTGAAACACAACAACGAACCGGTGCTGCTGCATATCCACACGATGAAAGGGAAAGGCTACAGGTTTGCCGAAGAAAATCCCAGAAAATTTCACGGAATAGCTCCTTTCGACATCAAAACCGGAGAGATAAAAAAACCGTCATCGCCGTCGTTCACGGCATACCTTGCCGACTATCTGCCGCGCCTTTTCAGAAGACATTCGAATCTGGTCGCGATAACTGCCGCGATGCCGGACGGAACGGGGCTTTGGAAACTTCAGGAAACTTATCCGTCGAGAGTTTTTGACGTCGGAATGTCGGAAGGGCACGCCGTGACGTTCGCTTCCGGGCTTGCCGCCGGCGGTTTACGCCCGATAGTCGCGATATATTCGACATTTCTGCAGCGAGCTTTTGACAACATCGTCCACGATGTAGCGCTCCAGAATCTGCCGGTCGTTTTCCTTACCGACAGAGCGGGTCTTGTCGGCGAGGACGGAGCGACACACCACGGGCTTTTCGATCTCGCTTACTTCAGAATGATACCGAATATGACAGTAATGGCACCGCGCGATGAATCGGAAATGGCGAGAATGATTGAATTTTCGCTTACCCTTCACTCGCCTGTCGCGATACGTTATCCGAGAGGAAGCGGTAGCGGAAAGCGGGCTTCAAACCGCCTGACCCCGCTCAAAAGCTGCACGGGTGAACTTCTGAAAACCGGAAAAGACAAAATTATGATCGTCGGTGCAGGCATAACCACCATTTTCGCACTTGAGGCGGCTGAAAAACTCGAAAAAGCAGGAATTTCGCCTTTTGTCTATGACCTGAAATTCGTAAAACCGCTGCCGGATGAGCTTTCCAAACTTATCAAAAAACACGGAATAACGCGCATCGTCACAGTCGAAGACGGCATTGCGTCAGGCGGCGCAGGAAGTGCAGTACTTGAAAAACTGAGCGAGCTCAAAATGAATATACCGTGCACGATTCTCGGAGTGAAAGACACTTTCTCGACCCACGGAACCCAGAAAGAACTGAGAAGAATCGAAGGGATCGACACTGACAGCATTATCGAAGCAGTTAAGAACATCTGACCTTAATATTATTGACAAAAAAAATTGAGAATATTTATTGCTAACAGTTTTAAGTTTGTTTTTTTAGGAGATGAAAATGAAAAAATTAGTTGCTGCACTCGCGATTCTCTTCGCGGCTTTCGCTCTTTTCGGTGAAAAACCGAAATTTGACGTGATTAAACCCGCAAAACCTCTTGCCGTCAAAAATATGTCTGCTTTCGTAGAGCAGAAACTTCCGGCAATGATATCGCTCAAAAGCCCGCTTTTCAAAGGGGAAATCCAGAATTCGAACACGATCTCAGGAACCGCTATCCACAGAGTTTCATGGAATTACAACGGTCTTCCGGTCGTAGGCAAATTCACCGTAATCAAAGAGAAAGACGGAAAAATTTTCAGCATTGTCAACGGCTTGAGAAATTTTTCAATTGACACGAAACCGGCTATTTCGGCTGAACAGGCTGCTCTCACGCTGAACGGAAAACATTTCGGCGATCCGGCAAAAAAACCCGATTTCGCAGCAAAACTCGTGATACTCGAAGACTCGGGAAACTACAGACTTGCATACCGCATCCGCTTCCGCCCGATGAGCCCTGTTGACGGCAGATTTTTCTTTGTCGATGCACAAAACGGCAGACTTCTCCGCACAGGCAACCTCGTAAAGTTTGCGACAAACAAGGCTAAAGTTTTCGATATGAACCCGATCAGCACTCCTGATCCGATAGAAGTCGACCTTCTCTGGGTCGGTGACGACGCTGACGGAAAACTTTCCGCGGCAGCCGATGAAAACGGACTCAGAAAAGTCATTGCGGCAAACTGCCCTGACGAAGGCGAAACTTTTGAATATTACAATTACCAGATCCCGCGCTGCACGATCAGACAGATCGCCAATAAAGAGGAAAACGGCAGCTTCATCTACGAAGACTGGACCAACGGCCTCAACTACAAACTCGACTCCGAGGATGTTTATCCCGAAATCGCGCTTTACTACCACATGACGAAGATCTACAACTATCTTGCAGGACTCGGTCTCAAGGAATACACCGAACTTCCGAACCACAAGGGAACGAACCCGATCATGGGTATCGCAAACTTCCAGATGATGGCTTACAGCGGCCGCAACATTACGCTTCAGCCGATGGACAACGCTTTCTTCAGCAAATACGATCCTGCTTTCGCCGAAATGTTCTACGGTGATTTCGAATACAACGAGAGCGACGCTCTTGTTTTCGGTCAGGGAACCAAAGCCGATTTTTCTTACGACGGTGATGTCGTTTATCACGAATTCGGTCACGGCGTAGTTGACGGTATCGCGCAGTTCGCCTACGAAGGCTGGGCTGACAAATACGGATTTTCCAACGAAATCATGGGAATGAACGAAGGCATGGCTGACGTTTTCTCGTTCATAATCACAGAGGATCCCTGTCTTGCCGAGTATGTTGCGAAAGGGACCGGTCAGATGGGCGGAGCTGTAAACCTTGACGGGCAGCTTTGTCTGAGAACTACGACAAACCCGAATAAGGTAAACGAGGATTTCAACGGTGAAAGTCACAACGACGGTCTTCCGCTTGTCGGAGCTCACTGGGAAATTTATCAGAAAATGCTTGAAAACGGCTTCACGAGAGACGATTTCGCGAAAATTTTCCTTACCGCCCTCATGTCAGTTCCGCACAGCGAGATCGGTTACAAGGAGTGGGGAGAACTCATGCTCGAAGCTGCCGCATCAAGCCCGGCATCGGCTCTGAAGGACGATTTCGAACAAATTCTCACCGACAGAGGTTACTTCGAAGAAATCAGGGCAAGAAACGCAATGAATCCAGCTGACTACTTCTATTTCGGCGGTGTCGGCGACGGATACTACTCGGCTTCCACCAACACTGTCTATCTTGAAAACGAAGACGGCGATGTTGAGGAAGTAAGCCCGATGTATGTCCAGCTTTACTACGATGTTCCTGAATGTATCGACACTCTCACCATCACAGGAACTCCTGTCAGCGAAACAGGCGAGCAGAGCCAGAGATACGCTCCCAAACTGAGCGCTTTTGTCCGCGAAGGCAAACCGGTAATCTGGACTGTCGACTATCCGAGCACTGTAAAATATGACTCGATCGTCGAAAGCGACGGCGGAAAATCATGGACTTTCACGAATCTCGAACCCGGCAAAAGATACTACTTCGACTTTATAAACAAAGGACCTGCAGGTCTCCTGTACATGCCGAAAGCAAAAGCTTCGTGGCAATCGGATGCGGAATGCACTCCGTCAGAGCCCGAACCGGGAGAAAACGATGACGAAGAAGTCGTCAGCGATGCAGATGAAGAAACTCCCGAAAACGTCGACGATGATATTTACAGCGACGACGAACCGAAGAAAGAAAAGAAAAGCAGCGGCTGCTCGATGACCGTTTTCTAATGGATTTTCTGCAGAAAAATATCGATTCAGGACTTTATTCCGCATATCAATATGCCTTTTTGAAAGACGGTCGCCTTTCGTGCGGATGCGGCGGAACATTTAGTTTCGACTCAACTGAAAAAATCAGCGACACCACGCTGTTCGACCTGGCTTCGCTGACAAAGGCGATTGTAACAGTTCCGCTCTTCTACAGCCTTTTTGCATCAGAAAAACTTTCGCCTGATGAGAAAATTTTCAGTTTTTTCAAGGATTTTAAAAGCGATATAACAATTCTGGAACTTCTGAGCCACATATCCGGATTTCCGGCATGGCTTCCGTTTTACGAACTTGTTTCTGCAGAAAAATCTTCGGAAGAGAGAAAAAAAGAGGTCGAAACAATCATTTTTCAGCATGAAACCGCAGACAAAACGAAGTGCTACAGCGATCTCAACTATATTCTCCTCGGATTTATCCTTGAAAAAATATTCAGCCGGCCGGTTGACGCCGCCTTTAAAAACTTCAAAGAAATCAATAAGTTAAATTTCAATCTCACATACAGCCCGAAAGAAAAGACTCCGAAAACAGCTTTCTCGAAGACGCGCGACACCTTTCCCGAAAGAGAAGTTGAAGATGAAAACTGCTGGTTTTTAGGCGGAAAAACAGGCCATGCAGGACTTTTCGGAAGCGCCGCCGATGTCGTTCTCTATTTCGACAGTCTGCTGAAAACACCGTGGTGCATGCCAACGGCAGAAAAACTCGGCTTTGCAGGTTTCGACCGGCCGGAAGGAGATGATTCAAACTACGGCAAATCGGCAAAAAGCAGATATATAGGACATCTGGGATTCACCGGAACGGCTTTTCTCGTCGATCCCGAAACAAAAACGATCGCGGCGCTTCTCACAAATTCGACCCATCCGGATCCCGACAAATCCGAAAGAAAAGAGCGGATAAAAAGAGTGAGACAGAATTTTTTTGACAGCGTGTTCTGCTGACCGCTACGACCGCAGCCGTTCCGTGAAATAAAAAAACAGCTCTTGATTTTGATTTTTTTGAGGCTACAATTGTTGGTTTTTGCGTGCTTTGAAAAATGTGCCGATTTTATTAGACATTTTTCTAAGGTATTGTTTTTGCTTAGGTTTTGAGTTTTTTGTTTTGATAATTTTCGGAGGTGAAAAAATGCCTGCTTTCAGGAAAACACTTACTCTTCTTTTGTTTCTCTGTCTTTTTTCAATTCTTTTTGCAGAAAATGAAAAACCGGTTCTCGGTAAACTTATCGAAAGAAACGGTAGGCTTTACGACACTTTTTACTACCACATGGACGGTGAACCGCAGTATCTTTTGCAGAAATATGACGAGATCGCGATCCCTCACTCTGTCGATCTGAACTCTCTGCGAGGTCTTGAATTTAACGGCATCCAGATCACGGACATGATTTCAAATGTTACTTTCGATTATCAGAATTTCAGGGCTTTCAGAATAAATCTTGACGAGTTCGACCGCAACAACTGGATCCAGGTACGCAATATTCTTGCGAAAAACGGAGTCCAGGCATGGCCGGTTCTCACATATCACGCAGCTGATGCGCCGATCGTTCTCGACGGAACCATGAACATTGTTTTCACGAAATACACCAGCAGAGAAGAACAGGAGAAAACTCTTGAGCTTTTCGGTCTGAAAGTTGTTGAAATCGATGAAGATATGAATTTCTACACGGTTTCACTGCCTGCAGGAAGCGATCCTTTCGCAATCGCGAATTCGCTTTATGAAAGACAGCTTGTCCGCTGGGCTCAGCCGAACTGGCTCTGGAGAATGATACCACTTTCGACGAATCCGAACGACACCTATTTTTCAAAGCAGTGGCACTTGACGCAGATCAACGCACCTGAAGCATGGGACACCGAAACCGCCGACGGAAAAGATGTCAGGATCGCAATCGTCGATACAGGCGTTGATCTTACTCATCCCGACCTTAATGTCCTCACAAGTCTCGGCAAAGATTATATCGGCAATTTGAAAGGTGCTCCGAACACTTCCGGAAACGGCAATGACCACGAAGGTGTTCCGCACGGAACTGCATGTGCCGGTCTTGCAGCAGCAAAGACAAATAACGGAATGGGCGTTTCGGCTTCATGCTGGGGCTGCCCGATCATTCCGATAAGACTTATTTCCGACAGCTGGAGAGAATATGCCGGAGCAGGTGCTACCCTTGAAGCCCTTAAATACGCCGTAGACAACGGTGCATGGGTTGTAAGCAACAGCTGGGGAGCACAGGATACCGACAATTGGGGCAACTGCACAAACGTTCCGGCAGACAACAACAGTTCTCAAGGTGTCGATTACGGCCGCAATAACGGCAGAAACGGCAAAGGAACAATTTTTCTCTGGGCTGCAGGAAACTCTCACTGCAACACTAACCAGAACGCTTTCCTCAAAGACAACGATTTCCTGACAATCAGCGCACTCGGACAGTCAGGTTCTCTGGAAAGCTACTCTAATTACGGTACTGAAATCGATCTCGGAGCCGGTGCCGGAAACAATACGACTGATATTCAGGGCAAAACCTACGGTTACGCATACAACGGCATGTACAGCCTTGACAACAACGGCGACTATACAAGCATGATGAGCGGAACGAGTGCGGCCACACCGGTTGCGGCAGGAGCGGTAGCACTTATGCTTGCGGCAAATCCTGAACTCACCTTCTCTGGGGCAATGAACTGCATCAAATCTTCCGCACGCAAACCTTCAAACAACTGTTCCGAAGGTGCATGGACAATGCAGAGCGACGAATGGATCGACGGCGGTTCGAAAGAACACTCGCCATGTTACGGATTCGGTATAGTTGACGCCAATGCAATGGTTGTCGGTGCAAAGAACGGAACATGCGGTGCATGCGTTGCAACGGCTAAGGTTGACGGATGTTTCGGCAACAGCTACGACAAGGACGACGACTGTGACGGAACAGTTGACAACGGCTGTCCTGACAACGGAAAAGGAAAAGCCGGTGATGCATGTTCCGAAGCATCAGAATGCATAAATACTGCGGCAAATCCAAAGTGTATAACCGATGAAGGCTGGACCGGCGGCTACTGCTCCGCTGAATGCACGAAAAACAACGACTGCTACAACGGCAACAGCAAAGTTGAATGTTACCAGGGCCAGTGCATTGCGAAATGCAGCTACAACACCGTCCGTTCGGGTTATGCATGCATTTCAAACAAAATCCTTCCTAAAGGAACCGAAACCGTTGCAAACTGCGGAAACGACATTAAGGAAGAAGGTGAAAAATGCGACGGCGGCTACAAATCATGCACATCCATCGACGACCGTTTCACCGGCGGAATCGCTTACTGCAACAAAAACTGCACAGGTTATGACACAAGCACCTGCGAAGGCGGCGGCGGAGTTCTCTGCGGCAACAACAATGTAGATCCGAACGAAATCTGCGACGGCGACACCATACCGTGCAACCAGCTTGCAGGAGCACCCGAAAACGGAACTGCAAAATGTGCGGCAAACTGCCTTGGCTGGGACAAATCGGGATGCTATTCAGGCGGAAACAATTCCGGCAACGACAACGGCGGCAACAGTTCTTCCGACAACGGCGGTAATAGCGACAGCTGCGGAAACGGTCTGCTTGATCCGGGCGAACAGTGCGATGACGGCAACAGAATGGACGGCGACGGCTGCTCCAAATACTGCATGAAGGAGGTCGGAGGAAAATCATCCTCATCCGGCTGCTCCGTAACGGTTTTCTAAGTTTTGTGTTTTTCTTTTCAATAAAATCAATAACTTAATCGGGAGATCAGAATGAAACTCAAAAAGTTCCACTTTATCCTTTTTATTGTTTTTTTTATTTTTGCGGCATGTTCCGAAAGCAAAAAAACAGAAGAACCGAATAGCGACGACGATATCCTGAACGATCATGATGCAGAAGAGATATATCCTGATCAAGATCAGACGGTCGATCCTGATGAAGACAGCGTGGAACCGACGGACGAAAAAGCGAAAAGCCCCGATTTTGAAGATCTCGAATGCGGAACTTCTTTCGGAGACTACGCCTGCGATTTCACTCTTCCGCTGGATTCCGGAGAGTGGAACTTCGCGGAAAATTACTCGAAAGACGAAAACTACCTTTTTGTATTTTACCGCGGAACGAACTCGACGAGTAAAAAGATCTGGTCAACGCGGCTCTACAATCTGTTCGACAAAGCTCCTGAAAACATTCACTTTTTCTTTTTGGTAGACAACGATCAGGCAGACATCGTCGAAGAAAAAATCCAGATAATAAAAGATTCTGTTGCAGATGCTTTCGATATGGTCGGGAACTCCGATATTATGAAAAAAATCCATATTGTTTCGGAGTCTGCTTCGAAAACCGACCCGTGGATAGCTGAACTGCTGAAAAACAATTCCGACTTTTTCTTCGGAATAGACAGATTCCGCAGAATAAGACAGGGCGGCTCCTTTTCAAGCTGGAATTCGAGCACTCTCCCGCCGGAATTCGACAACCTCTACAAAGAAGCCGAACTTTACGATTACGAAAAGAAAACATCTGTTTTTATTGAAGAAAATTCCGACAATTCGAAGGTTTTCAAAGGTCTTGACCATGTTCCTTTTGATGAAGAAGGGTGGACTAAAAATATCGATTTTTCGGTAAATTTCGAAGGACTTTCCGAAAACGGCGGGCTTTACATAATGCTCGAACAGATCTGCGATACACCGAAGAGCTGCGAATGGGACAGGCTGGAACGGCTTTTTCTGTGCGACGAGAACGGTGAAAAATGCGAAACCGAAATCGGCCGCTGGATCACGACCTACGGCAGAAGCAGCAAATGGCTCACAGACATCACGCCGCTGAAACCGATGTTTGAGAAAAACGGGAAATACAACTTCAGGTTTACCGTTGACGGAGACTACTACGTCAACAATCTCGATTTTATTTTTGTAAGAAAAGATCTGCCTGCCGGAACGCTGGAAACGCTTTTCAACCAGAGGGAACAGTTCGATGAAAACTACAATTCGCATTTCGAGCCGAAGACGATCAGAAACGACAGCATAAAAAAAGCTGAAATCGTAGCATTCATAACCGGACACGGCAACGGCTCCGAGGAAGCCAACTGCGCCGAATTCTGTCAGTTTGAATCGGTTTTCACAGTCAACGGCAACGATTTCGTAATCGACTTCGACAATGCAGGAACATCTGACGGCTGCTTTGAAAAAGTAACCGACGGAGTTGTACCCAACCAGTACGGCTCATGGCCTTACGGACGTGCCGGATGGTGCCCCGGGCAGGATGTGAAACTCATAAGAATCGATATTACCGAAGCACTCGTCAGCGGAGACAACACTTTTTCTTACTCCGCATATCTTGACGGAAAAATTTATGAACCTGTAGTCACCGATGAAAGCGGCTATCGCGCCGAAATTTACCTTTCAAGCTATCTTGTGATTTATTAGAAAAGATCCGATACGAACCGGCAGACATTCGAAATCATGGAATAGAACGATTCCAGAGCGGAATTGTCATCGATCAAAGAAACCGTGCAGCCGGAACTTGCCGCCTGTTCGCTTGCCTCAACGGCATCCTCGCCGTTGCAGATGTAATAGCTGTTTTTGACTTCGCTTTCGTCAAGAACTCCGTTCCTGTCGGTATCAGCTCCGCTCAGGAATTTTTTGCCGCCGTTTGCACAGTGGTCTCCGGCAGGTTCGTCAACGACACTGAGCAGAGAATCATAGCCGTCGTCACCGGCTTCTCCGGCTTCTCCCTCGATACCTGCTTCACCGGTCTCACCTTTGTCACCGCGCTCGCCTTTTGCACCCTGAGCGCCGTCTTTTCCGTCAGTTCCTGCAATTCCCTGTTCGCCTGGTTCACCCTGACTTCCCTGAGGACTTTCGCCGTTGCAGACATATTCTACAGAAATTTCCGAATCTTCGATTGTTCCGTTTCCGTCAGAATCAAAACTTGTCTCTACTTTCAAACCTCCGGCAGCGCAGTTTTCACCGGCAGGTTCTTCGTTTACAACAAATGTAGTCGCATTTCCGTTTGCGCCGTCTGTACCATCTTCGGCATCGTGAACATCTATTTGAATCGAGCCGTTATCCCCTTTTTTGCCGTAACACAGCGTCATCTCGGATGCCGAATCGATATTTCCGTCGTCGTCACAGTCAAGTCCGCTTGATATCGTAACTGACGGTTTACATATCTGGGAGGAATTAAGCGACGGAACAGCCAGCATTTTACAACCGTCGGTGCCGTTTTCACCGTTACAGATATAAACCGGCGGCAGAAGTTCGTCGTTTTCATCCAAATGACCGTTTGAATTGGAATCTTCACCGAGAGAAACAAGAACCCCACCGTTCGGACAATTCTCGTTACCTTTGTCCAGAGCAGTCGTCTCAATCAGCCAGTCAGCACACAGCTGAGCCGAAACAAAAACAGAAATCAGCAAAATTATTTTTTTCATAACGCCTCCTAATTGCGAGACTTTTTCAATGCAAAAAGAGCAAAAACCGCCATCAGAAGAGCAAAAACAGCTGAAATCAAAGTTCCGTTTTCATCTATACTTTCCAAAGAACAACCTGATGCCGAAGAACCGAGACCAGCCTCTTCGGCATCACGCCCGTTGCAGACATAATAAACACTTTCAAGATCGATTTCCTCTTCGTCAAGTACACCGTTGCCGTTTGCGTCAAGTCCGACTTCGATTTTTTTGCCGCCTGCCGCACAGTTTTCGCCTTTCGGTTCGTCAACTACCGCAACAAGAGAAGTGGAACCGTCTTTGCCGGGTTCACCTGTCGCACCTGTAGCACCCTGCTCGCCCTGATCGCCTTTCGGACCTTGATCGCCTTTTTCACCCTGCGGACCTGTCGCACCGTCTTGACCATCAATCCCAGGTTCACCTTGTTCTCCTTTGTCACCAGGTTCACCTACATACCCGTTTTTACCGTTGCAGACATACTTTGTGTCTGTTACTTCATTTGCATCAAGTTCACCATTGTTATTGACATCTACCCCGACTTCGATTTTAACACCGCCGTTCTTACAAGATGTGGTTTCATCGGTTATTTCCGTAATTTTTGACAGTGCGTTTTTGCCATTACTGCCGTTTTCACCGTTGCAGACATATTCGGTTTTCGTAACCTCGTTTGCATCAAGCGTTCCGTTCGCGGTTTTATTGTCGAGTCCGGCTTCGACTTTAATGCAACCGTTCGAACATGGACATTCACCGTTTCCGGCAGCTAATTCGGTGGTCTTGATCAATGCGTTTGCTCCAGGCTGACCGTTGCATACAGGAAGATCGTCGCCTCCGACAGTAACTACGATACCTCCCGCGCCGCTGCAGTAACTTCCGTCAGCAACCGCTACGGAAACCGCCGGTGCCGAGCCGTTTTCACCGTTTTCACCGTTGCAAACATATTTAGTCTGTCCGTTGTCGACTTCGGTGTCCTCAAGCGTTCCGTCTCCATTGACGTCGGCACCGATTTCGATTTTGATTCCGCCTTCTGCACAGTTGTCTCCGGCAAGTTCATTCATCATCCTGACAAGCATATTGTCTGCCGAAAGAGCCGCAGAAAAGAAAAAACTAAAGAAAATAATAAAAGCAGATTTTTTCATAATAACTCCTCAAATGATCAAAAACAATGAACGTTCTATAATCTTTAAATCGGAGAAAAATTCAAGTTTAGAGCGCTCTGAGAGGGAATAATATTTTTTCTTTCACTTTTTTATTGAAAAAAAACTTTTTCGGGTTAGAATATTTTGCGCGTTTGAGTTGATTTGACATTTAATGTTATATTTTTTGGAGGTTTAAAATGAAGAAAATGTCTTTTGCATTATTACTTGCAGTTCTTTTCATGTTTGTTGCATGTGGCGATGATCCGACTCCTGTTGTAGTAAATCCCGACAATGAACCTGCTGAAGATTCGGATGTTAACGATGAAGACTCAAATGAACCGACTGAAGCTCCTGAAACAGATGCCGATGCAGACAGTGATCCGACACCGGTTGACAACAACTGTGCAAATGACAATCTTGGCAAGACTTGTACAACTGACGGTGATTGCGGTGCCTGCATGATCTGCGCTACAGGCGGAAAATGCGTAAAAGGCTGCACCGAAGACAGCGAATGTACATTGTCCGGAACAGTTTGCAACAAGAAACTTGCACGTTGTTTAAGTGCTTACGCTTCAGGCAAAGCATGCTCCGAAGCAAGCTGCCCGACAGGATGCTGCTATGCAGAAAAAGGTCTTACCGGTCTTAAATGCGCTACCGGTGAAAACGCAACAGCTGCAGTATGCGGTCTTTGCCCGCAGGGTCAGATCTACTCTCCGGAAGATTCAAAATGTGTAAATGCCGCTTGCTCGACCACCACTGACGATTGTCCGTCAATCAATGCCGGTGCAACCAATCCTGCGGCAAAATGCTATGCTTGCAAAGCCGGCGAATATATCTGCCAGGCAAAAACTTCGACATCAGGTTGCTCCGCAGGCGCAGTTATCAACGCAGCACAGTGTGTTCCGGCTGGTCAGCAGTGTGTTGAAGGCGTAAGCGAATGCTGCTCCGGTATGCCTTGTGTTCAGGGTTACTGCTACTAATCATTTGATCTGAAATCAGATTTTCCCGAAAATTCACCGATTTTTCTTGAAATAAACTCTCATATCATTAGATTTACGCGGTTTTTTTAAAGGAGTTTTTTATGTACAGTTTACTTATTTCTTTAAGTATCGGTCTTGCCGTCGGCTTGCTTTTGGGTTTTTTGGTAAATGTCGGACTCGGTATTTTTCTCGGTCTTTTCGCTTTCTTCGCCGCTTTCATATTTTTTCAGAGATTTTTCTCTAAAAAATTGCAGTCAATTTTTATGGAAGCAAATATTGACATACAGAAGCAGCACTTCGACAAAGCTATCGAGACTTTGAAAGAGGGTTACCGCTACAACAAATATGCGTTTCTTGTCCAGGCACAGATCGACACGCAGATCGGCATAATCCTCTATTCTCAGAAAAAATTCGGAGAGGCTTACAAATATCTCAAAAACTCGAATCCTAGAATAATGATGGGTTATCTGATGTATATAATCGGCTGCATCAAGAACAAAAAAACCGAAAACATCGATAAAAACATAGATCTGCTCATCCGCTTCAACAAAAAGGATCCGTTCGTCTATTCAGTAATTGCTTATATTTATGAAGAAGAACTCGACAACCGCGAAAAAGCTCTCGCTACGCTGACGAAAGCAACAAAAATCATGCCCGACAACCCGAAAATCAAGGAACATCTACTTGCTTTCCAGAACAACAAAGAGTTCAAAATGGAAAAATACGGCGAGCAGTGGT
The DNA here is from genome assembly GCA_902774115.1 of uncultured Spirochaetales bacterium. GTDB lineage: Bacteria > UBP6 > UBA1177 > UBA1177 > UBA1177 > UBA1177. Next base: position 316,821 of record CACYHH010000004.1, read on the forward strand.
ATCAGCTCATGCTTGACAGAAAAGGGCTCACGAAACTTCAGAACAAAATGATAAAGAACCAGCAGAAAAGCATGGGTGTCAGAACTTTCACGCGGTAATCGGCAATCATGAATATTTCGATTTTAGAAAAACGGGGGATAAACCCGAAAATCGCCGGTTCGTTTCAGAAAGAACCTGAACTTCTCGATTTTTCGCTCCGGATCCTCGAAAAAGCCGATCTCAATGCAAATTCGTTCAAAAACTTTGTCCGTTACACCCGCGAGATCGGACTGCGTGAAGGCAAACCTTTTGACGAAATTTTCGAATCGGCGGGATTTTTCAAGATTCTCGACGATGCAGCGCTATCGGAAAAAACGAAAGGCGAAGAGCTTATGAACCGGCTTTACAACCTGCGATACCCGTTCTGGAGCAAAAAACAGGCAAATTTCACAAAACTTAAAAACAAATTCTGCGCCGCGACCGGAGGAGAAATAACCTTTCCCGATTTCGCGGAAGGAAACAGTTTCAAGATTTCGTTCACTATCAAAAATGAGAACGACATCGAAAAAATCGAGCGGACAATAGCTTCCGCGCTGCCGCTTCTCCGTGAATCACTGAAAGAAATCAAAGAAAACTCATAGGAGGAAAAAATGGAAAATTGCACTGGTTACGTTCAGGTATATACCGGCAACGGCAAAGGAAAAACGACGGCGGCCTTCGGGCTTGCGCTGAGAGCGGCGATGGCTGGCAAAAAAGTGTTTATCGGTCAGTTTGTAAAAGGAATGCCCTACAGCGAACTCAAAGTTCCAGAATTTATCAAAAATATCGAAATCAGACAGTACGGCGCAGACTGTTTCATAGTCAAAGTTCCGACAGAACACGACATCAAAATCGCGCGTGACGGTCTTCATGAAATGGCGGAAATCCTCAAAGCGGGAAAGCACGACGTCGTTATCATGGATGAAGCAAATATCGCCCTTTTCTACAAACTTTTCTCAGCAGAAGAACTCATAGATGCAGTCAAAAACCGCGCCGGACACGTTGAAGTCGTCATCACCGGCAGATACGCGCCGCAGGAAATAATAGACTTCGCCGATCTCGTCACCGAAATGAAGGAGATCAAACACTACTACACGAAAGGCGTCGAAGCGAGGACCGGCATCGAAAAATAACCGCTTTCACCTGGTAAAAGCTGCGGAATTTCTCAAATTACCGGAACAAAATCTCCAAAACTCTTGACTTGAACAGCTTTCGGACTAAAATTTTTCGTTTTTTAGGAGTATGCTATGGAAAAAGAAAAGACAAACAATTTAAAAACAATAAGGGAACAAAGACTTATAAGTAAAACCGAGCTTGCCCGCGAAGCCGAGATCTCGCTCGTAACTCTCGACAGAATAGAAAGGGGCTACGACTGCCGCCTTTCGACAAAAAGAAAGATCATTGAGGCATTGGGTCTTACTTTCGACGAAAAAGATGAAGTTTTTCCTGAAAACAATTAAAAAATGAGGTAAAAAAATGAAAAAATTTCAGTTTACGGCTTTGATTTTCACACTTTTCCTTGCCTTTTTCACGGTTTCATGCGCCGGATCGAAAGGCGAAGCAGAAAAAACGATAGAATCTTATGTCGAACTTCTCAAAGCAAAAAATTTCGCAAAAGCATGGGAAATGCTTGATCAGGAATCTCAGGAAGTTGTCGGTCAGAAAAAATTTCTGGAAGATGCTCAGAACATTTCCGGCAACGCGATGTTCCTTAAAAACAAACCGATAAAGGTCAACGAAGCTGGCGACAGAGCGATCATGGAAACCGAATATACCGGTCAGAAAGTCGCTTTCAACAAACTTCCCGATGCAAAAATCACATACTATGCAAGCAAAAATAGCGGCAAATGGCAGGTAAGACTTCAGGAGAGAATCGACCAGATCCGCGAAGAGCAGAAAAGAGATTCTATCGAGATTCCTATCGATCCTGAACTCATCGAGACCGCTAAACTTTACAAAGACAAAATCGAAGTCAAAAACCTCCGCAACGGCGAAGTCGGCGACGGTCCTACGGCTCAGTACATGATGGATGCAACGGTTAAAAACAACACGGACAAACCGCTCAGCTATGTCGGCGTTCTCGTAAAATTCATGGACGATGCTGAACAGAAAGTCCTTTTCGAAAAAACTTTCTTCGTAATCTACACCCGCCAGATCGAAGAGATCTACCCGATCCAGCCCGGTGAAGAAAGAAACATCATCATCCCCGGCTATGATGCTGGCGATATCGACGGCAACTGGACAGGCAAACTTCAGTGGGAAGTCAACGCAGTCAAAGTCGCGACTCCGGCCGAACTCATCAAAATTGAAGATTTGAAACTTCCGAAAAAGAAATAATGCAGATCGGCGAATTCGTTTCGACTCTCATCACAAAAATAGAGAAATTAGATCACGATTTCAATATGTATTTCACGGCTCAGGAGAAAAAGGCTCCGCTCCAGGCTTTGGAAAACATGAAGCGCGAGGTGAACCTCCTGATGAAAGGAGCCAGTGATTCCCAGAATTTAGTTGAAAAAAATTTAGCATCGCAGCTTATAAACCGTTTCACAACTTACCGTCAGAAGTGGGAAAGATGCGTCCGAGACATCGAAGAAGGACGCGCAAAACCGGGCTGCAAATTCTTCGGCTGTGCCGGAAGCAGCGATCTTAACGATCTGAAATCGGCGGCAAATTCGATCGAAAGGCGTGATGCCGAAGCATTCGCGATGAGTGCGATGATCGATCAGACTGCCAATAAATTCATCGAGTTAAGCAAAAAATACTCAAACAAATCATACAGTTTCGATGCTGTTACCGAAATGCTCACAAAGAAAATCGGCGATGTCCGCGAAAAATTCGGCAACAACTTCTCGTTCGATGTCTACTACGAAGACGGTAAAGTCAAAATCAAACCGGTAAAAAGGTAATTTCATATTATTTCAGCATCATTCTGAGCGCAGCGAAGAATCTTTGAGATATTTCGCTATTGCTCAATATGACGGAGACGTTTCGGGAGGCGTCTCTACAGGTTAATTTTTGCTGTACTTGTCAACATTGAAGAAGCGCTGGACTTTGAAGATTTCCGAAGCCATCGCGCCGTCGAATGTTCCTGAGAAGAGAACGTGCTTGTCGGCAAGCATGAGAACTTTCTGAGCTGTTCTTTTTATCGAAAGAAGTTCGTGGGTTACGATGAAATAAGTGGTTCCCAGCTGCTCGTTTAGCTTGATAAAAAGCATATCGAGATCTCGCGCCGTTACGGGATCGAGACCTGCCTGAGGCTCGTCGAAAAAGATGATGTCGGGATCCAGAACAAGCGCACGGGCAAGTGCTCCCCTCTTTTTCATACCGCCCGAAAGCTCCTGAGGAAACTTGTCGCGGTGTTTATAGAGATTCACCATCGCAAGTTTCTCGTCAGCAATGTCTTTTGCAGTTTTTTTGGAAAAATCGGGATAGTGCATCGTTATCGGAAGCATGATGTTTTCTTCGAGAGTGAGCGAATTGAGGAGCGCCGAGTTTTGATATAAGATACCGATTTTCTTATAAAAATCCGAATTTTCAGGCATGGGGTGAATTATCTCTTCCTCGTGGAAGAAAATTTTTCCGCTTGTCGGCGGGTTCAGACCGACGATCGCCTTCATCAAAGTCGATTTTCCGCAGCCTGACTCGCCTAAAACGATGAAACGCTCCCCTTTTTCGATCTGGAAGGTTATGTCTTCGAGAATCGTTCCAACTCCGTATCCGGCTGTAAGATTCTCGGTTCTGAGCATTATTTCCCGGGGCATTGTTTTCTGACCGCGTCAGAAATGCTGGTATTGCTTCCGTAAGCCTTGTCAAACTGTTTCGAGAATTCAGCCGCAAGTTTTTCTGCTCTTGCCTTGAAAGCCTCTTTGTCGCTCCATGTGTTGATCGGATCAAGGATCGAGCTTTCTACGCCGGGGCAGCTCTTCGGGATCATGACATGGAAAAGTTTGTCTTCGGTATATTCCGATTTTTCAAGCTCGCCGCCGATTGCTGCAGAAACAATCGCTCTCGTGATGTTGATATCCATTCTTTTGCCCGTTCCGTAAGCGCCGCCGCTCCAGCCGGTGTTTACAAGATATACGTTTACGCCGTGACGATCCATTTTTTTGCCGAGTAATTCGCTGTAATCATTGGGATTTCTCGGCATAAACGGTGCACCGAAGAATCTTGAGAACGTGCTTACAGGCTCAACGATTCCGGTTTCGGTTCCGGCAAGTTTGCTGGTGTAACCCATGAGGAACCAGAGCATAGCCTGCTCTTTTGTGAGTTTTGCAACCGGCGGAAGAACGCCGTTAGCATCTGCCGTGAGGAAAATGATCGTCGTCGGATGACCGCTGACAGAGGATTCCTTGATGTTGGAGAGGAATCTCAGCGGATAGCTTGCACGCGAGTTAGCCGTGTATCTTTCGTCGTCGAAATCGATCGTTCCGTCGGGATAGATCATGCAGTTTTCGATCATCGAGCCGTGTTCCATGTAGTCAGCTTCGTGGAAAACAGCATTGTAAATTTCGGGTTCCTTCTCTTTTTTGAGGTTGATGAGTTTTGCGTAGCAGCCGTTCTCGAAGTTCGCGATGCCGTTATCGTTCCAGCCGTGCTCGTCGTCACCGATGAGTTTTCTTTCCGGATCGGCAGAAAGTGTCGTTTTGCCCGTGCCGCTGAGTCCGAGCATGAGTGCGCTTTTGCCGTCAGCGCCTTCGTTAGCGCTGCAGTGAAGCGGAAGAATGCCGTATTCAGGCAGATAGTAGTTCATGACGGTGAACATAAGTTTTTTGCAGCTTCCGAGGTATGCCGAGCCGAAAACGATACCCATAGAGTTTTCGTAGTCCATGACGATCGCCATGTCGCTCGACTTGTTCTCGTTTATCATTCTGATGCGGTTTCTGTATTTTTTCTCGTCAAGTTTGTCGTAGGGAAGGACAAGAAGCGTGAATTTTTTATCCCAGAGAATGCTTTTTTCAATGCCTTCGGGAACCGCTCTGAACATATTGTCGGCAAAAAGCGAAGTGAAAGCTCTGTCGGTGACAGTTCTGATCGGAAGAGCATAGCTTGCATCAGCACCGATAACTCTGTCGGTTACGAAAAGGGTGTCTTTCTTGGAAAGTCCCGCAATCGCATCTTCAAAAAGCATGTCGAAAGTTTCCTGCGATACGGGAAGATTGTTCGGAGAAGTCCAGTCAACTGTCTTTTCAGTCTTCGGATTTTTGACGATAAATGTGTCTTTCGGGCTTCTTCCGGTCGATTCTGCCGGAGTCCAGACAGCCAAAGCACCGTTTTTAGTAACAAAAACTTTCTCTTTGGTTACCGACTTGTGGATAAGCATTTCCCTTGACGGGTTGACAAAAACTTTTTTGTGAGCATTAAGAAGTTCGTTAAGTCCTGCTTTGAAATTCATTTTAAAACTCCATGAAATTATTGATAAAATATTGGTTCTTAGAAATTTTCTTCATTGAAAGACCGGGATTTCCTGCCTCAAATATCGGCAAAGCGGACTAATCAAACGTGTTGTTCGTTCCGGTCCAGATCATGTGGAAGTATTCACCCATCTTTTCGCCGATAAAACGCATTGCTTCCATATCATCGGCATCGAAACGGCTGCTTCCCTTCTTGTTGATAAGCTCAAGAACACCGAAAGTAATGTTCGTTTCAAGAGATTTTATCGGAACGCAGACGATAGAATTGGTCTCGTAACCGATCTTCTGGCTTATATCCTTGAAGAAACGAGGATCTTTCTGAACGTCACCGACAGCAATGTAGCAGCTGTATTTTGCAGCAAAACCGACAAGCCCCTGACCTACGCGGACTTTGATGCCGAGAACCGAATCAGCCTTCGGACCGCGGCAGGAAACGAATTCCATATCGGTCGTACTGAGGTCTGATCTTGCAAACGAACCGCTTTCGCACGGGATATATTTGAGTGCCAGATCAAGGAAGAAATCGATTCCCTTCTGCTGCGGCATTCCCCAAGCATCCATAACTTCGGTGAAAAGATCAGCAAGAAGTTCATCTTTCGGAGTGATCTTGTCTGCAACCCATCCTGATTTTTTCTCTTCGACAAGCTCTCTGATGTCGACAGTGTTCGCCGGATCGACTTCCCTGAGATAAAATTTTCTTCTGGAATCGGTATCGGTAACGACTATAAGACCGTTTTCTTTGACGTCACAAAGAATGTGTTTCATGCAGTCAGCGAGACCTTTACTCGTGAGCGCCTCTTTGAGAGCGTCCATGTAATCAGCACTTTCAGTAATAATAACAACACCTTTTGAGCTTCCAGCCATTGGAATAAAGACTTCAAATTTAGCCATAATGTTCTCCTTAAGAATGACTCCTACAAAAAAAACAGAGCATTAAATACCAAAAACAGAAAAATTTCAAATATTATTACTTGAAAAATTCAATGTTTGCCGAAATCACTTTTTCAAGAGCGTTTCTCGCTCTGTGAAGACGTACTTTGAGAAGGTTTTTGTCGATCCCCAGAAGTTCGGCAGCTTCGGAATGATCCATTTCCTGCAAGTCGATGAGAGTGATAACCTCGCTGTACGAAACCGGAAGTTCAGAAATCAGCTTGCGCAGCATCTTCGCTCTGTCTTCCCTTATCAGCTCAAGTTCAGCAGAAATCTCGGAAGAAGGCTCAAAACTTTCGATATTTTCAAGAGGGACAAACTTTTTACTCTCTGAAAGAAAATCAATGTAGCTGTTTTTGGTTATCGTCCAGATCCATGTAGAAAAAGAGGATTCACATTTGAATTTTCCTATGCTCATAAACGCTTTCATCAGCGCTTCCTGATAGATCTCCTCCGCCGTACCGCGGTTTCCTCCGCATATAGAAAGTGCAAATGAAAAAAGTTTGCCGCCGGTTTCCTTCAAAAGTTCGTTGAAAGCCTTGACGTCGCCTGCAACGGCGCGCCGGACAAGCGTTTTTTCATCAGACGGATTCATTTCCCTGTAACGGGTTTAATGTTGAGATTTATATTCGCTTCACGCAGGAAGAGCTTGATCGCCTTGCGTTTCACATCGCGCAGATAAGCCTTTTTCAATTCGTATGGCATAAACGAACTTTTAACGCCGTTTATGATGAGGTCGAGTATATTCTGCGGCGAAAGATCGAAAGTTTTGTACGCAAGCCAGTATTCGTCCGTCATCGTCGTATTCGTAATGAGTCTGTTGTCGGTATTCAGCGTGACTCTGAGACTGAGATCGAGATAGAATTTCAGCGGATGCCCGGTGATGTTTTTGACTGCGCCGGTCTGGACGTTGCTTGAAGGGCAGAGTTCAAGCGGAATCCTGTGATCGTTGACATAGTTCAGAAGATCGCCGTCTTCGCGGAGTCTGACACCGTGACCTATTCTGTGGGCACCGCAGTAGTGAAGCGCCTGGTGGATGCTGTCGGGACCGTACGCCTCGCCTGCATGGATCGTTACGTTGACGTTGTTCGAAAGTATCAGCGAAAATGCGCCGAGATGGTCTCTCGCAGGATAGTTGTATTCGGCTCCGGCAAGGTCGAATCCTACGACGCCGCGGTGTTTGAATGCGACGGCAAGTTCCGCCATTCTGAGGCTCACTTCGGGAGAAATGTTACGCATACCGCAGACGATTACGCCGCTCATAACGCCGAAATCGCGCTGACCCGCCTTGAGCCCGTCGATCACAGCTTCGAGAATAACCGGCAGAGAAAGTCCTTTCTGCGTGTGGAGTATCGGTGAATAGCGGACTTCGAAGTACCCGACATTCTCTTTGGCGCAGTCTTCGGCAAGTTCGTAAGCCGCGCGGTAAAGGTTTTCCCTTGTCTGAAGGACTTTTAGCGTTATTTCGAAACCTTTCAGATAATCGTTCAGGGATGCGTGCGTTTTACCGGGAGAAATAAGTTCCCGCAGCTCTTCGACAGAGTCCGCACCGAGATCGATATGATCTTTTTTGGCCATATCCCAGATGGTTTCAAGGCGAAGCGAGCCGTCAAGATGGACGTGAAGATCGGTTTTCGGCAGTTTTTCAAAAAACTCGCGCGTCAGACCGTGAGCGACAATCGAAGCCACATCGTCAACTCTTTTCAGTTCATGACCTTGCACTCTTTCACCTCCATATCGAGCATATTCGCATAGCCGTCGACTCTCAGGTCTTCACCGATACGGATGTTGCTGGTATAAATATTGACTTTTCCTTTCGTGGAATCAGGCTCCTCGATATAGCAGATCTCCTCGATTTTTCCAGTTTCATCATTGAGTCTGACTTTTGCTTTGTAAAGTTTGTCGTTGTTGATGTAATAAGTCTCGCTCTTTGAAGAAACCGACGAACCCTCGAGCTGGAGCACAAAATAAACCACTCTGCCGTCGTCGTCCTTATTCGCAGGATTGTCCGCAAAAAAGATCTGAAGTACCGGAACCTGATGACCGGAGTTCAGAGTTAACGACTTTTTGATTGCCCAGGAAGAGTCGTTCACCATTATCGAGTTGCCCTCAAGATCGACATAGGTCAGATGACCTGAACCGTAGTTTATACTCTCCGCGTTGCCGTCGTTTATAGTTCCGAGAAACGAAAAGCTGACATCCCAGACGGAACCAGCCGCATCCTCGTCTGAAACGACATCTTCGTCATCAGATCCGTCAATATGGAATTCGTTGTCTGTCTGGAAATCGTCGACTTCGTACTGCTCGTCGCTGTTCTGAATGCACGCAGTAAAAAATACGCTGAACACCAAAGCCGAAAAAATCAAAAAAACTCTTTTCATATCCGCCTCCGAAAAAACAAAATCCAAGTATTATAGCGAAACGGATTTTTTCCGCAAAAAGTTTTTTTATAAGAGCTGGGAGCTGCAACAAGCCGGAAGTGAACAAAAATCTTGCTTTTTGAACTTTTTTGACTATATTCCCTGCGCTAATTGTTTTTTGAACAGTGGAAGTCTCCTTGTTCAATGTTTTGGACTTTATACCCGTAAGGAGGAATTATGGAAAGAAAACACTACGAGCTTACTGCTATCCTTAAGCCCGAAGGCGGCCCGGAAGCAATCAAGCAATTTGCTGAGCGTGTAGACGCCATCGTCAACGATTTCGGCGGCAAAATCGTTTCTCTTCGTTCTTGGGGCGAAAGAAAACTTGCTTACGAAATCAAAAAGAATCTTAAAGGTCACTATCTGCTTTTCGACATCATCGGAAACGGCAAAATGGTTGAAGAAGTTGAAAGAAACTTCAACATCTGGGAAGTCGTTCTCAAGTTCATGTCGGTAAGAGTCGACAAAGTCGAAAATCTCGACGAAATGCTCGAATCGGCAAAGGGAATCGCATCCCTTTTCGAAAAACAGGAAAAGAAATCTTCTCCGGATCAGGCTTATGAAGACGGAAGAAACGGTTTCGAAGATGCAAGAAAATACAACGAAGAGCTTCAGAAATCACTGAGCAACGCCGGTGAGGAAGAAGAAGACGTAACACTTTAATTTAAGGAGAGAACCATGGCTTCATACAAAAAAAGAAAAGTCTGCCGTTTCTGCCTTCACACTGAAGTAGAGCCGGATTATAAAAATGTAGACCTTCTTCTCAACTACATCACCGAAAGAGGCAAAATAATCCCGAGAAGAATCAGCGGCGTATGCGCAAAACACCAGAGAGAGCTTTCAAGAGAGATCAAAAGAGCAAGATCGATCGCGCTCCTTCCCTACACCGTAACCGGAAGATAGGAGGGTAAAATGAACGTTATACTTGCAAAAGACGTTGAAAAACTCGGCAAAGCCGGTGAAGTCGTAAAAGTAAAAGACGGCTATGCACGCAACTACCTCATTCCGCAGGGATACGCACTCGTTGCAAACGAAAAAAGCGTAAAACAGCTTGAGTTCAACAAAAGAATGATCGAAAAGAAGATCAATGTCGAACTTGCAAAAGCCAACGACCTCGCTTCCAAACTTGCTGCATGCGAAATCAAAATCAGCAAGAAAGTCGGCGACGAAGGCAAACTTTTCGGCAGCGTAACAAGCAGAGAGATCGGCGACGCACTTAAAGAAAAAGGCTTTGAGATCGACCATCGCGACCTCGTACTTGACACGAACATCAAAAAAAGCGGTGTTTACGAAGTCGAAGTCAAACTTTTCAGGGAAGTCCGCGGCGTTTTCAAACTTTTCGTAGTTTCTGAAGACAGCGAAGAAGCACCGGTTCAGGCTGCTGAATAACTTTTTTCAATCTTTTCCGTCCCATACCTGATTCCAAGTCAAAAAATTGACATTTCAACGTTCCGAATTACAATATTTGCGTTTTTTTATTAACCTGATGTAGAGAAAAAAATTAATGGAAGACTCATCTTTAAGAATACTGCCGTCGAATACGGACATTGAAGCGGCTCTTCTCGGCTGCCTTCTCAACGACGGAAAACTTTACACCGACATAGAAGGTTTCGGCCTTCTGCCCGAAGATTTCTCGCAGGAACGCCACGCAGCGGTATTCCGCACGATAAAGGCCATCTTTGAATCGCAGAGAACTCCTGACGCGCTGACCGTCATTGACGAATTTGCAAAAATACCGAATCCGCCGGAAGCATCTTTCGTCTTCGATCTGGCGAAAAACGCGCCGATATATTCCGAAGAGACGCTTCAGCAGTACTGTTCGATAATCCTCGAAAAGTCGCTTCACCGCTCGCTGATAGGAATCTGTTCGAACGCGATAGACATTTCGTACAGTCAGAAAATCGACTTCGACGAACTTTCCGACCAGACGACTAACGAACTTATCGCACTCGGCAACCGCAGACATACGAGCTCGGTGCTGCAGTTCAAAACTCTTATGGGCGAATTGTTCGAAAGACTTCGGGAACAGGCGAACAAAGGTGCTTCGCTCCTCGGTATTTCATCGGGTTATCCGAGGCTTGACGCGATGTGCAGCGGTCTTAAACCAGGTGACATGGTCATTGTTGCGGGTCGTCCCGGTATGGGAAAAACCGGTTTTGCGATAAATATGGCACTTGCAATAGCAAAACAGGGACTCAACGTTCTTTTCTTTTCGCTCGAAATGCCTGCACAGCAGATCCTGAACAGGTTCGTCAGCATCGAGTGCAGCGTAAATTCAAGAAGTCTCCTCAATGCGAAGTTCGATCCCGATGAAATCAACAGACTTTGGGGAAATTTTGACGATGTCGCAGAACTTCCTATTTTTATTGACGAATCCTCGTCGCTCACCATTCCGGAACTCCGCTCGAAAGCGAAAAAACTCGATGCGGAACTCCGCAAAACTCCGAATCCGAAGAGAACCGATCCGAACAAACTCGACTGCATATTCATCGACTACCTTCAGCTCATGGATTCCAATGTTTTTAAAGAAGATAAAGTCCGTCAGGTCGAATACAACTCGAAAAACATCAAAAAGCTGGCAAAGGATCTTGGCATTCCGATAATCGCAATGGCTCAGCTCAACAGAAAAATCGAAGAGCGCCGCGGAGGAAAAGTTGAATTCAGCAGCAACAAACCGATGCTGAGCGACCTCAAGGATTCTGGTTCAATAGAGCAGGATGCCGATATGGTAATGTTCATCCACAGGGAAGACGCCTACAAGAAAAAAGAGGAAGACAAAAACAACGAAGCCGAAATTTTTGTTGAAAAAAACAGGCACGGACCTACCGGAAGCATCAGATTCCGCTTCGTTCCGCACTACATGAAATTCATGCAACTCGATCCGGCAGCAGACAGCTATGAGCAGGCAAATGAGTCCTGAAAAAAAGAAAAAACTTCTGATTCAGGCATTTTTCAGGTTCTGTCTCTTTTTCGGAGTTATCGCAGGTTTTTTCCTTTATCAGTGCTGGGAAAACGGAGTTTTCGACTCTGCATTTCAGTATATTTCTTCAATAATATCGAAAGTTTGCGATTTTTTTCATTTTAACTCTTGACACAGCCTCTATTTTGGCTACAAATCACAGGTTTTTTGTTTTTTGTCTTTTTTGCTCGAATGTTCAAAAATTCAAGGAGGGAACATGAGATTGAAAAATTTTACGGCAGCAGTTTTGGTTTTGTTCGCTTGTTTTTATGCGGCTGCCGAAACTATTTCGCTTGACGAGTGCATTGAACGCTCGCTGAAGGAAAGCGAAAAAATAAAAGCTATGCAGGAAAGCGAGGAGGCTGCTAAAAGCGGCAAGGACGGAACAGTCTTTTCGTTTCTGCCGACAGCGACTCTGGACGCAGGCATACAATGGATGAAATATAAACCCGAACAAGGTTCGATGAGTGTTGCAGGAATGAGTATTCCGGTTTCGTTCCCCGACAAAAGCAGAACGCTCGGGATAACTGTCGTTCAGCCTATAACTCCGCTCTGGAGCGTTTCCTACGGCTATAAAAGCCTTGAAACGGCGGAAGACATCGCGAAACTTCAGCGCGAACTTTCGTCAGACCAGCTCAAACTTCAGGTTATGAGCCTTTTCTACAACTACCAGCTTCTCAACGAAAGCATGGAGATCCTCAACGAAACGAAGGAACAGCTTCAGAAATACTACGAGCAGGCGAAGAACTTCTACGATGCCGGTGTCGTTGACAAGCGTTCTGTCCTCAAGATCGAAATCGAGATGACAAAACTTGAGCAGCAGATCCAGACAGTAACAGGCAACACGAACCTGATAAAAAGGAATATCGGCATCCTCATAAACAAACCGGTGGACTCTTTCGAACTTGAAAAGAAGGAAGTTACCGAAAAGAATCTTTCAGCAGACAATTCCCAGCTTGAAAAAATAATGATCGACAACAGGCTTGAATATAAACTTCTCGAAAAAAGCGAAAACATCTCCGAATATTCCGAAATGCTTTCGGCTCAGCCCCTCATCCCGACTTTAGCGCTTGTAGCGGGCTACAAAAAGAACTGGGATGCAGGCGGGAGCCAGCCGGAAAACACCCTTTTCATCGGCGGAACTCTTTCATGGCAGATAGGTTTCGACTGGGGAAAAACAGCTTTCGACATCAAGCAGTCGAAGCATAAAAAAGTTCAGACACGCCTTGAGAACGCAGCGACAAGAAAGCAGCTCTCGCTTCAGCTCACGCAGCTTGAAAACGATGTCGAGACAAAGGCTTTAGCTATTGAAATCTCAAAGCGCGAAATAGATTCGGCCGAGGAAAACCTCAGGATCGAAGAGGACAAATACAAAGCGAAAATGACGACCGAAACCGACCTTCTGGCAGCATCGCTTTCGCTCAGAAGCGCAAAACTCGGTCTTCTCACCGCGATGTACGAACATGAAGTCGCACTGCATACGCTCGCCATCACGATAGGCACAGAATACGGCAGCATCACTGAAGGAGGAAACTGATGAAAATCTCCACCGAGCAGAAAAAGGAGATCATTCTTCGGAATTTTGTCTCGCTCATGCAGCAGTACGGCATAGAAAAGGTCACCTTGAACGATGTCGCAGAAAAGTCGGGGCTTACGAAATCGGCGCTTTACTATTACTTTAATTCGAAAGAAGCCCTCATCATTGCGACTTACAGGTATTTCCGCGACAAAATGAACGGAAAATGCGAGGCAATGATGAAAAAGGCTGTAAATCCTGCCGAAAAAATCAAAGCTTACTGCGATTTTTCGTTCTCAGTCGTGGCAAAAGACGATGAAATGCGCGCTCTTTTCGAATTTTCGGAAGATACAGCACGCGAAGTACAGAAATATGTCACGACGATCCCCGATCTTATCCGCGAAATCAAAATCGACCGCGACAGGGAGCTTGAGATACTTTGCGGGATGATCTCAGCATACTCCGGCAGAGAAAAGGACGACCCGCGTACCGTCAAAGTTGCCATAACGGTTTCCACTATGATTTCAGGATTTCTGATCATGCTTTTCAAAATAAGGAAAGAAGAGACTGTTTCGGCAACGGAAGGACCGAAGATGAAATTTTCGGGAGAAATCCTTGAAAAAACAACTAATGAAGAGTTTTCCGCCTTCATTATCAGCGGAATAGACGCTTTGATAAAAACGACATTTAAAGATAAAAATTAATTTGGAGGAAACAATGAAATTCAATTTTAAGTTCGCAATCATTATGTTTCTCGTCATCACCCTTACTCTTCTATCTTCGGTGTCATGCAAAAGGAAACCGAAACTGGACAAAGGCGAGGCACTTTCACAGGCGGTAATCATCACGAAGCCGCAGATCAAAAAATTCGCGGAGACTTTCGACAGTTCTTCAACGACGACCGCTTTCCAGACAGCGACGATAACCCCGAAAGTTTCGGCAAACATCGTTAAATTCCATGTTCAGGAAGGTGACAAAGTAAAAGCGGGACAGGCTCTGGCACAGCTTGACAAAACCGACTACATGGTAGGCAAAAAGGCGGCGGAAGCGCAGGTCCAGGCTGCTGAAGCAGGCGTAATGCAGGCGGAAGCTGCTTTTGAAAAAATGAGCAACGACTACGAGCGTTACAAAAAGCTCAAAAAACAAGGTTCGATCTCCGAAAGCGACTTTGAATCAGTCGAATCAGGCTACAAACAGACCGAAGCAGGTCTGGCTGCGGCAAAAGCGCAGGTGGAAATGGCAAAAAGTTCGCTCAACAACTACAACAACCAGCTTGCATACACCACGATAAAAGCTCCGTTCGATGGCTATATTTCTATGAAAAGAGGCGAGATCGGCGAAATGGCGAGCCCTGCCCTTCCGATGTTCGAAATAGTTCAGACCGACAAACTCAAAGTCGATCTTTACATCAGCGAACTTGAGATATACGGCATCACGAAAGATTCGACTGCCGAAATAACTTTTGACGCATATCCCGACAGGACCGAAACGGCTAAAGTCAACTACATCAACAGCAAAGTCGATTCGGCGACAAGCAGCGTCAAAGTAGAATTCGTCTTCAACAACAAAGAACATATCTACAAACCGGGAATGACGGTCCGCGCAAGACTTACTCTTCCGGAAAGGGAACATCTCGTAGTTCCCAGAAACTCGATATTCACCCGTGACAACGAAGTCGGAACGGTCTACTACAAAACAGCAGAGAACAAAGTTTATTCAAAAGATGTCACGCTCGGCGGCTCTGTCGAAGGTTATTCGATAATCAGAAACGGCCTTGACGGAAACGAAGAGATCGTTGTCGGCGGCGGAAGACAACTCGAGGAAGGACAAGCCGTAACCGTCATTGAAACCAGAGAATAAGCGGAGGAAAAGATGAGTATTCCGCAAGTTGCAGTCAAACGGCCGGTTCTGGTCATGGTCATCTTTCTTATGATGACCCTTTTCGGTCTCTATTCGCTTACCGACCTTCCGATCGACCTCATGCCCGATATCGAGATCCCGTATATCTCGATCATCACGATCTATGAAGGTGCAGGTTCGGAAGAAGTCGAGGAAAAAATCACAAAAGTCCTTGAATCGGCTCTTTCTTCGGTCGAAAACCTGAAAAACCTCCACAGTAAATCGATGGAAAACCTTTCCACGGTAAGCTGTGAATTTGAATACGGTGTCGATCTTGCCGATGCAACGAACTCGATCCGTGACAAAATCAACATGGTTCGAAGCTACCTGCCCGACAACGTTGACGATCCGCGTATATTCAAAATCGATATGAGCATGATGCCTATTCTTTTCATGGCAATCACTTCTGAGGAAGAGGATATCCGTTTCCAGAAAGAGATCATCGAGGATTTCGTCCAGAACCCCATCGAGCGAATTCCCGGCGTCGGTTCAGTAGCCCTTTTCAACGCGATGGAAAAACAGATAATCATCGCGGCGGACAAGCAGAAACTCGCATCCCTCGGTCTTTCGGTCAGCGATATTTCATCGGTCATCGCGGCTGAAAACCTCTCCGTTCCCGGCGGAAACATGCAGATCGGTCCTTTCGACTACACTCTCCGTGTTCCCGGCGAATACGAGAACATTGAAGAAGTCGCCGAAACGATCATCGCAAACACTCCGATAGGAATCATCAGGATCAAGGATGTCGCGAGAGTCTTCTGGGGTGCTGACGACACGAGACAGTTCGGTCTCAACAACGGAAAATACATGGTTTTCATGATGGTCCAGAAGCAGTCGGGCGCAAACACTGTCGCCATTGCCGATGCCGTCAGAAAAAGAATTGAAGAGATGAACGGAAGACTTCCGAAAGGAATGCACATCGACATCATCCGCGACAACTCGGAATACATCATGAGCATGGTCGGCAACCTTGCAGACTCGGTCCTTACCGCTATGATCTGCGTCATGCTCGTCGTTGTCTTCTTCCTGCGGAGGATCCGTTCGAGCCTCATCGTCATCCTTTCTATCCCGGCTTCAATGATCATCGCGTTCGCGTTCCTCTACGGCTTCGGCTACACGCTGAACATGGTTTCACTCATGTCTCTCTGCCTTGCTGTCGGTATGGTCGTCGACAACTCGATCGTTGTTCTGGATAACATCACGCGATACCTTGAGCTGGGAGAAACCAAAAAAGAGGCGGCAGTCAAGGGAGCCTCCGAAGTAGGAAGCGCGATCATCGCTTCGACTCTTACCACGATCGTTATTTTCGCTCCTCTTTTCTTTGTCAGCGGACTTATCAGCATATTCTTCAGCCAGCTCGCCGGCGTTATCATCCTGACCCTTGCGGCTTCCCTTCTTTCTGCAATGCTCCTTACACCGATGATCTGCTCGAAGATATTAAGAGAAGCCAAACGCGACGAGAACGGCAACATAATCGTTGAAGACAAGCCTAAAAAACAGAATTTTTTCTACCGCGCCGGCGAAAAATTCCTGACGACGGCAGAAAATCTATATTCGAAAGTTATCGCAGGAACTCTGCGCTTCAAAAAAACCACGATTGTTGTGGCCATACTGCTTTTCTTCGCCTCTTTGATGCTTGTCCCTGTCATCGGTATCGACTTCATGCCTGAAGATGATCAGGGTTCGCTCCAGATCGATATCGAGCTTCCTCAGGGAACAAGAATAGAAGAAACTTTGAAAGCGGCGCAGCATATCGAGCGTATCATCCGAGAGGAGATCCCGCTTGAGCACCTTACGAGAACTTATGTCCGCGGCGGTTCCAACAACAGCGGTTTCTCTCAGAAAATCGAAGGAACGAACACCGCGACAATCGGTGCGAAACTCATTTCGACGAACTACAGAACGACAACTGTCAGACAGTATGCAAAAAAGATCCGTGCCCGCATCACGACTGAGGTCGCCGGCATTGAAAAAGCCGATTTCCAGACAGGCGGCAACGGTATGGGCATGTCGGAAAAACCGGTCACGATCAAACTTCTCAACAAAAGTTTCGAGAAAAACTCGCTCTATGCAGCAAAGCTCCAGAGCGAACTTCTCAAAATCCCCGGCCTCACCGACGTAACGAACGACGCCGACGTTCTGAAACCTGAAATCTCGATCAAAGTCGACCGCATCCGTGCAAGCAAGGTCGGACTTAAAATGGCGCAGATAGCAATGGCTGTCAGATACTCGTTCTACGGTCAGACTGCTTCGGTCTACAGAGACAACGGACAGGAATACGACATTGTCGTAAAATATCAGAAAGGCGACCGCTCGAACATCGAGCAGCTCAAGGAAATGGAGCTCAAAACCCTGAACGGAACTGTCGTAAAACTCAAAGATGTCGCTGAAATCACCGACGGTCTTACTTCGCTCGTCGTAAACAGACTCAACCGTGAAAGAATGGTCACCGTTTCGGCCAACCTCGAGGACGATATCGCAGTCGGAAAAATTTACGACCAGGTCCAGCAGGCTTTCAAAAACATCGGCCTTCCGGCCGACATCGGCGTTGAATACGGCGGCAACATGAAGCAGCAGCAGGATACGACAGGCGATCTGGTCGCACTCCTTTTCCTCGGAGTCATCCTCGTCTTCCTCGTAATGGCGGCACAGTTCGAGTCGTTTGTTGACCCGTTCGTCATCCTCTTCTCGATCCCGTTCGGAATTTCAGGCGTTCTTCTCGGACTTTTTATAATGGGAAAAACCCTTTCGATGCCTGCATTCCTCGGAATGATCATCCTTGTCGGTATCGTCGTCAACAACGCGATCGTTCTTATCGACTACATGAAGCAGGTAAAGGAGCGTGACTCGCTCACGACCAACGAAGCTCTGATCTACGCAGGCGGAAAGCGTCTGAGACCTATTCTCATGACCGCGATGACCACCATTTTCGGTATGGTCCCGATGATGCTCATGGGCGGTGAAGGTTCTGCTATGTTCAGTCCGCTCGGAACTGCCGTCGTTTTCGGTCTCACCGTTTCGACATTCATCACCCTTATCCTTGTTCCCAGCGTTTATGCGGTCGTTGACAGCATCCTTGTAAAACTTCACCTGAGATAAATTTCAGAAAAAACGCTCCACTCATTCTAAAACTTGTTTTTAGTTTTTCTATCTGATATAGCAAAGAGCTTTAATTTTGATTAGCGGGGCGGAAATGGCGAAAAGCGGCATAAATCAAAAAAAGGCGGCGAAGGAATTTTCGGCAAAATGGTGCGGTAGGGGCGACGAAAAGCAGGACACTCAGGCATTTTGGTTATCGCTTTTACGCGATGTTTTCGGTGTTGCCAATCCTGAAGATTCAATTCAATTTGAGAAAAGGATCAAACTCGGGCACACGAGTTTTATTGACGCCTACATTCCGTCAACAAAAGTGCTGATTGAACAGAAAAGCATTGATGTCGATCTTCTTAAACCTGCAAAACAGTCGGACGGAAGCTTGCTTACACCTTATCAGCAGGCTGACAGATACAGAAAAGAACAGAATTATTCGGAAGCCGCGCGTTGGATTGTAACCTGCAACTTCAAAGAGTTTTTCATTTATGATATGGATCACCGCGAATCTGAGCCTGAACATATATTTCTGAAAGATTTAGATAAAGATTTTGCCAGAATGCAGTTTTTGATCAATCAGGGAAACGCCGATATAAGCCGTGAAGAGAAAATTTCTTTGAAGGCCGGAGAGCTTGTCGGAAAGCTTTATGACGCGCTTTTCAAGGAATATATAGAACCTGATGAAAACAGTCTGCGAAGTTTAAATATTCTTTGTGTCCGCATTGTTTTCTGCCTTTATGCCGAAGATGCAGGACTTTTCGAGACGAGGACGGCTTTTGAAGACTATATAAAATCGTTTTCAACAGAAAATCTTCGCGACGGAATTATAAAACTGTTCAAAATTCTGAATACGAAGCCTGAAAACCGCGACAAATATGACACGAAAATAAATTCTTTTCCTTACACAAACGGCGGGCTTTTTGCCGATGACACTATCGAAATTCCCAATTTTACCAAAGAAATCGTTGATGTTATCGTGAATCACTGTGCTCCTTTCGACTGGTCGGAAATATCGCCCACGATTTTCGGCGCCGTTTTTGAATCGACTTTGAATCCTGAAACGCGGCGCAAAGGCGGGATGCACTACACCTCGATTGAAAATATTCACAAAGTTATCGATCCGCTCTTTATGGATGATCTGAAAGCGGAATTTGCAAAAATTGTAAAGACATGCCGCGGTGTGTCTTTAAAAAGCAAATTAGAAGATTTCCGCAACAAACTTGCCAGTTTGAAATTCCTCGATCCTGCCTGCGGAAGCGGAAACTTTCTGACAGAGACCTATATTTCTCTGCGCCGTTTGGAAAATGAATGTCTGAAAGTTATTCACGGCTCGCAGATGCTTCTTTCGAGCAAGGATTTTTCACCGATAAAAGTCAAAATTTCGCAGTTTTACGGTATCGAAATCAACGATTTTGCGGTAACTGTCGCAAAAACCGCGCTTTGGATAGCAGAAAGTCAGATGATGAAAGAAACCGAAGAAATTGTTGAGCAGAATCTAGATTTTCTTCCGCTTTCGACAAGTGCGACGATTGTTGAAGGCAACGCACTCAGAATGGACTGGAGATATTTGCACGAAGAAGCGGAAATCCCGACAATAACGGCAAAAAGAACAAATCTTATTTATCCTTACATGGTCAGGGAATCTGGACCTGAATACTGTGCTTCCGGCAAATTTTCCGAGAAAGAACACGGATTCAAATATGACGAAATAAATCTGATTACAAATGAGATAAATGTCGGAAAACCGCAGCACAAACAAGCGGAAAATCATTACGACTACATCATGGGAAATCCGCCTTTTGTCGGGGCAAGGCTTATGGAACAGGGCGGCGATCAGAAAAAGCAGATTCAGGAGTTATTCGGTAAAATAAAAGATGTGCAGGATTTGGACTATGTTTGCGGCTGGTACAGAAAAGCGGCGGAATTGATTCAAGGCACAAAGACAGAAGCAGCGTTCGTATCAACAAATTCAATCTGTCAAGGATCTCAGGTTCCGATCCTGTGGAATGTGCTTCTGAATGAGTTTAAAGTGAAAATAAACTTTGCTTACCAGACTTTCAAATGGGATTCCGAATCTACTGAAAAAGCGGCGGTTCATTGCGTTATTGTGGGATTCGCCGGTTTTGAACGCAAGGAAAAAACGCTGTTTTCGTCTGACGGTAAGAATAATATAGTGACAAACATAAGTCCTTATCTGATAGAGGGTTCCAATACATTTGTGACGGCGCAGAAAAAGCCGCTGTGTGATGTTCCTGAAATGAACTTCGGCAATCAGCCGCGTGACGGCGGGCATTTCGTACTTACAGCTGAAGAAAAAGCCGAGCTCATTAAAAAAGATCCGTCCGTCGCGAAATTCATAAAGCTCTACGTCGGAGCAGATGAATTTATAAACAGAAAAGACCGATATTGCCTGTGGCTCAAAAACGCAACTCCCGCAGAACTGAAAAGCAGACTGCTTTACGAACGCGTTGATGCAGTAAAAAAATTCCGTCTTGACTCAAAAGCAAAGACAACAAACGGTTACGCTAAAGTTCCCAATCAGTTTGCTCAGATTACGCAGCCGGACGGCGTTGACTATCTGATAGTTCCGAGAGTTTCTTCCGAGCGGAGACAATATATTCCGATTGGTTTTGCAAATGCTGACACAATTTCAAGTGATGCTTTACAGATTGTGCCGAACGCAACGTTTTATCATTTCGGGATATTGACGAGTTCGGTTCACATGGCTTGGATGCGCGCAGTTGCAGGTAGACTCGAAATGCGATACCGTTATTCAAAGGAAATTGTTTACAACACTTTCCCGTGGCCTGACCTCTCCGGCAGCAGTGCTGCCACCTCTCCTAACAGGCGAGGCAGGGAAATCAAAGCAAAAATCGAACAGACAGCTCAGGCAATTTTAGATGCCCGCGCAAAATATCCTGATTCGTCACTCGCAGATTTATACGATGAAACCACAATACCTCCGGAACTTCGCAAAGCCCACAAGGAAAACGACAAAGCTGTTATGGCTGCTTACGGTTTCAATCCGAAAATGACAGAAGCGGAAATCGTTGCCCAACTTTTCAAGATGTACGAAAAGCTGTTGCGTCGGTCGGATTTGACAACATAAGTCTGAGATAAATTTCCTTTTTCACAATTTCTGCTAAAATCCCGCCCGAATTTTTCTTTGAGGTCTTAAAAATGGAAAAAATTTATCCTATCCTTCTGCTTGCGGCGGCGAACATTTTCATGTGTTTTGCATGGTATTGGCATCTAAAGATCGAAGATAAACCAATTTTTTTAATAATTCTGCTAAGTTGGGGAATCGCGTTCTTCGAATACAGCATTCAGGTCCCGGCAAACCGCCTGGGTTACAAATTTTACACAGTCGGCCAGCTCAAAGTCATGCAGGAAGTCATAACGATGATAGTTTTCGCCTTTTTCTCGGTTTTCTACATGAAGGAAAAGCTCACTCTGGACTTTCTTTTCGCCGGTTTATGCCTGGTAGGCGCCGTATTTTTCATGTTCAGACACGCCTTTTGAAGAGATTTTTGCAACAAAACACAGATTTTATGGACAAAAAATTTATTTGTATTATAATATTGCGCGATTTTTTTGATGGTTTTTATAATTTTTTGGGAGTTTGACGTGAGATTCACCAAATACCTGATTTCATTAGCATTTTTGGCGGCGCCGATTTTTACAGCGTTTGCTGCACCGTATGCCGCTCTTGAACTTTGCGCTTTCAGCGACGGGCAGGAATTCCAACTTTCCACAAAAGATTCCGACGAAGCCGAAAAATCGGGCTTCCAGCAGTTCAAAGAAACAGAGACTTTCATCAGAAGTTTCAGACTGCTGGTAGACGGCAGGGAAAACAATTCCTTCAGACCGATCGACAAGAAGAAAAACTGCATCAGGGCAGACAAAATTCCGGCAGGGAAACACACCGTTTCGCTCGACCTCAAATCCGGCGCCTACACAATGATGGAAACGGTTGCGCCATACGTCACCACTTTCAAGACGGGATTGCTTCACAGCGGAAAAATCAACATTGCAAAAGGTCCGGTCGCAACGGTCGAAATTCATCAGCTCGGAAACAGAATCGAGCTTTATCAGGCAGTTACCAATCAGCCGGTGCCCGACTGCGAATACAGCTGCGAAGTTCCGACAGGCGTTCCGGTTTACTTCATTGAAAAACCTTTAACCGAAAAAGTTCCGTGCCCGCCGGCTTTCCAGCTTGTACTTGAAAACGAAAGAGACAAAAAACTCGGCTGCTACGACAAAAAATCGATCGAAGCGATGCTTGAGAAATACATAAAAGACAACAACATCATGTGCGAACCTGAAGTTGAAGTCGCCTTCTTCCGCGTTTTCGGCGAAGGCTGCATCGTTTCTCCAGCCGTAGATCCTGAAGGCATCGGTATTCTGCCGCCTCAAATCAGAACGGTTCCCGTTCAAAAGAGCGAGGCAAAATATTTTATAGCAAGATATCCGAAAGAAAAAGAACCGTACGTTCTCAACAGCGAAAAAAAGGGAACTGAAATTATTCCTGAAAAAGAAGAAATTATTGAATTTTTGGAAGAGAAAAATTAGTGAAAATCGGTATTTTCATATCAGGAACCGGCACGAATATGGCTGCAATATGCCGTAATTTCGCCGAAAAAAAACTCGTTGGTGTTGACGAAATAAGTTTCGTTCTTTCCGACAAAAGGAATGCGCCCGGACTTGAAAAGGCGGAATCTTTCGGCATAAAAACGATTGTTCTTCCGAAAAAGAAAGATGAACCTAAGGAAGATTACGAAACCAGACTGCTTGAAGCCGTTCAGCCTTTCGGCACCGGACTCATAGTTCTTGCAGGCTTCATGAAAGTTCTGGGACACACATTCCTTTCGGGATATAAAGGCCGAATCATAAACATCCATCCGTCGCTTCTTCCTTCATTCAAAGGAGTCGATGCACAGGGACAGGCTTTCGACTACGGCGTAAAAGTCTCCGGCTGCACAGTACATTTTGTCGACGAAACGCTTGACGGAGGTCCGATAATCCTTCAGCAGCCCGTTTTGAGACACGATGATGACACGAAAGAAACTTTCAAGGCACGCATTCTGGAACAGGAACACATCCTGCTTTCAAAGGCGATAACAATAGTAACTACCGGTAAATATTCAATATCTGGCAGACAAGTTCTGTTTTCAAACAAGGAGGAATTATGAAAATCAAACTTTTTCTCGTAACGATCATTCTGACCGCGTTGCTTTACATTGCAACAAACTACTTCTTCGTCAACTACACCAGCAGCAACCTTGTTGAATCGGCAAAAAACGCCGTTTCGCAATCGGTATCAATCTATTCAAGAATTTCGGAAGCCGACAAATTCGACAAAATCCATAAAGTCGAATCGATCGCAAAAAATGCAAAACTCATAGAAGCTCTTGATCCTGCGAAATGGGAAGAAGTTTCCGAAGAAGTTCTTTCAGCTTTTGCCCAGGAAGCTGTTGAAAATGACGGAAAAACCAAGGAAGGCGAAGTAAAAAGAGCTGAACTTTCACCCAACGCTAAGGCTTTCATCGACAAGATCGAAACCGAAATGAACGTCATCAACCAGATATACGACTACAGCGACACGATTTTCGTTTCAGACACGAAAGGAAACATCATCGCTAAAAACCTTGACGGCATTTTCAAAGGCGTCAACCTTTCTAACGAAAAACTTTTCCAGGCAGTACTGCGCGGCACGGCAAACCGTGACGTTATGAAGATAAAAGGTAAAACCTACCTTGTATCCGCAGCTCCGATAGTCGAAAAAGGAAACATCATCGGCATCTACTTCTCCGCCGACAACGTTGATTCCGAAGCTGCAAAACACGCTGTTGCAAGCCTTTACGACGAGTCGATTTTCGGCAACCAGCAGTCGAAATTCTACTTCGGATTTTTTGACAAGGCTTCCCTTCTCGGCAGCACGCTTCCGACACAGCTTCACGAGAGCTTCAAAAAATTCATCAAAGGAAATCAGGATCTTATCGCAAAAATAGATGAGGAAAACTCTAAAAGACACGACATGGAAATCGTTCTCAACGGCGAAACCTTCTTTGCAAGCGTATCGCGCCATCCGTCGCTTTCAGACAACGAAGACCTTTTCTATCTGTCGTTAGTATCAAGAGACAAACTTCTTGAACCGCTTGCGGCAAAACGCGGAACCTTCACGATAGTTGCAGTTTTCCTTCTCGTAATCTCGCTTGTTCTTCTCTACATCTTCGACGAGCAGAACGGCAGACCGGTCAACAAATTCATGGAAGGAATGCTTGAAATCATCAACGGCAACATAAAATTCCGCTTCAACAACGATGCGAAAGGCGTTGAAGGCAACCTCAACCAGAATGCAAACATGATGATTGCAACGATCCTTGGCGAAAGAATGCCTGACAAAGACAAACCGATATCAATCAAAAAGTAGGAGTAAACCATGGGTAGTCTTAACAAAGTTTTGCTCATCGGTCGTCTCGGAAGAGATCCTGAAATCAGATATTCGTCAAACAATACTCCGATATGCAACTTCTCCATCGCGACTTCCGAAAGAGTCAGAAAAGGCGACACTTCTGAGGAAAAAACCGAGTGGCACAGAATAGTTCTTTTCGGCAATCAGGCTGAAAATGCTTCAAAATTCCTCAAAAAAGGCTCGCTTGTTTTCGTTGACGGCAAAATTCAGTCGCGTTCATATCAGGACAAAGAGGGAAACGAAAGAACAGTCTTTGAAATCATTGCAAATTCATGGAGTTTCGTCGGTGATCCCAACAAAGAGAACTCTTCCGGTCAGTCTGAACGCACATATCAGCAGAATCCGAAAGAAGGAGAAGCCCAGCCTCAGACCGGCAACGCTCCGAAATTCGACAACGAAGACGACGAACTGCCGTTCTAAGCATACCTTTTCAACAAAATCAAGAATGTTCAGCATTACAATTTCTTAAAAATTCCGGAGAATCGAAATGAAACTTAAAGATCGCTGGATGAAACTCAGGAACTATCAGTCAGACGATTTCTGGGCAATGCTTTTCGCCCGTCCGCTGACAATACTTTTTCTCCTGCCGATAGTCGAAAAAAAGTGGGTCACACCAAACAGGATCACGGTAGTCAGCATACTCACGAAACTTGCCGGAAGCGCTTTCGTCTTCTTCGACAGAAGCTATTCCGGCGGAGTTATCGGCGCAATCCTGCTCAATTTAGGGCTTGTTTTCGACAATATGGACGGAACTGTATCGCGTTTCCGCAACTGTCCTACAAAATTCGGCTTTTATCTCGATAAAATTTCAGACGCCGTAACCATGACACTGATGTTCTGGGCAATAGGATTCAGAGTTTACGATGAAACCCACGAATTTATCGATCTGATCGTTCCGCTCATGGCTGCGACAATCACCTACATCGCCGGATATGCAAAATGGGTAAGCGAAAGAGTTATGCTTGACCTCAAAATAATTGAGAATTACCGCAAAGGAACACTTGAAGAATTCGGCGCATCGATGGACAGATGTCCGAAGTGGTCGACTCCGCCGGAGCGCACTTTCACCGACTGGGTAAAATGGTTTTTCTATGCAATATTTTCAATTTTCAAAATCAACGAAGTCGATATATTCTTCTGGGCAGCATTAGCCTTGATCACTAAACAATACTGGCTTTTCACGCGTCTTGACTGCGGTCTCATAATATGCGGAATTATAGTTGTTCCGATCATGTTTTCAGTCAAAGTCATCAGAAGAGAGCGCGAAGTTTCTAAAATTCCGGCAAAAAATGAATGATGCCGCAACTCTGAAAATAATAGCAAGGATCAAAAGCGATTTCCCCACTAAATTCGGCATTCCGCGCCAAAGCGGGCTTGCCCCGAAACTCAGCGCCAAAATAGTTTTTGAGAAAGATTTCCGCTTTGCCGAAGCACTTTCCGGACTTGAAAATTTTTCGCACATCTGGCTTATCTGGGGCTTTTCAGAAGCTGCACGTGAAAGCTGGTCTCCGACAGTACGCCCTCCGAGGCTTGGCGGCAACAGAAAAGTCGGAGTTTTTGCGACACGTTCCCCTTTCCGCCCGAACAGTCTCGCGCTTTCAGCCGTAAAAATCGAAAAAATAGAAAACTGCGAAATTTTTATTTCGGGCGCTGATCTCATGGACGGAACGCCGGTCTACGACATCAAACCTTATCTTCCGGCAGTCGATTCCATAACTTCGGCAACCGATCTTTTCGACAAAATCGCAGAGAAAGAACCTTTGGAAGTAGTCATTCCGACGGAATTTACAGATAAAATCCCTGCTGAAAAACTTGAAGCGCTGAAAGAGATACTAACTTTAGATCCGCGTCCTGCCTATCAGAACGATCCCGCAAGAATTTACGGCTTTCAGTTTGCCGGGCTTGAAATAAAATTCAAAGTCGGAGACAAAACTTTAACCGTCGTTTCCGTTCAGAAATAAAAATCAGCGATTTTTTGTGATTAAAAAAGATTGACTACTTTTCGGAACCTTCGAAAAGTTTGAGGAATTCTCTGTTGATCTCGATTCTTGCTTCAGCTCTCAGTTTTTCAACGTAAGCCTCATAGATCTGACCTTTTTTAGCCGCCGCCAGACTTGATTTGAGAACTGCTTTCGAACCTTCGAATTCAGCCATGTCAGGCGCCGTGTGTTTTTTGATTTCAGCAACGACATATCTGTTTTCCTCGGTTTTGAAAACTTCACCGATAAGTTTCGGTTCCGGATCGGAGAAAAGTTTTTCTATGAATTTCGGGCTGAAACCGATTCCGGCTGCGAAAGTTGATTTTTTCGTAACGGAAATCTCTCTTCCGTTGAGATCCCAGTCAGCGAATGCAGCAGAAATCTCTTCAGCAGAAAGTTCCGGTTTTTCTTTAAGCATTTCAAGAAGTTTTGCAGAATCAACTTTTATTTTTTCTTCAAGTTTCGGAGCAAGAAGAAGGTCTTTTGCAACGTCGTTTTTGACATTTTCGAAAACTGTCTGACCTTCGCCTTTCGAATACTTTGAAACGTTATCTTCAAAAGCCATTTTAGCCTTTGATTCATTCTCTTTGAGGTAAGCCGCAGCTTCGTCATCCGTAATAGCTGCAAGAAGAGTGTTTTTCTTGTCGGCTTTGAGGTTGGAATCGGAGAAAACATAGACGAGAGCGTCTATTTTCTCGTTCGAAGCTACAAATTCGTCTTTTGCTTCCGTATCGGAAACTGTGATGTTGTCAACAAGATAGTTTCTGAGTTTTCTCGCCATAAGCTGCATTCTGACACGGTGTTCGTAAGCCGCAACCGTCGTATTCAGCGTGAATTTGACCATGTTGTCATACGATTCCTTGTCAAACGCGCCGTTCTTCTGGAAGTAAGGATTCCTAACGATTTCGTTGCTGACTTCTTCGTCAGAAACCTTGAAACCGAGCTTTTCAGCTTCCTGAGCGACAAGAATTTCACCGATAAGACCGTTCATGGCCTTTTCGGAAAGTTTATACTGTTTCGCCATTTCGTTGTTGAAATCTCTGAAAATCCTCTGGTAGTAATCCATCAGATTCGAGTAGGCGAAACGGAATTCCGACATAGTGACGATTTCGCCGTTGACTGCAGCGGCACTGTTCTGTGTAGAGCTGCAACCGGCTTTGTCACCGGGACCGAAAGAAATAACGAACGTAACGATTATCGCCGCAAACATGAGCGTTATGAGCAGCGAACTTCCTTTTTTTCTGATGTCCTGAAACATTTAAAACCTCTAACAAATAAAGATACAAAAAATAACCGGCGGGCATTCTACAAATAGTTGCCAAAAAAGCAATATTTTATTGTAACAGACCTCTCAGCTTCTCTTCGGCAGCCTCAGCCATGACCGGCAGAAACGGCATTTCCTCCGGCGTGAATTTTCCCAGAACAAAAGAGGAGACATCCCCTTTTTTCGGTCTGCCGACACCGATCTTTATACGCAGAAAGTTAGGGCTTCCGATGGAATTTGCTATTGATTTCAAACCATTATGACCGGCAAAACCGCCGCCTTCCCTGAAAGTTACAACTCCGAATTCCGTTTCGATATCGTCATGCACGACTACGATTTCCCGCTCGTTCAGTTTGAAGAAAGACTTCGCAGCCTGAACGCTTTTTCCGCTCAGATTCATGAAAGTTTCAGGTTTTAAAAAGCAGTGCTGCCGCCCGGAAAAATCTTTTTTCGCAAACATCCCGAAAAATTTCTGACTCCAGTGCAAGTCCTGAAGAATCCCCATGTTTTCTGCAACGATAAAACCTGAATTATGTCTCGTGAATTTGTATTCAGAACCAGGATTTCCGAGAAAAACGACAAGCATGCTACTCTGCCGGATTTTCGCCGTTTTCTTCTTTTTCGGGAACAGATTTCTCTTCGCTTCCGGACTCGTTTTCATCCGGATCGTCTTCACCTTCTTCCGGCAGAGGAAGCTGGTTTGCAAGACTGCCGTGATGCCATACACCGTATCTCACCAAACCGTTCTTTCCGGTGAATTTACCCATGCCGTGATATGCGCCGTTAAGAAATTCGCCTTCATAAACACCTGATTTCATTATTTTCTTTCCGTTTCCCGTAAGAGCGCCCTGCTTTATTTCACCTTCGTAGACGTCTCCGTTCGCAAAAACGTATCTTCCCATTCCGTCCGGATTGTCGGCTTCGAAATCACCGGTGTAAACATCGCCGTTTTTCTTAGTCAGTGTCCCCTGCCCTTCGCGTTTTCCGTCAACGAAATCTCCTTCGTAAACAGAACCGTTGCGGTAAGTCATCTTTCCCTTTCCGCTCCGCTTGTCGTCGTTGAAATCTCCTTCGTATTCAGCACCGCTCGGAAAAATCATCACGCCGTGACCGTGCCTGAAATTTTTCTTGAAATTCCCGCGGTATTCCCTTTCGTCAGGAAAGCGGAAAACACCTTCGCCTTCCATCATGTCTTTGATGAAAGAACCTTCATACCTGGCGCCGCTCGGAAAAGTCAGCGTTCCCTGACCATGGCGCAGACCGTCTTTGAATTCGCCGATATACTTTGTTCCGTCTTTCAGCGTGAGTTCGCCCTGACCGTTGTAATGACCGTTCTCGAAAAAACCTTTGTAGCGGTCGCCGTTCGCGTAAATATACTCGCCTTCGCCGTATTTTTTGTGATCTTTAAAACCGCCGATATAGCGGTCACCGTTAGGCAGATTATGAATCCCTGTCTCCGTAATCCCGTTGTCTTCCTCTTTCTGTTCCGTCTCTGCCGGTACGTTTTTTTTACGCGGAGCCTTCTTTTCGGTTGTTCCGCACGAGCATATCACCAGACACAAAAAACAGCAGAAAATGCAAAGTGCTTTTTTCATATTTTCCCCCGATATAACTACTGAATAAGAGAGCAGGAAGAAACACCTAAAAATTCCGTAGCATCACCGCCCAGCTCGGGAATATTCTGCGGATTGAAAAGTTCCGCACTTCCGCTGCTGAAGCTCAATTTTCCGGCAGAGCCCGTTTCTATCACAGCTTTGTCGATTTTGAACGAACCGATTCCGAACGCATGATAACAGGAAAAATTAAACTTTGAATCGACCTCTCCGACAATCAGTCTGGCATCACTTTCATCGCTCACTCCGACTGTGTGATTACCTTCCGTTGCGGAATCGGCTTTGATTTTAAGCAGAACAACCGGATTTCCAACAGTTTGTGAAGAGGTATTATACGGAATCTGATAAACTTCGACGACCTTCCCGTCACGCTGGTCGGCAGTAGTTCTGACGAATGAAATTATCGTTCCTCCTGGAGTAAGCGGCATTGAAGAAATTTTACCAGAAGCAAAACTTTCGTACACGAGCTGCGTTTCCGATGTCGGATATGAGTTATTCAGAATAAATGAAAAATTGCCTGCGAACTCAACATTTCCGTAAGGAGCAGGAATAGTTAATTCGTATTCGAAAGCGGCTGCGACATTGCAAAGTTCATCCCACTCAGCGCATTTTTCGGCAGAACATTCAGCGGTTTTATCTTCCGCACACGCACTGTCAAAGCACTCACGCCAGCGCCTGTAGTAAAACTGTCCCTCATCACTTCCTTTGACATAACAACTGTTGACACACTCGGAATCATCTTCGGTACAACTATTTGTACAAGCGATAATTCCTTCGCATGTAGACCAGAAATCTTCAGATGCCGCATCATCATCAGTCTCGGATGTGTCATCTTTTTCTTCATCAGGTGTTTCAACGTCATCATCCGGCTGTGCAGCAGTATCAGTATCTGCCGGATTCACCGCTGTATCGGAAGAATCTTCATCGGAAACACTGTCGGCAGTATCATCGTTTCTGTCAGAATCAGTATCGCCGTATGTGTCATAATCGTTTCCGCCGTTACCGCATCCGACAAAAAACAAAAGAACGACAAACAGAATAAACAAGGAATTTTTTTTCATGGTTCCTCCTAAATATCGTAATAATCTTCGTTCTGGGGATAGTAATTCTGTTCCAGAACGATTTTTTCAATATCTTCGACCTTTCTTTCACCTTCGGCTGCTATAATTTCGCGGACCTGAGCCTGAGTGGAAGCTATCACTGGTTTCACGTATCCGTCTTTGAAATGAACGAGAAAAAGCATTTGTTTCAAATCGTCGCCGACTTTGCTGATAGACATTTCGACCTCCTAAAAATGACGAAAGATTTTAGTAACTCCCGTTTTTCTGTCAAGGAATCGAAACAGATCAGCCGCTCAAAGGAAATCTTTTCTAATCCCGGCTGAAAAAATCGCGCGTATAAACCTTTTCTTTGACGTCGCTCAGGATCGCATCGAACCGGTTCGCAATTATCACATTGCTCATCTTTTTGAATTTTTCGATATCGTTTACGACAAGTGAATTGAAGAAAGTCGTACCGTCCGCAAGGCTCGGCTCATAAATGACAAGCGTTACACCTTTCGCCTTGATGCGCTTCATAATTCCCTGAATCGCCGAAGCTCTGAAGTTGTCGCTGTTGCTTTTCATCGTAAGACGGTAAACACCGACTACGACCGGTTTTTCCTTTTCAGCATCCCAGTCGCTGCTTCCGGTGTAATATCCGGCGCGCTCCAAAACGCGGTCGGCAATAAAATCCTTTCTCGTGCGGTTGCTTTCGACTATCGCCTGGATCAGGTTTTCCGGAACGTCGGCATAGTTTGCGAGGAGCTGTTTCGTGTCCTTGGGAAGGCAGTAGCCGCCGTATCCGAACGAAGGATTGTTGTACTGGTCACCGATCCTCGGGTCTAAGCAGACTCCTTTGATGATATTCGCAGTGTCGAGCCCTTTCATTTCGGCGTATGTGTCAAGCTCGTTGAAGTAGCTGACACGCAAAGCGAGGTATGTGTTTGCAAAAAGTTTTACTGCCTCGGCTTCCGTAAAATCCATGAAAAGCGTCGGAATATCCTGTTTCTCTGCTCCTTCCTGAAGAAGTTTCGCAAAAGTTTCGGCAACTTCATGCGTTTTTTCATCGCATCCGACAATGATCCTGCTCGGATAAAGATTATCGTAGAGTGCCTTCGACTCACGCAGGAATTCCGGGCTGAAAATTATATTTTCACTTCCCTTTTTTTCACGGATATGTCTCGTAAAACCTACCGGAACCGTCGATTTGATGACCATTATCGCGTTTTTATTGACGCTCCTGACAAGGTCGACAACTGCTTCGACCGCACTCGTATCGAAGAAATTTTTCTGCGGATCATAGTTAGTCGGAGCCGCGATAACGACAAAATCGGCATCGGCATAAGCGCTTTTCCCGTCAGTTGTAGCAACAAACCTGAGATTTTTCTCAGTCAGATACTTTTCAATATATTCATCATGAAGCGGCGACTTTTTTTCATTGAGAAGTTTCACCTTTGCCGGAACAATATCGACCGCCGTCACATCGTGATGCTGAGAAAGCAGAACAGCCAGCGACAAACCGACGTAGCCCGATCCCGCCACCGCGATTTTCAGTTCTTCGAATCTGCGCATCTACCTTCCCTCGTACATTTTTCTATAGTAGTTCTGATATTCGCCGCTTATGATTTCTTCCCACCATCCGCGGTTGTCGAGATACCATTTTATCGTTTTTTTGATGCCGTCGGCGAATTTGGTTTCGGGCAGCCAGCCGAGTTCGTTGTGGATCTTCGTCGGATCGATCGCGTAGCGCATGTCGTGGCCGAGTCTGTCTTTGACATGTGTTATCAAACTTTCGGGCTTGCCGAGTTCCTTGCAGATAAGTTTCACGATGTCGATATTTTTCATTTCGTTGTGGCCGCCGATGTTGTAGATTTCGCCGACTCTTCCTTTGTGAATGACGAGATCGATCGCTTTGCAGTGGTCTTCGACATAGAGCCAGTCGCGGACGTTGAGCCCTTCGCCGTAAACCGGAAGCGGCTTGTCGTTCAGGCAGTTTGCAATCATCAGCGGGATCAGTTTTTCGGGGAAATGATAAGGACCGTAGTTGTTCGAGCAGCGTGAGATCGTCGCCGGAAGCCCGAAAGTGCGGTGATAAGCCATAACCAGAAGGTCAGCCCCCGCTTTTGAACTTGAATACGGGCTGCTCGTATGGATCGGAGTCTCCTCTGTGAAGAAAAGATCAGGTCTGTCAAGCGGAAGATCGCCGTAAACTTCGTCTGTCGAAACCTGATGATATCTTTTTATTCCGTATTTCCGGCAGGCATCCATGAGAACGCTTGTTCCGATGATGTTTGTCTGCAAAAATATTGAAGGATCTTCGATACTTCTGTCAACGTGGCTTTCAGCGGCAAAATTGACGATGATGTCAGGTTTTTCCTCTTCAAAAAGTTTGTAGACCCCTGCTCTGTCGCAGATATCGAGTTTCACAAAGCGGAAATTCGGTTTGTCCATGACACTTTTCAAAGTGCTCAGATTTCCCGCGTAAGTCAGTTTGTCGAGGCAGATTATCCTGTAATCGGGATGCGCCTCAAGCATGTGGAAAATGAAGTTTGAGCCGATAAATCCCGCGCCGCCTGTAACGATGATGTTCATTATTTTTCCCCCGCGATTGAAAGCAGATACTGGCCGTAATCGGTCATTTTGAGTTCGTTTCCTATTTCTTTAAGCTGTTCACGCGTTATAAATCCGCGTCTCCATGCAATTTCTTCGATGCAGGAAACGTAAAATCCCTGCCTGTCCTGCACCGCTTCGACAAATTCGGCCGCTTTAAGCATATTTGCAGGCGTTCCGGTGTCGAGCCACGCCATGCCGCGTCCGAGCAGGGTGACGTTCAGTTCGCCCATTTCAAGGTATGCGTTGTTCACTGCAGTGATCTCGATCTCTCCGCGGGCCGAAGGTTTCACGTTTTTCGCGATCTCAACAACGCGGTTGTCATAGAAATAAAGCCCCGGAACGGCATAGTTGCTCTTCGGATGTTCCGGTTTTTCCTCGATGGAGACGACTTTGTGGTTCTTATCGAATTCGACTACACCGAAAGAGCGCGCATCCTTCACCGGATAGCCGAAGATCGTCGCTCCGACCTTGTTTTCCATCGCTTTCTTAAGCATTTTTGTCATATCCTGGCCATAGAAAACATTGTCGCCAAGAATCAGGCATACGCTGTCATCCCCGATGAAATCCTCGCCAAGAATAAAGGCATCGGCAAGTCCGCGCGGCGTATCCTGCACTTTGTAGGCAAACTTCATGCCTATCTTTTCGCCTGTTCCGAAAAGCCTTTCGTAAAGCGGAGTATCCTCAGGAGTCGAAATGATCAGCACTTCGCGGATCCCGGCAAGCATAAGTATCGAAAGCGGATAATAGATAAGCGGTTTGTCGTAGACCGGCAGAAGCTGCTTCGAAACAGCCTTGGTCATCGGATAAAGCCTTGTTCCTTTGCCGCCGGCAAGAATGATTCCTTTCATTTTTATCTCCTTTCCAAAATTATTCCGCAGATCCTGTCAACATCTTCCAAAGCAAGGTCGGCGTAAAGCGGCAGAGTCAGCACTCTGTCGGCAAAATATGCGGCGACCGGCGTTTTTTCCGCGCCTGAACCAGGAAGATTTTTGTAGCAGTCGAATGTGTTTGTGAGCGGATAGAAATATTTTCTCGCGATTATTCCGTTTTCTGCAAGTTTGGTGAAAATTTCATCCCTTGAAGCCGTGAAACCGTCAAAAACAACGGGAAAATATGCGTAATTCGGTGTCACGTTTTTGTCCGGTTTGCAGAGTTTTATCCCTTTTACTCCGTCAAGGTGCCTGAAATAACGCTCAACCACAGCTTTACGTTTTGCGATTTCTCCTTCAAGATGGCGCAGATTGCAAATTCCCATAGCCGCCTGAAATTCGCTCATTTTAGCGTTTCCGCCCACAAATCCTACACTTTCGGGGCTCGTTATGCCGAAATTTTTCATGCTGTTAAGTTTGTCAACAAGCGAATCGTCAGAAAAACAGACCGCGCCCCCTTCGATCGTGTTGAAAACTTTGGTCGCGTGGAAACTGAACATCGAAGCATCACCGAAACAAGCAGATGAAACGCCTTTGTATTTCACAGCGAAAGCGTGTGCCGCGTCGTAAATCACCTTCAAATTGTGCTTTTTCGCGATATCCGCGATTTTTTCTACATCGCACATATTCCCGTAGACATGAACAGGCACTATCGCGACAGTTTTTTCTGTTATCAGAGCCTCGATTTTGCTTGCATCCATCGTGTAGTTTTCAGGATTTACATCGCAGAAAACAGGAGTAAGACCGTTTCTCACGATCGCGTGAGTCGTCGAAGCGAAAGTAAAAGGAGTCGTAATGACTTCAGCCCCTTTCGGGAACTCAAAAGCCGCGATTATGTTTTCAAGCGCCAGATGTCCGTTCGTAAAAAGCACAACATGCGGCACACCCAGCATTTTTTCAAGCTCAGCCTGAAATTTCTGGTGCTTCGCTCCCGAATTCGTGAGCCAGCGGCTCTCCCAAAGCTCTTTTATTTCCTCGCAATACTCTTCAAAACCCGGCATCGAGGAACGGGTAACGTTTATTGTCATGGCGTCTCTCCTAAAAAAACCGCCGCATTATACTGATTTTTTTAGGAAATGCGAGATGTTTTTTGTTAGGGACATTAATGTCCTTAGCAGAAATCAATAATCTAAAACTTATATTTTAAATAAATTTTTTATTGACAAATATTTTGATATTATTATTCAAGCATTGTACTTATCTGTTTATCGAGAGAAGAACATGACAAATAAAATTGTAATAAGTAGCGACAATCAAATAAAAGCAGATATTGAAAGTAAAATCTTGGTTATTCGAGGGCAGCAGGTGATGCTCGACCGAGACTTGGCAAAACTTTACGGGGTGGAGACAAAAAGGTTGAATGAACAAGTGCGTAGAAATATTGAAAGATTCCCCTCAAATTTCATGTTTCAACTCAATGAAAGTGAATTTGAATTTTTGAGGTCGCGAATTGCGACCTCAAAAACAGAAACCAGGGGCGGCCGCCAATATCTGCCTTACGCCTTTACGGAACAGGGAGTGGCAATGCTGGCTTCCGTTCTTAAAAGCGATACAGCAGTGCTGACAAGTATAATGATTATAGAAGCCTTTGTCGCTTTGCGCCGGTTTGTTCAGACAAACTCCCAAATTTTTCAAAGACTCGACTTTATGGAAAAACGGCAGACAACCAGCGAGATTCACTTATTGGAACACGGCAAAAAAATCGATGAACTTTTCGACAAAATGGACAGATACAAAATCGAAGACAAACAGGGGATCTTTTTCCAAGGGCAGATTTTCGATGCCTACGCAAAATTCGAGTCATTTATCGCCGAGGCTGAAAAAGAAATTGTTCTAATCGACAATTATGTCGATCTTACGGTTCTGGAGCGCTTCGCCAAGAAGAAAAGCGGTGTAAAAGTCATAATCTACACCTATCCAAAAACAAAAATAACACCTCTCGACGTTCAAAAATTTAACGAACAATATCCGATACTTGAGCTAAAACACACGGAAAAAATCCACGAGCGCTTTTTGATTATCGACAACAAAATTCTTTACCACATCGGAGCGTCGCTCAAAGATCTCGCCAAACAGTGCTTCGCTTTCGAAATCTTGGATCCATCCTGGATTCCCGAAATCATGCGGAATCTGTGATTTCCCCTAAAATCCCTAAACT
Source organism: uncultured Spirochaetales bacterium (assembly GCA_902774115.1). GTDB lineage: Bacteria > UBP6 > UBA1177 > UBA1177 > UBA1177 > UBA1177. Next base: position 353,135 of record CACYHH010000004.1, read on the forward strand.
CCCTAATTCTGCGGCGGCGCAGGTTGCTGAGCCTGTCGAAGCAATCTGAAGAAGGGCTTTTCCAGACAGTTTATTCTCAGAATGTCGATTAAAGTGCAGACTGTAAATATCGCGAGAACGTAACCTATCGCATAAAGCGGCAAAAATCTGCAGGTGTAGTGTCGTTTAGATTTGGCGTGCTTGATATTGAGTGGATAGTTAATTGACTTTTGTTTAGGAAACTTTAGATTAATTAAAAAATCCCTTTTCCAGATATTTTTCCGAGGACCTTTATCGCCTCGTCATACGGGACTTTTTTGAACAATAACTTCTCTGTTGTAGCGAGATAATCGGCTTTATATGGCTCTTTTTCTATAATTTCCGCAAGCAATTTGTTTATGTTCACATCATCCTGTGCCGACAGGCAGATAGCGCGCTGTTTTCGTTCTTCTCTGACACGATTTACGAGCTTTTTCAAAGACCCGTCCGGATGAACAACCTCAAACAATTTATAAATATCGTATATGTGTCTGGAATGCTGTTCGCATTTACCGTCAAGATAGTAGTCACACAGAGCGAAAACTTTGTCGACAAACGTCCTTTCCGGCTTCTGGACTTTTATCGGGAACGGTTGAATCTCACTCGTATCCATAAAATCCAGTGCATTCTCTTTGCTCAGATAATCAAAAATATAATTCCCGACATTTCGCGTTTCGGTGGGATATATGCCTGTAAAAACTGCGGTTTCCACAATCAGTTTGCGGTTTACAGCGGAAAAAGCAAAAACTGACGGATAACCTATCACATAACGGTTAAAATCCCTGCGGCTGCGTATTTCGTCAAAATTCTCAAGATTCAGTCCGGCAGCGTTTACAGCCTCAACAATACCTTCTTTCAGTTTTCTCCTCCGCCCTTCGGAAGGTTTCTCATCTTCTTCAAATATCGACAAATCTATGTCTTCCGAAAAACGGTCTATCAAACGGTAGCATTTTGACAATGATGTTCCGCCTTTAAAAATAATGTCAGGTACCAGTGAAGCTATGCTTCTAAGCAGCAGAGTAACATAGTAATCCTTTTCTATAATCGTGGCATCAATACCGTATTCCGCAGAAACTCTGAGAAGAATATCCTCAAAAATATCACGATTTTCATGCAACACTGTATATCACCTCGCTCACAATAAGGTTTCGCATAGCCTTGTCCGGGAAAAACCGGCTGTATTCCGTAATCATGTTCCGGGTAATCCCCTTTTCTTTTATGAACCGGCAGACCGTTTTTTTTCTTTCGTCATCAAAAAACTCTGCCGATGTGAAGTTCATCAGTTCCAGAAGTTGCATAACATCGGAATTTTCTTTTGTGATTTTCGTTCTGGAACGCCTCAGGATCACTTTTTGGGAATTGACAGAGATTTCCCTCAATTTTGTCTTCTCATTGTTGGTATAAATTTCAATGCTGTTAGGCATCTGAGTCGAGAGATTCATCAGGTTGAGCAGCGTATTTCCCGAATAATATCCAATAGTATCATCCCCGTCAGATATATATTTTTTCAGAATGACCTTTCTCGGATCAAGAAGCGTTTTCCCTAAAAAAGTCGTCTTCGGAATATAACAGACACCTTTGTCATATCTGACAATCTGCCCGTTTTTGCAAAGACGGCTCAACTCCTTGAATATCCAAGGCCTGGAATAATCCTCGAACTGGATCTCACTCGTAAAAATCGGCTCGTTATAACCATATTTTTTCAACAAAAACTCATACAAACCCATGATACAACCTCCACTTTCCGCATTTTATACTATATTACACCTTGCAAGTCAATAAAAATATATTTTATGAAAATTTAGACAAGAAAACACCCGTGAGAAGTCATTCCCCACCTCTTGTCCCACAACCTGAAGAAGGGCTTTTCCAGACAGTTTATTCTCATAATGTCGATTAAAGTGCAGACCGTAAATATCGCGAGAACGCAACCTATCGCATAAAGCGGCAAAAATCTGTCGCCATAATGTCCCACGCAGTCGACAGTATCTTTCCAAAGCCACTGCCTCATTGTATCTCCGCCGGCATGGATAAGAAGCACTCCAAATGTCGAAGCAGCAACGGTATTGATGATTCTGCTATACGGGATCCGGATATTTTTGAAGAACAAAAATGCGAAAATACCGACCAGCACAGCCAAAAAAGTATTGGAATCACTGACAAAAAAGAATGGTGAATTTTTCCCGATTTTTGCCCCAACCCATGCGCATCCGATAACGCTGCATATCGACAAAACAACTGAAAGAAACAGCAGGGCACCTGTGATTTTCGTGTTCGAGAACCACTTCTTCGGGTAAAACCTGATGTATGAAGATATAAAATAAAGCACTATGAACCACGAAACATAGTTCATCGCAACACGATGCAGTGTTCCGAAAACTATGTAAGTGAAAGAACAAAGTCCGATCAATGCCAAATGCTGTTTTTCATTCAAGTTCTGCACAAGTTTGTTGAGAAAAGGAATAAAGAGGAAAAACAAAAGGAAGCATGGCGTAAAATTCTGATTGATATTTGTAATCGGAATAAATCTGTCAGCCAGAAATTTAAGGGAAAAAGGCTCATATCCGCTAATCCGAAAAACCGCATATATCACAAGCCGGTAAAACATAACTTCCAAGAACAGCTTCGCGAATTTTTTCACCGTGATATTAGATTTGCACATGAAATATCCGGTTATCATCATAAAGCAGTTTATCCCGATTTTTCCCCATGCGCCGAAAACAAGCAGAAACAGCGAGCGTTTTGACATAGGATCGGCAAATATCGGTCCTTCCGGAAGAGTCAGACCTGAATTGACAACATAATGGTGAGCAACTATCAGAAGCATCGCGATTATTCGCATCAACTCAAGATTAGAATCGCGTTGTTTCGGGGTGACTTCGTTTAAACTTGGTGTGTTTGACATTGAGGGTCTCCAATCTGATACGTCTCAAAGACGCAGAAAACTTATAATTCAACCGTTGCGATCCTCGGTTCGAAACAGCAGCAGGGTCTCAGGCATACTATACGCACGCCGCTTGCTCTCTGGGGGCCTACTTTCATGAATGTCGCCAATACGCTGACATCGCCGTGAAGTCCTAAAGCTCCGACATTTGTTTCGTTTACACGATTGGTGATTTCCTGCTCCATTTCAGACTGTATGCCGTAATTACCATCGACTTGAGCCTGAAGCATCAATGAAGACGCTTCGAAATGACTTCTGCCTACGCCGATTGCAAGAGTGCAGGGTGAACAGCCGAGCTGCGACACCGATTCTTTTGCCCAGCTTACTATCTCATCCATAACTACCTGCGTATTGTGTTTATGGAAGATCCGGTATGTTTTGCCGCGGATCGCGGGACCGCCGCCGAACATCAGGATATGCAGTCTCAGAACATTGTCTTTGCATTTTCTTATCAGTATCGGAGCCGGTTCTACTCCGGCGCTGTCGGGATTCAAACCGCCTGACTGATCTATTCTGTGGCTGTCGTCACCCATAATACCCATAGGTCTTCCGGGAAGTGTGCGCAAACCAGCTTTTACACCTTCTTTTATAGCATCAAGCGTTTTTCCGGTAATCGGTGTATCTTCACCGATTTCAAGAAGAAAATGCGGTATTCCCGTATCATCACAGATAGGTCTGCGGTTTTTTCCGGCGACTTCGGCATTTTCCAGCATTGTTTCAAGGATCCATTTAGCCTGGGGATTGGTTTCGGTTTCAATCGCTCTCTTGAATGCTTCCGTTTTATCAGGTCTGAAAGTGGAACCAGCCAGAACAAGCGTATCTCTGACACGCTCTATAATTTCGTCATAACTTTTACTTATCATATATGCTCCTCCCGTGTGCTGCTGCTACAATCGCAGGATACTTGTCGATTTTGATTAAATGCAAAGCTTCTATACCGAGCTCAGGGAAAGCAAGCACACGATGCTCTGAGGTTTTGTCCACAAGAAGAGCCGTGACAGGCGCTATGACGGCGTATATAGCGTTATACTTGTCAAGTGCCTTTATAGTTTCGGCATGCAGCGCACCTTTACCCATATGGATCTTCACTCCCGCAGCAGAAAGAGGTTCGATACTGCCCTCGATTTCAACTTTGTTGCTTGATGTGGGGCCAAGACCTGCCGTGCTGAAAGCTGTGTGAAAAATAACTTGACCTTTCAGATCGACACCAAGCTGACCGACAGTGCCGTCTTCAATCATTTTCAGCACCTTCGGAAGAACTGCGTCCCTGCCGCAAAGAATATATCCGGAGATATAGATTACATCACCGACATTGAGTTTTTTTATAACTTCATCGGAGATAGGCGTTGTAATTTCATTCATTTTATTACTCCCGCATTTATACAAGACTGCCTTTCGGCGACCAGACTGCTTCAGGATAATATTCGTCGATAACTCTCTTCACTAGACTGCACTGTTTTGCGCGTTTTCTTGCATCGTCTTCCGTGCTGTCCCAACTGTGTGTCGCCGCTACAGAGCCGCCTGTTTTCAAATAAATCGGAGCTGCTATACGAATCATTTCCGGAACTTCGTAATGACGGATGAAACCGCCTGTCGATTTGGGGTTCTCGGTGTGAATATCAATAACGCAGTCAACAGCCTGTCTCATAGCCGAAAGCATCTGAAGCTGAATATCACGAACAGGGTTTATTGAGTTTGCGCCGAGCATTTCAAGAACTTTGGCCGAGCATGGATTGCCGTGACCTGCATGGGCAGATACTTTGAAATGGCACTCAGCGGGAATTTCACCGGCTTTGCGCATTTCATTAAGAACCCAAAGGCAGCCTTCGTCATAAACAAGAAAACCTCTGCAGCCGAGTTTTACCGCGCGTTTTACATCCTCGATGGCGCGGACTATCTGTTCCTGACCGCGAAGTCTGTAACCCATTCTGACACCCTCTTCGGTATTGACTGAAGCCGATGTATCTGTCGTTGCACGCGGACCGATGGCAAGGATCAGATCTGTCTGCCACTGATGCGCAAGTTCCACCATTTTAGCAATTTCGTTATCAGTCAGACGCATGATTCCCTGAGTCTGTGTAACTCTGTGCAGATACAAACCATAGCTGTCCATTGCTTCAAGCAAAGCCTTCATTACTTTAGGTCCCTGAATGCCTGGGACTTCAAAACGATACTGTCCGCCGTCAGCGAATCTTTTTTCGGAAGTCGGAAGATCATAGGCATCACCGCCAGGCAAACCGATAGATTTCAAAAATTCTCTTGTTTTTTCCATACTGTTCATTGCATTTTCTCCTTCTTATTTAAATCAGCAATAAATTCATCAATAGCCTCTCTGTGGTCAAAAACAATCGGAGGCAGCTTGCTGTTAAGCCCTTTGTGGATACGGCAGTCGATAAACGAAGCCTTTCCGCAGTCTTTAAGTTTATTTATAGCTTCTATAAATTCCATTTTATTTTCTACAGCTTTTCCTACTGTTGCATAGCCGCAGGATTCCGCAATACTGGTAAAATCGAGCTTGTGTCCAGCTGACGGCTGTCCGCCGACCGATTCATGCGCTCCGTTGTTAAGAACGATATGCATGAAGTTGGGAGCATTCAGTTTGCTTACCATCGTCATTGCACCCATGTGCATAATGCAGGCGGAATCACCGTCAAGGCATACTACTTGCCGTTCAGGTCTTGCAAGTGCCACTCCCAGCGCGACAGATGAAGCATGTCCCATTGAACCGACATTCAGGTAATCACGGGATTTTGATTCATTGCGTTTCTCACGCAAAAAGAAAAGTTCGCGTGTAGCCCTGCCGGTCGTTGCGGAATAAATCGTATCTGACGGCATATTGTCAAGAACGACTTCAATGGCTTCCTCTCTGCTCATCGGATAGACATCATCGAGATTGTTGGCCTTTTCCGAAGCGGCCATCACGCCTTTCGGAGAGATAAGACCGTAAGGCTGACGGTTTGCCAAACAGTAAGCAGCTGCTTTTTCGATAACGGCCTTAAAATCATCGTTGTCGTCTGTCAGAATGCTGTAAGGAATATGCATAACATCCAGTAACTTAGGAGTTATTTCGCCTTGAAGTTTATGCTGCGGATGATTGGGTTCAGTATTTCCCTGACCGCGCCATCCTATCAAAAGAAGCATAGGAGCCGCATAAACATCCTTGTCGGCAAGCGATGCAAGAGGATTTATTGTGTTTCCCATGCCGCTATTCTGCATATAAACAAGAGGAATTTCTTTTGTTGCGAAATAGTGACCGGCGGCAATGCCTACAGCGTTTCCCTCGTTTGCAGCGATAATTGTCCGCTCCGGGAAATTTGCCAGCGCATAGTTGCAGAAACCGTTCAGATAAGAATCGGGAACTCCAACAAAACAACTGACACCATGCTTGGAAAGTGTTTCAAAAACTATTTTCTGATCTAACATGAATCCTCCTATTTCTTAGCCTTGAATAATGTAAAATATTCCGGGCTGTCAGCTTTTGTTATATTCCACGCCTCTTCGAACACTTTTATCAGTTCTTCAGGCAGCGGACCAGCATTCAGTCCATCCATATTCTGCTGCAAATGACTCAGTTTCGACGCACCGATTATAATCGCGTCTCCTCGCTCCGCATTAAGCATCGAGTGATATGCAAGCCAGCGGTAAGTCGCCTCAATGATAGTGATTCCACACTTTTCACATGCGGCTTTCAGCAAATTTACCGCCTCAAAGAAACTCCTTTTCCAGTAGCGGTTCTGATAATTCGGACGATGCGTAAAACGTCCGTCAGTCGGGGCATCCTCGAATTTTTCATAACGCCCGGTCAAGAGTCCTCCGGCCATCGGATTATATGCATAGAAACGCATTCCGAAATTGTTCAGGCACGCATTGAGCTCAGTTTCCGCCTTTCTGGTAAGAGGATTGTAGATGCCTTCAAATATCGTAGGTTTCACCCATCCGTTTTTGTCACAGATATGCCAGGAATCCGCCACCATCCATGCAGGGAAATTGGAAAGACCGAGTTCTTTGAATTTGCCTTGTCTACTGAGCTCGTCCATTGCCGAAAGAACCGATGAAACAGGTGTCGCAGGATCCGGGAAATGAAGATAGATCGTGTCAACACTTGAAAGTCCAAGGCGTTCCAACGATTCATTTACCTGTTTGTATGCCGCCTCTCCGTCCAGTTTTCCGCTGATTCTCGGATTTACTTTTGTTGCGATTTTATATGGTTTTTCAAGAGTAGGAAGAACCTCGCCGATAAGCTTTTCACAGTTCCCTTCATTGTAGACATAAGCTGTATCAAGCTCGTCATATCCCGCATCTAAAAAAGTATTTATCAAAGAGCTGACATCAGGCGAAAAGACGCTTTCTCCGAATGTCATTGTGCCAAGAACAAGTTTCATAAAGCACCTCCTAAAACAGTCATCGGATTAACAAAAGTTCCGTCACCTTCAATGTTTTCAATGGCTTTCACAAGCAAATTCAATTCATGTTCGTCAGATTGTCCATCAGCACAAACACGGAGTTTTTCTATAATATCATCTCTATTTAAAGGATTTTCAGGATCGCCGCGCGGAACAAGGACAGTTTCTTCAATATTTTTTCCGTTTTCCGCAACAACTTCGACCCGTGTTCCACGAATTCCTTTTTCTCTGTTTTCCATTGTTTCGTCAGGAATCAAATTTATCTTGTCAATCAACGCAAGAATTTTCGGCGCAATCGTTGAGACATTCATATCAGAAATACCGTAAGTGCCGTTTGTCAAAGCGCAAGCCAATGTATATTGAATAGAAAATTTTGTTTCATCTTGATTCTTGGGGATCTTGATCCCTGCAAGTTTGATCGCATTTGGATAAATATAAACATTTACTGCTTTTATCTGATCTACATTAACTTTCGCATGCAACAGAATTGCCGCATCTATGCCGCAGTGTGTATGACGGCATGATGGATACATCTTAAAGTAACAGTCATGCAGCAGCAGGTGATCCATTCCGTTCAAATACTCTTTATGAACTTCATCCGTAACAGCATGGAACCATCCGTTAGGGCCTTCCAGTGCCTCGGTCGGGCCCTGCATTCCTTTGCTGACCAGCGTGGCTGCAAGCACTCCGTTTTCAGCCGCTTTTGCCGGATTCAAAGGCTTGATCACAGGTCTCGAATCGCCGTAAGAAAGCAACCCCCCTGTTATCGTAGTAGCAAGCGCGATTGCGTCTTCAATTCCCTGGGCATCAAGATTATAAAGCCTTGAACATGCTGCCGCACATGCAAGTGTTCCGGTCATACCCGTTGAATGGAATCCGCGTTTTACCATACCTGGCATCACTGAGGAAGAAATACGGATATAGGCCTCATATCCTGTTGCAAGCGCAACAAGAACATCGTTATTTGTACTTCCAAGTTTTTCAGCCAATGCAAATACAGCAGGAATCACATGAACTCCGGCATGACCTGCAGCTTTTTTATTGCCGTCATCCAATTCAGCTCCATGCCCGTATACCGAATTCATAAAAGCGGCCGACCTTGCAGGAAGTTTGCGTCCGTTCTTAAACACACTGCTGTCGTTTGAACCACCCTGAGCAAATACGATATTCTCTATTATACTGTTAAAATTCCTGTTTTGTTTGTATCCGGCAAAAGTCGCAGCAAAAAAATCTATAATCAATAATTTTAATTGTCTGATATCTTCCGCCTTTAAACTATTAATGGCTGATAGCTGAAATGACAGTGTCTTGGTTTCGTTCATAATAATTTATTCCATCCGAATTCACTTAATTGTATGTAAGCAGAGCCGGATCCAGACTGGAGATCAGCATACTCTCTCCATTTTCGTCCAGCACATCAAAAACCGACTGAATTTCTTTTACAGAATCAACAACTCTTTCATCCGCATTTATAAGCATCCCGACTTCATAAACTCTTTGTCTTACATCTCCGCTTTTGGGAACTGTTTCTCCTGGTTTATATCTTCCGAACGAGCTGACGACTCTCGGATTTCCCATAATTTCCTGTATTCCGCGAAAATCAGCAATTTTTCCGCCACGGCAAGTAAAATCAAGCTGAATCGTATGCATATTATTCAGATTATACAAATCATCACCGATCTCTTTGTCGATTTTTCCTGTCAGTGCAAATTCCACAATAAGTTCCATAAAATCCACACCGGTTGCTTCTCTTAAAAAAAGTTCATAATCACCGCCCGGAAATCTTAATCCAGGATCATAAAAACGGACTGTGTCTCCATCGACAAAACCCTGCATGAATACAGGTCCGAATTTAATTCCCAGCCTGCTTATAAAAGTTTTAACTCTCTGGTCGACCCTTTCCAAATAAAGTTTAGTATATTTTGACGGAGCAATACATCCGATACATTGCTTGTTCAATCCGTCCTCTCTTTTTCCGAGATACCTGTCACACACACGAGTCAAATGAGGAATGCCGTCAATAACAAAATATGTCATTGAAAAATCATGTTTACCTTCCATGTATTTTTCAATAACCACCTCTTTATTACTTGATTCGCTTTTTGCTTTTTCGATGGCCGCAACCAATTCTGTATAATTACCGCAGACGCTCTGTCCTCTCGATCCCCTGCTATCGACAGGCTTGACAAAAGCAGGATATTCGACATGTTCAATATCGTTTTCGCTGTATTCCGGAATTATATCTATTCCATTTTCCACACACATCTTTTTAAATGCATGTTTATCTGTCATTTTGTAAAACTGCTCTTTTGTTCCGTAACAAGGCAGTTCCAATTTTTCACATATCTCGCAATAGGGACGCTGGCATGGATCAAGCCAGCCGGAAATAACCGCATCGATCCTCTCTTTCCTGCATTTTTCAACAATCGCATCAACATCCATAATATTCAGCATCCAGCTTTCATCCGCAATTTTCTTACCGGGTGAATCCGCAAGATAATCTGTAACAATCGTATAACAGCCCATTCTTTTAGCAGTTTCAATCAACTTGCAGTGAACACTTGCTCCGCCAAGAATCAATATCTTTTTCATACTTCACCTAAAAAATGTTTTACAAATCTTTAACCAACTCTCTTGCCGTCAGATCGTTCTGATACACAGCATTAAATACTTTATCACTGACCGATGGATCAACACAGGCATAAGCCATCAATTCATCATAGCGCTCTCTGAATTCCTTGTCAGTCATGTGATTTTCCGGCTCGCCTTTGGGATAATCCACTCTCTCGGTGAACTTCCTGCCATCTGTCGTTCTGATTTCAACTATGGCAGTCTGTTCTTTCGGAAAAGAAGCGCTAAGGTTCTCATCAGCCAAAACTTTTACTTTTTTTGCAAGGGAAAGAACTTCGGGATTTTTTATCTCTTCCTCGCTGAATTCCTGTAAACCTGCCTTGCCGAAGATAAATCCCGCCGCTGTTGAATAAGGGATACTCATTTTCGCGCTGTAGCTGCCGTGAATATCAGTATGATCGTGACCTGACACAGCCAAATCATAAGTCTTTACAACTATTTCTTTAACTTCTTCAAGTTTCACAACAGAGCGCATGCGTATTGCGGCTTCAACCGAAGGATGTGTGTAACGGCAGGATGCATAAGGTTTTGTGTATGTTTTTTCAATAGCATAGGTGCCGTTCAAAAGGACAGGTTTGAGTTCAATATCATTTTTGCCTGTCATCATTTTCAAGAAACCTCTGGAATGTCCAAGAGGATCAGGATGGCCTTTAAATCCTGCCTTTGCAAGCTGTATTGAAGTAAGGGCGAGCATAGCGCTTTTTGCGACATTGTATGGTTTCAGTTCGCTTCCGTCATCAAGCACCATAAGCATGCCGCTTGCGGAAACGCAGGACGTCGCGAAAGCCTGGAATCTTTCTTCATCAGTAAATCCAAGCATATATTCAGCCGCCAGAGTCGCACCGAGCACTCCGCAAGTGCCGGTTGCATGATATCCGAGCGCTTTGTGCATCGGCTGAATCGACACAGCCATTGTATATGACGCTTCATATCCGATAATCGCCGCTTTCAGCATCTTTTCGATGGAGAGATCATACTTTTGTGCAAGCGGCAGAAGCAGAGAAAATATCGGAGAGCCGAGATGAATAATGCCTGAATTTGTTCCGTCATCGTAGTCAAGCGCATGACCATTCAAACCGTTCAGAAAAACCACTTCCTTCAGCGAGAGAGATTTTCCTGTTCCGATAGCCTTGAAGCTGCCGTTTTCTGGTTCCGCAAAAGAAAAATATTTTTCCAGCTTAGCTTTCTGGAATCTTGCACCCGCACAGGTTACAGACAAATAGTCAAGGAGACTTTGTTTTGCTCTTTTTATTACTCTCGGCGGTGTCTCTTTTTGCCAGACACCATGAAGCATATCAAAATATTCGGATGATTTATTCAATGCTCTCACTGAAACTCCGCTCTATCCAAATCAGTCAGCAAATCATGCCGCGCGATATCCGTGCCGTTAGAATCTTCTACCCGTATATTCGCTCGTACTATGTTATGTTTGTTTATCAACTCATCGAGTGAATCTGCTGTCACTGTATATCCTGCAACTCTGTCTCCGCTATTGTTGATGGTATCAAACTTTGCACCTTTCCATTTGAAAAGATAGTAGTCTTTCAAGTAGCCTTGTTCTTTCATCTCTTCAAAGTTCTCAAGGCGGTCGAATGTTCCCGGCTTGCAGTAAATAAAATCGTTGACAAAGTATTTTGTCGCAGGAGCTTTTACATCACATTCAGGATGATTGCCCAAAGTTAAATCGACAACTGCATTTATTACATCAAAACCAGAAATATGTTTGATAAGGAGATACTTGATACCGCCGCCGGTGCGGGCACTGAATTCAATTACATCAAGATTTCTGCCGTCTGTCAGCATCTGAACCAGCATCGGGGCGTTTTTAATCCCGAACGCATCTGCAATCTTCTGCCCGATTTGCTGAATCTGAAATTCAAGCCCTTTGCTGCATGCCGGAGGAAATACAGCCCTGAAAATCACGAATTTATCTTTTTCAGCAATTTTATTGCTCTGGCTAAGAGAAAGCAGATTGGCCTTTCCGTCACTGATATAAAAATCAGCCGAAAGTTCCTTTCCTTCAATAAACTCTTCAATAATTGCGGTATCGGTTCTGCTCATTTTTGCAGCCGCCGAGAAAAATTCCTTCAATTCTTCAAGGTTGTCGCACCGTCTCACCCCTTTGGAGGAGTTGCAGTCCACTGGTTTGACAATCAGTGGATAACGGAAACCTTTGATTTTTTCTTCGTCAAATTCCTTGAGAATGGCATATTTCGATGTCGGAATCCCGTGATGCATGAACACATCTTTCATATACTGCTTGTTGGTGACATTCAAAGCAGTTTTATAATCAATATAGCACGGGAGCCCGAGCTCTTCAGACACTTTTGCGACAGTCAGCAAAGCCTGATCAGTGCACACCGTAATCAGAAAATCGACTGCTTCTGAAACTGCCATTTCCCTAATCTTCGGGATATCCAGCGTGGATTCCTGATAATATTTGTCGGCATAAGGTTTTGCCACAGGTTCTGCGTTGTAGTCGGCAAGGACCACTTCAATATTCCGTTTTTTCAACTCTTGTATCAGTGCTATCTGCGGAAATCCTGCTGCAAGAACCAGTGCTTTCATTTTGTTTATCTTCAAATTATTTATGTCTCAAAAAACCTTTCAATATACTCAATAAATATTCAAAACTGTCAATTTTGAAGAGCTTCGATCCGGCGATATATAGCACTCCACCGAGCGGAATCTGAATCAAGAGTGTCGGTATATCACCAAGCCCGATGAAGCTGACGCAATAAATAACCACCCCCATCCCAAGCGAAAGCATTATCTGCGGGAGCATATCCTTGAACTGGTCAAGATAGCTGTATTTCAGCAACTTTTTGTTCGGCCATGAGTTGATAATTTGGCTGAACACCGATGTCACAAGCGCACTGTAAGCCATCGCCAAAACACTGATCCACATTGTCGAAACAATCGCAATCAAACCGACAATCTTCTTCAATATTTCAAGTTTCAAAAAAAGATCGCTCCTTCCGACAGCTTTGATTGCATTGAGGTTTGCCGTATGGATCGGATAAAATGCGTAAGTAAAGCAGAAAATCCTCAAAAACGGCACACACGGCAACCATTTTTCAGTAAGAATGAGCCTAACAACCGGCTCCGCGCACACCGCAAGTCCTACCATGCACGGCATCATGAGATAAGTGCTCGTCTTTATCGCCCGCCTTGTCATAGCGCGGACACGCGACTTGTCATCCTGCTCCGCCGACATTGTGGGCAAAAGAACGCTGTCAATTGACGTGTTTATATTGGTGACAATAAAACGCGGGAAATGAGCAGCACGGTCATAGAAAGATAAATCCTCTGCTGTATAAAGTTTACCGATAATCATTTTACGCAAATTGTTGTAAGCAGTGTCTATCAATGCAGAAACAAGCAGTTTCCAGCCGAATGAAAAGAGCCCTTTCAGCCTCTCAAGCGAGAACATGAGTTTCGGCCGCCACTTGACAGTAATCCACAAAATCATAGCCGCTGAAGCCGAGTGGGTGAGCTGCTGCCCCACAACTGCCCAGACGCCGAAACCTTTATATGCCATCGTGATTCCGACAACTGCTGCAAGAACGGTTCCGATCAAAGTCGAATAGAAAAACCGCTTGAACATTAGGTTGCGCGAGACATAAGCCTGCTGAATGTTTCTGACACCTGAAATTATGAGCATCAGGCTGAGGACTCGAACAATTGGAGTCAGGTCCGGCATACTATAAAAATCAGCAATGAAAGGTGCCGCAGCGAACATGAGCCCATAAAGCACGATGCACACCGTCATGTTGAAGTAGAAAACACTCGAAAAATCGAGGTCGTCGGCATTCTTCTTCTGGATCAGGGCATTTCCCATGCCGCTGTCGATAAAAACCTGAAGAATATTGATGAAAACAGTGACTATCGCAATTATTCCGAATGCTTCCGGCGCAAGCAGGCGGGCAAGAACGATCTGAACAATAAACGCCACAGCCTGAGCTCCCGAGCGTTCCATGAAACGCCATAGCATATTGGAAAATGCTTTATTTTTGATGCTGGAGGTCATACATCACCTGAATAACAATATTTTTTTCACTCTTTTACCAATCTTCAAAACTGTTTTAAAAAGAATTGGATGTCGGCATTTTGCTGTATAATAAAGGAAACTTTTCCACGAATCATATTTAAGATTCTTTATTTCACCTGATTTAACAATTTCACTAAGTTTTGAATAGTCGTTTAATACATAATATTTTTCTATCTTAAATTGACATGCCCGCATCCGCATAACATTGCTGTATTTTTTGTCCAAAAGTCTCTCTAAATCAGAAAACAATTGAATAAACTTGTCATCTATTGATACATATTTGGCAATATTACTTTTCCATTGCGCTGTAGCAGAATTTTTATTGCCTTGGCGATAAACCACCATCGGCTCATCTATAAAATAGGCATATCCATGATTTGTCATAGATATTTTCCATAGTTCATCACCCTGAAAAGCATTTTCAGCCACAGGCAAAAAAAACAGTCCATTTCGCCAAACAAAAGAACAAGTGGGAACATATCCCATTAATTCAATTTCTCCGACATTATAGATACTCGAGTTTTTCTTTACTATCGAATATTTAGTCCATGGAATTATCTTTTTTTCAGTTGGTTTATTTATGCCATAACAACGATATCCGTTAGTAAAACAAAAAGTACAGTCGGGATGAGATTCCATGTAATCAACTTGCTTCTGCAACTTGTATTCGTCAATCCAATAGTCGTCACCTTCGCAAATTGCGATATATTTGCCTTTTGCACGTGTTCTGTTTTGGGCACCTGGCTTAAGTCCTTGCGAATACTGATTTTCTGTCTGATAAACGGGTTTGATTATTTCGGGATATTTTTTCTCGTATTCTCTGATAATGTCAGCCGTTCTGTCAGTCGAAGCATCGTCCATTACCAGAATCTCGATTGGAAAAGTTGTTTTTTGAGAAACAAATCCTTCAAGCGCATCCGCAATATATTTTTCATGATTATAGGTATTACAGACTATGGATACCATTATTTGTTCCACCGAAATCCTCCAGTTACCTTGACAAGAAATATCCACCGACATAATTCGCTATCAAGCCATATAAATCATTCAAAAAGAACAGCCAGGACAGGATAAAAACCATACCGACATCAATCAGCTTATAATGCCGACACTTAAGATATGTTGGGAGTATAAACAAAAAAGCAAAAGCAACTAAATACATTACCCTCTGAAGGAACAAATAGTTCAAAGAAATCCCTATCGAAAACACAACCAAAGTCTTTTCAAAATTTATAATTTTTGACACATAAGAACTGTTATCCCGCCATACATCTTGATTTTTAGAGACAACATGAATTATATAAATCAAATAAATTAAAACCATAATCCAACAAACATAGATGCTTATCTCTGACAAAATAACTTTATTAAAAACAAAAAATATCCCCCAATACCTATTCAATTTAAATCCCAACATATTTGCATATTCAAATGACAAGTAATTATTTAAAAAATATACAAGAAATTCCATGAACACTATCGAACTTAACATTACTGCCAAAAAATAGCGTTTATTTTTAATATTACATGCCAACCTAATCAATATTATCGTAATAAATATTGGATGAATTAAAAACGATGCTAAATACAATATGCCTGAAGCAATCTTTTTTTTCCCCTTTATATACTCCCAATATAAAGCTAACGCCACTATCGAAACCGCAAGTGTACATCTTCCTGAAGCAACAGCCATTTTTAAATTTATCGTAGACAACCATGCAAATAAAGTAAAAGCCAACTGAGAAACATAAACTTTATCTTTGTTTTCATTGTTATTTGTAATCACATCAAAAAGCAAATATCCCAGAACAATAACGTCTATTAGCATAGGCACAGCTGCAATCAATGAGTAGTTACCAATTTGAGCAACAAAATAGAAAAACAGGTTTATAATCACAAAGAGACGATATTCACTTTCCACGAAAGCATAATACAAGCCATTCTTACTCGACATTCTGTCACACATAATATAATATCTTGATATATCCCAACTAAAAAATGGATTCGGATCAAAAAAATAAGAAAATGCTACAATCAAAAACAAAAAAACGAAAATCAAACCTTTAGCTTGATTTGTATTCATCCGGCCACGCAAAAATCCCAAAGATATTATGAATAAGAACAATAATATTATCGCTATCGTTATAGGCAGAGTCATTTATTATTTACCGTTCTAAGTTCATTATTTTCCATTTTCAATTATAGCAATATGTTCTTTGAGGTTTTCCGGCGAGAAACGGTCCTTTATTTTCTTTGCAGGCACTCCACCAACAATTATATAGGGTTCAACGTTTTTTGTCACAACTGAACCAGCAGCCACAACGGCACCTTTTCCAACGGTTACTCCCTTAAGAATTGTAACATTTGCGCCTATCCAATTATCACCTTCAAAAATTATATCAGCATCATTTTCAGGTAATTTTTCCTCATCAGTCACAGTATCAATATAGCGACCGACCATATCAATCCTATGATCTCCCGATATACAAGTCACTCGAGGTCCAAACACAACGTGATCTCCGATAATGATTTTTGCTCTTGTCGTCAAAAGAAGCGCATCCTGACCAATAGTCACATGATTTCCTATTTCTAAATTTTTCCAACCAGCAACCCTTGTATGTTTGCCGATTCTGCTATTAGTCCCACAAGAGCCTGCCAATTTGTGACGATACGGAGAAGCAGCAATCAATCGTTCTATAATTTTACCAAGAAATCTTTTTACATTAAAAGACATCTTTCAAACCTCTTTTGATTCATTATATACTTCACACAATTTATTTATGTGCTCCTGAATAGAAAACTTCTTGCTCAACTGATAATTATTTAACTTCATAGTTCTTAAAACATCTTTATTATCAGCAAGATATTCTACTGCATTTTTTATTGAGTCCGGATCAGCTATATTGACCCAAATCGCATTATCATTACTCAATATTTCCGGAATAGCCCCCACCTTTGTAACAATAATTGCGCATCCCGCAGCCAACGCTTCCAGTATGACTAAAGGCAACCCCTCATGATACGAAGGAAGAATCAAAATATCAGCATTTTGCAACAAATCTGCTTTTTCTTTTCCTTGAACATACCCTCTAAAGCTAATTTTCTGATTTTCTTGCAACATATTGTTAAAATCATTTTCTATATTCTTATCAGTAACTTTTCCGCATATATCCAAATGATAATCCATTTTATCATCCAAATCTTTAAGGGCATAAAGCAAATCCATAATACCTTTTTCCTTATGGACAGAACCGATAAACAACAGATTTACTTTATTTCCATTGTCTACTACTGTTGGATTATTCGAATCTTTTAATGTGTGAAAATTATACAATACAGAACTTTTGCCTCTTGCTACCCCTGCTTCGTAAAATTCATTGGCAATCTCATTGCTCAAAAAAAAGATGTGATCAATATATTTGTTCATCAACCGGATAGTTAAGTTCTTAAAAAAAGATATCCTCTTATATACAGTATCTATGCTACCGACATGTATCGTCATCATAACTCTTATGCCGCGATATTTTCTTTTCACATAGGCTGCAAGAATAACATCTTTGAGAAAAAGGAATTCCCTTGAAGTATGAATATGAAAAATCGTTTCTGTCGGATTAATTATTATTTTTTTTGTATTTTTTATCTGACCGATACCGAACAAAACATTCTTGAGTTTTGAACTCTTAACATTGGAGATTATTTTGCCGGGATTATAGCTATACGAACTCAATTCTATCCTGTTCTGCGTAAACAGCTCGGCTTCTTCAAGGTAATTATTAATAACGGTGCTTACGCCACCGACATATTGTTGTTCATTAGGTTGTCTGAAACAAAGTATGACTTTTCGCATATTTATCTACAAATCAGCAAAAAAACTTTTAAATTCCAAAATAAAATTATCGTAATTAAACATGGTTTTATTAACCGAAATGTTTTTTTCAAGAGTTTCGATCATCTTAACAACTTCTGACGAATTTATAGAATTTAGTAAAACTGCATTACAACCGTCATGGCAAAAATCTTCAAGATTGCTTGTCTTATTTGTCAAAACAGGCGTTCCGCAAGATATCGCTTCAACAAATTTTGTTGAAAAACCAGCTTTTGTCATCCTGTCATCTTCGCGAAAAAAACAAGAATAATCAGCAGCACTGACATATTCCAAAGTTTGAATATGCGGCAAACGCCCTTTAAACACTATACTTTCATTGTGTTCGAGAAAATCTTTATCTTCCGGCATTCTGCGAAGATATTCTTCCTGCGTAAGCCCCACTACATCGAGATGATACAGTCTTTTCACCAATTTCAGAGCAGATATCAGCACATCTATCCTGTCTTTTAGTCCAGGAGAACCAGCATATACGAAATTAATCATCTCGCTATCGCTCTTTTGAGGAAGATTCGCCCATTTTTTCTCGGACAAATCTACAAGCGGCGGAATCAGTACGGCATTTTTGTGATTTTCATAATAATTGGACAAATACTTACTGATAACAATAAGCCCGTCCATCTGTTTGTGAAAAACACGCATTCTGAGCCACGTATCTATTCCTTTCAAAACAAAAAAAGCTAATCCTTTCCCGCGAGCCGAATACCATTCTGTAATATCTGCCGCGCATTTGATTCCATGAGCATGGCAATATTTCATCAAACGTTTCATCGCTATAGCAGGGAAATTATAAAAAATTACTGATGTAAAATCCTGTTCCTGCTCTAAAGCATCAACATACGGCTTGATTCCGCACAAATAATCAATCCACTGTTTTTTGCTTTTGGGATAAGGAATCGAATAAGAAGTAAAACCTTGGACATCCTTTTTTGTCGATAAAACCGGAGTTCCCCAAGATAAATCTTTGTCTACACCTACAAAAACAACTTCTCCGCCTAATTCTCTGATAATTTTTGCATTGCTCATAACACGGTGCGCTGCCGCGTTTTTATCGGGAAGTTCAAAACCGCCGATATAGAGAATTTTCATCGACTTCATTCACAAACTCACAGATTCTCCTTATACCACTCAATCGCAGCTTTGATACCTCTATCAAAGCTCCAGTCGGGGTCATATCCCAAAAGTTCTTTCGCTTTGCTGATATCCGCGTTGCTGTGTTTGATATCACCCGCTCTGTCAGGGCCGAAGTTCGGTTCGACATCAACTCCGAGTGCTTTTGTCAAGCCGTAGTAAATGTCTAGAAGATATTCACGTCCGCCATAGGCGATGTTATACGCCTGACCTGCAGCTTCTTTTCCTGCGAGACACGCTTTCAGATTGCCTTCAATGACGTTTTCAATGTATGTGAAATCACGGCTTTGTCTGCCGTCGCCATTGATAGTAGGGACTTCACCGTTAAGCAGCATTTTAATGAACTTGGGAATTACGGCCGCATAAGCTCCGTTGGGATCCTGTCTGCGTCCGAAAACATTGAAATAGCGAAGACCGTATGTGTCCAAGCCGTAATGTCTGGTATATTGTTTTCCCCACTCTTCAGTTGCCCTTTTGGTCAATGCGTAAGGACTTAAAAGATTTCCTTCTCTCCCTTCTTTTTTAGGGAGATTCGGCTCGTCACCGTAAACCGATGAACTTGAAGCATAGACGAATTTTTTGACACCTTTCTGTCTTGCAGATTCCATCATGTTCAAAGTTCCCATGATGTTGTTCGCACAGTAGAAAAGCGGCATCGCAATGCTTCGCGGAACCGAGCCCCATGCAGCCTGATGCATAACATAATCGACTCCCTCGCAAGCTTTCATGCAAGTCTCCAAGTCCTTAACATCACCTTTTATGAACTCATAATTCGGATCGGAAATAAAAAGATCGACATTTGCCTGTTTTCCCGTAGACAAGTCATCAAGACAGCGCACTTTGTAACCAAGTTTCAAGATGGCTTCACAGAGGTTGGAACCTATAAATCCCGCTCCGCCGGTGACCAGAAACAGCGTGTTTTCAGGAAATTTCACATTTTGATAACCCATATTTCTTTCCTCCGATTACAGTCTCCAATAGTTATATCCGGCGTCTTCATATTCCTTGCGGTCAAGAAGACCTTTAAGGTCAAGGAGCACCTTTTTGCCTTTGCCGAAGAACTTATCAACTGCTTTCATTTTCAAACCGCTGAACTCTTTATGCGAAACAGCAAGAATAACGGCATCAATTCCTTTGATGTCCTTAATATCGGCAAATTCGACTCCGTAAAGGGCTTTCGCTTCGGCTGCATCTGCTTCCGGGTCTGCTATCACAGGATTTATGCCATATTCACGAAGTTCTTTGACTATATCAAACACTTTTGTGTTTCTTGTGTCGGGACAATTTTCCTTGAATGTAAAACCGAGAATCGCAACTTTTGCACCCCTCACCGCTTTATCCGAAGCTATGAGATTTTTAACACAGTTTTCCGCGACATATTTTCCCATGTCGTCATTTATCCTGCGGCCTGACAGAATGATCTGGCTGTGATAGCCGATCTGCTCCGCTTTGTAAGTCAGATAGTATGGGTCAACTCCGATGCAGTGACCGCCGACGAGACCGGGATAAAATTTGAGGAAGTTCCACTTTGTTCCTGCCGCTTTCAAGACAGACTGAGTATCGATCCCCATTTTGTTGAAAATGATCGAAAGCTCATTCATGAAAGCGATATTGATGTCGCGCTGACTGTTTTCTATAACTTTCGCCGCCTCTGCGACTTTGATGCTTTCAGCGCGATGAACCCCTGCTTCAACAACGAGTTCATAAACTTTTGCAACACAATCGAGAGTTTCTTCATCCATGCCTGAAACTATTTTTGTGATCGTTTCGAGACGGTGAACCTTATCACCCGGATTGATACGCTCAGGCGAATATCCGATTTTGAAATCTTTTCCGCATTTAAGCCCCGATTCGCGCTCGAGAATCGGAACACAGACTTCTTCCGTCACACCGGGATAAACCGTGGATTCAAAAACAACGACAGAACCTTTGGTCAAGTTGCGGCCAAGAATCGTGCTTGCACCCTCAACAGGTGAAAGATCAGGAGTATGGTCATCATTTACCGGTGTCGGCACTGCAACGATGTGAAACTTCGCTTCACGCAGTTTTTTCTCGTCAGAAGTGAACTCTACTTTTGTTTTCTCGATAACTTCATTGCCGACTTCGTGAGTCGGGTCGACACCTTTTTTGTAAAGTGCGATTTTCTTCGCATTCAAATCAAAACCTATGACTTTGATTTTTTTTGCAAAAGCGACAGCTATCGGCATTCCGACGTAGCCAAGTCCAACCAAGGAAAGTTTAGCTTTTTTGCTAATCAACTGGTCATACAATTTCATTCTTTCGCCTCTATTTTTGTTATTTCATCAACATAAGCATTCACAACAATCTGGCGGTCAAATTCTTTTTCAATTTTTGCTCTTCCCGCCAACCCCATATCACGTTGTTGCTCCCAAGTCATTGCGATAAATTTTTCCAATGCGTCAACCAACGCATTCTCATTTTTTATAGACACAATAAAACCTGTCTTTCCATCATTTACCGTTTCCTTACAACCGGGTCTGTCCGATGTAATTATCGGTCTGGCATGAGCAGCCGCTTCCAGCAGGACATTGCTCATTCCTTCTGAAAAAGAGGGCAAAACTATGCAGTGAGCCATTTCATAAAACGGCAGCATATTTTTCTGAACACCATGACATATTATAGAACCTTCCTTTTCCGCTTCTTGAAAAAGAGCGACATATCTTTCATCGTCAAAATCTCCGCAAACATGAAATTTGGCACAATTATACTTACTGTGGATTTTTTTTGCCGCATTTAAATATAAATCAGCTCCTTTTGCTTTCATAATACGGGCAACAAACAAAAAATTTATTTCTTTTTTATCAGCCGGATAAGGCATTGTTTTGTGAAGTTTGAGAGAAACACCGGAACCTGGAATCAATCTTGTTTTCAAGCCTTTTCTAAGCAAACCATGATTCTCAAAAAATTTCTTATTATCCTCATTCTGAAAGAAGACACATTTTGCACCGTATATACCGGCTTTATAAAGTTGCGTGGAAATTTTATGAAGCAAACCTGACGATTCCACAGCAGTTCCTAACCCCGTAACATTGGAGATATACGGAATTTTCTTTATTCGACACGCCAAGCCGCCATAAACATTCGACTTGATATTAAAAGTTAAAACCATATTTGGGTTTTCATTTTCCAAAATCGCCACAAAACGCCTCAAAAGAGCAAGATCGGAAAATGGATTGGCTCCTCGCCTCGGAATATTCGTATCGATAAGTCTGCACCCAAGTGCTTTAAGCTCATTTTGCAGAAGATGTGGTTGGGAAACAACAACAACATCATGACCGTCAGCCACAAAACGCTCTATCATCTCATTACGAGTATTGTAGACATACATCGTATCGTTGGCCAGAATCATTATCTTAAGTTTTTTCATTTTAAACTCGCACACTATTGTTTCCCATTATTTACCAACACTTCTTCACAGCTATCAGTTCCTAATCTTTATAAGTCTGTACAAGCACCGATTCAATCGCAGCTTCTATCGTCTTTTCGGCATTGTATACTGCCATAATTATGGTGATAGTCGGTGTCATTTTTCAACAACCTCCCAATGACCGCCTTTGTCCGGACCGATGCGGCGGATAAGATTTTCTTTTTGCATTTCGCTCAACATCTTTTTGACAGTCGTATGACCTAATCCCAGTTCTTCTTCCAATTTTACTATTGTGATAAAACTATCGTTTTTAATGGCGGCAAGTATTTGGCGGATTTTTTCTGGCCACTTTTCTGGCCACTTTTCTGGCCATTTTTCTATTTTCTGGTCACTTTCTGTACCCTTTTCATTTCCCTCTATATTCCCTTCCTCACCGGCATTCAGTTCAAAAGGTGCAGCGTCTATCTTGTTGAAGGGAATTGTAACTACGATAAAATTCTTTTTGATAGTGATTGAATCGCGTCCGTATGCATTGACGATCGTTGGAACACCGCGTCCTGAACGCTCGCTCAGCCTGAGCTGAAGGAAAATAGAGGCAAGTGCTTCATTAACTGGAATGCTGACTCCATTATAAAAACCTTCAAGATCCTGTTCAATTCCAAGTCCGCCGTGGGAGACAATTTCTATTCTGTCGGTGAACACGCTTATCATCGGCGCATTCATGGCAAGCCATTTGTTGTGGATGAAAGCATTCAAAAGTGCTTCGTGAAAAGCCTCGTAATCAAAAAGAGGAACATCTTTGCGTTCAGAAATCCGCCCGCGTTCGTCAGCCTGAATGATGTTTATCGCGTCGCCGTATTCCAGTATTTTATCCATGGAATACAAAATGCAGGAATTCCCGTATTCTTTCACGGAAAAAAGAGTATCTGCCTTGGTTTTTCCGCTGAAAACAGAAACGCGGATCGGAATATCGTTTGAATCAGCAAGCAAGAGTGCCATTATGTTGTATCGGCCGTCCGCTGTCAGCAGTTTAAGCGTTTTCTTAAAGGTGTCCCGTCTGAGTCTGATCCCTTTCGCACCGTAATACAAAAAGAGTTTCTCGAAAGTCAGATCCTGCGCGTAATCAGGCGCGGCAGTATTCACGATAGTAGGAATTCCGTTTGAAAGCACGTTCAGCAGGCGGATTTCCCATTCCGGAAATTTTGAAAGTTTCTCCTTGCTTGAACCAATCCGGATAAATGTCTGATCCATGAACTTTGTCGGAACGGATTTCGCGGCAGGAACAGTCAGCAAAACAACTCTTTTGCCGGAAATTTCAGCTTCATCGACTTCAAACGCAAGACTCGGCTTTAAGTTGCGTGCAAGGTAATGTTTGTAAGGTTCGTGCTCGATATCCTTGTCGAAATTAACCGTTGTTCCGGTTATTTCATGCGTTTTGTCGTTCACTCCCCAAACAATATAGCCGTATTCCCGCCCGCTTAAAGCCGCGCCGTTGGAAATTGCGGAAATATATTCGCCGATTTCATCCTTTGAAAACCAGTTTTCCTTGAAATCGAGCCATTCGTATTCGTGCGGAAGCGAAATCAGGTTCGTAACAGTGTCAGTTATGTTGAGGGCGGGTATCATTTATTTATCTCCACGTCACAACCGGCGCCCCTGAAGCAGGGGGCTGGCTGCACAGCAGACTGAGGGGGCTACCATCACAGTCTCCAATAGTTATATCCTGCGTCTTCATATTCCTTGCGGTTGAGAAGACCTTTGAGGTCGAGGAGAACTTTTTTGCCTTTTCCGAAAAATTTATCAACAGTTTTCATTTTCAGATTGCTGAACTCTTTGTGGGCAACAGCAATAATGACGGCATCCATTCCTTTAACGTCCTTGATATCGGCGAATTCGATCCCGTAAAGGGCTTTTGCTTCGGCAGCATCAGCCTCGGGATCGGCTATCATCGGATTTATGCCGTATTCACGAAGTTCATGAACGATATCAATTACTTTCGTATTTCTCGTATCGGGGCAGTTTTCCTTGAACGTGAACCCGAGGATGGCAACTTTTGCCTTTCTGACAGCTTTATCAGATGCGATAAGATTTTTGACGCAGCTTTCAGCGACATATTTTCCCATATCGTCGTTGATTCTGCGGCCTGAAAGAATAATCTGGCTGTGATAACCGATTTTCTCAGCCTTGTAAGTCAGGTAATATGGGTCAACTCCGATGCAGTGACCGCCGACCAAGCCGGGATAGAACTTGAGGAAATTCCACTTTGTTCCTGCCGCTTTAAGAACCGCCTGCGTATCGATCCCCATTTTGTTGAAGATTATGGAAAGCTCGTTCATAAAGGCGATGTTGATATCACGCTGGCTGTTTTCGATTACTTTCGCAGCTTCGGCGACTTTGATGTTCTCAGCGCGGTAAACCCCTGCTTCGACAACAAGTTCATAGACTTTTGCGACACAATCCAGTGTTTCTTCGTCCATACCCGAAACTATTTTTGTGATTGTTTCGAGGCGGTGAACTTTGTCGCCGGGGTTGATACGCTCAGGCGAGTAGCCGATTTTGAAATCCTTTCCGCATTTAAGCCCCGATTCGCGCTCAAGGATCGGAACGCACACTTCTTCCGTGACACCGGGATGAACCGTAGATTCGAATACGACGACAGAGCCTTTGACGAGGTTACGGCCGAGAATCGTGCTTGCACTTTCGACCGGATTCAGGTCGGGAGTATGGTCGTCGTTTACAGGTGTCGGCACTGCAACAATGTGGAATTTCGCCGTGCGGAGCTTCTTTTCGTCGGAAGTGAACTCGACTTTTGTTTTTGCGATAACATCGTCACCGACTTCGTGGGTCGGATCAACGCCTTTTTTGTAAAGCGCTATTTTTTTATCATTCAAATCGAATCCGACAACTTTGACCTTTCTCGCAAAAGCAACCGCTATCGGCATTCCGACATAACCGAGTCCCACCAAAGCTATTTTTTCCTTTCCTGCGACTATTTTGTCGTACAAGTCTGAAAACATTATTTATTCCTCCAATTATTTAACACATTTTGTAAATCAAATAACAAAAAGCGGTTACAAGGCTGGAAGATATTGAAATCACGGTAAAAGTCAATAAATAAGGAGCTATTCACACGTAATCTAACCTTTTCTCCACACCATTCTGTTGACTATTCCGGTGTAGCTCTGGATTATTTTGACGATTTTATCGGAAACATTTTCGTCGGTGTAGTCTGGAACGGGTATCGCGCCTCCGTTTTTCTCGTTTTTAACCATTTCGACTGCAGTTTCTACCGCCTGCAAAAGCCCTTTCTCATCAATTCCGGAGAGGATGAAGCACGCTTTATCAAGCGCTTCAGGGCGTTCGGTCGAAGTCCTGATGCAGACAGCAGGGAACGGGTGTCCGACAGAAGTGAAGAAGCTGCTTTCTTCGGGCAGAGTTCCTGAATCCGAAACTACGCAGAAAGCGTTCATCTGAAGGCAGTTGTAGTCGTGAAAACCGAGCGGTTCGTGCTGAATCACGCGTTTGTCAAGCTTGAATCCGTTAGCTTCAAGTCTTTTGCGGCTTCTCGGGTGGCAGCTGTAAAGAATGGGAAGATCGTATTTTTCAGCCATCGCGTTTATCGCACTGAAAAGGCTCGTGAAATTCTTTTCTGTATCGATATTTTCCTCTCTGTGCGCCGAAAGAAGGATGTATTTGCCTTTTTCAAGACCGAGTTTTTTATGGATATCAGACGCTTCGATCTTTTTCAGATTGTCGTGGAGGACTTCCGCCATCGGAGAACCCGAAACGTAGGTGCGTTCTTTGGGAAGTCCGCAGTCGGCGAGGTATCTTCTCGCGTGTTCCGAATATGCGATATTGACGTCAGAAATTATGTCCACGATGCGGCGGTTCGTCTCTTCCGGCAAACATTCATCCTTGCAGCGGTTGCCCGCTTCCATGTGGAAAATCGGGATATGCAGGCGTTTTGCGCCTATGACCGAAAGGCAGCTGTTCGTGTCTCCCAGGACAAGGACCGCATCAGGATTGAGTTCGACCATGAGTTCGTAACTTTTCGCGATGATGTTTCCCATCGTCTGTCCCAAGTTTTCGCCGACAGCATCCATGTAGACTTCAGGGTCTTCAAGCTCTAAATCGCGGAAGAAAACGCCGTTCAGGTTGTAGTCGTAGTTCTGCCCGGTGTGAGCCAGAATCGTGTCGAAATACTTCCTGCATTTCTTAATTACTGCGGCGAGGCGGATGATTTCAGGCCTTGTACCGACAATTATCAAAAGTTTAAGTTTTCCGTTGTTTTTCCAGTTAGCCATTTATTTCTCCATTGACGACTTTTTCAAAAAATGTGTCGGGATGCGCTGGGTCGAAAGTCTCGTTCGCCCACATCAGAGTGACCAAATTCTCTGTTTTCGAAAGGTTGATTATATTGTGAGTGTAACCCGGAAGCATGTGGACTGCCTGGATCTTTTCGCCGCTCACTTCAAATTCGATTACTTCGTCAGTTCCGATTTTACGTTCCTGAATGAGCCCGTGACCGCTCACGACGATGAAGAACTCCCACTTCGTGTTGTGCCAGTGTTCCCCTTTTGTGATGCCGGGTTTGCTGATATTTACCGAGAACTGTCCATGGTTGAAAGTCTTCAATAGTTCGGTAAAACTTCCTCTTTCGTCGCAGTTCATCTTAAGGTCGAACGCGACCTTCTCTTTCGGAAGATAGCTGAGATACATCGAATAGAGTTTTTTCTCGAAACTTCCGGGTGCGATCTCAGGCATCATCAGGGTCTGCGGCTCATCGCGGAATTTTTTAAGGCATTCGACGATATAGCCAAGCGTCGCTTTGTGGGTGATTTTTGCTCCGCAGTATCTTCCGTTTTCATTCCAAAGCGGAGTGAGCCCGTCAAATTTCACGCCGTCAACGACTTCACCGAC
This sequence comes from uncultured Spirochaetales bacterium, assembly GCA_902774115.1. Lineage (GTDB taxonomy): Bacteria > UBP6 > UBA1177 > UBA1177 > UBA1177 > UBA1177. Next base: position 380,504 of record CACYHH010000004.1, read on the forward strand.
TGCCGGATAATCGCATCTGTGCGGGTGTCCTTCCATCGCATCAAGCATCTCTTCGATGAGGTCGTCGATAAAAAGCATTTCGAGTTCTACAGACGGGTCGTTCACCGTTATCGGAAGGTCATTTGCAATATTGTTGCAGAAGGTCCCGACCGCGCTGTTGTAGTTTGGTCTAACCCACTTTCCGACTAAGTTCGGGAAGCGGTAGACAAAAACTTTCGCGCAGGTCTCTTTCGCGTAATCAAAGAAAAGTTCTTCGCCCGCTTTTTTGCTGAGGCCGTATTCCGAAGTTCCGAAACGCCCCGCGAGGGTGGCCTGCAGTGAGCTTGAAAGCATGACCGGGGAAGTATTTTTGTGTTTTTTGAGCGTATCGAGAAGAGTCGAAGCGAATCCGAAATTTCCTTCACGGAATTCTTTCGGATCTTTCGGCCGGTTCACACCGGCGAGATTGAAAATGAAATCTGCTTTTTTGCACCATTCGTCAAGTTCCGATGCGGTATTCCCGAGGTCATACTCAAAAATTTCGCCTATCGAAAGAGCTGGTCTTGTTCTGTTTTTTCCGTCACGGATATTTTTAAGATTTTCAACCAGATTGCGGCCTACAAAACCCGCCGCGCCGGTAACAAGAATGTTCATTGAAACCTCGCTTAGTTGTGGCGGATGCCCTGGAGTTCCTCTTTGACATAGTCTGCAGTCTTGATTTTTTCTATCGTTCCTTCGACATCAAGCCTATTTGTGTTGTGGCTCGTGTAAGCCTCGTCAGCCATCGTTTGGACCTCGCCTTTGACGAAGAATTTGTCGTAATTGAGGTCGCGGTTGTCGGCTGCGACTCTGAAGTATTTTCCCATATCTTCCGAACGGAGCCTCTCCTCTCTTGTCATGAGGGTTTCATAAAGTTTTTCGCCGTGACGCGTGCCGATGATGTTGGTTCCGGTATCGCCGAAAAGTTTCTGCACAGCCTTTGCCAGATCTCCAATTGTCGAAGCATCAGCCTTTTGGATGAAGAGATCTCCCGGATTTGCGTGGCCGAAAGCGAATCTGACAAGTTCTACCGCTTCGTCAAGATTCATAAGGAAACGTGTCATGTTCGGGTCTGTTATCGTTATCGGATTTCCAGCATGGATCTGGTCGATGAAAAGGGGAATTACCGAGCCGCGGCTGCACATTACGTTGCCGTAACGAGTGCAGCAGATGACCGTTCCGCCACGCTCTGCAGCGACTCTCGCATTCGCATAGATGACGTGTTCCATCATCGCCTTGCTTATCCCCATCGCGTTAATCGGATATGCCGCCTTGTCGGTGCTGAGACAGACAACCCTCTTTACACCCGCGTTGATAGCGGCATGAAGCATATTGTCGGTTCCTTCGACATTGGTTCTGACTGCCTGCATCGGGAAAAATTCGCAACTTGGAACCTGCTTCAATGCAGCTGCATGGAAAATATAGTCGACACCCGGCATCGCATCTGCCAGAGAGCGCGGATCACGGACATCACCGACATAAAATTTAACTTTTTTGGCGTGATCAGGGTATTTCGCCTGCAAGTCGTGGCGCATATCATCCTGTTTTTTCTCGTCACGCGAAAAAATACGGATCTGAGCAATATCGGAAGTGAGAAAATGTTTGAGAACGGTATTTCCGAAAGAACCGGTACCGCCCGTTATCATCAGTGTTGCGCCGTTAAATTCAGTCATATCAAACCTCCATAAAGTTAAACACACACAAAAAACGCAGCATTATACACAGATTTTCAAAAATATCGAGAATACTACTAAATTTAAAGCAACTTTTAAAAATGGACATTCTCGGAAAAACAACTACCATTTGCGGAATTGAGGTTCTCTTTCTTTTGAGGTTTATTATGAAAAAGGTTTTGATTCTTGTTTCCGTTGTTTTGTTTCTGCTCGTTTCGTGCGGCGAGGACAACTCTCTCAAACCCGAAACGGCTGAAGCTCTGATTAAGGAAAGACTTGCAAAAATGCCGGGAAGAAGCGTTTCATTCTATCTGGGCGCGATGACCGATCCGTCATACAAGCCGGTTTACAAGGCGATTGCTACCGGAAAATATCTCACTTTCAAGGATGATGTCTATGTCGAGGCTGCCGGCAAAAAAATGCCGATGTTCGAAGCAACTGAAGAGGGTAAAAAAATTTTCAAGTGCGAGAAAAACCGCTGCACTGCCGAAGTCTGCTCGACGGTTTTCGACCGCTTCAACGGGATCGTGAACCAGGGAAAATTCGCGATGGCGGAATATCAGGTAAAAACAGTCTGCGAAGGCGAACTTTACGAAATTTTCAAGCCTCTCGCCGACAAACAATACATCAAACCCGAAACTAAAGTTGAAAAAGCGGAGTTTGAGTTTTCAAAAGAAGATAAAAAATGGATTTTAAAGTAGGAGGAAAAAATGGCTGAATGTTACTGTGGAAGCGGAAAAAATTATGAAAACTGCTGCGAACCGATAATTAAGGGCAAAAAAATCGCCGAAACGGCTGAAGAGCTGATGCGTGCGAGATATTCGGCTTTTGCTGCTCACGAAATAGATTTCATTATGGATACGGTCGTACCGGATCAGACAGGAAATATGACACGTGATGCGGTCGAAAGATGGTCGAAGAAGACCGACTGGAAAAAACTTGAAATCACTGGAACCGAAGCGGGCGGCAAAGACGACGAGACCGGCAGCGTGGATTTCAAGGCGTTTTCTCTGCTTGACGGCATTATGCAGTGCCACCACGAACACGCAATGTTCAAGAAAATCGACGGCAAGTGGTTCTTCGAGGACGGCACGCAGATTATGCCGGAACAGGTCCGCCGCGAAACTCCGAAAGTCGGACGAAACGATCCGTGCCCGTGCGGAAGCGGTAAAAAATACAAAAAATGCTGTGGCAAAGATGTTTAACCTTAAATATGTTTTTTACTATTTTTTAGGAGGATTCATGAAAAAGTTTATGCTTTTCACGCTCATGACGCTTTTCTGCGTGACTTTGTTCGCGGAAAAAGTCTACAGAAGCGACGGAACGTTTTTTGAGATGAAAAGAAACGGCAATATTTTCGCTTCGAAAATCGATGCACTTTCGCTTAAAGCTCCCGAAAATTACAGTATGACATGGCATTCTGACGGCGGATTCATCGTTATCGACAAAAAAGTTCAGGGAAATCTCCCTGTTTACCTTTCCGGAATGAACTTTGTTGTCGCCGATTCGAAATTTTTCTATCGCGGAACAAAAAGCGTGGAATTTATCGAGAAAAAATACAATGTTAAAGCCGTTGAGATGATGAACGGCTACGACTATATTAAATTTGACGGCGCGGCTGACAGTGTCAGAACGGCTCAGCAGATCGTCGAAAACGGCGACGGATTCGCATTTCCGAACCTTTACAGAAGATACGAGCTCAAAGCCGTCAATCCGGTTAAATTCCCTATTGCCGACAAGTACTATAAGGAAGGATATCAGTGGTCGCTGAAAAACACCGGAAAAGGAATCGATGCCTACGGTGAGACGATCGACATTCTGAAAAAAGCCGATGTAAGATTCGAAGAGGCTATGGAGTTCATCCACAACCAGATCGAAGAGGGAAATCTTGAAGGTTTCGACGAAAAAACGAAAGTTGCAATCATGGACAGCGGCGTCGATTTCGAGCATCCCGACCTCAAAAACAAACTTGAGCACGGTTTCAATCTTGTCCACGAAGGTGAATCTGGAAACCCGGGAACTTACGATCCGAACGATCCGAACAACATGATGTACGGTTCTGCCGGTTATTCTCACGGAACGAACTGTGCGGGTGTCGCTGCGGCTGAAGGCAACGAAATCGGAACAGTAGGAATCTGCCCGTGGTGCGGAATTTATCCGGTAACTTACATGGAAGGCGGCATGGGATCCATGGTCGATGCCGACAAGTTGATGGAAGTCTACACAAAGTATGCGGAAGACCCGGAAATCGTCGCGATCAACTGCTCTTTCGGTCCGATGGCGGGTTTCGGCGATATCCCGGCTGACCAGGCTGATATCGACAGTCATAAAAAATTCATGCAGGAAGGAAGAAACGGCAAAGGCGGCGTCATAGTCTATGCAAGCGGCAACGACGGCATTGATGCAGGTTACACAGGAATCCTTTCCTACAAATTCAAAATGAAACGCGGCGAAGAAAATGTCGAAAGCAGCGTTGTAACGGTCGGAGCAAGCTCTGCATGGGACACGCGCGTCACTTACTCGAACTACGGAACAATGCTCGACATCGTGGCTCCGTCGCTTTCGATCCAGCCCGCAATCGGTATCGCAACAAGCTATCTCACGGGCTACGGCGACATGAAAGACAAGGACTACACCAACCAGTTCAGCGGAACTTCTTCTTCAACTCCGGTAATCACCGGCGCATTCGGCGTAATTTTCTCGGTAAATCCGGAACTCACGCTTGAAGAAGCGGTCGAAATCCTTCACAAAAGTGCAGACAAGGTCAATCCGGAAACGGGTTTTTACGATGAGAACGGTCACAGTATAAAATACGGTTACGGCAGACTCAACCTGCTCAAAGCCGTCAGACTCGCGATGGGTCTTGAAATGTGCGAAGCAGGCGAAAACGAAACAGCTGACAACCTTGACAACAACTGCGACGGCAAAATTGACGAAGGTTTGAATAAAGACATTTCCAAAGTTGCAGGAAAATGCTCGCAGGACAAAGACTGCGAAACCGCGGATTTCAAAGGCGGCGATGTAAAGTGCGTCAGCGGCAAATACAACAAATACAACTTCAAAGACGGTTACTGCGCTATCAAGAACGATAACTTCACCTGCCCCGACGGAACTGCTCCGTTCGGCGATTATGACAAAGAGTGCCTGCTTGAGTGCAACAATGACAACCCGTGCCCGAAAGGTTTCGCATGCACCGACAAAATGCTCGGCAGATGCGTTCCCGAGTGCCAGGACGACACCGACTGCGACGAAAGCAGAGCGCACTGCGATACAAAAACCAAACTTTGCCAGAACAACCCGTCAGAGCCGATGGGACCGTGCGAGACGACTGAGGACTGCAAATACAACGCGACGATGTGCCTCACTGAAATGCCCGACGGAATCTGCCTCATTATGTGCAGAAACGACGACTACTGCAACGACGAGGAAAACGGTCCGAACAAATGTGCGGAAGTCAATTTCGGCGGCTACGACATGAACCTCTGTCTGCCGGGCTGCGAAGACGACAGCCAGTGCAGAAATTTCGGCTACGGCTACAGCATGATCTGCCACAAACAGTATAACGGAAAAACCAACATCTGCGGAATGCCGTGCGAAAGCGATCTTGACTGCCTTGATCCTGAAGACGAGGCGAAATGCGTCGATTCGAGATGCGTTTCAACCAAAGAACCTGTCGAACCAGAAGAACCTGAAGACAACGACACTCAGGATAACGACTCCGTTTCGGACGAAGAACCCGCCGACGATTCCGATGATGAAATGAATCTCGATGACGATCAGCCCAAGAAGAAAAAATCAAGCGGCTGCTCAATCACAACACTTTAAATCCTGAAATTTCACGCGGCGTTATCACGGCGCCGCTTTTTTCATTGCGCGCCATGTCGCCGTGACGACGTAACGACGTGACGATGAGAGATGCGCGCTTTCGAAATTTCGACACATTTCGATATTACGACAAGGATTTGCGGCGGCGAAAAGATTAAGAGAAAACCAGAAGATCGGGTTTGATGATAAGGATGAGACCCAGTGTGAGCATGAGAAGTCCGCTCACGAGTTTGAGCTTTTTAGCGTGTTTTTCCTCAAATCTGTGCTTACCCATCGTAACGACAAAAATCAGCACGATTATTGCAAGCGGAACAACGTAATAAACATTGTAAAGCGCCATGAAGAGATATTTTTTCAAGGTCGAAACATTCTGGATCGAAAGGACTCTCGTGTAGATCGCAGGAAGTCCTATCGTGCAGCCGAGCTCGATCAGATTTACGAAAAACGCGAGGGCGATCGTTCCGAGAATCGAAAGGAACATGCTTTTATTGTTGATGACTTTCCTCATTTTCTCAAAAAGTTTGGGTTTAACTTTGTCAGGAATCATCAGGCTGACCCCTTTTTTGAAGAAGAAAAACTCCTTCATGTTGATGAGTCCCATTACAAGCGCAACAACTCCGAGAGCAATCGTAACGTAGGTCGTCATTCCCATAAAGGTGAAGATATTGAGCCACGCCGTCATGAAAAGGAAATAAACGACACCTGACGAAATGACGAAAACCGTTCCTATCATTATGACTTTTTTCCTGTTTTTCGCTGCGACAAGAAGCGTGAGAAGGAACATCAGAACCCACATTGCACAGGGATTTACGCCGTCAAGAAGACCGATAATGAAGGTAAAACTCGGAAGTTTGACAAGCTGTGCGTCGATTTTTCCCAAAACCGGCACGTCAATCACGTTTTCCTTGCACTCCTGGCACTGCTCTCCGCACGATTCGCCGTCAGCCTTGTTCATTTCGATCATTTCGCGGATAAGAGCGTCGTGATGCCCCGACTGGAAGCCGACAATGAACTTTCCGTTGAAAATGAATGTCGGAACGCCGCCGCCCTGAATACCGAGTTTCTGTGTCATTTCCCTGAAAAGTTTCATATTCTCAGGTACTTGCAGAACTTCCAGCTTTTTGAAAGTTATATCGGGATACTCTTTTTCTATGGTCGCGATAAACGGCTGTGCCTCGTGGCAGTGCGGACACTTATAAGAGTAAAAAAAGTAAAAAACATTGTCTTTCTGCACTTCTTCAGCATGAACCGCAAGCGAAAAAAGCGCCAAAAGTATGAGCAGGAAACATTTTTTCATAAAAACCCCCGAAGTCACGAACAAAAAAATCCGGCAATAATAGCCAAAATCATTTTTTTAACAAAAAAACATTGAATTTTATTCCTGAACCGCCTTTTTGACAGGCTTTTCCCCGATCATTGCGCGAATCTTTTCTTCGGAAACACCTTTTTTAAAACCCACGATATGCTTATCCTTAAAAACGAATGTCGGAACGCCGCCGCCCTTGATGCCGAGCTTCTCAATTTTTTTTATGAAAACGGCGCGGTTCACTTCATCCTTTGAGACTTCCAGCTTTTTGACAGTTATATCCGGACGCTCTTTTTCAAGCTCCTCTACAAAAGGCATGGCTTCGTGGCAGTGAGGACAGGAATCGGAATAGAAAAAATAGAGAACCTCTGTTGCCGGGGCATCTTCGGCATAAAGCACAAACGAAATCGTTGCAAGGAAAAGCAAAACAAAAATCTTTTTCATAGCTTTTTTTACCTAAACAAATTACAAAAAAACGAGTCATCATACAGCATTTTTCATCTAAAACAAGCAAATTATATTGACATTTCGGAGTTTTTGAGTATGCTGTCGCGGTTTTTTGGTTGTGACCATTTTCGGAGGGTATAAAAATGGCTAACAAAGATTTCGAAAAAATAACAAGACTTCCTGTTGACGAACGTTGCGAAGGTTGCGACAAAGTTGAGACAACAGAAGCAGGCAGCTTCTGCAAAAAATATGCAGATCCTTCATTTCATTGGGAAAATGATCAGATTTGTTCTTTTGCTTCTCACGTAAAAAGAGAAGTTAAAGTCGTTACGAAGAAGCTCAATCCTCTTAAGGCTTCGAAAAGAGCTTCCGGTAAAAAGAAATAAGTCACTGAATTTTGGAACACTTCTATTTTATTCAGTTTCCCGAACAGATATTTAATCTTCGGCAGAATATTCCTGAAGGTATTCCTGTAATTCCGTTTTTTGACGATTTCGAGACATTCAACCGCATAATCGCATCGCTGAAACGCAAAAAATCGGCAACAGCCGTATTTTACGAGAAAAGTTCATATCCTTTCGATCTTTTTTTACAGAACTGCGGCATTTTCGATTATGTTTTTCTGACCGATTCTTCGACCGTAAAACCCTTACGCGAAGCTAAATTTACCGGAAAAATCGCACTTTTTTCGAATTTCAGGATGATTTCGTTTCCCGATTTTTTTAAAGATTTCGCAGTTAATCCCGTTGTCAGCGGCAGAACTGACTATGAACTCGCAAAAAAGAACGGACTTGATCCGGTTTGTTTTGTCAGCGACAAATCCTGCATAGCGGAATTTGGTCTCTGTCTTTCGAGAAAAAGCGTTCCGCAGCACTGCTTCAGCTGCGACAACCGCTGCCGCGAGAAAAGCGCCGAGAAGCAGGGGCTTGATTTCCCCGTTTCAATGAAACCGGACCTTAACGCTCCTGTTGATGCGCCGTTTTTCCTTTTTTCGGAAAAAACTTTCTTTCCCGAAGTAAAAGCGACTGCCTGCCCAAGAGAAAAAATCTTAGAAAAATCATGGAATTACAGATATCCTGTCGGTGTAGAGATACTCAAGCCGGGAAAGACAAAGGACAGCAGGACATATTCCTTCCTTCTCGACAAAAACTCTTCCAGAATGTTCGACAAAGACCTTCTTGGGTTTTACGGATATTCCGGCGCTTTCTACAAAGGAAAATGGATTGACGCAAAAAATGTGAGAAAAGTTGACGAAACAAGACTTTGCGCTGAAATTTCAGGCAGTTACAAATCTGTCCTTATGATTTGCAGATATACGGAGGAAGAAAAGGACTTTCTCAAAAAAGCCCGTCACTATCTATATACTCTGCCGTTTCAGGAAGTGGTTCCGGCTCCGGTAATTGAGGAAAATATCCCGGAAAAGAAGAAAACTTTCAGAAAATACTCGGAACGGGCAAAAATCACCCTGATTTCCGATGACATCAAAAAATTCGCAGTTTTCAAAAGCAAGAATGTCGGACGGCGTGTTTTTATCTACAACCGCAATATTCCCAAGGGTTTTTCCGACTACATTTACATTTCGGGAAATATGACGGAAAAGGATTTCGAAGATATCGCCTCGGCTGAAAAATTAAAGGGGATCGTCGTTTCGGACACCATCATGAAAGAGGTTCTCGAAAAAATCTTCCCGAAACTGGAAATTCTTCTACATCCTTTTGCATACAGCAATTCGGAAGAGGCTCCGTCATATCTGTCGGCTTCCACTTCGATATTCGTCTCCCGCTACAAATCTGAAAACAGAAACAATTATGCATGGCCTGACATAAATATTTTCCTTAAAAACCATATCGGTTACTCAGAATTCATATCGCACAAAAAAATGATCCGCAACGGCGGAAAAAGGGAACTTTGGGTGAGCATCGCCGACATTTCTGACGACGCTTTGAGGTTTCTTAAATCACAGGCTGATCTGATGATCGCCGGAATGTGACAGCTATTCGCCGCACTTTTTCTGTTTTTGATTGAAATCGGGATTTTCTTCCTTGGATTTTTGTTTCTTTTTCAGTTTTGCTTTGTCTATGTTCAATTTCGGTATTTTCACCGTCTTAATCGGGAACTTGACATTTTTTTGCAACTCTTCCGGCCTAACTTTCTGTTCAACAGCCGATTCCGCTTTTTCAGCCGATCCGGCGATATCATTCTGACCGGCAACAACAGCGAAAATTGCCACTGCGGCAGCGATAACTATTAAAATAACAATAACTTTTTTCATCTGACCTCAGTGAACTATCCTCGTTCCGGTTTTGCCTTCCATTGCCTCGGTGAGTTTGTCTTCGGAAGTGATTATAACGACTTTATTGCGGTCGTTTTTGACAAAATCTATCGCAGCTTTGATCTTCGGTCCCATGCTTCCTGCCGGAAATTCGCCCTGAGCCAGATATTTTTCTGCTTCCGCGGAAGTCATCTGGTCGAGCCATGTCGGCTTTTCGGATTTGAAATTTACAGCCACTTTCTCAACACCGGTAAGAATAACGACCATATCGGCATCAATCGTCTGCGCGATCATTACACTTGCGAGATCTTTGTCGATAACGGCGTCAATCCCCTGATAACCCGATTTATCCTTGCTTCTATAGACCGGAATACCGCCGCCTCCGCCGGTGATGACGGTGAAGCCTGCATCAATGAGTGTGTTCATGGCTTCCGGATTGAGAACTCTGAGAGGCATAGGCGAAGGAACGACTCTGCGGTAACCGCGACCGCTGTCTTCCACCATTTTCCAGCCGTTTTTCATCTTCATCAGAGCCTTCTGCTGGTTGTAGAAAGGACCGACCGGTTTTGTCGGCTTTTTGAATGCCGGATCAAGCGGATTGACTTCGATCTGAGTAACCAAAGTCGCAACTTTCGCACGTGATCCTGCCTTGCTGAGACAGTTCATAAGCCCCTGCTCTATCATGTATCCCATGCTGCCCTGCGTGTCTGCGACGCATACGACAAGCGGATCGGGATAAACTTCGGTCTCGGCCATTTCGTTGCGGATGAGTCTTGCTCCCGCCTGAGGACCGTTTCCGTGGGTAATTACAATCTGGTGTCCTTCCTTTATAAGCCGGACGATTCCGTCCATTGAAGCGCGGATATTTCTTTCCTGATCTTCGACAGTTCCTTTGTCTCCCGGTTTTATCAGGGCATTGCCGCCGAGCGCGATCACTATTTTCATAAAAACTCCATCAAAAAAAGAAAGAGGGGACCAGAGCCCCCTCTTTAACAAAATCAGTTACAAAAAACTATTTGCAGCAGCCTTTGCATCCGCCGAAAAGTTTGTCAACGATAACTTTCTTGAGCATTTCCGCACCGTTTCCTCTCGGAGCAAGTTCATAGCCGACTCTGACGATCGGTTTGTTGACTTTAACAACTCTGCCGAGGTCGATCGGGGTGCCACTGAGAACGAGGTCAGCATCAATTGCGTTGATCGTGGTCTCAAGGTCTCTCATCTGCTCTTCGCCGTATCCCATAGCCGGAAGAATGCCTTCGCCGATGTTCGGGTACTTTCTGTAGGTGAAAGCGATTTTGCCGACAGCTGCCGGTTTCGGGTCAACCATCTCTTTAACGCCGTTTCTCTGTGCAGCAACTTTTGCAGCACCGGTCTTCATGCCGCCGTGGGTAAGTGTCGGGCCGTCTTCAACGATGAGGACTCTCTTTCCTTTGATGTCGCCGTCAACGGTAAGTTCGGAGTCAGCTTCGATAACGACTGCGTTCGGAGCAAGTCTCTTGCAGTTTGCTTTAACTGTTGCGATGTCTTCCGGAGTTGCGCTGTCCATCTTGTTGATGACGATAACGTCAGCCATAAGAACATTGACTTCGCCCGGATAGTAGAGGCATTCGTGACCCGGTCTGAGAGGATCTACGACAACGATCTTGAGGTCTGAATCATAGAACGGGAAATCGTTGTTTCCGCCGTCCCAGAGGATGACATCGGGTTCGCCGTCGACATCTTTTTCAGCCTGACGGAGAATAGCTTCGTAGTCAACGCCTGCATAAATTACGTTGCCTGCAGCAATGTGCGGCTCGTACTCTTCCATTTCCTCGATCGTGCAGTTGTTAGCTTTGAGGTCTTCGATCTTAGCGAAACGCTGAACTGCCTGTTTGTTGAGATCCGGATCGTAAGGCATCGGGTGACGTACAGCAACGACCTTTTTGCCCATTTTCTTGAAAATATCATAGATGAATCTTGTTGTCTGGCTTTTGCCGCAGCCGGTTCTTACCGCGCAGATCGAAATGATCGGTTTGCAGGATTTGATTTTCGTCTTGTCATAGCCCATAAGAACGAAGTCTGCGCCGAGCGAGTTGACGAGAGCGCCTTTGCTCATAACTATCGGATAGTAAATATCGCTGTAAGCGAATACGCATACTTCAACGCCGAGTTCTTTTACAAGTCTCGGAAGTTCGGTTTCGTCATAAATAGGAATACCGTTCGGGTAAAGGTCTTCGCCTGCGAGTTCCTTCGGATACTTTCTTCCGTCGATGTCAGGAATCTGAGTAGCGGTGAAAGCAACTACTTCGTACTCTGGATTGTGTCTGAAATAGGTGTTGAAGTTGTGGAAATCTCTACCGGCAGCACCCATGATGAGAACTTTCTTTCTGGTCATTTGATCCTCCAAATGTTAAGTTATTAAAACGGCCGGACAAGGTCAACGGCGGCCGGACACAGTCAACGGCGCCGGAAAATATCATACTGAAAATCTATGTCAAGCGAAAAAGAAAAAATTTAATAGTGATTCTGCTTATAAGAGTTTAGTTTTCTTTTGAAAGGAAATTCCAGATGCATGCTGCAAGAGCCGCACCGATGAAAGGACCGACTACAAAAACCCAGAGGGCTGCAGCTGGAGCTGCATTTCCGCTGATTGCAGCAACGAGAGCCGGACCGAAGCTTCTTGCCGGGTTGACCGATGTTCCGGTAAGACCGATGCCCAGAATGTGGACGAGAACGAGCGTGAAACCGATGACTATGCCTGCGAACGAGCCGTGGTTGCCCTTCTTCGATGTTACGCCCAGGATCGTGAAAACGAAGAAGAACGTAAGCAGGATCTCAACGATAAGACCTGCCGCAGCACTTCCGTTTACGCCGGCAAGACCGTTCGAACCAAATCCGCCGGTTTTGTCAGCAATGCCGCCAAGGTTGAAGATGAGTGCAAGAAGCCCGGAACCTGCAAGTGCGCCGAGGCACTGGGAGATCCAGTAGCCGAAAAAGTCTTTGATCGTCATTCCGCCGGTCATGAGGACACCGAGCGAAACAGCCGGGTTGATGTGGCAGCCGGAGATGTTGCCTACGCAGTAAGCCATTCCGACGATCGTAAGACCGAATGCAAACGCGGTAAGAAGATAGCCGCAGCCCGAAGCAGCGTCGCAGCCGACAAGCATTGCCGTACCGCAGCCGAGCGTTACAAGTGCGAATGTGCCGATAAATTCAGCGATGTAGGATTTCATAACCAATTCCTCCTAAAAAATGTTAATAACTGCATGATTCTGCAAAATCATTAAGTTCCTGTTCACATCTGCCCATTCCTTCTTCCGGCTCAGCACATTCCTGCGAATATCCGCTATAGAAAAGGTATGCGTCACCATCTTCCGGAGTGCAGAGATAAATGTTGAAATTTCCACCTTCACAGTGTGTGTAGAACGAGCACTCTTCGGGCTGGTTGTCACCGTAGTCATTTTCCTCTCCGGAAGCGCTGTCACAGTAGACTTCCGCCTCTTGGTAGCAGTCCATGCTTGTCGCATAGTCGCCTATAGTTCCCTCTGTGTAAGCGCTCGACGGATTGCAGTAAAATGTTTCCGAGCCGGCTTTGATCGAATCAAAAGGAGGGAAACCGCCGTCTTCCATGCTGTAGGTGTCGGGAATGCAGATTATGACTTCGGCACCAGTCGCTTCACATATCCATGTTTTGTGGTTGCCGTTTTCATCAAATTCTTCAGCCCATTCGGTTTCGGTTTTGCAGACAAGACCGGCTTCTTCATCGTCAATAGTTTCTCCGCAGTATTCACGGAATGCATTGTAACAATCTTCAACGTTCTCGCTTGTGCATCCGTCGAATTTTTTGTCGCCTGCCTGATAGTAGAAGTTTCCGTCGCCTTTTGTCGAAGCACAGACTTTCGCAATTTCGCCGGTTTTTTCGCATTTTCCCTGCTCTTCGCAGTAGTAACCGTCTTCGTATTCGCCGTCAAGTGCTTCGCAGTATTGCTGCACTCCGAAAACACAGTCTTCGTTGTTTTCCGATTCACATTTAAATTCCTTACTTCCGACTTTTATCGAGTAGATGTCGGAATCTGCACCGTTGAAAGCACCGGAAACACAGTAAACGAGCATCTCGCCTGTTTTCCGGCAGTAGATCGAGCTGTCTTCTTTGTCATCGTAGTCGGCATCCTCAGCATCACCGTAGAGAGTATCCCACTCTTTTACGGTTTTACAGGTAACATTGCCCGAATGCTGCTTTCCGCCATCAGATTCTTCCTTAACCTCGTCTACGACAATGAAAGTGTAGTTCGAGAAGTGACCTGTGGTCATCATTATAGGATCACCGGCCGCAGCGTTCATGATCGGGTCTCCCGCGGCATTGGTCATAATCGGATCACCTGCCGCCGCAAGCATGATGGGATCTCCGGCAGCAGCATTCATGATAGGATCTCCCGCAGCAGTCGTCAGATTGCCGTTGCTGATCATGATGGGATCTCCGGCAGCGGTCGTCATGATCGGATCTCCCGCCTCGTCGAATCCGCCGAACACCGCATAAGCTCCTTTTTTGCTGTAGCTCCACGTTCCGTCACTTTTCATAACGGCAGCGGCGACTGTTTTGCCGCTTACGGATCTTTCCGCATTGATCGTGATTATAACCGGTTTTTCAAATTTTATGCCGCTCGGACCAAACTCGACAACGTTGGAAGCGAGAGCTTTTTTGTTGTTAAAACCATTAGTTTTGTAAAGTTTTACCGAAATTTCGGTGTCTTTTGAAAGTGCGCCGGCAGGAATTTGTATCTTCGCATCGCCGCCTGCGACTTCTATCTCGCCGCCTTCTGAAGCGGTAATCGTCTGGGATTTCTCTTCGATAACCTCTTTTTTCTCAGAACCTGAATCCCCGCAGCTTACGGCAAAAAAAAGTGCCGAAACAAGCAGTGTTACCAAAATTTTTTTCATAACAACCTCCATAAATTATTTGGAATTTTTCTTTCTGTTGATTTTTTCTTCAGCCTTTTCAAACGCTTCCTGAATTTTCAGATATCCCGCTACACCTTCAAGCATTTCTACCGGTTCGTCTTTGATGAAAATCCCGACCGTGGGAACAGCCTTTATTTTGCACGGAACAATGATTTTGCCGTCAGTGTCCTGCGCAACGTTGAACGCTCCGACTCTCGCACGCCCTTTGAAATCGGTCGCGAACTTGGTCAGAGTCGAGTAAACCATGCTGCACGGCTGCGATTTTTCGACATAAAAATCGACAATTACGGGAACTGTAGAATTTTTCAGCGAAGGATAAAAAGTTTCGTTTGAAAGCTCAACAGGATAGATTTTTTCATGCGGTAATATACTTTTTAAGACATCAAAAAAACTCATTTTTCCTCCGTATTTTCAGAAACCATAACAACTTTTCCGCCGCTCAGAAGGTATCTGCTGCCATCCGATTCATCAGTTGCTTCACCGTTTCCGTCAAATTCAAGTTTATAACCGTTTTTCGAGACCCAGCCGCGTATTTTTGCCGGAACTCCGTAGACGAGCGCGAAGTCAGGAACATCCCGGGTCACTACGCTGCCTGCTCCGACAAGCGAATATTTTCCGATAGTTGTACCGCATACAATAGTTGCGTTCGCACCTACGGAACAACCTTTTTTCATCAGCGTTTTTCTGAATTCGTGCTTTCTTTCGATGAAAGCGCGCGGATTGATGACATTCGTGAAAACCATCGACGGTCCCAGAAAAACGTCGTCTTCGACTTCGACACCGTCGTAAACCGAAATGTTGTTCTGGATTTTCACTCCGTTGCCGATATTTACATTCGCTCCGATGACGCAGTTCTGCCCTACAACGCACCTTTCTCCTATCTTCGTGTTTCTGAGGACATGCGAAAAACACCAGATTTTCGTGTCTTTTCCGATAGTTACACCATCATCAACGATAGCCGTTTCGTGAACGAAATAATCCTTTTCCATTATCTCCCCCAATTTTTAAGGAACGGGTGATATTCGCCGCGAAGTCCTATCGGAATGGCGTTTCTGATGTTGAACGCGATTTCGACCGCAGTCCGCGCATCCTCAAGCGAGAAACCTTCGCCTGCAAGGATTTTTTCGTAGCTTTTCGTGTGAAGTTCGGTAAAACCTTCACTGAATTCAAGCTCTTTTCCGTCGACTGTGATCGAGCGGTAAGTGCGCTTCCCTGCCTCTTTAACCGATTTCGGAAGCATATTGTCGTTGATGCTGAGGAACCAGCGGACTCTTGCACGCTGGAACTGCATGAATCCTGCCGCAACATCCTTTTCCTGAACGTGAAGGATGTTTTTCTGGACATATCCGAAAATCCACTGGAGCATATCGAAAAAGTGTATCCCGATGTTCGTCGCCATGCCGCCCGATTTGGAGATGTCGCCTTTCCACGAAACGTCGTACCATCTGCCGCGGCTTGTGATATAAGTAAGATCGATGTCGTAGATTTTGTCTTTCGGACCTTCTTCGATCCTCTTTTTCAGCTCGGCAATCGTCGGATGAAGTCTGAGCTGAAGAATCGTGTTGACATGATGACCTGTCTCGTTTTCGATTATTTTAAGGTTGTCGACAGTCCACGGATTGAGAACCAGCGGCTTTTCGCATATCGCGTCGGCATCGTTTCTGAGTGCGATCCTGATGTGCGCGTCGTGAAGGTAGTTAGGCGAAGTTATGCTGACGTAGTCGATTTTCGTCTCACGACGTCTGAGCTTGTCCAAATGACGGTCAAAACGCTCGAATTCGGTAAAAAATTCGGCTTCCGGGAAGTATGAATCTATGATCCCGATACTGTCGCACGGATCCATTATTGCAATCAGATTGTTTCCGGTATCTTTTATGGCGCGCATGTGCCTCGGCGCGATGTATCCGGCCGCACCGATAAGAGCGAAATTCTTCATTTATGTCTCCCTTTTTTGCAATCAACATAAAAAACGCGGCATTTTAGCAGGATTTTGAAAAATTGAAATAATTTTTAAATTTAAGCTGTTTTAACAAAGCGGCAAGGCGCCGAAAACGATTTTTGAGGCGAATATTTGCTTTTTTGTTATAAAAACCTTATAATATCTGTCGTTTTTTTGTTTATTGTTTTTTTGATAACCTATTAAAGGAGGAATCTTTGAAAAAATCATTCATTATCGCTTCCGTTCTTATCCTTTTGCTTGCCGTTATGCCTGCATGCGGAAACAAAGAACCCGAAGCAAAAGAGAAAGTTAAACTTTCTTTCCACGTTATGAGTAAGTGTCCTTACGGTGTTCAGGTTATGAACGCAATCAAACCGACACTTGACAAACTCGGCAACGCAGTTGATTTCGAACTCAACTACATCGGTTACGAAAAGGACGGCGGCTGGATGCCGATGCACGGAGAAACCGAGCGTCAGGGCGACAAAATCTTCCTCTGCGCTAAAAAACACATGCCGAAAGACTACATGAACCTCATCGTCTGCATGAACAAGGAATCGAGAAAGATCCCTGAAAACTTCGAAAGCTGCGCGAAAGAACTCAACCTCAATGTAGCTAAAGTCAATGCGTGCAAAGACGGCGACGAAGGCGAAAACATCCTTCTTGAGAGCTACAAATTCTCGAAATCAAAAGGCGCAAACGGTTCTCCGACGATTTTCCTTGCTGACCAGCCCTACAAAGGCGGAAGAACTTCCAATGACTTCCTCAGAGCTATCTGCAACGCATACAAAACCGCGAAACCGGAAGTCTGCAGCTCGATTCCGGAACCTGCAAAAGTAAAAGTTACAGTTATTTCCGACAAAAGATGCAAAGACTGCAGACCCGAAGCGCTTGTCGGCCAGCTTAAAAACATGTTCCCCGGTCTTATTCCGGAGATCCTCGACTACTCCGACGCAAAAGCTCAGGAACAGTACAAAAAGTTTGCAGAAGCAGGCTTCAAAACCCTTCCTATCTTAGCTTTTGAAGAATCAGTCGAAAAAGAGGAAGATTATCAGAAAATCTCACGTTGGACTGTAAAAGCCGCTGGCGCGATCCTTCTCAGAGTCGGCGCAAAATTCGACCCGACCAGAGAGATATGCGACAACGGAATCGACGATACAGGCAACGGCAAAGTTGACTGCGCTGACGATGACTGCAAAGAAGAAATGCTCTGCAGAAAGGAAATCCCGGCAAGAGTCGACCTTTTCGTTATGAGCCAGTGCCCCTACGGCGTTATGGCGCTCAACGCAATGAAAGAGGTTTTTGCCGCTTTCAAAGACGACAAACTTGACTTCCATGTAAACTACATCGCAAACGAGACCGAACCCGGCAAATTCCAGGCGCTTCACGGTCAGGGCGAAGTTGACGAAAACATCCGTGAACTCTGCGCTATCAAACACTATCCGAAAGATTACATGGACTACATCTGGTGCCGCAACGAGAATATCAGAGGAACCGACTGGCAGAAATGTGCAACCGGCAAAATCAAAGCTGATGTCATCGAAAAATGCTTCAAAGGCGGCGAAGGTGTAAAACTTCACAGCGAAAACATCAAAATCGGAAACGCTATGAATATCGGCGGCAGCCCGACATGGATTTTCAACAACAAATTCCAGGGCGGCGGCGTAGCTGCAAACGACATCCAGAGACAGATCTGCGCTCACAACAAAGATCTTAAAGGCTGTGCAGCTGACAAAGCAATCAAAGCCGGTGACAAACCTGCTCCTCAGGGCGGTTGCGGCGAATAATCTTCACTGAGCGCCGCCCGCGTGGCGGCGTTTCGTTCTTTCGATTAAAAATCGTAACGACGTGACGGCGTAACGTTTCTTGATTACTTTTTCCAGAAAGCTCTTGTGAAAATCACCATGACGGTGAAGACTTCAAGTCTGCCGATTATCATTCCGGCTGAAAGGAACCATTTTACCCAGTCGGCAAAGAAGTGATAGTTTTCAACAGGACCGATCCTGCCGAATCCGGGACCGATATTACCTACAATAGAAAGCGCTGCCGTAAATGATGTCAGAACGCTGACACCCGAAAGAGCGCAGATGCACGCAGTGGTAAGAACAGAGACCGCGTAAAGGAAAACAAATGCCGAAATCGAGTAAATCATATCCTTTTTGACTACATTTCCGTCGATGAAAATAGTCATGATAGCTTTCGGGTGGACAAGATATTTGAGTTCGTTTATTGCGAGTTTCATGAGCGTGATGATTCGGATGAGTTTCACGCCGCCGCTGGTAGATCCGCTACAAGCACCTGAAAACATGAGGAGAAAAATGATATACTGTGCAAACGGCGGCCACTGTTTATAGTCCGCAGTTGCAAAACCTGTCGTCGTAAGGATCGAGACGACCTGAAACATTGCCTGTCTGACTGCACCGTGAAAGGAGTATAGTTTGTGATACAGGAGACTGTGCGCCACAATTATCGTTCCGGTCACGATGACCGCAAGATAAACCCTGAGTTCCGTGCTTTTGAAAATCTGACGCGCCCTTCCCGTAATAATTTTGTAGTGCAGGGTGAAACTCATGCCGGCAAGGATCATAAAAACTATGACGATCCACTCAATGAACGGGGAGTTGTATGCGCCCACCGAAGCGTTTTTCGGGGAAAATCCGCCTGTCGCAATTGTCGCAAAAGCATGATTGAAAGCGTCGAAATAAGACATTCCTGCAAAATTGAGAAGCATCGCTTCGACAACCGTCAGTCCTATATAGATTCCCCAGAGTGTTTTCGCCGTTTCGCTTATTCTGGGTGAAATCTTATCAACCGTAGGACCGGGCGCTTCCGCTTTTAAAAGCTGAAGACCTCCGACGCCGAGCAGAGGAAGGACTGCAACTGCAAGAACGATGATTCCCATGCCGCCGAGCCAGTGAGTGAGACTCCTCCAGAAGAGCATCGACTTCGGCAGCGCCTCGATATTAGTCAGAATCGTAGCTCCGGTTGTCGAAAAACCGGAAACCGTCTCAAAAAAAGCCTCGGAAAAGCTGGGAATCGCCCCTGAAATATAGAAAGGAAGCGCCGAAACGAAAGAAATCGACACCCAGCAGAGCGCGACTAGGACAAAACTTTCCCTGACTGCGATTCTGTATATCGGAAGATTTTTTAAAAAATAAAAAATAACGGCGCATACGGTTGCAACCGAAACCATGACGCTGAAAAATGATTTCAAAGCCTCAGGTTCATCATAATACAGCGCAACCAAAATGGGGAAAAACATACAGAGCGCAACGAAAAACAGTATTATAATCAGTGGTTTGAGTATTGTACTAAAATTCATAAGTCAGAGAACACCGCTTCAACTTTAGGAACATTCTGTTTTTTCATAATTATGATGACACTGTCTCCCGGTCTCATCTCGAAGTCGCCGTTCGGAATCGAAATCTCTTTGTTTCTGGTTATCGCGGCTATAATCGAATTTTCAGGCATGTTGAGCTCTTTTATCTTTTTGCCGCAGGCATTGCATTCGCCGGAAACAAGAATTTCAACTGCTTCCGCCTCGCCGTCAAAAAGGGTGTGGAGAGTAATTATCTTTCCGCGCCTGATATACTTCAAAATCGCATCGACAGTGCTTCGTTTCGGGCTTACCGTTGCATCCACGCCGAGTTTTTGAGCAATAGAGATGTAACTTTCCTTGCTGACCGAAGCGATCGCTCTTTCGACTCCGATACTTTTGGCATAAAGCGCAGAAAGGACGTTGAGCTCCTGATTTTCAGTGACCGTGATAATGAGGTCGACTTCGTTCAGACGTTCTTCCTCAAAAATCGATTCGTTCCTGACATCACCGTTGATTACAAGAACATTCGGGTATCTTCTCGAAATATCCTTCGCCTCTTCGTAGTCCTCCGAAAGAAGTTTCAGATTGATCGGCATCATCGAAAGGGTTCTGAGAAGGCTTTTTGCAATTTTAGTAGTGCCGACGATGAGGGCTGTCTCGATTTTTTTTATCTTTTTGCCCGTTCTGGCAAAGATGTAGTCCATCGTTTTTTCGTCTGCGACTATATAAATTTCGTCACCTTCGCGGACAACCGTGTTTCCGGACGGGATAAGCACCGATTCGCCGCGTTTTATCAAAGCTATGAGGAAAGATTTATTTATCTCTTTTCTGATTTTTATCAGATTTTTGTTCCTGAATGATGAATTTTTGTCGACGATTTCGTTTCTGACGGTGATGTTGCTCCCTTCAAACGCGAGAACATCGCTCAAAGCTCCCTGTTTTACGATTTCGGTGATGTGGTTCGCCGCCGCCATTTCGGGCGAAATTATGTAGTCGGCTCCAAGAAACGGACTGCCCTGAAATTCTGCGTGTGAATAGTCAAGGTTGCTGACTCGCGCGATTTTCCTGAGTTTCAGCATCGAACCGTCAGGGGAAGACGATGCCGCGATAGAGCACGCGATGAGGTTGGTTTCGTCCTTGTTCGTAGCCGCAATGAAGTAGTCTCCGTCGGCGAGGTCGATTTCCTGCATCGTCTGACTTCTGTTTATTTCCTTATTGATGACAAGGCAGTCAAGGTTGCTTTCGAGAAACTTCGCACGAATCGGATCACGCTCGATTACAACAACATCTTTTCCTTCTTTGACCAGATGTCTGGCTATATCGTAGCCGACGGCACCCGCACCGGCAATGACAAATTTCATTAAAACTCCAAGAACATTGAAAAAAACCGGAAATGTTACGATTAAACGGCAAATTGTCAAATTTTGGTTCGGCGCATATTTTCCTTTTAATATAATTCATTAGTGGTAATATATGCATGTTTGTTGAGTTTTTTAGCATTTTGCGGGAGATCTGGCATGGTTGATGACTATAGAATCGAGATACGTAGGAATCATCGGAATGTTATTTTTCTCTGTATTGCGTCCGTTCTGATAAATGTCGTTTTTTCACATCTGGCACAGCTTTTATCCAAGCATTTAGGCACGCAGCTTTGGTTCGACACTATCGGAACCGTTCTCGCCGCAGCACTGGGCGGTTACCTTCCCGGTATTTTTGTCGGTCTCGTCACCAACTTCATGAAAGGTTTCATGGATTTTGCGTCAGTATACTACTCCGCAATGAACGTTCTGATTGCCGCGACTTCCGCCATGCTTGCCAATCACGGTTTTCTGAAAAAGGCCTGGAAAATACCGCTTTTCATAATTGTCATGGCATTTATCGGAGGCGTGATCGGCGGGATTCTTCCCGGCATTCTGGCATCTCTTCCGACATCAGGCTTTCTGACCGATCTTCTGTGGGATCTTGCGGATAAAACTATTTCGGTAATCATCGTGCTCGCCATTATCAGGGCTATTCCTGAAAAAACCAGAGAAACGCTTCATTTCAACGGCTGGAAGCAGGCGCCGCTGACAAAAAACGATCTGGAGGAGATCAGGAATAAAATCCAGTGCCGATCCGTTTTTTTAAGATCAAAAATTATTTTTATTCTGGCGGCTGCACTTGTCACTCTTGCCGTAACGGCATCAACGATCAGCTTTCTGCTCTACCGGAAAGCGCTTATCACTGAATATTCCGAATTCGCCCGAGAGGTCACTATCGCGGTCTCGGAAGTTTTAGACCACGAAAAAATAGACGAATACATCTCAAGCAAAGGGGCTGATCCTGAATATCTCAAAGTGATGCACAAACTTGAAGATATAAAGACCTCCGCTCCCACCGTAAAATTCATCTACATCTACAAGATTGAAGAAGACGGCGGTCACGTGGTTTTTGATCTTCATTCCAACAATGAGGCCGACTCGATCCCCGGAAAACTGGTAAAATTCGACTCTGCTTTCGACCAATATCTTCCGACACTTCTGGAAGGCGGCGAAATCGAACCGGTTATTTCGGAGAGTGATTTCGGAGAGCTTCTCTCGGTCTACACTCCCGTAAAAAATTCCGCAGGAAAGACTGTCAGCTACATCGGCGCAGACATTCCGATGTCCATGATCGTCGGAAAAGAGCTGAACTTCCTGGTTCAGATGATCTTCCTCTTTATGGGCTTTGTAATCCTGATTATCGCGATCGTTGTCTGGTTCGTCGATTACAACGTCGTTTTTCCGATCAACTCTATGACGATGCGTACAAGCGAATTCGCCTACAGCGGCAGCAACGCGCTCGGAGAGAACGTCGAGAAGATCCGGAGACTTGACATCCACACCGGAGACGAGGTGGAAAATCTCTATAAGGCTTTCACCAAGATGACCGAAGACACGATGGGTTATGTCGATAAGATCGTCCGCTCGGCAGAGCATATAGCGCAGATAAACAGCACTTTCGGAAAGGTCGTTTCGCCTCAAGTCAGGGATTTCCTGCTTTCCGACGACCCCGATCTCGGCGGACAGGATCTTGATGTCACCGTCATGTTCTGTGATATCCGCGGATTCACCACCCTCTCAGAAAAACTTGAACCAAAGGAAATAGTTCTTCTTCTGAACCGCTATTTCACACGTTTAGAGAAGCCTATCGTCGAAAACAACGGAATAATAAACAAGTATATCGGTGATGCGATAATGGCGGTTTTCGGCGTTCCGCTCAAATCGGAAACACATGCCTACGATGCATGGAAAGCCGCTCAGGGAATGAGAGAGCAGCTTGCGGCTCTTAACGAGGAGCTGAGAAACGAAGGACAACCCGAGATCCGCTTCGGAATAGGTTTATGTTCAGGCACAGTGCTCGCCGGAAATATCGGAACGGCAAACCGGCTTGAGTACACCGTTATCGGCGATACCGTAAACACAGCGAGCCGAATTGAAAGCCTTTGCAAAACCTACAAGACCGATCTGCTTATATCCGAGCAGACGAAAGCTCTTCTTCCTGACGATGTTTCTCTGACATTCGTCGCCGAATCGGAAATTCGCGGCAAACAGCAGCGCATCAAACTTTATTCATAGAAATAGTCTGAATTTTTTAAAGAAAGAGTTTCTGCGGATTTTCGCAGTGGCACGTTGCAAGACATTCAGTTATGAAATAAAATGACTCACCGCATCTGAATATTGCAGCTTCTTCTTCAGGATAGCAGCCGCATCCGGCAACTTCGGCATCTGCATCGGAATCGGGAATTTCGGCATCGGCGTCATCCGCCTCGTCCGTATCGTTATCATCAACGATTTCAATATCCTGATCGCTTTCTTCGTTGTCGTTTCCGGGCGTTTCTTCCACATCATCGTCGCTGTTTTCATATCCGTCACAAAGCCCGGGATTATACACTGTACATATTTTGTTGGACGACTTTTTAGCATAGCAGTTCGCAAAGCATGAATTGAAAACGGAAATAATGCCGTTGCAGCATACAGGCTCATATTCAAGTTCGTAAGCGCAGTTGCAGTCTGCATTTGAAAATCCTTCAGGGAACGGATTGCTTTCCGGAAATACATAAGCGGGATCGGTCGGTTCTGCCCAAGGATCAGAATTGTCCGTATCAGATTCCGGGTCGGGATAGTTTGAATCCGCATAATCTTCATCAGGATAAGGAGCGTTTTGTTCATTATCTTCCCACTCATCCTGAGCGCCTTCATCGTAATAGTCGCTGTCAGCGCTGTCTTCGTTCCAGTCACCGTAATCACCCGGGCTTGCCTCGGTATCGGGAGCGTCGCTTTCGTAAAGCTCGTCCGGAAGACCTTCCGTATTGTCTGCGCCGTCGTAGGACTTATCGCCCAGATTTACGAACTTACTACACGAAAAGACAAAGAAAATTATTGAAACAACTAAGAAAAACCTATTTTTCATCAATTATGCCCTTAATTTCGCGGCTGCGGAAACTTCTCGGATATTCTCTGAGGTAATCGTGGCAGAGCGGAAGATCCCTGTTTCCGGATTTCTTCTGCGACAGGCAGCCTTTTATCATGATTTCTTCTTTATATACGCGGCTTTCGCGCATAACTCTGTCGTATTTTTTGACCAGATTCGCAATCTCCGAATAGTCTTTTTTCGATTCATGGATCGAAATAAGTTCAAACAACGCCTTGTCCGGTTCTCTGCCTTTCTCGATCTCCATCGCGAAAAGCTGCTGCGCTGCTCCGGTTTTTCCCGCAGAGAGAGCTTCTCTTCCCTGGAACAGGAACGATTTGCCCGGAGTCAGCGCAAAATCTTGTTTCTTAGGACTGTGTTTTGTCTTTTTTCCAGGTGTCGTTATGGCATGATGTTGTTCTTTTTGATTGTCTTTAAATTCAAAAGTCTTATTCATGTCTTTGGAAAGCTGCGTCGCAGCGCCGCTTGATTTTTCAATGATTTCAACAAGTCCGCTGAAAACTTCAGCCGTAAGTTTTCCGTCGGAATAGTCGAGCGTGAACGATGTTCCGAGAACTCTGACGAGGAATTTTCCGTCGACATCGATCCTGAAATCGTTGCCCGTAACGACATCGAACTTCGCTTTTCCTTTTTTCATTGAAACGTCGGTATCGGTTATATTTTCAAGGTAAGTCTTTGATATTACTGAAATCGTAGCTTTTGCAAGCTTAACTTTCGCACCGTTTTCCCTTTCACCGGTTGCATAATCTTCTCTGGTTTCGGGGACAACTTCTGCTCCGCCCGTTGTTGCAACTTCGACAGTTCCTTCAGTGTTTTCAGCCGGTTTTTCACGATTAAAAAGAGTAACCGCAATAACAACGGCTGCTGCAAGCGAAAATGCCAGGGCAGGTTTGAACCACGAAGCAAAAAGTTCGGAGAAACTGAATTTTTTCTCTTTTTCCGGTTCAGATTCTGCTTCAAAAGGCAGAAATTTGAACGATTTAGCAGCAATTTCAGCCACTTTAGCGCTGTCAGCTTCGGGAACGAAATCCTTTGCTTCGGCAAAAATATCTTTCGCTCCGCAGCAGCAGCTTATCATTGAAGAGCACTCTTTGCATTCGGCGATATGTTTTTCCGTTTCGGGAAGCAGCACATATCTGCCGTCTGCGAGAGCTATAGCCTCTTCGATTGTTATGTGTTTTCCGGATACCATAAAAAAAACCTCTACATACTTGGATTCAATATTTCATAAAGCTCCTTTTTAGCCTGGTTTATCCTCGACCAGACTGTCTGGAGCGGTTGTTTCAAAATCTCTGATATTTCCTTCAGCGGAACTCCCTCGACTTCGTAAAGAGTGAGAACCATTCGTTTTTCCGGTGATATTTTTTTCATCGCCCGGTTCAGTATTTCAGCTCTCTCCTGCTTTATCATCGAAGACTCGCTGCCGGACGATCTGTCGCCGATCTGGATAAAAAACTCTGGTTCTTCCGCGCTCTCGTTGCGGTTCATATTTTTCTGGATGTACTTGTAGGTCGTATTTACGGCTATTCTGTAGAGAAAAGTCGAAAACAGCGAATCGCGCCTGTAAAGTTTTATCGATTTCGCCATTTCTGTAAAAACTTCCTGCACAATATCCTCCGCTTCGGCACTTTTGCCGATAATTCTGTAAACTGTGGCGGCAACTTTTCCGTAATAGCGCGTTATAAGTTCCGTCCACGCCTTCTGGTTTTTTTCAAGCAGTGCAAGATCGACAAGAATGTTGTCATCAAGATTTGCCAATGTCCTGTCTTCCTTCACCACAGCAAAATCCTCGTATTTAGTTCCCGGTTATGCCGATTTTTATTGAAAAAAAATGAAAAAAATTCAAAAAAAATAAATTTTTCAAAAAATTATCAATAAAATCAGTCATTTTTTCCTTTAAAAAAAGTTGAGAAAAATAGTGCAAGCGAGACAAAAAACACTATCAGATCGGCTGTAAAAAGATTTCCGGTCATAAAACCGCCTGCAATCAAAGTGCCGGTCATCAGGAATGCAGCCGTGATTCTCGTAATCATTTTTGATACAAATCTGCGCTCAGAATCGTTCAAAATCACCATGATCCTGTGCTGGATCGTTCCGTTTTCGAGCTTTTCGGTGATGTTTGTCACGGTGCCGGGAAGAGTGTGGACAGTATCGACAATCTTTTCAATCGCGCTCGTCGCCTCCTGAGCGATATTTTCAGGGGTGAACTTCTGAAGAATTATCTCTTTCGAAAGTTTTCCGGCAACGGTCATAAGCTCGAAATCGGGATCAAGTTTTCTGCAAAGTCCCTCAATCATTGAAAAACTTCTTATGAGCTGCGTCAGTTCACGAGGCACTTTGAGCTTGTATTTGAAGATAACTGCCGAAATTTTCCCGACGACTTCAGCCGTGTTGATTTCAGCGAGATTGTCCGGCAAGTCCTCGAAAATATTACGCAAGTCACGCACAAAAAGTTCTCTGTCGGCAATTTTGCTGTCATCGCTGAGCTCAAGGCATATTCTCGCTGTTTTCTCCCAGTCCTTCGCGACAAAAGCGATGAAAAGATCGGCCAGTTTGTTACGCATGAACTTGTCTACATATCCGCACATTCCGGTGTCTATAACAGCTATCTCATTGTTTTCCTTAAAGAAAATATTGCCTTCATGCAGATCGGCATGGAAAAATCCGTCGTTCAATATCATCTTCATCAGAACTTCTGCGCCGCGCTCCGCAATCACTTTCCTGTCGAAAAGTTCACTGTTCTCCGGTTTTATGACATCGTCGAGCTTAAGCGCGAAGATCCGCTCCATTACGAGCATCTTGTTCGTGCAGTAAATTTCGAACATTTTCGGGAACTTGAGCCAGCTCCACTTCGGCGAGCTGAAATTTTTGATGAATTTTTCGTTGTTCGATTTCTCAAGAAGAAGGTCGAGTTCCATGTTCATTGTCTGGAAAAACTCTTCCGCGATCGCCTCGAAATCTATGGTTTTGGAATATGAGCTCTTGTTGATGTAGTGCGCCAGCGTGAAAATGAGCCCCATATCTTCGCGGATCGTCTCGGTAACGCCGGGTTTTCTCACTTTTACGACAACCTTTTCGCCGGTTTCCTTCAAAGTCGCGCCGTAAACCTGAGAAATCGAAGCCGAAGCAATCGGTTTTTCATCAAATTCTGAAAAAATATCGCCTATTTCGGCACAGAGCTCTCCCTCGATTATCGGTTTCATCTGGGCGAAATCAATGGGTTTTACATTGTCGGTGAGTTTTTTGAACTCTTCCGCCATCGAAGCGGGGATAATATCGCGTCTGAGCGACATCATCTGTCCTAATTTTATAAAAGTGGTACCGAGTTCCTCAAACGCCTCGCGGATATTTTTCTCAAGTCCGGAAGCAGCCAACTCTTCTGACGATTTTGAAATCCCGAACTTTTTGAAAAGTGCCTGCGGAAGGTATTTTCCGAGCCCGTGCTTGTTAAGAACGGAGATGATTTCCCTGCTTCTTTTAATTTTTTTGTTGAGATCCATCTTTCACCTTACAGATAAGTCCTCACAAATATTTTGTCGCGCTTCGTGATGCGTCTCATTTCCATCGCCATCCTCTCAAGCTGCTCCATTGAATAACTGTCAGAAGCCTTCGCCTCAGCCGAATAAGCGTTGTCGCAGATGAAGCGCTGAAGGTAATAAACAGCGTTTTCAGGAATAAAATCAGCCATTTTGCAAAGCCGCTCGTAACTTTCCACAAGTTTCGGATACATCGTCGTGCGGTATTCAACTTTGGCGTTTGCCTGCTTTTCCAGAAGCTCTTTCGTGGCTAAAAGTTTCTGCTCGACCTCTTTTTTCGGAAGTTTGCAGCCGAGTTCGCCGTAAAGGTCGGGAGTCGTTTTTATGTCGATCGCGATATAGGAAAGATACGGAAGGATTTTTTCAATAAATTCAGGCTTAAGTCCGTTAGAATCGATCTTCACGTCGATACCGAAACGCTCTTTTATCTCTTTCACAAGGTCGATAAGTTCGTCATAAAGCGAAGTCTCTCCGCCCGAAAACGAAACGCCGTCGATAAATTTCAGCCTTTTCTGAATATCGGAAATTATATAATCCCTTGAAAGCCATTTTTCCTGCGGCGGAACCTCGAAAAGCGACGAATTGTGGCAGTACGGACAGCGCAGATTGCAGCCCGAAAAGAAAAAAAGAGTCGCAATTTTTTCCGGAAAATCGACTAACGAAGTCTGGACATGACCGGTGATCGGAAGCATTTTCTACTCCAAATTATTCATCATAACAATCTAAAAACACTACGCTTTTCTGTTTACCAAATGATAGTCTCTCTGAGCTGTCGGATAGATTATCATGTCTGAAACATTGACGTGCGGCGGTCTTGTTACGACATAAAGAACCGCATCGGCGATATCTTCAGCGTGGAGCGGCTCGTAACCTTCATAAACTTTGTCGGAACGTGCCTGGTCGCCTTCGAATCTGACCATGCTGAACTCCGTTTCGACTGCGCCGGGATCAATTGTCGTGACGCGCAGCGATGTTTTAAGCAAATCTTTTCTGAGACCGTTCGTTATCGCGTTGACTGCATGTTTTGTAGCGCAGTAAACCGTGCCGCCCGGGTATGTTCCGCGTCCTGCGGTAGAGCCGATATTTACGATGTGGCCTTTGTCGCGCTCGACCATTCCGGGAAGAACCGCTTTCGTGACATAAAGCAGACCTTTTACGTTAGTATCGATCATCTGTTCCCAGTCGGAAATTTTGTTTTCGTAAAGCGGGGTCATATCCTTCGCAAGACCGGCGTTATTGACTAAAATCTCAATATTTTTAAACTCTTCCGGAAGTTCAGCGAAAAATTTTTCGACATCTTTCTGATTTCTGACATCAAGAACGCCGCCGAAACATTTTATTTCGTATTTGTCACTTAAATACTGAGAAAACTCTTTGATTTTATCTTCTCTTCTTGCCGAAATGACAAGGTTGCATCCAGCTTCAGCCAGAGCTTCGGCAGTCGCCGCACCGATTCCCGCACTTGCTCCCGTTACACACGCGATTTTTCCAGAAATATCGTACATTTTCCACCTCGAAAAAGTTTATAAACAACAAAAACGCGGCAATTATACTCAAAATTTCAGAAATTTCGACAGAAAAATGAAGAAAACTGATCTTATTTAAAAATAAAACGATTTTTTCATGACTTTTCAGTCCAGAATCCCGGTTTCTTTGAGAAGTCCTTCCGCATCGTATTCCGCAAGTTCTTTGCGGTAGCCGTTTTTGATTATGTGGTATTCGCCGGTGAAGGCGTCGAATTTTTTCATTACGCTACCGAGTTCAGTGTAATGGCGGATAGTCATTTCAAGAGTTTCGTCATTAAAATCAAGAACTTCCAGGATTTCTTTGGCTGAATCGTAGTCAGTTTTTTCGAAAAATTTCACGCGGTATGTGCTTGAAGGAAGAGTGCGCAGAATTTTTTCCGCTTTTTTGATCTTTTCACGGTCGCAGAAGGCAAAAGTGAGGAATTTTATTCCGGAATTTTCGAGGATCGAGTTGAGTTTCTCAAGAGTTTCCTTTTCGTTGACTTCCTCGGTGAGCCAGACTGTGCCGAATTCCTCGTCAACTTCGACTCCGACCGGTGCCGGAAACGCTAAATTAAAGCGCGGCATCGGGTGAAAACCGTCGGAATAAAGGATCTTGAGGTCGCTCAGAGTGAGAGCTTTGAAGAGAAAAGAAACAAGGTCAAGGTGCCCTACACTTATCGAATTTCCGTGTTTCGAAAGCGAGAAAATGTATGGGAAAGAGTTGTTTTTATTGTTTTTTTCGGGAATTTCAAAGGTCTCGTTCTCGTCAAGCGCCTTTCCGGTGAACTTCAGCGGCCTGATCTCCTTGAAGTCGCAGGCACCGCACTTGTTGCAGATACCTGTTTTCGCGCAGTCGGGCGTTTCCTGAAAATTGAACGCTTTTTCGCGCTCTTTCAAAAGAAATCTGCGGTCGATCCTGAGGTCGATATGCTCGTAGGGAAGAGGCTTATCCAGCGGTTTTTCAAGGTAAGTGCTTTCCGGGTCTATCCCTGCATAAACCATGCCCTCATCCCAGAGAGCAGGGTCAAAACTTTCGTCTTCCGTCTGGAGACCCTTCATATTTTTCGCAACAAATTCAATGACTTTGCCGTATTCGCGCCCTGCCCGGCTGAGGTATCCTTCGACTGTGCTGATCTCCTGATCGTGCCATGCGAGTTTCAGATTTCTTATGCCGCGGAGGTTTTCGATTATGATTTTCTGCTTAGCCTTGATTTCAGCAGGACTCGACATTTTTTCCCACTGGAAAGGGGTAAAAGGCTGCGGCACAAAAGTCGAGAAACTCGCACTTATCATCGCTTTTTTACCGAATCTTTTCACATAGTTGCACATTTTCTTAACAAGTTCTACCGTCTCAAAAAGATCCTCTTCCTCTTCATGCGGAAGACCGAGCATGAAGTAAAGTTTGACCGCCTGCCAGCCGTTTGAAAATATCGTGTTGAGGGCGTTCAGCAGATCTTCGACGCTGTTGCCCTTGTTTATCATTTTGCGCAGCCTGTCGCTTCCAGATTCGACCGCGAGAGTGAAGCCGACTTTGCGCCCTTTTCTTATCGCGCGGGTGATTTTCGGGGTGATCGTCTCAGTCCTGAGGCTTGGCAGAGAAACCGAGATCCGGCGGCTGTAGCGGCTGTAGGAGCGGACTAAAATATCCTCGATCTCGCTGTGGTCAGCAGCCGAAAGCGAAAGGAAACCCGCCTCGTCATATCCTGAGGTGCGGACGACTCTGTCAAGGATTTCGCAAATATTTTCAGCACTTTTCTCTCTGTGAGGACGGTAGAACATCCCGGCCATGCAAAATCTGCACCCTCTCGTGCAGCCGCGCATGATCTCGATCGTGAAACGGTCGTGGATCGTCCTCATCGCAAATATCGGAGCGTCAAAAAGCGAGTCGGGATCGTAGTTGAGATCCTTGAGGACCGCTCTTCTCGCTTCAATTCCCGAAAGCGAGCCGTCGGGATTGATTTTGACAGAGTTTTCATCGTGCTTCGACGGAATATAGATTGCCGGAATTTTGGAAAAAGCCTCGATTCTTTTTTGCTTTTCCTTAATATTTTCAAGCACATCCATAAATTCTTCAGCATAAGGCTCAAACTCTCCGATCGAGACTGCGTCTATGAAATCAGCCATCGGCTCAGGATTGCACATGACAGGCCCGCCAGACCAGATTATAGGATAACCATCTGAATTTATTCTATCTTTTGAATGGATAGGAATTCCTGCGATATCCATGATCTTAAGAAAATCGGGGTATTGCAGCTGATACTGGAACGAAACCGCAATGATGTCGAAATCGCGGTAATTCACCCCGTGCATCATCGAAGTGAGCCCCCCGCTCGCCTTTGCCTCCTCAAATACATCCTTCTGCGGCGAAAAACCGAAATCTACAAGAAATCCGCGGCGGTTAAAGAGCGAATAGAGGATCTTTACCCCCGTGTGGCTCTGCGCCATCTCGAAAAGATCGGGAAAAAGTATCAGAACCTTCGGCTTATTGGGATCAGTTTTCACCTTTACAGGCTCGATAAACGGAGCAAAATAACGCCCGGGCTTTTCGATCCTGCGCAGAAAAGAAGTTATGAGTTTCAAAATATTCTCCTAAAATTCAATATTTTCAGCAATTTACTTAATTTCTTCCATTTAAAAGAACTCTTGCAAAAAGACGGTGACACTTTAGAGGAAATTGCGGAAAATGCAAGAGTTTAGGGGCGAGCAGACCACATTCAGCTCAACGAATACGAACACTCATTTTGAGGTCAAAAATTTTGACCACAAAAAACACGTTATTCGCCGTTTAAAGCGGTAAATTTTGTGATTTTGTGGAAAAGTGACGGTTTAACTTGAGAACAACGGATAATTTTTGGTTTACCACGGAACCGAGATAAGTCCGGTAAAACCCATGAATGCAAGTGAGAGAAGACATGCTGTGACGAGCGCAGTCGCCTTGCCTCAAAACCATTCCCCGGAAATCCCGTTGCAGGCTTTTTTCAAGAGTTCAATGCCGGATTTTTACTGTTTTTTCCCGATCTCGCGGACTTTCCCAATGATTTCATTGATTTTGTCAAGCGTCATATCCGCGATACTGTTTTCTTCCGCGGTTTTCCTCATGTTTTCAACTGCGGAAACTACATTGTCATATTGAATGTATATTTTTTCCAGCAATTTTATATCACAGCATCTTTGTTTTATTCTGATTTCGTAATCTGCGAGTTCGCTGTCATCAGAAAACAGCAATTCCCTAAGTAAATTAGCAGTTTTTTGTATTTGAATCGTGTCGCTGCGGATAGCTTTGTATTGATTCTGCAAAAGACGACGGTATTTGTCATCGCCGATTTTCTCTATTTCAATAAGGATTAAAGCCGAATCTGTTACCGGAATCATATTGCTAAAATTGATCGCTCCATACAAACCGGCAGATATTTTCCTGAAATCAATAGTGTTTTTCATAGTTTTGTGCTTTGGCTTGGGTGAAGAGAACGGCGCATAATATTTAACAGAACCTATTTCAAGAACGATTCCGACATAAGGTCTTGTTTCGTGCTTGTTGTCGGCGACTTTAGCGTCATATTTCCTAAGAAAGTCTATGTAATCGTCTTTCACATGATAGAATCTCATTTTTCCCCCTAAAAAAACAAAGGGCGGATAAACCGCCCTTTTTTAAGTCCTCTGTTGTGGTCGAGGCTCACCGCTTTTTTAAGATTTCACTTAATGGTAGAAACTCACCGCTTTTTTCGGTTTCCAATTAAGGTCGGAACTTACCTGCGTCAAAAACTTTAGTCACTTTTTATTTAAAGTCAAGAGATTTTTACAATAAATTAGAAATTTCTAAAGAATCTGTGAAGATTTTTAGTCTACCACGGAACCGTAATAAGTCCGAAACACTTGGCAAACGAATTTCGTGTCTCTGTTGACTATCTTTTAAGCGGCAAAATATCAGAAGAAGACAACCTCATGCTCAAAGAATGGACATCTCTTATAAAGGAAAGACCTCAAAAAGATATCGAAAGCGCACTTAAAATCGTCCGCACTTTTTTTGAATGTGTGGACAGCAAAAAATAATTTTCAGAAAGATTCTTTAGTTAAATCCAATGATTTCAGTTGGTTTGTGTTTGTGAAGTTTTTAGTTTGCTGCGGATCTGCAACTTTAGATAAAGAGCATCGAACATCCGCCGGATTTGCCTTCATCCCCAGCGCCGTCGGAAGTGTTGTCGTCAGCTGCATCGACCTCCGGATAATCGGAGTCGTCGGTTTCCCAGCCTTCGACAGGTTCGGTTCCGCACTCTTCCACCAGAACCGCTCCGCATCCGTTTTCGCTGAAAGTGCCAGTTCCGGTCTTTAAATCTCCGACTCCGTAACACCTGCAGGCATAGTTGCCGCCGTATGCTACTGTACACTTGCCGGCCTCATTCCGACAACGGATCCGCGTATCTTTGCAGAGCTTTTCGACCTTCTCCATGCATGTTTCGTTGCTCAGAGAGGTCGTTTCAGGCTGGACATTTTCATCGGAAACATATCCTTCGCCGTCCCGGCATTCACACTCCGAGCGAAGCGATCCGTCAGTCAGCGTAACAGAGCACTTTCCAAGTTCCGATTCGCACGAAACACTTCCCTCTTCCGCAAAAAGAGCCGTTGCAACAGCAAAGACGGCAGCTAAAACAACTGTCTTTTTCATATAACCTCCTGATTCAATTACAGCTTTTGTTTCTGTGGGTTAAAGCCTGAAGATATTTTCAGACTTGTTGCTGATTCTACCACGGCACTGCGATGAGTCCGGTGAAACCCATGAACGCAAGTGCGAGAAGACCTGCGGTGACGAGTGCGATCGGTGCGCCTTTCATTGCTTCGGGGATTTCGTAAAGCTCAAGGCGTTCCCTGATCCCGGCAAAAATTACGAGTGCCAGGAAGAAGCCGAGAGCGGTCGCAATTGTGTAAACAACGCTCTGGAGAAGGTTGTAGTTTTTCTGCGTTACGAGTATCGCGACACCGAGAACGGCGCAGTTAGTAGTAATGAGCGGAAGGAAGACTCCGAGTGCCTGATAAAGCGGCTGCGAAACTTTTTTCAGAATGATTTCAACCATTTGCACAAGTGCAGCGATGACAAGGATGTATGCGACCGTCTGCATGAAACCGATATTGAGCGGGATCAGCACGAGGTTGTAAAGCAGCCAGGTGACTGTCGTAGCCAGGGTCATGACGAAAAGGACAGCCGCGCCCATTCCGACCGAAGTCGAAACTTTGTTCGAAACGCCGAGGAAGGGGCAGATCCCCAAAAACTGCGCGAAAACGATGTTGTTTACGAGGATCGCGCTGATGAAAACAAGAATATATCCGGTCATTTTCCCCTCCTATGCCGCTTTTCTGTTTTTGATGTGGTTTACAAGTGCGATCAGGAAACCAAGTGCTATGAAAGCTCCGGGCGGCATGATGAAAAGAAGGATTTTATCAATGTTTTCGGGTATAAACTGGAATCCGAAAACAGAGCCGTTGCCCAGAATTTCTCTGACTGAACCCAGGATCGTGAGCGACATCGTGAAGCCGAGACCGATTCCGAGACCGTCTGCCGCAGAAAGGAGAACACCGTTTTTCGAAGCAAAAGCCTCGGCACGTCCCAAAATGATGCAGTTTACAACGATAAGCGGGATGAAAAGTCCCAGCGTTTCATACAGATCGGGGAGATATGCCTGCATAACGAGATCTACGACCGTAACGAAACTTGCGATTACGACGATGAATCCCGGAATTCTGACTTTATCGGGAATTACGTTTTTAAGCAGTGAAATTACGCAGTTGGAGCAGATCAGAACGACTGTCGCGGCGAGACCCATGCTGAGTCCGTTGATCGAACTTGTCGTCGTTCCGAGTGTCGGGCACATACCCAAAAGCAGAACGAAAGTAGGATTTTCTTTAATGAAACCTTTTGTAAATTCTTTCCAAGCACTCATTTTAGCCTCCTATTTCTTTCCGCTTCTGTAGGCTGCTACCGCGGTGTTTACTGCATCCAAAAAAGCTCTTGACGAGATCGTGGCAGCAGTTATCGCATCGACGTCGCCGCCGTCTTTCTTGACCGAAAGTTTAAAGTTTTCAGGGTCTTTGCCGTTTACCTGATCTTTGAATTTAGGATTTGTCATGTTGCTGCCGAGACCGGGAGTTTCCTTAATTGAAAGAACTGCAGTGTTGTAGATTTTTCCTTCAGCGTCAAAGCCGACGAGGATCTGGACGTCGCCGCCGAAACCTTTCTTGGAAACTGCTTCGACAGCCGTTCCGACAAGCTCTTCGCCTTTGTAAGCCGGAGTGAGCGTACAGCCGTTCGATTCGTATTTGTCGCCTAACTTTTCAAAAGCCGGAAGAACCGCTTCGAGAGCCTTTTTTGACTTTTCGAGCTGGACTTTTTCAGCCGCCGGTTTCGTTTTCGTGTAGGTGAAACCTATAGCCAGCGCACTTACGAGCGAGATCGCCGCAAGGACGATGAGCATATTTTTGAACGAACTTTCGAGTTTTTTCTTATCCGCCATAGTTGACCTCGCTACCGAATCTTTTCGGTTTGATATATTTGTCGATAAGAGGAACGAACGCGTTCATGATGAGAATCGAGAACATGCAGCCTTCGGGATATGCGCCCCAAAGTCTTATGCACGAACAGATGATACCTGCACCGATCGCGAAAACAATTTGTCCTTTCGGATCCATAGGACTCGTTACCATGTCGGTGAGCATGAAGAACGCTCCGAGCATGACGCCGCCGCCCAGAATGTGATAAAGCGGATTGACGAATGCTTCAGGGTTTACGAGCCATGCAACGCCTGTGAAAACAAAGATCGTAGCGAGGAAAAATACCGGAATATGCCACGAAATTATCTTTTTGTAGATAAGGAAAAGTCCGCCGAGAAGTATCGCGAGGGCACTTGTTTCACCGAGAGAACCGCCGATCGTTCCGATAAAAAGATCCCAGTAAGCCGGAAGCTGGCTGAAAGCGTGAAGCTTGATGTTGCCGAGCGGAGTCGCAGCCGTCATCGCGTCAACATTCCAAACAAAGCGCGTGATTCCGGGCTGCGGCCAGGTCGTCATCGAAACCGGGAAGCTGATGAGCAGGAAAGCTCTGCCGACAAGCGCCGGATTGAACGGGTTCTTGCCAAGTCCGCCGAAAGCCATTTTCGCGATGCCGATAGCAACCAGAGCACCGATGAAAAGCTGCCAGAGCGGTATCGAACTCGGCATGTTGAAGGCAAGAAGAAGTCCCGTAACAGCGGCTGAACCGTCGCAGACAGTGACTTTGGTTTTAAGCAGGAACTTCTGGATCAGGTATTCGATACCTACGCAGAAAACAAGCGAAGCCGCAACAACGACGAGCGCCCTTATTCCGAAATTGTAAAGAGCCGAAATAAAGGAAGGTATCAGCGCGGCACAGA
Source organism: uncultured Spirochaetales bacterium (assembly GCA_902774115.1). GTDB lineage: Bacteria > UBP6 > UBA1177 > UBA1177 > UBA1177 > UBA1177. Next base: position 417,134 of record CACYHH010000004.1, read on the forward strand.
CGAGCCACATGATTTTGTTTGTGGTTAAGTGACCTTTTTCATGCGGCGAGAGAGAAACTTTCGGATTATTCATTTTGCCTCCTATTTTTTAGCAGCTCTTTCTCTTCTGATTCTTCCGACATTTGCCTTTGCGAGCCTGATGTAGTCAAGCAGCGGACGCGCACTCGGACAGGTGTAGCTGCAGCAGCCGCATTCGATGCAGTCGGTTACGTTGAGAACATCGAGTTCGTCCCATTTTCCTCTTTCGGAAAGTTTTTCGTAGAGGAAAGGCTCAAGTCCCATCGGACATGCCGCGACACATTTTGCGCAGCGGATGCAGTTCTGAACTTCGTGCCTTTTAGCCTCGCTTTCGTCAAGCAGAAGAACGCCGCTCGTTCCTTTCGTGATCGGAAATTCAGCTGAAACGGCAGCTTTTCCCATCATCGGTCCGCCGGAAATGATTTTGCCGGTTCCTTCCGGGATTCCGCCCGATTTTTCGATGAGAACGCTTGCCGGAATACCGACTCTGACAAGGTAGTTAGCCGGTTTTGCGAGCTTTTTGCCGGTAACGGTGACAACTCTTTCAAGCAGAGGTTTGTGCTTCTGCACAGCTTCGTAGATCGCGAGAGCCGTTCCGACGTTGTCAACTACACATCCGACATCAAGCGGAAGTTTGCCTGACGGAACTTCGCGGTTGCGGATCGCCTTGATAAGCTGTTTTTCTGCACCCTGCGGATATTTGAGCATAAGCGGCTGGACGACCGTTCCCGGGAAATCCTTTACCGCCTTTTCCATCTTTTCGATCGCGTCAGGTTTGTTCGCCTCGATTCCGATGAAAGCTGTGTCGATTTTGAGAGCCTTTTTCATGATCTCGACACCGACTAAGATCTCTTCAGTCCTTTCGAGCATGATCCTGTGGTCAGCTGTGAGGTAAGGCTCGCATTCCACCGCGTTTATGATGAGCGTATCGGCTTTTTTGCCTTCGGGGATCGTGTATTTTACGTGGGTCGGGAAACACGCGCCGCCCATTCCGACGATGCCCATTTCCTTCATCGTTGCAACGATTTCTTCGGGAGTAGCCTTGATCTCGCGGATGAGTTCAGGGGTTCTGATGATGCTTTCTTCCCATTCGTCGGCTTCATCGACATCGATGATAACAGCTTTCGAAGCGAATCCGCCCGGATCTTTGACTGTGTCAACCGCAAAAACGGTTCCGTTTACCGAAGAGTGGATATTGACCGAAACAAAGCCGCCTGCCTGACCTATCAGAGTGCCGACTTTCACTTTGTCGCCCTTTTTAACTACCGGAGCAGCCGGTGCGCCGATGTGCTGCGAAAGAAGAATCGTCACCCTTTTAGGAAGCTCGACCGCCTCTATCGGTGTTCCAGCACTTATCTTGTTTGCCGGCGGATGAACGCCGCCTTTTTTAAAAGTCTTGAAATTCAAACTCTCCTCCCCCAAAAATTGTCAACATGACTTAAAGCCGGATTTTTTTATTCTTTTCTTGATTTATTGCAAGAAAATTCAACATTCTGATGACATTTTAGCAATACGGCGGCTCAACAAAAATTCTATCTTTACTTTATTTTGTTTTTGGCTAAAATATTATGTTTTTTGATTGTAATTTGGAGGCACCTAATGAAAAAAGTTATTTCTCTTTTCTCGATTCTGCCGCTCGTTTTCCTTTTCGCAAGTTGCGGCGGTTCGGAAAGAAAGCCGGTAAAACACGAAGATCCGTCAGACACCGAAGTTGTCAATGACACTGACCCGACAGACGAGCCGACAAATCCGACAGATACCACTTCAAACTGCGGGAATCACGAACTTGAAGAAGGTGAAGTCTGCGACGGCAACGCAATGGAATGCAATATAATCGATCCCGGCTATACCGGCGGTTATGCAACCTGCAATCCCGACTGTGCAGGTTGGGATATAAGCGGCTGTCAGGGAAATCAGACCGATCCTACAAATCCGACGGATCCGACCGACCCAACAACGGATCCGACAACAGATCCGACAGCGGAGCCGGCAGACGGCACAGCCAAGGTCTGCGACACAACCACAGAAGGTGAAACAGAAGATGTTTTCGCTATGGGTCCATACACTGTCAAAACCACCGATGTTACGTCAGGCACCGACGGCGCACCGAGAGAGTTCAAAATTTACGAGCCGGCAGGGGCAGAAGGAAACATTCCGGTCATTCACTTCCTGCACGGATTCACCTACAAACTGACTTACTACGATGACATGCTCACTCAGCTCGCTTCCCACGGATTCATCGTTGTTTCGAGTCAGTCGTCCCACAGCCTGATGGGCGGCGACACAACTATCGTAGAAGCTGAAAAAGTCGCGACATTCCTCAAATGGCTCAAAGAGAACATTCAGTCGAAAGTTTCAGTCACTGCCGATGTGGATCATTTTGGCGTTTCGGGACACAGCCGCGGCGGAAAAGTCACAAACAGAATCCTCAACAACGATCCGACGATGGCTACGAGTTTCTTCGGCGTTGACCCTGTCGATGCAGCTCCGCCCATGGGCGGCAACTCCGACCCGAGCAGCCTCAACGATCCTGTTCAGTTTGCAAGAGAATCAATGTTTGTCGGAACAGAAAAGGGGACTGAGAAGAAAATGGGGCAGGCATGCGCTCCAGCAGGCGACAACAGCGTAAATTTCTACGCGAAATATCCGTCGGTAAGCCACCACATAATTGCTGCCGGCGTAGGACATGCAGACATGGTCGATCCTGCCGACATCTCAGCGTGCGGTATGCAGTGCTCTGCATGTGTAGGCAGCGGCAACACCGGGCTTAACCAGCAGTTTATCGCATATACGGCAGGGCTTATGGCGGCTTTCTTCAAGTCAACACTTAAATGCGAAGCGCAGTATGAAGCGCTTCTCAACGACTCTTCGACTCATCCTTTCGCGACGACGCTCACCGAGCACAAATAATTTAAGGTTTTTATAACATATAATTTTTTACTTGATTTCCCTTTTTCTATTTCTAGAATTCTGCCGTTTGGATGCTGAATTTTTCAGCGATATGTATATTTTTCAATTTAAGGAGATTGCAAAATGAAAAAAATGTTTTTGGCGATTCCTCTTTTGATTCTTGCTCTTGCATTTATTGTCAGCTGCGGTGATTCAAAAAATACCGACGACACTGACACCGCTACCGATGAACCTACAGACGCGACAGACACAGCTGATCCGACTGATTCCACAGACACAGCTCTCTCCAACTGTGGAAACAGCACCGTTGACGAGGGCGAAATCTGCGACGGCAATGCAACAGAATGCAGCGCAGTTGATCCTGGGTATACCGGTGGAATCGCGATCTGCAAAGCAGACTGTTTAAGCTGGGATGTAAGCGGCTGTCAGGGAACTCCGTCAGATCCGACCGATCCGACGAATACGACTGACCCCACAAACCCGACCGATCCGACAAATCCGACTGACCCTACCGATCCTACAAACCCGGGTTCTGAATGTGAAGAAGACACATCACCTAAATCAGGTACCGAAACAGGCAGCGAAGAAGCGGTAATTCCCGTAGACACTAACTTTAAAAGATTTACAGCTGACGCAGATCCGAACAAACCGGCATTCGTCACTGTTGACGACCTTGATAACGACGGTTATCTCGACATGATCGTCGCCCAGTACGGTCCGTCATTGTCAGGAAACTATGATATTTACTGGGGAACCGGCAAACTTGGTAAGTGGATAAAAGAGACACTGAATATCGGCGGCGATAACGGAATCAGCTTCCCGCACCCCGTAAAAGTCGCTGATGTCAACGGCGACGGGATAAAAGATATAGTCTCTCCAAGCGGATTCCTCGCATGTGTCATGAACTGCGGAAACATCTTCTGGCTTGAAGGAACCTGCAAGAGAAACCAGTGGACAAAACACGAAATCATAACAAATAACGACCATTTCTTCTTCGATGTCTCGCTTGTTGACATCGACGGGGACGGTATAACCGACATCCTCACGAACGCAAGCAAAAAACCGACAATCGGTGCTCAGGACGAACGTCTTATGTGGTTCAAAGGTACCGATACAGCTGACAAATTCGAGACAACGGCAAGAGTGATCTCAAGCGGAAACGGCGGTCCTTTTCCGAGATTTTTAGACCTCAACGGTGACGGCAAAAAAGATATAGCCGTTGCACAGTTCTTTAACAGCAGCATCTCTACAGAAGGCAGTTTCATCTGGTTTGAGCAGGTTGACACCGAAAACTGGACAAAACACATAATTGACAGTGAATCAGGAACAAGTTTCTTGCTTGAAATCATTGATGATCTCTACGGTGATGGAGTAAGAAGGGCTGTCGGTGTCAACCATGTCAACTCTGCCGATGATACAAGCGGTCCGAAGGAAGGTGTTTTTGTATTCGACATTCCCGAAGATCCGACACAGCCGTGGACTAAAACAAACATTGCTACCGACATAAAATCAAGGAAGTCACCTTTGATGGGTAATCAGGCAGCTCCCGGTCTCTTCGGATACGGCGACATCACAGGCAACGGTCTCATCGACCTCGTTGTCAGCGGCGACGGCGACTCCCGCGTATTCTGGTTTGAGCAGAACCCGGCAGGCACTTTCACCCAGCACACGCTTGACGGTGTTGCTGGCGCATCAGTCAACAGCGCAGGCTCGTTCGGGCAGGCAGGCGGAATGCAGATCGTTGACCTTGACGGCGACGGCAAAAACGAAATCATCGTAACACTTTACGAAGACGACAAAATCTATATCTACAAGTACGACAAATAATCCAAAATCAAAAAAATCCCTATTTCATTGGGGAAAATCCACATAAAAAGTTTTGAAACACCTGAAAAAAATCAAAATAGTTTAAGGAATTAAGGGATCTAAGGAAATAAAGATCCCTAACTTCCCAAAACTCCCTATACTCACTACTTCATGAAGAGGGATATTTTAAGCCTGACTAAAGTTTTCTCTAATTCCGATTATTTGAAGGG
>CACYHH010000005.1 GCA_902774115.1 uncultured Spirochaetales bacterium
CCTGCTGTTAAAAGGCATGAAGTATTTCGTGAATATTGCGTTTGCCTCAGCTACAGAAACTTCGGTGCCGCCGAGAGTTACGTGACTTGCATCATTGATCGTGTAGACTTTGTTGCAGTTCTGAGGCATAGTTTCCGGATTGAACCATGCACAGACAAGCTGGTCGGGATTGAGAACCGAAGAAACCGAGTTGAAGTCAGGTCCTTTGGAAGAAGTTGTGATGTAGTTCGCAAAAATCATCATCTCTTTCTTCGTGGCTGCGTATCTGTCCGCCGCATTCGCGTTGCCGGTGAGTGCAGCCTTTGCCTTGGCTGTGTAATCTTTCGGATTTGTTCCGTTATAAGTAAGCGGGATCATCGTGGAATCAAAGAGATCCGCCATGTTCGTGCTTCTGTTGTATGAAGTCGTTGCAGTGTAAAGTGCAGCAATCGCAGACCTGAGTTCAAGACCGTTTTTAACTGCCGCGACTGCGCCGCTTTCACGCTTTGCGTTCATGCGGTTGTAAAATTCCGAAACAAAGAAGAGGTTTTCGAAAAGGTTGAGATTTCTCTGGTATCCAACAGGTTTGTTCATAAGCTCGTAGAGGTCGTTTCCGAGGTCCGAGAAATGATCGCAATCAAGATAGGGAAGAAGCGAACTTTCCGGTTTATACTTTTCAAAACCCTCTTTTATGAATTTGATAGGTGAATATCCGCGGTAGAATGAGCCGTCGCACCATCTTGCAACAAGAGCATCAACTGAAACCGGAAGAGAAGCCGCTTCGACTGTGAATGTCGAATAGTGGGCACTTGAGCTTGTTCCCATCATAATGGGGTCGCCGGCAGCTGCCGTCATAATCGGATCACCGGCTGCGCTTGACATGATCGGATCGCCTGCTGAAGCCGACATGATAGGATCTCCGGCAGCGGAGTTCATGATCGGGTCGCCCGCTGCCGAGGTCATAATCGGATCTCCCGCCGCGGCGGTCATGATAGGGTCTCCTGCTGCCGAATTCATGATCGGGTCTCCTGCCGCAGCCTGCATGATAGGATCTCCCGCTGCAGTTGTCATTATCGGATCGCCTGCCGCCGCCATCATGATCGGGTCACCTGCTGCCGAATTCATGACATCGACCGAACCGTCGGCATTCGTTCTCGTTGCAGAAAGCATGATCGGATCGCCGCCGAAAACTGTGCCGAGTTCGTGGACGAAGTACATGCTGTCGCCTTCGAATGTGGCTCCCTCAGGCCTGAATTTAAGGCGCGAGACCTGATTCCCGCCTGCGGAAAGAACTTCATAACTTATTGAATTTATTTTGTTTCCGTTCTTTTTGACAACTGTGCCTTTCGGGATTACGCCGTAAATACCGTCATCAATCCTGAACGAAATATTCTTTGACGTGTCGCTTACATAGACCGTGCCGCCGTTTTTCTTCTGAAGGAAAAGAACTGTCGCGGAATCGCTGGATAATGTGTCATTATCAGCTGCGAGTTTTGCTCTCGCTACATACTCTCCTGGATTTGAAGTCGTGAACTTATAAGTCGCGGCTTCTGCCGATTTATTTTTCAAAGTCCATGTGATTTTGAAATTCGGAGCAACTTTCGCGCTGCCGCCTTCAACGCTGAAATTTGCACTGCTGTCGGCAGTTTCTCCGATCACGATTTCAGCTTTGTCGGAAACAACTCTGAAACCGTTGAAAAGTTTTGAAAATTCGGGAGATTCCTTCTTCGCGTCTTCCGCTATCTTTTCGGAAAGAGTCTTAGAATCAGTCGAACCGATGAAGGAAGATAGAAGTTTGAGTCCTTCGGAAATGCCCGAAAGTTTTGAATAGTCAAGCTCTCCCAGCCATTCGCCTGTTCCGAGTTTTGCGTAAGTTCTTATTTTTGTTTCGCTTTTTCTTAAATCGGCACAGGTCTTGTCAACGAGATAAGCCGCAGTTGTGATTTCGGAAATATTTGCGACATGGTCGCTCATCCCTTTGAAGCAGCTTGCGAAATCGCCCGCTTTTACGCAGTAGGTCTTTGCTGCCGAGATGTCCGCATTGAATGAGAATTTTCCGTTTGAACCGGTATTTGCCGAAGCGATCTCTTCGGTTTTTCCGCATTCGACAAGGGCAACTGTTGAAGCGCTTCCAGCCTGAACGGTACCGCTGATCTTGTGATTTTCGGTCGCTTCGGGATTTACCGGAGTGTCGGTGTCCGGAGTTTCCGGAATATCGTTGTCTTCCGGTTCCTGAGGATTGTCGGAATCGTTGTTTTCGTCCGGAGTTACCGGAATATCGGTGTCGGAGTCGTCCTTTTCATCGGGCTCTTCCGTGTCGCCGGTATCTTCATCCGATACCTCAGTATCCGATGTGTCGGCGTCAGAGTCTTCATCGCCGTTCTCCGGCAGACAGACATCGTTTTCCTCGTCGCAGACAAGGCCTTCGTTACAGGTTTTGTTAGGATAGCAGGCGCCGTAAAGCTCACCCTGCTTCTTGCCGCTGTTTCCGCCGTTGCCGTCACCGCAGCTCACCATGAAAACCAGACCCAGCATTGCCAGAAAAACCAACAATCTCTTCATTTTTTCCTCCAGTATAATAAGTAAAACAACAATTTTTTATCAAAAGCGCGCGTTATACTATTGATTTTAGAGAAAAAAGCAAGAATTTTGTACATTTCTTTTCTGCCTGCTTGAAACTGAAAGATTTAAGACTATAATCACGCGTTTTTTTTGCTAATTTGCTTTTTTTGAGGCTGAAATGTGTGAAGAAATCATCATCAAAACACCGGAACAGATCGAAAAGATCAAAGCAGCCGGTCATGTCCTTGCCGAGCTTTACCACGAACTTAAATCCTACATCAAACCCGGCGTATCGACGTTGCAGATAGATGCTTTTGCCGATAAATTCATCAAAAAACACGGCGGTCATCCCACTTTCAAATCGGTAGATGACTATGTCCACGCCACCTGTATTTCGGTAAACAACGAGGTCGTTCACGGCATTCCGAGAAAAGCTAAAATCATACAGCGCGGCGATATCCTTTCTGTCGACTGCGGCGTTACGCTGAACGGTTACATCGGCGACAGTACGATGACCTACGTCATGCCAGGTGCGACGGATAAGGCTAAAAAACTTGTCGAAGTTACCCGCAGATGCCTTGAGCTCGGAATAGAGCAGTGCATTCCCGGCAACCACATCGGTGATATCGGCGCGGTAATTCAGGAATATGCCGAAAGCAACGGATTTTCGGTCGTTGTCGAATATGTCGGTCACGGAACAGGCATTCATCTTCACGAAGATCCAGCGATTCCGCATTACGGCAAGCGCGGTGACGGACTTAAACTTCAGGAAGGAATGGTCGTCGCGATCGAGCCGATGATCAACGAAGGAACTTACAAAACGCGTACACTCAGCGACGGCTGGACTGTCGTCACGATGGACGGCAAACTGAGCTGCCAGTTCGAGCACACCGTCGCGATCACTGCAAACGGTCCAGTTGTTCTCACAAGTCTCTGATTATTCCTTGACTTCCGCCAGAAGTTTGATCTCGTCTTCATCGCTTATCGGAGCGAATTTTGCAACGAGAGTTTTTGACATAAGTATTAGCATTGCCGATTCGCGCGAGCCGATTATCGGAACGTTTTCAGTCCAGTAAAGTCTGACGATACGCGAACGTCTTGCCGAAATATCGAAAAAGTTGATTTTGTCCTTTTCACCGGTGGAAAAAAGGTTGTTTCCTTTGATATCGAGGATGTCGAAGCCTTTTATCGGAAGCTCCGAGAAGAAATTTTCGTTCGGATCAAGCGAAATCCTGTCGATAAAGAAGTTTTCGAGGTGCTTTTCAAGCGAATTTTCCTTCTTTACGCGGAATTTGCCGTAAATCATTTCGACATAGCCGAGCTTTTTGATGATTACGAAAACGATTATCGCGAAAACAATGACTATCAGGAATGTATCAATGTTGGTGTCAAGGCTTTTCTTGAAGATCATCAGCATCGAAAGGATCGTGAAAAGGATCGAAATCGAATACATTATAAGCACGGTCTTGCGCTGATTGAAGCCGAGTGAAAGGAGAAAATGGTGTATGTGCTGCTTGTCGGCTGAGAAAATGGACTGGTGCCTGAGAAGACGCCGCATGAAAGCGAGAGTCGTGTCGAGGATCGGAAGACCCATCGCAATGATCGGAACAAGTATCGAAACCACTGCATGCGCTTTCGACTGGCTGCGAAGCGAAAGAATAGCCAGAATGTAACCTATGAACATCGAGCCTGAATCGCCCATGAAAATTTTCGCCGGATTGAAGTTATAAATGAGAAAGCCGGTTACTGCACCGGCGAGAGCCAGAGCGACGAGAGCAGTCGGAAGATAGCCGTTTACAATTGCAAGCATCGCGATCGTCAGCGACGAGAAAAGGGTGATTCCGGAAGAAAGTCCGTCCATTCCGTCAATCAGGTTGAACGCGTTAATGATGCCGATTATCCAGAAAACTGTGAGAATGTAGCCGAAAAATCCGAGTTCGAGCCTTCCCCACGGCATCGGGAGCGACGTGATCAAAGCTCCGTGCAAGGTCGCCATAACGGCGATTGCGATCTGGAAAAGGAATTTTACTTTTGCGTTTATTCCCCTGATGTCGTCAAAGAGACCGACAAGGCTTATTCCGAGACCGCCGGCAAAAAAGAGAAAAATGCTGTTGTTTGTTCTTATTTCAATTCCGCTGTGAACGTAAAAAAGAAGGAATATCGGAAGCAAAGTCCCGAGCGAAATGCCGATTCCGCCGATTCGCGGGATTGCGCCGCGGTGGATCTTCCTCTGATTTACCTGATCTACAAAGCCGAATTTGAGCCCGATTTTTATGAGTATGGGTGTCGCGATACAGACAAAGATAAACGAAATTATGAAAGAAGTTAAATAAGTTGTCATTTTTCAGCCTCCAAATAACACTGGCTTCAGTATTATGTGTTTTTCGGTCGAAAGCAAGATTTTCTTGATTTAGTAAAGGTTGGGAGAATAATTAGCCGCTTTTTGAGTTTATTGTTTTTCGGAGGTTAAAATGCTGCGTACTCACACTTGCGGAGAGCTCAATCTCGACAATCTGGGAGAGCATGTCGTCATTTCCGGATGGCTTACCCAGAAAAGAGAAATGGGACCGATGGTTTTCTTAATACTTTCAGACCGTTACGGAATGACTCAGGTTTTTGTCAGTGACCCCGTTCTTGCGGAATCGGCAAAAAAACTGACGCTTGAATCGGTCGTTTCGGTAAGCGGAACAGTCATCGACCGCAAAGAAAACAGAACTGACAAATATTCGACCGGCGCGATCGAAGTCGAAGCTGATAAAATCACGCTCATGAACCCGTCGAAGCCGCTTCCCTTCGATTTCAGAAAGGATGCTGCCGACACGATCAAGCTGAAATACCGCTACATCGATATCCGCAAATCGGACATTCGGAAGAACCTGATCTCACGTTCCAAAGTAAGCGCACTTGTTCACGAATATTTCGATTCGCTCGACTTTGTCGAAGTCGAAACTCCTTTCCTCATCAAAAGCAGCCCGGGCGGCGCACGAGATTTCCTTGTTCCGAGCAGGCTCTGGCCGGGTTCGTTCTACGCTCTGCCGCAGTCTCCTCAGGTTTTCAAGCAGATACTGATGGTTGCAGGAATGGACAAGTACTATCAGGTCGCGAAGTGCTTCCGTGACGAGGCTCTCCGCGCAGACAGACAGCCCGAGTTCACCCAGATCGACTTCGAGATGAGCTTTGTCGAAGAGGAAGACGTCATGGGTGTCACCGAAGGTCTGCTTTGCAAGATCTTCAAGGCGGTTAAAAACCTCGATATCAAGCGTCCTTTCAGAAAAATGTCCTTCAACGAGGCTATGGACAAGTACGGAAGCGACAAGCCCGACCTCAGATTCGGCATGGAACTCAAGACTCTTGACGCAATATTTGCAAATTCTGAGTTTGCCGCTTTCAAAAACGCCGCAAACGATCCGAAAATGGTCGTAAAAGGTGTCGTTTTGGAAGGTCATGCGAAAGAACTTTCCAAAAACCAGATCAAAAAAATCGAGAAGGATGTTCAGGGCGACGGCGCGAAGGCGCTTGCCTGGATAAAGAAGGAAGATGGCGCGCTCGACTCACCGCTTATGAAATTCTTCAACGATTCCGAGAAAGCGCAGCTTGCTGAGATCATTCCTGAAAACGGGATAATGTTCATCGTTGCGGATAAAACGGGAGTCGCTCTCACGGCACTTGGAAACCTGAGAAAAAGACTCGCTGCGGAATACAATCTTTACGACAAAAATTCCTACGAATTCGTCTGGATCACCAATTTCCCGGCTTTCGAAGTTGACGAAGAGACGGGCGAATGGGTCGCAAAACACCACGCTTTCACCGATTTCGATTTTGAGGCGGCAAAACGCGGAGATGACCTCGGCACGATCAATTCGCGTGCTTACGATATCGTCATCAACGGTTACGAAGCAGGCGGCGGCAGCATAAGGATCCACAACACCGACAAGCAGAAAGAGGTTTTCAAATTCCTTGGGATCAGCGACGAAGAGGCAAAGGAGAATTTCGGATACCTCGTCGAAGCACTCGAATTCGGTGCTCCGCCTCACGGCGGCCTGGCACTCGGCTTTGACAGACTGATGATGCTCCTCAACAATACGGACGCGATCAGAGACGTCATCGCGTTTCCGAAAACTACGAGTGCGACATGTCTCATGACTGCTGCACCGGCACCCGTCACCGAAAAGCAGCTCAAGGAACTCTGTATTAAGACTGAGAAATAGCGCGGCCGCGCTATTTCTCTTCTTTTTGGCGCGCCGTGTCGTCGTGACGACGTAACGACGGGACGCCGTGACGTTGAAGGCGCGCGTCGACAAGAACGAAATTTTTCTCTTGTTTTTTTTCTGAAAACTCTTAAAATCATTTGTTTTGGTCATTTCTATTTGGAGGAGCTTATGAAGAAAAGATTTTTGATTTTCTCACTGATGTTTTTAGCTCTGATCATTGCTTCCTGCGGCGGTTCCGGCAAAGACAATTCGAACACCGGCGGTGATGACAACGGCACGGGTGACAACTCAAGTGACAACTCCGGTGATAATTCCGGAGACAATTCAGGTAGCGGCGGCAGCGGCGGAAATCCCGATGCAGTATGTGGCAACAGAATGCAGGAAGACGGCGAAGTCTGCGACGGCGGCGCGAAAGAGTGTGCTGAAATCGATTCGGGTTACACCGGCGGCTACGCGATCTGCAAGGCTGACTGCACAGGCTGGGACAAAAGCAGCTGCACCGGGACACCGACGGATCCTGATGACGGTGATACTGACAGCAGCACCGATCCTGATGACGGCGGTGATGCCGGCAACACAAACCCAGGCACATCGGATTCTTCGGCTGATGCTGACAACAGCGATCCGAGAGACGATGCGGACAAAATAAATTATATCCATCTTAAAGGTACTTCGATAAGTGTTGACGGCAAGAATGTCGATGTTTCCGGCACAACGGCTACGATCACCGCTTCAGGTGTTTACGAAATCGACGGCACTTTGAGTGACGGACAGATCCTTGTCGATGTCGATAAAGACAAAGATGACGGAATGGTCCACGTTGTGTTCAACGGAATGAATGTCACAAATTCGAAAAACTCTCCTTTCGCGGTAATGGGTGCGAAAGATGTCAGGATCTTCATCGTAAAAGATACGCAGAATTCCCTGACGGACGCAGTAAACTATGTTTTTACCGACGGTGCGGACGAACCTAATGCAGCGCTTTACAGCAAATCAGATCTTAAGATTGCAGGTTACGGAACTCTGACGGTAAAAGGCAGCTACAACGACGGTATATCTTCGAAAGATGACCTTGATATCGACGGCGCAACCCTTGTTGTGAACGCTAAGGACGACGGTATCCGCGGCAAGGATTCGGTCGTTATCCGCGGCGGAAACATCACGGTAACTTCAGGCGGTGACGGCATAAAATCCGATAATACCGAGGCCTTGACGCTTTCAAGCAACGAAGATGATCCTTATGAGAATGTCAAAGGTTACATCAAAGTAAAAGGCGGTTCTCTCACTGTAACTTCGACCGGCGGTGACGGGATCCATGCGATTTCGTACATCGAGATCAAAAACGGCATCATCGACATTCAGTCGGGCGGCGGAAGCATTATCGAAGCAACATCAGGCGGCTCAGGCATGGGCGGAGGCGGCTGGGGAGGCGGCGGCGGTCCCAACGGCGGCGCACAGCAGTACAGCGGCACTGATTCTCTCAAAGGAATCAAGGCAAGTATTCCGAGTACGGTTACAGACTATGAAAACATCAACATGAACATGGTCTACATCAAGATTTCCGGCGGAACTATCAAGGTCAACGCGAGGGATGACGCGGTCCACAGCGGCGGAAATGTTGAAATCAAAGGCGGTGAGGTCGAGATCGCTTCGGATGATGACGGCATTCATGCTGACAACGAGCTTTATATCATCAACGGAACTGTCAATGTCACGAACTCTTTCGAAGGGCTCGAGGCGTGGTATCTCACTGTCACAGGCGGCGTAACTTCTGTTTTCGGCAGAGACGACGGCTGGAATGCGGCTGGCGGTGCCGACAGTTCGGCTTCTTCAGGCGGTCCCGGAGACTGGGGCGGCGGACACGGCGGTCCCGGCGGCGGCAGTTCGAGCACAGGTTATCTCACGATTTCAGGCGGGATCCACTATGTAAAGACCGGTTCAGGCGATGTTGACGGTATCGACAGCAATGGTACGCTTACGATCTCTGATCCGGCTGTTGTTGTTGTCGAATGTCCTATCAGCGGCGGTATGGGCGGTTCTTATGACGCGGACGGCACTACGACACTCACAGGAACCAAGATGCTCGGGTTCAGCACTTCACGTTCCGAGCGGGCAACTAACTATAATGTAAGTTTCAACACGAACAACTACTACGGAACTCAGAATGTCGCATTCAAGCCCACGATCTCCGGCAACTACATGCAGTCGGTCCAGGGGCAGCAGCCTTCGCAGATAAACGATGTTTCGGGCTACACTGCGCAGACAATGCCTAACGGTGTTGTGATTTACTACAAATAATAGGTCGATTTGAAAAAAATCTCTTTTTTTCTCTTATTTTTTCTCATTTTCAGTTCAGTTTTCGCGGATGAAGCGGTCCGGAAATACGACGAAAAAAGTTTTGACGCCCTTTTTAATGCGGTTTCAAAGCACTATACCAAAGAGGAATTGAGGAAAATCGTTGAAAAATCTCTTGTTTCAGATGAACTTACAGAGAAAAATCTCGCTTTCATCTATTCACCGCTTTCGATAAAAAAGCAGGCAGAAGACCACACCGGCTATCTCGACAAGCTGATAAACGACGAAACGGTGAAAAACGGAATCGATTTCTTTAATAAATACAAAGATTTGTTCTGTGAAACTTATTCTGAAACCAAGGTCGAGCCGAGCGATATCATCGGGATCCTGAACTGGGAAAGCAGGCTCGGAACTGTCACCGGAGAGCAGAAAATAGCCAAAATTTTCGCGGCTCAGTATTTTTTCGGAGAGGCGAGAAACAGCGGGCTCATAAAAAGCGGCGAATACGAAAAAGAGGGAGCGATGACGGTCGAAGCGGGTAAAAAGCGCGTCGAAAGGCTGAAAAAAAACGCTTTTTCCAACTTCAAAGCGCTTCTCATCCAGGCAAAAGAGAAAAATTTCGATCCGAGTGAAGTCAAGGGCTCGTGGGCCGGTGCGATCGGGTTCCCGCAGTTCATGCCGGCATCGATGAAATTCGCCAAAGACGGAAACGGAGACGGAAAAATCGATCTTTTTGTTATGGAAGATGCTATTGTGTCAGTGGCTAACTATCTGAAATTGCATGGTTATTCCGAAAAAGGAAATGTCGCGGCGTTTAAAGCCTACAACAATGACAGAATCTATGCCGAAGGAGTGAAAAAATACTCCGATCTTGTAAAAAAGGCTGGTGCGGCAGCCGGTTCATGCGGAAAACAGAGCACAAATTGACTTTTTTCTTTTGAAAATTAAAATCTTCCGGCTTTTTTTTGAAGGAGTTTGAAATGAAAGGCGTCCTTAAATCGTTTTTTTACGGTAACATGCTGATTTTGTTGGCTTTTGCTGCTTTGGCGGCTCCGATTCCGCTTTTTGCTGCCGAAGGTGAAAACCCGACGGTTGAGGTGACTTTCAAAAAATCTGCAAAAAGCGTGATTTATACGATAACTTACGGAAAAAACACGAAATTCAACGACAACGAGGCGGCTCCCTACAAATTTCTCTTTCTTGATCCCGAAAAAAAGGAGCTGGGAAAGATAGAGCGCGCTTTCTTTGCGAAAAACAAGGAAGGAAAGGCTGAATATACCTCGAATTTCGGCGAATCTTCAGCAAAAATAGTGCTTCCGGTATGCCTTTACAACGAAAAAACGGGGCTTGCCGAAAAGTGCACGGTAAAAAATTTGAAACTTGAAATAAAATAACGGAGGAAAAGATGGGTTTAATCAAAAACATCAAAGATGCTGTTAAAAAAGAGGTCAAGGACTACATTTTCCAGATGGTCGAGGTTGAGAAGGAAAACGAGAAGAAGCCTGAACAGCCGTCAACTGAAAGTGTTCAGAAAAATATTGAAGTCAAAGCTGAACAGCCGGTTCCGAAAGCCGAGGAAAAACCGGTCGTAAAAGAGGAAAAGGTTCAGCCCGGGAAAGTCGAAGAAGTCGAAAAAGTCGTTGAAAAACCGCGCAAAAAAGAGATTTATCCGATTTCCAACGATCTTGAATTTGTCCGGGTTTCATACAAGAAAAATCAGGATGTCGTCACGATCCCGAAAGAACTTTCCGAACTTATAAAAATGCTTCCGCTTGAAGAGTACGCATGTTTCGTAAAACTTTACTGTTTTGCGCTTGAGCAGAGGAAAAATTACGGCTACTGGGGCGGCACTCTGAAGCGCAGGATCGGGCTTGACAACCTGACTACCGCTGAATTTGAGGAACTTGGAAACAATCTGGCGGCTTACGGGCTTCTGCTGCTTGAACAGCTTACCGAAAACCAGAAGACTTTCGTGCTCTATGTTCCGTTTGACGAAGATACCATGGTGAAACTCAGTACGGCTAAAAAACCTGAGAAAGAACCCGGGAAACCGGCAGCAAAAAAGGCTGAAAAACCTGCTCCGAAAGCGGCTAAAACGAAACCGGAACCGAAAGAGGAGCCCGAAACCCAGCGCGCCGAAGATATTCCCGGAAAAATGGTCGAAGGGATGGAAAACGACGAGATGTACAAATCCTACAAAACTTTTGTCAGCCTCGAGATCGACAAGGCGAAAATGCGCGTCGGAAGGGCAAATTTCGACAAAATCTACATGGAAGCAGTCAAGTACATCGATAAAAAATACGGTTTCAAAGTGCTTTCAGATTCAGACAAGTTCAAGGAATATCTGACGAATTACTATATTTCGGCGTTTGATATCCCGACATTCGAGAACTGGAAGAAATCGAAAGGTTAGGCGGAGTCGAAGATGCTTCAGGATATTAAGATTCTTATGAAATCGCTCAGCGATATAGATGTAAGGATAATGCTTTGCAAATCGGCGTTTGAGTGGGAGCTGCTGGCGAAAAAGTACAATGCTTTGCGCGACGAGATCGAGGCTTTCTGCACATCCGGGCTTCCGGAAGATGTTGAGACGGCTCTTGAAAAGACGAGGGCTTATCTGGTCGAAAAGAAAGGAGAGCTTCCTCCGCTTGATTTGTCCGATTTTTTCAAATAAATTCAGTTAATTACCTTCTTATTACAAAAATTTTCATTTTTTATTTGACTTTAAAACAATTCCGGCTATATTACCTGCCGCTGATGGGCGCTTAGCTCAGCTGGGAGAGCATCGGCCTTACAAGCCGGTGGTCGCAGGTTCGAACCCTGCAGCGCCTACCATTCTTTCACAATCGAGACGCGGTCGTAGTTAAGTCGGTTATAACGCCGGCCTGTCACGCCGGAGGCCACGGGTTCGAGTCCCGTCGACCGCGCCATCTTTTTTTGTTTTTCCCAAAAGTTTTTTGAATTTTTTAATTGGAGTTTTTTCGTTACGTCGTTTCGCCGTTACGCTGTCACTTTTCTATTTTTCTTGATTTAACTCCTTTAAAATGCAACTATTGCCCGATTTTTGTGATTGTTATTTTAATCCAAGGAGGACATTATGTTCAGAAGTTTTGACGAAATGATTGATTTTGTTAAGAAAATGGAAAAGAAGCAGGTCGTTGCGGTTGTCGGTGCCGACAAGCCGGTCGCAGTCGAAGCTGCGATTGATATGGTTACCGAAAACCTTGCGATCCCGGTTCTTTTCGGAAACGCTGAAAAGATAAATCACCTTATCGAAGGAACGGTTCTTGAGGGCAAAGTCGAGATAGTTCCGTGTGCCGACAACGTTGAAAGCTGCTCGAAAGCTGCCGATTACGCTGCTGACGGAAGAGTCAACATCCTCCTCAAAGGAAGCGTCGAAACCGCACAGATCATGAAAGCCGTTTTCAGAAAAGAGAACGGACTTAAAGCGGCGGCGGTAGTCAGCGACATCCTCATTTATGAAGATCCGCTTTCAAAAGGCGATGGCAAGAGGCTCGTCGGCCTTATGGACGGCGGCATAATCCCGCTCCCGACTCTTGAGCAGAAAATCGAGATGACACGCGGCGCGGTTCAGGTTTTCCACAAACTCGGCTTCGAAAAACCGAGAGTTGCATACATTTCAGCAATCGAAACGGTTTCTCCGAGAATCCAGTCCACAGTTGACGCTGCCGAGATCCAGAGAATGAAGGCTGAAGGCGAGCTCGATGACATCGACGCTTACCTCGAAGGACCTTACGCGATCGACAACGTAATTTCGGAATACGCCGCAAAGGTCAAAGGGATCAACTCCGTCATGGCTGGATGCGCCGACATCCTTATTTTCCCGAACATCGAAAGCGGAAACGTTCTCGGCAAGCTCGTCCACTACTGGGGCGGCGCTCAGACAGGCCACGTAATCGTCGGAGCGAAGGTTCCCGTTCTTCTGAGTTCGCGTGCCGACGATGCAAGGGCGAAAATCAATTCGCTCGTTCTCGGAATCACCGTAAACGCTCACAGTTAGACCATGACAGCGCAGCACGAAGTCAAATACCCGGTGACGATTCCTTTGAAAGTCGTCATGCACTCAAAGGAAGAAGCGGGAAAAAATGTCGCTGATCTGATGGATATCCTTGCAAAGACAGAGATCCCGCTCAGAGGAAAGGTGACCGAAAACAAAAGTTCCGCCGGAAAATACACTTCCTACACAGTTCCGGTCTATGTCGAAAACAAGGAGAAGATGCACGCTCTTTACGAGGCTTTGAAGGCCCATCCCGATGTAAAATTCGCAATTTAATATGGAGAGAAAAATGACAAAAACAGAAGTCGCAATCGTTGTAAATCCAGGTTCAACTTCAACGAAATTCGCCATTTTCAGCCGCGAAGGCTCGCTTTATGAAGAGACTGTGAGACATCCGCAGGAAGAACTCGCGAAGTTCAAACTTGTTTCGGAGCAGTTCGATTTCAGATACACGATGATAAAAAAGGCAGTTGACAAAGTCGTCGCCGAAAAAGGATTTCAGGTTGTCGCGTCTGTCGGCCGCGGCGGTCCGGTAAAACCGCTTGAAGGGGGCACTTACCTTGTCAATCAGGCACTTCTGGATGATTTAAACAGCTGCAAATTCGCGAACCACGCATCCAACCTCGGCGGAATAATCGCAGATCAGCTGGCGAAGGATTTCGGACTCAAAGAGAGCTACATCGTTGACCCGGTAACGACCGACAATATGTGGGACAAGGCGCGTCTCAGCGGACTTCCGGGAATCACGAGGATATGCCGCGTTCATGCTCTCAACATCAAGGCAGTTGCAAGAAAAATCGCCGAAAAGCAGGGAAAGGATTTCTACAAAGCTAACTATGTCGTTGCTCATCTTGGCGGCGGAATCTCGATCGCGGCACTCGAAGGCGGTAAAGTAGTAGACGTCAACGACGGACTTCTCGGAATGGGACCTTTCAGCATGAACAGGGCAGGCGCGATGCCGCTCATCGGAATCATAAATATGTGCTATTCGATGCCGAAAGAGGAAGTCATCCGCATTTTCTCGAGGGAAAGCGGATTCAAGGCATACATAGGGACAGAAGATTTCCGTGACATCGAAGACCGCGTCAAAGCGGGCGATCCCGAAACACTAAAGGTTTTCGACGCATTTGAGTATCAGGTCGCGAAAGAAATCGGCGCGTATGCCGCAGCTCTGAAAGGAAAGATCGACGGTATCATCGTCACCGGCGGATGCGCATACTTCAAGAAATTTGTCGAAGATCTCAAAGAATACACCGGCTGGATGGGCGAATTTTTCGTTTATCCGGGCGAAGACGAGCTGGCTGCCCTTGCGGAAGGTGCTTTCAGAGTTGTTGACGGAAAAGAAAAAGCGAAGAATTATTAGCCGCCGCATTTCTTGTCGATATATCGATATTTCGAGATTTCGATATTTCGACGGCGGCAAAACAAGGGCGGCGAATCGAAATTTCGGCCGCGGCGGCGGTGGAATGACAATTTTGACAAAAAAATCGTTGTTATTATAATCTTCCGTTAAATTTTTAGAGGTGTTCTCTATGCCGGGAATCGGTCTTGTCTCCAATCCTTATTCGAAAAAGAACAGAAAACATCCTGACAGGTTGCAGAAACTGATCGACTGCGCTCCCGACAAAGATCTTGTCAGACTGCCGGATTCATTCGACAAAATGGATGCGGCGATGGAGCATTTCAAGCAGAAAAAAGTCGATGTCATCGCGATAAACGGCGGTGACGGAACGGTTCATGTTGCGCTCACTTCGATGATGAAGATCTATCGCGGCGAGCAGCTGCCTAAAATCGCGATCCTCAAAGGGGGAACGATGAATATGACCGCTACCAACCTCAAGCTCAGAGGCAATACTGTTTCGATTTTCAGACGTGTTGTCAAGGCATATAAGGAAAGGGAACTCAACTGCAGGCAGATTTCGCTTCTGAAAGTTAACGAGCGTTACGGTTTTATTTTCGGAAGCGGCGCGGTCTGTACTTTCATGGATTTGTACCACCGGAGCAGTAATCCGTCTCCGCTTGTCGCGGCTAAATCGGTGCTTGCAATGGCGGGTTCGATGCTCGTCCACGGAAAACTTGCCGCCGAGTTCTTCAAACCGACGTGGCAGGAGCTCAACGCCGACGGTTTTTCGTTCGGCAGGGCGCCTTATTTAGCTTTCCTCATCACGACTCTTCCGTCGGTAGGGCTCGGAATGGATCTCACTTTCAGGGCGAAGGTCGATCCGAAAAAAGCGCAGATGATAGCCTTCCGTGACAAAGCGAAAATCGTGCCTCAGGTTCTCAGAGTATGGCTCGGCCGTTCGGTTCCGCCGGATGTCGTTGACGATACGGTGGGAAGCCGCTTCTTTATAAACGGAGAAAAATCGTTCAGATATACTTTGGACGGCGATATGTACTCGTCGTCAGGCAAACTTGTGGTCGAAACCGGACCGTTGTTGGATTTAGTTACGGAGTAAAAAATGCATTATAAGAGTGCTGCAAAGACGCATCCCGGCATGAAAAGGGAGCTTAACGAGGACAGTTACGTCATTCTTGAAAATGAGGGCGTTTTTGTTGTTGCTGACGGAATGGGCGGACACAACGCCGGTGAAGTCGCTTCAAAAATCGCGATCGACACAATTGCCGAGTTTTTCCACGCTTCTGAGGAAGATGACGACATGACGTGGCCTTACAAACTTGATCCGACGCTCGCTCTTGACGCGAACAAACTCATGGTCGGTATAAAATTCGCGAACAAGCGCATTTTCAAGCAGTCTTCCGAAGATGCTGCGTGCAGCGGAATGGGAACGACAGTCGTTTCTATAATAGCCAAAGACGGCGGCGAAGATCTTTATGTCGCGCATGTCGGTGACAGCCGCTGCTACTGTTTCTACGAGGGTGAACTGGTTCAGGTTTCGGAAGATCATTCGCTCGTCAACGAATACATCAAAGCCGGGCAGATCACGAAAGAGCAGGCCAAGACTTTCCCGCACAAAAACGTGATAATGCGTGCTCTCGGCATGAAGGACAACGTTCTTGTCGATATCCAGAAACGCACGGCGAGAGCCGGAGAGATCTATCTTCTCTGCTCTGACGGACTTTCGGACATGGTTTCCGATCACGACATGGAAGTAGTGCTCGGCAGCGACGTTTCTCTCGAAGAAATGACGAGGCAGCTTGTCAATATGGCGAACGCGAACGGCGGGAAGGACAATATTACGGTTATTTTAGTTAAAGTTGAACCTTAATAATGGAGACGTTTATGAAAAAATTTTTGATCTCAGCTGCAGTTGTCTGTGCTATGTTTTTCTTTGTTTCGTGCGGCGGAAGCAGTGAAGAAAAAGGCGGCGAAAGCAATGAACCTTCAGAAAATTCTGATTCTGAAACAGCCGATGATGAGATTTCTGATTCCGAGGTCGCCGATTCCGAAGTGACCGACGGTGAAGTTGAAGATCCTGAAGAGCAGGAAGGACCGAAGGAACTCGTTTATCCAGAAGTTACCCCGTCATCGCGTGAAGAAGGCGACATAGCGCAGAATATCACAATTTATGATGATCTTGACATTGAACACAAACTTGCAGAATGGTATAAGCCGAACAATCCGTCAAGCAAGCTGATCTGGCTCATTTTCACGACTTACGATTGTGCTCCGTGCCAGATTCTCAAAGAGGATTTGCTTGAAATAAACAAGCCTGAATATAAAAATCAGGGATTGAAAATTCTCCTTGTTTTCAACGGTTTGCTTGAGGGACCGCAGCCGGAACTTGAGCCTGAAAAGTTGTCGAACTATAAAGATCTCTTCCTTTCAGAATATCCTGAAACAGCCGATTTCGAGCTTTACGGTTACCTTAGAGAAGAAGAGCAGAAAGTACTCCGCAAATTTTTCAGCAGTCCTTTGGGCGGCGCATATCCGACATGGATGTTTATCGATGCTTCAACTATGGAAATTATTGAATACGGCGAAGGCTGGGGCTACGACATGGTTGACAGCGCTTGTGACGAGATAGAAATACTCCTTGAAGAGTTGTAAGATATGAAAAATATTATATTTTTTCTTTTTGTTGCGTTGCTTTTCGCTTCCTGTGGAAGTGCTTCTCCGAAATCGGAGGAATCTGCCGCTTCGGCGAAAACGCAGGCAGTCTCAGGCTTTTCGCTGAACCTTGAAAAAGTCGACGGCGGAACTTTTTCGTTCGAAGAAATCCGCGGGAAGAAGCATCTTGTTGCGGCTTTTTGGGCTACATGGTGTGAACCGTGCAAGCAGGAACTTAAAAAACTTGCCGAAATGTACGGCGATTTTTCCGGTTCGGTCGAATTTGTCGGGATTTCCACAGATACCGAAGAGATGATCGACAAAGTCAGCGAGTTCGCTGCTGAAGCCGCTCTTCCCTTTCCGATACTCGTTGATCCGAGCGGAAACACTGTCGGTTCGATGATCCCGGGCGGCGATTCAGTGCCTTATATGATGGTTGTCGATAAAAACGGCGTTGTCGTTTCACGTCACAGCGGGTATAATCCTGGGGATGAAGAGGCTTTGAGGCATGAGCTCGAAACTCTTGTTTCTCGTTGATTTTTATGGTTTTTTTAGTGTTTTTTTGTTTCAATAGGAAAAATTATTCGTGAAACTTCGAAAAAACTTGAAATTAGATGCTCTTTTACTACTCTCTTTCAGATTTTTTTGATTGTTTTGCAAGTATTTTGACTTTTTTAGGAGGATTTGATGTTCAAGAAAATGTTCACACTGCTTATCGCAGTCCTTTTTGTAGTTCCGTTCGTTGTAGCGGCAGACGATTTTGATGATGATTTCGGCGGCGATGAAGAAGAAAGCGAAGAAGCCGAGGAAGAAGAGGAGGAAGAGGAAGCTCCTGCCAAGAAAAAATCGAAAGAAATGTCTGAAAGCGATGCGGCAATGAAAGATCTCATGGGAGATCCGGAAGAGGAAAAAGCTGAAGAAAAAGAGCAGAAAGCTTCAAATGAAGCTGATGCTGAAGAAGCTGCACCGGCTGATAAAAATGCTGCTGCAGGAAAATCGTTTAAAGGTATTAAACCGGTTCTTCTCGTAAAAGGCGGTTTTACGGTTTTGGGACAGTATAAACAATACAACGGTGCCGGACAGAAAACATCCAGTCCGAATTCGATGTTCGGTAGTGTAGACGAAGGTCTTCTCGGTATCGAATATGCCGGAAAACATGTCATTGCGAAAGGCACGCTCAACCTGAGAACCGACAACGCTCTCATTGACCATGCTGTAAATAATCCGCTTATGAAAATCAATCTTCATTCTATTCAGAACGGTGCTGCAAATGCTCTTTACGAGATTTACGGCGGTGTAAAGTTCTATGATGTTTTTATCAAAGCAGGAAAAATGCTTCCGGAATACGGTCTTGTCGATACATGGCAGGAACTCGGAATGGGTTTTGCAACTCCTTTCCTTACCAGAAGCCTTATCGTTGTCGAAGGTTTTCTTCCTGAAACTGATGCAGGAATCTCACTTGGTTACAACGGCATAATCAAAAAAGACCACAATGTTTTCGTAGGTCTTTCTCTCGGAACAGGTTCCAACGCAAGCGAATTCTGGTACTCCGACAAAACTTTGGGAATTTACGGAAGAGTCGGATACGGTTTCAAAGATTATCTCAAGGCTGCATTCGCATTCCAGTACAGACAGGATTATTTTGCTTCTGACACTGTTGCGAAAAAAGTGGACATGACCGGCATAGGTATCCACCTGAAAGGCGGTTATGCAGGTTTCGAAATGCCTCTTACTTTCGATTACAACATGATGAAGATGATGAAAGGCGCTTTAAGGAAAAATACTACCGGAATGCTTCTTTCGGCAGCTCCCGGTTATGCGTACCACTTTGATCATGAATGGATCGACAAAGTTGCTGTTGCTCTGAGATTCGACTTCATTCAGGGTGTTTATCTCAGCAAAGAAGGAAGTTATCTTGATTACAGCAATTACAGAAGCAACTCAAGCTATATGAGAATCGGTGTTACTGCAAACTTCTTCACAAAAGAGCTCGCAGGTGTCGTCCGCGGTATGGCAGGTCTTACATTCCTTATGCAGCCTGAAAGCAAGGTCGGAAACAACACATATAATGACAACGGCAGAAAGAAAGATTACGGTTTCACTACGATCGTTCTTCAGGCTGGTGCCGAATTCTAAGATTTGAAGGGGACGAAAGTCCCCGTTTTTTTTATTTTTTGCTTTTCCGCTGAGGAAAAATGGAGGGTTTTATGAGAAAATCGGTTCTTATTATGGTCGTTTTTGCAGTGTTTTTTGCTTTTTCCGCAGTTTCGTGCGGTGAGAAAAAAACAGTAGACGAAAGGGCTAATGTTAAAATGCTCGTCGAAAAAGGCGAATATCAGCAGGCAAAGGCGAAACTCGTAACTTTGAGAGGACAGTATCCGAACGATCAGGAACTGACCGAACTCAACAGACAGGTCGACGAGAAAATCGCTGAAAGTTTCTACCAGAAATACTGGGATGAAGCAGAGCAGAAAGGGGATCATAAGGCTTGGATCGAAGCTATGATCAGAATCAAAAAAGTTGAAAACATCAACAAGGAAATGGTAAACGGCTGGATCAAGAGAGCGGCTGAAAAATGTGTTGATGCGGGTGCTAAAAGCCTTAATGACGGAATGCTTCTTGCACTTCTCGACCAGCTTGTTCAGCGTTATCAGGTCATAACGATAAACGACAGGCTTATGTACATCACGATGTTCGTAAAAGAAGGAAGATTCCCGCTCAAAGAGTGGAAAGACACTTTCATCACGAAGTATCCTGAACTCATGGATGAGGAAACTGAAGAGTTCCTCGGCTGGCCGAGACCTGAAAAACCGGCTAAAAAGTAGTTTTTCCCCGTTTTTTCTCACTTTTTTTACATTTCCTGAAATTTTTACAGCAACCGGTTTGTTTATTATGTTGTAGTTTGTGTGTTATAGTGTGATAAAGATGGATAAAAAATATAAAAATATATGCATTTATCTCTTTTCTTATTTATTTTTATGTTTATAATCCGATGCTTTGATTGTTTTTTCAAGTATGGAATTTGAGATGTATATGTATTTGTTCGGAGTAGTTCTTCTCGGAATAGTTGTTCTGGTTCATGAGTTCGGGCACTTTATTGTTGCCAGAATGTGCAAGGTAAGGGTCGAAATTTTTTCGATAGGCTTCGGCCGACCGCTTTTCAAGAAAAAATCTGGTGAAACCGAATATAGAATTTCGCTTGTTCCGCTCGGCGGATATGTCAAAATGCTGGGGGAATCGACTTCCGAAGAAGGAAATGTTGAAGAGAAGGATCTTCCGTTTGCTTTCAGCACGAAAAAGTGGTGGCAGAAGGTGCTCATAGTCTGCGCGGGTCCTGTTTTCAACCTGATTTTCGCGTTTCTGCTTCTTATGGTTGTCGCATGCTTCATGTTTTCCGCTCCTTCATCTGTTCTCGAATTCGTTTCTTCAGACGGTGCGGCTTATGCGGCGGGGATTTCCGACGGCGACAGAATAACGAAAATAAACGGTGAGGATATTGCGGTTTGGGATGATATTCCGTCAACTCTTGCTCCGTTTCCCGAATCAGGAAATTGTGAAAACGTCACTGTCGAAGTCGAAAAGGCGTTTACGAAAGAGCTCAAAACCTACACTGTTACTCCGAAAAAAGGTTTTTACAAAGATCCTTTCGGTGATACTCATTCACGCTGCGAACTCGGTGTCGTACGTTCTCCGAGAGAACCTAAAATATTCCTGCTCAAAGAGTTCCCGGGGCTTGAAAACGGTGACATCATCCGTTCGGTTGACGGAGAAAAAATAGAGAGATTCTATGAACTTGCCGAAAGGATCAAAAAACCTTTCAAAAAAATGACCGTTTCCCGCGGCGGAAAGGAGATCCCGGTCGATTTTCCGGAACAACCTGCCGAAAACAAGCCGGAAGAGCTCGTCATCGCTTACGGCGGTCTTGTCATTGACGAGGTCAAGAGCGGCAGTTATTCCGAAAAAGTCGGTGTTAAAAAAGGTGATTTCATAACGGCTGTGAACGGTGCAGGAGTGACCGCTCCTTTCCAGTTCTATTCGGTTATGGGCAAGCTCAAGGAAGGCGATAGCGTGAAACTTTCGCTCATCAGAGATAAGGAGCCTGTCGATATAGAATTTACCGCTTCTTTCGATGAATCTGAAAACGAGATGACGGGTATGCGCGACAAAAAGATAAACTGGGGCGCATATTTCGACTACGATCCGAATGTCAGGGAGTTTTATGCTAAGCGAAACAACCTTCTGACTTTTCCGGTCAGGTACGCCGCGAAAGAGCTGGTTGATGTCACCAGCGCGACTTTCAAAGGTCTGGCTTACATGATAAGCGGAAAAATTTCGACAAAAGGACTCGGCGGACCGATCATGATTTTCGACATTTCGAAGCGTGCCGCCGATGCCGGAGTGCGCTATTTTCTGGCGATCATGGCGATGATAAGCATAAATTTAGGGCTTATAAACCTGTTCCCGATCCCGGTTCTTGACGGCGGATACATTGTGATTTACGGGCTTGAAGGGATATTCAGGCGGACAATCCCGCAGAAAATAAAGGAAAGGGCGCTGATGGTCGGTTTGTTTCTGCTGGTTGCGCTGATGGTTTTTGCGATATTCAATGATTTCGCGAGATATATCCCGATGTTTTTGAATCGTAACTGATGTTTGAATTTTAATTTATACGGAGGCTTTGATGGTTATCAATCTTAATTTGGCGGCAACTTCACTCACGTCCGGTCTTAATCTTGCCGAAACTATGAAAAACTCTTCGCTGCTTGTAAATATCATGCTTATCGTTCTTATTCTGGCAAGCGTAATATCGCTCGCGATAATCGTAACGAAGTTCATTCAATACCGGCTTGCTGCAATAGAAACGGCAAAATTTGTTGATATTTTCTGGAAAAACAAGGATCTTCAGGATGTTTCCGCAAAAACCGCGGCGTTGGTCAAATCTCCGATCGCATCGGTATTTGCGGCGGGTTACGCCGAGTTTAAAGAGACGAAGGAAAGCTGGGAAGACAAAGGGATCGTCCTTATCGGAGGAAAGGTCGATGAGCTTGCGGCAAACGTCGACAGGGCGATGAGACGCGAGACCCACGTAAGGATACAGCTCCTCGAAAACGGTCTTTCGTTTCTGGCGACGACTGCCACCGCATCCCCCTTCATCGGTCTTTTCGGAACGGTTTACGGCATTATGAACGCATTCCAGGAAATCGGAAAAACAGGCAGCGCGACGCTCGGTTCGATAGCTCCGCACCTTTCCGACGCACTTGTAACTACGGCGTTCGGACTTATCGCTGCGATTCCGGCATCGGTCGCTTTCAACTATTTCAACGCGCGTCTTCAGAAATTCGAGAACGAAGCCCTGAATATTTCAGCAGATTTCCTTAATCAGATCAAAAGGAGCAACGTCTGATGGCAAATTACGGAATTGAAGAGCCGCGGAAAAGAAACGTCCGCGCCGAAATGAACATCACTCCGATGGTCGATATCGTTTTCACGCTGCTGATAATCTTCATGGTCGCAGCCCCGCTTATCGAACAGGGGGTCGACCTTGATCTGCCGCAGACCGAGACTGTTCCCATCGAAAGCCCGAAGGACAAGTTCATAGTCAGGGTTTTTGACGGTAAAAAAGAGTCGGAAAACCAGATTTTTATCGACAAAACCGAGGTCCCGCTCAAAGAACTTGAAATGAAGCTCAAAACAAATGCATTCCTGCAGGAAAAGAAGGAAATTTATCTTCATGCAAGCCGTAATCTTTCGTACGGTTACATCGTCAGAGTCATGGCGATAATGAAAAAAGCCGGTATTAACAATATAAACCTTGTTACTGAACCTTTGGAAAAGGAGTGAGCCGGATGGCGGGCAACGTAAGGAACGGATCTTTTATTTTCGGGAAAAATTCTGGTGGAATGAACCGGAAGACTTTTCTCGGATGTTCAGCCGGATCGCTTGTTCTGCATATTCTGGTGCTGATATTTTTCGGGAGCGGTCTGTGGTTTGCAGAAAGTCACAGGATCGAGTTCGAAAGCGTTCAGGCAAAGCTCGTTAAATTAGGCGAAGAGCGCGACAAAAAGCTGCTGCCGCGTATAACCCAGCCGAAACCGGCACCGAAATCGGAGAAGAAAGATCCGAAACCGGAGCCTAAAAAAGAGGAACAGCCGGCCGAAAAAGTTCAGCCGAAGCCTGATGACGGAAAGGCAAATTCGCTGAAACCGAAAGAGCAGCCGAAACCGGCGGAAAAAACGCAAAAAGAGGAACCTCCGAAAGAGGAAAAGAAAAAACCGTCTTCGCTTGACGACCTTCTTGCCGGAGACGTTATGGAAAAAATCAAGCGCGACGCCCGTGCCGAAGAGAGCAAGGAAGGCGCCAAGGACGGAGTAGATGACGGCGATGTCACCGATCCGGCACTTGCGCTCAAAGCAAATATGTATGCCCGGCTGATCAGCAAAAAGATTAAGGAAAACTGGAATATCCCGAGTATAATCTCGGCTGACGAGCGTAAAAAACTGATGACGAAAATCTATTTTAAAATAACCTATTCCGGCGAAGTTTACGATATAAAAATCAAATCTTCATCGGGAAATCAGGTCTACGACAGTTCGGTAATCGAAGCCGTCAAAAAAACCGGAAGGCTTCCTTTGCCTGACGATAAGAATTTGAAGAAACTTGTATTAAAGGAGGGTTTTGAATGTCCGTTCACTTCAGATTGATCACCCTGAGTGCGGTGATTTTTGCCTGCTTCAATCTTTTTGCCCAGCTTCAGGTTGAGGTAAAAGACGGTGCTGTTGCCGAGTACAACATGGCTGTTTCCCCAATGCACGTTCTTGACGGCGCCGATGGCGCACAGGCTTCGGAAATTTCTTCAGCTGTAGAAAAAGTGCTTGATATTACGGGATATTTTAAAATCCTTGATAAAAGATCCTTTTTGGAAAAACCCGAAGTTGCCTTCAAGGATGTCAATTTCAAATCGTGGCTCAATGTCGGCGCTAACGGTCTTATCAAAGGAACGTTGAAAGGAAAGGACGATGTCGAGCTCGAACTCGCGTTTTTCGATGTCGCAAAAGGAAAAGCGCTTATCCAGAAGAAGTACACTTCCAAAGCGGCTCTTGCTAAAAAGTCGGCTTACCGCTTTGCTGCCGAAGTTATCAGGCTGCTCACCGGCGAAGAGATGAACTTCATGTTCTCGAAAATCGCGTTTGTTGAAAAAAACGGTGAAAAATACTCGCTCGTCGTTACTAATTTCGACGGTTCGGGCAGAAAAGAGCTTTACTCCACGTCGAAAACGATCCTTCTTCCCGAATGGTCGGCTGACGGACAGAAGATTTTCTTCACGAGCCATGAAAAGAACAATCCGAACCTTTACTCATACGATCTCAAAACAGCGCAGATAAAGACCGTTTCGGCTTATGAAGGACTCAATGTTTCGGCAAGCGCTTATCCCGACAACAAAACGATCGCGCTCTGCCTTTCGAAAGACGGAAACTCCGAAATCTACTCGCTCGATACGACCACGAACGAACTCAAAAGACTGACTGTTAACTCCGAAATCGACGCTGCTCCGAGTGTAAGCCCGAAAGGTGACGAAATAGTTTTTGTTTCCGGCAGATCGGGAAATCCGCAGATTTACAGAATGTCTCTTTCCGACCTCAACAAAGTCGAAAGGCTTACCGAGCAGGGAAACTACAATCAGGATCCCGAATACAGTCCTGACGGCACTAAAGTGGCCTTCAGCGGCCGTGACGAAAAATATCAGTTCGATCTTTTCATCATTGATTTGGCTTCGAGACAGATCAGCAGACTTACGCAGAATCAGGGAAAAAACGAATCCCCCACATTCTCGCCGGACAGCAGGATCATCGGTTTCTCTTCGAACAGAAGCGGGAAAAACAGACTTTTCCTTTCGAATTTAAGCGGAACGAAACAGATCGCGGTTTATTCGGGCAACGGCGAAGTACTCATGCCTTCGTGGTCCCCTGCGGAAACTAATTAAGAGAGGTGAGATATGAAACAGTTTTTCAATTTTTGTGCAATAGCGGTTTTCGTTTTTACAGTGTTCTGCTCCTGTGCGGGCAATCCTC
This sequence comes from uncultured Spirochaetales bacterium, assembly GCA_902774115.1. Classification (GTDB taxonomy): domain Bacteria; phylum UBP6; class UBA1177; order UBA1177; family UBA1177; genus UBA1177. The sequence goes on from CACYHH010000005.1 coordinate 25,144, forward strand.
CGAAAGATGAAAGGGAACTTGCCGAGAAGGCTTTTGCCGATGCTGAAGCAGGCAAGGACTGCGACAGAGAGAACTATCTTGCCGCAGAAGAACTTCTGAGACAGGCGAGAGAGGAGATCAACAACAAAAATTACGACAAGGCGAAGGAACTTTTCAACGCTGTCAAGGAAAAAAGCGACGCGATCGCAAAATATTACCGCGAACATCCGGACGAGTGCATGACGAAAAAGGAAGGCAACGGAAACGGAGAAGAGGACGGTACCATAAAAGAGGAGAATGTCACTTCAAATGACGCGGCCGATCCTTCCGCCGATCCGAAAAATCCCGAAATGGATTTTCAGGTCGTCCACTTTGAATACAACCAGTACGCCGTTCTTGAAGAAGATCTCCCGAAGATAGATCTTATGGCGCAGTGGATGATTAATTTCCCCGAAAGAGTCGTCAGGATCGAAGGTCACGCTGACGAACGCGGCAGCAATGACTACAACCTTTCGCTCGGTGAAAAGAGAGCTCTGGAAGTCAAAAACAAACTGATACAGGCAGGTATCGACGGCGAAAGAATAAAAATCGTTTCATACGGTGAAGAACTTCCCGTTGATCCAGCTTCAAACGAAGAAGCGTGGTTCAAAAACAGAAGAGCCGAATTCAAGCGCGAAAATTAGTTTTTTTAGCCGCCGCATTTTTGAACGGTATCCCGATATTTCGATATTTCTACATTCCGACCGCGGCGGCGAATTTTTTCCCCGAATAGTTGAAATTTTTCCTTAATTTATTAGAATAATCAGACTTAATTTTTTCAGGAGTGAAAAATGAAGGAAAAGTTCTTGTTTTTGTTGCTTGTTTCGGTCGTTGCCCTTGTTTTTGCGGTTTCTTGTTCGGATGATGAAGAAGGTGAGAGCGAGGCAAAGACAAACTGCAATTCAAATGTTGACTGCAACAGGGATTCTTACTGCGATCTCGACAATCCTCAGCAGGATGCCGAACTCGGAATGCTTGTTTATTTCTGCAAAAAAAGACAGATCTGCTCTACTCAGGCTGACTGTCCCATCAACTGGAAGTGTAAGGAAAATGAAGGTTTCTGCATAACGAAAAAGGAAGCCGAAGGAATTATGTGCAAGTCGAATGACGACTGCAAGGATCCGAATTACCCGATATGTAATCTTGCAAACGGAGAATGCCGTTCTTCCGGCGGTGAAATCAGTGACAACGACGATCCGTTGGAAGACAATGATGAAGACACTCCCGGCACGGAAGTCGACGATGAAGAAGAAGTGAACGACAACGAGCCTTCCGGGAAGGACGATGATGTAAGTGACAACGATGCCGATAATTCATCCGATACGGGTCTCGGAAAAACCGTTATGACCGAAAATTTTGAAGACGGCGGCTTGCAATGGACGATAGTTCCGGCAAACGAGGAGAATCCGTGCTGGAAAATCGGCACTCCGACGAGCGGACCGGGAGAAGCTCGCAGCGGAAACAATGTCGCGGCGACCAACCTTGAAGAAACTTATTCTTCAAACTGCAAGGATCTGATGTATTACAGCACGTCAATATCGGTTCCGTCTAATGGAAAACCCGAAATATCGTTCTATGCATGGGTCGATCTTATCGGAAACGGCTATTCACCTTACGATTATGTCGAAGTCTTAGTTAAGAAAAGCGACGATATGTGGGAACTTGTCGATGACGGTATCCTTCTTTCGGCGGACACTCCTTCTTCGCCGCTTGCAGCTCTTGACAACCACAAGACAAAAATTACGAAGCAGCTCGGAACCCAGTACTACAAGTTCACCGGCGACCTTTCGGCTTTTAAAGGGAAAAGTATCGATATCGGTTTCCGTTTTACGACGGATGACTCCGATGAAGCTGCCGGTTTCTATCTCGATGATATAACTGTATCTTATTGATCAGGACGGCTCTTGTTCTGAATGTTTTGTGAGAGGAAGTTTTGATAACGAATATTACTGCTGATTTTGAAGAAAAATATATAGGAACGGTAATAAACGACCGCTATAAAATAATCGAACTCGTGGGAACAGGCGGAATGGGAAGCGTCTATCTCGCCGAACATGAGATCCTGAGGAAAAAAGTCGCGATCAAGATTCTGCATTACGAGCAGAGTAAGCGCAAGGACACGGTGGAAAGGTTCAAGCGTGAAGCCATCGCGGCATCGAACATCGGTCAGGACAACATTGTCGACGTTACCGATTTCGGATACACCGAAGAGGGAAACGCCTATTTCGTCATGGAGTATGTCGAAGGACGTTCTCTTGCCGACGTTATGAAGGAACAGCCCGTTCTTCCGCTGGAATTCGCTGTTTCGGTTGCCGCACAGATAGCGGTTGCGCTCTATTCGGCGCACGGAAAAGGGATAATCCACAGGGATCTCAAGCCTGAAAATATTCTGCTGACAAACAAGGACGGCAACTATCCTTTTGTCAAAATCGTTGATTTCGGTATTTCAAAGATACTTCAGGCCGATGCAAAACCGGACGAGCGTCTGCGTACTCTTACGAAATCGGGCGCGATTTTCGGAACTCCGGAGTATATGTCGCCGGAGCAGGCTGCGGGAGAGAGTGTCGAACCCGCTTCCGACATCTATTCTCTGGGTGTCATAATGTATGAGATGCTCACTGGCAGACTTCCGTTTTTTGATGATAACTACATGAAAATACTGCATAAACATCAGTATGAATTTCCTGAGTTGCCGAGCAATGTAAACCCCGACATTCCGTCCGATGTCAATGCGCTGATAATGAAATGCCTCGAAAAGAAGCCTTTCAACAGATACGGCACAATGATGCTTCTTCTCAACGATCTGAAAAATATTTACCTGAAATACAATCTCGAAGAAAAGATCAGTCTTGCATTCCTTTTCAATTCGGGAACCGTCAGAAGCATGAATCCCGCTGCTGACATGATTTCGAGCGAAGATATAATCAGGATGCTCAATTCGTCGCATGATGAAAAGGTAAAGCATGTTTCGATCGAAGAAAACCGTTCTTCGGGAACAATTCTCAAGGTTTTGGTCGTCTGCATTCTTCTGATCGTGGCAGGAATTGCGGTCTATACTTTTTTGAGAAAGCAGAATCCGCCGATGATGGCTGAACGTACCGAAATTTCGAAGTATGACACTCCGAAAACTGCCAAGGTCTCGGGCGAAAAGGAGAAACCGGATAAAAAAACCGCTGAACAGCCCAAAAAAACGGCGTCAAACGGCAAAAAAAGCGTTCCGATGATGAAGCTGACAGTTAATTCGAATATCAAAGGTGTCAGAGTTTTCAACAACGAAAACGGCAAAACGATCTGCAGGACGCCATGCACGAAAAAGCTGCCGAGAAAAGAATCGGAAGTGCTGATTCTCGGTTTTGAATACGAAGACTATTCGATAAAACCTATGGCGGTCACGCTTGACAAGGATATGACGGTCAATTTGAACCTTAAACAGGAGGTGGATAATGGCTAAAAAGATTTTTGTCCTCGACACCAATGTTCTGATTTCCGATCCGAAGGCGATCTTCAATTTCGATGAGCACGACATTGTCGTTCCGATCGTCGTTATCGAAGAGCTTGACAAGTTCAAAAAAGATATGAATCAGGTCGGTCTGGCGGCTCGAGCCTTTGCGCGTCATATCGAAGAACTCCGCCAGCAGGGAAGCCTTCTTGACGGTGTTGCGCTTCCTGGAGGAGGTTCGATAAGAATAGACATTACAGGCGAATTCGAGCTTCCGGGCGCAAAACTCGCTTCGGGATACGCTGACAATGTAATTCTCTGCGCCGCTTACAAAATCACGAAAGACAATCCTGACAGAGAGGTCATTCTCGTAAGCAAGGACGTAAATCTCCGCATCAAAGCTGATGTTTACGGCATAAAGGCTGAAAATTACAGAAACGATACAGTCAATTTCAACAAACTGCCTACAGGATACGAAACTTTGAGTATCGAAGGTGCCTTCATCGACCGCGTTTTTGAGGAAAAGAAGATCCCGCTTGATTCTCTTGCTGGAACTCCTTTCGAAACGGCGCATGCGAACCAGTTCTTCAAACTTGTCGATGCCGAGATCGGCGAGCAGCACACGGCGACAGTCAGGTTCGATCCTTTTGAAAACGCCCTTGTTCCGCTCAAACAGTTCAAGGAAGTCTGGGGGCTCAAGGCGAGGAACTTTGCCCAGAGGCTTGCTCTGGATCTTCTGATGGACGACAGAGTAAAGCTCGTCAGCCTTATCGGAACGGCGGGAACGGGAAAGACCCTTCTTGCGATCGCGGCAGGTTTGCAGAAGTGCCTTGAAGAGGGAAAATACACGAAAATGCTCGTTGCAAGACCGATCTATCCGATGGGAAAAGATATCGGTTTCCTTCCCGGTACGATCGATGAAAAGCTCAAACCGTGGATGCAGCCCGTTTTCGACAATCTGGAATATCTTCTTGCCGATCACGACATGAACAGCATGGGCAAGATGAACGAGCTCATGGCGAGCAAAGTAATTGAAGTCGAAGCTCTCACCTACATCCGCGGAAGAAGCATTCCCGAGCAGTTCATCATCGTCGACGAAGCGCAGAACCTTACTCCGCATGAGATCAAAACGATCGTTTCGAGAGTCGGCGAGAACACGAAAATGGTTCTCACCGGTGACCCGTTCCAGATCGACAACCCGTACATGAACGAGTCGAACAACGGTCTGAGCTACATCGTAGACCGTTTCAAAGACCTTGCCCTTGCAGGACATATAACTCTTGAAAAAGGCGAGCGTTCCGCACTTGCAAACGCAGCCGCAGAGCTTCTGTAGAATATGAAGATCGTAGTTCTTGGCGATGTCCATTCGAATCTGCCCGCTCTGGAAGCGGTTATGAAAGAGATCAGGGAAAACATCAGACCCGATCTCATTCTGTTTTCAGGCGATGCTGTGGGTTACGGGCCGTGGCCGGGAGAAACTATTGATATTCTTAAGGAAGTTGTTGACTTCGGCGTGCTTGGCAACCACGATGCAGGTATAGTCGGAAAGACTGATATCAACGATTATTACGATGCTGTGAGATATGTCATCAACTGGACGACTGATATTCTGACGAACGAGCAGTTCGCGTTTCTTGACCGTCTGAAATACATTCATGTCTACGATGCGGCGCACTGTCTCCTTTCGCACGGTTCTCCGAGAATGCCGGAAAGATACGACTACATCTTCAACTGCCGTGGTGTGAACCGCCTTTATGATGTCGCGCCGTTCCTTCAGAGAGTGAATTTCGTCGGTCACAGCCACTACACGAATCTTTTTCTGCTGACAGGCAACAATCAGTCGGTCGAGCTTAATATCGCAGGCGGAGAAATCGATATTTCGACTCTCCCGAATCCGGTCGTATGCGTCTGCGGTTCGGTCGGTCAGCCGCGTGACGGAGATCCGAGATCGAGTTTCGTTTCGTACGATACAGACACAAAAATCATCAAATATCACAGAGTCGAATACAATTTTGAGCTGACCATCAACAAAATCAGGGCTCTGCGTCTGCCTGCTTCATTCGGAGAAAGACTTAGAAATGGCTGCTGAAATTCCGTTCAGGATATTTGAAAACACCTGCGATTACGGCGAAATCCTTGAGCTTCAGGAAAATCTTAGAAACGATGTCATTGCAAAAAACAGCGCAGGCTGTGTCCTGTTTCTTGAGCATGATCCCGTCTACACTTCGGGGCTTCGCGGCAAACAAGAGGATTTCATCAAACCGACAGGAAACATTCCGGTTTACAACATCAGGCGCGGCGGAGAGCTCACTTTTCACGGACCGGGACAACTTGTTGTATATCCGGTGATCGATTTCAGAAATTACGGATTCGCTTCGATTAAAGAGTTTGTTCTCTTTTTTGCAAACGCTATAAAAAATGTCCTGACCGGTTTCTGCGGAGTGAAAAACCTTGAATGGCACGATGAAAAGGCGGGGCTCTGGGTCGAAGACCGTAAAATTGCCTTTACAGGAATGCACTTTAAAAAATTTGTTCCGATACATGGATTTTCTGTCAACATTTCCAATGACTTATCCTATTTCTCAAGAATTGTCCCGTGCGGAATGCCTAACTGCAGGATCACTTCTGTCAAAAATGAAACCGGAACAATTTTCCAAGTGAAGGACGTCGCTGCAGAAATAGTTGCCGAAATAAATAAAAATAACAGTTAAGGTGTTGTTTTTTATTGCTTTTTCGTTCAAAATTCCGATAATTGAACAGGAAGATGAAAAATAAGGAGGTTTCCATGAGAAGGTTTTTGATTCCGGTTCTTGTTTTTGTCGCGGTTTTCGCTGTTTCATGCAGCGGCAAGAAAAAAACGCAGGAAGAAAACGACTATATCGAGAAAGTGTCGAAGGAAATCAAGGCAGAGGAAGGCGGAAAAGTCGAAAGTTCCGACGGAAAGACTTCGGTCGAGATTCCAGCAGGAGCGCTGGATGGCGACATGACAATCACTATGACTATTTACGAGGCTGCTGCTTTCCCGAATGATGAAAGCGGAAAAATCGTGAGCAAAGTAGTGGATTTTGAACCATCGGGCACGATTTTCAAAAAACCCGTTATAATTACGATGGCTGTGGAAGAGACTTTTGAAAAGAAAATTCTGACTGCAGCGGTTTTCAAAGATACCGAAAGCAGGTGGAGTTATAACGAGCACGGGGTTTATGCGGTTCTTGCCGGAAGAGATGCCGGCGGTGACCCGATAATGCTGAGTGCAGGAGGCGATCCTATAATGCTCAACGCAGGCGGTGATCCGATTATGATGGATGCAGGCGGCGATCCGATTATGCTTGCGGCTGGCGGCGACCCGATAATGCTTGCTGCCGGAGGTGATCCGATAATGCAGAATGCGGCAGGCGACCCGATCATGAACTCGGCTGCCGGAGACCCGATCATGATGACAACAGGTCATTTCACAGCTTATACTTTCATCGTGCTTGAGTCTGAAGAGGAATCGTCGGATACTGAAATATCAGATATTGATGATACTGATACGGCCGGACCCGATGATGATACCGATTCAGATACAACCAAACCTGACGATGATACAGATACAGACACTGCTGAGCCGGAGCCTGAACCGGTTTATTCCAAAGTTCTGTGTACAAACATGGCAATATGTACCGACGGCAACAAAAGCCAGATTTATTGTCCGAAAGAAGGTGAACCTTTCTATGGTCAGGATGCTCAGTATGCGGCGAGAAAAGGGTGTGTTCCTCATCACAGCTACACCGAAATTCCTTCTGATAATGAGGAAGTACCTTTTGTAAAGGACAATGTCACAGGTTTGACATGGTGGTTTACCGGTGAAAGCGGAACTTTTGAAAATATGAAAAACAACTGTGATGTTTCTTACGGCGGAATAGACAGCTGGCGTCTGCCGACCCAGAAAGAACTTCTTACTCTTACTGACCTCGGCAGGATTCGCGGCGCAATGATAGATCCGGTGTATTTCAGCATAATTTATGAAGATTATGAAGTTAACGGACAATATACCTATACGCTGAGTGCCGGTGGAAATTATATCTATATCGCGGCTTTGGGTATGATTGTAAACAAAGATATTTTCGGCGGTGAGGAACCTGAAGGTTTGCTCATCTGTGTCAGCGGAGAAGAATACGGAAAAGTCAATGCGGAAAATTACACTACTGTCACGCGAAACGGCGAAAATATGATTTCTGATTCAGCAACGAATCTGTTCTGGGAAGGTTATTCCATGGATGTGGATAGTTGGCAAGGGGCTCTTTCCTATTGTGCAAACCTTCAATATGCAGGATATTCAGACTGGAGGCTTCCCAACAGGAACGAACTTGCGAGCCTTGTCGACTATTCAAAAGCAGGAACGGGAGCGGAAGTGATTTCATCTTTCCCGGGTATGACTCCTGATATGTTCTGGACTTCGACTCCGGGAAATATCGGTAGCAACAACTGGATCGTCGATATGAAGAGCGGAGTTGTCTCTCAGATGACAACGGATGAAATGGAAGAAGAACAAACTTTCTTAGTGCGCTGCGTAAGGAGCGATCTTATTGAAAAACCTGAAATTCCCAATTGCGACGAAACAGGAATCGCACCTTGCAAGGATGCAAACGGAACAATCTGGTCTTCGGTAATATATCCCGAAATTTTTGCGGATTTCGACCAGTCTGGATTGTACGAGGAAGAATGCGGGGATTATCTTCCGGAAGAGGGAGAATGTGAAGAGGAAACAATTGTCGAATGGTCGGTTCTCGCTGATATGTGCCGTTATCTGAGCGAAAATGATTCGAACAAGTGGAGACTTCCGACAATAGATGAAATCCGCGGAATCATGACGAGCGAAAAACTTAAAAAGGGCGGCGCATGCGGTTTGACGGACGAATGTTATGAAGTTTCATGCGTAAGCGGAGCAGTGGAAGAAGAGAATTGTACGACTGAAGGCGCATCGCAGACGGCTCTGTACGATTACGGATTGATTGTTTCTGATGTCTGGCAGTTTGGGTCAGGCTACATTGGGCTGTGGGGGTTCAATTTGAATGAGGGGAGCCTGAAATATCCGGCTGAAGTATTCCGTGTTTCCAAACTTGTCCAGCGTTGTGTTCTTGACGAAAGCCTGAACTATGAAAAAACCCCGTATTATGATGCTGACAGAGGACTTCACTGGTCTGATATTTCCCCTTATTATATAGAAGCAGACGATGCTTATGCATATTGCAGCGGGCTTGCCGCAGAAGATCCTGATCACGACTGGACACTTCCGACAGTAGCGGCGCTCACGACTCTTCTCAGAGAGTGCGAAGACTCTTCCTGTGCAATAGATGTTACCGGAAAATATTCCGTTCTCGGAGATACTGCATGTTTATGGTCATCGGATTTTGATTTAAGCATTGCTGTGGAGATGAACTTTAAAGAGGCATATCCTGAGAATATCTATTTTGATGCTGATGACTACAAAGTTTTTGTTAAAGTCCGCTGTGTTTCCAGTGAACAGGAATGCGGTCCGGCAGACGAAACTCCATGCACAGATTCGTCGAGTGCTTTAATGTGGTCCGCTATGGCACCTGACCAACTGGATGTCGATGCAGCAGCTGCGTATTGTGAGAACCTGACTGAAGGAGGCTATCACGACTGGAGACTGCCTGACATCAATGAGCTGAGAACACTTATCGAAGAATGTGACGAGACGGTTACCGACGGTTCTTGCAGGATATCCGATCCGGATTATTTGAGCAGTGATGATTGGAATGAAGATAATTGTAAGTGCGAAGCTGGCGACAGTGGTTACAGCAAATTCGGAGATGCGGGAGAAGTTATACTCTGGTCGTCTTCAGTTAGGAGTGATAATTCTGATTTCAACTGGTATGTCGATTTTAGCTTCGGAGCTGTTGATAGTTCGCTTAATTCGGGTGGTCTTAATGTCCGCTGCGTGAGATAGGATTCGTAGAGACGTCATAATATGGCGTCTCAAAAAATAGGGAGGGTTCCATGAGAAGGTTTTTGATTCCGGTTCTTGTTTTTGCCGCGGTTTTTGCTGTTTCATGCAGCGGCAAGAAAAAAACGAACGAAGAAAACAGCTATGTCGAAGAAGTTTCGAAAGAAATTTCAGCCGAGGAAGGCGGAACGGTCGAGAGTTCCGACGGAAAGACTTCGATTGAAATTCCGGGCGGAGCGCTTGAGAGCGACACTGTGATCACGATGAGGATTTACGATGCCGAAGGCTACAAAGGAACTGAAGGCAAGGATGTCGTCAGCAAGGTAGTCGAGTTCGAGCCAAGCGGCACGGTTTTCAAAAAACCTGTCATGATTTCGATGACAGCGCTTGAGGATGTCAAAGGCGATATCCTCAGAGCTTCCAAAAAGAAAGTTATCACGGCAGCGGTTTACCGCGAGGAAAAAGGCGCATGGAGCTACAGTCCTATCGGTGCGGCGGTCAAAATTTCAGGGTACGATGACGGCGGAGACCCGATCATGACAAATGCTGCCGGTGATCCTATCATGCTGAACGCTGCAGGAGATCCGATAATGATGGATGCAGCGGGTGATCCTATTATGCTGAGTGCTGCCGGCGATCCGATAATGGTCACCGCTGCGGGTGATCCGATAATGAACTCCGCTGCAGGCGATCCGATCATGATGACGACAGGCCACTTCACCTCTTACGCTTTCTTTGAGGTAGAGGCTGAAAATGAGGAAGGACCAGTTGAAGAACCTGACACTGAATTGCCTGTTAAAGAAGATGACTACGAGCCTGCGGAAACTGACGATGATGAACCGGCTGAAACTGATGACGACGAACCGGCTGAAACAGACGAAGACGTTATTCCGGAGCCGGAAGAACCGCAGTATTCCAAAGTTGTCTGCACGAATATGACGATCTGTACGACCTTGAGCGGAAGACAGATCATCTGCCCGGCGGAAGATGCAGAGCTTTACGGTCAGGATGCGCAGTATGCGGCAAGAAAATCGTGTGTTCCGCATCACTCCTTTGCAAAAATCCCGAAAAACGAATTTATTGAAAACGATTTTATCGAGGTTAAGGATAATTCCACCGGTCTTACGTGGCTTTTCACCGGAGAAAAAGGCGCTTACGAAGACCTTAAAACCGGCTGTGACATTTCCTACGGCGGAAGCGAGGACTGGAGACTTCCGACTCCGAAAGAGCTTCTCACGCTTGCTCACAACGAGATGCTTTTCCGGGATATGCCGGCAGTCGAGCTGTTTTATTTCTGGGAGATTTTTGAAAACATCGAAAGCAGCAGCTATTTCGGACCTTACACATGGAGCTCGGCCGAAGGTTATCTTTATTCGCTGGAAAAGGGACAGTTCCTGCCTCTGGAATACTACGCGAATTACTCATCTTATTTCGAAGACGGTCTTCTTGTCTGCGTAAGCGGCAAAGAATACGGAAAAGTCAAGGCGGCAAGTTACGTTCCTCTTGCCGAAAGCGAAGGAAATGTGATTTTTGATGCCGGAACAAACCTTTACTGGCAGAAAGATTCTGCTCAGATCGACTCGTGGAAAGAGGCTCTTTCATACTGCGAAAACCTTGAATATGCAGGGTATGACGACTGGAGACTTCCGAACAAAAACGAGCTTCTTAGCCTTGTCGATTATTCAAAAGCAGGGACGGAAACGGATGTCCTTTCTTCATTCCCCGGCATGACACCCGATATTTTCTGGAGCTCTACTGGTGCAGACTACGGAGCGTGGGCTGTCTATATGAAGGACGGAACTTTAGATGCAACCGGCGGTGAAGGCGGCGGAGATATCGTTGTCGATGCCTACTATACAAGGAGCATCAAAAGAGACGAAATTGAAGCGGAAGAAGAGGAATACGAACCTGTTCTTACAGTGCGCTGCGTAAGAAGTCTTCTTGATGAAAAAAACGACATTCCGGATTGCGGCGAAACAGGCATTGCTCCCTGCAAAGATGCGATGGGAACAGTCTGGTCATCAGTTATATACTTTGATAGCTTTGCCGGTTTCGATAATTCGGAAATTTATGAAGGCGGAGAATTCCTCGCTCCAAGAAAAAACGCTGACAGATCAGAAAATACAGTCTATGTTTATTCTCTTGTTGATATGTGTCGCAATCTCTATGAAAGCGGTTCGCACAAGTGGAGACTTCCGACGATAGACGAGATCCGCTCGCTTGTTACGACCGATAAACTCAAAACGGGCGGAAGCTGCAGCGTAACGAACGAACATTTTGAAAATTCCTGGTTTACAGAGGATACCTGCACCGGCGACGATCCCTCGGAAACGATCCTTTTTGATTACGGCTTTATGCTTTCAGGAACACTGAACCTTGAATATTATAATCCTGAGGAAGAGGTTTATCCTGAATTGTGGGGTGTGAGCGTCTATGACGGCGCACTTGTGACTGTTTCCGAAGAAATTCCTCTTTCTGCACTTGCCCAGAGGTGCGTCCTCGACGAAACTCTAAACTACAAGGAAACGCCATATCTTGATCCTGAAACGGGGCTTCTCTGGTCTGATATTTCATCAGGTTATTTGGATTTCGAAGAAGCGAAAAGCTATTGTTCCAGTCTTATGGAAGGGACGGATCGCTACTGGAGACTTCCGACGATTGATGAACTCAAGACGCTTGTTGTAAACTGCAGCGAAGAGAATGCGCCGTGTCCGATTGATCTCAACGGAAAATATTCCGTTTTAGGCGACAACAACGGTTTGTGGTCGTCAACTTGGGGGAGAGATTTGGCGCAATACCAGGTCCTCTTTTTTGATTATGTCGAAGTTGATAATGAATACCAAGCTTCCTGGGCACTTCCGGCACGCTGCGTTTCAGACGGGCTGAACCCGTGCAGAAACGATCCTTGTGCAGTCGATTCGCATGCAACCGGATGTTTCCCTGATTCTTCTGAAATATATCACTGCGGATGCGTGGAAAACTATTTCTGGAACGGCTCACAGTGTGTAAACCCGTGCGACGCAGAACCGTGTGCCGATGTTTCGCACGGAACCGGATGTTTCCCCGATTCTTTTGAGGCATATCACTGCGGATGCGAGGAAAACTACACCTGGAACGGCGACGACAAGGTGTGTAAGGCAAATACCAAAACTGAGAACTGTACCGCTGAACTGCCGGAAAATGCGGAGTGGTGGAGTGAAAGCATAACCCAGACATGGAGCGGAAACGCGTGGCTGCCTGAAATAACAGGCGAAGCAATTTACAGCGAAGAAGAGGTCGAAAACGAATGCCGCTTCAAATGCATTGCCCTCTTCGTCTGGAACAGCGAATCACAGCAGTGTGACCCGCCGTCTCGGTAGTAGAGACGTGACCTGACACGTCTTGGTTTATTCCCCCGCTAAGTTAGAGGGGGTGCCGCGGAAGCGGCGGGGGCGTGTGTTGTGTGACACACTCCACAGTCAGTAAACTGACAGCTCCCCTAACTTAGGGGAGCAGAATATAAAGGAGGTTTCCATGAGAAGGTTTTTAATTCCGGTTCTTGTTTTTATCGCGGTTTTCGTTGTTTCGTGTGACGAAGACAAAAAAACGAATAACGGCGGCAGCAGCGAAGCGAAGCCTGTTGAAGAGGTTTCTCAGGATATTCCGGCTGAAGAAGGGGGAAAAATCGAGGCAGAAACCAAAGATGAGGCTGTATCTATCGAGATTCCCGGCGGAGCTCTTGACGAAGACGTCAAAATCACGATGAAAATTTACGATGCCGATGGTTACAAAGGGACGGAAGGGCTTGATGTAATCAGCAAAGTAGTCGAATTCGAGCCAAGCGGCACGGTTTTCAAAAAGCCCGTCATAATCACGATGAAAACACTCAAAGATGTCGGAAGCGTCACAAGAGCGGCTAAAAAGAAAGTCATAACGGCAGCGGTTTACCGCGAGGAAAAAGGCGAATGGAGCTACAGCCCGATAGGTGCAGCCGTTAAGATTTCAGGACGCAACGAAGGGGGTGATCCGATAATGACAAGCGCAGCTGGAGACCCGATAATGCTGAATGCTGGCGGAGATCCGATCATGATGCCGAGCTCAGGCGGTGATCCGATAATGCTGAGTGCTGCAGGAGATCCCATCATGGTTACGGCTGCAGGTGATCCGATCATGAACTCGGCTGCGGGGGATCCGATAATGATGACTACAGGTCACTTCTCCTCTTACACATTCCTTGTTGTCGATCTTGAAGCTGAAGCAGAACCGGATGACGGTATTACGGACAACGATATTACGGACAACGATGATAATGACGATACAGATGACAGCGATACCGACACGCATGAATCTTCCGGGGATGATCCTTGTGACCCGAACCCTTGCGGCAGCATTGAAAATTCAAACGGAGTCTGCCATGTCATTTTTCTGGGTCGGGAGGGCGATATAATGAGTTTTGCATGTGACTGCATTGATTCTTACGGATGGGACGGGCTGGGATGTTCACCTGTAGATATGTCAGATCCCTGCGAGAGTGATCCGTGTACCGATATCGTTCATTCCGACGGTGAGTGTTATGTGGTTTACAATACCGATCATGTCAAAACTTTCAGCTGCGGCTGTGAGGCTCCATATTCGTGGGACGGCTCTAAGTGTTCAAGCAGCTGTGCAGATGATCCGTGCTCGACAGTTTATCATTCAACCGGAATATGCCTCCCGAAACCGGACGGTAAATACGAATGCGGATGCGCGGAAAACTATTACTGGGACGGCTCGGCAAAGAAGTGTTCTAACCCGTGCACGGCAGATCCGTGCGGCAGTGTTCCGCATACCACCGGATGCGTTCCGAAAACGGGAACCGAATATGTCTGCACATGCGAAGATGTCTATTCGTGGGACGGCATAAAGTGTGTAAGCCCGTGTGATTCCGAGCCGTGCTCAGCATTCGAACATACGACTGTTTGCACGGCGCAGGCTCCTGATTTCTACAGCTGCAAATGCGATGACGGCTTCTACTGGTGGGGAACGGTGAAAGGATGCATCACTGAACAGCCGACAGTAGGCAGGATCTGCACTTCACAGTTTAAATGCTACGATGAAAGCAAGGAAATTCCGTGTCCGGCGCCGGGAGAACCTTTCTACGGTCAGGATGCAACCAAGGCGCGTGAAGGTTTGTGCGCTCCTAAGAGTTTCACGATTGTTGAAACCGGAATCGAAAACGAGGACATCGTCCGTGACGACAATACCGGTCTTGAATGGATGAGAACACCGGACGAAAGCGGAGATTACCGTTGGAGTGGTGCCGACTATTACTGCGAAAATCTTGAATACGGCGGCTACGATGACTGGAGACTGTCCACTCCGAGAGAGTATATGACCATTGTCCACAACAACAGATGGCCTACGATAGATATGAACTATTTTGATATCCCGCTTCCTGCTGACGGTAGTTATTACGACTACATATCGTGGGCGTCCTACAGTGCTCCTTACGGTAATTACTGGGGCGTTAACTTCGAGTCTGGGGCAGTTTCTGATTACGGGAACAATCCGACGAATTTCGTGCGCTGCGTCCGCGGTGAGACTATGCCGGAAAGCAGTTTCATAATTCCGGAAGCATACGAAGAAGCCGAAGAAAAGATAGTTGTTGATACCGTAACCGGACTTCAGTGGCAGTATCACGATGCCGATGTTCCGGACAACTCTTCTTTCTGGAAAGGTGCTATGGATTACTGCGAAAACCTGACTTATGCAGGATTTTCTGACTGGAGACTTCCCAATAAAGACGAACTTATGACTATAGTAGATTTCGGCAGGTCGGATCCTGCATCATCTTTCCCGGATATTCAGGCTGTGAATTACCTGCTCACTTCCACCACGATGCCTGATGAGCATGATGCCGTTTTCCGTCTTTACCTGACCAGAGGCAGCATGAATACCACAATGTATAAGAATAGTGCAGGAGTTGATTACCACGTCCACTGCGTACGTTCGGAATAGTCAAAACCTTGCCTTTTTCTTCTTTCCCCGTAACATGGCGCGTAATCGTTTTTTTTAGGGTCAGAATGAAAAAATTTCTCATTGTTTTTGTGCTGATTTTAATATTTTTTCCTGTTTTTGCCGAAACGGATGAAAAACCTGCGGAAAATACCGAAAATACCGCTCAATCCGTAGAGACGTTTCAGAATGAAACCGTCAATAAACCAACGGAACAGGAAACAAAAAAACCGGAAATAAAATGGAAATTCTATTCGAAAAACAAGGCTCATGTTTTCATTGACCAGAAAATACAGAAAATACGGAACGGCGAGCTGGTAGACGCCTATGATAACTACGGAGTACTGCAGACGGAGGATTTCGGCGAGATTTCCTACAAAAACTACTCTTTCGGAATCAGAAAAACGCTCCTTTTCTTTGCTGACAAAGACAGTGACAGTTCCGTTAAAAATTTTGATTACGTTTACAGCGACGAACACTTCAACCACTGCTGGGAACAGTACCTTGACAGACTTTACGCCAAGGGAAAATGGAAAAATTTTCAGTTCACTGCGGGCGATTTTTACGAGAGCATGAACCGCGGAATGGCGTTTTCGATGAAAAACGATCAGGTTTACGGCGACAATTCGATCCGCGGCGGCAACATTGCGGCGAACTACAACGGTTTTTTTATCAAGGCATTCGGCGGCAGGGCAAATCCGCAGCTTCGTGACAGCGCGACATTCAAAAGAATGAACGAGTCCGACGACTGGCTTGCAGGCATGGAAACGGGATACAAGTGGAAAGTTGCCGAAGCGGCGGTGCAGTACGGCTACGGAAACTACGGGAAATATGACCTGATCAACGTGAATAAAGAGACATCCAAAAAAAATGTCTTTGCCGAAAAGGAATTCCATTTCATCGGAAGTTATGTCGCGCTGCGGAATCCGTTCCCCGGATTTTCATTTTACGCCGGTGCGGTATATGTGCCTTACGGTTATGAGAATACGACTGAAAAGAATCAGATAAGGGAAAACGAGCCGAAAACAGATAAGGAAAAGAAAGATCTGCAGAATGCCGCGGCGTTTTATTCATCGGTTCTTTACTATTTCGATTTCGGCGAGAAGAAAAGCCGCCTGACTTTCAAGCTCGAAGGAAAAATGTACAATAAATTTTTCCTCAACTACAACAGAATGGAAGACAAGGACTATCAGAAACGCCGCTATTTCAACCCGCCGACACTGCTTCCGAAAGAGCTGCAGATCGATAATGAATTCGACACATGGGCCGTTGGCGGAAGAATAAGTTTCAACGAGAATCATTCGGGTATTAAGTTCCACGCCGATCTCGTCAAAGGCGATTCTCTCGGAAACAAAAAAGCGCTCCCTTCGAGTAAAAATAATCTTATTCTCGATTATCAGGCGGAGGATTTCTGGTATTCGGCGCTTAGCGGCGAAAAAGAGTGGAAACACGTTTCGCTTTCCGCCGGAGTCGGCTGGCACACAGTTGACGGCAATTCAGACAGAAAAAACAGCCGCGACTGGATAATTTCATTCATTCATGTCGGCGGTTTCGTCTCAGACTGGTCGATGAAACTTACGAACGACTACTATCACAAGGACTACTGGCTTGACAATGTTCACGAAATGGATCACGTTCACGAACTCAAGACTGTCGCCGAAGTTTCCTGGAAATATATGCGTACGCACGAGCTTTTTGCTGCCGTCAAAAACACGACATGGATCGAAAAAGAGAACGGCGGGAGCTATTCTCCCGATTTCTATACAGGCGGATCAATCGGCTACAAATACAAATTCCTGAGAACTTACGTTTTCGGCGGTCTTGAGAAAGGCGGTTTCACCTGCGACGGCGGGACATGCCGCTATCTTCCCGATTTCAAAGGGGTGAAGGCCGAAATCGAGATAAATCTGTAAATCTGGGAAAGAAATGATCACAGGTGTCGGAACTGATATTGTCGAAGTCGAAAGATTCAAAGACAAACCGGAACTCTGGAACCGCTTCCTGAGCGGAAAAGAACATGAATATATCGGAAAATTCAGGTTTAAAGAAGAGCATATAGCCGGATTCTGGGCGGCGAAAGAGGCTCTTGTAAAGGCGATCAACAGAAAAGATTTCAACTTTTCTTCAGTCACTGTGGCGCATGACGAAAACGGAAAGCCGTTTTTTGAATTTGACGGGATCGAGATCGAAGGAAATCTGCACCTTTCGATAAGTCACGAACGGAAATTCGCGACAGCCGTGGTCGTTTGGGAAAAATAAAATCAGACAGATAAAAAATACGTTGATATGATGACGGTTATTTGTCGATTTTTTTGCCGCACTTCTGGCAGACTTTGCCGCTTCTTTTCTTTTCAACGACATATTTGAAGCCGCATTCGGGGCAGACTTCGCCTTCGACCGGTTTGTACCAGCTGACGAAATCGCATTTCGGATAATTCGAGCAGCCGTAGAAAAGTCTTCCTTTTTTGGAGCGTTTCACAGTTATAGCGCCGTCTCCGCATACCGGACAGTCGCATATTTTCTTGTCTTCCTTGATTATCGTCTTGCATTTCGGATAAGCGCTGCACGCCTTGAATTCGCCGAAACGTCCTTTTTTGATGACGAGTTTGCTTCCGCAGTTCGGGCACACTTCATCAAGTTCGACATTCTTTTCCTCTTCGGTTTCCTCTTTGAGATGGTAGATATCGCCGTCTTTTTCAAATGTTCCGGCAAAGTCGCATTCGGGGTAGCCTTCGCATGAAAGGAAAGGAAGATTTCCTTTTTTCGACCATCTGAGAACGAGTCTTTTGCCGCATTTAGGACACGGTTCTTCGGCATAAATTTTCTTTTTGCCCTCTTTCTTGACTTCGGTGATCCCTTTGTCGAGGACTTTAGAGAATGTCGCGTAGAAACTTCTGAGAACGTCAAGCCAGTCTTTCTCGCCGGTTTCGACGGTGTCGAGATCAGATTCCATTTCAGCGGTGAAGTTGACGTTGATGATTTCCGGGAAGAATGAAACGAGCGTATCGCTGACCAGAATCCCGAGGTCTGTCGCCATGAGTGCGCCGCGTGGTTCTTTCATGCGTTCGACATAGTTGCGCTGAACGATCTGTTTGATGACGGTCGCATAAGTCGAAGGTCTGCCGACTCCCTTTTCTTCGAGCTCTTTGACGAGGCTGCCTTCGGTAAATCTCGGCGTCGGCTTGGTGAAATGCTGCTCGCATACCGGATTTTCAAGATTTACGGTTTCGTTTTCGGTAACCTTCGGAATGGTGTCGTCCTTGCCCGTTTTTTTGTATATCTTGCGGAAACCTTCGAACTGGATGACACTTCCCGTCTTTTTGAAGGAATATTTCTTGTCGGTGTCTTCGATCGTGATCGCTGTCGTTTCGTAAACGGCATCCTTCATCTGGGTAGCAACGAATCTTTTCCAGATGAGAGTGTAGATGTTGAGTTCGTCTTTTGTGAGTTTCGACGCGATTTTTGTCGGAGTGAGCTCGACGTTTGTCGGTCTGATCGCTTCGTGCGCATCCTGGGTCTTTCCTTTTTTGTTTGCGTAATATTTCGTTTTCGGTGCAAGGTATTCTTTTCCGACATTTGCCGCAATGTAGTCTCTGAGAGCCGCGTTCGCCTCTTCGGAAATTCTGAAAGAGTCGGTTCTCATGTAGGTTATAAGACCGGTGAAGCCGTCTTCGCCAAGATCTTTACCTTCATAGAGAGACTGCGCGATTCTCATCGTCTGCTCACCTGTGTAGTTGTGCAGGCGAGAACCTTCCTGCTGAAGATTACTCGTGTTGAGCGGAGGAAGCGGAGACTCCTTTTTTTCCTTTTTTTCGACAGAAACTATCGAGAAAGAATTGGTTTTTGCGATATCGTCTCTGATTGCATTCGCCTCTTTTTCGTTTGAGACTTCGACTTTTTCCCCTTTGATTTTTTCAAGAAGGGCTTCGAATCTGCCGTTTTTCCCTGCGAAATCGGCTTTGAACGACCAGTATTCTTCGGGAACGAAGGAGCGGATCTCTTTTTCGCGGTCAACTATCATTTCAAGTGCTACCGACTGAACTCTTCCCGCGCTGAGTCCTTTCTTTACGCTTCTCCAGAGGAACGGGGAAAGTTTGTAGCCGACTATTCTGTCGAGAATTCTGCGTGCCTGCTGCGAATTGTAGAGATCTTCGTTAAGCTCTGCCGAAGTCGAAAGAGCTTTTTCTATTCCGCTCTTCGTGATTTCGTGGAAAAGAACGCGGTGGATGACTTTGTTCGTGAAAAGTGACGCGATATGGAACGCTATAGCTTCTCCTTCACGGTCAGGGTCGGAACCGATATAGATTTCATCAGCCGCATCGGCCTCTTTTTTGAGCATCGAAATCGTTCCTTCCTTGCCGGGAATCACTTCGTAATCGGGTTTGAAGTTGTCGTCAATGTCGATTCCCAGAGTTTTTGACGGAAGATCGATGATGTGACCCATTGATGCCACGACTTTGAAATCGGGCAGATATTTTGTAAGAGTTTTTGCCTTTGTTGGTGATTCCACAATAAGAAGTTTCATAATGTTGCCTCACTTGGTTTATAAATTTTGCCGTTAAGCTCGCTCACTATCCCTTCAAGAACAAGCGAAAGCAGTACAGCCGGAAGCTCAGCCGCGCCGATTCCCGAAAGAACGGTGAGAGTGTCAAAGTCGATCCCCGACGGGTTTGACTTTATTATGTTATAAACAATTTTTTTAGTTCCATCAAGTTGCACTTCTTTTTTATCGCCTGAGACAGTATTTTTGCCTGAAATTTCAGTGCATTCCGCGTTTTGTCTTTCTGAAAGAAGTCCGAAATCGTGATCAAAGCATCCGCTTTCTCCTGATAACATGTCGAAATCGGAAAGTATACTGAGATTTCTGCTGTTACGGTATTTTTTCAAAAATCCGTAATTTCCTTCAAAAAGCGGATCTCCGATTTCTCCCGGGCAGACGAAAACTTTTTTGCCGTATTCGAGCGCAAGACGTGCCGTGATGAGACTTCCGCTCTTTGCCGCAGCCTGAACGAGAACGAGCGAGCTGCACATTTTTGCCACAGTCTCGTTTCTTATCGGAAAGTTTCTGCCGATAGGCGGCGTGTCCGGCGGAAACTGTGAAATGACAGCGCCGCTGTGTTTGATTTCCTCGGCAAGACCGACATTTTCTTCAGGGTAAATGATGTTTATTCCGGTTCCTAAGACCGCGATCGTTCTTCCTCCGGCTCTGAGCGCCGCGCGGTGTGATTCTGTGTCGATTCCGCGCGCTAAACCGCTGATAACCGTTTTACCGCTTCTGACTGCCGCTTCCGCCGCTTTTTCAGCTAATTTTATGCCGTAAAGAGATGGCTTCCTGCTTCCGACGATTGCGATTCCGTCCGCGTCACACGGAAGGAGCGAGCCTTCGATGTCAAGAGGCAGTCCGATTACCGGATTGAGTTTTAAAATTCTGTCGGGATGGTTTTCCGCGGTGTTGCTTATTTTAGCCATTGAGCGAGCCTAAAAACGATTTCATTTCCTCGATCTGCTCGTCCGGAGTGGATGCGCCTGCGGTGATCCCCACAGATTCCGAATTTTTCAGTATTTCGATATCGGATGCGCTGAAATCTTCGGGTGATTCGACCCAGAACGAATTTTTGTTCTTTTCCGAAACGACCTGAAAAAGTTTTGACGTGTTCGACGAGTTTCTGCCGCCGATAACGACCATCGCGCCGGTTTTTTTTGCAAGTTCGCCCGCCGAATCCTGCCTTTTGAGAGTTGCCGTGCATATTGTTTCCGCTGCGATAAACCTGTGACCCGGCATAGTTCCTACAGTTTTACGCACTTTTTTGAGGAGGAAATCGTAATTCGCAGGGCGCGAAGTCGTCTGCGCGACGGCGAAAATCCTGTCGTGAACTTTTATGAATTCGGAGAGTTCTTCGCTTTTCGACTCGAATTCAGTCGGATGGATCACGAAAAAACTGCCCGAAATTTTTGAAGTGATCCCTCTTACTTCGGAGTGTTCCCGGTCTCCCATGATGAGGACTGCGAAACCTTCGGCAGAGCGCTTTTCAACGAGCTGATGTATCCTCTGGACGTAAGGGCATGTCGTATCGATCAGCGTGATGCCTGTAAATCTGTCAAGCTGAGCGCGTTCATCCTTCGTGATGCCGTGGCTTCGTATCACGACGCACGAATTTTCCTGAATCGAGTCGATACCGATGACGTCGACCCCTTTTTCAGCGTACTGCGCGATCACTCTCGGATTGTGGATAAGAGGTCCCAGCATAAACACTTTCATTCCGCTGCTTTTAGCGTTTTTTACTGCATCTTCGAGCAGGGAGAAGGCTCTCCTTACGCCGAAGCACACACCTGAATTGTCGGCAACCGTTATTTTCATTTTTCCTCTCTTTCATGAGCATATTTGACGATGAGATCGACTGTCTGCTCCAAATTTATGTCGGAATTGTCGAGCAGAACGGCGTCTTCAGCCTGTTTAAGCGGGGAAACTGCGCGTGTCGAATCCTTGATGTCGCGCTCTTTTATCTCTTTTACGAGTTCGTCAAAATCGACTTTCAGCCCTTTAGCCTCTATTTCGAGCATTCTGCGTTTCGCCCTTTTTTCAGGGGATGCCGTGAGGAAGATCTTGAGTTCCGCATCCGGCATGATGACTGTGCCGATGTCGCGTCCTTCCATGACGACTCCGCCGGCTTCGGCATATTTTCTCTGCATGTTGAAAAGAGCTTCTCTGACAAACGGGATTGCCGAAACCGAACTTGCCTTCATGCTGATTTTTTCGGCGCGGATCTCGGTTGTTACATCTTTTCCGTTGAGAAAAACGCGGTTGATACCGTTTTCGATTTTGAAAGAAACTTCGAAATTTTTCAGAAGTTCCCTGATTTTGTCGTGTTCTTCAACGCCGGTTTCGCCCATAAAGACGGCTAAAGCCCGGTAAATCGCGCCGGTATCGATATAGGCATAACCAAGTTTTTCAGCCGTGAGCCTGCTCACGCTGCTTTTACCTGCACCTGCGGGACCGTCGATTGCAACTCTGATTTTTTTCATAGCACCCTCCAAAAAACGGTGTATTATAATTTTGGATTTTTAGAAAATCAAATTTCTTTTTGAATTATTGTTATTGTTGTTTTTTGATTTGCCGCCGTCGATATTTCGATATTCGACATTTCGAAATTTCGACAAAGATCCGGCGGCATTAAATCTAAGGAACTTCAACCCGGTTCAGGAGTTCGGAGATGATCTTGTCGGTGGAGATTTTTTCGGCTTCGGCTTCGAAAGAGGGGATGATTCTGTGGCGGAGCACCGGATATGCGACTTCCTTGATGTCTTCCGGGGTTACGAAAGTCCGTCCTTCGATGAAAGCGCGGATCCTTCCTGCAAGAATGAGGAAAATGCTTGCTCTCGGGCTTGCTCCTACATCGATGAGCTGCGCGATCGCCTTTTCTTTCGGCTGCCTTGTTTCCGAAACGATCGAAATGACATATTTTTTGATCCTGTCGTCGGTGTAGATCTGTTTCGCGATCTCCTGCCACTCCTTTATTCCGTCTCTGCTCAGGATTTTATTGAGTTTCTGCGTGAGTTCGCGTCTCTCGAATTTCTCGATTATTTTAAGCTCTTCATCCGGAGTCGGGTAATCAATGAGAACTTTGAACATGAACCTGTCGACCTGCGCTTCGGGAAGCGGGTAGGTTCCTTCCTGCTCAAGCGGGTTCTGCGTCGCTAAAACGATGAACGGATCAGGCAGTTTGAAAGTGTCTCCGCCGATTGTGACCTGACGCTCCTGCATCGCTTCGAGAAGAGCCGACTGGACTTTTGCCGGTGCACGGTTTATCTCGTCGGCAAGGATGACATTCGAGAAAATTACCCCTTTCTTTGTCTCGAAATTGTGCTCGGTCATGTTGAAGATCCTGCTTCCGATTATATCCGCGGGAAGCAGATCGGGCGTAAACTGTATCCTCTGAAAATCGAGGTCGGTCGAGTCTGCAAAAGCCTTGACGGCGGTCGTTTTTGCAAGTCCCGGAACGCCTTCGAGCAGGATGTGACCTTCGCCGATCATGCCCATTATGAGCGCTTCGACCATCTCTTCCTGACCGACTATAACTTTTGAAATTTCCGATTTCAGAGCGTTTATCGTCAGCGCGTGAGCTCTGATTTTTTCATTCAATTCGCCGAATTCCATATAACCCTCCGTAAAAAAACCGAACCAGAAACAAGCGGCATATTAAATTTATTTCATTTTTCTTGCAAGTCGGCGCGAAAACTATATATCCGATACAACTTTTGTTTGTTCGGAGTCTGCAGTGCCCAAGAAAAAGATAGACATTTTTTTGATTCTTCCGCTTGCAGCGATACTTTTTCTGGGTCTTCTTTCTCTCAGCAGCGCTCTTCTTTCGAAATTTTACATCCAGTCGATCTGGGTCGTACTTGCTGCGGTTGTCTTTATTTTCGTTTCGTATTCTGATCTCCGTATGTTCGAGCGTGCGGCTATCCCGATGTATTTCGCGAACGTCATACTTCTTGCCCTCGTTCTGTTGATCGGCAAGACGAGCGGCGGCGCGCAGAGGTGGCTCGATATCGGGTTCATGAACTTCCAGGTCAGCGAACTTAGTAAAATTTCAGTAATATTATTCATAGCTTATCAGTTTAACTTAAAACCGACTCTCGAAGACGGTTACAACCTTATCGACATTTTGCCGGAAGCGTTCGGTATATTCATCCCGGTTTTTCTGATCTACAAAGAACCCGATCTCGGAACGGCGATCCTTGTCGGAGCTGTCGCGGCGGCGATGATCCTTTCAACCAAAATAAACCGGAAATGGCTCTTCGGAGTTCTGCTTTTCATCATAGTTTCTGTGCCGATACTCTGGATGTGGGGACTTCACGACTATCAGAAAACACGCGTAATTTCGCTTGTAACGATGCTTCTTGGCGAAGAATCGCAGGAACTCAGCCAGACTTCGCAGTACCACATCAAACAGTCGATAATCGCGGTCGGAAGCGGACGTCTGCACGGCAAAGGCTACAACCGCGGCACGCAGAACATGCTCCGTTTCATTCCGGAGCACCACACCGACTTCATTTTTTCGGTCTATGCTGAAGAATTCGGTTTTTTCGGAGTCATGCTGCTCCTTTTTCTCTATTTCCTGCTTTTAGTCAGGATTCTTCTCCTTGTCGGTAAGGTCAAGGACAAGTTTTCGGCGCTCATTCTCGTCGGTTCCTGCGCCCACATCTGGCTTCAGGTTCTTGTCAATATCGGGATGGTCACGGGCATCCTGCCTGTCGTCGGGATCCCGCTGCCGTGGTTTTCATACGGCGGAAGTTCGCTCATTTTCAACATGCTGCTTATGGGGCTCGTGCATAATGTCAGTTTGCACCGGTGTTATGTCTGATTTTCGGCGGCGTCGACAAAAAATTGACAAGAAAAGCTCTTTTCGTTACCTTTCGCGCGCTTTTTTTGTTATTTATTAAGAAATTAAACGTTTTTTGGAATTATTCACTAATAAAAGGGTAGAAAAAATGTTCAGAAAATCTTTTCTTTTTGTGTTCATGCTTTTGGTTTCTCTTTCTATTTTCGCTGCCGATCCGAAAATGGCGGTTGTTCCGGCTGCCGGTGAAGGCGATGCTGCGACAATGGCGAAAAATCTCTCGAAAGAGTTCAAAATCCTTTACAAAACCGTTAAGGGTGCACAGCTTTCCGATATAGATTCAGCTGCGGCAGGCAAGTTCAAAAAATGCGGTCCGAAGCTGAAATGCGCGCGTGACGAGGCGAAAAAGGTCAAAAAGTCGCAATATGTCCTTTTCCCGCTCGTAAAGGCTAACGACGAAGGATTCTCTGCGATACTTTACATCTTCGACAAGAACGGCAAAATAGCTAAAAAACAGACCGTTGATGTCGGCAGCGATACCGATGCCGAAGATTTTGCTTCGGAAGTTGCCGGAAAACTCATGGAAGCCATTGCAAAACTTTCGGAAGGAAGTGACGAAGGCGGCGACGAGGAAGAAGCTGAAGAAGCTGCGCCTAAGGAAGAGGCTCCGCAGATGACCGAAAGAGAGAAAAAGGAAGTTCTCCGTTCGGCGTTCAAAGCATACAAAGCAGGTAAAGGCAAAGATGCTTCATCACTTTTCAGAAAGGCTGAAAACGTAAATCTGGCAGATACTGTCGACGAGGTCATGCAGGCTCTCGACGATGCGAAAGCGATGACCAAAAACGGTGACGCTTCGAAAGCTGTCGAAACTGTAAACAAAATCGAAAGAAAGGATCTCGACCTCAGGGAAAAAGGCTACAAAGAGCTTCAGTTTGTCAAGGAAACCAACAAGAAACGCCGTTACAACGAGCCCGGAAAAGATGAATACGACAAGGCGAGACGTACTTTCAAGAGCGTCAAGAAAGAAATGAAGACCATTTCGGTATGGCGCGACGGCGAAATGAAAAAGCTCGAAGATTCTATGGCCGGAAAACTCGACGAGCAGAAAAAGCTCAACGAAAAATTCGAGCAGGACGAGAAAAAACAGGCAAAAGCCGAGAAAAAACAGGAGAGAGAGCATCAGAAAAAGCTCGAAACCCTCAGAGAAAATGTCGAAAATATGGATGCTATCTACCGCGACAAGCTCAAAAAGACCGAGAGAGAGATCGAAAAGCTGAACAAACAGCTTGAAGACGAGAGACCTGCCGAGGAGATCTACCAGAAAGAGATCGAAGCAGAACTTGCGGCTATTGATGAGAAATACAAAAAAGGCGGCAAGGACCTCAAAAAACAGCTCATTCATGCAAAAAAACAGTCCAAAGCCGATATAGAAGCTGCCGAAAAAGAGTATAACGACAAGATTCAGGCTCTCGACAAATCGAATTCCGACCTCGAAAAACAGATCGCCAAACTTTCCAAAGAAGTTGAAAAGATGGAAGGTGATTTCGAAGCTGAAGAGCAGAAAGAATCGGAAAAGTTGGACAAGGCTGCGGCTGAAGCTGAAGAGAAGGATGCAAAAGACCTCGAAGCTGCCGAGAAAAAGGCTGACGAAGAGACCGAAAACCTCAACAAACAGCTTGAGGATTACGACAAAAAACTTTCCGGTTATACCGAAAAATTCGACAAAATAGATTCCGAAATCAGCGATTACAACGACAAACAGGAAGAAAAACTCAGCAAGAATCAGGAAAAGTTCGACAAGAAGAGAGAAGATGCTGAGCGCAAGTTCGAATCTGAAAAAAGCGCTGCCGAGGAAAAGGCTGAGCAGGCTTACAGCAAAGGTCAGGCTGAGCGCGCAAAGAAAGTCGAAACAATAGAAACCCAGATGTTCGAGATTCAGGACAAAGTCGAGAAATACGAAAAGGATCCGAAGTGGCAGAAACTCAAAAAAGATCAGGCTGCCGCATCGAAAGATCTCGCTTCTTTCGAGGACGGTCACGACAAATTCGTAGAAAAAGAGACCGCTTCCATTACGAAAAACTATAAGTCGGAACAGGCTAAGATCGATGCCGAGCAGAAGAAAGGCGAGGCTGACATCAAGAAGGAAACCGCTGCTTTCAAAGCTAAAAAAGCCGACGAAAAGAAGGTTCTCAACGCAGAAATGAAGAAAGTCGAGCAGGAAAAAGCGGCTTTCGAAAAGGATATCAAAAAGAAACAGGCGACAATCAACGCAAACAAAAACAACAAGATCAAAGAGATCGAAGGCCGTGCGGCTAAACGCGATGCTGAAAGAAACGCAAAGGCTAAACAGAGAAAGGCTCAATACGACAAGACTTCGGCTGAAAAGAGAAAACAGCTCGCAGCTCTTGAAAAACAGCGCGAAGCGGCTGATGCAAACACTGAAAAGACAAAAGACACCCTTGCACAGCAGCTCGAAAACAAAAAGGCTGCCGCTGAAAAGAAGGTAAACGATCTCGAAGTCGCAATCGAACAGAAGAAAGACGCTAACGAAAACGCGATAGAAAAAGAGAAACAGGCGGTTTATGCGAAATACGAGAAAAAGGCCGAGACAGACAAAAAAGCGATAAACGGAAAGATCGCACAGCTTGAAAGCAACTCGAAAAAAATGATCGCCGGCAAAGAAAAAGACGAGGTGAGATTACGCGCTGAACTTGAAGCTGCCGAAAAGAAGACCGATACGATGAAAGACGAGTGGGAAAAGGCTGCTGCAAAGAGAAAAGCTGCACACGAAGCAAACCTCAAAGCTGCCGAAAAACGCGAAGAGGCTGCAAAAGCGAAGTACGAACAGTCGAAAAACAACATCGAAAAGCAGTACAAGGCTAAGGTCGACGCTCTCATCAAGTCGAAATCGATCTCTTTTGCAGGCGGAAGCGAATTCAAGGAAGAGAGAGACAGAAACTTCGAATACAGCGCATACACGAAACAGCTCAATGCCGTCAAAGCCGATGCTCTTGCCGCTCAGGGAATGGAGATCCTGAAAGACGAAAACATCGCCGAGGCAAGAAAATACTTCTTTGACGCTCTTTATGCCGATGCAAACAGTAAAGCCGCCCAGAACGGTCTCAAAGAGATCGAAAAGACTGCTGCCGCAATGTTCGACAGAGCTTATGCAGACCTTCAGGCAGGCGATGTAAGCGCGGCAAAGAAAGTCCTCATCAAGCTCAGAAAGGAACTCAGCCCGAGAAGTGCTTACTATCTCAGAGTCCTCGCTCTCATTGAAGATACGAAGGACAGCGGCGATTCAGAGGATTAGTTCCATCGAAAATTTTCTTGTAACTTTCACTTTTTAAAAAATCAGGGGTTTCAATGACAGAAGAAAACAAAAATGAAAATTTTTATGCCGGAAACGGTGTCTCGGCGAAAGTCGCTCCGAAAAGACCGCTCACTCTGGAAGAGCAGTACGAGGAAGACGACCGCCGGTGGCTCAAAAACGTCTATCAGGGCGACGTCAAGCAGCTCACCGTCCGCGCAGTCGTCATGGGAATGATAATCGGCGGACTAATGAGTCTGACAAACCTTTACATCGGTCTCAAAACAGGCTGGGGGCTTGGTGTCACGATCACGGCGTGCGTCCTTTCGTTCAGTATCTGGAAACTTCTGCGCGTGATTTTTCCTAAAATTTTCACGACCGATATGACGCTTCTCGAAAACAATTCGATGAAATCGACCGCTTCGAGCGCAGGTTACACTACCGGCGGAACGATGGTCAGCGCGATCGCGGCTTACATTTTAATTACCGGACAGCATCTCAACTTCTGGGTGCTCACGGCGTGGACCGTTTTCCTCGGGATTGCGGGCGTCGTCATGGCGATACCGATGAAAAAACAGATGATCAACATGGAAAAACTGCCGTTTCCGTCCGGAACTGCGACTGCCGAAACCCTTAAAAGCCTTTACGCAGGCGAGGAAAGCAAGAAACAGACGCGTACTCTGCTCGGGTTTGCGCTCGGCGGCGCGGTGCTCACGGTGATCCGCGACTTTTTTGAATGGATAAAGTACACCTACGCGGTTTTCGGCGAAAAACTTGCAGAATACACAGTTTCGATGGAAACAAGCCTCATCATGGTCGCGGCAGGCGGGATCATGGGCTGGAGAACGGCGTGGAGCATTCTTTTCGGAGCAATACTTAATTATATAGTTTTAGCACCTTATATGGTCAAAATCGGAGCGATCACCGAGCTCGGCTACCGCGGAATCAGCAGCTGGAGCCTCTGGTTCGGCGCTTCCGTCATGGTTTCCGCCGGATTCACCTCGTTCCTCATGCAGTGGAAAGTCGCTCTGAAAGCGTTCGCATCGCTCAAAGACCTTTTCTCGCGCAAAAAACGCGAGCTCACCGAGATCGAAAAAGTCGAAGTTCCTATGAGCTGGTTCTTCTGGGGAATTCTGGTAGGCGGCACGGGAATCGCCCTCATCATGCTTTTCGCGTTCGACATTCCGGTCTGGGTTTCGGTACTTGCTGTCATCCTTTCGTTCTTCCTTTCGATAGTTGCATGCCGCGCTACAGGCGAAACCGACACGACTCCGGTCGGTGCGCTCGGTCAGGTCACTCAGGCTTTCTACGGAATGCTCCGCCCCGGCAGCAAAGTCACGACTCTTATGACCGCTTCGATCACTTCAGGTATCGCTGGCTCGTCGGCTGACCTTCTGACAGACCTCAAAACCGGTTACATCCTCGGCGCAAACCCGCGAAAAATGTTTCTGGCACAGTTTATCGGCATTTTTGCAGGAACGATCGTCATTGTTCCCGCGTTCTATCTCATAGTTCCGACTCCTGACGTTCTCGGAAGCGACTACTTCCCGGCTCCTGCGGCCCAGGTATGGTCAAGAGTAGCCGATCTGCTGGCTCAGGGTTTCTCTACGCTTCATTCAACCGCTAAAATCGCGATGATAATCGGTGTTGCGGTCGGCATAATCATTCCGCTTCTCGAAAAATGGTTCCCGAAAGCGGCGAAATATATCCCGTCGTCGATGGGTATCGGACTTTCGTTCGTCATTCCGTTCTGGAACTCGCTTTCGATGTTTCTCGGCGCGCTCATAGTTCTTTTCATCGAGCACAAAAAGAAAACTTTGGAAGAATACATCGTTCCGGCCGCTTCCGGAATCATCGCCGGAGAATCGCTTGCCGGGGTTTTCATAATTCTGCTTTCGACTGTTTTCGGCGGTTAAAAGTTACTGCTTTTTTTTTGTTTTTTTCAATTGAGGCGTTTTTTTGTTTTTTTACTTGACAAAAAAAAAGGTGACCATAAAATTTTCGACGGTTTTTTTACAACATGAATTTGAGGGTTTTTTTACTAACTTTTTTTTAGGAGATTTGAGATGAAGAAATTCACACTTGCTCTTATGGCGATTGTTTTCGCCCTCTTTGTTGTCAGCTGCGGCGACAGCAAGAAAGATGAACCGACAGATCCGACTGTCGAGCCGACCGACGAGCCGACAACTGAGCCGACCGACGAGCCGACAAACCCGGACAATCCGACAAACCCGGACGATGATCAGACAAATGACGACGATCCGACAACTCCAGACACCTGCAAAATCGATGATTCCTATGCTTCATCGAATTTTGACAACTACTACACCTTCAAAGGTGCAGGCACCATCAACGACGAAAATGCTGATGATGTTGACTTCACGACTCTTACCAAAACATCGCTTTACCTTGAGAACCAGACTGAGTACAACCTTAAACAGGCTCAGTCCTACATCCTCAATGCAACTCTGAACAACGGATGGAAATCTGTTGTTCTTATCGGCATGGGCTACGGCGGTGCAAACGGTTACCCGAACGTTCAGGTTCAGGCTATTATTCCTGATCAGTGGTTCGAAGTTATGGATCAGCTTAAGGAAGAAGATCCTGAAGAGTATGCTCATGCTCCGTTCGCTCCGATGATCCAGGTTGCTTCTCTTGACCTTCACGTTAAAGGTCAGAGCGTTGACTGGTACAAGATGTGCACAGTCGCAATCAACACTTACGCTCCGGCAGACATCGCTGATGGCGACATGCCGGAAGGTTCTTTCCAGTACTGCTACGGCAAAGCTGGCACGATCGATGCTGGTCAGACCATCAAACTTGGAATTGATGCAAGACTTAACAACAAGTTCGAAGACATCCAGGCAGCTTACAATGTTGATGAAAACGGCGAACCTCTTGAAGAAGGCGCAGAAGGCTACATAGCAACTCCTGCTGACCTTTGCACATGCATTTCTTTCGCAAGCGGCAACGGCGAGTACATCGACTGCCCGACTGACGAACCGACAGAGCCGACTGAACCGACTGAGCCGACTGAACCGACAGAGCCGACTGAGCCGACTGAACCGACAGAGCCGACCGACGAGCCGACCAATCCGACTGACGAGCCGACCAATCCGACCGACGAGCCGACCAATCCGACTGACGAGCCGACCAATCCGACCGATGATCCGTCAGATCCGAGCGAGCCGGAACCGGAATGCGAAAGCAACGCTGACTGCGAAGAAAACGAAGTATGCAATGAAGGCGTTTGCGAAGTTGAATAACTTTCGTTTCTTCGGATTTTTTAAAGGGCGCTCCGGCGCCCTTTTTTTTTGCCCTGAATTGCTTGCTTTTTTTAAATTTGGTTCCTATACTGAATTTATCGAACTTTGAAAGGTGAGAAAAAATGGATAAAAGAAAGAAACTTGTAAAACTTTTTTACGAAATTGATGAGTTTATTAGACAAAAACAGGTCAAATCTGATCCTTATGCCTTTCTGCTGAACAAATTCTGGCTTTCACTTCAGAACAAGCGGCCGGCGGCAAACACTCTGGTAGGGATAACCAAAAGCGATTTTTCCGTTCTCAACAACGAATTTTCTGACAGGCTCGGCCGGGATTTCGTTCTTTCGCTTTCTGTCAGCGAAATTCTGTCGCTTCCGGCTGAAAAAGTAATCGAACTTCAGAATGTCAAAGTTCAGCCGAAACAGGCTGTTCTTCTTCTCACCGATTCGATAGTTCTGTCTTACGAAACCGAGAAAAAAATCCAGCTTTTCATCGGCTACTGCTCCGAAAGGACAAAAGAATCGCCTTTCAAAAACATTGAATATTATCCTGTGGCGAGAGATGCTGCGCTTTCGATTTCGATGCAGACGACTTTGTTCGATCTGATGAACGACGACGGCACGCAGCTCCGGCCGCAGAGTTTCGATATTGTCATAGACGATTCGGCAAACTATCCGTTTGCAAGCGAAAGTCTGCTCGGCACTTTGTCGGTTCTGCTGAAATACGACGCCGTTTTTTATCTCATGGTTAAGAAGACATTTCTTTCTTCTCCGCTCACCCGAAAGGATAAAAAAAGTCTTTATGCTCATTTCGAAACGGAAGAAATCGACCGTTTCGACGATTTTCTTCAGCTTAAGCTGATTAAAAAAATCGAAGGGATGATCCCGATGCAGCCGCAGAATGTCGTTATCCGCGATCTGTCGGAAGGAAAAGTGCTTGAACTTGACCGCAACTGTCTTGATTTCAACCATCTTTTCACATTCAACGACAAAGTGACTGCCGAACAGCTGGCTTTGGTTTCAAAAATAGAGAAAATTGCGGGCGGAACCTGCGGGGATCACTTCAGATTCTTCCTCGGAATGTTCAGAAACGCTCCGGTCGACGATCTTGTCCAGACGCTCAGAAGAAGTGCTGCCTACCGGCCGCTTGTAACATCGAAGGAGATCCTTCCGTTCAGGACTCCCAAAATCAAAAAATATATTTATCCCGATCCGCAGGCTTTTTTCAAGATCCCGGCGGAGAGCAGTTTCGAAAGCAGAAAACTGCTTATGCGCTATCTTTCGGTAAAACCTGTTTTTGCCTGCGACGAAGACGGACTTTACTTTATGAACGATGTCGCGGCAATCGTTCCGCGCACGCCTGATATCGATCTTTATTTCGCGGAGGGGTATCTCAATTCAAAGCTGGTCGAATTTTTTTATAAAATAAAATTTCCGCATCATAACAAGTTTTTGAAGAAAAATTTCAACAAGATCCCGTTCATGCTTTGCGGAAAGAATTTCCAGAACCTTATTTCAAAAGAGGTGCTCGATATCCGCAGGATTTACCGTGAAATGTCTCTTTCGAAGGAGAGTGCCGCTCTGCAGAAAGAGCTTGAAGCCGTTTCTGAACGACTCGACGGCTTTGTCTATCAGCTTTTCAAACTGTCTATGGGCGAAGTCGCTGTCATCGAGCGTTATCTCGGCGTAAATTGTGAATCGAAGGAGTCCGAACAATGAAAAACAAGTGGAAAATACTCATAGTCGACGACGATCTCTCGATTCTGCGCAGCTATCAGAAGTATCTTGAATCGGAAGGCTACTCCGTTTTTACCGCCGATGACGGAAGAAACGGTTATATTGCGATAGAAAAAGAGCATCCCGATCTTGTCCTGCTTGACATAAACATGCCTGTAAAAACCGGTCTGGAGCTGCTTGAAGACCTCAACAGGACTTTTAACAAAAAAGATATCCCGCTTATAGTGATGCTGACAGCTTTCGGCGATCTTGATGCGGCTGTAAAGGCAATGAATTTAGGTGCTTATGAATTTTTGACGAAGCCGGTTCCGCTTGAAAAACTTCGCTCGACCGTTGAATGCGCGCTTGAAACACTCACTTTGAAAGAGCGTGTGGCATACTTTATCGAGCCCGACAGCACTCCGTTCAAAGACACGATAATCGGGCGAGATCCTCTGATGATAGATATTTACAAAACCATCGGAACGCTGAAGGGAAACAAGGCGACGATCCTTGTCACGGGAGAAAGCGGAACCGGAAAGGAGATGGTTGCGAAAGCGATACACGAAAACACCGTGCCTGACGAGCCTTTTATCGCGATAAACTGCGCCGCAGTGCCGGAAAATCTGATCGAAAGCGAACTTATGGGATACGTCAAAGGTGCTTTCACAGGTGCTGCTGCGAACCGCGAGGGCAAACTTGAAGCTGTGAAAGGTGGAACGCTCGTTCTCGACGAAATTTCGGAAATGCCCTACGAATTTCAGACGAAACTTCTGCGCGTCATTCAGGAAAAGGATTTCTATCCGATAGGCGCGACCGAAAAAAAACGTTTCAACGGCAGGATCGTCGCTCTCACGAACAAAAACCTGAAAGAACTTGTCGAAAAAGGTAAGTTCAGAGAGGATCTTTTCTACCGCCTCAACGTCATTACGATTTCCGTGCCGCCCCTGCGTGACCATCTGAACGATCTGGAAATGCTGATCCTGCACTTCATAAAAAAGGCGAATTTCATGATGAACACTTCGATCCAGAGCATCACGAAAGAGGCTGTCGATTATCTCAGATCGCACACATGGCCCGGAAACATCCGCGAACTTGAAAACACGATACAGCGCGCTTCGATAAAGGCGAAGGACAAGGTGCTCACGCGCGACAGTTTTTCTTTCCTTGTCGCCGAGAAAAAAGAGACTGCGAATACAAAGCAGAATACGGTCGAGGAACTTGTTCAGCCGGAGACGCTGATGCCTCTGCGCGATGTCGAAAGAAATTATATCGAATACGTTCTCAAGCAGACCAACTGGCATAAAGGCAGAACTGCGGAACTGCTTGGGATAACACGTCCGACGCTTGATAAAAGAATAGAGGAATTCGGTTTACGTAAAGATGTCTGAGTCACCTTCTTTTTTATATTTTGTCATTTTTTTCGCGACAGTCATCTCTTCGGCCGGATGGCACATCATGATAAAGGGCAGGGGACTGCCCCAGAATCTCTGGATGTTTTTTATTATGATGTCGGATGTTTTTATTTTTTCTTCTCTTGCTGCGGTCTATTTTCCGTTTTCAAAAGTCTATTTTTTTGTTGCGTTGCTCTGTTTTGTAATATTTTCAACGCTTTATATTTATTCATTCCCTCATGCCGTCCTTCCCAATCTGATATGGATGGTAACCATAGCCCTTTCAGTGGTTTTTATGGTTATCCTGTTTATTTATATGAAAACAAGGCTCTATTTTGTCTATTTTGTGCTCCCTGTTTCCGCACTTGTTCTTGATATTCCGATAATATTCAGGAAAATCAAATACTTGAACGCAAATATGAAAAAATTCGTTCTTGTGAATATTTCCGCAACGGCGCTGCTTTCGCTCCTTGTTCCTGCGGCATCGGCTTTTTCGGTGATGCTTTATAATTCGCTCTATTTCAATGTCGCCGCGATGATCCTTTCTGCACTTTTTCTGGTTTGTACCGGGATTTTTCTTTATGTGAATCCGAGGTCTTCGACCGGACTCAACAGAATGAATTTCTGGCTCATAATACTGTTTGCCCTTCCGGCGTCTTTTTTAGTCAACTTTTTGTTTTCACTGAGATTTCTGGTGACGCGCGCTTTCGGCAGCGCAAATTTCTCGCTGGTTGTTCTCTGCGCTCTGTTCATGCTTTTCATGCTGACGGGAATAGCCATTTCCTATTTTTCCTCTTCGGTTGAAAGTTTTATCTATAAAAGCCGCAATTACTATCAGACCTATCTGAACAAGTTCCGTCTCGAAATCGAAGATATTACCGAAGCGCCGCTTCTTTTCGACAAATTTTACGGGTGTGTCCGCGAATGGTTCCACGAGGTGAAGCAGATAAAGTATGTTTATATTGAAGATCTTCTGTGGCAAAGCAGCATGATGCCGGTCGAACTTTACGACGGGAATGACGATTTTCAGCCGCTTCTCAGCGAGCAGTTTCTTCTGCATGAAACCTATATTTCAAGGGATTTTGCTCTCATTTCCGTTCCGACGCTCGAAGGTTTTGTCAAGAAAACGGGCGGCGATTTTTTTCTGCCTGTCATATATCACAACGAACTTTCGGGATTTTTCGTAATAAATTCGAGGAATATTTCGCACAATGCCATGCTCTGCATCAGCAATCTCGCCGAAATGACGCTGAATAAGTTCGAAAAAATATCTCTTTTCGCAACTGTCATCGAGACAGAGAAAAAAATTGAAATGCTCAAACATTTCAAGGAAGTAGATAAAATGCTCTCGTTTGTCGCCCACGAACTGCGTTCTCCGATGACTTCAATAATGTTCAACATCGAAGTTGTAAAGGATTCGATCGACAGAAAAAAAGAGATCGATACGGAATATCTGGATATTTCGCTTAAAGAGCTGAAACGGATCAACGAAACTATCGAAAAGATGCTCGTTTACGGAAGAAACATAA
This sequence comes from uncultured Spirochaetales bacterium, assembly GCA_902774115.1. Classification (GTDB taxonomy): domain Bacteria; phylum UBP6; class UBA1177; order UBA1177; family UBA1177; genus UBA1177. The sequence continues at coordinate 61,079 of CACYHH010000005.1, forward strand.
AACTTTCGCCTTATCCGTACAATTTCAGGTCGTTTTTTGCAGAAATGAAGCAGTTTTTCAGCTATGCCGACCGCACTGTCGATTTTGCCGACCAGACCGGCGGCAGGGAATTCATGTTCGACTGGGACGTGCTGAAAAACGTTTTCGTGAACCTCGTGAACAACAGTCTTCAGGCGCTCGAAAAAACCGACAGGGTAGGGCGTGTCAAAGTTTCGGTCGCGAAAAAACGTAAAAAACTGCTGATCGAAGTAAGTGACAACGGTCCGGGAATTCCGTCTGAACACAAAGATTCGATTTTCGAGCCTTTCTATACGACGAAAAAGAACGGAAACGGACTCGGACTGGCGACCTGCGAGAAAATCGTGAAACTTTCGGGCGGCTCGATCGTTCTGTGGGATACTTCTCCTGCGGGCACGGTTTTTCACATCACTTTTCCGATAGAATCGGTCAGCGTGAAATAACAGCTCTGTTTAAGTTGACTTATACAATTCAATAATTAAAATATTGAGACTTTTTTTTGATCGTTTGTGGGAATTTTCTATGGAAGAAAATAATTCGACTTACAAGTTACCGAGATTATTCGGGAAATACTATCTTTTAGAGCTGATCAACGTCGGCGGTATGGCCGAAGTTTTCAAAGCCAAAATGTTCGGAGTCGAAGGTTTTGAAAAGATCGTTGCGATAAAAAGGATTCTGCCTGAAGTCGCCGAAGATGCCGAATTTATCAAAATGTTCGTCGATGAGGCGAAGATCGCGGTAAAACTTCAGCATCCGAACGTCGTTCAGATTTTTGAACTCGGAAAAATCGAAGATTCATACTTCATCGCGATGGAGCTCATCAACGGAAAGGATCTTAAAACCATCCGCAAAAGACTGAAAAGAGTCGATCTTCTGATGCCGGTCGAGCAGAGCGCATACATCATTTCGCAGGTTTGCGACGGCTTGGATTACGCTCACCGCAAAACGGACGAGAAGATGAATCCGCTCAATATCGTTCACCGCGATATTTCACCCCAGAATATGATCGTTTCTTACGAAGGTACGGTAAAACTCATCGACTTCGGAATCGCGAAAGCGAAGAGCAAATCGACTAAAACCCAGGTCGGAATGCTCAAAGGAAAGTTCAGCTATATGTCTCCGGAACAGGTGAGCGGCCAGCCGATCGACAGACGAAGCGATATTTTCTCGCTCGGTGTCGTTTTCTTTGAAATGCTCACCGGAAAACGCCTTTTCCTCGGCAAAAACGATGTCGAGACGCTTGAAAAAATCAGAAAGGCGGAAGTTCTTCCTCCCAGCGTTTTCAACAGCGCGGTGCCGCCGGAACTTGACAGGATCGTCCTTAAAGCGCTTGCAAAAGACAGGGAAGACCGTTATCAGTGGGCAAGCGAATTTTCCGAAGACCTCAAAAAGTTCAGCTATTCGAGCGGAAAAAGTTTCTCCCGTCAGGATATGATGAACTTCATGAGCGAGTTCTTTGCCGACGAGCTTGAAGAAGAAACGGCGAAACTTGAAGAATACCACAAAATCAAAAAGCCGGTCGATATGCCGCTCAGAGAGGCTGCACAGACGATCCGCAGCGATGCCCCGTCAAGAGAGGATGAAGGCTCGGCTATTCACACGACAAGCTCTTCTCCGAAAAAGCTGGTGCTTATTTTTGCAGCTGTTCTTATCGTTCTCGGTTTTGCTGTAGCACTGCTGTTTGTTTTGGGTGGAAGCAAGAAAGACGCGGCTTCTCTCATCGTCGATTCGAACGAGAGGAAGACAATAGTCGTCGTTGATGAAAATACGATGTATCAGAAGCGGTGCGAAACTCCGTGCGTCATGGAAGGTCTTCTTGCAGGCCAGCACGAAATTTCGTTCTCAAAAGCCGGTTTTGTTGACGTGAAAGAGAGTGTTTTCCTGAGCAAAGGCGACAAACTTGAAAAATTCGTGAAAATGTACCGCATCGGCGAGCAGAAGACGATGATAACGGTCAAGTCCGATCCTGACGGAGCCGTTCTCTATATCAACGACAAAAAGGTCCAGGCAGCGACTCCGACCATCGTGAACGATATTCCGGTAGGACTTGATATCGTCGTCAGAGTTGAAAAACACGGCTACTTCCCTTACGAAGAGAACATCGGCAAAGTTCCGGCCAATATGAATAAGGAAGTCAGCGTAATACTTAAGCCGATGAAAAACGCGCCTGCCCAGTCAAAATCGAAAAAATCCGAGTCTTCCGCCAAATCGGCTGCTGCAGAATCGGGCGAGTCTGCATATCTCACGATCAACAGCATGCCGTGGGCTAATATCTACATCAACGGCAAACTGATAGGTGCGACTCCTATATCAAAGCACAAACTTCCTGCCGGAAGCTACAAGATCCAGTTCAAAAATCCGAAAGCTAAGATTGATAAAACTATTCCTGTCGAGCTGGAAGCCGGTGAAACCAAAAGGCTGATAGAAAAATTTGACTAAATTTCCGCTTTTTTCGCATAAGAGGTCCTACATGACTAAAAAATCATTATTGACACTTGTTTGGGCAATTTTTCTTGTTTTAATGTTTGCTGCCTGCGGAAGCGACAAAAAAGAGCCTGATAAACCCGATACAGGCGACACTGAAGCTGTCACGGACACAGATCCGACTGATACCGGTGACACTCCCACTGTTCCGGACGAAGAGCCGGCTGATACCGGAGATGCAGAAGTGATTCCTGACGAAGACAACACTGACACTGGGAATGTCACGCGGGAAGGATGCACGATAAAATCGTCTTTCGGGTCACATTCCGCAAAAAGAGACTTGATGGAGAGTTGTGTCAAAGAAATTGCTAAAGCTGATTCCGCCACTTGTGACTGGAACTACAAAAATGAAGAAGTAACAGTTAAGCATATTGCATATTTGCAAAGACTTGTAATTACTTTCGGCAATGAATGCAAAGATAAAAATGAGGATAAACTTGTTGAATGTCCTGACTTTATTCCGAAATCTTTGAAACTCGGAAACCTTTCAGGATGTGATGTTTACAGTGTGGTACCGAATACTGACTGCGAAACTCAGTGTGCAGATCTTTATTTTACTACGGATGACAAAGTTTTTCACACGGTCTATGTAGGTGCTGTAGGTGGTGAGATCGGAAACGAGGCTTTCATAAGATCATCTGATGCAATCAAAGGAGCATCGTTCATTTCAGAACTTAAGATCGGATCGAACAAAGCTACTTTCACATGGTCCGAAACGGCTGAAGACGGAAGCAAGATCGAGAAAAAAGTGTCTGCAGAGATGATAGTTGATGTTAATTCGCCAGAATAATAACTGCTTTTAAATTTTCCAAGTTTTTCAATATACGAATTTATCGCGTCTGCCCTGAACCTGATAATGTTCTACAGCCGCGTTGTGCTCTTTGAGCGTCTTTGAAAAATAGTGATAGCCTTTTCCTGTCGCAACAAAATAGAGATACTTCGTGTCATCGGGGCGGAGAACGCTTTTTATTGCCCCTTCGCCCGGAAAACAGAGGGGAGTAGCAGGAAAACCGTAGCGGGTGTAAGTGTTCCACGGATGGTCTGTCATCAGATCTTTTTTGGTGATGTTTCCGTTGAATTTCGGCAGAAGACCGTAGATTACCGAAGGGTCTGTCTGCATTTTCATTCCGATTTTCTGTCTGTTCAGGAAAACAGAGGCAATTTTGGGCTGTTCGTCTTTTGCGCCGGTCTCTTTTTCGACGATTGAAGCGAGTTTGATGAGATCGTAGACGTCCATTCCCGATTTTTCGATCTCTGTCTGATATTTTGCAAGAGTATTTTTCATCTGTTCCGCCATTTTTTTCATGACCGCTATGACGTCGCTTCCTCTCGGAAAACTGTATGTCGAAGGAAAAAGCAGACCTTCACAGCTTTTTTTGTTCTTCGCTCCGATCGATTCGAGAAAGTTTTTGTCATGGCACACTTCAAGAAACTTGCCGCTTCCGTTCATCCAGTCAAGGTTTGCAAAAACCGCAGCGGTATCGTATTTGTTGTAGCCTTCTGGAACGGTGAAAGCGTAAAGTTTGACTTTGCCGCTCATGATTTTTTTCGCGGCTTCCTCGGGATTCATTTCTCCGGAAAATTCGAATTCGCCGGTTTTGAGCGATTTGCTGAAATCTTTCTCCTTGATCATCCACATGAACTGCTTTGCATCTGTGATGACCTTGGCTTCGGCAAGTTTTTTCGCGGCGCTGTTCCATGTATTACCTTTTTCGATGACGACTGTCGTTTTGTCTGGAATTTCGATTTTCGTTGTTTTGAAAGCCTGATATCCGCTGTAGAGCGAATAACATTTGAAAAGCGCGACCGCAGCCGCTATTATAAAAACTGTCAGGATTATTTTTTTCATGCTTACCCCTTTTTCGGTTTTTTAAAGCTGTGTCTGTAAACGATTTTCACCGGAACACCTTCATACGGAAAGGCTTCGTAAAATTTGTTGAGCAGGTATCTGTCGTAGGAAAAATGGATGTCGTTCGGCGCGCTGACTTTGATTACGACTGTCAGCGGCGAAGTCTGTTCCATCGTGATCCCGTTGAAGTGGATCATCTTGTTTTTGCGGGTGAGAGGCGGCGGATTTTTTGAAAGAACTGAGGAAAGCCACTCTTCCAAAGTCTCGTCGTCAATCATTTTCCGGTAGTTTTCATGCACTGCAAGCACTTTTTCGAGCAGTTTCTGCACACGCATCCCCTGCATTGCCGAAATAGAAATTATCGGCGCGTAAGGGGCAAATTTTATTCTGTCGCGCAGATCCTGAACGATTTTTTCGTAAGTTCCCGTCTCTTTTTCGATGAGATCCCACTTGTTTATGACGATGATTATCCCTTTGCCTTTGTCGTGTGCAAGTCCTAAAATCCTGAGGTCCTGATCGGTTGCAAGTTCCTGCGCGTCCATCATGAAAATTACGATATCGGAGCGGTCAACCGAATGGAAAGCGCGGACGATCGCCGCTTTTTCCATGAGCATTTCGATTTTTTTCTTCCTTCTGATTCCCGCAGTATCGATGAGTCGCAACGTTTTGCCCATATATTTCGCGGTCGAATCGATAGGATCCATCGTAGTTCCCGGAATCGGGCTGACCAGCATCTTTTCCTGTCCGATTATTTTATTTACGAGAGTCGATTTCCCGACATTCGGACGGCCGAAAATAGCGATTTTTATCTCTTCCGGAGCGGGCGGCAGTTTTTCGTTTATCTCTTTTTCTGTCCAGAACTCTTTCGTCACGTCGTCAAGCATGTCAAAAACGCCGTAACCCGTTTTTCCCGATACCGGATAGACCGTGTCTGCTCCTGTTTCGTAAAATTCGGCAGAAGCGATCTCTTTGTTTTCGGAGTCGATTTTCGAAACTGCAAGCCACGAACGGAGCCCTTTCACGCGGATCAGGTGATAAATTTCCTTGTCGCTTCCGGTAAGTCCGGCTTCGCCGTCGCAGAGCATTATCACGCCGTCGACTTCATCGAGAACCTCGTTGATCTGGTCGCGTATTCCTTTCGTTATCGCATCGGTTTCGTCCTCGTCGATGTGAAATCCGCCTGTATCGATGATCGTGAAAGGCTTGTCGTCGTAAATCAGATCCTGATAGTTGAGATCCCTCGTAACACCGGGCATATCATCGACGATCGCCGAATTTTTGTTCAGGATTTTATTGAAAAGGGTAGATTTCCCGACGTTCGGGCGGCCGATTATTGCAATCAGCGGCTTGACGTTGTTTATGATTCTGCTCATTGTTTTCTGCTCCGTTTTTTAGGCTTGAAAGAAATCGTTATTTCAAGGTTTGCGAGCGTTTCGGTAAGCAGTGCCGCCTTATCCGTCTTGTCGATCTGATCTCTGATTTCCTTGCGGATCTGTTCCGAAACGGCGTTCGTTATCTCGTTTTTGAGCTTGCTCCCCTGTTCGAGAAGCTGATGCGATATTTCAGCCGCCAGCTGCTTCGTGAAGGTGAGATCGAAATTTTTGTTCACCGCATCGATGATTTCGTTCGAGAACGGCACCTTTTCTAAAAATTTGTCAACGATTTTCCCAGCCATAGTTTTCTCCTTCTATTTTGAAAGGACACAGTTTTTCTATTTTCTGCCCTGAGAAACGATCCTGCCCGGTTTCGAGAATGTGGTCGAGACGCGATTTTTCAGTGCCGAAACAACCTGCGCTTCCGATGATTTCAAGCGTCGGGAATATCACGAAAAGTCTTTTTTCCGCCTCTTTGTGCGGGATCGTGAGGTCGGGGGATTCAAAAGATCCTTTTTCCCAGAAAATGATGTCGAGATCGATGTTTCTCGGACCTTTTTCGATCGTTTTTACCCTTCCCATTTCGTGTTCTATCTCCTTGAGTTTTGTCAGGAGCTGCTGCGGTCCGTGCGGTGTTTCGACGATTAGTGACATATTGAGGAAATCGTTCTGGTAAAGATAGTCTACCGGCGAAGTCGCATAGACGCTGGACCAGTCTTCCGCAAAAATCGATTTTTCTTCGAGTTTGTCTATTGCCGTTTTCAGATTAGCCATCGGATCACCGGTATTTGAGCCCAACGAAAGAAGATATTTCATTTGCAGATTCTTTTATTTCCCGATGTAAAGGTTGTCGATAAGCCTCGTCGTTCCCACATAAACTGCCGTAAAAATGCGTGAATCGTCAGAAAGATTCCCGCTTCTTCTGAGGTCATTGGTGCTGCGGATCTCAAAATAGTCGATTTTTGATCCCGGAACGAGTTCCGTTATCATTTTTTTCGCCTCGTTTTCAAGAGTCTCTACCGGAACAGTCTCATTCTTTGCGTGCAAAGCATCGGCTTTTTCTTTAATGATATTCATGACTTTGTAAATATTGGGCGCGACTGCGAGCTCCGTCTCTGAAAGGTAGCGGTTTCTCGAACTTCTTGCAAGACCGCTCTCTTCCCGTACTGTCGGAACGCCGACGATTTCGAGCGGGAAGTGAAGGTCTGAAACCATTTTGCGTATGACCGTGAGCTGCTGATAGTCCTTTTCGCCGAAAAACGCGACATCAGGCTGTGCGATATTGAAAAGAATCGAAACGATCTGCGCGACGCCGTTGAAGTGGATCGGTCTGCTTTTTCCGCAGAGGATCGAAGTAAGCTCCTTGTCGACATTCAGCGTGACGAGCGGTTTTTCTGTGCCGTAAATAGTCTGGTTCGTCGGCAGAAAGACGTAATCCGCACCCGCCTCTTCGCATTTTTTAAGATCTTCTTCGACGGTTCTCGGATACTTTTCGTAATCTTCGTTCGGACCGAACTGAGTCGGGTTTACGAAAATCGAAACGATGGTCTGACTGCATTTTTCAACGCTTTTTCTGATGAGAGTGAGATGTCCTTCGTGGAGAGCACCCATAGTCGGAACGAGTCCCAAAGTCGATCCGCACTGTTTCCTTGCGTTTCTGACTTCGCTTATTTCACGTAAAACTTTCATAATGAACTCCGATAGTTAATAAAAAAAACACGCACTTATACCAAAAAGGAGCGCGGTTTTGAAGTTTTTGTCGAAAATCGGGATATTCATATATCAACTAAACTTTAATTTTGCCGATTTTTTAGTAAACTACCGTGTTTTTTGTATTTTTTTATTAGTTCAGAGGTTTTCATGGTTTTCAGCAGCCCGATATTTTTATTTGTTTTTCTTCCGTTGGTGTGGATTCTCCACGCTATGCTTCCCGAAAGATTCCGCAAGACGTTCCTGCTTTTTGCGAGTCTCCTGTTTTACATGTACAGCGAGGGGTTTTTTGTCGTTCTGATGCTTACGACGATAACGGTAGCATATATTACAATAAAATTGATACAGACCCATGAAAACGGCAAGACATTTTTTGCGGCTGCAGGTTCAGTTATTGCGATACTGATTCTTCTGATTTTCAAATACGCCAACTTTTTCACAAGTGAACTTTCTCTTGTTCTGGCAGGATTCGGCATCAATCTTGTTCCTACAAAGTTCCATCTGCCGCTCGGAGTGTCGTTCTTCACGTTTCAGGCGGTTTCCTGCATAATAGATTTTTACAGAAGGCACAAAGACAGGGAAGTCACTTTTATCGATACGGCGCTTTACATTTCGTTCTTTCCGCAGCTTGTCGCCGGCCCCATCGTCCGCTACGACAACTTTATCCCGCAGCTTAAATACAGAGCTGTCCACTATGCAGCGTTTCTTTACGGTTTGAAGCGTTTTATCTACGGTCTGGCCAAAAAAGTGCTGATTTCCAATACAGTTGCGCCTGTGGTCGACAAAATTTTCTCGATGGAATCATCTGCGATGGGAACTTCTGTCGCATGGCTGGCTTATCTTCTTTTCGGAATCCAGCTTTATTTCGATTTTTCGGGCTATTCGGACATGGCTATCGGTCTCGCGAGAATGTTCGGTGTGAGAATTCCTGAAAACTTTCTTTATCCTTTCGCCGCGACATCCATGGGAAATATGTGGCACAGGTGGCATATTTCGCTTTCGACATGGTTCAGGGATTACCTTTACATTCCTCTCGGAGGCAACAGAAAAGGGGAGTTCAGGACGATAATCAATGTCTGGATCGTTTTTCTTGTATGCGGGCTCTGGCACGGCGCGGTGTGGCATTTTGTCCTTTTCGGCGCTCTTTGCGCGTTTTTTCTTACTATCGAGAGGATCTTCAAAAAGAGATGTTCTTACCGCAACAAAGTGCTTGCACACCTTTATATGCTGATTTTTGCATTCCCCGCTTTCTTTTTGTCGGTGCGGGCGAATTCAGTCGGTCAGTTTTTTGAAATAGTAAGGGAAATGTTTGTTCCGGCGTCATCTTCAGTTGAACTTTCCAGGCTTTTCGATGCAAAATCTGTTGTTGCGCTTTGTGCGGGACTTATATTCGGTTTCCCGGTTTACGGACTGATTACGGCTAAATTCGGAAAATCCAGGGTTTTCCAATGTCTGGAGGCTGTTTTCCTTATTGCGCTCTTTGCTGCGGCGCTTTCCAGCAATACGATGGTATTTTCCGATCCTTTCATCTATTTCAGGTTTTAATGCTGAATGAAAATGCCGAAAAGAATTGACATGGTAAATTCCGCGGGCAGGTTCGCAGCCGCTGTTTTATGTGTCGCGGCCTATTTCCTGTTTTCGGAAACAGTTCTCAATCTGACGGTTTTCAGGGGTGCCAAAACTGATTTCGACTACTACGGAAACCTCGTTTTTTCAAAAGAGGAAGCTGAAAGTGCCGATAAGTTCAAACGTGACATTATAAGTTTGGGTGATGAGCGGCAGACAAGTATCCCCGGGACGATAGTTTTCAAGTACAAACCAGCAGTGAGGGAGAGTTTTACCCTCAATTCAGACGGATTCAGAAACAAGGAGTTTGTGGAAAAAGAGAAAGACGAGTTCAGAATAGCGGTTTTAGGTGATTCCAAAGTGTTCGGTTTTGTCGTTCAGGATAAAGATACTATTTCTTCAATCGCACAGAGGAAACTGCGTGAACATTTTCACAGGAACATCACTGTCCTGAATATGGGAGTTGAGGGGCATGATATCCAGAGAGCTGTTGCGACAGCTGAATTTTATCTGGAAAAAATCAAACCGGACATGTTGGTTTTCTATTCGTGGATAATAGATATTCAGGGCGCTTTCGATTTCGGAAACATAGACTGGCCGCCTTTCAAAGGGGACGAAAAGCTCATTCCCGGAATTGAAGGGAAGGAGGAGGACAGAACCGTTTACGACAAAGTAAGGCTTCTGAACACTTTGAGACATACTCATATCAGCGATACCGGAAAGCTGGTCGAACAGATGACAGCTCAGGAACTGCCGGAACTTCCGATACCGCCGCAGAAAATTGATTTTGCTGAAAAATTTCCTGAGACATATCTTGGCAGAATGAGTGATGCAACGGCTTTTTTTGACAAAAAAGGAGTCCCTTCACTTTTTATTCTGCCGGCCTTAATCCATACCAAGCGGCCGTGGAGTGACAATGAAAAGTTTTTTCTTTATAAGAATGAAATGTATTCCAACGGGATAAATCTTTTTACCAAAAAATGTGTCGATGGAGTCAAAAAGGCCTTGAAAACGGGAAAATACGGAACGAATATTGTCGATCAGAGTGAGATATTCCGGGGGGAACGGGACACTGTTTTTTTTGACGGGATACACTATACACCTAAATTCATGCGGATAGCGGCTGATCGCATTGCTGATGAATTGATCAAAAATTTGGAAAAAGGAGGATATTTTGAGGAGAAGTAAACGCATAGATAAGATCAGATCTGTCAAAAGTGTTTTCCTGGCACTTTTTCTGATCGCCCTCCTGTTTGCAGTTTCAGAACTGATACTTAGGGAATTCTCTTCTTTCGGCGACACGCTCAATAATGTGGAATACTATGCGAGTATCGCTTTTACAGAAGAGGAACGCCAAACGGCGATCAAGGCGAGAGAAGATTTCGCTTCGATCGGAGAGAGACTTGTCGGAGTTCCGGGAACTGTGATATTCCACTATAAAAAAGTGAGGACTGACAGTTTCAACTTCAATTCGTTCGGTTTCCGCGGAGAGGAGCCGCAGAAAAAAGAGGAAAATGAATACCGTATCGGCGTTGTCGGCGATTCGAGGATCCTCGGTATCCTTTTTGTAGAGGAAAACACGATCCCTTTCGTAATGCAGAAGAGGCTGCAGGAGGAATTCCCCGATAAAAAGATAACTGTGTTCAATATGGGGATAGAGGGTTATGATCTCAAGCGCGCTGCGCCTTTTGCAGAGCTTAACGCTGAAAAGCTGGAACTTGACATGTCTGTGTTCTATTCGACCATAGTCGACATAAACAACAGTTTTCTGAGAGGAAACGATGACTATAAGCCGTTCAAGCCTAATGAAAGTGTGGGAGAGGTCATGATAGAAAACATTGAAGGCAACAGAAGAAGGCCGCTCTTTCAGCGCAGTGCTGTCATGAAAGTCATCACTGAGACGTTTTATAACGATTCGATCCAAAAGTCGGGATCTTTTGAAAAAGACGCCGACTTTGTCCCTCTTATTCCTGAATTTGAAGCGAGAGCTGACGATTTGCTTTTCAAGTTCAAGTCACTGGCGAAAAAAACATCTGACAACCTGGGGGAAAAAGGGATAAAAAGCGTGTTCTTCACACCTCCGTTGCTACAAATGAAAGATCCTCTGAGCCCTGCTGAGTACAAGATCCTGTACAGGAACGAGGTGGCTCTTCCGGGATTGAACAGTTATTTCCTGCATTTCGAGAAGGGGATATCTGAAGGTGAAGATCCGGTATTTTTTAAGCAGTCATATCTTTTTAAGGGTTATTCGGAGACGATGTTTTACGACGGCATCCACTATATTCCCAAGTCTGCAAAGCTCGTCGGAAACAACATGGCTGAAAGAGTTATTCCGCTTATTAAGGAGTCTTTCAAGAAATAACGGCTAAATCTCTTCGCCGTTTTTCTTTGCAAAAATGTTGATCAGAGTTCCTGTAGGGCAGAAAAAACGGCACCACGGACGGTTTACAAAAAGTGAAATTATGAGAAAAACAGCGGCAATTATTAGTGAAGGAAGTGCTGAGGTTTCAAATTTGAACGCGCTGAAAGGTTCGAAAACAGTTAAATCGGTGAACAATCCTGAAACCATCGCTGCATAAATCAAAACCAGAAGAATGGTCTTGAAAACCGTAACTCCTTTCATGAATTTCGGCGGAAAACTCTTTTTCGGAAGCGGGATTTTTCCCGGAAGTTCCTGCATTGCTCCGAACGGGCAGAGGAAAGTGCAGTAAAAATTCCTGCCGGAAACTATCGGAAGAATCAGCGCACAGCACAGTATTACTGCCGGAACAAGGGCGATATTTCCGGTTGTGAGCCAGTTTTTGAAAGATTCGAATGAAAGTGCAGAACCGCCGATAAAACCAAGGATTACTGCAAGTATGATAAGGTGAAGAATCCTGAATTTTGCTGTTTCCTGCGGAAAGAAAAATGCAAAAAGAGAGTAGGCAAGAATGAGAAAAACCGCGATTTTAAGCCAGAGCGGAGTTGAATCCTGTTGATTCGCAGCGATTTTCATACCGCTGTATTTCGACAGGTTTAAGGCGACCATCGATTTTATCGCAGTCGTTGACATCGTGGCTCCGCTTACCGTATCGACATCTGCTTTTGCCGCTTCTTCGACGCTTAGTCCGTTCCATTTCTTGAAAAAACCTTCGTCTCTCACACGCTCGATAAAACCGTATGATTCGTAGTTTTCGCCGAGTTCGATCCCGGCGATTTTTCCGTCAGGCAAAATGCCGACAACTACCCGCAAAGAGCCGCCGAAACCGCCGATCGAGCTTTCATCCGGCTCGGTGTAAAGCACTCTTCCGATATTTTCGGAATTTTTGTCGAAAACGTCGTAAAAACATTCTTTCCCGATTTTTTTAAAACTTTCTGCTTCCGCAAAAATCTTTTTGGCAGGTTCGGTATCAAGACTGCAGCTGTCTTCGCTTTGTCTGACGGGCTCTTTCATAATGAAAAACGCCGCGGCAAAAGCTGCTGCGACAATTAAGATCCTGAAAATACGGAAAAATTTTTTCATTGTGAACCCCCGTATGAAGAAATAGCAAATCTAGCGCACACAGCGGACATTGTGGTAGCTCGAGTAGGATTCCTCCTCTTCATGTCTCACTTCTCCGCTGCTGAAATCGACCAACCATACTAAGGTAGTTGCAATACATCCGCTAATATGTTCAAAATTGGAGGAAGACCAAAGAACGACTTTGTCGTCATCGCCGAGTTTGCTGTAATAACCGCCGTTGTTTTCTTTCTTTTCGCAAAGACATTGGCCAGCAGAATAATAGAAACAATCCGGATCTTTAAGACAATCCGGATCATGCACACCACAGATCCCACCTGTCTGAGTTTCCGGGCAGTTTTGAATAAGCGTCCTGAGTTCGTTTATGTTCGGCAGATGCCAGTCTGCGTGTCCGCATTCATTCAAATTTTCACAATAATTATAAGCCTCCCCACTCCCCATCATCCTCAACGGTCTTGACGACCACATATTGCCGTCAATCGTGGGGCAGTCTTCGCTCTCACTTCCACCGCATCCAATGAAGATGAAAAGTGCTAAGACTACAAAAAACTTCGTCATTTTTCCCTCCTTGGTTTCAAATTTAATCGTCGGTCTTGACTACGCCTTCGCCGTAGATGGTTTTGAAATCGTTTTTCATCGAAATAATCGTGTAGCCTTTTTCTTCCCACTTGGCTTTGCGCTTGTTTGTTTCGGTCATGTCAGCGTGGTCGCGCTCGGTATCGTCCGCGATCAGCATGAAAGCCATTGCCTTGTATTTGTTGTTTGTGACGGTGTATTCGTGCATGCTCACGTCTCCGCTGCTGTTGCCGAATGAAAGTACCGGCTGCTTGCCGATCTCCTGAGCGATATTGAAGACTTTGTTCATTTTGAGGTTTTTGAGCCAGAGTTCGCCACTTCTGACGAGTTTGTCTTTTCCGCCGGCATTGAACTGATAATCAAGTCCGTCCTTGCCTGCCTGATTGCTTGCAACAAGCCTAACATCCATGCCGATGACCTGATTTTCAGGGATATCGAGTGCTTCGCAGGCGAGAGCGCGGCAGAGCATTCTGTCGGAACCGCTCACGATATAGGTGGTGAAACCGTTATTCTGCAAGTATTTCACGACTTCGATCATCGGTTTGTAAATTGAATTTGCGTAGGTAAGTCCTTTAAAACCACGCGCCTCACGCTTTAAAAACGTTTTGACGTAGGCGATGAACTCGTCCGGAGTCAAACCTTCGAACGCCTTTGCCTGGGCTTTTCCGTGCACGAGGTCAAAGTGGTCAACGGCAGGAGTTTTGTATTCTTTGCCCGATTCCCTGATAAGATTTGCAACTTCCTTGAGTTCGTCGCTTGCGATATCTTTGTATGCCGGATCATCCAGACAGCGGTATTCGAGCAGCAGATACTCGATGTATTCAGGAAAAAGCTCGCCACACAGCGTTCCGTCCATGTCAAAAACTGCGATCCTGTCTTCGACCGGAATGAAATTTTCCGATTTTTCGTCCGTCACGGCTGCGACATAGTTTTGAAGCGCGCTGATCGATTCGCATTCGTTCCACAGCTCGAACGGATTCTTTGACTGTTCCGTTGTTTTTTCACCGCATCCAGAGAAAATGAAGATCGAAAAAATGATAAAAATAAAGCAGATTTTTTTCATTTTGACCTCATTTTACATTCTGCATTTTCAAAAAAAACGGAATCAATATTCTTGGCAATAATAAATGTCGTAAAAAACCCAATCATTTGTAAAATAAGTTCCCTCAGGACATTCGCATTTACCTGTTTCTTTGTTCATTTCGGCTCCGCTCCATTGACAACTGACTGTGCACAGATCTTCCTGTGAACGGGCATAATCCGGATCATCAGGAGCGCGGTCCCGGTTGATATATGCGAGAAGATCTTCTTCTTTGGAGCTAACCTCGGCATCAATTCCCACTTTTATCGTTTCATGTGCCTCAAATGTTCCTTTTTTTCCAGGGCAAAGTTGGACACTTCCTCTTTTTATTTCAGAAAGCATATTTTTGTTTATTGCAATGAGGCATCTTTTTTTCCATGCATTTTCAGAATCATACTTTTCGTAGTAATCTATATGGTAAACAACAATATTCGGTGCTGATTCCACAGTTATTCTTCCGTTCTCATCTTTTTTACCTGAAGAAATCTGATCATTTGTAATTCGAGCACCTACAACTAAAGTAGTAGTTATTCCACCACCGTCAATTCCCTTAAAGAGACGTGTGTTAACATTCAAGCCTTCTATATCTCTATTTGCTTCAGACATATCGTAGACTGTATCAGATTCAAAACTGTAATCCGAGTTCTCAAGATACAAGCTTGCTGTTGTGTCGCGAGTTCCGTTAACATCGTTGTTTAAGACAAAAATACTCTTGAGTGTGAAATATTCACTGAAACCGGAAACAGTATAAGACTCGTCGATTTCGCAGTCTTCGGTAACATCTTCTATATCCTGATCGTCAGAATCTGTGGATGTTTCTTTGTCATGATCATTGGTCGGTTCTGTCTCGATATCGTTGTCCAATTCTTCCGTGCCGGTCGAATCTGCGTCAAATGTGCTTTCATCTTCGTTTTCGTCAATCACAATATTCGTTGAATCGGGGTTTTCATCTTTTTCAGAGTTTTTTGAGTTTTCACCACATGCGGCAAAAATGAAAATTGCAAAAAACAATAAAAATAAAGAAATTTTTCTCATTAAGGTTTTTCCTAAATAATCGAAACAATACTTTTTGCCCAATCGACAAATTCCTTAGCCATATCTATCGCTTTTACTGCATGGCGTTCTTCAAGAAACAGTTCGTTGGGATAACGCATCGAAACAGCGTAAGGAGTCAGAATATCTGCATAATTGTAATATTTTTCATCGATTTTGACGGTGTCTTTTATCTGATTCAACAGAAGAAAAAGATCATGCTTTTTGGGGATTCCGCCCTGACTGCCGTTCAGCACAATCAATGCTTTGACAGCTTTTTCGGCCGCCTGCTGGCAGTGAAAGCACACGATTTCAAGCGGTTTCGGGTTATATGTCGCCAAAAAATGAGTCGCAACTCCTAAATCCGCTTCCGCAAAGGAAAGCCATTCTTTCGCGTCGTTTAAATTTTCGTTAGCCATACAGCAGCACTCCTTTGTTCATAACTTCGTTTTCAATTCCCATTCTGTTTTTACGGCTTTCAAATCGGCTCTCCGTGCAGATGACAATGTCCACTGCGCGGCTTCGCACCGAACGGATTGACTTGTAAGCTTCAGCCGTCAAATCGGCAAGATTCTGTGAACCGTCCTTGACAATGATATAAAAATCGAAGTCGCTGTCTTCGGTCGCCGTTCCGTCCGCAAATGAACCGAAGAGATATATTTTCAACGGTGTCAGCTCGTTCACAAGTTTCTCTTTTATGAGATTGATTTCATTTTCAGGCATTTCTGAACCTCCGTAAATGAGACGTATCAGGTTACGTCTCTACAAGAAAACCTTTGTATTATATTCAATTATTCGGAAATTGCGAGAGATTACGAACTTTTCTTATTTTCCCTGTTGAATGCGACAACTATGCCGCGAAGCAGATCGGAATGGTATTTTGAAAGGGAATCTTTCTGGAATCGCCACGACCAGTTCTGAGGCCCTGTCGTTCCTGGAACGTTGAAACGGCAGTCTCCGCCCCAGCCGAGAACATCCTGAAGCGGGAAAAGTGCTTTTTCGGCAATAGACGACATCGCAAGTCTTATCATTTTCCAGTGGATATCGTCACCGTTGCTTCCCAGATAGTGGGTCACAAACGATTTCGCGCCGTCGGGAAGAGACCAGAACCAGCCGACAGTCGTGTCATTGTCGTGCGTTCCGGTGTAGCAGACACAGTTCGTATTTGTATAGTTGTGCGGCAGAAATTCGTGGTCAGTTCCTTCGTAAAAGGCGAACTGAAGCACTTTCATTCCTGCAAATCCGCAGTTTTCACGGAGTTTGACTACATCGGCATCGATATCGCCCAAGTCTTCCGCGACTATCGGGATCTTTCCTGCTTTTTTGAAGAGAGTTTCAAAAAGTTTTTCGCGCGGACCTTTTTCCCAGTGACCGTTTTTCGCCGTTGTTTCGCTTGCCGGAACCGACCAGTATGCGCTGAAACCGCGGAAATGATCGAGACGGAGAATATCGTAAAGTTTCAGATTATGCAGAAAGCGGTCGATCCACCACGAAAAATCTTCTTTTTCAAGGATCTTCCAGTCGTAGAGCGGGTTTCCCCAGAGCTGCCCGTCGGCGCTGAAATAATCTGGCGGAACGCCTGCGACTTCTGACATGACGCCGTCATTCATCTTGAAGATATGCTGGTTCGCCCAGACATCGGCGCTGTCGAAAGAAAGGAAAATCGGAATATCGCCCATGATTTCGATATCTTTTTCGTTTGCGTAGTTTTTGAGTTTTTTCCACTGCGAAAAGAAGATCCACTGCGCGAAAAAGTGGCGGAAAAGCTCTTTCTCATGCTCTTTTTCAAACTCTTTCAAAGCTTTTTCATCGTGGTTTCTGAATTCTTGAGGCCAGAACTTCCACGATTTTCCTTCAAAATTTTTTGTGAGAACTCTGAAAAGCGCGAAATCCCGCAGCCATGAGGTGTTTTCTTCGACAAAAACTGAAAAATCGGGATAATTTTCGCGGACTTTGTAAAAATTTTCAGCCGCTTCATCCAGAGATTTCGATTTAAAGTCAATGACTTTCGGATAATCGACTCTAAAGTTGTCAAAATTTGGCATTTCGACCGGTTTTTCAGCAAAACTCTTCTCGAAAAGTTCGTCGATATCAATCAGTATTTCGTTCCCGGCAAACGCGCTGAACGAATTATACGGACATCCGTCTGCACCTGTCGGAGTGAGCGGCAGGATCTGCCAGATCCTTATTCCCGATTCAGCCATGAAATCGACAAAATCATATGCCGGCTTGCCGAAACAGCCGATGCCGTAGCGGCCGGGAAGTGAAGTTGGATGAAGGATTATTCCCGCCTTTCTCGGATTTATTTTCGTTTTTTCAGTCATTTTTTTCCTCCACAAAACAAAACCAGCAGGATTATAATGTGGAGATTTTCTAAAAAAAGAAAAATAAGACTCTTCACTCCTTTTTAGTCTCGAAAACAAAAGTTTTAACGAACGGAAAGGCTTTTCCTCTTTTAGTGGGAGGAAATTTGATTTTCTCTACTTCTGCGGCAATACACTTTGCAACATTTGTGCTGTTCAAAGTACTTTTCCCTATCATCGCAGAGCCAATCACAGAACCTGTTTTTGAAACAACGAATTCTATATCGATTCTTCCAGCAAGATTGGGGTTTTTCTCAAGTTCCATTTCATAACATTTTCTGATTTTTGAAAAATTTCTGCTGATACCATCTTCCACCAAAGCAACCTCATCCGGCATCATAACAATAGCTTTTCCTCCGCCTAAATACACTCTGTTATCAGCTTTTTCAGCTGTTCTCACGCATCTCGCATATAACTTGCCGCTTTTGCCGAGATTACCGATCATACCGCTGTAATAAACAGCCCCCCAGACACTGTTGGTATCATTTGAAAGCACGGATGAAGACCATAGTCCAACATAATCAGGATCACCAAATACACTATAAAATCCATTGTTTTTCATTCTCTCGCAGTTGCACGAACCATTAGGATTTTTGCAATCTGACGAAAGGCAGCTGCTTTTTTCGCTCACTTTGCATTCGCCGCCGAACTTGGTTTTGGAACAGTTGACTATACTTTCTCTGAGCTCGTCAATATTCGGAAGTCTCCAGTCCTTGAAACCGCCGTCAGATACATTTTTGCAATAATCCAAAGCTCCTTTCCAATCCAATTTTTCTTGGGAAATATTTGACCACTGCAAATGTGTCGCATTGTTTTCCTCCGGCTTTCCATCCGTTTTGTCAGCCTCTGCAAAAAGCACAGCCGTAAAAAACACCACAGTTAAAAGAATGAGAAACAAATATTTTTTCATAGGACACCTCGTCAGATATTATTCTTTAAACATCACTTTCAAAAGACAGAAACTTTGACTTTCTCACAATTTCTTCCAGCAGCGTTTTTTAAGGAAATTTTTAATAATTTCAATGTTTTCGCCCTCGTAAAAAGCAACAAGGAGTTTTTTGAATTCCGGCACTTCCTTTTCCGGGATGACAAGCAGTCCGAGCCCGTGAGAAATGATGTAATGATTTGCAAAAATCACGGATGCGCGTTTGTTGCCGTCGGTAAAAATCTGTGTTTTCATGCAATAGATGCAAAGTTCAACAGCAATATCAATTTCATCCTGCTTTGAAGCAAGTATTTCGGCAATCCGCTCTTTCACAACTGATTCTACAGGTATCGGCGGAATGTAGGAGCTGCCGCCTATAGTCACCGGAATCCCGCGGATACGACCAGCATCAAAGAAAAAACCTTCATTCACAAGGCGCGCGATATGACAGAGCAGATAATAATCCGTTTTGCTCTGGATGACATTGCGGTCGAGAATAAACTCCCATGCGTGCTTCAAATTAAGAATTTTCTGCACATCTGTCGCCGTCATGCCTGAAACTTTGCCGTTTTCAATGATTTCTTCTGTTTGCGGAAATGATGTCGCGACTCCTTCAAGAACTGCCTGATCGTAAATGTTGGCTTTCATATTCACACGGGCGAAATCAAGGTTTTTCTGCACTGAAAGCGGGAGCTCGTTATCTTCGTATCCGAGTTCGGCAAGCTTTTTATCGATGTGACGCATCTGTTTTTTGAGCTCTCGGGCTTCTTTTGTATTCCGCAGAAGAAGCTGAAAAAGCTCGTCGGAATAAGCTCCGACATAAGTCGATGTAATCCTGCTGCCGACACGCTTCCGCACATATATATAGCTTCCGCTTGACGACTTTTTAATTTCGGGTGTTCCGTCGTAAGGCAGAAGATTCAACCGTGCCTGACATTCTCCTTTTTGCTGCAGCAGAATCCTTATTTCATCCAAAGTTTCACTCATCGCGCTCTCCTTTTAGGGAACATTTTGCAGTTTTTATATCAAAAAGTTCCCTAAAAAGCAATTTTTCTATTTAACTTGGGGATATTTATTTTTCACAGTTAAATGCAGTTGAGAAGGCCTTTCTTTTCGATGATGTCCTTCTGAACCGTCGAGAATTTTTTGAAGTGACCGGCAACTTTGCCGTTATCAAGGATCTCTCCCGATTCGATGTCGAAATCGAGAGTTTTGCCCGTTTCAAGCGCATCATCGGCAATGTCGAGGATCTCTATCATCGGGAAACCGGTGTTGATGATGTTTCTTTTGTAGATCGCGCCGAAAGATTTTGCTGCAACTCCCTGTAAATTCAGGGAAATAAAGCAGTCAACTGCCTGCTGGCGGCTGCTGCCGGCTCCGAAGTTTTCACCTGCGACAACGATCATTCCGGGTTTTACTTTTTTTGAAAAATCCTTGTAGCCTTCAAGGTTGTCGAGCGCGTACTGTCCCATCAGGTTGATGTCGACGATCGAAAGATACTTGTTGTGGAAAATCATATCGGTGTCGATATCGTTGATAAGTTTTCCTTCACCATCCTTCAAAACAAAAATTTCAGCCGTAATTTTTTTCATTTTATCCTCCTGAAAACCTCTAATCTCTCTCCTGACCTCACCCTTTTATTCCCTCTCCATTGTGGCGAGGGAACGATTCGAGATATAGACGGGTCAAAAACCGCGGAATTATAATGGAACGGAGTTTTAAAAAAAGTTTTTAGTAATTTTCGTAATATCTGTGATCCAAAGTTTTTTTGAACAAAAATATGTTTTGCGTATAATATTCCGCTTTTTAGGAACTTTGATGGAGATAAAAATGCTTAGGATTTACAATTCAATGAGTGAGAAAAAAGAGGATTTCGTTCCTTTGAACGGCAAAAACGTCGGCCTTTACGCCTGCGGAATGACTGTTTACGACAAACCGCACATCGGACACGCAAGGAAGGAAGTCGCGATAGACCTCATCGTAAATTATCTTAAATATTCAGGATATTCAGTAACTTACGTCAGAAATTTCACCGATATCGATGACAAGATAATTGCCCGCGCAAACGAAAGAGGGATCGACTTCCGCGCTTTGACTGAAGAAAATATCGAGGCTTTCTATAAAGCTATGGACGCTCTGGGACTTGCTCGTCCCGATGTCGAACCCAAGGCTACGATGCATATTCCCGAAATAATCTCGATGGTCCAGAAACTTGTTGACAAAGGTTTCGCATATCCGACATCCGACGGCAGCGTCTATTTTGCAGTCGAAAAGTTCAAAGGCTACGGCAAACTGAGCGGCAGAAAGCTTGACGAAATGATAAGCGGAACCCGTTTCGACGTCGAAGAAAGCAAACAGAATCCGCTTGATTTTGCTCTCTGGAAAGCATCGAAGCCGGGTGAACCGAAGTGGGAAAGCCCGTGGGGCGAAGGAAGACCGGGCTGGCACATCGAATGCAGCGCGATGAGCACGAAATATCTCGGCGAATCTTTCGATATCCACGCAGGCGGCAGAGACCTCATCTTCCCGCATCACGAAAACGAGATCGCTCAGGCTGAATGCGCGACCGGCAAGCCTTTCGCAAAATACTGGGTACATAACGGTTTCCTTACCGTTGAAGGCGAAAAGATGAGCAAATCGCTCCACAACTTCATCACGGTAGAGGACGCCCTCAAGCAGTATCACGCCGAAGTCCTGCGCTACTTCATGCTTTCGACGCACTACCGCACGCCGATCGACTTCTCGATGGCGAATTTGAAAGATACCGAAAAGAAGATCTGCTACTTCTACAACACTCTGAAAACTTTGAACCAGTTCGCGGCAAAAGCTGCAAAACCGGTCAGAAACGAAAAAGCAGCTGAATTTATTAACGAATTTAAAGAAGCTATGGATGACGACTTCAACAGCGCAAGAGTCGTCGCGGCGCTTTTCAACCTCTTCAAACACTTGAACGAAGTCCTTGTTTCCAAAAAGACAAGACCGACTCCCGATGAATGCGCAGGCTTTGCGGAAGCAATCAAAGAAGTCGGCGGAGTTATGGGAGTCCTTCTCAGAGATCCTGATGAAATCACAAATGAAATCAAAGAGATACAGATAGTCCGCTACGGCATTTCGAAAGATGAAATCGAGGAAATCATAAACAAAAGAAAGGCTTACCGCGCCGAGAAAAATTTCGAAATGGCCGACAAAATGCGCGAAGAGCTTCTTGAAAAAGGAATTTCAATCCAGGATACTCCGAACGGAACCGAGTGGAGTTTCAACTGATTGACCTCACCCTTGGCCCCTCTCCAGTGTGGCGAGGGGGAATTACGGCGAGGGGAAAATTGGTAAAAAAATATTTTTTGATTTTGAGTCAGAAAAATCGAAGGTAAGTGGAACTAAATAAACGTGAGAGTTTTTTGCAGTTTGAGTAACTTTTTTTGATGGAGATCAAAATGAAGAAATTCATGATTCTTTTCACGGTTTTGGCAATGTTCTTCCTTGTTTCGTGCAGCAACACGAGCGAAAAAAAGGAAACGGTTGACACCGGTGACACCCAGACCGATCCGACTGACACTGGCGATACGGGTGATACCGATACCGCAGAACCCACAAATCCGACCGATCCAACAGATTCTACGGAACCAACAGATCCGACAGAACCGACTGATCCGGAAGAAGGCGGAAAGTGGGAAGCTAAGTACAAAAAGGCTGACGAGTACGCTGAAAAAGTTTCCGAAGATGTCGTTAATGCAAACAACGACCTCGGAATGAAGATATTCAGCAGGCTTGCGGCTGGTGAAGCAGGCAAAAACATGATGATCTCCCCGCTTTCGATCTCGATCGCGATGGCGATGGTCACAAACGGCGCAACGGATGAAAACCTTGATGAAATGAAAGAAGTCCTCGGTTTCGGTGAAATGGAACTTCCCGATGTCAACGAGCAGTTCTCGCAGCTTATTGCAAGCCTGGTGGAAGCCGACAAGGATCTGGTGCTTGAAATCGCGGACTCTGTCTGGATGGATGACGTTTTTGCACCTGATGTAAAGCAGGATTTTGTTGATGTTCTCACTGAATTTTATGACGCGGCGTTTTTTACCGAAGATTTTCAGGATGAAGCGACTGTCGGCAAGATCAATTCATGGGTTTCCGAAAAAACGCATGAAAAAATCGATAAAGTCATCGATGAGATAGGCCCGAACACGATCATGTACCTCATCAACGCGGTCTATTTCAAGGCTGCGTGGACGACTTCTTTCAATAAAGAGAGCACTTATGAAGGAACTTTCATGCTTTCAGACGGAAGTGAAGGCAAAGCGGACTACATGGGATTTTCCTACGATCAGGAAGTTCCTGATTTTTACAGCTATTCGTCAGACTGGGGCGATGAAAACGGCTATTCCGTTGTCAGACTTCCCTACGGACGCGGCGTTTTCGCTTTTTACGGCATAGTTCCGACTTATGACAATAAATCAAATATCGACGATTTTATCGCAAAAATCGCTGAAAACGGCTTCGATTCATATATTTCGCAGCTTGAAGAACGCTCATTTCCGGTTCAGCTCCCGAAATACAAGTTCGCTTACGAAAAATCGCTTGTCGATGTTTTCAAAAGTCTCGGCATGGAAAAGGCTTTTGCCGAAGGTGCTCTTATGAATATTGCAGAAGAACCGCACGCTCCTTTCATTTCGGACATTTACCACAAGACATTTGTCGAAGTTAACGAAGAAGGAACTGAAGCTGCGGCAGTTACAGTGGTTGAAGTCGGCGAAAACGCGATGCCGAGCGGATTTTACGCAAACCGTCCGTTTGTATTTGTGATCCGCGATGACAGAACGGGATCAATTCTTTTCATCGGAAAAGTAGAAAATCCAAAAGCTGAATAATCTTTTTTATTGAGTTGTATTGCGCGCCGTGTTCGCGCCTTCACCGTTACGTCGTCACGTCGTTTCGTCGTCACGACGACATGGCGCAAGATAGTAATTAAATATTGATTGTCGTATTCTGAATGACAAGGCAGCTGCCGCCTTCAACGGGTTCTGATTTGAATCTGTCACTTTCCGAATCGTATTCTCTTGTAACCTGAATGAGTTTTATATTTTCAAGTGTGACGTTCAGAGAGCCTGAATCGTAAGAGAACGAGTTTACCGTCATTGTTCCGCTCTCGGGGTAGTAGTATTTTCCTGCGCCTTCGAAGTAGCCTTCGTTGTCATAAACGATGTCTTCGTAGACAATGATGCACTGAGCGCATGAGCTGTAGGAAACATTGTAGCCTTCGGTAAGGTCATAGACACCGGTCGCGGTTTCGCTGTAAATCTCGAAATCTATCTCGTCCATAGTTGCGCTGCCTGTTCCCGGTTGATAACTGCCGGAATAGTATGCGTAGCTGTCCATCAATCCGTCTGTTTTCATCTGACCGATGGTAATAACAGGGCAGTCGCCGGGGTCGATATTCGTCGGCTCGGTAGGCTCAGTGGGTTCAGTAGGCTCTGTAGGCTCAGTTGGTTCGGTTGGTTCTGTCGGATCAGTAGGCTCTGTGGGATTTGTCGGTTCTGTTGGATCGGTATTATCAGTATCAGGTATTTCGGAATCCGTTATATCATTATCCGAAGTGTTTTCTGTGTCGGCGTTTGTGTCGGTATCGCCGGTATCGGCTGCGGTATCGTCTTTGTCATCGTCACTGCCGCACGCAGCAAAGAAAAGAAGCGAAAAAATCAAAACTGCAATAAGTGAAAATCTTTTCATGAAATCCTCCTTAAGTAAAAAAAAGACCCTCCGAAGAGGGCCTAAAAAAATGAGCTTTTCGGAATTAAGCCTTAATAGCTTCTACCGGACAGCCGTCTTCACATGCGCCGCAGTCAACGCAAGCGTCTGTTACTTCGTAGCCGCCGTCTTTTTCGATGATAGCTTCTACCGGGCAGGTTCCAGCGCAAGCGCCGCATTTTACGCAAACATCTTGATTAATCTTGTGCATTTTTTTCTCCTCGTACCGTGTTAATAAACGCTAAAAAGCCCTTATTTTTAGTTTGTGAACGGGTTTTTGTCAAGGAAAAACTCAGTGTATCCTGATTTCTCTGATCCGCTGAAGAAAGTTTTCTATCTGCGTCGATTCGCTGACTCCGGTTTTGCACCATATCGCGAAGTGTTCGCAGTTGTTTGTCGCGATGTTGTAATTCCTTTCTCCGAGGCGGCTTTCGGCGCGCTGAACCGTCTCTTCCGGAGAATAAATGTGATAGTTGCTGTTTCCGAGCAGGGCGATGAGAAGTTTGGAAACGTTTATTCCGAACGGGGTTATGATGTCGAATATTTTTACCTGATTTTTCCTGATGAATTTGTCGAAATCGATGACGAAAAGGTATTCCGAATCTTCTTTAAACGCTTTCAGAGTCGTTCTGTGAATGACGATGTTCGTGCCGAAATCGCCCGACGGATCGGCATAGTGGATCATCCCACCGTTTCCTGTGTAGATTCCGTAGTGGTCGTAGAGACCGCGCATTCTGTGGACTCCGACAACGTCTCCGAACCGGATTTCGTTGTCTTTTACTACTCTTTTGATACCGTTTACGTTTTCGCGGTGCGGGACTAAATCTGTCATTTTTCCTCCTGAAAGCACGCTATTTTATAGGTTCATAATCAGAAAAATCAATATGAAAATTGACATTCCGGCAAAATAACAATAAGCCTTTCAAGTATGCGGTTTTGTCAGAAAATTGTTTCTGGCAGATCTTTTGGTTTGAAATTAAGAGGAGGAAGTTATGACAAAAAGATTCGTCTGCAAGGTTTGCGGTTATGTTTATGAAGGTGAAAGCGCTCCGGAAAAATGCCCGGTATGCAAAGCTCCGTCAACAATGTTCGAAGAAATCAAGGACGAGCTCAAACTCGCCGCTGAGCACGAGTTCGGTGTTTACGAAAAGACTGTAAAAGACAATGCTAATGTTTCAGAAGAAGACAAAAAATTCATCCTTGAGCAGCTCAAGGCAAATTTCACCGGCGAGTGCTCCGAAGTCGGAATGTATCTCTGCATGGCAAGAATCGCTCACAGGGAAGGTTATCCGGAAATCGGTCTCTACTGGGAAAAGGCTGCTTTCGAAGAAGCTGAGCACGCTGCAAAATTCGCTGAACTTCTCGGCGAGACTCTTGAGCCGAACATGAAAAATTCGACCAAGGCAAACCTTAAATGGCGTGTTGACTGCGAATTCGGTGCAACGGCAGGCAAAGTCGAGCTTGCAACACGCGCAAAACAGAACGGTCTTGACGCAATCCACGACACAGTTCACGAGATGGCTCGCGACGAAGCACGTCACGGCAAAGCTCTCAAAGGACTTCTTGAAAGATACTTCGGGAAATAGTCTTTAGCGCCGAAAATCCTGTCGAAATTTCGAAATGTCGAAACATCGAAATATCGACGGCGCAAATTATCGCGACGATGTTACGGCGCATTACAACCAATTCTTGACATCATTGAAAAGTTTTTCAGGCTGATTCACCGGAACGCTGTGCGAACTTTCGGGGTAGAAGGGGAATGTAACAAGAACCGACTGACCGTCTGAGAAGTTGACGGTAAATGAGTTTTCTTCGGTATCAACGCCTGAAACTCCGTCGAAACATTTGAGCGATTCGGGAATTCCTTTCGAGTAGATAATGATATCCTCTTCCGCCTGCGTGATGAAAGTTTTTACAGACCTGATGTTTTCAAGGAACATTTCGCCGTTCACGGTATCGTAATGGTCGATCGCCGCGCCGGAAAATGTAAAATTGATTTCGTAGCTTAAACTGACGAAGTATTCGTCATAAGTCGGCAGTTCACCGAAAACACTTTCAAAATTTCCGGTTGAAAGCGGTTTTGCGTTTCTCTGTTCCATACGTGATTTCGCTATGATTTTTTCAATTTCAGGAAGATTTTCAAAAGCCGGATTCAGCACCGGATTCCTTAAATTTCTGTTCGCTGAACTGTATCTGAACGCTCCGCCGCGGTTTTCAGCGTAAAGTCCGTTGATTTTTTTAGGGTCGTTCAGGATAAATTCGCCGAACATCGGCATCTGAAGCATTTTTGCCGTTCCGACATCGGTGTAGTCAAAAAGCCAGTTTAACGGTCTGCGGTAAGAGTAATAATCGCGTCCCGCTCTCTGAACATAGTAGAGCGCGTTGTTGTGTTTCGAGCAGTTATGGCTGCTGCATTTGCTGAACGTAACGCCTGTTTCCTCTTCAATGATGTAGAGAGGACTGCCGTCTGCTTCAAGGAGTTCTCCTTCAGCATCGAACTGTTCCTGACCTGCAACGAGCGGCTGGATCAGGATTTGTCTGCCGAACTGTTTCGCGACGGCATCTTTTGAAGGCATTCCCTCAATCGACGGGTCAATTTCCCTGAAGTGCGCCGCAATCTCGTCAAACAGCGTTTTATCGTAGAAAACTCTGTTGTTTTCGGCATAATCAGCAACGTTGAGCAGAATATTGAGGATCGCCGTGGACCTTGTTCCGCCGTAACTTTCCCCGGCAAGTACGACCGGATTCGCTTTAAGGGCAGGGTGGCTTCCCATGAAACGGAGGATAACGCGGATAAAGTCTGCCGCGTCGGCGAAAACATTGAAATTCGATGCCGAAAAATAGCCGCTTCTGGCAAAATCATCGGTCGGATCGTCAACGATTCCGTAAGAAAATCCGGTCTGCCGCGCGTCAACGTAAAGCAGATTTCCTAATTGTGTCCAGCTTGACTCGTTTTCGGCAAAACCGTCCTCGGAAAAAGCCTGGTCTCCCGTTCTTTTCGCCGTGTTGTAAAGGAAAACGATCGCCGATGCAGAGCCCGGTCCGCCGTTGTAAAAAACAAAAAGCGGTTTTTCTTCCGGATTTTCGTCGGCAGGCTGGAAATTATACCACATCATGGCTTTGCCGGTTGTGTTCTGGTCATATTTTTTCAGCATATAATCAACACTTTCGAGAGCGATGAAGCCTGATTCGTAGTTTAAACCTTCTGCAATGACGATATCGTGGTCCGGTTCTGTATCGCCGCTGTCGTTATCGGGATTGCCGCTCTCTTCGTCGGCTGTTTCCGTATCGTCGTCTGTATAGTTCTGATCGTTGTCTTCAGACCACGGATCGCTGTCGGAATCGGTAACCGGGCCGGTTTTTGAAGAGTTGCTGCACGAAACAGAGAAGAAAATAATAATTGTCAGAAAAAAGAGGATTTTTTTCATTTTGATCTCCATTTATAGTTTGACTCTGCCGTTTGCAATCGCAACCCCTGTCCGGAAAATGTTTTCCTGATCGAAGTCTTTTGCGTTCGGTATTCTGCCGCCTGCCATATCAAGGTGACCGCCGCCGGAGCCGACTCCTTCAAGAAGTTTCTGTACAGCGGTGTTTGCCGGAATTTCGGGGATCTTGCTGCGGACGCAGAATGAAATTCCTTCAACTGACTGTGCCGAAAGAACGGCGAATTTTATCTCTTCAGCTGAAAGGATGTAGTCTGCAAGAATTGCCAGAAGGTCTTTGTTGCAGCCGTCTGGAAAGTGGCAGTATGCGAAGTTTCCTTTGACGCGGAGTTTTTCGAGAAGATATCTGTATTGCCTGAAATCGTCGAGTTTTATCGAGTTTTTTACGAGCGAATTGACTAAATTGACATCGCTCACATTGTAAAGCATCGCAACGGTTTCGATGTCGAGCGGGCTCGCATTCCGCGTGAACTGGTGCGTATCGAAGACTATTCCTGTGTGAAGCGCGGTCGCGACTTCTCTGCCCGGTTCGAGCATAAGTTCGGCAAAGTACGAAAAAATGATGCTGGCGCACGCACCGTAGTCGCTTCTGATGTCGCAGAATTCAAGGTCTTCGTGTTCTATTCCGGGATGGTGGTCGATTACGGCTGCTACATTTCCCTTCAGAGCGGTGACGTTTTTATTCTTTTTGTTTGCATCGACGATGACGATCGTGTCTTCGTCGTTGAGTTCATATTTGTAGTGCGGAAGTATCGGTATATTCAGCTTGTCGATCATCTTCTGGAGCGAATCCCGCAGAATGTCGCCGTGAAATATTATGTTTGACTCTATTTTGAAGTTTTTCAGGAGATACTGCAGCGCAAACGCCGAAGCGACCGCATCGTGATCGGGATAGTTGTGTGTCTGAATGAATATCCGCTTTTTGTTTTTAAGAGTTTTGATCAGTTTTTTTATTTTCTGCATTTAATTTACCGCCGAGTTTTTCCGCAACAATCTGAATGTCATGCCAGCCAGGCTGCTGGTAAAGTCTGAGACCGAAAAATACCGCCGTCGAGATGAGGTGGTCGAAAATATCGGATTGAACGGCTTCGTAGTCCGCCCATTCCGTCGCTTTGGTGAAAGCGTAAATCTGAAGAGGAAGTCCGTGTTCCGTCTGAGGCATCTGACGAACCAGAAGCGTAAGGTCATGTCTCAGCAGATCGTTGTGCAGAAGATACTGTTTCGCATATTCGCGGAAAGTTCCGATATTGGTGAGCCTTCGCATATTTACGGGTGCCGAGACGTCTGCATTTGCGTTCCACTGCTCGATTTCAGCTTTTTTCGCCTTGATATAACCGGCTATAAGGTCGATTTTGCCGAGTTTTTCTATTTCTTCGTCTGTCAGTCTGCGGACAGATGAAACATCGAAAAGCATGTTTCTGCTGATTCTTCTGCCGCCTGATTCGACCATACCGCGCCAGTTGATGAAACTCTCTTCCATGAATTTATGGGTCGGTATGTTGGCGATCGTTTTATCCCAGTTCTGGATTTTTACAGTGTGGAGCGCGATATCGATAACTTCGCCGTCCGCGTTGTTCTGCGGCATTACGATCCAGTCGCCTTTTCTTATCGAATTGTTCGCCGCGATCTGAAGCCCGGCGACAAAACCGAGGATCGTGTCTCTGAAAATGAGCAGGAGAACTGCCGTCATCGCGCCGAAACCGCTCAGCAGCAGAGCAGGGGATTTGTCGAGAAGAATCGAGATCATCGCGATGAAACCGACGCAGTAGATAAGAATGAGGATTATCTGCATCAGTCCCTTGAGCGGTCTGTCCTTCGAAATTTCAAAGGTGTCGTAGATTTCGAGCATCGCTTTGTTTGCGGCGCGCAGAATGTCCATGATAACGATGATTATGATGCAGAAAGAGAGCTTTTTAAGCCAGTGACCGCCGCGCTCGAACGAAAATGCAGACCAGTAGAAAACGAGAGCCGGGACCATGTTCACGAATTTTGAAAAGACGCCGTGATTGAAAAATACGTCATCCCACTTTGTTTTTGTCCGTGTTACTGCGAATTTTATGATGACATCAACGATTTTTCTTGCAGCGAACGTGAGGAGCATCGCGATCAGTGAGACGATAATAAAATTGAAAAGGGCGTGCAGCAGTGAGTGAGCTGCAAAAAAAACGGAAAAAATATCGGGAGTAACGATTTCAAAAAGTGTTTTCATTTTCACCTCCGGATCAAAAACGGCGGATTATAACGATTTTTTCTGGAATTGAAATTAAAGAAAAAATTACGGTTCGGTCGGATCTGAAGGGTCGCTTGGATCAGTCGGGTCACTTGGATCAGTCGGATCTACAGTCGGATCAGTCGGATCTATGGTTGGTTCCGTTGGCTCGGTTGTCGGATCGTTTCCGAACGGAAATTCATCACATGCGTCGCCGATACCGTCGCCGTCGCTGTCACGCTGGGATCCGTTGAAAATATCAATGCAGTTGTCTTTGCAGTCAAGAACTCCGTCACCGTCGGTATCGGTTTCGGGAACTCCGCAGCCGCAGATGCCCTTGTCTGTTGTTTTTGTTTCGTCGTCAGGACATT
Organism: uncultured Spirochaetales bacterium; assembly: GCA_902774115.1. Lineage (GTDB taxonomy): Bacteria > UBP6 > UBA1177 > UBA1177 > UBA1177 > UBA1177. The sequence goes on from CACYHH010000005.1 coordinate 91,320, forward strand.
CATCGCAGACATCGCCCCTGCCGTCACCGTCGGAATCTTCCTGACCGGCATTTGCGTGGTTCGGACAGTTGTCATCGTTGTTTAAAACTTTGTCGCCGTCGATATCCGGGTCACATGCGTCGCCGACACCGTCCTCGTCCATATCCGGCTGTTTTGATGAGAAGAAATTTCCTTCTTTCGGATTATAGATATCGACGCAGTTGTCTTCGATGTTGCTGACTCCGTCGCCGTCTATATCTTCGTCGCAGATGTCGCCGGTCCCGTCGTTGTCAAGATCTACCTGATTCTTATTTACGTCAAGCGGACAGTTGTCAACGCAGTCAAGTATCGTGTCACCGTCTTTATCACCTTCATCGGCGGTTCCGCAGCCGCATATTCCGGGAGCCGTTTTTGCCGGATCCAATGGGCATCCGTCCTCGCTGTCAAGAACTCCGTCGCCGTCGCTGTCTGCGTTCGGATCATTGTCGTTTATCGGTGCGTCTTCATCGGTTTCCGGTCTCTCTTCATCTCTTCCCGGACGCCAGCTGTCATCATCCGGTCTTTCGTCGGGATCGTCTTCTTCTCCGTTCCAGCCGTCGCCGCCGCTGCCGCCGTCATTGTCGTTTGAAGGTCTTTCGCTGTCGTCGTCTCTTCCGGGTCTTTCTTCGTCGGTCTTTTCGTTATCGGAATCGTCCGATACTTCATCGGAATCATCTTCCTGCGAATTTACGTCCACATTCTCGAAACTTCCGGAACTTACGAGCTTCGTTGTTTCCAGACATCCGAAAAAGAAAAATGGAAGAAAAATTGCGAAAATCACTGTTTTTTTCATCTCGAAACCTCAATAAAAGTCAAAAAAACGAAAAATTTTAATGATTTCTGAATAAAAGGCAAGTAAAGAATGATATGTTTTTTGCCAATCTTGACGGAAAGCGCTTTGAGTTGTAATAATGCGGCGGAGAGGGAATAAAAAGGTTATTCGGAGGTCTTATGAAAAGGTTTTTTGCTTTAATTTCACTTGTTTTTTTATTTGTTTCATGTCAGCAGCTCGACAATTTTCTGGGGATCGAGACAAAAAAGAATGTCGAAAAACCCGTTAACAAAATCGTCAGTGTAGAAACGGCTGCCGATGCAGCTGCAGTTCAGGAAAACGGGAATCTGCTTAACTGGATGCGCTATCCCGCGATTTCTCCCGACGGAAGCGAGATCGCTTTCGCGTTCATGGGCGACATCTACATCGTTCCGGCAAAAGGCGGTTTTGCCCGTGCTCTGACTTCGGCTCCTTCCTACGAATCGAGGCCGGTCTGGGCGAACAGCGGAAAAACTCTTGCTTTTGCAAGCAGCCGCTTCGGAAACCTCGATATTTTCACGATTTCAAGAAACGGCGGAAACGCGAAAAGGCTCACTTTCCATTCGGCGAACGACAATCCGATGGCTTTTTCGCCCGACGATTCGCTTGTTTATTTCAATTCGCCGAGAACAGGCACAAAGGAAAGCTCGCTTTTCCCGTCAAGAAGTCTGCCGCAGCTTTACTCGGTTCCGGCCGAGGGCGGTGCCGAAAAACTCGAAATACCGTTTCCTGTCATCGATTTAAACATCAGCGCTGACGGCTCGAAATTCATCTATCACGACAAAAAAGGATACGAGAGCGACTGGCGCAAACACCATGTTTCGAGCAATGCAAGAGACCTTTGGGAATACGATACGAAAGTCAAAAAGTTCGACAAACTCACCGATTTTGCCGGTGAAGACAGAAACCCTGTTTTCGGCGAAAACGGCGATATCTACTATCTGAGCGAGGAGAGCGGCTCTTTCAACGTCTGGAAACGCTCGGCGGCAGGCGCGAAAACGCAGCTTACAAAATTTGACACCAATCCTGTCAGATTTCTTTCAAGAAGCAAAAACGGAACTTTATGCTTTTCGTACGACGGAAAAATCTACACGATGAAAGAGGGTGAGGAACCTGCAAAACTTGAAGTTTTTTCGACTGTCGAAATGAAAGGGAACGAAGTCCGCTCGATGCTTTCCGCAGCTGACGAAGTTGCTCCGAATTCCGACGGAAGCGAGGCTGCATTAGTGCTTCGCGGCGAAATTTATGTCGTAAACACCGAAACAGGTACGACAAAAAGGATCACCGACACTCCGAACGAGGAAAGATGGGTCAGTTTCCATCCCGAAAACAGAAAACTGCTTTACTCTTCATTCCGCGGCGGCGTCTGGAAAATTTACGAGACGACTCTCGATGACGAAAACGAACCTTACTTCTCATCTTCGACAAAAATCAGCGAGAAAGAAGTGATTTCCGGCGATTTCAACGCATTCCAGGCTTACTATTCGCCCGACGGAAAGAAAATCGCTTACCTCAAAAACAGAACCGAACTCGTTGTTTTCGATACCGAGAAAAATACTCATACGACTGTTATGGCAGGTGATAAAAATGTTTCCTACATCGACGGCGACCAGTGGTATTCGTGGTCTCCCGACAGCACGCGCCTTGCAGTTGTCTTCAACGACAGAGAACGCTGGAGCGGCGAAATCGGCATAGTCGAGGCAAAAGGCGGCGAACTTATAAACATCACGAACTCCGGAACTTTCGACGCTCTGCCGAAGTGGAGCGGAAACGGCGAATTCATCTCGTGGATAGGCGGAAAGGAGCTTTTCCTTTTCTTCCTCAACAAAAAAGGTTTCGACAATTTCCAGAAAACAAAAGAGGAAATCGATATAGAGAAAAAAGCCGAGGCTAACAAGAAAGCGGCTGCGGCCAAGAATGTTCCTTCGACACAGCAGACTCCGGCAGCGGCAAAGCCTGAAGAGAAAAAAGAACCTGCTGCTTTCGACACAGCCGAAATCGAAGACAGGATCGTCAAAGTTTCCCTCAATCCGGCAAATTATGTCGAAAATGCCGTTTCAAAGGACGGCGAAACGCTTTACTACATGAGCTATGAGCCTGCCGAAATCAGAATCGTCGCTCTTAATCTGCGCGAAAAAAGCGAAAAACAGCTTTCATCGATCCCGCATCCGAGAAACCTTGCTTTCTGGGATGATCCTCATTTTTCAATTGTTCCTGACAAAGCGGGAGCATCGCTTTTCATCCTTGCTTTGAGAAAAGCTAACAAACTTGCTCTTGCCGACGGAAAAATGAAGCCGGTAGCCCCGAATGCCGAATTTTCGGTGAACAAAAATGCGGAATATGCATACCTTTTCGAATATGTCTGGAAAACGATGAACGACAAGTTCTACGACACCGGCCTTCACGGCGTCGACTGGGCGAAATACAAGGATGAATACGCGAAATTTATCCCGTTCATCAACAACAACTACGATTTCAGCGAACTTTTGTCAGAAATGCTTGGCGAGCTCAACGTTTCCCACACAGGAAGCGGTTATATGCCCTATATGCCTATGGGCGATTCTTCGGGAAGGCTCGGAATTTTCTACTCCTTCGACAAAAACGGCGTGAAAATCGACGAAATCATGAAAGGTGGTCCGCTCGACAAGGCTGAAAGCAAGATCAAAGCAGGGGCTGTGATCGAAAAAATCAACGGTCTTGCCGTAACTGCGGAAAGTTTCGACAAACTTTTGAACCGCACTGCCGACACGAAAGTAAGACTTTCTCTCTGGAATCCTGCAACATCGGAACGCTGGGATGAAGTTGTGAAACCGATCGGCTACAGAGCTGAATTCGAGCTTCTCTACAACAGATGGGTTAAGATTAACCGCGAAAGAGTCGAAAAACTTTCTGAAGGAAAATTCGGCTATGTCCACATCAGAGGCATGGACGGCGAAAGTTTCAAGACGATTTTTGACGAAATCATGGGCAGATACAGCAACGCTGAAGGAATCGTCATCGACACGCGCTTCAACGGCGGAGGATGGCTTCATGACGAGCTTTCCGTTCTTTTCGGCGGCAAAAAATACACGCAGTACAGCCACCGCGGAGTCAAAAATTTCGGAGGTGATCCTCAGGACCGCTGGACGAAAAAGACGGTTCTTCTCGTCAACGAAGGCAACTACAGCGACGCCCACATGTTCCCGTATGCTTACCGCGAACTCAAACTCGGAAAAATCGTCGGAATGCCGGTCGCGGGAACTGCTACGGCGGTATGGTGGCCGCTTCTTCTTGATGAATCGCTCTACTTCGGAATCCCGCAGATCGGAATTATCGGAAACGACGGAAAATATCTCGAAAACAACGAACTTGTTCCCGATTTTGTAGTGCCGCTTCTTCCGAACAACATCATCGAAGGGCGCGATCCGCAGGTCGAAAAGGCGGTTCAGGTTCTTCTTGAGGAGAAATAGATGGATTTTGAAAGACTGAAACAACTCAGAAAAACTCTGCACGAGTCGCCGGAACCGTCGTTCAACGAGTTCAAAACGGCTGAAATCATTCTCGGTTTTTTTAACGAAGTCGCGAAAGGATCGCCTCTTTTCACGGTCAAGCGTCCGTTTCTCACTTCGATAGTTATCGACTATCACAACGGCGGAGACGCTCCGTACAAACTTTTCCGCGCCGATATGGACGCGATCCGTGTGGATGAAAGCCCTGATCATGAAATTATTTCGAAAAATCCGGGAGTCATGCATGCATGCGGCCACGACATCCACATGACCGTTCTCTGCGGGATTTTAGCGGAAGTAGCTGAAAAACTGCCTGAAAAAAATATTCTTTTTGTCTTCCAGCCGGGAGAAGAAGGGGCAGGCGGAGCGAGAAAGATGATCGAAAGCGGCGTTTTTGACAGCTACGATATCGAAGCTGCTCATGCAATACATGTGAACGACGATTTTCTTGTCGGCGAAATCGCCTCTAACGACAACATTCTTTTTGCAATTCCCCGCGAAGTCGATGTCGTTTTCGAAGGCAAAACAGCACACGCGGCATTTCCTGAACGCGGTCACGACGCTCTTGCTGCAGCGGCGGAATTTCTCACGGTTGTAGAGCACAATATCCGCAAAACCATAAATCCGACTGAAACTTTCCATGCCCACTTCGGCAAACTCGTTTCGGGAACGGCGAGAAACGTCGTTTCGGGATATTCCAAAATCGAAGGAACTTTGCGTTCGTTCACTTCGGAAATGATGAGCTTGGGCACGAAAATAGTCGAAGATACCGCGAAAAGATGCGCCGAAACATACGGCTGCAGCGCAAAACTCACGATTTTAGGCGAATACATCGAAGTCCGCAACACGCCTGAACTTTTTGCAAAACTTAAAGTTGCCGCGGAAAAGCACGGAATAAAGTGCATTTATAAAAAAGGCGACCTGGTAGGCGAGGATTTCGGCTATTTCTCGAAAAAATGGAGCGGGATCATGTTCTGGGTGGGATGCCGCAGAAATCCCAATGCTGAGCCTGTTTCACTTCATTCAAACCTTTTCTTCCCCGATTTCGGAGCAGTCAAGGCAGCTCTCAAAGTCATGCTGGAAATGCTGGAAAATTAGCTATTCCGAAAAAATTACAGCTCCTAAAATTTCGTCTTTCTCTTTTTCGATTGCATAGAAATAGTGTTTGAACTGCGGATTTATGAGGTTGTATAGATGTGAAGGGCTTGAAACGAGCATTTTCCAAGCCTCGGTCTCGTTTTTTGCCGCGAAAAGGTTTTCGCCGAGAATCTGTTTGCGGATTCCGGTGTGACGGATGCTTCCATCTTTTGACGAATAGTGTTTCAGACCTTCGTTTTTTACTTTTTCAAGCGATGAAAGCGCCGTTTCCTTCAAAGAGGGATCTTTTGCAATTGGTTTTATTTTGAATGATTTTCTTAATAAATTCAGTGAATTGTCAAAGTTTTCCGAAAAGTTTGGCAGTTTTGTGTCCTTGAATTTTCTGCTCCAGAGAATTTCTGGACCGCCTGTGCCTGTTCCCGTGATCTGAAGGCGCACGATGTTAAGCGCGTTTTCTTCAAGATGAAGCTCTTTTTTCGTAATTTGGACTTTGTGGACAGTTTTGTCAGTCTGAATGTAAAGAAAATATGATATGTAGTCGTTATCCGGATTTATGGTAAGATGCACGGATTTATCGGTGATTTTCGTCTCGGCTGAAAAAGATCCGTGCCTTTTGACGGAATATTTTCTGCCGTTATGCTCAATGCAAAGATTGTCAACGCTTGCTTTACATTCCGCACTTTCTGAAATTTCTGCGTTTTTATAGAAAAATCCTGCATTTTCCGCTTTTTCAAGAATTGAATCCTTCTCAAAAAGATAAGAAAAGAGAAACAACCAAAAAAAAGACATTCAAAATCCAAAAAATGTTGAAAATATAAAAGATGGTGCAGAAGGGGGGACTCGAACCCCCACACCAACAATAGGCATAAGATCCTTAGTCTTACGTGTCTACCAATTCCACCACTCCTGCACCGGATGGAAAAAACTCAAATAAAAAGGAACAATCGGCTTCTGCCGAAGCTGCCAGCTGAGTTATTCAGCCGGAGCTTCTTTCTGCTCTTCAGCAGGTTTCTGTTCTTCGACAGGAGCTTCTTTCTGCTCGTTTTTCTGCTCAGCAGCTTCCGGTTTCTTTTCTTCCGCGGGCTGTGCCGCAACCGGAGCCGGAGTTGTTTTCTCAGCCTGCTGCTCGATTTTTACAACCGATTTGTCACTACTTGAAATGTAGGACATCCAGACTGAGTTGAGCATGAAAAGGATCGCAAGAACGGAAGTGATCTTCGTCAAAATATTTCCAGCACCTCTTGCACCGAAAACGGAACTGCTCGAGCCGCCGAAAATAGCTCCCATTCCTTTTTTACCTTCCTGAAGAAGGATTATTACGACAAGCAGTATGCAGATAACTATCTGAACGACTGCAAAAGCCTCAAACATTGCGAACCTCGTCAATCAAAAAAACGTCAGCGGCGGGATTTATAGTCAGGAAAAATTCAAAGTCAACTTTTTTTTCGTTTTTCGGTGAAAATTTTTTTGCATCTGAAATATTGCCTGAAAATCAATATCTTATAAAATAATGCGCTTTTTGTTTTTTCGCTTTTTTGGGTTTAAATGAAGTTTTTCAGGATTTTTTTCATAGTTTTGGTCGATATTTTGTTGATTTCGGGTTGTTCCAGGGAGGGAAACATGCTTAGCGGAAAGAAAGTTTTGATGATTATTGCCCATGAAAATTTCAGAGACGAGGAGCTTAACGTTCCGTTCAAACAGTTTTTAGGCGAAGGGATCGATGTCACGGTCGCAAGTACCGAAAAGGGCGAGGCAAAAGGAATGTTCGGCTCGACTTTCAATGTCCAGTATTCGGTTGACGAAGTGAACGAAGCCGATTTTGACGGTGTCGTTTTTGTCGGCGGAATGGGAACTCCGTCGGTCAGAGCAAACGAAAGGGCAGTCGAGATCGCGAAAAATTCTGCTCACCACAAAGTTCTTTCTGCGATCTGCTGGGCTCCGACGATCCTTGCAAAAGCCGGTGTCATTAAAGGTAAAAAAGTTACCGTCTGGCTGGGCGACGATCCTGAATACGGTATGAAAACGAGCAAAGTCATGGAAAACGCCGGTGCGGTTTTCGTAAATAAAGAGGTCGTCACTGACGGAAATCTTATCACCGGCAACGGTCCGAACGCAGCCGAAAAATTTGCAGACGCAGTTATGGAAAAACTTTCTGAGTAGGTGAGTTATGCAGCATTATTTTGTTTTTTTGAGTTTCGAAGTCCTTTCTTCCATGGGTTACGACAGGGATTTCATTCACGGCGAGCTTGAAGAACTCGGACTGTACGCGCAGATCAGGCTCGGAAACACTCTTCAGCCGCTTCCCGAAGGAACTTTCATCGGCGAATACAAGTTCGAGGACAAGGAAGAGCTTAAAAACACGATCTACACCGAAGTTTCGGAACTTTTCAACAAGCACGGGGTGCAGGCGCGTCTTTTCATCGCCGTTTCCGAGAAAGCTACGATCGGTGTTGAGGATATAACAGCCAGAAAATCTTGACGGTCGCAAATTGAACAACTTTTCAGGAATTTATTTTCATATCCCTTTCTGCCCTAAAAAATGTTTGTACTGTGATTTTTTCAGCGTGACGAAGTTCTCCGAGTCTGCTTCGGAAAACTACGGAAAAGTCCTCCTGAACGAGCTTGAATCAAGGCTTGACGAGCTTTCCGGCACAAAAATCGTCTCGGTTTATTTCGGCGGCGGAAGCCCTTCCGTGATGAGTGAAAAATTCTACCGAAATTTTGCCGGATTTGCCGAAAAATCGGATATAAATCTCGCGGAGTGCGAAGTTACGGTCGAAATCAACCCCGCCGACATCGGAGAATCGTGGATAAAAAATCTGAAAAACTGCGGAGTGAACAGGATAAGCCTCGGTGTTCAGGCGTTTGACGACACAGCTCTTGCTGAAACGGGACGCAGGACAACTGTTGCCGACATGCAGAAAAACATCCCTCTTTTTGCAAAATATTTTGACAATATCTCATGCGACTTTATTTACGGACTTGGTAAAAATCGTAAAATAAATCAAGAACTTACTAAAGTTTTTGAACTTGCTCCTTTTAAGCACCTTTCGGCTTACAGCTACTCAAGACCTTCGCGGAAAAATGCGCCGCAGCTTCTCGATGAAGATGAAACTCTGCTTCAGGAAAAGGAAATCCGTGATTTTCTGCAAAAAAAAGGATTTTCACGCTACGAAATCAGCAACTATTCGCTTAAAGGCTTCGAATCGCGCCACAATATGCTCTACTGGACTTACGGTTCCTGGCTCGGGATCGGCGCCGGAGCGGCTTCCTTCATCAGAAAAACAGGCGTTTCTTCGCGTTATGCCGACGATATCGATGCTTTTATCGAAGGCGACGGACTAAGCTCGGTTGAACTCACTTTGAGAGAGAAAATAGAAGAATTCCTGCTTATGGGCCTGCGTGTGAAAATCGGAATAAATACCAAAGATTTCAAAGAGTTGTTCGGCAAGAACTTTTTTGAGCTCGTCTCTGAAAAAGTTGTTTCAGACCTTGTTTCCGACGGTTTTCTTGATTTTGATGGAGCGACCGGCATTTTGAAGTGCACGGAAAAGGGAAGTGAGTTCCTCAACGCTGTTCTAATTAAACTTTTTGACGGGATAAAATGCTGAAATGATAGGCGAAATCGACAAAATTTATAAAGAGCAGGGTTTTCTTGTCATAGGTGCGGACGAAGCGGGCAGGGGACCATTGTGCGGTCCTGTCGTGACGGCGGCGGTATCGCTTTTCAGCGAAATTCCGGGGGTGAACGATTCCAAAAAACTCTCCGAAAAAAAGCGGTTGGAACTCGTTCCGCATATAATTCACAACAGTTTCTGGGCCGTTTATTCGGTTCTTCCGGCAGTCATCGACGAAATGAACATCCTTCATGCCTCGCTTTACGGAATGAGCCTGTGTGTCAAAAGAATAATGCGGAAAACTGAACGAAACTGCATGGTTATGATCGACGGGAACAAAAAAACCGGGCAGTTCGAAAACGAAATTGCAGTTGTAAAAGGCGATGCCAAAAGCATAAATATCGCTGCGGCATCGATTCTTGCGAAGACATACCGCGACCGCATTATGGACAAATGGGACAAAATTTATCCCGAATACCACCTTTCGTCGCACAAAGGCTATCCGACGGCTGAACATTACGAAATTCTGAGAAAAATCGGACCTTGCGAAATTTACAGGAAAAGTTTCAGGCTTGTGAAGGAAGAAGAACCCGAACAGATGAGTCTGTTTTGATACTATCGGAGTGAAGCATGAAAAAACTCTTTTTTATTTCTTTTTTGCTGATTTGTCTGACGGTTTCGGCTGAAGATACCGTTTTCGTGCAGTTGAAAGACGAAGCACGCAGGTTTTTGAAAAGTGATTTTGCTGATTGCGGGATAAAATATTTTTATAAGATAAAACGGACGAATTTTTACGCGGTACACTCTGATTCAAAAGAAATTTCTCTGGATTGCTTTTCGAAATCGCCGCTTGTGAAAAAAGCGTTTCCTGATAAAAAAATAAATATTGAATACAAAAGCAGCGATCCTTTTTTTGCAAACCAGTGGCATCTTCTTAATACCGGTCAGCGCGGGATTGCCGGAAATGATGCAAAAGTTTCGGCGGCATGGGATTATCTTGAAAGTCTCGGACTCGGTGCCGGAACCGGAGTCAAAATCGGTATAATCGACGACGCTTTCGATCTGCATCACCCCGATATGGCGGGAAAATATCTGAAAGGGCTCGATATAGTTGACGGGGACGATTATCCGTACTCCGACGGGAACGAGCCTCACGGAACCTGCGTGACCGGTGTTATCGCTGCGGTGAAGGACAACGGTCTCGGTGTCGCCGGGGCGTGCCCGGAATGCAAAATCGTTCCGGTCCGTTCTGGTGATATGCTCGGTGAAGGCGAAAACATGGCGAATGCCTTCAATTTTGTTCTGGATCAGGGAGTTCAGATAATTTCAAACAGCTGGGGACCGGCGGATAACGGCGGCGGCGAGGATATGCCCGAAGTTATTAAGGAAATCGTGAAATATGCCCGTGAAAAAGAGAGAAACGGTCTCGGTGTCGTCATATTTTTCGCAGCGGGAAACGGAAACGAGGATATCAGCGCGGAAGAGAGTTTTGACGGATACGCCGCAAACGAAGACGTTATCGCGGTCGGTGCGCTGAATGCCTGCGGACAGAGGTCGAACTACAGCGATTTCGGCAGGGATCTCGATATTATGGCGCCTTCTTCAGATGTTGACGGCGATTATGTGTGGAATCCGTTCGCGTTCGACATGATAAAAGACGGAATCTGGACGATAGACGCTCGGAGCTGGTACGGCTATTCGCAGAGTGACTACACCGGCACTTTCGGCGGAACAAGCAGTGCTGCACCTCTTGCAGCCGCAGTTGCAGGGCTTCTGATTTCGGCTTATCCCGGGCTCAGCCGCGACGAACTTTACGAAATAATAACTGAAACTGCCGACAAAGTTTCGCCTGTTGATGCAGACTACGACGAAAACGGCTTCAGCGAAAAGTACGGCTACGGCAGGATAAACGCTCTTGCCGCGCTTGAAATGCTTTGCGAAAGGCACGAATGCACAGGCGGGCTTCCCGAAATCAAAGAAGAGACCTACGAACCGGAAGATCTTGAAATGGGAAGTGATATTGACGAATTTCCCGATGATTCGATGCTTCCTGTGAAAACCACCGAAAAAGGGTGTTCTGTGATTATTCTGTGATTATTTCAGCATCTCGTCGCCGGAGAAATCGCGGTAAAGAGTGAGCTGGTCAAGGATGAAGTCGTATTCGTGCGAATTGTCGACGATGATTTCTGACAAAATCTTGCCGAGACCGCTGCCGATCATATATCCCTGTCCGCACATACCGGTCGCAAGGAACATGTTTTCGACTTCTTTCGTTCTGCCGACGATCGGGAAACCGTCCGGAGTCATCGGGTAAAGGCCGCGCCACGTACGTCTGATGCGGATATTGCGGAGTCTCGGGTAGAGTGAAAGCATTCTTCCGACGACCTGCGGCATGAAGTTGCTCGTGTTGTCGATATCGGTTCCTTTGATCGAAGGTTTCGGTGTGATGCAGAAAACGAACTGACCTTCGTAGTTCTGGTAGAAGTAGTAGTTGAGCGAGATCGCGTCGGGTCTGATGTCAACAACCATCGGACGGAGGAAATATTCGACCGGCTCGGTGATTCCGCCTTCGTGGCAGTCCGGATAAACGGGAATGTCCACTCCGCACATTTCACCGATCTCGCGGCTGTATGGACCTGCAGCGTTGATGATGAGGTCGGCGCAGTAGGTATCCTTGTCGGTTTTGACTGAAACGATTTTTCCCCCTTTGACTTCCATTGAAACGACTTTTTCGTGGAAGTTGAACTCAGCTCCGCACTCTCTTGCGAGTTTGTAGAAAGCGCCTGTCGTCTTGAGCGGGGAAGCGCTTCCGTCGTTCGGCGAGAATGTTCCGCCTCTAAGTCCTTCGGGGCGTATTCCGGGAACTCTTTCCTTGATTTCGTCAGCCGAGACCCAGTCGATATTAAGTCCCATGCTCTTCTGGAGCTTGAGGAGCTCTTTCAAATTTTTCTCGGTCTGTTCTTCGAAGATCGGGTAGATGTATCCGCCTTCGACCCAGTCGACATCGATTCCGTGATTTTCTTTCATGTGGCTGATTTCATTGATGGAAACAGCACAGATCTTGATTTTCGCGGGATCGCTGAATGTTGCTCTGAGTCCGCCGATAGCAGCTCTGTTCTGGCCTCTTCCGGTGGATGCGTTCATTTCGATGACACAGACTTTTTTTCCTTTTTTGGCAAGGTTGTATGCAAGCGGTGTTCCGATGCTGCCTGCGCCGATTATGAGAATATCGTAACTTTTCATCTAATTTTCCTCCTCGTTTACAATTGCGTACATTGGAGTTTCGACAGTCAGCGGTCTCTTCCTTCCGGGAGTTACTTCTTTCCAGTCTACGCCCGCCATCCTGAAGATCATCGGCATGAGAACGCTGCATGTCTTGCTGCCGCAAGCGCCCATTCCGACCCTTATCTGCTTGAGCTGGTTGACGTCTCTGACTTTGTTCTCCCTGATGAAATCGACTATCTGTTTTACCGAGACTCTCTCGCAGCGGCAGACTATGCTGTTTTCGGGAGCATAGGTGAAATCAGGCTTCGGGAGCGGCTTCGTGATCTCTTCGCTCTGGTATCTGATACCTGCGATATCAGCGACATTTGCAGCAGAAACGCTGAGAGTGATGAGAGTCGTTTTGTACTTTTTGTTGTAAGCGGTCTTGATGACTGTTCCTTCTTCTATGAATTTTCCGTCGATATCGGTAAGCGGCAGTTTGTCGCCCTCTTTGAAATCGCAGTTGAATTCATACGGAAGAACGATCTCTGCCTTCGTGTCGTCGACTTTCTTTGCAAGTGCGATCGCAAGACCCGGACATGCAGCTACGCACATTCCGCAGCCTATGCATTCGCCGTCAAAGTAAGGTGTATCCATGATCGTTCCGGTTTCGCCTTTGAGTTTGATCGCCTTTTTAGCGCAGACTGTGGTGCACGGGTTGCACGGGATCTCCTGAAGACAGGAGAATTTCGGCTGGAATTTCGCCGTGATGACCGGTTTTTCCGGCTCTTTCGTGTTTCCCGGTCTAGATTTGAGGACAGCAGCCTTTTTGAGCCAGCTTTCATCGATCGCCGCATCTGTCTTTCCGAGAGCAGCAGCCATCTTTCTGCCGGTGATCTTCCCGCCGAACATAGCCGATGAAGCCTCAGCGATCTCATCGCAGTCTCCGGTCTTCATAACGTTGAATTTATACTGATCTGCAAGGGTGAAAAGCTCGTCCGCGGAGCTCAGACCTACTGCGACAAGCAGTGTGTCGACTTCGTAGGTTCTTGCCGTTTCAAGGATCGGGTTCCACTTTTCGTCAACTTCTGCAACCGTGACTCTTTCGACTTTGCCGTCGCCTTCAGCCGAAATGACCGTCGTGCTGAGGTATATCGGAACGCCCATTCTTCTGATCTTGTCTGCATGGACTTTATATCCGTTGATCTTAGGAGCGATCTCGACTATTGCAGCGACTTCGATCCCTGCCTGGAGAGCGTGGTAAGCGCCGATGAGACCGACGTTTCCGCTTCCGATGATGAGGATCTTCTTAGCCGCTTTTACGAGATCGCGGTTGACAAGCGTCTGGAAAGCGCCTGCGCCGTAAACGCCGGGAAGGTCATTGCCTTTGAAGAGAACTGACTTTTCCCTTGCGCCGCTCGAAAGGATGAGCCCTTTGAAATCGACTGTGACATAGTTTTTATTTTTGACGAAAAGACCGGCTTTTTTGTCTTTGAAAACGCCGATAACGCTTGTTTCGGTGTATATTTTTACGTTTTTGAAGCTTCTGACTTTTTCTTCGAGGATGTGTGCGATGTCTACGCCGCGTGTTCCTGCGAAGCAGTCTTCCTCGCTTCCGAAGAATTTGTGGGTCTGGAGCAGCAGTTTGCCGCCGAGGCGTGCCTTGTCGTCAACCAGAATAACGCTGAAACCGAGCCGGGCAAGTTCGATCGTAGCATTGAGGCCGCTCGGACCGCCGCCGACAACGAGAACATCGCAGCTTTCGTTGCGTCTTTCGGTGTGTTCTACCGGTCTGTCGTCTTCCGCAAGTTTCGGAACGCCGTTAAGGGTTTCGATCTTCATTCCTGCTTTGAGCGGAGTGATGCACGATTTCTGCGGAAGCCCGTCGATGATCACCGTGCACTGGCTGCACTGGCCGTTCGCGCAGAAGATACCCTGCGGAGCCTTGCCGTTTCTGTGGAGCGAAAACTGTCTGACACCGTTTGCGAAAAGAGCCGAACTTACCGCCTCTCCTTCGTAACCTGTCATTTTTCTGCCGTCGAAAGTAAATTCGACTTCTTTCTGGCCCTGAGGAATTTCAAGGACAGGATGTTTTTCAATTCTTGTCATAATTCCACCTATTCCATAATTAAAGAAACAAATTCAGTGCGGGCAAGATAATTCTGCGGCTTTTAAAGTCAATAAAATTTAATCCTTGTTTTTCCGCAGTTTTTCTTTAAAATATCAGACTTCCCTTGTTCCCGTCTCCACGATGGAGAGGGGCTGGAGGTGAGGTCTTTGGAGGTTGAAAATGAGCAAAGTTGCTGTTTGTATCCCAACGTACAACGAAAAAGAGAATATTGCGGCTATAATAAAGGCTGTACACGGTGAGCTTCCCGAAGCGGATATACTGATCGTAGACGACAATTCGCCTGACGGAACGGCGGAAATCGTGCGGAATCTGATGAAAGAAAACAGTTTTGTTATCCTGAAAGTACGTCAGAGCAAGGAAGGTCTCGGCGCGGCGTATCTTGACGGGTTTGGCACCCTCATTGACAAAGGTTACGAAAAGATAATACAAATGGATGCCGACTTTTCGCATAAACCAGAATATCTTCCCGAAATGGTGAAGAAGTCGGATGAAGGCTACACAGTTGTTGTCGGTTCCCGCTATGTCAAGGGTGGAGGAACTGCAAACTGGGGTCTTGGCCGCCGCATTATTTCAAGGGGAGGCAGCTTTTATGCAAGCACGATTTTAGGGCTCGGAGTGAACGACGTAACCGCAGGATTCAAGTGCTGGGATGCAAAACTTCTCAAAAAAGTGATTTCTACTCCGCTTGTCCTTTCGGGCTTCGGATTCCAGATCGAAATGGCTTTCAGAACGAAGATAAGCGGCGGAAAAGTGTTCGAACTGCCGATAGTTTTTCCCGACAGGACCGAAGGAACGAGCAAAATGAGCGGCAAAATCTTCAAGGAGGCTCTCTTCGGAGTCTGGAAACTCAGATTTATGGGCAGAAAAATATTGGAGAAATAGATGGACGCATACGAAATCATAAAACTCATCAGCGAATCGAAAAAAAAGACGCCGGTGCGCGCGCTTTTCAAGGGAAATATCGAAAAATGCGACTTTTCGGTTCTGGCGGAAACTTACAAAGGCCTTGATTTCATCGAGGTTTACGACGAGTTCGACAAGATCCGCGATTTCGCGGCTGCCCATCCGGAAGTAACGATGACCCGCTTTGAAAACGACCGCAGAAACTCGGCGATCCCGCTTGCAGACCTTACAAAGATCAATGCGCGGATCGAGCCGGGAGCAGTCATCCGCGAAATGACCGAGATCGGTGACAAATGCGTCATAATGATGGGCGCGGTGATCAATATCGGCGCGGTGATCGGCGAAGGAACTATGATCGACATGAACGCTGTCATCGGCGGACGTGCGACAGTCGGCAGAAACTGCCACATCGGCGCAGGAACAGTCCTTGCAGGCGTCATCGAGCCTCCGAGCGCAACTCCCGTTAAAATCTGCGACGGAGTCATGATCGGCGCGAACGCAGTTGTTCTTGAAGGTGTCACGGTAGGCGAGAATTCAGTCGTCGCGGCAGGTTCGGTCGTAACGAAAGATGTGCCTCCCCGCTGCGTGGTCGCAGGAGTCCCCGCAAAGATAATCAAACAGGTCGATGACACCACGAAATCAAAAACCGAACTCGTCGAAGCGCTGCGTAATCTTTAATTTTCTTCCGGTTCCCTGAAAACTATCGACTGTTCCAGTGCTTCGAAGTAGTCGTCGGTCGAGAGATGGCTGGTCTCGTTCATTATGCTCAGGATCCTGTAAAGGCTTTTGTACCAGTTTTCTGTCACGTTTTTCGAGAGGAACATGTAGTGGTATTTCGCGGGGCCGGGAATCACCGAAGCGAGGTAGGCCGATTCAAGCGGCGTGAGCTGATACGGCTGTTTTCCGAAGTAATAGTAAGCCGCCTGCGAAATGCCGAAGATGCCGGGTGCCCATTCAATTATGTTGAAATAAATTTCAAGAAGGCGCTCTTTTGAAAGGGCTGCGTCGAGTTCTATGGCAAGAAGAACTTCGCGGAATTTGCGCAGAAGGGTTTTGTCGCGGTTCAAAAAAAGGTTTTTTGCAAGCTGCTGAGTGATAGTCGAGCCGCCGCGCATCCTGTGGGTCTTGATGTTGTCCTTCACGGCGGCGTCAAGTTCCTGGAAATCGACTCCTTTGTGGACGAAAAATCCGGCGTCTTCCGAAACGACGACCGCCCAGATTAAGTGGTCGGGAATAAGCGCCATCGGAGTGAAGTAAGGGTTGCGCTCGCCGACGAAAATTTTTCTCGTGCTGCCGTCTTCGTTTGTCCAGATGTATTCAAAAGGCAGTTTGAGGTAATCCATGCGTTCTGAAAGCTGTTTCGGTTCGATAAGGTTGCCGATGATAGAAAAAACGGGCGGTTCGTCGCCTTCCTGCGAGTATTCTGCAAAAAGTTCGAGCGTTCCGCCGAAAAGGTAGCCTTCAAACGCTTCGTCGTGGATCAAAGTTTCAAGTTTGTTAAGATTTGCCGATTCTGTTTTTATCGAAAATTCTTTTGATGTTTTGCTGTAACTTCCAGAAAATACCGCATTGATGCCGCCGAGAGAAAGTTCTGCCTCTTTTGTTTCGGCAGATTTTTCGTCTTTGTCGAAAGCTACGTCACCTTTGAAGCGGAAAAGCGGCAGTGTGAAGGGCTGGGAATCGATCAGCGGATGGAAAAAGGTCAGGTCGTGGATCGTCATGTCGTTTTTCAGGAGAAATTTTCCTTTTTCTTCCGAAATTTCAGAAAAAGAGCTGATTTTTCCGGCTGAAACGTCAAAAGAGGTTTTGTTTTTTATGATTTCGTGAAAATCATTCAAATCAATTCCGTCAAGCCGCACCGAAGCGCTTTTATCTTTAAGCGAAAAGCGGATCTCTGCGGTTCCGCCGTTTGCTTCGCCGAGCTCTTTGAAAAGCGCCTTGCCGCCTGAGCGGGAAAGGTCAAGGTTCGTTGAAAAACTCTGCGTAACGCTGCCGAAAACAAAGTCGGTATCCGATTTGAATTCTATTGAAAAATCGGGAACACCGCGGTTTTCATTTGTCTCTTTTTCCAGCTTTTCGTCCTTGTTCAAAAGAATCGGTGCTTTAAGCGCTTTGTCCGCATGAATCCTTGAGTTTATGCAGGTTGTCTTCAACTTTTTTTTGTCTGAAAAAAGCATTTTGCGGAGATTTCCGAGAGAGCATTTTTCCAACACGGCGAGTTCGTTTCCGCCATGCGAAAATACCGCTTTTTTTACAAATATCCGCGGTGGAAAGAATGAGACGTCAAGACCGGAAATTTCGGTGTCGATGCCGTATTTAGCCTTTATCAGAGCGGTTGCCTTTGATGAAAACCCGTCGATTTTCCCTTTTGATACTTTTTCAAGCGCAAATATGGCAACTGCCGCCGAAACGAGCAGAAAAATGACCGCCGCAGTGATTTTTTTTAGTTTTGTGCTCATAAATCGAGGAATTTCGAGATATCTTCTTTGATGAGTTCGAGAGAGTTTTTCCAGAAATTTATGTCGTTCAGATCAACGTCAACTATTTTTGCGACGTCGGTTACGCTGCGTTTGCCAGTTTCCGAAAGGAGAAATTCATACTTTTCGGTAAAGCTGCAGCCGGTTTCGGTATATTTTGCGTAAAGTCCTTTTGCGAAAAGAAGCCCGAACGCGTAGGGGAAGTTGTAAAAGTTCCAGTCAGGGTTGTAATAGTGCGGTTTGATGAGCCAGAGATAGGGGTGAAGAACTTTTTCGTCAAGTCCGTCACCGTAAGCTTCGGTCTGCGCCTTCGTCATTTCTTCACAGAGCTGTTCAGGCGAAAGCGGAGCTGTTTCACGTGCTTTGAAAAGCGCCGTCTCGAAAAGGTATCTGCTGTAAATATCGACTATGACTTGTCCTGCGGAGGAAATTTCGGATTCAAGAATGGCGAGTTTTGTCTCTTTGTCAGCCTCTTTGAGTGCTGCCTGGTTGATTATCGTTTCACAGAAAATCGAAGCTGTCTCTGCAAGCGGGGAAGGGTATCTGGTGTTTAAAATCACATTTTGAGAAAGGCAGTGACCGTGGAATGCGTGACCGAGTTCGTGAGCTATAGTCGTAACATCGTTGTATGAGCCGCCGAAGTTGGCAAGGATCCTGCTCTGCGAAATCGAAAAAAGGTTTTCGCAGAAGGCACCGCCCACTTTTCCGGGTCTGATTTCGGAATCGATCCAGTTGCTTTCGAAAGCGTTTTTTGCGAAATCTCCGAGTTTGCTGCTGAAAGTGGAAAATTTTTCGATTATGAATTTTGCAGCTTCTTCGTATGTGAAATTTGACTGAGCTTTTGTAGTTACCGGCGCGAAAAGGTCATAAAACGGCAGAGATCCGCTCAAACCGAGCATTTTCGCTTTCTTTTTGTAGTAGGCTCTGAAACAGGGGAGATATTCCCTTATCGCCGAAAACATCGTGTCGATGATGCTTTTTTCCATCCTGTTTTTTGTCAGAACCATCTCGAGTACGGAAGAGTAACCGCGCGTTCTCGCCAGAATGATCGATTCTCCTTTTATCGCGTTGATGCAGGCCGCAACGGCTTTTTCGACTTTTCTGTAGGCTCTGATTTCCGATTCATAGGCCTTTTTTCTCACATCTGCATCTTCGGAATATGCAAGTGCGCGGATTTTGGAGATAGGTTTTATTTCGTTTCTCCCGTCCACTGTTGAAAATTTTCCGGTAAGCGAGCTGATTAGGACGTTGTGGAGATTCATCCATGACGAAGAGCCGACAAGTTTAAGGTTGGAAATTATCTGTTCCGTCTGGTCGTCGAGAATGTGACGCCCTTTCGTGATGAGTTCTTCAAAGTGGAAAATGCACTCTTCGAGGTCGGTTCCGCGCAGAGTTTCCGGATCGAATCCGCTTGCGGCGAGCCATTTTATGAATTTGACGTCGGCAAGGGA
This sequence comes from uncultured Spirochaetales bacterium, assembly GCA_902774115.1. Classification (GTDB taxonomy): domain Bacteria; phylum UBP6; class UBA1177; order UBA1177; family UBA1177; genus UBA1177. Next base: position 110,518 of record CACYHH010000005.1, read on the forward strand.
AGTCCTGTTCTGCTTTACCGTAACCGATTCAATGTATGAATTTGCTTCGGTATTGTTGGTGTCGGCGCAGAAAGAAAGGTTTGCAAAGCAGAGAAGTTTTTCAGTCAATGCAGCGATCTCTGATTTTAAAGCAACGTATTTTTTCAGTATTTCAGGTGCGTTGCCGCTTTTTGAAAGGGTATTTGCAAATTTTTCGTATTCTTCATTTTTTAAATCGAGTTTCCTGCAGTCGCCTGTAAATTCCGGTGAATCAAAACCTGTATAAAGAGCGCCAAGATTCCAGCGGTTATCCATAATTTTCTCTCTCCGTTAAAAATGAAAGCAAAAAAGCGAACGATTATACAAGCCGGTAAAAATAAGGCAAATTTCATTTTGCAAAAAAAATCATCTGTGCTATAAAGCCGGGACTTGTTGGGGGCGGCATGATCATTCCTTTTTCTGAATTAAAACTTTATATTGCGGATTTTGAAGGAAAATATATTTCGTCTTTTGTCAACGATCTGGCGAACGATTGCGGTCTAAGCCGCGGTCTTGTGCTTGCCGAAGCGGGCAACAGGACGCTTTATGTGCTCATTTCAGACGGTCGTGCGGTCATTTCAAAAGTTCTGGCTTTTTCAGGCGAAGAAGACTTGGTGACCGATGTTCCGGTTTCTGAGATTCTTGCCGAAAAATCGGTGGATCTTTATCTTTTCAGCATAGAAAATGACATTGTTTTTACGTGGCTGACCGATTTTTTCACCTATCCGGTCTCGCTTTACGCACCGGGTCGTTTCGTAGATGTTATGAAACTCGTTTCGTCGTTTGCGGAAAACAAGGAAAACGCGCTTCTCTGCCTGAAACACGGATCGGTGATGAATGTCGTTTCTTTTGAAAAAGGGAATTTTAAAGGGTTCGCCTATTTCGATCCGGATGCAAAACGCTATGTTTTTGAGAAAAATGCGGTGAAATTCGGCTCGTATTTAGGTTCGATCGATGTTTCCGGACCGGCAGTCCTATGCAAAAAGGTTTCGGAAAAAATTTTAGCTTCATCTTTTTTCAGCAGTGGTCTTGATTTTCTTGAAAATGATCCGCTTCAGACTGAATCTGAACTCTATTTCGGCTGTTTCGATCTTGTTTTCGGTGCTTTTGCAAAAGTGATGCCTGTAGAAAAACTGCAACAACTTTCTGAAAAACTTTTTTCATATCTTCGCAGCAGGTATCCTGATTTTTATTCAAAACTTTCGTTTTCGGCTGAAACTTCAGCGGTAAACTGGGAAACTATGCTTGACGCAAGAGGATCTGTCGCCGCCGAATACCGCTTTGGCGAGTATCACAGGTATTTTGACGAGATACTTTGTCTGCTGCTCAAGACTTCCGCATCCCTGCTTTCTCCTGAAAAAAAGCGGCAGCTTGCCCTTGATATCGGCGAAAAAATCCGCAGATTCGAGGAAGAAAACAGGGATTTTTCAGGAATGTTTGACAGATTCGATAAATTGTTGAAAATTCTGCGGTAACGTTTTTTGAGGTTGGAATGGCTCTGCTGAAACTCATAGTCGAAAACGACAGAAACGAACTTAATATTTTTGAATTCAACGGCAATCTCATCACAGTCGGGAGAAGTCCGAAAAACGATCTTGTCCTCGATGAAAGAAATGTGTCGAGATACCACTTTCAGCTTGAGGTTGTGGACGGTCGTATCATCATCTGTGACCGCGGAAGCTACAACCACACTTTTGTTGACGAGCGCGAACTGGTTGACGAAAAGCTCGAAATTTTTGTCGGAAACGTCATCACTGTCGGCGATTACAACATTTATCTCGAACAGGACGAAGAAGCGCTTCTCAAGACAGTACAGCCTCTGGTGGAATCTGACGGTAAAAAAATCGCTGCCGACAACCTGCTTCTTGCAAAGAACGGTTATCTCGGCGGAAAGATTTTCCCGCTTGCAGGCCGCGAAACAGTCATCGGAACCCACGCGAGCGCCGATGTCTACCTTTCGGCCGACAATATTCCGCCGATCCACTCGAAAATCGTTTTCGACGGCAATATATACCTTCTGGTAAAAGGCGACTACAACGCCGGTTATCCGCTTATCGTGAACGATACGGTGGTCAATTCGGTCGATATGAGGAACGGCGACGAGATCAGAGTCGGCGATTTTATCTTCGAATTTGTCGAAAAAGGCGAGGAGTACGACCCGCAGCCTTATCAGCTCGAAGCTGAAAAATCGAGAAAGGAAAAACTCAGAAAAGATATAAAAGGGAAGAAAATAAAAAGCATCAACGACGAGGAGCAGGATGAAAAAACCGAAATCACCCGTGTAAACAAATCGGGAACGGGCAAAAAAATCGTCGTTATCCTGCTTGCTCTTATAGTTGCTGCGGCTGCCGCCGGCGCGGTATTCTTTTTTGTTCTTTAATGCGCCTTAAAGAAGTTTTGCAAATGAAATCACCGGTTTTATTCATTTTTTTTATCATTTTTCTTTTGTTTTCATGCTCGACCGACAACGCTTCTCTGCTTAAAAAAGCGGGTTATGAAGCTGACGGTACCGGACTTTTGGAAGCTGTCCGGAACGATGATGAAAAAGCTCTCGATATTTTCCTGAAAATGCCGGAACTTCTTAATTTCGCCGATAAATCCGGAAAAAACGCGGTCATGCTTGCCTCGGCTAAAAAAGACTGCACGATGCTGAAAAAGCTTGCTGCTGCCGGAGCAAACCTCAAAATTATGGATAATTCCGAAAAAACTCCGCTTCACTATGCCGCGGCAGGAAACTCTCTTGAATGCGCGAAGTTCCTGCTCGAAAACGGTGCCGACGCCAATATTGCGGATAACTTCGGGCGCGATGCCGCAAACACTCTCTCAAGTCTTGTAAAAGAAGAAAATGTTGAATTATTCAAAATGCTTATAGAAAAATCGACCGATATCGAAAGGCGCGACAAAGATAAAAAAACGCTTTTTATAATTGCGGCTGAAAAAGGTTTTGCGGATTATGCAAAACTTCTCATGTCATTGAATGTTTCGCCTCTTTCGAAGGATTTCAGCGGAAAAACGGCGCTTGACTATGCGGCGGAATCGCTCGAAGCCGGGCGTCTTGAAAGCGGAACATTTGAAGAAATCGAATCCTACACTCAGAAAGTAAAGGAAAAACTGTAATACGAGGTGAACTGAATGGTAAAGCTGATTGCGGCATTTTCTCCGAAAGGCGGGGCGGGAACTTCGATGATAATCGCAAATCTTTCGATTTACCTTGCCCAGAAAGGAAAAAAAGTCCTCCTTATAGATGCGGCTCCCAACGGCGGAACGCTTCATTCCTATCTCAACCTTCCGACGATAGCTGTTTCAGATGAAGTCGCAGAGCATTTTTCAGTGTTGCCGCTTATTTCGACCGATTACCAGAATCTTAGTTTTTTCAGCAACTTGCAGCATCAGGATTCGAAAATCAGCGAACTTCTTACGCGCTGGCAGGGTGAGATGGGGCAGGTTCAGTTCGATTTCGTTTTCATCGACATGGGTTCGGTAATAAATCACGATCTTATGGATGTCATCGGAATTGCCGATTATTCGCTCATGTTCCTTTCGCCGGACTTCATTTCGTTTGAAAAAAGCAACTATTTTTTCCGGGAACTTTTCAATTACAGGCTTCGTAACATCGAACTCAAATACGATATCCAGCTTGAAACGCAGAATATAAGACGTGCTAAAAACGATTATCTTTTCACTTCGCGGAACCTGCTTGTCCTGCTTTCTCAGGCGATCCCGAAAACTGCCAATCAGATTGCAAACGTGGTGAACGGCCTGAAAATAGGTGTTGTTTACAACGGCGTGCGGAACTCTGCGGACAAGGAACTTGTGCAGCCTTACCGTTTTCTGATCAGCAACAGTCTTGGTATCGAAACCGATTCGATAGCGGAAATAGCCTATTCGGATCTGGTACCGACTTCTGTCGCTACGATGAAGCCGGTCGTAACTTTGGAGAAAAACGCCGAGTTTGTAGATGCTCTCGACAAATTCGCAAGCACGCTTTCCGCAAATCTTTTTCAGCAGAGTTCGATCAAGAAAAAACTTAAAGTTACGCCGTTCAACTACTATGAATGGTTCGGTCTTGACCGCGGCTGCTCGACTTTCGACATCAACAACCAGTATGAAAAGCTGAAAAAACTTTATGTCGGCGACAATCCTATGCTGCGCGATATTTACAGCGACAGCGATCTTTTCTTGCTGAATTCTCTCATTGATACGATCTTCAAAGAGCTCAACGATTCGGAAATAAGGCGTGAATACGACATGGATATAAACAGTCACCTTCAGTCGCTCGAAACTTCATTTCCCGATATTTTCATGATCGGCGAAGTCATCAAAAAATATAACCGCGTAAAGAAACGGGAAGTTCTTGTCAAAAAAGACGTCTTCGGGCGCAGTGCCGAAAAGAGGGTTGCCGTTTCTTCCAGCAGCGATTTTGTAGATGCTAACGAAATATTCAATAAATACCGTGACTTGTCGGTGACGGGCGATCTCTTGAGAAAGATCCGCGAGGAAGTTGGGATATCGTACGAACTCATCATTTCGCGCACCAAAATATCAAAGATGGTTCTTGATGCGATAGAAAACGATAAATATGCCCAGCTTCCGGCAGACCTTTATGTCAAGAATTTCGTTCAGCAGTACTGCAAGACTCTTAAACTGAATGCCGCGAATACAGAGGCGATAGTTTCCGGATATCTGAGATCCAAAAACGGTCCGGTCGTTTCGGAGAACGTTCCTTCCGATACGGAAAATCAAGAGGTCAAAGCATGAATCCCTATATTTTCAAGCCGGCATTCGATTTCTTCGGATTTCCTTATCCCGGCGCATACATGACGATTCTCTTTTTTTCGTTTTTCATGACGCTCCCGATAATGATTTTTGCTTCGAAACAGTTCAATATGAGCTTTAGGAAAATGTGTTTTCTTCCGCTTGTCATTGTTCCTTCAGCCCTTTTTTTTTCCAAAGTTTTTCACATCCTGTTCGAAGATATGAGACAGGTTTACATGGATGGTTTGAGGGAAAACGGCATAAGTTATCTTTGGACTATGTTCAACCCCTTTGCTCCGGGGCACGTTTTTTACGGCGGACTTTTCGGAGGCTTTTTGGCGGGAGCGCTCGGCACTCTTGCTGTTTATCCTCATGACCGGACCGCGTTCCTTAAAACTGCCGACGCTGCTTCGATCTGTGTGGCAAACGGGCTCTGGCTCACAAGAATCGGCTGCTTTCTTGAGGGCTGCTGTTTCGGAAGACCGTCTCAGCTTTTCGGAATACGTTTTCCGCAGGGTTCTAAGACGATGTTCATGCTTTACACGCTTGATCCGGAACATACAAACCTTTTTACTGACACTCAGCCGATAATTCCTACACAGCTGATCCATTCTTTCAGCAACTTTGTGATATTGGCAGTCCTTTTAAAACTCGCTTTGTCGAAAAACCCCAAAAATCCCGGTTATATTTCGGCAATTTTTCTTCTTTCATATTCTGTAACCCGCTTTTTGATCGAATTTCTGCGTTTCGACCCGAGAGGAAGTTTTTTAATGTTTTCCACAAGTCAGTGGATCTCGATTATTCTTTTTATCGGCGGTTGGAAACTTTTTCAGAAAACAAAGACAGCGAAAAATACTAAGAAAAAAGTCAGGTAACTATTTGACGCAGATAACTTTGTGAGTTTCTTTTGCTTTGTCAGCATAACTAATCCCACCAGAGTAAGTGTGTATGCGCCAAGCTTGTTTGATGTTCATCGGATTCGTCGAAGATGACCAGAAGTAGGCTGATCCTATTCCAGGAAAATCCGAAGCCGGTGACAATTTTGAATAGTTAATGACGGTTGCGAGTTCGTTTATGCTGGGCAATCTCCAGTTTTTTCTTCCGGCATAATTCAGCGTTTCACAGTAGTTCAGTGCTGACTGCCATGTATGTAAACTGTTGTCGCTGATCGTCCAGATAAGATTATTTGTTTCATCACTAACAATCTTTTGGGATGTTGTCTGATCTATTATTGCTTCAAATTCTGAATCCTCAAGTTCGTTTCCGCTGACACATTTCGGGTAGAAAAATTTGTTGTTAGCCTCATCTGTTATAAGTGCTGTTCCGAAATCAATAACCCAAAAATTTCCATTGTTTGCTTTAGATGCTGTTTCAGTCCAGAATTTTTTGAGAGATGTTGAAGGAATAGTGAAGTATTTCTGGTTAATTGTCGGAGTCTGACTGAGATCAACAAGTGTTTCAAGTTCTTTCAGAGTTGGAAGTCTCCAAGTTTTTCCTTCCAGTTGTAGATTGTTGCAGTAATTTACAGCTTCCTGATGCGAACAGGTTTTTCCTGAGTTTCCGCTGCAGCCTTCAAATTGTTCCGGAGTGTCTTTTTGCCAAACAAGAGAAGTAATGTTGTCAATTACGGTTTCGCTTGAAGTTGTCGTTGTGTAACTTTTTTTGAGGCAGTATTTTTCCATAGCATACTGTGCATCCTGACCGAAAAAGTCTTCATTTTTAGAGTTCGGGCATTCTATGTCCTCAAAAAGATTATAGCATTTGGTGAGTCCTGTGCAGATGACTACAGGATCATCCTTGCCTGGAAATGGGTCATCGTCATTCTCGCCTGGAGTACTGTCTTTGTCGTTCACTTCTTCATCCGGAATATCTTCATTATCTTTGTCTGGCATATCTGAGTCTTCATCATCTGGATTGTTGTGATTGTCACCGTCAGGTCTATTGTGATCGCTGTCATCAACAATATCTGTATTGTCTGGATTTTCGTTGTCTGATTCAGAGTCTGTATCGTCCTGAGTTTTGTCAGCATCAGTTTCGGTATCAGAATCGTCAGGATTGGTATCCTCATCTGTAGCGGGAACATGGTTGTCCTTATCTTCTTCTTCAGAATCTTTGTCAACGGCGTCGTAATCGTCCCAATCATCGTATTTGCTGCCTTTGCCGCCGCAGCTTATACAGAAAACGAGTGCCGCAAGAAGAAGGAAAAAAGAGAAAGTTTTTTCTAATTTCATGGTAAATCTCCTATTCAACACAAATTACATAATTGCTGTTTGTCTTAGAATCAACGATAATGCTTCCCGAAGAGAAGTCAACGACATAAGCCTGAGTCGGATCAGTGCTCAATGTCGTTGAAGTCCATGCCGTGCGGGTAAATCCAGGAATCAGCGAGCCGCCTTTTGTATTTATAAGACGGACAAGTTCGTTAGTTGTCGGGAGTCTCATTTTGTTGATGCCGTTAAAGTTGACCTGTTCGCAGATTTTTAAAGCATTCTTCCATGTGTCGTTCTGCATTGTTTCTCCGAAATACCAGAAAGAGAATTTCAATTGAGAGTTCATAATTACTGCGAAATCGAATGTCGCAACAAAAAACCGATTCTGTTTTATGCACTGCATTACGGAGCAGGTTTCTTCATCGGAACGTACGCATTTTATCTGAGCCGTACCAGTTGACGGTGCCGCTGTACCATCAACAGTTGAGAATACAATTCCCTCGAGGGTCCAGTAACTGCCGTGAGTGTTCTCAAATCCAGAATAAATGTGCGGAGTCGAAGCGTAATCCATAATTGTCGTAAATTCAGCAACAGTTGGCAGTCTCCAATCGTCATAACCGCCTGTAGTGCTGTTTTCGCAATAATCTATAGCTTCATCAAGAGTGCATGAATTATCATCCAGACAGCCGCTGTAGCTCGATGGTGTTTCTTTCTGCCATACAAGTTGAGAAAGAGTTTCCGTGATGACTGTCGGATTTCCGGCGTCAAGTGTGAAAGAGTGTTCCAAATGCGTGAAGTTAGGTTCCTGACCGAAGAATGCTTCTCCGCTGGACGGACACGGTATGATTGAATCATTGTCATAACAGTTTGTCTGCATTGTTTCAAAGAAGTCCGGTTCGTATGAATCAGCATTGTCGCATACACCCTCTATAATAGGCGTGCAGTCGAGGTCACAGGTGTTGATGAATCCGCTTCCTTTGAACTGAGGTATCAGCGAACACGGTATCGGCGTTTCCATAGTGCCTGGTTCGCAGATTTCGTCCTTGCCGATTTCTCCGTCGCCGCAGCTTGAGTAGCCGGAGCATGTTCGGTTGCAATTATCGTGATATCCGTTGTTTTCTCTGCCATGATCGCATGTTTCTTCTTCTTCGCCTTCAGCGAATGTGGCTATCTGACAGCAGTTTTTAGTTGTTTCTTCGTTACATAGGGGCAGTGTGCCGCAGTTTTCCTCAGATGCTTTCTGGGTTTTGCCATCGCCGCATTCCCCGGCTTCCCGGAATCCGTCGCAGTGTTTGTTGCAGTGGTTATATTTTCCGTTCAGGTTATCGCCTTCGTCGCATATCTCGTAAGCGCCTGTGACAACATGACATTCACCTTCAGCACCGGTACAGTCTGAACGCTGGAGTATTCCGTCTCCGCATCTTTCAGAGCTTGGACCGCTACAATTACTATTGCAATGACCGTAAGTCCCATTGATTCCTTCGTATTCGTCACATGATTCGTTCATTCCTTCAACCTCTGCGCAGTTCGCACCGTAACCGAGGCAATTTTCGCGCTGAATGATTCCGTCACCGCAGAAGAGAGTCTGACCGGTGCATGTACTGTTGCAGTGGTGTGGGGTTCCGTTGAGGTCATCGCCATCGTCGCATATTTCGTCAACGCCTGTGACAACCTGGCATTCCCTTTCAGCACCAGTGCAGTCTGAACGCTGGAGTATTCCGTCTCCGCATCTCCATGTAACAGTTCCCGAACAATTGCTGTTGCATTTTCCGTATTTTCCGTTGACTCCTTCGCCGTCGTCGCACGCTTCCTCTCCGGGATCGGTAATACCGTCACCGCAGTAATGCGGAGTTCCAGGCAGGAGTATACACGATGCCGAACATACAAAGCATTCAGTTTTGTTATGAATGTATGCACAGTCGCCGCTGCCGTTTGATGTTCCGTTGTCGCACTGTTCATGAGCATTTGCGGTGTTTATACATGCAGGATCACCGGCGGCACATTCTTCAGATTGGATGATGTTGTCACCGCAGTAAGCCGCTAATCCTGAGCAGTCATCGTTGCAGTTCGGAGAGTTTATATTCTCAACGGGATATTGTCCATTAAACGCGCCGCTGTCGCAGAATTCGCTGCCGTTCAGGAATCCGTCGCCGCATTTACTGATCGAGGAGCATGTTTTGTTGCAATGATTGTAGGTCCCGTTAATTTCGTCGCCTTCGTCACATTCTTCATCCATTCCCGGAGCTTCGAAACAGTTTTCGTATCCTGCACAGTCGGTGCGCTGGATTTTGCCGTCTCCGCATCTTGGCATGTAGGCAGAACATTCGAGGTTGCATGTTTCGCCTGCTCCTCCGTCATCGCATATTTCGCTGTTTTCCGTATCAGTTATACCGTCGCCGCAATATGAAGTTTCTCCTTCGGCGAGTTTGCATGAAAGAGTGCAGACCAGACAGTTTGTTTTACCGTAATCGCATTTTGTATTTCCGTTATTTCCGCCGAAGTCACACTCTTCGTCACCGTTGAGATTGCTGTCACCGCAGGACCCGTAGGTTCTAATGCAGTCATCTGAACAATAAGCTCCGATGCCTTCGCCTTCTCCTACGCTTGGAAGAGCATTGTCGCAGAGTTCGTTTTCCTGAATTTTTCCGTCACCGCAATATCCTGTTATCGTTTTGCAATCGGAAGAGCAGTAGTCTCCGTCGTCGTTATTTCCGTCGTCACACGTCTCCTCATTTATTTGAATGATTCCGTCGCCGCAGGATCCGCCTATTGATTTACAATCGGCAGAACAGTAGGTTCCTATACCTTCACCTTCCCCAACACTGGGAGCAGCTTTGTCACAAAGTTCGTTGTTCTGAACTTTTCCGTCGCCGCAGGATCCTGTTATCGTCATGCAGTCGGCAGAGCAGTAGTCTCCGTCATTGTTGTTTCTGTCGTCGCATACCTCACCGTTAGCACTGTCAATTATACCATCTCCGCAGTATGAAACTGTTGATGCATCGCGGAGTTGGCATCCTGTGTTGCAGACTTTGCAACCCGTTTGACCATATTCACATGCCGTTTTACCGTTGTTTTCGCCTTCATCGCAACCTTCACCTTCATCTCCCTGAACTTTTCCATCGCCGCAGTAGCCGCCTTCGCCATGTCCGTTGCAGTTTTCGTTGCATGAACCAGGAGCGTAGAAAGTGTAGTGTCCGTTGTTAATTCCATCGTCGCACTCTTCTCCGTTGTCAGTATCAGTGGTTCCGTCTCCACAGTGGTTTCCGATACCGGAACAGTCGGTTTTGCATTTTCCGTATTGTCCGTTTACTCCATCGCCATCATCGCAGATTTCGCTGCCGTTTATTTCACCGTCGCCGCAGCGTTCGCCCTGACCGTAGCAGCCTTCCAGACAGTGACCGTAGGTTCCGTTAAGTTCGCCGTCGTCACATGTTTCGCTACCGTTGATTTTTCCGTCGCCGCACCATGTCGCGTTCCCGTCTTCAAGCTTGCACGAGTCGGAACATATCTTACAATTTTTCTGACCGTAAGGACATTTCGTGTTGCCGTTATTGTCGCCGGCATCGCATTCTTCCTCTTCGAATCCGTCAATAAATTCCACTATTTCACAGCAGTTTTCAGTTGTTCCTTCCTCACAGAGAGGTAATGTTCCGCAGTTTTCGGCGGAAGATTTTTGGGTTTTCCCGTCACCGCAATGTGCAGATGTTCCTGAGCATTCATTATTGCATTTATCATATTTTCCGTTATCTATTCCGTCGTCACACTTTTCACCGTATTCAGATTCTGTCTGTCCGTCGCCGCAGTAATGAGGTTTCCCTGCTTTGAATTTGCATAAATCTGTACAAACATCACAGTTCTTTTCACCGTAAGCACAGTTTGTTAAGCCGTTAGCGGTGCCTAAATCACAATCTTCATTGGTTTGCTTGGTTCCGTCACCACATGTTCCGATTATTTTCTTGCAGTCTCCAGAGCATGAAGAACCGATACCTTCGCCATTGCCGACATCTGGAAGGGCATTGTCGCAGATTTCGTTATTCTGTTTGATTCCGTCACCACACTCGCCGAGTTTGGTTTTACAGTCATAAGAACAATATGAGCCTATTCCATCTCCGAAAGTTGCTTTGTCGCATGCTTCGCCGTCAAGAAGGCTGACAATGCCGTCTCCGCAGTATCTCGGATTTCCTGTATATTTTTTGCATCCTGCAGAACACAGTTCGCAGCCCAAGGCCGAATTGTATGGACATTCCTCGTTTCCGTTGGCGCTGCCTCGATCGCACTCTTCATTAGTTTGCTGAATACCGTCTCCGCAATAACCTGCAATCTCGGTACAGTTATCCGAACAATAAGGTCCTATTCCGTCGCCGAAGTTTGCCTTGTCGCATTTTTCACCGGCATCAGTGCGTAAAATACCGTCTCCGCAGTAGCCGCGAGAAGTTTTGCAGTCTGCCGAGCAGTAATCGTTCTCCTCGTTGTTTCCGTCATCGCACGCCTCGTTGCTTTGCCTGATTCCGTCTCCGCAGTAAGGTCCTTTGCCGGAACAGTCGAATTTGCAGTATCCGTAGAAGCCGTTGTGGTCTCCGTCATCGCACTCTTCGTTTGGTTGAAGTTCGCTGTCACCGCAACCACCAATTATTTCAAGACAGTTAATGCTGCAATAGTAGGGTCCTATTCCTGCACCTCCGCCTTGTCCAGGCGCTGCGTTATCACAGGCTTCGTTTGACTGTTTTATTCCGTCGCCGCAAAATCCTACCAGCTCGGTACATTCTTCGTTGCAGTATGGATTTTCGACAGGATCACATTCTTCGTTCCACTGTTCTATTCCGTCACCGCAGAATCCTATTACGGTCTTACAATCTGCCGAACAGTAGTCTCCGTCGAGATTGTTTCCGTCGTCGCACGCTTCACCGTTGTCAATAATTTCGTCTCCGCATTTTGCTAAAGTGCAGTTCGGACGACATGTTATTTCATAAGTTCCCGGATTAGTATTATTATTTATTCCTTCATCGCACTGTTCACCGGGATCAAGTATTCCGTTTCCGCATTCCGGAATATAGACAGGTTCATCGTGGTCGCTGTCTTCGTCCGGAGTTGTATCGGTGTCGTCGGGAATATCTGCGTCTGAATCATTTTTCCCAGTATCAGAATCGTCAGTCGGTTCGGTATCTGAAATGTCTTCGTCATTTTCCTGATTTTCGTCCGGATCATTAATCGAGTCTTCATCTCCAGCAGGTTCGCTGCACACTTTGTTTATGCAGAAAAGACCCTCTTTACAGTCTTCGTTTTTTTTGCACGGATCGCCGATGTTTCCTTTTTCAGTTGTAGGATCGTCATCCGGATACTCGTAAATAGTTTTGTCTTTGTCGTGACACGAGGAAATGACAAGAACAAAAAGCAAGCAAATCAAAATCTTGAAAATTTTCATTGGAAACTCCTATAAAAACAACTTAATTTTTAAAAAAACCAATAGATTTTATTCAACCGGAGAAAAAAATCCAGTTTTTTGGCAGTTCCGGTCATCTTGACGCCGCCGCCAAGAACGACAAAACTTGCCAAAAGAAAACAGATTTTTAAAATGCTGCCATGTTTGGTCGTTTTTTGCTTGTTACAATTCTCTTTTTGTTCCCGTTCGGGATTTTTTGCGAAAATATAACTTTTTCCGATTTTTCCCATTTCTCTTCGCATTCGTGGAGCGCGCTTTCAGGGCTTCCGCACAACAATGTTTCATCTTTTTACCGCGATGAAAGCGGTCTGCTGTGGGTCGGAACGGTCGAAGGACTGGTGAGGATCGATTCAAAGTCTTCGAAAATTTTCAACACGAGTACTGATTCTGCAATTTTCAGCAATAAAATCAATGATCTGTCAGGTTGCAACGGGAAGGTCTTCCTTGCTACTCCGATGGGAATTTCGGAAATCGGCGGAGCGGGAGTAAAAATCTCGAAAGTTGCCGGAATTCATGCCGTTTCTGATATCGAAGCTCTTGCAGACTGCACTCTTTTTGCTACTAACGGCAAAGAAATAATGATGATTAAATCAAATAAAATCAGTAAGTTGAGCGAAATATCCGCTTTGCCGGAAAGTGCGGTTTCAACTCTTTTCTCTGACGGTTCGACGCTTTATGCAGGTTTTGAAAACGGCGAAGTCAGAACTTTCGGCGAAAACGGTTTTTCCGAAAATCTGTGTGCCGGAAATTCCTCTGCCGTAACTGCCGGAAAGGCGAAAGAGGGGATGGTTTTTGTAGGAAATTCAGAGGGAAATCTCTTTGAAATAAAAAACGGAAAATGTGTTAAATTTGTAAAGGCTGAATCACGTAAGACTATAACTTCATTGGATTTTCAAGGCGATACTGTCACTTTTGTCTCCGAAGGTTCGCTTTTCTTTGCGGAAAGCGGCGTTTTGAAGCCGTGCGGCAGTTTCTGCGCCGATGCAGGTTCTCTTTCCCGGGTTGTGCTTGACAACGATTTTGTCTGGCTTTCGGGAAGTCGAGGGATCACTCTTTTCTATCCCGGAAAATTCGTAACTTTGGGGCGTGAATCGGGGCTTTTTTCAGAAAAAGTCTATGCGCTTATGGAAGATGATTCCGGCAGAGTATGGACGGGAACACGCGGCGGCGGACTTTTTGTTTATGAAAACGGAAAGTTCAAATATGTTAAGGACAGAAAAGGGGATATAGGACGTTTCGTCGGCGGATTATTCCAGAATGACGACGGCAGCATCCTCGTCGGAACGATTTCCGGCATAGTTTCGTTCATGCCTGAAAAACCTAATGTTTTCAAGAAGATGAAAAACGACAAGAATACTTTGATGAATGCTGTCGGCGTTATTTTCCGTGACAGAAAATCCCGTCTCTGGGCAGGAGGCAGCGGCGGAGCAATCTATCTTGACACCAGAAACGGCTGGCATCTTCTCCGTAAATTCGGTGACGAATCAGATTTTGTTTCGGCAATAGAACAGGATAACGCCGGGAATCTCTGGTTCGCTGCTTCGAAAGGGGTGTGGCAGCTTGATAAAAATGATGAATTCCATGAAATAAATCAAGGTGTTGCCGGGAATGTTCCGGTCAGTCTCTTTATCGATGAAAACGATGTCGTTTTTGTGGGATCGATGCACAGCGGTCTGACACTGATTTTCCCCGACCTTAAATCTGCTCATCTTGATTCGCGCAAAGGGCTTTGCAGCGATACGATTCTGGGAATAACAGCCGATGAAAGCGGAAATCTCTGGTTTTCCAGCACTAACGGTATTTTTTCTATTCCTAAAAACGAGGTGATAGAAGCTGCGGAAAGCGGAAACGGCTCTGTTTCATGCACTCCTTTCGATGCGACAGACGGAATCCGCCGCCCCGAATCGACAGGCGGTGTCCAGCCTTCTGTTTTGAAGCGCAGAAACGGCGATCTGTGGTTCCCGACCCTCGAAGGAGTTGCGGTTTTAAAGAAAAACGGAAGAAAATCTGCGAAATTTGATTCGGTTGTGCCTGAAGAAAGTTCAGCTATTATTGTGAAAAATGAAGAAAAATCAAATTATTCAGTAATTTTTGTGATTTTAGCGGGTTTGGTCGCGGTTTTTGCGGTTTTTGCGGTGAGAAGACCGCGGATCCCTCAGCCTCAGACCTCACCCCGACCCTCTTCAGAGTGGCGAGGGGAGAATACTGTGTCCACGGAACCAGATTCCGTTGCAGAAAGCGAAAATGATGATAACATGCCTGATTTACAGGAAAATTCCGTAGAGTCCGAATGCGATGAAACCGAAGAAACTGAAGAACCGGCTGCTTCTGAAGACATTTTCGATCCTGCGGTCGATGAGGCCGGAGAAAAGCAGAAATATGAAGGTTATCAGCTTGACGATGAGATCGCAGCGGCTTACGCTAAAGAGGCGCGAGATTTGATGGATAGGGAAAAACTTTACAGAAATCCGGATCTTACGCTTCCGATGTTAGCGAAGAAACTGAAACTTTCGGCAAATACGCTTTCCCAGGTTCTGAACGGCTACTGCGGCCAGACTTTCTATAATTTTGTCAATTCCTACCGCTTGGAAGAGGTTGCATCAATGATGCATGACCCGAAATTCGATGACAAAAGCGTTTTGGAACTTCTCCTCGAAGCAGGATTCAAATCGAAGAGCACTTTCAACCCGGTTTTCAAGAAATGGACCGGAAAAACTCCGAGCGAGTACCGGAAGGAAATTCAGGAAAAAAGATAAAATCAACAAAAAAAGCATAAAAAGCGACAAAAAAATATGCTTTAAAAGCTAAAAAAATAAAAATCACTTAAATTCTTGATTTTATTTCAAAAACATGGTACGAATTTACACAGCCGTACTTTTTCGGCTGTTTTTTTGATGTTCTTTTCTACACAGGCGGACGAAATTTATTTGTATATTTAATAAAAATTCGTGTTGATATTTGACGGAGGCTGACGTGAGAAAGACAAACGGTTTTTCATTGATTGAGTTGATTGTGGCGATGGCGATTTTGACGATAATCGCGACTGTCGCTGTTCCCAAGGTTCAGGTCTGGAATGCCAGAAACCGCGGTCTTAAAGTTGTTATGGAGCTCCTTTCCGATTTTTCCAAGGCAAGGTCTGTAGCTGGCTATACGATTGTCAACAGCAGTGGTGCTGCATTTAAAATACCGGTCAATATTCCACCAGAAGAAGATGAAACATCAGATGATGATGATCTGTCTGGTGGCGGTGATATGGAGGTGTTTGTGGGTGTGAGAAGTCAGACAGCGATAGTTTTTAGAAAAAGAGAATATGGAATCTATCAGAAAACATCAATGGCAGTAACTGACTGGACTTCATCGAAATCGGTTATGCTGAAAAGAAATCTCCTTGCTGACAATGTTACGATAGAAAGGGTAAACGAAACCATGTTTCCTCCGAGCAATTCAACAGGTTTTACATCTCTTCTGGCTTTTACTTCAAATGGCAGGCTCAAAGGTCTTGACGATAAAATCATCAATAGTGTCGGGGGAGATGATGAGGACAAATGTGGTAATAAGACTTCTCTCCAAAATGTGGTTCTTTCGGCTGTTATCCGTTCAAAAATCTCTTCCGGCAGTAGTGAGTCGATATGGTACAGGTTGAATATCAACGGAAACGGTGATTACACTATATGCACGCAATTCGCGAAAGACGCTTTCGATTTTAAGACAAAAGGTGATCCGCTTGACGGATATCTATGATTGATTCGGAGGGGAAAATGAGAAAAATCAAGGCTTTTACTCTTATAGAAGTTATGGTTTCAATATTTGTGTTTTCGATATCTATGCTGGGATATATGACTTTTCATGCCCATTCGATGTCTGTTCTGTTCGATAACGAGTCGGCTCAGTTCGCACAGTCACTTGCTTTCAATCTTATAGATGAAATCAATGCTATGTCCGCTGATTCGTTCAAAAAATTGATTGAAGAAAGTAATGCTCTGAACAGCGTTAAAAAAGATTCCGAAATAACTCAGTCGCTTTTCAGCAATGATTTTAAGTCCGGTCCCTTTACGATAAGTGACGGTGACGGATACAGGTTTGTAAGAACTATTTCTATTGAGAAATATACTACCAAAACCCAGACTTACGCACAGGATGAATCGTATCTTTCGACTCTTTACCATGTCGAAGTATCGGTTTTTTGGCCGAAAAGGGGACATGGAAATATTGCCGATTGTTATGAACAGCGTTCCGATACTGCTAAATGCAACTCGGTTAAAATCCCTATCGTGCGTTCAAACAGATCTTATTAGGGGATGGAGGAAGGAATGGTGAAATTTGTCAAAATCAAGGCTTTTACTCTTCTGGAACTTATGGTCAGTATTTTTATAACCGTAACGATTGTAGCCTCTTTCTACAAACTTTACGAGGCTTCGCTTAAAACGGAACGTTCCGCTGCGATACGTGTTTCAGTAAATCTTCTTGGTGAGCAGATTCTCAACACGCTGGCAGATTCGATGAAAATGATAGGTCTCAACAGTCAGAAGGGTGATCTTGACGCCTCATACGCGGATATAGATTCGACAACTTCGGTCGTAAAAGGTATTTTCCGCCAGAACGGTCTGCTCGGCACGTACGGTGCTAAAATGACTTTGAATTATGTTTCGCCTTACGGTTCTCCGATAACGAAAATCAGCGGCGGAGCCAGTGCGACAAGTTCAGACAAATTTCCTGCCTGCAAAAATTTCAATCTTTTCAACAGTGCTGCTTTTCATACAGATGTCAACAAGCTTTATTTCCACACGCAATACGGGGTTGTACCTGCCAATGTTGCCGTTGAAGCCGGAGCGGACAAACTGGTGGTAACTGTAAATTCCTTTTCCGACGACGCACCTTCTATCACCGGCAAGTATTGTAAAAGTATTTTTCCGGTAGGAACTCTTGTTACGGGAGAGGATTTTTTCTATACACTTGACTATCTTCCAGGTAAAGATACAAACCATCTTTATCTGGCCTACAAGCCCGCATCAGGAGGAGATCTTAAATACCTGCTGAAATTCGATTATAACAAGGATACTCCGTCGAGCTACAGTATGCCGCGTTTTTCAATGCAGTTCCTTCGGGAGAGAGTGGACGGCGAAGGAAATATTACAAGAACTTGGGTAACGAATGTTCCTTTTGCAAATATGAAGGAAGTTATTGCTGTCAGATTCGGTTTTATAATCCTCTCAAAAAAAGAACGTGTTTACCGTGGTGAAGATTCTCCTTCGGAAGATTTGCCGGAATACTGCATTTTCGATGAGAAGGATCATGAAACAGAATGCTATAAACTGCCGAGTTTGAACTATACTGCCTCTGTTTTTCGAAGAGTGGTATATCTTGCCAACTTTAAAATGCTCGTAGATTCTGAAAACGTACAGTGAGAGGTGGGAAATGAACGTGTTTTATAGAGAAAAACAGAAAGGAGTAGCACTTTTTATCAGTGTTTTGATGACGATGAGTCTTTCAATCATCGCTCTTGCAACGCTTTCCAGACTTTCTGAAACCGCACATACTACGGGAAAAGATTTTCAGGACAGAAGGCTTTTGGCTTACGCTTATTCGGCTGTCAATATCGTGAACGGCGAACTCAGGCAGCTTGTAGATGCCTCTTTTGAATGCGAAGATGCCTATTCGATTTCCGGAGGTCTCGGTGGAAGTGCGACTGAAAATAACGGAATTTTTAAATATTATCCGCGAGATATTTCTGTTTCGCAGAACTCTGAAACAGCTGCCGATAGACCGATTTTTGCTTATCGCGCAGTTGCCAGAAGGATTACGACGGATGCCAATGCATCTCTGTACGGTCTTAACCAAGGTGACATAACATACGACAAGGGTAAAAATGCGTGTTACGATGTCACGGTTGATGTGCGCGAGGTAGTTTATGTTGGCAATAACAATTATGTTACCGACAAGGAAAAAACTGCTGTGATCGAAGACAAAAATAACTTTTCATTCGGAAAGGTAAAGACTATCGGTCTTATAAGCTGTTTTTCAAGAGACGGTAAAAATTAGGTATAAAGAGGTGAAAAATGGAAAGAAATGTGAAGCAAAACAGGCTTTTTCTTAAATTTACAGTGATTTCCGCTGTTGTTCTGTTTTCTACTTTCATGCTCGAGGCTGCTTCCACTACTATGAGCGAGAGTCTTAAAGACGACGTAACGGCAATGATTACGAATGCCAAGAAGCTGCCTCATACAATTTTTGTCATAGACTCTTCAGAAAGTATGAACACCTTCGCATACAGCGACTATATTGACACCTGCAAAGACGGTGAAGGCAATCTTGATAAGGCGATAGTTCTCTGCAACAACGCATACAAGCAGTGCCGTAATGTGGAAAGCAACGCGATGTGCGATGTTAACCTCGGATGCGGCGATGTTTCGAGTAAATGCAACCAGTTGGTCTCGGTGAAAAACGATGTCCATGATTTTTGTGTGAAGGTCGATAACATATATCGGGAACCGGCAGACAAACAAAAACTGGAAGATCCGTCGTCTACGGTTGCTATGAAATATATAGGTCCGTGGAATCCAAACAAAATGTACGATGATGACCTCTGTTTCTATGACTGGAGCAAGGATACGGACGGAAATGTTCTTAACGGAACGGTTACTGCTCAGGGTAGTATGAATACGGCCGATGACAAGACTGACCGTCGTGACTGGGACTGTCTGACGGACGGCAGGGGTAGAATGTATAACAGTGACGGAACTTTGGGCGACAATTTCACTTCTGTCAGCGGACACTGGCTCAACTGGAAATACACTACTTCCCTTGATGCGGTTAAAATAATTCTCGCAGATACACATAAATTTTCATATCCACCGAGATACAGGGGGCACAATGTTTGCCACAAAACTGTCTTTTATCCTGAAAGCGAATATTCAGAATGGGACGAAACAGCTGAGGAATATGTGGATGGAAAGATCTGTTTCATAGATTTCGACACGGAATTTTCCGATATAACTGATACAAGCCTCAGAAAGGAACAACTCAATGCGATGAGTGAGGCTGTTCAGACTCTTTGGCGTTCCGAAATAAAGGAGCCGGGATCTGGAGAGGCACCGGACGAAACCAGTGATGACAGATATGAGTTCAAAAGTAGAATGTGTGATAACTTTACGAGTAGTTATCCCCTGTCTCTTCCGATCGATTATGTGACGCGTCCGAATGAAACATCTCCGGTCTGTGACCGTTGCATGGAATGGGACAAGGGATCCAAACAGTTTGTTGTAAAGGACTGCAAAGTCTATGCTGGTGGTGGGCATGCAGCTGCTACTACGGCGGCGACATTCGGGTCGGTTAAAGTGGAGTTCTCGAAAGTATGCTGTAAAACTACTGAATGTGACAACCCGCACTGCAGGGACGATGACGAAGTCTGTCAGACGTGCGGACCTGGTGACACTGACTGCAAATCGGGCGAAGTTTTCGGCTGTGTTCTTGGTTACTACAGCCAGTTTGACCAGGATGCAAACCACTGCTGCAATACTTTGAATTGTGCAGAGCAGGGCGAGACAGAAGGTGCCGGGGAATGTCTTGAACACTCAACAGATGA
Organism: uncultured Spirochaetales bacterium; assembly: GCA_902774115.1. Classification (GTDB taxonomy): domain Bacteria; phylum UBP6; class UBA1177; order UBA1177; family UBA1177; genus UBA1177. The sequence continues at coordinate 130,523 of CACYHH010000005.1, forward strand.
AAACGGTGAGTACTGCTCGAAGTATGAATGCGAAAGTTGCAAAAGCAGCGTTATTGTCGGCGAAGATAGTTACGAGAAGGTGACTGATGAGGAAATAATTCTTAGCGAACCTACTTCGTCAGATGATTATTACGGTTCCGATGCGGAAGACGGAAGCATTAATTTCACTGTATTTATTTCTAATTTTATGACAGATGCTGATTCTTCCGAGATTGAATCTGTATCTGTTACGGTGCAGTACGATTGCAACGGCTACAACAGTGAAGACCCCAACAAGAAAATGTCTAAAGAACTCGGCAGTCTGACTTTGAGTGGAGAGAAAGCGGCTGAATGTGCCGGGTTGAATTGCGGCACATGGCTGGCTGAAACGTGCGATCCGGAAGATACAAGTTGTCAGGATAACAAGGCACAATGTGAAATTTGTGCGGTGACTGGAACTCTTTCCGGTTGCAATGACTCAGGCTATGTTGCAAGTGCCGTAGTAAAAATCGAACGTAAGAACTGTCACTTCAGCGATATTGAAGCCAATGTGTCTCTTAAATACCTTCTTGGAGCGTATAGGCTTGGTAAATACGAAGATCGTCCGATTCTCAAAAGTGACACCCCGTTCTATCAGTTGTTCCGAAGCGAAACTTCTTCAGCTAAGAAAGTTGTATATGAATATGAGTGCAAAACCGCTTTTTATCACAGACAAGTCCTTGTAAGAAGCGGAGGAAGCTGTCCAAGTGCTTCGCAGGCTCCGGAGCTTCTCAATGCCGAAGGCGGGGCAGGCACAAAAATAGAGTACTGCGACGGTAGAACGGCTGAGAGAGAAGTCTTGGCGAGAGACCAGTGGTTTAATGCTACTCAGGTAGCATGTTCGTGGCAGTGTCGAGATGCTATCACTTATGACGAACCGTGGAAATGCGCTTCGTTCTTCTATATGATGGATGACAGTTCTCACAATGGAAGTGAACTGGACTGCATAGATTACTGCCGTTATGCTACAGGTGGTAAAGTTTCGACAATGCCGGATGGCGGAGTTGATTCTAACTACATATACAACAATAATTATATTGAACCTTGTTGCAAATGTATGGAGAGAGTGGCAAACAAATACGAGTACCTTGAAAAGCCGGAAGGTGTTACGCTTTCAGACGGAACAAGACACACGTGTTTTGTCAGCGGCTATCAGTTCGGAACGGCTTCGGACGGAAGCACGACAACGACAAGCGGCTACATGGCAGAACTTGTCCGCGGTCACATAAACGAGACTCCTTCAGGAGGTTCTTATGCTTTGGAACCGTACAATAACTTCTATGACCAATCCAAAGAGACTCCTTACGACGGGTGGTATCACGATAAATCACTTGTAGGAAAGGCGGGCGAAGCTTTTGTAAAAGATACTTTCATCAGTGCTTTCGATACTGCAAACGACGCGAAAAGAGACGTCGCCTGCATTTATGACATTATGCAGTACGGCTGGTCCGGGGAAGACTGCAACTATTGCGGAACAGGATGCTGTGCAATAGACTTGAGTCAGAGCGGCAACGAGTGTGATTATCCTCAGTTCTGGATGAAGATTCCTATGAGCGAAGGCGGACAGCTTATATATCAGGCAGAAAGTTTTTCGGACAAGAATAAGATTGAAGATTTTCAGGAACAGATTGCAAATCTCAAGGCAATCGGCGGAGCAACTCTCGGTGAAACGCTTTATGATGTATGGCGTTATCTCGGAGGAATGTACGCTCTGCACGATCCGGCACACACAAAAACCGGAACAAATCTGCCTTATCAATCTCCATATGACAATCAGGACCCGACATGTTTCACTAATGAGGCTGTTGTAATTTCAGGCGGTCAGCCGGAATTCGACCATAATTTAAAACTGAAAGATTACGGTGTTACGGACTGTCCGCAAATGAAGGATTCATCAGATTCGCAAATTCCGTGTGTATCAAACGCGCCTAACGATGAACAGAGCAAGCTCAAGCCGTATTACAGGTCTAACTGGCATCAGACTTCATTCCTGAATGTCGCAAATTTTGTCAATAACAACACCTACTACATTAAGAGTGGTAATGATTGGTGCAAGGATCCGAACGGCAGTTTACTGAATAACGGCAAATTGAATGGCAGCTGTATAGAGACTGAAAACAATACTGGTGAGAATATGGCGAGAATAAACCATGTCCACACAATATCGATCGGCGAATGGGCGCTTGCTCCGCTTCATAGTGTTACCGGTTCTGGAAGCGGCGATTTCCTTGATTCTCTCTATCTTAAAAACGCTGCCACAAAAACAGGCGGGAAATACTACGGTCTTACTGCCGAAAATCCAGTCAATACACATAACGGTGAAGGTGGAACATTCAGTTCTCTTACCGCTCTTTTCTCTGATATGATGAATAAGCCGCAAAATTCGGATGTTGTTTCCGGACGTCCTCACTGGACATCGTCACTTGTACAGCCTTTCGATGTCGAAGAGAAGTTCCGCGGACCGGATTCATACGTGGCCGGTGCAGTTCCGATAGACGGCTCGGTCAGCAGATTCTGGTTCGGTAACCTTAAAAAATACCAAACTGAAGGCAATACATGTGCAATTGCTGATGATGATTCAAACTGCGGCGAGTGGAAAAAACAGTCTTTCCCTGAAAAGGACTGCTTTGCTCAAGATGACAGCGGCAGTGATTTCCAGCCTTCCAATAACAACGCTACGGAGCAATTCCAAAGACTTATGTCAGGCGGTGCAGCCTACAGACTTGAAGATATGCTGAAAACATATGAGAACAACTGTGCAGACATTCCGTGCATCAGCTCTATGACAAAACGGCGTATTTATTATGATAACGGTAGTTTGATGAGACCGCTCAGCGGAGCAGTCGGCGGTGCGTCAGGCGGTGCGGCGACCGGCTCGGAGCTTTTGTCTATGTTAAGGCAGTATGATACGACTTTGACTTCGGAAAAAGCAAACCAGATTCTCGATTATATGGCAGGATATGATGCTTTTGATCCGGAACGTAGGCAGAAGATCAGGTATATTAAAGATGACGGAACTACGAAAACTTATACGGTTCCGGATCCTGTAAATGTCGATTTCAATAAAAGTGAATCTACGGAGATTACGATACGTCCGCTTCTTCTCGGCGCGATAATCCATTCGAAACCTGTAGCTGTCCACTACAACACCACTTCCAACACCAGAATATATGCCGGAGCGAACGACGGTATGCTGCACGCTTTCGATCAAAACGGTGAAGAAGTTTATGCTTATGTTCCGAGCAATGCATTTAAATCGATTTTGAGTTTCGGCGAAAATAATGGAGGTATATTCTTCAACGCTACAGTTGACGGACCGATAGCAATGCTTCATATTGACAAAAACCACGACGGAATCATCAATACTGGAGATGCGGCCAACGATATTAAGCCAGAGTCGGCATTTCTTATTTTTGGATACAGGCGTGGAGCTACAGGTTACACTGTAATAGACATCTCGAATCCTTCATATCCCGTTTTTGTTCAGAATATTCCTACTGGCGGTTACAGTTTCGGAAAGGCTGTCGTATTCAGGAAATGCCTGAAAGGGCAAGGAAACTGCAAGTATGCTGATGACCTTGACTATTACATTGCGGTGCCAGGCGGCTACGATACATGCAACGACCCTGCTTCGCTTTCGACAAGTGTAGCTGACAATGTGCCGCTCTGCGGAACAGGCGAACAGCAAGGTGACAATTTCAGTATCTATCATTTCAACAACAGCGACAGCGAACACCCTCAATTTGAGCGGGTTTTTGTATCGTCTTCAATGCCGGAATCCAGCAAAAAGTGGCTTAAAACTTCGTTCGCGGCAACACCTCTTGCCATTAATACGAGCGGCAAAGCGGCAATTGACACCGAATACGTCTACTTCAACGATCTGTCAGGAACGGTATTCAGAGTCGATGTCAGCAGCTTCAATCCGTCAGAGTGGACCGGAAAGGTTGTATATGCACAGAGAAGCAGTGAAGAACTTGACTGGACAAGCGGAATCAGCAGAAGCTATGTTGCTTCGAATTTCTTCCCGCCTCTTGAAAGATACAATCCGCAGAAGAATGAAGATAAGAAAAGCAAACTGATTCCGATTCCGTTAGTTACAGGCAACGCTGCCAACCCGAAACTGGTAGAACGTGACTTCATGCTTGTTTTTTATGATCAGGCAAAGGATGTTCCCCAAGCAGACCTGTACGATGCCCCGTTCTCCAGTGACTACACGATCAACAACGACGGTACTCGTGAAATCAGCGATACAAACGAAGGCGGATTTTTCAAGAGCAGGGGCTGGATGGTTTCATTCGGTCAGGAATCGGGTGTGACAGACGGAGAGAAAGGCATTACGGAACCGCTTATAACGTATAACATATATGGAGGAAACACTTCCGACGAGAACTCGAACGCTTATTCGATAGCGTGGAATACTTATATTCCGAAGAAAGCTACTTCATGCAAAAGTTTCGGAACGAGCAGTAACTACGAGAGATTGATAGGCAATGGTAAACAGGCTTTCAAAGAGCTCTCCCTGACAGGTGCGAACGGTGAGTGGAATTCAGCCCGTGCTGGCTCCGAATGTACCGATACTCCGAACATAAGTTTGGCTACCGGAGTCGGCGTTATTGCTACTGAAGACGGATACGACCTCACTTTCGGAGCCGGAGCTGATATCTTCAGAAAACGCAGTATGACTGTAAAGAATAACAAAACGTATATTATAAAATGGTATGAACTTTATTAGGAGGATGGTATGAGAAGACTTTTTTTGCTGCTTTTCATTGTTGCGGCTACTTTTCATCTTATGGCGGAAAGAACGGCCGGTGAAGGCAACTCATACTCTGAGTTTTCGTTCGTTGTTTTTGTAGGACAGATAGTTGAGGTTACGCCTTTTTCAGTTGTTGTCGAAAATACGGCTTATGAAACCGGAGCTTCGAACGAAAGGATTAACCAACTTTACACTATGCTCAATGCTGAAACCGATTTCAGGTCGCACGGATTGGCAAATGCTCTCCGTTGCGCCAGTGTCAAGGACGGAAAAATGCGTCTGACATTCTATGCAGACAATATTCTCCAGATTTTTGACGACAATGTAACGACCTATATGAGATATGTTCCGCTTTATTATCTTTTCCGTAACAATATTCAGGAATTGAAGTTGCCGGAAAAGACGATTGAATCCTTGAAGCAGCATACTATTGATTACTATCTTTCGATACCGATGGCACAGGAGCTTATGCATAATTCATGGCTTGCAGGAGTTTTCACTGTCAATCCTGAAAACGACAAGCTCATATACAAAAGTGCCCGCTTTTTCGATAATATCGAAGAGATGAACATGAGTGATTGGGCAAATGAATACAGAATTCCGGATATCGTAAAATCCGGTCTGACGGTCACGATGACGAAGGCTATATTCATCGGTCATGAGTCTGAAGATCGTCCTGCAGACGAAGACAACAAGGATTCGTCAAAGGGCAAAAAAGGCGGCAAAAAACAGTTCGACCAAGGCAGGAAAACACCTGTTGGCAAGGAGAGATAATATGAAGTTTTTCTTCAGAGAATCCCAAGGTTTTACGCTTATTGAGCTTTCGATAGTCATAGCTATTGTCGGAATTCTGGCTGCTGTAGCGATTCCGATTTTTGATTCTTTTACCGACGATGCCAAAGTTGACGATCTGAAATCAAATATACTTGTTGCGGCAACGGCGCAGGAGAAGTTTTTTCTGGCGAAAGGGAGATATGCTACGACCGGCAACGACGGAGAGATTCTGGTGTCGGCATTCGACTATCCTAAGCAAACCGATGACATGACTATCCGGACAGGAATTATTCTAAAAGAAGGTGTCGGAATGGGATATTGGGTAAGCGGAGCACGGAGGATAAAAGGTAAATTGCATTGCTGGCTTTATCTTTCGGCGTTTATGGGAACTGCCGAAAAAAATGATTTCAGGGAGTTCGGTGAAAACGATTATATTGAATACACAGGAGTAACTTGTTCTTTGTAAGTAATATCAACGTTTGATAAGGTTTGATTTTTTATGAAAATCGGGTATTATAGAAAGTCTGTTTTGTAGGAGAGTTTTATGAGAGTCAAAGGTTTTACTTTAATAGAAATTATGATTGTAATTGCAATAATTGGTATTCTTGCGGCTGTAGCTATTCCGCTTTATACCAGCTACACAAACCGGGCTAAGAGGGTTGAAGCTGAAGAGCAGCTTGTTACTCTCGCTTCCATTGAAGAGGATTATTTCAATACTTACCGTAAATATACGGACGACAAAACGACTTTAGAGACATACTATGGCGCGGAACTCGGCGGAACAGGCTCAAAAAATTACAAGATAGATATAACGTTGAAAAATAACAAGAGCCAATTCGAGGCCAAGGCGTATGTATGTTTCGGCAAGCAAGGAACTGCATGTGGCTCGGGCTCGCAGGATGTTACCTGTACGGTCTCTAACAGCAACCACAACTCGGTTTGTGTAGATAATCACTGATTGACGGAGGATAAAGATGAAGGCGAAGACGTTTTTATTCATGATCGTAACGGCGTTATTGATGTCGTTTATGGTTTCCTGCGATGAAGAAACCGACTCCGACACGCGGTTCGAACAGAAGGGAACAGTGTTAAACCGCGACCTTATGAGACGCCCTTCATTCGGTTCCGGAAAATTTTCTGTTGCGCGGGGAATGCAGGTTACCCCGCTTGCTCCGCTCAATGTCCAGACATGGCAGACACCGGCAACAGGATTGAGAAAGTGCTATGACAACAAAAACGAGATAGACTGTGAGGATGTCGGCAGATACAGAGGTCAGGACGGTCAGACTCAGCATGGTGTCCGCTCCGTAGTTGCTGAGCACAACAACGAAATCATCCGTGATCTCAACACTCAGCTTTTGTGGACAAAACAGATAAGATCGGATCTTACCTGGTATGAGGCGAAAGTTTACTGCGAATCGGTCAAACTTGCCAACAAAACCTGGCGTTTACCTACGGTCGCCGAACTCCGTACTCTTGTAAATTATGGTAAAGTCGATCCCGCTATGGATGACGAATTCAAAGTCGAAGATGCTGAACTGTCCAATTGGTTCTGGGCTTCGAAACACACGCATTTCGATTCCGAAAGCAGCGACAAGCTTGCTTCAGCCTGGATAATAAATTTTTATGACGGGTTTGTTGAATACACTTCCCGTTACAATTCATACAGTGTCCGCTGTGTGACAAAGAACTGACATGATGGAGGAAAATATGAGACACAAAAATACTACAGCTGCAAAAAAAGTGATTTTTGCTTTGAGTTTCGTGTTGTTTTTCTTCTCCTTACCGGTTTGGGCAGCCGATACCGGATGTCATAAGCAGAACGGATGCGGAACAAATGCAAGCGATATTTTCAACGCGACTCCTTTTTCGGAACCGCCGTTTTCTCCCGCATGGGATGATGTTACGAAACTTTACCGTGTCTACGGCGGGCAGTATCTTAGATTTGCCGTTCAGGAAGGACAGGTTTACAGATGGTCTACATACGGCAACGAAGATATTTTCTACAGTGCAAAGTATGCTTCAGAATGTAATGTCTCAGACGACAACGCCTGTTTTACGGCATGTTCCGCAGACGTTTCCGAAAACTGCGATACGAATCGGGTTTTGAAATGTCTTGGAAAAACCGCTGATATCAACCATGGTTTCTGTCTCTATCCTTTCGATACCGAGCTTACCCTTCTCGCAGGTGATGCCTGCAGCCCTGATTCCGAATTCCTTGCATACAGCAACTCAGACGGTTACTATAGTCAGTCGCAGATCGAATGGAAGGCAACTTTCACCGGAAACGTAGTTCTTCTCGTCACCAACTACGAGGCTCAGCCGGACGGTTCTTTTGCAAGCTGTAAAAAAACGAGCGGCGGAGACGACGGTATGGTTACGACTGTAAAATGGCAGCGCGCTTCGTCAGACCACTGTACCGAGTGCGGTGATCCTGTCGATTACGCTTTGTCACACGATGGAGAGGCTTCTCAGGCTCCTGAATGGAATACTGTCAGATCAGGTGAAAAACAGCAGTATAATCTGGCTCCTACAGCATACGACGATTGGATAAAACCCGGAAGCTATATTGTGTTCGATGTAGAGGAAGGTAATATCTACAGATGGTCGACATGTGTTCCATACCTCGGAATTTACGATACCCAGCTTTCACTTTTCAAAGGCGATGCTGCGACCAACAAGGTCTGCACGACAGACCCTGATACCGGCGAGGAGACCTGTTCCGGCGACTGTGCGAAGTTTTTGGCTTACGGCGACGATGCTCCGGCGGATTCAGCCTACAAGAAAGACGATTCTTCGACTTTCTGCCCGGTCGGAACGAAGCAGTCAATTCTTGAGTGGCACGCTAATTTCTCCGGCAAAGTAACCCTTCTTTTCAACGAGTACAACTGTTACCAGTGCTATAAGCGCGACTCGTCGATTGATTCCCACTGGGCTCACTGCTACCAGACAACTTCGGAAAACGGAACGATTTATATCCAGCCCATGCCGCTCGAATGGCAGCAATACGACTGCAAAATAGCGAATGAAGGCAGCGAGATATCATACACTGCGCCCAAATACAGTCTTGGCGATTTTTGCGGTGTCGGAACAACATGTCCCTCTCAGGGATACAGCACTTTTGCAAACGGTTCTAAAACCTTGGCTCCGAATCAGGATTATATCGAGTTTTCGCTCAAAAGAGGTTCAAAATACCGTTTCTGGACAAATGACAAAAGTGCTCTGATCACCATAAAAGCAAAACGAGACGGCTGGTCTTCATACAGAACTCTTGCCCAAGGCAAAGGTCAGCTTTCTTATTTCGCAAATTCCTATGTACCGTCAAATCAACCGGCTAATTCTGAACCCGGCGACTATCCGGATATAATCACGGTTATGGTATCAAAGGCGGAATGCCGCGACGGCGACAATATTTCCCTTAATTACGCTTATTACGATGATTCGGCGTCTTCGAATGCAGACACAAGATTCGTTAAAACGATAAACCAAGATAGTTCATCATATTACACTGACCTTGTAACCAACACACGTTTTGTGGAAAAGGAAGGGCTGGTCACCAGCTGGGCTGATGCTTTGAACGCCTGTCAGTCAAACAACGGCACGTCCGGCGGTATTTTCGACTGTCCTGAAGCGGACTGTCCGTCACTAAACCAATGTTATACAAACAGTGGTCAGGTCATGAACTGCAAAGATAGTGCTGTGTGGATGGATAGATCTTCGTGTACTTTACTTCAGTGCGCGGCTCCCGTATGTCCGGATGGTACATCAGAGTACAGCGGTCGTCCGAACGATTCCTCTGACACTTACTACAGCAGTCTCAAAGGTGTATGCTACCTCACCAATACAGCTTATGATATTCAGAATACCACATACGGTGAAAGGAAATGCCCTGCAGGCTACACGCTTAGATCACAAAATGGCGGATATGTATGCTATAATCAATCCGGAGATCAATATTCGGTTTATGAAAATCCGACATGGGAAAAGGATACAGCTGCGGAAATAACATACGATCAATTGAATATAACTCTTGACGAACATCAGTGTGTTATTTCCCCGACCTACCCGACTTCAGGTTGTACAAGATACACTACCGTTACTAATGTCACGAATAAAAATTCCTATACCTTGGTAGAGAATACGAATAAGTGTAATGACAAAGGTAATGCTTTATCATCTGAGAGGTGTTGTTGCGTAGACAGCAGCCATCCTCTTCAGAAAACAGTTCTTCCACATGATAATATTACTCCGTATCCGTATAAAGACAGCAACGGAGTCGATATGACCTGCGGCAACACTTGTCCTTCAGGTTATACCCTGCATGATTCCTCTGATCATCCTGACTGGTTCTGTAATAAAGACGAGGGTTGTTTCAAGGATTGTCCGTCTAATTATGATTGGATTGTCGGTAAGTACAATTATCTGTGTGTTGAACAATGCACTAACGGAAGAATCCAGGTTAACGATTCAGAAGAAGAGTTTTGGTATAAATGTCCGGCAGGCTGCACGAACGGTGCGACGCTGAGAAAGGTCAGCGGGGTCTGGGGATGTTATAAACAGGTATGTGCGGAAGGATATGAGCTCAACTCAAGCGGCAAATGTGAAAAGCCGTGTCCGGACACAGGAGTTGCGATTACCACGACTTCTTGGAGCTCAAGTACAACTACATGTTATACCGATGTAAACGATGATATCACATGGAGATGCAAATATGCATCCGGCGGTAACGCGAATAGTAAAGGCTATGTCGAAGTCGAGCAGGGCAAATGCCGTGAAATCTACCGTATTCAGAAAAACAGCTACAAGGATCAGTATGTCGCTTGTGCAAGAGGAACTCTGGATCACAATATTAAAGGAACAAATACATGCAACATTTCCAAACCGAATTCCAATGATTGCGACTGCTCTGTTATGGTAGCGAAAAAACAGGTGGGTGCGACAGTACAGAAGTATAACTGCGAGCAACAACTCCAGGCGATCTGCAACGACTATGAATACAACGGACATGTTTATCACAGCAGCGAATTTACGCTTGATGGAGGCATCTGCAAATTTACCGATATAACTGGTTCTGAATGCGGTAAACCGATGGGCGGCTGGACACTGCCGAACATAAACCAGCTTTATTCTATAGTCGATTTTGACCTTTACAATCCGGCGACTTCGTTCCCGCTCAGCTATTATATTTACGGAAACGACGATGCGGATGGCGACGAGTGTAATCCTGATCCTGAGCACGATGACCCGTACGGCGACAAGCAGTGTGCGGACAATTATATCTGTGAAAACAAAAAATGTGTCCGCAACAACTGGTACTGGTCAAGCACCACGGTTTTTGACAAGGCTGCCGGTTCAGGCGAGTTCGTCTGGGCTGTCAATATGCAGGACGGAAGATCCTACCGCGCCGTCAAAGGCTGTGCTGCGAATGATACAGCCTGCCTCGCATCATCTGACCTCAATGCCAGAGCCCACAGGGTTATCTGTATCAAAGGCGCAACAGTTGCCGGAATTTTCGATGCTGACGCTCCGGCCCTCGAACAGACTTTCTCAGGCTGGGCTTGTGACAAGACGACCGATGATCCTGTAAATATTTATTTCGAGATAACCGATAGTTCTTTTCTGCACAGGAATGTTGTGGAATTTCTCGGAACCAACGCTCTGATTACCGATGATCTTACGGGATACGCGGGCAAAAAACTTATCAAATACGGTAAGACCGATGTCAAACCTACATCGACATATCTTACGGAAAAGTGGGAAAACATCTACAACAACTGCGGTTTTAACACGAATCCTCAGCCGCACGCTTTCTCTGTCCACTGGAATGGTACGGCAACAGCCGGTCAGGAAAATCTTGTAGCTTTGATCAAGAGCATTGACAACACAAAGTGTACCGATGAACAACGTGAGCAGTACCGAAAATACGAACTCAACGAAGTCGACACTGCTCCTGACTGCTCGATTCCTCCTTATTTCGTAACTGCTTATGCAGAAAATGAAACTACACACCTTGCATCTGTTGTTTCGCCGGAAAAACGTCCTTTCGTTTTCCACAACGAGTGCAAAGACGGATATATGACCTACGACGGAACATACACCGAGAACTGTGAACAAACCGATATCGGTAAAAAATGCGGTTACGGCGACACATCGTGCAAACTCTGCGCGGAACAAAATATGACGGTCAACGGAGAAAACGTTAAGGCCTGCACGTTTTACAAGGGAAATCCGCCGGCATGCATGGATGGAACTCTCCAGAGCCAGTTCTGTTCCGAAGAAACCGGTTACGGTGTCGTTCTTGCAGACGATGAAAATGATCCTGATCGTGTTTCGGTCGGTGCCGAGTGTATGAAATACGATTTCGAAGCAGAGAACATTTTCAGTCAGAACGAGGAATGCGACTGTTCGGAATCGGCGGGATTCAGCTACTATCTGTGGGATGGTGATGACTTCAGTTGTGATGCAACCAAAGGTCTTACTGCGAAAATATGTCCGGACTATATCTCCGGAGTTTTCAACCCGGGAAGTCCGGATTCATACTGCTACATCTGTTCCGGTTGTAAGAAGGAAAAAGTCATAAAAGCTCACTGCGGTGACGGTATAGTCCAGAGAGCTGACTGTGCCGACAACACCTGCCAGAAAGTAGTCGGCGCGAACGAAGATTGCGACGACGGCAACAGTTCGAATACGGATGACTGCAAAAACGACTGTACAAAGCCGAAATGCGGCGACGGTATTATTCAGCAGAATATCGGCGAAATCTGCGACAGCGGAGAAAAGAACGGTTACTATGAAACTGATTGTGATGATGTAACTGTCACGTGCCCCGGCTGTGCAAGTATAACCTGTGGTAAAGACGGCACTGATCCGCTCGGTCCGCGCTGCGGCGACGGTATTGTCCAGAATGCGGCAAGATGTTCTGAATCTTCTTTTGTTACTCAGGGTAAGTTCTCGAGCAAGGCTGACTGTGAACTTAAGCTTGCCAATGCTCACGAAGTCTGCGACGGTGGAGATAATAACGGAAAAGAGATCGGATTTGACGAGTTCCTCAATCAGACGAATCCGTCTCCAGAAACTGATCCTGCAGGATGTTACGATATTATTGACGGTATCAAACAGCCGGTCAATTCAATTCACGCCAAATTTGCTGAGTGTGTCTATAAATATAACAAATTTATCGAACTGCACTCCAGCTGCTCGTCAGACTGCACGCAGGCAGTTTCACCTTACTGCGGTGACGGAGTTGTCAGTGTAGGCGAAACTTGTGATGAAGGTCTTCCAAAGGTTGTCAAGAGCGGCGATCAATATTATATTGCCGAGGCGGAAAACTATAACGGCAAAGGTTACGGTCACTGCAAATTTGACTGTCTGGCCCGTTATAGATGCGGCGACAACATTAAAGAAAAGGAAGATTGCGGATCTTCGTGTTCGACTATCGGAGGCGTATCTGACGGAGAGGTTTACCTCTATGTCAACGGAGGACGTGAATTCTGCGATATGGGAATTGCCAACGGCGCTTACGGAAGTTGTGCCGACAACTGTATGGATTATGCAAGGTGCGGAAACGGAAACAAAAAATCTCCTCTTGAGCAGGGTGACTGCATAAGTTCGGATGATAGCGGAAATTGTATTGAATATGAGGAGTGTGACTTCGGACTTGATCAGAACGGTAATAAGCCTATTTCCGAGGCATATTCAAAAGCACAGTTCGGTTCATGTATCTCAGAATCCAATGAATGCAAACTGAATCCGGCACAACGTTCAGATTCTGGAATGATTTGCTGTAAATACGGCAGATATTGCGGTGACGGTATTGTTGATAACGGTGAAGGCGTAGGAATTGAAAACAGCAGCGAGTGGTTTGACAGTGCAAAATGGACTGCTTCCAACATGACGGTCGGCGTTGATAACCGTGAACAGGTTCTTACTTTCACTCTGAACGGTCTTTCTGCGACAGCTGAACTTGACATTGCGCTTCCTGTAGCCGCTGATCTCAGGTATTTCATAGAATACGACATGAAGATTTACAGCGGTAATGCCAACAACGTTAAGGTCTATGCCGGTGTTAACCATTACAGCGACGAAGAAGGTACGACAAAACTTACCGTGAGTGAATGTGCTAATAACAGCCCGTATTATTTTGCTGACAACGGTCTGGTTATCTATTCAGAGAACGGTCACTGGTATCACAGCAAAAATGCATCTCCGGTTCAAAATTTCGGCTGCGGTGCTCTCAGCTGGTTGTCGAATACGAAAACTGTCAAGATTACATTCAAGATTACAGGCGATACATCAACGGTTCTCCATCTGAGAGGTCTCAAGTTCTACGCAATGGAAGAACTTCAGGAAGCCGGTCTTCCGAGGTCTGGCGGCGGCGGTGCGCGAGAAATGTGCGACAATGCAGGCAATAATATACCTGAAAGCCAGGCTGCAAGCGACAATACCTACATGGTAACTTGTACCGACGGTTGCAAATGGACTAATTACTGTGGTGACGGTGAAATTTTTGACGGTCATGAAGTATGCGATAACGGAACAAATGCATCAAATGTTTACAACGGTTGCGAACCGGGCTGCATCAAGCGCGGACCTCACTGCGGTGACGGTATAATAAACCGTTTTTCATGTTCCAACTATAATGAAGGTGATTGTGTTGTACCGGCGACAGGTCTTGTAGAAAATGAAGAATGTGACGATCCGCTTGGGAACTCGAATGATCCTCTGGCGGCAGGAGCCGAGAGAGTCTGCAGAGAGAACTGCAAATATTCGACATGCGGTGACGGTATTCTCGATTACGGAGAAGAGTGCGACTGCGGCGTGGAAGGTCTTTACGCAGAAGGCGAATGGCCTGATACGATAAGCCAGTATGCGGTTGATGCTATGGAACTTGACTCGTTTGGTCACAGAGTTCCGATAAAGGACAAAAACGACAAATATATTTTCCCGTGTACATTCAAGAACGATGCTGGGGAAGATATTCGTGATTACAACACCTATTCTGCGACGAGATCCGGTTCTTGCCGTCCTGACTGCAAACTTTCGACATGCGGCGACGGTATAAAGGGTCCCGGCGAGAAGTGTGACGACGGTAACATGAACAACGATGACTCGTGTCTCAACAATTGCCAGCAGCTCGATACCTGCGGCGACGGATATTTCTCAAGCAAACGTTCGTATCTTTGCGAAGAGCTTCTCGGAACTATCACGCACAGTGCGCTTGACGAAGTCTGGGAGGGCAATGGTATAGGCGAAAACCTGATGATCAAAATGGCAGCGCGCGGCGTAGTTGACTGCGGAGATGACAAGATGTTCACCTGTGGATACCTTGCCGGTGAGCTCAAGAGCGGTACGGAAATTTACAAATATCTCACCGAGTACGGAGTTCTTCACTGCTGTTTCAACCAGAAACTGATAGGCGGCAAGGACGATAACAACTGCGAGATCGAGCTTTCAAACGGCAGCTGGCAGACTCCGAAAAACAGGGCTATAGCACGCTGTATGACAACGAAAAAGTTAGACAACGTGGATTACGATGAGGCAATGACGCGTAGTGCAAATGAGTGTGCAAACGAAGGATTTGATGACCATCTCGAAAGATGCGACTTTGCAGCCTCTGTATCGGAAGAAGATTGCAGGACTAAGTATCAGGGCGATAAAAACAAGGCCAACAGGGAGAGATGCATCGAGCAGATCAGCACTTATCACACTTATTGTGAACGTGAACACTGCTACAATGTCACAGGCGGCTGTGGTGACGGCGAGAGAAATTACATTACTGGACCGAACGGTCAACCGATATACCTTGAAGCCTGTGACAGTCGTGTCTCAACCGACCCGCAGGCAGGTTTCTACTACGACATAGACGGATGGAAACGCGCCGGTAAGTCAGGCGGTGACGGTCTCTACTGCACAGGAAACTGCCGCGGAAACTGTACGAATGACGGTGCTACGCAGAAAAGAAGATGCCAGAGTGCTTCCGACAATGACTGCTGGGAATACAACAAAAAGGATTCCGCAGCCGAGTACTGGGCTACTATAGGCTGTACCAATCACCAGCACAACGGTTCGGAAAATTCGAAATGCGGTGACAACTCAATTGATACATTCGCCGGAGAAATATGTGACGACGGCAACACTTTAGAGGGTGACTACTGTGCAGGAGACTGCAAGGGTGTAACAGGCTCCTGCGGTGACGGAATCAAACAGGACGACAGAGTCGAAGTCTGCGACACTTCATCGACATGCGACGATAACGCCACAGTCAACGGTGCTGCCAACGACTGCACGAAAGTAAAAGGTGAATACTGCAAGGAGGGCTGTGGTGTTGACTACGGTAAATGCGGCGACAACAAGATAACAGGTCCCGGATTCAACTGGTATGACGGTCACACTGCATCTGATTCGAAGATATCACTTACCGCACCGAATACGGTGGAAGGTCCTGAACATTTCGACACAACGGATGCAAGGACAAAAACACTTACCGATACTCTTTCTTCAGATGCTGATAAGAAAACATTTATTAAGACATTCGCTAAAACGGATTCCGCCGGCAATATCGAATGCAAACGCAAAGATACCTGCGGCGACGGAACGCGTAACTTCAGACTTGAAGGCTGCGACTGCGGAAACGGCAACGGCAACAGTAGCGGCACATGCGATATCTCTTCATACAGCGGTAATTTGACAATCAGCACAACATGCTATAATGACTGCTATTCCGCTGCGATAGGTCAGGTCGATGTTGCCGGCATTACGCCGAAAATGATCAGAGGCTGGGTATGCGATCCCGATCATCCGATGCTTGACGGAGATCCCTCCGATAATGCCAACATGATAAAAATAAAGTTCAAAAACAAAAACGGCGCTTATGATTCGCATACGTTGGAAGTTAAGACTGGCGAACAGATTCCTGACAGCTTTAACGAGAAAGATGTCATCACGATATGCGGCGGCGGAAAACTTCACGGCTGGAAGGCAGATCCTTCGTCGGCAGGTATTGATCCGAAAGGCAGTCCTTACACGATCGAAGTTTATGCTCTTTCGCGCGATACCGGAGAGAAAACTGAAGTCCTCATCGGAGAGAAGCCGAACTTCATTACTCAAATGCAGTGCGGTGACGAAGTCATCACGAAATGTTCCGAACTTTATGTAACCCAAAATGATGCCAACCACACGCAACTCCAGCTTTACAATAATTGGAAGTGCGTAGACGGTGAAGTTCAAGGCGGATGCAGCTATTACGGCTTTGTAAACGGGGAAATATGCCGTGACGAAGCATGCGAAAAGGGTATGGACGGAGTAGTTTTCGGCAGAAACGGAGACTGTTTCGACAAAGATTATACTGATGATATGGCAGGTGATGATTCTCTCCAAGGCAGAAAGTGCCAGTGGACATGGTGCGGAGACGGTATCATACAGGCGACCTCAACAGACACAAGAAAGCATGAAGGAGCTCATGGAATGGGAGGCGAGGAGTGCGAAAAGCCCGGAACGGATCTCGGAGAGGATGCTAAAGTAGACTGCAAGACGCTTGGACTGCAGCTGCCGACCGGGACTGAAGCTACTGACTCAGACTCCATTTGGGGTACGACCCAGACATGCGGTAATTCCTGCAAATATGACAGAACGGCGGGCTGCAAACTTACGAGCAAATGTCCGTCTCTTAAAGAGGTAGTGACAAAATGGCAAAGTGATAATCCTAATGATGCTGTGTTGGAGGCGTATGATGACGACAAATTCGCTCAGTATATCGCATACCATAACGAAACATACACCAGAGATTGGGTTTGTGACGCAGGCGGATGTCACTGGAGCGGAAAAGTGAGTGCTGTATACTCTACAAGCGAGAATGCTGACGACCATAAATGTGAATACTACTGCAAAAACACTCTTTACTGGAACGGAAAATACTGCGCACCAAGATCGAAGGATGATACATCACAGCGCATCAAGACTAAGTGTGAAGCATGTACGGACCCATATAATGGCGACTCAAACGGTAAATGGACAACCGGCGGAGGAGACTGCTTCGACGACGAAAAAACAGCCTATATCGGAACAACAGTTGAAGACGGCGATGTCAAATATGTCGTGCCGCAACCTGATGGAATCACAAAAACAGAAGCAGTGGGATTGAATGTTCCACAGCTTAAAGCCCAGTATGAAGATGACTCATCATGGCAGTGCAACTGGAAGTGCGCAGATAATTCGACCTACAGTTCACAGCAGAACAAATGCTATGTAAACGACAAAACATACAATTGCACAGACAAACCGAATGGCAGTCGTTGGGTAAAGATTACCGGTGCCACCTCCGCGGGTGTTTCAACAGAGATTCTTGCCGCGAACGTCACCACCCTTGAAGTTCAGCAGATACGCACAGGTTTTGACGGTTCCGGAAATGCAATATACTCTCCTAACGAGAATGAAAAATTCACAGGTGCCGGACTGACAAACATAAAGAAGCTGCAGGCGATGTATATCAATGCCGACTCCGGACTCAGTGCATATTCACAGAGAAGTGAGATTGCAGGCTACTTCACAACCGGATCTACCAACGCCAACCCGCGGTGCTTCTGGGTATGCGATGTGGGAAAAGTTGCTGAAAAAGGCAACCAACCCGGAGTTTACAGCTGCAAGACACCGATGCAACCAGAAGAAAAACGTTGTCCAGCCGGTCTTACAAATGATGAAAAAACCAAGATATACAACGAAGACTGCTCAAAAGTTAAAGAATCAGCGAGGTGTGAAGTCAGAGTCGGATATCACCAGAAGTGCAACGATTCAGAAGTGGACGATAATAATATTCTTTCCACCTACAACGGTCTATACGGCTCATGGGAAGTTAACGGTCAGACAGTTTCCCACTGTAAGGCAAACTGCGGCGAAAAGAAGAGCGGCGACGAATGGGTCGAAGAAGATACAAACGACCACTGGGGTAGAATCAAGTATAAAGACGGATGTTACAGGTTTACCGGCAAATTCATGGCGTCTGTCAAATTCGACCAACTATCCGGGAGCAATGGTTTTCAAAGACGAACTCTGCGACGGAACACCAGACACTAATGCCCGTCAGCAGCTTTGTGACAGGTATCTCAGCAAATACGGTGCAACAACAGCTACGAGTGTAAACAAGACTTATCACGAAAACTCAAGCATTAGTTGCAATGGTACCTGCGATGGTATGACTAATATTTCCGGTACGACTGCAACAGCGATCAACTATACCTGGACCACATATCCGTGCGGTTTCTGCGGCGACGGCAGAATAAATTTCACAAAAGGCGACAATTCAACACAGGAAAAATGCGATGACGGCGCCGACAACGGCAAATACGGAAAATGCAATACCTCTTGTGACGGCTATGCACCCAGATGCGGGGACGGCACAATTCAAAATGCAGACTGCTCAGGAATTGCAAACTGCACAACAATGACCGGCGCAAACGAAAAGTGCGACTGGGGCAGCGATAATACATCTTCCTACACTTGTCCTTACGGCACATCATCATGCACTTATTGCAATACATCGTGTGAGAATAAAGATGCAAGCGGGCCTTACTGCGGAGATGGAATAGTCCAGTCGGCTAATAGTGAAATTTGTGATACAGGCATATCCTATTCATGCTGGGTAGATGCATCGTGGACTGAAGGAAGCGGCTGCAGCGCTTCGAATAAGACAGGTTACGATGTTTATGCCGTAAGTTGCAACGCTGGTTGTAAAGGTAGGACTAAAGGTAGCACATGTGAGTCTCACACAAGTTCGCAAACCTGTAGCGGAAAAACCAATCTTGGAAAGTGCGGCGATATAGGTTTGTGATTGATTCTATTGCTTTAGGCTGTCATGGATAAATTCATAAACATGGCGCATCCGCTGCTGATGGCGAAATTTCCTGTTTTTTTGAGATATTTGTCTGAAAATAGGAAAGATATTTCCAAGAGATACTATCCGCAAATACTGATAAACTGGCTTGCATCGTTCTTTTTGACTCCTGCTGTCTGGGCCGAGAACCTGATATGTAAAAACTCAATAAAGCAAAATGCTGTAAAATCGCCGCTTTTTGTTCTCGGTCACTGGAGAGGCGGAACAACTCTTCTCTATTTTCTGCTGGCACAGGACAGTCAGTTCGGGTTTATTGATCCGCTGATGACCCTCACGATTAATTTTTATCATATCAGCATCTTAAAGTGGCTGTTCCGACCGACAATTGCGGCACATCTCCACGAAGGACGAAAAATGGATAACGTCAAATATTCGATGTCTCTTCCGATCGAAGAATATTTGTCGTTTTGCCTGCGGGAATCCGACAGCGTCTATCCGCTTAATTTTTTCCCGAAATCTTTTATCCGCTACAATAAAAACGCCTTTGTCGATGAGTTTTCTGAAAAAAAGCGGGATAATTGGAAAAGAAGTTATGACTACTTTTTGAGAAAAATAACTTCTTTGAACGACGGAAAAAGTCTTGTTCTGAAAAGCCCGGACAACACTGCCCGCGTCAGACTTTTGAAAGAGATGTATCCTGATGCGAAATTCGTCAATATCTACCGTGAACCATACACCGTGATCCGCTCGACAGTGCATCTTTATGACAAAATAATGGCGAACTGGGCGCTTGAAGAAGTTCCGCCGGTGGAAACGATGGAAGACTGGATTATTGAAACATTCAAAATGATGTACGAAGCCTATTTCAAGGAAATGCAAACACTTCCGCCGCACTCTCTGTTCGAGATAAAGTTCGAGGAATTTGAGAAAGATCCTCTGCCGATTCTTAAAAACATGTATGAATCTCTTGAATTAGACGGTTTTGACAAGGCTTATCCCTCAATTAAAGCATATTGGGACAGTCTTGCCGGTTATCAGAAAAACAAGTTTGATTTTCCTGAAAGGCTTATAAAAAAAGTAAACGACAACCTCGGTTTTTATTTTGAGCATTACGGATATGAAAGGAGATAAAAAAATAAAACAGATATTCAATATGCTGCAGGAAGCAATAATAGTTGCAGCAATAATTCTGTTAATCGTATATCTCATTATATATACACATTATTATCCTGGTAAAAAAATCTTTTTCGCATACGGTGTTCCGCTGTTTTTGTTTACATTTTTTTTCTTGTACAACTGTCTGCTGACATATTTTCATAAAAAAGGGGCTTTTACCTCTGAACAGGCAATGGATTTTTATAGAATATGCAGCAAATCTGGAATATTTTTTGGTGGTGATACAGACATGGAAAAAGCCAAGGATATTTATTTTTCAATTTTCGGAACAGATAAATATCTCGGAGATGGAACACTGCTTTCCCACATGACAGATGTCTATGATACCGGCAAAAAAATAACTGAAAAACAGTAGAGGAAAACATGTTTCCGAATGTTAGATTTTTAACAATAACTCTTTATATGTGGGGGCACATTATAGCTGTTGCCGCTATCACCGTATTTTATGCGTGGTATCTGAAAAAATACCGCATAAACGCGGCAAAGGCGTTTGTTCTGGCAACTTTGATTCCGTCATTCACAATTTCAGCAATGTGTATTCTGTCAAATTTTGACAGTGCCGGGGGGTATAACTGGGTAAGGGCCGTTGTTGTTATGCCCGGAATAATATATATGCTTTCTTTAACAGTTGATCTGCCTTTTGCTAAGGCTATGGATTTTGCAGCACCGGGAGCAGCCATTCATCATGGAATTGACCATATTTTCTGTATTTTTGCCGGCTGCTGTCAGGGTTATCCTTCAGCTTTCGGGCTTTGGAATGAGGAGAAGCGGGATTATCTTTTTCCGGTTCAATTATTCGAATCCGCTTCGTCGCTTCTGATCGGCTTGTTTATGGTTTGGTATGCAAAGAAGAAAAACTATAAAACTCACGGAATCTCTTATGCACAGTTTCTTTTTCTTTTCGGTCTGACACGGACATTCTGGGAATTTTTCAGAGACAATACGCCGCAACGCTGGCAGATATCAACATTTCAATATTGGTCTTTCACCGCATTTTTATTAGGAACAATTTGGATAGGCATAATATTTTATCTTCAGAAACATCCGGAATTTGTTGAAAAACACAAACTTTTCTTCAGAGATGATGTCGGAGAACTCACCAGAATCAAAATGTTGCTGAGAAAAAGGATTTGATCTGATTTTTATAAATTTTCTTCCAAAACAGTTTTTATCTCTTTGGATTTGATGCCTGATCAGCTTCGGATAAAATTTTCCAGTGAGCAGTTTTGCGGTTTATTTCGAAATTTTTGTAATTTATGAATTTTATTAGATTTCTCAATTGTTTTTTATCAAAGGTATCAATAAGATTGTGTTCCTCTAGCGGATCGTTTCCGAGGTCGAAATAATAATTTTTGCCAGTGACATGGTTGAAGAAGAATTTGCGGTTTCCGTCCAGAATTCCGCTGTGGAGGTTCATTGCTCTCGTGTAAATAAAAACGGGTTTTGTGATTCCGTCAAACATATTGTTACCGATCCATGTTTCTGACGGTTCGATTCCCGCCAGTTTTGCGACTGTCGGAGCCACATCCATGACTGTTGTCGGATTTGTCACGGTTTGAGGCGCGGTATCGGTGATTCCTTTGGCGTAAATCAGGAACGGAACATGCAGATTTTCGTCCCAAAGATAATTCGGATGAATGAAGTTCCCTGTTTTTTCTGCCAAAAGCCTCGCCGTGGTCTGCCGTAACGACAACTATTGAATTTTCCAAAATATTTTCTTTGTCGAGTCTGCTCAAAAATTCTTCAATTTTTGCGTTTATGTACTCCTGTGATTTGTAGTAACGTTCCAACGAACCAAGTTTTGAAGTGTCTTCAAACGGAACTTCGTAAGGCGCGTGTGTCCAATACGGAAAATAGAGCGCGAAGAAAGGTTTTTCCTGCGATTTTACATCCTGAATGTGCTTGAAAAATCTTCCTGCACTATTTCTTCCTCAATTGCCGTTTCAGTGCCAAATTTACGCTTGAAAGTGCTGTTTTCAATCACTTTTGAAGGCTCGAAAACATAGTCGATTCTTTTGACAGGTCTAGCGTGTCCAAAACTGTCAAAATCAAGGAGAACAGGCGAGAAGAATGAAGTTTCATAGCCGTTTTGTTCAAAAACATCAAAAATAGAAACACAGTCAAACGGAATATCTGTTCTTGTGATTGATTCATAGTCAGTTCCAACATAATTAGAGCAGAAAAGCGAAAGAACCGAGCGTGTCGTTGCCGAGAAGGTATTTATAACGTTTGTTAGATTCTTCTGCCGTTCCGAAACCTGCATACTGACGCATCGTCCAGAATCTGCCGCGGTACATCGTCGGCTGAACGCCTCGAGTGAACGGATATTCGCCCGGCACACCGCGTGTTTCGAGGTATTTTTCGTCCTCGTTTTCAGGAATGTAGAGCGGTTCTACCGTCTCACCGCCAACTCCTATAAATTAAGTAAAAAAATTCGAATCGCGCGATTCTATTTAGTGCGAAGGAAAATGCAAAGAAAAAATTCAAGAAAAAAACCTTGAAAACGGAGCGCAAAAAACATTTTATTTTCAGAAAATTCGATATTTTAACGAAAGTTGATATAAAAGTCCGTTTTACCTGTCTTTATGGTGGGATTTACAAATGTTTGAGACTATAAAGAAACTTTTCAAGTTCAAAAATCCTCAGTCTTATTCCTACTTTATTCTGATTTTCTCAGTATATTGGTCGATGAAGTTCTTTCTGGGAATTTATATGTTCGACAAAGTGGGAAGCGAAACAATCATTTTTGTGCCGCCGTTTTCCCTGCTTTTAAACGTGACCGATGTCTTTTTCTGTCTGATCGCAGTGTATCTGATTGATTTTATTGCAAAAAACAACAAATGTCTGTTTGTTATCCTCACTTGGGCGACATTTCCTCCGATTTATTATTTCGCGATAAAAGGTTACATCATTTACCTCTATTTTCATGGTTTTGTTAATTACGGGCTTAACAATTTTCTAGGTTCAAAGGGAAACGAGACTGTTAATTTCATTCTTTACGCTCTTGATGTTTACGCAGTCATGTTTCTGATCTTTTTGTTGATCGTCACAGTTTTATATCTGATTTTTGCAAAGAAGTTAGGTGCTTATATCTCAGAGAAAAGAGCAGATCTTCCGCTTTTCTTTCTGATAGCGGCACTTCTGCTGCTCCCGTTCAGAATCGCTTTTTCTGAAAAATGCGAAAGAATCGACGCAAGCCCGCTTTTTGAACTTCCGTTGAGTTACATCACGATGCCGGATTATATGCCGAGGAATTATTCTAAAGATTTCAGACCGCCGGAAGAACTTATTTTCGGCAAGGAAAAAAACAGTGTCAAAGTGGAGAAAGGAGAACTCAAAAAGAAGAGAAATATTCTGTTTCTCCTAATAGAATCAACATCTTACAGTAAAAAAGAAAAGCTCGGCTTTTTCGAATACTTTCAGAAAAATTCAGTCGAAGCGACAAATTTCAGAGCCTGCTTCCCCGGAACCACGAGGTCTTTGATTTCTACGATGTGCGGAACTTACAGCGGAACCGAGTTTACAGCCCTGACACGCTATCAGCCCGATTTCAACTGCACTTCCCTGCAGAAGGAACTCGGTGAAAACGGATACCGGACAGGTCTTTTTTCAGCAGTAAATCTTTCTTACGACGATTTCGATCAAGCAAAAATGCTCAAAGATTTTAATGTGATAGAAGAACCGTCGACTTTAACGAAAAGATATCAGCCGAAAAAGATCCACGGAACGGGAAACGCGATTGAAGAAGAGATTCCGATTGAAGAAATCATAAAATTCATGAAAAAAGACGAAAATCCGTTTTTCGTTTTTTACTATGTTTACTGGACGCACAGCCCTTACGAACATCCTTTCAAGGATACGGGATCTCTGCCGCTTGAAGAACGTTACGACGAATCATTGAAGTATGTCGACGAGTCTGTTCGGAAACTGTTTGAAAAGATGAAAGAAAACGATCTTTTCGACGAAACCGTAATCATCGCGACTGCCGACCACGGCCAGGCTTTCGGTCAGCATCCCGGAAACTACACCCACAGCAACTACATTTACGAAGAATCGGTAAAAGTTCCGTTCATAATGAGAAGTCCCGATCTTCCGGAGCAAAAACAGACAGTTGACGTCGATGCGGCCCATTTTGACATTCCGGCGACGATACTTGATTTTGCCGGAATAAAGCAGCCTGAAAACTGGGACGGACAGTCTCTGATTTCGGGAAATTACAAGCAGAAACCGAAACTGATGTTTTCGCGCGGAATAGTTTACAGCGACGGGATCCTCGACGGAAACTACAAATACATCTACTATCCTGACGGGAAGAAGGAAGAACTTTACGATTTAACTTCTGATCCGCTCGAAAAAAATAACATTGCCAAGGAAAACAAAGAAAAAACCGAGAAATACCAGCAGCTTTTCAGAGAATGGATCCCTTATCAGCAGGAGAGGATCACAAAGTAGCTATTTGACTTCTTTCGTTTTCAAGCCCGTGATTTCTACAAGTTTTCCGCCTGAATCTGTGCAGAGCACTATCGATTTTCCGTCAGCGATGCAGAGACCTTTTGAAGGGATATTATGCTGAAAGAATTCGATTTTTCCGATTGAAACGGGAAGAACAAGCTTGTTTGCCGCAATCAGCGCGACCTGAAGCATTGAATCGATCAAAGTCGGCGTAATCGTTGAAGATTCGTTGAAATCCGAAAAGGAAAGTTCCCTTTTTTCTCCGCGAATCCACGACGCGGCACAAAAATCTTTTTTAAGAGAGAGAACTTCTTTTATGTGACGGAAAAATTTCCCGTGGAAAATAGGTTCCGGAATGAATTTTTCAATACTTACCGGCTTTCCAGAAAATTCAGGAAGCACGACTGACTGATTTTGATTCCGCAAGTTATCGCAACAAAATTCGCATGTTACTACATTTTGAGAAAAACCGTCGAGGCTTGTACGCAGGACTGAAACTATCGAATTGTCAAAATTTTTCGAAACGGCGGCAAACGAACGGAGTTCTATAGGCGAGGCATCTGAAAAAATGACCGGAGAAGAAATTTTTATGTTTTTTATTGCTATCAATTTTCTGCCTTCTGCAATAAGAGCCGCATTTTTGGAAAGGAGCTCCAGAATAAAAACGATCGGCAGAAGAACCGCACCGTTGACGACATGATCAAGAAGATAACCATCCTGATTTATTGACATCTTCGTCTGGGTCACGATTTCGGTTTTCGGTATAAAACGGATTATCCTCGTATTTTTCGAGCTGTTCAGACTGCTATACTCAGGATATAGATTGGCTTCAAGATGCTGAGCCAGCCTTCCCGTAACGACAGAAATCACCGAATCGGAAAAAATAATATTTTTATAAGCCTCGATTCCGTCTTTTGTTGAAAGCGGAACGACGCCGACACTTTTGAGATAGTCTATGACATTATCTTTTTTGCCCATACCGGTTTCATTCCAAACAGTATAACCGATTGATTTTGTTGGGACATTCATCTTGTTTAAAATCAGACACAGATAATCGAGCCAGCTGTTTGCAAAAGTGTAGTCGGCCTGCATCCTCATTCCCGTTTTTGCAAGGACAGACGAAATCAAATGAACGAATTTCAGGTTTTTGGTATCGCAAACCGATAAAATATTGAGCAGACTTCCGACTTTTACCGCCAGACACCTGTCAAAGCTGATTTTTTCCATATCCTGAAAAAGCGAATAGCTGCTGATTCCGGCTCCATGCAGGATTCCGCTGATTTTACCGTGATTTTTTATAATTTCTTTAATAATTTTCTTAGTTTTTGTGCTGTCGGACAAGTCGCATGAATAGTAAAAAACATTCTCAGAAGTCTCTTTTAAAGCCGTAATGTTTGCAAAAGTAGTTGAACCCAATTTGAAAATTTCATCTTTTTCGGTTGATCCTATCAGAACGAAACTGCAGTGAAGAATTCTGCTTAAAGCAAGAGTGTGCTCGAAAGTTATCCCTTTTGCTCCGCCTGTAACAAGAACCAAATCGGCCTTACCACACAACTTTTGATATTTATTAACTTTTTTATCAAAAGATTCAACCGCAGTCCATGTCTTTCTGCTCAAATTTTCATCGTAAACAATGTGCAGATTTCCGTTTATGAAAGCCTCCGATTCTTTTTTTATCAAAAGCTGAGCTATCGGCTCATCAATATTTTCATGAATCGAAAGCCACAGAAATTCGCCGTGCGTATATTCCAAGCGCAAAGTTTTCAAAAGTGCCGCAGCAGGATTTAAAGAATCTGAAATATCAGAAAAACGCGAAACAAAAACGAGCCGGAATTTTGAATGTATCGGATCTTTGTCTTTCAGAAAACGCTTCAATTCTGAAAAAACACTATCAGAGAAATCAGCGAAACTCTTTTTTAATACATTAAAATTATTGGATTTATTTGTTTTGTCGGCATAAAAGACAAAAGTTTCTGTTTGCAATGCCGTATCAGTTTTTTTATGCTTCGAAAAAGGAGCGTCGCAAAGCTCGATTTCAAAAGTTTTTATCCATTCGGGAATAACTCCGGGAGTTGTAACAGAAACTTTTTTATCGTTTCTGAGATCGGTTTCGGAGTAACTTTCGGCGGCATCGGCCAGCATCGTATCGATTATTTCACGGATAGTGGATTCTGAAAAAAGTGTCGGACTTCCTATGATTTCACCGGGCTTAATCTTTCTTCCCAAGACTAACATAAACTCGGCACCTTTCAGAGAATCAAAATTAAGATCATATTTGAGATTCATATCGATATTAATGCTTTCTTTTGCAAAACCTGTCTTGTCTGCAATCCAATTGAGTGCAAAATCGTAGATGTTTTCTTCTTTTCCGCCTCTCTTTTCGTAAGAATTTTCTTTTTCTGCCGGTTCTTTTTCCAAAGGATTCGTGATGAAGGAATGTTTCGGCAGGCTGTCAAAATCAAAAGACAACTCACTGTTTTTATTTGACAAGTTTCCATTCAGCCAAAGGAGAGAGAGTATAGAAAGAATGGATTTCTGCGGAGTTTTTTCAGCGCTGTCCGTTGACTCTGACAGGAAATCAGTTTTCAGAATATCCGGAAGAAGAGATTTCAGGACATCTTTGGGTCCGCATTCGATAAAGAGATTTATTCCGGAATCATTCATGTTTTTTATCGTTTCGCAGAAATCTACAGGCTTTAAAATCTGATTGGAAAAATATTCCGCAAAACCGGCCACATCAGTTTTTTGAGCTGTAACGGTTGAAAAGAAAAGTGATCTTTTGCTGCTTTTAAAACTGATTTTTTTAAGGAATTTTCTGAACTTATCAGCGGCATCCTTCATAAAATCAGAGTGAAAGGCATTGGAAACATTGAGTTTTTTATAACCGACGGAAAGAATGTCAAGCAGACGCACCAGTTTTTCGATCTCAGTTTCAGCTCCTGAAAGAACGAGCTGCTTTTTAGAATTTATGTTGGCAACATTGAGCATTGTTTTTGAACTTTTCAATATGTTTTCAACTGTCTCAATATCGCAGAAAAGTGCAATCATGCCGGTTTTTTCACTGCTTTCAGACATCAGCAGACCACGTTTCGCCGCTATTTTAACGGCATCAGTGTCAGAAATTACGCCAGTTGCGCACAAAGCAGGAATTTCGCCGAGGCTGTGTCCAGTAAAATAAATCTCTGAAAGCTGATATTTTTTCAGAATATCAAGAATTACTAGAGTTGTCGCAACTATTGCAGGCTGTGCGTATTTTGTCAGAGTAACTGCCGCATCTTTCGATTTCAAGGCGTCGTCAGAATATTTCCAGCGGTTTTCAAGAACGAAACCGGCGATTCCTTCTGGAATTATTTCCTTTACGGCTGAATCGAGCTTGTTGAAATACTCTTTTTCTTCAGGAAAAGCAGTCAGAATTTCAGCGAGCATTCCGAAATACTGGCTTCCCTGTCCCGGGAACATGAATGCTGCGGCTAACGTTTGCTTTTTCGCAGAAAATCCGCATGACAGACCGGCATCGAAAAACGAATCTTTATTCTTCAATTCAGCAATGAGCATTTCACACTTGTCCTGGAATGAAGATGGATCTTCCGCCACGATCGCAGCCTTGCAATTATTTGATTTTATTGACTTATTATATTTTTCAGAAAAATCTGAAATTTCAGAAAAACTCATATTTTTCGCAGTTTCTGCAATTTTTGCTATTTCTTTTTCGAGAGCTTTTTTTGTCGGAGCCGAAACCATGAAGATAAATGAACTTTTTTCAGGTTCGACTTTTGCGGCAGGATAAATTTTTCTCTCTTTTTCAGGAACAAACTCTTCCATCGTTATATGCGCATTCGACCCGCCGAAGCCGAAAGCACTGACTGAAGCCCTGCGTTTGTGATCATTAACCGTCCAGATTTTTCCTTCCATCGAAGGCAGAAGAATTTCGGGTGGTCTGCCGAAAGCTAAATTCGGAATGAAGCATCCTGTCGTCGGCGGAATAAAATGATTTTCAAGAGCAAGAAGAGCCTTTATCGCACTGAATGCGCCTGCTGCCGCCTTCAGATGGCCGATATTCGCCTTCAGGCTTCCGATGTAGGAAACCTCTTTTTTCTTTTTGGTCATAACCGAAAGCAGAGCTTCGATCTCGGCCGCATCTCCGCGCACAGTGCCGGTTCCGTGACCTTCGAAATAACCGACTGAATCAATCGGATAACCTGCTTTCCGGTAAGTTTTTGCAAGAGCGACAGCCTGACCCTCGGCTTTAGGAGCCGTTATAGCTTCGCCTCTTCCGTCCGAAGAAAACGCAAATCCTTTGATTATTGCTTTGGGAACGAAACCGTATTCAAGTGCGGTTTTCAAATCGGCCAGAAGCAGAAGTGCACAACCCTCGCCAGGCAGCATTCCGTTCGCACGAATGTCGTAAGGAAGAATGTTTTCTTTCGCGAAAGCTCCGACTTTTGAAAAACCGACATATTCGAAAGGATCAAGACTGATATCGACTCCGCCGCAGACTGCAAAATCAAGATCACCCGATTCAATGGCAAAACACGTGTTTATTACAGAAAGCAGAGAGGAAGAGCACGCTCCGTCAACAGTGTATGCACCGCCGCGGAAGTTGAAAAAATTGGCAATTCTTCCTGCAATAACATTCGACATTCCGCCCGGAAGCGAATCTTCGTCTATTTCAGGCAGCATGCTAACCATCTCTTTTTCAAACTGAGCCGAGATTTCGGTTTTTGTATCGGAATCAAGGTCAAAATGGCTTAAAGTCCTCATCAATCGATCGTTTATCGTGTTGAAACGCGATTTCAAATTAAAACTTCTGGCAAATTCACCTGTAAAACTGTTGCCTATTATCACTCCTGTTCTGATTGGATCAATCTGTTTTAAAAAGTCAAATTTATTCAACAATTTATCAGCCGTATCGAGAGCGAGCCAGTGAGTTATGTCGTAGTGTTCCGCACTAAGCGGAGAAATTTTGTATTTCAGAGGATCGAATTTCCAATCTGTGATAAGCGCCATGAGCCGCGTTGCGCTTCTATCAGGAATATTTCCGTCTCTGGCGTAGTAAAGCTCTTCCGGCAGCCTTACATCCGGCATGATCCTGAACTCTTTTTTCCTTTCAGTAACGATTTTCCAAATATCTGCCGGAGTTTTTATTCCAGGCCCTGTGCAGGAAAAATCGAGAACAGCGACTTCCCTTTTATTTATGATTCCCATGAAATCTCAAAACCTCACTTTTTGAGACGTCTCAATGCGGCGTCTCTACAGCAAAACCGCCGTATTATATTCAATTAGGGTTTCAAATAGTTCACAACTTTTTTTGCGGTATTTCTTCCGCTGAAATAAGCAGGCGGAATCCCATAAGGAATTTTATATTCATTCCAATGTGCGTAATCGCCTGCCAGAAAAACTCCAGGGAGTGGATTTAAGGCTTCGACACTAAAATTTTTATAAGTTTCTTCTGAAATGATCACACCTTCCTCTTTCCAGAAACACGAATCCGTATGCAACAAATCCTTATCCAAATCAACAAGATTCATGGATTGAAAATCGTTGTAGGCAGCTTTTATATAATCGTCGTTTTTCCAATCAGGATGCGATGTTATAAAAGAATCTGTAAAATAAATGTTAAAAATATTACGTTTTTTGTCAACTGAATAAAAAGTGGCTATACAATTAAAACTTTTATCAGGGGTCAATATATATGAAAAATCCACCGGGTTAGGTCTGTTTGTAATAAAAACAACTACCATTGTTTTTGCATATTTTACTGATTTTACAAATTTTTCTGACTCTTCATTCATGTTTTTTATGATTTTATGTGCAACTGTCGCCGGAGTTGCAACAATTACACTTTTTGCTTTTAATATATTGGTTTTATTACTTTTTTTGTATTGAATCCAAATCAAACCGTCTTTATGTTCAACGGATTCAGCTTCAGCACCCAGAATGTAGTTCCCCTCTAAAATTTTTGCGTAAGCATCTAAAAATTCGTAATTTCCTTTTACACGGAAATCTAAATTATAAGTTTTGAAAGCATCTTCTTTTCTCTCGTATACATAATCATTAAAGTTTCCAAAATAGATCACTTTAAATGAACTTTCAATCACTTTTTTAACATTGTTTGATACTGAATTAAAAAGTTTGTTTATATCATGATCTTTGTTATACTCATCAAAAAAATGTTCGTCTGCAGGATTCACTTTTCTCAACAGCTCAGGGATGTTTTTGGCTGAATATAGGGCACCGTTAAAAAAATATCCGTAATTTTTAGTAAGGTCTATAAGTTCCGACGGCTGAAACCCTATTGGCGCATAAGCATTTCCGTAATCAAAAGAAGCTCCAAGTTCATAAATATCGTTATCGAATTTTTTTGTAAGAATCCTTCCTCCAAGCCGATTTTCCTTTTCAATAAGGAGTATTTTTGCATTTTCGCCGAGTTTGTTTTTCAAGTAGTATGCCGCACTCAAACCTGCCATTCCACCGCCGATAATAACTGTGTCGTAAAAAACAGAAGCTGTTTCAACAGATTTGTTATCATCGACTTTTTTGATGTTTTCACTATTTTTCCGGCAACTTACAAAAGAAATAATAATCAAAATCACTAGAAGAATTTTTTTCATTTTATTTCCTCATTTGAACAGTATTTTTGCTCCAAATTTTTATACATAAACTTGTAATACAAGATCGCAAGAATAGTAAAAACAATCGAAAGCCACTGCGAAACCGTAAGTCCGAGAAAATATGCCGCTCTGTCGAATCTGCAAAAGTCAATACAAACTCTATAAGGTCCATACATCAAAAAATACAAAGCGACATAATTCAACGGAACTTTCTTTTTGTCTTTGAAACATTTTAACAGCAAAACAAAAAATATAATGATTTTTGCCAGAATCATAATCGGCTGAGTCGGAAAAAGGGGCGGAGTCGGCATTCCTGCTTCAAGAAGTCCGCGCTTAACAAGCTGTCTCGCAGCTGCACTGCCGGACGGGAAAATAAGACTGAATTGAGAGTCAAAAGGAAATCCGAATGAATCACTGTATGCAAAATCGGCAAGTCTTGAAAATATTGCAGTAAACGCGAAACAGATAATAGTAATGTCAAAACATCTCAAATAAGCGGCTTTATTTTTTCTCAAAACAGGATAAATCGGAGCAATTCCAACCAAACTTCCGATCAAAGAGCCGTAGAACATTATTCCTCCGGCGTAAGGAAACAAAAAATAACGTAATTGTCCTTTCCAACCGAAAGTTCTAATTAGTTCAATGATGTGTTTTGCATCGAAAAATGTATGAAAAATCCGTGCAAACAAATATGAAAAATAAACAGCAATCAAGGAAAAAAAGAAAAGCTTTATTTTCGGTAAATTAAATCTGCCGGCCAGGTAAAGTTCCAACGGAATCATCAGAACAAACGAAACAACAAGAAGTTCGGAAAATATTATTCCAAAAAGCCATGATACCATTTAAGTTCTCAGCAAAATATCTTTATGGACATTTACCAAGAGAAGTATAACCTGATAATGTTGAGTCAGTAGTATCATCTTTTAATAGGGTCCCACTCTTGGAATAAGCCTTACAACCAGAATTACAAGTTGCTTGATATATATCATAACCATACGCCGTATCGTTTCCATCTGTCCATGAAGTATCTACATAGCAGGAGTAAGTGCTGATTTTTCTATCGCATATTTCTCCATTATTTACAACTCCATCCTTGCAATGTGGGCCCGTTGCGTTGGTTGTTTTACATGACATATTGCAATAAGTGCAGGAATTTGAGTCTTCAGAGCTATAAGAACAAGTGTAGGAAGACTTTCGGTCACTGTCGCAATCTTCACCAGAGTCTGTGTTTCCGTCACCGCAGTAGGGAGCATAGCCGGAGCAGTCTTTCTTACATTTCGGGGTAGTTCCTGTGCTTGTTGTAGTAGAGGTTTCAGCCCAGTTGTTCGAATCATATGAGCCGTCACTATTTAGACCCGGATCGCATGTTTCCGTTGTTGAGCTGGTTTTATAATTCAGTTTTCCGTCACCGCAGAAACCGCACGGATATGTTTGGGCAGTGTAGTTGATATTGTCTTTTGTCGTACCGGAAATGTTATCACCCATACCATCGCAGTCATCATTGCAACTAATGCTTGAGTTTTCGTGATAAGTCTTGTTTACACTCGTAGCTGTTGTTGCACCGTATTTGCTGAGATATCTGTCGCAAAGCTGCTGGCGGGTAGCCGATCCGTCACAAAGTTCGTTTGCGAATAGTTTTGCACCGGGATAGTTGGTCGAATTTGACAGACGCCATGAATTTAAACCTGTAACATCTGATGTTGATTGTGTTACACCGTCGCCGCAGTAGTATTTCAGCGTGCCGTCAGGATCGTCTTTATACTTGATTCTACCCCAGTGGTCGTTTGTATCTTCTTCGACCCATTCGTCGCCGCTCTTCTTTTCGCCGCTGGGAAAAAATTATTGTGAGATTTTTTTATATGGAAACAATATGTTGATTATATTATGCTTTTTATGTATCTGTGTTGTACATTAATTTTTGATAAATGTAATATGATGCAAAAAATGGTGTAATTTTTGTCGATCGTTTTTTGATGCGGAAGGTGCGGAATGGTCAAAGTTTTCAAAAAAAAAGGGAGTAAAAATTATTATTTCCAAATCATGATCAACGGCAGGCGAATCGTTGAATCTACAAGGACAAATTCACTTCGAGAGGCATCAAAAAGAGCTGAAGAAAGGTGCATGGAACTGAAATTGGATCTGGATTGGCATTTTTATCTGAAACAGGTGATAAAAAAGGTGAATATGCTTGAACCTGAAGCGAAAGAAAGTGCTCTGATTGCAGCAATTGAGGAGTTAAACGCTGTTAAGGTGAAAGCGGTTGCGCTTGAAGATGCCTTCGAGCTTTTTAAGGCGAAGCCGAGAAAAAGGACGATTTCGGAGAGGGTTTATAATGATTATCGCAATATGTGGAATAATTTTGTCATGTTTGTAAAGCTGAATTTTCCTGATGTAAAATACTTGGGTGAAATAACTAAAGAAATTGCAGAGAAATTTTTGTCTTCAGAATGGAAAAAAGGACTCGCCGAGCGCACCTACAACGAGAGAATAACGAAATTCAGAACAATATTTTCAGCTTTGTCGGAAGAAGCGGGGCTACGCAAAAATGTGTGGCAGTCGGTTGATAAGATGAGGGAAGGGCACATTTCGAAGCGTCCTTTTACAAAAGCGCAGCTGAAGCAGATTTTCAGCGCGGCGGAAGGGGAGATGCGGACTTTGTGCATGATAGGGCTTTATACCGGTCTTAGACTGGGCGATGCCGCAACGTTGAAGTGGAGCGAGATCGATTTTGAAAATATGGTTATCGTAAGACTGCCGAACAAAACGAAACATTTGAGAAAAAATGTCGAAATTCCGCTGCTGGGTGAATTTTGCAATGAGCTGAAGCGGATAAGATCGGAGCAAAACGGTCTGAACAGTATTTATGTCATTCCGGAAATAGCCGAAAATTATCTTACGGTCAACGATGTTTCAAAGAGGGTGCAGGCGTTGCTGCATAAAGCCGGGATCGAAACCCGGATTGACAGGGAAAGCTGTTCCAGAAAAAGCACTGTTTACGGTTTTCACAGTTTCCGCCACAGTTTTGTTTCGCTCTGTGCGGCGAACAGAATTCCGATGAATGTCGTGATGGAGCTTGTCGGGCACAGATCCGCGATGGTGCATGAAATTTACCAGCATGCGAGCAACGAACAGAAAATCGAGGCGATAAACGTTATTGAAAAAGAATTCTTGTCGTAAATGTCGATTAAGTTCGTTCTCTTCGACGCCGCCTTCGAAATATCGAAATTTCGGAATATCGATATTTCGACAAAAATCTGGCGGCGACGCAACGCGAAACGATGATAATGATTTTCTTTGCATTTTCCCGCGTACTAAATAAAATCGCGCGATTCGAGTTTTTTTACTTAATTTATAGGAGTTGGAAATGACAGTAAAAGAAACATTCCAGAAATGGAAAGAAGGAAGCTACGGCAAGGCAGTTGCGAAGTTCCCCG
>CACYHH010000006.1 GCA_902774115.1 uncultured Spirochaetales bacterium
GTCAACGTCGTTTTGCCGTGGTCTACGTGACCTATCGTACCGATGTTTACATGCGGTTTGCTTCTTTCAAATTTCGCTTTTGCCATTTTTTCCTCCTTTTAAAAGGTTACATTATCTTCCGCCAAAGGTTTTCATTTGATTAAACCCAAGTGGAGCCCTCAATCGGAATCGAACCGATGACCTCATCCTTACCAAGGATGCACTCTAGCCGTCTGAGCTATGAGGGCATTCCAATAAAAGAATGGAGCGGGAAACGGGATTCGAACCCGCGACCCTTAGCTTGGAAGGCTAATGCTCTAGCCAGCTGAGCTATTCCCGCTCAAAAGTGGTGGAGGGGGGAGGATTCGAACCTCCGAAGCCATCGGCGGCAGATTTACAGTCTGATCCCTTTGACCGCTCGGGAACCCCTCCGAAAAAAGTGGAGCTAGCGATGGGACTTGAACCCGCAACCTTCCGATTACAAGTCGGGAGCTCTGCCAATTGAGCTACGCTAGCATTTATGCTCAAGTTTCAAACAGCATTAAAGCAGGGGCAAGATAGTCGAAAAATTATAAAAGTCAAGGTTTTTTAAAAAAAAATCACTTTTTTCTGAAGATTATGCAAAAAACCTATAAAAAAATCAGACAGACGCGCCGCCGCTTCAGATTTTTCCCTGTCGGCATTTTTCTTTTTAATCCTATTAAGAGGTTTATATCTTAAGTTATTTTCATGATTTCCGCTCACTTTTCCGCAAACTTGATTTTTGATTTTCTTGGTGCTACATTGCCCCGCATTTCGCTTATTACTATTATTTTTGGAGGAAAAAAAATGGCAGCAAAAGGTTTGGTTGAAATCTCAGTAGAGACCTGCAAAGGCTGCGGTCTGTGCGTTCACTACTGTCCAATGAAGTGCCTGGCTATCAATGAAGCCGACACGAACTCTTACGGTCTGCATTACGCTCAGAGCGTCGAACCCGACAAATGCATCGGTTGCGCTAACTGTGCTGTAATGTGTCCTGACGGCGCGATCACCGTTTACAAACAGTCTAACTAATAATGGAGGCGGACGTGGAGAAGAAAATAGCTTTTATGAAAGGCAACGAGGCACTTGCTGAAGCTGCTCTCAGAGCCGGCATGACCGGTTACTTCGGATACCCCATCACTCCCCAGACGGAAGTTATCGAGTATCTCTGCAAGGCAAAGAATCCGAATGATGACAAGTATCCGAAATTCACAGTTCTTCAGGCAGAAAGTGAAGTTTCGTCGATCAACATGGTTTACGGCGCGGCAGCTGCCGGCGGCAGAATCATGACAACGACATCTTCACCGGGATTCTCCCTTATGCAGGAAGGTATCTCCTACATCGCATGTGCTGACATTCCGTGCGTAATCGCAGACGTTCAGCGCGGCGGCCCGGGACTCGGAACGATCCAGCCCAGCCAGGGTGATTACTTCCAGGCTGTAAAAGGCGGCGGTCACGGTGACTACAAACTCATCACTTTCGCTCCGAACTCCGTTCAGGAAGTCGTTGACTACACATTCAACGCTTTCGACCTTGCAACAAAATGGATGTGCCCGGTCCTCATTCTTTCCGACGGCGCAATCGGCCAGATGATGGAAAAAGTCGTTCTTCCGGAGCCGATCCCTGCAAGAACCGCTGACGAAATGAGAGACGAAAAACCGTGGGCAACCAACGGCAAAGGCAACAGAAAACAGAGAAACATCATCACTTCTCTCAACATCCAGTCCGATGCAATGGAAAGAAGAAATAACGAGCTTCAGGAAAAATACAGAAAGATCGAAGCTGAAGAAGTCCGCTATGAAACATACAAAGCTGACGATGCTGAAATCATCATCACCGCTTACGGTCTTTCCAGCCGTGTCTGCAAGAAAGCAGTTGACATTGCACGCGAAGAAGGACTCAAGATCGGTCTTGTAAGACCTATCACTGTATGGCCTTTCCCGACCAAGATCATCGACGAATTCGCAGCAAAACCGAATGTAAAATTCTTCATCGACGTAGAAATGAACGTCGGTCAGATGGTCGAGGACGTAAAACTTGTCGTCAACGGCCGCAAACCGGTTTACTTCTACGGCAGAACGGGCGGTATTCTTGCTACGGCAGAAGAAATCCTTGAACAAATCAAAGCTAAAATGTAGGGGGATGAAATGAAAGAAGGATACACACTTGTTTACAAAAGACCCGACACGCTTCTTAAAACAAGAATGCACTACTGCCCGGGTTGTTTCCACTCGATTCTTCACAAACTCATCATGGAAGTTGTTGAAGAAATGGGAATCCAGAACGATGTTATCGGTGTAAGCCCGGTCGGCTGCTCCGTTTTCGCTTACGACTATATGGACGTTGACTTCCAGGAAGCTGCTCACGGCAGAGCTTGCGCAGTCGCAACAGGTATCAAGAGAACACTTCCGAACAAGCCGGTTTTCACCTATCAGGGAGACGGCGACCTTGCTGCCATCGGTCTTGCTGAGACGATGCACGCCTGCAACCGCGGTGAAAAATTCTCGATTTTCTTCGTAAACAATGCGATTTACGGTATGACAGGCGGTCAGATGGCTCCGACGACACTCGAAGGCCAGATCTCCACGACAAGCCCCTACGGCAGAGACCCGAAGAATGTCGGCTACCCGATGAAAATGGCTGAAATGGTAAGCCAGCTTCCGGGTGTCGCTTACTGCGAAAGAGTCTGCCTCAACAATCCGGTTAACGTCAGAAAGGCTAAAAAGTCGATCCGCAGATGCTTCGAGATCCAGGCTATGAACCTTGGAACGACTTTCCTTGAAGTTGTTTCCAACTGCCCGACGAACTGGAGACTTTCACCGATCAAAACACTTGACTTCGTTGAAAACAACATGCTCAAGTACTATCCGCTCGGTGTCAAGAAAGATGTAACCGCAGAGAACAAATAAGGGAGGAATATATGTTAGCTGAAATGATTTTCGCAGGATTCGGCGGTCAGGGCGTACTTTCCATGGGAAAAAACCTTGCTTACGCTGCAATTGAAGACGGCAAGGAAGTAAGCTGGATGCCTTCTTACGGCCCGGAGCAGAGAGGCGGCACGGCAAACTGCATGGTAAACATCAGCGACGAACCTATCGCAAGCCCGATCGTTCAGGCTTATGACGCAGCAGTCGTTTTCAACCAGCCTTCGCTTGAAAAATTCGAGTCGAAAGTAAAACCCGGCGGCGTTCTTGTCTGGGAAAGCTCCACGATCAAAAAGCACCCGACACGCACCGACATCACAGTCGTTGCAATTCCGGCAATCGAGATCGCTACAAACGAGCTCAAAAACACTCAGGTCATGAACATGATCGCTCTCGGCGCTCTTCTCAAACACCTTCCGGTCGTACAGATCGAGACCGTTATCAAAGCTCTCGAGCACACTCTTCCGGAAAGACACCACAAACTCATCCCGCTCAACGAGCAGGCAATGAGAATCGGCTGGGACAGAGCATAATTCAAAGTTTTTTCATGGTAGCTCGGCGGCTCTTCGGAGCCGCTTTTTTTTTGCTTTTTACATACTAGAATTCTTCATTTTTACTATTGAACGAATTAAAAAAAGGCATATAATATTGTGTTTTTTGTTCAAACAAAATGGAGGGAAACCATGAAAAAATTATTTGTTATTTTAGGAATTTTTGCGGTTACAGCGACACTTTTTGCTGAAACTCTTGACTGTCAGTCAGAACTCGGAAGATGTATGTATGAACTTTTAGACGATTCATTCACGAAAGAGTGTTTCTGCCTCGACGGAATCGGAACCAGTGAAATGGAAACGCCTTCTGAAGACGGAACTTTTGATTTTACTCTGCCGACAAAAGAAGAGTGTCTGGCAGAAATTGAAAACATCTGCAAAAATGCAGGAACCAAATGTAAAAACGAATCAGGATCGTGCTCAGTAAAACGTAACGGTGACTACGAATGCTATTGCGACTATGTTGACGGTAAAAAAACCGGAAACGGGTATTTCGGCCAGGAAGGATGCACTGCTGTTTTGGAGAAAGAATGCGGAACAGGACTCCCGACTCCAAGAAAAGTCTGCCAGGAAGAAATTCTCAATGAGTGTGTTTCCTATTTTAAAAGAATAAAGAACAATTGTTCCAAAGAACCCGTCAACATTGAAGAAATTCTCGATACTCCGATTGATGCTTTCGATTATTCGACAGAATCAGCTGTAACGGCGCATGAATTCGCGGATTGCTGCCGCTCCGAATATTGGAGAAACGAATATAAAAGAGAGTCAGACTGCATTGAAACATTTGATTCATGTGAAGACCACGAGTGCTGCGAATGTACTATCCAAGTAGACGGCGATTCAGACGATTCAGTTGATACCGAAGCTCCGACCGACGGAGCGGCTAAAGAAGATACCGCTGACGGCG
Organism: uncultured Spirochaetales bacterium; assembly: GCA_902774115.1. Taxonomy (GTDB): domain Bacteria; phylum UBP6; class UBA1177; order UBA1177; family UBA1177; genus UBA1177. Next base: position 4,383 of record CACYHH010000006.1, read on the forward strand.
ATTCAGCAACACCCGCAACAGATGAAGCTCCTGCAGAAAACAAGGAAGAGAAAAAATCCGACGGCTGTTCGATGCTGTTCATCTAAAATTTTCGGCGGTTCTTCGGAGCCGCTTTTTTTTGCCTTTTTTGCATACCGCAATCTTCATTTTTACGGTTGAAGAAATTAAAAAAAAACATATAATATTGTGTTTTTTGTTCAAACAAATTTGGAGGAAAATCATGACTAAGAAATCATTATTGACACTTGTTTCTGCAATTTTTCTTATTTTTATGTTTGTAAGTTGCGAAGGAAACAACGAAAGCAAAGAAGAGTCTGAAAAGCCAGACACCGGTGATACTGACACGCCGACCGTTCCGGACGAAGACCCTGCTGACACCGGAGATGCAGAGGTGGTTCCTGATGAAGACAACACTGATACCGGAAACGTCACACAGGAAGGATGTACGATAAAATCATCTTTCGGAACCCGTTCCGTAAAAAGAGATATTGCCGAAACCTGCATCAAAGAGATTGCAAAAGCAGAAGACGCAGAATGCAGCTGGAGTCATAAGCACGAAACAGTAACAGCCATTCATATCGAAGCCTTGCAAAAACTTAAAATTACTTTTGGCAAAGAATGCAAAGACAAAAATGGAGAAGAGACCGTTGAATGTCCCGGTTTTATTCCGGAAACTTTGAAACTGGGAAGTCTCACGGGATGCGATGTCTACAGCATTGATCCTCTTACAGACTGCATTGCTCCATGCGCGGATATCTATTTTTCAACAGGCGACGACACTTTTCACACAGTCTATGTCGGTGGTGCTTATGGCAGAACTTTCATAAAATCATCGGATTCGATCAAAGAGGCATCGTTTTATTCCGAAATGAATACCGGCTCGAATAAAGCTGTTTTCACATGGTCAGAAAAGGCTGAAGACGGCACTGAAACCGAGAAAGCAGTATCAGTAGAGATGAAAGTCGTTGATTCAGACGACTATACAGGTGAAGACTTTGAAGCGGTCGATGTCGGCGAGTGCCGTCACGAAGAACCTGCTTTTTCTTTCAGAGACAGGATCTACACAGACGGAAGCTACTGGTGCAATGAGTATGTCGAAGTCACTGATAAAACAGAAACTTCCATCCGTTTCAACTGGTTCGGCGAGATGCACTGCGGTGCGGACTGGGAATACGGCTATAAAGTTGAAGGAATCGCGGAAAATGTCCTGAAAGTCAGAATTCTGGAGCGCGACACCGATAGTATTGCTGCTGACTGCGACAACTGCTGCTATCTTATGCCGATAGAATACACCGCTTCAAGCGCAGAAGAGATCGAATCAATCAAAGCAATCGAAATCAATTACGAAGGCAAAAACCACACCGATTATTTCGAGATAAACTAAAATTTTTGCCGGAAATTCAAAAATGAGCCGAATTTTTCCGATTTTAATTGTTTTCTGCATGATTTTTGTTTCGTGTGCGACTGCGCCGGAGCGTAAAAACGAAGAAAAGAAAGAAAAACCGGTGCCTTTTGAATCGGAATACGGGATCCGCGTGACTCCGGAAAGTGTCGAGATCTACGAGGTCCAAAAAGGGGTTGACGAGGATTTCGACAAACTTTTTGCCGAAGCAAACCGCCTTTTCGACGAAAACAAGCTTGACGAGGCGGAGCGGATCTACACAAGAATCGCGGAAATGAATCCGGAACACGCTCTTACCCCTTCGTGCCGCTACAATGCGGGTCTGATCGAAATCAAGCTCAAAAACTGGGAAGCAGCGGAAAAGAATTTTTTCTCGGCTTACCGGACGATGCAGAAGCCTGAAGACAAACGCGACGCCCTTCTCAACTGGCTTGAAGCGGCAAGAAATGCTGAATTTTGGGAAAAAATTTCTGAAACCGGCGGCAAAATCATCGACAACTTTCCGGCATACGGCGAATTTAACGAATCCAACAGGCGCGAAATCTCGCTGCGTTACGCCGAATCGCTCATTATGACAGGCAAAATTGAGGAAGGACGCCGGCTTGCGGATTACTGGCGAATGACGATTTTAAGGGAAACTCCGCACAGAGAAGCGGTCTACATCCCGGAACTCGCCCTTGCCTACTTCGTTCTTGGAAGAAGTTTTGTCAAAGAATTCAAAGGTTTAGATCTAGGCGACTCGACTGAAAGCCTTGAAGAAAAGTGCAAAAAAATCGTTGAAGCACAGACTCAGTTCTTAAAAGCGATAAATGTCGGAGTCATCTTCTGGACAAACGCATCGGCCTTCGAAGCGGCGAAACTCTACACCGATCTTTACGCCGAAATGGAGGCAAAACCCGTTCCCAAAGACTTGTCGGACGAAGAAAAACCGGTCTATACCTGCGAACTCTGGAAAAAGATCTCGATCCTCCTCCGAAAATCGCGCAAGACCCTCGTCAAAAGCACCGAAGCCGCCAGAAAAATCGGCGAAGAGAATGAATACACCGAAAAAAGTTTCAAAATGGTTGAAGAAATCGACCGTATCTACGAAGAAAAAGAGAATATTTGCAAAAATTGAAGAAAAAACTTGACATTCAAATGTTTCTGACTAAAGTGCCGCGTGCCAGAGCGGGAATAACTCAGTGGTAGAGTGCTACCTTGCCAAGGTAGACGTCGCGGGTCCGAATCCCGTTTCCCGCTCCATTTTTTTATGTCCTTTTTCAATCGAAACTCTTTTTGGTCGGCACCTTAGCCAAGAGGTAAGGCAGAGGTCTGCAAAATCTCCATCTCCGGTTCGAATCCGGAAGGTGCCTCCATTTTCAAACTCATAACCGCCGGAGTGGCGGAATTGGTAGACGCAAGGGACTTAAAATCCCTCGGGATAACCTCCTGTACCGGTTCGAGCCCGGTCTCCGGCACCATTTAAAGAACTTAAGAAAATTTCTTTGCAATAAAAAAAAACCGAATATAATTCAGCAGGTCTTGTGGTATCTTTGCTTAGGCCTGTTTATTCACTTTTTTTTATCTAGAGGTATGAAAATGAAGAAATTCAAATGTCTGGCTGTAGTATTTATTCTGGCTTTTATTGTTGCCTGCGGAGGCGGGGACAAAGAGAAGCCGGAATGTGTCACGGCTGCCGACTGCGGCGACGGTCAGGAATGCAGGGAGGGTACCTGCTTTGACAAAGAACCGGAAGAAGAAGTAAAGCCTGAGTGCATCACTTCAGAAGAGTGTCCGGAAGGAAAAGAATGCCAGGACGGTTCCTGCGTAACCGTTACACCGGCTGAATACTGCGGCGACGGTGTTGTAAACGGCACAGAAGCTTGCGATGACGGCAAGGACGCTAACGACGGTCATTACGGCGGCTGCAACGAAGACTGCACTTTGGCTGCCTACTGCGGCGACGGCACAGTCAACGGCGAAGAAGCTTGCGACAAAGGAACAGATGCCAATGTCGGCGGCTACAACGGCTGCAAGGCTGACTGCACGCTTGACGAAAGATGCGGCGACGGCGTTAAAAACGGCGAAGAAGTTTGCGACGACGGTGCGGACAACGGTGTGTACGGAAAGTGCAACGCTCTTTGCACCGGTGTAGGCGACTACTGCGGCGACGGAGTTGTCAACGGCGAAGAAGCTTGCGATGACGGTGAAAACAACGGAAAATACGGAAAATGCAATACCGAATGCACCGGTTTAGGCGAAAGATGCGGCGACGCTGTTATTCAAAAAGCAGTATGTGAACTGCCGGAAGAAGAAACTGATACAGATGCAGAGACTACAGATACAGAAAATACAGATACAGATGCAGAAACTACAGACACAGACACAGAAAATACAGATACAGAAAATACAGATACCGATACAGAAACTACAGACACAGATCCTGCTGAGCCGGAAGAAATGTGTGTTGTCAATGAACTGGCTAACGAAGATTGCGATGAAGGCGAACTCAACGGTGTTTACGGACACTGCAACGCTGAATGCACGGGCTTCTACGGCTGCGGCGACGGTGTTCTTCAGGAAGACCAAGGCGAAGAATGCGACTACGGCGTAAACAACGGAACCGAATACTGCAAATACGGCGAGGAAGAACAGGAAGGCGTAACCTGCAAACGCTGCACTACCGAATGCAAACTCTCTGAAGAAGACGCGACTCTCAGCTACTGCGGTGATGCGGCTATAGTCGGGCTTAACGGTGAAGTCTGCGATGACGGTAAAGCTACAAACGGAACGATTTACGGACAGTGCAATGCAGAGTGCACAAGCCTTATGGTTTGCGGTGACGGAGTTACCCAGCGTGCAGGCTGCACCGGTTACGATAACTGCACCGAAGTCGCAGATGCAAACGAAATATGCGACGGCAATACCAAATCGTGCAAAGAAATTGCTCCCGTATTTTCGGCAGAAAGCGAAGCCCTTTGCAGCGAATGTTCATCCTGGGATGAATCGACATGCCAGTGCGCGGAACACTACTCCGGTAACGGCTGCCTCAGCTGCGACGGAGCTCACTTCTGCAACGGACACGGAACATGCACAGCCGACAGAACCGGCAAGACGACCTGCGCGTGCACGGATCATTTCACAGGCCCGACCTGTAACGAATGCGAGGAAAAATACCACCTCAATGATGCAGGCACAAAATGTATCGAAGACTGCCACTCGTCATGCGGACAGGCAAGCTTCCTCATCAATCCGGCAAGCCACGGCCACTGCGACTACTCCGGCGACAAAGGAGTATGCGCATGCGATCCTTGCTGGATGACAACAGGTGTTGCACTTGTTCTGCCGACATTTGAAACTCCTGAGTGTGCACAGTACACTCCGAACGTCCCCGGCTGCTAAGCTTTACACTGAATAGAATCAATCCAAAAATCTAAGATCATCCAATTTTTTCAATAGAATCAGCACTTTTTGCAAAATCTTCATTATTCTGGCGATTCTGATATAAATTCCTGTTTTTTACTGATTTGGAGCTGAATAATGATTGCATACTGCGGGCTTGACTGCGAAAAATGTGACGCATTCATAGCGACAAAAAACAACGATCAGGTGCTGCGTGAAAAAACCGCAAAACTTTGGAGCGAACTGAACCACACAACAATTCTGCCGGAACAGATCAACTGCACCGGATGCCGTGCAGACGGACCCAAAACCGTTTACTGCGAAAAACTCTGCGCCATCCGCAAGTGTGCGATGAAAAAAGGGTTTACGACCTGCGGAGACTGCGCCGATATGGAAAAATGCCCTACTCTCGGAATGATCACCATCAACAATCCAGATGCTCTGAAAAATCTGGGAACCGCATCCTGCGAGAACATCTGAGCCGATTAAGGAAACAGAGTTTCTTGCAAGGATGGAATTGTCAGAAAATCTATAGACAAATTAAATAGTTAGCCAAAAAATTCTTTTAAAAAAATCTTTTTTTGTCAACTCGGAAGTTTTCCGACGCTTATAGATAGGGCGAGAGGTTGAAAGGAGGAATAGGATGATGGTTCCAACTTATTTCATGTCGCTATTATGCGGCTTTTAATTTGCCGAGACTCTAAGTTGTTGATTTTATTGTCACAAAAAAAATGTCCTGATTTCTGCACTGTTTTTCGACTCAAACAAACAAAAATGGTCGAGTTTAAGGTTTTTTTAAGGAGAGAGGATATGGAAAAAACAAATTACGTTTTCAACTGGCATGTTACTTCAAAATGCAATTACCACTGCCATTTCTGCTATTCAGAATGGGAGAAGATGCCGGAAATCTGGGATGACCCGCAGAAGGTCGCCGCACTTCTGAAAAATCTTTCAGAGAGCAGACTTTTCAAAAGAGGTAAAACCCGCCTGAACATTGCAGGCGGCGAAGCAACTATTAACATGAAAAATCTTGTTCCGGTCATTGAAACAGCCTGGAATCAAGGTTTTGTGCTGTCAATTATCACCAACGGTTCCCGTCTTGAAAATCTGATACCCTTCATCGATAAATTCTCAATGGTCGGCATATCGGTGGATTCGGCCAGCGATGAAAACAACATCAAAATAGGCCGCTGCACAGGCAAAGGAGAGGTCATGACGTTTTCAGAACTTTCCAAAAAGGTTGAGGCACTCAGAGCTGCGAATCCGGGATTGATTATCAAAATCAATTCAGTGGTAAATGCCTTCAACTGGAACGAGAATCTGCTCGGTCAGCTTAAGTCTGTCGGCGCGCAGAAGTATAAGATCCTGCGCCAGATGCCTTTCAACGGCGATAAAGGCATAAGCAATGATCAGTGGCGCCATTTCCTCGAACTCAACCGTCATCCCGAACTGAATACCGTTGTTGAAGACAACGAAGATATGACTCGCAGCTACCTGATGATAGCTCCTGACGGCAGATTCTTCCAGAACGGCGGTACAGAATATGCCTACAGCTCGCATTCTCTCTGGGAAAAACCTGCCGACGAACTGCTTGGCGAAATGGATTTTGATGAAGAAAAGTTCAAAAGCAGATACAACCTGTCTGACGAAAAGAAAAATTCAAATTTTTAATGGAGGAATATATGTTAAATCCGGTGAAAATGAAAAGGGAACTCAACAGTCTGTTTGCAGATGCAGCTATAATGAGGAAATCAATTCAAAACGGCGTCTTTGGCGCAGGAGTAAACCATGAGTGAAGAGAACAAAACAAAATTCGGGAACATGCCTCTTGGCAGGATCAACGAAATGCTGGTTTCTTTTATCGGGGAAGATGCATTTTTAGACTACTGTGAAAAGCATCATAAAGACTGGGGGCTTGACTGGCAGTCAAGAGAAGCTTTCAGCAAACGTCTTAAAAGACTATTTGAAGAAAAAGAGAGTTCCTATCGTGATGAGAATCCGCTTTACGACCAGTCGGTATACAGGATCGCGTATAAGATTTTGGACGATTTCTGCGAGCAGTATGGTTTATCACCCTACATTTTTAATATCATAGCAAAGATCGGTTGCAATCTTGTCGCTCAGCTTTGCCACTCAAGCGCTCCTATTTTTGAAAGATATTACATCCTCCTTTATGAAATTTGTCAAAATGCTTTGCCCACTCTTCTTGAGAAAGCCGTTGATGAAATCGGCAAAAACAGCGGCTTTTCGCATTTTGATGCAAGAACAAAATACGACAGGGTTTTTGATGATTTGGGCAGAAAATTCAAAGACAAAAACGGGAAAAAATCCAGTCTTGAAAAACTTTCTATCAAATTGTCAGACTGGTATTCAGGTAAAATCAATAAAAAAGTCTCCTTCGAACATTTCGAGACAATTATTTACAACTGTAAAAAGGGACAAAATCCAGCTAAATGGAAAGATATGAAAGCCATTCTCGACTTCTGTAAAAAGGAAGAGAAAGAAACAGAGATGTCGTACTTAATTGAAGCTTATCTGACAGCCAATGTGCAGAATTTTATAAAAGCGGAATTTCCGGATAGTACGCTGGAGAAAATAGAAGATTGCCTTAAAAAAATCAGCGATCTATTTGATAAATCCGTTGTCGGTGGGGAAAAAAACCTGCAAAATCTTTATGATTCGGCTGACAAACTGCTGTACGAAATGGAACCGACTATTTTTACAAATCTAAATCTGTCAGAAGACAAATATGAACCGATAAACTCGGCTCTTTGGAATATTCTTAAAAGGCATATTTACCTTCAGGATGAAAAGAGAGCGGAGGATTTGATCTCGAATATAAAAGAAATTGCTCCGGAAGCCTCTGGTTTTTATTGTAACTGGCTTCTTGCCTATATTGCGGTTGCAAAAGGCGAATTTGAGATAGCAAAAATATTCTACAAAGCAGCGTTCGACAACATTCACTTCGCAGGGATTTGGACCGAGCCTTTTCTGAAACAGGCGTTTGCTCTTTCCGTTTATTGTGCAGATTATACTCCAAAACGAGATTTCCGAGATACTGTCAGCAACGCAATAGACCCTGAAAAGTCTTCCCAAACTCCTTTGCCTAATGACGGGAAAAGGTTTTGGGAGTACGGCTACGCCATTGGAGTTTTCGACAAACCAGCCGAAGACGCTTTTCTGGAATATGTATACCGTAAAGAGAATTTTTCCTCTGAGTTTCCAGAGGAAATGTTTTTCCCCGGCAAAGGAATTGATTTTAACAAAATAAAACTGACCATCATAGAAAACATTAGAGAAAAAATCGAAGAAGAGTACAACAGGCTATCCGCATTAAAAAAAGGGAGCATAAACACTCGTCAGACAATCTTTAACGGGGACGGGCAAAGGCGGACTCCGCTTTCTGCGGCTATATGGATGTTTTCCATCTCTTCAGATGAGAGGTTTCTTGACTTGGTAGAGAAATGGTTTGCTATCTTTGATCAGGAATTGGATTTTAACAAAATCTCAGATTTAGGCGAAACGCCTCTTAATGCCGCAACTATGGCATACAAGAATTTTTGCGCAAAGAACAGTGACTCTGAATCTCAGAAGGAAAGACTGAGGAAAATAGTGACCCACATTTTCGGCAAAACCAAAAAGGAGTATTTGGGGATCACCACCAAAAGAAAAGGGATTCATACTTTACAGAATATCATAGACTCATGCGATATTAAGTTACTCAAAGAATTTGTCGAAGGCGGACTTGACATTGACAGCATTAGACTTACGCCTGACGGATTATCATCGATACATTATATAATTGACCGCATTGTCAAACTTCAAGATCCTAAACAGGCGGCAAGAGCGATGCTCGAAAATCCTGAAAATACCAATTGGGAATATGCGGATGTGCCGGGAATAAATGCCGAAGACAAAAAAAGGAACTTTTTTGAAAAAATGAAAAATTTCTCTCCTGAAATACAGCAATTGATAGCAGAATATGCCATAAAAGAGGAGTTGGGTGACGAAAGCACATACGGAGAACAGATAAAAAATCTGAAGGAAATATGCCTTTATCTTATAGATCATACGAATAAAAGGGAAGAATATCTTAATCTCTTAGAACAATGCGGCATTAATATCCCTATTAACTCAACCGACGAACTTAAAAAACAGCCATAACTCATTGATTTTATTACCACAAAAAAGTGTCCGGATTCTTGCACTGTTTTCCTGCAAAAAATGAATAAAAACTATCGCGGCTGGGTTCCATGCCACGGAACCTGTTTGTTTTTTTTCATTAAGAAGGAGAAAAAGATGAAGGATGATTTTGGAAGAGATTTGAGATGCGAAAGCGAGGGAAAAATCTGTTACTCTAAAAAAGAGGCCGGAACCGCTATCAACGGGGCGAAACATCACGGCAACAGAGCAAAAAAGATTCCCAAGAGAATGTATCCATGTAAAGAGTGCGGTCATTATCACCTGACAAGCCAGAAATCAGAGAAAGGCTGCTGCTCAAAACAGGTTTACGATCAGAAGCGTAACAAGATTATCGCTTTAGAATATAAGAAACTCTGGCGCGAAGAATATCGCTTTCTTTGCGTTGCATAACACAACGACCCTAACGGAGAAACAAAATGAAAAAATCTCTCATGATTTCACACCTTTGTGTGATTATGCTCTGCATGGCGCTCTGCAGTTGTTCTTCAAAAGAAGAGGTTCAGAAACCAAAAAACGAAGACAGGATTCTGCTTCAAGGAGCGGAAGATGCTGAAAATGATCCCGATCCAGTCATACAGCACGAGAAGCAGTCTAGTGTAACAGCCGATACTGCACTGAACCTGATGTGGTCGCAGCCCTCTCCCGGACCGATGTATTACGGCTATATTCAGGATTACTGCAAAGAGCTTCGGGAAGGCGGTTTTTCCGACTGGCGTCCTGCCACTCCGGCTGAAATAAAATCAACTATGAAAGAGTGCAAAGAATTTACAGAGCTTCCGAACCGTAACGGAGACTATTCGCTTGATGTCGCTCTCGGTAACTACTGGCATCTTGACGGCTGTTTCTGGGGGCTCAGGAACGATGAAGAATCCAAAAAAGACGACTGGAATACTTATGAAATAATTATTCCCGAAAAGTGCATCGTTGCAAACTGGAGTCCGTGCAACCAATGCCAGTGGGACACATGCAATGCATTCTGTGTCAGGAATGCTTCTCCGGAAGATACCGTTCAAAAAACGGACGCTGAAACGCCGAAAGTCGATCTGAAAAGGCTGCAATGGTCCAAGAACACTATGTTTGACCAGAAAAATTACTCGACATCGCTGCTCTCACTTACGCACAACAGATATACCGGCTGGAACTGCGATTACGGCTGCAAAATGCGCTTGTGTCAGGACACGTATTGTTCGGAAAGCGAATTGAAAAAACGCGAAGAAGACGCGGTCCCCTGCGGATACGATCCTATGGACTGCAGCACGTATGAAATTTTCGGAGTCCACGATCCGTATTCTTACTGCGGCAACTTGCGGGAAGGCGGTTTTTCCGACTGGAGGCTTCCGACTCTTGAAGAACTTAAAGCGTTAAAAGTCAGAAAACATGAAAAAAACAATATTCGGGAAAATTACGCCATTTTTCTTTCACAAAACAAAACAGGAAAATCCGGCAGCTGGATTTTCGACCCGTTACAAAACAGAACTCTTTTGATCAACATATTCGCAAGACACTCCTCCGTCTCAGAAGTCAAAAGATTTGCCGGAGATACAAATGTAATATGTGTCAGAGATAAACAAGAGAATGACCGCAGCATAAAACCGCAGAAAAATCCCGTAAAACCGCTCCCTGACCCGAAAAAACTGAAGTGGTCCGATATCGCTCCGAAGGCTATGACATGGAAAGAAGCGGATTCTTACTGTTCCAACCTCGAAGAACATGATGCGTCGGACTGGAAACTGCCGAATATCGACGAACTCAGAACTTTGATTCAGAACTGCGACCTGACGGAACCGGGCGGCAGCTGCAGAATCAGCGAAAACAGGCAGTGTCTCGGCGAAAAATGCTGGTCCGCCTCCTGCAACGGCTGTTACCAGAACGGGACATCAATGTTAAAAAATAAACTTGCGGCTTTGGAAGAAAATTTGAGAAAAGATTACGGCGATTTCTGGTTGTTTGAGCTGGAAAAAATGAAGATGAATGGACTAAATGTGGAAGAATATGAAAAATACAAACAATTACAGGAAGAATACGAACAGCGGAAAACTGCCGATTTCAAGGAATCCGATTTCAGCAAAATCAATTCAAAAGAGCCTTTCTGGTCATCGACCCTCGATCCCGAAAATGCCGGCGAAGCATGGGGAGTCGATTTTATAAGCGGCAAAGTCGGTCAGATGACAATGTTTATCGATGTTTACGATGACATGGGATCATTCCGCGCACCGAATTCTTACGACTACAAACTTCGGGTTATCTGTGTGAGATAAGCTGGAATCTGAAGCATTGACATAAACCATCCAAAAAAATCATAAAACTTTACCACCGTTAAACGGCAAATAACTAAGAATTCAAGGTTTCAACCGAACCAGCATTGTGATGCCGTTTTTTAGAAAAAATATCGCGAATCTAACTTAACTATCTGACACAAATAACACAGTTTAATGATTGTTTGCTGGCGCTGACAGTTTGTCTTATAGAAGCCATCACACTCATAGCATCGGGAGCATCAACCGATAAAGTATCAGAAGTCCAATAGCAGTCAAAATTAGGTTCTTCCTCTTTAGGGACATAAACATACTCAGGAACCCGACTTCAAATTCTTCTACTGTTGGCAAACGCCAGTCGTCAAATCCGCCTATTCTCAGATTCTTAGCATATTTCACAGCATCAAACCATGTCATAAATTTCCCGTGAAATATTTCCACCATACAAAAAGTTTTAGGATGAGTCAGCTCAACATAATCCTGGTGGTGCTTTGATATCGACATTTCTCTTGCAAATTTACGCGACCCCACTCGTAACAGTATTTCCTTGGGTACCTTTTTTCCGCATTTTGCGCAGTATATCATCCCGGCATCAATAAAAGCTCCGCAGGAACAAGTTGTGCGTTTTGCGCCGCAGAAATGGCAAAACAGAGAATCTTGCAAAAGTGAAGCTCCGCACTCAATACATTTTCTTTCGAACATTTTTTCCTCCTGAATAAAAACACCACGCCGGAATTTAAACAAAAATCATTTTTTGACAATAAAAATATACAAAAATCACTTTTTAATTCTTGTTTTTTCCGGTGTGTTATAGATAATGTCAGGCATTTGATTATTTAGGCAGTAAACGGGGGGGGGTAAAAATGGAATCCGAATTGAAGAACTTGATAGAAGCGAATGTTAAACTTATCCAGATCATAAGTTACGAAACACTCAGGATTCATGCAATGCTGATCCGCGCCTCCGAAGAACTTGATAAAACCCTGTTTGTTTGGAACAGAATCGAAGGTCTGAAAAAGTGGAACAGTGATGAAATAAAATTTGAAGAAGAAGAAAATAATATTGAGACCCCAGATGACATTATTGAATATTTTAATGATCATGACAATCTCATTCTTCTGCTGGAAGACTTTTATCCTGATCTTACGGAAGACAAACCCAGAATGATAAAAACATTCCGCAACATAGCTTTAAAAGATTCAAAGAACAAAACTTTGGTTCTTTCACAACCGTTCCCGCAACTGCCGAAAGAGCTGGAAAAAGACGTTCACATAATTGAACTGCCATACCCTGATTTTGAAGACCTTAAAGCGATATACAAAAAAGTATGCCAGGAATACGAAATCGAAAATGATGAACCCGATAACGAACTGATTGAAGCAGCTTTGGGACTTACAATAATGGAAGCGGAAAAAGCGTTTTCACTTGCATATATTGAAAACAGACAGCTTACCGGAGCGGAAGTTCCGCTGGTTATAAGAGAAAAGGAAAACGTCATCAAAAAAAGCGGTTATTTAGAATATTATCATCCGAAAGAAACCATGGACGATGTCGGTGGTTTGGAAAATCTGAAAAACTGGCTAAAAAAACGGGGAAGAGGTTTTGACAAAGGAGCAAAAGATTTCGGATTGACTTATCCGAAAGGTATTCTGCTTTTGGGTATTCCCGGAACAGGAAAGAGTTTGACGGCAAAAGCTGTCGGGAACCTGTGGAATTTTCCGCTTTTGAGACTCGACATGGGAAAAATTTTCGGAGGAATAGTCGGTGAGTCGGAAAACAACATCAGAGAAGCGTTGAAAATCGCCGAAGCTATCGCTCCTTCAATTCTGTGGATCGATGAAATCGAAAAAGGAATGTCGGGCATTTCATCGTCGGGTTCTTCCGATGGCGGGACCACAGCAAGAGTTTTGGGAACTTTTCTGACATGGATGCAGGAAAAAACAAAACCTGTTTTTGTTGTGGCAACAGCCAACGACATTTCACAGCTTCCGCCCGAACTTTTGAGAAAAGGACGTGTTGACGAAATTTTCTTCGTTGACCTGCCTTCGGAAAAAGAAAGGAAAGAAATCATCGATATCCACCTCAAAAGAAAAGGACGCGATCCCGAAGATTTTGACACTCCGCAGCTAGCAAAAGAATCAAAAGGCTTTTCAGGTGCAGAACTGGAAGAAGCCGTCAAGGAAGCTCTTTTTCAGGCTTATGATGATGAAAAGGAAGTAACTACAGAACATATCTCCGTAGCAATAAAAAAGACTTACCCTCTTTCCAGCACAATGCACGAAACTATCAACAAAATGCGCCAATGGGCGAAAAGCCGCGCCGTTGCAGCTTCTGAGGAGGAACCGGAGAAACTTGACAACCAAAACAAAGATGTGCCGAAACTGAAACAGGAAACTTACAACAATCCTTTTATATAAAACCATGAGACACTACTACCTTAATCTGCCGAAAGAGAGTAGCGAAAGATTGCCTGCTTTCGAGAAAAACATGAGTATTTCCACCGCTATCCAAAAAACTGCCAAAGATGCTTTCTCACCTTTTGAAGAATACTTGAAAAACGCTATAGAAACACTCAAAAAGAAAGATGATGTAAAAGCCAACTGGATTAAAATCAAATCGGATAATCTTGCGGAATTAAAACTGGAAGGGCGTTTGTTTGAAATCCAAACGGGAAAATTCCGCTATAAAGTCGTCTCGGCGGACGAAGGTTTTGAACCTGATTTTTCGGAGCCGCTTATCTACAAAGAGAATGGAGAAAAGAAAAAGCTTCCAATATCTTCGGAACAATACAAAGACTCCGTCCTTGAACTTAAAGAAGAACTGGTTTTGGAAAATATCGGCAGTTTTACATGGGCAGGGGACAATCTGAGTCTGGAGTTGATTCAGGAAGAGCTGCAAATCAATGGCGAAATCATAAAAGATGATTCGCACCGAAAAATAGTCTATGTTAAAGATCCCAAACCGCTACCGAATGCAGAAGAGTTTAAAGGAAGCAAAATCGCCGCATTTATAGATTTTGATAACCTTTACTATGAAAACGGTGAAAAATTCGAATGCTGCGAGCATGAAGGACTGTCACTTTCCCTTAACTCCGAAAGCGACTACGATAAAAAAATTGTTTCGGGAAAATTGAAATTCCGTATTGACCGTCCGCAAAAACAGGACAAAGATTATTATTGGATTCAACTGAGCGAAATGGATGACGACGATCAAAGCGAAGACTCCCAGATTTTTTCCCCTTTAAGATATTTTTTCGACGATGATATTGAGATAAAAGACGAAGAAGGAAATTCCTACGAAGTCGCTGACGGCAAGGAAAGCGAAAACAAAATTGTACTACGCAGAAACAACAGATTCTGTTTTCCTGAAGGCAAAGAGCTAATTGTCAAGGTGAATACTTACCAACTTGAAAAACAATTGGAAGCGATCTCCACGCTTAAAAATATGCCTGTCGGAGAGCAGCGCAATCTTATCCGTCTTTTTGAAAACAGAGAAAAGACCTGCTGGGATTATCCTGAAGACAACGAGATTGAAAACTGGGAAGTTCTGAAAGATGCAAACCGCAGCGGATGCGAGGAGCAGAGAAGTTTTGTTGAAAAAGCCTTGAATACCCCGGATTTTGCAATTCTTGAAGGGCCTCCGGGATCGGGAAAAACCACAGTAATCCTTGAACTTATCTGTCAAATTATAAAGCAGGGCAAAAGGATCCTGCTTTGCGGTTCGACACATGTTGCGATTGACAATGTTCTGGAAAGGTTGAAAAGTCTGTCGCTTTTGGAAAAATTCAACATCCTTCCGCTCAGAATAGGCGACGAACAGAGAATAAATGAAGATGTAAAAGAGTTTCAGATAGACAATCTGGTAACTGAAAACGACATTTCGGAAGACTTCCTGCTTGATGCGGCCAATCTCGTCTGTGGTACCACGATCGGAATTTTGAAAAATCCCAAATTCAGGAAACGTAAAGGACGGCTCGATGACGAAACATATAAATATTATTCAAACACACCTATATTGCCGGAATTTGATTATCTGATAATTGATGAGAGTAGCAAAACCACATTTCAGGAATTTCTCGTACCTGCACTTTATGCAAAAAAATGGATTCTTGCCGGTGATGTAATGCAGCTTTCTCCGTTTACCGACAGAGGTGAAATAGTTTCCAACATTTCACAAGTTATGCCAGCCGACTTGCAGCAGGCAATCTTCTATCTTCAAAAACTAAGCCAATGTTGGAAAGGACGCAACAGCAAGTACAATAAATTTATCCTGCCTGCGCAAAAAAACATAAGGGATAAGATTGTGGATGAATTTGAAAATAGGAAAACAGCCGGAGACGAAATCTATTTAAAAAAAATAATTGTGAACATTTCCGAAAAAGATATTTCCGAATACACTAAACTCGCATTATGTGCCTACGACTTGATTCTGATTGACAGGGACTCGTGGGAAAAATATCTGACCCTTCTGCCCGAAACACATGCGGTCTTAATAAAGGACCAATGGTTGGAATCAGCTCATGCTTTCGAGCACAATATCTGGCAGAAGAATCACAATTTTTACTTGAAAGAAAGAAATGAGGAAAAAAAGGACAGCTTTGAAATAACAGAGTCTCTCAATAAATATTTCTATGAAAGAAACTGGGCAGAGGAAGTTGCATGGCGAATCGACCGTGAACACCAGTTGCGGCTTGCAAATCAACAAAACAATAAAAATTCCTACTCGCAGCAAATTGAAGATTTCCTGCCAAAACTGCTTAATAATTCAGAGATTGGAACTTCGAATGACTTATCTAAACTTCTTGATTTTTGGGAGTATCCAGAGACCGAAGAGAAGATCAACCAAATAGCCGCAATGGCTTTTCCGTCAATTCTTGAATCACTGGTTTGCGGAATCCGGGGAAGAAAAACCAAGGTTGAATCTACGATTTCAGAAGGTTTTGATGGCGATGATTTAGATGTTCGCCGCGAGACGCTTGCCTATCAGCACAGGATGCATCCTGAAATTTCAAAATTTCCGAGAGAAAGATTCTACGCAAAAGAAAACGCTTTGAAAGATCTGGAATCTCCAAGACCGATAGAGAAAATGCGCCAGTGGAACTACCGCAGATACTCCAAACATTCCGTATGGATAGATGTTAAAGGCAAAACGGAAAGAAACCGTAACCGTGACGAAGTAAAACGGTTGGAACCCGAACTGATTCATTTTTTGGACTATGCAAAAAACAATCCTCAGCCTGAAGATAAAAAATGGAGTATTGCCTGCCTTACTTTTTACCGCGGACAGGAAACAATTATCCGGGAAATGCTGCGCAGAATTTCCGGAAGAGAACACGCATTCTCTGACTTCAACATTGAAAACGGCAGCATCAACATAAAACTTCACACTGTTGACAAATTCCAGGGACACGAGGCTGACATAGTATTTCTGTCAATGGTTCAAACTAAGCGGGACGGTTTTATGGATAATCCGAACCGCCTGAACGTTGCAATAACAAGAGCTAAATTTCAGCTTGTAATCATAGGCGATCACGATTATTTCTGCCAAAGATCCCGTTCGGAAGACTTAAAAGAACTGGCTAAAAACACTCACAAACATAAGGAGACAAGATGAAAGTAACTTTGTCTAAAGAAGTAACTCTTCACACCGCCGTGACCTATATGAAAATCAAAAAGAATGTAGTCCGCTCCGACATTCAGGAGTATCTTAACGGCAAACGTTTCGACAACAATCTTATAAACAAGCGAATTGATGCATACCTTAAGGAAATAGAAATTCTTGATGAATACGGTCAGCTCACCGGTCTTGGAGAAAGAGTGAGAAATACAGCCTTGCTGCCTACTTACGAAGAAGGAAAATACAGGATATGGTACACAGAAAACGATGATTATTTCGGCAGAAAAATACTCTATTTCCGAAGAGAAACACCTCAAGAATATCAGCCTAAAAGAGATCGGACCATAGATAGCGAACCTTTATCTTTTGAAGAAAACAATTTTCTTATACCAGTTAAAGAAAGAAATTCAGAAAATAATTTTACAGAATTTTATCTGCTGAACAAAGACTTGTATATGGTTTACGACAATAATCGCAACAGGGTAAATATTAACCTTGTTCTTGAAGACGAAAAAAGAGTTCTCTGTTATTTTTCAGGTTTGATAGGAAAAGACTGCAGCATTAAATCGCAACCGGTTGAAAGGGAAGAAAAACTCAATGAGATTATTTATGAAATTCTTCCTGACTGGAACAAAGAAAATGAACGTTTGAGAATCAGATTTGAAGAAGTTGCTGATGAAAAAGGCAGAAAATCTTTTGAAATACAGCAATACCCTTGCAAGTGGAAAGATTTTTCAGGACACATTGACAGCGTAAAACTGATGCCGTTTGATAAAGAAAATGCTGTTGTTTGGAGGAATCATCTTTTAATTTCAAAAATCAGAGACAGTTATCTTTCCACGGAAGATTTCCAAAATACCGCAGAAGATATCAACGAAGAAGCGGCTTTTGAAGACTACAGAGACCGTTTGGAAATACCCTCACAGGAAAATATTCTGAAAAAACAATCCAAAGACAATCTTGTCTACTGGCATTTAAATGCGCCGATGGATCTAAATCCCAACACCATGTTCAACATAGAACATGCTATTACGCTGCTAAAAGACGAATCAACCTCTTTTTCAGAAATCATTCAGAAAATCGGAGTTTCTCTCAACAATGAACTGGTTGTTTTCTATGACAGATATATCATTGATGATAAACAGCAAAAAGCTGTCGCGGCATTTATGCGTTCCGTAAACGCCAATAAGAAAATTATCATTACCGATATGTCTCAAAACAAGAGTTCTTTTATAGAAAAAAATTGTAAAGATATAAGGATGAGAGATTTCAACCAAGGAATCTTTTCCGGACCGAAAGCTCATGACAGATATCTTATCGTCGTATCCAATGGGAAAACTAAGGTTTGGGTAATAACAAGCTCATTGATGGATAAGATTATATTTCCAAAAAACAAAGATATAGATGCCGACATTTCAGGTAAAGTAAAAGGTAACGTTACTATAACACCGATAGATGAAAAGGATCTGGACAAAGACTTGTCGAATTTTGTAAAAGGAGCAAAAAATGGCAAATAAAATCTCTGCCGTGAACAAACACGAAACAAGAAATTATGGAGAATGTTCTCTCAACAATTTTTGGAAACTGAGACAAAATTCGGACTTTACGCAAGCCAATCATCGGGATAAAATCGTTTCTTTGTTAGAAAACATCAATAACGGTTTTGTATGCATTTGTTCGGAAGAACTTTCTGACAAAAAGTTGATTGAGCTGCTTTTTTCCAAAGCTCAAAACTTAAAAATATATATTCTCGTCAATGAATATTCCAAAGAACTTGATCTGATCAGCGGGCTGACACTAATAAGATTTTCAGGGCTGAACAATATCGGCTCTTTCATTTTGTCAAACCCGAACTCAAACGATCCGCATGGACTTTTTTTCGGCGGACGGCTTACAGAAGGCAGTCTTCAGCTCAACCATCTTTCAGGGAAATTAAACAAGGAAGAAATAAAGGAACTTTTCCGCCACTTCTGCTATCACTTTTGGACTAATGCGAAAATGGAAATCCTCGAAAAAGGCCGACAGCAAAAAATTGAGCAGAAACCTATGGACATTTTCTATGACAGAGATAAATTCTCTGGAAAGGATTATGTTTACGGCACATTATTCGATTTTGTCGAAAAAGATATCCGTGAAAATTTATCCGGAAAACGAATTGTTTATTTCTCTCAGGAAAAGCAGCTCCCGACAGAAATAAAAGCAGAAACAGAACAAAATCTGGGTGACAACAAAATGAAAGAATTTTTTCCCAGAGATGTTTTTGAAAATAAAAAACCTGAATTTACAGATGACGGTGTCTCTGTCAAAATCAATTTTTCGTGGCAGAATGTTCCGTTCTTTCTTCCCGACAATGCAAAGGTACACAATATTTATGGTGATTGGGATAAAGAAAAGGAAAAAATAGAAAAATTCCTCTCCTGTCGTTTAGAGGATATTGAATCTCTGAAAAGTAAAGAAAACTCTCTTTCATCAAAAATAAAGCGTTTCTTTTTGGGAAAGAAGAATGTGCTTGACAAAAACAGCCAAAAAATAAAGTGTTTGCAGAAAACAGATTTTCCAAATATTTCCAAAAACGAGCTTGAAAACATTCTGAAAAAAATCAACGATATTTCTTCCGAAATAAAAACAACAGATGTTGAACTAGACAAAGAAAACCGCAAAGCAAAAATTGACGAAGAAATAGAAAAGCTGAACAAAAATTTGGTTACAAAGAATAAAGAATTAGCCGCAAAAAAAGAAGAAATTGCAGAAAAAGAGAAAGATCGGGAAAAAACCGTTCAGGATTTCTGCAAAAAATATCCCGAAGAAAACCTTGCGGAAAACAAGTTCCAGGAGTTTTTAAATAAATGGAAAAAAGATTTGGAAAGCACCAATAAGAAATTGAAAGAACTGAAAGAACCAGCTACAGATGCACCAGAGGAAAAAAAACAGCAATTTTCAGATGACAAACAGCTGTTGACTCAAAAAAAGGAAGAAACAGAAACTAACATCAAAGAACTGGAAAAACTAATAAAAACTCTACAGGAAAAAAAGCAGTTTATCTCCAAAGCGGAGAGTGAAAAAACCAGCATTATCAAAGGAATCAAAAGCTTGGAATTATCAATCAAATCAAAAGAAATCGATAAAAAAAATATTGATCAGGATCAATCTCCGAAAAGTGGTTCTGTTCTTGACGCTTTCAGCAAATCCGATAAAAACAAACAAAATAACAACAATTCAAAAGCTGCTCAGCTGGAAATAAAGAATCTTCAGCAGCTTCCTCAAACAGGAAAGCTGTATAGTTTTCAAAATAAAAATTATCTTGCAATAGAAAACTGGGAAGACTATGAAAACGGTAAAAAAGAAGCCGAAAGATTCAAAGCAAAACTTTGCGCTGAGAAATAAAAGGAGGAAAAAATGGCGGAACAAAGGATCGTCATCACCATTGATGAAAACGGAAAAATCAATGCTTCGACAGACGGCATTAAAGGTGAAATGTGTCTCTCTGAACTGCAGGAACTGCTTGATGACATGGACACCTTGCAGTCAGTGAAAAAAACAGATGAATTTTACCAGACCAATGAATTGAAAAACAAAAATATTGCGAGGAACAAACAATCATGAGCTGCGTAATAAAGACTTTAACTCCGTTTATCAACAAGGATTTTTTGTGCAAAGCATTAACAGCTGCCGGATGCGGATATACCGTTCAAGGTGAAAAAATCATAACGGACAGAAAAGATTACCGTTTAGGTTTTCAAACTTTTGAAAAAGATTTCAGAATCGGAAAATATGTCCTGAATGCATATTCGCATACAGATAAAAATCAGGCTGAATTTGTCAGCGAAATCGAAAAACATTACAACATCATTTATCAAGAAGCCATTGCCGAAGCAGAAAGACTGCGTCTTGAAGAAGAAAAAAAACGACTCGAAGAAGAACGTAAAGCTTTTGTGGAAAAACAAAAATGTGCAATTATAGAAAAAGCCGAAGCCAAAGGTTATTCTGTCAAGGAAGAAAATGTTAAAGGCAAAATAAAGCTGGTTCTGGTAAAACGAACCTACTAAAATGAACATTGCCCATATAGAACAGCAAAGTTTTATTTACGGTCCCGGCTGCAGATTCGTAATCTGGGTGCAAGGATGTTCCATCCGCTGCAAAGGCTGCTGGAATCAGCAAATGTGGAGTTTTGACCATCGGGACACTTATTCAGTTGAGCAGCTGACTGACATGATTCTTTCCGAAAAAGAATACATCGAGGGGATAACGATTCTCGGCGGAGAACCTTTCGACCAGTTCTCCGAAACGTTGCTCCTTTGCCAGAAATGTCAAAAACTCGGATTCTCGACAATGGTTTTCACGGGTTACGAACTCTCTGAAATAGAAAATTCAGAGAAATCGGCAATAAAGTCTTTTGCAGATATTCTGATAACCGGACGGTACATTGAAAGCCTTAGAACAACAAACCTTCAATGGATCGGTTCTACAAACCAGCAAATTCTTTTTTTGTCGGATAAATACAAAGATTATACCTTGAAAGATGCCAATTACATTGAAATTGACATAGAAAATGAAGGAAAATGCACAATTCTGGGATTTCCCGACAGACAAGACATTAAAGAAATTTTTTAACAGTCCCTACCCTTCAAAAAAATTGCCATGAATCTCTAAATTTCTAAAATATTTCGGTTTTTTGGAACACATTTCAGCGGAGGAAGTCATGGAAAATCACAAAGAGCTGCCGAACAGAATAAAAGGGCTGCTTGCTTATTTAAACAGTATGCTGAGCGGAAAGGAAGAGACAATACGCCTCACGCTGCTTTCTGCCATTGCCGGGGAAAACATCTTTCTTTGGGGTTCTTCCGGCTTTGATAAAATGATTCTTGTCCGCTGTGTCGCAAGAGCTTTTCAAAGTCACTATAATTATTATTATGAGGATGATGATAATGATAATGCTGTGCTTTCTTATTGTGATAATGCAACCAGCATCTCGGGTCACGTAGGAAATTATAGCTATATTGACTATAATCATTATCGTATAATAAAATTTATTGATAGTGATATCTGGAAAGTTCCCAGTGACGAAATGGAAGATTCCCGCAAATTTTTAGCAGTAGCTTCACAGAAAACACTTCCGTTCAATCTGGCAGACAAGGTTTTAGAGGAATATATCGCACTCCATGTTCAGGTAAACAGCGCTTCAAACGACGAGACTTTTTTCAAATTCGTAGAAAATCCTGATGATTACATTCAACCTACTCAGAAAATGTTTGAGACATTGCTGATCAGCGACAAAGATATCGAAAACTGGCGGGAAGAAATTGACAAAGTCAGACTGAGCGATGACGCAAAAAATCTTATTTCCGAAATCAGAAGAGAGAGTTTCGAGTATTTTGTCAGCGATTTCCGCTGGAGAAAAATCGTCCATGTTCTCAAAACCTGCGCTTTCCTGAACGGCAGGAATAAAGTTGATCTCCTCGACTGCTCGCTTATCGACTACGCGATTCCCAACCATGTTGTCGAGGGTATCCTGAAACAGAAGGCAATCAACAGCGAACTGGACAGAAAACAGCATCCTCAGTACAAAGCAAACATCTTTGCGAGCCAGAAATACTACGACATCCTTAAGGCTTCGATCAACGATAAAAAGCTGCAGCTGGAACATGAGAGGGAACTCTGACCGGCTCTATTCCGAATCTTCTTCAGTTTTAATGAATTCAACTATCTGCTGATCGCAGAATACTGCATTGATTTCTCTGCCGTTGGCAAGTCTGAAGCGGCCGCGGCCGTGCCATTTGCCGTTTTTCCATTCGCCTGAATATTCGGCTTTGTCGGCATATTTGAAAGTGCCGGTGCCCGATATCGCGCCGTTTTCGAATTCGCCGTAGTAAGAGCTTCCGTCAGGGAAAATCAGCGAGCCGTAACCGTCCATTTTGTCGTTTTTCCAGGTCCCGTTGTACTTTATGCCGTTTGCATAAACGTAAATTCCGTGCCCGTCCTTCTGCCCTTCCTTCCAGTGTCCTTCGTAAACATCTCCGTTTTCGAGAACAAGTTTTCCTTTTCCGTCGC
Source organism: uncultured Spirochaetales bacterium (assembly GCA_902774115.1). Taxonomy (GTDB): domain Bacteria; phylum UBP6; class UBA1177; order UBA1177; family UBA1177; genus UBA1177. The sequence goes on from CACYHH010000006.1 coordinate 27,288, forward strand.
GCAGCCCGTCAAAGGTTTCGCCGTAATATCCAGGTTGTAGAGACGTTTCATGAAACGTCTGTACGGGTTTCGTCTGCACAGATTCCGTCTGTACAGGTTTGATTTCCGGTTTCGGAGACAGTGTTTCATGTGAAACATTTTTGTTTTCTTCAGTTTTTTCCGCTTCTTCGGACGGTTCGGCTTTTGTTTCCGGTGCGTTTGGCAGAGACGTTTCATGAAACGTCTCTACAGATTCAGGTTTTTCCTTTTCTTTCTCCTTTTTCTTCTCTTTTTTTCTATATTTTTTAGGAAGTTCGATCAGGCTTTCCTTCGGTTTTTTATAGTCTTCACGATATCCGTTTATCCTTTCGTCGGTTTGCGGCAGCGGTGCGATTTCGCGGCCTTCTGTCAGCGTTTCAGCCAATTCCGCATCATCGTCCGCCGAAACAAAAAAAGGAAATGAAAGAAATAAAAGGAATACAAAAAAGAGTTTCATGAATTTGAAAAAAGGAACTTATTTTTTCTGAGCTTCGATCTCTTTCGAAAGTTCGTCAAAAGCCTTGTCCGCCCTTTCTGTAACAGCTTTTCTGACGCTTTCGCTGAGCTGGCTCATGTTGTTGACAGAATCTTTGAACTTTTCAATATCAGCGCACATAAGGACATAGTAAGTTCCGGAATCGGAGTTCCATGTTTTCTTCTGCTCTGTGCCTGAAAGAGTCGTATCCGTGATCAGTTTCGCAACGTCAACGATATGCTGTTCGTCGTTTGCAGCCTTGCCGAAATCCTCACCGCCGGTAGTTGTAGCCTGATAGTCCTTGAGCATCGCCTGAACTTTGATTTCAAGCATTCTTGATATTTCTGTTCTCCCTCTCTGCATTGCAGTAGTACGCATCATCGAAACGTTTCTTGAGCCTGCCGCGCTTCCTACGCCGCATATCTGCTGAGCCGTGCTGGAGCTACCGAGAACCCAGTCCGGAGCGCCGTCAAATTCATTTTTCGCAACATTGGCCGATCCTTTTTTGTCTGCGCTTCCGCATGCGGTCAAAACCATAAGAAAAATAACGGAAACGATGAAAATCAACGATTTTTTCATAATTTACCTCCTTATTAAACAAAAGCGCATATATTTTATTTAAAAACGCCTGACAGTCAAGTTTCAATCATTTAATGTCGGATATTTGTTGAAAAAAAACATCGTTTGCTTTAAACTGCGCCGCTTTTGATTTTTTGGAGGCAATTTTGTCTGAAATTCAGGATGAAGCGCTTGTTTCGCTTTACGGCGAAGCTATCGATTTCGCAGAAAGGATGCAGACACCTCTGACATCCCTTCATTTCCTTCTCGCCTATTTTTCAGCTCCGAGCGAAGCGGCGGCAATACTCGAAAGTCTCCAGATTTCCTATCAGACCGTCGCAAAAACCTATAACTCCATGCTGAAAGACGCAAAACTTTCCGGCATAAGCGTGGAAGAAAAGAACGGAACGATAAAACAATTGGAAAAAAGCGCCGCTTCATACTGTTCGAACCCCGGGCAGCCTGTAAATCCGACCCATTTTCTCGCAGCTTTGACGAGCATACGCGAAACTCTCGCATACAGGATACTCGACACAATGGGAGTGGTATCCGAAATCAGGACATCCGCGCTGTCGCACATAGACGCTCCGATAAAAAAAGCCACGAACCGCGCAAACGAAATGCAGAGGGAATCGACCAAAGTCTACCCATCTTTCAAAACCGAAACCAGAAGCGATCCCGCCGGTTCAGCTGACGAAAGCGCAATTTCGCTCTTCGGAAGAAACCTCACGAGGGAAGCGTTTGAAGGAAAAATCGATCCCGTGTTCGGGAGAAACCGCGAAATCGAAACGATAATCGATATCCTCGGCAGAAAAAACAGCAACAATCCGATGATCATAGGTCCTGCCGGCAGCGGAAAAACGGCAGTCGTCGAGGCTGTCGCACTCAGGCAGAAAGAAGAAGGTCTGCTTCCCGACATCGAAATCTGGGAGCTCAGGCTCTCTTCGCTTATCGGCGGAACGGAATACCGCGGCTCTTTGGAAAAGAGAATCACCGAGCTGCTTGATTTTGTCGATAAAAACCGCGGCAAAATCATCGTTTTCATTGACGAGATCCACCTTATGTATTCTTCGGGCAACGATACACTGGCAAATATGCTCAAACCGGCGCTTTCACGCGGAAACTTCCCGCTCATCGGAGCGACGACGACCGAAGAATTCAATAAATTCATTGCAAAAGATCCTGCAATGGAGAGACGTTTTTCAATTGTGAAAGTTGAAGAACCGAACAATGAAGAACTTCTTCTCATCGTTTCGAACGCGGCAAAAACTCTCGAAAATTATCACGGAGTCACTTTCGGCGACGAAAATTTCATAAAAGCCGCCATAACTCTGAGCAACCGCTATATTTCGGGCAAAAGCCAGCCCGACAAAGTCCTTTCGCTGCTTGACACTTTGGGAAGCATCCTGAAACGTGAAAGGAGAACCGCGGCAGACAAAGACGATCTCATATCTTTAGTATCGAACCAGACCGGGATCCCACAGGAAAACCTTCTTATCGACACGGCGAAAATCGTGAACACGCTGCCGGAAGTTCTCAACCGCTCGATAATCGGACAGAAAAGTGCGAAAGAGCGTATTTCGAGGATTTTTGCGAGAAAATTCAGCAATAAACCTGTCGGGAAACCGCTTGCATCAATGATTTTCGCTGGTCCTACCGGCACGGGAAAAACCGAAACTGCCAAAAAACTGGCTTCATTCCTTTTCGGAAGCCCCGGCAGAATGGTCGTTTTCGACATGAGCGAATTTCAGGAATCTCACTCCGTTTCAAAACTTATCGGCGCTCCTCCCGGATATTCGGGTTACGACGAAGGGGGCAAACTGACCGAGGCTTTCAGGCGCGAACCTTATCAGCTTCTCCTGCTTGACGAAATAGAAAAAGCCGATCCGAAAGTCCTCACCGTATTGCTGCAGATCCTTGAAGAAGGAAGAATTACCGATACACGCGGATTCACCGCCGACATGAGCGAATCGATAGTCATCATGACGACCAATTTGGGAGCGGAACTTTTTTCAGCCGGAAGAGTCGGTTTCGGCGAAGCTGATACCAGCGCGAAATCGGCAGAAATAGTCAATAAAATCGAAGGTTTTCTTTCTCCGGAGCTTGTAAACCGCGTTGACGATATCGTGCTTTTCAAACCTTTTACGCAAGAAGAGTTCTCAAAACTTGCCGGTTTTGCACTCAACGAAACTCTTAAAAAAGTCAACACTATGGAAAACTGCTCGCTTTCAATCGAAGATCCGAAATCGGCGCAGGAACTTATCATTTCAAAGATGACCTCCCGCGACAAACTCATGGGAGCAAGAGCCGTAAAAAGGATCGTCGGAAAATTTTTCGAAGGGGCATTCCTCGAAGAATACTATAAAAATTCAGGAAAATATAACGATTTTCTGTGCTGCGTCCGCGACAACGATTTCGTTTTTGAAAGAATATAGTGACTATTCCCTGGTTTTCAGAAGATTTTCAAAGTAGGCGATCATGTCTTTCGCCCGGAGTTTCTGCTTTCTGACAAGGTTGAGTTCCGCTTCATCAGCCGGAGTAAAGACATTTTTCGACGAAAGTTCGTTTGTCCGTTCGTTAAGTTTCGAATGTTTTTCCTTAAGCTGTTTCAACTTTTCAAGAATTTCCTCACGCGAAAAAGTGTCCTGAGTCATTTTGGCCTCCTGAAGCGTGGTTTCAACATAAAAATTTCCGTTACTGTCAAGATTAGCAGGCATTATCACATGGTTGACGATATATGGTTCCGCAGCAATATCGACTGTTTTCGTGTCGGGAAGCACGTCAAAGCGGCATCTGTCGAAAGAAAAACCTTCAAAATGCTTCTCTTTGACCGAAAAAATCTTCTCAAGTTCAGGGATTATCTCGCTTCCGCACTCTATCGGAGCAGCGATGTCAGCGTTTTTTCCCGCAAAACCCGCAAAAAAAGAAGAAATATTGTCGTAAGGCGGCTTTATGAAGATATCGCCGCGCAGGATTTTGTTGTTTTTGTCGAGAACAGCCGCGAAATATTCGCATTTGTTGAAGGGAATCAGAACAATTCTGACCTCTTCGGCACAAGGCTCGAAAAGAGCCGAAATAAAAGAGAACGAACTTACGGTTTCAACTTTGTTTATCCCGAGCGAATAGATGTATGCCAGAAAAAACGCCGTTCCTGTTTTTATGCCGGTGAAAGCGCCGGGCCCGTTGCCGATGATAACCCGCGGAAGCTCCGTCAGATCAAGGTTTCCGGCAGTTTTTCCGAACTCTTCCGGAAGATAGCGGCTGAGTTTCGATTTCTCGAAATTTTCCGCCATGAAAACCGTTTTGCCGCCGCAGACGCCGCCGAAAAAAATGTTTGAAGAAGAAGCGTCGAAAACAAGAATATTTTTGAAATTTTCAGCCAAATCACACCTTTAAATATCAAAAAAACAACTAATTATGCTGCCGGAGCAAGTTAAATCAAGAAAAATTTCACGGTTGCCGAGCTTTTCGAAGCAATTTACAAAAAAATAATTCCTGCTAAAATAATGCGGTTTTTTTAAAGACTTTTTGCGGAGAAAAAGATGAAAATCAACAGAACAATTTTCAGACAGTATGATGTCAGAGGTTATGTAAATGTCGATTTGACCGATGATTTTGCCTACAATTTAGCGCGGGGATGTGCTAGTTTCTACAAAAAGAAACTCCCCTCTTTCAAAACGGTTTCGATCGGTCACGACGCGAGACTGAGCTCGCCCTCCTTTGCACAGGCTATGATAAAAGGTTTCAACGACAGCGGAATCGACACGATTTTTCTCGGCATGATCCCGACGGGACTCTGCTATTTTTCGATGTTCAACATCGATGTTCAGGGTGCGGTCATGATCACGGGAAGCCACAATCCGCCCGAATACAACGGTTTCAAGGTCAACCTCATCGATCTGCCGGTTTACGGCGACGGAATTCAGGAAATTGCGGATATCATGGAGGCTGATGACTTCCTTAATCCTGAAAAAAAAGGAACAAACAGCACTTACAACATCATTCCCGACTTTGAAAAGTTCATTTTCAAGACGATACACATCGAACATCCCGAAAAAATCAAGCTCGTTGTCGATGCAGGCAACGGTGTAGGCGGCTTTGTAGCTGTTCCGATCATGCGCAAAATGGGGCTCAACGTCATCAGCATCTTCGAAGAGCCGGACGGCAGATTCCCGAACCATCACCCCGATCCGACGGTCGAGGCTTACATCCAGAAGATGATCGCGGCGGTAAAAGAGAACAAAGCCGATCTCGGCATCGGTTTTGACGGCGACGCCGACAGAATCGGCATAGTCGACAGAAACGGAAAAATCATCTGGGGAGACAAAATCCTCAATATTTTCGCAAGAAGCGTCCTCGAAGAAGTTCCCGGCGCGGCTATCGTCGGCGACGTAAAGTGCAGCAAAACTCTTTACGACGACATCGCGGCTCACGGCGGCAAACCTGTAATGTGGAAGGCGGGACACTCGCTGATAAAAGCAAAGATGAAAGAGATCGGAGCTGCTTTCGGCGGCGAAATGAGCGGCCACGTTTTCTTCAAACAGCGCTTTTTCGGATATGACTGCGCGATCTATTCCGCATTCAGAATGCTTGAGATAATCGGAAAACACGGTGCCGATTTCGATAAACTTCTTGAAGGGATCCCTGAAACTTTCTCGACACCCGAACTCAGGATCGAAGTCGATGAGACGAAAAAGTTCCAAATCGTTGAAAATGTTGTCAATTTCTTCAAAAACGGCGGCTATGAAGTCAACGACATCGACGGCGTCAGAGTAACGTTCAAAGACGGCTGGGGACTCATGCGCCCGAGCAACACGCAGAACGTCATCGTTATGAGAGTCGAAGCCGAAACGCCTGAAAGAATGGCTGAGATCAAAAAACTCCTCGAGGACAAGCTCAACGAATTCAACAAATAAAATGGCAGAAAAGAAAAAGATCTACACTCCGCCATTCACGATAACGGCTGAAACAGTCAATTTAGTGGCGGAAATCTCGGCTCTGCTTGAGCGTTTTGCGATCCGTCTTGAACAGGCTGACGGGCTCAAGCTGCGCAAAGTGAACCGCATGAAAACAATCCGCGGCTCTCTTGCAATCGAAGGAAACTCCCTTTCCGAAGAGCAGGTCACAGCTCTGATCGAAGGGAAACACGTCGTTGCGCCGATAAAGGAGATCCAGGAAGTTAGAAACGCGATCCTTGCCTACGAACAGTTTCCGAATCTCGATCCTTTCAGCGTCAAAGATCTGCTCAAAGCTCACGGAATCATGGCTTTGGGACTGGTGGACAACCCAGGAAATTTCAGGCGCGGAGGAGTCGGCGTGATGGGCAGAAGCGGGATCTCGCATGTCGCTCCTCCGGCACACATGGTTTCAGGACTTATATCTGATCTTTTCGAGTGGCTGAAAAATGCAGGAGACCACATACTTATAAAAAGCAGCGTTTTTCATTACGAATTCGAGTTCATCCATCCGTTTGAAGACGGCAACGGCAGAATGGGAAGATTCTGGCAGTCGCGACTTCTCACGGATTGGAATCCGGTTTTTGCACACCTGCCTATCGAAAACATGATCTGGGAAAATCAGGCCGGATACTACAAGGCGATCGAACAAAGCACGGACGATGCCGATTCAGGAGTTTTTGTTGAATTTATGCTGAAGATGATTGCCAACACCATAAAGAGGCTCCGGTTTGCCAACAAAACGGCATTGGATGTCGGTGTAAATGTCGGTGCAAATGTCGGTGTAAATGAAGTCAAAATTCTTGATTTGATTAGAGAAAATCCTGAAATATCGGCAAAAACGGCGGCTGAGCATCTGAACATCAGCCAGAGACAGGCGGAAAGGATTTTTTCGGCTTTGAAAGAAAAAGGTCTTATAAAACGTATCGGCGCCGACAAAAACGGTCATTGGGAAATACTGGACTAGGTATTTTAAATTAGGAGAAAAAAATGAAGAAAATCTTGGCTTGTTTTGTAATTTTTGCCGCTTTGATTTTTGTTATCAGCTGTGGAGGCACAGAAGAATCAATAGACGGCAATATCTGGTCATCGAGGTCGTCAAGCACCTACACTTGGAGCGGTGCTTTTTCGTATTGTGACAATCTGAATGAAGGCGGTTACAGCGACTGGAGGCTGCCGAATATCAGCGAGCTGAGAACGACAATAAAAAACTGTTCAGGCTCGCAGTCGGGCGGCTCGTGCAGAGTTTCAGACAACTGTCTTTCTGACAATTGTTGGAGTGACAGCTGTTATTGTGATTATAGAAAAAACAACGGCGGTTATTACAGCAAATTGGGTGATGATGACAATGTAGCCCTGTGGTCTTCCTCTACTAAGTCAGATGCTACAAGCCGCGCATGGAACGTGTATTTCGACGGTGGGTATGTGGGCAGCAGCAGTAAGACGTACAATTTCTATGTCCGTTGTGTAAGGTAGAGGTCGAGTTATTGACCGCATTTTACGAGCGCAGCGAGTTATTTTTGCCCGCCCTTTTGAAGGGGGCGGGCATGTCGGAGCGCACGCGGCCCGTGTGCTGAATTTGCGGGCGAGCAGATCTAAGCTCCCTGAGGTTTCACAAATTCTTCAAAATCTCTTTTATCCACGCTGAATCAAGCACTTCGAATGCAAAACATTTTTTGCCGAGATCCTTTAGGGATGCGCCGATGTGATAGAGAATTTTATTATCAATTATCAGAAAACGATCATGGACTTTTGTTGAGTGTTTTAGTGTAAGTTGCGGATATTGTTCGTTGAATTTCCGAATGTCCTGCTCGTTCAGTTTTGTTTTCGGATCTGTATAAATCATGACTTTTACATCTTTTTGTTTTTTAGTGAGCCTTTCCAGAACCGATAAATCAACATAGTTATCAATCAGAATGATTTCTTTTTCCGCACTTTGAATGAACGATTCAAACTTAACGTAGGCATCAAAAATCTGACCTTGGAAGAAAACACCTTCTACTGGAGGCAGTGATGTGCGGACAAAAAAGTCTATTTTTTCCTCTGTCTTGCTAACACGACGTTCCAACCTGTCTATCCGTTGATTGATGGCGTAGCCTTTTAGCAAATATTCTTTCAAAACGCCGTTAGCCCATATTCTGAACTGTGTACCACGAATTGATTTGACACGATAACCAACTGAAATTATTACATCTAAATTGTAATGATCGACTTGATACGTTTTTCCGTCAGCGGCAGTTGTTGCAAAATTTGCAACAACTCGATTCTTGTCAAGCTCTCTTTCATCAAATACATTTTTTATATGTCTTGAAATTGTTGATTTGTCTCTCTGAAACAGTTCGGCCATCTGGTCGATTGAAAGCCATACCGTATCTCGGTCAAAAGTCGCCTGAATGCGCGTAACACCGTCTTCCGCAATATACATTATCAAACTTGTGTCATTTTGATTCATGTCTCAAACCTCAAAGAAAAATTTTCTAAATTATATAATTGCAACCACAACAAAAAATCAACTTTTTATTTTTCATTATAAATAAAAATATTTTATTGCAAAGAATTCTTATTTTTCAATATTTTCATGTGTTTAAATAAATTTCTCAAATTTTTGTTAAAATTTTATTGACAAAATAAAAATCTTCGATTAAATATTTCACGCTTATTTGTTAATTTTTTAAATCGGAGTATTTGTTATGAAAAAGTCAATTTTCAAACTTTTTGTCTTTGCAGTAATGTTTTTCTCATTTTCGCTTGCATTTGCTGCTGAAATCCACTGCAATCCCGACACAAAAACGTGTCACAAGTCAACTTGCCGTTACTACGACTGCAAAGGCTGCACCAAAACTTTCGCTTCCGAAGAGGAAGCCCTTGAAAACGGTTACAAATTCTGCAAAGTCTGTTCGAAAGAAAAAAAAGAATCTCCTAAAAAAGCTAAAAAGTAACCCGCTTCATCTTTGCCAGCCAAAACAGGGCCGGATTTTCCGGCCTTTTTTATTTTTAGAGTATTCCTTTGAAATATTCGATAGTTCTTCTCAAACCTTCGTCGAGAGGTATTTCCGGTTTCCAGCCGAGAAGTGTTTCTGCAAGGGTTATGTCGGGGCGGCGGACACGCGGATCATCGCCGGGAAGCGGCATAAAGACAAGCTTTGACTTACTTCCGGTCTGAGCAAGGACTTTGTCCGCAAGTTCGAGCATCGTGAATTCGCCGGGATTTCCGAGGTTTACAGGTCCTGTGACCGAATCGTCCGAATCCATGAGAGCAAGCATTCCGCGGATCAGATCGTCGACATAGCAGAAACTGCGCGTCTGTTTTCCGTCGCCGTAAACCGTTATATCGAGGTTCTGAAGAGCCTGAATTATGAAGTTGCTTACGACACGACCGTCGTCAATATTCATATTTGGACCGTAGGTATTGAATATTCTTGCAACTTTTATTCTGATTTTGTGTTTGCGGAAGTAATCGAAAAAGAGTGATTCCGCGCCGCGCTTGCCTTCATCGTAGCAGCTTCTGACTCCGTGCGGATTGACGTTTCCCCAGTAGCTTTCGGGCTGCGGATGTACAAGTGCGTCGCCGTAAACTTCGCTGGTCGAAGCCTGAAAAATTTTCGCGTTCCATCTCAGTGCGAGGTCAAGGGCGTTTATCGCTCCGAGAACTGTCGTTTTATAAGTTGCGATCGGATCGCGCTGATAGAAAATCGGGCTTGCCGGACACGCTAAATTGAAGATTTCGTCGACATAAAAATTGTAAGGCTCGGTGACATCGTGGATAAGAAGGTCGAATTCGGGATTCTTTTTAAGCGGCTCGATGTTTGAAAGGCGGCCGCTTATGAAATTGTCTATGCAGACAACGTGATCTCCGCGATCCAGCAGGGCTTTGCAGAGATGAGAGCCGACAAATCCGGCTCCGCCTGTAACTAAAACAGTTTTTCTTATCATAGCCTTCTCTCAGTCCAATCTGACCATTTTTGCCGTAGCTTCCGCGATCAGCACTCCATCGAGCGTGATTTTTCCTGCCGTACAGAGAACTCGCCCTTTCTGCGATTCGACGCAACCTTCGACTTTCACCTTTCTGTTCGAAGGCATCGGTTTTCTGAATCTGACGCTGATTTCGCCGGTAACCCCTTTCTGGTCGTGGGTGAAAGCGGCATACGCCATGATTTCGTCAAGCAGAGTCGAAATTATTCCGCCATGGATTATCCCCTCCCAGCCGCAGAATTTGTCCGGAACTGAGATTTCCGCTTCGGCGCAGAGTTTCTCGTCGTCACGGCGTATGTCAAGATGAAGACCGTCAGGATTGTTTTTTCCGCAGACAAAACATTTTTCACTGAAATTCACTTCCATTTTTTCCTCCGCAACAAAAAAACGCCGTATTTTAGGAAAAAAAGCACTTTCGGCAAAAAAATCTTATTCTTGCCACAATATATTTTGACATCAGCCGTTTTTCGATGATATGTTTTTGCGTGTTTTTTATATTTGGAGGAAAAAATGAGAGTCGAGCAGATTTCAGTGCTTTTAAGAAATGAACCCGGTGTTCTGAAGAAAATTCTTGAATCGATAAGCGAGGGCAATATCAATATTCTCGGTTTGACAATCAATGAAACGGCGTCGTTAGGCGAGCTCCGGCTTGTCGTAAGCGACACGAAGAAAACCAGCGAGATACTGAAAAAAATGGATCTGTCGCACAATGTCGTAAAAATCATTGTCGTAGACCTTAAGGACAAACCCGGAGAACTGCTTGAAATCGCACGTCTTCTGAGCGAAAACGATATAAATATCGATTATATCTACACGCTGGCTTCCGGTAAAAATTCAGCTTTTATCGCCATAAAAACATGGGATATGGCTGCGACGGAAGAGATCCTTCTCGCCAACAAAATAAAAATCGTAACCCTTGAAGATTTCGCCAAATAGGAGGGGTTTATGCCTAAAATTCTTGTCTTTTTAACTATTTTCATTTTCAGTTTCGCGCTTCTGCCGCAGGAAACCGCGCCTGAGGAAGAAGCGGAACCGGATAAAGCTGCGGAAGAAACTGCATCGGAAAAGCCTGCCGAAGAGGAAAAAACAGCCGAAGAAGCTCCTTCGGAAGAGCCTGCAGCAACAGAAACCGCGCCAGAAAAAGAGTCTGAACCTGAAAAAGAACCCGAAAACAATGTGCCTGAAACAACCGAAACTTCTGCCGAAAACGCTGAAACTCCCGAAAAAGAGGATGAACTTCAGGACGGGCAGGAATTTATCGCCGAAGAAGAATCCGCAACTGACGCACCTTTAGTCAAGATCCAGCAGGGAAAACCTGTGAAATTCTTCGAGCTTTACGGTTATTTCAACGTGGCGAACACTTTCTCCTACAACATGAAACTGAGCGGCAACAACCCTTACATGGCTTCGAGAAACACTGTAAACAATGTTGTAACTGATGAAACGACGGGTGAAAGAGTAACACGCTCGACAAACGAACACGTTTTGAACTGGGCATGGCTTAAACTGCACTTAGAACCGGTCATCAACATTGCCGAAACAATGGAAATCCACACCAAACTTTCGATTTTCGGCAACACGGCGATGGGTGCCGACAACTACGAATTCGACAAAAAGGAGAACGGACTTCTGCGCGATGCCCAGCTTTCAACATCGGCAAACATAGTTTTCGAAGGTTTGTGGGGTGTGTTCGATACTCCGATCGGTCAGCTCAAAGTCGGAAGAATGCCTTTCCACTGGGGTCTCGGAATACTTTACAGCGACGGCAACAAGTTCAATACCCTTTCGAGCGGCAACTACCTTGACAGACTCCAGCTTACGATCCCGGTCATGGGATTCAAGATCATACCCGCTTTCGACCTCGCTTCCACAGGACTTCTCGACAAATATCACGACTATTTTATCGATGCGTCACAGAAAGACGACGGTTTCAACGTCAGCCTTATGTTCACCATGCAGGAAGACGATCCGGCGGTTCTCGAAAACAAGATCCTCAACGAAAAAACGGTTGTCGAAGTCGGTGCGATGGTCATGTTCTCGTGGAAAGGCGACACTACCGGCGAATGGGTCAAATCGGATGAAAACGGCGGCACAGTCGAGCCGACAAGCGATCATTTCGTAGATCCGGATAAAGTCTACGCCTACACGGGACAAGGAGCGAAGCTCTGGAAACTCGATGCATGGCTGAACCTTCATTATAAAATTTTTTCTTTAAAAACAGAACTTGCATTCCTCACAGGAAGCATCGGCAAAATCAGACTTGAAGACGGCCGCGACAAATCGGTCAAAACCCAGATGGTCGGATGGGCTGCAGACTTAGGATTCCGCGTAATCCCAAAGAAATTCCACATCGGTCTTCTCACTGGTATCGCGTCTCCCGATGATGCCGACTATGTTCAGGGCGATTCGTGGAACACTCCCGGAAACTCGGTCAACAACTCTTCGACAAAGGGCGACAGAACTGTCGAAAACTTCCGCTTCAACAAGGATTACAACTTCAATTCGGCTTTGTGGAACAATTTCCTCGGCCGCTTTACGGCAGGTTACTACGCAAGTTTGACTATGACATACTTCTTCCTTGACGACCTCAAAGGATATGTCGGAACGACCTATTCAATGGCACTCAAAGAAAACAATTCTCTCGGTGGCAAAGGTCTTCCGAATGCAATCGAACCCTTTATCGGCATCGACTACGCGAACAAAAGCGGAATGCGTCTCGGCACGAGATATCAGATCGGCATCCCCTTCTCCGGTCTCGACACCGACGAACACGACACATCACTTTTCCACTATCTGAATGTTTATCTCGGGGTAGTTTTCTAATCCGATATTTCCGTTTTTTCGGAGCAATAATTGAGCAAGTCTCTGCTCCGTAACATTCGTAGTAACATACCTTGCGGCGCGCAATATCGACTCCCGTTTTTCCGCTGATCGAATCTTCCGGCAAAAATCTGCTGAAACTTTACCTGAATGATGTCGGGATTTTAAGCGGAATACTTTACCGCAACAACATCCGTGCAATTTTTGACGACGAAAAAAGCGTCAATCTGGGCGCAGTTTATGAAAGCGCTGTCGCACAGGAACTTACAGCTCACGGCAACAATCTTTTTTATTATGACAACCGCAGCAAAGGAGAGGTCGATTATCTGATTGATGATTATGACACCCTTTCCGCAGTTCCGATAGAGGTAAAATCCGGCAAGGATTACAATGTTCACAGTGCACTGAACAACTTCGTTTCCAACGAGGACTACCACGTGAAAAAAGCGTATGTCCTTTCAAACGAAAGAACCGTGATGCAGAAAGGAAAAATCGTCTATCTGCCGGTTTATTTTGTCATGTTTTTCTGAGGCATAATAAAATTTTTACTTTTTTTTAAAAAATTATCAGAAAAATCGGCACAAGGTGGAACTAAACTATTGTATTTTTGTTCAATTTGCTGAAAATTGAATGTTTTTGAATTTTTTCAGGGAGGATTCGATGAGCAGGTTTTTCAAGGTTTTAATGATTTCGACAGTTTTTACGCTGATTTTTGCCGCTTGTTCAAACAGCAGCAGCTCTACGGACGGTAGAGAGGAGTTCACTGGAGACGGAACCGAAGAGTTTGTCACTGTCGAAGGCTCTTCTGCCGTCAAGGGCGGAGACTATGATGAAGGCTATGCTGAAGATGCGGCTGATTCCGAGGCTCCGAGCGACGATGCGGAGAACGGAAGCGGAAACGCAGAGCGCGAGATCGTTGAATCTGATATTTACAAGTTCGACGGAAATGTTCTCTGGCTCGCAAACCAGTATAAAGGTTTGATTGCAGTCGATATAAAAGATCCGGAACATTTGAAAATCCTCGACACTCTCAGATTTCAGGGATATGTCGGCGAGATGTATCTTCAGGAAGGGAGAGCTTACATCCTCGTAAGCTACACGAATTCGAGCTACGAATACGACGAAATCTACTATTCCAACAAGACTTATTCCAAACTCATGGTAGTAAACACTGAAGATCCGACAGATCTGAAACTCATCGGCGAATTCGAGATTGAAGGCTGGATCACCGATTCGAGACAGGTCGGAGACGTTATTTATGTTGCTTCTACTGAATACAGATATTACTGGTACGGCTGCGACGGCGACGGCGGCGAGTCCGGAAAAGACCAGATTTCGATCATGTCGATCAATGTCAAAGATCCGGAAAATATAAAAATGGCAGACAAGGTTTCGGTCGAAGGATACGGATATACGCTTTATGTTTCGCAGAAGTCGATTTATGTCGCCGAAGCCGACACATACTACTGGACCGAAGACTATGATAAAGGCTATCCTGTAACGATGTTCGACATCAGCGATCCTGAAGGAAAAATCGTAAAGAAAGCCGAGTTCAGAACCGACGGTTTCATGAGCGACCGCTGGAAAATGCACGAAACCGGCAACACTTTCTTCGCTGTAAGTTCGTCATCGCAATGGGGCAACGGCGACAGCATGATCGAAAGTTTCGATGTCAGCGATCCGAAAAACATCAAAAAGCTCGACAAGCTCGTTTTCATGACCAACCAGCAGCTTTACGGCACGAAATTCGAAGGCGACAGAATGTACGCCGTCACTTATTTCCAGCAGGATCCGCTTCACGTAATCGATATTTCCGATCCGGCAAACTTGAAGCAGCTCGGCGAACTTGAAGTCCCCGGATGGTCTGATTTCATCGAAGTAAGAGGAACAACGATCCTTGCAGTCGGACGCGACGGAAATCACTCGAAAATCAGTATGTATGATGTTGCAGATCCGGAAAACCCGAAAGAAATCAACACTGTCGAAGTCGGCTCAAACTACAGCTACAGTGAGGCAAACTACGACTGGAAAGCGTTCAAGATTTTCGATGAACTCGGTCTCATTCTCCTTCCGCTCACCGATTACGACTATGATTCGTGGAATAGTATCTACAAACTTTACCTCATTGATTTCGATCTTGACAAAGGTTTGAAAACACGCGGTTACATTGCTTCCGACAGTTATGTAAGACGCGGCGTGGCGATTCAGAACCTCATTTTCAGCATCGGCGAAAACCATGTCGTAACAGCTGACGCAAGTGACCGCGACAATCCGAAAGTTCTCTCGGAACTTACACTTGCTGCCTATGTCAACGGCATTACGAACTGCGGAAAAGCACTCTGCGGATTTGATCTTGACCACATGAATTTCAATGCATACGACAAAACCACAGGCGAAACAGTCTGGACGACAAAAACTCTGCCGAAGAATTCCTATTCCAACGTCAACTTTGCAAAGAACGGCAGCTTTGCATATATTTCCCGCATAATCATCAACAGTGAAAAAAACGATGCCGAACCTGCTGTAAAAGTCATAAAATTCAGTGATGACGGCAAATTTAAAGAAACCGGCGACTTCTTCCTTGGTGAAGGAAACGAACTTACATGGATTCAGAACGCTTCCGAAAACAATGTCATTGCCGCTATTGTCGAAAACACAGACTGGTATGAAAATCATGCCGGAGCAAGACAGATAATGAGACTGCTTGACATGAACAAGCCGGAAAACGGGATAAAAACGACCGATTTTGATTTCGATTACGACTTCCTGGATAACGGAAGAAAAATTTTTGCACTCAAAGACAGCTTCTGGGCAAGCGGCTGCAAACTCAAAAAAGAGGATCCGGAAAACGGCGACCAGTATCTCTGCTACGCGCTTTCCTACGATGCAGGCAGCCCGTCGAGCCCGAAAGAAAACCAGCGTATCAATATCCCGGGCGAAATTGTCGGAATCAGCAAGGACGGAAAATATCTCTACACACAGACCCCGACAATCTACAGCTATTCGGATGACGAAGATTCTGCAAGCAGTGACGATTACTACTACTGGTCAGACTCGCGAACTTCATATTTCTACATTCTTAAGCTCAATGACAACAAAACTGCTGTAGAAGTTGTCAAAAAAGAGACTGTCAGCAATTCATACAGCTACTCTGACGGCAAATATGAATCTACGGCAAACAATGTTTACGCCAAGAACGACAAAGTTTTCTTCGTAAAGACTTCTACCGGCGAAGAATGGAACACATGCTCCTACAGAAGCAGCGGAACAACGGAAATCAGACTCGTTTCGGCTGCTGACGGCAGAGAACTCTACAAAAAATCGTTCGACAACGCGAAATCAATTCTCAATGTAAACGACGGCGGTCTGCTTGTTTCGACTACTGAAGGATGGACTTACATCGCTCCCGACGGCAAGGAAAAATCGGGCAGTAACGACATTTCATTTGCAAGTTACTACAATTACTACGGCTACCGTGACACCTACAACTCAGAACCGCAGATTATCGACGGAAAAATTTACATCGCAGCAGGCTGGGACGGCATCTATTCGCTCAATGTAAAATAGATCCAATCAAAAACAACAAAAACCATCTAAAACTTGTTTTCAATTTGTTTATCTGGTACAACGCCGTGCTTTAATTGTGATTAACGAGGAAATATGGCAAAAACTGCAATAAATCGCAAAAAAGCGGCTAAGGAATTCGCTGATTTCTGGAAAAATAAAGGAGACGAAAGACAGGAGACCGCACGGTTCTGGATAGCTCTTCTGGAAAAAGTTCTCGGAATGGAAAATCCGGCAGAACGCATCGAGTTTGAGAAAAAAGTTCAGCTCAAACACACGAGTTTTATCGATGCATACATCCCGGAAACCAAGGTTCTGATTGAGCAGAAAAGCTCCGATGTCGATCTGCGGAAAGAGGCGAAGCAGTCAGACGGAGCTATGCTCACACCTTACCGTCAGGCAAAGCGTTATGCCGACGAAATGCCCAATTCGCTGCGTCCTGACTGGATTGTTGTCTGCAACTTTCAGGAGTTTCTGATTTACGACATGGAAAAGCCGCATGACGAACCTGTTCAGGTTCTGCTTGAGGATTTGCCTAATAAATATGAATGTTTGCAGTTTATGATCGATGCTAAAAAGACATCGGTTTCACCTGAAGAACAAATTTCGCTCAAAGCCGGAGAACTCGTCGGAAAACTCTACGACGCGCTTATCAAAGAATATATAAATCCTGATGAAAACAGCTTCAGAAGCCTGAATATTCTGTGTGTCAGAATAGTTTTCTGCCTTTATGCCGAAGATGCAGGGCTTTTCGAAACCAGAACAAGTTTTGAAGACTATATAAAATCGTTCAATTTACCAGATTTAAGAGATGGAATCCTTAAACTTTTCAAAGCATTGGACACAAAACCTGAAAACCGTGACAAATACGATACAAAAATCAATTCATTCCCGTATGTCAACGGCGGTTTGTTTGCCGACGACACGATAGAAGTACCGAATTTCAATAAGGAAATCGTTGATGTTCTCGTAAACCACTGCGCTCCTTTCGACTGGTCGCAAATTTCGCCCACGATTTTCGGAGCAGTTTTTGAATCGACTTTGAACCCTGAAACACGGCGCAAAGGCGGGATGCATTACACTTCGATTGAAAACATTCACAAAGTGATCGATCCGCTGTTTCTGGATGATTTGAGAAAGGAATTTTCCCTAATTGTAGAGCCGTTTCCTGAAACGGCTCATAAAACAAAAACCACGATTCCCTCAAAAGAGACGTATCAGGTTACGTCTCTACGAAAACGCCGCGAATTAGAACAGTTCCGCAATAAAATCGCCTCTTTAAAATTCCTGGACCCTGCCTGCGGAAGCGGAAATTTCCTGACTGAAACCTATATTTCACTGAGAAGGCTGGAAAACGAAATCCTTAAAAAGATTCACGGAAACCAGCAGCTTCTTGGCAGTGATTTCTCACCGATAAAAGTAAAAATTTCGCAGTTTTACGGCATTGAAATCAACGATTTCGCGGTAACAGTCGCAAAAACCGCTCTTTGGATCGCGGAATCGCAGATGATGCGCGAAACCGAAGAAATTGTTGATGAAGACCTCGACTTTCTGCCGCTTTCAACAAGCGCGACAATTGTTGAAGGAAACGCTCTCAGAATGGACTGGGCAACGCTCAAATCCGATGAGGCAATCAACAGATTTTACAAGATTTTCGCGGGTTTCGAGCCTGAAAGCGACGGGATTGAGCATCATTACGACTACATCATGGGAAACCCGCCGTTTGTGGGTGGAAAAATGATGTCCGCAACTCAAAAAGAAGACATGGTTCGTGTTTTTGGCAACAAATGGAAAAATCTCGGCAACATGGATTATGTCTGCTGTTGGTATAAAAAGGCTGTTGATTTGGAAAAAGAAACAAAAACTCACTGTGCTTTCGTTTCAACCAATTCAGTATCTCAGGGACAAGCTGTTGCGGCTTTGTGGAAACCTTTGTTTGAAGAAGGTCTCAAAATCGATTTTGCGTGGCAGACATTTCGCTGGGACAGCGAATCAACGCAGAAAGCCCATGTCCATTGCGTGATTGTTGGATTTTCTTGTCGGCATGCACGTGGCTCGCGTGCAGAAAACAGAGCAGTCGAGCCGACTGCTCACCGACAAATTTTCAATGCTGACGGCACTGTTATCGAAGCAAAAAACATCAACGGTTACCTGCTGGATGCGCCTGATATTTTTATTGATAACAGAACAAAGCCGCTCTGTGATGTGCCAGAAATGACTTTTGGGAGTATGCCAAACGACGGGGGAAATTTTATACTTTCAGAAAAAGAAAAAGAGGAACTTCTTAAAAAAGAGCCGATATTGGATAAATTTGTCCGTCGTTTCATAGGAGCACAAGAATTTATCAATGGAAAAGAGCGTTATTGTCTCTGGCTTAAAAATGCATCTCCTGCTGAAATAAAAAATAGTCAGGAACTTTATCGCAGAGTTCAAAATGTGCGTAAAATCAGGATGGAAAGCTCGGCAGCCCCAACGAGAGAAAAAGCAAAAACCCCACATCTGTTTTTTTACGATGCTCAGCCGGAAAACGGAAACTATCTTTTAATTCCGCGTGTCTCATCAGAAAACCGTAAATATATCCCAATTGGATTCATAAGTTCTGATATAATCGGAAGTGATGCAAGTCTTCTGGTTCCGAACGCTACACTTTATCATTTCGGTATTCTCACTTCATCAATCCACATGGCTTGGGTACGTGCGGTATGCGGCAGATTGAAAAGCGATTACCGTTATTCCAACGCAGTCGTCTACAACAATTTTCCGTGGCCGGATGTAGAGACGTCACCTGAGACGTCTCACAAAAGAAAAACCGTGGCAAACGCAAAAGAGACGTGTCAGGTCACGTCTCTACGGAACAAGGTCGAACAAACCGCGCAGGCGATTCTCGACGCCCGCGCAAAATATCCCGATTCATCCCTTGCCGACCTTTACGATGAAACCACGATGCCGCCTGACCTCAGAAAAGCCCACAAAGAAAACGACAAGGCTGTGATGCAGCTCTACGGTTTCGACCCGAAAATGAGTGAATCTGAGATTGTTGCCGAGCTTTTCAGGATGTATGAAAGGCTGACAAAAAAGAAGTGACGTAACATCCGAAAGAGCCATTCTCTTAAAAGACAGAGGCGCTTCAACATCGTGTTGACAAAAAACTGATCTTTATTGAATTTTTTCTCAGTTTTATTAAAATACCGCGCGAAATCTGTTTGCGGGGTGAACCATGAAATTCCTGTCAATGAGTCTTACAGACAAGGGTTTGGTAAGAAAAAACAACGAAGATCATCTTCTTGAAGTGCCGGAACTCGGACTTTTTGCGATCGCGGACGGCATGGGCGGTGAGCTTTGCGGCGAAGTGGCATCCGAAACGGCGGTGAACGCTCTCCGTGATTTTGTTACGGAAAATCAGGCAGTTATAGATGCTTACCAGATGAATTCAAGCGCCGAAAACAAAGCTCAGGTGCTCGATATGCTTGCCGATGCTCTGAGAAACGCCAACGCAAAAGTCTATAAAGAAGCGATGCAGCGCGATATCGACGGTAAAATGGGGACAACTCTCACCGTTCTTCTCGTGATCGACAGTTCCGGCTTTATGGTTCATGCCGGAGATTCAAGACTTTACATGATAAGAGACAAAACTGTTACACAGCTTTCGACAGACCACACGCTTATCAACGATTATAGAAAGCAGTTCGGCGACTATTCCGGCGTTTTTGATGCCAAATTCAGCGGAGTCCTGACCAAAGCGGTCGGGATTCAGGAGTATGTCGAACCTGAAAAACTGACTTTCGCGATACTTCCGGAAGACAAGTATCTTCTCTGCTCCGACGGGCTTTACAACGGTCTCGGCTGCGATACACCGGATTTAGGCAGCATCTTCGACGCTCCGTTTGAAGATACGCAGAAAGAGAAGGAACGGCTGAAAGAGGCTATGCGCAGCCTTACAGACGTCGTTTACAAAAACGGCGCACCCGACAATGTTTCGATGATTTTCGTTTCAGCCTTCACCATGGATGAGGAAGAAGTGACCGGGACGCGCGAATTTATCAAGAAATTCGATAAGATACGCTCAATAGAACTTTTCAGGGATCTCGAATACAGAGAACTGCTCGCCGTCATGGCGCAGGTCGAAATCAGGACTTACAACAAATACGACGTTATTTCGAAAATGTCGGCTGCCGACAGAGAGCTTTTCATAATTCTTGACGGAAAAGTTTCGGCTTTGAAGGGAACTAAACTCCTCAAAACCTTCCGCAGCGGCGATCACATCGGAGACGTCGCATTTTTGAGCGGAGAAATACCGACATACAACCTTTTTCTGGACAAAACTTCATCGTTTTTAGTCATCAAAAAGTCTGCTTTTGACAAAATCGTCGCCGAAGAACCGATAATAGGTGTAAAACTCCTTACACAGCTTGCAACGGTCCTCGCAAAACAGACGAATATCGCGACCGGTCTCATCAGCGAACAATGATTTCTTCTTCGATTTTCATACTTAACTTTTTTTTCTCGTCTTTGGTGTTTGATTTTTCAGGCAGCGACATCGAAAAGCATATCGAACAGAAAATCCAGTATTTTCAACAATTTACAATTGAAGAAAAGGAAGATTTCTGCAAATCCGGCGACACTTTTTCATGCCGCATCCTCTTTTTCGAGGCACTGAAATCCAAAGATAATTCCAAAAATCCGGAAGAGTACCTCGCCCTGATGAGCGACAGAGAAAAAAGTGCCGGGCTCTATCTTTACGCAGCCGAAAGATGGGAAGATATTTCTTTAGAAAAATTAAAGAGTTATATTGCGATACTTCCTGAAAATTCGGCAAAAAGCCTTTATTCGGTCTATCTAAAAAAACTCTATCTTTCAGGCAACGTAAAACAGTTTATGGAGGATTACCGGCAGGAAAACAGCCCGACTCTCACTCAGTTTTACGTCACCGAACTTTTAAGGCGCGATCCCCAAAGCGGCATGTCCTATCTGCGGACGCTGAATATCTCTTTTCCTGAATCTTTCTACGATACTCTTTCAAAAATCGTCGAGCAGCATGCAAAAAAATTAGGAAACAAAGCCTACAGCGAATTCAAAATCTGGAGCCTTGAATACAACTACCGCAAAGTGCGCTACAAACAGGTTATCCAGATGTCAACCGGATGGTTTCCGAATAAAAATTATACAAAACCCTATGACTGGCGGGCGCATCTTTACCGTGCGATGTCCTATACAAAAAGGCGCGAACACACTCAGGCAGAGGCGATCTACTCAAAACTTGAACCCTACTGCACAAACGAAGAACTCACCGACAGCGATGTCTACAAATTTTACAGCGAATACGCATACTCCGAAGCCGCTCTGGGTAAAAACGAGAAGGCTATAGAGCTTTATCTTGCGGCCTACGAGCGCTTCAAATCAAAAGATGAAGATGCCGCCGGTGAATTTCTGTATATGGCTGCCGACATGGCGCGTCTTGCCGGATTTTTGGAAGATGCCGAGAAATATTACAAAAATTTCATCGACTCGTATCCGCACTCAGGAAAAATCGAAATCGCGCGCTTCCTCAACTTCTGGATAGACTACAAGCGCGGCAAATTCAAAGAGGCACAGAAAATACTTTCTTCAATTATTTCCGCAACAAACGAAATGAGCTACGACCATCAGCGGGCAACTTACTGGTTTGCAAGAGTTGCGGAAAAACTCGGTGAACAAGAGGTCGCGCAGGAAATTTACTGCGAACTCGCGGCTAAAATTCCGGCATCTTTTTACGGTTCTTTTGCAGCCGGAAGGGTCAAAACAGAAAATATAAAGTGTGCCGGAAGCAAAGTTTCGTCAGACGATAAAACAAAATTTCACGATGAAACGATGCTTCCTGAAACCGAATGGGTCATTGCGGCGATGGTGACAAATGACAAAAATATGACTGCTAAAGTGCTGAAAAACGCAGCAAAAACCATCGACAGCGACGGAGACGAAATCGACAGACTGGTTGCAAGCTACGCGGCGAAAACCGTGAACAACCACACCCTTGCGGCGAATATTCTGAAATCGATAAGCAACTTTTCCAACACTTCGAAAGAATATTTCAAGCTGCGCTACACAGTCGCTTTTGAAGAGGAAATCCTCACCCACTGCGATTTTTACGACGTTTCGCCGATCTTCGTCTTTTCAATAGCGCGGCAGGAAAGTCTTTTCGACACGTCGGCGATTTCAAGCAGTTACGCGATCGGACTTCTGCAGCTCCTTCCCGCCACGGCACAGACTCTGGCAACGCGCGAAGGCTACGGAAAAATCGAAACGAAGGACCTTCAGAAACCGCTGACAAACATCAGGTTCGGAGTCAGATTCCTTGCTGATTTAGTTAAAAAATTCGACGGTCAGATCGCTCTTGCGGCAGCGTCATACAACGCCGGACCGAACAGGATAAAAAAGTGGCTTGAAAACGATCCCGAACGCGAACTTGATGAATTTATTGAAGATATTCCTATTTTTCAGACAAGGAACTACGTCAAGAAAGTTATGACGAACTATGCCGTTTATCACTACATTTTTTACGGAAAAGTCTACGACGGAATGAACTTCAGACTGCCGGCCGGTGCGGCGAACTAAAACCTGTAAAAAGCGACTACCCTATCCCCTTTTTCAAAGTCATAGGTTTTGGTATACTCAAGAGCTGAGTCTTTATAAGGTTCCTGCTGTGATGAGTAGAAAACGACTAAGCGGCCGCCCTTTTTTATGATTTTTTTACAATGTGCGAAGATTTCATCGTCGATCCGGACCGCTCTTGAAACAACGACATCGTAAACATCCGAGACATCGAAAAAGTTTTGGTTGATCCCTTCTGCGTTTGCTATTCCGAGTTCCGCAGCCGTCAGATTTATGAAGGAGATTTTCTTTCTGCTTTTGTCCAGAAGTTTGAAGTCCGCTTCCGGAAAATAAAGCGCGAGCGGGATTCCCGGAAATCCGCCGCCTGTTCCAAGATCAAGAACTTTCGCGCCGTCAAAAAAGACGTTTTTTTCACTTGCCGGAAACAGTGAATCGACGAAATGCAGAAGTGCCGCTTCGTGAAAATCAGTCACCGCAGTCAGGTTGTGGGTCTTGTTCCAGAAAACGAGTTTTTCCCAGAAAAAAAATGCTTTTTCCGCAAGTTCTTCTGTGACGCAAATACCGTATTTTTCAAGGTTTTCCGTCAATATCCGCTGTAATGTTTCACGTGAAACATTTTCGAGTTTCTCTTTATTCATGGCTCTTTTTAAGGTGCATTATCAAAATTGAAATTGCCGCCGGAGTTATTCCCGGAATCGACGAGGCTTCAGCTAAATTTGCCGGTTTCTGCCTTGTAAGTTTCTGCTTCACTTCGTTCGTCAGTCCGCTCAAGCAGCCGAAATCAAAATTCTCCGGAATCACAACAGAGGCAAGACCTTCGAATTTTTTGATCTCTTCCCTTTCCCTTTCGATGAACGAGGAATACTTTATTTCGACTTCCGCCCTGTCCCAGATTTCAGATGTTTCACGTGAAACAAAACCCGCGACATCCTCTGCCAGAGTGCGCGAGAAACAAGGTCTGCGAAGCAAATTGGCAAGATTTCCCGCCTTCGAAAGGGGAGCCTCCCCCGCTTCTTCAAGCCGCTTGTTTATCTCGGCTGTCGGATAAACAGGGATCGATTTTATCTCTTCGACCAAAGCCTGAACTCTTTCGCATTTTACCTTTTCAACTTCATAATTTTTTTCATCGACAAGTCCTGCTGCGAAAGATTTTTCGAGAAGCCTTTCTGCGGTGTTGTTGTCACGGACGGAAAGTCTGAACTCGGCACGCGAAGTAAACATACGGTAAGGTTCGTCAACACCTTTTGAAGTTATGTCGCTTATCATGACTCCTGTGTACGAATCCGACCTGTTGAGGAGAAGTTCTTTCCCGCTTTCAGTTGCCGAAAATCCCGCGTTTGCTCCGGCAACCAAGCCCTGCGCGGCAGCCTCTTCGTAACCGCTCGTTCCGTTTACCTGCCCTGCGAAAAAAAGCCCTTTGACGAATTTGCTTTCAAGCGTCATCGTGAGACCGGTCGGATCGTAAGCATCGTATTCAATCGCGTAAGCCGGGCGCGAAATCTCCGCGTTTTCAAGCCCGGGGATCGATTCTAAAATCTCTTTCTGAACAAAAACCGGAAGAGATGTCGAAATGCCGTTGGGATAGTATTCGCGGCAGTCCCAGCCTTCCGGTTCTATGAAAATCTGATGCGATTCCTTTTCGGGAAATTTCATGAATTTGTCTTCGATCGAAGGGCAGTATCTCGGTCCTATTCCTTCAATCGATTTCGCGCTTCCGTACATCGGCGAAAGGTCTAAATTCGCGATTACTGCCTCTCTCGTTTTTTCGCTGGTACGCGTCAGAAAACACGGGATCTGTTTTGCAAGCCTTCCTTCGGTCCTAACCGAAAACGGGGTGTAATCAGTTTCTCCGGGCTGAATTTCCATCTTTGAAAAATCGATAGTTTTTCCGACGATCCTGACAGGCGTTCCCGTTTTGAGGCGGAATTTTTTATGACCTAAATCAACGAGAAAGTCTGAAAGTTCAACTGATGCCGGCTCCCCTAACCTGCCGCTTGAAAACATATCTCTGCCGATGTGGATTTTTCCGTTCAGAAATGTTCCGCTCGTGATGACGACCGACTTTGCCGAAAAGACAAAGCCGTCTTTCGATTTTACGATGAAAGCGGAATCCTTATGTTCGAGCGAAACGACTTCGCCCTGAAAGACGGTGAGATTCTCGACCTTGAAAACAAAAGCCTGCATGAAATTTTTATATAGATTTTTGTCACACTGAGCCCGCAGAGCCTGAACTGCAGGTCCTTTCCTCCGGTTTAAAACGCGGTATTGGATCGCCGCAAAATCCGCCGCACGCCCCATCGCACCGCCGAGCATGTCGACTTCGCGGACAAGCTGACCTTTTGCCTGACCGCCGATCGACGGATTGCATGACATCTCCCCTATTTTGTCGATCGAGATCGTGACGAGCAAAGTTTTCGCTTCTGTTCTCGCAGAAGCGTAAGCGGCTTCGATTCCGGCATGACCGCCGCCGATAACTATGACATCAAAATTTTTCATAAAGACCTCTGAAAAACGGCTTTCAAATTTGACTTCTGACACAAAAAGAGGCTCGAGCCCGACTTATTTATCGTCTGGCAAAAATTCGTTGATTCTGCGTCGAATACGGCGTTATTTTGAAATCCGAATCTGTTTGACAACTTATTTCCCCAGGCAGAAACCGCCGAAAATCTTATCATAGACATCGTGACTCGTCAGATCACCGGCAAGATCACGAATTCCGTTGAAAACTTCAGAAATAAAGAAAAGTATAATCTCTATTTGATCTGAGTCTAAATAAAGTTTGAGTTCTTCCAGTTTGTCCAGAATCTCTTCCGCTTTCCTTTTCTGCCAGTCGCTGAAAAAAACCGCTTCATTTTTGTCAGGCATGCTCTTTTCGATATTTTCGCAGATCTTGTCGATCAGAATGTCAATTCCTGTGCCGTTTTTGCAGCTTATTTCGATGGCGTCAACAAGCTCGGGATTTTCAAATTGCGGGGAATCGCACTTGTTTTTGACGATTAACCTCGATTTTATGCGGGTTTCACGCAATAATTCCAAGTCTTCAATGTCAAGCGGCTTGGATCCGTCGAAGACTAAAATCAGCAAATCCCCCTTCTCAAGCAGGTTCCGGCTCTTTTCAATGCCCTTTGCCTCGACTTCAGAACCGGCAATTCTGAGCCCTGCCGAATCTGTCAAAAGTGCCTGAAACCCCTTTGCGTAAAAGGTTTCAGAGATATAATCGCGTGTCGTTCCCGGCAAATCGGCGACAATCGCACGGTCACGTTCAATTAATATATTGAAAAGAGATGACTTTCCGACATTCGGCTTGCCCAATATGACAATTTGATAGTCCAAAAATCTTTCAAGAGCCTTTGAATTGGCTGAAACCTTGGAAATATCGAGGTTTGAGCGGTGTATGAGCTCTTTCAGCTTTTCAAAATTTATATCAGTTGAAACTTGATCCGGGAAATCCACGACAGCAGTGGCTAAAGTGTGGAAATACTCCCATTGCGGAATCAGGTTTTTGAGTCTGTCGACAGTGTTGTTTTCGAATGCAGCCTTGCGTGAAAGCTCGGTTGCATAAGGGTTTTCCGAAGTTATAACAGTATTTAACGCCAAAGCCTCGTCAACGCTCATTTTTGAATTTATGACTGCTCTGAACGAGAATTCCCCTTTCAATGCGGGTATCGCGCCGTTTTTGACGATAAGTTCAAGAATTTCTTCGGCGTTCTCCGCGGCTCCGTGGACGTGAAATTCGGCGACATCTTCGCCGGTAAAGCTGAAAGGTGCATGAAAAGTAAGTATCAGGCACTTTTCGACCGTTTTTTCACCGTCGTAAATCTTAACAAAAGAAGCCTTTCTGTGCCCGAATTTTGTTTTACCGGTAAGTTTCGATGCAATTTCAAACGCTTTTGTGCCGCTGAGCCTGATTATTCCTATCGAGCTCCCTTTTGCCGTTGCAAGGGCGCAGATTGTCGAGTTTATTCTGTCGAAATACATTGATCGGAATTATTTTGAGCAAAGCGGATATTTGAGAACTTCTTCGGGAATAGTTGTTTCTTCGTCAAGTCCCGGAACTTCGGTCGGATAGTAGAATTCAACGTTATTTGCAACAATTTCAACGCTTCCGCCGTCGTAAAGATCCATGTTTTCAGGGAAAACCGAGGTGATGAAAACAGAGCCGGTATAGCCGATTCCCATGATGCATTCCTGGCCATTCTGTTTATCGACAAGTCTGTAACGGACAAGTTTCAGCAGGTTGTCAACGAGATCAAAGAGCGAAACGGCGTTGATTTTGTATTCCGCGCCGCTTTTTATAGTACCGGGAGCAAACTCAAGTTCATGCCTCGGATAGCCGTTTGCAGGATTCTGTTTGACAAAAAGCTGACGTTTGTTTGCACCGAAAGTACCGGTGTAGTTGTCTGTAACTGCAAATGAAACCGAACCGTCGCCGCTCTGCGGGAAGAATTTTGCTGCATCGCCGTAAAGCCCGTTGAATGCAGCGTAGGGGAGGGCACCTTGCGAGAAATAGTTAGAATCACCTGTTTTTGCATTGTCGAGTATGAATTTCGTGAAAAAGCGGACATTGAGAACACCCCAGGTTTTTTTCTCGCATCTTGACATATCGAAAGCGGTGCAGTCGGGAAGGCACTTTGTCGCACCGGTCATGCCGGAATTGAGGTTCGAGCAGGTTATCGGAG
Organism: uncultured Spirochaetales bacterium; assembly: GCA_902774115.1. Lineage (GTDB taxonomy): Bacteria > UBP6 > UBA1177 > UBA1177 > UBA1177 > UBA1177. The sequence continues at coordinate 54,917 of CACYHH010000006.1, forward strand.
CAACCGAATCACATCTTTCACCGTATTCCACAGTCTCGTTGCCGCAGCCTTCCGGAAGAGTATTCTCGTTGTCGGGAACTTCGTCCGAAATACCGGGATCTGCACTCTGCTCAGGATCGGTTGCCTCGGAAGACGGTTCTGTCTGTTCGGGGTTTCCGTTGTCGACCGGAGCCTCAGAATCACCCGCTTCGTCATCGCTTACGACATTGGAATAATCCCAATCGGGAACATCGGAAAGTTCCTCGGTATCTTCGGCTTCACCTCCGCCGCACGAAACGATAAAAAACAAATCTAAAACCATTAAAAGGATAAAAAACTTCTTCATATCAGCCTCCAGCTGAAAAAACAATCGAAAGATTATAGTGAAAAAGATAAAAAAATCAATAATTTAATCGGAATTTGTCGTCACGTCGTGCCGTCGTCACGTCGCAACGACAGTTTTTTAATAAATGAAAGGAAAAACTCTTTTCCTTGATTTGGGGTATTTATCGCCGAATTTCTCAATATACCACAGGCGGTTTGTGTGTGCTCTCGGCACGAGATTCGCCATCGTGAAGAAGACAAACGCGAGTCCGGGAACCGACCATGTGAGGATCGCCCATCCAGCCCATTCGACGATTTCGCCGAAGTAGTTGGGGTTGGCGACATATTTGTGGAAGCCTTTCATCGGGATGTGATAACCCGGACCGTTTTCCTTTCTGAGATTGCGGACGATGTGGTCGGAGTGGATGTTAATGAAAAGTCCGCAGTAAAACAGGATAACTCCGATTATAAACTGCGGAGTCGCAAACCACGAAGTTTCATATTTTGAGAGAAAAAAGAGCCAGTAACCGTTGACAAAACCGTTCATGCAGTTGAAGAAAAGCGACATCGCGATGATAGAAAGAGGCATTTTCGCGCCGTTTTTTATGAGAAACGGATAAATCAGATCGCGCTGTATGTAGTGCGAAAGCCAGATTCCGAGCATTACGCCCGTGACGGCGTTTACATTTCCTGAAAATGCAAAAACTATCGGAAGAATGACGACGGGCGATTCCATTATCATCCAGCCGAGCTTCGGGTTTACCGCAGGGCCCCACTTTTTGCTGCCGTGCCTGCCGTAACCCGCCGTTACGAAATAGAGCGAAATCCATGTAAAGAATCCGCTGACGAAGATGAAGACGAGTGTCCAGAAGTATAGTTTTTCCATCATTTTTTATCCTTTTTCGGCATAAGTTCGATATCTTTGTTCTCGAATTTGTAGACGAGAACCCGTTTGTAGCCCATTACGCTGATTTCGACTCTCATATAACCGCTTGTAAAATGGAAAAACTGACCGTTGTTGAAGTCTTTAGCCTGATATTTGACGTAAAGATCTTTCTCTCCCATTCTTTTCTTGCCTGATTTGCCTTCGTTCTGCATATATTCGAGATTGTCAACCGCGATCCAGACGTGACCGACGAAGTGCTCGCCTTTCGGTTTTCTTGCCGTCATTTTGATCTTGTATGCAAGCCGGCCGTTCAGTTTTTCGACTGCAACGAGTTCGCGGATATACTCTTTCTCGCCGTTTTTGTCGAAGTGAGGGATTCCGGGCTTCGATTCGTGCGGATCGCAGGCGATGACGCCGGGTTTGCGCGGTTTTCCGTCCGATTCGCAGGAGTGGAGCTCGTATTTAAGGTCTTTGTACCAGTCGTCGTAACGGGTGTAGACATATTTTTCGGTCTCAAGCAGTTTGTCCGTTTTCGGATCACGGTATTCCACCGTGACATGGCGCGTGTTCTTGACGCCGGCGTAAGATTCATACATTTTCGAATATTTTGCCGTGATTTTGTCGATGACTTCCTTCGAAAATTCGGGCGTTATCGGCATTCCTTCGTAAACTTTGCCCTTTTCAGGCTCAGCTTTTGCGGCTGGCTGCTCTGCCGGTTTTTGCTGGGCAGCTTCTTCCGCAAAAACAAAAAAACTAAATAAAATAAATGAGATAAAAACGATTTTTTTCATGATTTTTCACCAAATTCCAACAATAAAACTTTTTTAAGACCCGTTTTTGTCATTCAGGTTTCACTCAAGCCGAGTTTTCCCTTAAAAAACGGCGGATTATATTGAAGATGAGTTTTTTATCAAACAAACTCTTAAATTTATTGTGAAAAAATCAATAATGTTTATAATATCCCGCTTGTTTTTCGGTTTATTACCAATTTTGGAGGTTTCAATGAAGAAATTTTTGGCACTTTTCGCTCTTCTGCTTTTCGTTTCCACCCTTGCGGCGGCGCAGAAGAACAGTTTCTCCACGGCTTCTGTAAAGAAGACCGGCGGAGTCATTTCCATGGTTTCAGGTCTCGACATTCCGGTAAAAACGGACGACGATTCCCTGAAAAAGTTCATCAAAAATGATTTTTACAAGAATTTCAACATCGGACGCGACGTTGAACCGCAGCTTCTCCGTGCAGTAAAAATCGACGGTGCTTCGATCTACAAATTCGTTCCTTTCTACAAAGGAATCAAAGTTGACGGAATCTATACCGTTCTTACGGTAAGAGACGGAAAAATCGACAAAATCAGCAACGGTCTCGGTGACATTGACATCGACATCACGAAGATGATTCCCGAGACAACCGCTCTCAAATCGGCAATGGCTGTCAGAAACATCAAAACCATGCCGAAAAACTACACTGCAGAAAAGATCATCACCCGTTATTTCGGCAGATTCGTTCCTGCTTACAAAATCAGATTTGCTCCGGCTACGCTCGCCGACACCCGCTATCACGTTGTCAATGCGCTTACCGGCAAAGTAATCAAATCAAGTCATTCGACATACTTTGACGATCCCGAAGATCCGATAGCTCCGGACGATCAGGAAGATCCTGCCGATTCTACCGATCCTGAAGAACCGACAACTCCGACGGTGCCGGTATGGGAATGCAGCGGCGAAGAGACCGACACGGCGAAGATCTGGAAGTTCAACCCGAACGTAACTCCCGATCTTGAAGAAGTCGAACTTCCGTGGGTCGCTTCCGTTGACGACAGCGAACTTACCCCTGAACTTCTCGGCTCGCTCATTACCGAAAAGGACGAAAAAGGGATCAGAAAGATCAGAGCTTACAACTGCCCCGATGACGACACTAAAATTCCGATCGATCCTTCGTCCATGATCGGCATGGATATCGGCATGACCTTCAATGTCCATGTCTGCCATCCGATGCCTCTTGCAAACAAATGCGAGAAAGGAAACTTCATCTATGACGACTGCGAAAGCGGCCACGAATTTTCCAAAGAGAACATCAAAATCGATAAAATCGACAAATGTGCCGAAATTTCGATGTATTACCACGCTTCAAAGATTTATGACTACATCCGCTCGCTTTACACCGACATTGATTCCAAAAACGAGTTCTATCTCCAGCACAACGACAAGGACAAACCCCTCAATGTCATCAGCAACTTTACGATGCCTGAGATTTCCATGGAAAATTTCCAGGCTCTTATGACGGGAGAAAACGATCTCGCGCCGTTCGACAACGCGTTTTTCACGCAGGAACAGCCGATGCTGAACATGCTGCTCGGAGAATTCGGAGTAAACGGAGACCTTCTTGTTTTCGGACAGGGAACCAAAGCTGACCTCGGTTACGACGGCGATGTCGTTTACCACGAATTCGGTCACGCTACGATCTACACTGCCGGAATCACCGGTCTTGAATACGCCGACAAATACGGTATGACTGTTGAGCCGGGTTCACTTCACGAAGGTATGGCAGACACGTTCGCATTCATCATGACCGACAACACCTGCACGGGTGAATACGCTTCGGAAGGCTTCATCAAAGCAAATCCGCTTTATAAAACTCAGATGGATACCGAAGGCGAGGGCGACAACATGATTTACTGCATGAGAAGCGCTCTCAACAAAAGAAAAGTTTTCGAAGATTTCGTAGGTGAAGTCCACTGGGACGGTCAGCCGTTCCTTGCTTCGAACTGGGATATCTACCAGCTCATCAAAGGAAACGACAAAGATACGCAGAAACACCGCGACAATCTGGCAAAACTTTTCCTCAAAACGCTCTATTCGATAGGCGATGCCGATGCTTCCTACAAACTTTGGGCAGAAACACTTATGTCCGAAGTCGAAAAGGATGACAACTTCAAAGGCAAAGCTGCTGAAATCAAAAAGATCCTCGAAGACAGGAATTTCTTTGAAGAAGTTCGTGCCCGCAGCTTAAACGCGCCGATCAAAGACATTATGTATATTCCGGCAGGCGGCGGCAGTTCCGATGAAGAAGACCCGACAGGCGGTCTCATGGGCGCAGGCGGCGGAATCGAGATCGAAGACGGAGAGAAAACCGCTAACATCGGTCCCGCTTACATCCAGTATTACTACGATGTCCCGGCAGACGCTCCCAAAGACGGACTCCTTCTCAGCGCCAACATTTCCGCCGACAGTTCAAGCTCGATGGGCGGCATGTTCGGCGGCGGCAGCGGAACTCCGACACTCCAAATCTACTTCAGAAAAGGCGCTCCGATAGAATACGCTGAAGGCGAAACCGCTATAAAAGTTGAAAAAGACGGCAAGGCTTCCGGCAATTCCGAAAAAGGCTGGCTCATTCCTGAAGTCGAAAAGGGTGCAAGATACTACATCCAGTTCATAAACACTTCAGCAGGTGCAGCGACTGTATCGGCAATATCCGTTGAATCGGCTGACGCTCCGGTAGATTCCGAAGTTTCCGACGAAGACAGCGACGCTGAACCGGATGACGAAATGACCTACAGCGACGACGATCCTCAGGAAGAAGGCGGCAAAAAGAAAAAATCAAGCGGCTGCTCGCTTGTTCTTTAATTTTCAGCCCCTCGCGTTCTCAAGTTTTTCAGTTTTTAAACGTCTCACTTAATTTAACCAATTGAAATCAAAAAGGAATTTATTGAAATGTCTTGACAAATAAAGAGTTTTGAGTATAATGCCTGCGTTTTTGTTCTTACTTTTCGGAGGTTTTTATGAATCAGTTCAAACCTGATGATCTTGCCGTTTACCCTAATTACGGAGTGGGAAAAGTCGTTTCCGTCGAATCGAGAATGATGGGTAACGCTGAAGTTTCCTGCTATGTCGTGAATATTCTTTCAGACAGTTCGAAAGTCGTTATCGTTCCTGTCGATTCTGCAGAGCAGATGGGGCTCAGGACTTTGATCGGACCGGATGAAATCAACAATGTTTACGCCTGCTTCAAATACAAAAATCTCGATCTTTTGAAAATGAACTGGAACAGGCGCTACAGATCGCTTCAGGAAAAAATGAAAACCGGAAAAGTAACCGACGTTGCGACCGTGATATCCGATCTGATGTTCCTCAAAAAGAGAAAAGGTCTGAGCTACGGCGAAGAAAGGCTTCTCAACGATGCAGAAGACATTCTCGCCACAGAGCTTTCCATAATCGAAAAACTGCCGAAAGAAGAAATCGTCACCAAAATCCATAACAGTTTCAAAACAAAAGAACCCAAAGAAGTAAAAGCTGAAGCTTAAATGATAACCGTAACCCCTGACACCTTAGTCTCAGGCATTGACAGGTGGTATCTCGAAAAACTGCTTGATTTCGATTTTTTCTGGTACGCAAACCCGTTCGAACACTCGAAATCAAAAGGTTTTATCATTCCTAAAAAAGATTTTTCGCTGAAAATCCCGATGACTTTAGTCGTCGATCTTGCCGAAATCGAAAACGATGCCGTTTTTTCGTTCGATCCTTCAAACACCGTCTTCTATTCGGAAGAGTGGCGCGGAAACGCTTCGACTGCCGCCTCTTTTGTCCGAAATATCGTCAATTTTTCAAACGGCCAAGCCGATTTCGTGAAAAAGGATTACAAGATAGTCCGTTAAAAGCGACAGAGCTGATTTTATCTAAAAAATACCTTGACTTTGTGTCAAAATATCTCTAAAAACGGCTTGACTTTGTGTAAAAATTAGATATTAAATAAGTTGATTTTGTGATTGGAGGCTGAAATGACGAGCTTTTGGCGAAAAATAGAAAACGATATAAAAAAATGGGAAATGTCAGATGCCCGTAAACCGCTGGTTCTGCGCGGAGCAAGACAGACCGGAAAAACTACGCTGATAAAAAAAATAGGTGAGGATTTTGACACTTTTGTTTATCTCAACCTGGACGAGCCGAACGACCATAAACTGTTTGAAAATACTTTGAATATCCGTGATCTGGTGCAGTATATTTTCCTCGAAAAAGGAATCCGGAAAGCAGGCAGAACTTTGATTTTTATTGACGAGATACAGAATTCTGCAAACGCCGTGAGAATGCTGCGCTATTTTTACGAGGAAATGCCTGAGCTTTATGTGATAAGTGCCGGTTCTCTGCTTGAAATAATGATGGATGCCAACAAAATCAGTTTTCCTGTCGGAAGAGTGCAGTATCTCTACCTTTATCCGATGACTTTTGAGGAGTTCTTAAGCGCCGCAGGGGAGAGCGATCTGCTCGATTTTTACCGGATGATCCCTGTTCCTGAAATCGCGCATGACAAACTCTTGAAAATGTTCAGACTTTACATGTTTGTCGGAGGAATGCCGGAAGCTGTCGCCGCATACGTGAAAACAAGGGATCTTTCGGAACTTACGCATATTTATTCCGATCTTATGACCGCATTTAAAGACGATGTCGGCAAGTACGCAAAATCGCGGCACGAATCTGATATTATCCGCCATGTCATAGATTCCGTTCCTTCGCAGACACCGGAGCGCATAGCGTTCGCGAATTTCGGAAACAGCGGCTACGGATCAAAGGATGTCGGCAATGCGCTCAGAACTTTGGAGCGGGCTATGCTTCTCTATCTCAGATATCCGGTGACAAATTCAGATTTTCCGATAGTTCCCGATATGAAAATGAAACCGCATCTTCAGTTTCTGGACAGCGGCCTTCTATGCTCTTCTGTCGGAATCGAGACGATGTATTTCAACGATACGCCGGTAAGCGAAATCTACTCAGGCAAACTCGCGGAACAGATTGCCGGGCAGGAGCTGCTTGCCTCCGAAAAAGCTGCTGAGCTGAACAAACCGCTTTTCTGGACAAAAGAAAAAAAGCAGTCGAACGCCGAAGTCGATTTTATCAGGATTTACAAAGGCCGGATCTATCCGGTTGAGGTGAAATCGGGAAGCACCGGAAGGCTGCGTTCGCTTCACTCCTACATTGACAATTCCGACTGCGCCTGTGCAATAAGGCTTTACAGCGGAAAATTTTCCATTGACGAACTCAAAACTCCGATTGTAAACGGCATCGGAGGCAAGAAATTCAAACTTCTTAACCTGCCGCTCTACTGCACTACGAAAATAAACGAATATATCGAGGAGTTTTTGATATGACTCAATTGTTTACGAAAAGTAGCAAAGATCAGAATTTCCGCAAACAAATGTTGATTCGTATTGGCAGCAGGAGATCAAAATGAGACAAATATGTTTTTTTCTGTTGTTTTGTTTGATTGCCGCAACTATATTTTCCTGCAACAAATCGGAAAAGGAAAGAAAACAAGCGGCGGTTTTCCTAAACCAAAACTTACTAAAGAAATAGCAAAGAAAGAGCACGAAGATCTCTATGCTGAAAGAGGAAGTCAGTATATCAAGCTGTGGAGATATTTTGATGCATTGGAAGATTTTAAAAAAGCAATATATCTGGATCCGATAAATTTGAGAGCGATTAAAAAAATCGCTGCTGTATATTTTGTTCTCGGTGATGATGAAAAGTCTTTGAAATATTACAATGATATGATGATGCTCTTAGATATTTTAAAGGAATCTGTGAAAGATGACGAGATGCGGAAAGAGATGGAAAAAGATGCTGAGTTTGCGAAAAATAAGATCGGAGTTCTGGAAAGAATAATTGCAAAAAGGAAGAAAGAAAAAGATCTGACTGCCAGCTATCTTCGGAAGCAGGGCAATTTGAGAGCAGAGGTGGAAAACGGAAAAGGTGTTATGCTCTGTCCTGACGGAGTCCCTGTCAGCATAAAAAAAGCGACATGCAACGGGAAAGAGACGGAATATCTGCTCTACAGAAACAATTTCGGAGAATGGGATTTGCCTTTTATGAACTGCCCGATCAGATGATTTACAGAAAGTAAAATATTCAAAAAATTGCTTTTTTTCCTTTTTAATGTAATATCACGCGCGATTTTTTTATGTATGTTTGAGGTTTGAAATGATTAAATTAGTGATTTTTTTGGTTTTTTCGGCTATTTTTTGTTCATGTGCATCTGAACCTGCCGCTCAAGAGAATAAACCTTCTTCTGCAAGAACGTCCGCTGCGGCAAAAGAAATGAAAGAGCATTACAGACTCACTTCAAAAGGTGACGAGATCAGGTTTGACGGCAATGTCTACGAGATCAAACAGTATGATGTCAACAAGGATAAAAAACCTGATATTCTTAATGTTTTCAAGAAGGTTCCGAACGAAAAGGGCGGCAACGATCTTTTGATTTCGGTCAAAATGATGGATCTCAACCACGATTCCAAGATCGATGTATGGCGCTATTTCAACGAAGAAACCGGCGCAGTCGTCAAGGAAGAACTTGATCTTGATTTCGACAACAAAGTCGACCGTATCGACTACTTCATCGGCGGCAGTGTAGTAAGAAGCGAATTCGACTTCCAGTTTGATGAAAAAGCCGACATTATCAAAAATTACGACGAAACAGGCCAGCTCATCGCAATAGAATTCGACCAGAACGGCGACGGCATGGTTGATTACTGGGAATACTACAAAAACGGCGTCATCGAAAAGATCGAGAAAGATACCGACAAAGACGGCAAACCCGATGTTTCCAAAATGCCCGGCGACGACGGTTTCAAGAGCATGGCTCCGGTTGACGAAAAACTGGAAACAAAACCCGATGAAAATGTTCAGGAAAAGCCTGAAGACGAAATAAAAGTCGAAATCGAAACTTCCGAAGAGCCGGAACCCGCTGCGGCACAGCCTGCTGCAGAAGAAGCAAAACCGGCTGAAGAATCCAAATAGTTCCGCTACTTTCTCCTTTCAAGAGATCTGAATGAGTGAATTTGTAAGGTTTATCGCTTTAAGATACTTCACTCAAAGTCACCGTAAACACACACTTTCTTTTATTTCGCTGATTTCCGTGCTGGGTCTTTCGCTCGGCGTCGCAACTTTGATAATCGTCCTTTCTGTCATGGACGGTCTTATCGCGAAAACCGAGGAAATCGTTCTCAAAACAACGACTCACGCCAACATTTACAGACTTATCGGCAATTTCGACACGTACCCCGAAGTTGCAAAGCAGATACAGTCTGTTCCCGGAGTGCTGGGAGCAACTCCGGTCGTTTTCAGAGAAGTGCTCCTGATGTCGGAAAAAGGGCTTTCTACCGCGTTTTTAAACGGGATAGAACCTGAAGGATACAAAAAAATCTCCGATTTGTCGGAACTCGTGGTCAAGGGTAATTACGAATGTTTAGCAAAAGGGGAAAAGTGCGGATATGTCGCGAAAAATCTTTTCGAGATGAGCGAACTGGACGATTTTTTAGGTGAAAAACCTCAGCTTTTTCCGGCTGTTTTAGGTGTCGATCTTGCCGCTAAACTTCAGGTGTCTCCCGGAGACGTCATTTCGATCGTCACTTCGGGAAGCAGAAAAACTATCGGCGAAGACGCGGTTCCGGTAAGCGGAAATTTAGTCGTTGCCGGAATTTTCGAATCGGGAATGTACGACTACGACTCGCGTTATCTCTACACAGAGCTTGAAGAAACGCAGAAACTCCTTGATATCGGGCACAATGTCAGTTTTGTTTCGACAAAAGTCGACCGTCCCGGAAATATACTTGAATTCAAAGGGCTGATGACTGACCGTGTAGGCGGTTTTCCTTTTGCTGTTCAGGATTGGCGCGATCTTCACAAGACGACTTTAAAATTTTTCCATCTTCAGAAACTGATAATGTTCATAATTCTCGTTTTCATCGCAATCGTCGCTTCTTTCGGAATAATCACGACGCTTATAATGTTGGTTATCGACAAGACACGGGAAGTTTCGATCCTGCGCTCCGTCGGGGCGAAAAAACGGGTGATACGCGGAATTTTCATGTTTGACGGCTTTATAATCGGTCTTTTAGGAACGATTTTCGGATCAGTTTTTGCTGTGGTGATATGTCTTTTGCTGAAAAACGTCGAATTTCAGATAAGCAAAGAGGTTTACTTTTTCTCGACTCTGCCGGTGCAGATGTCGGTCGAAACATTTGCTGTCGTTATTTTTTCAACGCTTCTGATCTCGGTCGCGGCAACGCTTTATCCGAGCATCAAGGCTTCCGGAATCACTCCGGTAGAGGGGCTTAGACATGAGTGAAAATTGTCGGAGCGCGGGCGGCTCGCCTGCAAGCAATGTTATTCTTACTTTGGAAAACATAAAAAAATCCTACTTCGTCGAAGGACACAAAATCGATGTCCTGCGCGGCGTGAATCTGGAAATGAAAGAGGGCGAGCATCTTTCCCTCACAGGAAAAAGCGGCTCGGGAAAGTCGACACTGCTCAACATAATGGCGACTCTGGAAAGACCCGACAGCGGAAAAATCCTGCTCAAAGGCGAAGAACCGTCTAAGTTTTCGGATTCAAAACTGAGCTCGTTCAGGAACCGCGAAATCGGCATAGTTTTTCAGTTTCACCATCTTCTGCCGGAATTCACGGCGCTTGAAAACGTCGCGATTCCGCTGATGCTGACCCAGTCGAAAAAAACCGCTCTCGAAAAAGCTGAAAAAATGCTTGAAAGAGTAGCACTGACACATCGGTTGAACCACAAACCGGCGGAACTTTCGGGCGGAGAGCAGCAGAGGGTCGCCATCGCAAGAGCACTCGTTACGGAACCGTCGCTTCTTCTGATGGACGAACCTACCGGAAATCTGGACAACGAGACGGGAAAAATGATAATAGCGCTCATTCTTTCCATTGCCGAGGAAAGAAAGTTGACGACTCTTTTCGTGACGCACAATCAGGATTTCGCCGCGGAAATGGGAAGAGTCATTGAAATAAGCGAAGGAGTTATCCGCAGTATATGAATAAATTTTTTCTCTTTTTTGTCATATTTCTTCTTTTCCTGCCGCTTTTTTCTTTGCAGGTGGATAATGTCGCGGTCGAAGGAACTATCAGAACCGAGCAGTCCATTCTGACTCAGTATTTCAAGGAAAAACGGGATTACAGCGAGAAAGAGATCAACGAGATCCTTGAAAAAATCATAGCGATCGAGATTTTCGAGGACGTTTCGATCTACTACGACGATGCAAAACATCTTATCAAATTCAAAGTCGTCGAGTTTCCGATAATCCGATCGGTAAAATTTTCCGGTAACAAAAAAATCGACAACGACGACATCAAGGAAGTTCTCACCGTCAAGAAAAACGAACTTCTCGACATGAACAAAATTTCTAAAAATACCGCAGCGATTCTCGGTGTTTATCATGATAAAGGATACCTTTCCGCGACTGTTGACGCCGATGTGGCAATAAACAAGAAAAAGCAGGAAGTCAATATCGATTTCAAAATTTCGGAAGGCAAGAAAAGCCGCGTCAAAAAAGTGACGATCGTCGGCAACAAATATCTTGAAGAAGCTGAACTCAAAAAGTACATGAGCGTTCAGGAGGACGGACTTTTCTCGATTTTCAGCGACGGCGGCTACAAGAAAAGCGCACTTGAAGAAAGCATGGGGGCGATAACTTACCTCTATAACGAAAACGGTTTCGTCGATGTCAAAGTTTCAAAACCGACGGTCACGATTTCGAAAGACAAGCGCGATATCTATATTTCATACATCGTTGAAGAGGGAAAACGCTACAAGGTCGGCGAATATGCAGTTGAGGGCGATCCGCTCGACAGCGGCAAACTTCCCGACATGAAGTTCACGCAGAAACCCGGCGAATGGTACCAGCATTCGAAAACCATCAAAGATTTCGAGAGACTGAAAAGCATCTACGGAAACGAAGGATATCCTTTTGTCGAAATTCTCCCCGGCAGGCATCTCGACGACAAAAAGCAGTCGGTCGATATGAATTTCATCGTCAGAAAAGGGGAGAAGTGCTTCATTGAAGAGGTTTCGTTTGCCGGAAACGACAGGACACGCGACAAAGTCATGCGCCGTGAAATGGAGATTTCTGAGGGTGATCTTTTCAACTATTCGCAGCAGAAAGAGAGCGAATACAACCTGAAAAGGACAGGTTTTTACGATGAAGTAAAAATCGAAGTCGTCAAAGGTTCCTCTCCAAATATGGCGAAAATGATCGTTACGGTCAAAGAGCGTAAAAGCGGAACGTTCAATGTCGGCGCAGGTTTTTCCTCGTTCGAGAGTTTCCTTTTCAACGCAAAAGTCGAGCAGAACAACTTCCTCGGCTACGGTCAGAGCCTCAGTCTCGCAGGTCAGCTCAGCAAAATGCGGCGCGAAGTGAGCCTCAGTTTCTATGAGCCGTGGTTTGTCGATTCGAATGTTTCCTTCAATGTTTCGTTCTACTACAGATACTTGAACTACGATTCCGACATTTACGAGTACTACGCCGACTACAGCCAGAACAGTTTCGGTTTCAGCGTGACATTCGGTATTCCGATCGCGAAGTATCTGCGTGCATATCTCGGCTACAAGCTGAAAAGAGTCGATATCAACGGCGCTACGGAACACCAGATGAACTATCTTTACAGAGATATTTTCTCGTCAGGTCTCACGGCGCGTCTCGCTCTCGATATGCGAAACGACAGGATGTACGCGACAAAAGGAATATATGTCATAGGCGGAGCCGAATACTTCCCGCGCTGGATGGGAAGCGACGAGGATATCCTCAACCTTGACTTCAACTTCAGATGGTATCAGGAACTTTTCCTCGGCGTCGTTTTCAGGACGAATATCGAACTCGGCTACAACATTCACCTTCAGAACAAACCGCTGCCTTACGCGGAAAGATTCAAGCTCGGAGGAATGTACAGCGTCCGCGGATATCCGTTCTATTCGATCGGTCCGAACCATGACCGCAGCGACACCGACTATAACATACCGTCAGACGGAAAAGACCCTACAAGCTCGACTTATCCTTACATCATCGGCGGCGACAAGCAGTTCATAATGAACAACGAGCTTGAGATCCCGATCGTAAAATCGATGAGAATCAGCATCGTCGGCTTTGTCGATCTCGGCAACTCTTGGGCAAAAGACGAGCATCTTTTCTACATAAATTCGAAGGATAAGGATATTTACGACCTTCCTCTCGGCGTTTTGTGGAGCGCCGGATTCGGTCTGCGCTGGGTAACGCCGATGGCTCCGCTTTCGTTCGAATGGGGATTTCCGCTCACTCCGAGACCGGGCGACCCGAAATTCCAGTTTGAATTCAACATTAAAAACTCATTCTGACGGGTCGCGCATGAAAATGAAGAGTCTGGCAAAAATCGTTTTTCTTCTTTTTCTGCCGGGCTTTTTCTGCGGCTGCACAAAACAGGCCGAAATCCAGAATTTCACTTTTTCAGGGATGGGAACCGTTCTCAGCGTCATCTACACAGGTGAAAGAAATGAAGCTCTCGAAAATGCGGTAAAAAAAGACGCCGGAATTGTTGAATCCGAGCTAAGTTATTATAAAGACTCAAGTTTTGTTTCGATACTAAACCGTGAAGCACACGAAAAAGAGATCGAAGTGCCGCCTCATGTCTGCAGACTTATTGAAAAAAGTCTTGAATACGGCGAAATGAGCGGCGGAGTTTTCGACATAACCTACAAAAGTACGGGCGAACTCTGGGAAAATAACGGGAACAAGATTCCCGATGACAAAATTATTGAAGAAAAACAGCAGTTTGTAGGCGGCGACAAGCTGAAGGTCAACTGCACTGAAAACAAAATAAAATTCGCGAACAAAGGGGTAAAAATCGATCTTGGCGGAGTCGCGAAAGGTTACGCGATCGACAGAGCCGGTGAAATCATGAAAAAACACGGTGTTGGAAATTTCATCGTGAATTACGGCGGAGATATGCTTTTCTGCGGAAACAAAGGCGGCAAACCGTGGTCAATAGGAATTAAAAAACCGGATAACCCGTCAGAAATACTGAAAAAACTAGAGCTTGGTGTCTCCGGATGCAAGGGGATCGCTACAAGCGGCGACTACGAGCGTTTTTTCGTGATAGAAGGTCAGACTTTCTCGCACATCATGGATCCGAAGACCGGAAAACCGGTGAAAGACGCGAAATCGGTCACGGTTATCGGGGAAAACGCGACGGTTTCAGACGCTGCGGCAACTGCCGTTTCGGTTGCTCTGCATGAAAAAGAAAACGTTAAAAAAATTATGGAAAAATTCCGCGTAAAAATATATACTCTCAGCGGTGAAGATTCGGTCTTGAAAGAGTGGTGATTTAATATTGGAAAAATAGGTTGCCAAATGAAATGTTTTTACTGTTCATTCTCTGATGAAAACAAGGATGCCGGTTTTTGTCACGGCTGCGGAAAAGAGTTGGCGCGTCTGTGTCCGGTCTGCGGGATAAAATACGACAAAAACGCGAAATTCTGCATGTCGTGCGGAGGAAAACTTGAAGATCTTCCTTCGAGGAAGACCGGAAATCCGGCACCTGAACCTAAAACAGCCGAAAACGACGGAATAAAAATCGAATTTGACGACGATGTTCCGCGCGGCGTCGCCAATGTTGAAGAAAGCCGCCCTAAAAAAGAAAAAGAAGATTTTCTCGAAATAGATCTGGGAATCGGAGCAGCTGAAGAAGAAGATCCCGGCGAAAAAACGCTCAAAGTCCATACCGAACCGCCGAAGGAAAGAAAACCGCGTGTCACGATCGAAATAAAAATGGACGACGAACCTGCCAAGAAAGACGAAGACGTACTTGAACTCGATTTCGAAAAACAGGTCGCCGAGCAGCGCAAACAGAACAGCGCGGAATCAAGGACTCACCGGAGAACCACTCTGGAATCGATCGAAAACGAAAAGGGTGCTACCGATTTCATCACGAAATGGGAACCGGCTAAGGAAACCGTCAAAGAACCCAAAAAAAGCGAAAAGCCGAAAAAGGCTCCTGACAGTTTCGACGCACTTTTCGAAGAGCTTACATCCCTGACCATAAAGGTTGAAAAGAAACCTGTTGAAACTCCTGACAAACCGGACACACAAGAAAAAAATGATTTTCAGGATCTGTTTGAGCCGGTAAAAAAACTGTCCGAAACGAAACCGGAACAGCCTGCGGAACCTGAACAACTCTCCGTTACGGCGGAAGAACCGGAAGTTTTACCGGAAGAGACAGAAGAGTTTACGCTTGAAATCGAACCCAAACCGTCTGCAAACGGACCGGAAGCAGGCGAAGAAGAAATCGGGCACGAGCTTTTCGCCGAAGAGCCTGAGAAAACCAAGCCGGAACAGCCGCAGACAGAACAACCGGAAACTGAACAGTCAGCTGCAGCCGCTGCCGGAATAATGTGGGTAAAAAACGCCGATTCATACAAACTTAAACCGCGTCAGGTAAACGAAACTTATGATGTCTCTTTCGACGAACTCATCCGCGACACGGTAACGCCGGAATTTGAAGAGTCGTGTGTTCCGATGCTGCGGAAAATCGAGCAGAATTTCAGAATATGCAAAGGCGGTATTTTCTTCCTGCGCGGTCAGTCCGGCATAGGAAAGAGCCGTTTTTTCAACAATGCGAAGACTTTTTCCGACAAAAAGGATGCCTCCGATTCCGAGGCTTTCAGAGTAGTTGCAAGCGACGCGAATATTTTTGATTTCGATTTCATGATTTTCATCAATCTCATCAAAAAACTGATGAAAATAAAAGACGGCACCGATTCCAAAGCTGTTGCGGAAAAATTCGATTCGCTCTTCGGAGACGCCCTTCCGGACGGGAAAAAGGAGTGTCTCACCGCTCTGATATGCCTCAATTTCGTTCCGCTAAGGACAAAGCTGCCGAAACACGACATGGAATATCTTCTTTCCTACATCCTTTACTGTCTCAGCCGCAACAAACCAGTTCTCTGGGTTATCAACAACGCGAACGCGCTGAATGTCAGAACGGTAAAATTCCTGTCGAATCTCCGTTCGTTTTTTGACTATGCACCGATGGCGGTCATCTGCTTGGCAGATCCCGACGCTCCGGTCCTTGCAAATGCCGAAAAGGAAAATATTTATGATTTCAGCGGTTTCGGCGAACAAAAACTCACGGAAACCATTTTTGCCGCTTTAGATACGAAAAGGATTCCCGCCGATATGGAAAAACTTCTCCGGGAAAAAGCCGGCGGCAACATGCTTTTTGCCATCCAACTTACTGAATATCTTAAGGATTTAGGACTTATATTCGAGATGAAGGGAAGCTGGCGTTTTGCAAAACTTCCTGACGATTTCGTCTGTCCGACCGACATAAACGAGCTGATAAACAAGCGTGTCGCCCTGCTTTCTGAAGATCTTCTGCTCACCTTGAAGGAAATAACGCTCCTCAACCTTTATTCCGTTCCGAAAGAATTTTTCGCACTTGTTTCGACAACAGGCGCGGAATGTGTGGACGAACTTATCAAAAAAGGATACCTCGTATCTGACGGTGAAGATCTGCATTTTGCGTCAAGAGCAATAATGAACGCTCTCAAAAAAATGATAAAAATCGGAAAAACGGAGCGTACTTTTTACCGCAATATCGTCGACAAACTCGCCGTTTCGCAAACTGATATCGCATCTATAAATAAACACTGGCTGCTTCTCAGCTACATCAATCTGGGCGGAATAGTCGACAAAAACATGAATTCATTCCTTTTCTCGTCTGCCGCATACATGGAAAAACTCGGATTCTTTGAAATCGCACAGAGAAGCTATCAGACGATCATTTCTTCTTTTGAAGCTGATGATACCGAAGACGACTTCAGAATCCTTCCTGAAATCAAAAATGCGCGTCTGTGGCGCATAGTCGAACCTCAGTGGGCGAAAATCTTCTGGGAAAAGCTGCTGACCTACGCAAAACAGCATTTCGACTATCACCTTGAGCTTCTGACCAAGTCGGAACTTCTCCTTCTTGACGAGAAAAACATCAATTTCGCCGCAGTCGCCGATGTAATCAAAAAATTCCACATCGCAGGCTGCTACGAAGACGAATTCCGCCTTATCGACAAAACGACCGACATCCTCATTGACAATGAAAATCATCTCGAAGCGAACACTTTTGCAGTCCGCGGATACAAACTTCTGCGTGACGTCATCGTAAAATCTGACGGAAAAGGAGTTCGTCCGGCGGAATTTATCTATATTCTCTACATCAGAAGCGCATGCAAACTCGCCGAAATCTGCATAATGCTCAAGAATTTCCCGCAGGCTACCGAAATTCTCGAAGAAGCACTTAACTATGCAGAAAAATTCGGTGTTTCCTACTTTAAATCAAAAATCATGTTCCTGCTCGGAAAAATCAGGATGATGAACAAGGAACCTTGGGAAGAACTCATCAAAGACGGTTTTTCCAACGCTCTCATCAGCATGGATTTCTCGATAGTCAAGGCATTCCTTCACTTCTTCGAGGAAAACGGACTTGAAAACAAGGAGTGGGTCGAACCTTTCCTTGAATACAAAAACTGTATGAATTTTTAAAGATCAAAAATCTTAAATAAATCAATCGCTTACATGGCAAATCTGCAAATGTAAAAAATATAGCGGATTTTTTTGAACGATGTTTTTCTATGGAAATATTAGATTTTTTGTTGACAAATATTTTGCAAAATATAATTTAATATCGTATGATTTTTTGTTCTGTTCTCAAAATATGAAAGAATTGATTAAAATACGAGCAAATTTCTTGACTTTTAAACTGATATTTTATATAATTTCTTGTTGTTTGTTAAATTTTGAGGCTTTTATGAAATTGAACAAAAGTTTATTGGAAGAAGCAGCAAGAAATAACGGCATTATTACCACGGAAAATGTCGAGAAACTGGGTTTTTCGAGGGCTTTGCTTTCGGAATATGTAAAATCAGGAACATTGCTCAGAGTCCGGCAAGGGGTTTATATTCTTCCTGATTCTGTGCATGACGATATGTACACGCTGATGCTCCGCTCTTCAAAGATAGTTTTTAGCCACGGTTCGGCACTTTTTTTGAACGGAATCGCCGAGAGAACGCCCTTTATCCATCATGTTACGATTCCGAGCGACTTCTATCTCCCTAATTCTATAAAAAACGAATGTGTTTGCTTTTATGTAAAATCGGATCTGTTCGCTTTGGGGCTAACCGAAAGAAAAACGAGCATGGGCAACGAAGTGCGCTGTTACAATGCAGAACGGACTATTTGCGACATTCTTCGTTCAAGAAGCAGGCTGGATGAAGAAACTATTGCCGGAGCTATGAAAAATTATGCTGCATCTGAGCAGAAAGATTTGAACCTGCTTGCTGAATATGCGCAGAAATTCAAAGTTTTTTCGGAAGTTAAAAGATATCTGGAGGTTTTATTGTGACATAATAACTCCGCAAGCGATGAAATACGAGGTTTCGGGAATTTTCGACACTGATTTGCGGATCCCGCTCTGGGGTTACAATATTGAGACGATTCTTGCCGAAAAAACTGAAAGTATTTTGTCTCGCGGAATTTTGAATACGCGCCCTCGTGATTTTTATGATGTTTACATTTTGTGCACGACAAAAAAATACGACAAAACTATTTTCAAGGAAGCCTTGAAAGCTACTTCGGAACATCGAGGAACTGCCGGAATAATCAATAAAATCCCGCATATTCTTGAGAATATAAGTGAAAGCAGCGAATTGAAAGAAATGTGGGAAAAATACCGGAAGCAATTTCAGTATGCGAAAGATATTTCCTACGAACAAACCATTGAAGAATTGAAAAAGTTGATAGATTAAGTTCTGTTCATGGAACGAGAAATTATCAAGAGAATCAAACACTTAATCATCGTTCCTTGAGCTTTCCGAAGCAGTCACTCCGCAACCCGCCGCAGTTTGCCTTCAGAGGGAAGTTCCATTCAATATCCTGTTTTTTGTGATCACAAAAATCATGCTGCGCAATCATGTTTGAGAGCTGAGCAATGGGAAAAAATCAGGTGTTGTTGAGGTCCAAATGTCTTTAATTCGAGGGATGGAAAATTAAAAATGACCTATAAAAGGACGAAAATCGCTATTAAAATAGCCAATCCTCCGACAGCCGGCCACAAATACGCGCGGAGATAAGAGTTGAAAAATTTTACCAGAAAAAGAAACGGTGCTGATAGGAGGTTGCCGAAATGATAAACTATGTGGTGTTCATCTTTGATATAGGAAAATGTATTTTGATATTTCCCCATCGTTTTGATAATTACGCCGAAAAGGGCGATGAACCATGCTGCGGCTGCAAGAGCAACGAGAATCATTTTTATCAGCGTGAAAATTATGAATTTAAATATTATCCATAAATTCTGCCCGATGCTTCGGTGTTCGCGTTCAACAGGATTGGTGTTGAAATCTTCAGTGTTCTGACTCATTTTATCTCCTTAAATGCGGGCTGAGTCAAAACTCAGCCCTGAATTGTTGGTTCTTTAACACTGCCCTTTCAGATTTCCATAACAATTATACAAGAAAGTAGTATTGCTATTTTTGTCATAAATAGATACCGTGTCAGAAGTATATCCTGCTAGTGTCTGGTGTGAAAATACACCGATTGCTCCAATAGGAGCTCCTGCCGCATTGTAGATAACATACGAATCGCCCTGTTTTTTTACTGTTGCGATAGCTTCCATTTTTTTCTCCTTAAAAAAAGTTAATAAAAAAGGTACAAAAGCCAGCTGACATTGTCACTTATATCATACAAAATTTGAAAAATCAAGAAAATGTCACTTATTTCATGTAGACTTAAATCCTGCATTTTCTATCTTTTTCCGTTATGGAAGAGTGCGATATCAAAATAAAGTTCGGGCTTCGCCTAAGAGAGCTCAGAAAAGCTCGCAACATCAGTCAGGAAGAGCTTATGGCAGCCACCGGAATTCACCGAACATACCTCTCGGAAGTGGAGCGCGGGATCAGAAATATCAGCATCGTGAATGTCGAAAAAATTGCCCGTGCACTCGATGTAGATGCGATGGAAATGTTTAATTTCAGGAAAGTTACAAGCACAAAAATGTGAAAAACTGCGTGGTTTTGCGAGGAAATTCTGCGTTATTTGCAAGTTGTTGTCGTAATTCTTCTCACGGTTTTGAACTTTTTTGAAAACTCTGCGACGATTTTCCGGGCGGTTTCTTCGTTTTCGGTCATTGCAACGAGTGTGGAACCGCTTCCCGACATGAAGACTTTGTGGGCGCCTAAGGTCTCAAGTTCGGTTTTAACTTCCGCGATTGCAGGAAATTCGGAGAAGACTATCTCTTCGAAATCATTGAAAATATGCTCTTTTTTCCATGAGAAATTTTCCGGAACGCGGTTTGAAGTGCCGCAGTCGGGATAAGTTTTGTCGAAAAGAGAGTAGGCGAGCTTTGTGTCGACATGAATTTCCGGGTTTACGAGAACGAAAAACTTTCCGCTTTCGGGGAGTTCGACTGTTTCGATTTTTTCACCTGTTCCCGATACTATTGCCGGTTTTCCGAGGATGAAAAACGGGACGTCGCTTCCGATTTTTGAAGCAATTTCAATGAGTTGAGTCAAACTCAAATCAAGTTTGCACTTTTCGTTCACAAACTTCAGAAATGCCGCCGCGTTGCTGCTGCCGCCGCCCAGACCTGCTCCGGTCGGGATCGATTTTTCGATTTTTACCGAAAATTCCGGAAGTTCTTTCCCGATATAGGTCCTAAGTGCCGAATATGCTTTGAAAACGATGTTTTTTTCAGTCGGGATCTCTTCGGCGATGCCGTTTGTGGCAACTGAAAAAGAGCTGCTTTCTTCAATTTCCAGTTTGTCGCATATATCGATCGGGGCGAAAAGAGAACGGAGAAAATGCATTCCGCTCGCCTTATCGCGCCCTTCGATCTTAAGAAAAATATTGATTTTTGCGGGAGAATAAATTGTTGAAATCATTTAGGGATCATGGGCTTTACTGATTGAGCCACTTCTCAAATTCTTCGAGGGAAAGTTCACTGCCGGTAAAATCTTTGATCATGTCGTTACCGGATTTGTTGCCACCCTGTTTGAGGATGGTGTCTCTGTATTTTCCCATGATTTCGGGATTCATGAGACCGCCGTTCTTCATAATGTAACCGTAAAAATCCTTAACTATTGCAAGCGACCACATGTAAGTGTAGTAATTCGAAGTGTAGTTTACAAGGTGGCCGAAGTTCTCTATCTGGTGAGTCTCTTCATAAGATTTCCACGGAGAGAACTCTCTTTCAAGCTGTTTTTCGAAAGCGTGGTGATCGAAACCTTCCGGGTTCTGGAGATAAAGTTCAAGTGACAGTTTTGCAAGGTAAAGCTGTCTTGAAACATGGAGACCTTTGCCGAATTCATCCGATTTTTTCATCTTTTCGACAAGCTCCGCCGGAATCGGCTCGCCTGCGTCGTTTGTAGCCCAAAGCTGAAGGATCGCCGGATCCCAGACATATTCTTCCATGAACTGTGAAGGAGCTTCAACGAAATCGCGCTGGCAGTTTGTACCTGCAAAACGGACATATTTGTAGTCTTTCGCAAGGATTCCGTTGATAAGGTGTCCGAACTCGTGGAAAAGCGTCTGAACATTGTCGTGGCTGATGTAGGATTTGCCGTCTACAGGTTCCGGGAAGTTGCCGACGATAGCCATTCTCGGAAGTCTTCCTTTGATTCCCTGAATATTGGTGAACATAGCGAAGTGTTTGTACTTGTTCGGGCGCGGATAGAGGTCGAGTTCGAATTCGCCGATCTTTTCTCCGTTTGCGTAAACATCGAAAGACATTACGCTTTCATGCCATACATCATCTCTTTTTACTTTTTCGAACTTGAGACCGAAAATTTTTTCGTTTACTACAAAAATACCGTTGATGACTTTCTGCATCTCGAAATACTGTTCGGCATCCTGCGGATTGTAGTTGAACTTCTCCATGCGGACAAGACGCGGAATGTAGAATCTGTCCCAAGGCTCGACTTCAACATTGTCTTTGCCTGTGATCTGTTTTTTCTTTGCAAGAAGAATTTCTGCATCGCGTTTAGCATACTTCATTGAAATCGGGATGATTTTATCAAGGAAGTTCTTCGCGTTTTCCGGGTTCCCGATCATCATTTTTGCTTCGGAAAGCTCTGCCCAGTTTTTGTAGCCGAGAAGTTTTGCGAATTTTGCCTTTGCCTTGAGATAGTTAGCGAAAATCTCGGTGTTCTGCGGGAAAGCGACGTTCTGGGCTGCCATGTACATCTGTTTTCTGACATCCTCATTGTCAGCATATTCCATAATCGGGAAATAATCCGGATAATCAGTCGAAAGTATAATCATGCCGTTTTCGTCTTTCGGCTTCGCGTTGATGAAGCTCTCCGGCATTCCCTTGAGCTGCTCGACGGTGAATTTGAGTTCTTTTCTGTCCGCAGCAATGTTTGCATTGAATTTCTGTTCGAGTTCAACAGCTTCCGCATTGATCTTTTTGATCTCTGCGCGGGTCGCTTCGTCTTTGTCGACACCCGATCTTTTGAAATCATCGATAAGATCCTTAAGGAAGTGTTTATCCTGATCGTCAAGTGCTGGATCGTCAGCCGGAATAGCTGCCGCGACTTTGTAAAGACCAGCGTCAAGATTGATCTCTGTAACGAGCGACATGAGTTCCGATTCCGCCTGCATAGCCGCGTTTCTGACTCCTTCGTCAGGATGGTTCATCTGGTAGATGCCGATTTTTCCCCAGTTGTCTTCAATAATAGTCTCAAATTTGTTGAAAAGCTGGAGTTTCTCGCCAGAAGTTCTGCCTTCAGGATTTGCTTTGATGTCGTCGATGACAGCTTTCACTGCAGCAATTTCGTCCTGGCAGTACTTGTAGAAAGCGTTTCCTTTTTCACCGAAATCGGGAGCTTTTTTTTCAGCCTTTTCGGGCAGTGCAGGCTGAGCCTGTTCGGCAGCCGGAGTCTCCGACTGTTTTGCAGGTTCTTCGTCTTTTGCCGGCTGGCTTCCGCATGAAGCGAAGAAAAATCCAGCAATAACCGTCAGAATAACCAAACTTTTTTTCATTTTTTCCTCCTTTTTATGAAAAAACATTGCCTTTTTAAAAGCACAAAATTTTAAGGAATAAGGGTCATGTGTCAATTTTTTGGCTTTTTACCTGATATTCCTGTTTTTTGCTGTTTATAAGAGTATTTTTTATCGTAAATATAAAATTTTTTAATAATTTTCTTGACGAATAAATAAATATTGCAACAATGACAACAACAGAACCCGACACGCCTTTCAATGAGAGGCGGATCACGTCGGGTCTTTTTTTTATGTACATGCAATTTTGTATCTATGACTAAAGAATCAAAAGAAGAATTAAAAGAGCATCAGCCATCTATGACTGTGGATTTTAATAGCATCTAAGGTCTTTACCCAACCAGAAACAGTCAAGATCGGGAACTTCTTCTTCACCTATCTCTATCGGAGCAATCGCCATTCTTTCGGTTTCTTTTCCGTCATCGTCCGTGTCAATCCATACAACAGTGGCTTCACCTTTTCCCAACTTTAAATCAGCTGTAAAATAGGCCGTTCCGTCATATCTGTAACCCTTTACAAAATCGCCGCCGTCTTTGTCCGCTCCGACATAGACGATCGGGAATTGAACATCGTTTGTCCAATAATAAACATCTGCACATGGCGCTGTGCAATCGGATTCAGGAACAATACTGTAAATCTCGCATCCGGCCCTCCTTCCGAAATAAAAATAGTCAAGAAGAAAAACAGGGCATTTGCGCCATTCATCTTCAACCGGATAGTAACATCTTTTAAACGGAGCATCTTCCACTAAATATAAAAAGCGAACTTCCAGATTTTCTATCTCGGAAAAATGTTTTCTTGCACTTTCTTCGCTTTCCTGCCATGAACATCCGGGATGAAGAGCTTCGGTCATGCGCTCTATACATGAATCAGAAATGGTTTCTCTTGTAAAATTTACACCGAATCTTTCGGAAACTATGCATTTTTCATCATAGGGTTTTTCAGCAAATTTTTCGTTACCGCCCTTTCCGCCGCCGCAGGATGTCAGAACGAACAGACTTAAACAAACTAAAAAAATAAAAAACTTTTTCATTTCAGCCTCCATTCAAAAAACAACGAATTATAGCGAAAAACATAAATAGTTCAATTGCTTCGGCAAGTTCAGCAATCAATAGCAAACACTCAGCAAGCAGTTTTTAACAATCTATTTGCAAAATAATTTATTATTATTAAACTCTTGCGGTTTTTTTGGTTTTTTAACTTTTTTTGGAGGATAAAATGTTGAATTTGAAGTACATCCCGAGTGTTGACCCGGAAGTTGCAGCCATCATCGAGAAAGAGGCTGAGAGACAGGAAGGCGGTCTCGAACTTATCGCCAGCGAAAACTTTACAAGCAACGCTGTTATGGAAGCGCAGGGTTCGCTGCTTACCAACAAATATGCCGAAGGTTATCCGAAAAAGAGATACTACGGCGGCTGCGAAGTTGTTGACCAGGTCGAAAAACTTGCGAAAGAGAGAGCTTGCGAACTTTTCGGCGCTGAATGCGCTAACGTTCAGCCCCACAGCGGCTCCCAGGCAAATATGAGCGTTTACTTCACCGTCTGCAAACCCGGTGACACTGTTCTCGCTATGAACCTCAACCACGGCGGTCACCTCACTCACGGCAGCCCGGTAAACTTCTCCGGAAAACTTTACAACATCGTTCCCTACGGCGTTGCGAAAGAAACCGGCAGGATCGACTACGACGAAATGGAAAGACTTGCAGTTGAGCATAAACCGAGAATGATCCTTGCAGGTGCTTCGGCTTACCCGAGGATCATCGACTTCAAAAGGATCCGCGAGATCTGCGACAAAGTCGGCGCGATCATGTGGGTCGATATGGCTCACATTGCCGGTCTCGTAGCTGCAGGACTTCATCCGAGTCCTGTTCCTTACTGCGATTTCGTAACTTCGACGACCCATAAAACTTTGAGAGGTCCGAGAAGCGGTCTCGTTCTTGCGAAGAAAGAATACGAAAAAGACCTCAACTCTGCTGTATTCCCCGGAATGCAGGGCGGTCCGCTTATGCATGTCATCGCTGCAAAGGCTGTATGCTTCAAAGAAGCGCTTGACCCGAGCTTCAAAGTCTACATGACACAGGTTGTCAAAAACGCAGCTGCAATGGCTGACGAATTCAACAAAATGGGCTACAACCTTGTTTCGGGCGGCACCGACAACCACCTTATGCTCATCGACCTCAGAAACAAAGGCAAAACCGGCAAAATCGTCGAGAAAGCTCTTGACAAGGCTCACATCACAGTCAACAAGAACATGGTTCCATTCGACGACCAGTCGCCTTTCATCACGAGCGGTATCCGCGTAGGAACTCCTTTCCTTACCACAAGAGGTCTCAATGAAGACGATGTCCGCCACGTCGCAAGACTTATGGATAAAGTCATCATGAACATCAAGAGCAACGAGTTCAACCCGAAAATCGGTATCGACGACAGCATCATCGACGACAAAATCATTGAAGAAGTTCACAATGAAGTTGTCGAAATCTGCAAAAAATACCCGCTCATCAACAGATAGTCTTTTTTCATAAACTTTTTCAGAGTAGTCAAATGAGATGTCCATTCTGCGGTTCAATTAAAGACAAAGTTATTGATTCCCGTTCTACAAAAGACGACTGTGAAATCAGAAGACGGCGCGAGTGCGAAGAGTGCGGCGGAAGGTTCACGACTTACGAAAGAATCGAGGAAATCATGCCCGTTGTAAAAAAGAAAAACGGCGAGAGAGAACCTTACGACCGTAACAAAATCAAAAAAGGGCTCATGATTTCGTGTCAGAAACGTCCTGTTTCGGCAGAAACAATCGACCAGATGATCGACAAAATCGAAAAGGAGCTTCAATCCTACGAAAAGAAGGAAGTCGAGACAAGCTTCATCGGCGACCTCGTTATGGAAGCCCTGAAAGAGGTCGATAAAGTTGCGTTTATCCGCTTCGCGTCGGTTTACAAGGAGTTCGGCGAACCCAAAGACTTCATCGCAAAAGCCAACGAAGTCCGCGAAGAGAAAAAATGACAGCCCGATCAATTCCGGAAAAAATCAGACAGAACAAATTTCTAAACAGTTTCTCAACAAAAAATTTACTTTTCATTACGGCATTTATTCTGATTTTTATAAGGATTTTTTCTTATGCGTGGTGCAGCGACGATGCTTATCATGCCTACGTTATGTCCGCGAATCTATTAGCAGGAAAAGGGTTTACGCCGACTCCCGGGATAAGAGTAAATGTTTCGACATGTCCGCTCTGGACTCTCGTCGTGACTTTTGGAATGCTTGTCTGGAACAATGCCTATGCGATAGGAATGATCCTCAATCTTCTGTTTTCAGGCACAGCTTTGTTCATGCTGTTCCGCTTCATTTACAAGAAGGATGACTGGTTCATTATTTTATCGATGGTTACGGCGGTACTTTGTACCTCAAAAACTTATCTTTCCTACACGACAAGCGGACTGGAAAATGCCCAGATCCTTATGCTCAGCAGTTTTTATCTGACGCTACTTTTCAAAAACGAATATTTCTCGAAAAAGGAACTCTTTAAAATTGCACTTCTCGAAGGTCTGATCGCCTTTACGCGAATGGACTGCGCCCTGATTTTCTCGTTCACATCGGCTTATGTGTTTCTGTTCAGATATAAAAAAGACGAAAAGGATTCTGCCGGATTTTCTCTGAAAAAGCTGTCTGAAGTCGTTCCGACAGCTCTCCTCGGTCTTTCGCCGTTTATTTTGTGGGAGCTGTTTTCATGGTTTTACTACGGAAGTTTTGTTCCGAATACTGCTCTCGCAAAACTCAACACGGGTTTTCCTCTGAGTGACTATCTTGTCCGCGGGGTCTGGTACGGATTTACATCCCTGTTTTTTGATGCGGCATTATTGTTGTTTCCTGTATCGTTCATAATTTACAACGTGGCAGTAAATCACAAAAATCCTAAACTGATGTCCGCTGTTTCAGGGATCGCATTTTATCTTATCTACATCGTTTACATCGGCGGTGATTTCATGCTCGGCCGCCATTTCCTTTCACCGCTGTGGATCTCACTATTCCTGATGTTTATGCCGATTGACGGGAAGCAGAACATCCCGTTTTTCTGTTCGGTTGTCATTCTGGCGTTGTTCTGCGATTTTGTCCAAATAGATCTCGTAAAACAATCCTACGACGAGTATGTCAAAGAAAACAGTCCGTGCTGGTATGCAGACGAACAGGAATATTATTATAAGCACACCGGACTTATTCCTATAGCCGAAGATTATTTCGAAAACGGTACCGTAACGATAATCACACAAATCAGGAATTACGGAATACAGAGGTTTTATAACGGCAAAAGCTACGAATACCGCCTGTATGACCCTTTGCTTGTCAGACTTCCCGCCGTTCATCTTAAGAAGTGGAGAACCGGTCACATGAGAAGAAAATTTCCTGACGGCTATAAGAAAACTTTAAACACGGGGATCAATCATATCAAAGACGAAGATCTTGCGTTTTATTACGACAAATTGAAATTTATATTGTCAGGAGACCTGTTCGACTTTGAACGCTTAAAGGAAACCGTAAAATTCAACAACGGTGCTTACAATCAGTATCTTCAAAGATATATTGAAAGACACGATCTTGTGACACCTGAAAAACCTAAGAAAAAGTAAGTTTCAGCTTTATCTTGCTTCGACAAGCAGACCTTTCAGATACTCCGTCTCCGGGGCGCTTACACGGATCGGATGGTCCGGCGCCTGATGAAACTGACGAAGAATTTCAAGTTCGCATCCGGCATCATGCGCTGCAAAGGCGACTGCGCTTCTGAAATCGGCGAGAGTTACTGCGCCGGAACACGAAAATGTTGCAAAAATTCCACCTTTTTTCACAAGTTTGAGTGCGTTGAAATTCAAGTCTTTATAGGCTCTTAACCCTTTTTCAAGGTATTTGTTCGAGGGAACAAGTTTCGGCGGATCAAGCACGACTGAATCAAATTTTTTCCCTTCTACGGCAAACTTGCGGAGAAGTTCGAAAACATCGCCTTTTATGAAAGTGTAACAAGAGGGATCAATTGAATTAAGTTCCATATTCCGGCGTACAAGCGCTTCGGATTCTTTGGAAATATCCAATAAAGTCGCGTGTTTGGCTCCGTTTTTCAGTGCATATACCGAAAATGCTCCGGAAAATGCGCATATATCAAGGATTTCGCCTTTTGCAACTTCACCGAAAAACCTGCGGTTGTCACGCTGATCGGCATAAAAACCTGTTTTCTGACCTGAAAGATCTGCTTCGAAAAAAAGGTTGTTTTCACGTGAAACAATTTTTGTAGATGCTAAATTTCCGTAAAGAATTCCCGATGTTTCCGGAAGTCCTTCTATTTTTCTGCCGTCTCCGTCGCTCTTTTCGTAAACGGCTTCAAGCCCTGCCGTTTTTGCTATTATTTCAGCAATTTTAACCTTAATTCTGTCAAAAGCCGGAGTCGAAATCTGCAAAACTCCGACTTTTTCGAAAACATCGCAGACAATCCCGGGAAGCATGTCGGATTCTGAAAAAATAAGCCGAAAAATGTTGGTATTTTCAGGAATTATTCTTTTTCTTAAAGCAACCGCCTTTGAAATTTTATCTTCCAGCCACTCCTCATCAGGACATTTCGCCTCGTTCCACTCCAGAAGACGCAGCGCGATACCCGATTTTCCGTTGTAATGTCCCCAGGCTACAAAATCTCCGGCAAAATCGCGGACGGCAACGGTATCTCCGTCTGAAATTCCGTCAGAAATATGCTTCAGAGCCTTTGAATAAACCCACGGATTGTGGTTTTTTGCCAGTCGTTCGCGACCTTTTTCAAGCGTGACTGTCTTATTCGGATTTTTCATCGGAAAGTTCTCTTTCGTCAAGGAATGTATTGAGGATTTCAACTATAGTCTTTTCGGGAAGAACCGCACCTGCCGCATCAGGAATATCCAGGATACTTTCAGCAGTTACAGTTTTTCTTTCGCCGATTGAAAGATTTTTGTCAAGAACAATGATTTCAGACTGTTCAAAGAAATTTTTAAATCTTTTGATGACTACAGCGACATTTCCGTCGAAAAGTTTGACAAAACTTCCTATCGGATAAATACCCGCCATCGAAAAGAATGCTTCAGCAATTTCTTTGTTGAACGCATTTTTCGTGCAGTTTCTTATTACCGAACGCATCGCCTGCGGTCTTGTCATGCACGGACCTTTGTAGAAAGAATTTGCCGGCCATTTTCTTGTAACTGCTGAAAAATATGAGACAACTTTGAGAATTTCACCCGAAAGAGTTCCGCTGGAAGAAGATCTGTCGGAAAGAATCGCTGTATCTGAAAAATCGCTTATTCTGTAGGAAGCATTGACTGCCGCCTCGATTCTGTCGTAGTTGAATTCATCCATTCTTGAAAGCGCGGAATAACCTTTTTCCTTATCTTTGGAAAAGTATTGGAAATAAGCCGAAACAGCGATTCTTTTTATTGCCTGCATATCGATTTTGAGTTTTTTCGCAATCAGAACCGACCAGAAAACCATTGATACGGCAAAAGCACTTTCAGTTGAACCTTCAAATGAAGGAATTGATGCCAAAAACATCATAAATTCAATGGTTTCAATCTTTTTTGTGTTTGAAACTATGCTTATAAGATCCTGAACCCGGCGTTCAGTCATGCGGAGCGGAATACTCTCCGCGGCATCGATCATTTTGCAGATATCGCCGTAATCGCGCGCAAGAGAACAGTAAATCTGCCGCACAGACTGCTCAGGAGTATAAATCGGCAGATTACCGGATTCTTCAGGGTCGTAAGGATAAATTTCAATATGATCAAGTTGGGGAAGATCTGCTCTGACGCGTTCATAAGCCTTGATTTTCGGCTCACGTCCTACCGGATACTTTCCGAGGACTGCAAGGAGCATCAGGATTTCCTCGTCGCGTACCCCTTTTTTGAAAGTTATTCCCGACATACAAAGCGAAAGGAACATATCGTAGACATCTTCAAAATACTTGTCGTCCTGCCTCTGGCCTCTGATCCTTACTTTGTCAACTTTTATATCTATTCCGTCAAAAAGAATCGAAAGTTCATCCTTTTCAGCGAAGAAAAAATCGAGAACCTGCTTGAAAAATGTGATTTCTTCAGTGATTCTCTCGTTTTTATCGCCGTACATCTTGACGTTTTTCCAGAAAGTGAAAAGCGATTTTGAAAAGTTGTAGCGCCATTTTTTCGGCGAATTATCGTATTCCGGCCGGTTTCTTCTTTCATCCATGACTAACTCCTTCCCTCAAGAATGGAACGCGTTTCGCTGTCACCAGTCTGTTTTCCTTTTTCAATCCAGCTGCGCATAGCCATATTTTTTGCGGATCTCTCCATGATAAATCCAAAAACTTGCTTTTTTATAGGTAAATATTTGTTTTTATTAAATATATTCCCGTGAAGCGTAAAGAGGAACTCAAGGTGTTCGAGCATCGGTGTTATCATTTCACCTTTCATCAGACCAAGCAGAAGTTCGATCTCCTCTTTATCCAAAGAGAGAAATTCCGGACTTGTTATTCTTCTTTTCACCTGCATGAGAACCATTGAAGGATTGCTTAATTTGTTTAGTGATTTCAAAGCAATAATTCTTAATTCCCTGTTTTCTGAAAATATCATCGAACCAGGAAGATCAAAAAATTCGTTTCTTCCAGAAGCCAGAATGCGGTCCATGTAACGTTCATAGTCGGTAAGATTGAATTTCGAGCGGTTTGCCGGCTTGAAAATCTCGTTGAAAATACTTTTTACTTTCAGATCCTTGACTTTTACGAGGTTTTCGACCGCCAGGATTCTGACTTCCTCGTCCGGACAGAAAACAGCTCTCTCCCAGTATTCAAGGTTTTCATCGGCATCGTAGATACTCAGAACTTTCGCTGCCTCTATTCTTATCTGCTTTACCTCGTGGTTCATAACTTCGCGGACCTGCGGAAGGAACTCGGGGTTATAGGCAAATCTCATGATATAGAGAAAATTTCTGACAACATGCCAGTCCGGATTATCGATAAATCTTTGAACGACATCCTTGTCTTTAAGGTTTTTCGCCAGACCTTCAAGACATGCAAGACGCACCGCCTTGTTGTCAAGTTCGCAGAGTTTGGTAAACGCCGTCTCAAACTGTTCTTCGCTGATAAGATTGAGAAGGTTGCTGAAACTTTTGATTTGTGAAGAATCTATTCCAAGTGCAACATCAAAAACCATGTTGAGAAAATCTTCGGACTTTATTCTTTCGAGAATTTCCTTGACTTTCTGATATATTATATTGCCTTTGTCTTTGATATTATTTTCCAATAAAATCAGGTTGTTGATATAAATAAAACCTGAAATGAAGTCGCCGTTCTGAACATTTTTTACGGCATATTCGCATATCTTTCCGACAATATTTTTATTTGATTCCCTGTCAGGATTTGCAAGAACGACATTGACCGCATTTTCAAGATATTTGCTGACTACGGCATCTTTTCCGCAGCTTTCAGCCCACTCGTTGAACTTTTTCATGTCAACTACCGGCAGCATATTATATTCATTGGATATAGTGGAAAGCTCATTTACATTCTGGGGCGGCATCGCAAAAAGTTCATCGGGAGTTACCGGCGTAATATCGCTTTTGAACCAGCTTTCCTGCCACGGTTCAGGATCACCCATATCCGGATCCGAAATTGTTCCGATGTGAGTTATTCCGTAATCCCAAAGCCTTGTGTTGAAATCATAATCAAGAAGAGTGTAGTTCAAAGTTTCCTGAATTACTGCAAAAAAATTGACTATCTCTTCGGGCGTTATTCCTTTTACGAAATATAACTCTCTGATTTCATTGGTTAAAAATATATTTCTAAATTTTCTTTCACCTTCGTCGAACAGCTTGATCTTTCGTTCCTGATAGTAAAAGCCGACTTTTTTCGTCGTTACCGTAGCAAACGGAAGAAGGTTGTGTATTACATCAAGATTCTGCTTCATCGTTTCGGTAAATTCGGTAAAAATTTTATCACGCACGGAATAGATTTCCGTCATCTTGGATACCTTGACAAGCATAGCCATTATAGCGCGGACACCTCTGTAAAGCTGTGCCTTCTGCTCAAGCGGAATTGATTTGAAATATTCGGTAAGTTCGAGTTTTTTTCCAATATACAGCATCTCTTCCTCCTAAAAAACCCTTAAATATTACACTATTTTATTATTTATTCAATATAACGCCGAAAATAGTGTTTATTTTTTCACAAAGAATAAAATCGGCGGTGCTTATAAGTTTTCAGGAGGAAAAAGAAATGATGAAAAAACTTATCGGCGGTCATCGTGGAAGTCCGAAAAAAGCTAAGGAAAACACTATTGAAAGTTTCTCGGCGGCAATTTCCGACGGAGCCGATTTTATAGAATTCGATGTCCGTTATTCCAAAGACGGAAAGCTGATAATCCACCACGATCCAGCTTTAAAAGGACATATTTTAAGAGAAATGAACTATGACGAAATAACAGAACTTTCAGAAAGTTTAGGCTACAGAGTACCGCTTCTGGAAGATGTACTTGAACTGTGCAAAGGAAAAATAAAACTTGATATTGAAATAAAAGAGCCTGAAACAACTGAAAAAACTGTTGAAAAAACCATTTTATCCTTTAAGCCTGACGAATTTATAACAACTTCTTTTCATGATTCTGTTTTAACAAAAATAAATAATAATTTCAAAGAGTTAAAAAAAGGACTTCTTTTTGACGACACCACTAAAAATGATTTAATGTCAAGAATTATTGATCTTAAACCAGACTTTGTTCTGCCTGACTTTAAAAATTTTGATTTTACCGTAAAAAATCTGATTCCGTCGCTGCCGTTTGAAACAGAAGCAGTTTATTGGAACGTCAACACAGTTGAAGAGATGCGGAAAACTCTCGGAAACAAGCTCACTAAAGGGATCATATCAGACTTTCCTGATATTGCTGTTAAAGAAAACCACTGTTTTCAAGGGTAAAACAAAAAACTGTTTTTTTTCTTGAAAACTAACGAATATTTGGCAGAATAACGGGAAATTTTGTAAGATGTAAGAGGATACAATGTGGAAAACAATAATAGAAGAGCTTAAAAAAACCAGCAATAACGAAATAAATACTTTCATTGACGCTCTTTCTCCGAAAGAAGAATCCAGAGAAAAAATAATCGTTAACTGCAAAAGCAAATATGCTTATAATTTTCTCAAAAAAAACAATTACTTATCTAAAATAGACAAAATTGCTAAAACTCTGTTTGACGAAAATACGGAAATTCAGTTTATGGTAATTCCGGAAAACGAAGAAAAGGATCTTCAGCTCGAATTTGACTTCAAAAAAGAGGATAAAACCAGTAAAGACAATGATAAAACTTCCGATGAATATGAAAAATACAAAGACTATACTTTCAACAATTTCGTAATGGGCCCTTCCAATGCAGGTGTTTACCTTGCAGCTCAGGCTATAGCCAAAAATCCCGGAACAGGCTATAATCCTTTTTTCATATACGGTGATTCAGGACTCGGAAAAACACACATAATACAGGCTATAGGAAACTACATAGTAAGCAACAAACACAAAAAAGTTTATTATTCGACTACAAACCAGCTTTTAATAGACTATATCAAAGCAATCGAATCAAAGACTATCTCTGATTTCAGGGAAAAAATAATAAAAAATGATGTTCTTCTTATAGACGATATTCAGTTTTTATCAGGAAAATCCGGAACCCAGAACGAATTTTTCTACATTTTCAACCAGTTTTACGACAAGAAAAAACAGATAGTCATAACCTCAGATAAACACATAACTGAAATAAACGATATAGACAGCAGACTAAGATCACGGTTCTCAATGGGCGTTACACTTGAGATAATTCCTCCTGAATACGAAACAAGAGTCGCAATCATAAAAAAGAAATCAGAACTTTACGACATGAAAATAGAAGATGAAGTAGCTGATCTGATAGCTTTCAACATGAAGAACAACGTCCGTGAAATAGAAGGAGCCCTTAACACTCTTAAAATATCCCATGAATTCATAGGAAACGGAGTTATTGATCTTAAATTTGCCGAAAACATCCTTAAAAAAATGATAAAAAAACAGCCTACGGAAATAGAGGACATAATAAAAATAGTTTCTGCCGCAACAAAGGTAAAACCTTCAGACATGATCTCAAAAAGCAGAACGAAAGGAATTTCCATATCGAGACAGATAGCTATTTACCTGACAAGAAAATACACCTCAAAAACTTTCAAGGAAATAGGTGAAAAATTCGGCGGAAGAGACCATTCCACAATAATAACGTCTATTTCAAACGTAGAAAAACTCATACTTGACGACGAACAGATATCCAAACTTGTAAATAAACTAAGCAAAGAAATCGAAAGCTCGGAAAAGGGTTTATAACAAATGTTGAAAACCGGTATGTTGAAAATCTGAAACCATGAACAGACAACAAAAAACAAACATTTTTTTCAACACTGAAAGGCTTTATCATCATCATGTTTTTATTGACAATTTTTCAGCTTTAAACATTATAACAGAGGTTATTTATATTGTTTTTTAAGATAAGGAGAGAATTATGATTAAATTAACTTTCAAAAAAGATGAACTTCTCAAGGCTCTTGACTACTGCAGCTCATGTGTAGAAAAAAAACATCCGATGGTAATTCTTACCAGTGTTCTTTTCAGCTTCAAAGATAAAGAATGCACTCTCAGCGCTACAAATCTTGAAATAACGGTTTTAGCAAAGGTAAATCTTGAAGAACCGGTTGAAGAAGGAAAGATAGCTGTTCCTGCAAGATCTATCCATGATATATGCCGTCTTTCAAGAGCTGAAAACATAGTATTCAAATACGGTGAATCAAACAATGTTCTCGATATAACTGCTGACAAGTCTGAATACAAGGTTCCGTGCTTTAATCCTTCTGATTTTCCTGAAATTTCAGATACTTCTAAAGATTACAAACCTGTAAAGATAAGCAAACTTATCTCTTTCTACAAAAAAGTTCAGTTCTCAATGACTGAAAACTACATGACAAAGGCTTACTCAGGCGTTCTCATCATAAAAATAAAGAACGATGACGGAACTGAAACTGTAGATATGGTTACTACAGATATTCACAGACTTTCAGTTCTTATGCTTAAAAACTTCGCTCTTGACATTCCTGAATTTGAAAGTGGCATAGTTGTTCCGGGAAAGAATTTTGCTGAAATAACCAAAATTTTTGCCGATATTGAAGATGCTTATGTAGCTATAGACGATGAAAAAATGTTTATAAAAATTGAAAATTTAACCTTTATTTCAAGACTTTTCAAAAACGAATTTCCGAAGCACCGTCCGATTATAGGAACTTACGAAGTTCTGAACGGAAAAGAGTTTGCAGTTGTCAACAGAAAAGAACTTATTGAAGCTATAAAACGCGTAGTCATCGTTCTTAACTCAGAAGACAAGATGTGGGTTTCAAAATATTTCTTCAACGGAAATGTTCTTAAACTCACGGCAAATTCGAATACAGGCGGAACTTCGACTGATGAGATAGTTATTGAAAAAGGATTTTCGACTGAAAGAAGCGTTGCTGTAAATGCTAAATATTTCCTTGATGTTATAAATGTTATAGATGACAACAACGTAAATGTTATAGTTGACGGAGCTGCAAACAAACCTATGACCTTGAAAGAAGAAACAGACGAATTCTTCTATGTTCACATGATTATGCCTCTCAGAATCTAATTTTATGAAAATAAACTCTATTTTCATATCCAACTTCAGATCACTTTCTGATTTTTCAATAAATCTGCCTCAGAAACTGCTTATAAAAGGAAAAACTGGCTCGGGAAAGACTTCTATCCTTGAATCCTGTTTTGTCGTTTCAAGCGGAAGGTCTTTCAAAACATTCGACATAAAAGACTGCATTTCAAAAGATAGCCAGAATTTTTATATTGAATCTGATTTTGACGATTTTGAGAACTACAGCAGAAAAGTTTCAGTTGCTTACGATAGAAAAGGAAATAAAAAAATCATAATAGACGGCAATGTTTCTTCGAGAAAGGATCTTTTGAGCATAGCTTATCCTGTCGTTCACTCTCCTGAAGACATGTTTATAATCACCGGAAGTCCTAAATTTCGCAGAGATTTCATAGACAGAATCTGTTTTGTAGAGGATAAAAGCTATTTTGATGACATGAGCGAATATATAAAATATATCAGGAATAAAAACGCAGCTCTTAAAGACAAAAATGCAGAAGTCGTAAAATATCTGAATGCAGCTGCCGCTCCGCTTATAGACAGAATAAGGAAAAAAAGGAATGTTTCATGTGAAACAATCAATAAAAAAGTATCGGTTTTACTGGAAAAACTCTTTTCAGGAATGAAAGTTTTCTTTACTTACAACATTGATGAAAACTATGCGGAAAAGCTTGAAAGCAGACTTGAAAAAGAGCTTGAAAAAGGTTTTTCGCTTTACGGGCCTCATCTCGACAACATAAATATAACTACAGAAGTAGGAAATGCCAAAAATAATATTTCGATGGGTGAAACCTATATAACTTCATTCCTTATAAAACTTGCGGAACTCAGTATTTATGCCGAAAAAAACGAGTTTCCTATATTTCTCATAGATGATATTTTTGTTTTTGTCGACGATGAAACCAAAAAGACTCTTTTTAAAGAAATAGAGGTTCTCAAAAATCAGATCATAATGAGTAGTTCAATAGAAAATCTTAATAATTTTAATAATATAGAAGTTTTTTACCTGTCAAGGTAAATTCTTATGAGTTCAGCACGGTTATCGCTTTCTTTGACTTCGTTTTTATTTGTTACGTTGGCTCTGTATTCTTCCTGATATAAGCCTGTATATGCAATATAGTAATTGTTTGATGATCCTTTGGGTATATTTATTTTTAAAGGATGTCTGATTATTTCACCTTTTTTCCAGAAATCGGTAGGGTAGGTGCCGTTAGCCATATTTCCGTCACCTTTGGTTCTTTTGTCTTTGTTGTTGCCTTCATTGTGGAGAAAAACATCGTAATCTTTGTTGATTTTATCGGCAATTGATCTGAAATAAAGCTCGACATTTATAGTTGATCCCTCTTTCGCAAAGAATTTTCCGTCACGCTCTGTAATATTGCTTTTATCAATGGTAAAACCTTCGAGTTTTATCACATTATCAAAAATAACATTTGATTTTATTAAGTTTTCCGGCAAATTTTGAACAATGTATCCGCTCGATTTTGAAATATCGCGCTCCTGACCTTTTCCGAAAACTTTCAAAAGAGTGTTTTTAGCTCCGCTGTAAACCACTACAGTTTTTTTGTTTATTCTTTTCATCAGCGATTCAAAGCGTTTTTTGTCGTTATCACGGAGAATGACATACTGAATACCGGGTTTATCGAAAAATCTTATGACGTTCTTTTCTTTATCAGTCTGAAGGAAAGTTATCTCGTTTTTAAGCCAGAAACCTGCTGATTTTCTTAACCATTTGTAATAATCGGCAATCGGAGCCCTGTTTGGACTGTCTTTAAGATAAGCCTCGACGTGTGGTTTTAAAGAATAGTATTTTGAAATTTCAGGAAGCGGTTCTGCAAAGTAGTAAGTCATAAATCCCGCACTCAGCGCAAAAAGGATGTAAAAACCTTTCTTCTGCAGATTTTTGTTTAAAATCATTAATAAAATAACAAAGCAGAAAACTGCAAAAACAGAAATTATAACAGGTTCCCATGAAGCCGGTGTCGGAACTTTTCTTGTGTTGTAGAAAGTTACGAGATGAAGGAAAAGAACGTGTTTGTCACCGATGTCGCGACCTATTGCAGCAACTAAAAATATTGAAATAACTGCTTCGACTTTTGCCGCCAGAGTCCAGCGCTCACTCCACAATTTTTCAATATAAATACCTAAAAATATTGCAAGAAAAGGAACTACTGGAGCAATATAGTGATAAAATTTAGTCGATGAAAAAGAGAAGAAAAGGAAAGGTCCGATAAATGAACTGAAGAAAAAAAGTTTCTTGGCTTTTTCGGAATCTTCCTCTTTTTTTGTAAGAAAACTGTAAAGCGCAGCGGGCAGAAAAGCACTCCACGGGAACATCGCATAACCTAAAATCCTGATGTAAAGCGTGTAAAGATCGTTCGGTTTATGGATTTCACCGGTCGTTCGTTTGAAATGGTGGTAGATAATAAAGGTATCGAAAAAACTTTTTCCTTCGCTTATCCACATATATCCGAACCACGGCATTACAACGGCAAGATATATCACCATGCCGACAAGGTGTTTTTTGAGGTGTTTCCAAGCGAAAAACCAGCCGAAATTGCGCGAAAAAACCATGAAAATAAAAAGAGCTATGCCGGGAATAAGTATTGAAAGCAGCCCTTTTGCCAGAAAAGCCCATCCTTCAAAAAAATAGAAAAGATAGAGATAGAAATCGCTTCGCGGGATTTTCTTGAATATTTTCTCTTCAGTACTGATATTTCCGAAGTAATAAACCGCCATGCATAATATCGCTATAGTATTAAGCGCGACAAACGGAAGATCTACCATGATCTGACGCGAAAGCATGAAATACTGAGGCGAAAGCATAAGAACAAACGTTGAAATTATTGCAGATTTTCTTGAAATCAGCCGCGTGAGAAGAATGTAGAAACCGACTAAGGAAAGTATCGAAAAAAGAGCTACCGGAAGCCTTCCCGAAAATTCTGAAATATTGAATTTGTAAAACGGCATCAGCATCCAGAAAAGAAGAGGCGGTTTTGACCAGAATTTGTTTGAATTCTGAAACCACAGCTTTGCAAAGGAGTTTTTTTCAAGAGTTTCCCATGCGACGTGCGAATAGTGGTTTTCCCACGGGTCGATCATAAAAAAGTTGCCGAGCATCGGAATATAAAGCAGCGCGCACAAAACGACTGTGAGAATAATCAGAAACTTATCCAGATTGTTGAGCGAACCGTTTCTGCACTCGGAAAATGTATCTAAATCATTACCGATTTTGTTTTTTAAAAACTTTATCAATTTTCACTCCTGAACATAAAAATTAAACGCGAAACGCTATAATCACTGGGGAAAAAGTCAAGAAAGGTAATTTCCAAGATTTTGTCTTCAAAAAAATGTACAAAAAAATATCAATAAAAATCAATAGTTATTCACTTTTTTGAAAAAAAGTTCATTTTAGAGTCAGAAAAATCGGCACTTGGTGGAACTAAATAAGCGTGTTTTTTGATTTTTGGAGGTAAAGATGAGTTTTAAATGTGAATGCTGCGGCGGCGGTGAGTCGCTTGAGATCAGAAAAAGTATATATGAAGCAAATAACGGAAATTATCATGACGCGGTTTTCTTTGACGGAAAAAGACGCGTTTTCAGATGCTCTGAATGCGGAAAAATCTGGCAGACCGAGCCGACAAGCGACTTCATGCACTTTGTTGCTGAAACGGTTGAATCTGCGAAATTCATTCCGATGGTTGTAAGAGAGCACAAAAAGACGCTGAAAATCAGCTGATTTAGATCCCCCTCAGGTTATGTTGTAATACTCAAACGGCAGTCCCCCGGCAACGGGGGATTTTTTTTGCCTTCCTGCAATTCAGTCGGAACGAAAGCTAAATTTTAAGGTAACTATTTGTTTTTACTATAATATTTTGTGATATTGCAAAAAAACGAAAGATTTTATTTGACTATTGTCTTCTCCGGCGTATATTGTCGCTCGCTTGAGTTCGTTACATTTGATCCAATTTTTTGAGGTTCCTCGTTAGCTCAGTCGGTAGAGCGGGTGGCTGTTAACCACTAGGTCGGCGGTTCAAGTCCGTCACGAGGAGCCATTTTTTTTGCCCTGATCGGGCGGTTTTCAGAAAATTTCAGATTATTTTTTAGTTTTGGCGGGAGTTTTTGTCTGCTGTTTCGCAGGTGCCTTTTTTGCAGGTTCGGCTTTTTTTGCCGGAGCAGCTTTTTTCGGCATTTTTGAGTTTATAAGTTTTTCGAGTTCTTTTACTTCATCGGGAAACGCAGGCTGCGGGAATTTTTCTTTCATGCTTTCAAGAATCGCGTTTGCAACCTCGACTTTGCCGATATGGAAAAGCGAAAAGGCGATATGGAGATAGCTGCGCTCGATTTTCGGGCATCCCGGATAGGTTTTTTCAATCGGCTGCAGCGTTTCAATCGCTTTGTTGTAGCTTTTTTCCATGTAGTAAGTTTCGCCGATCCAGAAAGTTACATCGCATTTTCTGCTTTCTGACCATTTTTCAGCGTAGGTTTCCCAGGCTTTTCTCGCAATTGCGGGATCGCAGCTTTCGCTTTTTGTGTATTCAACAAGCTGGTTGTAGCTTTTGCTTTCGCTTTCAGGAAGTCTGACGATGCCTTCTTTCGTCACGGTGAACTTGTCAACCGGCTTGAGACCTTCTATCTGTGAGTTGATGTTTTCTTTCAACTGTGCGAGTTCTTGTTCGTTTTCGGCGATTTTTTTATCGAGAGCGTTTATCTGCTCTGAAAGAAGAGAGTTTTTCTGCGCCGTCATATCGACATTGTCAATTCTCCGGTTGAGTTCTTTGATGGTTTCGCGTAACTCTTCAAGATTGTTGAAAGAAAGGTCGATTTTGTTTTTCTGCATCTGCTTTTCGGTCTGCTGCGATTTTTCGATTTCGTCAAGACGCGCGTTCAGTTTTGCCACTTCTTCTTTGAGAGACTGAGTAACATTTTTTGTCACGTTTTCTTCGAGAATTTTCATTTTGGCAGTGGTTTCGGCGCGAAGCTCGGTTTTTGCCATATCAACATCGTTTTTCATTGCAATACACGAGTTGAGAGAGAAAAAAGCGGCAAAAAAGAGCGGAAACAAAAGAAATTTTTTCATATTTATCTCCTAATATTTGTAGTGATCCGCTTTGTACGGACCTTCAACTTTGACACCGATGTAATCAGCCTGTTTCTGCGTGAGTTTTGTGAGGCTGACGCCAAGTTTCGCAAGGTGGAGACGCGCAACTTCCTCATCAAGGTGCTTCGGAAGGATGTAAACTCCGAGTTTGTATTCGTTCTGCCAGAGATCCATCTGCGCCAGAACCTGGTTGGTGAAGGAGTTGCTCATTACGAAACTCGGATGTCCCGTAGCGTTGCCGAGGTTGACGAGCCTTCCTTCGCTGAGAAGGATGATCGAGTGTCCGTCGGGGAATTCGATGCGATCGACCTGCGGTTTGATGTTGATTTTCTTGATTCCCGGGATCGCGTAGAGCGCGTCGACCTGGATCTCGTTGTCGAAGTGGCCGATGTTGCAGACGATAGCCATGTTTTTCATCTTCTTCATGTGGTCTGCAGTGATGATGTCGCAGTTTCCTGTTGCAGTGACAAAAATATCAGCAAAATCAACGACTTCTTCAACTGTGCGGACTTCAAAACCTTCCATGCTTGCCTGAAGCGCACAGATCGGGTCTATTTCCGTGACGATTACTCTCGCTCCAAAACCCTGCATCGACTTAGCGCAGCCTTTGCCGACATCGCCGTAGCCGCATACGCAGACGACTTTGCCCGCGACCATGATGTCTGTTCCGCGTTTGAGGCCGTCGGCAAGCGATTCTCTGCAGCCGTAAAGGTTGTCGAACTTCGACTTCGTGACGGAGTCGTTGACGTTGATCGCCGGAAAGAGAAGAGTGTTTTTCTCAAGCATCTGGTAAAGTCTGTGGACTCCCGTCGTGGTTTCTTCGCTTACACCCTTGATTTCCTTAACGATTTTGTGCCATTTCTGCGGATCTTTTTTGTATTCTTCTTTCAAAATGTCAAGTATCGCCTGAGCCTCGCGGTTTTCCGCTTTTTCATCGAAAAGAGCGGGATTTTCTTCACACGCATAGCCTTTGTGGATGAGGAGCGTAGCGTCTCCGCCGTCGTCAACGATGAGCTGAGGTCCAAGTCCGCCCGGGAACGAAAGAGCTTTAAGCGTGCACTGCCAGTATTCTTCAATAGTTTCGCCTTTCCACGCAAAAACGGGAACACCCATATCTGCGATTGCGGCAGCGGCGTGGTCCTGAGTAGAGAAGATGTTGCAGCTTGCCCAGCGGACATCGGCACCGAGAGCGACTAAAGTCTTTATAAGAACGGCAGTCTGGATCGTCATGTGGAGACTTCCAGTGATTCTCGCCCCTTTGAGCGGTTTTTTCGCCTCGTATTTTTCGCGAAGCGCCATAAGTCCCGGCATCTCGATTTCGGCGAGAGCAATTTCCTTACGCCCGAAATCAGCTTGTGCAATGTCTTTGACCTGATACTCTTTGTTCATTGTAATCTCCTGAAATTATTCTGCATTTTTAACACATTTGACAAAATTCTGATCCCAACTCTTTGCTGTTGCGCTTGCCTCGCCATAGATGGGAGTGAGAGCCCATGCCTGTGCCTGATTGCTGGCATCGGTTGTAGAAGACCAGAAACTGTTGTAATCAGTAGTTTCAACTATTTCCGGGAAATAAGAATAAGGTTCTTCCTCCTTGTCGAAGTTTAACAGTGACATAAGTTCGTTTATGTTGGGAAGGCGCCAGCCGCTTTCTGTTTCGTTGTTCAAACCCTTGCAGTAAGTCAGGGCCTGTTCCCAGCTCTTGTTTGTAATTTTTTCTTTCTGCCAGATAAGCCCTGTCCGTTTATCCTTTACGGTTGTTGCGGATACTTCAAAATCTTCAGCTGTTGCCTGATAAAGTTTTTTCCCGGAAACACAGACTACTTTGTATTTGTTTGAAGAGCTCCGGCTTATTATAGTTCCGGAATAAACCTTGAAAGCGCGATATCTTGAGCCGCTGTCTATCCAGAGAAAAACCCAGTCTTCTGCCGGCATATTTGTGAAAATTGCGTGAGTCGCAGGACCGTTTTTGCTGCGATCGACAATTGTCTGAAATTCAAAAGGATGCGGAACACGCCAGGTGTTTATGCCGGCGTAGGCGGCGTTATTTAAATCTGTGCAATGACGGTCTGCCTGATCCCCGTAGTATGTGGTGGCAGACGGTGCAGGTTCCCAAATAAGACCGGTGTTGTTGTCAACAATAACGTTTTGTTCTTCAACAGGTGTTTCAAGTGTAAAACTTTGAGCTGTGCAGCTGCTGTTATTTTGAGCATCCTGACCGTAAAAAGCTGAATCTTCTGCCGGGCATGAGATGGTTTCCGTGTTGTTATAACATAAATTCTGGTGTGTGCATATGTTAGCCAGATAGGGGACACAAATTGAGTCGTTCCAGAAATATTTTGCGGAGCATTTGTATTTGCAGTTTCCTTCGGTTTCGCTGTATTCAGGGGAAATTTCGCCAATCCAATCTCCACCGGAATATTCCATAGAGTAGGAATCTTCACCGTTCCATTCAGCGTGAGCAACCGGTATTTCATCGCAGCTGACGGTTTTTGTGCAGTTACTTTCTGTTTCGTTCCAATCTCCGCCGGCGAGATCGCATTTTTTCTCTTCGGTCGGTTCGCACGCATCGTTGTTCCAGTAATAACCGTTTTCGCAGCCGCAGGTAAATGTTGTTGCTCCGGTCGGATTGCAGTTGTTATCAGAAAAATCGATAATTAAACACGGATTATCGTCTGTATTATTACCGCACCCGTTTACACAGTTTGATTCGTGCCAGTAATAGTTCTCTGCACATTTGTATTTGCAAGTTCCTTCGGTTTCACTGTATTCAGTAGTGAAAGTTTCTCCGTTCCATTCGCCGTCTACATATACCAAAGAATAGGAATCTTCACCGTTCCATTCAGCGTGAGCAATCGGTATTTCGCCGCAACTGACAGTTTTTGTACATTTGTTTTCCGTTGAATTCCAATTTCCTCCGGCTGTACTGCAGATTTCTTCGGCAGTAGGTGTGGTCGGGTTAGTCGGTTCGTCTGTCGGGTTAGTCGGTTCGTCCGTCGGATTTGTTGGTTCGTCTGTCGGGTTAGTCGGTTCGTCCGTCGGGTTAGTCGGTTCGTCTGTCGGGTTAGTCGGTTCGTCCGTCGGATTTGTTGGTTCGTCTGTCGGGTTAGTCGGTTCGTCCGTCGGATTTGTCGGTTCGTCTGTCGGATTTGTCGGCTCATCCGCCGGATTTGTCGGCTCATCCGCCGGATTTGTCGGCTCATCCGTCGGATTTGTCGGCTCGTCCGCCGGGTTAGTCGGCTCGTCTGTCGGTTCCGTGTCGGCGTCAGTCTCTATAACATCTGTGTCATCAGTCGGTTCACTTTCTTTTTTGTCTTT
This sequence comes from uncultured Spirochaetales bacterium, assembly GCA_902774115.1. GTDB lineage: Bacteria > UBP6 > UBA1177 > UBA1177 > UBA1177 > UBA1177. Next base: position 99,086 of record CACYHH010000006.1, read on the forward strand.
TTTGCCGCTGCCGCAGCTGATGACAAAAATCAAAGCTGAAAAAATTGCCAAAGAAACAAAAAATTTTTTCATTTTTCTCTCCTTAAAAAAGTTGAACAAATAAAAACGCGGGATTATAGAAAAAGGCTGTAAAAAGGCAAAAAACGGAGGAAACGATGAAAACGATTTATCTTGCGGGCGGCTGTTTCTGGGGAACGCAGCGTTTTTTTGACCAGTTTTCGGGTGTCAAATCGACAGAAACGGGTTATGCCAACGGAAAAACTGAAAATCCGTCATACCGCGATGTGTGCGAGGGGAGCGGACATGCCGAAACGGTAAAAATCGAATACGACGAAGCGGTTCTACCGACACAAAAGCTGCTCGGATACTATTTCCGCGCTATCGATCCGCTCTCGGTAAACCAGCAGGGTTGCGACTGCGGCATTCAATACCGCACAGGAATCTATTACACCGATGAATCGCTTCTTCCCGATATCGAAGCGGCAGTCAATAGCGAAAAACTTGCTCTCGGCTCAAAGGCTGAGAAGTTCGCGGTAGAAGTCAAACCGCTTGAAAATTTCTATCCTGCGGAAGAGTACCACCAGAAGTATCTTGTCAAAAATCCCAACGGTTACTGCCACTTACCCCTTGAACTTTTCTGCATTGAAATGAGGGAAAAATCGTAGAAAATTCTCTAATTACTCAGCTGCTGAGTAAATCCCTTGTTGTCTGATTGCTCCTCAACTTGGGGAGTATTTGGCTCCGTCAATAATTACCACTATAATTATTTGGTTTTTGGTGCATTAAATTAAGTTGAAAAATCTTTTTCTATAAATAGTTCAAAAGGCGCGATCCCGTTTTTGTATACCGTTTCAAAAGTGTCATTGTGAATTGCTATTTTGTGCATATCCTGCGACATCCAGCGGATAAAATCCAGAATCAAGTCGTGTTTTTGTTCCAAGTCAGTCCAGTGCAGGATTCGCCTGTGATGAGCTATTCTATTCCGCAAGAAACGGATTTCGTTAAGATTTTTCTGAACTGAAATGGTGCTTTTCTGTTCCGAAGGGCACCCATGCAAAATATTTTTGATTATGAAGAATTGAAATTTTTGAGAGTTGTATTTTTTCCCCATGAGAGCGACCCAAAATCCGAGTGTAAGTTCCGAAACAAGACGGCTGTGAGAGTATGTTTGATTTTTTTGCACAATCTTTGTTTTGGCTTCATCAATCATTCTTCTCTCGGTTTCAGTAAGAAACATTGCATCGTTCCATTCCTTAACATCGAAAAATTTTGCAAGAGCTTTATCTATCGAATTTCGCAGCGTTACCTCGAAAATATTTATTATCGGATACAGGCTTTCGGATAATTCTATGTTGTAAATATATCTTGCAAGTGCTATCTCATTGCTTGCTCCGTCAGCTTTATAGGCTGCAAGACGTTCCGGTGAAATTGATTTTTCTATGCTTTCGAATGTCGATTTATCCATAATTTATCCTTGACTTTCAAAAAATTTCTTCTATTATTATCGCCATGAGCCACGGTATCCTTTCTCCTGCTTTGCAGTGCCAGGGACCGTGGCAGTCTCTTTTTAATTCCCGCACAGTCTTTTTTGAATATAATTTTGAAAAATTCTTTTGTAAAAAAGCGAAAAACTCAAGTATTATAATAAAAATTTTCTGAAATAAAAGTAAAAATATTGGAAATTAGATTTTTGTTTGATGCTAACGATCTTTGAAAGCGGCGTCTAACATCATTTTTATCTTGTCGTTTCGCTGTTTTTTTGTATATTCAGTCGATTTGTGAACTTTTTATGGAGAAAAAAATGGCTTTTCCCGATAAAATTTCTGAAAAAAGCGTGAATACCGTCCGTGTTTTGTCGGCAGATATGATTCAGAAGGCGAATTCTGGTCATCCCGGGCTTCCGATGGGTGCGGCTCCTGCGGCTTATACGCTCTGGAAGCGGCATCTCAAGGTTTCTCCGGTGCATCCCGACTGGATAAACCGAGACAGATTCGTCCTTTCGGCAGGTCACGGCAGCGCGCTTCTCTATTCGATGCTCCACTTGGCGGGATATAAACTTTCGATGGACGATCTGAAAAATTTCAGGCAGCTTGGCAGCAAAACTCCGGGACATCCCGAATTCGGCGTAACTCCGGGCGTTGACGCTTCCACTGGCCCGCTCGGTCAGGGTGTCGCGAACGCGGTCGGCATGGCGATAGCTGAAAGAATGCTCGCCGCAAGGTTCAACAAACCGGGATTCGAGCTGATAGACCACTTTACCTACGCACTTCTGGGTGATGGCTGCTTGATGGAGGGAATTGCCTCTGAAGCTGCATCGCTTGCAGGTCATCTCAAACTCGGAAAACTCATTCTTCTCTACGATTCAAACGATATTTCGCTTGACGGTCCGACTTCGATAACTTTCACCGAAGATGTCAAAAAGCACTTTGAAAGCTACGGTTTCCAGGTACTCAGCGTTGCTGACGGCAACAAAGACCTCAAATCGATCGACCGCGCGATCGCGAAAGCAAAGAAAGAGCTGTCAAAACCGACACTTATCATCGTCAAAACGACTATCGGCTTTGGTTCGCCGAACAAGGCGGGAAGCTCATCTTCACACGGTTCTCCGCTCGGTGCGGACGAACTTGCGGCAGTGAAAAAGGGTTTCGGAATGGAGCCCGACAAATTTTTCTTTGTCGATGACGATGTGAAAAAGGATTTTGCTTCGATAAAAAGGGCAGGGAACAGGGCTTTTTCGGCTTGGAACAAACTTTTTGCAGAATATTCGGCGAAATATCCCGAAGAGGCGGCTCTGTTCAAGGATATGCAGGAACTTAAAGTTGAAAATCTGGACAAGATACTTCCGAAATTCGAAGCTGGAACGAAAATGGCGACACGTGCCGCCGACGGAAAAGTCCTTGCTGCTCTCGGCAAAGCCGTTCCGTGGCTCGTAGGCGGCGATGCCGACCTCAGCTGCTCGACGAAAACGACGATTTCTGGCGAAAAATGGATCTCGGCTGACGATTTTTCGGGGAGAAACATCCACTTCGGAGTCCGCGAACACGCGATGGGAGCTATTGCAAACGGCATTTTCTACCACGGAATGCTTAAACCTTTCACAGGAACATTCTTCTCGTTTGTCGACTATATGAGACCTCCGATAAGGCTTGCCGCTTTGGCAAAACTCGGCTCGATCTTCCTTTTCACTCACGATTCGCTTGCAGTAGGCGAGGACGGTCCGACACACCAGCCGGTAGAACAGCTTGCAACGCTGCGCTGTATTCCAGATCTCGAAGTATGGCGTCCGGCCGATGCGAACGAAGTTTCGGTAGCTTGGAAGCATATCCTCGAAAACAAAAATCAGCCTGTAGCGCTCATTCTGACGCGTCAGGATGTTCCAGTCATCGACAGAACGAAATACGCCGCGGCTGAGAACGCGCTCAAAGGTGCGTATGCGATACTTGATGAAGCAGCTCCCGACACGATAATCATAGCAACTGGTTCCGAAGTCCATATTGCGCTTGATGCTGCCGAAACCTTGAGAAAAGAGGGCTTGAAAGTGCGTGTCGTCAACATGGTTTCACGTGAAACATTTGAAAAACAGCCGGCAAAATACAGGGAATCGGTGCTTCCGAAATCGGTCAAAAACCGCGTTGTCGTTGAAGCCGGAACAAGTTTCGGCTGGGAAAAATACGCAGGCGACAAAGGAAAAATCATCGCAGTAGATGCTTTCGGAACATCCGCTCCGGGAAGTCAGGTAATGGAAAAATACGGGTTCACCGCTGAAAATATCGTAAAAATCGCAAAGACCATAAAATAAATACTCAATTTGAAAAGGCGGCACACGCCCCCGTCGCTACGCGCCACCCCCTCTAACTTAGATGGGGAATCTAATAGCCGTCCGGATTGTTTTTCTGCCAGTTCCAGCTGTCGCGGCACATTTCGACGATGCCGTTTTCAGCCTTCCAGCCAAGTTCTTTTTCGGCTTTTTTGGGTGAAGAATAGCACTGCGCGATGTCGCCGGGTCTTCTCGGACCGATTTCGTAAGGAATTTTGAGGTCGTTGGCTTCTTCAAAAGCGTGAACGATGTCCAGAACGCTGTAACCTGTGCCTGTTCCAAGGTTGTAAATTGCGATTCCGCACTTTTTTTCGATTGCGGCGAGCGCTTTGACGTGACCTTTTGCGAGATCGACAACGTGGATATAGTCTCTTACTCCCGTGCCGTCATGGGTTTTGTAGTTGTTTCCGAAAACGGTGAGGTGGTCGAGTTTTCCCGCTGCAACCTGCGTGATGTAAGGCATCAGATTGTTCGGAATTCCTTTCGGATCTTCGCCGATAAGCCCCGATTTATGCGCTCCGACGGGATTGAAGTAGCGCAGAAGCACGATGTTCCACGGATTCGGATCGTTCGTTTTTATGTCTGCAGTGTGAAAATCGATAAGAATTTCTTCGAGCATCGATTTTGTCTGGCCGTAAGGATTAGTGCATTTTCCTTTCGGGCAGTCTTCAGTTATCGGGATCTCCGCCGGATCGCCGTAAACAGTCGCGGAAGAAGAAAAAATCATGTTTTTGCAGCCCGCAGAGCGCATCGCGTCAAGCAGAACCAGAGTGCCGGCAATATTGTTTTCGTAATATTTCCACGGCTTTACAACTGATTCGCCCACAGCTTTGAATCCTGCGAAATGTATGCAGCAGTCAAATTTGTTTTCTGCAAAAATACGCTTCATTGCAACTTTATCGCGGATATCGGCTTCGTAAAACCTGATTTTTGTGCCGGTGATTTTCTCGATTCTTGCAATGGCTTCGGGCTTCGAGTTCGAAAAGTTGTCAACGATAACAACGCCGTGACCAGCATTTATAAGTTCAACGACAGTATGAGACCCGATGTATCCCGCTCCGCCGGTAACTAAAATATTCATGACAACTCCTTGAATTTGTTAATCAAATTGTTTGTGGATGAATCGTGCGAGGAAACTTTTTCCGCACTTTTGAGTTCCGGCAGAATTTTTGTCGCAAGCTGTTTTCCAAGCTCGACTCCCCACTGGTCGAAGCTGAAAACGTTCCAGATAACTCCCTGAGTAAATATTTTGTGTTCGTAAATCGCGATGAGTGCGCCGAGAGTATGCGGCGTGATTTTTTTGACAAGTATCGAGTTCGTCGGTCTGTTTCCGCTGAACACCTTAAACGGAAGGAGCTTTTCGATCTCTTCAGGCGATATTCCCGCTTTTTCAAGTTCGGCTTTTGCTTCTTCAGCGGTTTTTCCGTTCATAAGCGCTTCGGTCTGCGCGAAAAAGTTTGCAAGCAGTTTGATGTGGTGATCTCCTATCGGGTTGTGCGAAACCGCAGGAGCTATAAAATCTGCCGGAATCAGCTTTGTCCCCTGATGAATCAACTGATAAAAGGCGTGCTGCCCGTTTGTTCCCGGCTCGCCCCAGATAATCTGGCCTGTCTGGTAATCAACAGGTATGCCCGATCTGTCTGTGCTTTTTCCGTTCGATTCCATATCTCCCTGCTGTAAATATGCGGCGAAGCGGTGCATATACTGGTCGTAAGGAAGGATCGCGTGAGTCTCGGCACCGAAAAAGTTGTTGTACCAGATCCCTAAAAGCCCTAAAATCACAGGGATATTCTTTTCAAAAGGTGTGTTTTTGAAGTGAAGGTCAGCCGCATAGGCTCCTTTCAGCAAATCTTCAAAGTTTTCATATCCGATGACGCATGCGATACTCAGTCCTATTGCGCTCCAGAGCGAGTATCTTCCGCCTACCCAGTCCCAGAATTCAAACATATTTTCCGGGTCGATACCGAACTCTGTTACGGCTTTCCTATTGGTCGAAAGGGCCGCGAAGTGCTTTGCGATATCTTCTTCACTGCCGCCGTTTTCCAGAAACCACTTTTTCGCGGTATTTGCGTTGGTCATTGTTTCAAGAGTCGTGAAAGTCTTTGACGCAATCAGGAAAAGCGTCGTTTCAGGGTTGAGTTTTTTCAAAGTTTCTGCAATGTGAGTTCCGTCGATATTTGAGACGAAAAACACCCGTAAACCCGCTTTCCAAAAGGGTTTCAGAGCTTCTGTAACCATTACGGGACCGAGGTCGCTGCCGCCGATTCCGATGTTTACTATATCCGTGACCGGTTTTCCTGAAAATCCGAGCCATTTTTTGTTTGAAACCTTGTCGGCAAAGGCTTTCATCTTATTTTGGACATGTCTGATGTCTTCTTTGATGTTGTGCCCGTCAAGGATTATAGGCTCATCCGAAAAATCGCGCAAAGCAGTGTGAAGAACGGCACGTTTTTCAGTTTCGTTAATCTTTTCACCGCGGAACATTGCCGCTATCCCTTCTTTTAATCCCGTTTCTTCTGCAAGATCGAAGATGGCTTTCATAACATTTTCATTGATAAGATTTTTCGAGTAATCGAGAAAAATATCGTCAAAAGAAATTGAAAATTTGTCTGCTCTTTTCGGATCTTCCTTAAAAAGTTTCCTTAAATCGAAAGATGTGGAATCTTTAATATTTTCAAGAGTTTTCCAAGATTTAAGCTGTGTGGGGTTGTTTTTGGGCAGCATTTTTCCTCCTTAATTTTCACTTTCCGAAATCTCTTCTTCCTTTACCTTGAAAATCAGGTAAAGACCTATGGCAAACAGAATGATTTCCATTATTTGTCCCATCGTTATGAATTTGAAGACAAGTGGTTCTTCGCGGGAAAGTTCTATAAAGAAATTAAAAAATCCGTAACCTGAAAGCACTGTTCCCGCAATAATATTTTTTTTCACTCTGAATTTTTTCATCAAAACAACTCCGATAAAAAGTATCAGCATCGAAAAAACGATGTAAAGCTGTGTCGGATGGACAGGACACGACGGCACATAGCGCGACGGAAGCAGCGATTTCGCGTAATGCTGTCTTGAAGCAAGACTTGCCGGAGGATATTTTATCGCAAAAATTCCTTCATAAAGTTTTCCGAAGCAGCAGCCTTTGATAAAGCAGTTTATTCTGGCTAACGATGCAAAAAGCGGGAATGGATAAAGTATCGCAAAAGTGAGTTTTTTCGCATCTTTCAAAGTGAACAGAAGAACGATCGAAAGGATAAATATGCCGCCCGTTATCGAGAAACCTTTGAACGCAACGGACAGTGCAGTTTTCAACATGGCAAAACTGTTTATACTTTTGATCAGTTTACCTGCGGATGACAAAAACGGGAACAGTTTCCCGGAAACAACTATGATCAAAAGCGGTGCAATTGCAGCTCCGAGCAACGAAAAAACACCGATTTTCACCAGAATTTTTCTGTTTTTTTTGATACTGGTCTCTTTTTTTACCAACAGAAACCAGATCAGGACATCTAATAAAAACAGGAACGGGGTAATACGCCCTGCAATATCTACTACTCCGGAAGAAAGCCAGTTCAGCATTCAAAACCTTCTTTTGCGGTATTATCTGACACAGAAAACGTTGTATGGAACATTCATTTTTGCCTCGGAAATTCTTGTATTGTTGAGGCTGATTACCCAGTAGTGATCGGTGTCGGGTCTCTGTGATGAAGACCAGAACCATCCTTTACCTCCAAGAGTGGTACGTCCTTTGCGGCAGCCGCGGCAATCCTTTTTGTTGTAGCTGTCCATCGTGAGTTTTCCGTTTTTTTCGCTGATTTCGCATTTTCCGCCCGTTGCGGTTTCGGGGCATTTTTCGACTATCGAGCGCCAGTCGTCAATGGTCGGCAGTCTCCAGTCTTTGTGACCGTCTTCGTCAAGGTTGGCACAATATTCGTTAGCTGCCGTCCATGTGGAGTAGAATCTGGGTTTTTTTGACCACTGCAAAGTTTTCTGAGCAGCAGGTTTCTGTGCCGGAGCGGCGTTTTCCGCTGAAATGAAAAGAAAACTGAAAACGATACAAACAAAAAGCAACGCGATTTTTTTCATTTTGTCACCTCCATAGTTAAAATTCTATTTTCATGCCGTCAACGGCGGGAACTGTGTTTTCGGGCAGTAGTTTCAAAGTTTCCTCGTAGTCGAAAGTGTGGTTCATGTGGGTAAGATATGCTCTTTCGGGCGAAATATACTTTATCAAATCGAGGATTTCCTCGAAGCTGAAGTGTGTCGGATGTTTTTTATGGACAGTCGAAGAGATCGCAAGGACTTTCACCCCTTTAACTTTGTCAAGTTCTTCAGGTTCTATCGAATTTATGTCGGCGAGAAGGGCGAAATCTTTGAACCTCAGGCTTGTAACGACGGTTTCTCCGTGTTTGTGGCGTATCGGCATAATCGTCAGGTTTCTGAATGAAACCGGTTCTTTTTCAACGAAGACAGGCTTCAGAAAAGGTCGCGGCAGATATTCGTTTTCAAAAAAAAGATAAGGGAAACGCTGCTGCGCGATCTCGAAAGTTTCACGGCTCAAAAAGAAGGGGAGCGGTTCGCCGTTTCTGAATGAAGCCATCCTCAGATCATCAATTCCGGCAAAGTGGTCGCTGTGGGCATGTGTCAGCCAGCCTGCGTCAATGTGCGAAACTTTTGATTTCAGAAGCTGCTGCCTGATTTCGTACGGGAAATCGATCTGCAGGACTGTTTCGTTTTCGATCAGAGTCATCGAAAATCTTGTGCGGCGGTTGCGTTCGTCGCTCAGTTTGCAGATGTCACAGTCGCAGAAAAGCTGCGGAACTCCGGTCGATGAGCCGTTGCCGTTGAAAATTACAGTCGTCACTTGAACAATCCTTTTAAAAAGGTCATAATTTTTGAACGCTGCCGTTCGTTCAGCGCGCGCTCCAAATCTTCTATCAGGTTGTTTTTCTGTTTTATTTTTTCCTGAAGATCATGAACTTTCTTAGTCAATCTTGCTATAGTTTCTTCAGGGGTTTCGTTCTGCGGGATGATTTCTTCAGGTTCGTCAGCCTCTTCCTTCTTTGCGACTTCAGCCTTGGTTTCTTTTGCCGGTTCTTCTTTGATTTCCTGCTGCGGCTGATTCTCTGCGGGAGAATCGTTCTCTTTTGGTTCCTCTGCTTCTTTGTGGTTTTCAGGTTCACTCTCCGGTTTTTCCGGGTTTGCCGGAGTGCTTTCATCCTGCAGGGGTTCTTCTTTAGAAGGCATCAGCTCATTTCGTTTTTTCTCAAGCTCTGCCGGTTCCATACATACAAACGGATGATCCAGATTCCATGACTGGTGGCTGTCGCCGTCTTTGAAGACAAAAGTGATTTTTATCGTGGATTTTGCCTGGCAGAATTCTTCGACATCATTTTTGGAGGGGATGATTTTTGAGATGTATTCTGTACGGATCCCGCTGTATTCGATAATAATGTCGAAAAACGGCTGGGGACAGTTCTGTATGCAGGAACAAAGTAGAATTTTTATTGAAGGCGGAACCTTGTCGGCAAGAAGCCATGTAACAAGTTCCCTATGCTCGTCAAAAGTAGTTATGGCACCGAATTTATTAAGATAATCCTGTATTTTAATGATTTTTACGTTTGCCTGTTTCGGCTGTACCGGTTCAAAAGAGAGCAGGTTGCGCGTCGCCGGTTTCGGGTCGATATTGTGAGTGAGGCAGAAAGCTTTGATCGAGGATTTTTTCGCGCTGAGATACTGCTGCTTGGACATTTCGTCAAAGCGGACGTTGTTGTGCTCGTCTATGGAGAATTTAGTGTTCCCCATAATGAAAAACATCAAAGTTTTCGACTGCTTGTTAAGAAAAAACGGAAGGTAAGGATATTCGGAATCGAGCTTTTTAAACCACGCTTTGCAAGTTTGTTCCTGCAGCTTGATAGCAAGCTCGAATGATTTTAACTCACCGAATTTTATAGAGATATTGTTTTCGTTTTCGGCAGAAAGCCTGCTGTCGGGGGCAATCTTGTCGATGTTGGTTTTTATTTTTGAAATATCACCCCTTAAAATGTCTTCCAGGGTAACTCGAATCTCCATTTTTCACTCCGTTTTCATTCTAACAAAACCCTTTTTTCTTACCACAAACGGAAACGGTTTTCCAGTGTTTTTATCGCTTATTTTGCGTTTATTTTGCTTTTGTGGCGGTTGTAAAGAAGCATTGCCGCGATCGAGAGAACACCGAAAGAAGAGAGGACGATCCAGATTTTCCACGGAGCGTAGGCATCCCAGAGAAGCTGGTTGGCTGCATACTTGTCAAGTCCTGTAAGTTCCTGAAAATACGGAAAGAAATCAAATGTATCGATATTCATTTTCGCAATCGTTTCAGGAAGAAGTCCGTCAGGATTTGCCGCTTTGTAATCGTCGACAACTTTCACAAGAGTTTCAAGCGGAACCTTTTTGACATCAAGAAGATACTGTTTCGTTATCTGGAGTTTGTTTGCAAAAGCGTCGTAAAGCGGGCCCGAAACGACGTTTCCGACGATCCAGCCGACCGCAAACGGAATGTTCGAAAGCCCCATGTAAAGAGCTTTTTTGTCGGCAGGCGCGTTCACGCCGATATATTCGCTGAATTTAGGCGAGCAGGTCATTTCGCCTAGGCTGAAAAACGCTATGCAGATTGCAGTGACAACACCAGCCATCGTTACTCCGGCGCAGAAAAACGCGACAGTCGTGAGGCATATTCCGGCTGTTATTGCGACAAGACGCGGGAATTTGCCGGTGACTACGCTCCACGGAACGACAAAAAGGACGATGCAGAGCGAATTGATGTTGATGAACTGTTCAGCCTTGACGCTGCCGTTATCGGTCATAAACGAAGGCAGGATCTTTGCCAGAGCGCGGCTGTCGGTCCACTGGTCAATGAAATTCGGGAAAAGATCCCAGAGCTGCATGAACATGAGCCAGAATCCGCTGAAAATAAGGAGGAAAATCATAAAATCCTTGTCTTTCAGCGCAGTTACAGTGTCATGGATCGCGTTTTTAGCCGATTTTACAGCTCTCGTTTTTTCAGGTTCCTTGAAGAAAAATGTCGCCGGAATGTAGTTGAGAGCGGTAACAATCGCAGCCGCGTAGAAAACATAGCTCCAGGTGTAGCCGTCGGTATCGTTTCCGCGCAGAGTACTCGCCATGACCGGGGCAAGAAGACCTCCGATGTTGACGACCCAGTAAAAAATCCCGTAGCCGACAGAGCTGTTTTCTTCAGTTACCGAACTTGCGACCGTTCCCTGAATCGGCGGCTTGAAGATGGCTGTTCCCGTTCCGACCGCGATTCCCGCAACCATCATGCTCCAGAAACCTGTCGCGTTAGCCATCAGAATGTAGCCGAAAACATTGGTCGTAAAAGCGATGTAGAGACTTTTTTTGTAGCCGAAATTGTCTGCAAAAGAGCCGCTCAGCATCGGAATAAGGCTCTGGCACGCCGCCCAGACACCGAAAATAAGCCCTTTTTCAGTAAAAGTGAGAGCTAAACCGTGTTTGTCGGCAGTCGCTACCATCCAGAGCGGAAGAACTGCACGCACCGAGAAAAACGCCAGACGCTCGAACATCTCCATGATGTTTGCGATCCAGAAATTCCTCTGAAATCCTGTAACTTGTGATTTGAAACTCATATCGACCTCTCAATAAAAACAAATCTTTAGCGTTATAGCGGAATAAAGTCACATCGGCAAGATTTTTGATTGAAAAGGATTTTCCGCTTGCATTTTTGGTAAAAAACTTTAAAACAACTGTGTCATGGAGGAAGAATGAGCGAACGTTTTCAGATACTTTTCATGCAAGTCAGGCTGGTTCGATTGGCAGCAGTCGAGTGGAACAAATCAATGCAGGAGGTCAACCGGATTTTTGAAGAAAAGAATGTTTATCATTATATTCAGAAATTCTGGGGACTTTTCCATGTCGAAGGAGACTACGCCGTGCTGAAAGATATTGAAGAATATTTGAAATCGCAGGAGGCAAAACGTGATTAAACTTTTGCAGGAAGGAATGCTTCTGTACCACGGAAGCTATTGCGAAGTTTCAGAACCCGATATCGGCAAATGTTCGCCGTTCAAGGATTTCGGTCGAGGTTTTTATCTGACAACGGAGCGCTCTCAAGCGGAACAGTTCGCTAAATTGTCTTCGAGAAAAGCGTTGGAAAACGGCTTGATTCCTGCATCACAGAATTTCGGGGTCGTGTCAGTGTTCAGGTTCCATGTGTCCGGACAAACTGAAATTATGGTTTATCCGGAAGCTGATGAAGAATGGCTCCACTGCATCGTCGCCCATAGAAAAGAGAGAATTTTCAAAGATATCAGATATGATTCGGCAAAATACGATATTATAGGCGGAAAAATCGCCAATGACGCGACAAACGCCACGATTCTGACTTACATGTCAGGCGCATTCGGTGAAGTAGGTTCGAAGGAAGCCGATGAAATCTGTATCAGGCTTTTATTGCCGGAAAGGTTGCAGGATCAATACGCTTTTCGAACCGAAAAAGCACTCAATCAACTGGAATTTCTCAGGAGCGGCAGAATATGGATCTGAACGAGAGAATTATGACAGCTATAGATATGCTGACAGCGATGGTCGTTGACGAAATCGCACTTGATGACGGCAGAGATCCTTCAGATGTTCTGCCTGAGTTTCTTGAGTCACGCACGGCAAAACTTCTTTATGACAAGGAAAACAAAATGTGGTGGGACGGTCCTTCCGCAGTTGTTGACTATTACAGAAAAGAAAAATCCGCGTCTGACAACCAAACGCAAATGCGCGTATAGTTTTTTGTTATCCAAGTTCATCCGTCTGAAAAATCTTAAAGTATGGTGTCTGTCACAAAATATCCTTTGACGGTTTTTTCAGTAGAAAATCGGGTTTCTGATTGTACAGGGCCTTGAAAATATTGGTTTTTGCGGTGCTGTCGTGTTTGCAGACCTCTTCTATGAGCGAGCGGATGTAGGCGCGTTCCGAAACTTTTCCGAAAGGACATCCTGAATCGAAAACTTTTATGCCGCAGTTCTCTGCTTCTGCTTTGACGGAACTTTCCTTGATGTAAAGCATCGGACGGATTATGCGGTATTTTCCTTTGAAAAACGGGTTGACGGGTTTCATCGCCTCGAGCGAGCCGTTGAAAAAAAGGTTCATCATGAAAGTCTGGACGAAGTCGTCGCGGTGATGACCGAAAGCGATGACGTTTGCCCCGATTTCGTCGGCGAGATCAAAAAGAGCAAGTCTTCTCGTTCTGGAGCAGAGATAGCATGCCTGCTTTTTTTCGGCAGCCATGATTTTTTCAAGCGATTTTTCGATTTCAAAAAATTTTACGCCGAGATTTTCGCTGAATCCGCGTAAATATTCCGAGATTTCATCGTCTTTCGGAAAACCCATTTTAACAAAAACTGCCGAAATTTTGTAGTCGTTGGTCGTCTGGATTTTTTTTCTCGCTAAAAGTCTGAGCAGCATCGAGCTGTCCTTACCGCCCGAAAGACCGGCTAAAACGTGATCGCCTGGATTTATCATATTATAATCGTAAATTGCCGTTTCCAGCAGTTTGTGCATACTCAAAAAACACTTGCTTTCGCCCATGGACCCTCCCAAAAAACCGTAAAATCATAGTGAAAAATCGGAAAAAAGCGAGAAACCGTTGACAATCCGGTTTTTACACTTAGAATCGCGCGTGGAATTTTTGAGGGTGCGATGCAGGTTACTTCAGCTCAGAAAAGGCGCGTGGCGATATTTTTCATTTTCGGTATCGCCGTTATTCTGATTCTTACGGCGCTTCTTATCGGAAACCGTCTGCTTAAACGTGAAGACTGCTATTTCACCCGTTTCGAGGATATTTCTGTCGCAGGTCTTTCCGAAGGTTCTACGGTAAAATTCCAGGGAATGAACATCGGAACGGTCTCGAAAATTTCGGTTGACAAGGAAAATACGGCAGTTGTCGAAGTCGCTTTCTGTCTCAAGCCGGGTGTTCCGATCAAAGAGGGAACAAAAACGCAGCTCGGTTCCATCGGTATTACGGGTTTGAAATTCCTCGAACTCAAAGGCGGCGGTCAGGGAGCCAGCATTCCGGTCGGCGGCGAAATTCCTTCCGAAAAAAGCGGCTGGGACGAGATCACAGGCAAGGCTTCCGTCATTGCCGAAAAACTTGAATCGATCCTCAACCAGTTCAACGAGGCTCTGAAAGGTGTCAAAAAGGACGATGTCGAGTCTATCGTGAAAAATGTGAACGGTGTTTCGGCTTCTCTTGACGAACTTCTCGCCAAAAACAAGAAGGAAATCTCCGGCGTTATAAAAGAGGCAAATGTCTTTATGAAAGAGCTCAACAGCAATATGGACAATGTCAAATCCATCACGACGAACGTCAAAGATCTTACGTCGAAAGACGGCTCGCTGGCAAAGACGCTTAAAATGATGGAAGATGCCGTTTCTGATTTCAGGGAAGATTACAAAGAAGCGAATGTTCAGGAAAAGGTCGACAAAATGTTCGGACTCGTCGAGTCGACACAGAGAACGGTCGATACGTTGCAGCTTACGTTTGAAAGAAGTACAGAAAAAATCGATAAATCGCTTGACGACCTTTCGGACGCAATGAGCAACTTCAGCGAATTTACGAGAATAATCATGGAAAATCCGTCGTCTCTTTTCGGCGGCGGCAATTCGGAGACAGCAGAGGATAAAAAATGAAAAAAATCGGCGTTTTGACAGTTTGCTTCATAGCTCTTTTCATGATTTCGTCTTGTTCGCTCTTTTCTTCAAAAGCGCCGCTCAAGCATTATTATCAGGTCTACTATCAGCCGAAAGAGAGTTCGCAACAGCCGATAAAAGCGACTCTCAGGATAAAAACATTCAATTCCGACAAAGTTTACAAGAAATATAATCTCGTCTACCGGACTTCCTATGAGGAGATGTTTTACTACAATACTCATTTCTGGGCTTCAAGACCTGACGACATGATCACCGACCTTGTTGCAAACCATTTTTCGAAGCAGCAGGTTTTCTCGGACATCATTATAACGATGGATAAAAAACCCGACTACGTTCTGAGCGGCAGGATTCTTGCAATGGACGAAGTTATCGAAGGTGAAAAAAGTTACGCCAGAGTCGCGATAAATTTCGAACTTAAAGACTATAAAACGGAAGATATTGTTGTTGCCTACTCTTTCGATAAAAAAAAGGAAGCTGAAGGCAAAAAACCGGTTGATGTCGTCCGCGCAATGAGCGAAATCATAGAATCAGAAATCGAAGTCTTTGTTTCAAAAATTTATGGAACTCTCGAATCCGGCCGCTGAGGCAGGCTTATTGAAAGAAGAAGTCCGCTTTTGCGGCAGAAAATCCCAGACACAGCAGAAAAGGAGTGATGGATGAGCAGCAAAATCAAACTTATATTTCTGATGCTTTCTTCAGGTATTTTTTTCGTTCTGCCGCCGTTCCTTCTCGGAGGAGTCTACTACCACATCGGTACGAACCTCGTCATTATGTTCATCTGCGCCTTTGCGACTTTTCTTTATTCGGTTTATCTGCTCGCGACAAAGAAATCCTTTGCCGTTTCTTCGGTGATTTTTCCCCTTGCCGCGATAATTGTTTTTGCGCTTCTGCAGCTCATTCCGCTGCCGCTGCCGTTGCTTAAAATACTCTCTCCGCAGGGCTATTTTTTTCATACTCTCGAGGGAAGCGGCGCCCATCCGCTCACGATGTCGGTTCCCGATACGGTTTATTCGATATTCAGGGTTTTCACGCTGATATTCCTTGCCTGCATACTTTCACGCAATATCTTTCTCGGGAACAAAAAATGGAAGCAGAATACGATAGATACAGTTATCCTGATTTCGACAGTCGCCATAATTCTTTCGGTTGCGCTGAAATTTTTGCAATCCGATGCATGGCTTTACGGAAGATTGCGCCACAGCGGATTTTTTATTGAATCGATTCTTATCAACACGAACAACGCTGCCGGATATTTCGGTATTTCGGGTCTTCTCGCCCTAACTTCGATCTACACGACGACATTCCCGAGAAAAAAGATTTTTTATGCCGCACTTTTCTTTTTTCACTCTGCAGCAGTTGCGGCGACGGTCTCCAGAGCAGGTATCGCGGCTTACATTGCAGCCTTGAT
The DNA here is from genome assembly GCA_902774115.1 of uncultured Spirochaetales bacterium. Lineage (GTDB taxonomy): Bacteria > UBP6 > UBA1177 > UBA1177 > UBA1177 > UBA1177. The sequence goes on from CACYHH010000006.1 coordinate 115,018, forward strand.
ACTTTTTTTCTTTATAAACAGAAAATCTGCAAAAAATTCAAGTGGTTATAAATTTTATCTGCCGGTTGCGGCGCTTGTTCTTGCCCTCATTTTTGTTTATCAGACAGGTCTTAAACTCCTTGAACGCGAATTTGATTTCGAAAGGGAAGGTTTTTTTAATAAAGTCAATGACATAGCTCGCGCAAAAGATTATTTTTTCGATTTTCTCTTTACAGGTTCCGGACTCGGCAGTTTTTCAAAAGTTTTTTCCTACTACCAGTCGAATCTCTGGATCTATGCCAGAGAGCTTGAGAACGAGCCTATACAGTTCATACTTGAAACGGGTCTTATTTTCGCTCTTTTTATTTTTGCATTTTTTGTCTGGCTCGTCATCTTCGGGAAGCGCGAAACCAAGCGGAAAAACGGTCTTATGGCGGTTCTCTTTTTTGTTGTAATGCATAATACTTTCGATTTCAACCTGCACAATTTCGCGACTCTTTTCCCGGTGATTTTAGTGCTTGTTCTTCTTGTCAGACCGATTGAGATCCGCGGAAACAAAAGGATTGTTTCTCTTGCCGCGCTCGCTGTCTGTGCTCTGACTACGATGATTTTTACTGCAACAGGAAGCGGACAGAAACTTTTAGGTTATCAGCCTGATGAAGAAGCGGAGATTTCTTACGAAAAGGCGGTTTATCTCGAACCTGCCAACTTCAAGATTCCGCTGAACGCAGGTGTTGACAAACTTAATTCAGGTGATTTCGGTCAGATTCTTTCGGCAGGTTCTGAACTTTCTTCTGCGCTTGCCAAGGCTCCGAAGTATTACTATACCCACTACATCAACGGAGTTTATCTGCTGAGACTCGGAGCATACGAAGAGGCTCTTGTTTTCTTTAAAGAGGCTCTCGACCTTTCGGGCATAAAATACTCTCAGGTTCTGAATACGGTTTATGACAGGATATCGCGTTTCGGCCTGCAGGAACGGATTACCGAAATAATTTCGCTGAACGAAAAAAACAAGGAAATTCTTGAAAGATTCATCTTCAAAATTTCGGACAGCAATGCCGCAGCATTTGATTTTGCAGAGAAAAATCAGGATGTTTTCTTTATTTCGATTATTAGAAATATGATCAAAGAAAAAAGATATGACGAAGCGCTTGAAATGATCCGGAGGCTCCATAATGAAAGAAAGGATCTCAGCAATTTCGAACGCGGTCAGCTCATGATTTATAACGGAAAAATCTTAGAAAAAGATAAACTTTACAAAGAAGCGTTCGATCTTTACATGCACGGCGCCGACCTGACTCAGAGGTTCAGTGACTATCTCACCGCGGCCTACTGCTCGCTCAAACTCGAAAAAGATTCGCAGGATGTTGTCGAAAGCGCACTCAAAAACATGACTTTGAGGACTTCCGGCAACCTTGGAAGCTACTACCGCTGGCTTTCAAAGCGCGAGTTTGCGGCAAAAAATCCATCGGCAGGATTCAAATATCTGGAAAGAGCGGCAGAGGTATCAAGAAATCCTTACTGGCAGCTTGATGTCGCAAATACGTATGCACAACGCGGAATGCACTATTTTGCTGCACAGAATTTCCTCAAAATTATCAGGGATTATCCAAAATTCAGACCTGAAGAAATGAAAAAACGCTACGAATCCGAAAAGCAGAAAATGGAGAAAGACGAGGAAAAAAATCTCAAGGAACTTATGTTCAGAGAGAAGAAATAATCTCGGCAAAGTGATCAAAAAATTTCTTGCAGAAAAGGCAAAAATCGGTATTTTTCAGCGGTTGTTTGAATAACTCTCGGAGGTAAAAAATGAGTGCGGATCGTGGTCAGCTTGGTATTGTTGCCTGTAATTCAGGTAAGGTTTTTGCGGATGCAATGGTCGAATACCTTAAGGAAAAGTACAAAAAGGAGCATTTGGAGGAGCGTTTCCGCTATATAAAAAGCACTGAGACGCACTTCGCGAACGGCGAGATCAAAACTTCGATCGACGAGCCTATCCGCGGCATGGACGTTTATGTCGTTCAGCTCATGGATGATCCTCTTTCGCCTTATTCCGTAAACGACAACCTCATGGCTCTGGCAACCGCTCTTAACGCAGCCCACAACAGCGACGCAGCTTCGATCACGGCTGTAATTCCGCAGTTCCCGAACGCACGGCAGGAGCGCAGAAAAGGGCGTGAAAGCGTTACGGCTTCGATGGTTGCATCTTTCATCGAGGCAAGCGGAGCATCGAGAGTTCTCACTATCGACATTCACGCTGAAGCGATCTCCGGTTTCTTCCACGTTGCGCGTCTCGACAACCTCCACGCGTCGAGACAGCTTATGAATTCGATGAACAAAAGAAATCTTATCTCCGAAAATACCGTCGTTGTTGCTCCAGATGTCGGTTCTGCCGAAACGGCGAGATACTATTCCCGCGCTCTCGAGACCGATATGGCGCTTATCGTCAAGGAACGCGACTATTCCAAGGCTTCGACAGTTGTCGATACCAAACTGGTAGGCAGCGTTGACGGAAGAAACGTCGTTATCGTTGATGATATGATCGCTACAGGCGGAACTTTGATCGCGGCATGCCAGAAACTTCACGAGTTCGGTGCAAAAAATATAGATGTTTTCTGCACATTTCCCTTCTTTAACGGTGAAGCGGTCGAAAAACTCGACAAAGCCCATGCCGACGGTTTTGTAAGGAGTGTCACCGGAACAAATGCGGTCAACCGCGGCGAAGAATTCAAAAAAGCGCATCCGTGGTATCACGAAGTCGATGTCGCGAGATTCTTTGCGAAAGTCGTTTACAGCATCAACCACATGGAATCGATCTCGAACATTCTGGAATCATAGAGCTCAAGCGGCTTTCGCTATATTCTGCAATCTGAAAACACGGAGTTGTCATGCCAGCAAAAACAGCGATGGAAAAAGCTATGGAAACACCGGCTATGCGCCAGTATCTTGAGACGAAGAAGCAGTACAGCGATGCGATCCTCTTTTTCCGCATGGGCGATTTTTACGAAATGTTTTTTGATGATGCAGTCGAGGCTTCGGAAATTCTCGGGATAACACTCACCAGCCGCCACAAAGACGCAGATATCCCGCTTGCCGGAGTGCCGTGGCACGCTGCTGATTTTTACATCAAAAAGCTGCTCGAAGCGGGAAAAAAGGTGGCTGTATGCGAGCAGAGCGACAGTCTTGACAGCACGAAAAAGACGATGGAGCGGAATGTCGTCCGCATCATGACGCCGGGAACCGTGGTTGAGGAAAGTTCGCTCAACGAAAACAGGAACAACTGGCTGATGTCAGTCTTTTTCAAAAAGAAAGATGCCTTTTTCTCTTGGGTCGATGTAAGCTGCGGGAACGTGTTTTATGCTGTTTCTACCGAGGCTTCGGCTTCCGACATCATTGATCTGACCGATCCGAAGGAGATTATTCTTTCGGAAGAATCCTCTTTTGTTTCTGGGGAAGTGCTTGACCGCGAAAAATTTGCAGACTGGGTTCCGTCGGCAACAGCTGCTGAATACCTCGAAAGCCTTTACGGATGCACCTTTGACAAGAGTATCCTCGCTTCTTTGAAGCAGCTTCTTTTTTATCTCGATTCACTTTATTTCGGTAATTTTCCTCCGCTCAGACTGCCTGCAGAATGGAAAAACAGCGACACCGCGTCGCTTGACTACAACACTGTATCGAATCTTGAACTTGAAAAGACCCTTATCGGCGGCGAAAGGGCAGGTTCATTGCTTTGGGCGATAGACAGAACGCAGACTCCGATGGGGAAAAGACTTCTTTCGGAAGTTGTGAAAAATCCGCTGAAAAACCGCGACAGAATCATTCTCAGGCAGTGCTGCGTCGCAACGCTTTTCGAAGACCCTGTTCTTTTGCGCGAGATCAGGGAATCCCTCGGGAATATAAAGGATTTTGAGAGAACACTCAGCAGAATTCTTGTCAGAAGGGGCGGTCCGCGTGAAGTGTCGATGCTTGCGACATCGCTTCTTCAAGCGGTGAAACTCCGTTCCTGCATAATGTCGATGCCCAAAAAAATGCCGTTTTTTGCTTCTGACGAGCCACTGAGACTCTCTGAAGAGCAGATCATTTCCTGGCAGAGGCGTTTTTTGGAAGATTCTCCGCTTCTTTACAGGGACGGGGGCTTCGTAAATGCCGATTTTTCACCAGAAGTTTTTGAACTTTCCGACTTTATCCACAATTTCCGTTCACATATCGTAGCTCTCGAGGCGAAAGAGCGCGAAAAATCGCAGATACCCACATTAAAAGTAGGTTTCACGAAGGTTTTCGGATATTATTTCGAGATCAGCAAGCGTTTTGAAAAGCAGGTCCCCGACTATTTCATCAGAAAGCAGACGACGGTCAATACGGAGCGCTATTTCACGGCGGAACTCAAAGAACTCGAAGAGAAGATCTCGTCGGCCAAAGACCGTCTGACCGAGCTTGAGCTTAAGATTCTTGATGACACCGTGAACGAGATAGCTTCTTTCAAAGACGATATCCTTTCAGTCGCAAAATTCATCGCGTGGGTTGATCTTTTCAGCGGTTTCGCAAAACTTGCGGTCGAAAAGAACTACTGCCGGCCGGAGATTGCCGAAGAAGAGGGAATCGAAATCGTTGACGGCAGACATCCCGTGGTTGAAGCGTGCCTGAAAGACGCGAGATACGTTCCCGCAAGCGTTTCCATTGGTTCGGGAAACCGCCGTTTCTGTCTTGTAACAGGACCGAACATGGGCGGTAAATCGACTTTGATGAGAATGACCGCTCTCATAGTTTTATTGGCGCAGACCGGCAGTTTTGTTCCTGCCGAAAGCGCGAAAATAGGGCTTGTTGACGCGATTTTCACCCGTGTCGGAGCGAGTGACAACCTTTCAAAAGGAGAGTCAACGTTCCTCGTCGAAATGAAGGAAGCCGCGTCAATTCTTAATGCTGCGACAGAAAAATCGCTCATAATCCTTGATGAAATAGGTCGCGGAACGGGGACTTACGACGGAATCAGTCTGGCCCGCGCGATTGCCGAATACATCATAACAAAAATAAACGCGACTACCCTTTTTGCAACACACTACCACATCCTGACCGAGCTTGCCGAAGACTTTGACCAGGTCGCGAACTTCCACATGACAGTGAGGGAATATGCCGGAAAAATGCGTTTTCTCTATCAGATGGAAGAGGGCGGCAGCAGCAGAAGTTTCGGTGTCGAAGTCGCTAAACTCACCGACATGCCGAAGGAAGTGATCAGAAACGCCGAAAAAATCCTCAAAAAAATGGAAGGTTTTGACCGCAGAATGCGTTTTGAGAACGGATCCATGCTTCAGGCCGACATATTTTCAATGGCAGAAGAACAGAACAAAAACGTTGTTCCCGATTATCTGCGCGAGATCGAAAAAGTTCTGAGAAGAGTTGATCCCGAAAAGATAAATCCGCGCGAAGCAATGAATATTGTTTTTCAACTGTTTGATATCATTAAAGAAAGCGACGAAGAAAACGAATAAAATAGATTCTTTATTTTTTACTGCAGAAATCCGCTAATTTTGCCGAAACTTCTTTGAAAGGAATAATCTGATCGATGCCTTCGACTTTGATTCCCTGCTCTGAAACCTCGGTCGGAATTAGGTTTCCGGGATTTGTTTCACATGAAACAAAAATGTTTCTTTCGGAATCGAGTGCGAGAACGTAAGCGCTTCCCGGTGTTGTAGAACGGTCAAGAAGGGCGTATTTTCCTTCTTCGATCTTTTCAGCTTCCGCAAGTTCAAGGGCTTTTATGAGATCTCCTCCTTTCGTGAAGAGGATCTTAGCAAGGTTTCTTATCCTGCTTTCGGCGAGGAGTTCTTTTGTCGCAAAGTTGGCTCCGTCAAGAAAATTTCCCGTCATTTCGGCGATCTGCATTACTGCAAAAACTATCTCGGGGCTCTCCTTGTCGAGTTTTTCCCTGATTTTCCATGCGTTTTCGAACTGTTCTCCTTGAAGGTATACAAGGAAGATCGCGTTCTGGATCTCTCTTGATTCCGGATTGATTTTTTCAGCTTCCTTGTAGTATTTCAGGGCTTCGTTCACGTTCTGTTCGACAAAAAACAGGTTCCCGTAGAAAAAAAGCGTTGCAAGGTGTTTGGGATCGAGTTTAAGAGCTTTTTCGGCGTATGTTTTTGAGAGAGGGATATTGCCTGAGTCAAATGACATTATTGCCAGATTGTAAAGCGATTCAACCGGCTGGATCCCTTTTTCGATGCAGGTTTCAAACGCTTTTTTTGCTTCGTCGGTGCGTTTCATGGCGTCAAGCGCGTAGGCAATGTAGAACTCTGCATCCTTGACCGAGCTTTTTTTGAAGGATTCGATCGCTTTTTCAAACTCGTTTTTCTTTAAAAAATCCTGTCCTTCGTTAAAAGCGGCGTCTTTGCTCTCCTCTTCAAGAAGTTTGAGATTCGCCTCTTTTTCGTCGTTTCCTTTTTTGTCAACGCTGCCGCAGCCGAAAATCAGAGCGCAGAAAGCAATAAGAACAAAAATTATCGTCGTTTTTTTCATTTTTCCCTCCGGTTTGCTTTGAATACAGGGCCTTCCTTGCAGACAAGGAAGCTGCCGCCGGGTGTAGTTATCCTGCAGCCGAGGCAGGCTCCGACACCGCAGCCCATGGTCGTTTCGTAAGATTTGTAAAGTTCCGTGATTCCGTATTTTTCACATACTTTTTCGACCAAATCCATCATTATGAGAGGTCCGCAGGTGCATATCAAACTGGGCTCAAACCCCTTTCCAAAAAGGGTCTCAAGCACTTCATGCGGATATTTTCTGAGTCCGTAGCTTCCGTCATCGGTCGTAATCGTGACTTCACCCAGTTCTCTGAATTTTTCTTCCATGAGGACTGAATCTTTGTCGCGGAAACCGAGAATAAAGTGCTTTTCAGCCGCTTTAGAAATTTTTGCAGTGTAGAAAAGCGGTGCAACGCCGATTCCGCCGCCGATGCAGAGAAGAGTGCCTGTCGTGTCCGGGAAACTGTTTCCCAAGTATCCGGTTATTCTCAGTTTCTCGCCCTGTTTCATTCCGGAAAGCATCTTTGTTCCTTTGCCGACAACCTTGACGAGAAGCGAAAGAACACCGTCATTCCAGTCGAAAACCGATATCGGACGCGGCAGAAAAGGTTCGCTCAGACCATCGGTTTTTGACAGCATGAGGAACTGTCCCGGTTGCGGGATTTCATCGAATGCGACATTCATAAGGAATGTATCTTTCGTTACGAAATTATTTGAAATTATAGGACATATTCTGCTTGTTTTCATGTTCCCTCAAAAATTTGTCCGTCCCAGTTTCGATTCTTTCGGCTCGAAAAGAAGGTGGACTTCCTTGCCTGTTTCGACCGATTCGTAAATTGCGTTTATAAGTTCGAGCGATTTACGACCCTCTAAGCCGTCAACAAGGGCGTGTTTGCCGTTTTCAATGCAGTCGATGACGCTTTCAAGGTAACGGATGTGCCCGAATCCGTAGACATTCGGCGGGTTTTCGCTGTATTTTTCTAAAATTTCCTTCCTTTCGTCCGGTGTTTCGCCTTCGAAATTCCACTCCTGCATCTTGTTTACCGCAAAGCCGCCGATTACGCAGTTCCCTTTTTCTCCAAGAATCGAAAGAGAACCTTCAAGGTCGGCGGGACGCGTCGCTGTTGTCGCTTCGACTATTCCGAGAGCGCCGTTTCTGAACTTGATTATCGCAGCGCAGGTGTCGTCTGCTTCGATGTTTACAAGATAAGTTCCGTTCATTGCCATTACGCTGACAGGTTCTCCGAGCATCCATTCCAGAAGATCGATGTGGTGGCTTGCCTGATTGGTGATGACGCCGCCGTCGTAAGCCCAGGTCCCGCGCCACGGGTCGGCATCGTAGTATTCCTGTTTTCTGCACCATCTGACGCGGACAGTTCCCATCACGAGTTTTCCGAAACCGCCGCTTTCAAGTTTTTTCCTCAAAATCTGAACAGGCAGGTTGAAGCGGTTCTGCTTGACAATGAAAAGTCTGACGCCGTTCATGTCGCAGGTTCTTATCATCTCGTCGGCATCGCTTAATTTCAGCGCCATCGGCTTTTCGCAGACGATGTGCTTTTTGTATTTTTTCACAATGTCTATGACGTGTTTCGGGTGGAGACCGCTCGGAGTAAGAATGTTGACGACATCCACTTCCGGATGCGACGAGAGCATTTCGTCGTAACTTTCATACCACGGGACTCCGGCCGATTCTCCCGCTTTTTTCGCTTTTTCGGGAACAATATCGCATACCGCGACAAGATGCGCTTTCGGAATATTCAAAAGTGCATCAATATGCTTTTTGACAATTCTGCCGCAGCCGACAAGGGCGAAATTCAGTGTCATTTTTCCTCGGAAATTTGATTATAAAGTCTCTTTTGTTTTTTCGAAATCTTTAATTATATCAGCAAGTTTTGCCAAATTTGCATCTTCCATGTTCGCGAGAGGCGGACGGAAGATATTTTCGCATTTTTTCATCAAATGAAGAGCCTCTTTTACCGGAAGCGGGTTCGATTCCATGAACATCGCGTGGTTGATCTTGTTCGTTGCAAGCTGAATTTTTGCCGCCGTTGCAAAATCACCCGAAAGTGCAGCATCGACCATTTTCACGCAGACTTCGGGATAGATGTTTGAAAGAACGCTGATGACGCCTTTGCCGCCCATCGAAATGAAGGGAACGACCGTGAAATCGTCACCCGAAAGAAAATCGAAACGGTCAGTTCCGACCGCATCGAGATAGTCTGCAAGTCTGCCGAGATCGCCGGTAGCCTCTTTGACTGCGACAACGTTTTTGATCTCGGTTATCATTTTGAGAGCTGCAGGAGCGATATTGAGTCCTGTCCTTCCCGGCACGTTGTAAAGTACGATCTTAGCACCGGTTGTCGCAACTGCGCTGTAGTGCGCGAAAAGCCCTTTCGGAGTCGGTTTGTTGTAGTAAGGTGTAACGATGAGAACTTTTTCGATCCCCTCTTTCAATGCGATTTCCGTCTGTTTAACGCTGTCAGCTGTGTTGTTCGTTCCAGTTCCGGCAACAAGGTCGAGAGGACCGCTGTTCTCTTTGGCAAAGCGGAAAAGCTCCTCTTTTTCTGCGTGATTCAAAGTTGCTCCTTCTCCGGTAGTTCCTGCAACTACAACGCCGGTCACCTTAGCTTTGATCTGCTCTTCAAGCAGTTTTCCGAATGCATCGAAATCAATTTTTCCCGAATTTTTAAACGGGGTGACAATAGCCGTGTAAACGCCTTTCATTTTAACCTCTGTAATTAATGTTATTGATCTTAAAATCTATGATAACTTCCTTGTCTTTAAGAGATTCTTTAAGATTTTCAACACTTTGTATGTTCGAACCCTGAACCGTAACGTAAACTTTGCCGGTGTATTCGTCGGCGTCGTCAGCATTCAGGTGAATGCTCGAAATATCGAAATTTTTGTCATGAAGCTCTTTTGCAAGTTCAAGCAGTGCTCCTTTTCTGTTCTGAAGGCTGATAATGAACGAAATTTCGTAGCGCGGATACTCGAACCAGTATACGTTTTCTTTCAGATGTTCTGCATCGATTCTTGCGAGTTTCGGACATTTATGCTTGTGGATGATGTAGCCTTCGTCGGATGAAACTACTGCCGCAACAATGTCGCCTTCAGCCGGCTGGCAGCAGCGTGCTATTTTGTAGTCGCTTATCATGCCGATATCTTTGATGAAAATCGGAGAGAGATCTTCGGTTCTTTCATCCTGCAGCACGAAAAGAGGCGCGACCCTGCGCGGAAAGGCGTTAATGAGCCTTGAAATTTCGTCAGGTGAGAAAAACGCCTCGATAACCGACTCAAGTTTAAGTTCGCCCGAAGCCGTTTTGATAAAAAACGCGCTCAAAGTGTTCTGTTTCGGCAGAGAATATTTTTTTGCGAAGTTGATGAAAGTGCGCTGTTTTTCGAGGGTATCGAAGAATTCCCCTCTTTCCTGCGACACGAAAAGCGGTTTTAAAATATCGCGTCCTTTGTTTTCCAGAATTTTGTCCTGCTGCTTCTGCAGATAGCGCTTGATAAACTGTTTTGCCCGCTGGGTTTTGACGAAATCGAGCCAGTCTTCACGAGGATTCTGGTTTTCTGCGGTCTCGATTCTGACTTCGTCTTTGCTCTGCAGAACCTGGCTTATCGTCGCCCGTTTGCCGTTTACCGTTCCGCCGATACATTTTTCGCCGAGATCGCTGTGGATAGCGTAGGCAAAATCGAGCAGTGTCGCCCCTTCGGGAAGCGAGATCTCCTCGCCTGTTGGAGTGAAAACGATCATTTTGTCGAGCGGGAGCAGCGTTTCGATATCGCTTACGAAAGTTTCAGGTTTTGAAGACGAATCTATAAGCTCGCTGAAAATCGTTTTGAGCCACTCTGCAAGAGTGTCTTTGTAGGCCGGATCGTCTTTGGTTTTCCACTTTGAAAGCTGTCCTTCCTGCGCGACACGTTCCATCTTATCGGTGCAGATCTGGAATTCCACAAAGTATTCTTTGTACCTTATCAGCGTGTGGAGTGACTGATAGCCGTTGACTTTCGGAGTTGCGATATAGTCCTTGAGATAACGCTGGACAAGCGAGAATCCCGGAAAAAGGTGAAGCATTCCAAGCACCGTGTAGCAGTCGAAAACATCGTCGGTTTTGAGGACGATCCTGACAGAAAGGATATTTTTGAGGTCGCCTACTTCGAGATTTTTCTTCAGCGTTTTTGTGTATATGTAGTAGTACGACTTCGTTTTGCAGTAAACTCTTGCAATTTTTTTCGCCATATTCGGAGCAAGTGAAGCGAAGATGTTCTTCGTTTTTTCATCGAGAGAGGCGGTCAACGCTGCAAGATTGGGATAAGTCGTGTTTACGCTTCGGTCGATTTCCGCCCATTCTTCGGGAAATCCGAAGTAGAACGCAAGAGCTTCAAGAGCCTCTTTCAACCAGTAGATGCCGAGCCTGTGAGCCAGCGGGACGTAAAGATTGAGAGTCTCCATCGCAATCCGTTTCTGCTTTTCGGGCACCATCGCGTCAAGCGTCATCATGTTGTGCAGACGGTCGAAGAGTTTGATGATAATTATACGCGAATCGTTCTGCGCGAAAGTTAGAAGTTTTTTTATCGCTGTCGCCTGTTTTTCTTCGCGCGAAAGTTTGCGGCATATCTCTTCGTTTTCGATTTTTTCCCTGATTTCGGTGAGTTTTGTGACACCGTCAACGAGGTTTGCGACATTTTTCCCGAAAGCGTCTTCGATCTCTTCAACGGTCATGCTCGTATCTTCGACAGTATCGTGCAGAAGTCCTGCAATGACGCAGTCGTCGTCCATTCCGCTCGTGGCGAGAAGGTATGCGACAGTGTACGGGTGAAAAATGTAAGGTTCCCCGCTTTTTCTAACGATCCCGCTGTGTGCTGCCGAAGCCATGGCAATTGCCTGCTGAATCCGGCTGGTGATTGCAAAAAGTTCGTCGGGATCCTTGATTCCGGAGTGCTTTTCAACTTCGCGGATTATCGAATCGGGTCTGACAACTTTCGGAATGTTGATGTAAAGTTCGCTTTTTAAAATGGAGAGAAGTTTCTTTTTGTCCATTTTACTCCGTAAGTTTTTTTATTGTCTCCATATTGTGGAATATCGAAGAGTCTGTATATGCCGAAATTATGGCGGAAAGTTGGGCTGCAGCGACTTTCAGATCATTGTTTACCACCACAAAATCAAAGTGCGGATAGTGCAGAATCTCGTTTTTCGCATTGTGAAGCCTCGTTTTTATAACTTCGGGATTGTCTGTCGCCCTCAGACGAAGCCTCGATTCGAGTTCTTCCATCGAAGGCGGCAGCACGAGAATGAGAACCGCCTCTTCCGGAAAGGCTTTCTTGATGTTTATCGCTCCCTGATAGTCTATGTCGCAGATAATGTCTTTGCCTGAATCGAGCTGTTTCTTCAGAAAATCGAGCGGTGTTCCGTAGAAGTTTCCGTGGACTTCGGCCCATTCGGCAAAAAGACCGGCTTCCCTCTTTGCAAAAAACTCGTCAGTGGAGAGAAAAAAGTAATCGACACCATTGACTTCTTTTCCGCGTGGTGCCCTTGTCGTGCATGAAACAGATTCGGCAAGAAGCGGAAAACGCTCGCGCAGAAGTCCGACCAAAGTGGTCTTTCCGGCACCGGACGGAGCCGAAATAACGAAAATTGTACCGTGATTGATATGTTTTGAGTCGTTCAAGGCAAACTCCGATTCATTTTTCATAAAACCGCACCATTATATAAATTTTTTATTTAATTTAAAGAAATGTCAGTGAAAATCTGAGGAAAATATTTGTTCTATTTCGATTTTTTTGCGTAAATAAGATCTACCGCATCACCGATAGTTTTGATATTGTCCATATCCTTGTCGTCCATCTTTATTTCAAAGACATTTTCAAGTTCCATGGCAAAATCGGTAATATCGATAGAATCGGCGTTAAGATCCTCCTGAAAATAAGAAGTTTCCTTTATATCGATATTTTTCTTCGGAACCAGTTTTACTTTCGCCAGTTTTATAACTTGTTCCAAAATTTCATTTCTGTCCATTTTATCCTCCAAGTTTCATAATACCCAAAAACGGCGTGCCTTTTTAACCGTTACGCAAAAATTGTCAAACTTATTTGTTTTCCATGCTCATAACCGTTGTTATTCCGTAATGGTCGGAAACGGAATAGCTCGTTTTTGTCTGATTTTCTTTGTTGAAATCGGTGAATTCGTTCAGGAAAATCCTTTCCGATGAAAATTCGTAACCTTTTTTCTCCAAAAAGAAGATATGGTCGGGAACGGATTCCTGCATTTCATTTGGAACAAAAGGATTGTCGGGGCATACCGTACAGTCGAGTTCTTCTTTCGGTTCGACATCGAAATAGGGGTCATACCAGCCGTTTTCTTCAAGAAGAGCGACCGGAGCCGGGTTGTTTTCGCGAATATTCCCGGCAGCCAGATTTCCGTTGAAATCACCTAAAATTACGCGCTGGACGACATCGTCGCTAACCGGAACCGCAAGAATCTGTTCGATTTGTGTCAACTGTTCGTCTTCCCAGCTTTCGCCGAAGCCGTCGTATTCAGCATCGCTCAATGGCGAAAGAGCTGTGCAGACAATTTGTATTTTGCCGATCCCGTCTTTTTCGACGTTTGCTGCAACCGCGGTTCTCATTCTGCCGAAAGATCTTAATTTTATCGGAGTTTTATTCGACATCGGAAGTTTTGACGCAAGAAGGACTCCGCTGTTTCCCGAAAATTCGTATTCCAGTTTTTTTGCCGGAATTCTTGTATCCTGCATGCATGTTGCGAGGATTTCCTGATAATTTCCGTTCGCAATGGCTTCAACTCCGTTTCCCAACATACAGTTCCGGCACTCTCCTGAAAGTTCAAGAAACGACTGCCAGCAGTTCTGCACGATGCAGGCCGCGTCGTAATCGGAGCAGTTTGTCATAACACATGAAATTATAGGTGCAACATCTTCCATGGTGCATGATGCCGGTATTGTCTGAGCCGCAGTGTATTCAAGATCTTCGTCTTCGTTGCTTGTCTTTGCATAAAGCGCGTAATCGTAACCGTAATCGTTTTTCAGCATTTTACGGACTTCATCCAGGACATTATTGCCGTAAAGATCCTGAATGCACAGAATTTCGCTCGAATTTTCAGCAAAAACAGCTCTCATTTTCTTGAATCTTTTGCTTTTAAATGCAAGATCGTCGGTCATTTTAGCGTTGAAAGTCGTAAGCGAGAGCATTCTGTCACTGGTCTCGAAACCTTCGATGTTGTTGCTGCACGAAACCAGTGCAAATGCGGTGAACAGCGCCGCAAATATGTAGATTTTAAGACTTTTTTTCATTTTCACCTCGTTTATCAATCATAGTAAAGCGCTTTTACGATTTCGCTGAAAGTGGTAACGCCGTCGGCAAGTTTGCGGATTGCCGCCTCTTTCAAAGTCATCATTCCGTCCATAACTGCATTGTTTCTGAGTTCTTCGGTAGTTGCGCCTGATGAAATCAGAGAACGCATTTTTGCCGTTACCGGCATATATTCAACTATCGCAGTTCTTCCTTTGTATCCCGTGAAGCGGCATTTTACACATCCTTCCGAATCCCTGATTTTGTAGGTGTGTTCGAGCGGAAGATGGAGCGTTATTTTTTCTTCCTCGGTCATTTCGCGGGTAAAAGCACAGTGCGGGCAGACTCTTCTGACAAGTCTCTGGGCGACGACGGCGTTGAGAACGCTTGCGATAAGGAAAGGTTCGACTCCGAGATCTCCAAGTCTTTCAACTGCGGTCGCTGTATCGTTCGTGTGGAGAGTCGAAAGCACAAGGTGCCCGGTAAGCGCGGCCTGAACGGCGTTTGCGGCAGTCTCTTTGTCTCGGATTTCGCCTATCATAACGATGTCGGGGTCCTGCCTTAAAATGTGGCGCAGCGCGCTTGAAAAAGTGATTCCCGCTTTGACGTTTACACCCATCTGGTTGATTTCGTTGATCACGATTTCAATCGGGTCTTCAACGGAAATAATGTTTATTTCGGGAGAAGCCATAGTTTTCAAAGTGGAATAGAGCGTGGTCGATTTTCCGCTTCCTGTAGGACCGGTGACGAGCACCATTCCGTAGGATTTTTTCATTGCCTCTTCGAAAGACTTCTTCTGTTCGTCTGTAAAACCTATATTGCTGATATCTTTGATAAAATTGCCTGATTCCAAAATTCTGAGAACCATTTTTTCGCCGCTTACAACCGGAATAGTACTTGCACGGAGCTCGACTGTCTGCCCCGTTTCGGTGAGGACTTTGATTCTGCCGTCCTGCGGTCTTCTTTTTTCGGCAATATCCATCTTTGCAAGCATTTTGAGACGGCTGATGAAGGGAAGGTGTGCCTCGGACGGAAATGAATAAATCGTGTGGAGAACGCCGTCAAGCCTGAAGCGTATCAGAGTTTCCGCCGGTTTCGGCTCGATGTGGATGTCGCTTGCCTCCTGCTCGATTGCATATTTCAGCATATAGTCGACAGCATTGATTATATGCTTGTCGTCCATATTTTTAGCCTGACCGAGGCCGGTGAGGTTTTCCAGATTGTTGTAGTTTTCCTTAGCGTTGTCTTCGGCGGCCGCTTTTATCGACTTTTTGAAACCGAAAAGATCATCGATGGTTTTTTCGATTTCCCTTGCCGAAGCGACGACAGGGATTATTTCGCAGGAGCAGCTTGTCGAAAGCTGGTCGATGAGATCCATTCTGAAAGGGTCTGCCATCGCGACGACAAGAGCGTCACCCTCTTTGTAAAGCGGAATGAGCCTGTTTAGTTTGCCGTATTTTGCGCTTATCAGCTTGACCACAAGCTGCGAATCGATTTTCAGCGGGTCGATAACCATGTATTCGCAGCCGCTGCGCGCCGCAATCAGCTTTAAAAGCTGCTCTTCTTCGCACTTGATCTTTTCACCTTCGCACGCAAAAGCGACAAGCTCCGTAACGAAAGGTTCCCTGCGGAAGTTGTTCTGAAACATCGATTCATAGTAGTCTCGCCTTGAAAGAATCAGCTCCTTCTGGCTTTTATTTATTACCGAATATTCTTCAAGCATATCGAGAAGAATCGAAGGGGTAAGCTCTATTTTCATCTGCTCTCCTTTTCAAAAAACGGAGATTTTTACCACAATACAAAAAAACATCAATAAAATTACTGATTAGGGAAAAATTTAAAAGTGTTTTTTGAAATCTGCAAGTTTTCGGACAAATTCGTCAACGCTTTTGCAGATATCTTCAGGGTGTGCATACAGCGGAATATCGCCGACCGGAAACGAGAGAATTCGGCATTTTTTCTGAAATTCCCAAAAGACGACAGGCATACTTTCATTTCGGGAGGTTATACACAAAACGTCAATGAAATCAGTATAATATGATAATTCTTCAAGAGTTGCGGCTCCGTTCCATTTTATGATTCCTTTTTTTGTTGCGCTTTCTGCTTCCATGTTCATGCTTCCTTCACCGAATGCAAGAAAAGTGACATCTTTTCTTTTTTCCAGAACTTTTTCTGCGATTTCAAGATAAAAATCGAAACCTTTGACCTTTTCGAGCCTTCCGACAAAGGCTATATTCAGATCTTTTTCGTTTATTTCAAGCGGTTTCACGGGTTTTTCCGGTTGCGGAAGAGATGAATAAGTCGGCAGAATTTCGATATTCAGGTCTTGGATTTTATTTGTGACAATTTCGGCAAGTCTGTTACTGTTGGAATAGATTTTTTTAGCATTTTTCAACGTCACAGGCAGAATAAAAGGGAAGTTTATGAATTTATTTACATCGGTTCCAAGAAGCCAGACATCGTATTTTATGCCGCAGAGTTTTTTTAAAAAATATGCCGAAAATCCTGCGGGAACAGCCCAGCATGCGAAAATTTTCTCGAAATCGTACTCTTTCAGCAGTTTTTTCGTGCTTGAAATAAAACCTGACAGTAATTTCAGCGTAACAAACAAAGTTGACGGCTGGTAAACTCTTCTTCCTGCCAGATAGTCGTGATTCCATTCGAAATAGTGAACAAAAGCACCGTCGATATTTGTATCAAAACCTTTGCCGCGAAAAGGGGCGATAACATGAAATTCGGTTTCCGGATGCGATTTCACATAATCGAGAATAAATCTTCCGCGGAAATCATGTTCGTTTTGAGGAAAAGAGTGGGCGAGAATGAGAATTTTGTTTTTCATAAATGCCCCGCTCTTTTGAAAAGAGCCCTGCTCAGATGCCTGAACGCAAGAATTAGTCCTCCCTGCTTGGTCAGCCAGCAGAACTTTGAGAAAACATAGCGGATTTTATAAAATTTTCTCGCGAAAAAGCTGAATTTGGAAAAGCCGTATTTTTCATCCAGAATCTTCTGTTCGTCTACGGCCCGTTTATCAATCCTCTCACGTTTTGTTTTCTGGTTTTCGTGTCTTCTGAAGCCGCCGAAAAAAAAGTCGGTTTTTATAAAAATATCACGTCCTTGGTTAAATATCAGGCTGAAAAGAAAGTCGCTGTCCATAAGCTGGTGAAGGTTTTCGTCGAATGCTCCGAATTTTTCAAAAACTTCTCTTTTCCAGAACATTGACTGAAGATTCGAGTCAAACCCTTCATAAGAAAAATGGGGAACTCTCGGTTTCGGCGCGGAATAAGTTTTGTCGATCACGTTGTCGTTCTCGTCTATTTCATACCAGTTGCCGTAGACAATTTTTTTGTCCGGAAATTTTTCAAAAACTTCCTGAACTTTTTTGAACGCGCCGGGCATATAGACATCGTCGCTGTTCTGCCAGCCGAAAACGTCACCCGTCGCATGAGCGAAACCTTTGTTCAGCGCGTGGCTCTGTCCGCGGTCACGCTCGGAAACCCAGTAGGTGATCTTGTCCTCGTATTTTTTGATGATTTCGACTGAATTGTCGGTCGAACCGCCGTCAATAACGATGATTTCGGTGTCAACGCCCTGATTTATGACCGAAAGAAGTGTCCGTTCCAGAAATTCAGCCTGATTGTAACTCGGGATAACTATTGAAAATTTCATAAAATCTCCTTTTTTTACCGCTTTTGTCGTTAATAACGATCCGCGCCGTCGGAATATCGAAATAACGATATTACGGAATACCGACAAAAATCTGCGGCGCGTTAATCATATTCAAAATTCCAAAAAAAACGAAAGGAAAATTAAATTCTTGCAAAAAAAAGCGGGTTATGATACAAAAACAAGCTCTTTGGCTGAGGGGTTCAGTGTATGATTTCTGTAGAAGAAGCAGTCAGAAAGAACGACGCGGCAATGAATATCTTAAATTCTCTTTCAAAAGGAGCATCGTTCGAAGTCTCGATAGAATGCGGTGAAAAGGTAATTGTTTCACGTGAAAAGTGCGGGGTTTTGTTCCGCGAAGCCGGCAGTGAAAAACCAGATTTTGTCATTTCCATGCCGGAAGAAGTTTTCGAGAAGTTGTTTTCAGGATACACTTCAGCCTTAACGGTTCAGGATTTCCTTGCTTTTGCGGCAAAACTGCTTACTGGCGAAAAGGAAAAAGTGGGTTTGGTCATTTACGCCAATTTTTTGAAGCTCACTCTTCACGGTTATCTTAAAATCCTTCCTCTTGGCGGAACAACTTTTTTGAAAATTTTGAAAGATAACGGTGTCGGTTCGATTTTTGCGATAGAAAAAAAACTTGCAGCTTTTAGAAACAAATAATCAGGGGATTTATCATGGACAAAAGCCTTCTTATTTACGAATCCGATTCAGCAAATGCCGGAAATCTTTCGGCTCTTTTTGAACAATTCGGTTTTTCCGTTTTTGTTGCGGATTCCGAAGAAAAAGTTCAGGAAATTCTCGACAAAACAAAAATCAACGCATTTATAGTCCGTGCGGAAAACACGGGGCTGACAGGTTTTATGCTCTGCAAAAAAATCAGGGCGCTTAGTCTTTATGCGTCGAGACCGATACTGCTTGTTTCGAGTGACGCTGACGAGGCGACTTTCGAAAGACACAGAGAGTTCGACTATCATGCCGACTATTACCTCAAAATTCCGACCGACGACGAGACGATCCTTGCTTCGATGAATGCGATCTATCCCTTCCTTGACGCTTTGGCAGCTGAAGAAAACGCGGCAGAGCTTGCTGATCTTAAGGGAAAACTCGCAGAAGATGCCGAAAAACTCGATTTGATGAACAAACAGGTTTCGGAGAGTGAAGAAAAAATCAGAATCCAGTCTGAAAAAATCGCCGAACTTGAGAAGAATCTGTCGGAAGCATCAAAAATAGAGGAGGAAACGGGAGAGCTTAAGGATGCTATCGTGCAGAAAGGACTCCGCATCAAAAGTCTTGAAGAAAAAATAGCGGAACTTGAAGAAAAAATCGTTGCGGCAGCAAACACTGCAAAAGAGCGTGACGAAATCAAAAAGCAGCTTGATGCCGTTTCTGCCGATAAAGAAAAAATCGCTGCCGAACTGAAGAAAGTTGAAGAAGAAAAGGCAGGAATTACTTCAAAACTTGAAGAAGCTGAAAAGAAAAACGCTACTCTTGAAAATTCGGTCAAAGAGCTTGAAGCAACACTCAAAAATTCGTTCACTCAGAAAGATATCGATGATCTTAAGAAGAAACTCAACGAGGTCAAAGATCAGAACGATGTTCTTTCGGTTTACAACAAAGAGATGAAAGAAAGAGTTAAAAAAGCTGAAAACGATACGAAAGAAGCTTCGGCCGAAAAAGATAAGATCTCTAAATCATTTGAAGAATTTAAGAAATCAACGGCTGCAGAAAAAGAAAAGCTGCTTGAATCACACAAGAAGGAAACTGAAGAATTGAAGAAGGCGCTCGATGCTGAAACCGCCAGAGTAAAAAAGAATGATTCCGAAATAGCTGATCTCAAAAAAGCGGTCAATGCTGCGGCGGAGGAAAAGAAAAATCTTGAAACTTCTCTGAAAAAATCGGCTGACGAAACGGCTGAAAAGGCAAAAATCATTGAAGAAAAAGAGGCTGCTTTCAAAAAATCGTCGGAAGAATCTGCCGAACTTATCAAAAAATCGGAAGCTGAAGCGGCAGAATTGAAGGAAACGATCTCGAATCTTACGATAATAGCTGATGAGTTTGAAAAAACGCGCGAGGACAAGGAAGAACTTGAAAAAGCGTTCCTGATTCAGAAGAACGAAATCGAAGAACTCAAAGAGGCTGTTGCAAGGGCGGCTGAAATCACCGACCAGAATGACGAACTCGTCAAAGAAAACGAGTCTTTGAAAAGCAAAAATGCCGAAAAGCTCGACAGGATCAAGGATCTCAATGCTCAGATCGACAAACTGATGGAGACGAAAGAGGCTCTTGAAACGGCTCTCACCGAAATAGAAACTCTCAAAAAGAGTGCTGAAGAAGCTGCCGGAAAAATCGAGGCTGCAGAAAAAGAAAAATCAGAACTTTCCTCAAAAATCGCAGAGCTTGAAACCGAGATCAACAAAATGAAGAAAGAAGCCGAAAAATTCAACGCTCTCAAAGAGCAGCTCAAGCACCTTGCAGGCGACTAAGAATCGCAATAATACCGAAAATTCTTGACTATAACACATTTTGAGTATAATTACCGCGCTTTTCGTGCCGGGATGGTGGAATTGGCAGACACGCTAGATTCAGGTTCTAGTGGGGGCAACTCCGTGCAGGTTCAAGTCCTGTTCTCGGCACCACTTCTTAAATAAAATTCCGGTAGTTTTTGTTGAAAAATTGATTTTACAGCTTGATTTCTTGAGTTTTTTGCCGCTATTTCGGCAGATTTTTGAACATTTCCTGGATCGAGCCTACTGAACCGAGTATTCCGCTTGCTTCGTAAGGCATATAGACGACTTTGTTGTCCTTACCGGATGTGATTGAAGCCAGAGTTTCAATGTATTTGAGTGCGATGAGGTACTGTGCCGGATCCATTTTAGTGTCTTTGATCGCGTCTGCGATAAGACGGATCGACTCTGCTTCGGCCGTTGCAACTTTGATTTTGGCCTGAGCCTGACCTTCTGCTTCAAGGATGTTCGATTCCTTCATGCCGGCAGCGTAGTTGATGTTTTTCTGTTTTTCACCTTCAGATTCAAGGATTTTCGACTGTTTGTCAGCTTCAGCCGTAAGGATGGCAGCACGTTTGTCGCGCTCTGCACGCATCTGTTTTTCCATAGCGTTCTTGATGTCCTGCGGCGGGTTGATGTCCTGAATTTCGACGCGGTTGACTTTTACGCCCCATTTGTCGGTCGCTTCGTCAAGAATCTCGGTCATTTTCGAGTTTATATCGTCCCTGCTTGAGAGAGTGTGGTCAAGATCCATGTTTCCGATGATGTTTCTGAGCGTCGTTTTCGCGAGTTTTTCGATCGCGTCGGGAAGGTTCGAAATCTCGTACATCGCCTTGAACGGATCGGTGATCTGGTAGTAAAGAATGGCATCGATTTCGATTACGACGTTATCTTTCGTAATAACGTTCTGCTTCGGGAAGTCATGGACGGTTTCACGCAGATCGATGAAGGTCTGCTCAGTTGTTACCATGATTTTTCTGCCGTCGTAGAGCTGTTTCATGACTCTTGTTTCCATTTTGCGCGGCTTGTCGATGATGGGAACGATGATGTTAAAGCCGCTCTGAAGCGTGCAGTGATACTTTCCGAGTCTTTCAACGATGATGACTTTTGCCTGCGGAACGATTTTTGCCCCTTTTGCAATGATGATTACCGCAAATACGCAGATTACAGCGATTACCCAAACCATGTTTTCCTCCTAATTGTGAGATTTTACTATAACTTTTGCGCCGTCAACGGCGGTGATTTCAACTGTTTCGCTTTCTTCGAAACTTGCCTCCTCGTTTTCGGGAAGGGCTGTCCAGACTTCGCTTCCGATTTTGACTTTTCCGGGAGTGTCAGCGGTTATTTTTACTGTGACTTTAGCCTTTTTCCCGATCATCGCGTTGGTGTTGGCCTCACGTTTTTCGGACGATTTGAAGAAGTATTTGAGGGCGAGAGGTCTGAAAAATATGCCTGCGATGACTGAAACGACTGCAAAAACGAGAATCTGCCATGTTGTTCCGGCTCCGAGAGCTGCAAGCGGAACTGCGGCAAGGGCGCCTATACCGAGAATTGCCACCCAGAAACCGGGAATAAAAATTTCAAGAATAAAAGCCGCGACTGCGACGATCACCCAGATCAGCCACGGTGTAAGAAGCAATTGTTCCATTTTATCCTCCTAATCCAGATTTACGATGATCGCATGAACTACCGGTTTTTTGTCGGTAAGTTCCGTCAGATAGTGGCGCACCATGATGCGTATATCCTCTTCGACGTCCTTCCAGATCGGTTCGTCAGCGAGTTCGTCGTGAAAGTAGTCTTCGATCATATCTTTTATTTCGCGCTCTATCTGCTTCATTTTTGCTGCATTCGCGATGCCTGCGGAAATTATTCTCGGAGCCGCCAGAAGCTCGTTAGAGAAGAAGTCGACAGTCATCATAACTGTCATGAAACCCGCTTTGGCAATACGTTTGCGCTCTTTTATGTTCTCGAAATCGATAAGATCCGATTCACCGTTAGAAACGACTTTTGTCGAAAGTTCAAATGTGTGCGAAATGAAAGGGCGGCGTCCTTTTTTGAAGCAGAGCATGTCGCCGTCGCTGATGACCACCGAGCTGAAACCGTTCTTTTCGGCAAGTCTCGCGCTGAGATCCAGAAACCTTCTGTGACCGTGTACAGGCACGACGTAACGCGGATGAACGTCTTTAAAAGCCTGAACGATGTCGTCCTGGAAAGCGTGTCCCGAAACATGGATCTTGTCTGTGTTCTCGTAGTAGACATCGGCTCCTTTTTCAATGAGTTTATCGATCATTCTGCCGATCGAAAGCTCGTTTCCGGGAATGTTTTTAGAGCTGAAGAAAATCGTATCACCGTAACGGATAGAAACCGATTTCATCATATCAAGACTCATTCTCTTCATAACGCTGCGCGGTTCAGCCTGTGAGCCTGTGACGATGAGGGTTATCTTGTTTTCGGGAACGCGGTTTATCTTCGTCTGGTCGGTGAGAACCGATGCCGGCAGCTTGATGTGACCGAGCTCCGAAGCAATCTGCATATAAGTGTTCACGCTGCGCCCAAGAAGACCGACTGTTCTCCCTTTGAGAAGCGAAATGTTGATGATGTTGCCGATTCGCGTCGTATTTGACGAAAATCCTGTCGCGATTACGCGTCCCGTGGCGTTTTCAATGATGTCGGCAATGTTTCCGAGGATCGATTCCTCGCTTTCGGAGTGCCCCTGACGCTCGATATTCGTGCTGTCTGAAAGGAGAATATCGATATTTTCAGGGATTTTGCCGGTAAAAGGAGAGCCTTTGCCCGGTTCGTACTTGAAATCGCCGGTATGAAGAATCGTGTAGTCGCCGATTTTTATGACAAGTGCCTTTGCCTCCGGAATAGAGTGGGGAACATCGATCATATCGATCGTGAAGTCACCGAGTTTTATAGTTTCCGGATGCTTGTAGTTCAAAGTTCTGATATTCTTTTTGTAAACAGCAAAACGGTCGATTCTTTCGGCCAGAACAAGCGCCGGAAAGTTCGTCATATAGACCGGAACATCAAATTCCTGCAGGAGATACGGCACGCCGCCGATATGGTCTTCGTGGCCGTGGGTTATAACGCAGCCGAGAAGATTTATCCCCAGTTCCTCGATGATGTCGAAATCGGGAATGAAAAAATCATCCTCCATAAAGTCGTCGTTTCCCGGAAAACCCATGCCGCAGTCGATCATTATTGCATCGTTTCCGGCTTTGATAAGCATACAGTTTTTTCCGATTTCCTTCAGTCCGCCGAGCGGCAGAATCTCGATTTGATCAAACATTTCTTTCTCCGAATAAAAAAAACTGCCCGTTTATAGCATAAAAAGCGGATAAACAGAATATTTTCTTTAAATTTTTATGAGAAGTTATCCGACCGATATTACCTTGTATCCGTTGTCTTCGATCGTTTTGCGGACTGTTGTTTCATCCATTTCGCCTGAAAGCGTAAGAACAGCTTCGCCTGTTTTGTGGCTGACATCGGCTGATTCGACGAAAGGCATTTCTTCAAGCAGTTTTTTGACTCTCGCTTCGCAGTGCGGGCACATCATTCCTTCGATTTTTACTGTTTTTTTCATTTTTTCACTCCTTTTTTTACCAAAGTTTTCCGATGTTTCCTTTTTAAGCTCATTAGCGTCAAACCCCTTTCGGATAAGGGTTTTATCGTGTTCTGAGTCATGGATTTTAAATAGATTTATTCTCAAAGCGTTCATGCAGACGGTGAAACTTGAAAGGCTCATCGCCGCAGCGCCTATCATGGGGTTCATTTTCCAGGCGGAAAGTCCTGCTGCAAGCGGGATACAGACAATGTTGTAGAAAAACGCCCAGAAAAGGTTTTCGTGGATGTTTTTCAAAGTTTTGCGGCTGAGTCTTACCACGGCAGCAGCATCAAGAAGCGAGCTGTTCATGAGGACGATTTCAGCGCTGTCTATCGCGATATCGGTTCCTGCGCCTATTGCAATGCCCGTATCAGCCTTTGCCAGTGCGGGTGCATCGTTGATCCCGTCGCCCACGAAAGCTGTTTTTCCGTATTTTTGCAGCATAACGACTGCTTTTGCCTTTTCTTCGGGCAGGATTCCGGCAATAACCTCGTCAACTCCAGCTTCAGCGCCTATTGCTTTCGCCGTTTTTGCGTTGTCTCCCGTCAGCATTATCACGGAAAGCCCCATTTTGTGCATTTCTTCTATCGCTTTCGCCGAATCCGGCTTGATTGCATCTGCGACAGCGATTATTCCGAGAACGGTTTCATTTTCACAGAAATAAAGCGGGGTTTTGCCTGCTTCGGCAAGTGTTGATGCGGCTTTTGTGAGGTCTTCGGGAAGAATTGCGAACTCTGAAATATATTTTTCATTTCCGCCGCGAAGGATCTTCTCTCCGATTTTTGCTTCGACTCCGTTTCCGGGCAGAATGCGGAAATTGGCTGTTTCAAGCGCCTTCAAACCGAGAGTTTCAGCCTTCTTGACGACAGCTTTTGAGAGAGGATGTTCGCTTTTTATTTCAAGCGAGAACGCTTTTTCAAGAAGTTCGTTTTCGGTGACTTCAGAAGCGGGCAGAATGTCGGTAACTTCAGGCTTTCCCGAGGTTATGGTTCCAGTTTTGTCGAGCGCTATGATCTCGGTTTTTCCTGCCGATTCAAGTGCTGCGCCGCTTTTAAAAAGTATGCCGTTTTTTGCTCCCACTCCGCTTCCCACCATTATCGCAACAGGTGTTGCCAGGCCTAAAGCGCACGGGCACGAAATCACAAGAACCGATATTGCCCTAGCCAGAGCGAATGCCAAGGTTTCTCCTGCAACAATCCAGCCGAAGCAGACGATAAGAGCGATAAAAATTACTGCCGGAACGAAGTATGCAGAAACTTTGTCTGCGATCCTTGCAATCGGCGCTTTTGTCGCCGCAGCCTCGGAAACAAGCTTGATTATCTGCGCCAGAGCGGTGTCGGAACCAACTTTTGATGCTTTGCAGGTGAGATGTCCTGTCTGGTTTATAGTCGCCGCGCTCACGTTTGAGCCCTCGTTTTTGTCAACCGGAACCGATTCGCCTGTCAGAGCCGATTCGTCGACTGCGCTTGTTCCCGAAATGACGATTCCGTCAACCGGAATCTTTTCTCCGGGCCGCACGATAAAAATGTCTCCGACCTTGACTTCTTCAGCTTTTACCTCGGTCTCGACGCCGTTTTTGAGCAGATTCGCCTTTGCCGGAGCAAGTTCGATGAGCCCTTTGAGAGCGTTTGTGGTTTTTCCTTTTGAGATCGCTTCAAGCATCTTTCCGACCGTTATCAATGCCGGGATCATAGCGGCCGATTCAAAGTAAAGACTATTGCGGTAAAGTTCCGCACATTCCGGATGGTCTGCAAAAATCAGGCAGAGCACATAAAAACTCCAGCCGAAAGAGACGCCTGATCCGAGCGCAACTAACGTATCCATATTCGGCGCGCCGTGGAAAACCGAGCGGAAACCGCTTGTGAAAAATTTGTGGTTTATAACCATAACGATTGCCGCAAGGATCATCTGGATCAAGGCAAGGTGTTTGTGCGAAAGCTCCTCGGGAAGCGGCAGACCCAGCATGTGGTGCCCCATCGTGATGTACATTAAAACAACGAGAAAAATCACGGATGAGAGCAGCCTTTTTTTGAGTTTCGGAGTTTCTGTATCGCTCAGAACATTGTCGTTTGAATCATTTTCTTTCGGTTTCGCGCCGTAACCCGCCTCTTGAACTGCTTTGATGACCGCTTCGTCAGAAGCCGAGCCTTCGACTCCCATCGAATTTGTGAGGAGGCTCACGCTTACCGATTCAACTCCTGCGACTTTCGCCACAGCCTTTTCGACACGCGCCTGACACGCCGCGCAGCTCATTCCGGTAACATTGTATTGTTTCATTTCAACTCTCTAAAAAATTTCGCAGTCAATTTCCCTTCTTTAAACATCTTCATCATTTCGTTGGTTAAGCTGATACTGTCCGGCTGCAGCTTGATCTCGTTGCGTTTGAGCCACTGCGCGAACTTCAGTTCGTTTTCGTCAAGGCGGATCTCGTCATCGCCGTCGGCTTCGCAGAAAAAACCGACTAAAATATCCTGTGCGATCCCCCACGGCTGTGATTTGTAGTAGCGGATATTTTTCACTTTTATGCCGGTCTCTTCCATCACTTCGCGTGCAACTGTCTGCTCCAGAGTTTCTCCGATCTCTGTAAAACCCGCAACAAGGGCGTTGTGGTTATAGCCGTTGCGATACCTTGTGACCAGAAGAGAGTCGCCTTTCGTGACAGCCACGATGACTGCCGGATTTATGCGCGGATATATCGTGTTTCCGCATTTTTTGCAGACTAAAGCGCGTTCGGTTTCGGAAAAGGAAAGTTCTGCCGCGCACCTTCCGCAAAAGCGGTTGTCCGTGTACCAGCGCCACAAGTGATATGCCGTGAATGCGACAAGAAGATCGGCATTTAGGCAGTTTCCGCGCAGCTCACGCAAGCCCTGATAGCTAAAGCCTGCGAGCAAAATTTCATCCTGGGTGACGGCAAGAAAATAGCGTTTTTCATCCACGGAAAAGAGATAAATTATTTTTTCTGTTGCCGGCGGATTTTTTGCAGACGGAAAAAAAAGATGTCCGCAATCCGCTTTGATGAGGATTTCGCCGTTTTTGTTGAAATACAGAATAAAATCAGTCTCTTGAGGCTTTAGATTTTTAAAAGCGATATCGAATTTACTTGGATCTATGTCCTGGATCATATTGACTCCATAATTTTCCCAAGCCGTTTGTTTACAGTTTCTTGAATCTTTTCAGCTGTTTGTTTCGCAATAGATTCTTTAATGCCGGCTTTTTTTGCGACAGAAAGAATGTCATTCATTGTCGGATTTTTTCCTTCTCCGGCGACTGTGGTTGCGTGTTCTCCGCCGACAGAGTTCGAATAAGTCAGATCGTAAGCCGGAGATAAGCGCCAGCTGCCCTCATAAACAAAAGAAAAATTGTTGGAATGGTCGTCTCTGTTGTGTGCAAAAACATTGAAACACATTAGAGTGAACATTTTTTCCACTTCTTCCGCCTGTTTTGTAAGCTGCCAAGTCAAGGCAAGCAGCGAGCAGTAATCAAGTGCCGGGATTCTGTGGGATGTTTCCAGCAGAGCCGAAACGGAAGCGGTATGGATTTTTTTCTCTCCAAGCGGGGTTTTCACTCTGTCGAAGCGTTTGCAGCCGAAATATCCCGGGCATAAATCAGAGGGAAACAGTCTGACTTCAGGAATTTCTATGCCGCAGGCTTTCGCGCAGAGATTGTATTCGTATTCCATAAAACCGATATCTGCCGGATCACCCGATGACGGAAATTTCACGATCCAATCTTCTCCACCCAGCCTGATCGTTACTTTCGGCCGCGCTCCGCCGGAAGAGCCGCCCATGGCAAAGAGCGTATCTAAATCACCTGAATCTTCTGTTTGAAGGATTTTCCGGCATTCTTCGGCAAGGTGGTCAAGGTCGTCGGTTTGTTTCGCGGTTTGCAGGTTGTAAACCGGTTTGAATTCCAAAGCTCCTTTTCCCGAGGCTCCGACAATGGAGAGACGAGAAAAGGGATCAATTTCTTCCGGACGTTCTCCCGCTTTTCTGAGCATCCGGTCGACCAGAAGTCTGCCCCAGCCGTCGGGAAGCGAATCGGCAAATATCCCGAAGATTCCGTCGAAAGGATCTGCTTTTGCGATTTTCACTCCGGCTTGCAGAGGCAGCGAAAAGGGACTGATTGAAAATCCGTTTCTAAGCCATTCATCGGAATATTCAAAAGCGGTCAGCCGTTTCTGGTAGGGAACCATTGTGCCGACTTTTGTCCCGTCCAAAAAAACTTCGATCCTATCTGCGGTTTTCACGGATAATCTCCTCTATTGATGCGGGTATGCGTTTGGTAAACATGTTCGTGATCTCTTCGTCTTCGCCGATAGTGGAAACGATTTTAACGAGCGAAAGAAAAGATATTTCTCCGCTGCTTTCAAACCGTCTGATCGTGGAATAGGGAACGCCGCTATTCTTGCTCAAATCTTTTATTGTGATTTTTTTTGCCTTTCTCATGTCTTTAAAGCGCGTCGCGGCATCGACTGCCATTTCCTGCGGAGTTTTAAGCACTATCATTCTTACACCTCAAAATCGCCAACATATTAGCGTTTATCGGCTAAAAAGTCAATTTTTTGATAAAATATTAGCGCTTTGGAATCCGCAGACCTTCTATCTCTTTCTGCAGCCGCTCGAGAAATCTCGCCGCGTCTCCGCCGTCCATCTGGACATGGTGAAACTGAAAAGAGACCGGCAGCGTGGTTTTGAAGAAGCCTTTGCGGTATTTTCCCCACATCACCATCGGATTGCTGAATTTATCGGTGTACTGATTTATGATGTAGTCGAGTTCCGTCTGTATCATCGCCGATGTTCCGATGATCATACACCCATCAAGATAACTGCTTCTGCCACTCACTTTGAGCAGGCGGCTCACATTCATCGTTTTTACCAAAGTCACCATCGGCACAGGTGCCGTCATCCAGAGCCTGAAGGCTTCGGAACGGCTGCATTCTTTGGGATCTATTTCTGTTTTCATTTGAACCTCTGAATAAAACATCCGAAAAACGACCGATATTTGAACGATTTTTCAGCTGATTGGAATGTTTCCCTGCGACTTGTATAATAAATGTAAAAATACTTGAGTTATAGTTTTGATATGAGAAAAATGTTTGTCGCTAAACAACAGCATCTTTTCTGTAATTTTATTTTAATTTCAAAAATTTTTATTATTATATTTGACGTTTCTTTTGTTGATTGCAAATAGAATGAAAACCAATGTTTTTGTGACAAGTAAAAACTGTTGGGGATAAAAAAGCGACTGCCACGGTCCCTAGCACTGCCGAAGCAGGAGAAGGGATACCGTGGCTTACAAGGAGAATGCTATAAGAATTTTTTTGTAAGTCAAGGATAAATTATGGATAAATCAACATTTGCAAACATAGAAAAATCAATTTCACCGGAACGTCTCGCTATCTACAAAACGGACGGTGCAAGTAACGAGGTGGCGCTTTCGAGGTATATTTACAACATAGAATTGTGTAAGAACCTTTATCCGCTCATAAATATTTTTGAAGTGACATTGCGAAATTCAATAGACAGTGCTCTCACAGAATTTTTCGATGTGCCGGATTGGAACGATGTAATCCCGCTCATGCAGACAGAACAGATAATGGTCAACGAAGTAAAAAACAAAATTAAAAAGAAAGGCAAAGAATACTCTCACCCTCGTCTTGTCTCTGAACTTACACTTGGATTCTGGGTCGCTCTCATGGGGAAAAAATACAACTCTCAGAAATTCAGATCTTTCATGATAAAAAATATGTTTTATGATTGCCCTTCAGAACAGAAAAGTTCCGCTGTATTACAGAAAAATCTTGCTGAAATACGGTTTCTGCGAAACAGGATTGCTCACCATGAGCGCATATCGCACTGGAAGGATTTGAATCAAAAACATGATTTGATTCTGGATTTTATCCGTTGGATGTCGCAGGATATGCACAAAATAGCGGTAAACAATGACACATTCGAAGCAGTTTACAAAAACGGGATCGCTCCCTTTGAACGATTTGTGAAGGAAAAACTGTAAAAACTTTATGCCAATAAAACCGACTTGGGTTGAAAGATTTCTTAAAACCCCACTGTGAAACTTAATCCGTTTCCCGTCACGGCTACGCTCATGTCGTTTTTGGTCTTTAATGTGTGGAGGAAAGGTACCATGACTCCGACGACGGTTCCGATTGCAGCGCCTGCAAGAACGTCGCTCAAAAAGTGCTTTCCGCTTGAAACACGCAGAGCCGCTACTCCGGTTGCAATGGCGTAACTGCCTATGGAAACGGGAATCCGCCAAGGGGAATCAGGGAAATATCTGCAGAAAGTGTAGGTCAGAAAGGCTGCGCTTGCAAAGGCAAAAGTCGTGTGACCCGAAGGCATTGATTTCGCCCAGTCGCCGTTATCGATCTCGTCCTGCGGTAAATCGCGGTCGGAATACATGTAGGGGCGTTTGCGGTTTACGGCGAGTTTTGCCAGTTCTTTCAAACCGTTTGCGATCAAAAGAGTCTCGATGTACATCACGCCGTTCGTAAACCATTCCTCTTTGTCGGAGGAAAGCAGTATGACCGGAGTCGTCAGCGACGCGATAAGGAGAAAATCGGCAGCTCCGTCGTGGATTTCCGAATAAGGTCGGATAAGTTCGCGGTCGAAAGCGTTCACATCGCTTTTGGAATATACTGTTCCGTCGTATTTTCTGCGGTTGAGTTCCAGCATATCGTCAAGAAGCAGTTCGCCTCCTGTGAGAAGAAGCCCTGTTCCGAGCAGGATCCCGTCAGTCAGCGGGTCAAGTGCGAAAAATTTTCCGCTTCCCCGGATATTGAAATTTTCATTAGTTTCAGCTTTGTTTTCATCTGCAAAAATCGGCAGCATCGCCAGAATCAGAAAAAATATGCAGACAATTTTTTTCATTTCTCCACCAATCCGTGAAAAACAAAAACGCCGGAATTATAGCGGAAATCTCTCTGATTGGAAGATATATCTGCGGAAAACATTTTTTGAAAAGCACAAGAACTTCGACCAAAATGACATCGCGATGTTGATTTGGTCGAGGTTTATTCAGAAGCAAGTAATTTGAGAAAAATCTCTCTTTAAATAAAATTGCCTGTTTTTTTGAGGAGGTTCAAATGCAAAACGAGGGAAAAATCGCGATTCTTGATGTGAGTTCTTATATTTTCAGGGCTTTTCATGCTCTGCCGCCGATGACATCGCCTGACGGAAGGCCGGTGAACGCTATTTACGGCTTTATCAATATGTTTCTCAGGACGATTTCGAAGTTCGAAGGTTTTGCCGCAGTCGCCGCGCTCGACAGCAAAACTGAGACTTTCAGGAAAAAGGCCTATCCTGAATACAAGGCGAACAGAAAGGAGGTCGATCCTGACCTGAAATCACAGTTTGAGCTGATCGAACCGATGCTTCACGCGCTCAATATTCCTGTTTTCGCTTACGATGGCTTCGAAGCTGACGACGTTATCGCTTCAATAGTCGCGAACAATCCTGAAAAAGAGATCGTCATCGTCTCTTCCGACAAGGATCTGATGCAGCTTGTGGGCGGAAACGTCAGAATGTACGACAGCATGAAGGATAAGGTCATCGACCCTGACGGCGTTAAGGAAAAATACGGCGTTCTGCCTGGTCAGATGCTCGATTTTCTCGCACTTTTGGGCGACAGTTCAGACAACGTTCCGGGAATGCCGAAAGTCGGTCTTAAAACTGCGGCGGAACTTCTCAACAAATACGGCTCTGCTGACAACATTTATCAGCATTTAGGTGAGCTGAAACCCGCATTGCAGAAGGGTTTTGCGGAAAATAAGGAGCAGTTTGAATTCTCGAAATTTCTTATAAAACTCGATTCTTCGGTAAAACTGGACGGCTGCAAGAAATGTTTCGATCCCTGGGAAAAACCGGATATTGAAAAACTCGCGAAACTATGCTCGGAACTTGGTTTCAGGTCGATTATGAAAAAAATCGAAAGCGATTTTTCTGCTGAACCGAAAGCGGTTCCCGAACCGAAAAAAGTTTTCGAACTTCACGAAAAATGGGAGACAGGAGATTTTGAGCTGAAAAGCGCTGCAACCCTTTACGGATGCACCTTTTACGGCAGTTTTTATGCCGCGAAAGAGGGCAAATTTATGCAGTGCGAGATAAAAGATCTGCCTGAAGGCTCGACAGTTTATTCTTTTGATGTGAAAGAATTTTTGGACGCGCCGTTTCCAGCCGGAATCAAATTCATCGATCTGCAGATCTACTACTTCTGCCACGACAGCGGCCGTCACGGATATACGCCGGAAGAAATTGCCGAAGCGCTTGGTTTTGAGCAGGTAAACAGAGAGTCTCCCGAATCATTTTTCGCGTTTCTGGAAAAACTCCGCGCCGAAATCGAGCAGAAAGAAGCCGATAAATCTTTTCTGATAAACGGAATCGAAATGCCGCACCTTGAAGTTGTCAGGGCGATGGAGCAAAGCGGAATAAAAGTCGATCTGCAGAAAACCGCCGCTTTGAAAGCCGAATTCGTAAGCAAAATAAATGAGCTTACCAGGCAGATCTACGAGGCTGCAGGAACAGTTTTCAACCCCAATTCGCCGAAGCAGCTTGCCGAAATCCTGTTCGACAAACTTCAGCTCAAAGGGGGCAAAAAGACGAAAACAGGCTACAGCACAGGGCACGATATTCTTGAAAAAGTTGCCGAGGAAAACGACCATCCGCTCCCGAAACTGATTATCGAAAACAGAAAATACTCCAAACTCGTATCTACTTACCTCGAGCCTATCGCCGCGAAAACTGCATCGGACGGAAGGCTCCACACTTCTTACATTGTTACTTTCGCTGCAACAGGAAGACTTGCGAGTAGGGAACCGAACCTGCAGAATATCCCGACGCGTACTGAAGACGGGCAGAAGATCCGAGGACTTTTCGTCGCTGAAAAAGGATTTAAACTTTTATCTTTGGATTACAGCCAGATCGAACTCAGAATTCTTGCCGCACTCAGCCAGGAGCCTGAATTTATCGAAGCTTTCAAGCACGGCGAGGACATTCACACCCGCACTGCAGCCGCTATTTTCGGCACGATGCCCGAATTTGTGGACAAAGAGATGCGCCGCAACGCAAAGGCTGTAAACTTCGGAATAATCTACGGAATGCAGGCATACAAACTTTCGGTCGATACCGGCGTGGATATCGCTTTTGCGAAAAAATACATCGACAACTACTTCGCATGCTATCCGAAGATCAAGCAGTTTATCGACGGCACGATACGTGAGGCGAGAGAAAACGGATATGTCGAAACTTACTTCGGACGCAGGCGCTACATCCCGGAACTTGCCGAAAGCAATAAAAATATCGCGAAATCGGGCGAAAGAATGGCTGTCAATACCGTGATCCAGGGGACTGCTGCCGACATCATCAAGCAGGGAACAGTTCTGGTTTACAAAATGCTGCAGCAGGAATGCCCCGAAGCAAGGATTTTACTACAGATCCACGACGAACTCATCATCGAAATACCCGAAAACAGGCTCGGTATCGCAGAAAAATGCGCCGAAAAAATGCGCGAAGCGGGCAAAGTTTTCGATGTTCCGCTCGATGTCAACTACGAAACCGGCGAAAGCTGGGCTGAACTCAAGTAAATGACAAAAATCTTGATTTGGTGTGAAAAACGCTTTTGAAAAATCTTGATTTGGTGCGAAATTGATGCTATAAAAATCTTGATTTGGTGCAATTTCGCTCTTTAAGGAGAAAAATGAAGAGAAAAATTACTGAAAAAATGCTCGAATGGAAGCAGACAAGCTGCGGCAGGACAGCGCTTTTGATTGACGGCGCAAGGCGTGTCGGCAAAAGCTACGCTGTGAAAGAATTTGCCAAAAGCCAGTACAAATCTCATATTCTGATCGATTTCAACGAAGCCGAGCCTGAAATCCGGGACTTGTTTAGCAGCGGTCTTAGAGATCTCGATTCCTTTTTCTCGTTTTTATCCGCGGCTTACAATGTTAAGCTTTACGAGCGCAAGTCTTTGATAATATTAGATGAAGTCCAGCTCTGTCCTAGAGCGCGCGCAGCTATAAAATTTTTGGTTGCAGACGGACGATATGACTATATTGAAACCGGCTCGCTCGTCTCTATCAAAAAAAATGTAAAAGACATCGTGATTCCTTCAGAAGAACGCCATTTGAGGATGTATCCGATGGATTTCGAGGAATTTTTGTGGGCGGCGCAGGAAGAAAACCTTCTTGAAGTTATAAAAACCTGTTTTGAGAGAAAAACACCCATGGGACTGCTTCTGCACCGGAAAGCGATGACTCTTTTCCGCGAATATCTGATAATAGGAGGGATGCCGCAGGCGGTCTTCGAATATTTCAAACACAAGGATTTTCATGCTGTTGATGCAGTAAAAAGGGACATTCTTTCTCTTTACCGGGCTGATATATTGAAACATGCAAAAGGTTACGAGCATAAAGTTACGGCTGTTTTTGATGAAATTCCTTCCCAGCTTTCGAAACATGAAAAGAAATTTTCTCTTGCCGCATTGGAAAAAGGTGCTAAGTCGAGAGATTACGAAAATGCGTTTTTCTGGCTGGAAGATTCAATGATTGTCAATATTTGCTACAATTCGACAGAACCGAATATCGGACTAAAACTAAACCGGGACAATTCTTCCTTGAAAATGTATATGGCCGATACCGGACTTCTGATCAGCCACGCTTTTGACGAAAACGGACTTGTTTCGGAAGAAATCTACAAAAAACTGCTTTTGGGCAATCTTGAGGTCAACGAAGGGATGATTTTTGAGAATATTGTCGCACAGATGCTGACTGCGGCCGGGCACAAACTCTATTTTTATTCAAATTCGTCGAGGACTGACAGAAATTCGAGAATGGAGATCGATTTTCTTATCGCGAAATCGAAGGTGACAAACCGACACAACATTTCTCCGATCGAAGTCAAGTCGGGAAAAAACTACACTCTTTCTTCAATCAACAAGTTTCTCGGCAAGTATGCGGAACAGCTGAATAGCGCTTTTGTGCTTCATACAAAAGACCTTCAGGAAAAAAATGGGATCCTTTATCTGCCGCTTTACATGACACCGCTTTTGTAGTTGAGGAGGGAAAGCATGAAAACAAAAACACTTATTTTAGGTGCCGGACTCACCGGTTTGTCGGCTGCGTATCACGCGAAAGGAACTGATTTTATCGTTGTCGAGAAGAGTGATCATGTCGGCGGGATCTGCACGAGCGAGCATAAAAACGGCTTTATTTTTGACCGTACTGGGCATTGGTTTCACGTGAAAACATCCGAGGTTCGTTCACTGATGACGCGGCTTTTCGGGCAAAATACAGTTGAAATTGAGCGCAAAACTTTTGTCTTTTCGCACAATGTTTTTACGCAGTATCCTTTTCAGTCAAATACTTTCGGCTTGCCGCCGCAGGTGATAAAAGAGTGCGTTTTGGGCTTTGTCAAAGCATACTACGAAAACGACAAGTCGAAGGCGAAGGAAAATTTCTACGAATGGTGCATGGCCTATCTCGGAGAGGGGATTTCCAAGCATTTCATGATCCCCTACAACACGAAAATCTACACTGTCCATCCGAAAGATTACGCGAGCCACTGGTGCGACTATTATGTGCCGAAACCCACGCTGGAGCAGGTGATCGAAGGTGCAGTGACCGCGCCTGAGCAGAAAAATATCGGATACAACGCAAAATTTTTCTATCCCAAAGAAAACGGTATCGGCGAGCTTCCGGAACGCCTTTTCGATTTGTGTGAAAAAGAGAAATTCATTTTCAACGCAGAGCCTGTTTCGATCGATACTTCAAAGAAAGTTGCAAAACTCTCTAATGGTACTGAAATTGAGTACGAAATGCTCGTGAGCACGATCCCGCTCAACAAATTTCTGAAACTTCTTACCAATTTGGCAGGGCTTCCTGCACGTGAAATTGCAGACAGAATGAAAATCGCGCACGTGAGCTACTTCAATGCCGCTTTCAAAAAGCCGTGCGGACATCCTGGGCACTGGTTTTACATCCCGGAAGAAAAATTCATGCCTTACAGAGTCGGCTCTTTCTCCAATATTTACAGCAATCTGGCACCTCTTGGCAAAGGAAGCGCATATATCGAATTTACTCATCAGGAAGAAAATATCGATACTGAACTTTTCTATAAAAAAAGCGTCGAACTTCTTCTTGCAATGGGCTTAATCAGTTCAGAAAACGACATCGAATTCATGGATTACCGCAAAATTGACGCCGGATATGTCATCTACCACAAAGAATATTTCGACGACATGGCACTCATCGAAAAGTGGTGTGCCGAACACTCCGTCAGACTCGCCGGAAGATACGGAAAATGGACATATTCCGCGATGGAAGACGCCATTCTGGACGGAATGAAAGCGGTGAAAGGGGAAGGTTAGTTATTGATTTTGTAGTGAAGAAGCTCTTTCAGGAATCTTCTGAGCTTATCCTTGAAAGTGTATCTGTATCTCGAAACAAAAAGTTTGTTCATTTCTTCATCAAATTCCAAAGCATCAGGCAGAACGATTTTTTCACCGTTTTGGGCGATCACAGGCTTGTTCGGGGCTTTTCCGGCTTTTCCGCAGTGGATGCCGCTTCCGTCAAAACCGATATTTTCAACAAGAGAATATGTCGGGAAAACGGTAAAACGGTTTTGGGCATAATTGCTATAATACCATCTTATATCCCAAGCATCTATTGTTCCGTTCATTTGTGCTCTCAGAATATAGGGAAGGTCGTCTCCGCCTCTTCTGAAAAGCTTGTTTTTGGTTTTATCGGTGAATATTTCCTGCCAGCCCAAAACATCCCAATCGGCTTCACTCCAGCGGTCAATCCATGTCGCCCAGCCCCAGCTTGAATAGCGGTAAGTCAGAAAAACAGGAGTTTCCCAATTTCCAGGAATCTGCATCGGCACGTTGTATCCCGAAATCGAAAAAATTCTTTTGTCATTTTCGTATTTTTCCAGAGCTTCATTCATGAATTCGAGAAAATTGGGGGCGGTAAGGATGTCGTCTTCAATAATTATCGCTTTTCCGTGTTCGTTTATGACCTTGGTGATGCCTGAAATTATGGAATCGGCGCACCCGATGTTGGTTTTTGCTTCAGTAACGAAAACTTCTTTAAAGCCATCGATTTTATTTATGATTTCTCGCACTTTATTCACATTTTCAAAGTCTTTTTCCTTCTTCGCCGCATCTGAAAAAACATAAAGGAGAGAATCTTTTGCAAGAGTGTTTTTTTTCAGTGCGTTAAGTACCGTTTCCGTGTGTTTCGGGCGGTTATAGACGAAAAAAACTATCGGCGCGATGTCAGTCATTTATAGGCTCCTTTGAACAAATTTCAGTAATATATCCGGCAAAGTATCCGAATTTTTTTAGTTTTTTGTAGAGCAGTGCTTTCGAAAAAAATCCTGGGATAGTGAAGATAGTCAATTCAAAGAACGAAAAAGAAAACATTGATAATTTCTTAATAAAATCAATGCTTAAAAGTTTTGAGCCTCTGATCTGTGCTATGGCTTTGCCGTTTTGTATGGATCTTTTAAAAGCTTCTTTTAGAGAGTAACTTTTATCCGACACCAAATGGTAGACAAAAATCTCAGGAAAATACTGAATATTTTCTTTATTCTTCAGCATTTTATTAAAAAGCAGTGATTCTTCACCGAAAGCGATTTTGTTCCCTGTCATTCCGTATTCCGCGGAAAATCCGTTATATTTTTCCAGAATATCTTTTTTAAAAATCATGTTGGAACCGCTAAGTCCGAACGGGTAGTTTTGCAAACTCAACTGCAAATGTTTATCTCCCCATGAGTGAAGTCCGAACTCGTCTTTGAACCATTTCGGTTTTTCAGTGTTGTACCAAGGAAGGATTTTTCCTCCGAAAGCCGCGATATCTTTATTGTTTTGAATCACAGAAGAGATTTTTTCAACCCACTCTTTGTCAGCGATAGCATCATCGTCAATATAGGCAATATAAATTCCTTTTGCCTCATTTATCGCTCTGTTTCTGGCATGGCTAAGCCCTTGTTTTTCTTCAAAAATATATCGGAAATTATTGTGTTTTTCGCAGAAATCCAGAGCGATCTTTTTTGTGTCATCTGTCGAATTGTTGTCAATTATCAGAACTTCAAAAAGTTCGCTGTCAGCAGTTTGATCAGCCAAAGATTCCAAACATTTCGGCAAAATGTCCGCTCGGTTGTAGGTGCATACTGCGACTGATATTTCAGGATTTTTGCTCATTTTTCCTCAAAATTTGATCAAAGCACGAACAAACAGCCTGCAATTATCCCGCAAAGAAAGTTTTTTGCAAAAAAGCGGCGATTTAGAGAAAATACTTAATATTTTCAGTCCATTATGCGTTGACTTGCGGCATGTTTCGAACCAGTATTTTTGGATGACTTCATTAACTGCCGTTTTTTCAAAGCGGTCATTTTTTAATAACAGATCTTTCAATAAAATCAGCGACTTTTCAATCTCTGCAATTTCCTCAAAAGCGATTCTTGATACACTTTTTGATTTTCTGAGGTTTTTTATCGTGCTTTCTTCGAGTTTTATTCCGAGTCTTTCAGCATGTTCTTTGATGACCTGAACGGAAAGCTGTTCCATTTTTTCGGTGTTGCTTTTTGAAAGTCCCTTTGAATTTATTCGGTATTTTACCAAAAATTCCGGGATATTAGCCGTTTCATAATGTTCCGAAATTTTGGAATAGAGATTAAAATCTTCTGACACGGAAAATCTGGGATCATAGAAATTCTGCGATAGACAGTTTTTTCTTATCATGACTGAAGAACTCAAAAACGGAGAGTGAAAAAACAGCTCGATCTTCAGTTTCTGCAGGTCGGTTTCAAAGAGCCATTTTCCTGTTTCGTTGCCGTTTTCATCAATGATTATCGGATATGCTCCGACCATTCCGATTTCCGGATGCTCTTCCAAGAATTTTATTTCTTTTTCAAATCTGTTTTCAAGTGCGATGTCGTCGCTGTCGATCCATGCGATATATCTGCCTTTTGAAAGGTTGATGAGTTTGTTACGAGACTCCACAACGCCGAGATTTTTTTCATTCTGAAATACTTTTATGCGAGAGTCTTTTTTTCCAAAATCATTGATAATTTCAAGGCTTTTGTCTGTTGAATGATCATTAAGAATCAAAAACTCGAAATCTTTAAAAGTCTGGTTCAGAATGCTTTCTATTGCTTCGGTAACGAATCGTTCCGAGTTAAAGACAGGCATTAAAACTGAGAGGATAGGAGTGTCAGCCATAGATTTTAAACCCCATTTTTCTAAGTCTTCGTCTTACAAACTGATAAAGCCATGAACTATATGCAAATGCTTCAAAGGAAGAATAAAAATGTTTTTGGATCACTGCTCTTTCTTTTTTCACGATATCTTCCGAAGTCGAACTGATCCCTGTAACATCATAATATGCCGCAGTGATAGGCAAGTATGCCTTTTTCAGATTTTTATCGGCCATGATCTTCAGCAGCATTTCATAATCGGCAGCCAGTTTGAATCCTTCATTGAATCCGCCGAATTTTTCAATTACATTTTTTTTGAAAAAAGAAGCCTGGTGGCAGATGCAGTCTCTGAAAAGAAAATATTTGTCGGCATGGTTGAACTTTTTTATTTTTGCTTCAGGTAAGCTATTGATATTACAAGTTAAAATATCAGTATATAAAAAATCGGGATCATTTTTTTCAAATTCATTTAGAACTAGCTCAATCGTTTTTTCATCAAAAAGTCTGTCTCCGGCATTGAGAAAATAAATTATTTCTCCGCTTGCCATCTTTAAGGCTTTGTTCATCGCATTGTAAATTCCGGAATCAGGCTCGCTTATCCATTTTATCGGATATTTATCGGCATATTGCTTAATGATTTCGGTAGTTTTGTCTGTGGAAGCTCCGTCAATGATCAGGTATTCAACATTTTCTGCAAAACAGCTTTGTGTAATGACGCTCAAAATCGTTTTTTCGATTGCGTTCTCAGCGTTTTTGCACACTGTAATTATTGAAACTTTCACCAGTGTTTTCTCATCGTTAAAGATTTATAAACATGCACTGTTTTGTCTGTTGTCCAAAATGTGTCGAGATTTGCTTAAAATCAAGTTGCATAAGCTACACACACCTTACTCAAAACTTTTTATAATATCAATAAATGCATTTCCAAAATTTCTAACATTTGTTTTGTAATTTTGCTTCGACGATGTTGGCTTTACATTTAATAATTTATCAACTAAATCATCTTCATTCCTGGGATCAAAATATGACACATTTTTGGGATTCTGTTCCAAATGGACATTTAAATTCGACAAAAAAATAAACTTGTTAAGACATTTCGCATCCTCAACAACGGTACTCCAGCCCTCAAAGAGAGATGGTTGTACAACAGCATACGAATTCTTCATTAAACACAATTGTTCCGTTCTATCAATAAATCCTAACAACAATATATCTTTCTCCAAATGCTCTTCTTTAATAAATGACAGCAAGGTCTGTCCATACTCATTATTACGGTAATCACTTAATTTACCAGAACAAACCAATTGCAAATCCAATCCTTTTCCTATAGCAGTTTTGAATGCTTTGAACAAAAAAAGGTGATTCTTATGCATCCAAAATTGATTGGCGCAAAATAAATATTGTTTGTTTATCCCATATTTGGTCTTAATTTTATCTATATTTTTCCCAGAAATATCAGGATGAGTAACAGCAAAAGGCAAAACAAAGGTTTTCAGATCTTTACCTTCAGGGTAGAATTTATAAAAATCATTCCTGCTATCTTCGCTACTAAACACTATTGGCACATTATTCATTATAAAATCCTGCTGCCGTTTATTCCTTGAAATCAATTCTTTTTCACTAAAGAAATTTTTAAGATATTTCTCTTGAAAATCTGGAATCCAACCTAAGGCCTTTCGTCTATCAATAATTTCAGACAAGGAATAAATCGGGTAAACAAATTTGTCTTTTCCTCTTTTCCACCCCAAAATATTAATGTGTTGAAATATTATTCCAAAAATTCTCTCCAAACAATACTCAAATCTATAGAACCAAATATTACGTATGATTCGCTTTTTTAAGTATGGGTATTTAGTTGCCGTTTGTAAATCAATAAAATCTGATTCTTTATCACAATATACATTTATGATAGGCAATACATTATCGTCACATAATGTCAGGGCTGATATGATATTCTGTACGTAATATGCTCCGGCCATCCATGTATCAATTGGACGATACACTAATCCTATTGTTGTTCTCTTTCTATCCATTTTATATAATTTTTCATCCCTTCCTCGAGAGTTACAACGGGTTTATATCCCCATTTTTTCAAATCTGTTATATCAGCCTGCCAATAAATGGGGTCACCTTTCCTCTCTTCATTGTTGAAGCGAACAATCTTATCCGATGCCATTATGTTAACAAAGGTTTCTGCTATGGTTCTCACTGATGTTTGAATACCATTAGCCACATTTACTTTTGAGACTTTAAAGTCAGCTTTTTCAACAGCATACTCAATGGCTCTAACCAAATCTGATATATAAATGAAATCTCTTGTCTCATTGCCGGTCCCCCACAACTCAATTACATCATTGTTTCTAAATTTATTGTACATATCCCAAAACAGCTGTTTTCTCAATCCTGGACCATAAGCAGAAAAAATACGCAGGCAACAAGTTTTAATACCCCAGAACCTGTAATATTCTTCGCAAATATGTTCTGCCATAACCTTATGGTAGCCATAGGGAGATACAGGAGCCGACACAGAATCCTTTCCTATTGGTAGTGCATTGGGATTACCGTATACTGCAGCACTTGACATTGTCACAAATCTACAATCCGGGTTATGCAATCTAATTGCATCTAAGATTCTGGCAGTATTCAGGACATTCAAACCGAAATCATGCAAAGGTTTATCCAATGACAGTGGAACACTGGCAGCACCGGAACAATTTATGCACAAGTCAAATTTATTCGTGCTGAATACTGAAGCAAAATCTGCATCAATGGAATTAATTACAATATATCGTTTATCATTATAGTCAGACACAATGTCGCATCCCCAAACTTCATGCTTTCTTTGGAAATAATCTTTACAATGACTTCCGATAAAACCTTTTGACCCGATTATGAGTATTTTCATGCTTATATTGTTTTCCCTGTTATTTCATAATAATCTTGATTTAAAAGTGATGGTCTGTCTTTTAAGTTAAATATTTTTTTGGCAAGCCAGTAATGATCTGAGGCAAATTTTATTTTATTGACAGGAATGTTTGTTGATGTGAGAATGTGTATTCCATTGATAAAATAATGTTTCTTGTTGAAAAGTTGAGCGATCACTTCTATACTTTTTTTTGAATATAACGATATGTGCTGTCCGTGATCTGTGCAATAATACCACCAATCATTTATTTTGGGAACGGGATCAGAAACTAACTCCGTGGTAAACAAAAGAGTGTCAGTTAAACGAAATATTTCCGACAAAGTCGATATAGGATCAATAAGGTGTTCCAATACTTCATATGAAGAAACAACATCATAATGATCTCTGCTCTTTTCATGATTTTGTGCGAATAGATTCATACAATTTTCATCGTACCACTCAAAATTCCAACCATGATCCCGCATCATCCGCACAAAAACTCCGTATCCGCCTCCATAATCAAGAGCATTCTGCACATTTCCTAAAAACTTTAATAGTAAATTTGTCTTATTCACCAATATAGTGTTTCTATAAATTAACCCTATATCACTATTAGCAATAGCGGAAGAATATGACTCGTTTAACCAGTAAGGTTCTTCTGTCTGTACAAAGCCACAATGACTGCAAACGTAATACTTTATTTCGTACTTTCCAAGTATTGTTGCTTTGTCAAATAATTCTGTATTGTGACCGCATATTTTACATTTCATATTCATATTTTCTTTACCACAGCGGCTGGATTTCCGGCCACAACAGTCCATGCCGGAACATCTTTAGTAACAACGCTACCTGCTGCCACAACGGCTCCTTCGCCTATTGTTACTCCTTTTAAAATTAATACATTCATTCCAATCCAGGCATCGTCACAAATTTTTATTGGCTTGGAATTAACATTGGACCAATCTTTATTTAGAATAAAGTTTTTGCCGTTGCGAATATCGTTCAATACATTATCGATATCCTTTCGTCTGTCCATATAGTTCAAAGAATGAGAATCATGGTCATATATAGTACACCCCCAGGCAATGACAACATTGTTCCCTATTTCTATGAGTGAACGACTAATATACGTCCCGCTGCCAATGTAGCAATGTTCTCCTATTGTAATTAGTCCTTCCTGTGACTCAAATATAAACGAGCCGGATACGATGCAATCTTTACCTATTGTCAAATAAATCTTGTTGTCAACAGGGTTGTCAAATCTGGTAGAAAACGAGTTTAGTATACATGAAGGATGAATCTGACACCTTTTTATATGTTCTTTTTGCGATTTTTTGCTGCACCATATTTTTACATGCTCTTTTATTTTTCTTATCAAGTTCATAACACACCTTTAATGTTGTTTATAGCATTTATTTACCACTATAATATCTTGAAGTAACGAGAGCATCTTCAACAAAACAAGCTCTTCCAAATTTTTCTTATGAATCTTTTAAGAGAATACCTTGGCGGTGGATCGGAAACACGTTTAAAATTGTCTAATATTCTCTTGTTTGGTTCAATATTTTCAATTTTCGGTATCCAACTGTCATCCAAAATTGTGATTAATTTTTCATCTACCCCGGTATGAGTGCCGCTGCTATCAAGACCGATATTTGTTACGAGTGATTTTATTGGGTAGATGTTGAATTTGTTTTGTTTGAAGAGAGAATAATCAAAACGAATATCCCATGCATCGATTCGTCCTTCCATTTGTGCATTTAGCATTCCGCTCATGTCTGAGCCGCCTCGGTTGAACGCTTTTTGAAGTTCTATATTTTCAGAAAATTCTTTAAAATCACGAATTTCCCAATCAACGCTGTTCCAGCGGTCTTTCCAAGTTCCCCATCCCCAAGAACTGTGACGATATGAAAGGTAAATGTCTTTTTTGTAATTCGCAGGAATCTTCATTGTTTTGTTGGGAAAAGTGTATCCGCTGACAGAAAAAACCCGCTCGTCATTTTCAAAAAAATCCAATGCTTCATTCATAAAGCGAAGGAAAAATTTTGAAGTGACAATATCATCTTCCACCACAATCACTTTGTTATATCGTTCAAAAACCGATGATATGCCTTGAATTATTGAATCGGCACAACCGATATTTTGTTTCGCTTCATAGATTGTTATCGATTTAAATCCATCAATTTTGCTAATATATTCACTGACTTGCCTGATTTTTTCTTTCTGCTCTTCAGTTGCATTTGCTTTAGGTCCATCGGCAAAAATGAAGAGTTCACTCTCCGTTGCCAACTCATTTTTTTGCAATGCTTCAACTGTCTGTTGAGTGTGCCATGGCCGGTTATAA
Source organism: uncultured Spirochaetales bacterium (assembly GCA_902774115.1). GTDB lineage: Bacteria > UBP6 > UBA1177 > UBA1177 > UBA1177 > UBA1177. The sequence goes on from CACYHH010000006.1 coordinate 159,058, forward strand.
ACAAAAAGTATGATGGGTGCGAAATCTTTCATTTTTTATTTTTCAACAATCAATTATCTGTTTACCCAAGAATTATGAATTTTCATCAATATCTTTGCCAAAAATCGGAGAATAGATTTTTTATTTTGTTTTGATTTTACTGTTTCTAATTTTTGAACTTGTTTTTTTATTTCTCGGAGTTCATCTTCTGTAAAGCATTGTTCTTGGAAGATTTTTGTTTCTTTCCGGCTTAAGCTATCGTTTTTAGAACTGATTCCGTCATAAAAAAACACTGATATTATTTGATTGATATGCTTTATAGAGACATGCTCATTGCAAATGATTTTTTTGTTGAAAACATTGTCTGCATTGATGGTGTATGTTTCATCATACAACCCAAATTTATCAAACAGCGATTTTTTATAAAAAACAGCTTGATGAGGCAGCGCATCCTGATAGAAAAAAAATGCACCGCTAATCTGTTTTGAATTTATATGATAATGTTCTGTAAAAGGATTTATATAAAAAGCATCCCCGTAAATCACATCAAATTCTCCGGCTTCGAACAAATTCATCAATGATTTTATAACATTGTAATGAATAAGATAATCTCCGGCATTTAAAAACAGCAGGTATTCTCCGCTTGCCATTTTTATCCCTTTATTCATTGCATTGTAGATCCCGGAATCTGGTTCGCTGATCCATTTTATGGGATATTTGTTGCTATATTGCTTAATGATTTCGACTGTTTTGTCGGTTGAAGCTCCATCAACAACAAGATATTCAATGCTTTCGTTGAAACAACTTTGCGAAACAACGCTAAGCATTGTGCGTTCTATTGCGTTTTCAGCGTTTTTGCAGACTGTGATGATTGAGATTTTCATTTCCAGATCTCTCATAAAGATGTATAATGGCTAATAATATCGTTATACATATCAATATGCTGATTAGCAATTTTATTGGGAGAAAACAAATCCTTTACCTTATTCCTGATAAGTTCACGATTATATGATTTGTCTTTAACATATTTTATTGCGGCAGCAATTTTTTGTGGTTCTGTATTTTCAATCAGGTAACCGCATTCGTCATCAATAACTTCTGGAGCAATTCCTTCTGATGTGGATATCACGGGAACTCCGCTCATTAACGCTTCAATATTGGTTTTGCCAAATGATTCCTTAAGTGTGGGATTTACAAAGACATCCGAGGCAGAATATATTAAAGATAACAACCTTGAATTTTCGATACTTCCATAACAAAAAACATCACCTTGCTCATCTTTAAAGAAATCATTTTTTCCCACACATAATATTCTAACAGGGAATTCGACTAGTTCTACAGCTTTCATCAAATTGTCCAATCCTTTCCGGTGATCACTTAAAAATACCGATACGAACGAAATTGTAAAAACATTATCATCGAATCCAAGAACTTGTCTCGCAGTACGTTTTTCTGTCGGGAAATAAGAATTGCTGTCAATAGAATTGTATATCTTGTAAATCCTTTTGTTGCTTAAATGACTTACATTCTTGCAAAAATCAATCATAATGTCGGAAAGTGCAACTAAAGACAATTTATCGTTGTCCATTATTGCATTTGCCTTTATTCTAAAAAAAGTATCTTCCAGTTCTTCATAGTATTTTCCATAATTGTTTTTGTCTGTACGATAATGGAATCCTCCTAAACCGGGATTTTCATCGCGCAATGTCCATGCTACGGGCTTGTCAATTTTAGAAAAAAAACTTTTGTAATCCAAAAAATCACCGACCCAATGCAAATGAATTATATCTGCTTCCTTAACTAACGGATGGTCTACCATGTCGTATGTACTAACAGGAGATGTAAAACAAACAGGGACATCACAGAGTTTTGATGACATATTTATTTTATCATGTATTTGCTCAACTGGTGTTTTTAAATATCCGCGATTTCTTGCAAATCTTTGGATTTTACGCAAAAATCTATTACTCGACCAGTGAAACATTCGGGAATTAGGTTCCATCTGAAAGATAGTATCACTTGAAGTAGTTTTTCTCGCTAATAAAATCTTGCTGTCAATTCCATGCGACAACAATGCTTTATGAATATTTAACATTCCAATTCCGGCTCCACCAGAATCTGTTGTCGCAACATGTAATATTTTCATGTTCCCTAATTTTTATAACACACAAATAAATTCTCGTTGCAATTCAATCCGTATTTGGCAGGATAATCTTTGGACATTTCGTTTATCTTTACCCTAAATCCAGCCGACTCCAATCGATCTTTATAATCCATACCATAAAGTCTGACGTGATCGTTCTGTCCGTATGCTTCAAAACGGGCTTCAGGAGTTAGTATTGTTTTATCCTCAAAAGTTTTTTCCAAATTTTGTGCATACGGAACCTGCAAAATAGCAATGCCGTCTGGTTTTATTACTCGTCGCAATTCTTTCATTGCAACAATGTCATCCGGCACATGTTCCAACACATGATTGCAGACAAGAACATCGTAAGTATTGTCAGCAATATCGTGCAAATCCATAATATCAACATCTTGAACATAATCCGGATATGCATATCCTTCACATCTTTTATCTCCGGCAGTGTATTCTACATTCGTATGTGCCATTAGATATTTTGACAAATTAGATTCCGGAGCAATATGTAATAATTTGATTTGCTTATCTTTGTTTTCTGAGAAATAATAATCTCTAAAAAACAAATATAGCAAACGTTCTCTGTCAGTACTGTGACACACTGGACAAACAGCATTGCGAACACCGGCTCCTACACCGTCATATTGTTTCCAAATATTGGCATTGGTACCAGTCTGTAGATATTTATCTATTGGAGTATTGCAAATAGGACATTTATTCTTGTAAAAAAAACTTTCATATAAGTATTTAATTTTACGTAATATATGAATCATATAATTTTCTACTGTAATAACTTTCTATAACATTTACGAAAAAAATTATATATAATGGAGCACTTGTGTCTCATTGTTTTTTTTGCAGTAGACTCGTTAATACAACACTCTATCATTTCATTTGTTTGCACACAGTATACTTGTTTTTTCGAAATCTCTGCAATTTTCTTTGCTTGAGCTAATGAACTTTCAATGAATATGCTGCAATCTTGCTTTTGCCTATAATATTCTCCTTTATATTCTCCGTGTTTATTCCATAACAATCTAGAAGTTTTATCTGGCAAATTCAACATTACTAAATTATCATACAAAACACCGTTTGCCTTTAGCCATTTCTCTGTATCGTATCTATACTTCTCAAGTCTGCATGATATAATTGTATTTATCTTATATGTTGGTATAAACAAAGGAGAGGCGCTTCCCAGAAATTCTTTATATATCGCGCCATCATCATCTACTATAGGATCTGCACATAATACACCATCAATATCAACACATGCATGAGATAACATTGGATGATGATAAATATTCCACTCAAAAATTCTTTCTTCGTCAATTATGGTAAAGAAAAAATCTACCATTTTAGAGCCATGACTTGTTGCAATGGGGGTACAATAGTAGTATTTACATAATTTTTCATTGCTGTTTTCGATTTTCTTTTTTGCATTTAATATGGCCTTGCCACTATGTATACTATCATCTACTATCAAAACCTTTCTTACGGCACAAGGGCTAACACTTTCTCCCCTTGACAAACCAACCGAATAAATACGACCTTCAATAAATGAATCAATATCTGATAACTGTTTATTCAGATACAAGGCAATCATACTTGCTGGCAACATTCCGCTGCGAGGAACTCCCACAACCAAATCAATATCGTGCGGAATTTTCCACAAATTACGGCGTATAATGTTACTCAATTCTGAAATGGTTACATATCTCATTTCTTTTGCGCTTTTACCCCTAAGTTTATCCAACCATGATCGACTCCGCGAACTTCACTGTTATCCATTGTCTTGATATTGACAAATCCTGCCTGATTAAACAGTTTTGTCAAAGAATCAAGAGTATAGACGCATCGATGCCAATTAAAACTCATTGGGTTTTCCGTACCATCTCCGTATGTAAATATTCTACCGTTTACCCACGTAATAACATCCTTTTCTTCATTAAATCTATACCAGCCATCCTTATCCGTTTGGTTTTGACCTGTCTTTATATAATTATTTGCCACATCTAATATTTTTCCGAAATCAGGAACCCATATTTCTAACGTACCTTCAGGCTTAATTATCCTGTATAATTCCGAAAACAATTTTTTTTGTAAAAACCATGGCACATGCTCAATTACATGGCTTGCATATATCAAATCGAAAGAATTGTCGTCGAAAGGTAATTTTTTTGAAATATTTACTATATAATCAACAGCGTCACCGTCTATAATGTTTAGAGTCTCAAAACCTTCTAGGCGAGAAAGGCCAGGACCGATTTCCAACAATCGAACTTTTTTGGAAATATTCTTTCGAATGTTTCTTTGGGTTTTGTATTTATCTTTAAAATTTACAATAAATCCCAAATTTAACTTATGCAAAATTCTATCCAATTTTCTATGTTCATTAAAAGAATAATTCATTTTTCAAATATCTTTGTTTCAAAAAATGTGTTGCCCCAATTTCTGTCCCATTTTGCATAATACAAATCCGATCCAGCCTTAATTTTATCAATTTCAAACCCAATAATTTTATCAACTACGTCATAGTTTGTTTCTCCAGACGAAGCATCTCCACATCCAATAGAAAAAGAAATAGTATAATAACCTTTTACCAAACGAGGATTGCATATCACATATCTCAATAATTTTTTATTTCCTGCTTCAATCATAAATGTGTCCATAGAAGTATTACTGCCAACGGGAGTTTCCTCTACATTGAATATCGTGCAATTAATCCTACATTCTTTTGACTTGTTTGCTTCAATTAGTATTTCTAATTCAATATCTTCATCGGTGGCGTATACAGGATTTTTTTTGGTGTAGGAAAAAGACAAAAATTTAACATGCAAACTTCTATTAGTGTCATGTTGTGCATCGGTTACAATCACTGTGTTTTCAGATTTTTGAATACTGTTTTTTTCTAAATAAAAATTAATAGTTGAATTAATGTCTCCATTAAAAGCAATAGAGCCATTTTGTAATAAAATTCCCCTGCTACAAAGCTGCCTTACAGCCGCCATGTTGTGGCTAACGAAAAGGATAGTTCTTCCTTCTTTTTTGCTGACATCCCCCATTTTTCCGAGGCATTTTTTCTGGAATTCAGCATCTCCGACCGCTAAAACTTCGTCAACAACGAGGATCTCAGGGTCGAGGTGTGCCGCGACTGCGAAAGCTAAGCGGACATACATTCCGCTGGAATATCGTTTTACAGGTGTGTCAATAAATTTTTCGACACCGGAAAAATCGATGATCTCATCCAGTTTTTTATCGATCTCCCATTTCCGCATACCGAGGATGGCGCCGTTGAGATAGATGTTTTCTCTGCCTGTGAGTTCAGGGTGGAAGCCGGTTCCGACTTCAAGGAGAGAGCCGATGCGCCCTTTGATTTTTATGCAGCCGCTCGTTGGGGAGGTGACGCGGCTTAAAATTTTGAGAAGGGTAGATTTGCCGGCGCCGTTGGCGCCGATTATGCCGAGGACTTCGCCTTGCTGGACATCGAAGGAAACGTCTTTCAGAGCATAGATGAAATCGGTGTTTTGAGCGTTGTTTTGAGAATTGAGCAAAGAAACTTGTGAATTCGGGTCGTCTTTTCCTCGGATCTTCGCCCACCAGCCCTGCAGATCCTTGGCGAGAGTGCCGTGGTTGATGAGGCCTAACTGATAAAATTTTGAGATATTTTCGACCTTGATGACGGTTTCGGTCACGACATCACCTTAAATTTCTTCTTCGTAGCGCATCTGTTTTATCACAGCCAGTGGTTTACCGGATTTTTTATCTTTTCCGCAATCTTGTTTCCACTTTATTGTTTTCATATTGTCAACAGAGTGAGAATAGCTTTTATATATGATCCTAAAAAAAGGTGTGTAGTCCGCTAAATCTGATGCAAGAAGTTTTTTTGAGTTTTCAAGCTGTCTTATAGCTTTTTCTATATGCGAACCTTTTAATTCTATATAATAAGCATCTTTTTTATCGTCGTTCAGAACAAGCCAGTCACACCTTTCTTCCTGGCCTGTAATAACTTTGCCGTCTATTTGATATTGTCTGACATCACAAGAATCTGGATTGACACCACGATGTTCACATTTCGTGATATCTCTTGAAACTATGATTTTTGCTTTCGGTTCGCATTCGCTAAGAAAACAAGATAATTTAACCATTCCGTTTTTCCTCGTTTTCCCAAATAAGTTCCATTAAATTATCATGTTCTTCATTTATAGCTGTTGATGCTCCGTCAATAAGCTCGGAAAGAATCAATCCGTATTCAGAATCCATGGCCTGTTCGCATCTGCCTTCGTCAAGATAGAAAGCCGATGAAGTTTTTGGATCAAGAATACAGTTGCTTTTTATTATTTTTTCCCTGCGCTTGTCTTCAGCAGGAATTTTCGAGGCATACAGCAAATTGTTGAACTCTCCGAGAATATAGGGACTATGGGTCGTAATCAGAGCTTTGTTGCCTGAATTTACAAATAAACCCAAAGCTTTGGCTGTCGTCTGCTGAGCATCAGGATAAAGATGAGCTTCCAGTTCTTCCAGAATAAACAAAATTTTTCGTCTGTTTAACAGATAATAGAACATCAGGTTGAATATCCATACAGTTTCCTGTTGTCCTGAGGAAGCGTAGTTGATTTTGACATATTTATCGTCTGCTATCTGCAATCTTTCTTCGCCCGATATATAGTGGTAATGTCCTTTCAAAACATTTTTGCAAAACTCCAGCATTTGCTTTGTTGCCACTCGGTCAATTTTATCCTGAGAATAATGGAGTTTGTCGTTAAGCAAGCCTTCAAGTCCGTTATTCAGGACTGGTCTGATTTTGAGAATACGTTCTACATAGGAGCGTGTGCAGTAGTCGACAGCGACATTGGCGATTTCATCAACACCGGTAAAAATATAGTTGAGCTGATCTGTGAGCAAAGTGATCATTCCTCTGCCCGCCGGAACATATACGCATTCGTAAGGAGAACCGAATAAAGCATCAAGTTCTGCTTTAAATTCAGCCACATTTAAATCCTGCCAATTTTCTGATGAGTTTGACCTGATATATCCCAAGATTTCCGGGCAAAACTCTATATTGACAAAATTTTTTGACGAGTCGGAGTCATCTTTTTTCAGAGATATACGAACATAAATATTTTCTTTGTAATCATAAACTATTGACATGTCTGACGGCATTGCCCAGGTTGAGCCGAAAACTTTTAAAAATTTGCTGCGAAGCCGTTTCGCTATCCCAGTCATAGGCGGAATTGAATGAGAATCCTCGTTTTTCGGCATCATAAACTGGGAAAGAATATCGTTTTTTATCGTTTCGCAAAAATATACTGCTTTGGCAATAGTGCTTTTTCCGCTTGCCTGTCTGCCGGTAAGCACGGTAAAATCTTTTATATTCAGCTCACAATCGGCAATAGGTCCCAAATTATGAATCGTAATTCTTGGGAAAAGTGTTTTATCACAACTCATTTCTGCTCCCTAATATTATTTGATGACAGTTTCGCTCATGAGTCCCAATACACAAAACCAAAACGCTATAAAATCCCACAAGTTGCCTCGGATGTCAACACATTGTTTCTGCAAAATTGTTTCAAGTTCAAATCTCCGTCGTTTCAAACGATTCAACTGTTGGATTTTGTTTGACATTTTTTATCTGCCACAATGGTTTTTGCCCGTAAAACGAAGCCCACATCGAAAAGGTGCTCGGCGGTCCTGCAATATAATCGCATAAAGAAAGTGCATGTAAATCAGCTACGAAATGTCCCGGACCTTTAAAAACATTCAATCCGTTAAAATCACTCAGATCAATTTCTTCATTTGAGCAGATAACAAAAGCGGTCTTTTCTTTCCCGAAAATATCTGCGATTCTGTTCATTACAGATTTGTAGGCTTCAAGCTCATAAAAATACTTGCCGCCAAGAAAATTTTTGTAATCTCCTCGTCTTATGTGTATTCCGACAACGGTTTTAAAATCATTTTTCAGTGGTAGCACTGTATTTTCTGCGCTATCCCGAAAAGTCTTCAATGGTTTAAAATAAGAAGTTATAAAATCGAGGTGTTTTTCTACCAGCCCTTGTGTTCTGAAAAGCCACCCGGAAAGAAAAAAGAGTTTTTTTGATGTAAGTTCCGGCAGATTTGTTTCATCGTTCATAAGAAAGAGTTCTTCGTCATTTTTAAGATGAAGATTTTTAATTAAAACGAGGTCGTTTATGTTGGATTTCCTCATGATTTTTGCCGAAATCCTGAAAAATTCAAAAAGCTGGTGACGTGCAAAATCCGACTTGTCGAAAAAATGATAGACAGATTTTTCTTTAATTTTCATACCTTTAAGCGGACCTTCAAAAAAATCGGCGTATTCATCAAAAGCGTGGCATAAAACGGGAACATCGTATTCAAGAGAAAAAGCTATAAAATGTGATAAGATTGAGAGCCTGTTTGCAAGCTGTCCTGGTTTTGCAGCAAGAATAAGCATAATATTCCTCAAACTCAAAAACGGCTCAAAATCCCACAAGTTGCGGCAGATGTCAATAGGGAAAACGGGTTCGGGGGTGTTTTTTTTAGGGGGACCCTTCCGCCTGCTTAGCAGGCACCTCCCCTACTTCAGGGGAGCCTCAACTTCGTTTCGACACTAAAATCGAGCCGATAGGCGAGGTGCCTGACCCTTCCGTCACTGCGTGACACCTCCCCTGCCTCAGGGGAGGCTCAACTTCGTTTCGACATGAGAATCGAGCCGATAGGCGAGGCGTCCCTAAATTAGGGAAGCTGGCTCTCGAAGAGAGGCTGAAGGGTTGGGGAACTGCCGTAAGGCTAAGGGGTCGTGGCAGATTTCCACAAACTGAAAACTTTCACCAAAACCCGAAAAAGTTTTCAGTGGCAGTGAAAACTTTTCTTGAAATGTGAAAAAGTTTTCAGTATGATCGTTTCGGAGGTGGGTCATGATAATACGCGAACATTACATAAATCAGGTTCGTCCGTTTTACGAATCTGATCTTGTCAAAATCATTACAGGGATCAGGCGTTGCGGAAAATCGGTGATACTTTCGCAGATCATGGATGAGATCAGAGACAAACACGAAAATGTTATATTTTTGAATTTCGAGGACAAGCTGACAACTTCAACTATCCGGAATTCCATGGATCTGATCAATTATGTCAAAGAAAACAGAAAACCGGAAAAACTTTATCTGTTTTTGGACGAGGTTCAGGAGCTTGACGGTTGGCAGGATGCCTGTAAAACGCTTCGTCTTTACGACACATCGGTGTTTATAACCGGCTCAAACTCGAAACTTCTTTCAGGCGAATTTACCAAGGAACTCAGCGGCCGTTTCGTCTCTTTCAGGGTCCGCCCTTTTGTTTATCGGGAACTTGTTGAATATGCCTCCCAACTTGGGAAAGAGGTCTCGATCAGCGACTACATCATTTGGGGCGGCTTTCCCGGACGGCTTGAAATGCCCGATGAAACTGCTCTCCGCAGATATCTTACCGATCTTGACAACACCATTGTCATAAACGATCTGATCCGCCGCTATCGGATCAAAAAAACATCGCTTTTCGTTGCTCTCGTAAATTATGTCCTGCGCTCGAATTCGAGGATATTCTCGGTAAAATCTATCCACGACTACATAAGACAAGAACACGATTCATGCTCTGTCAACACTGTAATGAAATATCTGAGTTACCTTGAAGAAGCCTATATCATTGAAAGCATCCGGCAGTATTCTGCCAAAACGAAACGCGAACTTTCTTTTTATATGAAGATTTATGATGAAGATGTTGCCTTTAATTCGATAAGATGTGATCGCAACCGCTATGATCTGACACACAATTTTGAAAATATCGTCTTCAACGAGCTGCTTTACCGCGACTGCAAACTGCAGGTCTTCAACAAAAACGGCAGGGAAATAGATTTTTTGTGCGAAAAAGCAGGAAAAAAATATTACATTCAAGTTGCATACAGCGTGGCGGACGACAAAGCTTACGAAAGAGAATTCAGCGCATTCAACCAATTGGATCAGATCGACAGAAAGATCATCATTACAAACGATGATGTCGACTATTCGACAAGCAATGTCCAGCACATAAAAATGAGGGATTTCCTTCTTTCGGAAGATCTGTGACCCGGAAAAAGTGGCAAAAATTATCCGAAAATACCAGGAAAAAGTGGCATTTTTCTTGAAAATACCTGGAAAAAGTGGCAGAATGTGTCGGCTTAGTCGGTAAGACTGTATTTTTACAGGAGATTTTATATGAGAAGAAATGTTGTTGATGATTTGGTAAAATGGAAAAACAGCAAAAGCAGAAAACCGCTAGTCCTTAAAGGTGTGCGACAAGTCGGCAAAACATGGCTGATGAAACATTTCGGGAAAGAGTTCTATCAAAATTATGTTTATTTCAATTTTGACGAAGATGTTGAGATCAGATCGATTTTTGAGACGAGCAAAGATCCTCAGAGGATAATCCAAAGGCTTTCGATGATTTCCGGTCAGGCGATAGATCCTGGAAAAACTTTGATCATTTTTGACGAGATACAGGAATCTTCAGCCGCTCTCAATTCGCTGAAATATTTTAATGAAAAGGCTAACGAATACCATGTCATTGCGGCAGGAAGCCTGCTTGGAACACTGCTTGCAGCACCGCAATCCTATCCTGTCGGACAGGTGAATTTTCTTGAGATCCAACCGATGAAATTTGATGAGTTTTTGTCTGCAACAGATGAAAATCTCTACAATTTCTATTGTTCCGTTCAAAAAGGCGATGCTGTTGAAAATATTTTTCATTCCCGCTTGAGCGAAGCTTACAATATTTATCTGATTGTCGGAGGAATGCCTGAATGTGTCGCTTCATGGGCGGAAGAAAATGATCCACAGGCACTCGAGCGAATTCAAAAAGAATTGCTAACGCTTTACGAAAACGACTTCGCAAAACATAACAGCAAAATAAACAGCGGAAGAATATTGATGGTTTTTCGCAGTCTGGTCTCGCAGCTCGCGAAACAGAACGAAAAATTCATCTACGGCGCGGTTAAGGAAAGCGGCAGAGCCCGCGATTTTGAAGCAGCTATCGAATGGCTTGTTTCTGCCGGGATCGTCAACAGAGTTTTTAATGTTTCGAAGGCGGAACATCCTCTTCCGGCATTTGACGAACTCAACTGCTTCAAACTTTTTATGTTTGACACGGGACTTCTTAAAAATATGGCGGGAATAGACAACCTTTCCCTTGTGACAAAATCAGATTTTCAATTCAAAGGAGCTCTTGCGGAAAATTATGTCCTGCAGCAGCTGCGCGGCGTTTTTGATATAGAACCGCGTTATTTCGCAACAAAAAGCGGAGAGATCGACTTTATCGTGCAGTCGGGAAGCGAAATCATCCCGATCGAAGTCAAGGCTGGCGAAGACAGAAATTCTGTGTCATTCAAAAATTATGTGAAAAAATATTCTCCGCTCCATGCGGTCCGTTTTTCCAGGATGGGCTATCTCCAAAACGGCGGCATAACCAACATCCCGCTTTATTTCGCGGGAAAGATCAGAGAATTGATGTGAAAATCACACTTTTTTTGCAAATTATGTGATTCTGATCACGCTTTTTGCAGGAATTTTGTGCAAAAATCACCTAAAAATACCTGGAAAAAGTGGCAAAAATTGTCTGAAAATACCCGGAAAAAGTGGTAGATTTTTCCCTCGCCATACCGTAGAGACGTGCCGTGGTGCGTCTCCCGAGCTGGCGCGAAGCGACTGAAGGGTCTAGGGGAGGTGTCACAGTGACGGAGAGGTCTATATTTTATTGCAAATATCTGCGGTTAGGGTAATAGATTCGTGGAGATGTTTGTTGGAGAAATAAATATGGATTTGCTCAACAAAATCATTAACTTTCTAAATAATAAAAAAATAGAGTGGCTTTTGTTTTATTCAGCTATTTTTTTGCTTGCGATACTTATCGGACTTAAGTTTTATTCAGTTTTAATCATCAATATTCCTCATGAATTTCGGGAAGTGAATTTAGTCGCTTTTGCGAAGTCTTTTGCTGACGGAAAAAACCTTTATAGTTTTTCCGCATTAAAAGACGAAATTCCTCCGGCAACAAGCCAATATGGTTTACTTGTTCCTTTATTGTTGGCTCCTTTTGTAAAAATTGGAGAAATATTCGGTGTTGAAGCATTGCGAATTGCTCAACTGGCGACGATTTTCGTTGAAATCGCAGGTCTTTTGCTGGTCTATTTGATTATAATGAAGAATTGCGGCAGCAGGCTGTTTGCAATTTTCGGTGCGATAGTTTCATATTCCTGTTTTTGGAGATATGCGGCTTTTGGCGGAGCTTTTCCTGATCAATGGGGGCTAACGTTTGCTCTGCTGATGACATATTGCGTAATCAGGTTTGAGCAACAAAAACGGCACAAAGTTATTATTTATGCCCTGATATGCATAATATTGTTTTATGTAAAGCAGTATTTTGTGTTTAATGTCATTGGGCTTAGTCTCTATTTGTTTTTTTATTTCAAAAAAGATTTTCTCAAATTTATTTTTTGTACTGCACTTTTCGGAGCAATATCAGCGCTTTTGGTAATAAAAATATTTCCGCTTTATTTCCCCGAAGCTATTGCTCTGACTTCAGTGGCTGTGGGCGATGCCGGCTGGAGTTTTTCTTTGTTGCAGATAACAAATATGGCTTTTCACTATTATCCTTTGGTTTCTGTTGTCTATATATGTCTTGTGTTTTATCAAGTTGTTAACTTTATTGATGAGAGACGCAAAAAAACAGAAGCTGGAACGACAAATAAAGGAAAATATATATTTATGCAATCGATCTGCATGCTGCCGATTGTTGCCGTTTTATCGCGAAACATAGGGACTTACTATACATATTACTTGCAACTATGGTGGATCTATGTAATTTTATATGCTTTTATAAATCTGTCCGATGCGGTGTCTTTTGTTGCGGATAAAATGTCAAACAGGATCAAATACTCGAAAGGGTTGACAGAAATTTTGTTGTTGTTGATAACTGTTTTTGCTGTTAGTCACTTTATTTTGGAAAAACCATTAAATTTTTCGCAGAGAAATGATTGGAACAAAGCTTATGGCATTCTGGATATGTATAGGAATAAGGGTGAAATCCTGCTTTCGCCGCATCTTTCAGCATATTGTATAGAACATAATATTCAGACATCGGATTATGGTCAGGCTGAATTTAATTCAACAGGTAACTTGAAACACTTTAAAAATCACTGGCTATATCCTGAAATATTTCCTGAAACAGAACGAATTTTACTTAAAAACATTGAATATAACAGGCAAATTAAAGAAAATGTGAGAAATAGAGAATATGTTCTTGTTGCACTTACGGATACGGGAAACTATTCTTTGACAGAAGAGGAAATAGAGGTTGCAGGGTATAAAGAAATGGAAGAAATTATTCTTGTTACAGGAACCCAGAAGTGGAAAACAAAATTTTATATTGTTAATAACCCTGCTTATTGAGAATGTTTGTTAAAATTTGTCGGCACTTGCAGAGATTTCTTAAAAAGGTTAAAAATTTTTCGTGAAAATGACAATTTTGACAAAAAATGACATGACAAAAATTACATTCTACGGAGCAAGCGTAACACAGCAGAGAAACGGATATGCAGACTGTTTCGCAAAATTATCAAAGGCAAAGGTGCTGAAGCTTGGTTTCGGCGGGATGCATCTTAATGATGCAGGTATATGTTTGGTTGATAAAGCGGTGCAAACTCGTCCCGATATCTGCTTTATTGATTGGTTTTCCACTTATTACATCGGGCAGGATGGCAAATCCGATCTTTATATTGATGCGATTGCGGAAAAACTTTTGAAAATTGGTTGCAGAGTCATTTTTTTGTTTTGTGCCAGAAATAAGGATTTAAAAATTTCAGACTGGAAAACGTTTTATTCTGAAACTAAAAACTATCTGAAAAGCAAAAAACTTGAATACATTCCTCTTGACGAGATTTTGTCAGAACATCCTATCGAAGAAATTTTAAGGGATGAAGTTCACACCACGAAAAAAGGCAGTCAGCTTTATGCAGAAGCGATTTATCATTATTTGCAGCAATTTGCCGATTCACCTTATGAAAAAGCCGAAATCAAGCCTAATATCTATTCATCGCCCTCCGTTTTGCCGGTAAAACGCAGCTTTGACAAAGAACTGGTTTTGGAAGGCAACTGTCGTATTCAAGGTTTTTTCCTGAAAATCGGGCCTTGGAGCGGCATGGTTGACATTTCAACAGCTGTATTCTCGAATAAAGAAAATACTTGGGACTGGTGGTGCTATTACGGAAGAGATCACTTCAGTTTTAATGTGCCGATAGACGGGAGAGCAACATTTAATATTTCAGATGAGCCTTTCGACACATCTAATTGCAGAGACAAATTCGATTTTTCAAAATATAAGAAAAAACTGGTGGTTCATGAAATTTATTATTACGGCGGTTCATTAAAACTTTGCACAAAAGGGAGCCGTTTTTCCTATCTTTATGCTTTAATGATGTCTAAAGTTTTTGCAGCGAAACACCGCTTTAAGGTGATTTTAAAAACGATTTTCCGAGGTTAACTTGATTAAAACCGCAAAAATCCTTTTAATTTTTGAATTTATCACTTTGATATTGCTGATAATGCTAAGCTTTTTCGCATACCCGCAGGCAGATGACTTCATTTTTGCGAATTCGCTTCACAAATTCGGATGGTTAGGCTCGCAGATAAACTGGTATAAGACTTGGTTCGGCAGATTTTCTTCGACAATGCTGCTCGTTTCTGGAAGTTATATCGATTTTCCGGTTTTAAGTAAGATCTTTCCGATCATCATAATTTTCGGTTATCTTTTTGCGTTTTATATTGCTTCGAGCAGGTTGTTTTCAGATTCTTCAAAGAAGTTTAAATCAATTTTTGCACTTACGGTATTTCTGCTTTATGTCAGCGGAATGCCTTCTTTGTCGCAGGGAATATACTGGTTTTGCGGCACGGTTACCTATGCCGTGGCGAATATTGCAATAATAATTTTTCTTTCATATTTTGATTCTATCAAGAGTAATAAAATTTATATATTGCTGATTTTACTGGGTGTTTTTATAATAGGTTCGAATGAAACGGCAATGCTTCTTTTGATGATCTGCGTGGTCGCCGGACTTTTGAAGGATATCAAAAACAAAAAACTTTGGCTGATGTTTGCTGTTTTTGCATTATTTGCCCTGATAGTTGTTCTGTCTCCCGGCAATGCTGTCCGTTCGGAGCTTTTTGCGGGGAAAAATCATCGGCTGTTGTTTTCGACAGCAGCATCCTTGGGGTTAATGGGAACTTTGATGGTGACATGGCTTCTTAATCCTTTACTTTGGATCGCAGCCTTTTTGTTTTGCCATTTCAGACAAAAATTGAATTTCAGAATCATTTTGCCGCAAGAAAAGCCGGTTTTTGTGATACTATTTCTGCTGTTTCTGATGTTTTGCACTTTTTTTCCGTCATTTTGGGCAACAGCTCTTCCTGCACCTGAAAGAAATATGAATATGGCTCACCTAATACTTGTATTTTTATTTTTCTATTGCTTGAATTTGGAAAAAGTTCAAAAAAATACAGCTGTTATTCAGAAGAAAAGACAGTTTTGTTTTGCTGTTTTTGTGCTATGGATTGCCGCGGCGGCTTATTTTTCATCATTGGATATGCCGCAAAAACACGATGCTTCTCATTATCTGAAAAATCCGCTTGATGCTGCGAAGTACACTATGATCACTTACGGACAGAATAACTTATATCATGTTTATACTGATGTTTTTTCTGGCAGAGTGTTCGATTACAGAAAAACGATGCTGGAAAGAGAAGAAAAGATCAAAAATTATAAGGAAGGTCTGCTTTGTCTTCCTAAAGTTGAAAGGCTTCCTAAATCCATTGTTTTTAAGGATCTTTTTGATGATCCGGAACAATGGGAAAACAAGAGCTTTGCTGAATATTATCATCTCGAGAAAGTCGCAGTCTGTGAAAATCATTGAATTTACAGGTGGGTTGGCATAAAATTTGCATAATTTTGCAGATTTTTATGTTTTTTTTAGGATGTTGCGCTATGAAATTGAAAGGTTTTACTCTGATAGAACTTATGATCGTTATTGGCATTCTCGGTATTCTTGCAGCTATTGCCGTCCCGATGTACACGAGTTACACTGCGCGTGCACGAGCTTCGGAAGTTCCTGTAATTCTTAAAGATATCGTTAAGTTCCAGTTTATTCACCGTGAATATCCGGGTAGTCAGGGAAGGTATGCGACTGGTCTTAAAACGATCGGAGTCAAAACAAGCAAAGGTACATTTGCATCAGATCCGTCAGCTTGTCTGACTTCCACTATTACCGAAAATGATAGCACGAATAAATATGCGTGCAGTACTTATTACGGTTTCTCAACGGGTGCTCCGGCATCTATTCAATGTGCGGCAAACGGAATCGGCAATTTCTCATGGGCAAAGGCTATTTCTGACAAGCAATTGCTTCCGGATGACCTTGCCGGTTGCATGACAGAAGATTTTTCTTACAGTCATGGTCAAGGACTCTAGCTTTGGCACGCTTTTTGCTTTATGTGGTTTGGAATTTGTTGTTTGATAGTCAGACGACGTTATTTTATTAATTTCATCAAATGGAGAGAAAGATGAAAAAAGGTTTTACACTTATCGAGCTCATGATCGTTATCGCGATCATCGGTATTCTTGCAGCAGTTGCTATTCCTATGTACAGCGACTACACCAAAAAATCGAGAACGGCTGAAGTTCAGTCCAACCTCAACGAGATCGTAAAGATGCAGCTTATCTTCAAAGAAGATCCGAACGGCGGTTCCGTAACCAACATGTATGCTCAAGGTTTCAAAACACTTGGTTTCTCAACGAACGTAGGTAGATTTATTAATGGTAGTGCTGTATCAACAGGTACAAATGCAACAAATGCATGTAATGCAGCTACCGGAACATTGGCTGCTTCAACCACTCCGGCAAACACGGCATGCGGAAAGTTCTTTGCTTATTCTTTGACGACTCCTGGTGCTAGTTTTGCAGAAGGAACTGCAGGTTGCACTAATCTTAGCGTAGGTTTGGCAATTGCTGGTCCTGTTGATTACACTCAGGTTCCGAGCGATTGGCTGATCAGTTGTATGGATTCCAAAATGGCATTCGCACACAACTAAGTTAATCTTGGTTTGATCCGATTTTCAAACCCCGCTTCGGCGGGGTTTTTTTGTATCTAACCCCTCAGCCAACCTGTGGTTGACAGCTCCCCTGCGTCAGGGGAGCCTAACGTGACCTGGCATGTGTCTTGTTTCTGTTTCAGCCGCCGCAGAATTAGGGAGTTTAGGGAATTTAGGGTGTCTAAGGAATTTAGGGAGCGGCGGAGGAAAATAGGCACTCCGTCAAGGCGCCCCTAAATTAGGGGAGCTGGCTCATAGAGCCTGAGGGGTTATCCAAACGCCTTCCCTTGTTCTTTCAAACACGAACGGGTTGTAGTTCGCATTTCCCGAATCGGTTTTGATGATGAAATCAACGATATCATGCAGAGTTTTTGTCGAAGGTGAGCGGTGATCGCCTGATCTGACAAAAATCGTTGACGAAAAAAGATAGGAAAATGCAGTGAGCCAGAAATCGTAACTTTTTGATTTTATTGTATTTCTTGGAATGAAAATCGTGTTTTCGGCATTTTCTGCCGTGAGATTCCGCCAAAAATCGTCCATGAGTTCGCGCATGATCCCGCTTTCGCGGGCGGCGTTTTCAGCAAGACGCGCTATATTTTCTTTGTAGGGAATTTCGGGCAGAAGTGTGTCGAGAGCGGGCAGAATTTTGTGCCGATAGTAGTTCCTGCGGTATTTTTCATAATAATTTGAAGGGTCTGACAAAAATTGTCGCCCGTTCATGAAGGCTGAAATCTCTTGTTTGGCAATATTCAGCATCGGGCGGATTACAAAAAAATCATTGTTTTGTTCATTCGATAAAAAATCGCAGCCTGGATTTATTGATTTTATGCCGCTTAAGCCTTTTAAGCCCGTGCCGCGGTCAAAAATGCGCATAAGAACTGTCTCGACCTGGTCATCGAGATGGTGTGCTGTTGCCAACATGCTGAATTTATTGGATTTTACCAAATCGAAGAGAAGTTCGTAGCGCTTTAAACGAGCCCGTTCTTCGATATTTTTTTTGTCAGAAGCCCAGAAATCGGGCTCGAACTCAAGAGAAAAGCAAGTGATTTCAAGCTCTTGACAAATTTTGTCAACAAATTCGGCTTCGTCATCCGCTTCATTTCTGAGCCTGTGATTGACGTAAGCTGCGGCAAGTGTGAAACCGAAATCCTTTTTTATTTCATGAAGAAGATAGAGAAGGGCGAGAGAATCCGCACCACCGGAACAGGCGACTAAGATCGAAAAATTTTTTCCTGAAAAACCTGTTTTTTCGATGATTTCTTTAAAATTTGTCCGAAATTTTTCTTTTAAATCCATTTTTTACTCCCAAAAACCGTGAATTTTTAATATTTGCGGCGAAAAAGGCAATTATTTAGCGGTTTCGGGTTGTTTTTTCTCTTTTGGGAAATATAAGGAGTTTAGGGAGTCTAGGGAATCTAGGGTGTCTAAGGATTTTAGGGAGCGGCGGAGGAGAATCGGCGCCCCGTCAAGGCGCCCCTAAATTAGGGGAGCTGGCTCATAGAGCCTGAGGGGTCTGGGAGCTTGTCGAAGCAGCGACTGAGTGGTTACTTTTAGGAGGTTTTTCATGCTCAACATTATCAAAAGCGGATTTTTGATTGTTCTGATGTCGGTTTTTCTGGTTTTTGTCGGTTATATGACCGGCGGACCTGACGGCGCGTTCATTTTTTTCATAATTTCGCTTGCTTTCAACTTTTTCAGCTACTTTTTCAGTGACAAGATCGTTCTTGCGGCTTACCACGCACAGCCTGCGGATGCTCAGGAGCACGCATGGCTTTTCGAGGCTCTTACCAAATTGGCAACTGCGGCTGAACTTCCTGTAATTCCGAAACTTTACATAATTCCGATTGCGGAACCCAACGCATTTGCAACCGGCAGAAATCCGAAACACGCGGTTGTTGCGGTGACTCAGGGACTTTTGAACACTCTGAATCATGATGAAGTTGCGGCTGTAATCGCACACGAACTCGGACACGTCAAACATTACGACATTCTGATACAGACTATCGTTGCGGCGATGGCTTCGGCAATCATGTGGATCGCTTCGATGACCCGCTGGTTCGGTATTTTCGGCGGAGGCGGAAGCGACAGGCGTGACGGAAACGCAATCGGCTGGATTTTCGTGGCACTTCTTTCTCCGGTTGCCGCGATGCTGATTCAGGCTGCGATAAGCCGTTCACGCGAATATATGGCTGATGACTACAGCAGAAAGCTGATGGGAAGCGGTGAATACCTTGTCAACGCTCTTTGCAGAATTTCAGGCGCGGAGGATAGAATCGTCGAAGCGCAGCATGGAAGCGCAATTTCTGCTTCAACTGCCCACATGTTCATCTATTCACCGAAATCAAATTTTCTTTTTAGAATTTTCTCGACTCATCCGAGCCTTGAAGAAAGAATAAATAATCTGAGAAAATAGACCTATACCGTATCTACAAAATTTTTCTCGACAAAATTGAAGACAAAAATTCCGGCAAAAAGCAGGAAAATCGTCGTTCCCACACTTACACCGTATTCGATGACAGAGGGCATGCCAGTTGAGAAAAAGGCGTGTTTGAAACCTTCGAGAATAGGAACGACCGGATTAAGCACGTAAACGGAACGCCATTTTTCGGGAACCATCGAAAGCGGATAGACTATCGGGGTTGCGTACATCCAAAGCTGAACTGCAAATCCGATGAGATATGTCAGATCTCGGTATTTTGTAGTCAAAGAAGTGATTATAAGCCCGATTCCGAGCCCGAGAACTGCCATCTGCAGAACAAAAAGCGGAACAGCAAAAACAGCGAAACTTAATTTAAAATCTGCGCCGTGAATTTTGTAAGCAATTAGGATTATTATGAAAAGAATAAACTGGATGGCGAACTGAACTAGGGCTGAAATTACATTTGAAATCGGCATTGTCAGTCTTGAAAAGTAGACTTTTTTGAAAATTCCGGCGTTGCTGACAAATGTGTTCGATGTCGAAACGAGGCACTTGGAAAAATAGTTCCAAAGAATTATGCCGTTCATATAGAAAAGAACCTGCGGAACGCCGTCTGTCGGAATTTTCGCAATATTTCCGAAAACAATGAGAAACATGATCGTTGTGAAAATCGGCTGGATGAAAAACCACAGAGGACCCAAAATCGTTTGTTTGTAAGTCGCGGTAAAATCCCTTTTTACAAAAGAAGTGATCAGATCGCGGTATTGCCAGAGTTCTTTCAGGTTAAGCCGGAAAAAACTGTTTTTAGGAGTGATTATCGTCGTCCAATTTTCTTTTTCTGTACTCATAACTGCCTCAAAGAATCGAAAACACCGTAAAATCCCACAAGTTGCAGCGGATGTCAAGGTCGAATCAATCTATTTTATTGCAAATATTTGCGTTTAGGGTAATAAATCTGCAGGAATGTTGAGCCAGAGGAAGCAATGACAAAAATCGTGTTCTATGGAGCAAGTGTAACTCAGCAGAGAAACGGTTATGTCAATCATTTTGCAAAATTGTCAAAGGCGAAAGTGCTGAAATTCGGTTTCGGCGGAATGCATTTGAATGATGCTGGGATCTGTTTTATCGATAAAGTGGTGGAATTGAAGCCGGAAATTTGTTTTGTGGACTGGTTTTCCACGGCTTATTCCAACCAAGACAGTAATTTGGAGCTTTATATTGATGCTATAGCCGAAAAACTTTTGAAAGTAGACTGCCGTGTAATATTCCTTTTTTTGCCGAATAAGAGAAATGCAAAGGAATGTGACTGGGAGAATTTATATTCATTTGCGAAAAATTACTTGAAAAAACAAGGGTTAGAATTCATTTGTATAGATGAAGCCTTGTCAGATTGTACACCTGAAGAAATTTTAAGAGACGAAATTCATTCGACGGAAAAGGGAAGCAGGTTTTATGCGGAAACCATTTATGATTATCTGCAAAATCATCCGCAGTTGCCGAAAGCAGAGGTTAAGCCGAATATTTATTCATCAATTTCCGCTTTACCGGTAAAACGTGGCTTTGACAAAGAACTGATTTTAGAAGGTGAATGCCATATTCAAGGTTTTCATCTGCAAATAGGACCGTGGAGCGGGATTGTGAACATAAAAACAGATGATGGCCGCTTCAAAGAAAATACCTGGGATTGGTGGTGCTATTACGGAAGAGATCACTTCAGTTTTAATCTGCCGCTGAATGGCAAGGCGTTATTTACAGTTTCCGATGAGAAATTTGACACTACGTCCTGCAAAGAGAATGTCGATTTTTCAAAATATAAGAAAAAATTGGTGATTCACGAAATTTATTATTACGGCGGTTCGTTGAAACTATGTACGAAAGGGAGCCGTTTTTCATATCTTTATACTCTCTTGATGTCTGAAGTTTTTGCGGTGAAACACCGCTTGAGGGTGATTTTTAAAACGATTTTCCGAGGTTAACTTGACTAAAACCACAAAAATTCTTTTAACTTTGGAAATTATTACTTTGATATTGTTGGCAGTATTGAGCTTTTTTGCTTATCCTCAGGCCGATGATTTTGTTTTTGCCAATTCACTTAATAAATTCGGATGGCTGGGGTCGCAAATAAACTGGTACAAAACTTGGTTTGGCCGGTTTTCTTCGACAATGCTATTGATTTCGGGAAGTTATGTGGATTTTTTGATTCCTTATAAAGTTTTTCCGGTTCTGACGATTTTCGGTTATATTTTTGCGTTTTACCTCATTTTAAAGAAAGTTTGCCCCGATATTTCGAAGAAATTTGGGCTTGTTCTGGCAGTCACAATTTTTATGCTTTATATAAGCGGGATGCCGTCGCTTTCACAGGAATTTTATTGGTTTACTGGCTGGGCGACGTACGCTCCTGCCAATATTGCAACAATGATTCTTATTTCTTATTTCGATTCAATAAAGAATAATAAAATCTATATATTGTTGATTTTATTGGGTGTTTTTGCGATTGGTTCGAACGAAGTCTCAATGCTTATATTGATGATTTTGGTTTTTATTCTTCTTTTAAAGGATTACAAAAATAAAAGACTTTGGCTGATGACAGCGGTTTTCGCTTTGTTCTCTTTAGTTGTGGTTTTGGCTCCCGGAAACACTGTGCGGGCCGCCAAAGAACACGATTTTTTGTTTTCCTTAGCTGCTTCTTCAGGTTTAACGGGAACTTTGATAGGAATTTGGCTTCTTAATCCTCTGCTTTGGATTGCAGCTTTTCTGTTTTGCTTTTTCAGGCAAAAATTGAATCTCAAAATAGTTTTGCCAAAAGAAAAACCAATGATTGTAATATGTTTTCTATTGTTTTTGATTTTTTGCGCTCCTTTTACTCATTTTTTTTCAACGGGGGTACCTGCACCGGGAAGAACTTTAAATATTTCATTTCTTGTTTTCATATTCCTTTTTTTCTACATAGTTTCTCTTGAAAAAGTTCATGCTGTAATGGTCAGAATTTTGGATAAAAAAATCCTGCTTCTTCCTGTTTTTGCTCTTTGGCTGATTGGTAATTTTTATATTTCATCACTTGAACCATTGCCGAAACGGGATTTTTCTTTTTATCGTAAAAATCCCATTGAAGCGGTGAAATGGACAATGACTACTTATGGTCAGAATAATTTATATCATGTTTATGCAGATCTGTTTTCAGGTAGAGCGAATGATTTCAGAAAAACAATGCTTGATCGGGAAGAAAAAATAAAAAGTTACAAAGGCAGTCTTCAGTGTCTGCCGAAAGTTGAAAGAATTCCAAGATCCATTTTTTACAAAGATATATCGAAAGATCCGTTAAAAGGAGAAAATGTCGGATTTGCCGAATATTATCGTCTCGAACAGGCTGCAATTTGCGATGATTGATAAAAATAAAAGGTTGACTTTGTCCGCGAAGACTTTAAAATAGTTCTGTTTTGTGTAGTCGGGGTAATAATGAAATTCGTTCCGATTGTTGTTTCAGCGGCGCTTTTAATGATTTTTTCGGTCAGTGATTTTGAAGGTTTGCGCTCTTCTCAGCAGACTTCGCTCATTGCCGGAGACTACGATCCGCCGCCTTCGCCTCCCGGGAATCCCGATCCGCCGCCTCCGCTTCCCCCCGATCCTTTCAAAAAGGCTTAGTTCTTGAAGATTTTATGTTAAATATTGAGGTTTAATATGACAAGATTGTTGAAGGGAAATGTTTCTTTCACGGTGTTTATGCCGGAAAAAACGCCCGATAGCATTGAAAAAGCGCGCGAGGCTCTTGCCGGAAGTGCCTTTCAGAGGCTTGATCCGACCGATCTCAGAGACGAATCTGCAGGCTGGGTCGATGCGGTACTCTGTTTTGACAGCGAGAATTTTTCGTCACTCCTGCACGACAGTTTTTTTGTTTTTGCACTCCGCGAGGACAAATATTCATTCTCTGCGGCTCAGCTCAGACCTTACATCGAAGAGGCTGAGTTCGTTTTCAAACGCGAAAACAACCTCGAATACATTGCGGCTCAGCAGAAAAAAGAGATCAAAGAGCAGGTCATCCGGCGCATGAAGACAAATTCATACCCGAAAACGACAATCACTGAAGTTGCGTGGGATATGGATTCAAAGCTCATCTATCTTTTTTCCCAGTCGGGTGCGACGATTGCAAAATTCACCGATATTTTTGAGAAAAGTTTTGAAATTTCGATCAATCAGGTGAACCTTTTCGATTCGGTGAAAGAGCTCGGCGGAGCGGACAAAATGGAACCTGTTTTTACGAAAATCTGGGGTGAAAAATGACAAAAGAAAGCGGTATAGGATATTTGGGTTCTGAATTTCTGCTCTGGCTTTTCTGGAAGAGCGCGACCGACGAAACAATGTCGCTCAACAATTTAGGCCTCGGCGAAATATCTGTTTCTATTGAAGATTCCATAACTTTGGCTTCGGTCACGGGCGACGGTTACTGCGAAACGATAAAATCTCAGGAGATTACCTCGCTGCCGTCGGTGCGTGAGTCAATAAAGAAAGGTCGACTTCCGGATGCGGCAAAAATCAAGATCGCTTCCAAAGACCTCGAATGGAGTTTTCAGGTGAAGGCTCAACCTTTCAAAATCAGTTCGGTCAAACTTCCGATCACTGGCGAAAAGAACGAGGAAGAGATGATTTCGGCGCGTCTGATCTCTATGACGAAACTCGAACTTATAATGAAAGCTCTTTTCAATACGTTCCTTCTTGAACGTGAAATGCCTGATTTTGTTGATGATATCAAAGATTTTCTGGGGATTTCGGATTGAGCGCGATACACATCCTCGCCAGCGGTTCCAAAGCAAACGCCTACATAATCGAATACGAAAATTCAATGCTTCTTGTCGATCAGGGCTTAAGTTTCAGGGAGTTTTCAAGGCGTGCGGACATGCTTGGAATCGACATTTCCCGGATTAAAGGAATTCTGCTGACTCACGAGCACGAAGACCATATCAAAGGGGTCGCATACACGGCCTACAAGCTTGATGCACCGGTATTTTCAACGGCAAAAACACTTGAAATCCTTAATGAAAACACAAAACATCCGATACATTGCCGCGCAGTTGAAAAGGACAGAAAAATCAAGCTCGGAGCTTTTGAATTTACTCCGTTCGAGATCATGCACGACGCAGCCGATCCGGTGGGTTATCTCATTTCGGCTCCGTGCGGCGAAACGGTCTGTTTTGCGACAGACACAGGCAAAGTAACCAACAGAATGATGAGCTACATAAATCAGGGAACGCGCATAATTTTAGAGGCAAACCACGATCCGGCGATGCTTTATCAGAATACGCACTATCCGCCTGTTCTGAAGGAGCGCATCCGCGGTCAGTTCGGTCATCTTTCGAACGATCAGACACTCGATGCCCTTGAAAGAATGGGGGAAAACCACCCGAAAACCGTGATTTTCAGCCATCTCAGCGAAGAAAACAACTCTCCGCAGATGCTTAAAAATCTGATAATAAATTTCAGACAGGCGCACTGCCTTGATTTCAAGGCGTTTATCGCGAACCAGAATAACCCGCTGACAATCACGCTCCAATGATTTTCGATGCTCATTTTCACTTAAAACAGCTTCTTGAGGTTTTTCCGCAGTCGGCTGAATTTATTAAAGAAAATGATTTTTTAGGAATATGCTCCTGCCGCACTTTGCAGGAAGTTGAATTTGTCGGAAACTTTATTGCAAAAAATCCTGAAACTGCTCAAAAATTGAAAATTTCGTTCGGAATCCACCCGCAGGCACCTGTTGAAAAAGAGTTGAAAACACTTGAAAAACTGATCGCTGAAAGCCGTATTTCGGCTGTAGGTGAGATCGGTCTTGACCGCTTCAATGAAGAATTTGCTGCAACAATAGATTTGCAGAAAAAACTTTTTAGCGCTCAGCTTGAAATGGCTGAAATTGCGGAACTGCCGGTTATTCTTCACATCAGAAAGGCGATTCCTGAAGTTTTTGAACAGATTCAGGAACTTAGAAAAATAAAAAAAGTGATTTTTCATTCTTTTTCAGGCACTGCGGCAGAGGCGGAAAGCATTCTGAACCATGGTGTGAACGCATTTTTCAGTTTCGGCAATGCTCTTCTCAACGGGCATAAAAAGGCGATAGAAACAGTAAAAACTCTGCCGGAAGAGCGTATTTTGACCGAAACCGATGCCCCGTATCAGCCGAAAAAAGGTGAAAGTTTTTCAAAACCGGACGATATTCTGCTGATAGCGGAAAAAATTGCAGAAATACGTTCGAATTTGTCGAAATTCCCGCAAAAGTCGCTATAATTGTTTGTTTTTTTTGAGAATGTTTCACGTGAAAAGTTGAGAAAACGATGAACGAAAATAAAAAATTTTTCAATAATTCAGACTTGTTGCTGTTTTTAATAATTTTTGCACTTTCGCTTTTTGTCCGCATTTACGCCTCGATGACGAGCATTGCTCAAGTATATCCTGACGAGATTTTCCAGACGCTTGAACCTGCCCACAAACTTGTTTTCGGGCGCGGAATAACCTACTGGGAATTCAAATTCGGGGCGAGAAGCTGGTTTTTCCCGGGAATTCTGGCCGGTGTCTACAAAATTCTCGATTTAATCGGTGTCAGAGATCCTCTTTCGATAAACATTGGCGTGAAGATTTTTCTCAGTATATTCAACAGTCTGGCTGTTTCGGTCGTTTATCTTCTTTTCAGGCGGCACAGTCTCGGAAAAAAAGAGGCGTTTCTTTTCACCCTGCCGCTTGCCGCGAGCTATCTGGTTTCATATATTTCCGCGCGGACACTGACGGAGTCGGCTTCGCTTCCGTTTATGGTTTTTGCCGTATATTTCGCTTCGAACTACATTGAAAACGAGCGCGTCAAAGAGCTTGTTTTCGCCTTTATTGCTGCCGGAATCGCCTTCATGATCCGTTTTCAGACAGGTGTTTTTGCTTTCGGGCTTGCGGTTGCACTCTTTCTGACTGCCAGAAAGCGTTTCCGGGCGTCATTGATCTTCGGTTTCGGATTTTTAGGAATGATGGTTGTCCAGGGTATTCTCGATGTTTTTACCTGGGGAAGTTTTTTCAAGTCGGCTATTACTTATTTTGACTACAATGTTCTTCGCGGAGTCGCTAATAAACACGGTGTCTCGCCCTGGTACTATTATCTTGCAGACTGTGTCGGGACTTTTCATCCGGTCACGCTTGCGGCTGCGGTTCTGACGATGGTTGCAGGGATTGTTAATTTCAGAAAAAACAGGCAGATATTTCTCTTTTTCTTCCCGTTTCTTTTATTTTTTATCGTTCACAGCGCGATCGGGCACAAGGAACCCCGCTTTGTTTTTGCGTGCTACTTTGCCGTTCTTGTTCTTTCAGCCGAATTTTTTGCGTTTTTGTGCAGAAAATATGCAGGGAAGAGAGAAAAAGCGGCACTTTTCCTTTCAATTTTTCTCCTTTTTTCGCTTGACGCCTTCACGCATATAAAATATGCGCCGCTCTGGAACCATTCAGCGACATCTGTCGATAATTTCTACGGGAATGACAGAGGGGTGAGAAAGATTTTCGGCGGAGTTTTGGAAACCGAAGCGGAACTCGGCAGGATCGATGGTCTGAAGCGAGCTTATTTATTCGGTATTCCCCAGATCTGGACCGGCGGATACGCTTATTTTCACAAAAACGCCCCGATATTATTTGTATCGAAACCGGAAGATGTCAGAAAAATGTTAAAAAAAGCTGTTGATTCAAAACAGTCGGGAACTTACTGCGCTTTCAAAAACGGTATCGAAGTGCCGCAGGAATACTTGGGAAATCTTGAAAAAATCAGAGATAACGGCGATTTTACGATCTACAGACTTAAAATTTGACCGTTTCCGGTTCTCCGCCGCCGAAGCTGGTGAATACCGCAGTCGCGTTTTTGAAGTATAAAACCTGAGTGTTGTCGTCGTTTTCGTTGTACATTCCGCGAAGATTCGGATAGTTGTCGAGCATGTGCTTTTTCGCTTCGACGCTGTCGTCGTTTACGAGTTCGCCCGAAAGTCTGAGCCATTTTTTGCCGTCGAAACAGCAGAGTTCAGCTTTGGGGTTGGCTGCGAGCTGCTTTGAGACGTTTTTCTTTTTGCCGGTCTGGATGTAAAGTTTGCCGTTGAAAATGTCGATCGTTCCGAAAGGACGGACTCTCGGTTGACCGTCTGCTTCAACTGTCGCCAGGTAATAAGTTTTGCACTCTTTGATAAATTCATAAACTGACTGCATTGTTAATTCCTCCTTTTCTTCGGTTTTTGCCGGTTTTGCCGGACTGATAGTTGCCTCTTCAGCCGGTTTTACGCTGTTTGCTTTCGTATTTTCCTTCCCGTCGCCGTCCTGACACGCAAAAAGAAGAAAAACCGAAATCAGAATTCCTAAAATCGCACTTTTTTTCATAAAACCCCCTTTTTTCAACGAAATCAACGAATAACGCTCTATTTTTCACCGTTGCTGAAAAGTGTAAAGATTTTTTTGCACTTCGATTTCAATTTCTGAATTTGCGGGTATAATCGCCCGTTTTTGGTTTTTGCAGAGGAAAAATGTACGTTCTCACTTTGGCTTTTTGCGGAAAAAATTATCACGGCTGGCAGTCGCAGGAAAACGCGGTTACCATCCAGAGAGTTCTGAAAGATGTCGTTTCTGAGATTTTCCGCACCGAAACTCCTTTCCCGTCGGGATGCAGCAGAACCGATGCCGGTGTCCATGCCCTTGAATTTATCGCAACCGTGCCGGAACTGAGGAATATTCCGCCCGAAAATTTTCAGAAAGGGCTCAACTCGTTTCTGCCGTCGGATATCCGCGTGACTAAAGTCGAAACAGTCGAAGGAATGCACGACGGGCGCGAATTTGTCGCCGGAAAGCACTACCGCTACATGATCTGCACGAAACCGGCTGCTTCTCCTTTCGCAGCAGACTGTTCGTGGCACAGCGGGTACGCGCTCGATATCCCGAAAATGAAAGAAGCAATAAAACATTTTGTCGGAATCCACGATTTTGCCTCGTTCATGTCGGCCGGAAGCGATGTCAAAACGACTGTCCGAACGATACATCAGGCGAAAATCACCGAATTTGACGGATACTTGGCGCTCGATTTTTCAGGCGACGGCTTTTTGAAGCACCAGATCCGTATAATGGCGGGAACCTTGGTCGGAGTAGGGCGTGGGAGGATCTCGCCGGACGAAATTCCGCACCTTATCGAAGCCAAAAACCGCAATCTCGTTCCGCACACACTTCCCGGAAGCGGACTTTTTCTCTATAAACTTTTCAGAACTCCCGAAGAGATGCTCTTTTACAAATTTCCCGAAACCTTTGAAGGAATGGTGTGGTAGCGGGCTTTATTCCCACTCGCAAAATGAAACTTAATTCTAAACGCTTTTGTTTGGGGGATTTGATACCATTTGATTTTTCCTGATACCTATTATCCTTATCCTATG
>CACYHH010000007.1 GCA_902774115.1 uncultured Spirochaetales bacterium
CGGGCGATCCTTTCTTTCTGGGCGATGGTCAGGGAGGCCCACCATATGTCGAGTTCTGTCTTTTTCATGGTTTCTGTCTGTAACTGGTCACTACAAAGATAGACATTTTCCCGGACATTATTGTTAATTCGAAGGGAATGGTTATTTTTGTAAAGAAAAGACTTTTCCCTATGCGTAAGTATCTGTTGCTGCTCGCTTTGCTGCTCCTTCCGCTGGCCCTTTCCGGCCAGGAGGACACGCTCCGGCTGGGCTATTCGGTCCGCGGAACCGTCGTGGACGCGGCGACAGGCCGTCCGCTCGAGGCTGTCCACGTGTCCATTCCCGACCGGCACCACGAAATTCGAAAAACGCGGCGTCGCGATCAAACTTCCGAAATGGATCCCCGAAAACTGCATCCAGTGCAACAAATGCTCCTTCGTCTGCCCGCACGCTGCGATCAGACCTGTCCTTCTTACCGAAGAAGAAGCTGCAGAAGCTCCTGAAACCTTCAAAACGATCAAGGCTATCGGCAAAGGTCTCGAAGGTCTCAAGTTCAGAATGCAGGTTTATCCGATGGACTGCCTCGGCTGCGGAAACTGCGCTGATGTCTGCATCGCGAAGAACAAAGCACTCGAAATGGTTCACTTCGGCGAAATCGTTGACGAAGAAGCTGCAAACAACGACTTCTCGATCAACGTTCCGGTAAAGGACGACCTCCTTCCGAAGAACACGGTCAAAGGCAGCCAGCTCCAGCAGCCGCTCTTTGAGTTCAGCGGTGCATGCGAAGGCTGCGGCGAAACTCCGTATGTCAAACTCATCACTCAGCTTTTCGGCGACAGAATGATAGTTTCCAACGCAACGGGCTGCTCCTCGATCTACGGCGGAACCGCTCCGACGATTCCTTACTGCAAGAACAAAAACGGCATGGGTCCGGCATGGGCAAACAGCCTTTTTGAAGACAACGCAGAACACGGCTTCGGTATCGCTCTCGCTGTAAAACAGAAAAGAAACACACTCGAAGCTCTTATGAAGAAAGCTATCGAAAAACCGACATGCGACTGCGGCGACGAGCTTTGCGAAGAAGCTAAGAAACTCTTCCAGGAATGGATCGACAACAAAGAAGACGCAGAAAAGACGAAAGAGCTCTATCCGAAGATCATGAATGTTCTCGCAAACGGCGATCCGTGCTGCGAAACGCTCGACAGGATCTACGATCTCAGCGACTACATCGTTAAAAAGTCGATCTGGATCCTCGGCGGCGACGGATGGGCTTACGATATCGGTTACGGCGGTCTTGACCACGTTCTCGCAAGCGGCGAGAATGTAAACATCCTCGTTCTCGACACCGAAGTTTACTCCAACACGGGCGGCCAGGCTTCAAAGGCATCCCAGTTCGGCCAGACTGCTAAATTCGCGACAAGCGGAAAGAAAGTAAGAAAGAAAGATCTCGGAATGATTTCCATGACTTACGGCTACATCTACGTTGCAAGCGTTGCAATGGGCGCAAACCACGATCAGCTTGTAAAGGCTATGACCGAAGCTGAGAAATACAACGGACCGTCACTCATCATCGCTTACGCTCCGTGCATCAACCACGGTATCGACATGTCACACAGCCAGAACGAAGAGAAACTCGCGGTCGAAGCAGGCTACTGGCCTCTTTACAGATTCAACCCGGAACTCAGAAAGGAAGGAAAGAATCCGTTCCAGCTTGACAGCAAAGAGCCGACCCGCGATCCGCAGGAACTCCTTGACAGAGAAGTCCGCTTCAAATCGCTCACCAAACTCTTCCCGAACGAAGCAGCTAAACTTCACGCTATGCTCAAGGCTGACCTCAAAGATCGTTACGAGAGACTCAAAAAGCTCAACGACAACGATATACTTTAATTGACCCCTCAGCCGCTTACGGCAGCTCCCCTACTTCAGGGGAGCCTCAAGAGGAACTTTACGCGGGGGCTTCGGCCCCCGTTTTTTTTGCCGTAAAAAAACAACTAAAGCAGTTTAATGTATTGACAACAGACATAAAAACAATATAATAATGCTTGTTTTGGTTGGATGGAGATGAATTATGGCAGTAAAAACAGACACAAGCATGACTATCAGGATGAACAGAACCGTAAAGCAGGAAGCCCAGCAGCTTTTTGCCAATCTCGGAATGGATATGACGACGGCGATCAATGTCTTTTTAAGGCAGGCGATTTACCACAACGGATTACCGTTTGAGGTTCGTTTTGAGAATCCTAATGCCACAACAATCGCGGCATTGGAAGAAGGCGACCGCATGATCAAAGATCCGGATGCAAAGAGATTTTCGAGCGTTGACGAACTTTTTGACGAACTTGAGAACTGATGAAATACTCGATCCAGATAACAACTCAGTTCAAGAAAGACTATAAACAAGCGGTAAAGCGCGGCTGCGACATCCCTAAACTGAAAAAAGTCATTTCTATGCTCGCTGACGGCGAAAAACTTCCGCAAAAATACTCGGATCACGCTTAAAAAGGCACTTTCAGCGGCTACCGCGAATGCCATATCGAACCAGACTGGCTTCTGATTTACAAAATTTCGGAAGATGTCCTTGTTCTCTCTTTGTACAGGACAGGAAGCCAGCGATTTGTTCTGAATTGAGTAGCAAGCGTTGCTTTTGTCGCGCAAACTACATATCTTTTATCTATTCGAGAGGAGAACTTCCCGCAGAAAGCGTCAAGGGAGACATGAGACTTGTAACTTGCAGACTTGACCATATCCACAGACCGCAGGTTCTTTGTGTCAGATACTAAACACATCGATTTTCTATCTTTCCCCGCTGTTTTTATGCAAACATACTATTCATCCATGGAATTTTCCCCTCTCCAGTGTGGCGAAAGGAGAATCTGCATATATTTCTTCAATTTTTCGTCATTTATCCTATAATTGCCCGTTTTTGATTTTTCAGAGGTAAAAATGGAAAGAATAAAGGTTCATACAGAAAATCCTGAAAAAAGGGTGATAGACAAAGTTGTAAACGTGCTGGAAAGCGGCGGAGTCGTGCTTATTCCGGGTGACACGTCCTATCTTCTGGCTGTGAAAATCGGCAAAAAAGGGGCTCTTGACAAACTGAATCGGATAAAACAGAGCAAAAAAAGGAAGTTCTACTCCCTGATTTTCAAGGATTTGAGCGACATTTCGCGCTACGCCGACATCGACAACCGCCATTTCAGCCTGCTGAAACGCTGCCTTCCCGGAGCTTACACATTCATTCTTACAGCGAGCCGCGAAATCCCCAAAATCATGCTCGAAAACCGCAAGGAAATCGGAATCAGAATCCCCGAAAGCCGCTTTCTGAACGATCTTGTCGATGCTTTGGGCGAACCTATAGTCGTTTCGACCGCATCGAATGAGGACGGCGAGGAGTTCTGCGACCCCGAAGAAGACGCTCCCGACTGGCTCGGTTTCGTCGATCTGCTGGTAAACGGCGGCTATATCGCGATGGATCAGACAACTATCGTCCAGCTTTCGGGCGACGAATACGAAATCGTCCGCGAAGGAAAAGGCGATACTGATATTTTTTAAGGAGGAAACATGGATTTCATCGAACTCGCGAAAAAACGTTACTCTGTCAGGAGTTATTCGGACAAAAAAGTGGAAAAAGAGCTCCTCGACAAAATTCTCGAAGCAGGAAACATCGCTCCGACCGCGAAAAACCAGCAGCCTCAGCGCATCTACGTCATCGAAGATCCTGCCCTGCTCGCAAAACTCGACACTCTGACTCCGTGCCGCTACAACGCGCCGACAGTTCTCATTTTCACCTACAATACCGACGAAGACTGGAAAAACCCGAATGAAGAAGGGATCCACGCCGGGATCGAAGATGTCAGCATCGTAGCAACCCACATCATGCTTCAGGCGGCGGAACTCGGGCTCGGCACGACCTGGTGCAATATGTTCGGAAACACAGCGCTCGAAAAGGCATTCGACCTCCCGGCAAACGAAAGATCGGTCCTCTTCATGGATCTCGGCTATGCGGCTGCGGATGCGGAACCCTCGCCCAGACACACAGAAAAGAAACCGCTGGAAGCGACAGTAAAATATTTGAAATAG
The DNA here is from genome assembly GCA_902774115.1 of uncultured Spirochaetales bacterium. Taxonomy (GTDB): domain Bacteria; phylum UBP6; class UBA1177; order UBA1177; family UBA1177; genus UBA1177. The sequence goes on from CACYHH010000007.1 coordinate 4,060, forward strand.
GAGACCGGAATGAAAAGATCATCACTTGCCGCGATTTTCGCTCTTTTGTTCCCGCTTCTTCTCTCCTCATGCGGAAAACAGCCGCCGACCCCCGCAACTGAAGCGCATAAAATGATCGAAATGAAGCAGGAAGCTGAACAGAAACTCAACGACGCCGTCAAAACAGTCGAAGAAAAAGAAAAGAAAGCTCTGGAAGATATGTAACCACCAACTGTTGCATTTTTTGCAACACTCCCCGCCCCCCTCACAAAAGCAGATAGTTTATCAATTTTCAGGCAGGAACTCGATCTTCAGTCTCATTCCCATTCTATATCTAATTTTCACTTGACAAAAACATCAGATGTGTTAGACTACCGACAATGCTGGAGCGTGGGCGGAGACTGCCGCCGCCGTCGGTGTTACACCGAGTGAATCGTGGATTTGGCAACCACCGCGTCAGCATACCTTATTTTCATGTTCGTTATGTCGTTCTTGGCATTGCTCAAATAGATTTCAAAATAAATTTAAAAAAATTCGAAACAAGCATTGACAAATCTTTTTACCGCATTACATTCCCGACATAAGGATATCGCGCCTTTGACTGCGAACTTTATACGGCCGGAGCAGTTTTTATTGTTCCGGCATTTTTTTAGGGTGAAATGCTGAATATTTACGAGATGGATCCTGATTACATCTGTTAGAGCTCAACTGTTGCATTTTTTGCAACACTTCCCCCACCCCGCACAAAAGCGCTTCTTCAGTTCGTTCCGTTTTGGAGCATAGTGAGGAAAAAGCCATAATGTTTTAAGTCTTAATGATACTTATAGTCTGTCGACTAATATAATTCATTCACTAAATTACATTTGTTTTACTTGGAGGTCTTAATCCATGGATATCTTAAAAGTATTCGGTACTAATGTAGTAAATTTCCGTAAGCAGAAAAATCTTTCTCAGGAAAAATTGGCAGAACTAAGCAACCTGCACCGCACATACATCAGCGGCATCGAACGCTGTGGACGTAACGTTTCCCTCGAAAATGTTCAGAGAATCGCGGACGCGTTGGAGATTGAAACATACAAACTGCTTGTGGAACACAAAGTTTTGAACCAAAACAAAGTGCAAAAAAGGAAAATAATTTCAACTAATGATTAACCGCTATTTTTACAAATCATCTCTTTTGGATTTCTTAAATTCTTCCGTTGACAACATTTTTGGCCAAATGTCACGTGCTGACGAAATGGACACCGTGGCTACTCAGAAATTTGCATGGTCTGAAGAAATTGAAATTATGAAACGAGTTCTGATTCCATGGCAACAAGAAAATGCAGAAATTCTGTTTGAATATTCAATCCCTCGACTTGGCAAAAGAATAGATGTCGTTGTTTTATTACGAGAAAGAGTCTTTGTTCTTGAATTTAAGGTTGGAAAAACAGAGTATCAGCATAGTGATGTTGATCAAGTTTTGGATTATGCTCTTGACTTAAAGAACTTTCATCAAGGCAGCATCGATCGCTTGATAATTCCTATATTGGTTGCAACGGAAGCACCAGAACACTCAACTGAACATAGACTTTCACATTACAACGATGGAATTTATGAGCCTCTTTTGACAGATGTCAAACATCTTCAAGAGATAATAAACATGGTTTTATCTGATAAAATCGAACCTAAAACATATAGCATTGCCTTGGAAGATTGGGCTCGAAGCCGCTATGCACCGACTCCAACTATTATTGAAGCTGCGAGATCACTTTATTTGAATCACAGCGTGGAAGATATTACCCGTCACGAAGCTGAAGGTGAACAACTTGAGCGCACCACAAGTTATGTGCAGCAAGTAATACGTGAAACAAAAGCGAGAGGCGGTAAAAGTATCTGCTTTGTTACAGGCGTTCCTGGCGCCGGCAAAACATTGGTTGGACTTAACGTAGCCGTCCAACAAGAATCCAATGAAGATTTAGCAGTTTATTTATCAGGAAATGGTCCATTAGTTGCAGTTCTTACCGAAGCTCTGACACGCGATAAACAAGCTCAAGAAAAAGCACGAGGAATAAAAATAACTAAGAAAACTGCCGAAAGTGAAGTTAAGCGTTTTATCCAAATCATCCATCGTTACCGCGATAATATGCTTAACAAAGTTAAACTGGTGGATGGCAAACTGAAAATAGATCCGACAAAAGAATTGAAAGACAAATTCGCTGGTTATGGTGAAGTAGAAAACATTGCCATATTCGACGAAGCCCAGCGTTCGTGGGACAAAGAACATATCGCTTCTTGGCTTAAACGGAAGAAGGGTTTTGCTGATTTTCCGATGTCGGAAGGCGAATTTCTCATTTGGTCACTTGATCAACGCAAAGATTGGGCCGTAATAGTTTGCCTTGTAGGTGGTGGTCAGGAAATAAATACCGGAGAAGCCGGTATTGGCGAATGGATTCGTGCTCTAAATGAGACATTTCCAGATTGGCAGGTTTATATTTCCAGTCAATTAACAGCCAAAGAATACGCAGAAGGAAAAGTTGAAGAGTTATTGCAAAATAATCCTCATGTTATTTATTCTGATGACTTACATCTTGCTGTATCTATGCGGAGTTTCCGAGCAGAAAGTTTATCAAATTTAGTCCATAATTTGTTAGATGGAAATATTAGCAAGGCTCGTGAAATATACAATTCTATTGCAGACCGATATCCTATTGTCCTGACGAGAGATCTTAAAAAAGCAAAGGATTGGCTAAAACAAAAAGCGAGAGGCCATGAAAGATATGGAATGGTCGTTTCTTCAAAGGCTTATCGCTTAAAACCACTTGCTATCGATGTGCGTTGCAAACCTGACACTGTCCACTGGTTTTTGGATGATATCAATGATGTTCGTTCGTCTTTATTTCTGGAAGATGCCGCAAGTGAATTCGATATTCAAGGCCTTGAATTAGATTGGACTTGCCTTGTCTGGGATGGTGATTTGCGTAGAAATAAAAATTCCTGGGAATATTACGAGTTCAATGGCGGCTGCAAATGGAACCGCATAAACAAAGAAGAACGCAAATCTTATCAACTTAACGCATATCGCGTCTTGTTGACCCGCGCAAGACAAGGAATGATTATTTGTGTGCCTGAAGGAAATCCTGAAGATTCAACACGACTTCCACAATTTTATAATGACACTTACGAATATCTGAAATCAATCGGATTTAAAGAGATTTAGCCGCAAAAACCTTTTGAATACCCCGCTCCTGACAGCGGTTTCGCCGTCGCAGCAGGCATTTTCAAAGCGTGAAATTTTGTCACGGTTTCATTTCCAAAGGGCTGAGGTCCCAAAATACAGATATTTCTTCAATTTTTCTTCATATACCCTATAATCACCCGTTTCTGATTTTTCAGAATTGTCCGTCAGGACGAAGGAGATGTTTGGAATTTTTTAACGATTTCAGGTGTTACACATGAGAAAACTCAATTTTTCGGTTCACTTTTTTCTTTATTCGATTTTAACTTACATTTTTTATATCATCTATTTCGTACTTATCAAAAAGGTCGATTACTTTTTCGGGCTTTACTATTTCACTCCGGCTTATATATTCGTTTTCATTAAACTTTTTTCAACCGGAATCAAAAAGCTGCCTTGGGTCGCCCTTTTCGCGTTCATTCCTTTTGCCCTTTCAGTTTTCCTCACTTTTGCAGACCATCCTTTCCAGGGCTGGGAAGTTTCGGGCTTTATCCCGGTAGTGATACTTGCTTCATATCTTTTCAAAAGCTCCAAAGGCTCGCCTACCCCGCTTGAAATCAGGGTCATGCCCAAAATCATAAAGTGCTTTTTAGCGATAGTTCTCATTTTCGGGCTCATCCATTTTTTCAAGACGAAATCGCTTTATGACGCTCTTCTTCTCGTTGTAACGCTTTACTCCCCCGCTCCGATTGCCGCAGCGACCGCCCTTTTCATCAATTTCATCGTTACGACGACCGCGGCTTCGGTCCTTCTCAACAACATGAAATTCTTCAACAACGAAGCAAAAATCTCGCGCCTCGTCTTCGATACCGACAAGTATCTCAACATCCCTCACCTCAACCTTTCGGGAATCGAGACAGTTGAAAGTGTCAAAAAAGAGGATTTCATGCAGATGATAGCCAAACTCAATCAGGCCGCCGAAAACGACCCCGAACAGACGAAAGATATCGGCAAAAACAAATGCTTCTCGCACACCTTCGAAGACGGAAGAACCCTCACGATGGCGCCGCTCCACGTTCTGGTCTCGGAAAAGCACTGCTCGGCCGAAGGGCTTCCGATACCGAAAAAAGATGAAAGCAGCGAACACATCGCCCTCGCGGAAGGCAGTAAAGTCATCGGCTACTACACGATCGACAAGGTAAAACCGGCCGAAAACGCCGCCTTTCTCGAACTTTTCGACAAAAAATTCGGCATAAAAACAATCATCGCGAATCCTGTGAAGCCGCAACTCTGGCAGAATATCGAAACAAAAACTTCGCTTGACGAACTCGAATTAAGCCGTAACGATATCCTGATCTCAGGAGAAGAACACGAAAACACTGCTGCGATCCAGGCGCTCTGGGGCGGAACCGACACCGCGAAAGGAGATGTCTTCATCACCAAACCTTTCATGAAGACACTGTTCAACTTCATCATCGTTTCGAGGAACATTCCCGAAAAAATCGTGAAAGGGGCCGTTTTCTGCTCGCTCCCGTTCCTCTTCCAGCTTTTCGCAGTATCGTTCGGGATCGTCACGCCGCAACTCTCGTCAGTCATAGTTCTGACCTCGTTTTTTATAACGATCGTCTATATTTTCTACATCAGACCGGTTTCAAAGAACTCTCTCGCGGACAAATAATGGCTGAAAAAAAATATTCGAAATTCATCGTTCCGTTTGTGCTTATAGCAGCGATATCGGTACTCTCGTTTTTTATGAATGAATACCGCTTTTTTGCAAGGCATTTCGTCTTTCCGGCTGCACTTTTCTTCCTTCCCATCACCTGTGATCCGTTGTTCAGACCGAAAAAGCTCTTTATCCCGTCGAAAGAAGGCTTGAAACTCTTTCTGTGGGTCACTCTTGCGACTTTGGTGTTTTATCCGCCGCTCTTTTTCGCATACAACATCACCTTTCTGCACCGTACAATAGCATCTCCTACGACTCAGGAACTTATGCGGGCGGTGACAAAAGGACTTATCGCTATTGCAGTCGCAGCGATCCCCGAGGAATTCTTTTTCCGCGGATATATTCAGGAGCACGTTTTTGCCGGTTTCGACAAAAAGATCCTGAAAATAATCTCACTCAAAAACCTCTTCACATCGCTTCTTTTCGGGCTTGTGCACGCCGTTGCCTTTCTTGACATAACGCGGGCGGCGACCTTTTTTCCGTCGCTTCTCTTCGGGCTTTTCACCGAAAAAAGCAGAGGAAGGATCTTTTACAGCATCTCTTACCACGTCGTTTCGAACATATTAGCTTTCATTCTTTGGACATTTATAAAATAATGGAGGAAATCATGGAAAAACTGAAAAACGCGGCTTCGTACATTGCCGGGAAAGTTAAAGAGAAAAATCTCGAAATGCCCGAACTGCTCATAACTTTGGGCAGCGGACTCGGCGCTTTTGCCGAAAATGCGGAACAGAAACTCGTCATTCCTTACAGTGAGATCCCTGATTTTCCGTCATCGACCGTAGCCGGTCACAAAGGAAGACTGATCCTTGCTTCCGACAAAGATTCCGGCAGAAATTTCTGGATAATGCAGGGCAGGATCCACTACTACGAGGGTTATTCGATGGAAGCTGTCGTTTTTCCGCTGCGCACCCTGATCCTTCTCGGAATCAAAAAATTCGTCGTCACGAACGCTGCCGGAGGCATAAACAGGAACTTTGATGCAGGCGATTTCATGATAATCCGCGACCACATAAACCTGATGGGGACGAATCCTCTCATCGGCAGAAACAAAGACGATTTCGGTCCGCGTTTTCCCGATATGACGAGCGCATACAGCCGCAAAATGGCGATACTCATGCAAAAAGCGGCGATGGAACACGGGATTTCGCTCAAAGAAGGTGTTTACATCGCTTTGACGGGGCCGACCTACGAAACACCGGCTGAGGTAAGGATGCTCGCAACTCTCGGCGCTGACGCTGTAGGAATGTCGACCGTCCCCGAAGTAATTGCGGCAAAACACGCAGGGATAGAAGTTTCGGGCATAAGTTTCATCTCAAACAAGGCTGCAGGACTTTCGGCGACCCCGCTTTCACACGAAGAAGTAAGCGAAAACGCGGCAAAAGCAGAAAAGCAATTCTCAGCATTCATGAAACGCTTTATATCTCTGGTTTTAGAGGACAAATGAAGAACGAAATATTTGAAAAAGCACTTTCCTCCGCGCTCGAAGTAAGGAAAAACGCCTACGCGCCTTATTCCAATTTCGCAGTCGGAGCGGCGATCGTAACAACAGACGGAACAATCTTCACCGGAGTCAACGTCGAAAACTCCTCTTTCGGAGCAACCAACTGCGCCGAAAGAACAGCACTTTTCTCGGCAATTACGGCTGGATACAGGGATTTTGAAGCAATAGTCATAGCATCAAATTTAAACGGAAAAGCGGTCTTTCCGTGCGGGATCTGCCGCCAGGTTTTAGCCGACTTCAACCCCGAAATGCGCGTCATTTTAGTCAACAGCGAAACCAAAAAAGTCGAGCAGGATCTCCTTTTATCCGATATTTTCCCCGGCGTTTTCGAATTCGGGAAATAATTTCAAATAAAAAAAACACCTAAAACTTGTTTTTGATTTTTCTATCTGATATACTTGCGCGCTTTAATTTTGATTAGCGAGGCGGAAATGGCGAAAAGCGGCATAAATCAGAAAAAGGCGGCGAAGGAATTTGCGGAAAAATGGTGCGGCCGGGGCGACGAAAAGCAGGACACTCAGGCGTTTTGGACATCGCTTTTACGCGATGTTTTCGGTGTTGCAAATCCCGAAGATTCGATTCAATTCGAGAAAAGGATCAAACTCGGACACACAAGTTTTATCGATGCCTATATTCCGTCCACAAAAGTGCTGATTGAACAGAAAAGCATTGATGTCGATCTGCTGAAACCTGCAAAACAGTCGGACGGAACTCTTCTCACGCCTTATCAGCAGGCAGACAGATACAGAAAAGAACAGAATTATTCGGAAGCCGCGCGCTGGATCGTAACCTGCAACTTCAAAGAGTTTTTCATTTACGACATGGATCACCGCGAAGCCGAACCAGAACATATATTTCTGAAAGATTTGGATAAAGATTTCAATCGCTTGCAGTTTTTAGCAGATCAGAAAAACGCCGCCATAAGCCGTGAAGAGGAAATTTCCCTCAAAGCGGGCGAACTTGTAGGAAAACTTTATGATGCGATTTTGAAACAGTACAAAGATCCTGAAAGTGCCGAAACTCTTAAATCATTGAATGTTTTATGTGTAAGACTCGTTTTCCTGCTTTATGCCGAAGATGCAGGAATTTTTGCCGAAAAAGATATGTTCGGGCGTTATCTGGCAAAATTCAGACCGGAAGAAACCCGTGAAAAGATTCTGAATCTGTTCAATGTTTTGAACACAAAACCTGAAGATAGAGATCCTTATTTAAGTGACGATCTTGCAGCTTTTCCTTATGTAAACGGCGGACTTTTTGCCGAACAAAGTATAGAAATCCCAAGATTTAATGAGGAGATCGTCGATATTCTGGTAAACAAGGCAAGCGCAGGCTTTGACTGGTCGGAAATTTCTCCGACTATTTTCGGAGCCGTTTTTGAATCGACTTTGAATCCTGAAACTCGGCGCAAAGGCGGGATGCACTATACAAGCATTGCAAACATCCACAAAGTCATTGATCCGCTCTTTTTGGATGATCTGAGAGCTGAATTTGCAAAAATAATCCGAAAAAATGCACGCGAGCCGCGTGCGCTCCGACAAAAATTAGAAGATTTCCGCAACAAACTTGCAGGTTTGACTTTCCTTGATCCCGCCTGCGGAAGCGGCAACTTTCTGACGGAAACCTATATTTCGCTGAGACGCCTGGAAAACGAATGCCTGAAAGTTATTCACGGCTCTCAGATGCTCCTTTCAAGCAAGGATTTTTCGCCGATAAAAGTGAAAATTTCGCAGTTTTACGGCATTGAGATCAACGATTTTGCGGTAACTGTCGCTAAAACGGCACTTTGGATCGCCGAAAGCCAGATGATGAAGGAAACCGAAGAAATCGTTGAGCAGAATCTTGATTTCCTGCCTCTTTCCACAAGTGCGACGATTGTTGAAGGCAACGCTCTCAGAACGGACTGGACAACGCTTGAACCCGAATCAAAACACGATTTTGTTTTTGCCGACAAGCTGAATGTCTACAAAATTGATGAAAAATCAGGAATAAATATGGTTGGAGAGCCTGAAATTCCATACGGAGCGCATTATCAGGAACTGAATGTCGCAACAAAAGAAATTACCGAAAGAAAATTTCCGGGAAAGGATGTGAAACATAGCGTAGTTTACGACTATATTATCGGAAACCCGCCGTTTGTCGGTGCACGCTTTATGGACAAATATCAAAAGGAAGATGTTTTGCACACTTTCGGCAAGGAGTGGCGCGGTGTAGGAGATCTCGATTATGTCTGCTGCTGGTATAAAAAGGCTTTGACTGTGATAAAAGGTGTGAACACAAGATGCGCATTTGTCTCAACAAATTCCGTAACACAGGGAGCATCTGTCGCAAATCTGTGGAAGCCTCTTTTTGCCGAAGGGCTTCATTTTGATTTTGCGTGGCGCACATTCAAATGGGCGAATGAAACATCGGACAAGAAAAATATGGCGGCTGTTCACTGCGTGATAATCGGATTCAGTGCTACTGAAAACCCAAAAACGAAAATCATTTTTACAAGCGAACAGGAAAAAATCGAGGCTGAAAACATAAACGGATATCTGCTTGATGCTCCTGATCTTTTTATCGAAAAACGAACAGTGCCTTTGTGCAGCGTGCCTCCGCTTCTTACTGGCAGCCAGCGTATTGATAACGACGAATTCATATTTACAGATGAAGAAAAAGCTGAATTCATAAAAACAGAACCTTTTTCGGAAAAATATTTCCGTAGATGGTATGGGGCGGAGGAATTTTTGTATAATTCTCCGCGCTGGTGTTTATATTTGGGAAATTGTTCGCCGGCAGAACTTCGTAAAATGAAAAGTTGTATGAAAATTCTAGAAGCGGTGAAACAATATCGCCTTGGCAGCAGAAGAGCGGCAACTGTAAAAGCGGCTTTATATCCGGCAAGATTCGGACTTGAGGTTATTCCGACAACAAATTTTATGATTGTTCCTGTTGTCTCTTCAGAAAAACGATTTTATCTCCCGATCGGGTTTATGACTCCCGACAATCTTTGCAGCAATCAGGTAAATCTTATTCCCGATGCCGCACTTTATCATTTCGGGGTGTTGACAAGCTCGGTTCATAATGCTTGGATGCGTGCTGTCTGCGGAAGGCTTGAAATGCGGTATCGTTATTCAAAAGAGATTGTTTACAACAATTTTCCATGGCCGAACCTCTCCGACTGCTGCGCAGCCACCTCTCCTAAAAGGCGAGGCAAGGATCTTAAGGCTGACATCGAAGAAACGGCGCAGGCAATTCTTGATGCCCGCGCAAAATATCCCGATTCCTCTCTTGCAGATCTTTATGATGAGACTTTGATGCCGCCGGAACTCCGCAAAGCCCACAAAGAAAACGACAAAGCCGTCATGGCTGCTTACGGCTTCAACCAGAAAATGACAGAAACCGAAATCGTGGCTGAACTTTTTAAGATGTATGAGAAACTTTCCTAATCATAATCAGATAAACATAATGGAATTATTGCAGCTTTTTTATACCAAAATACTGCTTTATCCTTATCCTTTTCAACACCGTCACCTCTCTCATAACAACGTCCGACCTTTAAAATCTACTATTGTCTCATATTCCTTTTTCTATTCAAAATCCATATTTCCTGCAAAAAGATGAAGAGCCTGGGAACCTCTCATTGATATGCAGACAAGTCTTCTGCTCTTCTAACAAGCCCGATACCATTTTAGCCGTGTCAGACCACGTCTCTACAAATATTGACTTAAATACGGGTGTAAATATCATTACGCGGTTCATTTAAAAATCGGTTTTTTAGGTTTTAATAACTAAATTCAATGGAGCGGATCATGACAAAATCAATCAAAGGAACAAGAACAGAAAAAAATCTTCTCACTTCTTTCGCAGGCGAATCTCAGGCAAGAATGCGCTACAACTACTTCGCAAGCAAGGCTAAAAAGGACGGATTCGAGAAAATAGCTGTTATTTTTGAAGAAACTGCAAATCAGGAAAAGGAACACGCTAAAAGAATGTTCAAATTCCTTGAAGGCGGAAACACCGAAATTACCGCGACATATCCGGCTGGAATGATTTCCGACACGCTCGCAAACCTCAAGGCGGCGGCTGCAGGCGAGCATGAAGAGTGGACCGAAGCATATCCTGAATTTGCAAGAATCGCAGACGAAGAAGGCTTCCACGATATCGCTGAAATGTATAGAAAAATCGCTGTTGCAGAAAAGCACCACGAAGAAAGATACAACGCTTTCATAAAAGACCTTGAAGCAAGCGGAATGTTCGCGAAAGACCGCGAAGTAGTATGGCGCTGCCTCAACTGCGGATACATCCACGTCGGCAAAGAAGCTCCCGAAAAATGCCCGGCATGCGAGCACCCGCAGGCTTACTTCGAAGTTCTCAACACTAACTGGTAATTCCGGGGAACCGATATGACAAAAAGGAACGAAGTCTACAAATGCTCACTCTGCGGCAACATCGTAACGGTTTCACACGAAGCCGGTGGAACACTTGTCTGCTGCGGTCAGGAAATGGAACTTATGCCCTTAAAAACAGCCGATCAGACCATTGAAAAGCATGTCCCTGTCATCGAAAAAACAGCAGGCGGAATCAAAGTAACTGTCGGCTCGACGGCTCATCCGATGATGGACAACCACTACATCGAATGGATCGAAGTGCTCAAAGGCGATGTCGTCATGAGAAAGTATCTCAAACCAGGAGAGGCACCGAGCGCGGAATTTCCGATGGAATTTTCCGACGAAATCATTGCGCGTGAATACTGCAACATCCACGGACTGTGGGCGAACAGAAAGTAGGAGAAAAAATGCCGAACCTCAACGCAATAAAAATCAGCGATTCAGTCTACTGGGTAGGCGCGATCGACTGGAACATCCGCTACTTTCACGGATATTCGACTCTGAAGGGAACGACCTACAACGCATATTTAGTCTTGTCCGACAAGATCACCCTCATCGACGGCGTGAAAAAGGGTTTTGAAGACGAACTTCTTGAAAGAGTCGCTTCGGTCGTTGACCCGAAGAAAATCGAATACATCGTTTCCAACCACGCGGAACCAGATCACAGCGGCGGAATACCGAAAATCGCTGAAATCGTAAAACCTGAGAAGATCTTTGCTTCAAAAGGCGGAGTACGTGCTCTCGCGGCTTACTATCCCGAACTTCCGGTCAAAGCAGTTGCGGACGGCGGCGAACTCAGCCTCGGCAACAAAACGCTGAAATTCATGGAAACGAAAATGCTCCACTGGCCCGACAGCATGTTCTCGTATCTTGCCGAAGAGGAAGTTCTTTTCAGCCAGGACGCTTTCGGAATGCACTTGGCTACGAGCGAGCGTTTCGATGACGAACTTCCGTGGTCGCTTCTGGTCGATATGTCGACAGGCTACTATGCGAATATCATTACGCTTTACAGCCCGTTCGTTCAGAATCTGCTGAAGAAAGTGGCTGCAAGTGGCCTTACTTTCAAAGTTGTCGCACCTGACCACGGCCCGGTTTGGAGAAACATGGATAACTTCGCGGAAATGCTGAAGTATTACGACAAATGGTCTGCGAGAAAAACCGACAAAAAAGCTGTCATCGTCTATGATTCGATGTGGCACTCGACAGAAAAAATGGCGCGCTGCATCGAAGACGGTCTTGTATCGCAGGGGATCAAGGTAAAATCACTGTTTTTGCAGTCATGCGACAGAAGCGAAGTAGCTACCGAAATGCTTGACGCATCGGCAGTGATCGCCGGAGCTCCGACGATCAACAACGAGATCTTCCCCTCGATGTCGGATGTTATGTGCTATCTCAAAGGGCTCAAGTTCAAAACGCCTTTTGGTGCGGCATTCGGCTCATACGGCTGGAGCGGCGAAAGCGTGAAATACCTTTCCCAAATGCTGGCTGACATGGGCTGCGAAGTTATAGGAAGCGTAAAATCACTTTATGTTCCAAGTGAAGAAGTTAAAAAACAGTGCTTCGAACTCGGTAAAGAGATCGGAGAAAAGATCAACAATAGAAACTAGGAGGAAACTATGGACAAGTATGTATGCGGAATCTGCGGTTATGTTTACGACCCCGAAAAAGGCGATCCAGACGGCGGAATCGCTCCCGGAACCCCTTTTGAAGCTATTCCTGAAGACTGGGTATGCCCGGTTTGCGGAGTAAGCAAGGACAATTTCTCGAAAGAGTAATCTTTAGAATAGTCTTTCAGTCAAAATGACTTTCAATCCCGAAGATTCTTTTTTTATTATCCTCAACAAACAAAAAGGTTTTTCCTCTAACGGAGAGCTTAACTTCCTGAAAAGACTGCTTAAAATCAAAAAGGCAGGTTTCTGCGGAACTCTTGACCCTCTGGCCAGCGGAGTTCTTGTGGTCGCGGTGAACAAGGCGACGAAACTGATTTCTCTGGCAACCGATTTCGACAAAGTTTATTCCGGAAAGATAAAACTCGGTTTCACAAGCCCGAGCTTAGACTTGGGAACGGAACTCGTTGAGTCAGGTGTTGTTCCCGAAGTCATCGACTGCGACTCAATAGTCAAAAAATTTCAAGGAGTTATTCAACAGATCCCGCCTGTTTACAGCGCGCTCAAAATTGACGGCGAAAGAGCTTACAGACTGGCAAGAAACGGCAAAACTCCCGAAATGAAGGCTCGAAATGTCGAAATAAAGTCGCTTGAGATCACACGAACCGCTCACGACGAACTTTCGTTTTTCGTAAGATGCTCGAAAGGGACTTACATCCGCACTTTGGCAGGCGATATCGGCGAATTTTTAGGCTGCGGGGCAGTCCTAACCGAGCTGATCAGACGCGAAGTCGGACCTTTCAGACTTGAAAACGCCGTTTCGATGGAAGAACTCAAGGAAAATCCGGAAAATGTCTGCAAAGCAGTTCTTTCAGTTTCCGAATTTTTATCGGGCAAAAACACCTGCGCTGTTGACGAAGAAGGATTCAACTATCTCAAAAACGGCAACGATATCAGTAAGTTGAATCTCGACTTAGAAGAAGGACTGAACCTTCTCAAATTCAACGGAAAAGTTTTTCTGATAGTCGAAAAAACAGTTGAAAAAGTCTCTTATTTCGCGTTTGTGTGAAGTGTAGTCCGAATAACTATCTTACGCAGCGGACATAGTATTTCCATGACTTGGAACCGTTGCCGATACTGCCGGAGTAGAAAATTACAGACCATGCGCTCTCTACATCTAAGCTGTTATTAGTAGATGAAGACCAGAATTTGGTTGACGGCATATCGGGAAAATCAGAAGCCGGATCAGATTTTTCGTAATTAACAAGCGATATAAGTTCATTTTTATCAGGAAGCCGCCAGTCAGTGTATCCTGCATAAGTAAGATCTGCACAGTAGGAAAGAGCCTCCTGCCAGGCTTTGTTTTCCACATAGTTTTTCTGCCACATCAAACCTGTTGCGCTGTCTGTCACAATGACATCGCCGTTTACAGTATCAGATGTTAAGATGCTTTCAGGCCATGATTCACCTCTCACACAACGGATGTAACCGCTTTCCTCCTTATTAATGTGGTTCGCATCGCCGTTGTCGAACTCTACATTCCAGACGATATTCGTATAGCCTGCTGTGGCAGATGAAGACCAGAAATAAATCGAAAGACCTGATGGGGTTTCAGGAAAATATTCAGTGTCGATCGCGGGTTCATATCTGCTGCTGTCAACAATCGTCAGAAGCTCCTGCAGTGTCGGCATCCGCCAGTCGCCGCTGTATCCTCCGTAAGTCAATCCGCTGCAGTATGAAACGGCGTTTTCCCAAGTGTATTCTTCTGTTGGAATTGTCTGCTGCCACATGAGTCCGGTATTGTTGTCAAGAACAACATTCTGGTTTGAAATTGTCTGAACGGTGAAACTATGCGGCAAACATACGCCGAGGCTTGCATAATATGCATCCTGGCCGAAAAAACCGGCACTTTCGGAAGCGTAACATGAGATTTCCGTTGCGTCGGTGTAGCACTTTTTCTGACCTGTGCAGATGTTGCCGAGGGATGGAGAGTCAGGAAATGACTGCGTTACGCATTCTGAACCGCTCCATCTGTAGCCTTCATTGCAGCCGCAGATATAGCTTGTTCCGCTTACAATACAGTCGCCTGTCGAATTAGTAATACCTGCACACAGGTCAGGATTGCACAGATCTTCATCATCGTCTGGCTCGAATTCGGTATCTGTTTCTGTGTCAGAGGTATCAGATGTCTCAGTTGTATCGGACGAATCAGCGTCATCGTCAGGAGTTGAATCGCTGTTATCTGGTGCAGTATCCGTATCATCATACTGGGAATCGCCGCCGTCTGACTGTTCAGGCATTGTGTCGGAATCATCTGTGTCCGCAGGTTCGGTGTCAGGATCATCTGTATCCGGTCCGTCTGCAGGCTCAGAAACCGAATCTTCGTCAGTCACAGTTTCGCCTGTGCCGGTGTTTTCGTTTTTGCCTGAACTTCCGCAGGAAACTGCGAAAAACAGTATGAAAAGTGCAAAAACAAGACTGATTTTCTTCATTTTTCCTCCCTGAAACAGCCGGGTTTTTAAACAAAAAACGCAGTATTTTAAGTATTTTTAGAGTGATGGCAAGTTTTCATGAAAACCTATTTCGCGTTTGTGTAGCGGTTTTATCCGATAAGATTTTTATAAAGTTCGACGAATCTGTCGCTTCTTTTGATGACCGAAATTTTGCCGAGAGAACAAGAAATCAGTCCTTCAAGACCACATCCGCCCTCTTTTGTCTGAATCTGTTCAAGGTATTCTTCGCTTGAAACCGTGACGGCGTCGCTGTAAACGATACCGCCTTTCAGGAAGTTGATGTCGCCGTAGAATTCGAGTTTTTCGGGAACGAAAACTTCGCGTCCGAGGTTCAGAAGTCCGAAGTCATAAGACCAGAATTTGCCTTGGAAACGGATGTCGTGAAGCGAAAAAACAGTTTTTACATTTCTTAAATTATCGTCCTGTCCGCAGATTTCACGAAGATAAACCGGAACAAGCGCCGTGTGCCAGTCATTGCAGTGGATAACGTCCGGACGGAAGATTTTAGCGTACTCGAGAACCGCTCTCGAAAAGAATATGAAACGCTCCGAATTGTCGGGATAGTCGCCGGTTTCGTTACCGTACAAGCCGTCTCTTTCAAAGTAGGGATTCGATACAAAAACGACTTTTGCGCCGCTTTCTTCGTGAAATGCCTCAAAAATTTCGGCTTTTTCGTATTTTTCGCCGACCTTGACATCGAATGAAACCCGGGTCGGAGTTATATCGAATTTTTTCCTGTTGATCGCACTGAAAAACGGAACTATGCACTCCGTCTCGCACTTTTTAGAAACCGATTTCAACATTTTAAGAACGGCCGCAGCCATATTTCCGGTGGAAACAAAAGGCTTCAGTTCCGATGCAGCAAACAAAATTTTCATAATTTACCTACAGTCTTATAAAATCTTCGTTGTTCATGTATTTTTTGAGAACTTCCGGCACTTTGACCGTTCCGTCAGCCTGCTGGTAATTTTCGATTATAGCGACAAGCGTTCTGTCGATAGCAAGCCCCGAACCGTTGAGAAGATGAACGAGTTCCGGTTTCGACGAAGCATCTCTTCTGAACTTGATGTTCGCCCTTCTCGCCTGGAAATCGCCGGTGCTCGAGCAGCTTGAAATCTCGCGGTAAGTCCCCTGCCCCGGCAGCCATACTTCGATGTCGAAAGTTTTGACTGCGTTGAAACCCAAGTCTCCGCTGCAGAGGCAGACGACGCGGTAATGGATACCAAGCCCGCGGAGGATCTCTTCAGCGTTGAAAAGAAGCTGGTCAAGTTCTTTAAGCGACTCTTCGGGACGGCAGAATTTGACAAGTTCGACCTTGTTGAACTGGTGAAGGCGGATAATTCCCTTCATGTCTTTGCCGTAACTTCCCGCTTCGCGCCTGAAACACGGCGTGTATGCCGCATATTTGAGCGGAAGGACCGCATCATCCAGAATCTCGTCTCGGTGCATGTTGACGAGGCTGACTTCCGCTGTCGGGATCATGAACATGTCGTCAGTCGTCTTGTAGGCATCGTCTTCGAATTTCGGAAGCTGGCCTGAACCGGTCATCGTCTCGCGGCTTACCATAACCGGCGGAACGATTTCGGTGTAACCGTTTTTCGCAGCATTTTCAAGCATATAATTCATAACAGCTCTTTCAAGACGGGCCATTTCCTTCTTGTAGACAATGAAACGCGAACCGCTGAGTTTTACGCCGCGCTCGAAGTCGATAGTATTTGTTGCAATGTCGAAATGTTCTTTCGGCTGGAAATCGAAAACAGGCTTCTCGCCCCACATCGAAACGACCGGATTCGCGCTGTCGTCCTTGCCGAGCGGCGTGTCGTCAGCCATCATGTTCGGGATCGAAAGAAGGATCGTGTCGATTTTTTCTTCTACTTCCTTTACCAGCGGCCCGAAAGCCTTGACTTTGTCGCTGAGTTCCTTGAGCTCGTCTTTGATTGCAGCCTTCTCTTCCGGCGTGCCGTTTTTCATGATGAGCGGCATCTCTTTCGAGCGGGTCATCTGCTTTGCGCGGGTCTGCTCAGACTCGGTGATGAGAGCTTTTCTCTTCTCGCTGAGTTCGATAACCTGGTCAACGACTGTAAGATCTTTGAAATTTCTGTTCTGAAGGTTGAATTTAACCTTTTCCGGATCTTTGAGTATCAGTTTGATGTCAAACATTTTACACCTCTATAAATAAAAAAACCGCGCTATGATAGGCAGAAAGGCTTTATTTGCAAGTTTTTACTATATCAGCAATAAAATCAGTACCTTCCCTTGAAGTTATCCTGCATTTAAGGATGCTTCCCTCTTTTTCGCCTTCAAGGTTCGTGATTATCGTGATCCCGTCGATTTCAGGCGCCTGGTTCCAGCATCTGCCGACCGGGACTTTGAGTTCGGGGTCAATTCCTTCGTAAAGCACTTCGACCTCTTTACCGACGAACCTTTCGAGACGTTTTTCCATGCATTCGTGAGTCGCCTTTTCGATTTCGGCAAACCTTGCATCGGCTGTTTTTGAAGCGACCGCGCGCATTTTGAACGATGCCGAAGACTCCTCTTTCGAATATTTGAAAGCGCCGATATAGTCGAAAAACCCTCTTTCAATGAAGGCCTTAAGCAGTTCATGATCCTCTTTTTTCTCAGCCGGGAAAGATGAAATCACTGTCGTCCGGAGAAGATAATTTTCACCGAAAACATCTTTTATCATATCAATCAGGTCGTAAATATCCTTCTCCTTGTATCGCCTGTTCATCGCCTTCAGAACTGTACTTGAAATATGCTGGATCGGCACTTCAAGATAGTTGTGCATTTTTTCGGAATCCCTGATGGTTTCAAGAAGTTCCCGGTCAATTCCCGAAGGATACAGATACATCACCCGGAATCTGAAACCGCCTTTCAGAGCGTTGAGCGCGCGTATAAGTTTTTTAAGCGACGAATTGGTTTTCGAGCCGTACTGCGTCGTGTCCTGTGCAATTACAACGATCTCTTTGACACCGGTCTTTATCAGGTTTTCGGCTTCGGCGACGATGTCTTTCAGCGGACGTTCGCGGTATCTTCCGCGGATATGCGGGATCGAGCAGTAAGCACAGAAGTTGTCGCACCCGTCGGCGATTTTGAGATAAGCCGTCCAGGGAGAATAAGTAAGGACACGTCCCATCGCGGAGGAATAAAGGAATTCTGACTTTCCGCCTTTTCCTCTGTAGCCTTCGTTCCAGTGCGCAGATACGATTTTTTCTATATTCGGAATGTCGTTCACGCTGAAAATGAAATCGGCTTCCGGAAGCATCTCTCCCAGATTCGGATAAAGCTGCGGCAGACAGCCCATGACAGCGATTTTAGCCCCTTTTTTGAGACCGCCGTGAAGTTCGAAAAAAGAGTTGACCGACTCTTCGCGGGCGTCGTTTATAAAACTGCATGTGTTGAGAATCACCAGGTCGGCCTTGCCCGAATTTTCGGCAATCCCCCATCCTTTATCGAGAAACTGAGCTATAACGACTTCGGAATCGACCCTGTTTTTCGGGCATCCTAGCGAGCAGCAGAACAACATTTTTTTCATAAATCTCTCCAATGAAAAAACAAGGCTTTATAACACGCCGGTGTGTTTAAGAAGTTTATAAGTATTGAGAATTACAACTAGAACTCCGACAAGTCCGAGCATCAGCTTGACCGGGATTTTTTTGCAGAGATAAGCGCCGAGCGGTGCCGCGATCATTCCGCCGATGATGAGACCGACGATAATCTGCGTGTAGTTTTTGAAGTCACCGATCATCGCTACAAACGTGGTTGTTTCGGCAATCGTTACGAAAAACTCAGCCGTATTGACAGTGCCGATGGTTCTCGGAACATCGTGACCTGAAGCTAAAAGCGTGCTTGTTACGACCGGGCCCCAGCCGCCGCCGCCCATTGCATCCGTAAAACCGCCTGCAAAACCGAGCGGGATAGTGTAGTTTCCGTATTCACGCGGCTTTCCCAACTTTCTGAAAATTTTGGAAAAGATAAATCCGCCCATGATGAGAAGGTAAATATCGATCGCGATATCGAGTTCCCTGCTTTCAAAGTTGACAAGGAGATAGGCGCCGACGATCCCGCCTAAAATTCCGGTGAAAAGAAGACGGAAAAAAAGTCCTTTGTGGACATTTTTCATTTTGAGGTGCGAAAGCCCCGAAACGAGAGTCGTGAAAATCTCCGAAACGTGGACGCATGCGCTTGATATCGCGCTCGGAACGCCGGCAGTCCTCAAAAATGTGTTGGAACTTACGCCGTAGCCCATGCCGAGCGAACCGTCTATCATTTCAGCAGCAAAACCGAGAAGAATGTAGATGATTATTTGAGCTGAAAACATTTTGACTCCTTAAAACTATGCTTTTTTAGCCGAACCGATTTTCTTGCAGCCTTCTATGATCATAAGAACTGCAAGAACGACAAGGACGACAGCGACCGAACCAAGGAAGTAATTGGGAGCAGTTACAAAGTATTTCCAGATCATCCAGCAGAGTGCGAAAATCGTCATGGCAAGCATGAAAACCGTCGCCCAGAGCGTATATCTGATAGGTTTGTTCTTCGAATAAAGGTAAGCGGTGAGTATTATGAAAACAAGTGCCGCAACAAGCTGGTTTGCCGCGCCGAAAAGAGGCCATACACTTGCCCACGAATCGGTAATGCCGAGCAGGAATGCCGGAATTATCGCGACTACCGTGTAGAAATACTTGTTCTGAAGTTTTGCGGGAAGTTTGTCGCCTACCATTTCGTTCGTGAGGAATCTCGCAAGTCTGACGCTTGTGTCGAGAGTCGTCATGATGAAGACGTTGACGATAGTAACGCCGATGACAGGACCGACTTCACTGTTGAAAATAAAGTATGTAAGTCTGCCGAAACCGTTTCCGTAAACAGTGAGCGGGCCGCCTGACTTAAAAATATTCTGAAGCTGGCCGTCTCCGGTTCCCCATGTCAGAGCAGCACCTGCGATGATGACGCAGACGATACCGATGATCGTTTCCATGAGCATTCCGCCGAAACCGATGAACATCGCGTCTTTCTCTTTGTCAAGCTGTTTGGAAGTCGTTCCCGAAGCGATGATGCTGTGGAAACCCGAAACAGCGCCGCATGCAATGATTATGAAAAGGAACGGAACGAGCGGTCCCTGAGCTGAATCTTTGAAAGTTTCTTCAATAATAAAAGGAGCGTTCATGTCGGGATGAACTACAATAATCCCGATAAACGCCAGTGTTATGCCGATGATGAGGACCCAGCTTGAAATGTAGTCGCGCGGCTGGAGAAGGATCCAGACCGGTGTTACCGAAGCGACGACTCCGTAGATCATAAGAAGCGTGAACCAGATCTGATAAGCAGTCTTTTCCGTGCCGACCGTAATCGGGAACTTGAAGCCGAGCCAGATAAGGAAAATCAGTCCGGCGATCGCGATTATCGTGTTTGCCCAGAGAGGCAGCCATCTGTTTTTATTGATGACACCGAAAAGCATTGCAAGAGGAATGAGCGCGAAAGTCGGGATAACAAGTTCAGCTTTTTTGATAAGCGATACTGTCGCCATATTGGCAAAGACCGAGATTACAAGGACGATCGTGAGCCAGACAAAAACCAGAAAGAGGAATTTCGCCCGCTTTGAAACATATTTTTCCGCATTATCGGGAATACTTACTCCCTGATGGCGAACTGAGATCATAAGCGAAAGATAATCGTGGACCGCACCGATGAAAACACCTGCGACAAGCAGCCATATCGCGGCAGGACCCCAGCCGAAGAATACTACAGCAGTGATCGGGCCTACGATCGGACCTGCACCTGCTATCGAGGAAAAGTGATGTCCGAAAAGGACGATCGAAGGAGCCGGATAAAAATCGACGCCGTCATTCATGGCATGCGACGGAGTCGGATTCTCATCAACGGGATCGATAAGTTTCTTTTTAATTACGTTGTTACCATACCAGAAGTAAGCAACGATGACCCACAAAAGCGAAAAAACAAGAATGTAGATACTGTTCATTTTTCACCTCGAAAAATAAAAAAACCGGAGAATTTTAATGAGAAGCCGAAAAAAAACAAGGTCTTGTCGTTACGACGTGACATCGTTACGTCGTGACGTTGTTTTATCGTGACGACGTAACGCCGTGACGACGTGACGCCGACGGCGCGCTCTTTCCCGTTTTTTTCTCTGTTCTTCCGAACCTGTCGAGCAGAAAAAGCCCGAAAGTGATGTAAACGAGCCAGATGAACCAGTTCCCGAATTTCTGGTAGACAGTATCGATTTTGTAAAGCGGAACTTTGCGGTTTATAGTCGTTCTTTCGAGAAATCTGGTCGAATTTTCGCATGTTCCGTCTGGAAGGATAACTTCGCTGATCCCGACATTCGCGCTGCGGACTATCGTTCTTCCGGTTTCGACCGCGCGGAAAGGATAAAACATTCCATGCTGGAAGGTTTCGCTCGAATCACCGAACCACGCGTCGTTACTGATGTTGACTAAGATCTCAGCTCCGTTGTCAACAAAACCTGCGACGTTTTCGCTGAAAGTTCCGTCGTAGCAGATAAGGATCGACGCCTTGAAATCGCCGTAATCGTAGACTGTGTGTTCGGTTCCGCGGACAAAATCGCCGGAAAATTCGGGAATGAGTATCGAAAGTCCGAGCGAACGGAGAACTTTGCTGTAAGGAAGGTATTCCCCGAACGGCGCGAGTTTGATTTTCTTATAAATTTCGCGGATCTTTCCGTCCTGAACAAACCCTGCCGCGTTGTAGTAGCTCATATCTGTCCTGTCAACCATATCCAAACCGACGATCTGCTTCGGAAAGTTGTAAGCCCGCGGAAAATAGCGATCCATTACATAGTCGAAGTTGTCGAAACCTATAGGAATTCTGAGCGGCATCGCCGCTTCGTACCAGACTACAAGGTCGGTATCGCGGTCAAAACTGTTAAGCTGTTCGACAAAAACATCGATCATCTGAAAAACCGTTTCCTCTTTGGCATTAATGTCGTACTGGTTTATCGCGGGCTGCATCAGAGCGACTTTTATCTCTTTTTCTGGAACAGCTGACTTGAATGAAATCAGTTTGTAAGCCGAATAGGAAAAAAGTATGCAAAGCACGACTGCGAGAACGATCCCCTCTTTTTTATCGTTCTTTTTGAAGAAAAGCGTGTAGGCGTAAAGCGAGATCCACACGATCATGAACGAAATTATGTAGACCGAACCCAACGACGCCCATTGAAGGATGACTTTGTTCGAATACTGCGAATGACCGAGCGCCGCCCAGAAGAAATCAACAGGAAAAAATGTACGCAGAAATTCGACCGCAGTCCATATCAGAGCGATAAACCACGGTTTGAGCGGAAGCGGAGAACCTTCTCCGGCGGTTATTGCAGCACCGAAAGTACCGGGGGCAGCCGGTCTTTTGGCAAAAAATCGGCAGAGAATAAAGAATAAAAGCCAGAAAGTGCCGAGGATCAGGAACATCAAAATCAGCGCAAGAATGCCTTCAACCACACCTAAACCGCCGTAAACATTAAGAGAATAGAATATCCAGTAAAAAACGAAGGCATTTGCAGGCATCGTTATCAGATATACCGCCCAAACCTTCTTTTTGAATGTCTGACAGCTGTTCAAAACATGGAAAAAGAGCGGAAGCACCGGAAAAATCAGGACCCGGCCCATAAGCTGGTGCAGAAAAACAGGCTCGCTGCTGCCGGGAATAACGAACGGAAAACTGAGTGCAAAACAGAAAATGAAGAAAAAAGCTGCGGCAAAAATCTTTATTTTAGACATTTACTCTTCGCCGCGCCCTTTCCACTGAGGAAAAATCTGCTTCATAACCACGATCTCGGCATCACGCATCTTTGCACGTTCCGCCGCTTTGTGATGATCGAAACCCAAAAGGTGAAGAATGCCGTGAACGACCATAAAAATCATCTCCTCTTCAAAAGTCGTTCCGTATTTTTCGGCATGACTTGCTACAACATCCGTGCAGATAAAGATGTCACCGAGAAGAAACGGCGCGTATTCGGCTCCCTCACCTTCTGCAAAAGCGAAGGAAATAACATCGGTCGCACGGTCTATATGCCTGTAATTATTATTTATTTCACGGATTCCTTCTTCATCGGTAAAAATCACCGAAACCTCGTAGGGATCTGTCGATTTCAGATTTTTGTATTTCAGCGCAAGTTTGATCGCTTTGCGCATACCGGCTTTCAAACCGCCTGGCGCGTAACTGCATTCCGAAAAAAACGCTGTTTTCATTTGGTCTCCTGTTCCTTCTGCTCAGCTGCTGCAGACGGTTCCTTAACAACCTTGTCCTGCGGATATTTGACCCTGCCGTGATATATTCCGGAGAATGTATTTACAAGCGAATCTTCTATCGTTTGAAGGTCTTTAGTCGTAATATTGCAGTGAACAAACTGATTTTCCCTGATTTTTCCGGCTATTATCTCCTGAACCCTTGTTTTGATGCCGTTTTCAGTCTTTTTATCCAGCGAACGGATCGCAGCTTCGCAACTGTCGGCAATCATAAGGAGTGCAGTCTCTCTCGAACGAGGCGATGGACCTGCATACTTGAATTCCGCTTCAGAAACATTGGGATCAGCCTCTTTCGCCTTTTTGTAGAAATATCCGACGAGCGTCGTGCCGTGATGCTCGACTATCGCCGATTCTATCTCTTCTCCGAGATGGTATTTTTTTGCAAGCTCAAGACCGTATTTTACGTGGTTCGTTATTATTCTTGCAGACATAGTCGGACGGTAGTTGTCGTGCGCGTTCTTTCTGTCCCGCTGGTTTTCAGTAAAATATTCGGGTCTTTCGAGCTTTCCGATGTCGTGGAAGTAAGCCATGACTTTGCATTTAAGCGGATTAAGCCCGAGTTCACGGGCAGCGACTTCGACAAGCGACGCGACCGTAAGCGAATGCTGGTATGTTCCGTTGGCATATACCGACATCTGCTTGATGAGTTCGTTACTCATAGTCGAATAACCGACATATTTTATGTTCGTGACATAATCCAAAGTCGATTCAAAAAGCGGGATCATTATCGTAAGCAGACCGCCGGAAAGCAATGCCGAAACAAACGCACACACGATGGCTGCAAAAACATGGATACCGCTGTGATTCAAAGAAAAATCAAGCATACCTACAACAAGAGCCAGCCCCATCGAAAAAATCGAAAATTTGAAAGTCTGCCACATGATCTGACCGGAAGATTCGACGTGGAAAATGATATACATGAAAATCAGCGAACCGAAGAGGTAAAAAACAGGAATGAAGTAGTTTTCCGGGAACAGCATCGTGAGCACTGCCGAAAGAACAAAGAGAAAAAAACAGGCCGTTTCGGTATTGACCAGAACCCTCACCGCAGCGACGAAAAACGGCAGCGGGAAGAAAAAATATATCGCCTTGTTGTCATAGGCGACTTCCTGAATCCACGGCATCGCGTAGCGCAGAAGGAACAGCGACATGAACATCAGCAAAGTCATCAGCAGCAGATCCTTGTTGCGGTATCTGAATTTGCCAATCGAGCGGGTGAAAACAAGAAAAACTATTGAAACAAACGCCGCGATATAAAAGAAATTGCCGACAAAGAAATGTTCTCCCGAAATGTT
The DNA here is from genome assembly GCA_902774115.1 of uncultured Spirochaetales bacterium. Lineage (GTDB taxonomy): Bacteria > UBP6 > UBA1177 > UBA1177 > UBA1177 > UBA1177. The sequence continues at coordinate 28,487 of CACYHH010000007.1, forward strand.
GTCGGACTGTTCCTGCATTACTTTGAAAACTTCGATATCTTCTTTAGTGATAACCGCCTTCGATGAAATGACGCGCTCGCCTCTCGCAATCTTCCGTTCAGACTTCGGAGCGTTGTTCTTGGCTTCGATTTTGTTAAATTCGGTGATTTCGGAATTGTAGAAAATCGAATCCTTCATCGTCCATGTTCCGACCTCTGCGACTGTTTCAAAGCCGTGATCCGTAAAATCGGACATGTTAAGTTTATCCTTCATGTGAAGAATCTCGGCTTTGAGAGCCTGGGAATTTATTATTTTACCGGTCTGAATGAAAAACGAGTTGATCTTTATCGCATCAGATGCCGCTTCCTGGGAATATGAATCCTTTTTCCTGACGACAATATGCTTCGGAACGTAGTCTGCCGGTATCCCTTCCCGCAGGATGTAGTAGTCGTTCTGGTTGAAGTAGTCTGAAATTTCGGCAATAGCGTCCGGAATGCGGGCCGGAAAAATGTTTTCGGCAAGTTCCCTAAAAACGTAGTTTGAAAGTGGCGTACCGATTATACGCTCGAAATCGCTCCGTTTTTTAAGAAAAAGAGCCGGGAGCCCCGTTTTAAATTCACGAAGATCGCTGTTTTTGCCAGAATTTATGACATAATCGGCAAGAATGTCCTGGAATTCAGGCGGAAACGGAAGATTTTTCGCTGTGATAGTCTCTTTTATGTTCTCTCTCGCAGCATCGCGCATCATTTTGAACGCTTCGCCGAGAGCTTCTAAATTTTTCCTCTGATCAACGAAATCATAGGTATTAGGCACGTCCTTCTGAGCCCTTTCCTGATTTTTCGAAGTCTCTTCCTCGTTGACTATTACGTAGTCCTTGTCAGCGATTATCGAATGGTCAATAGTGTGACCGATATTTCTTTCATCCACAGGATAATTTTCTTTTCCGGAATCGGGGATCAGAATCCATGAAAGAAAAAGCGTAAAAACGAAAAATATTATAAAACGCGACTTCGTGTCATTCTGACGCAGCCACCCGACATATTTTTCAGAAAAATCATCGAATTTTTCAAGCAGGGTGACATAGTAAAATATCGACGAAAACACGAACCAGACCATGAGCTGAGGCGAAGAATCGCGCCTTTTCTGCCACGAATCATAGATTTTATATGGTTTTTCGAACTTGCTGAACCGCCAGCGGAAAATATCCTCATCTTCGTTTTCAGATGACTTTTCTATAATGAATTTCAGCTTTTTGAACTCTTTTACGAGCCTGACATTCAGATTGTCGTTTGTCTCTCTTAAACTTTCCATTCTTCTCCGCAGACAAAAAACGGGGCATTATGAACCAAAACGCCTTTCAAGTCAATTCTCTGTTTCAAGAAGCTGACCTTGGAATATTCCTGAATTTTTGATGAAAAATACCGCCTTGAGAGGTTCCGCAAAAATTTCGAGCTTTTTCGCGTAATCCTCTTCCTCTCCTTTTGCAGGAGTATTCAGTCCGAGGAAAACGACATCCGCTCCGCTGCTTACCCGGCTGAGGACATGCTCAAAAAGTTCATCTTTTTCCTTAATGATTATCATAGGTTCGGCACTTATTCTCGAATCTGCCGAAAGTTTTCTGAGTTCCGCCTCCGCGCCATCTTTTTCCGATTCGTCCGAAACCATTCGAAGAAGTTTGATGACAGCATCGTCCCACGCCGGAGATTTCGTAAGAAGATAAGCTAAAAGCAGCATCAGATCGCCGTTTCTCTGCAAACCGCCCCACCAGACATGAATTGTTTTCTGCGAATTTTTGACATTGAAATCCTGCGAAACCTTGCCGATTACCGTCGATTTTTTAAGTGTAGCCATCCGGCGCATGACCGAAAGATAACACGGCAGATATTTTTCCACATCGTCAGGCCAGCACATCATTATCGTGTTCGAGCGCAGACCCGCAATTCCGTTTGACTGAACCGCAGCAAGGATTCCCTCTTCGAAATTTTCCATGACAGTCAATTCAGGAAAAACCGAAAGAGAGTGTTTTTTGTAAAAATTCTCCATAAAATCGACTTCTTTCTCGATTTCGAGGTTCTCTTCGCCGAGTCTGCCGAATATGATTTTCGTGACAGTGACTATTCCGCTGCTGAGACCGAAATCGGAAGCAAATCCGACAAGTTTTATCTGTTTTTCGTTGTCGTTTATGAAAACCTGAATGTAGGGACGCCAGTTTCTCGGAGTCATTTTGAGGTCTTTCAGCTGAACCAGCGAATTTTTGATGAGATTTTCGTAAACACCGCGCCTTGCGTCACCGACTGCAGAATTTTGCGCAGCGACACGTCTCAGAATGAAGTAAAGTATCACTTCGATGATTATCGCGACTACGCTGAGCATAGGATCAATGAGGAACATTACGATTATGCAGGCGATGCCGCCGACAAGACTGATGACCGCAGGAATTTTGAACTGCGGCCGCCATGAAGGTTCGTTGCTGAGCGTTTCAAGCGCCGCCGTTATGTTGACAATACCGTAAACCGTAAGGAAAAATATGGTAAGGATCGAAGCTACCGTGTTGAGATCTCCGAGAAAAACCGCTCCGCAGGCAATAAGCAGAGAAAGCGCAAACGACGCGTACTCCCCTTTTTTCGACTTCAGAAAACCGAGAGCTTTTTTGTTTCCGACCTGATCGCACGCCATCGCGATAAAAGTCCGCGGCGCACCGAGCATAGATCCCACAGCACTTGAAAAAATCGCTCCGAAAAGCCCCGGAAGTATTACGATATTGCCGTTTACAGGTGAAATTCTCGACCAGATCATCGGATCTTTCAGCATTTCAGGATCAGATGTAGAACCCATTGAAAGGAAAAGCGGAAGAGTGATATAAAAGGCAAAACCGGTGAGAGTCGCCGCGATCGCGCCGATCGGAATTGATTTCTGAGGATTTTCAAGATCGCCTGAAAGTCCCAAGCCCGCCATAATGCCGCTTACAGCCGGGAAAAATATCGCCATCGCCGTAAAAAACGAAAGTTCACCGTGTTTTTGGAAAATTTCACCGGCACTTGCCGGAAAAGTCGAAAAACAATCGGTGAAACTTCCTTTCATAAAGGCGCCGATTATCAGGAAAAGTATTGAAACCGCTACGAAAATCATAACCGGGATCTGGGTTTTCATCGCAAAACCGGCACCGATGAAAGAAACTGCCGCAACAACCGCGATTATTCCGAAAGTAACCGCATAAAGCGAAAACGAAGTCTCGAAAAGCATCTTTATGACTTCGGCGAGACCGAACGAATAGAGCGTTATCGAAAGCGCCTGAGAAAGAAAAAGAGGAAGTCCGACAGCACCGCCGATTTCAAAGCCCAAACTTCTCGAAACAATGTAGTAAGCTCCCCCTACACCCACTTTTTTGTTGGTTGCAATAGATGAAAACGAGAGGGTTGTTATTAAAGTTATCGAATTTGATATAAGAACAATAAAAACCATCGGCCAGAGCCCGACAGTTCCGACAAGACTTCCGGCACGCATATACATAATGACACCGAAAATCGTGAGGATCGTCGGGGTATAAACACCTAAAAAAGTTCCGAGTTTTTTATTTTCACCTTTTTCCATAGTCATCCTCTAAAAAACAAAACTGCGGCATTATAATAAGATTTTTAAAAATTACGATTCTTTAACTCTCTTTTTAATATTCAGCAGGTCTTCTTCTTCGACTTTGAAAAATCTCACTTCTTTTTGTCAGTTTCTCATACATTTTGAAAAGTTCGGCAACAATTTCAGTTTCACTCATTTTCGGACTAAAACCGTAAGCTGACATAACAGCTTTGTCGTTTTCTTTGTGGGCCTTTCTCAATTCCGGCGGCATTGTGCTTTCATCGTAAAGGTCGGCAAGTGACGAGTCAGGATATTTCGCTCTCGCATCGAGAATAGCCTGCGCGGTTTGCTCGATTTTTGCTTTCTGCGCATCTGTCGGATTGCACCACGGAAAATTGTTGTAAACAAGTAATGCCGAATAGCGGTAATCACTTTTTAATCTGCCTGCTACCGTACGCATCCAAGCATTGTGGACGCCGCTTGTCATAATTCCGAACTCATAAAGCGTTGCATTCGGAATCAGAAGATTTGCGTTGGAAGAGATTACAGCACTGTCAATAAATCCAAGCGGAATATAACGTCTGTTTTCAGATGAAGTGCTCGGAACCAAAAGATAGTTTCCGCTTTCAGGATGACGGTTTTCGGTAAAGAGATACGGATATGCAGCCCAGTTGCGGGTTGCTTCTTTTTTGCTTGAAGAACGCATTTTTTTTACAGCCTCGATCCGTTTCATAACAAGCGGCATCTTCCGAAGTTCAGCAGGACTTGCATTTACAAGCCAGAGACAATAACGTTTTGTACCGTTGATAAATTCTTCCGCTCCTAAAAATTCACGGATAAATTTTTTCGCATCAGGTTCTGTTTTGATGAAATCGTCGTATTCTTCGGCTGAGACAATAAGATTTCCACCATCAGTAGGTTGACTGCCCTTGTTCATTTCCGAAACCGCGCAAAGCGGCTTTTTCCTGTTTTCAATAAAAACATTCGGCATATCAAGCAGATATCCGTTTATATTCTTAGCTTCGATGACAGTTCCGTCAGCGTTGAAAATCTTTTTATTGTCACACTTTTTATCTTGATTTTGCGTCAGCAAAATCGAATCCGTGTGGCAACTAAACCCGATAATTACGCAGTGAACCGCCGCCATATTCTTTTTGTCAGTAGTTTCGTTTTCCCATCGGAATGTCCTCCATGCAAAATCAAAGTGCATTCCGTCAGCAAAGAGCGGTTTCCAGAGATTGGCGACCGTCGCACCTTGCGTTATGGAGTTTGTAGAAACAAAAGCACATCTTGTTTTTGTACTTTTAATTGTATCAAATGCCTTTTTATACCAGCAGCAGACATAATCGAGATCGCCCGCGCCGCTCCAGTCATTGCCGAAAGTGTAAATCACATCTTCTTTCTGATGTTTTTCCAGAAATCTTGCTCCCACAAACGGAGGATTTCCGATTATGTAGTCATAAATCACAGATTTGCTGCTGTTTTTTTCAGGAAATTTCTTTTCTGTAATCTCTTTGGTTGCAACGTTTAGTTCCTTAAAGTGCGCTCCGTAAGGAATTTCAGGCTCATGCACGCAGTATTCCCAAGCTTTTTCTCCGGCTTTGTAGACATTCAGTTTGTCGGCATAGACAATTTTCTCATTCTGCTCTTCTTCAAGCGTTGACCAATTCATTCTGAGGGCGTTTCCTTCAACAATCGTAGCACTTGTCGAAAGAGGCAGGAAATCGAGGTTTTCCTCAACAATTTCCTCGGTTTCTTTCATCATCTGCGATTCTGCGATCCAAAGTGCCGTTTTGGCGACAGTGACAGCAAAATCGTTGATTTCAATGCCGTAAAACTGCGAAATTTTGACTTTTATAGGCGAGAAGTCATTGCCTAAAAGCTGCTGATTTCCGTGAATCTTTTTAAGAATTTCATTTTCCAGGCGGCGCAGTGAAATATAGGTTTCTGTTAAGAAATTGCCGCTTCCGCAGGCAGGATCGAGGAACTTCAAATTTGCGATTTTATTGCGGAATTGCTCCAATTTTATCTTTTGAGACGTGCCGCGTGATGTCTCTACAATTTTTTTAAATTCGGCACGCAAATCATCTAAAAACAGCGGATCAATGACTTTGTGGATGTTTTCGATGCTCGTGTAATGCATTCCGCCTTTGCGCCGTGTTTCGGGGTTTAAAGTCGATTCAAAAACTGCTCCGAAAATCGTTGGCGAAATATCGCTCCAGTCAAAACCGGCACTAGCCTTATTCACAAGGATATCTACAATCTCCTCATTAAATCTGGGGATTTCGATTTCGCGCTCGGCAAAAAGGCCGCCGTTTACATACGGAAACGCCGCCAGATCATCATTAAGATACGGATCTCTACCTTCAGGTTTTGTGTTTAGAATCGCAAATAAATTCAATATCTTTTCACGAGTTTCCTCAGGTCTGAATTTTGCAAGATAACGCCCGAACATATCTTTTTCAGAGAAAATTCCGGCATCTTCGGCATAAAGCAGAAAAACAAGGCGCACACAGAGAATATTCAGAGATTTGAGAGTTTCTGCACTTTCAGGATTTTTGTACTGCTTCAAAATCGCGTCGTAGAGCTTTCCGACAAGTTCTCCGGCTTTGAGTGAAATTTGTTCTTCCGGCGAAATCGAAGTCTTTTTGGTGTCAATCATAAACTGCAAACATTCAAATTTATTCGGTAAATCCTCGAGCAGAACCTGAATCGGCTCGCCCTGCGGCTTTTCCATGTCGTAGATCAGAAACTCCTGAAAGTTGCAGGTTATAATCCAGCGAGGACGGCTTGAATAAGGCAATTCCGAAGAATATCTTTTTGCCTGCTGGAACGGTGTAAGAAGACTGCCGTCGCTTTGCTTTATCGGTTTGAGTAAATCTTTGTCGAGACTTTTCTGCTCGATCATAACGTGAGTCGAAGGAATATAGGCATCAATAAAACTCGTATGGTCAAGATGGACTTTGTCTTCAAAAGTTATGAAATCACTAATGTTTTCGACGTTGTAAACATGCTCAAGTAAATCAATCCAAAAAAGTTGGCTTTCACCCTTTTCGTAGCCTTTGCCTTGCCATCTTTCAGTAAATTCCTTAGCCGCTTTTTTGCGATTTATTGCAGTTTTTGCCATATTTCACTCCGCTAATCACGATTAAAGCATTTTCTCGTATCACATAAACAAACAGAAAACAATTTAACTTTACAGCCCTTCCCGCACCGGCTGTGAATCTGACGAGAAAACAGAGCCGTTGCCGCAGAATGACGAAGTGGAAAGATTATCTTCCAACACACTGAAATCGTTAAGATTCCATGCATTAACAGCTGTTGTATTGTTACCGAAAAATATCTTTTTGGAGCCGAAACTCCTAACCTCGGAATCTGCAATGTTCAAACCGTTGTTGTTGTTCAAAAGGCTCATGGAATCAAATCTGAGAAGTGATGACGAATAGAGCGATATTCCGTGCCCGAAATCGGTCGAAGGGGCAAAAACGCAGCTTTTATCCTCTGTGCATTTTCTCGGCAGAGTGTCTTTTATTTCAATATTTGCCAAAGAAATTTCAGCACTTACAGCAAGGATTCCCGTTTCTCTGTTTTCTGAAAAAAGACCGTTTTTCATTACGGCTGAAGCTCCATTCTGAATTGCTGCACCGACTCCGAATTCGCCAGTATAACTATCGGATTTTGTTGAAACAATTTCAAAATCCTCAATATCTGCGCTACAATTTCCGTCAAGCAGCACTCCCGCCTTTTCAGCTGAATTTACCGAAAGGCGCTTTATGAAACTTCCGCTTCCGTCGACAAGCTGCAAAGCGAAACCGTTTTCTCCGAGACCGTCCGAAAATACAGATTTTACCGTCATATCTTCGGCATACAGAGTCGCTCCGCGCGAAAAAACGCCGTTTCCCCTGCTGTTTTCTATCAAAATCCGTTCAAAACACCCTTTTACACTGCCGTCAAGGACGATCCCGCCCTGTTCATCTATAGTTTCGAGCATATTTCCGGCAGTAAAATCAATGAGTTTCAAATTTATTTCGTCACTTTCCGAAGATACAAAAACAAATGAAGTCGCAGTATCTGAAACGGAGCTGTTTTTTATTACGATATCGGCTGAATTTTCCGCATAAAAACCGTGTCCCTCATAGCTTCTAAGCCCGCCGTAAACTCCTGAAATCACGGAATGTTCTATATTAACTGAATTTGTATTGCCAGATTCGCCCCAGACCGCTATGGCGAAAGAATTGACTCCCGCAATCTCGCTTCCCAAGACACTCAAACTGCCGTTTCCGAAAGAAATTCCGTAACTTATGCCTGATGCAGCTTCATCGATATCACCTATAAAACTGTCAATAACCGTAAGATCAGCTCGGCATCCCGCTTCATCCGGACAGATGTTTATTCCCCCTTTCGTGCAGTGCGAAAGAACGCTGTTTTTCACAGTTGTTACAGATCCGTTTTCAGCAAAAATACAGCGCACCTTTCCGGAAAGAGAAACATTTTCAATAGAAAGTTCCGCATTCGGAGCAACTTCTATAACACCCTGATTTTCTTCATCATTACACACAACAAGCGTATTTTCTGCACCGTTTCCAGAAATTCTGAGCTTTTTTCCGGCTTTTATACAGCCAGAAAAACAGCCGTCGCCTAAAATCAATTCTCCGTTTTCAGGTTCCGGCAGCGGAAAACACTCAAAATTTTTGTCGTATTTCCTTGTTTCAGCAATTTCAGGCTTCTGAGGCAATTCGGGCTTTTGATATGAAACAGCATTCTCCGCACACTCTTCAGCCGCTTCGTCCGGGATTTCGTCAAAATCACCATTCTCTACCGGAACATTTTCGGAGACTTCTCCGCAAGAAAAGGCAGAAAACGCAATAAAAACAACAATAAACGCTATCATTGCAACTCAAAAAAAGTATCGATTATAAAAAGTTCTTCGTCGCGCTTTATATCTGCTGATGAAAAGTCATTCCGCGTGATCCCTTCACGCAAAGAGGGATCTTCAACTGCATTCTGCACTACGAGCCCGAAACTTCCGTTTTCAGAAAAAACCGAAAGATTTCTGAATGTTGCGCCGACCAAAGAAGAGCCCTCAGCGCCGTCGAGGATCACTCCGGCCCGTGTAAAACCGCTGATCGAGCTGTTTTCGATGGCAACAGAGCCCGCTTCAGCAAGAAACTGGTTCTTAACGACGAGCCCGTCACCCACGCTTTCAAGCATGACATCCCTCTTTCTCACTCCTTCGATCACACTTCCGGAAATTTGAAAAGCAGTGTTTCCCAAAATTTCGACTGCAGCGGCGCCGTTATCTGAAAAAGAAGAGCCTGAAACAGACAAAACGCCTCTTTTTCCGCTGTTATTCTGCGCCCAGAGAGCGGTAAAACCGCATTTTGAAAGAGCGACGTTTTCCAAAGTCACTTTGTGCGCGCCGTTTATCAGAATTCCCGTTCCGTCAGTATGCTCCATTTTCGAATTTTTTATCAACACTTCCGACTCTTTGCCCGAAATCACAATCCCGCGACCGCCGAAAACGGAAGCAGCGCTTATCCCTGAAAAAGAGATATTTTCCATTTCGACAGAGCTTCCCGAAATAAAAAGCGCAGCCGAACCACTTGAAACATCTTTAAAAGAAAAATCGCGCAACAAAACTCCTGAAACATCGGATATTGCGAGACTTTTCAAATAAGTAGAGCCGTCTTTCCTGCCAAAGACACGAAGCGGTTTTGCAACCAGAACCGAACCTTCAAAAACTCCGCTTCCAAGACAGATACAGTTTGAAAAAGCGGCTGAGGAATCAATCAGCGCATCCTGCAAAGAATTGATGTCATGAGCAACATAGCACTTTCCGCTGCACTCTTCGGGCAACGAATAATCCGAAGTTCCGTTTTCCGAACACGACAGAATAAAAATGAAAGAAAAGATAAATAATAATTTAGTCATTTCGCAACCTCAAAAATCAGTATCACCGCAAAACAATAATACGAAAAAGATTTTTGTCAAATATAAAATAAAAAATCTGAAAACGGTTTTTCAGGCAGCTGATTCAAAAGTTACAGCAAAAAATTTCTTGCCTTTATGTTTAAAATTTTAATAATTGTTGAACTTGTCCAAGTTTTTTAGGAGGGTCCCATGAAGCGAGTTTTTTGTTTTATTTTTGTTTTTGTTTTGATTTCTGCGGTCGCAGCCTGCGGCGGCAAGAAAAAGGAAGTGCCCAATGAAAGCAGCAAACCGCTGCCTCAGGAAGAAGTGTCGCAGGAAATTCCTGCCGAAGACGGCGGAACGATCACAAGTTCCGATGAATCGGTAACAATTGAAATTCCGGCGGGCGCTCTTGATTCGGACACAACGATCACGATGAAAGTCTATGATGCCAAAGGCTATCCGGGAACGGAAGACAAAACCGTGATCAGCAAAGTCGTCGAATTCGAACCTTCCGGCACGATTTTCAAAAAACCGGTCGTTATTTCGATGGTAAGCCTCGGAAGCGGCGGGGAACAACTCAGAGAAGTCAAAAAAACAACAGCTGTGACTGCCGCTGTTTATAAAGAAGAAAAAAGCGAATGGAGCTACAGTCCGAAAGGTGCCGCTGTTAAAATCACAGGTCACAGCGAAGCGGGCGATCCTATTATGACAACTGCGGCAGGCGATCCGATCATGCTTAATGCAGCAGGCGATCCGATAATGCAGAGCACTGGAGAGAGGCTGAGTGCTGCGGGAGATCCGATCATGATTACTTCGGCAGGTGATCCGATCATGACGGCTGCGGCAGGCGATCCGATCATGATGACGACAGGTCACTTCACGGCTTTCGCTTTCTTCCTTATCGAAGTCGAAGAGGAAGAACCTGCTGAGCCGGACGATGACGAAATCACGGATGAAGATGATGACACCGAACCGACAGAAGATGAAGAAGAAATCCCGGAAGAAATCGAAGATGAAACAGTTATCCCTGATGAAGACGAAGATACTGACCCCGTCGTTCCGGAACCTGAACCGGAACTTCTCTATTCCAAAGTTCTCTGCACCGGTATGACGATCTGCACCGATGAAAACGGTTCCCAGATTCTGTGCCCTGAAGAGGAAAATGCGTTCTACGGTCAGGATGCACAGTATGCAGCAAGAAGATCGTGCGTTCCGAATCACAAACTGACAGAAGTCGCAAAACCGGACACGCTTGAAAACGATTTTGTTGAGGTGCATGACGGCAACACCGGCCTTACATGGCTTTATCTCGGTGCAAAGGGAACTTACGAAGGAGTTAAAAACGGCTGCGCCATTTCTTATAACGGTCGTGAGGACTGGAGATTCCCGACCCCGAAAGAACTTATGACTCTTGCCCTGAACGACAGGCTTTTCCGCGGTGTTCCGGTTGATCCGATCCTTTTTAAAAAGGTAATCGATGACGGATTCGAAAGTTCTTCCTACAGCGATAAATACGGCATTTATCTCTGGAGTTCGATAGAAAATTATATGTATGCGCTGGAATACGGCATGACGATTCCTCCGAAAGCCTACGAAAGTTACCAGAGCGTTTTTTACGACGGCATTCTTATGTGCGTAAGCGGTGAAGAATACGGAAAAGTCAATGCAGACAACTACGCTTCGATCACCAGAAGCGGTGACGAAATGGTCTTCGATTCATCTACAAACCTTTACTGGCAGAAGGATTCCGGCAAGGCTGAAACATGGAAAGATGCTCTTAACTACTGCGAAAACCTTGAATACGCAGGTTTCAGCGACTGGAGACTTCCCAACAAAAACGAACTTGTGACACTTATCGACCATTCAAAGCTCGGAACGGATGTCGTTTCTTCGTTCCCCGGCATGAAAGCCGATGTCTTCTGGAGCTCGACCAGCGCCGGTGAATACAAGTGGGTCGTCGATATGACTGACGGAACGGCTTACACTTTCAACGGCAAGACCGCCGGAGGATTTTACATCATGAGACACAGCGAACTGCCGATTTCTGTCCGCTGCGTCAGATCAAAACTTGATGAAAAAACAGAAATCCCGGTTTGCAACGAAAGCGGAGTTGCACCGTGCAAGGCTGCAGACGGAACGGTCTGGTCTTCGGTCATATACCCCGAAATTTTTGTAGATTTCGACAAATCAAAGATCTCATCCTATAACGGAGGCGGATGCCTTAACTGCAGAAACAATACGCGCTCGACAGACGACGGTGTTTATTCGTGGGATATTGCCGAAATGTGCCGCAACCTTAGAGAAAAGGACTCGAACAACTGGAGACTTCCGACGTTAGACGAGATCCGCTCGATAGTCACAACGGAAAAACTCAAAAAAGGCGGCTCCTGCGGGATAACGAATGAATGTTTTGAAGAGTCATGCGGAAATGGAGAAACATGCTCCGAAGACGAGCCGTCGCAAACGCTTTTCTATGATTACGGAGCTATGTTTTCTGCTACATTCAATCTTGAGCATTCATATCATGATGAGGAAAACGGAAGAGATCTCTATCCTGCGTTATGGGCTTTAAGCACGGAATACGGCAGCATGGGGCTGTCTTCTGATATTCCTGTTTCAATGCTTTTCCAGAGATGCGTCCTTGACGAAACACTTTCCTATGAAACGGCTCCATATACCGATCCGGAAACAGGTTTGACCTGGTCTGACATTTCTTCGGACTACCTGATACTGCCGGATGCAGACGACTACTGCTACGAGCTTTCACAAGGAGATCCTGAACACTGGTGGAGAATGCCGACCTTAGATGAAGTTAAAACACTTGTCAGAAACTGCAGTGAAGAGGAAGAGTGGTGTCCTGTTGATGTTACCGGAAAATATTCGGTTTTCGGTGATATTGACTATGTATGGGCTGCAGACAATGACGGCAAACTCTACTACGTTGAGTTTTCGGATGCCGGGATCTATGAAACCAGCAATGATGACTGGAACAGAGTCCGCTGCGTTTCCGACGGTTCCAACCCGTGTGCATACGATCCGTGCAACGGGCTTGCGCGCTGCAATGTTGTCGAGAATGCAGGCGTAAGAACCTACGAGTGCGGCTGTCCTGATTTTTACAAGTGGAACGGTTCAAATTGCGAAAGCATCTGTTCGACCGATCCGTGCGGCTCGGTTCTGCATTCCACGGGACTTTGCAAACCTACATCGGAAACGGCGTATGAATGCGGCTGCGCTTCCGGTTACCTGTGGAGCGGTTCGGCGTGCGTAAATCCGTGCAAAGGCGATCCGTGCGCTGCAGAATCGGTAAATTCTACCGGAGAATGCACTGTAGTATCGGCAGAAGAATACAAGTGCAGCTGCAACGAAGATGAAGGTTTTTACTGGACGGCAGCGGAGCATAAATGCGTAAATCCCTGCGCGGCTGATCCGAATCCGTGCACCGTTGTTGAAAATTCCACCGGAGAATGCACTGCAACATCGGCAACGGAATACGAGTGCGGCTGTGACGGAGATTTCGAATGGTATCCGCCTTTACAGGAATGCGTGATGACGGCTATATAAAGCCTCTTTATTAAAGAATCTCAATCAATAAATTCAGAAAAACTAGAAATTTACGACATCTTTATTTTCGTTGACATCGTAAACGCCGTTCAGACCGACGTTGAAGAATTCGTCTTCGTAGATATAACTGTAGATCATGTAGAATTTCATAACTTTTTTGACGTAGTCGCGCGTCTCTTTGTAAGGGATCATCTCAACGAAAAGATAGGCTTCCTTCCCGCCGTAGCGTGAGATCCAGTCGGAAACATTGTGCGGCCCTGCATTGTAAGCTGCTGTAGCCGCGATAAGATTGTTGTCGAACCGCTTCAGAAGTTTTGAAAGATACCAGACCGATGCCTTCATGCTGTCGTAGGGATCCATCGGGTCTTTTATCTTTATCCCGCCGAATTTGCTGATCTTTTCGAATGTCTGCGGCATTATCTGCATGAGTCCGAGCGCTCCGACATTGGAAGAAAGTGATTCGCGGTAGTATGTTTCGGCGCGCATTATCGAATAGATGAGCTGAACCGGAACATTGAACTCCCCTGCAAGTTTGAGGACGACTTCGAGGTAAGGCGTCGGATAGAGCAGTCTCCACTCCTCTTTTTTGCCGTAGTGCGGCGAATAAGTGAGGTCTGGGCTGAGCTGGTTGTAGTAGTAGCTCGTCACCTTTGCCGTTTTCTTGAAAAACTTGTTATAGACGAGGTGAATTTTTGAAAGGATTTCTTTGTAGTTTGATGAAAACTCGTCGATTATCTGCGCTTCCGGCATCGGAATTTTCATCGAAGAAGCGTTTTTCGCGTGTTTTGCCTCATTGTAAGAAGTGTAGATCCGCATCATATCGACATAAAACTCGACTCCGTCAAGATCGTCGGCTTTAAGAAAAATATCGATCATAAAAGCGGGCTCACGCTTCTTTATTTTTGGATGAAGCTGGCTTACCGCCTCGATGAACTCCTCTTTCGTAGCACCGATCTCAGCCTTGTTTGAAATCCATTTCTGCGAAGTTGATGAAACATTGCTGAAGTCCGGTTTCTTTTTGAATTCGTCGCGCTCGATTATGTGGAAATATGTAAAATCGTAGTAGGAAATAAAGCTGCTGACACTTTCGGAAATGCCGTTTTCATCGACCGAACACTTAAAATTGACATCAGAAAGCGCGGCGCAGTAGCCGTTTATCCTGTCGAGAAGCGCTGTAAGTCCACTTATCGCCTCAAAACTCCCCTTCCCGTCAACGAATTTGTCGTAATTAATCTTTTCCGAAAGAAGAAACTCCGACCACATCGTGAAAGCGTAGAGATCGTTCCCTTCAAAAAGATATATGAGTCCGAGTTTGTAAAGTGAAAGCATGAAATATTTCGAGTTCTGCTTCATTGCGACAATCCCGCCGAGGATCTCCTTGCTCTTTTCCGACATACCGTTTTCGAAGTAAACGAGCGCGGAAAGGAATTTCATCCTGTCTTTCTGTGTTCCGGCGAATTCATCTGAAGACTTGAGCAGAAAATCGGCAGCCTCGACCTCTCGCCCGGCCTGATTCAGAACTCTGTATTTCTTATTCACGAGCTTGTATTTCGCATCGTTCGCCTTTGTCTGCTTTGAAATCGCGTCGTCAAGCATCTTCAGCGCATCGGAATAGCGTTTTGCAGAAATCAGATAGTCGGCTATCTCAAGATTCGCAGGGAACGGCAGATTCAGATATTCGTCAGTAAAAAACTGTGGAAGTCTGTTTTCGCGCCGCATTATCGAAAGCCATCTCACATAATAAGGCGAAGAAGAGTTCGGAACTCCTTTGTTTTTCTTGAGTTTTACGAGCCTCTCCACGACCTGGTTTTTCCACGAAAGAGAGCCGTAACTGTCCATATATTCGACATAATCCTTGAGAAAAGTGACCTGCGGTTCGCCGTTCTTTTCAAGCGCCAGGATGCGGTTGAAAGCGGCGACACCGTTATCCTGCGCGTCAAGGCATTTGTCGTAAAATTCGATCGCGGAATCATACTGCTTCCTGTAAAGCGCGACATCGCCTTTCAAGCACTCAAGATCACTGAAAAGATAGTAAAGCGGATACGAACTTTTTATTTCGTCGATAATTTCGAGAGCCTGGTTGAAACGTTTTCTCGCCGCAAAAGTCTTCACCAGCATAACCTTGTAGTAAAGCGTGTTTTTCACATCGTTCGGCAGAGAATTGATCAGTTTTTCGGTCTCGTCGTATCTCGCAAGTTTGACAAGAAGCTCGATTTTCAGAATTGTATAGTCAGTCTTCGAAGCGAACTCAGCCTTGTCTATATGCGACGCGGCAAGTGCAAATTCACCGGCTTTGAAAAGATCACGGATACAGTTTTCAGTAATCTGCTCCTCGTTGAGACAGTCGTTGTATGAAAAAAGCCGGAAAGTTAAAAACAGAAGCGAAAACAGAACAAAAAGCGACGGTTTCATGCGAACCTCTTCAAAATCCGCACAATATTAAGAAAACAGGATTTTTTTTCAATGATAAAATTTGTATAAATCAGATTTATTGGAATCCGACAAGATTCAATCCGGAACCCGTAGAGACGTTTCCTGAAACGTCTCTTTCAAAGAACCGAGAATCACATACATGAGACGTTTCAGAAACGTATCTACAGATTTATGTAAAAACAATCTTCTTCCCATCTTTTCACATTGTTTTCGATATATTCAGAAATAAGATCCAGTTCTTTCTGATTTTTGACAATGTGATCGTGGAAGCGGGATTGCCAATAAAATTCAATATTATTCTGCTTTGCAAAGCGCGTTACCGACTGTTTAAATTGGCGTATTACAACAGATAACCAAGATTGTTTGTTTGTGGCACATTCCATCCCGTTCGTAGAGACGTTTCCTGAAACGTCTTCTGTTCCTGAAATTTTTTCTAAAATAGGAATATCCCGTTTTTTATGAGGCAGTCTGCCGCCGTCAATCGACACGATAAGGTGAATATGGTTAGGCATTACCGTCCATAAAGGTATTTCTGCATATAAATGATGTTCATGAATCATTTTGATTCTTTGTTTTACATATTCTCCTGTTTCAGATAGAATCATTTCACTGTTTTGAATTGTTCCGAAAAAATATTCTCTGTTTTTGGTGCAAATGGTTACAAAATAAAATCCGTCATCATAATCATGCCATTTTGCCCGTGCTGAATCTATGCGATATTTGTTTTTGAATTTATCGCAATACATTGTAAACATTATTTTTTTCCTGCAGAGCCGTTTCCTGAAACGGCTCGAAAAAAAGAACCATGGTTTTCATCTGTGAGACGTTTCAGGAAACGTCTCTACAATTAGCACAAATATTGTAATTAAACTTTAGATTAAATCAATTTGAAAGAATTAAATTTATTCAAATTTGTTTTACAAGATATTTTTGCAATATTTTACGAGACGTTTTGGGGAAACGTCTCTACGAAAGCGGACGCTAAAATGCGGCCGCAAACCTACCTCACACAGCGGACAAAATTATTGGTGAATTCTTTCTGCTCTATGAAAAAACCCCCTGAGTTGAAATTCACACACCATATAAAGTCTGTCAAATATGGAGGTTCTGAACTTAATGACGTGGAGGAAGACCAAAACCTGCCTATATCCCCTAGTTTGCTGTATCTGCCGTCTTCGTAATAATCACAAGGATAGCAATCGTCATCACACCAGTCTCCCAAACAACTGTCGATAAGACCGCAGTTGCCACCCATAACCGTGCCACTACAATTCTTGATAAGTGTGCGTAATTCGCTGATTTTCGGCAATCTCCAGTCAGTAAAAGCGCCTTCTGTCAACTCTTTGCAATAAGCTGTGGCAGGATATGTTGCTGTTGCAGTATACGGATCGTAGTTTAGCCATTCCATTTCATATTCCGCTTTCGCTGACCAAATCAAGCCGCTTGATGAATCGTAGCAAGGGGTCTCTGACGATGCGCTGCATTCGGGAAGTTCGATATCAAGATCATCATATTCAGGCGTTGTGTCGAAATCATCATTTTCGATATCTTCATCATCGTATTCAGGTGTTGTATCGGGATCATCGTTTTCGACATCTTCCGTTGTTTCGTCGCTCGTTTCCTCATCTGTGGATTCTTCGTCCGAAGTTTCAGGAGTGACATCAACAATATCTTCGTCAGACACTTCAGAATCCGGCAATCTCTCGCCAGTCGGTTTGGCATCGCCGCAACTCGTTATTGCGAAAAGCAGACACAAAAAACTGATCATAAAAATTTTTTTCATTTTTCACCCGTGATGGTATCCTGAGCCGCTGTTTATCGAGAGTCCGCGGTAAATCTGTTCGAGAAGGTTTATACGCGCAAGCTGGTGCGGAAGCGTCCACGGTGCAATTGAAAGTGTGAGGTTTTCGTTTATGTCGCCGAAGCCGTAAGCGCCCCCTATCACGAAGCAGACCGAGCCGTGCGAAACCGATTTTTCGCTTAAAAGTTTTGCGAATGCAAGCGAGTCAAGCCCTTTTCCTGTTTCACGCAAAGCGACCACAAACGAATTCACTGGTATCGATTTTATTATGCTTTCAGTTTCAAGCACGATGTCGTTGCGCTCTTTCAGTTCTATTATTTCAAGCGGAGAATAGATTTTTATCCTTTTCTGGAAAAAATCATCTATCTCCCTGAACTGGCTTTTGAGTTTTCCTACAACGATTAAAGTGATTTTCATTACTGAAGATAAGAACTTATATCGACTTTCGCGCAGCCGCTCCAGATGTCTTCCAGAGAGTAGTAGTCGCGCAGTTCCTCAAGCATGATGTTGATGACAACGCTTCCCGCATCGACAAGGATCCATTTCGCGCTTGTCTCGCCTTCGACAAGAGGTTTCGCGAATCCGGCGTTTTTGAGCTCTCTGAAAAGCGAATCCGCCATAGTCGTATTGTGCTGAGTGCTCGTTCCGGTAACAAAAACCATAAAATCGGTATAACCTGACTTTTTTTCGACATCAAAAACCATGATGTTCACACCTTTTTTATCGGAAAGCGTGCGGATAACTGTCTCTAATTTTTCATTCTTCGTCATGTTTTTCTTCCTTTTTATCTGCTTTATCTGCCTTTTTTTTCATTATGTTTACAGAAGAATCCAGCGTTCTTCTGTGATATTCCTCGTTGTATTCAGGTTCCGGAATCGTTTCGGCGAAATCTGTCGAAAGGTTGCGCACACCTTTGATGCTGAAGGTTACGTCTTCGTCGGTGAACCTGAACGAAAGATCTTCTATTCTCATTTCGGCAACAGCGCCTTCAAGAGAGACAAAAACTGTCATTTTTCCTTTGATATGATCCTTCTTTTTCCCGGACAAACCTGCAATGAGAGAGTCGTCACGCATCTCCTCGGTACCCTGAAGGTTCTGGAGATACCTTTTTTCGGGAAGAGCGGCACGATCCGTTTTTTTATCGCTGAAAACGATCGTTACGAGATGTCCTTTGAACGAGCCTACCTTCCATCCTTTTTCCGACTCTATCGAAGCATGGTCGCGCAGCATCAGATAAATTGACGGAATAGCGCCGAAAAGATTGTCTCTGAGTGTAATATGTTCGCCCATGCTGAAAGTTTTCGTAAATTCGCCGCCGAACTGCTTGCGGTAGAAAAAGTTGTTTCTCCAGACTATATCCCAGCCTTCGTTTTTGTTGTTCTGGTAACTCATGGAAAAGTTGCCGTTTTTGTCGCTTCTTAACTTTGAAATTTCATGCAGAGCAAGCTTTCTTTCGGTCTTCTTTTCATTCCCGGCATCATCCGAAGCTGTTTTTATAACGGAAACCGTCTCGTAATCGACACTCTGAGAAAACGAGTAGATCCCGTTTTTGTCGCGGAAATAGGAAACGGGGGCGACGATCAGCTTTTCGAGTTCGTCAAGCGAAGTGTAAAGCCGGCTTTCGTCTATTTTCGGCTCATATTTCTCTTCATTTATGACACGCCACTTGCTCTCGACATTTTCATTGTTCCCTGAACATGAAACAATCATCAAAACAGCAGCGAAACAACATAAAAACTTTTTCATTTCTCACCTACAAAACAAAAAAACGCAGTATTTTAACGATTTTTGTAAAAATTTCAAGGAATATTTTCTTACTCCGGCACGTCAAAAAACGATTTGAAATCTATTGATGAAAGGAATTTTTTTACAACTGAGAGCGAAACCTTTCTGCTTTCTTCCTTAATTTTTTCGTTTCTATTCTGTGCCGTGACAAAAAACGGTTTGTGGTCGTAGTGTGTGATTTTGAATTTTTCACCGTTTTTAAAAGTGCTGATATCAACCGAAACCGCTATTCTCTCGTAGCCGTCGACCTGTACTGATGCGGTTTTGACGATAAGTTCCACATGTTGCGGCAGTTCTTCTTTCCGAGTCGGAACAATACCGAAGTCGAGCAGCGCTTTTTCGATATCCTCTTCCATTCTTACCGGACTTTCGACTTTTAAGAATATTTCCTGACTGCCTGAAAGTTCCGGAACAAGCGGAATTTCGACAAATTTTTTATCACATTCACTTATATTCAAAGAACCGCTGACACTTCGATAACCAGCCAATTTTACTGAGAATTTATAGTTCGCTGGTTTGAGGAATATTTTTTTGTTGAGTTCGTATGACTGTCCTTCGATCTCTACCTCTCCTTTCACATCGGAAGTCACCTGAAAATATACGGAACCGTGGGATGCCAGCTTTTCGATCTCGGCTTTCAGAGCAGCGAGTGCGGCAATATACTTTTCTCTTCCGGGGACCTGCCTCTCCGTTACGGCATAAAGCAGCGAATAGGAAAGATAGATCATTGTGAGAACATCGTCATACTTTTCAGGCGGAAGCGTCTCGATGTCTCCAGGCATTGTTTTAAGAAGATAAGTCACTGTATTCACTATCGAATTACGAGTCATAAACGCCGTAATTTCCACTATCCCGTCTTTTTTTGCAGGTTTTGTAAAAAGAACGCCCTTCAGAAAGACATTAGAGCGGACAAGTATGTCATTTTTCAATGATTCCGTATACTTGCCGTCACGCTCCTCCTGCGCTATCACCGTTTTCGAAACTATATCTGCGACAATGGAGTTAGCAAGCTGCGACAGAGCGTCGTTTTTAGCAGATTTTTCATCTTCGCCCGTTCCCGTTCCCTTGAGAACCGCAGCAAAAAGCGCCTCGTCAGCGCTCTCAGCCTCATCAAAAGCCGACTCAGCCCTATCTTTCACCGGTTCAGCATTTTTCTCATCTTGCAGAGAAACAGACTCTTTTCCTTCAAGTTCGGCGAAAGCGTCTGAAGCATTTTGTCTTACACTTTCGTAGTTCCCGGATTTTGCCGGAGAAGCGCATGAAACAAGAAAAATCATCAATAGAAACAACAAGTTATAAAAAAGTATTTTTTTCATTCAACACCTATTCTATCGTAAGTTCAACCTCTCCGTTTCCTGCCGCTTTGATAACGAGGAACGAACCTGCGTCGCTCACTTTTTCAAGCTGTCCCGGACCGCTGTAAGCCTTTTTGAGTGCCAAGAAAAGCTCATAAGCATTCGGCATATCCTTGATGTAAACAATGTATGTGAATGTCGATTTTCCGCCAGCCTGACGCTTGATCTGCCTTGAGGCAAGCCCTTTAAGCGCGCCGTAGACCGCCTCGTCGACCGCAGCTCCGTCGGAACTGTTCGAAAGGACCGCAACTTTGAACGGTTTTCCTTTTTTTACCATCTCCATCCACTCTTTTCTGATCTGGCTCACAACTTTCGCACCGGCATCGTTTACAGCTTCCTGAACAAGCGCGTTGGCGTCGGAGACTCTTCTTTCAGCCGAAAAACCGGTCGTCGTTCCGAGCATTTTACCGCTTGCCGTCTCAAAAACTTCGACTGCGACCGAAGCCTTCGAGCCGGAACCTGAATAGTTTACTTTCGCATATACATCGGTGCCTAAAGAAAGAGCCATATCGTGCATCGGATCGGTCTCGGCTCCTTCCAAAGCGGCCATCTTGGCAACGATTTTGTTAACGGTGTCGCCCTGTGCAGCCTTGTAAACTTCGAAAGAATTGTCCTGAAAGTATTCCTGAAGCGCGCTGACGGCAGTTTTTGCGAAATCACCGCCTTTATCGGCAAAAACCGAAACTGTCGGAAGCCCCATGCTTTCGCCCAGATCATCGGTAGAAGTGATTATTTCGGCAGCCGCAAGCTCCTGCTGGATCATCGCGACATCGATTTTGAAAAGATAGGTGACCTTCGTTTTTCCGCCCTCTTTTTTCTTCGATTTTATGTCGGAAATCCAGCGGATATATTTGACCGGATTAGCGTACATCTGCATTTCAAGACCGTAAGCTCTCGTTTTTTCAGCCTGCGTTTTGAGGATAGGCTTGTCGCCGCCTTCAAGAACGAACCAGACGGCAGTCTTTTTGGCTTCTTCAAGCGCCTCTTCTACCGAGCAGCCGATACCGGTCGCCTTGATCATCATTTCGCCGGTGCCGCTGCTTTCGACGAAAGTCGCTTCGTAAAGAGCCGGTGTCTGCTGTTTTTTGAAATCGCATTTGTTGGAACAACCGGCAAGGCAGAGCGCCAAAACAAGCATTAATACCAAAAACTTTCTCATTTTTTCCTCCATAAAATATTTCATTTATCACCTGCACACATTTGAAGAAGGCGTATACATTCTCGCCATCGCGCTCACTATCGGAAGATGGAAGTTGAAATCGAGCGACGCATAAATTCCGTGGACGAAAGGAGAATAGCGGTCCATGACATCAATATCGTCTTCTTCCGCTTTCGTGAGAAAACCGAGGTTCCAGCCAGCTTTTATTATAAAATCAAAACCCGGTGTTGCACTGAAACCTAATTGAATCTGCGGTGTCAATATAAAATGTTGAAAATTCATATCGTCATTCAGAGTTCCGTGATAAGAAGCATCGATAGCCGGCGCAATGAAAAATCCGGCAGATCCTACGTAAAACCTTTTTGCAATGCCCAGACCACCGCCCAGCCATGAATAAATACTTTGTGTAATAAAAGGTCCTTCAGAAGTAACTTCTGCTTTTCCCGGGGTAAAATTCAAATCAAGAAACGCACTCAGATAAAATTCGCTGAGAGCAGAACTGTTCTTCACGTAACCTAAATCAACAGTAGTTCCAAGATGAAATCCGGCACCAATTAGAAAAGATCCGATGTCACCGGGTAGATCTTCGCCATTTATCGATATTTCAACCCCGCTGTTTTCCAAACCGAGATTGAAATAAAGACCTGTCCACGGATATTCGCGCAGCTGGTCGCCTTCTTCGGCGTTTCCGTTCGTAACTTTGATTATCGTCGGTACGGCACCCTCCTTGCAGTTGAGAGAAACTTCCCTAGCCCTTGCAAAACCTTTGCGCTGAGTTTTGCCGTCAACAGTTTCAAGGATCTCGAAAGGATGGTCGATTCTGATATCTTCCATAACTCCGAAAGCGCTTTCGATTTTTTTGCCGTCGCTGCTTTTTACCGGCATGAAAATAGCGAAATTATCATCCTGCTTAAGCTGATAGTTTGCGTTCAGCGAAGCCGCCTTTATCGCGGTGCGGAAAGTGTCGTTGAAGACCGACATGACCTGCTTCGGAGTCGGAATTATCTGAAGCGCGGTGTCGGTCGAGCCTGAGATCCCGCCCGAATGTCCCACGATGTCGCCGTAATGCTCGAAGCGTTTTGTCTCGTAGTTGTAGCGGTAAATCATGAAAACGACATCGACCGAAAGCTCGATCTCAATATCGAATGAACTGTAGTAAAGCCCGGTTGTAACCGATTTGTGCCGCGTGCGGACAACTCGCCCCGCGCTGCCGACAGGAGCGACATGAGCCGCAAAAACGTAGGAAGAATTGAGAAGATTTTTGACAAAAGCCGCCGAAAGACCGAGCTCCTTCGCCTTTGTCACCATGAAAGTCTCCTGCTCTTTTTCTGAAAGTTCGGAATACCTCTGCTCAGCACTCGCGTCAAGCAGGTTTCCGAAAACTTTTCTGACATCAGAATTTAGATAATGCTCCAAGTGTCTCCTGAAAGTGGCGCGGTCGCTCGTTCCGGCACGGAAAGAGGGGATTTTTCCACCAAGATCGATCTTAACTTCGCCGCCTTTTGTCCGCATGAAAGCAACGTTGTCGCCAAGAATTATCTTGTCAAAGCGGTTTGTGATCGTCCACTGGTAGAAAATCTTCGCCGCTTTCAGCTTTTCGCTTGTGTCAAGCGGATAATTCACCGAAAAAGTCCACGGAATGCACCTTCCCTCGCCTTTTTCGTTGTATTCGCAGTAGCGCATAGGCACTTTCACGGCATCCTGCATGAAGCCGATGTCGCCGAAGCCCATGACCGCCTTTCTTTCGTATGTTTTCTGAGTCTCGTCCGATTTCAGAAGAGATGCGTCCTCAACGGCGGAAAGCTGAAAAAACGATATCAAACAAAACGCAATAAGCAGGAATTTTTTCATAATCTCCTCAAAAATAAAAAATCGGATTATTATTAAAAACCATTATAAAAAAGCAATTTTTTGTCTGTCTTTGCCGCCAATTTTATGTCGATATTTCGACATTTCGATATTTCGACAGAAAAACAGCGGCGGCAAAAGCGGCGCGGCAATTCTTGCCTTTTCTTCCCTTTTCCTTAAAATTTCGGGTTAATGTTTTTTCGGGGGTCAAAAATGACGAAAAAAGCTCTCATCACCGGCATCACAGGGCAGGACGGCTCGTATCTGGCGGAACTTCTGCTTGAAAAAGGCTATGAAGTCCACGGCATAAAAAGGAGAAGTTCCTCTTTCAATACCGACAGGATCGACCATATTTACAAGGATATCCACGATAAAAACAGGAAGTTCACGCTGCATTACGGCGATCTCACCGATGCGACGAACCTCATCAGAATAATGCAGGAAGTGAAGCCTGACGAGATCTACAATTTAGCGGCACAGTCGCATGTCAAAGTCTCGTTCGAAACTGCCGAATATACCGCAAATTCAGACGCTCTCGGCACTTTGAGGCTTCTTGAAGGGATCAGGATCTTAGGCATGGAAAAGACGGCAAAATTCTATCAGGCATCGACTTCCGAGCTTTTCGGAAAAGTTGCAGAAATTCCGCAGAGCGAAAAAACGCCGTTCTATCCGCGGAGCCCTTACGCTGCGGCAAAGATCTACGCCTACTGGATAACGGTGAACTACCGCGAATCTTACGGGATTTTCGCAAGCAACGGAATACTTTTCAACCACGAATCTCCGCGCAGAGGCGAAACTTTCGTCACGAGAAAGATAACCAGAGCAGCGGCAAGGATAATCCTCGGTCTTCAGGATATGCTTTACCTCGGGAACTTAGACGCAAAGCGCGACTGGGGACACGCGAAAGACTACGTCAAGGCGATGTGGCTCATCCTCCAGCACGAAAAAGCGGACGATTTCGTCATCGCGACAGGCAGAACATCTTCGATCCGCGATTTTGTCAGAATGGTTTTCGACTGTGTCGGAATAAAGGTCGCGTTTATTGGAAAAGGAGTTGACGAAAAAGGGGTCATTGACGATATAGATACGGCAAAACTCGCTGAGATTACTGACAAAATCACTCTCAAAAAAGGTCAGGAAATAATCAGCGTAGATCCGCGCTATTTCCGTCCGACCGAAGTTGACATCCTTCTCGGAAATCCTGAAAAAGCCGCAAAAACTCTCGGCTGGAAAGCTGAAACCTCTGTCGAAGAACTTGCAAAAGAAATGATGCTCGCAGATATCGAAGACGCAAAAAAAGAGGCTCTTCTTATCGGCAACAACTACTTTGTCAGAGAAAATTACGGCGATTAAATTTTAGAGGAATCAACTAATTACAGATTTAAAAATCAAAACTGAATTCTGTCCGCCGAAACCGAATGAATCGGTCATGACGCATTTTACTTCAGCTTTCCGCGCCAACTTCGGAACATAGTCCAGATCACATTCAGGATCAGGCGTTTCAAGGTTTATTGTCGGCGGGATAACGCCTTCAGCCATCACAGAAACCGCTGCGACCGCTTCAAGTGCCGCAGCAGCGCCGAGAGCGTGCCCGAGCATCGATTTTATTGAAATGACAGGCGTTTTATAAGCTTTTTCGCCGAAAACCGCTTTTATTGCCTTTGTTTCGATCGGGTCATTCGCCAAAGTTCCCGTTCCGTGAGCAACGACTAAATCGACTTCCGAAGCATCCGTTCCAGAATCAAGAAGCGCAAGCCGCATCGCAGTTTCAGCACCTTTTGCATCGGGATCTGGCGAAGTTATGTGGTAAGCGTCGGCCGAACTTCCGGTCCCAGAGACTTCTGCATAAATTTTTGCGTTTCTTTTGAGAGCGTGCTCGAAAGATTCTAAAATCACGATTCCGCTCCCCTCGCCCAGAACAAATCCGTCGCGCTCCTTGTCAAAAGGTCGTGAAGCCTTTTCCGGCTCGTCGTTTCGTTTTGAAAGGGCTTGCATCGATGAAAAAGCGGCAAGGACAAGCGGATTTATCGGCGCTTCGCTTCCGCCGCAGATAATTATGTCGGCATTTCCTCTCTGAATGAGTCTTGCCGCAGCAGCAATCGCATGCGAAGCAGAAGCGCAGGCAGTCGAAACCGTTTCGCACACCCCTCTCGCACCGAAAAGGATCGAAAGATTTCCAGCCGCCATATTTGGGATGCACATCGGCACACCAAAAGGCGAAACCCGCCTTGGACCTCGTTCGAGCAGGATCTTGTGCTGCTCTAAGATCGTTGAAATCCCGCCGAAACCGACCCCTAAAACAACTCCGAAACGGCTTTTGTCGAGTTTTTCCAAATCGATTTTTGAATCAAGAAGCGCGTCTTTCGCCGCGACCGCCGCAAACTGCGTGAAACGGTCCATTTTCCGCGTTTCGTTTTTCGGAAAATATAAACTTGCATCGAAATCTTTGATTTCAGCGGCGATTTTTGTCTTGAAATCCGATGTGTCGAAAGAAGAAATCAGCGAGACTGCCGATTTTCCGGCAACGAGGCTCTCAAAAAACGCGCACCTCCCGATACCGAAAGGTGTTACGCATCCAAGGCCGGTGACAGCGACTCTTTTAAGCATGAACTAAGACTCTTTTACCGATTTGATATAGTTCGCAAGATCGCCCAAGTTATGGAATTCAGGAAGTTTTTCATCAGGGATCTCGATTTCGAAGGCATCTTCGATCTTCATAATGATCTCAACTACATCCAGAGAATCGATCTTCATGTCCTTCAGTGAAGTTTCAGGAGTGATCTGAACACTTTCGTCAAGAGCGAGATGACTTTTGACGATGTCTGCGATTTTTTCTAAATACATAACTTTCTCCTATGATTCCAAGTTCTTAAATGTTTCCATATTTTCGACGTTCCGGATCCTGACTTCCTTATCCATCGCGGCTGCGGTCTTTCTGACAAGGCCTGAAAGCGATGTTCCGGGGCCGATCTCAACAAAATCGGTGACTCCGTTCGCGATCATGAATTCGACAGACGGCTTCCAGAGAACCGTGCTGTAAAACTGCTTTATGAGTGCAGGTTTCACTTCGGAAATATCGGTGTAAGGCAGACCCGTGACATTCGAAACAACGGTTTTATTAAGCTCAAATACACTGTAATTATTGAGTATTTTTTCAAATTCTTTTGAAGCCTCGCGAAGCAGCGACGTGTGGAAAGGAGCGCTCACAGGAAGGAAAAGCGCTTTTATCCTTGTTTTTGCGTTTTTCTTTATAAAATCGACAGCCGCTTGGACTGCTTCGATATTTCCCGAAACAACGACCTGCGAGGGAGAATTGAAATTTGAAATCTCAACAACCCCAAGACCTTTTATTTCCTTAATAAATTCAGCAACTTCGTCGTAAGAAAGCCCTACAACCGGAGCCATCGCCCCGACACCTTCGGGAACCGCTTCCTGCATTATTCTGCCGCGCTCTTTCGCGATAACGACTGCATCTGCAAAATCAAGAGCGCCTGCATGGACAAGAGCGGTATATTCACCAAGACTAAGTCCCGCCGCAAAATCGCACGAAAGCCCGGTTTCCTGCGAAATAACCTTGAGTATCGCCGTCGAAACGGTGAGAAGCGCAGGCTGCGTCACTTCAGTCCGCATCAAGTCTTCTGCAGTTCCATCCATCACGGTTTTAAGCAGATCAAATCCGAGCCTTTCTGACGCCTCTTCAAAAACTTCTGAAAATACAGGAAATCTCTCAACAAAATCGCGCCCCATTCCGACATATTGCGCCCCCTGACCGGGGAAAATGAAAGCTCTTTTAGCCATATCACCTCAAAAACCGCATTCCGGCGCTTTTTTATTAAAAATAGTGTGCTTTTGTCAAGAATTTGCCGCTACACGGCGGATATATTCTGTTGCAGAGAGTATTGAGAAGTGAGGTTTCAGAAAAATCGAATAATTTTAAGGAAATTTAAGAAAAAGGCAAGAGATTTAAAATTATGGAGATTACCGCAAAAAGTGGAAGTAAAATACCACAAATAATGGAAGTAAAACACCGCAAATAATAGAACTTTACAAAACAAGCAAGTGAAATTATTGCATTAAAAAAGATTTGATAAAAGAGCGGAATAAAGAGGAAAAACAGGTTCCCATCAGGCTTCCTGATCTGAAATTAGTGATTACAGGAACAAAATACGGTTACAGAAGAGAAGACGGAGTTTTTGTTATTCCGGCAGGTTGTCTGAAAGATTAAAAATCACGAAAAAGCAATATAAAGCGCTATTCCGCGCTGACTATGACTATCCGGCCTTCGCTGAAGCACTCTTTTTTGAGTTCAGCCCTTATTTTTTCGGCATCGCTGTTTTTTATGACGATTTTCGATTCGGTGATTTTGAATGCGTTTACAGAAAGTGTTTCGCTGGAAAGTCCCTCTCTTTCAATAATATAATCGGCTTTCTTTTTGGCGAAAAAAACGGATGAGGGGCTTTTTCTGCCGTTTCCGGCTGTCGAAATGTCGTAAATTTTTTCACCTTTTTCATCCACGACTGAAATCAGAAGCGCGGGCTCGATCTTTTTCACGTTTATGAGAAGGACAGACTTCGTTTTCGCGCTCTCGTCAGAAGCGGCCTCACCCTTTTCTTCCGCTGGAATAGCCCCTTCCCTCACCGCTTCGGTAATTTTTCTGATGAATCCCGAAACATCAACTTTGTATGTCACGTCGACTGATGAATTCGAGTAGAATCTTTCGTAGGTGACTTCCCTGAAATCGGCCGCGTTCACAAGCCGCTCGACAAAATCGGGCTGGTTTTTCTCGTCGAAATAAGCTTTGACCGTGGTTTTGCCCGAAAGAACGAGCGAAGAAAGGATCTTCACCGTTTTCAGCCGCGCGTTGGCCTGAGCCGCCTTTTCCGCAGTGATTCTCGCCGAATTGAGGTTCGTGACATTAGTCTCGGGAATACCGTTCCCGGTTATAGTCAACTCGAACGAGGAATAGTTCAAAGTTCCGTCAGTCACCTTTTTAACAAACTGGAAATCTTCCGGCTTTTCAGCGGCCCAAAGTGAAAAAAAGGAGAAAAAAACAAGGAAAAAAAGGACTTTTTTTAAATATTTTTTCAATCGATCCTCCTGCTTACCGGAACAACACAAGCGCATTTGCGGGACATTATTCCCTGTAATTTATGAATTGCAAGATTACTGTCAAAAAACCGCAGGGTCTATTGCATAAATTTATCAATAAAATACTGCACTTGTCGATTTTTAAAAAATTATCTTGCATTTTTTATGAAAAGAGCAGAATAGCTCTCGCTGCGTTCGGCACATTCCTATTAAAAATCAAACAATTTCAGGAGGTTATCCATGAAAGAAGAATTGCATTCCCTCGAGGATGAGGTCCCGCTTGGCTCAGGCCGGTCGAATTCCGTTCCGTTTTATTCCGTTCCCCTTGTCTCTGAGGGCGAGGAAGTTCTTTCCGATTTTCAGAAAAAATTTTTCCCGGGCTCGACAAAAGCTGACTGGGACAGCTGGCTTTGGCAGATCAAAAACTCGATCACCGATGCCGGAACTCTTTCAAAAATGTTCGATCTGACAGAGGACGAACTTGCGGCGATGAAGGAGATTTCGCTTCCCTTCAGGATCACACCCTACTACGCCTCGCTGCTTTACGGCCGCGATCCGGAGTATCCGCTGAGAAAGACCATGATCCCGCGGACATCCGAACTTATAAGGAGCTTCGGTGAAGCAGCCGACCCTCTTTCGGAGGAATCGATGTCGCCGGTCCCGAACCTTGTCCACCGCTATCCCGACAGAGTCCTTTTTCTGGCGACCGAATTCTGCAGCTCATACTGCCGCTACTGCACAAGGCACAGAGTCGTAGGAAACAAAAACGAACTTCACAGATTCAACTCGAAGTGCTGGGACGAATCGATCGACTACATCGCAAGGCACACCGAAGTGCGCGATGTCCTGATTTCAGGCGGCGATCCGCTCACCATGCCCGACGCAAAGATCGACTATCTTCTTTCAAGGATCAGGGCTATCCCTCATGTAGAAATAATCAGGCTCGGAACAAAAGTCCCCGCCGTCCTTCCGCAGAGGATCACACCTAAACTCCTGAGAATACTCAAAAAATACCATCCTCTTATGATAAGCATCCACTTCACCCACCCGGACGAACTCACGCCGGAAAGCTCTGCTGCATGCTCGAGACTTGCCGATGCGGGGATCCCTCTCGGCAGCCAGACAGTCCTTCTCAAAGGGGTGAACAACGATGCAAAAGTTATGACAGAACTCTTCCTCAAGCTCCTTATGGCAAGAGTCAGACCTTACTATCTCTACCAGTGCGACCCGGTCATCGGCTCGGCCCACTTCAGGACAAGTGTCGATGAGGGACTCGACATGATCAGGCAGATCCGCGGATTCACGAGCGGCTACGCTGTTCCCCACTATGTCATAGACGCTCCCGGCGGAGGAGGAAAGATCCCCCTCATCCCGAAATATTTTCAGGGAGAAGACGATGATTACGTCTACCTGAAGAATTTCGAAGGCAAAGACTACAAATACCCCAAACATTCATAAGGGAGGTAAAAAATGAGAATAGGTTTCACATACGATCTGCAGGACGACTATATAAAAGCGGGATTTTCACTTGAGGAAGCCGCTGAATTCGACGTTGCGGAAACGATAGACGGGATAGAAGATTCACTTAAGAAGCTCGGCTACGAAGTTGACAGGATAGGAAACGTAAAATCGCTTGTCAGTCGTGTCGCGGCAGGCGAAAGATGGGATCTCGTATTCAACATCGCAGAGGGAGTCAACGGTTTCGGAAGAGAGGCGGAGGTCCCCGCAGTTCTCGAAGCATACGGCATCCCGTTCGTTTTTTCCGACCCGATGGTCCTCTCCCTTGCTCTCCACAAAGGGATGGCTAAGAGGATCGTCCGCGATGCCGGGATAGCGACACCCGACTTTCAGATCGTCTATTCGCCGGAAGATATCGACAAGGTAAAGATCGACTTTCCCCTCTTTGCAAAGCCGCTTTCCGAGGGAACAGGCAAAGGGATAGGAGCAAAATCGATAATAGGCAGCCGCAGAGAGCTGGTCGAAAACGTCACGGCACTCCTTCAAGAACACGGGCAGCCGGTGCTTGTCGAAAAATTCCTCCCCGGAAGAGAGTTCACAGTCGGGATCACAGGGACGGGAAAAGATGCCAAAGCGGTCGGCGTTATCGAGATCAACTTCCTGGAAGATGCCGAGAGCAAAGCTTACGGGCTTGTCAACAAAAAGCACTATCAGTCGCTGATGCGCTACACTGTCCCCGAACATGAGATCGCGGAAAAGTGCATCGAAACGGCCCTTGCAGCGTGGAAAGTCCTTGAATGCCGCGACGGCGGAAGAATAGATCTCCGCTGCAACGAAGCAGGGATCCCCGAGTTTATCGAAGTAAATCCGCTGGCGGGACTCAACCCCTCCGATTCAGATCTCCCGATCCTCGGCAGGATGAACGGCGTCTCATACGACGAAATCATCGCCAGGATAATGAAAAGCGCAGAAAAGAGGATCTCCGGCTGAAGCGCCTGATTTATACAAAAACCGCGTATCGTTTTGTTTTTATTCACGAATCCGTAACTCTTCCCTGACCTTCTCCCGCCTGAAAAATAAATTTTCAAAATTCTTCTGATAAAAATAAAAGAAAAATGGAACTTTCTGAAAAAATTTCCTATAGTGTGACGGTTTTTGATTATTAACAATCTTCGGAGGGAAAAATGGAATTCAAATCGATCAAAGAGTTTATCGCTATGGCAAAAGGACATGAAACCAGAAGGATCGCTGTTGCAGCTGCGGAAGACGAGCCGGTACTTGCGGCTATCAAAGATGCGATGGGCGAAGGAATCGTAATTCCTGTTCTTGTTGGTCACGAAGAAAAAATCAGAGAGATCGCGGCAAAAATCGGTCTTAACCTTGACGGGATCAAAATCATCCACGAGCCGAAACCGAAAGTTGCCTGCCAGAGAGCCGTAAAGGTCATCAAAGACGGTGAAGCTGAAATCCTTATGAAAGGTCTCGTTCCGACGGCAGACCTGCTCAGAGCCGTGCTTGACAAGGAAAACGGACTCAGAAAAGGGAGCACGATCAGCCATATCGCATTTTTCGAAACTCCTTACTACCACAAACTCGTTGTCGTCACCGACGCAGCAATGAACATCGCGCCTGAGTTCAAAGAGAAAGTCGCTATCGTAAACAACGCGGTCGAAGCATGCCACAGAGTCGGCATCGAAAACCCGAAAGTCGCAGTTCTCGCGGCTGTTGAAGTTGTCAACGAGAAGATGGAACCCACGGTTCACGCTGCAATGCTCACGATGATGAACAGACGCGGACAGATCCCCGGCTGCATCGTTGACGGTCCTTTTGCAATAGACAACGCAATTTCGAAAGAAGCCTGCGCTCACAAGAAAATCGTTACAGAAGTCGGCGGAGACGCTGATATTCTTATGTGCCCCGATATCGAAGCTGCTAATATCCTCTACAAATCGATGAACTTCCTTGGCGGAGCTCATTCGGCGGCTGTAATCATGGGAGCAAGCGTTCCGATAGTTCTTACAAGCAGAGCTGATTCCGAAGAATCGAAACTTTATTCAATCGCACTCGCTGCGGCAATGAAATAGGAGAAAATCATGAAAATATTGGCAATCAACCCCGGATCAACTTCCACGAAAGTAGCAGTTTACGAAGATACTAAAGAGATTTTGACTGTAAATATCAAACATGATGTAGAGGAACTGGCTGGTTTTACCTGTGTTTTCGATCAATATGACTTCAGAAAGAATATCGTTCTCAAAAAACTTGAGGAAGAAGGGATCGATGTCGCATCCCTTGACGTAATCGCAGGCAGAGGCGGTCTCCACAAACCTATTCTCGGCGGCGTTTACGAAATCAATCCGCTTATGATCGACGATATCAAACATCCTAAAATCGGCGAGCATGTCTGCAACCTCGGTGCTCCTATCGCTTACGAAATCGCGAAAGAGGCGTCGAAACTCAGCGGAAAAAATGTAAAAGCGTACACAGTAGACACTTCTGTTGTCGATGAAATGGAGCCCATCGCAAAATTCTCGGGAATGCCGGAAATTGAAAGACGCAGCATTTTCCACGCACTCAACCAGAAGGCAGTTGCAAGAAGATATGCCCGCGAAAGAGGCAAAAAATATGAAGATCTGAACTACATTGTCGCTCACATGGGCGGCGGAATCTCGATCGGCGCACACAGAAACGGCAGAGTTATCGATGTCAACAACGCGCTCAACGGCGAAGGTCCCTTCACTCCTGAAAGAAGCGGCGGCGTTCCGGTAGGGCAGCTTGTAAACATGTGCTTCAGCGGCGAATACACGAAAGCTGAAATCATGAAGAAAATCAAAGGAAACGGCGGTCTTGTCGCTTACCTCGGCACGAACAGTGCTTATGAAGTCGAGCAGCGCGTCAAATCTGGCGACAAGGAATGGGAACTTGTTTACAGAGCTATGGCTTATCAGGTCGCAAAAGGAATCGGCGCACTCGCTGCGGCTCTTGACGGCAAAGTTGACGTCATCATCCTCACAGGCGGAATCGCTTACGACAAAATGTTCGTCGGCTGGATCAAAGAGAAAGTTTCATTCATCGCTGATGTCGAAGTTTTCCCCGGCGAAGACGAAATGAAAGCTCTCGCAGAAGGCTGCTACTACGGAATCAAAGGAGAGATCCCGGTTCACGTCTATGAATAAAATCCAGGACTTAGTCCAAAAATTCGAAGAATACATTTCAAGAATTAATTCAGAAAATCCCGATTTTTTTCAGGCCGTTGCAAAATTGTGCGAAAGTTACGGCTACACTCTTGAAAACGCTGCAGTCTTCAACAGAAATCTGAAGAATATCACAAATCTCAGATACATTCTTGTCGCCGATAATCCGGGTGTCACAGAGCAGCGAGAAGAGTGCTATTTAGTCGGAAAAGCGGGAAAAACGGCGCGGAATTTCTTCAAAAACAATTCTCTCGTCAGCGATTTTGACGAAGAAGTTGCAGTGCTCAACAAAACCTTTATCCACACTAAAAGCACTCTCGACCTCAAGAAACTCAGGGATTTCAAGGATTTGTTTGAAAATTCCGAGAAATTCATGGCAAATCTTGCCGCAGATATGCTTGAAGCGACGGAAGCCGAACTCTGGATCACAGGATGCAGCGAACTCGGCGAAAAAAAACTCTTTTCCGAATATCTCAAAACCTTAAAATCAAGATGCGCGCAAAATCCCGCCTTGAAAGAGAGAATTTTCTTCTACCCCCACTTCTCTTTCGGAAATTTCAGCAAAAACATCAACTCAGTTCTCGCGAAAAACCCTGAAATGAGCGTCAAAGAGGCTCTGAAAGCAGCGACGCTTGAAGTTTGGTAGAAATAATAAGATTTTACTTTTTACCAGCGAAAAGCGGTGCAAATTTTTTCTCGATATCGCCGTAGATTTCGGAAATTTCAAGGTTTCCGTCAAGATAGACGACTTTAAGTTTGTCCTCGAATTCCTTGATCACTTCGCGATAATTCCTGTCGATCTGCTGCAGGAGCTCCTTTTTCTCGTAAAGTTCGGTCGAATCGCGGAATTTCGTAAGTCTTTCCACCGCTTTGTCGACTTTTACATCAACAAAAACAAGGACATCTGGAAGGGTCGCGAAACGGTTTATTCCTTTGACCCATTCATAGCTTACATTCAGCGACTGATACGCGATCGAGCTGAAAAAGTATCTGTCTGTGATGACTGTCTGTTTTTTTCTGAGCGCGGGCCAGATCTCCTCTCTGAGATGGTTGATCCTGTCGGCCGCGAATGAAAGGGCAAGCATCTCGTGGATAAGCGGCGTGTCGCTGTTGGTTTCGCCGAGAAAATTGCGGACGATCCTGCCTGTCGCAAGAGATGTCGGCTCGGCCGTGAGATAAACCGCCTCCCCTTTTGCTTCCAGAAATCTTTTGAGTTCTTTGATAGTTGTGCTTTTGCCGCTTCCGTCAATTCCTTCGACTGCGATAAACATTATTTTTCCTCCAGAGAGTAAATTTTCAAATCATCGAATTCAACATCCGATTTCCAGTTTGCGAAAGAGAGTTTTGAATAACCCTCCACTGCTTTGAGAGGCGTTTCGTCGTTATATTCCAAGAAAAGCTCTCCGTTTACGAACCATTTGATTTTATTGGACGATCTTTCAATTTTCACTTTATATTCCTTTCCTTTTTCAAGGCCGGCGTTCCTTTTTTCAGCGCGCTTTTTTTCGTGCTCGTCAAGCTTTGAAATGACCGAAATACGGTTGTTCCAGCCGCCCAGAATGAACGAATATCCGTCGCCGTGGTCGTGGATCTTTCCGTCACCCCAGAGGTTGAATTTGACATCGACTGCGTCGCTATTGCTTTTCATCGTAAGCTCAATAACGGCGTTCTGCGGCAGATCGACCGATTTCAGGACGAGATTTCTGTTTTTCGCCGCACTGCACCTGAGTTTTCCATTGGAAATCTGCCAGTCGCCGCCCTGAATTTCGTAATTTTCCCCTATTTCGGCGCGGTTGAAATCGTCCTCGAAAATTTTGACCAGCTTTTTTTCGGAACTGCACGCAAAAACAAAAAAGAGGGAAAAAAGGAAAACCAAAGTTTGGGAAAGAAGTTTCATTTAGAAAAATTTCTTAATATTTTCAATAATATAGTTTTGTTCTTCCTTCGTAATGAAAGCCGAAATCGGAAGGCTTACGATCTCTTTGCTGACACGTTCCGAAACGGGAAAGTCACCTGCCTTGTAACCCAGATTCTCGTAAGCCGCCTGGAGATGAAGCGGTTTCGGATAGTGTATTGCCGTCGGAACCCCTGCATTTTTCAAGTGCTCAATGAATTTTTCGCGCTCTTTCACACGGACCGAGAACTGCGCGACGACCGAATTTCTGTCGCTTCTCACCTTCGGAAGAACGATCCCGCCTATGCCTGCAAGATTGTCGCAGTAATATTTTGCAGCCGAGATCCTCTTTTCAAGAGCTTCGTCGAGATATTTCATTTTCACATTGAGAACTGCCGCCTGAACCGAATCAAGCCTGCCGTTCACGCCGACATACTGATGGAAGTATCTCGCCGTCTGGCCGTGAACGCGGAGACTTGCGATTTTTGCCGCAAGAGCCTCGTCGTTCGTGAATATCGCACCGCCGTCACCGTAGCAGCCGAGCGGTTTTGACGGGAAGAAACTCGTGCAGCCGATTTTTGAAAGGTTGCAGCTTTTTCTCCCTTTATAAACCGCGCCGAAACTCTGGCACGCATCCTCGATTACGGTGATTCCGTGTTTTTCGGCGATTGCGTTGATTTCATCCATATCGGCAGGCTGACCGTAAAGCGAAACAGGGATTATCGCCTTTGTTTTCGGCGTGATCCTGCTTTCAATGAGTTTGTAGTCGATGTTGTAGGTTTCTTCATCGATATCGACAAAAACAGGAGTCGCACCGAGAAGTGAAATAACTTCGGCTGTCGCAATAAAAGTAAAAGGAGTCGTTATGACCTCGTCGCCTGCGCCGATCCCCAGAGCCATGAGCGAAATCATGAGCGCGTCTGTTCCGCTGCCGCATGTTATCGCAGCTTTCGAGCCGGTGTATGCCGCAAGTTTTGCTTCAAGTTCCTTTACCTGAGGCCCCATGATAAAACTCGCGTTCGTGCAGACTTCCTGTATCGCCGCGTCAAATTCTGCTTTATATGCCGCGTATTCAGCCTTTAAATTCATAAATTCGATTTTTTGCATAAAACTTCTCCTAAAATTTTATTACCGTTACCGAGTCGCCCCCCTCTTCATTGCTGCCGGGCGCGAATGTAAATTTGTATTTTTTCTGCAAGTCGGGAAGGAAATCACGGATGAACTTTTTGAGTTTTCCGCTTCCCTGACCGTGGATTATCGTAAGCGAGACAGCGCCGCCGCCGAAAGCCGTGTCGAGCGATTTTTCGATCTTCTCGGCAGCGTCTTCTACAAACATTCCTCTGACATCGCACATTTCGATATACTTCGATTCGACCGTGTTTTTCGATGCTTTTGTCTTCACTTCCTTCGAAAATTCAAGAACGAGAAGCCTTTCGACAGGAGAGACGAGCTGCTTTCCGCTGCTTGTGTACTCAGCCTTGCTGCCTTTCACTTTCTGCAAGATTCCTTCCAACTTCAAAAGTTTGTCGTAAACAACGGTTTTGCCCGGGATTACTTTGTCAAGACAGTCGGCAAGTTTTGCCCCTTCTTTCGTATCGAGTGCCACAGTCTGGCGGTCTATCGCGTCCTGAAGAGTCTCCTTCTCTTTTTTGAGAAGAACGACTTTCTGAGGAATTTCCTTTTCTCCGACTTTTTCAACTTTCTTTTTCAATTCAGCCTCCTCCATCTCGACAAGTTTTTTAAGGCTTCTGAGGCGCGTCTCCTCGAACTGTTTTTCCTTCATTTCGAGCTTTCTGCGAAGCTCCGATATCTCGCGTTCCTCCGCTTTGATAGTAGCTTTCGCCGCCTCGACTTCCTCTGTGAGAACGGCAAGTTGCTCCTCTTTTTTGTGAAGGCGGTTTATCAAAGGCTCGACCCCGCTTTCCTTCGCAAGAAGAAGTTTTTCGAGCTTTTCGACGAATTCCTGCGGAAAACCGATCTTGCGGACAAGAGAAAGGGCGTTGCTCGAACCAACGATGTTGTATGAAAACTTGTATGTCGGCTTATCCTTCGCCTCGTCAAAACCCATTGCAACAGGGATGAATTTCTTATTCTGCAGAGCGATCGACTTGACTTCGGCAAGATGGCTCGTAACGACTGAGAAACACCCTTTTTCAGCGACAAATTCGAGATATGCCCCTGCAATAGCACCGCCCTGCAGCGGATCTGTGCCAGTTCCGATTTCGTCGATCAGTACAAGATCTCTGCTGTTAAGTTTTTCCGCAGTCGCACTCAGAAGACGCAAGTGGCTCGAAAAACTCGATTCTCCGGCAAATGCGTCCTGATTGTCGCCCAAAATGAGGAAAATATTCTCAAAAAAAGGAAGTTTCGCACTGCTTGCCGGAACAGGGAAGCCCCGCACCGCAAGTTCCGCAATGGCCGCGACCGTCTTGATCGAAACCGTCTTTCCGCCTGCGTTGGGACCGCTTACGACCATGATCTTCTCTTCATCCGAAAAGACAAAATCGTTTTTGACAAGATTTTCGCGCCTGCTTAAAAACACCGGCGGAAACCAGGCCTGAGTGAGCTTCATCGAATCATCGCTGAACTCCGGAATCGCACAGCCGTTTTCCTTCATCCAGAAGTATTTAGTGAAGATATTTTCGATGTGGACCGCCCTTTCGATGCATTTTTCGACATAGCTGTAATTTCTGAAAAGAAGTCCGCGGAGCTCTCTAAGGATCCTGATGATTTCCTCAAGTTCGCGCGCCGCAAGAAGTGAAAGCGAGTTGTTGTGCTCGATAAGCGGCATCGGCTCCAGAAACGCAGTCTGACCGGTGCGGCTGTAGTTGTGAATTACACCTTTCACAGTCCGCTTGAAAACCGATTTGAAGGGAAGGACATATCTGTCGTCGCGGATCGTGAACCAGTCTTCCTGCAGAAATCCGCTGTATTCCGGCGAAGTCGTCATCTTTTTGATTTCGTCGCCGATATTTCTGTGCGTGTCGGCAAGCTGCTTCCTGATTTTTGCAAGTTCCGGACTTGCGTTCGAATTTATCTCCCCTTTTTCGTTCACGACCTGCTTTATCGTCATTTCCAGACTGACGTTGTATTCGAAATCGAGAAGAGAGTGTATTTTCGGGGTGAAGCCCTGCCTTTTCAACTCTTCGCCAGACCGTCTTACAACGCTTAAGAAATCGCCTATAGTCCGGTAATTCATTGCTTCAAGCGGCTCGTTGGCTTCGAACATTTCTGTCACATTTTTCACGCTGTCCAAATTGAACGGAAAAAGACTTCTGTAATCGTTGGAAAGCGCCGCTGCCTCGCGAATTAACGCGAATTCATGCCCGCATTCCTCAATTGAGAGCCTTTCCGCCTCGTGAAGAGAGCGTTTTCCATATTCAGAAAGAGATTTTTCACCGATCCAGTCAATTATCGAATTCCATTCCTGCAGCATGAATCCTCCGGGAAAACAGACAGAATTTCAGAATAAATTTGAAAACTTATATCGCAGCAGTCATCTTTTTGAGCCAATCTTTTTCCTCTTTGCCAAGAAGCGGCGACAATGTCTTGAAAACAAGTTTATGATAGTCGTTGAGATATTTCTTTTCCTCATCGGAAAGAAGCGCCGGCTCGATTGCGCGGATATCAATCGGGCACATCGTGAGGTTTTCAAATCCTACAAACTGACCCCAAGCCGTCTTTTCTTTCGGAACGGAGAGAACGAGGTTTTCGATCCTGATGCCGTACTGGTCGGGTTCGTAGTAGCCGGGTTCGTTCGAAACGACCATTCCGGGAACGATCTTGGTGTCGCTTCTGCGGGTCGAAATGCTCATCGGACCTTCATGGACGCTGAGGTAAGCGCCGACGCCGTGGCCTGTTCCGTGAAGATAGTTCTTGCCGTCCTTCCAGAGAGCTTCTCTTGCGAAAGCATCGATGTTCGCGCCGGTAGTAAAGCCCTGCGGGAACTGTGTGATCGCAATCCTGATGTGACCTTTAAGAACGTTCGTGAAATCTCTCTTCATATTTTTGGTGAGTTTTCCCATCGCGACGGTTCTTGTGATGTCGGTCGTGCCGAAAAGATACTGCGCGCCGCTGTCAACGAGGTAAAGTCCTGCCGGTTTAAGCTCGCAGTCTGTTTCGGGAGTCGCGCTGTAGTGGATTATCGCGCCGTGAGCACCGTAGCCCGAAATCGTGTCAAAGCTGAGTCCTGCAAAGCCTTCGCCCTCTTTGCGGAAAGCTTCGAGTTTGTCGCTTGCCGAAATTTCGGTGATTTTTGTTTTGCCGATATTCTTGTCGAGCCAGCAGAGGAATTTTACCATAGCGACACCGTCAATGACGTGAGCTTTCTTCATTCCTTCGATTTCGGTCGCGTTTTTGATTCCTTTCATTATCTGCGACATATTTTCGCCGTTTACGACTTCCGCTTTCTTGCAGTCAACTGCGTCAAGAAGACTCTGCGAAGTGCGTGCCTTGTCAATAAAGATTTTTCCTTTGAGTTCTTTGATGAAAGTGTAAATTTCTTCGTATTTATGAATAGTTACGCCGTCTTTTGCAATAGAGTCGGCATCTTTTTTATTGAATTTGCCTTCTTTCACGAAAAGATCTGCCGTTTTTTTACCGATTACA
Source organism: uncultured Spirochaetales bacterium (assembly GCA_902774115.1). GTDB lineage: Bacteria > UBP6 > UBA1177 > UBA1177 > UBA1177 > UBA1177. Next base: position 68,136 of record CACYHH010000007.1, read on the forward strand.
CCGAAACCCATGACAACAGGATTGCACTCTACATCGTTTCCGCGGATATTGAAAATCCACGCGAGGTCGTCAAGAGAAGCGAAAAGATGGTAGTCGACACCTGCTTCAGCCATTTTCGATCTGATGTTTTCAAATTTCTCTTTTCTGCCGAGTCCTGCGTATTTTACCGGGTGAAGGAAGCCCTTTCCGCTCGGAAAAGCAGGTCTGTCCTTCCAGATTTTGTCGATAAGGTCTTCGCTGGAAGCAACTTTGATCCCTTTCGGTTCGAAAGTCTTTTTCAGATCGTCGACATCGTTGATCGACATTACGGATGCGTCAAAACTGACGACTTCGCCTTTTTTGAGCTCACCGCCGATCCAGTCGGTGTAGCTCGGAGTTTCGGGAAGTCCCGCTTTGAAAAGGGTTATCGTGCTGTCTTTAAGCTGGTTTTCAGCCTGAAGGAAGTATCTTCCGTCAGTCCAGAGCCCCGCTTTTTTCATCGTGACGACAACTGTTCCCGCCGAACCGGTAAATCCGCTTATCCACGCTCTCGATTTCCAGCGCGGCGCAACGTATTCGCTCTGGTGCGGGTCGGCACTCGGAATGATGTAAGCCGCAATGTTTTTCTTCTTCATCAAAGCTCTGAGCTCTTCAAGTCTAGACGTGATCTGCATGGTAACCTCCTAAAAATTGATATAAAAAACCGTTTTTCAGTCTCAACTTTTAAATAAGCAGCAAAATGCAGGACAATATAATATCTTTTAAATTTTTGTGTAGTTTATTTCGCTATCAAGCCTTTTTTTCCTTCAATTAGTTGTCATTTCACGCTTCATCTGTAAAATAAGAGGGTTGTTTGTTGATTTTCAGGAAGTGATCATGCGTAGATTTTCGATAATATTTTGTGTGTTTGTGCTGATTTTTTCTGTTTCGTGCGAAAACAAACTTTCCGGTCCTGTTCAGGAAATTTCCGATGATGACAGCGATACTGCTCACGACGGAGATGCAGATGAAACACCTGATGACGATGCCGACACGGAGCAGGGACCTCTTTTCAATCTGAAAGTCGAGGGAAACGATAAAAACGTCCTTTCGTGCAGACTAACATTCTCAACGCCTGATGAAAGAAAAACTTTTGTGAAATATTACTCAGCAAATCATTCCGGCTACAAAATCACGGAAGAAACGGCTAAAAACGAGCACTATTTCTTCCTCTGGGGAATGAGGGAAAATCTCAATTACACAATTGAAATCTATTCAGACCAAGATTCGCCGGAGCTGCTTGCAACAGCTGAATTTCATTCAGGGAAAGTCCCGTCTTCGATTTTTCCTCTGCACCTTGTCGCAAACGAAAAGGAAAGTGTCCAGCCCGGTTTTCTTATAGTGACGCAGCAGTCCTCACCCGATCAGGAGAGAATGGAACCGATAGTTTTCATGGTCGATACCGACGGTTTTGTCGTCTGGTATTTCGAGCACTATCTTCCAGGTTTTTCACTTCTGACTGATCCTTCCTACCAGAAAAAGACGAATACTCTGTTTTTAGGCATTCAGAAATGGTTTATGGAAGACGTATTGACTGAAGAAGGTCTGGAAATCGATATGGAAGGAAACATTCTCTGGAAATCTCCGGAACTTCCCGGCTCCCTCTACACCGAAACGACGTGGCATCATATCTACAGGCTTCTCGATGATGACACGCTCCTTTTTATCCGGGCACAGTATGATTTCGATAATCATATAGTCAGCGACAGAATAGTGAATGTTGACAGGGACTACAACGAACTCTGGAACTGGGGATATTTTGATTCACCCGATTATTTTGACACGGTGACGTGCAATGATGATGCGTATGTTCTCTGGTGCGACTGGACTCATACGAATTCAGCCAAGATGTTCAAGGATGAAAATATTCTCTATTTCAACTCTCTCTGGCTCGGTTTCTACAAAATGAACATGGAAACAAAGGAAGTTATCTGGAAATTCGGCAAAGACGCTGATTTCACCATGCTTTCCGAACACCCCTACCCATGGCCGACAAATACGCATGACCCGAAATTCATGGATGCTTCGAGAAAGCGTCTCCTCTTTTACGATAACGGGATGAAGGATCGTTTTTATTCAAGAATCATTGAATATGAAATCGACGAAGATGCCATGACTGCCGAGATAACTTTTGAATATGACGGATTTGTTTCAGGACACCCCTGGTTTGCAGACATAGGGAGCGGAGATGCCGATTATCTTGAAAACGGAAATTTCCTTGTTACCAAAGGCAATGTCGACGAATCGCAGAATTCCTCGATTTTTGAAGTCACGCGTGACGGAAGAGTCGTCTGGGAGATTTACACATATCAGGAAGAGGGTTTTATGATAGAGCTTTACAATGCAGAGAAATTCATGCCCCAGCTGGAGTTTTTAAATGAGTAGAATTTTCACAATCACTTTAATTTTATCAGCATTTTTGTGTATTTCATGCGAAAACAAAGCTTATGTTCCGTCAGCAGAAATTTCAGATGCAGACGAAATTTCCGATTCGGATGAAGTTTCAGATGACGACAATGATTCCGAAACAGAACTGATTTCAGATCTGAAAGTCGGGGAAAACAAGGAAAACACTCTTTCATGCAGGCTCACCTTCTCCACATCGGATGAAGTAAAAACTTTCGTAAAATACTATTCCGATACCCACAAAGGCTATAAAATCAGCGAAGATTCTGCTACAAGCGAACACTATTTCTTTCTCTGGGGAATGCGCGAAAACAGAGATTACAAAATCGAAATTTACGATGCCGAAAACGGAGAACTCCTTGCGACGACTGAATTTCATTCCGGAAATGCCCCGGATTATCTGCCGCCTATGTATCCGGGAGAAAAAAATCTGGAAAAAACAGCTGAAGGTTTTGTCCTTTTTCAGTATGCGGCAACCGCTTACGAGCAGGTTTTTCCGGTTGCGGTAATGGTTGATACAGACGGTGAGGTTGTCTGGTACTACGAATACGACCAGTGGTATCTTAGTTCTTTCGGCGATGTCGCGTGGGATCCAGAAAAACGGACAATTCTAATAGGTCTCCTTAAAGACTCGTCGGCATACGATTCTTGGGCTGAAGAGGCGATCGAAATAGATCTCGAAGGAAACATTGTCTGGAAATCTCCGGAAATAATGAGTTATTACTACGGTCCCGGAAGCTGGAATCACGCATACTACAAGATGAAAGACGGCTCGGTGACATTTCCTCAGGTAGTTTACGACGGTTGTATCGTCGGAGACAGAATCGTCAACCTCGATGCTGATTCATACGCTGAACTCTGGAGCTGGGATTACAGGGATTATTTTGAAAAACCGGACTGCTCGGCGAACACCGGCGGCGATGTATGGCTCGACTGGACACACACAAACAGCGTCTCGATGTTCAAGGAAGACGGGATTGTTTATGTAAATTCGCGCAACTTCTCGACTTTTTTCAAAATCGACATGAACTCGGGAGCCATAATCTGGAGGCTCGGCAAAGACGGTGATTTCACATTTGTCGGAGACAAAGAAAACCCGTGGTTCGAACTTGCCCACGAGCCTGAAATCAACGGTGTCAACGGAAACAAAGTCATTTTCTTCGACAACGGCACGGCCGAAAGAGGCTTTTCCAGGATCGTTGAATACACCATCGATGAAACAAACATGACCGCCGAAATGACTTTTGAATTTGACGGCAGAGATCTCGGGAAGGGATGGTGGAGCGAATACTGGGGCGATGCAGACCGCCTTGAAAACGACAACATCTTCGTAACTGCAGGTTTCTACGATATGCAGCAGACTTCAAGATTTTTCGAGGTCACACACGAAGGCGAAGTTGTCTGGGAACTGTTTCTTGAGAGAAACAACGACTGGCAGATTTCGCTTTATAAAGCAGACAAATTTGTTCCGCCTTTGGAATTTCTCAAATAATTTCCTTTATTTTTTCTGACAGCGATTTTTGAGTACAAGATTCGGATTTTTCTGGATTTTTTCTATTTCTGCGGATCTTTCGCATTCCCATGTGTCAACCGGATCTGATTTATCCCACGCTTCGAGCATTTTGCGGTTTCTGTCGTTCACGATTCCGTAGCCGGGATAAGCAGAATCCATGTAAAAATAAGTGCGCGCAATGTCACCGCGGATCGCTTCGGCAGGCTCTGCCATATTGTTTTTCACTTCGAAATCGCAGTTGCCGTATTTTCTTTCCTCGCCTGAAATTATGCCGTAATCGAAGTTTGATCTGTCGGCATTGACCTTTCCGATCGCCGGAACAAGGTTATACATGTCAGCCTGCATGAACTGGAACTGCTTATTCATTTTTGAGGCGCAGTTGCGCCCCTTGAAACGCTTGCCTTTGCTGTCAACGCACTGCGGATCACCGTCCTTCCACTCTTTCAGCTTTCCGCCGAAAGCAGCCGCCGGAACAATGTGCTCCCACTCGACACGCCTGCTGCGAGAATGGTTTTTCGCGTCAAAATAGCTGCATCCTTCCGAGATGATTTTCTGCTTTTTGTCGTAGGAACAGCCGCAATAAAAGGTTTTACGCACCTTTTCGTCGCCGTAAATCACCTTGTCGAGCAGTTTTTTCGACTTCGAAAACGAATTTATCTCGGTATTTCCTTTCTGCTGCTCAGACGCAAAGACAAAAACCGCCGCGACCGCGGAAAAAACAATAAAAATCAGGAGTTTTTTCATAAACCGGATCTACAGCAGGCTGTTGATCTTGTCGGCGATATCAGCCGGTTCAACTGTCGATTCGAAGCGCTCGATCACTTCGCCTTCGCGGTTTACAAGGAATTTTGTGAAATTCCACTTGATTTTGGAATTGTTTTTGTAGTCTGGATCCATTTTCGTGATGAAACCGTCCATAAATTCTGCTTTTTCACCCGTAAATCCTGCGAAACTCTTCTTGCTTTTGAGGAAGGTGTAGAGCGGAAGCTCGTTTTCGCCGTTGACTTCGATTTTTTTGAAGTTGTCGAAACTTGTCGCGAATTTTGCCTGGCAGAACTGATGGATCTCGTCATCGGTTCCCGGCGCCTGATGTCCGAACTGGTCACACGGAAAATCAAGTATTTCCAGACCTTTGTGATGATAATCCTTCCAAAGTTTCTCAAGACCTTCATACTGCGGGGTGAAACCGCATCCCGTCGCCGTGTTGACGATAAGAAGCACTTTGCCTTTGAAATCTGACATCGGAACATCGTTTCCCTTTCTGTCTTTTACCGTGAAATCGTAAATACTCATCTCTTTTTCCTCCCTGATTTGCTGTGTGGTTGCGTTTGCCTTGATTTTATCCGGTGTTTCGTCAGTTTTGACAGCCGGTTTTTCCCTGCTGCACGACAAAATCGCGAAAAGGACCAGAACAAGCGTCAAAACGATTTTTTTCATTGTTTCACCTCAAAAATCACAGATATTTAACAAAAATATAGAGCGTGCTGATTGCAACAACCATTATCGCGGCAGGTGCGCTCAGCTTGCAGTATCTGCCCCAGCCGACAGGGTGACCTGATTTAGCCGAAACAGAGGTTCCGACTACATTTGCACTTGCGCCGATCGGGGTTCCGCTGCCGCCGATGTCGGTTCCCATCGAAAGCGCCCAGGCCATTGTTTCAAGCGAAACTCCGGTTGATGCGGAAAGCGATTTGATGACCGGAATCATGGTCGCGGCAAAAGGAATATTGTCGATGAAGGCACTCGCGACTGCCGAAACCCAGATGATTATTGCAATCATAATGTAGGCGTTGCCTTTTGATACTTTTCCTATGAAATCAGCGATAAGTTTGAGTATTCCGGTCTGCTCCAGACCGCCTACTACAAAGAAAAGCCCGATGAAAAAAAGCAGTGTTTTATAATCAACATGCTGCAGTATTCTGGTTGCATATCTTGGAGCTGCAAAAAGCGTAAGAAGCGCGATTCCAAGGCCTATTGTCGCAACAGTGAGCCCGGTTTCGGCGTGGGTTACAAGCAGAACAACCGCAATCGAGAAGATTATGCAGCTGTTGCTGAAACCGATTCTGCTGACTATTGCCGATTTTGGCGTCGGAATTGTTGAAATATCAATATCTTTTCCAGCACTTACATATTCCTTACGGCACATCATAATGAAGTAAAGGAGCGTAAAAACAAGGCCGATAAACGCTATTTTTCCGGTATGCTCGAAGAAATCACCGAAAGAATAACCGAGACTTGTTCCTATTATGATGTTGGGCGGATCACCGCACATTGTCGCGGAACCGCCTAAGTTCGCGCAGAAAATTTCGGCAAGAATCATGCTGACAGGGTTGAATTTGAGAAGGCGCGAAAGTTCAACCGTTACCGCCGCAAGGAAAAGAATGACCGTGATGCTGTCAATGAACATCGAAAGGGCGAAGGAAATCAGCATGAACGCCACAAAAATGTAGATAACGCGGTAGTTTACAAGTTTTGCGAGCCTCATGCAGAGCCAGCGGAAGAAGCCTGAAGCCGCCATTCCTTCGACCATTACCATCATTCCGGCAATAAAAAATATCGTCGCCCAGTTGATTCCGGTCGAGTTTTCGGGAACGTCGCCCGCGCTGTACCAGAAACTTTTCGTGAGAATTATTTTTACGTTCAGCGTCTCCATGATCGCATCGAAACTGTGCATCCCGAGCCCGAAAACAAGAATCGCCGTAAGAACCGCACAGCCGAGCGTCACAAGATGTCGTTCGATTTTTTCAGTCACCATGAGAATGAACATTGCAAGAAAAATCACGACTGAAAGTATTTGTGCCAGAAGCATGACCGCACCTCATTTATTTAAAGGCTGAACTTTTTGCAAAGCGTCAGCTCGAAAAAAACCCGCTGTTATAGCGCGAACTATTTTTTTTGCAATAGTTCAAAGCGATGCGTATATTCGGGCAGTTTTTTGTTTTGAGGTCTGTTTTGGCAAAACTTCTTTTCATAAATCCGTTTGTCGAAGATTTCACGGCATACAACCTATGGGCGGCTCCGCTAGGCCTTTTCAGGATTATGGAGCACCACGAAAATATCGGCGACAAGGTGACTTACCTCGATTTTCTGGACGGAAGTTTTGTCGGCGACGATGCTGCGACTCCGCCTGTTTACCGCTCTTGGGAACGCCACACATACTGGAAACGCGAAATCGAAAAACCTGAGTGTTTGACAATGATCCCGCGCAAATATTACCGTTTCGGGGCGAACGACGACACTGTCCGCAAAGCGCTTTCAGAAGTTGAAAGACCCGATCTTGTCTATATCTCGACCGGAATGACATACTGGTATAAATCGGTTCTGAAGATGATCGGTTTTGTCAGGGAGATTTTCGGAGATACCGATATAAATGTCGGCGGAACCTCGGCAATCCTGATGCCTGAATTTTTTGAAGGGGAAAATATCACCGTAAACACAGGGAAAGCGCAAATACCTGAAAATATTACTGGAACCGGAATGAAATATCTCAAAAACCTGCACTTTTTTCCGGCGAATCTGATAGAAGGCTGCCCCAACAGATGCCCTTACTGCTCAAGCGTCATTTTCAACCCGAAAGTTTCATACAAAGATATCCCTACCCTTGCCGAAAACCTTGAAAAATGGCACGCTGAAACCGGACACTGCGATGTCGCGTTCTATGACGATGCCCTTCTTCTGCGAAACGGGAAAATTCTCCGCGATTTTCTGGACAGACTTCCTTCAAATGTTTACCGCTTTCACACGCCGAACGGTCTTCATCTGCGTGAAATCAATGAAGATCTGTGCAGATATCTTGAAAAATACGACTTTCCTCAGCTCCGTTTCGGCTTCGAAACCGCCTTTTCGCGTTACGAGGACAAAACTTCGCTCAACCAGCTGAAATCTGTCGTAAAAATGCTGAAAGAACACGGCTTCACAAGTGAAAGAATCGGTGTTTACCTTCTCTGCGGGCTTCCGGGACAGACAGTCGATGAAGTGGATAAAACAATTGAAATCGTTGCCGGAATCGGAGCAAGACCCTATCTCAACGAATATTCACCGGTTCCGAAAACGAACCTCTTCGAGGAACACTTCAAGGAAAGCAAACTCGATTTCAAACGCGAGCCGCTCTACCAGAACAACTCCGTTTCAGCGTGGAGAAGCCCCGTTTTCACTCCCGAAGTCGTAAAAAAACTCAAAGACAAACTTACGAAAATCTATTCGGAAAAGTAAATTTTTTCTTACGCCATATAAACATCTGTGATCATTATCGGCTCGACGGGAACATCGTCATAAATTTTAACAGACTGGGTCGCAACATCGGAAATAGCGTCAACGACGTCCATTCCTTCGATGACTTTTCCGAAAGCGGCATACTGACCGTCAAGAAAGTCGCAGTCTGTGTTGCAGATGAAGAACTGGCTTGATGCGCTGTTGGGATCACTTGTTCTTGCCATCGAAATCACATATTTTTTGTGGAGAACATTCGGGCTTTTTTCAAGTTTGATAGGATCAAGCATAGCCGATTTTTCCATCATGAACTTGTTCATTCCGCCGCCCTGGATCATGAAATCCTTGATGACTCTGTGGAAAATGAGCTTGTTGTAGTATTTCGCTTCGATGTGTTTGATGAAATTTGCGACGGTGATCGGCATTTCGTTGCCGTAAAGTTCGATGACCATCTTTCCTTTTGTCGTTTCGATGACTGCCTTGTTCGTTGCTTCCATTGTTTCCTCCAAATAAAAAAAGAATAAAACCGGAAGATATTATTAAACGCGGGATCTTTTTCAAGTTTGAATTTACATTCTTGCAGGAATGGATAATATACCCCGCTTTTGGTTTTGCGGTTTATTCACAGACTGGAATGAAACTATGGCAGAAGAAACTGAAAATAAAAAAGAAATAAAGTGGTACGACCTCAAGGCTCAGTTCCTGAATATCTGGAAAAATCTTATTCATCTCAATGCCGATCCGCACGACATCGCGTTCGGACTTGCGCTCGGAATTTTCGTCGGATTCCTTCCGATAATGGGAATCCAGATGGTGGTTGCCGGACTTGTCTGTCTGCCGTTCAAGCATGCGAACAAACCCGCTGCGGTTGCAGGAGTGTGGATCACGAACCCGCTCACTGTTATTCCGATTTACGCTTTCATCTACTGGGTCGGAACTTTTTTCTATCCGGCTGACCACGTCGTAACCCCGTCAACAATCATGTCAAAAATGACAGCAGTCCTCAAACTTGACGGTTTTATCGAGCAGACGAAAGGGTTTCTCGCACTCGGAGCCGACATCTTTCTTCCGATGTGCATAGGCGGCGCAGTCGTCGGAATTATCGCGATGATCCCGACCTATTTCATAACAAAAAAATCGATCATGGTTTACCGCGCGAAAAAAAGCGCAAAAAAGGCAGGTAGCGATGCAAAGTAGCGGAGTAACGGTTTTCGACCTCGAGACGACCGGTCTTTCGCCAAGTTACGGCGACAGGATCACAGAGATCGGCGCGATAAAACTTTGCGGCAACAAACTTTGCGGAGTTTTCCAGACTCTCGTAAACCCCGAAAGAAATATTCCGGAAAAAATTGTAGAAATAACCGGGATAACTAACGAAATGGTCGCTGACAAACCGACTATTTCACAGGTCCTACCGCTTTTTGTTGACTTCATCGGCGACGACATTCTTGTCGCGCACAACGCGAAATTCGATACTTCCTTCCTTCGCTACGAGCTGAAGGAATGCGGCATAAACAAGAATTTCGATACTTACTGCACCCTTCTCAACTCGCGCAAAGAGGTCAAAACTTCAGCCAATTTCAAACTTTCGACTCTTAAGAATCACTTCAACTTAAAGCCGATGGGAGCTATGCACCGCGCCCTTTCCGACGCTTACGTCACAGCCCAGCTTTATCTCAAACTCACGAAAAACTGGGGGACTGACACGATGAGCCAGTTCGAGAAAGAAATCGAACTCATCACATCGTCAATGGCTTCCGACGATCTTTTCATCATCGACCCGAAAATAAAATAATCAGGAAATTTCGTAGTAAGAATCAGATATTTCAGCTAAAAATCTGCTCGGAAGCGCAGTCGAACTGAGCTTTCCGTACATCAGTTTTATCTGCGGATAAGTGAGAAAAAGGCGCGATTTGGCGCGTGAACATGCGACATAGAAAAGGCGGCGTTCTTCTTCAAGGTCGTCTATTTTCGTGACCGCCTTTTCGCTCGGGAAACTCCCTTCGTTGAGGCTTATCACAAAAACGGTGTCCCACTCTAACCCTTTCGCGCTGTGGATCGTGGAAAGGACAACTTTGTCGCGGTTTTCCGACGCATCATAGGTGACTTTCGACGAACTGAGTTTTGAATCGGGCGGGTCAAGTGCGAAATCGGTGAGAAAATTTTCAAGGACGCGGTAGTTTGAAGCAAGCTGGATAAGAACTGGAAAATCCTTGAGCCTTTCATCAGAATCGTCTTCAAGTTCTTCAAGAACGGGCTTATAAAATTCTATAATTATTTCAAGAACTTTTGTTATTTTAATTTCATCGTTCGAAGCAACCTCAAGCATTTCGCAAAGACGCCTGAGTTCGCCGTAATATTTCTTTTTCGCGTGGGCTTCTATAGCAACAGGCCCTTTTTCGGCGAAACTTTCGGCAAGACGCGCCGCAGTAGCCGCACCGATTCCCGGAACGAGCTTGAAAATACGGTTGAGCGAAACCGAATCCTTTGAATTCTGGATCACTTTCGCATAGCTTAAAACATCCTTTATATGGCGCCTTTCGACAAATTTTATCCCGCCGTAGACCGCGAAATCGATTCCGCGGCGAAGCAGGGACGCCTGCACGAAATTGGCATGGAAACTCGAACGGTAAAGCACCGCGATCTCCTCAGGTTTTATGCCGCTTTCAAGCAGTTTTTCGATTTCCGAAGCGACGAACTCCCCCTCGTCCTCAGCCGAAAGAAAGCGTTTGACAAGCGGCCTCCCCTTCACTCTCTCGATGTTGGAAACGAGCGCTTTTTCGTAGGAAACGTAAAAGTTCTTGATTATTTCGTTCGTGTAGCTGAGAAGAGTCCTTTCGGAGCGGTAGTTCCTGAAAAGCTTGATCAGACGGGCGTCCTCCCACTTCTGAGGAAAGCGGAGAATGTTCTCGAAATTGGCACCTCTGAAAGCGTAAATGCTCTGCGAATCGTCGCCTACGACCATAATGTTGCGGCTTTTCGCGGCGATAAGATCGGCGATCTTGCCCTGAAAAATGTTGGTATCCTGATACTCGTCGACCATGATGTATTCATAGCGGTTCTGTATCCTTTCAAGGGCCTCCGGCGACTTTTCAAGAAGCTCGAGAAACTTTTCAAGAAGGTCATCGTAGTCGAGCATGTTGCGCTCAGCCTTGTATTTTTCGTAACCTTCAGCGATCTTCGCAATAACATCGGAAAACTCGCTGTATTTAGAATAGTAGCCGTCAATAACTTCCGCGATCGGCTTCGCATGGTTGCGCGAACGGCTTATGATCTCGGCGATAGTCCCTTTTTTCGGCATCGCCTTGCCTGTTTTCTTGATGTCGAGAGTGTTTTTTATGAGGTCTATCATATCCGCAGAATCGACCTGGTCACATATCGTGAAATTCGGCATTATCCCGATGAAACGCCCGTATTTTCTGAGCTGGATATTTGCGAAACTGTGGAAAGTTCCCGCAGTTATCCTGTCCGCAAGCTCCGAACCGATAAGCTGGTTCACGCGCTGAGTCATTTCTCCCGCCGCGCGCCTTGTGAAAGTGAGAAGAAGTATCGATTCCGGCTTTATCCCCTTCTGAAGCATGTAAGCCGTCCGGTAAACGATGGTTCTCGTCTTCCCGCTTCCCGCACCTGCAATGACAAGCACAGGCCCTGTGAGCGCGAAAACAGCGCTACACTGAGCCGAATTGAGCTCGTTTTCATAAACTTTCTCGATCTCACCTTTTTTGAGTGCCGGTGCATCGGAAGTGCGCTCCTCGATACTCTTTATCACCGTTTTAAGCTCTTTGTAACGCGCCCTTTCGGCACTGTCGAGCTCAGGGAACTCATACTCCGCCGTATCACTCGTGAACGGAAGATCTTCTTCAATCTCGCCGTCGTCTGAAACGATGTATCTCGCCATTTTTTCACCCGAAAAAATCAAACCGCGCTGATATTACGGTTTTTAAAAAATCTGGCAACTGCTAAGGAAAGATTTTCGGAATGTTGAAAAAACGGTACTTTTTACCCAAATTAGTTCAGATTTGATTTTGCAGACATAACGAGTACAAAGTATGCTCTGATTGAAATCGGGGACAGGGTTGTGTCTGGAACATTATTAACCTGTACATTATGGAGGAAAACATGTACGAAGTTAATTACAACAAAGAGACCGCAGTTAAACGTTTTTGTTTGGGTCTCAACAAAGAAGGTTCATCTGTAAGGATCGAGTGGCTCCCGAAACGCATCCGGGTTGTCGCGGGAAAAGGCGACGACCTTTATGACAAGCAGCCTGAAATTCTTATAGGGTGTCAGCTAAAGCCCTACAGGGGTGAGAGCAAAGCCAGATGGACGATCGAAAAAGATACCCAGACAGAAATCGTAGGAGTCATCGAGAAGGTCAATGCCACTATCAAAGAGCTTGAGTCCGCGCATAAAAATATGGTGCGCGACCTGCTTGATGTAGCCTACATGTATGTATGCAGTCTTTTCGATCGTGAAGGGGATGATCTCCCGCTTGAGGAGACTAAACTGCAGTACATCGCCGCACTCAAAGCGGCCGAGGCTTTGGCACCTGATCTGTTGTCCCAAGTGTATCTGATGAGTAACAAGTAGCAGAGTAGCTGCTTACAGCCCTCTCCACCGCTATGCGGCACCTCTCCTTTTTTCTTTTTGATTTCATTTTTTCTCGTCTCTGTACCTCCGATGACTTTTATTATAGTCTCCATTTCTTCTGTCATTGAAATTTCTAACTTTTACAAGAATGACGCTTGTTGAGCGGTCATTGCAAAAACTTGCCTTTCAAGCGTATTTCTCTAGAATTTCCCGTTTTTGTTGATTCAATTTGAAGACAGAATGATGCTCAACTCAACGCAATTATACCGATTTAAAACGGAGGTAAAATATTTTGAATCAGATAGTCTTGGAAGCATCACAAATGCTTGACAAACATCCTGTAACTGATGAAAAGGATAGTTACAAACAAAAATATATAGGTATGCTTGAATATTTTGCAGAAAAATATTCTGCAAAAAATCCATGGGCAGAACAAACTTTGCGTCTTTACAAAAAGAAATTTTTCGGAAATGAAAACAAATATCAATCCGGCGGCTTTGATTTAAGCCGTGATTCAAAATCAGTGCTTGGTATTAAATTCCGCCCTTTCAGATTCTTTTCCTACCGTTACTGTTTCATCATTGACTGCATTTTTATATGTGCTTACGGAGATAAAAAGAAAGCAGCTCAGATATTTGATGACTTGTCGACTTTATATCACAGATGGCACCAGAAAAAAATCAGGCTTCTTTTTGATTCTTTGTATGATTTGTCTATAGCAACCGATGAAATTGAGCAAATACAGTTTTTGAAAAGTTGTTGGGATAAAAACAGTAAATTTATAGAAAAAGAACCTATCATGGTGCTTGTTACAGCAAACATGAGTGCCGGCAAATCAACTCTTCTGAACGCTCTTGTCGGGAAAAAAGTCAACAAAACCCGAAATGAAGTCTGTACAGCCAAAATACACACAATTGTAGACAAGCCTTACGAAGACGGTTTTTCCTATGAACTTGATTTTTTGCTGGAACTGGATGCTGATTACCAAACATTGATGGAAGACAATGAGAACAATAACAGTTCCAATATTACTGTAGGAACTTTTTTCAGAACTTTGGACAAGACGCCGAAAAGACTTTGGCTGATAGATACTCCCGGTGTAAACTCGTTTCAGGATGCAAATTCAAAGTCACTTAGTGAAGATATGATTTGCAACAGCAAGCCGGATTTGTTGATTTACTTACTGAACGGTGAAAATATCGGAACTGACGATGACAAAAAACATCTGATCTTCGTATCGGAACATTATCATGGAAAAATCATTTTCGTGGTAAACAAACTAGATCGTTTCAGACAAGCGGAAGATTCCGTAAAAGAAACTTTGAACAAAGTAGTTTCTGAGTTAACTGATATAGGATTTAAAGAACCGAATGTCGTTCCTCTGTCGTCTTACGCAGCTTATCTTGCCAAGATGAAAATATTTAATGAGACCCTCGATGACGATGAGCAGGATGAATATGAACTTATGTCGAGAAAAATGAAAAAGCCTGAATATCAGCTTGATTCATATTATCCGGAAACAATAAAACCTGCCGTCGCTGTCAGCAGTGACGATGCCGCAAGTCAACTTCTTTTGCATTCAGGTTTGTTGCATTTAGAAAAAATAATTTACAACATGAGGTGAAAACATGAGCGAGATTTTTATTAAGTACAATCCCTACCGTCTGACAACTCACATCACAATTGATGGAGTTGAGCTGAAGCGAAACAGCCTGTTGAATTTCGGTGAAAAACGCCTTCAGGAGTGGATAGAAAAATTACCCGAAATTCTCACCGAAGAATGCAGAAGCCGTGATTTCAAAATCAAATTTCATGGGACACTTCTCGATTATGAAGATGTCGCAGCTATGGCTGAAGAAGCAAACAAAAATAAAGGTCTGAATATCGAAGTGGAACATATCCCTGCCAAGGAAGTATCCGACAAGGAAAATGCCATTACCGAAATATTTAATGAAATACAGAAAGGTCCATTTGAAGAACTCAAACAGCCTGATGTCATCAAAGCGTTTAACATGGCCAAAAGCAGTGATTTTGAGGTCAATGTTGTCGCAACGATGAGTTCCGGCAAATCGACTTTGATAAACGCACTCCTCGGACAAAAACTCATGCCTGCAAAACAGGAAGCATGTACTGCGACAATTACCGAAATCAAAGATAATGACGAAGGAGGTTTCAGAGCAAATGTATATGACACTAACGGAGACCTTATTCAAACTCATTCAAAACTAACCTTGGAAATTATGAACTCTTTGAACAGCGATCCTAAAGTTTCAAAAATCAGGGCTGAGGGCGACATTCCTTTTGTCGGTGCTGACGATGTTTCATTGGTTCTCGTTGATACTCCCGGACCGAACAATTCACGCGATCCTGAACACAAAGCAGCAACTTACCGGATGCTCTCGGAATCTTCAAAGACAGTAGTTCTTTATATTCTGAATGCGACACAACTTGCCACTAATGATGATTACAATTTACTGAAACATGTCGCTGAAAGCATGAAAGTCGGCGGAAAACAATCACGTGACCGTTTTATCTTTGTCATAAACAAATTGGATGATTTCAAAAAAGGCGAAGACAGCGTTGAGGCAGCAATAACAAAAGTAAAAGAGTATCTGAAAGACAACGGAATTGAGAATGCGAATATTTACCCAGCCTCCGCTCTTACAGCTCTTTATATCAGAACTATTTTATCTGACAGTAACGAGTGTAAAGATGAAGATGAAGTGGATGCTGCCGAGTTGAAAGTAAGAAAGTTTAACCGTAACGAAGAAATGCATTTCGAAAATTTTGCTCCTCTTACCCCGTCAGCTCGCAGCGAAATCGAAAAACTTCTTGAAGAAGCAAAAAACAGTAACGATGCTAATAAAGAAGCTCTGATTCACTGCGGTATCATTTCTATTGAACAAGCAATAACAATGTATGTCAGAAAGTATGCAAAAACTGCAAAAATCAAAAATATTGTGGATACTTTTTCTAAACGACTTGAAAGTGCAAAATCATTTGAATCGACCAAACAGGAAATCAGCGAAAATCAGGACAAACATAAAGAAATACTTGCCAATATAGAAATTATCCGGAAAAAAATAGACAACGGTGAAGATGCAAAGAAGTTTAAAGAACGGATTGACAACATCAACTACGATGCTGAAATTAAGAAAACCACAAATAATATTATAAAAGCGGCTCAGGAAAAAATCACTGAAAAACTTTCCAAAAGCGAAACTAAAATGAGCAGAGTCGAAGCAGAAATAGTTTGTAATGATTTTGCCATATTTGCCGACAATCTTCAGGCTGATATCCGGGTTAAACTTGAAGACTTGATTGAAAAGCATATCCATAAAAGCGCGAATGATTTATTTGAAGAATATAAAAAGAAAATTTCGGAACTTTCAAGCGATGTCAATGTCGGCAGCATAGGCATAGATCCGTTTAAATTGATGGCTGGAGACATTTCCACCGATGTATCGTCTCTTATATCCAATCTGACAGAAACAGAAAGTGTCAAAGTTGATGAAGTATGGGTGGAAAACAAAAATAAACGGTGGTGGAAGCCGTGGACATGGTTTGATGAAGACGGACATACAGAAGCTGTTTACGAGGATCAAGAATTTGTAGACGGAACAAAACTAGCTCAAAAATTCTTTGCACCGCTTCAGGAGCAGTTGTATGAAAACATCAACAATGCTGTAAAATATGCTAAAGCTCAGAGTTTAAATATTAAGAATGAATTCAAGAAAAAATTTGCCGAATTGGATGCTGTATTAAAGGAAAAACTTAAAGAACTTGAAGAATGTGCCAACAACGCAAAGGATGTAGAACGCATGATTCGCGAATCTCAGGCAAAACTTAATTGGCTTGAAGAAATTCAGAACAAGGTCAATTCTATTTTGGATATTTAATGAGGTGAATTATGTTGTCACCAGAATTTAAAGAAACTATTGCAAAAAAAAATTTGCTGCGTGCCAGGATTATGATGAAAGACAGTTTTTTAGTCGATCCAACAGCAACACAATTTGACGAAATGTTGTCTTGCGCAAAAGAGCTTATTCCTGAAATTCTTGTTCCATTTGATGATGAACCTCTTGAAAATGACGAAACAAAATGGAATGAATCTATAATGAATGATGAATTAACAGATTTGCCAAACAATTTCTCAAAAGTAAGAATTGATCATTTGAAAAAATTAGTTGCAAAAGTACTGGAAGCTAAAGCAACAGAAATCAGAAGAAAAAGAAACAATCAAACACAACAGCCAGAAAGAACAGTTGAACCGAAACGGAACAAAGTTGTTGAAGTCACTCGAGACACTATCGCCGTCGGTGCCGAAATTATTGCAGCAACTGCAAACACTGTTGCTGATTATTCCCGTGGAGAGAAATCAACTGCTCGGCAAAATGCGAAAAGAAGTTTTACAATCACTTTCGATGGCGATTGGGATCCTGTACTCAAGGGAGAACTCAAGGATACTTTGAGTGCGATACTCAATATTTTACAAAATCACGATAATAACAACAAATAATGGAGAAAATTATGGCAGTAACAAAAGAATTTGCAGAAGCGGTCCAAAACAGATCAACAATGCGTGTCAGAATTATGCTGAAGGACAGCCTTTTGGTAGATCCGTCAGCAAAGCAGTTCGATGAAATGATATCTTACGCTACGGACAAAATGGGAGATATCTATGTTCCGCATGATGGCGAAAATCTTGAATTTAACAACGCATCCTGGACTAAAGAATATCTTAACCAGCAGATGGTTGCTGCTGTCAACGGCTTTTCAAAAGAAAGAATCAATCTTCTTAAAGCCATGGTCAAATATATCTACAAAGACAAATTAAACAAGACTGCTGACAAAACAAGCAAAACTTCTTTAAAAAACCGCTTTACACTCAAACAAATAGGTATCGGCGCTATAGTTGCAGGAGGCATTTTACTTGTTTCCGGCATTTGTATTTCAGGAGTTCTTCCGGTCGTTCTTGTTGTCGGAGGAATATTGGCATTAGGCGCAGGTGCTGTTTTGATAATTAGTGACAAGAGGAGATCATAAATGGACGAATTAATGGAAATAAAACGAAACGATTCTGCCCCTACACCATCTTATACTAAATTTGTCTCAAACTATCAGGCAGCATTAAAACTTGTCGATGATTTGGTTTTAAAAAATTATGTTTCCGACATTTCGAATATGGATATCGTGCCTTTGAGTGAAGAAACATTGCAAAACAACATTCGCGACAATGTAGATTTCTTTAAAATCACGGAACTGGTGTATGAAAAAGATGAACCAGCAACATACAAATTTGCCAGTGTCTTTAATGCATTGCCGATTAGCAACAGCACGATATTCCTTATTATGGACAGTGACGGAACTAAAACCGATTTTTATATGGGCGTCCGTTCGTTGGATGAAGAAAGAACAATCAGTTCTTTGAAAAACACCGTCGAAAATGCAATAAAAGGTCAATTCCCAGGCACAAAAACAATCGGCAGCTATACGGTTGATGATATAAATAAAATTCTTGACGGCGTAAAAGCTAAAAGTGTTTCCGCAGTTTCATGCGTTGCCAATAATAAACTTCGTGAAAACACATCCAATCAGTCTTTTGTTCAGGGTTTGGAAAAGCTTGTTTTGTCCATGCAAGGCAAAAAATATACCGGAATTGTCATTGCAAACGGAACACCGCAAGCTCAACTGCGTGAACTCCGTAAAGGTTATGAGACCATATATACTCAGTTGTCAACTTTTGCTACTGCCCAGATAAATTATTCAAATAACAGTTCTTCTAATTATTCTATCTCTGAGACTGAGGGAAGCAGCCAGTCAAAAAGTCACACAATAAATCTTTCTGAAAGCAAAACAACAGGTTCAAGCAAGTCTCATTCGGAATCTCCTGTAAGGAAACTTAATGCTATTGCTTGCGCAGCATCATCTCTCGGCATGGCCTTAGCTCCTCTTACTGGATTTGGGAGCATAATTGTCGGCTCTATGGTTTCAACAGGACTTATGCTAACTGACACCTTAAAGAATAAAAATGAAACAAATTCAACATCAACGAATGAATCAAAATCCCAAAGTTTTTCAAAGTCCGAAGGAACAACTGATTCTGTCAATCACAGCACATCCAAATCTATGGGAAAAACAGAGGGAGACTCGAAAGGAACCACGCTCACCTTTCATGACAAATCGATCGAGGATACTCTCGAAAGGATAGATAAACAGTTAAAACGCATCAATGAATTTGAAAGTCTCGGAATGTATGAATGTGCTGCATATTTCCTTTCGGATGATCCATGTTCCGCTGAAATAGCAGCATCCACATACAAATCAATTATGCGCGGTGAAAATTCAGGTGTAGAGGTCGCGGCAATCAATTCATGGGGAAATTATCAGAAAGACAAAACTGAAATGGTTGCCAAATATGTCAAGAATTTCATCCACCCGGTTTTTAAATATGAAGGAAGCTCCGGGGACATCGAAGTAACTCCCTGCTCTCTTGTCAGCGGCAATGAACTTGCAATCCACATGGGTTTGCCAAGAAGGTCAGTATGCGGCCTGCCTGTAATTGAACATGCCGATTTCGGGAAAGAAATCGTTACTTATAACGGCAAAAACAAGTCTTCCAACGGAATCAATCTCGGCAATATTTTCAACATGGGCAGTGAAGTTGAAAACAGCAAAGTTACTCTGAATACAAACAGTCTGGCAATGCACACTTTTGTCACGGGTTCAACTGGTTGCGGCAAAAGCAACACAATCTATGAAATGCTTCGCCAAATTGACAATTTAGGTTTGACTTACATGGTTATCGAACCTGCAAAAGGCGAATATAAAAATGTGTTCGGAATACTTCCAGGAGTTAAAGTATACGGCTCAAACAAGCAATATACCGATATTCTCAGAATCAACCCGTTCAAGTTTCCGAAAGGAGTGCATATTCTGGAACATATTGACCGGCTGGTAGAAATATTCAATGTATGCTGGCCGATGTATGCCGCAATGCCTGCGGTTCTGAAAGATGCTGTTCTTCAAGCGTATGAATCATGTGGCTGGGATCTGGTGGAATCGGAAAACTCTTACAGTGATGAACTTTTCCCGACTTTTGCAGATTTGTTGAAAGAACTAATTGTTGTTATTCAGAATTCCGATTATTCCGAAGAAGTAAAAAGCAATTACTCAGGTTCACTGGTTACAAGAATCAAATCGCTTACAAACGGCATAAACGGACAGATTTTTTCGTCGAATGAAATAGACAACAACGAACTGTTTGACAAAAAAGTTATTGTCGACATCAGTCGTATTGGATCGGCAGAAACAAAATCTCTTATCATGGGTATACTCATTATGAGGTTGAGTGAGCACAGAATGTCGAATGCAAATGAAATGAATTCTCCTTTACGCCATGTCACAATTTTGGAAGAAGCTCACAATATTCTGAAAAGAACATCAACTGAGCAGAATGAAGAAGGTTCAAATGTCGCTGGAAAATCTGTAGAAATGATTTCCAATGCTATTGCGGAAATGAGAACTTACGGGGAAGGATTTATTATTGCTGACCAGTCTCCTAGTGCAGTCGATATTTCAGCAATCAGAAATACAAACACAAAAATCATTATGCGACTGCCTGATGAACAAGATCGGCGCCTTGCCGGAAAATCAGCTGGACTCAAAGATAACCAGCTTGATGAAATTGCAAAACTTCCAAAAGGAGTTGCCGTAGTTTATCAGAACGATTGGATTGAACCTGTCCTTTGCAAGATAGGAAGATACAGCGGAAAAGAATGTCTCTATCAAAAAGACCCGACAATATCCGATGATCCGTTTATCTACGAAAACAAAAAGATGCTTGTTAAGAATCTGTTATACAAAAATGCCGGCGAAAAACTTGATATGACATTAGGGAGACTGACTGAGATCATAATTGGATTGGATATCCCGACCAAGACCAAAATTAAAGCAATCAAGGCTTTGAATGTAAACGGAACCTGTTCTATCAACGACATCAGCCCTGTCATCTATGATTTAATCTGCGATGCCACCACAGAAAAAGAGGCAGAAGAGGCCGATTCCATCGAAGAATGGAAAAATGTCTTTGTCGATGCGCAGGATTCGCTTATTGCAGATTTTGATATTTTCAGTCAGAACAAGCTTATTGAATGTATTTTGCAAGAACAGATTGAACAACATCAAAAACCAGTGGAATACCTTGATGATTGGAAAGAATATTCAAAAAAAGAAATGTAAATAGGAGGTTAAAATGGAAATCAATTGGAAGTACAAAATCGATTTAAAAGATTCAAAAGTATTTGATGAAATCGGAGAGAAACGCGGAATATCCTTTCCTGAAAAATTAAAAGATTTCATTATTGAAGCCAACGCTGCAACACCAGATAAAATTAAATTCATGGTGGGATGCAATGAAAAAGTGTTCGGAGCCGTTTTCTCGTTTAACCGAGACGAAACAGAAGCGGATTCCGTTTTCGATGCTTTACCTGTAATTGAGGACAAGAATTTGATTCCGTTCGGAATTGATCCGTTCGGCAATTTCATTTGTTATTCGATAAAAGACGAAATCGTCGTATTCTGGGATCACGAAACAGATTCCGTCGAATCCACCGAACTTTCTCTTGATGATTTTCTGACATCACTTTATGAGTGACAATCAATTAAGGAG
>CACYHH010000008.1 GCA_902774115.1 uncultured Spirochaetales bacterium
CGTATTCTGGGATCACGAAACAGATTCCGTCGAATCCACCGAACTTTCTCTTGATGATTTTCTGACATCACTTTATGAGTGACAATCAATTAAGGAGGCTCCAATGAACAATCCATTCATCCCTAAAATAAAAGAATTATCCGAAAATACGGAAAATAATGTCAAAAAAATAACAAAGGCTTTTGAAAACAAGAAAGGATTTATCAATGCGCCATGGCCATTAGAGAAATTGCCTGATTCTCTTAAGGGAAAAATAATGCGTCTTGGGGGAACAGTAGAATACAGAAAACGTACCATTGATGTCGATGGCAAAAAAGAAGAAGGATACTTTCCAAAATTCGACAGTGTATTTAAAACAAAACTTCCAAAAGATATGTATAAAGAGACGGATTACAAACAATTTAAGTATTGCACTGAAAAATTGAAGCAGAAAATTTTTGGCGCAGGAAAAGGATTGGTTGCATTCAGCAAACGTCAGCTCGAGCAAATAAAAAATGGAGAACCACGCATTGGAGGCTACACATGGCATCATAATGAGAAAGAAGGCATCATGGAGCTTGTTAAAACTAAAGAGCACCAGGCTAATCCTCACAGGGGCGGCCGCAGTATTTGGGGTGGCGGTTCTCAAAACAGATTTATCTCAGGGATATAAGAGATTAAAATAGAACCTGATGTTTTTCTGAATTTACTTTACTAAACACAAATCACTCCTCCTCAACCCGAAAGGCGAATAAGTTAAAATCTGGAAACCGATAATTTCAAAAATATAACAAATTCAGTCGTTGTGCGAGATGGCGCGTCGACTCCTTCGACTAGCTCAGGAACCGACATTCCGAGTATAACGAAGATTCTCGGAGAGATCTTTCACATTCGTTCAAGATGACAAAAATGTTTCGCGTTGCTCAACATGACGGCGTTATGAATACACGCCAGGATCCTTTGTCATCCTTTTCGATGTAGCCGTTTTTCTGCAAGGTTTGCAGCATTTTTTGAAGAGCGGAACGGTTTATTCCGATTTCATTCTGCAATAAAAAACACCTGATTTGGTGGTACTGTTACCACTAAAAACGATAAGCGATTTTTGCTTTTCAGAAATTACAATAATCCCGTCATATAAACCGGCAGATAAAGGATTCCCTCCTTTTCAGAGAGATTTTCGGTGTGGAGCACAAACGGAATGTTGGCTTGACCACTGAATTTATTGCGGAACTTGTTTATCGACGAAAGAGTGTAGTTTTTTCCCGACTTGACCTCAAGCGGAGAAATGTTGTGCCTGTCGGTGACTTTTGACTTGGCAAGGAGAAAATCTATTTCCATTCTCGAATTTCTGTCGGTTTTTGACGCATTGGAATAGAAATAAAGTTTGCGTTCGTTTGCAGCGAGCATCTGCGCCACTATGTTCTCGAAAAGCATCCCTTCGTTGACTTCCAGTTTGCCGAAAAGGAGCTTTTTGTAGATTTCCTCGGTCACGATCCCGTTTTCATCAAATGCGTGGCTTATCAAAAGGCCTGTATCACCCATATAAATTTTCATCGAAGAGTTGTCACGGTTGAGTCCGAGTCCGATATTCGGCTCGGTTGAATTGTAGCAGATGTTGACAATCATTGAATC
The DNA here is from genome assembly GCA_902774115.1 of uncultured Spirochaetales bacterium. Taxonomy (GTDB): domain Bacteria; phylum UBP6; class UBA1177; order UBA1177; family UBA1177; genus UBA1177. The sequence goes on from CACYHH010000008.1 coordinate 1,612, forward strand.
TTTCAGCCACAAGAACGCGCTTTCATAGTCTCTTGATTTAATTCCCTTGCCCAATGCGGAAAGTACAAATTTTTTCTCGTGCTTTGAAAGTTGTGCGGGAATTTCATCAAAAATTCCGAGTACTTTAGCTTCATAACCCGCAGCATGCTTGGCAATATCGGCGCGGTAAAGAAAAAGGATATCTCTTTTTACGGCATCCACAGCCTCAAAATCTTTTGAAACCAGGTATTCGCTTACAGCCTGCGGCATTCCGCCTATAATCAGATATTCGCGGAAAAGAGTCATCGCCTTGCGGTGAACAGGCTGCGCCAAAGGCTGTTTTTTCTCGAAACAGGTTTTAATCACTTCCCAAAGCGTTTCTTCGCCCGAAGCCCGCAAAAACTCCTCAAAATCCATCGGGAACAATTTCAAGTGCCGCTCTTCCGAAGGAATAACGATGTCTTTTACATTCTTCCGGATTGAAAGGAGCGAACCTGTTTCAATGTAGTCATACCGGCCGTCCGCCACTAAAAATTTTATCGCGGCACGGGCTCTCGGACAGAGCTGTACTTCATCAAAAATGATGACAGATTCCCTTTCGTAAAGTTTGACATTGTAAGCGGCTGTAAGAAACATGAAAAGCGAATCCAGATCCCTCAGATTCTGCTCGAAAAGCTCGGTTATTTCGCGTCCTGCCTCGTTGAAATCAATCAAAATGTAAGATTTATAGTTTGTTTTCGCAAACTCTTCTGCTGCATAGCTTTTTCCGACACGCCTCGCGCCGTCAATAAGCAGAGCCGTTTTTCCGTTGCTTTTACGCTTCCAATCAGCCATTTTTTCAAGGATTTTTCTTTTCATAAGAACTCTCCCACACATCGATTCGCACCAAATCGCGATTTTTATACATCGTTTTTTGCACCAAATCAAGATTTTTACACATCGTTTTTCGCACCAAATCGCGATTTTTGGTGATTTTTACATTTTCTGAAGTTCAGAACGGCTTATTCCGATATTTTATAATAAAACAAGATTATTGTTGAACCCAAGCGGCGTTAAAAAACAAAAAACTTTCAAATTTTCGAAAAAATGCTAATAAAGCGCGTCTTTTTTGTTGTTTTAAGGAAGAAACCATGAATATGAATCCGAAAGATAAAATCAAAATTCCGCCTCAGATAATGCCGACGCTCGATCCGGACTTCAGAAAGCATACTTTCGACGAGGTTCCGGTCGGTTATGGCGAGGATTCTGCTATTCTCGAAGCGTGGAGATGTCTCGGCTGCAAGGATGCTCCGTGTGTCAAGGGATGTCCTGTAAATATCGACATTCCGAGAGTTATGAAACTGACTGCAGAAAGGCGTTTCGTCGAGGCTCTGCAGGTTATCCGCAACGACAATTCGCTTCCGGCTGTCTGCGGAAGAGTCTGTCCTCAGGAGAGCCAGTGCCAGAAAAACTGCACGATGGGAAAAATAAATTCACCGGTATCTATCGGAAATATCGAGAGATTTCTTGCAGACAACTATTCAAACGAGCTGCCGAAACCGAAAATAGATTCTTCGACAGGCAAAAAAATCGCGATCGCGGGAAGCGGCCCCGGCGGCCTTGCCTGCGCTTACCAGTCGGCTCTATACGGTCACAAGGTCACTGTTTTCGAGGCTCTGCACGAGCCGGGCGGCGTTCTGGCTTACGGAATCCCTGCGTTCAGGCTTCCGCGCAAAATCGTTGCCGAGGAAATCAAGATTTTGAAAAAGTACGGTGTCGAATTCAGGATGAACACTATCATCGGAAAAACGATTTCCGTTGAAGAAATCCTTAATGAATTTGATGCTTTGTATATCGGAACAGGAGCGGGGGTTCCGTCATTTCCGGGAATTCCTGGAGAAGATCTTCCGGGTGTTTACTCCGCAAACGAATACCTTACCCGCGCAAACTTGATGCACGCAGGCAAACTTTGGAGCAGAACCCCGATCACTGTCGGAAAAACGACTGTAGTCATCGGCGGCGGAAATGTCGCGATGGATGCGGCGAGAGTTGCCCTAAGACTCGGAAGCGAGCGCGTAATTATCGCATACCGCAGACTTGAAGCCGACATGCCGGTGCGCCGTGAAGAGCTTCTGCACGCGAGAGAAGAAGGAATCGAGACTATTTTCCTTATCTCTCCGATCGAAATCATCGAAGGCGACAAAGGACACGTTGCAAGCATCGTTTTCAGAAAAATGAGAGCCGAAGAAGATCCGGAAGGAGGCAGAAGCAGGATTTTCGAAACGGAAGAAACCTTCACGATGGATTGCGAAGTCGTTATTTTCGCGACCGGAACGAGCCCGAACCCGACTCTGACAGGCAACTGCAGAGAACTTGAAGTCAACCGCAAAGGATGCATCGTCGTAAATCCCGAAACCTGCGCGACGAACATTCCGCATGTTTATGCAGGCGGTGATGCCGTCAGCGGCGCTTCGACCGTAATTCTTGCAATGTCAAACGGAAAGACTGCGGCAAATGCAATAAATGAAATGTTTAATAAATCCAAGTAGTTTAGCGTCATGAAAAAAATCACGATCCTTTTTTCGATCCTTGTTTTCTCAATGCTGTCGTGTTCGAAAGATGCGGCTCAGGAAACTCCCGAATCGGTTGAAAAACAGCCTCTTCCGATAAAAACCGATACAGAAAAAACATTTCCGGCACCGGAAAAAAAGGGAAAAGATCAGGCTGAACCGAAGAAAGAAAAAACCCAGGATGAAAAAATGAAAGAGGCAAACGAATCAATTTCCGACAGCTTCCTCAAACACGGAAAAGGTTCAGTTCTCCATCCTTCCGACAAACTCGATAAAAACGAGATGACCCACGGAAAGTACAAAATCAACGAGCCGGACTACGATATGCCGCCGCGTCCGATCGAATTCAAAAGCCTGAAAAAAGTCTATACCTACTTCAGACTGAAGGAAAAACTGCCCGAACCGGTAGTCGAGTCGCTCAACGGCTCGCTCGTCACGATGGTCGGAGCAGTCATGCCGTTTGAAAAAATCCCTGAAGACGGAAAATTTTCGACTTTCTGGCTCTCGAATCCGGCAATCGTTATGAAAGGATGCGTTTTCTGCAACCCGCCGACGATGGGTGACATTGTTTATGCCTACAAAAACGCCGGAGAGATCCCTTTTGAATTTGACCGCGAAAAGCTTTTCAAACAGGTACTTCTGGTAAGCGTGACAGGGCGTTTTTTCTTCGGTCCGGATACAATAAACGGGCAGACATTTCTCAACAGCATCCTGGTAAAAGAGATAAAAGTTTTAGACTAAGTATTGGATTTTAATAAACAAAAAACTTTATTCGGGAATTTGTGCATGGCAGGATTTGAAAAAATTTCGATAAAGGATCTTGCAAAATCGTTCTCTGATACAAACGGAAAGAGAAACGTGATCTTCGAAAAAGTCTCTTTTGAACTGAATCAGGGAGCAGTTCTCCGCCTTTCGGGTGCGAGCGGAAGCGGCAAAACGACTTTCATGAACGTCATGTCAGGGCTGATAAAACCCGATTCAGGATCGGTTCTGTTCGGAAACATTGATATTACAAACCTCAGTGAAGGGAAAAAAGACAGGTTCCGCGCAGAAAACATAGGCTACATTTTTCAGACTTTCAACCTGCTTTCCCCTTTTTCGGTATTGGAAAACGTCTATGCGCCGCTTGCATTTGCGGGAAAACTTCCTGAAAATTACAAAGATAAGGCACTGGATTCATTGGATAAAGTAGGAATGAAAGAGTTCTCGGCCAAAATGCCCTATCACCTTTCTGTAGGGCAGAAACAGCGTGTCGCGGTGGCGAGAGTCCTCTTTGCCGATCCGCCTCTCGTATTCGCCGACGAACCGACCGCGAGCCTTGACAGAAACTCATCGGAACTTGTCAAAAACACCCTGCTTGAACTCAACAAAAAAGGAACGACTCTCGTTCTGACATCGCACGATTCGATTTTTGACGATATCAAGCCTGACATCGACTTCAATCTGGAAACGGGGGCGCTGTCATGAAATACATATTTATTTTAAAAGCGGTTCTGCACAGCATAAGTCACCGTAAATTCTCGGTTTTTACAAGTATTTTCGCGATTTCCGCGGCATTTGCGTTCCTTGCCGCGATAGGCTGCGTCTCTTTCGGGCTTGCGGCGACAGCGGTGAACTCATCGCTTGCCTTCCCGCTTGTCGTAGGTCCGGCCGGAGCAAGCGACACGACACTCGTTATGTCAACGCTTTTCAATACAGACAAACCGGCTGGCACGCTTGACTATGAATTTGCCGGAAAACTTGCGAGTGACGAAAGAGTCTCGGCAGTTTTTCCGGTCGCGCGCTCAGACAGCTACACGGGAGTGCCGGTAACAGGCGTCGAAAGTGCCTACATAAACGAGATTGCAAAAGGGTTTTCCGAGATCGGCAATGACATCGAAGCTCACGATATTTTCGGCAAAAACGGCAGGAACTGTGCGGTAATCGGCTCAAAAGTTGCAGCAAGATACGAAATGAAAGCCGGTGACACGTTTTTCGGAAGCCACGGAACTGTCGGCGACGAAGATGCGCATGTCCACGACTTCAAATATAAGGTTTGTGCCGTTATGAAACCGCTGAACGGGCCTGAAGACTTCGCGATTTTCACAAGCCTGAAATCCGTCTGGGAGATCCACAGACACGGACATCATCACCATCATCATGAAGATGCTGAATATGAGGAACATGACCACGAACACCACGAAGCTGAGCACGAAGAACACAAACACCATCACGAACACGGCGAAGAATCTGCTGACGGAAAAATCACGGCTGTGCTCGTGAAGACGAAAAATCCTGTCTATACAGCGGCACTTGAGAGGGAATATTCGGAAAACGGCTTTACCAGCGCGACCGATACCGGAAGAACCGTACGGAAACTTATGTCTTACATGAACAAGGCCGAGGAAGCAGCCGGATTTTTCAGCTACGGAACACTTTTTTTAGTAATGATTCTGGTGTTCGTGACGATACTGACTTCGATAAACGAAAGAAAACGCGAAATGGCGCTCATGAGGACTTTGGGAATAGGGAAACTGCCGGTTTCACTGATGATTTTTCTTGAAATGTTTTTTATTTCGGTATCAGGAATCGTCATAGGAACTGTCGGCGGACACCTGCTTCTCGCTTTCTGCAAACCGGCGATCGACTTCGAACTCGGAATAAATCTGGAACCTTTCTTCTTCACCGGAATCGAAACCAGAGGAATGCTTTACACGATTATTACTGGAGTTCTGCTTTCACTCGCGGCAATGGTTAAAATTTACAGAATGAATCTTGTCGAAGAAATCGCAAAAGAGTAAAAAACAATGACAGTAAATAAAAAATTCCCGCACCTGAAAAAAATGTTTAAATGTAACTTATTGACATGACTAAAAAAAAAAGTTCGGGGCGTGATTTGCTAAGAAAGATTTCGGAAAATTGTTCTTTTTCATTTGACTTTGATTTGCGTTTCAACTATTTTAGCGCGTTTTTTTGGAAATGGAAACTTGCTCATATTAAAGGAGGAGAGATTGAAAGTGTTTAGGTTTTACTTTCTCGCTCTGCTGTTAATCTGCGCGTTACCGGTTTTCGCTCAGGAAGCACCTGCTTCGGAAGGCACACCGGAACAAAGCGAAGCTGCGGCTACGGAACAGGAAGCCCCGGCGGAAGCTGCACAGCAGGAAGAGGCGGCAGCAGCCGAGCAACCGGCAGAAGCAGCTCCGGCAGAAGAAGCTGAGCCTGCAAAAGAAGAGGCTGAACCTGCAAAGGAAGAAGCTCCTGCGAAAGAAGAGGCTGAACCCGCGAAGGAAGAAGCTCCTGCAAAGGAAGCGGAATCCGAAGACGAAGGCCAGTCAGATCTTGAAAAGGAACTTGCAGCCCAGGCTGAAGATCCCGATGCTGCGGGAGACAAAGCGGACGAAAAGAATCCGCCGAAACTCACTATCGGCATCAACAACGGTCTGTCACACGGTTTTGCAAAGGAAAGAAAAAGTTTCGGTTACACTCTGAATGTTTACGTATCCTATCAGCTCCCGCTGGAATTTTCGCTTGCTGTGGATCTCGGCTTCAGAGAATCATACCGCTACGGAATGAGCGTCGCTTATGCAAACGAGGACGGCTCGGAATCGACAACGGATCTCGACTATTCGAAATTCGACGGAACACCGCTCAACATCGGTCTTTCGAAAGGTTTTGAACTCGCAGGTCTCATGGGTTCTGTCGGAATCGGCGTTTCGCTTCCTTTCACCTCGAAGGAACTTTGGGACGTTTACGGTGTCAGAACCATTCTCGGCGTCAATTTCGGACTTGCTAAGAATTTCCAGCTTCCGAAAGATGTCACTCTCGGACTTTCGTTCGGTTTCAACTACGCGAAAACATTTGCAGAATACGATGCTGCCTGGGAAAAATACTCAAACGAACCGCTCGGTTATCTCCAGAACCACGACATCGGTCTTGTCCTCGGTCTCGGAATCAACTACAAAGGTTTCGGCTTTAAAGTTTCCGGCGGATACAGTTTCGGCTCCGATTACAAACTCAACACGAAAAACTACTACTATGACGGATTCCAGGGCTCGATCAAAGATTCCGAATGGTATTACCTTTTCTCGTTCGGAGCAACGGCATCCTATTCGATAAAAGGTTTCTCGTTCGCTCTCGGCGTAAGAACGAACGCACCTGAGTTCGACAACGGCAACTACGAAGGATACAACGAGCTTCCGGGCGATCCGGATGTAAAGAACGGTGCTACGAACTACCCGTTCAAGGCTAAATATACGACAGTTTTTGCTAACATTGGCTATTCATACAGTTTTTAATTTAGGAGGTTATTATGAATTTGACCAAAAAAGCATTGTCGCTGCTTATTGCTCTCATTGCTGTGATGATGGCGGTATCATGCACAACTGAAAGAAGTGCAGTCGACAAAACAGATGAACTTGCTCTCGACAAAAGGTTGTTCGACGGCGAGTTTTTTGTACGTCAGACCATCGTTGATCTGCCTTACACTGCGGACTACGCATTCATAGGCGAATCAAGCAGTGGTAAAGTTATCAAATGGAAAATCACCGAGAATTGGCTCATTGCTTACAGCATTTGGGACAAACTCACCGCTGTTGACACCAACGAAATCGTTGACGTCAACGAAACCCCGATCGTTGCTTACCCGATCGCAGCTCACTACGACATCGTTCCGAGTGAGAATCCGACGACAGGCGAAGCACTTCCCGTTCTCGTTGCAAACACCGACAGACCATGGAATGAAAGACGTTATTTCTCGCTTGCTACAAACTCGATGAGCGGTGTAACCAACTACGAACTTCAGTACCTCACTCTCACCATCGAATGGGGTGCTCCTTTCTACAAAGCAGGTCTCACGACTGCTACAGATTGGGAATTCTATGCTCACGACGGCACATTCATTGTTCCGAAGAAGTATCGTGACTACACTGCAATTGCAGACGATGCAGAAAGATACAACAAGGAAGTTGAATGGTTCCAGTTCTTCTCAACCGAATACTTCGAACCCAACAATGCTGCCTGGTGGGCTGGTTACCAGATCCAAAACATGGACGATATCGATGAGTTCATCGGCAACGAACCGGCTGCAGTAACCTATCGTTTCGTATTCTCCAAGATCAACAGAGACGTTGTCGGAAAGAGAGATTACGATATCGCTTCCAAGACCTTCAAATGGACTCCCGGTGCAAAAGACAACGGTTTCAGACCGCTTGAATATCCGGATGAAATGTTCCGTGAATACGGTTTCTTCACCAACAAATTCAAAGGTTACGACAACTATCACGGATACAGAGAAGACAACTATCACACCCTTGCAAACTACTGGAATATGGCTTGGGCTAACGACAAGAAAGAGTGGAACTTCAAATGCGATGCAGGCGAAGACTACAATACCTGTCTGAAGAAAATCAAATATCAGCAGAAGATCGTTTTCACCTCTTCTCCGAAGACTCCTCTCCGCATGCTTCCGGCAAACTGCGCTATCACGAAAGACTACAACTACGCTATGCTCGGCGCAAGATTTGCAGCTATGAATCCGGGAAGCGATACCCGTGCTTTCGATGCATGGTATTTTGAAAATTACAAAGACGACTTCTTCAAGGAAGTTAAGACCGCTGACGGTAAGACTGCGATAGTAAGAGACCTTGAATGGTATACTTCGAACCTCAACGATCCGAACAACCCGCACAAAAACTGGAGAGAAAAATGCTTTGTTCCTGACAGACAGGCATGGATCCAGAAATGGAACGGTGATTTCATTGATGAAAACACCGACGACGCTCAAAAAATGAGCGAACTTCTCGAAAAGTATAAAAACGACATCGTCGTTATGGTCGAGAACCCTGTAGAATCTTATGTTCCGGCAAGAGACGGAAAAGCTCTCTACGGTTTCGGAAACTACTACAACCTTTCTTCCGACAGCCGTGAAAACGCTGTAAAAGTCTGTGTAAAGAAAGATGAAGCAGACCTTTACGACGAAGAAAAGGTTATGTACTACACGACCTGCTACACCAATAATGACAAAATGTCTACTCTCTATGTAGACGAGTTCGGTTATCCGGAATGGAGAGGCGACCGCTGGGACTGCCAGATCTTCGGCGAAAAAGAAGATTGCCCGGCAGGATACGAAGCAGTAAAGGCAGCATGTGTTCTCACAGAAGAAAGAACATGTGAAGTCGAAGCAGGTCTCCCTGTTCTCCGTCACAAATATGACAACGGTAACCCGTATGCAGCTCTTATCAACTGGGTCGACAAACCGACAGAATACGGTATTCTCGGTGTTTCCCAGTGGAACGTAAACCCGGAAACCGGTATGAGCCTGGGCGGCGGTTCGAACATCGCAGGATCAGTTCTTGCATGGGCCAACACCCGCGCTATCGAACTTGCAAGAGTCCTTATTTCCGAAGACGATCCGGCAGCTTGGGACTGGAAAGAACTCATCAATCCTGATTACTCCAAAACTCCGGAAGTTATCTGGGACACCAAGGCAAAAGCAAACAAAAAAGATGCTGTAAACACATGGACCAAACCTTACAGCCCGGCTAACCTTATGACTATGGTCAAGGCTTCTTCAAAGGATAAAACTCCGGAAGAAAGACTTCAGGACCTCAACCTTGAATATGAACTTAAAACCAGAAATTACGACAGATTCGATTTCTCTTCTCTGGTTGGAAATCCGAAATGGGAAACCAAGATGGTTCCTTACTCCATCAAAAAGAACCTCTTCCCGTGGATGAATCCGTCAGACAATCCTGCTTACTCAGACGAGCAGAAAGAAATTATGCGCCCCTGGTTCGTAGGACCGGCAGCTATGGAAGCTGAAATGGTTAAATACCTCAAGGCTAAATCACTTGACTTCGACTTCGACGAATCCTTCATGGATGGTTCGATAATCCAGTTCATAAAGGAAAAACAGAAAGAAATCCGCAATGAAATGGGTATCAAAGAGGATGAAAACGGCAAAGTAGACTGGAGCAAAGTAGACAAGAAAAAATACGAAGATGCTCTTATTTACGCTATCTATGATCCGTTGGAAAAGATGCAGTACAAAGGTGTTGCAGAGCACGAAATGGGTCACACCATGGGTCTCAGACACAACTTCATCGGTTCGACAGACCAGAGAAACTACGTAGACAACTACTATGCAAGCGAAAATTATCCTGCTATGATGAACGGAATCAAAGACCTTCTCATCAAAGAACAGGAAGAAAAAGGCGAAGACTATGATCCCGCAACATTCGGTATCAAGGCTTACAGATACAAAAAAGCTTTCAAAACCGACGTCAACTACTACACCTACACTTCTGTAATGGACTACCAGAGAGAAGTTTACATCCATGCAGTAGGTCTTGGAAAATATGACCTTGCCGCTCTCAAGTTCGTTTACGGCCGTTCTTTTGAACAAGTCAAAATTGCCGGAGACGCTAAATACGGCGAACTTGTACATCAGGGCGACGCAAGCGATGATTACAAAGGCACTAACAAGATCCATCCTCTCAGAGACACCGATTCCAAATACAGAGACTATGTAAGAACGAACGAGCAGTACCTTGACGAAAACGGCAAGCTCAAGACTGTTGACATCCCGACTCAGATCTACACTTACTACGATGAGAACAACAAAAAAGTCGAAAGACTTGCTCCGAAAGTCGGTCTTGGACTTCGTGCTTCATTGAAGATGGATGAAGACATGAACTATCGTTATGACTACGACTGTGACGACACTCAGGCTGAGTGCACGAAGAACACGACTTACCTTGTCAACGACGGCAGACACTATGAGTATCTCTTCATCACTGATGAAAAATCATCCGATGATCCGAGAGCTAACACGTTCGATGCCGGCTTCATGGCTTCCGATGTAATCAGAAGCATGGTTGACATGGACAACGCTTACTATTTCCTGAGATTCTTCAGAAGAGGTAACCCGAAGTTCAGAGAGTTCCGCGACAGAACATCCATGAAGATGATCTACGACACACTCTTCGGAAAATACAAATACATCCACTTCATGCTTGATTACAACTTCTATGTTTACGGCAAATGGGCACCTTACATCCTTACCGGCAGCTCGAAATTCGAAGTTCCGGGCGACAGTACCGATACCAGTGACAAGTTTAAAGTAAACAACTATCTCTTCGACGAATACCAGAGAGCTCTTAACGGCGAGGAATACTGGCTTGACGCAGACGGCGAGCTCAGAACACTCACTCCGATGAGCCCGGCAGACTACGTAATCGCAGGTATGGAAGGTGTAAACTACTTCTACTACAACATCATTTACAGACCTGCTGTCGGCGAATACATGGCTGTAGACAGAGGCGGAAACGATCCTGATATCGACGAAAAACTTGAGGCTAATCAGAATTCCTACTACCAGTCGACAGAAAACTACATTGAAGGTTACTCGGAATACATGAACGTAGATACCATTAATGTAGATCCGGTTCTCGGACGTTTCCAGAAAGACCGCTGGGATATTCAGGACAACGAGAACATCTACTACGACAAAGTCCTGAGAAGAGGCTATGCTGAAGAGAAGATGGTTGCTATCTACGCTATCGCAAACGCTGGATGGTTCGATGCTAAATACAGAAGAGAAAGCCGTGCAAACGCTGTTGACCAGATGTTCGAAGGTCTTGAGAACGTTAAGTTCACAATGCTTTCCGATGTTGTCGACGAAGAAGCTCTCTTCACATTCTCTCCGTACTGCTACTCTGCAAAAGAGAACAATATCGTAAAAGTTGATGTTCCGGTCAACATCCTCACCAACTGGGCAATAACTCCTCCGGCTGCAGAAGACAATGTCAAAGTCTACACCCCGAAGAAGAACCTCTGCTCGCAGATCAAAGGCGATTACGTTCCGGTTCACGCAGGCTGGACTTACTTCGACAAGATGTGGCCGATGTACTGGACGATGGGTAACGTTGCGAACACCTCGGCTGATACTTCGGTTCTCCAGAGATTCGTAGCTTACAGAATCAATGCTTACGATATCAGCAACTATCCGGAACCCGATGTAAACGAAACCCAGTTCCTCAACAAGGACGGAAACGCTTACTACAGAGCAGTTCTTGCAAAATCGACTCTCGATGTTCAGGATCAGAATGCTCTCGTTACGTGGAAAGACTGCAAAGCTGACGGCGACGATGACGCTACATGCCTTGCAAAAGTTAAATTCACGAAAGACGGTGCTGTAGCAGCCGGCGATCCTGATCTTGAAGGAACTCAGCGTTTCGATTCAAAAGAAGCGTTCTCCAAGTATCTCGCTGACAAATATGCAAGACTTTCTCCGTCATTCAGACTTGTCCAGAGCGCAGGTCAGCTCAAAGGATATGAGGATGATTCAATGGCTGAAGGTGCAGAAGGATTCTCAAGACTGGTCATCATGGAAACAACGATTGATCAGCTCAACTCCTTCGCAGCTGACAACCTTGGTTTCGCAGTCGAGTACGCATCACGTCACTAGACTTTGCTGAAACGGGTCTTTTTCAGGGGAGCTCCGGCTCCCCTTTTTTTTGCTTTTCAATCTAATCTCTAATTGACAAAAACAGCGTGCTAACGTAATATGCCGCGTCTTAACGATTGGAGCTGAACTTGGCAACCGGCATAAAATCGCATTTTGAAAGCGGAAATTCGGAAAAGAGCTTTCAGGTGGAAAAAATCGCCACCTTTTTAAAATCCAAAAAACTCGAACCGGTCTCTTTGATACTGCTTGACATGATGATTCCTTTCAAGAGGCAGATCTCGGCTTTCCTTTCTGTTGCCGAACCTCTCTCTTCCCTTCTCATCGGTGAGAAAAAAACAGGAAAAATACTCAGCTTTTCCAGCGGAGAAAATTCTTTTGAAGCGTTGAAGGCGGCACTTGAACGGGGTAAAGATGAACTCTGAGAACTTCACCGTATTCCTCTCGATGCGCAACATCGTAAGAAAGGTCAGAATCGATTTCGACTACTACAACGAAAGCATCTCCGCCGAAACCGAAGAAAGAACGTTGGAAACAGATGCCGAATTAAAGCGCGAAATAGCGAAATTTTATGAAAAAAGCGGAACGAAATCGGAAAAAACGATACAGCGTATCATCATTCCGAAAAGACTTATGAATGCCGCAGTCTTCGGAATAAGCGAAGAGGGCTCGACACGATCCGCAAAAAGGCTCGCATGGTCGAAACTTCTCAATGTAAAGCAGGCATACTCGGCTTCCGACGCATTTTCGACAATCGATCTGACCGACATAGATTATATAATAATTGCAGGCGGTTACGACAATTCTATAAACAACAGGCTCAACAGCATGATCGTCTCTCTCGGCAAGAATCCGCAGCTTCTCGAAATCAAACCTGACATTATTTTCGCGGGGAGCCGCCTTTCGTTGGAAACGGCGCGCAAGGAACTTGCCAAACCCGGGATACGCTTTTCAGCACAGCCGAACGTGCTTGAAAACAACCGCTATACCGCTGCAGACGAAGAACTTCTCCAGCAGAACAGCATTTCAACGCTCCAGCAGATGACGCTTTGGGACGAAATCGAAGACGTGAAGATAAACGACATCGCTTATACAGAAGCTCTCCGCAAGATTTCCGACGTTTTCTGCATGAAACGCTCAGAAACCGTTCTTTCCGCCCTCTTTACAGACGACTATTCGCTTCTAAGCCACGCCGAACGCGGTGCAGGCACCACTTTGTTCAGAAACTACGCCGTTCCTCAGGAAGCGGGGACTCTGACAACTGAGGTTTTCGAATCGGTTTTCAACGATCTTCTGATCGAAAAACAGACAGTTTTTGACGAAAATTTTCAGCAGAAAAACGTACTTGCCATAGACGACTCGGTAGAAAACATCCTTTTCGAACCCGACAGAATAATCGGAGTGGCTCTGACCGGCAAAATCGATTTCGAAACCTTTCTCAGATTCGTCTCCATTCCCGGCGTAACACACGGAACGATCTACTTCCTCTTTGACGATCTGGGGGTAATTCTCGCCGGAATGACGATGTTTATGCAGGGAAAAGGGGGCAACAACTCGTTTCTCAGAGGATTTTTCAACACTGCCGACATAAAAAACGGCTGGATATTCATACCTTACGGCAGATTCAGAAAAGGGGCTCCGGCAATTTTTATAGAAAAACTCGAAAATGACAGAAAAGAGGATATCGTGCTCCGGTGGGGCGAATACCGCGTTTTCGAAATAAATCCCGATTCGGTAGTCGAAATCCACACTGCGAAAGGAGTCTACATGACCAAAAACGACCCTGAAAGCAACAAGAAGACAATAGGTACGAAAAAAAGCAGAAAGACGCTGATTTTCGACCTTCGGGAAGAGATGCACAAATGGAAACGGTGATCGATTTTAAAATATTTTCGCTTTTCGCGATATTCATGGTTTCTCTTATCCTTCCGAATATTTTCGTAAAAAAATTCCCGTCGAAACTCTCGAGAGAGACGATGCTCCTGCTTCAATTCATAAAAACGATGATAGACGAGGACAGCGGTAGAATCGCGGTCAACAGCTCGATCGATTCCAAGGCTCATCCGCTCTTTTCGGCTGCCGCGAGATTCATAGACGAAATCCTGAAGGAAAGTGATGCTGGCAACAGCGTAAGAACGACGATTCCCGAAGAGTTCGGCGTTATCGCGACACACAGTGCCGAAAACGCGTCCATCCTTTTCACGCCGCTTTCAAACGCGAACAACACTTTCTACACGACCATCGAGAAGCGTGAAATGAACGCATCGCTGATCCTCAATATTTCCGACGGTTCCGCAATATCCGACTGGGATGCCTACAATTCCGATTCCGACAAAAAACGGATCGCGCTCTCCTGTTCGATAGAAGGACTTCTGATCGACGCTATAAACTCCAAAAAGTGCCTGATTTCGCTCGAACCTTTCCTGATGAACGCCCAGATAAAGAAGCTGAAAAATAAGCGTACCCTCGAAACTTCCGGTGTTTATCTGTTTCTGGCAATAGTCGCAGCTGCGATACTTTCGCTTTCGCTGTGCAAAACTCTGGCACCCTACTACCCTTTTTTAGATAATCTCCTGAAAACGGTGGCAGAATGAAGCTGAAGATAATCCTCATATCGGTATTTATCTGCATCGTCGCCGTTTTCGTCATGATTTCGCTCGGTATCGAAAGCGTTTTTCTGACAAAGGCGGTACGCTGGACTGAGATCGTCATCGTTCTTTCGTTTTTCGCCGGTCTCGTAAAATTTCTGACAAGAGAGTTTTTTTCGGTAAAATCTTCCTTCCGTGCACTGAAAGAGTCGTTTTCTTCGCAGAAAACCGCTTCAGTCATCAAAGACGTACTCTCATCTTCGGCTGAAAACGCAAAAAAGACAAAACTTCCAGGCATAAACGCGGCTCAGCACAGCAGGGAAGAGAAATCGCGTCTGTTCAGCAAGCTCTTGAATTCACTTATCATTCTTCTATCGGCCATAGCGACTTTCACTCTCGGCTTCACAAATCCGGATCAAAGCCGCTACACTTTTGAAAACATCGTCCGTGAACAGCCAGATTTCCTTACCGAAACAGCCCTCGTTTTCATCGAAAGCGATCTCTACCTTTCGAAATTTCCTTCGAAAAAAAAGCTGGCTCTCTATATTTCAGCCGATGTTTCGACCGATTTTTTCCCTTCTGAGGAAATGCTCAAAAACGCCGATATAACGCTTCAGAACTATCAGAAACTCCTTGCCGAAAACAAAATCACGCCTCCTTCCGCAGATCCGTCCGATCCCGGAATAACATTCATAAATCCGAACGACATGAAGCGCGTCAAAAATATAAAAGAGAAAGTAAAATCCGCCTCCATCGAAATAATTTCCGATATGTTCCCGATCTCTCAGGAGCTCAAGGAATGGTTCGACACTTCGATCGCATCACTCAAGCCTAACGAACTCAGATTCGGTCTTGAAGCTGGCGAAAAGAACCGTTTCGAAGACTTCAAATACGGCGGAATAAAAATAGACGGCAGCGGAACCGAGCTCGAAACATGGATCACCAAGGAAAAGGAACTGCTGCGCGCGAAATCGGAAAAACTAAGCAACGAGATGTTCAGATACAACAACTTTCTTACAAACAGCGGCATCACCGGAATGGCTGCCGAAAGGCTTGCCGTCACGGGATCATCCACTCTTCCGCCGGAAAGCAAAAAAAGAATAGCGGAGAAATTCCTCGAAACAGGAATCACGACAAGTCCTGAAATAAAAGGCTTTATCCGCTGGATCTACCGCTACATCTTCGACCCTCTGCTTTCCTCATTCGTCGCACTGCTTCTGCTCAATATGCTTTCCACTGTCTACAGCCGTTTTTCATTGAGAACCTACTCATACTGCGTGATAACGGTTGCTTTCGTTCTGACTTTGATCGGTCTCACGGAACAGTACTGGCTTTTCACACAGGATTTTATTTATGACTGGAACGGTCCGCTCTCGCCGGGCTGGATAATGAACATTCTTGCAGTTCCCGTATTCAAAGCTCTTGCTATAGGAACGGCAAGCGGTCTTCTGTTCTTCACTGCCGAGAATTTCTACACGACTTTTTTTGCAGGTCCGGGAGATAAAAAATGAGGAATTTTTTCGATAACATCTCGGCAAGCATAGCAAAAATACCGCAATGGGGTCTGATATTCCCTATTCTTGTTCTCATGCTTTTCCACTACTTCGTGGTCTTCGACAGAAACAAAAACGAAGAAAAATACAAACTTAGCGCGGCTCCGACAGAAACAGAAATGAAGGTTTTCCAAATAATAAACACGCTGCCGCACAATTCAAAAGTCCTTATTCTTGTGAACTACGGTCCCGAATCCAAATACGAACTTGAATCGGCAATGTCGGCACTGATCGGAGTCTTAGCCGAGAAAAACATCGGGATCGCCTTCGCGACAATGATTCCTAACGGTGTGGAATCAGCTTTCACAGCAGTCGAAAAAAGCATAGAAAACGGAAGTTTCGGCAAAGAACGCTTCGTTTACGGTCACGAATACACACATTTGGGATTCATCGTCGGCGGCAATATCGCTACATACCTGATAGCAAACAACTTCGATCAGGTCAAAGAGCGAGACATTTTCGACAGCAGCACCGACATCCACCAGCCGCTGATGAGCGAAATCGGCACCATTTCCGATTTTTCGGCGGTTTTCGAGTTTTCATCTCAGACTTTCGACGGCGTTCCCGGCATAGTCTCGTTTGCCGTCATGCAGAAAGACAAAAACGTGAAAAAAGTCGCCTTCTGCTCGTCTGACATGCTTTCGGCATATATCCCCTTCAGAGGATCGCTCTACCTTGACGGACTTATCGGAGGTTTCAAGTCGATCGCAGTCTTTATCCATGAATTCCAGCCGTCTTTGAATATAGAAAAACAGTATAACATCATGTCGACGATCCTGTTTTATATAATCTGGCTCGTTATATTTTCGAACTTGATAAAACTTACAAGAAAAAACAAAAAATGAATATTTTCAATGATATAGGAACTATAACGGCTTTAGTGCTGACCCTTGCGGTATTTTCGGGATTTTTTAAGCCCAATCCGCTTTACCGCATTGCGGAATCACTGTTCATCGGCGTTTCTGCCGGTTATTTCGCGGTTATATGGTATTTTTCGATAATCAAACCGGCATACAAATCGGCTGTCAGCGGGGATCTTCTCATTCTGATACCGCTTATTGCCGGTTTACTGCTGTTTATCCCGTCGAACAGCGAAGCAGCCTATTCAAAACTGAGGTTTCTTCCGGCGGCATTCATCGTCATCGTCACCACGGCGATCAACATTCCGGTCTATTTTTCGGCGTTCATTCAGGAAATGATACGCTCTTCGATAATTCCTCTGGTTTCATTTGACGAAAACGGCGCTCTCCGGATTGACATGACGATAAACGCGATACTCAGCGTCGTATGTATAACTTCGGCAATAATGTTTCTGGTCGCACGTCACAGGAACAACAACCGTTTTATAAACACAACGGGCGAAATAGGAAGATTCTTCATATTAGTTGCAATAGGTTCGGCTTTTGCTTATACTCTGCTCTCGAGGCTTATTCTTTTTATGGGTAAGATTGAGTTTATTATGAATGCAGTCAGAATCGTATTTTAAAAAATAAAGATAAAGGGGTAAAAATGAAGAAGAAATTGGCGATCGTGATCGTTTTGTTTCTGGCGTTCGTTCTCAATGCCAGCTTTTTCGGGCACAATTCATTGCTCACAAAAGATGCATCGCTGCAAAAAGGGGAAATAACGGTTTTCGCCCTCAAAACCGCCGAAAAACGTTATCTCGACAAATCGAAAATTAAAGTTGCAGACCTTCTGACTTACGCTCTGGATGCCGTTCAGGATTCGCTTCCTGAAACGCTGATTTCCTATGATAAAGAGAAAAAGATAATAAATCTGCAGATTTACAATAAAAAACACGTTATAAAAATAAAAACTCTGCGCGATGTCGTAGACGTGGCTTACGCTTTGAGATCGGTCTATATTCACCTTGACAAAGAGTACGAGCCCGAACCTCCGCTTACGAAGGACGAAATCGAATACATCGCGATAAACGGAATCCTCAAGAAACTTGACCCGCATTCCTACATTTTCACTCCGAAGGATTTCGAAGATTTCGAAAAATCGACAGGAGGCAACTTCGGCGGTCTCGGTATCGTGGTTGGCATGAACGACAACGGCGAAATCACCGTCATTTCCCCGATGAAAGGAACTCCTGCGACAAAAGCGGGTATCGAGGCAAACGACGTCATCGTCCAGATCGACGACACTTCGGCTGTAAACCTCACTCTCGACAAAGCTGTCAGCAAAATGAGAGGCGAACCGGGAACCCCGATAACACTTATGATAAGGCGTGAAGGAGTGCCTGAACTTCTCAAATTCGAAATCGTTCGCGCCGTCATCAAAATCACGTCGGTTCTTGCTGCAATGCCTCAGCCAGGAATCGGATACATCAACCTTTCCGGATTTATGGAAAACACCTACTCCACCCTTATCGAAGAACTCGACGGACTCAAAAAGAAGGGAATGAAAGCCCTCGTTCTCGATATGCGCAACAACTCCGGCGGACTTCTTTCGCAGGCAATAGCGATAAGCGACATTTTCCTCGACAAAGGCGTAATCGTCTCCACAGTCGAAGACGATGAAGAGATCGAATCCAACTATGCCAAGAAAAAACGCGGCGATATCCTCGATATTCCTGTAATCGTGATGATAAACGAAGGTTCCGCTTCGGCAACGGAAATCGTTACGGCGGCACTCAAAAAGAACGGCAGAGCTACAGTCCTCGGCAGAAAGAGCTTCGGAAAAGGAAGCGTACAGACAATAATCGGGACTCCGGGCGGCGGCGGAATGAAGCTCACTATTGCAGAGTATCTCACTCCCGGAAACATTTCGATCCAGTCGGTCGGCATCACGCCTGACATCGAGACACGTCCGGTTTTCATCCATCCCGACAAAATTTCGGTCTTCGATTCGGGTGAAAACATTCTGAAGGAAGGCGACCTTGAAGAGCACATCGTCAGCAAATACGCACCGAAAACTATCGAGAGACCGAGCACGACGATCCGTTATTTCAAGGAGTACAAAGACGTCAAAACGATAATCAAAGAGCGCCGCGAACAGAAGGATGACGAGTTCAGAAGCGACGAAGAGATCGAAATTGCTGTCAAAATCGCCAATCAGATGACCCGGAAGAAAAAAGCTTACGAAAGTTCGCAGCTGATAAAGGACGAAGAGTGGAAGAAGATCCTCGCGAAACTGCATGAAAACGGCATAAACTGGAAGGAAAAGACTTCTCTCGCAAAGCCGAAAACCGACACTTTGAAGGTCACGATGGAAAGCGACGGAAAATTCAAAGGGGGCGAAACGGCAAAATTCACGTTCAAAGCCGAAATCGAAGGCGAAATCGAAAATCTTCTCGGCGTTTTTGAAACCCCGATCAAGAATCTCAGACGGATCGAAATTCCTTTCGGCACTTTCAGCGGCTCGGTCGAACGAACCGTCAACGTCAAACTTCCCGAATCGGTGCAGTGGCAGAAAACCGACGGAACGATGAAACTTTATCTCAACGAACCCGAGAAGAAAAAAGAGATAAAAACCGAAAAATTCACAGTCGAAACAATTCCTGTCGAGCAGCCTGACCTTAAATTCGCAATTCTGGCAGCGGAAACGAACGGAAACCGCGACGGCTTCATCCAAAGCGGAGAATCGGCTGAACTCACACTCATGATAACGAATAAAGGCAAAGGTGCCGTCCTCGAAGGAAAGGCGATGCTGATAAACACTAACGACACCGAAGAGATCTTTATCGAAAACGGAACCAGCTCGTTCACGCTCGAACCCGGAAAATCGATGAACGCCAAATTCACCTTCAAAACCGAAGTTCCGGCTAAAAAAGAGGATTTGGCGAAACAGAAACTTTCCCTTTCGGTCTACGATTACAAGCTGAAATACAGCGCGGATTTCGATATTCCGTTTGCTGATGCGGCAAAGTGCACTTTTGAAGAGACCAAGTCGAAAATAAACCTGCCGAAAGGAACAGAACTTTTCAGCGCTTCAGACCTTGCGACAAAAATCGGTTCGGTATCTGAGAGCGGAAACACAGAAACGGCAGGGAAATGCGGCGGCGCGATGCTTCTTGCAGGAGGTTTCTGGGTAAAGGCCGAAAACACGGCTCCGGCAGAAGGAAAAGCGGAACTTAAAATCGACAACGAATATCCGATGAGTATGCCGGAAATCGTTTTCGACAAAACACCTCTCACAACCGATCAGAAAACGACTAAAATAGAATTCGAGATCAATCCTGAAGAAGTCAAGGATGCGTTCGTATTCCTCAACGGAAAGAAAGTTTTCTACAAAAGGATAGAAAAAGGCGAAAAAACGGAAAAGATCGGCGTTGACGTCGAAATGAAGAAAAAATACAACCGCATTTCCGTTGCCGTCACCGGACCCAATGCGAAAACCAGGACTGTTTCAAAGTTCGTAACCTTCACAAAAGGCGAAGACAAGAACGAAGAAGACGACTACGACGATTAGTTTTCTCAGCCGGACAAGCAAAAAAAGACTTTTTTTTATTATTTTTTCAGGTATAATTCCCGCCGTTGATGTTTTTTACATTTTTCTCAAGGAGGTTTCTATGAAAAAACATTTGATCGCACTACTCACGGCGTTAGCTTTCTGCTGCTTCTTCGCAGCATGCGGCAGTGATGATGAAGAGCCGCAGGACACTAACGATACGGAGGCTGACACTTCCGCCGACACGAATCCGGACTCCACGGATTCAGACACTTCAGACACAACCGTTCCTGACACAGACACAGATACGGGAGATCCTGATACGGAACCGACAGATACAGACCCTGACACCGAAGAGCCTGTAGAAACCTGCATGTGCGGACCCGATAATCAGGATGACGACGGCGACGGAATATTGAACGGCGTTGAAGGCTGCGAAGACCTTGACGGCGATTCGCTTCCGAACTGCATCGACAGCGACAGCGACGGCGACGGTATTCCGGATAATCAGGAATGTCCTGAGCAGCCGTGCAGAGACACCGACGGTGACGGCACTCCCGATTTCCTTGACAGAGACAGCGACAACGACGGTCTTTCCGACAAAAAAGAGAAAGAAAAGGGTACAGACCCGCTCAGCCATGATACTGACGGCGACGGCGACGATGACCTTGCAGAGATAGCTTACGGTTCGAATCCGCTTGACGACGGCGATCATATTCCTGAAGGTCTTTTCTACGTCGTTCTTCCCTACAACGCTCCGGCAGACGTAACGAGAAAACTTACTTTCTCGACGAAGATCGAAGCAATCGACGTTGCGATTTTCTTTGATGATTCGGGCTCGATGGGCGATGAGATCAACAAACTCAAAGAGGAAGTCAAAGACAATGTTGTCGGCGCAATCGCAAACCAGTTTGCAGACAATCCTAACTACGCCTCTTTCGGTCTTGTAAGATTCGGCTGGGAAAAACCATACATCGTTGAGCAGACAATGACTTACGATGCAGATGCTGTTAAAAACGCTATCGGAAACTTGAAAGGCGACCAGGGCAACGAGCTTGCAATTTACGCGATTTACCTTGCTGCAACCGGCGAGGCTTACACAGGAAGTATGCTTCCGTGTGCAATGAACCAGTGCAAAGATCCTCTCCTTGGCGTTATGCACAGCGCAAAATACAACGTTGCAAAAGCTGACTGCTCGGCTGCCGACAAAATCGGAACTGCCGGTGCACTCTGCATAAGAAAGAAATCAATGCCTATTTTCGTCGTAATCACAGACGAAGATTCCGACGACTGCGTTCCCTACGGCTCGCAGACAACTCTCAGCACTTCCTGCATGTTTGATCAAGGAACAAAAGAACTTTCAAAAGACCTTGCAATCGCCGGAATGAACGGAATCGGTGCAAAATTCATCGGAATCGACTCAGGATTCAACGATGAAGGCAAAAAAACAGATTCAGCAAAAGAATGGTTTACCGGTTTCGCACAGGCCACAGGTTCTCTTGACGCAAACGGCAATCCCTTCCTTTATCACACTGAACAGGCTGACGGAACAGGAATCGGCGGAAACATTACTGAAGCAATCAAACAGCTTACAACCTGGATCGACATGGATGTTACCACAGGCGGAATCAGCGATGACGAGTGCAACGGCGTAAATGCTGCCGAGTTCGTAAAATCATCGAAAGCACTTTCGTCCGATCCTGACACTATTGAACACAACGATACGACATTCTTCTCAGTTCCGCAGAATGCCGAAGTTACATTCGACGTCCACTTCTACAACGATTTCTGCGTCAACTCATCAAATACATTCCTTAAATTTGACGCTCACGCAACGGTTCTCGGAAACGGTTCATACCTTTCCAGCCACCTGATCAACGTCATCGTTCCTGAAGGATCGACGAAATAATCTGAAAACCACGGCATCTCCGTAGAGACGTTTCATGAAACGTCTCATTCGGCGTCATTCTGAGCACAGCGAAGAATCTCAAAGATGTTTCACATTCGTTCAACATGACGAACGAAACTGCGGCGGTAAAAAAAATCAACAACCAAAATTTTCTGGATTTCAAAAAAGAAATGGAGCTACCGAGGTGACTCGAACACCCGACCTGCTGATTACGAATCAGCTGCTCTACCGACTGAGCCACGGTAGCACCATCGGGGCGGGATTGTAGGGAAAAAAATCTGCAAGTCAAATTTTTTCTTTTGGCGCGCTGTGTCTTCTTTCGCGCCCTTCAACGTCACGGCGTTTCGTCGTTACGATGACATGCGGCGCGACTAAAAACTTTCGCTTTTTCCTGAAACCGTGCTATAAATCACGGTTTTTGTTTTTTTGGAGTTTTTCATGAAACACTTGAAACTTTTATTTCTTTTCATCATTTCTTTTCCTGTTCTGAGCAGGATCTGGGGAAAAATCACAAAACTGACCTTCCCTGCCCTGCTTATACAGAAAGTGATCGGATTTTATGCCTCGCACTATGAAATCGATATGAAAAATTTTGAAGGGGAACTCGAAGATTACGATTCTCTCTGCGCTTTTTTTACAAGGAAAACCGATCCTTCGGTGCGTCCGCTGAAAAATGATGAAAATGCCTTTCTGTCGCCGTGCGACGGTGTGGTCAGCGTTCTTGAAAACATTCATGCCGATGTCGCGACACAGGTAAAAGGTAAAACTTATCTCGTTTCCGAACTTGTCAAAAAGGAGCTTCCGTTCGAAAAAGGTTTCTGGCTCGCGACGATCTATCTTTCGCCGCGCGACTACCACCGCTTCCATGTTCCGGTTGATTCGACCGTTGCGGCGCACATTCACACAGGCTGGAGGCTTTTTCCTGTAAATTCGCTCGGACTCAACAACATAGACAGGCTTTTCATCCGTAACGAGCGCGTCGTCGTAAAATTCAAGGCGGAGAACTTCACCTACTTCTACACCGCGGTCGGAGCGACTTTTGTCGGCTCGATAAAGATGAATTTCACAGAAAACTTCTCTGACGAATGGGTTAAAAACGATGTAAAATATTCACAGAACGACGAGCTTGGAATGTTCGAAATGGGTTCGACTATCGTTCTTCTCGTTCCCGAAGAGGCGGTCGAAAAACCGATGCTCTCGCAAGGTGAAAAAATCCGAGCAGGTGAACCGCTCTTTCTGCTCAAAAAATCGTAAATTTTCACCCTGAAAAATCACAAATTTTCACCATAAAAAAATGCAGTTTTGTCAAAAAAACGGCCATTTTTCGACCTCAAATTTTTGTCATAAAAAAAAGCCTAATAAAATCAACCACTTAAAAATGCGTTTTTTGATGCAAAAAATCGTCTATGTCCAAAAAATCATTGATTTTTTTCTTCGATAAAAATTGATTTCTGCGATTCGATAAATATAATCCGATGTCTGTTTATTAAGGAGGTTTTCATGACAGATCTTAACGAAGAAAAAAACATCTCTCAGGCTCAGGCTGAACAGGATTACGGCGCGTCGAGCATCCACGTTCTCAAGGGTCTGGAAGCGGTCAGAAAAAGACCTGGAATGTACATCGGAGACACGGATGACGGAAGCGGTCTCCACCACATGATCTACGAAGTCGTCGACAACAGTATCGACGAGGCTCTTGCCGGTTACTGCGACAAAATTTCCGTTTATATTCATGTCGATGAGAGCATAACAATCAAGGATAACGGCCGTGGTATCCCGGTCGATATGCACGAGGAGGAGCACCGCTCGGCGGCTGAAGTCATCATGACGGTCCTTCACGCAGGCGGCAAGTTCGACAACAACGCATACAAAGTTTCCGGCGGTCTTCACGGTGTCGGTGTCAGCTGCGTAAACGCCCTTTCGGAAACTCTCGATCTTGAAATCAAGCGTCAGGGCGGCATCTACAGACAGACTTACCACCGCGGCAATCCGGTTGCTCCGCTCGAAAAAGTGGGCGAGACGACCGAGCACGGCACGAAAGTTACATTCAAACCGGATCCGGAAATTTTCTCGATGACCACTTTCGAACTCAAGAAAGTCGAGCAGAGGCTCCGCGAGATGGCTTTCCTCAACAGCGGTGTCAGGATCTATCTGCTTGACGAGAGAGTCGGCCAGGAATTCGAATTCCACTACGAAGGCGGAATCAAGGCTTACGTCGAATATCTGAACGAAAACACGACCGGCCTTCATCCCGATATCATCACGGTATCGAATCACGAAGAGAAAGGCGATCTGACGGTCGATATCGCGATGCAGTGGACGACGGCATACACCGAGAAGATTTTCTGCTACACGAACAATATTTACAACCGTGACGGCGGAACCCACCTTGCGGGCTTCAAACTCGGAATCACGAAAGTTTTCATCAACTACATCAAGGAGAACATCAAGAACGACAAGATCGTCGATTCGATCAACGGCGACGATGTCAGAGACGGTCTCACGGCTGTTCTTTCGGTCAAAATGGCCGATCCGAAGTTCAGTTCGCAGACCAAAGACAAGCTTGTAAGCTCCGAGATCCAGGCTTTCGTTTCAAAGTCGATCGTTGACGCGCTTACGATCTACCTTGAGGAAAACCCCGACATAGCAAAAACGATCATCGACAAGATCATCGAGGCTACAGCAGCGAGAGAGGCTGCGAGAAAGGCGCGTGAGCTTGTCAGAAGAAAAGGAGCTCTCGACAGCACTGCCCTTCCCGGCAAACTTGCAGACTGCACCGAAAAAGATCCCGCTTTCTCCGAACTTTTCATAGTAGAGGGTGATTCGGCAGGCGGTTCGGCAAAACAGGGAAGAGACCGCCGCACGCAGGCAATACTTCCGCTCAGAGGCAAAATCCTCAACGTCGAAAAGGCACGTCTCGACAAACTTCTGAAAAGCGAGACGATCACAATGATCATCGCCGCTCTGGGAACAGGGATCGGCAAGGAAGAGTTCAACATCGAAAAGCTGCGCTACCACAAAATCATAATCATGACAGATGCCGATGTTGACGGTGCCCACATTATGACTCTTATCCTTACCCTTTTCTACCGCCACATGCCGGAAGTCATCGAAAAAGGCTATCTCTATGTCGCTCAGCCGCCGCTTTACGGCATCACGAAAAACAAGAAGATAACCTACGTCAAGGATGAAAAAGAATTTCAGGATTACCTTGTCGATACAGGCATTCAGGGACTTACGCTCAAAATCGGCGACAACGATCTTGATGAAGCAGGTCTCAAAAAATATGTCGAACTTCTTGTCGACCTTAACGCAAATCTCGCAAAGACGGAATTCATCTACGACTCGGCGATCGTCGAATCGATAGCGGCAACGACCACTCTTGTCGAAGACGATTTCAAATCGGAAACCAATCTCTGGGAAAAATGGGAACTCATCAAAGGTTACATGGAACAGAATTTCCCGCAGAAGGCTCCGTTCAGAATGGAACTTGAGGAAAACACGAGAGTTCAGGGCGAATTCAAGATGAAGATCTACACGACGACTCTCGGAGTAGAAAAAGTCAGCGTCGTTGACCAGAAATACACCCACAATTCCGAAATCACTCTCATCAACGGACTCCGTGAAAAGATGATGGCTTACGGCTCGCAGAAATACGAGATCAAGAACGTTGCAAAAGAAGAGACGACCGAAGTCACGGGCTGGCGGGAGCTTCTCAACACGGTCCTCAACATCGCTAAGGAAGGTCAGAAGATCCAGCGTTACAAAGGTCTCGGTGAAATGAACCCCGAGCAGCTCTGGGAAACGACGATGAGCCCAGAAAACAGGGTCCTTCTCAGAGTCACGTCGGAAGATGCTGCCGAAGCGAACAGGATGTTCGATATTCTCATGGGCGAAAACGTCGAACCGAGAAGAAAGTTCATCGAAGAGAACGCCCTTAACGCAACGATCGACATTTAGGAGGGAAAAATGGACGAATTGATACACGGCAAAATTAAAGATATCGCGATTGAACACTCCATGAAAACGGCGTTCATCGACTATGCGATGAGCGTCATCACTGACCGTTCTCTCCCCGATGTCAGAGACGGTCTGAAACCTGTTCACCGCAGGGTCCTCTTCGCGATGAAGGAACTCGGAAACACCTACAACGCGGCTTACAAGAAGTCTGCGAGGATCGTCGGCGACGTCATCGGTAAATACCATCCGCACGGCGACCAGGCTGTCTACCAGACTTTGGTCAGAATGGCTCAGGATTTCTCGATGCGCTACACCCTTGTTGACGGACAGGGCAACTTCGGCTCGGTCGACGGCGACGGCGCGGCTGCAATGAGGTACACCGAGGCAAGAATGGCGAAGATCGCAGGCGAGATCATGGCCGATCTCGACAAGGACACCGTCAATATGCGCGACAACTACGACGGCAGTTTGCAGGAACCAGAAGTCATGCCGACTAAAATTCCGGAACTTCTTGTCAACGGAACAAGCGGTATCGCAGTCGGTATGGCAAGCAACATTCCGCCGCACAATATCACCGAAGCTGTAAACGCGACGATCCACCTTATCGACAATCCCGATGCCGACATTCCCGAACTTATGGAATTCATCACCGGCCCCGACTTCCCGACAGGCGGCTCGATCCTCGGCAAAGCGGGCATCAGAGCGGCTTACGAAACGGGTAAAGGAATCATCAAGATCCGCTCGAAAGCGACAATAGAACTCGGCCAGAACGGCGCACGCGACCGCATAATCATCCACGAGATCCCTTATCAGGTAAACAAAGCGAACATGATCATCCAGATTGCCGAACTCGTTAAGGAAAAGAAACTCGAAGGAATCCACGACATCCGCGACGAGTCGGGAAGACGCGAAAAAATCAGAGTCGTCATCGAACTCAAGAAGGACGCAGACCCGAACATTCTGCTCAACCAGCTTTTCAAAATGACGCAGCTTCAGGTCTCCTTCGGCATCAACATGCTCGCAATCTGCAACGGAATCCCGAAGACGATAAATCTGAAAGACGCGCTCCACTACTTCATCCTCCACAGAAAGGATGTCGTAACAAGAAGAACGCGCTACGAACTTGCCGAAGCTGAAAAACGCGCCCACATTCTGGAAGGTCTGAAAATCGCGATCGACAACATTGACGAAGTTGTCCACATCATCAGATCGTCCGCTTCAACAGATGACGCGAGAATCAATTTGATGGACAGATTCGGTCTTTCGAAGCTGCAGGCAAACGCCATCTTAGACATGAAACTGAGCAGACTCACAGGACTTGAAAGAGACAAGATCATCGCCGAACTCGAAGAACTCTACAAGAAGATCGAATGGTACAAGGAGATCCTTGCGAACGAAAGCGTTCTTTTCGGCGTAATCAAGGACGAACTCAGGGAAATCAAGGAGAAATACGGCGACGAGAGAAAGACCGACATCGTCAACTACGACGGCGACATCGACATCGAAGACCTTATCGCAGACGACGACATGGTTGTCACCCTCACGACCGAAAACTACATCAAACGCACTCCGCTTGACCTCTACCGCAAGCAGAAACGCGGAGGCAAAGGCATCAACGCGATAAATCCGAAGGAAAACGACTACGTCAAGAACATTTTCGTAGCAAGCAGCCACACGCTTCTCCTTCTCTTCACTTCCTACGGCAAAGTTTACTGGATCAAGGTCCACCAGCTTCCGGAAGCGGCAAGAAACAGCAGAGGCAAACCGATAATCAACCTCGTCAACATCGAAAAGGACGAGAAAATCGCGGCAGTTCTTCCTATCAAAGAGTTCGTTGACGGCGAATTCATCATGATGGGAACCAAAAACGGAACCGTCAAGAAGACCGACATCATGGAATACAAGACTCAGCGCACGAACGGCAAGAAGGCGATCAAACTCAATGAAGGCGACGAGCTTATCGAAGTCAAGATCACGAAAGGAAACGACGATGTCGTTCTCGCAACGAAGAAAGGCCTCAGCATCCGCTTCAACGAAAACGATGTCAGAGCGATGGGCCGTGTCGCAGCAGGTGTCCGCGGTATCAGGATCAACAGCGATGATGAAGTCGTCACGATGGATGTCATCGAAGAAGGAACGACGCTCCTTTCGATCACAGACAAAGGTATCGGAAAACGTACTCCGGTTGAAGATTACAGACTTCAGTCGAGAGGCGGCAAAGGTATCATCACCATCAAGACTTCCGAAGAAAACGGATACGTTGTCGGCGTTCTCAAAGTCAACCAGAACGACGAGGCAATGCTCATCACATCGAACGGTCAGGCAATCAGAATCCCGGTCAGCGGAATCAGCGTAATCGGCAGGAATACAAAAGGCGTCCGTCTCTTCAAAGTCGAAAACGGCGAACTTGTCGTTTCAGTCACCAAAATCATCGATCCCGAAGACCTTCAGGTCGAATCAGGCGACATAAACGAACTTCTTGAAAATCCGAACGAACCTCAGCCTGACGAGCCGGAAGAATCCGACAATTCTGAAGAATAAACCCAATAGAATCAATAATTTATCGTAGAGACGCCATAATATGGCGTCTTTTCATTTATCGATTTTTTATTCCGGTGATTTTATGATTTTTTATACCTGAAGATTTGCGACGCAGCGGACATATCCCGAATTGTCGGAATACGGGTTGCCGCCTGTAACTTCGCCTGTCGTGAAGTTGAAGAGATACGGAATATTTTCTGTCTCGTCTGTATCGGAAGTCCAGAAGTGTCCGAAATCATTGAATATAGAATGGCTTTTGAACAATTTTCCGCAGGAACAGTCATAAGTATCTCCATTCTCAAGTTCAATGGATTCATAGCATTGAGATGAGCAATCGGAATCTTCATCTACAAGAACGTCCAAATAATAGTAAACCGCCGGCAACGTCCAGTATATACCATAATCAGCATACTGTTCATATCCGTATTCCGCATCATTAAGGCTGCTGCAGTAAGCCTCCGCCTCACTAAGCGAGTATACCAGCTCCGATTTCTTCGACCACAGCAATCCGCCTCGTGCATACGGGAAGTCTTCTTCTTCATCCAGTTTGTCAGGATTTTCGAGAGGATCTTCTGTCAGACGGACGCAGCGTGCCTGTATCTCGCTTTCCCAATTGTAGAAATGGCTGTATATCTCTATGTTATCGTCATAAACATCGATAAAATCGAGTGTCGTCACACCGCCGCCCATATCGTTGAGATCGCTGCTCAGAAGAGCCGCTATATCGCTGAAAACAGAGTATTTGCCTGAGAAATCAGGTGTACAGCTGCCGTCAGCGCAGTCTTTGACAAGAGTAAAGAGCTGCTCCTTGCTCGGTATACTCCAGTTGTCCGAACCGCCTTCGACAAGTGTTCCGCAGTACTCTACTGCCTCTTCCCAAGTGCCTTTCTTTGAAATCGATGACCATACAAGCCCGTTTTCAGTATCGGTGTAAGGGAACGAAGGAAATGTGATCGAATCGTCAAGAACGCATCTTGCAATGACATACGGCGCATATACTGTAGAGACATCTTCCATTCCGCCTGTTGTCATATCTATTACCCATGCATTCCACTGGTCACGTTCATAGTCCGGATTAGCGTTGGAGAGCGTTCCTGCAAGAAGAGTTCCGTAGTCACGAAGTTTGGTTTCATTCCCTGCCAGCGTATCGGTATTACATCCTTCATAGTATTCGTAAGTGTTATGTGCCGCAGTAACTCCGCAGCTTCCGCCTGTTTTAAAGACATCGTCGGTGAACAGTGTCCTGATTTCGTCAATGTTCGGAAGTCTCCACTTTCCCCCTTTCATTTCGCGGCAGTCTCTCGCTACAGTTGCCCAGTGAACGGATTCGCTTTCAAAAGCATCGTAGTAGAGTCTCTGCGACCATGTGATATTACCTGCCTTGCACGGAGCGTAACCGTCCTCTCCGCATTCCGGAATCCCGTTTTCGGGATAAGCTGTAAGATCGCTTCTTACGCAGATAACCGAGTATTCACCGGATTCGGAACGCATTCCCGTCAAACCTGTTTTCATATCGATTGTAACTTCGCCGATATTCATTACGGTAGTCGATGTTACGAAGAGCTCCGCCGTCATTCCCGGGAAAGAAGAAGCCGGATTCGACTTGGAGTAGTCGACAAGCGTTGCGAGCTCGTTCTTATTCGGAAGTCTCCAGTCGTCGTGTCCCGCATATTCAAGACTTTCGCAGTATGCGAGCGCATCTTTCCATGTTTTGCCGTTTACAGATGTTTTCTGCCAGAAAAGATTGGTTTTCGAGTCAAAAATCATCTCCTCGCCGTTTTCATTTTTCGAAGTGTAGTCAGAAGCCGCAACTTCGCCGTATTTCTCGCCTTTGACACAGAGCAGACCGTTGTAGCCTGACTGTTCAGTGCTTACGATTCTTCCGGTATAGGTATCGTAGGCGAAATTCTTATCCGAAGTCCAGAATGACTGGGATCCTTCCCAATCCACTGTGAAATATGCCGATTTGATCTGTTTGCCTGACTCAAGATTATTGAACATATCGTGGTCGGCAATAGTCAGGATTTCGGCAGGTGTCGGCATTCTCCAGCCGCCTCCGGCGTATTCAGCAAGAGTTTCTTCGCAATACGGAGCTATATCATCATAGGACTGCCCGCTTTCCGTGGTAAGAATCCATGTAAGCCCGGTATTGTTGTCTTTTATCTGCTGATACGGAGTAAGATCATCTTCCGCTTTTGCAATTTTCTCAAAACTCTTGGGAAGGCACGATTTTCTGAAGATGTATCCCGCATCCTGACCGCTCATAGCGCCGTTTTCAGGACATACATCAAGCGGTTTTCCGTCTTCGCCGAAGCAGGTCCTTGAGCCCGTGCAGACAACCTTGGAATAAAGAGTTTCAGGCTCGGGAATAATATCGTCGTCAGCCGGTTCGTCATCGTCTGTTTCAGCTGTCGGTTCATCGTCATCCGTTTCCTCAACAGGCTCGTCATCGTCTGTTTCAGCAGGTTCGTCATCATCGTTTTCTTCAGGCTCTTTCGGGTCGATAATAATGAAAGTGTATTCCGTGAAGTGTCCTGTCGTCATCATGATAGGATCGCCCGCCGCAGAATTCATTATCGGATCTCCCGCAGCAGCTCCCATTATCGGGTCACCTGCAGCTGCAAGCATTATCGGGTCACCGGCAGCACTGTTCATTATCGGATCGCCTGCCGCAGTCAAAGCTCCGTCTGAATTTACACCCAGCATTATCGGGTCTCCCGCCGAGCTTACTCCCATCATTATCGGGTCGCCGGCTTCGTCTCTGCCGAGCACCGCTCTTTCTCCGTTTTCGCTGTAGCTCCACATTCCTTCTTTTTCGTTGTAAACAGCAGCCGCAACAATTTTTTTCTCAAAACCTTCTTCTACAACCATCGAGATCAGAACAGGTTTCTTGAATATCGTGCCGTTCGGCTCGAAATTTACGACCTTGCTTACGATTTTTCCCTTTTTGTCCGAATATTCCGACGCGTCACGGATCGTCATCGTGATTGTCGTGTCACCGTCCAGTGCGCCGCCGGGAATCTCGACCGAAGTCTTTCCGTCGGAACTTTCGACCGTTCCGCCCTCTTCTGCTTTGATTTCTTTCGAAACCTGTTCGACATAATCGCTTTCATTGTTTTCATTGTGCGATTTCTTTTTGCTGCACGAAACCGCAAAAAGAACACATACAAAAATAAGAACCAGACTTAAAAACCGTTTCATTGAAACCTCCTGCCATAATTTATAAATCTAAAACACAGCGGACATATCCCGAATCGTACATGCTCATCCTGCCGCCTGCAAAATCAAAGTAATAGTCGCTGGAAGATTTGAGCGGGAACATGTCACCGAATATCGAATAGCCGTCGAAAGAATATCCCGTGCATCTGCCGGTTGAAGGCTCATCTGCTACAAAATCACTTTTGTTCGGACAGACACTCTTTCTGATAAGTTTAGCGATTTCCGATATTTCAGGAACTCTCCAGTTTGAATATCCGCCGTAATTCGCAGAGTTAAGGCTGTCGCAGTAATTCTGAGAATTGGAATAAGTCGTGTAGCCGGAAACTTTCGACCAGAGAAGATCGTAGGCTTCAAACGGGAACTCAAGTTCCGACTCCGTCTCAGGATCGGAAACACTTCTTACACAGTAGACATTCTCTTCTTCGTATTCGTCAGTCAGCGACATTTGCGAAGCGGTAATAAAATTCAAAGCCGTTAAATAACTTGCTGATTCCTCAGTAAGGACTGTTGAAGTCCAAAGTGTTCTGAGGTCGCCGAAAACAGAGTATTTTCCGGCAGTATCAAGCATACAGTTGCCGGCAGGACAGTTTCTGACAAGAGTCATGACTTCTTCCATCGTCGGAACTCTCCAGTTGTTTGATCCTCCTTCGACTTCAAGATTATGGCAGTATGCCGATGCCTCATACCAGTACATTTTAGACCTCGGACCTTCAAACCAGACAAGACCGCTGTCTGAATCCTCATAAGGAAATTCAACCGGATCGGGCAGCGAATCATCCTTTATGCACCTTGATTCATGGGTATAATAATCGCCTATTGCCTTACGTTCTATAGAACCGTTCCTCAGATTAACAAACCACGCATAATCAGTATCCTCAAGAGAGGTCAAAGTTCCGGTAATGTAAGCTGAATAATCAAAAAGGCTCGACCTGATCATTTTCCCGCCTGTTTCCTCTTCCGGAGAGCACTTTTCCTCATTGAAGCAATCTTCACTTAAGTAGTCGAAGCATTCGTTTGTAACGTGACATTCTCCGCCGGTTTTGAGATTTTCGCTTGAAGAGAGAAGCGTGCGGACTTCATCGATCGTCGGTATTCTCCATTTCGATATGCCGCCATCTCTTAATGAACGGCACTGGATCGCTTTATCCAGCCATGATAGCGAACTGCCGTAATTGAGGTAGTTGCTCTCTAAGTCTGCCGAAGACCATACATAACCGGTAGCAGCATCTTCGCATGGTGCGATCCTCGATTCATCGCAGTACGGGATCGTCCTTCCGTCAGGCAGCGGATGGGAACTGCTTCTGACGCAGCGTACAGATATTTCTTCGTAATATTCAGTAACCCGACCGCTTTCCATTTGTACCGCAATAGCATTTTCCGCACCGCCGTAAGCGACAGCAAAAGTCGATGAGATCAATGTGTCGGAAGTTATTCCAGGGAAAGATGATGCCGGATTAACTTTTGAATAGTCGACAATAGTGATAAGTTCATTTTTGTTCGGAAGTCTCCAGTCGGTATATCCGGCATATTCAAGGTCATGACAGTAAGCAAGAGCCGATTTCCAGTCTTCGACCTGTTCGGAACCTTTCTGCCAGAGAAGGTTGGACGAAGGATCAAAGACTACCTCCTGACCGCCGATATTTCTAATCTCGTAATCTTCTTCCGGCTTCCGTTTTCCGTATTCTTCACCGCTTACACACGCTATATTATAAACAGCGCTTCCGTATTGCCCGATACCAGCCCAATCAAGAGTACCCCAATCCGCATTATATGCCCAATGCGGATCTGTTTGACTATCATCGGCAGCAAGAGCAGGTTCGGATGCCCAGAAACCCCAGTATCCGAAACGCCCGAAATAGGATTCATCGACAGCCGAAGCAAATCTGTCATGGTCAGCAATACTCAAAAACTCTTTAACCGTAGGAAGACGCCATTCGTGTCCGCCGTAAGTAAGAGCGGCACATTTGCTCTCAGCAGCTGCATGAAGACCGTTTTCATCAAAAAAGACCCATTTCAAGCCGGTGTTTTCGTCAAGTACGAACTCATAGGTTTCGCCAGTTTCTCCGTCCCTGAAAGCACCTTTTCTAATATTTTTGTTATTGCTGTCACCGTTCAGAATATTTCTCAAGCCGGTGCCTGAGCCTTCCGGGTCTTCTTCTACAACCGGCTCAACCGGCTCGCTTCCTTTGCTGTATTTATGCACAACGCACGTTTTGCCCGCGACGAACTGTGCGTCCTGACCGTAAAAATCTTCTCCCGGCTTCGGGCAGTCGATAATCGATTCTCCGTCAGAGCAGCGAACCTGACCTGTGCAGAGAACTTTGGAATAAACAGGCGGTTCAGTCGGTTCAGGGACGACATCTTCATCAACAGGCTCGTCGTCATCCGTTTCCGCCGGTTCGTCGTCATCAGTTTCTGCTATCGGTTCGTCATCGTCTGTTTCGGTAGCAGGCTCGTCGTCATCGGTTTCTGCCGGTTCGCTGTCGCCGTCATCGACCGGTTCTTCCGTATCTGAATCATCAGTATTATCGGTATCATCGGGTTCAACCGGCTCTCCTGTATCAAGCGTGATGAAAGTGTATGCCGTGAAGTGACCTGTCGTCATCATGATGGGATCTCCCGCAGCCGCGTTCATTATCGGATCGCCCGCTGCATTTGTCATTATCGGATCCCCTGCAGCAGCAAGCATGATAGGATCGCCCGCGGCACTCATCATGATAGGATCGCCCGCAGCACTCATCATTATCGGATCACCTGCCGCGCTCAGCATGATCGGATCACCCGCAGCACTCTGCATGATCGGGTCTCCCGCAGCATCTTTACCCGCAAGAACCGCATAAGCACCGTGCTCGCTGTAGCTCCATTCGCCTTTCGATTCGCGGTAAACCGCAGCCGTTACGACCTGATTTTCAAAAGGTTCTGTCGCAGCCATCCTGATGATGACAGGCTTTTTGAAAACCGTGCCTGAAGGCTCGAATTCTACGACTTTACTTACAACTTTCTGACCTTCAGTGCCGACATAGCCTTTGGCGTCATAGATCGTCATAGTGATGGTCAGATCTTCATCGAGGGCACCGCCGGGAACTTCGATCGAAACAGAGTCGTTGGAATTTTTGACCGTTCCCCCCTCTTCTGCGGAAATCTCCTGCGTTACCTGTTCTTCATACGCCGGTTTTTCCTCTTTTTTACTGTCTCCGCAGGAAACGACAGCAAAAATCAAAAGGAAAACGCAAGTCAGACTCAAAAAACGTTTCATAAGAACCTCCTATAAAAAAAACCTAAATTTTAAATCTTACAAATCGGCAACGCAGCGGACATATCCGTAAGAATATCTGCTCATCTCTCCGCTGGCAAAATCAAAGTAATAGTCGCTGGACGATTTAAGTCTGAACATATCGCCTAATATCGAATAACCGTCAAACGAGTACCCTGAACATCTGCCGTTTGAAGACTGGCTCGTCAGGAAATCATCCTTGTTCGGGCAGACACTTTTCCTGATAAGCAGGGCGACTTCCGATTTTTCAGGAACTCTCCAGTTATTTTTTCCGCCGTAATTCTCGGCGCTAAGGCTGTTGCAGTAAGCCTGCGAGTCGCTTACGTAATAAGTCCTATCATCGGAAGCCTTAGACCAGAGAAGGTCATAGATTTCAAACGGGAACTCTATTTCCGAAACATTCGCCGGATCGGAAACACTTCTGACGCAGCGGACTTTTTCGTCATCGTATTCAGAATCCCACGACTTTTGTGAAGCGGTCATAAAATCCAATCCTGTGAAATGGTCCCCGTTTAAGACTGTTGAAGTCCAAAGTGTGTTGAGTTCGCCTAAAGCCGAGTATTTTCCGGCAGTATCAGGCTTGCAATTGCCTTCAGGGCAGTTTTTGACAAGAGTCTGGACTTCTTCCATCGTCGGAACTCTCCAGTTGTTCGAACCGCCTTCGACAAGATCCTGGCAGTATGCCGCAGCTTCATACCAGGACAAGTCAGATGCCGAGCGTTCCGACCAGACAAGGCCGCTTGCGCTGTCGGTGTAAGGAAATTCCGGATTCGGAAGAGAATCGTCCTTTATACACCTTGAAACCGAATAATTATCTGAGTTGTTTATTGACAGGTCTGTAAGCGATCCGCCCATCGTATTGACAGCCCATGCGTAGTAAACGCCGTCAGACTCATCTGAAGGCGTTCCGGATAAAATATATGCACCGTAATCGTAAAGAGAGGTCTCAAACCCGTCTACTTCCGTGCACTTTTCTTCGTCTTCCTCGTCGAAACATCCGGCGCTGAAATAGCTGCATGCATCGGTTACAGGACACTCTCCGCCTGTTTTCAGCTTCTCGCTTGCAGTAAGGATCGTGCGGATCTCGTCTATTGTCGGGATCCTCCACTGCGATATGCCGCCGGATTTCGATTCGCGGCACTGAACCGCCTTGTCTTTCCAACTGATCTCCGTCATGAAAAAATCGACCTGAGACCAGACATAATGGGTCGAAGCGTCTTCGCACGGAGCGGAGCGCGATTCATCGCACAGCGGAATTCCCGTGTCGGGCTCTGTATCCGACCTGACGCAGCGGACAAAAGGTCCGTCTTCATCAGCATCGGCGGTACTGATTTCTCCGTCTTCCGTATTGATAGTTAAAGCGCCGTCGGGACCGCCGTAATAGTAGCCGAATGTCGAAGTCCAGAAATAATCGCCTTCGTCTTCCGGGAACATCGAAATCGGCTTCGCCGTTTTTGAATAGTCGACAAGGCTCAGAAGCTCGTTTTTGTTCGGAAGCCTCCAGTCGGTATATCCTGCATAGTTCAGGTTAGCGCAGTAAGCCAAAGCCTCCTTCCAATTCAGCTCAGCGGCATAACCTTTCTGCCATACGAGATTCGTTGCAGAATCCTTGACTATTTCGTCTCCCTCCTGCGTAAGGACCGAGAAACTTCCTTCAACCGCTTTGCCGTATTCGTCGCCGCGGACACAGACAAAATAATGCGCGTAACTTGCAGTGTCGTAAGAGAGCGTAGCGTTATAAGTTCCGAAAACCCAATATTTATCCTCATTTTCTGCAACCGGCGTCATTGTCCAGTAGCCGGACCCAGCAAGTTTGCTGAAATGGAAATATCTGAGAGCAGGAGATAAGATGTCGTGGTCGGCAATGCTCAGCCACTCTTTCGCGCTCGGCAGCCTCCAGTCTTCAAAACCGCCGTATTCAAGATTTTCGCATGCCGCTTTTGCTTCTTCCCAGGTTGCACTCCCGTCTACCAGTGCCCATCTGAGACCTGTGCTTTCGTCAACGACCTGAATGTAGGAAGGCGTCAGATCGCCGCCCGTCGGCTCACCGCCTTCAGGAGATTCTTCGTCAGCCGGCACAATTTTCGTATACTTATGCGGAACGCACGATTTTCTTCCGGCATAGCTGCCGTTCTGTCCGTAGAAATCTTCTCCCGGCGCCGGACAGTCGATAATCGAGCCGTTGCCGTTGCTGCAGTGGACCTGACCCGTGCAGAGAACTTTCGAGTAGATACCGGGTTCGACCGGAGTCGTGTCCTCGTCAACAGGTTCCGGAACATCGGTATCGTCAATCGGTTCGTCGTCATCGTTTTCTGCAGGCTCATCGTCATCAGTTTCAGCTACCGGTTCGTCATCGTCTGTTTCTGCCGGTTCGCTGTCGCCGTCATCAAGCGGGTTGTCGGTATCATCGCTATCATCTGGTTCAACCGGTTCTCCTGTATCAAGCGTGATAAAAGTGTATGCCGTGAAGTGGCCGGTCGTCATCATAATCGGATCACCCGCAGCCGCGTTCATTATCGGATCTCCCGCAGCATTTGTCATTATCGGATCCCCTGCCGAAGCAAGCATGATCGGATCTCCGGCAGCTGCCATCATAATCGGATCTCCGGCAGCACTCATCATAATCGGATCTCCGGCTGCGCTAAGCATGATCGGATCTCCTGCTGCACTTGTCATAACCGGATCTCCGGCAGCATCCCTGCCCTGAAGGACAGCATAAACGCCGTGTTCGTCGTAACTCCATTCGCCTTTTGATTCGCGGTAAACTGCAGCCGTCAAAACCTGATTTTCAAATGATTCAGTCGCAGCCATCTTAATTATGACAGGTTTTTTGAAAACCGTGCCGCTCGGCTCGAATTCTACGACTTTACTTACAACTTTCTGACCTTCCGTGCCGACATAACCTTGGGCATCATAGATCGTCATCGTGATAGTCAGATCTTCATCGAGAGCACCGCCGGGAACTTCGATCGAAACAGAATCATCGGAATTTTTGACCGTTCCGCCCTCTTCTGCTGAAATCTCCTGCGTTACCTGCTCTTCGTAAACAGGTTTTTCCTCTTTTTTCTTTTTACCGCCGCATGAAACAACAGCAAAAATCAAAGCAAAAACACAAATCAGACTTAAAACGCGTTTCATAAGAACCTCCTATAAAAAATCTGATTACAAATCTTCTTTCAAATATTCGCTGACACAGCGTTTTTCCTTATCAACCACAATAGAAACGGCAATCTTTTTGCGCGGATCGGCTGCAAATTCATCGGCATAACCTTTTATTTTTATCTGGTTTATTCCTTCTAGCGCAGTTGTAGGAGCCATTTTATACTCAAAAATGTAGATAGAATCTTTTGTTTTGATTACCGCATCGGCTCTGCCTTTGTATGAAGAAAGTTCGCTTGCAACCCTATAGCCCAAAGTTTTCAACAGAACATAGATCAATGACGAAAAATAATTCTCGTTTTCTTTCGGAATTATCTGGTAAGGAATTGAAGCAAAAAGCGCGTTTACAGCGGTAATAAAACCGTCAATGTCGCCTGCTCTCAAAGAGTCCAGCATTTTATCGTCATGGTTTCCGTATTTCTGATCGGTGAAATTTGTAAGCAGATACGCGGCAAACGACTGTCTGACTTCTTCATTCGGATAGTCGAGCAGATATTTTCCGTTTTCATTTTTCCCGACAATCGTGAGGTAGCCGGTCTGGAACATCAGTGCTTTTATGTCTATTTTTGTTACATCGAAATTGTTAAGATCAAGCTCTGAAATTGCAGTATTTTCGAGCTCTTTGATATCAATCCCGTGTTCGCGGATAAAATCGACCAGAAGTTTGGGAAGACCGCTTTCAAACCAGTAGTTTTTAAACTCTTTTTTAGCAAAAAAATTAAGCATCGAAAAGGGATTGTAAATGTGAGTCTTTCCGTCAAATTTGTATCCGTCATACCAGAATTTTATCTGCTCATCTAGACCGTCACGCAAAATTTCAAGTTCTTCGCAAGCAGCATCCTTGTATTCACTGAAATATTCGTTTAAATCATCTTTCGTGAATCCGCAGATGGCAGCAAAATTTTTGTCCATAGAAATGTCAGCCAGGTTGTTAAGTTCGGAAAAAATAGAAAGTTTTGAAAAACGCGAAATTCCTGTGATAAGTACGAATCTGAGCATGCTGCTGCATCCCTTGATCGCGCCGTAAAAATTGCGCAGAATCTCCCTGTTTTCCTCAGCACGTTCCAATTTGTTGATGTGATCGACTATCGGTTTATCGTATTCGTCAATCAGAAGAACAACCTTTTCCCCTGTTTTTTCGTAAAGTTTCGTAATCAGCTCGTCCAATTTGCCTCTGTTTGATTCGGCAGTGAGTTTGACACCGTTTCTATCCGCTTCTTTTTCAAGCACGGAATCTACAGACCTTTTCAGACCCACAAAGTCTTCGCTTTCACCTCTGTTAAAATCAATCGTGATTACCGGGACTTCCTTCCAATCAAAATTGTTTTCGATCCAAAGTCCTTTAAAAAGTTCCTTTTTTCCTTCAAACAAATTTTTAAGTGTTGAAATGAGCAGCGATTTTCCGAATCTGCGCGGACGCGAAAGAAACACGTATTGGGAAAGATTCAACAAATCGTAAATTATTTTCGTTTTGTCTGCATAAATTCCGTTCCACTCGATAAGACCTGCGAAATCCTGCTGACCGATAGGCAATCTTTTCAACATTGAACAACCCTCCGTGTTTTTATTCCCCCATCATGTAGAGACGTTACCTTACACAGCGGACATTGTTATTACCCGACTTATTGTAGCCGTACACATACGCATCGTCGAAACCAACGCGCCACGCGCGATCTGTATTACCTGATGTAGTGGAAGAAGACCAAAGAGAAACGAGATCGTCATCGCCGAGCCTGCTGTAATAACCGTTGTTGTTCCCCATGGAGTCGCAATAGCAGTCGTTGGAGAAATCACTATTGGACAAATGATCCGGGTCTGAGATCGCACATGCTCCGCCACTCTGAGAACCAGGGCAGTTTTGGATAACCGTTCTGAGTTCGTCTATTGTGGGAAGTCTCCAGTCGTCGTAACCGCCTTCTTCAAGGTTTTCGCAGTATGAACCTGCATCATCCCAAGTCATTGTATCTGCCGCCAACGATGACCATACGAGCTCGTATTCCGAATCTATGCACGGGAATTCGCTTTCAGGGCTGCATTCGGGAAAATCCGGTTCCGTAGCCCAGCACTCTTCTCCGTCCCACTCATAGCCTTCAACGCAGCCGCAGATGTATCCGCCGTCCAGAGTCTCCGAACACGTTCCGTCGGAATTTTCAATATCCTCACACGGGTAGAGATCGCACGGAGACGGGTTTTCGTCAACATCTGCAACGCAGCGGACTTTCGCCGTATAGTTTTGTATTTCGTTTTCCAACAATGCTTTTTGCGAAGCCGTCATGAAATCCAAAGCATTGTAATAGCGTTCGACATAGGTCGGAGTCGGATTTTCGGTCAGAGTGGACGACCAGAGAATCGAAACATCGCCGAAAACGGAATAACCGCCGGCAATATCAGGTGCACAGTTGCCGTCATGACAGCCCTGAACGAGAGTTGCAAGTTCTTCGATTGTCGGAAGTCTCCATGCGTACTGTTCGTCCGTTGTGCAGTATTCACTTGCCTCGCTCCAGCTGAGCTGATCTGCAGAAAGTTCCGACCAGACAAGAGAATTTTCATCGTCGGTGTACGGGAATTCCACATTGGGAATACTATTGTCCTTTACGCAGCGGATACTCGGAGTTACATAAATATATTCGCCGTGGTGAGACTCGATCGCGCCGGTTTGGAAATTGACTCTCCATGAATAGCCTTCGCCTTCGCCCGTCTGAGTTCCTGAAACCATGAAAGTGTAGTCGTGGAACGCCGATTCAATAGCGGTCCCGGTTTCGCAGATTTCGGAATCGTAGCAGACTTCACTCGATATTTCGCTGCATTCGTCGGAGACGTAGCATTCGTCGAGGCCATCGCTCCTGAGTATCGTGCGGATTTCGCTGATTGTCGCAACTCTCCACTGCGAAATACCGCCCTGTTTTGATTCACGGCACATCATAGCAGCTTCAAGATAATCGACCTCGTCATCACTGTCATTCACATCCTGCGACCATACTATGCCTGTTTCGGCGTCTTCGCACGGAGTGTAGCCGCTTTCGTCGCACGCCGGAACAGCCTGATATTCCGCGATATCGTCATTTCTGATGCACAGAACCGCCGCACTGGTGACACCTGTTTCACCGACAGCAAACATCGTTCCGCCGGCAACATCAATGATGAAAGCTCCGGAAGATCCGCCGTAGGTCACAGCAGATGTCGAAGTCCAGTAATTTATTGCATTTATATTCGGGAACGAGCTTTTACTAGTGAATGAAGAGTAGTCAAGAATCGTTGCGAACTCGTTTCTGTTGGGAAGTCTCCAGTCAGTGTAACCCGCATAATTCAGATTTTCGCAGTAATCAAGAGCCCTCTGCCATGACAGGTCGTTCTGGGTAGCAGCCGTCCACATAAGATCGGTCGCAGAGTCCGTAACAACAGAGTTTCCGGAAATATTCTGCGTAGTAAACGTGCCTGCAACGCCGTATTCCTCGCCGCTTACACAGGCGAAGTTGTTGTTACCCTCTTCTTTTCCGTAACTGTCATACTTCAGATGTCCGTAGCCGACATCCATAATCAGGACTTCATCCTCGCCGGTCTTGCTGTTGAGGAAATAATTAGCAGACCAGTATGAATTGTACGAAGAGAATACCGATCTGAAGTATGCGTCACGTACAGCAGGATAGCTTGAACCGCTGTCGATAATGCTCATGAGCTCTTTCGCAGTCGGAAGTCTCCATTCGCGTCCGTCCTCAGTGTCAATACTGTCGCAGAATGCAACCGCATTGTTCCATGTTCCGCCTTCCGGAGAGATATACCATCTCAAACCGGTTACCAGATCATCAACTATATTGACATCGCCTTCCTCGATTTTTTCATAAGCCTGAGGAGTGCAGGACTGTCTTGCAGCGTAGTTTGCATCCTGACCGTAAAGCGCCTCGCCTTCTTCCGGACAGTCTATTACGGAGTAGTCTTCATCGCCATAGCACTTTGTCTGACCTGTGCAGAGAACTTTGACGACAGGGGCACTGCATTTCACTGTATCTTCGTTCCATTCGTAGTCTTCGAGGCATACAAATGCACAGTCGCCTTCCTCGGCATAGTGAGCCGTATAGTACGGATATCCCTTGCCGTTCCATGTCGGGATGTATGTGCCGCCCTCTACCCACTGCGCGTTTTCAGGAAGATCGCCGCATGATTCAGCCGGCTTTGTATCGGACTGGCAGATTTCTTCTTCATAGTGGTAGTTTGTAACGCACTCGAATGTGCATTCACTGCCGCCATCCTCAAAATATGTTGCCTCAGGTTCGGTCGACCATACTTCATCGATCCAGTGAGGAATGTAGGTTCCAACTTTCCAAGCAGCGTTTTCAGGAAGGTTCGTGCAGTTTTTCGCTGTACCGGTATCGGATACACAGACATCGTTTTCAACGTGCTGCTCTGCCGGACAAGCACATGTTCCGTTGGTCTCTACCCAACTGTATGTTGCCTTGCACTGGTAAGCGCAGTCGCCCGTTTCAGCATAGTTCGCTGTTGCACTCGAATAAGCGCTGCCGTTCCAGGTTGGAATGTACGTATCACCGCTTACCCATTCTGC
>CACYHH010000009.1 GCA_902774115.1 uncultured Spirochaetales bacterium
TTTTCTGTCGTTATTCCGATATTTCAATATTTCGCCGCCGCTCGATATATTGATATTTCGTTATTTCGATATTTCGACAAAAAAGCAGCGGCTAAAAAAACATCGGACGACGTCGTCACGACCAATTCTTGTCTTTTTCTCTTTCTTTACTAAAATATTGCGGTTTTGATTTTTGAGGTTTGCATGTATCTTCTTATATATAGAGGTATTAAGCATCTTTTTTCCTTTTATATAAACAGTGCCAGAAAAAAAATCGTCATCGGCGGCAGAGAAGGCGACATTCTCTTCCCTCAGGAACTCCAAAGCTGCGAGCTCGTGATGCGCAAAGAGTTCAACTTCGAGAAAAAGGACTATTCATGGTGTCTTTATCCGACGTCAGGCGAGTTCAAACTCAACGGCAAAAAAGTTTCGGGCGGCGAAGTTTTCGAGGATTCCGATGTTTTCTCGCTTCAGGATTTCAGTTTTTCGTTTTCGCCCACATCAAATCTTTCCGTTCTTTCAGCATCGGACGAAGCCCCTTCCAAAGCGGGCAACACGCTGATAATCGAGGACGAACCGACCGAGTTCAAAAACATCGAGACAACCTACGGCGGCGTGCATAAGACTTTTGTTTTCAGGCCCGGGCGCAAAATCGTGATCGGCAGGAAAAATGCTGACATTTCTGTAGCCTTCAACGAGGTTTCAAGCGAACACGTCATTCTCGAAATGCAGGAAAAAGGGGTAAACTTCATCAACAAAGGCAAAAACGGCACGTGGGTAAACGGCGTCAGGATCAACAGCGGCATTCTTGAAGAAGGCAAATATCACCTTTCGATTGCCGGCAGGCACGATGTCACAATAAAAATCAACAAGGAAAAAACAAGCGAAACCTTCCTCGCAGGCAGTCTTTCGCCATATTTCGAGCAGATCGAAAACTGGCTCAACCAGCCTGTTCTTTTCCGCAACCATCCGATAATCCTTCTGACAGGCGAAAGCGGTTGCGGCAAAGAGGTTTTTGCCGAATTTATCCACAAGACAAGCGGCAGAAAAGGGGCTTTCATCACCTACAACGCGGCAAGCATCCCCGAAACTCTGGCGGAGAGCGAGCTTTTCGGCACGGCAAAAGGCGGCTTTACCGGCGCGGAAGAGCGTGACGGCGCCTTCATGCAGGCTGACGGAGGAACTCTTTTCCTTGATGAAATCGCAGAAATTCCGATAAATCTTCAGTCGAAACTTCTCCGCGTTCTCGAAGACTGGAAAGTGCGAAAAGTGGGCGAAAGCGGCGTCGGAAGGACGGTTGACGTGAATCTCGTTCTGGCGACGAACAAAAATCTTGAATATGCAGTCGCGGCGCAGACCTTCAGAAAAGACCTTTTCTACAGAGTTTCGACACTCCACATCCAGATTCCGCCTCTGCGCGAACACAAAGACGACATAATCCCGCTTGCAAAGCACCTTTACCGCGCTCTGAGCGGCAGGGAACTCGTTATTGAAGAAACCGCCGCGGAAAAACTTGTCTCATACGACTGGCCCGGCAACGTGCGCGAACTCAAAAGCGTGATAACGCGCTTCGCCTACTCCGGCAAAAGCGTTCTCGGAAGCGCTGATCTTCAGTTCTGACGCGGTGAAACATGACAAGATGCGACACATTGTCAGGTGATTT
Source organism: uncultured Spirochaetales bacterium (assembly GCA_902774115.1). Lineage (GTDB taxonomy): Bacteria > UBP6 > UBA1177 > UBA1177 > UBA1177 > UBA1177. Next base: position 1,643 of record CACYHH010000009.1, read on the forward strand.
CAAGATTTTTCAGCCCGAAAACGGTCAGCGTTACAGCACAGACGACCTTTTGACCGCATGGCTTGCGATAAAAACAGTTTCAGCCGACCCGCCGGCGCGTTTTTTAGACCTCGGAAGCGGCCTTGCCAGCGTTCCAATGATAGTTTTGTGGAAATTCCCTGCTTTTAGCGGCATCGGCGTCGAAATCAGGCCCAACCGCTATGAACTTGCCGAAAAATCGCTTGAGATAAACGGTCTTACCGATAGATTCCACATAATCCACGGTGATCTGCGCGAACTTGAACTTGACGAAAAATTCGATCTCATCACTTCCACTCCGCCATACTACCAGAGTGCTGAAGGGCCGATCAGTGAAAATGATGACAAAGCTGCAGCCCGTTTTGAACTCAACGGAAGCATTGACGACTACTTCAAAACTGCCGCAAAACACCTTTCAGAAAAGGGGTTTTTCATAACTGTGTATCCTTTTTTATACGCTTCCAGAGTTTACGCAGCGGCTGAAAACTGCGGAATGTTCATAAATTCAAGGGTTGACTTTGTTCCCAAAGATGGCAAGCCGGCGCTTATTTCGATATTTTCAGCATCTTTTTCCGAGACAGAAACCGAACAAAAGCTCCTTGTAATGCGGGATTTATCAGGTAATCACACAAAAGAATACAATGACGCGAGAATACTCTGCGGATTTAAAGAGAAAAAGTGAGGTGAAACATGGCAAAAAATACGATAATTTCAGAAAAACAGATCGCAGACATGCGGGTTTTCACGGTGTCGGAAGTCGAGCTCGACAAGTCGGGAAGAAGGGTCCGTCATTCAGTCATAAGGTTCTGCGGAACGGCTTCGGTGCTGGCGATAACGAAAGAGGGCAAAATCCTTCTCGAAAAACAGTACAGAACGCCAATTGACCGCTGGATCTACGAGATTCCGGCTGGAAAAATCGACAAAGGCGAAGCGCCTGAACACTGCATTGTCCGCGAACTTGAGGAAGAGACAGGATACCGCCCTGTAAAGCTCGTAAAAAGCTTCGAAGCCTACACCTCATGCGGCTGCAGCGACGAGTATATGCACTATTTCACGGCTATCGTCGAAAAAATCCCGGAAAGCGAGCGGAAACTTTTCCCTGAAATCGACGAGGATCTTGAAATTCTCGAAGTTACACCCGAAGAAGCATGGAAAATGATCGAAGAAAAACAGATCGTCGATGCAAAGTCGATCATGCTGCTCACGGCTCTGAAAGCGGGAACGACGGGAATTTAGCATGACGGAAGTCAAAATCGCAAAAATCATTTCAAACGGCTGCGGGATCGGCTGGGCTGACGGAAAAACTTTTTTCGTTCCATACACATGTCCCGGCGAAACGGTCAGAATCAAAAGCGCGGTCAAAGAAAAAAGTTTCTTTTACGTTGAAGATTTCGACATTCTTGAAGCGTCTCCCGAGCGCAGAAAGCCGCTCTGCAAACACTATGGAACATGCGGCGGCTGCTCGCTCCAGCACATTTCCTACCCGGCGCAGCTGAGGATCAAAAAGGAGATTTTCGCGGAACTTCTGAAGCAGAACGGGATCACGCTTGAAATCGAGCCCGAAATAATCACTCCCGGAGAACTCGGAATGCGGACGCGGGCAAAATTTTTCGCGCTGAAAGGGAAGCCTGCATACCGCAAAAAAAGAAGCAGCGATTTCGTTCAGATTGAAAGCTGTCCGCTTCTTGACCCTGTTTTTTTTGAAAAAATAGCGGCTGACATACCGAAACGGCGCGGCGATATACAGTTTGAATATTCAAAATTCACCGGAGATTTCATGCCGGGAGCCGACACTTTGAGAAAATCGGTAAACGGAAAAATCATTAAGATCCGCCGCGACAGCTTTTTCCAGTCATCGGAAGAAGGTGCCGGAATAATGTGCTCGCTCGTCATGCGTGAAGCTGAGGAAACCGGCGCCAAAAATGCAGTCGATCTATTCTGCGGAAGCGGTCTCTTCTCGCTTTTTCTCGCTGACAAAGGGATAAAAACGACAGGTTATGAAATCGAAGAAGCGGCTTGTAAAAGTTATGCCGAAAATCTCGGAAGCAGGGCAAAAATCGTGAAAATGAATGCCTACGACCTGAAACGCCTCGAAAAAACCGATCTCGTCGTGGCAGACCCGCCGCGTGCCGGACTCGGAGCAAAACTTTCCGAAATCATAAGCGAATGCACCGATCACGTGGTCTACATTGCATGCGAACCGCCCAATTTAGTAAGGGATCTCAGGACATTTTTCGCAAAAAGGTTTCACGTGAAACATTTGTATATTCTCGACCTTTTTCCGGACACTCCGCACTTTGAAACAGTGTGCGTTTTGCAAAGATAAAAATTGACTCGACAGGAGGAAAAATGTGGTTTTTAAGTATGTGGATTTCCAACGTCTTTTTTTGGACTCTGACATACATTCTTTTGTTTATATATATGGTAAAATACAAAACGATCGGGATTCCGATAATTGCTATGCTCGGCAATTTTGTCTGGGAGCTCAACATTGTGATTCGTTATAAATCCTACGCTCCGCTGTTTGCAACAGGTGTAATAATATGGACTTTTTTTGATGCCGCACTGATACTGTCGTATCTAACCTGCTGTATTCACGATAAAAAAAAAGAACGGATTCTTATATTTACAGGAGAAGGATTTTTATACTTTATAGTGATGTATGTTGGCTTTGCAATTACTGATTTTTATATGCTTTCTTCACTGATCATAGAATTCATAATGTCACTGGCTTTTGTGTTCTATGTAATTTACAAAAAAATCCTTCCGAACAATCTGGCTGTTGCAACCGGTGTGGCAAGATTTTTTGGAGATCTTGCGGCATGGCTTATGTATACCAGCCATCCTGTTGTAATGATTAACGGAATACTTGTCTTTGTTTGCAATGTTATTTATCTTTTTTTCCTAATCCGTCAAAATATGGAGTATCGCATTTCACGAGCCTGAAAAGCGTGCTTCCTTCACTGTTTGTTTCGATTTTTCTGAGACATGGGGATTTTTCAAGAGAATTTAGAGACAAATTGTCTGTCCTGATCTTCATAAATTCATGCCAAACTATGAAATGTACCCCCGATTTCCGCAAAAACGCGAATGATTCCGCATCGGGCAGACGGTTTATGTGGTATTGGAAAATCATGCGCGGCGTCGGGAAATAACCGTTCACTCCGTTTATAGAGTCTATTTTATGCCGGTTCTGCCAGTTTGTGTAAATAATTTCGCGGTTGTACTGGAACAAGTCATCCCATGAATCGACAAACATTCCGATATTTACCACTTCGAGTTGCGGATTTGACTCTTTTTTTGTGACAAAATCTCTGGGATTGGCAAATTTATCCATTTTTTCAATCGGAAATTCTATATTCATTGCTGCCGGAAGTTCGAGAATCAGAGGCCTGTTTATGTTCTGCCGTTTCACAGTTTCGTAAATTTCGGGCACTTTTTCGGTCATTGAAGCATCAAAACCTTTCAGAGGAACCGGAGTATTCTCGAAAAAGTTAAGCAAAAAAAATGTAGCAGCAACAACGTGGGGTTTCTTCACTTTACTGCAGATCCTCTCAAACGAAAGTGCCGCCGAAACAGAAACGGCAAATAAAAATATGAAGTACGCTCTAACGGCGACACGGAGAAATTTCAAAACCGGAAGCGGCTTGTAGAAAATATAGAGCGGCGAATAAAAAACCTCCTTAAAATTGAACATAAATACCGGTCCGCAGGCAAAAAATACGCCTACTGCGGCAAAAATTATGAACAAAAGCCTGTTCTTAGCGTTCCACTTGAAAAGAGAATAAGCAAAAAGTGCCAAAGGCAGCAGCCCGATAAAGTCACAGTGTCTGACAAAACCCCAGTTCATCGGAATCCCGAAACGGGAGGTAATATCAGGATAAATAACGTTGTTCGGAAGGACAAGGATCGTATCGACAAGGTTGAAACTTGCCATCTTTGCCGTATAAAAAGATTCAAAAACCGGAACAAAATCAAGATTATACAGTGTGTTGAGATAGTAGATGAAATTTGGAAGCGCAATAACAAAAGCGGCAGCTGAATAGAGACACAGATTTTTCACCGCACTGTGCAGTTTCATGCCCGATTTGTGCACAAGAAAAGCGTAAAGAACAAAAATCATGAGGAACTGATATAAAAAGACGTAAAATGAAAAATATATCTCCAGTCCAGCAAAAACACTTGAAATTATTAGATATTTAATTTTATTCTCTTCAAAGCAGCGGTATATCAGATGAAGCGCTACCGCCGGAATAAAAAAGAAAATTATTACCGAATCGTCAATATGTGCAAAAACCATATTGCTGCACGTAAAACAGAAACCGGCAAAAAGCTGCGCCGGGAAAAAGGATGTAAAATTGCCGGTAAAAACAAAAATTCCGAATGCCGTCAAAGCCAAAAGAAGTGTTATGAAAAAATAATTTGTCCATGCATCACTCAGACCTAAAGCCTTGAAAAACATTAGGAGAATCTGCATTCCTGGTGCTGATTCTCCGTAAGCGAGCGGATTTTCAGCCGGAAACATTGCATGACCGATATCTTCTCCCGTAAAAACAGATTTCAGAGTTTCCAAAGTGCGGGCAGAATAGGTAAGCGCAAGCCACGAATCACAATTTCCGGAAATTTCGTGCCGCAGCGGAAGTTGAATAAAAAGAACCGTAAAAAAAAGAAAATAAAAAACAAACGCTGCCGCGTTACGATGTTTCAAAAGCATATACACCTCCGAAAAAAGCACAGCATTATATCTGCATTAGTGAGAATTTCCACAATTCAGACGTTCCCTGAATCACACCGCAAACGCCTGTATCAATCACAGCCGAATTAGATTTACCTTGACATTTCAACTTTTTCGAGTATATTCCCGCAGTTATTTTTTTGGTGGTTGAAATGCTGCTTTATCTTAGTGAAATCACCGAGTCGAAGGTTACGCGCGATGTTGAATATCACATCGCGGGAGACGAGCTCGGAGAAAGCGCCGAAATAAAAAATGTCTCGCTCAAAGTCGAGTTTTACCGCGCCGCTGAAACTATCTGCCTCAGATTTTTCGGAAATGCGACGGTCCTGACTGCGTGCGACAGATGTCTTGCGGATCTGGAACTTGATATGGATCTGGATGAAACCTACTATCTTTTTCCTGAAAACACGCCGGATGTCGACTATTTTTATTCAGGCGACGAGATAGAGCTTGACGATTATGTCAGAGAAACACTTGTTATGAACATGCCGGGGAAAGTGCTTTGCAGCGAGGATTGCAAAGGCCTCTGCTCAAAGTGCGGCGCAGACCTCAATCTCGGAGACTGCGGCTGCGACAGATCCGGCGAATAAACTAAATTAGGAGGATTCAATGGTTCCAAAGAGAAAACACTGCTCAGCACGCTCGAAAAAAAGAAGAGGCGGACACCTTAAATCAAACCCGATGACTACTATTGCTTGCCCGAAATGCGGCGAACCGATGCTTCCGCACCGCATTTGCCCGAACTGCGGCAACTATAAAGGTAAAGAGATAATCTCTGTTTCCGAACAATAGGTTTCAATGACATCAACTGTCATTGTTGATGCTATGGGCGGGGACAACGCGCCTGTTGTTCCCGTTTTTTCATCCATTGAAGTCTGCAACGAAAATCCTGATATAAAAATTCTGCTTGTCGGTTCCAAAAATCTGATCAGAGACACTCTGGACGGTGCTAAGATCCCCGAAAACCTTGAAATTATCGATGCCGGAGAAAGTATCGAAATGGGTGAAACCCCCTCTCTCGCTTTCCGGAATAAAGGAAATTCTTCGGTTCATGTCGCGCTTGATCTTTTGGTTCAGGGCAAAGGAGACGCCTTTTTTTCTGCAGGAAATACAGGCGCAATCGTGACTGCGGCATACTTCAAAAGCGGCGTTATCCCGAATATCACACGCCCTGCTTTAGCTACGAGTTATCCTTCTGTCGACAAGCACAAACTCATAATTTTAGATCTCGGCGCGACTCTTGACCCAAAGGCGGAAAACCTTTTTGATTTCGGCGTTTTAGGCGAGGCTTACCGCTTTTTCATGACAGGCCTTGAGGATTCGAGGATTTCGATTCTGAATGTCGGAACAGAAGAAGGCAAAGGAAACAAAAAACTTGCCGAAGCTGCTGAGATGATTAAGGAATCGACTCTTAATTACAACGGTTTCATCGAAAGCAACATCCTTTTTTCTCATCCCGAAACCGATGTCGTCGTAACGGACGCTTTCACCGGAAATGTCGCGCTGAAAACTGTCGAAGGTTTGACAGAAACTATTTCGCAGCTCATCAAGGCGAAAATCGCGCCGCCGCAGCTTGCCAAAGTGCAGACTTTTGTCTTCAACAAAGTTTTCGGCGAAGTTTTCAGAAATTTCCAGTACAACCTTTACGGAACGGCGTTCCTGCTCGGGATCAACCACTTTGTCGGGATCGGTCACGGCAGAAGCGACAAAAAGGCGTTCAAAAACGCGATTTTGAGATTAAAACGCTACTCCGAGCGCAATTTCACGAAAAAAATCGCAGACAGAGTAAAAGCGGTAAAAAGCTGACCACTCAGATATTTTTTATATTTCTTCGTAATAATACGAATAATCGATACCTTTCATAAACATTTCGCGGTCGTCGATTTTGTCGGTGAGGGCATTTCTCAGCAGCTCTTTGATTTTTGCAGGGTCGTAGTGGCTTTCCCTCATGGCGTCAAGATAGTCTTTCTTTCCGATCATGCTCCAGTCGACGCATTTTAAAAGGCGTTTTTTGAATATCATGTCAAGCCAGATGCGTGTGCTTCGGCCGTTTCCTTCCATAAACGGGTGAGCAACATTCATTTCGACATACTTGTCAACGATTTCATTAAAAGTGTTTTCGGGCATTTGCTCGATTTTTTTCAGCGCACTCTCCAGATATTCGGCGACACAAAACTTAAATCCGCCTTTACTTATCGTTTTTGTGCGGATCTGCCCCGCGAAATCGTACAAGCCGCCGAAAAGATAGGCGTGAATCTGACGTAATCCTTTTGCGGTTCCAACTTCAATTGTATCCATAAGCGAACTTTCAAACAGCTTATATGCCTTGATTTTGCTTTTTCCGTCAATGGTTTCATCGCTGTAGGTAAACCACTGGATGAAAGGAGCTGACTTGTTGTTCGGAAAATTCTGGGCAAGTTTGATGATCTGGTCATAATCCATGACGTTCGCGAGTCTTCTTTTTCCGTCGGGCGCCATAAATTTGAACTGGGTAGTGACGCTACCCAGTTGATTGTTTTCCTTTTTAAGTTTTGATTTCAAGTATTTCCAATAGTTACGGTTCTTTTCGTAATCGTTCTGCTCGTTCAAAGCTCCGATGACATCAATAACGCTGAACCACCACTTCGAATTTTCCTCGTCCCATACGGCTCTGACCTCGCGGTCATTAAAGAAACGGATTGAAATTTTGCTCATTCGCAACACTCCCAAAAACCAAATCGTTGAATATTATAGTAAAGAAAATGAAAATTGAAAGAAAAAACTTCTTTAATTCCGATTTTGATTACTTTTGATATCGGTGAACGATAATCCTTATCTCACGCACCGAACAGATTCAAGAGTATACTCATTAGTACCGAAACTTGTTATCGTTCCCATGGCAAAATATACTACCCATACTTGGATGGAATCGGTATCATCTTGAAGCGAAGATGACCAAAAACGATCATTGTCTCCGAATTTACTGTATTTTCCGCTATTAAAAAAATCAGAACAACCAAGACCACAGATGGTTGAAAAACTATTGTCACCATCATTATGTATATAATAGCATTCGTTAGATGATAAACACTGATCGGAGACTCCGCATTCTCCGCCAGTTTCTGTAGCCGGACAGTTTTGAATCAGGGTTCTAAGTTCACTGATTGTCGGCAGATGCCAGTCTGAATATCCGCAGTTAACCATATTATCGCAAAATTCTTTGGCCGCTTCCCAAGTCATTGATGATCTGGAATAAGACCATGTTTTATTATCTATTTCATAGCACATATCTTTGCATTTGCCGGTAGCAGAATCACAGCCGTTTTCACATGACAGATCGTGTTCCCAAAGACCGTTGTCGCAGTAATAAGAATGACCTTTAGAATAATAATCGGTACGACATTCGTATTTTCCGTCAATGCATTCTGAAGATTTGCACTTTCCTGTTGCCGAATCACATCCGTATTCGCAAGTTTCTTTAAAGTTCCAATGTGAATCATTGCAGACCCATGAAGCCCAGTCAATACATTTGTATTTGCCGTTAGTGCAGCCGGAATCGTCAGGAATTTCGTGGTCATTATCACTGCTTTCAAAATCGCTGTCATTGCCGGAATCAGCGGCATCGCTGTTGTCAAAATCATTATCATCGCCGGAGTCAGAGGTATCGTTATTTTCAAAATCGCTGTCATTCTCAGTATCTGCGGCGATATCATTATCATTTGAATCGGTTTTGCATTTTCCTGTTGCAGGATCACAGCCGTTTTCACAACGGGCATCAAAAACCCATTCGCCGAAACTGTTGCAATAATGTGATTCTGAATCGGCGCACTTGAAATCTCCGCTTTTACATTCCGCTGAACCGTCGGCCTCGGAATCCTGCTCGTCAGAATCAGGCTTTTCGCCGTTGCCACTTGCTTCGCTCTTGTTTTGTGTGCTTCCGCCGCATGAAACGATCAGAAACACCGTTGCAAAAACAACCGAAATAACAAGAATTTTTTTCATCTTTTTCGCCTCCAATTTTCATCATTTTTTTAAACACGGGAACTTTGCCCGACCTGAAAACGGATTGTAAAAGCCACCTACGACATATAGCGTCGTAGTGAAAGATTTTTTGCAGTATTTTTGCTACAGTGATTTAAATGAAAAATTTCTTATCTAAAAATCAAAAATAAATTTTTTATACTTTTTTTCTTGACTTTTTAATCAAACATTTATAAGAAGTCGCTGAATGGATTCAATCCATGCTTTTAACGGGCCCGTAATGAAAAAGCCGCCCCGAGATGAGGGCTGAGCCAAGATTACGGGTCTTTTTTTTATGCGGGGTCAAAATGAAAACAGCTATTCTTGTTGACGGCGGCTATTACAGAAAGCTTGCGAAGCACTATGCAGGCGAAAAAACTCCACTCGAAAGAGCTGCCGAACTCGAATCATACTGCCGCAAGCATCTGCGGAACCGCGATGTTTTCACGATTGACGAAAAAAAACAGAAACATTACCAATATTCCGATTTATACAGAATTTTTTATTACGACTGCGAACCTGTCGCGAAGAAGGTTTATCATCCGCTTTTAAAGACAAGCATTGATTTTTCAAAGCAGCCGACATTCAAGTGGATGAACGATTTCCTTGTTTGTCTGAAAGAAAAACGGAAATTCGCGCTAAGGCTTGGTTTTCTGGCGGCAGAAGAAGCCTTTTACACGCTTGACAACAGCATTCTCAAAAAATTCTTCAGAAAAGAAATAAGCGTTGACGACATAACGGAAAAAGACTTTTTTGTGACTATCCGACAAAAAGGTGTCGATATGAAAATCGGCCTTGATATCGCTTCGCTTGCTTACAAAAAGCAAGTTGACCAGATTGTTCTTATTGCCGGAGACAGCGATTTTGTTCCTGCCGCAAAACTTGCCCGCCGCGAGGGCATCGACTTTATCCTTGACCCGATGGGAAAAACCGTAAATTCAAATTTGTTCGAGCATATTGACGGATTGCGCTAAAATTATAAGAGTCTGCAAAAAGAAGAGTGTGAGACTGAAGAATAAATAAGTTTTTTAAGTTCCGAATGAGTTGTACGATTTTTCCGGACAACTCTGGCTATTTCGCTTCCTCGTCTTCGTCAAAAACAGAGGCTTTTGTTTCGATAAGCCGGTCGTTGCTTAGGGCGTTTGAAGGAGAAATAACCTTTTTACCTGTTTTTTTCTCAAGTTCCGCTCTTGCATTTTTTGCGATAGTTGCACCGTCAACAGCATTTTGAATGTGGTCTGTGAAGTTTTGAGGATCTCTTGATTCTGAAATTTCTTTTGTCGAAAGCTCTGCAAGCATATTCAGAATAAGTTCCTGATTTGTCATGTTGTCGCGCAGGTTTTCTTTCTTCAACCCTTTGAATTCCTTGTATTCCTTAGCAGTTTTGCCTGCCCATGTCTTGTAAATTATGTCGGTCAGGGTCGCGAACTGAATGCCGTCCTGCAATCCGTGCTTTTTCCATTCATCGGTCAAATCTTTTCTGATTTCCATGCTTTTCAGCCGCTGGTTTATCCAGCTTTCGGAATATCCGAGCTGACGGTAGTTGAACAGTGCGCGGTTGATTGAAATTTCGGGATCTTTGATTTCGTCAAGCCGTTCTCTTGCGATCTGTGCCATCCAAAGTTTGAAAGGTTCTGCTTTCGGTGACGGAACGGACTGAATCAGGCGGAAAAGCTGCTCAGTTGTCATGCAGTCGGTAGGTCGCATTTTTCCGTCTGCGGCAATCATTTTGAACTGTCCGATTTTTTCGGACAGTTGACTTCCTTCAGCAATCAGTTTGTTTTTCAAGTCATTCCAGTATTTTCTCGGTCTGTCTGAATCAGTCAAAACGGCGATGACATCAACCACCGAAAAATACCATTCTTCTTTCTCTTTGTCCCAGATTGTGCGGACCTGCCGCTCTTCAAAAATCTTGATTTGAGTGTTTTTTACTTCTTCCATGTTTTAACCTCCAAAATAAAAGCACAATACTTTACAATATAATCGAGAAATATCAAATTTAAATTGAATAAAAAGTTTAAGGAATAGAAACTTTACTGAATATTAAGATGTGTAAGCTAAGAATTGCGTTTGACGGCATCTTTCATTTTTTCAAGTGCTTCAGTTGCACGACTGTATCCAATGTGGAATTTTTCCATCAGGATTTTGGCTCCGTCCGGTCCAAAAATATAATCGACCATATCTTTGTAAAGCGGATCTTCGAAAGTTGTTGCAAGAGGTTCCTCGGTATTCAGGATTAGATACGATGCGTGTCTGTCTAATTGGTTTTCAAGGCTGAAAGCGAAGATTTCATCGATATTCGACTTTATAAGCCCGGTGAGGACATTCCATGACGGATTTTGAGCTGTCATAAAAACATTAAAACCTGCCGCTTTTCCTTTCTGTGCAATTACGATGATTGAATGTTCAACACTATCAAATGCCATAACATCTTCCAGATCGTCTATTATGATCTTGATAAACGGCATTTTCTTTTGACCGGCAGCTTCTTTGTTGTAATCAATAATATCTTTGACAAGTGCCTGAGCCAGCATTTCAAAGTGATGATCCATTTCGGCAACCATCTGTTCGAGAACTTTTGCTGCTTCGAGGCTGTCTGTGATCCTCGGCATCAGCAAACGCGGGTCGTTGTCGTATTTGCCGAGTTTATTTTTTGTGTCGATAATTACGAGTTTGAGCTCATCGGAAGGAACTTCGGCAAAAGATTCTATAAAAATATCTATTGCCTTCTGTTTTTCTTCTTCTTTCCCGAAAGTCAGAAGATTTTTAGGTGCCACAAAAATTGATTTGAGATCTTGTTTACGAATGATGTTAAGCATGTTTTCCTCCTTGTTTGTTTGATCCTTCATTTTTTCCTCAGAATTTAAAAAAGCCGGATAATCTCATCGACCTGAAAACGGATTGTAAAAGTCCGCTACGACATATAGCGTCGTAGTGAAAATTTTTTGGGCTATTTGCGGAAATTCCAATAACTTTAAAGCGGTTTTTTGTTTTTTAAGAAGGATGAATCAGGTAAGGAGATTTTTAATTGTTCTCAAATTCATTTTTTATGCCTAGTTCATCGCAGAGTTTATCTATGATCAATTTTTGTCGCTCGTTCACAAATTTCACAAAATTTTCATCTGTTAGCTCAATGTCCGTAGGATATAGGAGTTCTTTTTTTCTTTCCTCAGTAATATTTTTAGCCCAATCAGATGCTGACATACCGTTTTTATGTGAATTTTCAGCTGGAGTTAATAATTCTAAATTACCAATGCTATTCATTAAATCTTTTTTGTATGGTTTTAATGTTTCTTTTTCGAAATCGTTTTGTGGGAAAATGTGATCTTGACTATTTTCCCCATGTTTAGCATAGGTTGCAAGAAATAATATTAGTTGAGTATTTTTACCTTGGTAAACGGAGTTCTTTACTAGCTTTTCTATATAGTTTCGTTTAAGTTGCTTTGAATTATCAATAGATAAAGGAGAATTGTTGGTGTTTTCTCTATATTTTTTTAAAGTTGTATCGCTAGATCCGCTGAATTCACGAGAAAGTAGTGCTTTTGAAAGCCATTTTATCAGCATGGTTCTTTTTTCTTCATAATCTGAATCTGAAGCATTAACAAAGCATTCTTTGTTCAATTCATTTTTTTGTAGATAATAAGCAATAGGTAATAAAGCATTGGAAGAAGTGACAGTTTTTTCTGAAAAATTATATTGATCTAATAATTCATAGACCGTGGTTAACGATTTTTCAATACTTTTCCAGTTAGAACTAATTTTGTCAAGGTTTGCTTTTTCAAAATTTTTTACTTCATAACGTATGTCCAAGTCTTCAGTAAGCATCAGACAAGCTTTTAAAACAAAATCTTTTTTAGTTTTTACTGCATTATTTTTTTTAGGCAGTCTCTTATTCATTTTATCTACGAATTTAGAAATAGTTTCTCTTGCTCCATTGGGCTGAAACAATGTTGAAGCTGATTCCATAAAAGAAAGTAACAAATCTGCTTTTTCGAGCTTAACTCCACTATCGTTCAATCTGACAAATATTTCCAAAATACTATCGTCAAAAGGACCTTTAACTGTTTCATAATTCATTTCTTTTTCGCGCACATTTTTCCATAAGAGTTCCAACTTTTCTTCTATACACTTTTTTACTGTTTCTGTCTTGATTTCATCGGGATTATCTTTGCTATTAAATAATTCGGCTGTAAATTTTTTTGAAAATTCTTCTCCGTTTTTACTGTTGTTTGTTATTATGTTTGAGACTTTAAACCAGAAATGCTCAGCATCTTTCTTTTCAGCTTCTTCTCTTGTTTTAAATTCAAATTGAAACGATACGCTGTCCACAGATTCTTTGTTGGGCGTATGCAGCAGATTCATATATAAATATTTTTTGCCTGTGCTATCTTCAATATATCCAATTGAATTTGTTGATATAAATAACGAAGTTAGACGCTGTTGCCCATCTAAGACCAAGCTGTCGACAGCAGAATTTTGAATAGATATCGGACCCGTTTCATTTTGGCCATCTATTTCATAATGATCTAAGAATTTATAGGCGAGTATATCTTTTTCAATATTTTGAGGTTGCCAGAGAACAATTTGACCTATTGGATATCCCTGCATAAGTGAATCGAATAATTTTTCAATTTTTCTGCTTTTTTTGTTATTCAGCCAAACATAATCGCGTTGAAAACTAGGTAAATACCATCCATTATTTAATTTTGATATTAAATCTTTTAGTTTTATTTGCATATGTTTCCCTCCCTCTAAAAAAAACACGGCATTATATTACACAAAAAACTATTTCCAATAACTTTAATTGGAAAAATTTCAGCTAAGTTGCGGAATTGTTAAGAAGGGAAGGGAGAGTTGTTTTTGACGGTTTCCTTCATTATTTTCAATGCGTTGGCTGCGCGGTGGTAGTCGATATTGAATTTTTCCATAAGCATTTCGTGAGCGTTTGCAAAAAGAAAATCGACCATTTCATTGAAAAGCGGCTCTATTCCGAGTTTCTCCTGAACTATTGCCAAATAACTGGGGCTTTCAAACAAGGCATAAAGACAGGAACATGCGTCAAGGTGTATTTTAAAGAATTTAAAATTGTCTTCATCGTCGAGTCTCGGGGTAACTATCGTCGCCTCGATGTTCGCTCTGATGCGTCCGAGATTATTTCTTCCGCTCCTTATGTTGCGGATCGCGACAAAAACATGGATGCCGCATGATTTTCCTTTTTGCGCGATACTTGCGATGGAGATTTCTGCACTTTCATCATCCAGTGCTATGATATCATCCAAATTGGTTACGATGATGTTGATGAAAGGCATTTTGCTGGACGGATCAGCCTTCTGATTGTATTCCGCAATATCGCTGACATGATTTTTGTCCAACATTTGATAATGTTTTTCCATCTCTGAGACTAAAAGTTCAAGCGTTTTTACTCCTTCGTGAGCATCTGTGATCCTCGGCAGGAAGAGGTGAGGATCGTTTTCGTACTTTTTGAAAGTGTTTCTCGTGTCGATGAGCACGAATTTGACTTCATCCGGAGCTTTTTCGGAAATGGATTCCAGTAAAGCTTCGATGCAGGTCGCATTGTCTTCATCTTTCCCTGAAATCAGGAAATTTTTGGGTTCGTCAAAAATCTTTTTAAGGTCTTTTCTGTAAATGATGTGAGTCATAATGTCCTCCGTTTTAGTTGTTGTTTTGATCTGGCTGGGAATTCCGAAAAATTTCAGCCGTTTACTCCTCATCGAAATCATATCCGAGTTCTGCAAGCCGTTTTTTGCTTTCTTCCGATATTTTCGGGCAACCGCAAAAGACAGCTTTTCCGATTTGTGTGACGGAATCGGGAATCGTTATGGATATCAGATCCTGACAGCAGCAAAATGCGTAATCTTCTATCTTTGTAACTGAATTCGGAATGACCACGGATGTCATGTCGCAGTTTTCAAAGGCATTTTTACCGATAGTTGTCACTGTATCAGGAATTATCGTGTTTGAACAGCCTTTGATCAAAGTGTTTGTGGCTGTTTCGATTATTGCGTTGCAGTCTTCACGCGAATCGTATCTCGGATTGTTTTTGTCAACGGTGATCGAAATCAGTTCGAAGCAACAGTGAAAAACATTTTCGCCGATTTCTGTCACGGAATCCGGAATGATTACTGATTTCAGCTGGGCGCAATTGATAAATGCGAAGTCTTCGATTTTCTCGACTGAATTCGGAATAACTACAGAAATCAGGTGGTCGCACCAACGGAATGCACTTTTGCCAATCTTTCTAACTGAATTCGGAATAACCACCGAAGTCAGTTCTTCGCAGTCTTCAAACGCATTTTCTCCGATTTCTGTCACAAAATCAGGTATAACCACATGGTTTCTTCCATTGTTTAAGAGTTCTTTTGCTATTTTTTCATCCAAAACCGTCATGTACGCCTCCAAATTTCATCATTTTTTAAAACACGGGAACAGTGTTCTGTCCCACCTGAAAACGGATTGTAGAAGCCCGCTACGACATATAGCGTCGTAGTGAAAAATTTTTTGGTTTATGTGCAGAAATTTCAATAACTTTAATGAGGTTTTTGGGGATTTTTGGGGGGATCTTCGGAGTATGTTTTAGTTATCGTTGTTTAAGTCAAAAAGCTTCTTAAATTCCTTTACAAGTTTACCGGTTCTGGCGGTTATGTTGTCAATAGTCCATTTTTCTTGGGAAACAACATCTTCATTAAGTTTTAGACCGTTTTTATAACCGATATCCTTCCCGTCTTTTTGACGATTTTTTTTCTCCTCAAAGGCTTTGTTTCCCAAATTGGAGTTGTATCCCGTAATGGTTAGGTTGCCTAAGGTGTGAACATAGTCGTTTTGGATTTTTTTTGCTTTGTCATAATCTCCACCAGCAATCATGTCTACCCAATATTCGGGTATATTTGCACCTTCAGGAAAAATGTGTTCAATAGTCCATATATATTTTTTGTTTTCCCGAGACCAAAGATCGACAATATGTTCTCTGGTGTTGAAATTTTCTTCGTAGAAGCAAAGTAAAAATCTGGTAACATCTGCATTTTCGTCGTAAACAGGACCTTTGAGTTTCTCTTCAAATTCAGAGTCTATTGCACTTTTCGATATTAGAACTCTTTTGATTTCCTCATAAACCTCATTTCCTCTCTTTGACTTTAATGAAGTATTTAATTCCATGAAAATTTTGGTCAGTTTGTTCGTAGCCGGTATATCTGTCAAATTGCGTCGAACGAAGAATTTTGTAAGAAAATTAATAATTTTTATGAAAACATCATTGGTTATTTCAAGTTCTTCCTTTTTTGAAAGAATATAGAGTAATGAAATATATGATGGAGTGCCCTGAATTCGCTCCAAGTTCAACAAGGCGTTTTTGACTTTTTTATCAGTTGCATCATCATTGTTTATTAAAATCGAATAGTTTTCAGATTCTTTTTCAAGATTGTTTAGAAATGATTCCAACCCACCATCAATCATCTTTTCGTACAAATCCAAAAGTGTAGTTCTTGTTGCGATTGCACCTAAACGATACTTGCCATTCTCTTCTTTCGCAGAAGTTGGTCCCTTCAGTTCGTCTCTGAATGCATTGTAATACTGACGGAAAAAACGTTCCTGGATATTGACATCATCCGTCAAATTATCAATGATTCTCAACCATTGTTCATGGCATTCGTCGATTTTTCCAGACTTCTCTGCTTTGGCGATCATGTAATTTTTAATGAGATCCATTGCGGAAAGGGGGATTCCTCTATTGTTTAACGATTCAAAAAGCATATAGGCATCTTTGTTGTTGCCGACTTCAATGGCAACCATAACGGCAGAACAGAATTTTTTTACAAATCCAAAGTAAGTATCAATGGAATCAAGTTCAGGATCTTCTTTTTGCCGCTCGGCAACTTCTGCATCTATTCTAGAAATAAAATGACGATAAGCAGAGTAAATTTTTCGATTGCCGTAGTACTGAATTTTAGGTTTATCTTTCAGCAGATTCAACTCATTGCACAGAATGCAGAAGTAATCATCGCAATTCTGGTTCTGATTTTGCAGAGTCAAAACAGGGGTCGGAATTTTGTCTTTTTCTTTGACTAAGCGTTTTTTTAAGTCAATAAAATCAGAGATTTGTTCATCTGTCATTCTGTTTTTGAGCTGTAATAATTTCTTATATAATGCCGCTAAAAGGAGCGACATTGTTGTTAGTCTTTGTTGCCCGTCAATCACTTCCAATGTAGTAAATGATGCCATACCGGCATTATCTCTGCTGATACAGATAAAGGAACCTAAAAAATATCCGTTATCATTTGTGATTATATCATCAAAAAGGAGATCCCACTCCTTTTGTCCCCAAGTGTAAGCTCTTTGATATTTGGGGATAGTGTAAAAACGGTTTTTACTTGCCTCGTTTGAAAATATCTCAGCAATACTATGCGCTTCAGTCAAAATAATCATTTTGTTTTCCTCCTTAATTATGAGTAAACTTACCAAAAAAAATTCTAGGTTCTTCGCTCATCTTTTTCTCCCTCTAAAAAATCCCGCCATTATATTACACAAAAAACTATTTCCAATAACTTTTATTTTAAAAATTTCAGCAGCTTACTCCTCATCAAAATCATATCCGAGTTCTTCAAGTCGTTTTTTGCTTTCTTCCGATATTTTGGGGCAACCGTGAAAGGCACATTCTCCGAATTGTGTTACAGAATCGGGTATCGTTATGGATATTAGATCCTGACAGGAGCAAAATGCGTAATCTTCTATCTTTGTAACTGAATTCGGAATGACCACGGATGTAAGTCCGGCGCAGTTTTTAAAGGCACTTTGACCGATAGTTGTCACGGTATCAGGAATTATCGTGCTTGAACAGCCTTTGATTAAAGTGTTTGTGGCTGTTTCGATTATTGCGTTGCAGTCTCCGCGGGAGTCGTATCTCGGATTGTTTTTGTCAACGGTGATCGAAGTCAGTTCAAAGCAATTGTGAAAAGCATATGCGCCGATTTCTGTCACGGAATCGGGAATAACTACTGATTTCAGCTGGGCGCAACAGAGAAATGCTCTTTCGCCGATTTCTGTTACGGAGGCAGGAATAACCAGTGATTGCAATTCGATGCAACCGCAAAATGCTTGTTCTCCGATTTTCTCAACTGAGTTCGGAATAACCACCGAAGTCATTTCTTCGCAGTCTTCAAATGCATTTTCTCCGATTTCTGTCACATAATCAGGTATAACCACATGGTTTCCTCCATTGTTTAAAAGTTCTTTTGCCATTTTTTCATCTAAAATTGTCATGTCCGCCTCCATTTTCAGCATTAAAAAACACGGGAACTGTCCCCCGACCTGAAAACGGATTGTAGAAGTCCGCTACGACATATAGCGTCGTAGTGAAATTTTTTTGAAAAATTATTTACAGTATTTGTTGTAGATCATTTTGATGTGGTCAAGCCACTCTTTGCGCAGCGACGGGGGAGAAACTATCTCGCATTCAGGCGAATATCTCATTACCCGGGCAATGATCTCACTGTGGTATTCGCCGATCGGAAGAGTGATCTCGAGACATTTTTTCCCGTCAACAACAGTTTCTTTCGTGACCTGGTCTTTGTGCCATTTCTGCTTAAGGAAAAAATAAGATGCCGGTTCAAAAATGCGGATGGTCGCCGTTTCCGTTTTTACAGACGGGTATATTCCGAAGGTGCTTCCGACGAATTTGTCGATCTCTGATTTTGTGTAGATTTCGGAAAAAGGTTCTTCAGTGATGCGGCTTTCTACAAAGCGGGAAACCAGAAACTCGCGAAGGCCGTGCCGCTTGTGGCAGTAAGCCAGGAGATACCATTTCCCTGAATAATTTATGAGCTTTATAGGTTCTATCGCTCTCGAAGTTATGTCGCCTTTTGAATCGAGATACTTTATTTCAAGCCGCACTTTCAAGAGCAGTGATTCCAGAATATTTCTGAAATTGGTCAGCTCCATAGTGTCAAGATCGGAAGAATCGTAAGAAATTTTATCAAGCAGCTCCTCAAATTCCGCCGGAATGTAACTTGAGATTTTTGAAAGAATTTCCTTGGAAATAACAGGCACATAAGGGATTCCGTTCAGATTCATCGAATCACTCAGCTGCTTCACGAAAATATAGTAGAAAACAGCGTCGTCGAATGAATCGAAAAGCATCTCGAAAGGTGATTCGTAAACATAACCGCCCAGCTCGCGGCTGTATTTTATCGGCGCGGAAAGATAGTCCCGCATATATCCGATGTCCCGAAGGACCGTGTCGATATGGACTTCAAAACGTTCCGCAACTTCCTGCCGCGTAACAAAACCGCGCGTCTTGATCCTGTGGTTCATGTAAGCAATTCTTTCTAAATTCGCCATTTTACTCTCCAAAAAAAACAATAATATAATCTAATGAATTTAGAAAAACCTTGCAAGAAAACACGTTGCAGGCGGTTTTTTCGTGATTTTCAATATTTGATCCTGAAATAATCGAGCAGTGCTTTGTAGTCATCCTGCGCCGAAAGGCATGTGTCACGCAGAAATGCGTTGTGTTTTCCCCAGTTCTGGATCCCGCGGTAATAATAAAGGCGCAGATTCTCTGTGATTATGAACGGGACGATTCCCGATTTCAGGCACTGCCAGAACATGAGAAGTCTGCCTACTCTGCCGTTTCCGTCCTGGAACGGATGGATCCGCTCGAACTGCATATGAAAATCGAGAATATCGTCAAATTTAACCTCTTTCAGCGCGTTGTAAGCGGCAAGAAGCGTTTTCACACGGCTGTGGACATCCTCAGGTAATGTTGTTTCCTCGAATCCGATTTCATTCGGGAAACGCTTGTATGCGCCGACCGCAAACCATGATTTGCGGCTATCCGAAGTCGATTCCTTCAAAATCGAGTGAAGCTGCTTTATGTGAGATTCTGTGATTTTTTCTTGAGCGTGGTCGATAACAAAGTCTATACACCTGAAATGATTGACGGTTTCAATAATATCATCGACATTTATGTTTTTCGAGGCGAAACCGAGCGTGTTGGTCTCAAATATAAACCGCGTCTGATCTTTTGTGAGGCGGCTCCCTTCGATGTGGTTAGAACTGTATGTCAGTTCGACCTGCGTCCTGTGGTAGATCCCGCCCTTTAGTTTGGATTCCTTCTGCTCGCGTAGTGCGGTCAAAAGCGGAGTTGTCTTTGTTTTCGTGCGTTCAGGCAGAACCGCATCTGAGGGAATATTCCACGTTTTTCCGACAAGAAACGCCCCTTCCATCTTGCCGGTCGCGCAGTAGTTGCGGAGTGTCCTTGCGCTTAAGCCGGACTTTTCGGCGAACTGAGCCACAGACAAATATTCCATAAACACCTCTTAAAACCGAACAATCTATCGGCAAGAATTTTACAAAATTTACCTTAAAAACGCAATTTTTTGCCGATAACGGCAAGAAAAAAACAGATATCAGGCTGCTTTTTCGTGATTTTGTCGGATTATAATCCTATAAACTTATGATTTTTTGCGAGTATATCGGGTTATAATACTATAAACTTTTGATGCGTATACATGTAAAAGCATTATTCTGTTATTTGCCATTTAACGGTGGTAAAATCAGAAAAAAACAGACATTGCACCCTTTAACTTGCCTTTTTCTCAAATTTCCTTAAAATTATTCGATTTTTTGATACGGAGGTTAAAATGAAAAAACTTCTTTTTCTCGGCATAATGTTTGTGATTTTGTTCGCAGGCTGTGGTAACAACTCAAAGAACGAAGATAACGCCGATTCGGGCGAGGCAGCGAACGACGCAGATGCCGATATAGTTGATACGAATCTGTCTGACTCAGATCCAGATAACGGAGATTCGTATGAACCGCAGCCTGATGATGATCCGGACGACACTGATTCCGGCAATTCCGGAGGTTACAGTGACGGATGCAGCACAAAAACTTCCTATGGCTCGACATCATTCACGAGAGACGAAAGCAATGTTTTCAATGACTGTGCAAGAGAGGCACAAAAAGTTGACTGCTATCCTTATCAATTTGATGCAGCAGAGCTTATTTCAAAACTCCAGAAAGTAACAATAATTTTTAAAAAAGATTCTGATACATCCCATGATTTCATTCCTGATTCGATGACTTTTTCACACCTTACAGGTTGTGATATATATCATGCCGGAGGCTCAGCTGAGGATGCACATCCGTGTCTTGACCCTTGTCCCAAATTCTATTTTGCAACAGACAATGCAACTTTTAAAATCGTTAATTTTCAGCACAATGACGAATATTATCCCAATGCTCCGCTGGACAATGCCTACTTTTACTCGTACAACGCTGATGAAAAAATTGCTCTTACTATTGAAACTTATAACAACACAGCCTCTTTCAACATTCCTGGTTCAAAAATAACTGTACCTGTTGAAATTCAGATTGATGAAAACTGATCTGACCTGCCCTGAGGAATAAAAATTATCACTCTGCGAACAGCGTGTCTTGAAAAATTCAAAAAAATCAAGCGCTTTTATAAAAAATACCGATTTTTCGACATATCTCCAGACGAAAAATGCCGTTTTTTTGACATATATTTGGCTGAAAAATGCCAGTTTTTCGACATATCGCCGGTTTGGGGGTGATTTTTTAACATGACTTTTAGCCATTTTACACTACATCAGCAGTTTCATGAGGAAAGGAATTGCGGCGAAAGTTCCGATTGCACTTCCGATTGAGGAAAAAAGCGAAACCAGAAGCGTGCGCGAAAGTTTGTTTTTCCACCACCCTTTGAGGTGCATTGTGTCCTGTGAGACGGTTTCGAGGTCGATGACGCGCGGTCTGACGAGATAAAGCTGAACGAAACCGGTGACTATTCCGGCGCCGATAGTGGGATTGAGGCTCGTTATCGGAGCGGCGACAAATCCGGCTAAAATCGTGAGCGGATGACCCAAAGCGAGCGCGCAGCCGAGTGCCGAAAGAGTGCCGTTTATTACGACCCACCAGATTGCCGCTTCAAGCGTATCGGGGGCGTTTCCGTTGAAAAATCCGTAGATAAACATTCCGATGATGAGAAGCGGGATTATCCACGGAATTATTTTCGTAACTTTTGAGCCTTTCGGGACGAAATTTATGTCGTCGAGAGAGTCTTCTTCCGGTTTTTCTTCCTGAAGACGGCGCAAAATGCCGGGAACGTGCGCCGCGCCGACTACCGCGACAGTTTTTTCACCTAAATTCTGTGCGATATTTGCTGCTAAATAGCGGTCTCTTTCGTCAAGGATCGTCCTCTTGAGCGAAGGAAATTCATCCTGCATTTCGCCGATTATCTGCATCAGCATATCGCCTTTTTTCAGCTCTTCGATCGCTTTTTCATCGACATCCTTGTCGTCGCCGAAAAGCATTCCGGTGAAGAATTTCACTTTTTCCTTGAAAGTCATCGAGTTGATTGTCCGTTTCAGCGTAACGGAAATGTCGCGGTCCGCGTTTACGAGTTTGAGATCCTTTTCTTCGGCAAGTTCGATCGCCTTTTTGAATTCAGATCCCGGAGCCGAACCCGTTTTTTCAGCTATCTTCTTCTGATAGCCCGACATGATGAGCTGAACCGTGAAAAACAGCACTTTTTTCTTTTTGAAAATATCGATAATGTCGGTTTCCTCGTATTTTTTGCGGTTTTTGAGCACATCCATTCTGTTTTTGTCGAGCTCGACCGCAACGGTATCGGGTTCGAATTCGTTTATGCACTCTTCGACAAACTTCACGGAATCGCCGGAAACGTGCGCCGTGCCTATGAGATAGAGCACTTTTCCGTCGTCGAAAGTTATTTTGTTAAGGTTGGTTTTAGGGGTTTCGATTGAAGAAACAACAGACATCTTATCCTCTCAAAATGACAAAAAACGGTGCTTTATAGCATATTTTTTCTAAATGTCACTTCCTCTGCGATATATCTTCGCTTGTCAGCGTTTCGAGATAGAAGTCCTTAAGCTCCATACCGGCCTCCCGCTCCATTTTGCGGAGAAGTTTTGCCGGAGGAAGTTCGAGATCGGGCGCTTCGAGAGGATAGAACCTGATTTTCCCGCCGGTACAGATTCCGAGATAGTTTTTACCGTGGACAAAAACAAGTGAGCCGGGCTCTTTTTCGGTCGAAATAGTGAGAAACAACCTGTGTTCCGGCACATTCCAGATCCTGACACCGTTGTGAGCCGCGACAGTTGCCGCGAAAGTTCCGTCTGAAGAAACCGCGATCTTGCCGGTGGCGTCAAATCTGCCGCTGAAATCCATTATCGAGTTGTCGTACGTGTCAATATGGCTGAGAATACCTTTGTCAAAACCTGCAAGAAGGGTCGAATCTGACATAAACTCCAGAGCAACAGCCTTTCTTCCTTCGATTTTTACTTCACTGGAAACTGAAAAATCGGCTACAGAAAAAATAGTTATCGTGCCACCGCAGAGAGCAGCAAGTTTTTTGCCGCCGGGCGAAAATACAGGTCTTACGGCGCTGTCGCGCAGGCATCCTGCGCTTTTCAGTTCGTCTTTTTCGAACGAAACAAGAACGATTTCAGTATCTCCGCTGACTGCCGCATGGTCGCTGTCGGGCGAAATATCGACCGAACGGATTTCCTCTTTAAGCTCTATATCCTTTTTAGTGCCGTTTTCCCTGTCGTAGAGCTTTAGCACGGTTCCTTTTTCCGCAGCTGCAACATATCTGCCGTCGGAAGAAACTCCGCCGTCAACGAGCGGGGAATTTTCTTTGTGTTCAAACAAAACTCCGTTATTTTTTGATACAACTGAAATTTCGTCGCCGCTCAGAGTAAAAATTGCATTCAAACCTTTTAGGAATGCGGCTTTTCTGACATCTTCAGAAGCGATTTCAAAGAGTTCAGTCACCTGCCTTCCGTGTCTTTTCCAAACACGCAGCAGTCCGTCCTCTCCGGCAGAAACAAGTTTGTCGTCTCCTACGAAAAACGCCGAGCTCACTGCCGAATCATGACCTTCTATTACAAAAAGCGGCGCAAGTTTTTCAGCATCCCAGACTACGATCCTGCCCTCTTTGAAAGCGGTAACGAAGTGACTTCCGTCTTTCTGGAAATTTATATCGGAAACTGCCGAGTTTCTGAATGAAAGGGTATTTACAAGTTCTCTGCTTTCTGTAGAAAAAACAGCTATCCTGCCGCTTTCAGTTCCGGCAAGAAGAGTTTTTCCGTCCGGAGAAACGGCAAAACCGGAGATTTTGTCGTTTTCTTTTTGATACCATTTTGAAAGAAGGCCGCCTAACCCGGAAGAATTGCCGTCAAACGTGCTTCCGACAGAGGTTTCAGCCGTTTTAGCCTGAATGTCTATAACAAAATTTTTATTTTCCGGAAGAGAAACGGAGAGCTTTTTGTCGTCATCGGAAAAAGTGAAACCCGAAACTCTGCTTTCGAGATCGAATTTGTATATTTCGGTAAGCGCCGGAAAGTTGAAAAGCGAAACCATTCCGTTATCGCAGCCGGCCGCAATGATCTTTTCATCGTGCGACAATGCGGCTGATGTAACTTTGCAGCCTGTGGAAATATCACGCTCGAAAACCGCTCCGCGGTGAAAATTCTTTATGTAGAACTTTGAAGCGGCACTTGAAAGCATCTCTTCAGAGTCCTCGGAATGAGCTGAAAATCCAGAAGTGTATTCGGGACTTTTTTTGTTGAGCGGGTTGTAATACATAGCCGCAGCTGCATAAATCCTCGATGCGATGTAGCTTTTTTCGCTGTCAAGCTTGTTGGATTTTTCGCTGAAAGCCTGTGCCGTGCGGTAGTTTGCCGTTACTCTGCCGCGTTCAGCCTCATTCTTTGCCGCAGTCTCCCTGTTAAGAAGAAATATGATCTGGACGGCAGCCAGAAAAGTAATAACAAAAATAACAAGCGTTGAAATAAAAGCCGCTTTGTGACGAGCCGCAACGAATTTCAGACTTTCAAAAGCCGAATAGTGGTAAACCCCGACTTTCCTGCCGGACATATACGCCGAAAGATCGTCAAGCATCTCTCCGACTGAGGCATAACGCCCTTCTTTGCTCTTGGAAAGGGCTTTCTCGGCGATTGCGGCAAGCTCTGGCGGAGCGTCCTTTTCCTGTTTGACGGCGTTTTCAATCTTTTCGTTGATAACTTTATGAATTATTTCGTCCGTAGTTCTTCCGGTAAACGGCGTTCTGCCGGTAAGAATCTGGTAAAGCATAGCTCCCAGCGAATAGATGTCAGAGATTTCGTCGATATCGCCGATTTTTCCTTCTGCCTGCTCCGGCGGCATATACGACGGAGTTCCTATTGCCTGGCCGACAACGGTTTTTCCGATATCTTCATCTTCATGGCGCACAAAAATCGTTTCAGCGGAGCCCTTGATTTTTGCAAGTCCCCAGTCGAGAACGACTGTTTCGCCGAATTCTCCTATCATCACGTTCGACGGCTTGAGATCGCGGTTGATGACCCCTTTGCTGTGGGCGTAGGCGACAGCGTTGCAGACATGGTAGAAATGAGGCAGGAGAGAAAGTCTGTCCGACAGATCCCCGCTCCTCTTTATCGCACTCAGCAGAGTCGTTCCCTTGACCAGACGCATTGTGTAGTAGAACGAACCGTCGGCATGGCATCCGATTTCGTAAACAGGAACGATGGAAGGATGTTCGAGCCTGCCGGTAACTCTCGCCTCGCGCAGAAAGCGGTTCCTTATAGCCGTAACTTGCGGATCATCCGTTTTGGAAGGAGCTTTCGAAATGTCGGAAAGGAGTTCTTTCATGGCGATTTTTCTGCCGACATGCCTGTCCAAAACGACAAGGATCCTGCCAGAACCTCCGCGTGCAAGCTCTTCCAGCACTTCGTATCTGCCAGGCATTTCGTCGGTCACAGATTTAAGTTTGTCCGGTACGCGCTCTCCGCTTTCCACAAGAAATTCAACGGTTTTATCGCTCATTTGCTGTTTTTATCCTTCTTCGATGAATAAAATTTATTCCAAAGTTTTCCTATTTCCAGGACTTCCGTGACAGGAAATTCTCTCAGGAACTCCGTTTTCCTGTTCCTATGCAAAAACTGCTCTGCAGCGACAAGAAATTCCTGAGACAGAAAAGCGTGTTCATCGTTTCTCCTGAGCCATTTGTCTTCAAAAAAAGAGGCAAGCGCCGCCGGAACATCCGCAGGCTCCGTCTCTGCCGTTTTTACAATCAGTTCAGGGTCAAAAAGCGGCATATGTCTTTTCCCGAATTTCCATAGTTTCAAAAAGGGGTAGAGGGCATTTTTCGCAGAATCCGCCGGGAGTTTTTTCAATATCAGATTTTTGTCGATGAAACAGAGATGAGTATCGGCATTTATGCCGTACGCATTTGCCGCAAGATGGCGGATCACAGCTTCGATCTGATACTTATCCTTGCATTTAACAGGAAAAACGAGGATCATGCGGTCAGGCCGCTCTATATTTTTTATCCTTCCCTGCAATGTCAGCGGCAAATCTTCAAAATCGAGCGTGATATCCTCGAAATCCAGATTCTTTCCCGTTATGTTTCCGGCAAGAGCCGAAAGGTTCGAATCTTCCGCAAATCCTTTCAGCTCCGCTTCACCGAAAGCTCCGAAAGGAATTTTTCCTTCATTTTTCATCCGGCGGAAAAAGGCTTCGTCCACATTGCCGGATCCCTGCAGAACCTGCGCCATATCGATGTAGGTTTTGCGGATGCCGTAGGCAAGCAGATTGTCTCCGGAATAATCAAAAAGCTCTTCGTCGCCAGTTTCATTCGAATCATCCGGCAGCGCGATCTTGAGAGTTTTAGTAAGGTAGAATTTTATCGGATCCTTAAAGAATGAAGTCAGCTTGTCAAGGTCGGCATTTTTTTCCGTTTCCTGCTCCGAAACCCGCTCCGCATCTGGGTCTGGCGCATTTTGTTCCACGTGAAACATTGACCGTGCGAGCTTGAAATCCCTCATCGAAAAAGTCCTGAAAGAACCCTCTTTTTTAAAATATTCCCCGGAAAAAGGCTGCACCGGATATTTTGTCTCAAGTTCTTCCGCTTTTGTTCCCGTTTTCGCCTCGATGTATTTCTCCAGAATCTGCACGGGCATAGCCGCTCTGCAGTGTTTTTTGGAATCTTCGGAAAAATCTCCGGCTTCGTAGCTTATAAAAAGTTTTTCACGCGCCGAAACGACAGCTTCCACAAAAAGATATTTGTCGTTGTCCCTCACGGAACGCGGCACCGAAGCTCCCGGCTCTTTTTTCTGCGTAAGATCGAACGCATACCTGTTTTCATTACGCGGGAAAGCTCCGTCACTCATTCCGATGAGGCAAATCACCTTGAAAGGAAGCGCCCGCAGAGGTTTGAGGGAGCAGAAGTTGACTTTTGCCGACAAGAATCCCCTTCCGGACCGCTCTCTGCCGAGTTCGTCTTCAAGATACTGCCGGAGCGCGTCAAAAGAGAGGCTGTCTGAGAATTTCCCCGCAGTTTCAGCAAAATCGTCTATCACGCTTCTGATGTGGCGGATCTCTTCCGAGACGCCGCTGCCTGGGTCGCACGCAAAGAAGAAATCAAGCATCCCTTCAAGCATATTTTTAAATTCGGCAGGAGATTGTTCCGCGGAAGAAAGTATCCTCGAATAACGGAAAAGCTCCTTTGCAAACGTGATAAAAGGCGAAATATTCCCGAAATCCTCTTTTGAAAGAGACTCCATCGGAAGAATGCCTTCGAAACCGTCTCCGTTTTCCGGAAACGGCATGAGCTGGCTCATCATTATCCTTGAAAGACCGAAATCCCAGGTATTCTGCCGCGAACCGCCGCTTCCGTCACCTCTCGAATCAGCGTCAAGACCCCAGCGGACACCGCTTTCGTCAATAATTTTCTCAATATCGCCGAGAGTTTTTTCATCGATACCGAATTTAGCACAGACACAGGGTGATCTGAAAATGGAAAGAACTTTCGATTTTTCGAAATTTGAACTGCCGAGCTTAAGTATTTCAAGAAAAGTTGCCGCTATCCTGCTTTCGCTTGAAAAAGTTCTGTCGGAAATCACCCACGGTATATATGTTTTGTCATCCGGATCAGTTCCTCCGAAAACCGCAGTGATATAGGGGACATAATCATTGATTTTCGGTGCCATGACAGCAACGTCTTCAGGTTTCAGAGAACCGTTTTCTTTGAAAAGTTCAAGAAGATTGTCCTTCAGGACTTCTATTTCCCGCATTTTGTCGCGGCATGAAATAATCTGGACGGAATCATCGTTTTCAATCTTTTCCGGTATCTCCGCATCGTTCAGAATATCGCGCTGGAGCGACTTGAGAAGTCTCTTCCCTTCCGGCATTTCGAAATCGCTCTCGTCGTTCAAGCCGCTTGTAAAATTCAGGAAGTCGAGTCCTGCGGCGCAGAATCTGCCGAAAAAAGTGTCCGGCAGATCGTCAGCTGAAAGTTCGTGCTGTTCTGCACTGTCAAAACCGCCTTTTTTCTTTGACAGAGAAAAGTATTCCCTGCTTGGAGACATTGCGAAAAGACGAACCGGGAAAAGACGCGAAAGTTCTCTGAACATATCGAGCTGATACTTGTTCATGATCGAAATGCCGAACAAAATCAGCGTGTCAGGATAATCAGAATTTTCCAAAGAAGCGGTTCTGCATTTTTCTTTGAAAACCTGTGCAAAACTCTGCATCCCGACATTTCCCGCCTTTGCAAGTCTGCGGAATATTTCATACTGCCATGATTCATTGTAATCCGAGCTCGCCTTTTTCTCTTCCTGCCACAACTTCATCATATTCGGGCGATAGACGAAATACTGCTCGAAAAGATCGGCGACAACCCGGCTGAACCTGAAGGCGCGCGCTTCGTTTCCGCCGATATATCTGCCTGCCGCACCTGTTTTTTCGTTTCTGACAAGCGAATACAGCGACCATTCGGCATTTTTTTTGTTGTAAACCGAATCTGCCGTTATCCCGAAGTATTTCTCGGCGAAATTTCTCAAAAAAACATCAGGTGAAACAAATTCGAAATTTGCGAAAACACCAGCGTCGGCTGCGGCTTTCAGCGTGAGCCAGCGCGCCATTCCGTCACTTTGGACTATTATACTCTTCTTTTTCAGCGGAGCCTTTTCTGAAAGTTTTTTTATTATCGCAAGAGCCTCATGAAGAAATTTCTCATTCTCCAGTCTGTTGCTTTTGTAAATAGTGAAATCGTAATTTTCGGACATAAAAAAACTTAAACTGAAAGGTTTTCAAAAACGGAAAAAATCTCCCGGATCTGCTTTTTCGCCCTGGCAAGTTCCTGCGTCACCTGCTCTCTGATGTCGCCTTCACCCTGATCGGAAACAAGGCGGATCGAGAAAAAATGCTTTTTAAATTCAAGTGCTATGTTGCGGAAGCGCAAAGTCTCCATCGTGTAGAGAAGCGGCATTTCAAGAAGGTCTGCCCAATCGTATTCTCCGCCGGTGTAAAGCCTGTCGTCGCCCGTTACCGCCGCCGTCGGAAGATCGGTAAAACTCTGCGACGAAGCGATGATACCGCCGTTGAAATCGCAGAAAGTGGTACATTCGTAAATG
The DNA here is from genome assembly GCA_902774115.1 of uncultured Spirochaetales bacterium. Taxonomy (GTDB): domain Bacteria; phylum UBP6; class UBA1177; order UBA1177; family UBA1177; genus UBA1177. The sequence goes on from CACYHH010000009.1 coordinate 30,863, forward strand.
TTTCCGATGACCCCTTTTGAAACCGAAGCCGCCGTTCCGAATTCGCAGACGGTTTTTATTTCCGGGTATTCGGCAAGCACTCTGCCCAAAGTGAGAACGCCTGCACTCCCCATTCCCGAGCACAGAAGCATCAGATTATCGTGAATTTTCGTTACTGCACCCGTCAAAACCCTTGTCGGAAAAGGGTTTTCATGTTTAAGGGGAAAAACGATGAGATTCAATTCAATTCTCCATATTTTTCAAAAGCACCGCCCTTTTCGCCCGATAAAGCTCGCGCACTTCGAGCAGAAAGGAACGCGCAGGTTCGTAAAGATAATCGCGGTAACTCCACGGAAGCTCCTTTACGGCATTTTTTTTGCCGAACATAAGGGTGACTTCGGCAAAAACGCCGCTTCCTAAATAAATTCTGTGGCTGTAGTTTTTGCCGGTAGCCAGGATAAAATTTTCAAGCGTGACAAGACCGGGATCAAGGTTTACCAGCCTGTTTCCGTCAAGAGAATGCTCTTTTTCAAACTCAACGCAGAAAAGTTTGACATCCTTGAGAATATCACGCGGAACAGGTTCTTTGAAGCTGAAAACAATCTTTTTTATGTCGCTGCCCATTTCGGGATCGTAGTAAGGCGATATCGATGAAAAATCGTAGACCTTTGAAACCGCATCGGTTTCACCGTATTTTTTTTCGAGAACAGCCCTTGTCTCTTCAAGCAGAGCCTCGTCTCTGAACATAACCGAAATCGTGAGATTTGCCTTTACAGGCTCGACAAGTTCGCTCATAGCGCTCCGTTTCAAAACTCAAAAACGCATCATCTTACCATTTTTTATGCAAATTTCGACATTTTACAGACAAAAAAACATGTTTTCGGAATAAAAAAAACCCCGCCGGAGCGGGGTTACACAACAACAATAAGGAGCAAAATTTTTATTCGTCTTTATCGGAACCGGACGGAATATCGTCAGTTTCGCTGAAACCTTCCTCGTCACCCTCCATACCGCTCGAAATATTGCTGAAATCAAAAGCGCCTTCCATGTCCATGTCGGCTGCAAGTCTTCTGCTTGTACGGAATGAAGTTCTTGCAGTTCTGGTTGCAACATCTTCATCGTCTGAAGCTGCTTCGGCATTTTCCATGCCCGGGATTTTGATTTCGTAATTTGCTTCGCTGTATTTTGGGAACCCTGTTCCGGCAGGGATGATCTTTCCGATAATGATATTCTCTTTGATACCGCGGAGAATATCTTTTTTCCTTTCGACACTCGCATTCGTAAGAACTTTCGTCGTCTCCTGGAAGCTGGCTGCCGAGAAGAAACTTTCGGTGTTGAGAGCCGCCTTCGTGATACCGAGAAGAACAACGTCCCATGTTGCCGGTTTGAGTCCTTTCTCTTCGGTGATGCGGTTGATCTTTTCAAGTTTTTCCTTCTCGACGAGCTCGTCTTTCATAAGCATCGTGTCGCCCGGATCGATGATTTTTCTCTTCTTGAGCATCTGTTTTACGATAATTTCGATGTGCTTGTCGTTGATCGGAACGCCCTGAAGTTTGTAGACTCTCTGGACTTCCTGAACAAGGAACTTCGCAACAGCGACTTCACCGCTGATTCTCAGGATGTCGTGCGGATCGATCGTTCCTTCGATAAGAGCTTCGCCCGCTTCGACCGTATCGCCGTCGTGGACGTTGATGTGCTTTTCCTTCGGGATCTGGATCGGCTCCATCGATTCACCGCCGTCAACGGGAGTAACTGTGATGACACGTTTGCTCTTCGAATTCTTTCCTTCGCTGGTAATCGAAACGATACCGGAAATTTCCGATACTTTCGCCGGATTTTTGGTCTTTCTTGCTTCGAACAAATCGCTGATTCTCGGAAGACCGCCCGTGATATCCTTCGTCTTTCTTGCCGCTCTCGGAACTTTGGCGAGAACATCGCCGGGAGCTACGAGCGCGCCGTTCGGAACTTCGATGTATGCGTTGACCGGAAGATGGTAAACTGCCTCACCTCTTTCGAGTTTTTTAGCGGTTTTTCTTCCTTTTTTACCCTCTTCAGTGATGAGGAGCTGCGGAGACATCTTAGCGTCACGTGTCGGAATTACGACCGTTTTGGTAAGACCGGTGTTCTGATCCTGTTCTTCTCTCATCGTGATACCGTTTTCAAGGTCTTCGTAAGCGATGACACCGTCAGTCTCAGCGATGATCGGATCGTTGTAAGGATCCCAGTCTGCAAGGATCGTTCCTTCTGCGACATGCGCTCCGTCGGCAACTTTAAGGTTGGTTCCGTATGTTACCGGATATTTTTCCCTGTCTCTTCCCTTTTCGTCCTGAATAACGATCTTTCCGTTTCTGTTCATGACGACAAAAGTTCCGTCGGGTTTCTGAAGCAGTTTGATGTCCCTGTAAGCGACTTTACCGGCTCTCTTCGACTCGTGGCTCGACTTTTCACTCTTACCGGAAGCAACACCGCCGACGTGGAAAGTTCTCATCGTAAGCTGGGTTCCGGGCTCACCGATCGACTGTGCCGCGATGAATCCGACCGCTTCGCCGACATTTACAAGGTGACCGCGCGCCAGGTCTCTGCCGTAGCACTTAGCACAGACACCAAAAGGACTTCTGCAGGTAAGAACCGATCTGATTCTGACACTGTCAATACCGAGATCAACGATTTTATCGGCCGCCTTTTCGTCTATCATCGTGTTCGCTTCAAGAATTATCTCACCGGTATCAGGATCTTCGATATCGTCAAGGGTAACGCGGCCGAGGATTCTCTCTTTGAGCGGAGCGATGATTTCACCCGACTCGTTGAGCATCGGTTCTACATCGATACCGCTGTTCGTTCCGCAGTCTTCTTCGACTACGACAACATCCTGCGCGACATCGACAAGTCTTCTTGTAAGGTAACCTGAGTTAGCGGTTTTAAGAGCCGTATCGGCCGAACCTTTTCTTGCACCGTGCGTTGACGTGAAGTAGTCAAGGGAGTCAAGACCTTCCTTGAAGTTTGCAAGAATAGGCGTTTCGATAATATCGCCGTTCGGTTTCGACATAAGACCACGCATACCGCCGAGCTGTCTGATCTGATCCTGGGAACCTCTGGCTTTCGAGTCCGCCATGACGTAGACAGAGTTTTCCGAAGGCATGATGATCTCGCCCCAAAGCGGGTGCTCTATCTTCTTTTCCTTGAGACCTTCCATCATTTTCTTGGTGACTCTTTCGTTCGCAACACCCCAAAGGTCAACGATTTTATTGTATCTCTCAGATTTCGTGATGTTACCGTTTGCATACTGGTTTTCGACTTCGCGCACCGATTTTTCGGTTTCTGCGATAATATCAGCCTTTTCAGCCGGAATTTTGATATCGTCTATCGAAATCGAGTAAGCAGCCTTCGTCGAATACTGGTAACCGAGGTTTTTGATCTTGTCTGCAAAAACGACCGTAGCTTTTCCGCCTGCGGTTCTGAAACTCTTGTCGAGAATCGAGGTCCAGTCGCCTTTTTTGAGCTGACGGTTGATCGTCTCGAAACCGAGTTCTTTCGGCGTTACAGCCCAGATAAGCAGACGACCTGCCGTTGTTGTATAAATTTTACCGTCGATTCTGACTTTGATAATCGACTGCCAGTCGATTATGCCTGAATCGCGCGCCATCAACGCTTCGGTATCGGAATAGAAAATCTTGCCTTCACCCTTTGAATACGGTTTCGCGGTGGTCAGATAGTAAAGACCGAGAACCATATCCTGCGCCGGAGAAATGACCGGAGTACCCGATGCCGGAGAAAGGATGTTGTTCGTCGACATCATGAGAACGCGGCTTTCAAGCTGCGCTTCGATGCTGAGCGGAAGGTGAACAGCCATCTGGTCGCCGTCGAAGTCTGCGTTGAACGCAACACATACGAGCGGGTGAAGTCTGATTGCCTTCGAGTCGATAAGAACAGGCTCGAATGCCTGGATACCGAGTCTGTGAAGAGTAGGAGCACGGTTAAGAAGGACCGGATGCTCTTTTACGACTTCTTCAAGGATTTCCCATACAACGTCTTCGCCTGCTTCGACCATGTTTTTTGCTGCCTTGACAGTGCTTACAAGGTTTCTTTCGGAAAGTTTGTTGTAAATGAACGGCTTGAAAAGTTCGAGAGCCATGACCTTCGGAAGACCGCACTCGTGCAGTTTGAGTTCCGGTCCTACCGTAATAACCGAACGGCCTGAGTAGTCGACACGTTTTCCGAGAAGGTTCTGACGGAAACGGCCGCTCTTACCTTTGAGCATCTCGCTGAGAGATTTCAAAGCCCTGCCGTTTGCTCCCTGAACCGGTCTGTGAACTTTCGTGTTGTCGAACAGCGCGTCAACCGCTTCCTGAAGCATTCTGGTTTCATTTTTGATGATGACATCGGGAGCACCAAGATCCATCAGCTTTTTCAAACGGATATTTCTGTTGAGAACTCTTCTGTAAAGGTCGTTGAGGTCGCTTGTCGCGAATCTGCTGCCGCCTTCAAGCGGAACAAGCGGTCTCAAATCGGGCGGAAGAACGGGGAGAACTGTGAGAATCATGTTCTGCGGAGCTTCGCCCGAACGGATGAACTTATTGAAAACATTGATTCTTTTCTGCAATTTCGCCTGCTGGTTCTTGTCACCGCAGTTTGCAAGTTCTTCTTCGACTTCCTTCTTTACGGCAACGAGATCCATCTCTTCAAGGAGCTGTCTGAGCGGAGCCGCGCCCGTTTCGGCGTAGATCTGATCGGGACCGTATTTCTCAAGAAGTTCGTTGTACTGATCTTCTTCGAGATACTGTCCCTTGACAACGCCTTTTATTTCCGATTTGAGAACGACGTAACCTTCGCAGTAGATAACGCTGCTCAAGTTAGTGTTGCTCATTCCGAGAAGCGTGTTGATGTAGAAAGGAGAAGTTTTGACATACCAGATGTGGGCAACCGGAGTAGCCAGCGTGATATGACCCATTCTCTCTCTTCTGACCTTGGATTCGATAACTTCGACACCGCATTTTTCGCAGACGATGCCTTTGTATTTCATCCTTCTGTATTTGCCGCACAGACACTCGTAATCGTTGATCGGACCGAAAATTTTAGCGCAGAAAAGACCGTCCTTTTCAGGCTTGTAGGTTCTGTGATTGAGTGTTTCGGGCTTTTTGACTTCGCCGTAAGACCATTCGAGGATCTTTTCAGGAGAAGCGAGAGATACCTCAATAGCCTTAAAATCAAAACTGCTTTTCGACTTGTCGAAAACTTTGTAAATGTCTTTCAAGGTATCCTCCTATCTGTTGTCTTCAATTAAATTTACGTTAAGGCAGAGGCTCTGCATCTCTTTTACGAGAACGGAGAACGACGCCGGGATTCCCATTTCGTATTTGGTTTTGCCGCGGACGATAGCTTCGTAAAGTTTCTTTCTTCCCTCTACATCATCCGATTTTACGGTAAGGAATTCCTGCAGGCAGTAAGCCGCGCCGTAAGCACCGAGTGCCCAGACCTCCATTTCACCGAGTCTCTGACCGCCGAACTGAGCTTTACCGCCGAGAGGCTGCTGCGTAACGAGCGAGTAAGGACCTGTGCTTCTTGCATGGACTTTCTCGTCGACCAGGTGGTGGAGTTTGAGGAAGTACATGACACCGACAGTTACATCCGATTCGAAAGGCTCGCCTGTTCTGCCGTCGAAAAGTATCATCTTGCCGTTTTCTCTTTCGCCGGTCTTCTTGAGAATATCTCTGATCTCCGATTCCTGAGCACCGTCGAAAACCGGTGTTGCCGTGTAGATACCACCTTTCATCGACTTGATGAAACTGCGGACATCGTCTTCCGAAGCCTCGTCGATAAGTTTGGAAACTTCCTCACTCGGATCAAGGATCTCTTTGAGTTTTGCTCTGAGTTTGTCAACGCCGTAATTTTCCTCAAGGTAACGGTTGATCTGCTCGCCGAGCTTTCTCGCACCGAGACCGAGATGGACTTCGAAGATCTGTCCGATGTTCATACGGCTCGGAACGCCGAGCGGGTTAAGGACGATGTCGACCGTTCTGCCGTCTTCCATGTAGGGAACATCCTCTTCCGGAAGAAGCATCGAAACGACACCTTTGTTACCGTGACGGCCTGACATTTTGTCACCGACCGAAAGTTTTCTCTTGACCGCGACGAAAACCTTGACCGATTTTACAACGCCCGGAGTAAGGTCATCGTCTCTCGTGATCTGCTTCAGCTTGTTGTCGTAGATCTTCTTGACCATATCGACTTTGCGGTTCATATTGAGGAACAGCTCTTTCGCATTTTTAAGAAGATCTCTGTCTTTTACGCTGACAGCACCGAGAACGCTTTCCGGAATAGTTTCAAGGATTTCCTCGGTGAGCAGAGTTCCCTTCTTGACGATGACGGCATCTTTCTCGTTCTTGAGATCAGCATCAGTCTTTTTGCCTGCGAACATCTTTCTGATAAGTTCGTAAGTATGTTTTTCAATGATGCGGACTTCGTCGTCGCGGTTTCTCTTGACGGCATCCATCTGCTCCTGCTGCTGCTCTTTCATACGGTTGTCTTTCTTGGTCCCCTTTCTCGAAAAGATTCTGGTGTCGATTACAACACCTTCCGTGCCGGGATGAACATAAAGCGAATTATCTTTTACATCGCCCGCCTTTTCACCGAATATCGCTCTGAGAAGTTTTTCTTCGGGAGTGAGGACCGTTTCACCTTTCGGCGTAACTTTACCGACAAGAATGTCGCCCGGCTTTATCTTCTGACCGATTCTGATGATACCGCTTTCATCGAGTTTTCTCAAAATCTCGTCGGAAGCGTTCGGAATGTCGGCTGTGATTTCTTCCGGACCTCTTTTCGTGTCTCTCGCCTCGCAGATGAACTCTTCGATGTGGATCGACGTGTAGTAGTCATCCTTGAGAAGTCTGCGGTTGATAAGAACCGAGTCTTCGTAGTTGTATCCGTTCCAGGGCATGAACGCGATGAGAACGTTTTTGCCGAGTGCGAGTTCGCCGCGGTTGATAGCGGGACCGTCTGCAATGACGTCGCCTTTTCTGACGAAATCACCGACAGAAACGACCGGACGCTGGTTTATCGCCGTGTTCTGGTTGGAGCGTTTGAACTTTATAAGGTTGTAAATATCGACATCGACATTGTTGTCTTCTTCAACTTTAACAACGATTCTGCTCGAATCGACCTTTACGACAGTACCGTTTCTCTGTGCGAAAAGTGTATAGCCCGAGTCTCTCGCGACATACCTTTCCATGCCTGTTCCTACGAGCGGAGCATCCGTTCTGACAAGCGGAACAGCCTGACGCTGCATGTTTGAACCCATCAGGGCTCTGTTTGCGTCATCGTGTTCAAGGAACGGAATAAGCGCCGCGGAAACCGAAACAAGCTGGACCGGAACGAGGTCGACGAGCGTAACTTCCTCACGCGGAACTCTGACAGGTTCGCCGTCTTTTCTCGCATTGACGATCTCGTCGATTATCATTCCTTTCTTGTCCAGTTTTACCGAGGAAGGCATAATAACCTCAGTCTCTTCCTTTATTGCATCAAGGTAGACGACTTCATCTGTTACTTTACAGTCTTTGACAACTCTGTAAGGAGTTTCGATATAACCGAACTTGTCTATTCTGGCAAAAGTCGTAAGCGAAACGATAAGACCTACGTTCGGACCTTCGGGAGTTTCGACCGGACAGATTCTGCCGTAGTGCGTTCTGTGAACGTCTCGGACTTCGAAACCTGCGTGTTCACGCGTCAAACCGCCGGGACCAAGCGCGGAAAGTCTTCTTTTGTGGGTCATTTCTGAAAGAACATTCGTGTGATCCATGAACTGACTGAGCTGACCTGTCGCAAAGAAGTCTTTCAGAACGGCGGAAACCTGCTTGTAGCTGATTACTTCGTAAGGAGACTGATTGTTGTCGGGAGATCCGCTCGCAAGTTTCTCCTTGATGCTGTGCGACATCTTGAGAAGACCGGTCTTAAAGACATCTTCGAGAAGTTCGCCTACAAGACGAACCCTTCTGTTTCCCAAGTGGTCGATATCGTCGACCTTGCCTCTGCCGTCGGTGAGTTCAAGAAGACGGATGACTGAATTCATTACATCTTCCCTTCTGAGCTGCCTTTCACTGAGAGGAACATCCTCTTTGAACTTATAGTTCATTCTCAGACGACCGACTTCGCTGAGGTCGTAATTTTCCGGATTCAGGAAAGTATTTTTGAAGTAACCCGCTGCAACTTCGGGTTTGACCGGATTCGAAGGAACCATCATCCTGTAGATTTCAAGCAGAGCATCCTTCTGAGCCTCGGTCAACCGCCAGTCATTTTCCTTTCTGCCGATGTAGTTGTCTGAAATATCGGAGAATTTGCCGTCTTTGTCAGCGGGGATCTTGTCAACCTTGAGAGTAGTCGAGAAATACGGCGAATAGTTCATGTTTTCGAAGTAGATTATCGAAAACTCCTTAACTCCTTTCTTGATTATATTGTCAAGAAGCGTGGCGTTGATTTCGTCGTTTACATTTGCAAAAACTTCGCCGGTGTTCGGATCAGCGACCGGAGCATAAAGACGTTTTCCGTGCAGATATTCTGCAGGAAGCGTGATCTCGCTGATACCTGCATCTTCAAGTTTTTTGAGAATACCTTTCGAGAATTTTTTGCCTTCTTTTGCAAGTTCCTTGTCCTCATGTCCCATAACATCGACAGGCACTTTCTGTTTTGAAAGGTTTTCGTCGTCGCGGGAAATGACTTTGGCAAGAACGCCGTCGTGAACCGCTATTTTTTCAGGTATATAGAAAGCTGAAACTATCTCCTGTGTCGTGTAACCCCACGCTTTAAGGAAAATAGTAGCCAGAATTTTCTTTTTTCTGTCTATTTTGACGTAAAGCAGTCTTTTCGAATCGAACTCGAAATCAAGCCACGATCCGTGGTATGGAATAAGCCTTGCTGCATAAACTTCGTTTCCGCTTGTCGTCTTGTTTTTATCGCAGTCGAAAAAAGTTCCAGGAGAACGGTGGAGCTGATTGACGATAACTCTCTCTGTTCCGTTGATTATAAACGTTCCCCAATCGGTCATGCACGGGATGGAACCGAAATGAACCTCCTGCTCCATGCTGAAGTTGAGTTTGCTTCTGTTCCCGTTTTCATCGATATCGTAAGAAGCCAGAGCCGCCTTGATTTTCAAAGGAAGTTCGTAAGTCGTACCCCTGAGCTTGCATTCGTCAACATCGTACTGCGGTTCGCCGATGGAATAGCCTAAATATGAAAGCTCGATCGCGTTATTGAAACTTGTTATCGGAAAAATCGACTGAAACGCGTTGTGCAAGCCGATTTTTTTTCTGTCCGCAGGTGCGACGTCTTTCTGGAGCAGTTCCTGAAAAGAAGCCTTCTGCACTTCAAGAAGATCCGGAATGTCAGTAACGTTCTTCGCTACCTTTCCGAACCATTTTCTCGTTCTGTAATTCTGTTGTCCTAAGATCCCCATCATTACCTCTCTTTTGTTTGGTATCTGATATCTTCCGGCACTCCGAATAATCCGAGTAAGCTAAAAATAAAAAAGCAGGTAAGACAGCACAAAACTGCCTTACCTTCACAAAAATAACTGAGCTCTGCAAAAATGCAGAATGTTTTCAACAACTTACTTAATTTCTATTTCAGCGCCAGCTGCAACAAGTTTCTCTTTGATTGCTTCTGCATCTGCTTTCGAAACGCCTTCTTTTACAACGCCGTGGCCTTCAACGAGGTCTTTTGCTTCTTTAAGACCAAGACCGGTGATCGTTCTTATTTCTTTGATGACGTTAAGTTTGTTTGCGCCTTCAGACTTAAGAATAACGTCGAACTCCGTTTTTTCTTCTGCCGGAGCTGCTGCCGCTGCTGCCGGACCAGCTGCTACTGCTACAGGAGCTGCTGCGCTTACGCCGAGTTCTTCTTCGAGTTCTTTAATAAGTTCCGAAAGTTCGAGAACGGTCATTCCTTTGATGAATTCTTTTACTTCTTCTTTTGTCATTGTTTTCTCCATAAAACAAAAAATTAATAATACTAAGCCTGTTCAAGTTTGTCTTTGTATGCAGCAAGCAAGCGTACGAAAGTCTGCGGAACAGCGTTAAGCAGCCGCACGAAATTCTGAGGAACAGCAAGCATTGTTGCAAGCAGCTTCGCCTGAAGCTCTTCTTTGCTCGGAAGGTCTGCGAGTACTTCCACTTCTTTCGCCGTAAGGATTTTGCCATCCAGTGCGCCGGCTTTTACAACGATGCGTTCGTCTTTCTTTGCGATTTTCTTGACGACTTTTGCACCGCTTACCTGATCTCCCATCGTAAGAACGAGAGCCGTCATTCCGGTAAGGAACTTCGAAATTCCCTCGTAAGGAGTTCCTTCAATCGCGTGTTTCGCAAGAGTGTTCTTTACGACAAGCAGTCTTACCTGCTCTTTCGCGCACTCTTTACGGAAAGGAGTGAAAGTCTCCATGTTTACTCCGTTGAAATCAATTACAACGCATGACGAAGCTTTGGAAAGTGCATCTTTGATCTCCTCGATGATCTGTTGTTTTTTGCTTTTTTCCATTAAGCAACTCCATCAATTTACTTCTGGTCATCGAAGAACAATGACAGGTCTCAGACAGGAAATTAAGCCCTTGGGCACCCGACTTCTACGACCAGAAACGATTATTAAAAAACTACTTAGCCTCGTTAGCGAGAGCTGACTCATCAAGTTTGAGTCCCGGCCCCATCGTGCAGGAAATCGTGACTTTCTTGATGAATGCGCCTTTTGCCGTTGCCGGTTTAAGCTTCTGAAGGTCTTTGATAAACTCTACTACGTTGTCATAAATCTTATCGGGACCGAAGCTGAGTTTGCCGACCATGCAGCAAAGGACACCGGCTTTGTTGACTTTAAACTCAACACGACCGGCCTTTACGAGTTTGATTGCCGCGGTGATGTCGTTGTTGACAGTACCGAGTTTCGGGTTCGGCATCAAACCTTTTCTTCCAAGAACCTTACCGAGTTTACCGATTTTACCCATCATTGCCGGAATCGTAACCAGTTTGTCAAAATCAGTCCATTCTTCCTGCATGATTTTGTCGATAAGCTCTTCGCTGCCGTAGAAATCAGCACCGGCGTTCTTAGCCTGTTCAACCATGTCAGCGGGGACGATAGCACAGACTTTTACGACTTTGCCGACACCGTGAGGGAATACGGTAGCACCACGAACCATCTGATCCGATTTCTTTGCGTTAATACCGAGGTTAACTGCAAGTTCAACCGTCTCGTCAAATTTTTTGGATGCGCTTTTCTGAAGAATCGTTACAGCTTCCTGAACGGTGTACTTAACGTTTCTGTCGAAATTTTTAGCTGCATCTGCAAGTCTTTTTCCACAAGCTGCCATTTTTCCCTCCTTACTCTACGGTGATGCCCATGCTGCGGGCAGTTCCGATGATAATTTGTTCTGCAGCTTCAAGATCTGTCGTGTTGAGGTCGACAAGTTTCATCTTTGCGATCTCAGCAATCTGATCCATCTTCAAAGAACCGATTTTCTTTTTGTTGGGCTCCCCGGATCCTTTACTCTTGTCTAATGCTTTCATAAGCAGCTGGGAAGCAGGCGGAGTTTTTGTAATGAACGTGAATGATCTGTCGCTGTAGATCGTAATGACGACAGGAATTACATAACCCTTCTGTTCCTGTGTCTTTGCGTTGAAAGCCTTACAGAACTCCATGATGTTTACGCCGTGCTGTCCGAGTGCAGGACCAACGGGAGGAGCCGGATTCGCTGCGGCTGCAGGAATCTGCAACTTTACGTTTGCGATCACTTTCTTAGCCATTGTTTTACTCCTCTTAAAATGTTAATCCTCAACCTTCTCAACCTGCGAGAAGTTAAGCTCGACGGGTGTAGAACGCCCAAAAATATTAACCAAAACTTCTAATTTTTCTTTTCCTTCCTTTACGTCGTCGATAACGGCCTTGAAACCTGCGAAAGGACCGTCTTTGATAAGGATCATCTCGCCCTTCTCGTACATCGTAGAGGAAGAACCGGAAACCTCGCCCTCTTCAAGCATTCTCTTGATTTTCTGGATCTCGGCTTCCGTAATAACCATAGGCATAGCGAAACTTTGTTTCTGTTTCGGGGTCTGGAATCTCTTTTTTTCTCCTATGAAAAGCGGCTTTCTGGAAAAAGGAACCTCTTTAACGAGAAGAAGCGCGTCTTCCGAAAATTCCATCTGGATAAAAACATATCCGGGATAGAGATTCTTTTTGACAATCTTCGTCTTGCCGTCCTTTTTCTCCTCTATTTCGACTTCGGGAACAATGATCTCGCCGAAAGAAGCCTGCATTTCCTTTTCCGCAATCAGTCTTTCGATCGCATTTTTCAGTTTGCTTTCTTCACCTGACTGTGTGTGAATTGCATACCATTTCATGGATGACCGCCCGTTCTAATAAATCAATCTGGAAAGATTCGACCAGATAAGATCGAAAACAACAAAAACTACCAGCATGATACCGACAAAAACGAAAACCGAAATCGTCGTTACTTTCGTTTCTTCCTTCGTCGGAGTTACGACCTTTCTGAGTTCATCTATCGCTTTATTCAGCTCATCAAGGTAAAAACCTTTTTTCCCTTTCCAGAAGTAAAAAGTGATTCCGGCCGCAAGAATGAAACCGACAAGATTTTTTACCGGCAGCACCGAAAGCAGCTTGACGTCAGCAATATCAATCGCTCTGATTCCGAGCAGAGCATCGGAAGCCTGCGTCATGAAATACATTAGAACAAGGAAAAAAACCGTATAAAGCCCAAGGACTATCTTTCCGTTTTTCATAAGACCCTCAATCAAAAATGGCAGGCCAGGCAGGAATCGAACCCGCAACCCCCGGTTTTGGAGACCGATGCTCTACCAATTGAACTACTGACCTGCCTCACGACCAAACTAAATCTTTACCTCTTTATGAACAGTGTGCTTTCTGTCATAGGGGCAGTACTTTTTGATTTCCATTTTATCTGCGGTGTTCTTTTTGTTCTTCATGGTCGTGTAATTTTTTCTTTTACACTCAGAACAGCAGAGAGCGATTTTGACTCTCGCACCGACTTTTTTCTTAGAACCCATTTTTTACTCCAAACTATTCAATTATCTTGGAAACGACACCGGCACCTACCGTTCTTCCGCCTTCTCTGATTGCGAAACGGAGACCTTCGTCCATTGCGATCGGAACTAT
>CACYHH010000010.1 GCA_902774115.1 uncultured Spirochaetales bacterium
TTTTCTGTCGTTATTCCGATATTTCAATATTTCGCCGCCGCTCGATATATTGATATTTCGTTATTTCGATATTTCGACAAAAAAGCAGCGGCTAAAAAACATCGGACGACGAAACAACGTGACGCCGCAACGACCAATTCTTGTCTTTTTCTCTTTCTTTATTAAAATATTGCGGTTTTTTTTGTGGAGGTTGAAATGAAAAAAGTATTTCTGGTTTTAATTTGCGTTCTGATGGTTTTTGCTGTTTCGTGCAGCAAATCAAAAAAACACTCTCCGTGTGACGGTGAGACTTGCAGCGGACACGGAACATGCGACGATTCTAGCGGCAGAGCGGTCTGTCAGTGCGATGAAGGCTATGTTCCGAGCGGCACTCTCCAATGCATCGAGTCATCTGTGGATGAAGCATGTGCAGATATCGAATGCGACGAGTGGGAATTCTGCGAGAACGGCTCATGCCATGTCAAATCCGGCAGATGCAGTGAAAACTCCGACTGTCAGAGCAACAAATGCAACATGGAAACACATAAATGCGAATACACAGGTCCTTGCGAAGGCGTGACCTGCAACGGTCATGGTGAATGCAAGGAAGGTTCGGGCTACGGCAGCGGTTACGGCAGCGGAAGCTCATATCAGAGCGGCGGAATCTACTGCGACTGCGAGGACGGTTACAGGCCTGAAAACGTCGGCGAAACTCCGACATGCGTAAACGAGAACTGCTCGCTTGAATGCGGTGACAACTCATACTGCGACATCGACGGCAGCGGAAACGAATACTGCAAATGCATCGACGGATTCGAAAAAGACGAAAACGGCAACTGCGTTCCTGAATCTCAGCCCGAAGTATGCGACCTTGAATGCGGTTTCGGAAGCTGCATTTTCGAAGGCGAAGAGAAAAAATGCGAATGCTACGAAGGCTATGTCAATGAAGACGGAGACGAAACAAAAGCGTGCATCGAGGACAAGTGCAGAAAAGTAACATGTGAAGACTGGCAGGAATGCAATCCCGCGAACGGAAACTGCATTGTCGAATATCCTAACTGCAACGGCGACGACGACTGTGAAAGCGGCGAAGTCTGCGACCTTGCGGAACACGAATGTGCTGAAGACAAATGCGCTGATGTTAACTGCGGAAACGGCGGTATATGCACGGTAGAAAGCGGCAAAGCGGTCTGCAACTGCCCTGACGGTTTCTATGACAGCAACACTTCATGCGCGGCAATAACTTCACAGAAACCCGGCTGGGTCGGCGTTCAGTGGCCTTTCACGATATCGGCTTCAGTCGGCGACGATCCCGAAATGGTCTACGGTCAGATCTGGTTAGACGGACAGACCGGTTCAGGTGTTCCGCAGCACACCGAATGGAAAGCTCAGCTTCTCTACAAAAAAGGGACAGGAAGTGCCGAATATCCGCTAATCGCAGGAACATGGAACAAACTTGACGCAGCATTCAACTCAGAACATTCGGGTGACAACAACCATGAATACAAAGTTGAGTTCCCGACAGACAAAGCGGGGGAATTTATCTACATTTTCAGATTCTCGCTTGATAACGGCGCAACCTGGTGGTACGGCGACAAAGGTATCGGGGAAAACATGGAGCCCGGTCCGAAATTCATAACTTCATCTGACAACCATCCCGGAAAAGCAACAATAGCATCAATTGATATTCCTGACACTCTTCTTACCCTCGCCAGCCACGAAAAAACGAAAAATTCATACACTTTTACCCTTAAATACAACGGTTCTGCGGCAATCGACTTCGCCGCTTCGGTCATCACTCTGAACGGTGTCGAAACGACGGATTACGAATATGACGAAACGACTAAGACTTTCACCGTTTCGCAGACAGGACTTGAACCGAACAAATACAGCTGGCTTTTCAGACTTGTCGATGATAACGGCGAAAAAATCGAGCCTTTCTTCGTTCCGCTCTGGATCGGCGAAGGTGTTGACTATGCCGATTTCGGCTGGCGTGACGCCTTTATTTATCAGATTATGACCGACCGCTTCCTGAACGGCGACACAACCAACGATGTCGGTCCGCTTGCGGGTGTAAATCAGGACCTTGAACAGTGGAAAGGCGGAGACTTCAAAGGAATAATCAAAAAAATCGACGACGGATACTTCACCAATATGGGTGTAAACGCGATCTGGATAAGCACTCCGGTCCTCAATCCGCACCACACAAGCCAGGGCGGCACATCGTCCTCGCAGAGCAACATCTACTTCACAAGCTACCACGCTTACCATCCTGTTGCGACCGGTTATTCCTTTGATAACGACTACGACTTTGACAACGAAGGCGTTGACACCGCTTTCGGAACGGTTGCAGAACTCCGCGAGCTTGTTGCAAAGGCACACAAAAAAGGAATCAGAGTCATTCCAGATTTCGTTGTAAACCATGTCTACATCGAGGCTCCGCTCTATCAGCAGCACAAAAACGACGGCTGGTTCTATCAGGAAAATTCCTGCGCAGACCAGGGCTGGGCAGACAACGTGATCAAAAACTGCTGGTTCACTCCTTACATGCCCGATTTCAACTACAACAACGCCGATGCAAGAAAGGCTGTCATCGCCCACGCACTCTGGCTTATCCAGAATTTCAACCTTGACGGCTTCCGCGCAGACGCTCTGAAGCACATCGACGATATTTTCGTCAAGGAACTCCGCAAGGCGATAAAAGAGAATATCGAAACAACCGTCACAAACCACGATATGCCCGATGAAGCCGAAGTTTTCTACATGGTCGGTGAATCGCTCGGCGGCGACTGGGCACGTTACCATACCCGTGCAGACATGGTTCAGGGTCAGGTCAACGACAAACTTTACTATGCGATCAGGGATAACATTCTTCACGGCGGCAGCTATTCTACTCTTGCAGGCAGAATAATGAACGACGCTAACGGCGACGTTACCGATACGGCGTTCCTCACTCCGAAAGCGGCTCAGGGCGGAACCGGCGGCTTCCCGGGCGCTGTAATGGGCAACTTCTTCGGCAACCACGATCAGGACAGGGCTCTGACGGAATGCAACGGAAACTACACTCTGCTCAAGCACGCGCAGACTTTCCTTCTCACGACTCCTATCAACATCCCGATGCTTTATCAGGGCGATGATATAGGCATGACAGGAAAGGCAGAAAACGGTTTTGACGGCGGAAGACGCGCTGTCATGAAGTTCGAAAACCTTTCAAACGATGAAAAAGACGCTCTGCAGCATGTCAAAAAACTCGGAACTTTCAGAAAAGCTCATCCTGCTTTGAGACACGGAACACGTTCGACCTGCAGCAGCACGAACGACGCATGGGTCTATAAATTCACCTACGACGGCAAAACCGTTGTCGTCGGCATCAACAAAGGATCTTCGGCATACACCGCGACATGCAGCGGAGTAAGCGGCTCGTTCACTTCCTACGACGGATCATCCGTTCAGGTTTCAAACGGAAGCGTAACAGTTCCAGCGAACGGCAGTTTAGTCATCGGAAATTAGTTTTTGAGGGAAAAATGAAATCGAAAATTTTTGTCGCACTCGATGTCGAAACAAAAGCAAAAGCTCTTGAAATAGTCGGCGATCTGAAAGGTCTCGGCGCCTGCTTCAAAATCGGCAAGCAGCTTTTCACATCCACCGGTCCGGAACTTGTCAGAGAGATCGTCGGCATGGGCGAAGATGTTTTCCTTGACCTCAAATATCACGATATTCCGAACACTGTCGCGAAAGCGGGTGCAGCTGCGGCTGAACTCGGTGTCAAGATATTCAACGTCCACGCTTCCGGCGGCAGAAAGATGATGGAAGCCGTCAGAGAAGAAATGAACAAGTTCACGAACCCGCCTCTCGTGCTGGCCGTAACTATCCTCACGAGTCTCGGAGAAGAGGATATCCGCGAAGTCGGCTTCGACCGCACTATACCGGAACAGATTGCAAAGCTCGCGAAACTTGCAAAAGATTCCGGCATGGACGGAGTCGTCGCAAGTCCACTTGAAATCGAACTGATACGTGAAACCTGCGGCAAGGATTTCAAAATCCTAACTCCCGGGATCCGCCCTGCATTTGCGGCAGTCAACGACCAGAAGCGCATTGCGACTCCGGCAGAAGCTCTCCGCAAAGGTGCAGATTTCCTCGTTATCGGACGCCCGATCACGGCTGCCGAAAACCGCCGCGAGGCTTTCCTCAAAATCCTCGAAGAATGTAAAAACGCCTAATTTATTTTGTTTTAATCAATATAAATAAGAAAAACGGACCGCCCACAAGCGACGTTACAACTCCTACCGGAATTTCCGAAGGTGCGATCACCGTTCTTGAAACTGCATCCGAAAGCATGAGAATACATCCTCCGGTAAAAAGCGATGCGAATGCGAGCGTGCTGTGTTTCCTGCCGACCAGCCTTCCTGCAATGTGAGGAGCCATCATGCCGATAAAACCGACAGGTCCCACCTGCGAAACAACAAGAGCTATGGCTACAGAAACCGTAAAAAGAAGGATATTGCCGACCGTGTTCATGTTCACGCCGCGGGTCGTCGCGATATCGGAATCGATCCGCATGAGATCGAGTTCTCTGTGGAAAAAGAGCGAAACAAAAAGCATTACAGCAAACGCAGGAACGATTTTCAGAACCGTTGAAAAGCCCGTAAAATCAAGGCTTCCCATCATCCAGTGAACCATCATCGAACTTTCACTGCCGCTCGCTATATACTGAATAAAAAGAATAAGCCCGCTGCATATAAAGTTGACCGAGACTCCGGCAAGAAGCAGAAAACCGGTGTCGAACCTCTTTTTGAGGCGCCCGGCAGTGTAGATGAAAACGACCGTGAGAAACGCAAATGCAAAACTGAGGATCTGCGTGACCGGAAGCGCAAAGGCAACCCCGGAAAAGAGCTTGATTGCAGTCACCGCACCTAAAGCCGCGCCGCTGCTCACTCCGAGCGTGTAAGGCGTCGCCAGATCGTTTTTGAACATCGACTGGAACACCATTCCGCAAAGAGCCAGAGTCGCGCCGCAGACAAAAGCCCCCGAAGTTCGCGGAACTCTGATATTCCAGAATATGTTCGCGGCGGCACTTTCGCCGAAAATTTCACTCAGCGGCATTTCGACATATCCGAAAAAAGGAAGAAGCGCTAAAAGCAGAATAGAAAGCGCTGCAACGGCAGAAATTTTGACGGTATTCAGTTTTTCCGGCATCACTTCACCTTCGAAGCAGAGACAGAATCAAGCAGAGATTTCGCTATCGATTCGAGATACTCATCTTTTTGAAGGAGATCTTTTTCCGTCTTGTTCGTAATGTAGCCTATCTCGAAAAGAAGAGAGGGCATCCTCGCGCCGACGAGGACGTAAAAAAGGGCACCTTTTTCATAACCTCTTAATTTAACTCCATATTTTTTCAAATCTTTTTTCAAGCCGCTGCCTATTTCCTTCGCATAATCCAGACTGTCGCCGACATAATAGCTTATATCCATATCGACTAAAATCGTACCGAGAAGCGAGGCGTTTTCAGAAATTTTATTTTCGACTCTCGCCAGTTTGTTGGCATATTCGTCACGCGTGTTGTCAAGGTGGTAAATCTCCATTCCGCCGATATTTCTGTCCTTGGGGAACGAGTTGGCGTGAAGCGAAATGAACAAATCGCCGCCCATCTTGTTTGCAATCACGGCGCGCTCTTCCAAAGCAAGGAAAACGTCCTTGTCGCGTGTCAGTCTGACTTCAATGTTTTTGTAATTTTTTGAAAGTTTCTCGATTTTTTTCGCGAGCTTTAAAACAATGTCCTTTTCATAAAGTTTTCCCGAAATCGTTCCGGGATCTTTTCCGCCGTGACCGGGATCGATGACTATCAGTTTTTTACCTTTAACTTTTGCCGGTTTGACTTCCTGTTTTTTTGTTTTCTCGTTTTTTTGCGGTTGTACCGCCTGTTTTTCCTGCTTTTTTTCCTGTTTCTGTTCTTTTTTTGACGATTCGAGCAAATCGGAAATCAGCTGGTCAAGAGAATCCATATCGGAATCACTGATCGCATCTTGTGCCGAAACAACGCAGAACTGGAACAAAAAAAGAAAGAAGAGAGCGATTTTCATCGGTTAGAACCTGAGTCCGGCAAATCCGCCTATAGAGAAACAGTTGTAGTAGCTGTAGAAACCGGGACTGTTCCGATCTTCGACAAGATACCACTTAGAAGCAGCTCTGAAGCCGACATTGAAGTATTTGTTTATGTAGTATGTTATCGAACCGCTGTAGTATGGTCTGTTTTTGAGCCATCTTCCGTCTTCACCCAAAGACTGGAACGTCATAAGAAGATCTATAGCCAGAGAATCGAAGAAGAACATATCCGTGAATACGTTGATCTGGTAGTTGTCGTACTTTTTCGCCTCATGGTTATAAAGTTTGTTGTGTTCGAACGAACCGCCGATCGAAAACGTTCCCGTTATATCGAAAACAAGATCCAGATAGTATCCGGCAGTCCAGTCCTTTCCTCTTCCGGCATAGCTTATAAGATAGCGTGACTTCGTTGTAGGCGTGCCGAGAGTCGAATCGCTCTGTCCTTTGTAATACTCCCTTTCAATGTCATAGAACGTGTTGAAATACGACGGGATGTAGTCCGGCTCCATCGCCCTGACCTCCCAGCGGCTCAGGATCTGCATATCGGTGCTTGTCGGAAGCATGAGTTTGTGCTTTGCTCCAAAGTGCATACCGAAACCGGCATCGACGATTTTGTTCATGTCGGTATAAAGCGTGAGCTGGTAATACTTCATCGCAAGGAGACGGAAAGAAAGGTCGAAACCGAAAATCTGGAAGTTTGAATCAGTTATCTCGCGTCCGTATTCATTGTCAGTCTTTCCCGTGATCTGATCAGGCGAGAAAACATCGGCAAAGTATGAAGCACCGATCTCGAGATTGTTGCCGTAACTTTCCTTCATAAAACTTATCGGCTTGACATAAACGCGTCCTCCTATGACATTCGGCGGGGTGACGTCATCCATGAAAAAATCGAGTCCCGCGTAGTCCGTATTGATTTCAAGGTTGACTCCGCGCTGCGGATGGTAAAGCCTGAGATCGCCGTAGTAAGCCCCGACAATCGAGCCGTTGCCGACATAGCGGTTCCTCTGCTCGCCGAAATAGAAATAGAACATATCGCCGGAATGACCGTAGTGGAAATAATTGAGAATCGAGACCCAGTCACGCGCGTCATCCCAGTCTTCTTTCGGAAAAATACCGCCTGTCAGCGGAATGTCGTCGTCGTTTCTCAGCATGAACCTGACCGGAAGACCGACACCGAAACCGAGCATAGAAAATTCAGCGGAAGCATAGACATCAAGCTCAAGAAGCAGCGAGTTGCCCTGATATGTCGGATAGAGCGCTCCGCCGACACTTATCCCTTTTTTAAAGCGGCTGTAGGCTTCGTTCGGATGAAAATCGACAGCACTTATCGTAAAAAAAGAGACCAAAATAAGAAAAAACAGGAATATTCCCCGGACTCTCTTCATAATATTCTCCAAGTAATCAGCACATTGTTAAATTTCGAACTCCGAGAAGTTGTCGGGTTCTACCTTTTCAAAAGTATAAAAACCGTTTACGGCGGCAAATTCGCTGCTGCTCAGCATACTGTTGATGTCTTCCTGAGTTGCGGGCACTTTTTCTCCCGGGACTACGAAAGTCGCCATATCGCGTCCTTTCTCTTTCGAATGGTAAAGAGCCATATCCGCCAGTGTCGTGACGTTTTCGAAAGTCATGAGTTTCGGATTACTCGCAAAAAACGGCAGGAAAACGACTCCCATTGAAACCGTGATCCAGATAGTCGTGCCGCTCTGAGTCGTAAAAGGACGCTTTTCTATAGCCTTTCTTATCTTCTTTACAACCTCAAGCATCTTTCCGAGCGGAATGTTTCTCAGAACGATAAGGAACTCCTCTCCGCCCCAGCGGATCAGGATATCGTCGGCACGGACTGAATCCTGCATGACTTCAGCAACACCTTTAAGCACCATATCACCGGCATCATGCCCGTAAAGGTCGTTTACCCGCTTGAAATGGTCGATATCCATCATTATGACACCGTAGACAATGTCGTTCTTTTCAAACACATTACGGTTGTCCATCAGATGGATCTTACGGTCTCGCGACTCGATAAAGCGCCTGATCTTGCGCTCTTCGACATCGAACATATACCGCCTGTTCATGAGCCCGGTGAGAGGATCCTTCATGACAGCTTCCTTGAGAGCGTTGTTTTTGATCTGAAGCTCGGCTGTCTTTTCGTCGATGAGACGCTTAACCTCTGCCTTTCTTATCATCTTCAAACGCTTATCAAGAAAAAACAGAACAGAAACAAATAAAATGAAAAGAAGAGGAACCGTTACCAGAAACCCTGTTTTTTTATAAAATACGGTTTTCACACGAAAAACGAGCTTCTTTTCGCTGAATTTCGACGGATCACCCGCAAGGTAAGCTCTGACTGAAAATTCGTGCAGACCGCTCTGAATACTCGACAAAATAACTTTTTTTCCGGTCGTTCCTTTCACCTGCTCTTTATCGAAAGAATAGTCGAAAAGCAGCTGTCCGGCACCGTAAAAGAGCGGAGCCGAATAAGAAATCAAAAGATTGTCGACAGTATACGGCAAAACGATTATGTCCTGATAGTCCGGATAATAGTTCCGGTCTTCAGACGGCGAATAAATGCGGTCTATACTGATTTCCGGTACAAAACCGCTGTTCTCTTTGAAATTCGTATCGAAAACCGCAACACCTTTCATCATCGGCACGTAAAGGACTCCACCGTATACAGCTGCGTCCGAAGCCCGTCCTTCGGCACATTCGACTAAAGTCATACCGTCCTTTTTCCCGTAAACGATGACCGGCACTTCCTCACACCGACCGCTTACGAAACAGTCGGTATCTCCCCCTTTTACCGAAGCGATTCCGGCATTCGTCATAATCCAGAAATTGCCGTTTTTATCTTCCGAAATTGAATGTACCGCCGCTTTGCCCCCGATTCCGGCAACAGGAAATGCGATCGCGTCACCTTCGATGTCGATAAAAATCTCGTCGGAAAGAGTGATTATCCAGATGCGCTGCTTCGAATCAACGTAAACCCTTTTTACAAAGATCTCCTTTGTCCAAAGGGTTACCGGAGCAAAACTGCCGTTCTCTTCAAGTCCGAAAACACCGCTCCGCTTCGTAACAATAAAAAGCTTTCCGTCATGCTCGATAATATCAACGATTTCCGCGTCGGCATCAGGAAGCGCGAACTTTTCTAAAGTTCTGTCGTTTCTGAAAACAAAGAGCGTGCCGGGAAGCAAACTGTCATTTACCCAGACATTTCCGTCGGCATCGCTGAAAAACACATCCGATGAAACAGGGAAAAGATCATCTTCACTCGTGTAGATTTCTTTTACCGGCTTGAAAGTTTTGTCGGGCTGCATGATAAAAAGCCCTGACGACTTCGAAGAAGCCCAGAGATTATTTATTTTATCGACAAAAATCGTGTCGAAAACCGAATCGCTTACAAGTTTTTCCCCGAGCTCTCCAAGCTCTCCGAATCCGAAGATTCCGTTTTTCGTATTGACGAAAACATCGTCCGAAGACGCAGCAACGGAAACGCTTTCGTCTTCGAAAAACATCCCTTTGAAAGCACTTTTTTTGGCAATGCAGAAACCTCCTGCCGAAGTTCCGAACCAGACTTCGCCGTCATTGCCGCGGGCTGAAGCGGTGATTGCTCCGCCGACAGACCATGAAGCGATCTCGTCATAAAAGAAACCCGATTTTTTCGTTCCGATCCAAATCCTGCCGGAATCGGCGGTTTCAAGCACTGTGACATCCGGCCACGGCACTTTTTCACCAGCGTATGAAATTGAAACTTCGCCGTTTTCGATGAGATAGTAACCGTTTCTGCCGCCGGCATAAATACTGTTTTCAGCCTCTTCCGCAAAAGCGGATATCGAATCATCGAGGTAGTCGATCTGAACGAATCTCTCGCTTCCGTCTTTCATGAAGTAGACGCCGCTTTCAGTTCCGAGCCATACCGTCTCCCTGCTATCGATAAAAACTTTGTTGACGTTTTTCGTGCCGAGACGCGAATTTTCTGGATTGAACCACTCGATAAAACCTTTTGCCGAAGCCACGAAAGCCCCTTTTCCCGGAACCGCTCCATAGACAAGAGCCTTATTTTTATCATAAGCTATTGATTTTACTGAAATATTTCCGACTTTATCAAAATTCTTGAACGAAAATGCTTCAAAATTGCTTAAATCAACACTCCAAAGCCCAAGATCTGTCGCAACATAGCCGATACCGGCATCATCCGAGACGAAATCGTTTATCGTATTTGTAGGAACGCCCTCAAGCCGGCCGCCTTCGGGAAGAATAAATTCGCTGCCGTCGAATCTTGAAATCGTGTTTCTTCCGACGACAAACATATATCCCTGAGCATTTCTGGAAAATGCAACAATCTGATTTTGCGGAAGACCTTGAGAAGAATCGTAGCAGTCAAAGCAATAACCGCCTGCACACCACGGCATCGTTCCGGCATAAACAGAAGCAAAAAGAGCAAGAACAAACAAAAACGAGAGAATTTTTTTCATTATCGATGTTCCCAAATCACAACCGTTAAACAGCGAAACGCAAAAAAACGGCGCAAAATAGCACATAACACCGATTCAAACAAGAAAAATCACAAAAAATTATTATTAAGGGGAAAAAAACAAGAAGTGGTAGCGGGAGAGTGATTCGAACACTCGACCTGCGGGATATGAGTCCGCTGCTCTAGCCAACTGAGCTATCCCGCCACGCAGGACGGCAGGTAGTTTAGGAATTTTTTTCCGGATGTCAAGTTTTTTTCAGTTATTTGACGTTTTCAAGAATTTTGACAGTAACAGCCGAAGCAAGGGCGATGTCTTCAAGAGCGACCCACTCTTTCTGGGAATGGAAGTTTACGCCGCCTGCAAAAATGTTCGGGCACGGAAGTCCCATGAAGGAAAGTCTTGCACCGTCGGTTCCGCCGCGGATAGGCTCTACATCAGGAGCTGCGCCCAGATCTTCGATCGCCTTCTTGACGTAGCCGAAAACTTCCATGTTGTTCTTCATGACTTCATGCATGTTGAGGTAGCTTTCGGTGAAAACAGGCGTTACCTGAAGACGAGGTTCTTCAGCCTTGAGAACTTCGATAATGTTGAGGATTATCTTCTCTTCGCGCTCGATGTCTTCGCGAACGAAACTTCTGAGGATCATGCTGACCGTAACTTCCTCGCTGCCGCCGCTGATGCCGACAATGTGGATGAAAGGCTCTCTGCCGCAGGTTCTCTCAGGCGACATCGTCTTCGGAAGCATATCGATGAATTTGCCTGCGTATCTGATTGCGTTGACCATTTTGTCTTTTGCATATCCGGGGTGGATCGAAACGCCGCGCAGTGTGACTTTTGCCGAGAAAGCGTTGAAATTCTCGTAGTTTACTTCATAAGGTGCTCCGCCGTCGAGCGTGTATGCGAAATCTGCATCGACTTTCTGAAGGTTGATTTTGTCGACACCGCGTCCGATTTCTTCGTCTGGCGTGAAGCAGATTCTGATTTCGGGATGTTTGATTTCCGGATGTTTGCCCAAATATTCAACCATCGACATGATAGCTGCAACACCGGCTTTGTCGTCAGCGCCGAGAAGCGTAGTTCCGTCGGAAGTAATGATCGTGTCGCCGATGCAGTCGGAAAGATGCTCTGTATCAGCCGGGTCGATAACTGTTCCGCCTTTAAGATTCATAACCGTTCCGTCGTATTTTTCGTGGATGACCGGACATACGCCTTCGCCTTTGCAGTCAAGAGCGACGTCCATGTGGGCAATGAAAGCGACTTTCTTCGTGATTCCGCAGTTCGTAGCCATTTTTGCATAAACATAGCCGTTTTCGTCCATTTCGGCGTTTGCAAGGCCGAGCGATTTAAGCTCTTCGACAAGCTTTCTGCCGAGATTTTTCTCTTTCGGCGAAGAAGGACAGGTATCGCTCTCTTCAACAGACTGCGTATCCTCTTTAACGTAGTCTAAGAAACGGTTCAACAAATTGGTTTCATTAAGGATTTTTGCTGCCAACTGATCTCTTTTCATAACGGACTCCTATAAAAGTTAGTAAAAAAATTAAGCTGTTTTTTCAGTTTCAGGCGCGGGTGCTGCGGCCGGTTTCGCTTCTGCCGGTTTTTCCGCGACTTTGATTTCGAACGTCGCCTTTATCGCATGTGTCGGGCACGCTGCGGCACATTTTCCGCAGGCAATGCACTTTGCCGGATCGATATAAGCAAGGAAGTTTTCGACGGTGATCGCCTGAACTTTTTCGGGGCACTCTTTCGCGCACTTTCCGCAGCCGATACATGCTGCCTTGCAGACGCTCATTGCAGCCGGAGCCTTGTCGGTATTGCGGCAGCCGACGTAAACGCGCCTGTTGTTGCGGCCTTTAGGACGGATCTCGATAATTTTTCTCGGACATTTTTTCGCGCAGACTCCGCACGATGTGCATTTTTCTTCGTCAACGACGGGAAGACCGGTGGTTTTATCCATCGAAAGCGCGCCGAAAGCACAGGCCGAAACACAGTCGCCAAGACCGAGACAGCCGAACTGACACCCTTTTTCGCCGACAAAGAGAGAAGCTGCGACAGCGCAGTTTGCCGGACCGTCATAATCACTTTTTCTCGTCGTTTTTTCACATGTGCCGCCGCATCTTACAACAGCAACTTTCGGAACAGCCTCCTGCATCGCAAGACCGATGACTTCTCCTATTTTTTTGCGGTTCTCAGCACTGCATCCAGGGCAGCACGGAATATCGGAAGAACCTGCGTTGGCAGCCTTGATTATACCTTCTGCAAGTCCGCGGCAGCCGGGAAAACCGCATCCGCCGCAGTTCGCACCGGGCAAAAATTCGAGAACTTCGTCGATTCTCGGATCTTCCTCGACCTTGAATTTTTTTGCGACGACAAAAAGAACGACCGCGGAAACGACCGCGATAATACCAAGAGTTACAAGCGAATAAAGGATAGCTCCGTCCATACTGACCCCCGTAAATTAAGGTTTCCTGCAAACAAAGACAAAAGTCTTCGCGAAATAAGGCTTCAGAAGCGCAAGCAGCAGGTAGTAAGGCGCCAGAATCAGCAATGAAAACAGCGCCGCAAAACTTTCCGCCACGAAATTCGCCGAAACAAAAAGTGTTGAAGCCATAAGAACAAAAGGTATGAAAAAAACATAAAAAACTGCTTTCAGGCCGAATTTTTCCTCCATTTCGACAAGCACGCTGTCGCCGACGGAGACGTTTTCAGCAGGAAGAGCTTCGATCACCTTCTCGGAAAGTTCCGAAACCGAGCACATACTTTTGGCATGACACGCACTGCACGCGCTTTTCACCTCGATTTTTACAGAAACTTTTCCGTCAGCCACGTTTATCACCGTGCCTTCGTGTGAAACTCTAGAGCCCGCCATGTTCTGAACCTAAAAAAAACACTTTTTTTTATACTTCCCGCGATTTTTGTCAATTAAAAACTATAAACTGCAATTCCCAGCACTGCGCTGACAATGATGAGGGTTATCGGCGAAATTTTCTTTTTCCGGGAAACCGGCGGCAGAAACGCCGCTAAAGCAAGTAAAACCGTGATCAAAAGCGCCTTCGGATCAAAGCTTCCCTCCCCTTTCAGATCAAAAAAGGCTTCCGCCGTCATAAAAATTCCGACTGCCAGAATAAGCCCTACGACGCAAGGTTTCAAAGTGCCTATGAGCGAATTGAAACATTTGTTCTTCATAAGCGCGTTAAAAACGAACATGCAGAGCAGCATGATGAGAAACGCCGGAAAAACAACGGCGAAAGTTGCGATGAAAGCACCGAAAAATCCGGCCTGACTGCGCCCGACATAAGTCGCGAGGTTCACCATGATGGGTCCCGGCGTCATTTCGCTCACCGCGATCATGTAGGTCAAAGTTTCGTCCGTCACCCAGCCGTATGACAAAACTACGTCGCGGATCAGAGGAATCGCGGCATAAGCACCGCCGAAAGCAAAACAGCCAACTTTAAGAAAACCTAAAAAAAGATCGAGATAAATCATTGCGCTCCCGCCGGAAATTTTCCCTCGAATATAACCATTTATTTTATTTGCACAAAAAAATCGGATATGATCAGCCGTTTTGTTTGCGGACAAATCCGCGGACCGTATAAAAACAACTATTCAAAGGAGAAAAAAATGTTCAGAGACTGGGTTGACAAATTCGGCGCGGCAATAACCGTCATGGACACCGAAGGAAACATTCTTGACATGAATGAAGCTGCAATGCAGGCACTTTCGGGCGGAAGAAACATGATCGGCGAAAATCTGATGAAGTGCCACCATCAGGCATCGATCGACAAAATGCACGACATGATGAAAAACGACCATCCGAACATCTACACTATCGAGAAAAACGGCAGAAAAAAGATGATCTACCAGGCTCCGTGGTATAAGGAAAACGGCGTTATCGGCGGTCTTGTCGAAATTTCGATGGTTATCCCGTTTGACATGCCGCACTACGTCAGAAAGTAGTTCTATTCAAATTCTTCAAGCAAATTCAATTCATTAGCTTCTACTAATCGATAAATGACGATTTTTTTTGACTTAGAATCTTTTGTGAATAGCATTCTGCGGTTTTTTTGTTTGGGTTAACCAATTTTTGTTATTTTATTTTTGGAGGAAGTTATGAAAAAATTTTTGGTTCTTGCAGCTGTTATCTGCTGCACATTCGGTCTTTTCGCAAAGATCGGCGATCCTACACCTGAGATTATCCAGCTCACTTTCGGTCTCGGTGCTGCCGATTTGGACAATGAAAGCTGGAATGAACTTGGCTTAACAGTCGGTGCAGACATTGACTGGAATGTTTGGGAAAAAGCTACTACACGCGCTCATGACGGCAGCGGCAAAATGTATGCAGGTCTTGACCTTGCGGCTCAGTGGTGGATTCCTACAAGACATGCTGACGGTTTCAAACGTCACATGATCATGATCCCTGTTCAGGGAAACTTCATGTATCTTTTCAACACGACTCAAATGAAAGGTGCTGGTCCTCTTGAAGCAGTAGGTCCATGGCTTTCGATGGGTGTTGGTCTCAACGTTTTCACATGGGACAACGGAGATAAAACAAAAGGTGAATTCGCAGCAAGTTTCGCTTGGGGAATCGGTGCACAGCTTAATTTCAAAGGCAACTGGGGGCTCAAAGCCGGTTTCGGCGGCAACGCAGGTGGAGACAAATACTTCTACCACAGCCACGACTACTTTATGGCTGAAGCAGCTTACAGATTCTAAGTTTAATTGTTTTTCCTTTTCTTAATCCAAAAAATTTCAGTTTTTTCAAAAATTTATCAATAGTAAAAGTGTATTTTGAGGCACAATGACTGAAAAATTCGCCGAAATGGCAACAGACATGACTTTTGAAGATTTCGGCTTCAAAAGCGACATAATGGAAGGTATCCGCGAAGCAGGTTTTAAAATTCCGAGTCCGATTCAGGCTCAGGCTATTCCTTTGATTTTAGAAGGAAAAGACGTTATCGCGCAGTCCCATACGGGAACCGGCAAAACGGCAGCTTTCGGACTTCCTGTGATGAACAACATGCTGCGGAATGTAGGGATCGAACTTATAGTGATCTCCCCTACCCGCGAGCTCGCAGCCCAGATCAGCGACGAACTCTACCGTCTTGGCAAATTTGCCGGGATCCGCACTTGCTCGATTCTTGGCGGACACTCGTATTCGAGACAGCTCAAACTTCTTGAAAGCGGAACTCAGGTCCTCGCTGCAACTCCCGGACGTCTTCTCGACATGCTGCGATCGGGTAAGATCGAGATAGTCGAGCCGATAACCGTCGTTCTCGATGAAGCCGACGAAATGCTGGATATGGGTTTTTACGACGACATCATGGCGATTTTCGACTTCATGCCGCAAAAGCGCCAGACGCTTCTTTTCTCGGCGACAATGCCCGAAGAGATCAGAAAACTCGCCGAATCAATCCTCAAAGATCCCGTGTCGATAAAGGCAGAAACGGTCGATGAATCGACGAATACCGATATCGAGCAGTCATATTACATCGTAGAGGAAGAGGAGAAAAAGCCTGCTCTTACACGCCTTATTGAAGAGCAGAACCCTGAAAAGGCGATAGTTTTCTGCCGCACAAAGCTGGAAGTCGACGAGCTCAGCACTTTTCTGGTGGCTCGCGGATTCAACGCAAAGGCGCTTCACGGTGACCTCGACCAGTCGCAGAGAAATCAGGTAATGTCCGCTTTCCGCAAAGGGATGATCGACATTTTAGTCGCTACCGACGTTGCGGCACGCGGACTTGATATCGCCGACGTGAGCCACGTTTTCAACTACCACATTCCCTTCAACGCAAAAAGCTACATCCACCGCGTCGGAAGGACAGGACGTGCCGGAAACAAAGGGATCGCGATAACTCTTGTCACACCCTCTGAGTTCAGGAACATCCGCAGGATCGAAAAAAATGTCGGCTCGTCAATTGAAGTCAAAGTCATTCCGACCCTGCACGATATCAGAAGCGAGCGTATCAAACGCCTTGCCGCAGAAGCACTCGAATACACACCGAACAAAGCGGGGATCGAATTCGTCGAAGGGCTTGAAAGTGAGCTTGATCCGAGGTCTATCGCGATGATCCTGGCATCGATGCTCCTTGAAGAAGAGGAAAGCGAAACCGAAGAACCCGACCAGATCGGATTTACCGAAAAAAAGATAAGACAGCTTCTCAAAAAAGAGGATGACAAATTCTCCAAAACCCACCGAGGCTTCGGGAAAACAAACCGCAGACATGAGGGCGAAGAAAAACACAAGTCTCGGAAATCAAACGATTTTCACCGCAAAGACCACAAAGACAAAAAACGCGGCGGTTACGGCGAGGATTTCAAAAACCGCGACAGAAAATTTAAAAAATAACGTTACGGCGTGACGGCGTTACGGTTCGTCGTCACAGCGTTACGTCGTGACGGCGTGACACAATCAATTAAGCGAGCAAAAAACTTTTTCCGCATGGCCTGCAGCTTTGACTTTTTCGAAGACTTCGGCGATTTTTCCGTCCGTGCCGATGAGATAGGTCGTTCTGACAACGCCCATCGACTCTTTTCCGTAAAGTTTTTTGAGCTGCCATGCGCCGTATTTCTGGAGAACTTCTTTGTCAGGATCGGAAAGAAGAAGAACTCTGAGGCCGTGTTTTTCCTCGAATTTGCGGTGCGATTCGACCGAGTCCGGGCTTATTCCGATGATGACAGCGTGTTTTTCCTTGAATTTGTCGGCAAGTTCGGTGAACTCCTTTGCCTCTGTCGTGCAGCCCGAAGTGTTGTCGCGCGGATAAAAGTAAAGAACGACGTTGTAGCCCGTAAAATCGGAAAGTTTTATTTCGGTTCCGTGTGAATCCTGAAGTTTGAATTCGGGAGCGAGGTCACCTTTTTTCAGCATTTCCGCCTCCTATGAAATCTCTTTATTGTTGAAAAACATAACTGCGAGCGAAAGAACGATCACAATGATAAGAAGCGCGTAAACCGAGGCAAAACCGAGGCTCAAGCCTTCGAGACCGCGCCCGTAAACCAGATTGTCCTTGATATTGAAGTGAGAAAAATCGGGAAGAACGTAGCGCAGGGTAGTTACCAAATTGGCAACAAACTCCGAAGTTCTGCTCGTTATCGCATAAACAAGGTTGTACGAAGTCGCGCCGATGAGATAAAACGAAATCGTGAGCATCGCAGCGACCGCCGGTTCGGTAAGAGTCGAGCAGAGAACTGCAACCGAAATGACTGTGCAGGTCTGCAAAAAGATCGTGTAAACCGCCGGAAGATAGCCGAAAAAGCGCGAAAATCCGCCGAAAACGGTAAGAAGGATCGCAAAAATTATGCACATTACGACTATTTCAACGACAATAAGGAGAACCATGCCGAAAAATTTCCCAAGAATATACTCGGGACGCGCAACAGGCCTTGCCAGAAGCGGATGGAGGGTTTTAAGCGAAAGTTCCTTGTGAACGAGTGAAATTCCGAGGAAAATCGAAAGAACAGTGGAAAAAATCTCGATAGTTCCAAGACCGATATCGCTGATGATGTCCTGCACGTTGCCTATCGTCATCTGCGTGATGCCTATTCCGAGCGCGAAGATAAAAAGTGCGAAGAAAAGGAGAATGTAGAGCACTTTGCTGCGGACCATTTCGAGAAAAGTGTAGAATGAAACTTCTGTGATTCTTTTAACGCTGTCCATTTTCTTCCTCCCTGATCTCCTTGAAAACTACCTCTTCCAGCGAAGGATATGAACCGTTCGCATTCAAAACCGTGTATCCTTTGCTGACAACTTCAGCCAGTTTCATGTTGAAATCACGGATATCTGCACAGTCGAGAACGAATCTGTCAGAAACGATCCTGACACCGTCGAAAAGCGAGAAAACGGCGTCTTTCATGCTCTTGTCGCACGAAAATTCGATCGAATATCTGACGTCTTCGGGGCGGATGATCTCATGCAGAGAGCCGAAACTCTTGAGTTTTCCGTGTTCGATGATGAGAACTCTGTCGGAAAGGTTTTCGATATCACTCAGGATGTGACTTGAAAAAATGACGCTTTTTCCGTCTCTCTTGAGGCCGCGGATGATGTCTTTGACCTCTTTTCTGCCGATCGGATCAAGGCCGCTCATCGGTTCGTCCATAATGACAAGTTCCGGATCGTGAATTATCGCCTGAGCCAGACCGATTCTCTGAAGCATACCTTTCGAATA
This sequence comes from uncultured Spirochaetales bacterium, assembly GCA_902774115.1. Lineage (GTDB taxonomy): Bacteria > UBP6 > UBA1177 > UBA1177 > UBA1177 > UBA1177. The sequence goes on from CACYHH010000010.1 coordinate 18,713, forward strand.
ACTCGCAAGTTTGCGGTTCCTCTCCTCGAAAAGTCCCACTTTTTTCAGCACGTTTTCAGCTTTATCGGTAAGAATCCTGCCGCTTATTCCCGAAAGTTTTCCGAAATATTTCAAAACTTCCATCGCGGTAAGTTCCGAATAGAAGTAAGGTCTCTCAGGCAGGAAGCCGATTTTGCTCTTAACTTCGCGCTCTCCCGGCTTTTTGCCGAAAACAGAAATTTCGCCGCTTGTAGGCTTGATGAAGCCCATTATCATTTTGATTGTCGTCGTCTTTCCAGCGCCGTTGTGGCCGACGAATCCGATTATTTCACCCTGTTCCATTGAGAAAGAAAGGTCTTTGACCGATTCGATCTTCGTCCATACCTTCATCGGATGACTGAAAACCTTCCTGACATTTTTGAGTTCGATAGGTTTTACCAAGTTCTCCTCCACGAAAAATCAAAAAACCGTTGATTATAATGAAAACAATCAAAAGAGCAAAAAAGCATATTCGTCATGTTGAACGAACGTGAAACATCTCAGGATTCTTCGCTTTGCTCAGAATGACGCTTAAAATTTCGTAACCGTTTCTTGCATTTCGGACGCACTTGACTATAAAACTCCCGTTTTTTTGTGCTGTAACAATTGAATTTTTATAATTTTGAGGAGATTTTGTCATGAAATTATCTTTAAACTGGCTTAACGACTACATAGATCTCAGCGGAATAGCCGCAGAAGAGATCGCGAAACAGCTTACGATGAAATCGGCGGAAGTCGAGGATTATGAATGGCTTTTCAAGCACTTTGACCAGGTTATTACGGCGAAAGTAATGAAGGTCGAGAACCATCCGAATTCGGATCACCTTCATCTTGCGACCGTTTTTGACGGAACAAAAGAGCAGACCGTTGTCTGCGGTGCACCGAATATCGCTGAAGGCCAGACTGTCGCGTTTGCTCCGCTGGGAACAGTTCTTCCTGGCAATTTCGAAATTAAACCGGCAAAGATCCGCGGAGTTGAAAGCTGCGGCATGATCTGTGCAGAAGACGAACTCGGCCTCGGCACCGACCACACTGGCATCATGGTGCTTGATCCGGCGACCGAAATCGGCGTTCCCCTCAAAAAGATCTTCAACAGACAGGATTTCGTGATCGAGATCGAAAACAAGACTATAAACCACAGACCGGACCTCTGGGGTCACTACGGAATCGCGCGTGAGATCAGGGCGATCTTCGAACTTCCGTGGAAAAAGGAGCTCAAATACACAGGCATCAAAGCCGACAGAGTTGACGAAAAATTTGAAATCGAAATCAAAACTCCGCGCTGCCTCCACTATCTCGGCCTCAAAGTCAGCAACCTCAAGACTGCTCCTTCGCCTGACTGGATGAAGGCGAGACTTGAAAATGTCGGGCTACGCCCGATAAACAACATCGTCGATATCGCAAACTACGTCATGTATGAAGTCGGTCATCCGCTTCACACCTTCGACAGACGCGATATCGCAGGAAACAAAATCGTGATCAGAGACGCATTCGAAGGTGAAAACTTCACGACTTTAGACAATGTTCCGAGAGTTCTCAAAAATACAGACGCAGTCATCGCGGACGAGACGAGAAGTCTTGCAATCGCAGGTGTCATGGGCGGTCTCAACAGCGAGATCAAGGACGATACGACTGAAATCTTCATCGAATCGGCTCTTTTCGCTCCGGCAAGCGTCCGCAGAACGGCAAACAGGCTCGACCTCAGAACCGACGCGGTCAACAGATACGAAAAATCGCTCTGGGTCGAAAACTGCTATCTTGCAATGGAGCGCATCGTAACGCTCATCAAAGAGATAATTCCGGGTGCAATAATCACTTCGGAACTTGCAACAGCCGATAACAGCGAGGGCTACGGCTTCAAAGGAAACATCGTCATCACGACTGACAGGATCCGCTCGCTTCTCGGCATTCCGGCAGAAGATCTCAGCGATGAAAAGATCGTTTCGATGCTCACCTACCTCGATTTCGGCGTTAAAAACGAGGGCGGAAAACTCACGATCGAAGTTCCGGCTCACAGAAGAAGCAAGGATGTATCTATTGCCGAAGATATCGTCGAAGAAGTCGGCAGACTTTACGGCTTCAACAACATCAAGCCGCAGAGCCCCTACTTTGAAGTCGAGCGTCCGGCACGCAACAAAGATATGGAAAAAACCGAGATTCTGAAGAATCTCCTCGCAACAGCCTTCGGTGCAAATGAAGTCATGAACTACTCTTTCTACGGCGAAAGCGACCTTGAACTTCTTCCTTTCCCGAAAGAAAAAATCGTTGAAACAGTTGACGAAAGAGACACGCCTTACCTCAGATACTCGCTTTTCCAGGGTTTGGTCAAAAACGTTCACGAAAATCTCAAAAATTTCAAACAGTTTACTCTCTTTGAATTCGGCCGTATCTTCACAGTTGACGACGAGAGAAAAAGAATCGGCATAATCGCTGTCGGAACACCGGAACTGTTTGAATTCACGAAGAAAATCATGGTTTCGATCGCAAAAGAACTCTGCACGCCGCCGCTCCGTTTTGAAAGAATCACAGGAAACGCGCTCTGCGGAACTGAATTCCTTCATCCGAACAAGTCGGCAGTCGTCCTCTCCGGCAAGGATCCGATCGCGATTTTCGGCGAAGTTCATCCCGGAATCCTCAAAAAATGCGATATCCATGTTCCTGTTGCATACATCGAAATAGAACAGACGATGCTTTTCGACCTGCCGGAAAGAAACACGAAGTTCGCGCAGCTCCTCAAATTCCCCTCAACGAGTTTCGACGTTTCGGCGATCGTTCCCGAAAGAACCGAAAGTTCGCAGCTTCTAAACGTCGTCAAAAAAGCAGTTGACCCGAAAATTTTCATCGAGACCAAACTTGTTGACAAATTCACCGGTTTCCCGATCCTTCCGGGTTTTGCAAGCATCACGATGAGAGTAGTCCTCAACGCGAAAGAGCGCACTCTCACGATCGACGAAATGAAAGAGACCCAGCAGAAAGTATTTGCGGCTCTCAGAAACGCAGGCTGGAAAATCAGCGGAGACTAATCAAGCAACTATCTGATTTTAACGGGGTTTTTATGAAAACACGTATCATAACAGCTGTAATCGGAATTGCCGCGGTAGTCGGAATGATCTACTTCCTGCCGCCCGCAATTTTCAACTATCTCATCATCGCCGTCGCATTTTTTACTTTCGCCGAATATCTTTCGATGTTCAAAGAGAGAAATCATCCGCTTTTCATCATCGCGGCGATACTCATGCTTTCGATGGCAAATTCCATCATGCGGATGGACGCACTTTTCCTTGCAGCGGCGGATCCGGCAACTGCAAACATTGCTGAAATGGCAAAAAGCGGCGAAGCATTCTGGAAACTTTATATGCCTCTCAAGCAGTTTCTTACGGTGCTTTTTGCAGGGGTCGCACTCATTCCGATGATCGCACTCACCGGAAAAGATCCGATCGAAGTGAAATTCAGAAGAATGAATGTCTACTTCTTCGGATTTTTCTATTTCGGCATAATTTTCGGACTCTTCCCGCTCATCAAAAGCTACACTTCCGGACTTGAACCGCTGTTTGAAAAGTTTCCCTACTCCAACGCACACTGGTTTCTTTTCATGCTCGTGATTCCGTGGGTCTGCGACAGTGCGGCATACTTCGGCGGCAAGGCGCTCGGCAAGCACAAATTTGCTCCGGCGATAAGCCCCAAAAAAACCTGGGAAGGAGCAGTTTCCGGCATGATTTTTTCGGTTATTGCCGGACTTGTCTTTGCTCTCACCCTTCTTAAAAACGAAAATATCTGGTTCGTTCTCGTCGTCGCGCTTCTTGACGGCATTTTCGCACAGTTCGGAGACCTTATCGAATCGCTCATCAAACGCGGCGCCGGCGTCAAGGATTCAAGCAACCTGATTCCGGGTCACGGCGGTTTGTTCGACAGAACCGATTCCCTTCTCGTCTCGGCAGTTATAGTTTTTGTTTCCCTTCTTATGAAAAGCTATGTCGGATAAAATCGTAATTTTCGGTATCACAGGCTCAATCGGCACAAACACCGAACGCCTTGTCCGCGCCTTTCCCGAAAAATTTGAAATTATCGGCTGCTCGGCAGGAAAGAACGTCGCCCTTCTCAACGAAATGATCCCGCGTCACAGGTCACTCAAAGCGGTCGCTGTGATGGATGAAGAAGACAAAAATTCCGTCGTTTTTGACGGAAAGATATATGCTGACGAAGAGGGGATGATGCGCCTTCTCGACCTCGCTCCCGACAAGATCGTGATGGCTCTGCCAGGGAAATCGGGCTGGAAAATAACTGCCGAAGCTGTGAAAAGAGGGATCAAAGTCTGCCTTGCAAACAAAGAATCGTTAGTTATTTCAGGGTTCTATCTCGGCAATTCCGTAACATCAGACAGATCAAAGATAATCCCGATCGACAGCGAACACGCAGCTTTGATGCAGCTTTTGGAACACAGCCGCAGAAGTGACATTGCGAAAATATATATCACTGCTTCCGGCGGAGCTCTGCGCGACATGAGCGCGGCTGAAATGGAAAACGCTGACGCGGCTGCGGCACTGAAACACCCCGTCTGGAGCATGGGACAGAAAGTAACAATCGACAGCGCGACGATGCTCAACAAAGGTTTGGAACTCTTCGAAGCGTTCTGGCTTTTCGACCTCGATCCCGAAAAACTCGATGTCCTGGTGCATCCTAGCGTCAACACTCATGCAGCCCTTCTTTTCAAAGACGGCTCCAGTGTGGCGCAGAACGCGGTCGGAAACATGCTTGTCCCAATCGCTGCGGCCCTCTCCTACCCTGACATGCTGCCTGTAGTCGAAAAATTCCCTGAAATGAACTTTGAATACTGCGGCAAAAATATGACTTTCCAAAAACCAGACCTTGTTAAGTATCCGCTTCTAAAAACTGCGTTCGAACTCCTTAAAAACCGCGATTATTCGGGCATGGTAGCCTACGCGATATCGGATGAAACGGCGGTTTCCAAATTCCTTAAAGGAGAGATCAGAGTCAAAGGGATACACTCAGTCGTCCAGGCCGCAACAGAAAGATTCAGCTGTCAAAAAGCACCTCAAAATATCGAGGAAATATCAGAATTCATTAAAGAAATAGAAAATTTCACAGCAAAAGTGCTATAAACGCATATTGTTACCGGGTTAGCAATGATATTCAAATCAAAATACATTACGCCTGACGGTTTCGACGACATTGTGATGGAATCGGACGGAAAGTTTCTCACCGGACTCAGGTTCGAACAATGCAAAAGCGAATTTGACGAGACAGAAAATCTGCCGGTTTTCGCGGAAACCTGCCGCTGGCTCGACATCTATTTCAGCGGTCACCAGCCGGACTGGATGCCAAAATATAAAATCGAATTCCCCTCAGCCTTTAGAAAAGATGTCTTGGAAGAAACATCCAAAATTCCTTTTGGAAAAACAACAACTTACGGCGAAATAGTGCAAAGGATCGCGAACCGCAGAAACATATCAAAAATGTCGGCACAGGCAGTCGGCGGAGCTCTCGGCCGGAACCCGCTCTGCACCATAATTCCGTGCCACCGGGTCATCGGCTCAGACGGAAAACTCACCGGCTACGGCGGCGGAATAAAAAACAAGACCGCACTGCTTGAACTGGAAAAAACGAATAGGAAAACCGCTGGTTACCCTTTCCGCTATTAACTATTTCTGAGGCGCGCTGTTCAGTTCTTCCTCCACTTTTTTACTAAATAATTCCGTTTATTGGAGCGCGAAAAAACCGTCTGCATATGACCTCATTCCCGATCCCTCAGCCGCTTGCGGCAGCTCCAAACTCGTCATGCTTTTTTCTTTAAACCCTCTGTATCGATTCCCATTTTGCTATTTTTATTCAGCAATTCCGGCACTTTTTTTTATTTTGACTTTTGTACCCCCTACACTAAGATACCTCCGTTGAATGTTTGAATAACACATTTCCGGAGGTAAAAAATGAGCGAAGCTCAAAACATGAAACTCAATGTCACCGACAGCAAAATTAAGGACATCACCGATTTCCTTAAATCTTCCGTTCTTGAACCTGCCGAGCAGGAAAAAGCCACAATTATTTCCGACGCGAAAAAGGAATCAGCGAAGATTATCGCCGACGCAAAAAAAGAGGCGGAATCGATAATCGAAAATGCGAAAAAAGAGGCCGAGACAATGAAACACAACACCGAATCGGCTCTTAAGATCGCGGCTAAACAGTCTGTCGACAAGCTCAAACTCGTTCTTGAGAAAGAGGTTCTCACGGCGGCTGTCGCAACTCCTGTAAAAGAGGCTATGAAAAGCGAAGCACTGATCAAAGAGTTCGTTTCGGAATTTCTCAAAATATATGCAGACAAAGGGTCGTTCTCTGTAGAACTTCCGGCTGCACTTAAAGACAAACTTTCAGCTTATGTTAAAAGCCAGATCGATTCGCTCGGCGCGAAAGAGATCAAGCTCAGCGACGAAACGCTTCCTTCGGGATTCGCTGTAATCGCGGCAAACGGAGCTCTCCGCTACGATTTCACCGATGAATCGGTCGTTGAACTGCTTACTGAATACATCAGACCCGAACTTAGAAAAGCTCTCTTCTCGAAATAGCGGGGTGATTAAGCATGAAGTTTAATCACTACACGATAGCGGCTCTGCCCCAGCTCACCTGGGACGGCGACCTTCCGTGCACACTGGCCGATCTGCTTGAAGAATTCGACATGCAGCTTGAGCCTCTGCGCGAGGGAATCCGCTCTATCCTTCTTCTCGATGACATCAGAAATATCGAGCTCATCATAAAATCAAGGCTTGCCGCTGAAGATGAAAAAGAAACCGACTTTTTCCGCGCCGGCATAACTGCTCCTGAAGAGCTTGAACTTTTCGTTGATGACCCGAGACACAACATTCCCGACGAATATCCTGAATTTATTGAGGATTTCTTTGAGTCGGCGAAGACGAACGAAGAAAGAAACGCGAAAATCGAAGAGCTTTACACCGGCTACTACACCTGGATGTCCGCGAACAAGAACCCGTTCCTCGCACGCTACGGCACTAACATGATGACGGTTTACACCGTTGTTTCGGCTTTGAGAATGCTGAAAAACGGCACAGATCTCGACAAACACTTAAAAGGCGATACGGACGCGGTCAAACTCATCCTTGAAAACAGGAACAACGCAGACCTCGGGCTTAAAGGCTATTTTCCGGAAGTCACTGAGATCGCTGCTCTTTTTGACAAGGAAAAGACTCCGGACGAAGTCGAGAGAGAACTCGACAGGATCCGCTTCAACCTTCTTGAAGAAACCGGTCAGGAAAAGCCTTTCGCCGACCACATCACCTACGGCTACATCATCGCTTTCCAGATGAAAGACCGCTGGATGACTCAGAGCGACGAAGCCGGAATGAAGATTTTGGAAAATATAATCAATGGAAATTACTGATAGGAGACTTGCAAATGGATGAAAAAACCAAAGGGATAATCATTGCGGCGCAGGGCAACCTTGTCACCGTAAGATTCGACGGAACGATCCGTCAGAACGAAGTTGTTTTCGTCAAGACCGGCGGACAGTCGCTTAAAGGCGAGGTCATCGAGATCAACGGAAACGAAGCGAAAGTCCAGATTTTCGAGCCGACCGACGGCATCAGATACGGCGACGAGGTCGTTTTCGAGAAAGATCTTCTCTCCGTAGAACTTGGACCGGGACTTTTGAAGAGAGTCTTCGACGGTCTTCAGAATCCTCTCGAGGATATTGCTGAAGCTGCTGGATATTTCCTTAAAAGAGGTATCTACCTTCCCCCCCTTCCACGCAACATCAAATGGCAGTGGAATCCGACGGCAAAAGTTGGCGATGTCGTTTACAGAGCGCACTTTTTGGGCTGGGTTCCTGAAGAAAACATCAAGCATCAGATCATGGTTCCTTTCAATTTTATAGGTAAAGGTATCGTCAAGTCGATAGCGGCTCCAGGCGAATACACAGTCGAGCAGGAAATCGCGAAAATCGAAGACGAAAAGGGAAACATCCGTTCGGTCAACATGATCAATATGTGGCCTGCTAAATTCGCGCTCCGTTTCGGCGAAAGACTTCTTCCGACAGAACAGCTTGTAACTTCGCAGCGCATCATCGACGGACCTTTCCCTGTCGCTAAAGGCGGAACGTTCTGCACTCCCGGACCATTCGGCGCAGGCAAAACAGTCCTTCAGCACCAGATCTCAAAATACGCTACAACTCAGATAGTTATCATCGTTGCATGCGGCGAGCGCGCAGGTGAAGTTGTTGAAATTCTTCGTGAATTCCCGCACCTTGACGACCCGCAGACCGGAAAGAAGCTCATGGACAGGACCTGCATCATCTGCAACACTTCTTCAATGCCTGTTGCTGCACGTGAAAGCTCGATCTACATGGGCGTTGCGATCGCTGAATACTACAGACAGATGGGTATCGACTGCCTTCTTCTCGCAGACTCGACTTCGAGATGGGCTCAGGCTCTCCGTGAAATGTCGGGAAGACTTGAGGAGATCCCCGGCGAAGAGGCGTTCCCGGCTTACCTCGCATCACGAATTTCGGAACTTTATGAAAGAGCCGGTGTTATCAAGCTCTACAACGGCGAGCAGGGTTCGCTTACGATCGGCGGATCGGTAAGCCCCGCAGGCGGTAACTTCGAAGAGCCGGTGACCCTTTCGACTCTTGCAGTCGTAGGATGCTTCCTCGGCCTCAGCAGACAGAGATCGGATGCCAGAAGATTCCCGGCGATCGATCCTCTCATCAGCTGGTCGAAATACGGCGAGAGATTCGCTGCCCACGGCGATGAAACGATGAAAACAAGACTCAAAATCATCGAAAAAGCGCAGAAAATGATCATAGAAAGCGACGATATCGGTAAAAAAATGTCGGTCGTCGGCGAAGAAGGTATCAGCATCGACGATATGGTAACCTACCTCAAAGGCGAGTTCTACGATGCGGTTTACCTGCAGCAGAACGCTTACGACAAGGTCGACACCGCGACGAGCATGGACAGGCAGAACGAGCAGCTCGGCATCATCTCGAAAGTCCTCGACAAGAACTTCAAGTTCGACGACAGGGAAAAGGCGAGAAACTACTTCCTCGACCTCACCGACAAGATAATCCAGCTCAACTACCTTCCGCGTGAAGCTTCGATCTACGGCGAAAAGAAACAGGAAATACTCAACATGATTGAGGGGGAATAAGATGGTAAAGACATACAACCGAATTGAAAGAATCAAAGGAAGTATCGCTCAGGTAAGAGCCGAAGGCGTTATGCTGGGAGAGCTTGCCCAGATCAAAATGAGCGACGGCAGATCGACTCTGGGACAGGTCATCGGTTTCAACGGCGACAGAGTCAGCCTTCAGATTTTTGCCGGAACGAAAGGTGTCGGCACGGGCGACCAGATCCGTTTCCTCAGCAAGCCGATGCAGGTAAACTGCGGCGAAAGCATGCTCGGAAGAGTCTTCAACGGCAGCGGCGAACCGATCGACAACGGCCCCGAGATCATGGCTGAGAAGATCGACATCGGCGGTCCTTCATTCAACCCGTCAAGAAGAATCGTCCCGAAGAGATTCGTCAGAACGAACATCCCGATGATCGACATGTTCAACGCGCTCGTCATCAGCCAGAAGATTCCTATTTTCTCGATTTCAGGCGAGCCCTACAACGAACTTCTCGCACGAATCGCGAGCCAGACAGACGCCGACATCATCATCCTCGGCGGCATGGGTCTCAAATTCGACGACTACCAGTTCTTCAAGGATTACTTCACGAGAACGGGAGCTATGGAAAAGACTTCGATGTTCATCCACCTCGCTTCCGACCCGGTCGTTGAGTGCGTCCTCGTTCCCGACATGGCGCTTGCGGCTGCGGAACAGTTCGCCATCAAAGACAAAAACGTCCTTGTTCTTCTTACCGATATGACCTCTTTCAGCGACTCGCTCAAAGAGATCTCGATTTCTATGGATATGGTTCCTTCGAACCGCGGTTATCCGGGTTCGCTCTACTCCGACCTCGCTTCGAGATATGAAAAGGCGGTCGATATCGAAGGATCAGGCTCGATCACGATCATCGCCGTAACCACGATGCCCGGTAACGACGTCACCCACCCGGTTCCCGACAACACGGGCTACATCACGGAAGGTCAGTTCTATCTCCACGGCGGCAGGATCGACCCGTTCGGCTCGCTCAGCCGTCTTAAACAGCAGGTCATGGGAAAAGTTACGAGAGAAGACCACGGCGACCTTGCAAACGCTATGATCAGGCTTTACGCCGACGCTAAAAAGGCGCGTGACAGAGAGTCGATGGGCTTCAGACTTTCAGGCTGGGACAAGAAACTTCTCGCTTACGCCGAAACATTCGAGAAAAAGATGATGGACCTCCAGGTCAACCTCGACATCGAGGAACAGCTTGACCTCGGCTGGACGATCCTCGCTCAGTGCTTCGACCGCAACGAGACAGGTCTCAAAAACACATGGATTGAGAAATACGGTAAATGGGATAAGTAAATGGCAGTAATAAAACTGAACAAAACAGAGCTGAAAACTCAGAAGAACCTTCTGGCGCAGCTCAGCAAGTATCTTCCCACGCTCCAGCTCAAAAAGCAGCAGCTTCAGGCGGAAGTCGAGAACTCCCGCAACATGGCGGCGGCAGTCGAGGCTGAGATCGAAAGAAGGAAGAATTTCGTCGCAAAATGGGCGGCGGTGCTGAGCCAGAAGACGACGCTGAACATCTATCAGCTTGTTGCAGTTGACGAAGTCGTCACCGACACCGAAAATATCGCCGGAGTCGATGTCAGAGTCTTCAAGGATGTAAAGTTCAAGCCGTTTGAATACTCATTTTTCGCCACTCCGGTCTGGCTTGACAGAGCATTCGAGGAACTCCGTGCCCTTGCATCCGAAAGGGAAAAACTGAAAATCGTACATGAGCGTTTCGACATTCTTTCGGAAGAGCTGCGCCAGACGAGCATCAAGGTCAACCTTTTCGAAAAGAGGAAGATCCCCGAGTGCAAGGAAAACATCAAAAAGATCTCCATTTTCCTCGGTGACCAGGAAATCGCAGCAATCTGCAACGCTAAAATCGCGAAAGACAAGCTCAAACGCAAAGACGAACAATTTGCGGAGGCAGTGTAAATGATCAGTAAAATGCAGAAACTTCTGCTGGTCGGACCGCAGAAAAAGAAAGATGAGATAATAAAAACGCTGCAGAAGGCGGGCGTTGTCGAAGTCATGCCCTACAAAGGCAAAGAGTTCAGGACAGACGGCCGCTTCGTCACAACCGCGGACGCTGACACCGCCCTTTCGGCACTCAAACTTGCCGACAAATACGGCGCGATGGAAAACGCGAAAAGCAGACGCGGCGAAATAAATCTCCACGGCTCCGAACTGGCAAACAAAATCATCGAACTTGACGCTTCGTGCAAAAAAATCAAGGACGAACTTACGCTTCTCGGCAACAAGCTTTCAACTATCGAAAAACTCGGCGATTTCTCGCTTGACGACATCCGCCTCATCGAAAAGAAAGGCAACATAAAGATACAGATCTGGGAATGCCCGAAAAAGAGCGCAGACGAGATCAATTTCGAAAAAGTTCTCGCCGTTTTCAAGATTTATTCCGATAGTTCGAGCGTATTTTTCCTAACCTGCGCGAAAGAACCGGTTCAGCTTAGAAAATGCTCCGAAATCGTTGTTGAAGAAGACATGACAGGCCTCAAAAAGGCGATAACAGAGCTCAAAGAGAAGCAGAACGGCACAGAATCGGCGATCTTCGACCTCGCGGCAAAACGCGGAGAGCTTTACAACAACTACCTTGCCGAACTCGACAAAATCAGCTTCAACCGCGCGGCAAAAGGAACTGTCAGCGAATTCGACGACAAAGTTTTCCTTCTTCAGGCATGGTGCCCGAAAGGTGAACTTGCAAACCTGAAAAAGACTTTTGAAAACGAATGTGCGGCAATCATCGAGATCGAGCCGGAAAAAGACGAGACGATCCCGACACTTATCGACTCGAAAAAAGCGGTCGACGAAATGGGCCGCGACCTCGTCAACATCTACGACACGCCGGCATACAACGACTGGGATCCGAGTTCGTGGGTATTCTTCTCGTTCACCCTTTTCTTCGCTATGATCGTGGGCGACGGCGGATACGGACTTCTCCTTTTCGTTTTCATGCTTTTCCTCAAGATAAAGCTGAAAAATCCTGGCGCGGCGATGAAACGCTTCATCAACCTTTCGCTCGTTCTCACGGGAGCGACGGCGGTTTACGGCATACTCACGGGCGCATTCTTCGGCTGGTTCCCGAAAGCGTTCGAGGCACCGCTCATCACATTCTGCAAGAACATGGATTTCATCAAGATCGACAAGACAAACCCCGACACGACGAAATTCATGATGCAGCTTTCGGTCCTCATCGGTATGGTCCACATCTGCCTTTCGCTGATCTTAAGAGGACTCCGCGCGGCCAAGGACGAAAAAGACTTCATCACTCCGCTCATCAACCTTGCGTGGATCGGCGGTATCTGGTCTTTCTTCTTCTGGTATGCCTTCGACAAAGGCGGAAGCACGGTTTTCAATGCGGCTGACCCTGCTGCAATAAGCGCGAACGGACTTTTGTCTCTTGAAATTTTTGCCGGAATACTTGTTATTCTATATGCTATCCAGGCAAAGACTTTCAACCCGTTCAAAATGCTTTACGCATCATTCTTCGGGCTTTACAACGGCGTGCAGTTCTTCAGCGACATCCTGAGCTACATCAGACTTTTCGCTCTCGGTTTGTCAGGCGCGCTTTTGGCTCAGACCTTCAACAATCTGGCAGGACAGGTTCTTGATCTCGGTGTTGCAGGTTACATTTTTGCCCCGCTTATCGCGATCTTCGGGCATCTGCTCAACATCGCGCTCTGTCTCATGGGCGGCGTTATCCACGGGCTCAGGCTCAATTTCCTCGAATGGTACAGATGGTGTTTTGACGGCAGCGGCAGAAAGTTCGTGCCGTTCAAGAATTTAACAGCAAATGCTAAAGGCAACGATTAATAACTTTTTTCAGGGAGAAAAAAATGATTTTTGAAAATTTCCAGAATTTCGGACCCGCTCTTTGCCTCGGCCTCGCGGCAATCGGAAGCTCGATCGGCTGCGGTCTTGCAGGTATGACTTCTCATGGCGCAATGGCGAAAGTTGAAGAAGGTCACGCAAAATTCGTAGCACTTTCCGCAATGCCAGCGTCTCAGTCGATTTACGGATTTGCGCTCATGATCATCCTTCAGGGCGCACTTAAAGCAGAAAACGATTTCGCTATCTTCGGAATCGGCCTTGCTTGCGGTCTTGCATTCATGGTCAGCGCAATTTTCCAGGGCAAAGCCTGCTCCAGCGCAATTCTCGCAGTTTCCAAGAAACCGTCTGTTTTCGGTATGAGCTTCGCGGCTCCCGGTATCGTTGAGTCGTTCGCGCTTTTCGCTCTCGTCGGCGGGATCATGATGGCTTCGTAAGCCGGCAAACCCCTCAGCCGCTTTGCGGCAGCTCCGACCTCTCCGTCACTACGTGACACCTCCCCTACTTCAGGGGAGGCTAGAAGCGGTAAAAACACCAAGCTTCAGGGGCGCCTTGGGTGGTAAGGACTTAAGAATCTTTTTTAGAAGGGGGTCTTCGGACCCTCTTTTTTTTGTCTTGAACTCTCCGAAAAGTTGACTCTGACTTAAAGAGGACTAACATTTTCAAGCCTGCCCGGTGCGTGAGCTTGGGGCGTTAGAAGTTTTTTCCTATTTAAATTTTGGGGTTTGTACTTACTACCGTGAAAGTTGATCGGTTCGGCTTTCCCCACCTGTGAGCACAGGATAAAGCTTGTTTCGGGCCACGGCTGCGGCGGGTTTCTTGTTATTTCCCGAAAATTCAGATGTTTTGAGGTTATTTTTTTGAGCCTTTCTTCTTGTCTACAAGATGTGTGTAGAGCGTTCTTCTTATCTTTTTTGTCGAAGTTTTCTGGAATTCTTCGGGATGTATCCTGATTTCCGAAATTTTTGCATATGCCGGAAGAGTTTCATTCAGCTCGTCGCGGTTCTGCTGCATGATCCCGGCAAGCTGCTCTTCCGTGACGTTTTCCTCTTTCATTTTGTCGTAATCGGGATAAACGAACGCTATCAGCCGTCCTTTGCCTGCATCGAGAAGGAGCGATTCGGAAACAAACGGCATATAGTTGATTTTGAGTTCGATCTCTTCCGGATAGATGTTCTGCCCGGACGAAGAAAGAATCATGTTTTTCAGTCTTCCGCAGATAAAAAGGAACCCGTCTTTGTCGATCCTGCCCAGATCGCCGGTATGAAGCCAGCCTTCGCTGTCGAGGACTTCAGCGGTTTCCTTCTCCATTTTGTAGTAGCCGCTCATTATGTTTTCGCCTTTGACGCAGATCTCGCCTACCCCTTTTTTGTCGGGATTGTCGATTTTTGCAGTCAAGTAAGTCATGATTTTTCCGCAGCTGCCGATTTTGCGGTTATCTGCGTAGTCTGTGTAGGCAATAAGCGGTGCGCACTCGGTCATTCCGTATCCGGTCGTGAATCTGACGCCTGATTTGAGAAGGAACGATTCGATTTTCGGGTTGAAAGCGGCTCCGCCGGAGATGACTTCGTAGCACTTTCCGCCGAAGAAATCGCTGATCCCCTTCCCTATTTTCTTCATTATTATCTGTCTGATTCCGGGAATCGCCATAAGAATCCTCATTTTCTTGGTCTCAAGCAGCGGACGGATCTTCGAAGTGTATATTTTCTCAAGGATGAGCGGAACTGAAATTACAAGAAAGGGCTTAGCTTCGCCGAAAGCCTTGATAAGAATTTTAGGTGTCGGCGTTCTGCTCATAAAAATTATGTGAAGTCCTCTTGCAACCTGAAGAAGAAAGTCGAAAGCGCATCCGAAACAGTGCGCCAGCGGAAGGAACGAAACCATCGCCTCCCCGCCTTTGGGAAGGGAATCAATGGCATATTGGATGTTCGCCATAAGACAGTTGTGGGAAATCATTACACCTTTTGAAAAACCGGTCGTTCCCGATGTGTAGACTATCGTCGCAAGATCTGTCTTTGCAGGAATTTCAAAAGAAAGCGTTTCTTTCGTAACGGCCTGCGTTTTAACAAAATTATCAATAATTCCGGCAACTTTTTCATTCAGATTTTCTTCTTTTGAAAACGCCACAGACATATCTTCGAGTTTGAAAACGGCTTCGACTTCCGGAAGCTGCGCGAAATCAAGTTTTTCTTCTATTATGAGTTCAGAAGCGAAAAAGAGCTTTGAATCGGAGTGGTTGACAAGATGGTGGATCTCTTCAGCCGTAAAATCGTTGAGAAGCGGAACGATTACAGCACCGTAAGTCACTGTTGCAAGGTAGGTTACAGCCCAGTTTACCGAATTTTTGCCGCAGAGAGCGATCTTGTCACCTTTTTTTATGCCAAGAGCTTTGAATATTTCATGTAACTCTTTTATTTTATTGGCTGTTTCTCCGAAAGTAAGAGGCTCTGAACCGTAATCGCTGAAACACGGTTTATCCCAATTCAGTTTAAAGGAATCTTCAAAAACCTTTACGAGATCTTCTTTCAACATTTTCCCCTCCGGAAGCAAAAAACCTGTGAAAAATAGCGTTTTTAATGCTTCGTGTCAACAATAGAACCGCTATTTATTGTTTTAACTGGACAAAAAGGGCTCTTTTTGTATTATCGCGCGGTTTTATTAAGTTTTTTGGTCAAAGCAATATGAAAAAGATTGTTTTTTCAGTTTTAGCACTGATTTTATTGGTATTTTTCGTTTCATGCGAAGATTCAGCCCTGCCCGATCTGCCGGAGATGGATGAGTCGATGGATGTCGATGCTTTTGAAATAGGTGACGAGGATGCAACTCCCGGTTCCGAGTCAGAACCTGATGAGGAAAACGGCGGAAACGATGCGGATAACCAGGAAACTCCTGATTCTGAGAGTCCCGATTCCGAAAAACCGGATACTGAAACTCCTGATGAAACGCCTGAAACTCCCGACGAAGAAGTTTCTGAACCTGAGATAGCGGCTTCACACCTCATTGTGGCGACAGTCGGCGGATACGACGTTCCGATGAGCGGTCACGTTTACTATGCAAAAGATGAAAAACTCGACACTTTTAAAGAAATTCCGGTTGAAGGCGGCATGGGAAGTTCAGACGGCGCAGATCTCAATGCAGCTGCATGGGAAAACGGTTTCGCAGTTGTCGGAAGGCACGATTCTTCTTCTCTTTACTTTTTCACCCGGAATTTTGAATTTGAGCAGGAAATTCAAGTAAAACCAGATACTTACATAAACATGCAGGACATGGTTCATAACCCGTTCAAAGATGAATTCATCGTTTCGGCCCTCAATTTCGATACCGATTCAAAAACGGTCTTTTCCAACAAGCTCTTCATCTTCAAAAAAGATTCGCCGGAAACGGCATCAACACTGGAAATAAGCGATAACGAGTCGGCAAGCCCTGCAAAAATGAAGGTCGTCGGCAAAAAACTTTTCGTTGCACTGCAGAACCTCGAAAACAACACTTCGGCAAAAGGCGAAATCGCAGTTGTTGACCTTGAAAATTATTCTGTCGAAAGGATAACTCTGCCGACAACGAACCCGACAGGAAAGATAGAATACAACAAAAATGTCGATAAAAACCACATCTATCTTACGACGACCGGTAACTGGAAACAGGGTGACGGCGCACTTCTTCAAGTAAATATCGACACTTACGAAGTTAAGAAAGTTCTAAGCGAATCTGAAGAGGAAAACAATATTCTTGACGGTGATTTCGTCGATCTCTCGATTGCCGATAACGGTGATTTTTACATCATTTTTTCAAATAATATCCTCTACAATGACAACAGTCTGCTGCTTTACAAACCGAAAGAAGGCAACATTTCAAAAATAGATTCCAAAATCAATGCATTTGCGGCAAATCCGATCGATTACAGCTCGGTCAGCGGAAAAATTTACTATTTTGTCGATGAAAAATCGGATACTTACCTGAAATCTTTCGATACGAAGACAAAGGCTGACGAGAAGATTCTTCTTGATTTCGGTCCTGCCGCGTTAAGAGTGAAATACGACTACAAGTGAGGGATAAATGAAAATTGTAAACGGAAACAGTCTGACAATCGAAGATGTATGCGATGTCGCGTATAAAAACGAGGAAGTTGCCCTTCCGGAAGAACGCGAATTCTGGGAAACTTTAGAAAAATCACGGAAATTCCTGGAAGATTACGTAAAAACCGGCGTTCCGGTATATGGCGTCACGACCGATTTCGGCGACAGCTGCGACAACCAGATAAGCATTGACAAGGCTGGCGAACTCCAGCGGACGATCTGCACATATCACGGTATCGGTCTAGGCCCGAAATTCGACCGCGTCACCGGAAGAGCAGTAGTTCTTGCGCGCCTCAACAGCAACGTAAAAGGCGGTCACTCGGCAATTCGCCCTGAACTTGCCAAAATGATGCTTACTCTGCTCAACAAAGACATAATCCCTGTGATTCCGCAGCTCGGTTCTGTCGGTGCTTCGGGAGACCTCACACCGCTCAGCTACCTTGCGGCAGTCATCATGGGTGAGCGCGATGTTTACTACAAAGGAAAAATCGTTCCGGCGGCGGAGGCTTTTAAAGCGGAAGGGATAAAACCGCTTCCGATCGAAGCGAAAGAAGGCCTGGCCCTTATGAACGGAACGAGCGTAATGAGCGCGGTCGCGGCTCTTGCATGGAAAAAAGCTGAAAGATTAGCCAGAATTTCAGACTTTTTAACCGCTGTGACATCTGAAATCACGCAGGGAAAGGACACCCCTTTCGCAGAAAAGGTGAGCGAAATCAAAAACCACCGCGGGCAGTGCGATTCTGCGGCATATATACGCGAAATCATTAAAGATTCCAAACGCGTTTTCAGATACGAGGATTTCCTTAAGAATAAAATCGATTCGATCGAAAACAAAGGTTTCATCAAGCAGCAGAATAAAATCCAGGACAGATACTCCATCCGCTGCGCGCCGCAGATAACTGGCGTTTACCGCGACACTCTGCGCTTTGCACGAGAGCTGATAACGGAAGAACTCAATTCAGCCAACGACAATCCCCTTGTCGATATTGAAAGCAGCAGGCTTTTCAACACCGGAAACTTCTACGGCGGCCACATCTGCGCTGCATGCGACTACCTGCGGACGGCTTTGGCAAATATCGCCGATCTTTCCGACAAACAGGCAGAAGTTATAATCGACGGCAAATTCAACGGACTCACTGAAAATCTGATCCCTTTCACTCCCGAAAATCATCCGAGAGCAGGACTACGGCTCGGTTTCAAGGCAGTCCAGATAACGATAAGCGCAATCCGCGGCGAAGTTATGACATACTCCTTCCCGGTCAGCATCACAAGTGCGCCGACAGAGGCTTTGAATCAGGATAAAGTTTCGATGGGAACGATCTCTGCACGAAAACTTGCCGAGCAGACTGACCTCGTATTTTTGCAGTTCGCGGCGCACATCCTCGCCGCAATGCAGGCGGTCGACCTTGCGGGAAAAGACGAATTCTCCTCATTCACGCAGAAAATCCACACCGAAATCAGGAAAATCAGCGCATTCGTTGAAGACGACCGCGCCCTCGACAAAGAAGCCGAAGCAGTCGCCGAGTGGCTGAAAACAACTGAGATTTTCGGGTAAATGATGTAGTGAGGCACAACATGAGCAAAAATTTAGTAATTTATTTTTCGGCTGGTGGTCACACAAAATTGAAAGCCATCCAGCTTGCAGAGGCGATCGAAGCCGACATTTTCGAGATCGAGCCGGTAAAAAAGTACACGAAAGCAGATCTGCTTTGGATGAATCCGCTTTCAAGAAGTTTCCGCGAGGTCGCGACGAGAAAAAGCAAACGCCCTGAGATCGTCGACAAAGAGCTTGATTTAACGGGTTATAACAAAATTTTTCTCGGTTTTCCGATCTGGGGCTGGGCAGCTCCTTCGATAGTAAACTCTTTTTTGGAAAAGCACGATTTTTCGGGCAAAACAATCGTCGTTTTCGCAACGAGCGGCGGCACGATGAAGCTCGACGGCAGCGTGAAATCGCTGATTCCTTCGCTTTCTGAAACTACGATCGTCAAAGAAGGCAGAGTCCTCAACGGAGAATGGACAAAAGAGGAACTCGCTGACTGGGCGAAAGATCTTTAACGCGGCGTAACGACGTAACGCCGTCACGATAATTTAGAGAACAACTGATTCTTTGTGAACGCCGAAAACTTCTTCAAGCGTGCCTGCGATTTCGCCGAGTGTCGCATACTGTTTTACAGCGTCGAGGATCTTCGGCATAAGGTTGTCGCTGGTCTGAGCCGTAGCCTTGATGATTGCAAGGTGTCTCTTGACGGCATCGTTGTCACGTGCTTCCTTGACAGCCTTGATTTTAGCGATCTGAGCGACCTGGATCGACGGATCGACTTTGAGAAGATTTGCCGGAGCGGGTTCCTTGATCTGGAACTTGTTGACGCCGACAACGACCTGTTCGCCGCTTTCGACTTCAAGCTGATAATGGTATGCGCTGTCCTGGATCTCCTGCTGGACGAAACCTTTTTCAATAGCTTCGACCATTCCGCCGAGTTCGTCGATTCTTGCGATGTATCCTTTAGCCTTTTCATAAATGCTGTCGGTAAGAGCTTCGATGTAGTAGCTTCCTGCGAGCGGATCTATCGTGTCAGCAACGCCGCTTTCGTAAGCTACGATCTGCTGCGTTCTGAGCGCGATACGAACGCTGTCTTCAGTCGGAAGAGCCAAAGCTTCGTCACGGCTGTTGGTGTGGAGTGACTGGGTTCCGCCGAGAACCGCCGCCAAAGTCTGGATAGCGACTCTGACGATATTGTTGTCGGGCTGCTGTGCTGTGAGCGTGCATCCTGCAGTCTGCGTGTGGAAACGGAGCATCTGAGATTTTGCACTCTTCGAGTTGAAGCGGAACTTCATGATTTCAGCCCAGAGTCTTCTTGCAGCGCGGAATTTTGCGACTTCCTCAAGAAGGTTGTTGTTTGCGTTGAAGAAGAAGGAAAGACGCGGCGCGAAAACGTCAACGTCAAGACCTGCCTTGATCGCAGCTTCGACGTAAGCGATACCGTCTGCAAGCGTGAAAGCGACTTCCTGAACCGCGTTCGAACCTGCTTCGCGGATGTGGTAACCCGAAATAGAGATCGTGTTCCACTTCGGAACGTTCTGTGCGCAGAAAGCGAAAATATCGGTGATAAGTCTCATCGAGGGCTTCGGCGGGAAGCGGTAAGTGCCTCTCGCGATGTATTCCTTGAGAATGTCGTTCTGAATGGTTCCGGTGAGTTTGTCAGCCGAGAAACCCTGCTTTTCGGCGACTGCGATATACATCGAAAGAAGGACAGAAGCGGTTCCGTTGATGGTCATTGATGTCGAAACATCGCCAAGCGGAATACCGTCGAAAAGAATTTCCATATCCTTGAGAGAATCGATAGCAACGCCGACTTTTCCGACTTCGCCGTCACTCATCGGATGATCAGAGTCGTAGCCGATCTGCGTCGGAAGGTCGAAAGCGACCGAAAGACCGGTCTGACCGTTGCCGAGAAGGTATTTGTAACGTTTGTTCGATTCTTCAGCCGTTCCGAAACCTGCATACTGACGCATCGTCCAGAATCTGCCGCGGTACATCGTGGGCTGGACGCCTCGAGTGAACGGATATTCGCCCGGCACACCGCGTGTTTCGAGGTATTTTTCGTCCTCGTTTTCAGGAATGTAGAGCGGTTCTACCGTCTCACCG
>CACYHH010000011.1 GCA_902774115.1 uncultured Spirochaetales bacterium
TACGAATGGTCAGGTAATCTGGGAATCTGACGAGGAATCTGAGGCGGTTCGCATACAAATTCCGACTCCACTGGCTTTTGAAACCGGCAACCAGAAATATTACACCTACAACGCATTCGGCGATCTTGAAAAAACAGTTTATGTTATGACAGAAAGCGGTAAAGGTCTCGGTTCTCCCGACCTGAATCCGTGGCTGAACAGCGGTCAGATCACGACGAATTTCACCTATGACATTTTCGGGCGCATCACATCGAGGATTAACGACCGTTCCGGTGTTACGGAGTATAACTATTACGACACCAACGCAGCATCAAGCCACCGCCGCAACAAACTCGAAAGCATTCAGATCACTCCGGCACTGACGGACAATGATTTGAACTATGCCGATTCAGACAGCAGTACTCAGACATACACTTACACCTATGATGACAAAGGCGATGAATCAAGTGTCGAATATACAGAAGGCAACAGCTATTCAATGGAAGTCGCTTTCACCCGTGACGCTTACGGCAGGATCACGGGCAAAACATCAAACGGCTCAGTTCCCGTAACTCAGACATTCACCTACAACATGAGGAACCTTCTTGAAACTGCGACAGACACCGTCGGCAATGCTATTGCAACAAGCGTGACAAGATACTATGATTCCTTCGGCAATCCGTATTCGGAAGCGGTCACGGCAAACAATGTCACAAAAACCGTTTCCCGCCGGATGACAGATGCAAAAACCTATCAGTTCACCTATCCTGACGGCAAAACTCTCCGCAAAACTGCGACAGGAAACGACCTTGATTCGATTGAATACGGCACGACCGGCAATCTCGCTGAACTCGCTTCATACAGCCGCGCAAACGGCGTTCTCACCGCAGTCACGAAAGGTCAGAACCTGACTGAAACCTTCAGCTACAACACTTGGAACCAGCTTGCAAACCACACGATAAGCAATGCACCGAACAACGACATTTACAAGATGAACTACGGCTATTCCCGCGGCTGGCACCTGATTGAAAAAGCTGACGGGATAAAGCATACTTCGGATAAGTACACCTACGATTCATACTACCGCCTGAAAGAAGTCAAATACGATTTTGTCAACAATGCAGCGACCAGAACCGATAACTTTTATCAGGATGGCGTTCACAACATCGAGCAGAGCACCGAAAACGGCGTAACCTACGCATGGGGCGTGGATAAACTCAATCGTTTGCGTGAAAAGGAAATCGGCGGAAATACTGCAGTCACATACAAATATGACAAGCGGAACAACATGATAGGAGAAGACTTCGACGGAAGTGAACCTACTGACATCAGCTACATTTATGACGATTTGAACCGCCTCATTGAAGTCAAGGACGGAAGTAATCAAACAATTGCAACTTACACCTACGACGCATTTAACCGCCGCATAACGAAAACCGTCGGAAGCACAACTGAAAGATACACTTACGACGATTGGGATATAGTTGAAATCTCAACAAATTCAAATAATTACACAAACATCATCGATTCCGCTATGGACAGGCATATCGCGATCGAAGTCACCGCGAACAATACTTCCACTCTCTATTATTTCCTGACCGACGAGCGCGGAAATGTAACGGCACTCACCGATGAATCAGGCAACATCCTTGAACGCTACAGATACAGAGTTTACGGCGATTTTGAGATCCTTGATTCACAGTTCTCGCCGAAAAATTGCAACAACCAGACCTGCTATGCGACAAACCTGCACAACTTCCTCTGGGGCGGCTCACTCTACGAGCCCGAAACCAATCTCTACTGGATGCGAAACCGCTATTACCACATCGATATGCACCGTTTTATCAACCAGGACCCAATAGGAATCTGGGGAGACGCCAACAACCTCGGCAACGGCTTCGCTTATGTTGCAGGAATGGTCATTGAAGCGAGTGACCCGACAGGGTTGGAGAGTCTTTGGGAAAGTATTCAAAGTGCTCCTTTGCCCGATGGTAGCTTTCATCTTTCGGAAGAAGTGCGTGGATATATTATGGAACCCTATAAAGATGGTAAACAAATGAGATTTGAAGCTATGGGGCCATTAATTAACGGCTCTACCGAATTATATTCGGCACTCTTACTCGGAGCTATGAGCTTGGAATTTTTATATGAAGAATATAAGAATGCGCCTGATTTTATAGATAGATTAGAAGAAAAATTTTTACGAAAAGCGAGGTCGGAAGAAGAGAAAAGACAAATCAGAGAAGATTTTAAAAAGATAAGAGAAAGTATAGAAAACGAACAAAAAGAAAATGAAAAGAGTAAAGAAATAGATGGGAAAAAGCAAAAGGAAAATTCAGAAGATAATAACAGCTCTAATTCGAGTGAATATGTATTTGATCCAGACTTTAGTGATACTCAACAAAATTTTGTTAGAAACCAGTTCATCAAAAAAATCCTTGAAATGCATGAAAAGAAAAGTTTCTTTGAAATGATGGAAGAAGAAGGACCTATTATAAAATATGACGATAACGGAAGAAAAGTTTTTATTTTCAATCCGTTTTACAGAGGCAAAGACCCTATGAAACAGACATATTGGAAAACTAAAAACGCAGATGGAACTAATGGATTTGTCAGGAATCCTTTTGCACCCGGTGCTGAATACGGGTATGATTCTACAACTTATGAAAAGTGGCAGAATAAAGGATTTATACAGCCGAATGTTGATCCGTATTTTAATTAGGGGGTAAATATGAAACGAATATGTTTTTTTCTGTTGTTTTGTTTGATTGCCGCAACTATATTTTCCTGCAACAAATCGGAAAAGGAAAGAAAACAAGCGGCGGTTTTCCTAAACCAAAACCAAAGGGAGAAAAAAGAGGTTTTGGAAAATATCGCAAAACTTACTAAAGAAATAGCAAAGAAAGAGCACGAAGATCTCTATGCTGAAAGAGGAAGCCAATATATTAAATTGTGGAGATATTTTGATGCATTGGAAGATTTTAAAAGAGCGATATATCTTGATCCGGTAAATTTGATAGCTATTAAAAAAATCGCTGCAATATATTTTGATTTTGGTGATGATGTCAATGCTCTTAAATATTATGGCAGAATGTTTCGGACTCTGAATTTTTCAATGAAATTTGTTAATAATGATGAAATACATAAAGAAATGGAAAAAGATGCCGAATTTGCGAAAAGCAGAATCGGAGTTCTGGAAAGAATTATCGCAAAAAGGGAGAAAGAAAAAGATCTGACTGCCAGCTATCTTCGGAAGCAGGGCAATTTGAGAGCAGAGGTGGAAAACGGAAAAGGTGTTATGCTCTGTCCTGACGGAGGTTTATATATCCCGAAGGTGCTGAACTTGAAGGCGTATTTGACGGATTTGTTCCTGTCAGCATAAAAAAAGCGACATGCAACGGGAAAGAAACGGAATATCTGCTTTACAGAAACAATTTCGGAGAATGGGATTTGCCTTTTATGAACTGCCCGATAAGGTGAAACTTTGAAAGAAATCTTTTGGGGAACTAAAAATGCTGATGGCACAAAAGGTTTTGTCAGAAATCCGTTTGCCCCAGGTGCTGAATACGGCTACGAGTCAACCACCTATGAGAAATTTCAGCAGGCTGGATTCCCGCAAACGAATGTAGACCCGTATTTTGAATAGGAGGCCAACATGGTTGCAGAAATAATTCGTTTTATAGGATTATTGCTCCTTTTTATTTGGATGTTGTTCATCGTAAGTAAAGATGAAGAAAAAAAAGAAAAAATCAGAAAATCTTTTTTAAAGAACAAGCCGCTTGCTGAGTTCGATTGCGATCTGATTGATGGAATAGACAAAGTTCAAGCAACATTGCTAGCGACAAATAGTTTTTACAGAACCCATGCTAGTGTGATGTTGTATGAAAAATCTATTGTAATTGCTACAGGATCGGAAGTGTTTCAGCCGGAAATAATGATCAATGATATTGAGACCGTTTCAATGAAACGCCTTGCATTTGAGGATCATCTTTATATCAAACACTCTGTTACTCCAGAAATAAAAGCGAAATATAAAGAAACTTGTCCGGAAATCTATCTCAAAGGAAAAAAAGAAGATCTGCTTTACATCAAGAAATTCCTTGAAGAAAGAATGCACAGACCGCAAATAATTGATTTGACAGGTGGAGACCAAACGGAGCAATAATGATTTACCGTAATCCTTACTATGTTAACAAAGATCCGTTAAAAACGATTTTGTTTGACGGTGACAACGGTTCGGGAAGACCAATGATTTACCGTAATCCGTTTGTCCCCGGTGCTGAATACGGGTATGACTCAACTACTTACGAAAAATTTCAACAAAAAGGATTTATCCAGCCGGAGATTGATCCATGGCTAAGATAATAGAGCGAATAAAAATCTATCCGCTGTTTTACACATATCTTTTTTTGACTGAAATCACTTTTTTGGCAGTTTTTTGGGGAATATTTTTTACTTATAGCTGTGGTTCAAAAATGGGAAGTATACGATTCTTATCGGACATAGGTTTTTATTCGTTTTTGATAGCCGTTCCATTCTTTTTGATACTTCACATAAGTGGAATAATATTAAGTTTTTTTGTGTCACAAATAAAAAAATTCAAAAAAACAATGTTCTATTTATTTTTGCTGAGACTGCTTTTTATATGTTTTGCGCTCACTATTTTTGCTTATAGTGAATAAAACATAAAGGAGAGGTGATGAAAAAAAAATTGTTCAAAATATATTTGATTTTATTGGCAATATGCTGGATGTGTCAATTAATTGTTCCCAACATACCTTTGTTTGAAGAACAAAATGTAGGAACTCGGAGTTTTATAAATTACATACTCGGAGGAAGTGTTTTTGTAATTTTTGAAATATTTTTTATGGCGAGTTTTTTTGTAGAAGAACTGGAAAACAAAAAAAAATCTATAATCATTGCGTTTTTTTTGTCTTGGGTTTGTATGTCTATAATACTTTTTTTATTTTATAAATTGCTGGGTATTAAGGTGTTAGGATAATGTTATCTTCAAGTAAAAAGGTTACAGAGGAGGAAAAAAAAGAAAAAAGGAGGAGAACAATATCCTGGAGATCCAGATTCTTCCGAAGACAGAACTCAATCATATTTTGCGAATCAGTTCATCAAAAAAATCCTCGAAATGCGAGAAGGGAAAAATTTCTTTGAAATGATGGATGAAGTTGGACCTGTCATCAAATATGACGATGATGGGAGGAATGTCTTTATTTTCAATCCGTACTACAGAGGCAAAGACCCTATGAAACAGATATTTTGGAAAACCAAAAAAGCAGATGGAACTAATGGATTTGTCAGGAATCCGTTTGCTCCTGGAGCTGAATACGGTTACGAGTCAACCACCTACGAGAAATTTCAGCAGGCTGGCTTTCCGCAGACGAATGTGGATCCGTATTTTGAGTAGGAGGATAAAATGAAAAACTTAATATTTTCAGCTTTTTTATTTTTTGGTTTGTGTATTTTTGCCCACGACAGGGCTGTATTTGATAACAAGCTCGGTGCTACCGGAAATGTCACGTTCGTTAAAAAGGCCAATCTCCAGCTTTTAAAAGAAGATTTGAAGATAAAAATCGACGGCGAAAAAGCTCATTTTCAGGTCAGATATACTTTTCAGAATACTGGAGGCGATACAAAAATACAGTTTGCTTTTCCGATGGAAACAAACATTTTTGAGTCTGACTTCAAGCCATCTGACAAAGAAGTAAAAAATTTTATCGAAAAAGAGAAAGTCCTTTCTTACAAGATTTCAAAAAGTGGCAAGTATTTTAATTGGTTGAAAAAATCAGAAATAAAAAAAATCAAGAAGTATTTCGGTGGTGAAATTCCAAATGATATAATGGAAATCAGAGAATGGTTTATCTCTGAAATCGAATTCAAAAAGTTCGAAAAGGCTGAAATTTATATCTCATACACAATTGAATCTGCCAGAAATCTTATATTTTCCAGATGCTCTGCAATGCCTGAATTAAATAGAGCTGTGCGCTACAATTTTTATCCGGCATCCTTTTCCGGCAACGGAACAGTCGGAGATTTGAGCGTCACTGTTGATCTCACAGAACTCAAGAAAGACAACGGTAAACTTGAGGGGACAGATGGTCTTGAATTTACAGAGCAACCCCACGGAATTTTGAAATTTGAAGGAAAAAATGTCGATTTTAAGAAAACCAAAAACTTTTTAGTTTGGTATTCCATCGAAGAGAAGGATAAATTAGACTACATCAAGGCAAAAAGACTGCTTCCCGAACAGTTTCGCATAGTTTCTCCGAAGATTTCTACGGAAGATGTGAAAAAAATGTTCGATTTTGACCCCGATACCTGCTTTGTCACCGACAAAGAGAGTGAATTTACATTTTTGTTCGATAAAAAATTATTGCCCGGATATTCTTCGCTGCTTTTGAAAGCCTCAGAAAACGACAAATTTCAAGTCGCTGCCGAAATGAAGTGCGATTTAAAAGTCAATGAGCATGGCTTCCCAATGTCCGCTGAATCATCTTTTGAGTACATCCCCGGCAAAGTCAGAAAATGGAATAACTGTGCATACGCTGCTAAAATGCTGGAAAAATCAAACTGCAAATTTCCGACAGAGTGCGCCTATGATTTGCTTGATCCCGGAGATTATTACGCGGAAGAATTTGAAGAGTGCCGAATAAAAATAAAAATTGAACCAGATAAAATTACGAAAAAAGCTCCGTGCATAAGCGAGATATTTATTTTATTTATGATACCACATTATCTCGGGGAATAAAAGTATGAATGTCCTGAGCTCGATCCACAAGAATTTTGATTCAAACAATAACCATTCAGCCGAGCTTTCCTACACCTACAACGACTGGCGCAGGGTGAGCCGCAGAAAAGAGGATTTCACATCACTGAACGCACCGACAGTCGCGGATTATGAATACACCTATTCAAAAGGGCTTCACCTCATCGGGAAGCAGGAAAACGAGGAAAACCGCAGGACGGCTTATCAGTATGATTCATATTACCGTTTGAGAAGAGTCGATTACGACTGCGCCTACAGTTCAAGCGATCCGACCTGCGCAAACAACAGGAACAACGTCTTCAAGTGCAACACGGCTGAAAGCGGCTGCGAGGACTTCCAGCTTGACGGAGTCCACAACATCAGATCGAGTTATGAAAACCAGACGAATTTTGCATGGACAGTCGACGGTTTCAACAGACTCACGCAGAAATCGTGGAATAACAATACTACCACATACGTTTACGATTCGAACAACAATCTTATTTCTGAAGATCTTGACGGCGACCAGAATGCAGACATTGTTTATACCTACGACAAACTTAACCGCCTGACCAGCGTTGCCAATGCAGACTATTTTGTCGAATACAGCTATGACCCCTTCAACAGAAGAACGGAGAAAACCGTTTACTATGCTGACGGCAACGACACCTACGAACAAACCCACAAATATGCTTACAACGACTGGGATATCATCAGCGAGGAAATCAAGACACTCCGCACCTCCGACACACCGGATACCGTTACCGGTTGGCAGCTCCGCAGATATGTTGACCAAGGCACCGACAATCACATCATAATGGACACCGTTTCATGCAGCGACGACGGCAACGGCAACTGCTCGCCGAATGAACCGACCCTACAAAGGATCTGGTTCCACAAAGACGAACGCGGCAATATCATAGCAATATCCGACGGCAACGGCACAATATACGAGCGTTACCGTTACCGCGTCTACGGAGAGCATGAAGTTCTGAACGCAGATTTCACCCCCAAAACGACAGCGGCAGTCTCGCCATTCCTCTGGGGCGGCTCGCTCTACGAACCCGAAACCGGCCTCTATTGGATGCGCAACCGCTATTACCACATTGATATGCACCGCTTCATAAATCAAGACCCGATCGGAATCTGGGGCGATGCCAACAACCTCGGCAACGGCTTTGCTTATGTCGCCGGAATGGTTATCGAAGCGAGTGATCCGAGTGGGTTGGATATTTTATGGACTTCAACACAAAGCGAGATCATGCGGAAAACTTTTCAGTATAGTATTTATAGAGGAGATACCGTGGAAATCGCAAGTGCCAAAGCTGAAATTGCTGGTATTTTGGCGTCTCTACGTACTGAACCTCCAGAAAATGTTTTCGACTATGCAGGAACTTTAGCTGATATATTGGGGCTGGTTTCCGCATTAGAAGAAGAATATAATATATGGGAAAAAGAAAAAGAGCCTTTTTTATGGAATATTGGAAAGAGCGAAGACCCTTTGAAATCAACCAAATATACTAATGCTCAAACAGGAGAAACAAAATATGAATTCGATGATGGAACTATAGTATATGTTTCCAAGCAGGGGAATATGTCCTGCACAGGTCCATCATGTGAAAAATTAGGATTTTATCCTTCAGAACCTGGTTCAACAGATAGTGTTCAAACATATTTTGCAAACCAGTTCATTAAAAAAATTTTAGAAATGCATGAAAAGAAAAGTTTCCTTGAAATTATGGAAGAAGAAGGAGCTGTCATAAAATATGATGATAACGGGAAAAAGGTGTTTATTTTCAATCCCTACTACAGAGGTAAAGATCCTATGAAACAGATCTTCTGGGAAACTAAAACTGCCGATGGAACCACTGGTTTTATAAGGAATCCTTTCGCACCCGGTGCAGAATACGGATATGACTCTACAACCTATGAAAGATGGCAACAGAGTGGGTTTATACAGCCAAATATTGACCCTTATTTTGAGTAGGAGGGAAATGTAATGAAAATTATTAACAATG
This sequence comes from uncultured Spirochaetales bacterium, assembly GCA_902774115.1. Lineage (GTDB taxonomy): Bacteria > UBP6 > UBA1177 > UBA1177 > UBA1177 > UBA1177. Next base: position 8,755 of record CACYHH010000011.1, read on the forward strand.
CTATATTTAATATTTTTTTTGTTTTTCTTGCTGAATTTTTGGCATTAATCCTTTTGGCAGGTTTGGTATATGTAAATATTCTTTCTCCAAGTGATTTTCGCAAATATGAGATGTTGTATTTATCAGGGATTTATTTTTTTATAGGTTTCTTTTTGATTGGAAAAATTTCTTCAATCAAAGGAATAAAAAGCTATCTTCTTTTTTTCTCTTTTCTTTCAGTAGGACACTTGATAAACATCGGTGTTTTCAAGTTGACTTTTAATTTCAAAACACTATTTATGCTTATATTATATAGTTCTTGCGGACTTGTCGGAATTTTTATCAGAGAAAAATCATTTCCTGCAAAAAAATATGTAGCAACTGTTCTTATTCTAATTTCCTCGCTTTTGGTTTTAACTCCCTTCCTGCCGTTGTTGCGAAATGTGCGGCAAGAAAAGACTCTTATCGAATACATAAAAAACGACGAAACAGAAAAGGTAAAAGCCGCAATAGAAAAAGGGGCTGATGTAAACCAGACTGACGAAACAGGGGCTACCCCGGCAATGTGGGCAGCGTACAACGGTAATATTGAACTTCTTGATTTGTTGGTGAAAAACGGTGCCGATGCAAATCACAGTGGAATTTTGAATGTAAATTCAGAAAGATTTGGCATAGTATATACCAATGCAATTAATGCAGCTGCCGGAGAAGGATACCTTGAAGCAGTCAAATACCTGATTGAAAAAGCAGGTGTTTCTTCAAACACGGTCGGAAGAGCAATAAGAGATTTTTTCTTGTCAGAAGAGGATGTTTCAGATCCTGACGGTTTATGCAGATTCATGCAGAATTCTGACGATCCAATTTCAAAACATATTAGAAAAAGAGGTTCTCTTTCGATTTTTGGTTGCAAGGATGGCGGACTTACTGATAAAAACCGCTCTGTTTTCAGAAGTTCAATAGCAGTCCTTTTTTCTGAAATGATAAAGTCGGTAGTTATAGAAAAAACGAATAAACTCACAAAAGTTTCTGTTAACAACATAAGAGATGTTGCCAACAATAGGTTTTTTGTAGATAAAACTTTTGGCAATTACATAAAGATATTAAAGAATTATAAGTTTTTTGACGGGAACAAAAAAGGAGTTACACCTTTAATGGAAGCTGTCTTAAACGGCAAAAAAGAGGTCGTGGTTTATCTTCTGGAAAAAAATGCGGATCCGAATTTTCAGAGCGAATACGGTATGACGGCTCTTCATGAAGCGTTATTCAACATGCACTATGATATCGCGAAAATCCTTCTTGAAAACGGAGCAAAAGCCGATTTGTATGCTGAAGGAACAAACAGTTTCAGAGTTTATCCAAGTTTGGAAATCGTTCCCAAAGATTGCAAACCATCAAAAACAGAACAGACGGATTTCAATAGGCAAATTATAGAAATTGTTACTCTGATGTTCAAGGCTGGAGCAAAAGCGGAGCAGTTTCCTCCGGCTGTAATTGAATTGTGCAGATGCAAGAATCAGGAATTAGTTAAATTTTTGATTTCATACGGTGTCGATTCTTATTTCAAATTTGATGACGGACGGACTTTAAAAGAGATCTGTGCTGACAATGGTGTTGAGATAAAAGACGAGTGGCTTAAGAAGAAAGAATAATGTCAGGAATTGATTGAAATGCTGGTTGAAAATGGAGCTGTTGAATGAAAATCTGCCGTAATCCATATTATGTGAATAAGGATCCTTTGAAGACTATTTTATTTGATGGCAGTAACGGGTCGGGCAAGCCAATGATTTATAGAAATCCGTTCGCTCCTGGAGCGGAATATGGCTATAATTCTACAACTTATGAAAGATGGCTGCAAAAAGGTTTCGTTCAGCCGGAGGTTGACCCATGGGAATAATAAATTTTCGCCGTAAAGATGTTTGGGCATATATTTTTTCTGAACTCGGTTGGCTTTTCTTTTGTTTTTTCCAATTCCTTTCAAGTAAGGAGGGAAGTTTAAAATCTGCAAACGGAAATATTATGATGGCACTAAAATATTCAGATATTTCTTCTTATGGTTTTTGGTTTATGTTGCTGATATTACTTTTCTTTCTTGTTTTTAGTTCTTTCAAAGGAACAAGCGAAGAAAAAAAGAGTATCAGATATTTGCTCTGTTTCCGAATAATGATGTATTTAATGTGCTTCCTTTTTCCGATTTATTACAACGGAGATTGAGATGAGAAAAAAATTATTTTGGATTTTAACAATAGTTCTTGAATTCTTAATGATTTTAGCAAGTGTATTCAAGCATTTGTTCAACAATAATCATGTCTTAGACATTTATTCAATAGTTGTATTTATTCTGTTGGAGGCATACATAATGGCAGGATTTTTCTTGAAGGAGATGATTCCGCACAGAAAAAAAATGCTTGTTGTCATGCTTGTAAATGCCGTAGTTATATCAGACATCTGGTTCAATTTTACTTTTTCCAATGGTTCATTGATGTTTATAGGATATTTGTTGTTGTCTTTTCTTGTGATTTATTTCGTTTTGGCTCTTTTGTTGAGGTGATATGATCTGTAAAAAGAAAAATTTCTTCGAAATCATGGCTGAAGAAGGACCTGTCATAAAATATGACGATAACGGAAGAAAAGTTTTTATTTTTAATCCGTTCTACCGAGGAAAAGACCCTATGAAACAGATATTTTGGAAAACCAAAAACGCCGACAGAACAAATGGTTTTGTCAGGAATCCTTTCGTGCAAGGTGCTGAATATGGATATGACTCCACAACTTATGAAAAGTGGCAACAAAAAGGATTTATCCAGCCGGAGGTTGATCCATGGCTAAGATAATTGAGAAAATAAAAAGCCGTCCGCTGTTTTTCACATATATTTTTCTGATAGAGATCAGCTATTTGATGATTTTGATGGATTCTTGGTTCCAATTTAGTGTTGATTTTTATAAAACAGAAATGTGCCACATCGCGACTTTGAGTGGAGCGTATATTGGATTACCTGTTTTTTTTCTTATCACGCCGATATTTTTCATACTCAGTTTTTTCAGACCTGAAATAAAACGAATAAGGTGGAAGATTCTTCTTTTTTTTCTATTACACTTGTTCTCTTTACTTGTGGCTTTTTGTCTTTGGTTCAACGGTAGATAAGGGTGCTGAAATGAGAAAAAATCTTTTCTGGATATATCTGTTATTTAGCGAAATCAATATCCTTGTTTTCGTAGTTTTACGATTTAATTCCGTATGGTGGTACGGAACATTGATGATGTTAAATACATTAATGCAGTTTTTACTTTTTGAGTTTGTTCTGATAGCAAGTTTTTTTATTGATGAACTCGCCAAAAAAAGAAAAGTTATGCTTGTACTCTTTATTTTTAACTTGTGTCTTATGATGGTTTGTCGATGTTGGTAAAAAGTTGTGAAAACGGAAGATATAAGATGAAGCACGACAAGAAGAGTTTTTTCGAAATTATGGAAAAAGAAGGACCTGTCATCAGATATGACGATGATGGAAGGAAAATATTTATTTTCAATCCCTACTACAAAGGCAAAGACCCGCTGAAAGAAATTTTCTGGGGAACTAAAAATGCTGACGGAACAAAGGGTTTTGTAAGGAATCCGTTTGTCCCAGGTGCTGAATATGGATATGACTCAACAACCTACGAAAAATTTCAGCAATCAGGCTTTCCGCAAACGAATGTCGACCCGTATTTTAAATAGGAGGCCAACATGCTTGAAGAAATAATTGGTTTTATAGGATTATTGTTCCTTTTTATTTGGACGTTGTTCATCACAAGTAAAGATGGAGAAAAAAAAGAAAAAATCAGGAATTCTTTTTTAAAGAACAAGCCGCTTGCTGAGTTCGATTGCGATCTAATTGATGGAATAGACAAAGTTCAAGCAACATTGCTGGCGACAAATAGTTTTTACAGAACCCATGCTAGTGTGATGTTGTATGAAAAATCTATTGTAATTGCTACAGGATCAGAAGTATTTCAGCCGGAAATAATGATCAATGATATTGAGGCAGTTTCAATGAAACGCCTTGCATTTGATGATCATCTTTATATCAGACATACCGTTACGGCAGATATAAAAGCTAAATATAAAGAAACTTGTCCAGAAATCTACCTCAAAGGAAAAAAAGAAGATCTACTTTACATCAAGAAATTCCTTGAAGAAAGAATGCACAGACCGCAGGTAATTGATTTAACGAGCTGAGACCAAACGGAGCAATAAGAATTTACAACACAACATCATGATTTTTCAGTAGATTTTCAATTAACGGCTTGTAAGCCTCATTATCGGCAATAGTCATGACCGAACTGACTTTCTTTCCAGCATCTTTGGATGAGGCTCCGCAGTGATAAATAGTTTCGTTGTTCGTGCCGAAATCAAGGATGATGTATCTGTCATGAAAGATCCCGTTCGCCGTTTTTAAACTAACGGCAATATTCGGATATTCCTTGGAAAAATCATCGAACTCTTTTTGATGCAGCCCTTTGCCTTTGTTGTCGGTGAATATCGTGATCTTAACATTTTTTCGTGCCGATTTAAGCAGAACGAGCGTTTTCAAGTCAATGTAGTTGTCAATCACGAAAATAGTCTCTTTCGCCTTGGCGTAAATTTCCTGATATGCGAGATCAGCCTCAACGGGCTTGCCGTTCAAAAACAAAAAATCTTTTTTCATTTCCGGATTTGTGAAATCTTCTATAATGTGCGCGACATCTGCTTTGGTTGCCATATTTTCTTTTAGTAATGCAATATCTTTTGTGTTCTGCGAAGTCTGAATCGCGAGTTTGGCGACTTCGTCATACCCGATAAGATGTTCACGCTCGAGAATAAAATCTTTCATTCCCTTAAAAAGCCGGATCAGCATCTTGCTCTGTTGAACAGCCATATCGCCGCGTAAAACGGTCATCAGCATGTAAATTCCCTGTTCGGTAAAGGCGTAGGGCTTATATTTTATATTGCTTCCACGCCCTGTGTTCAAGGTGAAAATTTTGCACCTTGAAAAATATTCTACTTCGCTGTCAGAAAGCTGAAACATGAAATCGTTGTCAAATTTTTCAATATTATTCTTGACTTGTCTATTAAAATTTTTGGTTTCATAACCGTAAATTTCAGCCAGATCGAAGTCAAGCATCACGCGAAGACCGCGTATCGTGTAAATTTTTGACTTCAAATCCTGCTCGTTGTGAATCACTATTTCATTTTCCATGTTTAAAACCTCTTAACAAAATTCCATTCTGAAAATATCTATTACAAATGTGTTGTCAATATAAATTAATTTTAAATGTGATAATGTTTTAAGACATGTTTTAATGGATTGAAATGCTTGATTTGAAACACTGCTTTTGTAAGATTTTGCGTTTGTTTTTGAAAAGTGGCAACAAAGCGGCTTTGTTCAGCCGAATGTTGACCCGTATTGGTATTAGGAGGATGAAATGAAAAGCATAATATTCTCAGTAGTTTTACTTTTTTCTTTCTGCATTTTCGGCAATGCCGAGCCGATTGACATCGTTTCTTCTCTGAAGTCAACGGGCAATCTGGTTGCATTGGAAAAAACAGATATCGAAATCAAAAAAGAGAGCCTTTTTATAAAAATCAACGGTATTTCTGCTGATATTGAAGTCAATTACACCTATTTTAACAAGGGAAAAGACGAAATCATAGATTTGGCATTTCCGATTGATTATGAAGTGCACGATTTCGATGACAGACGGGATCCTTTATTGATAGACATACCGCGTTTCTCGATATCTGTGAACGGCGAAAATACATATCCTGAGCATACAATAGAAAAAATTTACAGCTGTGACGACGCTGATGGGAAATCCTGCCGGATCAAATTTGAAAACGAATACGGTTTGCAGGGTGCGTTTGTGAAAAGATGGTATGTCACCAAAATTCAGTTTTCGAAAAATCGCGAGACCAAAGTTTCGGTTAAATACAGTGTTAATGCGTTTGCTCACCACCATATTTACAGTAACAGCCCTATTCCGAGGCTTGAGAACCGGAAACTGCGGTATGATTTTTCACCGGCACAGTATTTCGGAATGGGAAAAGCAGACGAAATAGAAATAGTGATTGATGCACAAAAAGTTGATTCTATCGGCGGGAAAATCGTTAAAATTTCTCCTTTGGTTTTCAAAGAAAAAGACAAAATTTACAGATATTCCGGCAAAAACTTCGATTTTAGAAAGAATCCGTCAGTTTCAGTTGAGTATGACATCAAAAATTCCGAAATGTCTGATTATTTTTTTCAAGGGCATAGATGGAATAATAGATCCTATGTCGCCGATGTTGAAGCCTCATCTTCTCTCCCCAATCACGGAGCATGGAATCTTTTTGACAAAAATCCTGCAACAGCCTGGTGTTTCAAAAGAAGCGGCAAAGAGGAATTTGTTGAGTTTACGCTAGATGACGGCTACTATAAACCCGTTGTATTTTACATTTCGGTTATGAACGGCTATCTGAAAAACAAAGTAGTTTATGATGCCAACGGCAAAGTTGCAGAATTCGATATCACAACTGTCTGTGACAAACCGTGTGCCTGTGACACCTGCAAAGAAATGGCCGACAAACTGAAAAAAGATCCGTCAAAAAATCTAAAGCCTAAAATTCCCGTTTGGAATGAACGTTTTAAGACGGATGTTTTCGGTGAAACCAACACTCCGATAATGGAGGAAGGTTATATCAATGCTGACGGTTGCAAAATAAAAATCATAATAAAGTCAACTGTCAAAGGCGAAAAATCTGACGATGTCTGCATTTCGGAAATGTTTTTGATGTAGCCATTTGTTTTGCAATAGGAGAGAACGATGAAAAAATTAATACCCGTACTGATTATATTTTTAACTCAATCCGTTTTTTCCAAAGGAATTGAAAACATTTCAGAGATAATTGAATTTTTGGCAGGCGACACCTTTAATACCTGTGCCGAAACTGAAGTCCAGATGGAAATAAAGTTTTCTAAAAATATGAAAGTTACAATCGTCTATAAAACAGACTGGTGGAATGATGAAAAGAATAAACAAGAAGAATTTGTCAAGGAAGAGAGAGGGAAATACGAGGTTTTGAAAAACAGCGTTGTAAAAATCTCAATACCGCAAGATGGCAGTTCTGCTGAATTTCTGTTCGGAAACAATGTGAACCTGTTAGGCTCTTTTTTCCCTGATGACGGTCTGATTTTTTTAAGAAAATCCAATGCAAATAAGGATTCCATTTTTTCATTGATAGGAAGCGAAACAATGTTTTTTTATAAAAACGGCTGCCAGTTTTATATCAATGCGGAAAGGAAAGAATTAAGAAAGCAATATTCGGAAAAACTGTCACATGAGAAAAATAAAGAACTGAAAGCACTTTTCCTGAAAATCATGGATGATGATTTCGAGGCAATAAAAACTCAGCTGAAACAGAACAAAAGGCTGGCGGTTTTAAAATCATATTGGGGAGATACCCCGCTTATGTTTTTTGTAAGATTCCACTTGTCTTTAAAAGATTCAAATCAGAAACTGAATGCAGAAATTGTGAAAATATTGCTGGAAAACGGTGCGGATCCGAATGCGAAGGAAACGCTTACTGGCTTTAACAATCCGGCATCATCAAAGATGTTTTCTGGCATAAGTGAACAGACAGTCTTATCCTTGCTTGAAAACGCAGGGAATTTAAAAAACAAGAAAGAGATAATCGGTCTGCTTAAGAAAAACGGAGCAAAAGAGTGAAGCTTTACAACATAAACAAGGATCCTTTGAAAACTATTTTGTTCAATGGCGACAACGGCTCGGGACGACCCATGATTTACAGGATCCCTTTCATGCCAGGAGCAGAATATGGTTATGATGCAACAACCTACGAAAAGTGGCAACAAAAAGGCTTTCCTCAAACCAATGTAGACCCATATTGGCAATAGGAGATTGAAATGAAAAAACTAATATTTTTAACCCTTCTATTATTTATAGCATGTTCAAAACATTCTTCTGTGACAGATTATGCGAACACGAAAGCCCGCTATATTTTTTCTGACAAAAACGGTCTTTTCGGCTTGCTGGATGAAAACGGGAAAGAGATTGTTTCGCCTGAATATCTCTACATCGATAAAATAAAAGACGGTTTGATTCCAGCTTTTACAACCAAAAAAGAGTTCATTTTTCTCGACGGTAACGGCAGAAAGATAAAGGATGTTAAATTCCGTGACATTGACCGTTCTTATTCGGAAGAACTGCTAGCAGTTTCGGATATTCAAAGCGGCAAATGGGGATTTATCGATAAAAATTTGAATTATGTTGCAAAGCCGCAATTTGAGGAAGTTGGTGTATTTGCAAACGGAACAGCAGAAGTCAGAAAAGACGGTTTATGGGGTGTTATAAACAAAAAAGGTGATTTTATCGCTAAACCTGAATTTAAAGGAATCATTCGTTTGAATGAGGGCATGACGGCTCTGAAACAGGAAACCTTGTGGTGTGTGATAGATAAAAACGGGCTTTTCGTTTTTCCTCCTCAATTCGACGAAATAGAAGGCCACAGTCTCGGAACAATGGTTGTCTCGAAAAACGGAAAATTCAGGATTGTCGATCTCAAAAAAGCAAAGATTTCAGAAGCAGAATACGATGGATTTTTCGGAATGACCAAAGGAAAAGCTGTTTTAAAAAAAGGTTCGTCAGTCTACTTGGTAACTGCTGAAAACAATAATATTTTTCTTATGCAGGATACGGCAAAAGAGATTACCTATATTTACAACAGCAACGAAAATGCCATCGGAAACAACAGCTTTTATCTTGACTATGAGGAAAAAGACAAAAAAGAAAAACATTTTGCCGTTTTCGATGCTTCAACCGGTAAAAAAATCTGCGATAAAATCAAGCCTTCTTTTTTTACAGAAATGGATGAAAACTGCAACGAAAAGAGGGAAGAACTGCATAGCATCGAAATTACTGAGAATGAAGATAGCAAATACGAAAAAATAAGAGAAAGTCTATGCCCGGAAGAAAAATCAATTTCATTCAAATACAAAGGAAAATGGGGATTCCTTGATGAAAACGGGAAAGAAGTTATTCCGGCGGAATACGACAGCGTGAGTGCGTTTTACTTCGGCAGGACATGGGTTCAGAAAGGTGAACATTATTTCGTGATAGACAGGAACGGAAAAAAGATTTTTGAAATAGATCCTGAATGGCGTTCGTTTGATGAACTGCGCTATGTTAAGCCTGTCTGTTATGAATGGGAAAAAGAGAAAATTCTCAATGAAGATTACTGGCTGCCGAGAAGAAGGATCGAAAAAATGTTCGGAAAAGCCGATCCAAATCCCGTTCTTTTAAAGATGGACAAAGGAGAACTCCTGCAAAAAATTATTGAACAATATTCCAAATATCACGATAAAGAATCCTGTTATCTGCTGGCTTCCAAAAGTTCTGAAAACACATTTCGCCCTATCGACAGGCGCGACCTATCGGGTATAGCGGAGGAAATGCAGAAGAATGATGCTGAAAAATTTGTCGAAAAATTCATTGAAGAAAACAAAAAGTCCATAGATATTCCCGGTTTGGAAAAATATTCTTGCGAAAAAGACGGTATTGTAAGCGATCTCATCTGTTACGAAGAGAGCGGAAACGGCAATTATGACATGGAAAGCTGTCTGAATAAGGTCCCAGAACATAGAATCATTAAATTTTCGACTCCTCTTTATGATCCGGAATCCGACACCGTAATGGTTTACAGGGAAGAGTACTGCGGACCTTTGTGCGGAATAGGCTGGCTTCTGTTTTTTGAGATGCGGGACGGGGAACTGTCCCAGACAGGAAGCCTCTTTATGTTTATTTCGTGATTCAAATGTGGTGCATACAATGTGTGAAAAATTTCAGCAGGCTGGATTCCCGCAAACAAATGTAGATCCTTATTTTAATTAAGCTTGGAGCGCAAAATGTTGTTTGATGTATTTTTGATAGTATTTTTAACTATAGTATTTTTTGCTACGGTAATTTTAAATTTTAGAGAAAACGGCAAAGAAAAGGCTAAATTTTTGGCAAACAAGCAATGCATAAAAGAAATTGAATGTAGAATTGTTGATTTTGCTGACAATATGTATGTGAAGTTGACATTTTCTTACTCACCTGTCTTTGAAATGCTAATATTTGAGGATAGCATTGCCTTTGTTACAGGTCATGTAATAGGAGGTTCTTATCAACCTGAAATAGAGATTAAGGATATAAATTTTGTCAGAATGGAAAACATTTTTCAAACAGATCTTTTGCTCATAAACCATAATGCAAAATATAAAGATGAGAACAAAAGCAAAACGAAATATCCATCTCAGTTTTATTTAAGAGCCAAGAAAGAAGAGCTGCTCTACATCAAGAATTTCATTGAAGAAAGGATACAGAGACCAAAAGTAATTGATTTAACGAACGGAAACCAAACGGAGCCATAATGATTTACCGTAATCCTTACTATGTTAACAAAGATCCTCTAAAAAATATTTTGATTCTTGGATATGACGGTTCAAAGCCGATTTTTGTCAGAAATCTATAGTGGTAAACAAAAACTGGCCAGAGGTTGAGTAGTGCCCAATCATTTCCGGACAATTTTTAGATAATTCTTCAGTTGTTTTTCTTCTGTTTCACCTGATGGGCGAATGCTTCGAGGCGGTTTTTATTGTGGGTCGACTTCAAGCCTTCGTAAACAAGCGTGCAGATCGGGATGTCGTCCATTTCATGACGAAGTACAGGCGAGAGCGATTCTGTTACTGTGCCGAGCATACAGTTGTGGCACATGACATTGAGTATTCCGTCGGCTTTGGCTTCGTGAAGCTCTCCGATGCGGCTTAAATTCAGCGTTAAGGCGCGGTCGATCGTGATGTCGATGTGCTTTCCGACAGTCTTTTTTATGAAGTTGAGATCGCGCTCCTGCGGAGTTCTGATCGTGTCGGGGAAGTATCTGTCGATCAGGTGACGGCAGATTTTTACTGCGGGGAATGTTCCTTTCGCGAGGAAACTTTTCACCTTTTTCCCTTCTTTCAAAAAGTCGTCCGATTTGAGTTCGAGCGCCATGAAGGTGAGGTCGATCATAGAGCAGGAGGGCCATACTTCAAAGCCCATGTTTTTGAGGTTTTCAAAGAGTTTTCCGTTTGAGTGGGCGTTTATTCTGGTGTAAACGTCTCCTACAACGCCGATTTTTGGTTTCGTGCCGTTCTGCGGAGTCAGTTTTATCGATTTCATTGCCTTGACGCCGCGTTTTACCGCTTTGAAGAAGCTGCCGGTCTCAAGTCCTTTTTCTATTCCTGCAAGAACATCGCGGTAAACTTTTTCGACTCCGCCGGTTTCCGCTTCGTAAGGAGTTATTTCGGTTTTCCACTTGAAAAAGCGGTCGATCGCGTAGATTCCGAGAGCCATTCTCGCAAGATAAGCCGGACCCAGTTCCTTCATGTTTGTTTCGTCGGTGATGTTCATGATCGTGACTTCGCCGAGTCCGATCCTTTTCAAAATCAGGTGCATCGCGATGATGTACTGCGGAAGAAGGCACGCGCCGAAATACGACGGACCGAAGTAACACGCTTTTTCGGGTACGAAATCGGGGCGTTTAGCCGCTTTAAGCAGGTCTCCGATGAATGAAATAAACGGGTGACACTCTCTGCCGTATGCGTATTTGAGCCCTAAATTCCAGCTTTCATCGTCTGTCGGCGGAAGTAAAACGACTTTGCAGCCGCTTGCCTTGAGTGCGCCGCTTATCGCCAGGGCATGATCCATGAAACTCGGGATGTAGTAGGTGTATTCGCGAAGCGGGATTTTCGGCTTGCCGGGGTCGATTCCTTCAACAACGGATCTCTCTTTCTCTGCAATTTTGAAATTGCGCGAAAAGGCTTCTATTCTTGTAACAAGCCCCGCTTCGGCGCGGTGGTCGTCAAATTCGACGGTGAGATCGGGAGTGTCCGAAAGTTCGTATTCAAGATACTGGTCGATGAAAGCGTCAGGTCCGCAGCCGAAATTGGTAACTGTTACGGCTCCGAGGTTTTTGTGTTTTTTCAGGATCCTCGCCGCCTGAATGAGTTTTCTGCCGTATCCCCAGCGGACTCTGTCCCAGATCGACGGAAGTTTTTCTTCGGCAGTGGGGAGAAAATCGGCGGGGATCGTCGTTATTCCGAAGCTGTTCAGCCTTTTCGATAGATCCAGGTTTATGTGCCTGTCGGTCGTGTTGTAAGGACGTCCGAGAATCACTACGCCGCGACCGTTTGTTTTTTCTAATTCTTCAATTATTTCACGTCCTTTTGCGATGCACTTGTTCACAAATTCGCGCTGTGCCGCACGTGCTTTGACAAAGGCGCAGTCGATTTCTTCGAATGTCAGTCCGAGCGTTTTTGCTGTGTTTTCCGTCCAGAATTTTTCTTCACCTTCTATCGGATACTGTATCGTCAGGATTTCGGCGTCCGTTTCAAGATTTTCCCTCACGACATAAGGCGCAGCCTGAGTGTAGGGACATGCGTACTGCAGATGTTTTCCTTTCGGCGGCGCGAAAAATTGTAAATGCGGAATGAAAATGCGCTTATAGCCTTTATCCAAAAGGGTGTGGACGTGTCCGAAAAGAACTTTCATCGGATAGCAGAATTCAGCCGGAACGCGGATAAGCCCCGATTGAACGATTTCGGTATCGGTTTTCGGGGAGAGAACGAGTTCGTAGTTGAGTTCGCCGAAAAATGCAGCCCAGAACGGCAGATGCTCCGTCATATTAAGTGCGAACGGCATCGCTATGACCCCTTTGCAGTCAGGGGTCCGCGGGTTTTCATCGTATTCTTTGAGGTATGACAGAAGAAGTTCTTCTCTGATTGCAAATCCGTCGATTGCTTTAGTTTCTTTCCGGCTGTTTTTTTCGGAATAATGTGCTTCAATTGCCGAAACCGCGGCTCCGATCGCACCAGAAATTTCGGGGTAGGGGTGGATGCTCACAGGTTTTTCCAGAAGTTTTGCGAAAACTGCCGCAACTGCCTTGTTTTTTGCGACTCCGCCCTGAAAAACGATGTTGTTTCCGACTTTCATCGATCCGACGACTTTTTCGATGTAGTTTTCGCAAGTCGCATAGCTCAAACCGGCACACAGATCCTCAGTTTTCGCGCCGCGCTGAAGATGATGGACTAAATCAGAATCCATAAAAACCGTGCATCTGCTGCCGAGTCTGAGCGGATGAAGCGAGGCGAAGGCAAGTTCTGCAAAATCGTTTCTTATGCTGATTTTAAGTCGGTTCGACTGTTCTTCAAGAAACGATCCCGTACCTGCGGCGCAGGCTCTGTTCATCTTGAAATTGCTGATCCTGCCGTGTTCCATTTTTATGAATTTCGAGTCCTGCCCGCCGATCTCGATTATCGTATCGCACTCCGGAAAAAAGTAGCCGCATGAAATCGATTGAGCTGAAATTTCATCAATGGTATTAGACGTTTGCAGGAATTTTGCGGCCAGATGCCTTCCTGAGCCTGTGACAGCAATTTCTGCAAAAACAACGCTTTCTCCCGCCTGTTTTTTGATTTCTGTGACGACTTCCGTGACCGCTTCTATCGGTTTTCCGGCAGTGGGAAGATATGCCGAGGCGATCACGTTTTTGTTTTTGTCGATGAGAGCTCCTTTCGTGCTGACCGAGCCGACGTCTATCCCTAAAAAAAGTGCCGATAAATCTTTGTTTTTTTCATTTTTCTGAGTTTCGATGACATTTTCGAATTTTATCTGGGTCAAATCGCTTTCTTCAATAAAATCAAATGCTTCGGAAAAGTTTTTCGCAATATCGGAGATCGTGAATTGTTTGTTTTCTGTGTTTTCAAAAGCTGAAAGCGCCGCTCCGACAGCCCCCATTACGCCGAAATTTTCCGGAATTATGAGTTCGTTTTCGCCAAGATGCAGAATCTCTCTGAAAGCGCGCACTACTCCTTTGTTTGCGGCGACTCCGCCCTGAAAAAGTATCGGCGGCTGCGGTATTTTTCCGCGGCACAAAGCCGAAAGATAGTTCCTTGCAAGCGAGAAACAGAGCCCCGCCGCGATTTCATCTTTCGGAACACCTTTCTGCTGCAAATGGATCATGTCGGACTTCGCGAAAACGGAGCATCTTCCTGCGACACTCGGCACATTTTTCGCCGCGGAAGCGATTTTTCCGAGTTCTTCCGTTGTTAACCCCAATCTTTGCGCCTGCTGATCCAAAAATGCGCCTGTTCCGGCAGCGCAGAGCTCGTTGAAAGCGTGATCTTTGAGATAGTGTTTCCCGTTACTGTTTTTGCCGACGGTTATGAATTTCGAATCCTGCCCGCCGATCTCGAAAATGTATTTGACATCGGGATAGAGCGTCCATGCCGCGGTTGCGTGAGCGATGATCTCGTTCGTCGTTCCGAAGCCGAACTGATCTGATAAAAGTTCTTTGCCCGAACCGGTTACACATGCGCCTGAAAGCTCAATGTTTTCGCATGTTTGTTCCATCTCGGCAAAAAGTCCGGCTGCCGCTTTCAATGGTCTTCCGTTAGTTCTGCGGTAACTTTTGTAGACGATATTTTTATTTTCATCGAGTATGACGCAGTCAAGGCTTACCGAGCCTAAATCAAGTCCCAAAAAGTGTTTCATGATCTTTCTCCGGCTTTTTTCAAAGCCTCTTTAAAGCCGCTGTTTCTGTCGGCAGTATTTCCGAGCGCGTATTCTAAAACTGCTTTGTCCGCAGTTATCGTAACTTTCTTTTCTGCCCTTGTTATCGCGGTGTAAAGCAGTTCTTTCGTCAGCATCGGCATCTCTCTTTCCGGCAGAATAACGGCTACTGATTTATATTCGCTTCCCTGACTTTTGTGGATCGTCGTCGCATAGTCTGTTTCAAAGGCTGAGAGTTTTGAAATATCGAAAGATTCCGGTACTTTGCCTTGCAGAAAATATGCTTTGGTTTTTCCTTCTCTTTTCAAAATGACTCCGCAGTCGCCGTTCATCAGATTGTTCGCATAGTCGTTTCTGGTTATCATTACCGGTCTGCCGTTGTAAAAAGAGTCGGTCTGCTTTATTCCCAAAGCGTTTTCGATTGCTCTGTTTATGTTGTCGACTCCGAAGAAATCTTCTTTTGAAGGGCACAAAATTTTGAAATCATTTAACTCTTTCAGAATTTCCGCTGGGCTCAGAGTGATGTCGGAAAGAAATTCGTATTTTTTTGCAGCGTATTCTGCAATATTTCCCAACTCCTTGTTTTTCTTGTCCTTTTTTATTTCTTTGAAGTCGAGATCACACTCTTTTTCGCATATACTGATGAGTTCAGCTGCTTTTTTCTGCCCGTTTACCGCTTTTGCCAGTCTGCCTATGCCCGAATTTTCATCGAACCTGTGACTTTTTGTCAGTTTTGTCATGATACTGCGCTCGAAGAGATCGTTTTCTGCCGCATCGCATATATCGCTGAAAACATTTCCGGCATCGACGCTTGCAAGCTGATCCTTGTCGCCGAGCAGAATAAGCGAAGTGTTTTCGGAAAGGGCGTCCAGCAGATCCGAAAACATGACGATGTCGACCATACTTGCCTCATCGACTATGACAAAGTCGGCTGTTATCGGATTTTGTCTGTTTCGTCCCGGTTTTCCGAAGTTCATTTCGAGAATTTTGTGGAGAGTAAGACCTTCGAGAGAGTTCATTTTTGTGAATACGCCGGTATTTTCTATTTTCCCGGCTTTTTCTATTTTTTCAGTCGCCGTGCGGAGCGCTTCGGTCATTCGTGCAGCCGCTTTGCCGGTGAATGCGGTGAGTATTATGCTGCTTTCCGGAGAGACGCTGAATATTCCGGCGAGAATTTTTGCCACAGTCGTTGTTTTTCCCGTTCCGGGTCCGCCGGTGATTACTGAAAAACGGTTTTCAGCTGCGGCAAGGGCTGCGTCTTTCTGTCCGGAGCTCTCCGGATCGAAAAGTTTGTCGAAAATTTTATTTATTTCATCAGAATTTTCTGCATATTTCCCTTTATCTTTCGAGAGATCGAGCACTTTTGCGGCAAGGGAGTTTTCGTAAAGCCAGTATTTGTAAAAATAGATTTTATCGCCGGAAAGAACGAGCGGTTTCGGATTTTTTTCAGGATCCTGCATGGTGCACGAGCTTTTGGAAAGGACATTTTTTATTTCTTCCCAATCCGGAAAAGCGGTATCTGAAAGAGCCTCTTTATTTGTTTTGATAAAGGTGATGACATCTTCTTCGGTGAGACAGATGCTTCCGGACGAGACCCATTCGGATAAAAGCGCTGCGGCTGCGGCTAAAACCTGCTTTTCATCAGAAGAGAGATTTTTTTCAAGTCCGCAAAGAAATCCGGCTAAATTTTCATCCGCTCCGCTAATCAGCTTTTTTTCAATCAACCTGTTTAATATATTGATTTTATTGTAGAAAATCATTTTTTGCCTTCAAAAAGATTTTGGATTTTTCTCAATTCGGATTCTTCCGGTCTGTCGGAAAAAATTCCTGTTTCACAGTTTGCAGCCTTGACTCCGCGCAGAAAAACATACCTTATTCCGCCGAAATTTTTTTCGTAGGAATAATTTTTGTCGACGCTTTTTATATAGCTTTCGAATGCTGCAAGGTAGAGCATATACTGTAAATAGTAGTTGTGCTTTTTCATTTCCGCTTCGATATTTTCATGCCCGTAATCGGTAAAATTGCAGCCTAAATTGTTCGATTTCCAGTCGATGATGTAATATTTCCCGTCAATTTTTGCGACAAGGTCGATGTATCCGTGGAGAAACCCTTTTTTTACGCCGTCGGCTTCAAGTTTTGCCGTTTTATAGTTGTCTTCGATTATTTTCGAGAGTTTACCTGCCGGAACATCGTCTTTTATCGAAAGGAAAAATTCCATTTCAGCCGTTTTTTCTTCGGTATCTCGCAGGGTTTTACTTTCGAAAACCGGTGCCGAAAAGACATTGTTGAGGCATTCGTTTACTATCGGAACAGTTGTTTCAAGCTCATCGGAGCTGAAATTCATCTTCTTTTTCAGAATTGTGCTGATTGTTCCGGTGTTGTCTTCGGAAGAGAAGTCGGCGTTTTCAAAAATCGAGTGGAGAACGGTTCCGGCGTCTGTTCCGCTCGGAAAAAGCGCCATAGGAACGGGCGGTTCCCCAGAGTTTCCGCTTGGTGCGGAGTGATCTTCGCCGTTTTCGGGATCTTCGTCTGCCTGCAGTTCTTCTCCGTTTTGTCTTTGGGAAATTATTCCGCTGAAACTCGTCAGAGCCCAGCCGGGCGCCATCGGACCTGCCGCCTCTTCCGGAAAGCGCAGTTCCGGTTCCCGGGATCTTTGTGTTTGTTCGTTTGATGTTCCGGTAGTGTGATCCGGGGTCAGGAGATCGTCGCTTTTGACGAAAACCGGATTTTCTTTTTTAAAGAGAGAAGTCGGTTCGAGTGATTTTTTTATTCCCTGCGTGTAGCACACTGTGAGATATTTTGCCCGCGTGATACCGACATATATCCTGCGTTTCTCTTCAAGTTCGTCATCGTTCGGCAGATCTCCGTTCCGGTTCGTTCCGGAGGCTTTTGCAAAAATCATTTCCCTTTCGTAACCGCCGGCTTCTTTTTTCCTGTGTCGGATCACCCACTGTTCTTTGTTTCCCTGATTCAGTATAAACGGGAAAAAGACGATGTTGAATTCAAGTCCTTTGCTTTTGTGCAGAGTCATTATCCTGACGTTTTCGTTTTTTTCGCTTTCCGGGCGGATGATTTCGTCTTCAGTGTCGCTTTTTGATTTTATCTTGTTTTTGAACCATTCCTGCGTCCGGAGCGGAGAGTATCCTTCAGAAAGCTCGTGCTTATGGATGAGCTCAGACAACTGCCTGATAATACTGACAGTTTTTTCTCCTTTTGCCGCAATGCATGAGAGAATGTTTTCGTCTTCGAGAAATTTCGAAAAAGAGGCTAAAAAGCCCTGAGTTTCCCAATTTTCAAAGCATGAATTGAATTTTTTATGAAGTTCGGAAAGTTCTGACGATCTGCTTTCGTCTGCAATGTCGTAGACGGTCATGTTATAGAAAAAGGTGAGAAGAAGCGTTTTGAACTCAGCAAATCCGCCTGTTGCTGCCGCCGAGAGAAGTTTCTGCACGGCAAGAGCCTCTTCCGAATAAAATATCGAGAGCCGTTTTGCCGTTTCAGCTTCGACGATTGCCGGAATCTCCGCTTTTTTCAGCGTTTCGTACACTTCAAGCGCAAAATCGTTTTTTGCAACTAAAACTGCGATATCTGAAGGTTTGACCGCTCTTTCAATTTTGTTCTCATTTATTTTGAAGGGAGAGTCTTTTTTCGTCATTTCCTGTATCGACTGCAAAATATGGCTGCATATCTGCGCCTGAAGGAGCTCTTTTTTGATCTTGGTTTCACGGATTTCGTGGAGAAGTATTCCCGGCAGCGGTTCTCCGTTTTTTGTCAGAGAATAATCATCCGGATTTTTGTCAGCCGAAACAGTCTTATATTTTATCGGAGAATTGCTGCCGAAACTGTCAGTTTTATCGAAGACTTCGTTTGTCGCTCCGACTGCCGCAGCCGAAGATCTGTAATTTTTCTCCATTCCGTAAATGTTCCTGACATTTTCCTTTGCCCCGATGTATGAAAAAATATCGGCGTCACGGAAAGAATAGATCGACTGTTTCGGGTCTCCGATAAAAAATACCGTGTGCCTGCCGTTGCAGAAAAGTTTTTGGAAAATGAAGTATTGAATCGGGTCTGTATCCTGAAATTCGTCAATAAGAACAAGCGAGTAACGCTCTTCCATGATTTTTTGGATCGCTTCGGCACCGCTTCCGTTGTTTTTCAGGGCGTCGTAGATTATGAGCAGAATATCGTCAAACCCCATGACGTTTTTTCTGTTGCGGTTGTTTCTGGCTATTTCAGGCGCTTTTTCGGCTAAATCCTTGTAAATTTCAGCGATTTCATCAGAAAAAGGAATGTCTGCGGAATCAAAACTTATATTTTTGTTTTCGATGCCGAGCCCCGCCTTTGAAATGAACTCTTTCAGCTTTTTTAAGGAAATCTTTTCTCTGCTTTTTTTGTCATTTAGAATTCCGTCCGTTTCGCAGTCCGCGAGATTCTGCCTGAAAAAAGTCGTTGCAGCATCCGCTTTGGGATCTGCATCTTCGGAAAATTCCATTTTAAAATCGATCCCGAGCTCGAAAGCATGTTCCCGGATAAGTTTCTGGCAGAAACCGTGAATCGTGAATATCGAAGCTGCATCGAAGTCGTTTATCGCTTTTTTCAGTTTCGCGGCCGCCTTCTCTTTATCGGTTATTCCGCTGCATACTTTTTTTATGGTTTCATCTTTGCAGTTTTCCGGTTTTTTGAAAAATTCGAGCCCTTTTTCAAGAAAGTTGAGGATCCTCTCCTTGAGTTCCGCGGTAGCAGCGTTTGTGAAAGTCACGGCAAGAACCGAATCGACCGGGTTATCAGTGCTCAGAATCCAGCGCAGGACCATTATCGCGATGGAATAGGTTTTACCCGTTCCCGCAGCTGCTTCAATAAGATTTTCCCCGGCAAGATCCACGTTCAAAACATCGAACTTTTTATATTCCGCAGTCATTTCTTCCCCTAAAAAAATCCTTTGGTGTTATAAAGAAAAAATTTTTTTGTGCAATCTTTTTGCAGAGACGCCGTAATATGATGTTTCTGCAGAAAACACCAATGAATTCGGTGAAATAACCATATAATCCCTCTCCACGCGGGAGAGGGGATTAAGGTGAGGTTATTTCTTTATTTTCTTTTTGATGTCGTCGAAAAGTTTTTTCGCGCCTTCTTCGACGGTCTTTTTGAGTTCGCTGTTTTCAACGGTTTCCCTGAGGTTCTTGAGACCGCTTTCAGCCTTGCTGTAAACGTCTTTCGCTGTGGTTTCGGCTTTTGAGTATGCATCTTCGACAGTCTGCTTGATTTCACGTACAACGTCGTTGTTGATTGCCGCCTGAGCCGCAGCGAGACGAGCTATCGGAACTCTGTACGGCGAGCAGCTGACATACTGGAGACCTGCTCTGTGGAAGAAGTCTATCGAGGCCGGATCGCCGCCGTGTTCTCCGCATACGCCGAGCTTGATGTTCGGTCTTGCCTTTTTGCCGCGTTTTGCCGCGATTTCAACAAGCTGACCGACACCGGTCTGGTCGATCGAACGGAACGGGTTTTTCTCAAGGATTCCTTTGTCGATGTACTGGTAGATGAACTTGTTTGCATCGTCACGGCTGTAACCGAGGCACATCTGAGTGAGGTCGTTTGTTCCGAACGAGAAGAATTCTGCGTGTTCAGCGATTTCATCAGCGGTAAGAGCGCCTCTCGGAACTTCGATCATCGTGCCGACAAGGAATTCGACGTTGATGCCTTTCTCGTTGAAGACTTTCGCCGCTGTTTCGCGGATGATCTTTTCCTGATATTTGAATTCAGTTACGTTGCCTACAAGCGGAACCATGATTTCGGGGAATACTTTGACTCCTTCTTTGGTAAGCTCGCAAGCTGCCTCGATTATAGCCCTTGTCTGCATTTCGGTGATCTCCGGACGGGTGATGCCGAGTCTGCATCCTCTGAGACCGAGCATCGGGTTGATTTCGTGAAGAGCTTTTATCTTGTCGTTGATTATCTCTTCGGAGCAGCCCATGATCTCAGCCATTTCCTTGATCTGCTGCGGTTCGCTCGGAAGGAACTCGTGAAGCGGCGGGTCAAGAAGTCTGACTGTTACAGGAAGTCCCTGCATCTCTTTGAAAATCGCGTAGAAATCGTCTCTCTGGTGTCCGATGAGCTTTGCAAGCGCAGCTTTTCTTCCTTCGAGATCGTCAGCGAGGATCATTTCTCTGACAGCTTTGATTCTGTCGCCTTCGAAGAACATGTGCTCTGTTCTGCAGAGTCCGATTCCCTGAGCGCCGAATTTGCGTGCCTGAGCCGCGTCTCTCGGTGTATCGGCGTTTGTTCTGATTTTGAGCATACGGCGGTTGTCGGCCCAGTTCATGAGCTTTTCAAATCCTTCGTTGAAGCGAGGAGTCTCTGTCGCGACCTTGCCGAGAAGAACTTCGCCCGTGCTGCCGTCTATCGAGATCCAGTCGCCTTCTTTGAGAACTATGTCTTCTGCTTTTATCGTTTTTTCGTCAACGCTGATGTTGAGTCCGCCGCATCCGCTGACACAGCATTTGCCCATGCCTCTTGCAACAACGGCAGCGTGCGAAGTCATTCCGCCGCGTCCGGTGAGAATGCCGTTTGCAGCGACCATGCCGGTGATGTCTTCGGGGCTGGTTTCAAGTCTGACGAGTATTGTTTCAAGACCGTTTGCTTTCCAGACCGCAGCATCTTCTGCGTTGAAGACGATCTGGCCTGTTGCGGCGCCCGGGCTTGCAGGAAGACCTTTCGCGATAAGTTTTGCGCTCTTTTTGCTCTCTTTGACGAACTGCGGGTGAAGAAGCTGGTCGATCTGATCCGGAGTGACTCTGAGAAGTGCGTCATCCTTCGTGATGAGCTCTTCGTCAACCATGTCTACTGCGATTTTTACAGCTGCAGCAGCCGTTCTTTTGCCGTTTCTCGTCTGGAGCATCCAGAGTTTTCTGTTTTCGATCGTGAACTCGATATCCTGCATGTCGCGGTAGTGAAGTTCGAGTTTTTTGTAGATGCTGCAGAGATTTTCGTAAACTTCGGGCATGTATTCTTCAAGCGAAGGATATTTCGAAGCTCTCTCTTCTTCGCTGATGTTGTGGTCTGCCGCCCATTTTCTGCTTCCGGCAAGAGTGATCTGCTGCGGAGTTCTGATACCTGCAACGACATCTTCGCCCTGAGCGTTGATGAGGTATTCGCCGAAGAAAACGTGTTCGCCTGTCGCCGGGTTTCTCGTGAAAGCAACACCTGTCGCGCAGTCATTGCCCATGTTTCCGAAAACCATAGCCTGAACGTTTACTGCGGTTCCCCAGTCATCGGAGAAGCCGTTCATCTTGCGGTAAACGATAGCTCTTTCGTTCATCCAGCTTCCGAAAACCGCGTCGATAGCGCCCCAGAGCTGCTCTTTGGGATCGGTCGGGAACTCTTTTCCGGTCTGCTCTTTGACGATGGTTTTGTACGCTTCAACGAGCTCTTTCAGGTTTTCGACAGTCATTTCGAGGTCGTTTTTGATGCCGTATTTGTCCTTGAGAGTTGTGATTGCGTGCTCGAAGTGCTCGCCTTTGATCCCCATAACGACATTTCCGTACATCTGCATGAAACGGCGGAGGCTGTCCCATGCGAAACGGGTATCGCTGTCGGTTTTGATGAGTCCCTGAAGCGTATTTTCGTTGAGACCGAGGTTGAGGATCGTGTCCATCATGCCGGGCATCGAAGCGCGTGCGCCGCTGCGGACCGAAAGAAGGAGCGGATTCTTGGGATCTCCGAACTTTTTGCCCATAACTTCTTCAATTTTCTTAAGATTTTCGTCAACCTGCTCTGCGAGTTCAGGCGGGTAGTTCCTGTCGTTTTTATAGTAAACGGTGCACATATCTGTTGCGATCGTGAAACCGGCGGGAACAGGAATCTCCATGTTGCACATTTCGGCGAGGTTCGCACCTTTTCCGCCGAGAGTGTTCTTCATTGATGCGTTTCCTTCCGAACCTTGAGGACCGAAGAAGTAAACGAATTTTTTTGCTGCCATTTTTTCCTCCAAAATTTCAAATATTAACGGTCAAAACATCATTTTTTCCAAAAAACTTAAAAACGCGTGTTTATACTCAGAAAGCGGAAAATTGCAAGTGAAAAGTTAGGGGAGTTTAGGGAATTTAGGGAGTTTAGGGAGTTTAGGGAATTAGTTTTTTCTCATTCTGAAAGCGATAGCCGAAAGGAGAAGCATTGCAGCCGCTGCAAGTGCGAAAAGTGCAGTGTTGTCGGTTGTTTCCGCAGCAACTATCGAGCATCCGCCGTCTCCGCCGCAGTCTTCAAGGTTCGGATCGCATGTGTATTCGTAAGGTCTTGAATCTACCGGCAGACCGAGAACGTCAAGGCTGTTGACCGAGATAGCCGAAACCTGAATCTGGAAAATCTGACCGTCGCCGAGAGAAGGTTCTGCTTTGATCGTGAGGTATTTGTCGGTATCTTTCGGAACGTCGAAATCAAGAGTAAACTGATGTTTCTGCGTTCCGTCGAAAGAAGTCGTCGAAACAAGTTCGGTGTCTCCTTTGCCGTCGTTGTCGGTATCTTCGTAAATTGCAAGTCTGTTGATTCCGTTGCCGAAAGAAACCATATTGTTCTTCGGAACTTTGATCGTCATCTTTTTGATCGTTTCGTCAGCGCCTTTTGCCGTTACTCTGATCTGAAGAACATCCTGGAATCTGTTCATTTCCGATTTCGCCGGAACTTCCGGATCATGAGGACCTTTCGTTACGATGAAACCTTCTGCCGGTTCGAACTGGAATGTGCTGAAATCTATCGGAAGACCGTCGATGGAAGGTGTTCCGCCGTCTGTAAGAAGGATTCCGCCGTCCTTTTCGATCAAAGCCGTGAATGTTGCGCTGTTCTGGATCGTAGCACCTTCTTTGTATGATGCGTCAAGCGAGAAGATGATGTTGTTCTTCTTGTTGCCCCAAAGTCTGTTTTCGGGATTCGAAGCCGAGAAAGATGCGTATCCAGCAGATATGCCGTCTGCTTTTGCAAGAAGGGTGTCTTCCGCATCAACGATTCCGTTGCTGTTGTTGTCTTTGAACATTTTGAGGTTGGAAATGTTGATGTTGCTGTCCTTTACGTCGACTTTGAGTTTGATCGAGCTGAGGTTGAGGTAGCAGTTTTCGCCGGTTCCTGCAAGTTCAAGCTGACCGATAACAAGATCCGTCTGCGGATTGCTGATGAAAATGACTTTGCTGTTCGGGCTGTTTTTGCCGATGTTTGCAGTTATTGCGCTGTTCTGGCATTTTACCATTGAAGGATCTTCGACGCATGCGCCGCTTGCGTTGTCGCAGATGAGTCCTTCGCCGCAGTCTTCGTTTTTAGTGCATGCAGCAGCTCCAACTCCGCCGCACTCGGAAAGGTCAACGGCATCCTGTGAATTTACGCAGCCGGATGAAATCATTCTGAGTTTTACAGGAATACCGAGGTTGGTTCTGTAGTCGTTGACACCTGCGCTTTTGTATGTCGCGATATTTTCGATGACCTGGTTTTTCGGCGTTTCGCCTTTTACTTTAGCTCTGAAACGGATCATGATCATATCTTCGCAGTCAAGATAATTGCTGCCGTCCGGGCAGAAGTTAAGTGCATCGGCAACTTTGAATCCGGTTTCAAGCGGGAAGCCTCCGTTGTCGGGAACCGGCATCCAGCGTGTCGCTATTTTTTTGCCGTTTTCAACTTTGAAATTCGTTGCATATTCGGTGGAACCCGGAACATATTCCATTCCTGCCGGGATCGAATCCTGAACAACAATGGCATTCGTCGAATCGGTTCCCCAGTTCTGGATTCTGAGAGCGAAAGTGTGCTCAAGACCGTTCTGGCACCATTTTCCTTCAAGAGCGTTGGAATCGAAAGAATTGTTTGCCGGTGTGCATGCAACTTTTTCGGGCTGTCCCGGAATATCGAACTGCGGAGCTTTCGTATCAACCGAAACTATCATGTAGTTGGTGATTACGGAATCCTGGTTCGCGCCGATTCTCAGGTTGATCTGCTGACCGCCTTTGTGGAAGTGCATAGCATACTCTGCCCAGCGGTCGTCTCCGGAAACTTCGGAAGAATCCATTACGAATGTATCGACCTCAATGCCGTATTCCATTTCTTCATAATTGAAAACGGGCGGTTCGCCGCCGATGCAGGTCGGTTCGGTGTCAGCCCAGCCGTAAACTGAAGAAATGGAGTTGAAAATTTCGGTGTAGTCAAGGTGGATGAAGTTCTGGTCAGCCCATGCCGTCGGGTTGCATTTATTCCAGAGCATAAGCCAGTCAGGATAATCGCCCTGAACCTGAAGACCTTCAGGAACGAGAATACCGTTTTCCGGTTCGAGGTTCCAGAGTCCCGGA
This sequence comes from uncultured Spirochaetales bacterium, assembly GCA_902774115.1. GTDB lineage: Bacteria > UBP6 > UBA1177 > UBA1177 > UBA1177 > UBA1177. The sequence continues at coordinate 33,651 of CACYHH010000011.1, forward strand.
TCGCCTTCGTGAGATGCAAGAGTGATTCTGATTTCAGGATCCAGAGGAAATTCAAAGCCTGTTACTTTGATTTCGGAAAGAGTATGGAAATACGACTGGAAACCGTCATACAGATAAATTTTTTTCGGGCTGATCTCGACAGAAGAGTATATGAGGATTATCGACCAGTCGGCGACCATTTCGGTCGTGCCTTTGTAAACACTGTCTTCAGTGCATTCAAGACCGGAGAGAGTGTAGTTTCCGATGAGGGAGTATCCGTCATAGAAAGACGCTCCTTCAACAGCGGTCGCTCTGCCTTTTTCCTGGATCTTCTGGAAGAAGTCACGGACGTTTACACGGTAGGTGAACCAGCTTTTGTTCGGGTCGTCGACATCTTTGAAAGCGTCAAATTCAAAGGAAACGACACCTGCATCAGCTACTTTGTATGCCTTCTTTCCCTTTATCGTATCCGAATGCTGGATCGTGCCGTCGGTCGAAACGAAAGAAAGGAAAACTTCGTTGTCTGTAGGATCGTTTTTCTTGGCTACCGGAACTGCCGAGGTCCATACGAGATAAGCATCCTCGATGATCGCATCAGCCGGAATGTGGGTCATGTCGAGGGCGTATGTGCTGGACTCTTTGCATGTATCGCCCTGCGGATTCTGCGGGTTTGAATCCTGCTCTTTGTTTTCAAGGAGCGATTTGAACATTACGTGATAACCGAAAGCTCCGTCTTCCCACTTCAATTCTTTGTCGCGGTAGACAGATACTTCTGGACCGATTGCTTTGCTTGCTGCAACAGTAAAGGGCAGCAAAAGCATTAAAAAAGCAATAATAAGAATTTTTTTACTCATTAAGCACCTCAAAAAATGGAAAATGTTAAAAACACATTGCAAAAAACGCCGGTAATAATAATACAGGAGTTTTTTTTGTCAAAGGTTATTTTTGTTGAAATCTCTTGAAATTGAAAATCTGACAGATAAACTCGTACCGGTTGTTTTTTTGAGTTGGTAATGGCGGTTTTTCTTAACAACAGCTGGACGGTATGCGAAGAACCCGGATTTTTCGGGCTTATGCAGGGAACGAAAGTCCACCTTTCGCAGTGTATTTCGTGTCCGCGGGAGTTCTGTCCAGTGAAGCCGCAGCTTTTCACGGCGTTTTTTCCGGAGTGGATCGAGCTCCGTGAAAGTCCGCTGAATATGAAAATCATCGAACTCAACAAAGGACTTGCGAAAAGGAGAAAACTGGCACAGCTCTACTGTCCTAAGAAAAAACAGGCGTCTTCGGACTGCAGCGCCTATTCGGCTTTCTGCAAATACAACGTGATCTGCGGAGTTTTCAGTGAAAGAAACGGTAAGAATTTCATAAAATCTTTGAGATGGAGGAAAGAGATGGTTTATTTCGTGATGTATCTTGACGGCACGACCGAAGTCGTCGGCAAAAACGATCTGGGGGATGTCGATATCGACAAAGTCGACCGCGTTTATCCGGGAAACTACGAAGTCAGGATCGTGTCGGAGCTTGTTCCGCTCGGCGAAGAGAAGGAAAAACTTGAAGAAACGATCTCCGCTTTCAAGGAAAAGTACAGCGGCAGCGTCGTTTCGGGCGAAGGGCTTGTCGATTTCGAGTCGTGGTTCGAAAACGCGTCGAACGGCGACAGCGCGATAATTCCGGAAAAAGTCCTTGTTCCGCAGAAAACATACAAAGTCGTAAAAATCAAAGATGTCGTTGAACCGGCTGAAGTAAAAATCGAAAAAGCTGCCGGACCGGAAACTGTTCCGGAAGTCAAACCTGAAGTGAAAAAAGAACCGGAAAAAGAAATTGCAAAACCGGCTCCGGTAGAAGAAGTTCAGGGTTCGTTCTTCGAAAATACGGAAAGTTCTGCCGCAGGAGAGCCTAAAAAAAGAGGCAGAAAAAAGAAAACGGCTGAATAGATGCTGCTCGATTCTGATTTGCTTTCAAAATGCTCGGCGGAAATTTCCATTCTCGGAGATTCCGTTTTTAACGGAGAAACTTCTTTATTTATAGAAGATATCATCAATAAGAGAGCTCAATATAAAGTTTTTGCGGTCCTGCGTGAAGAAATGATTGCCGGATTTTTGATTCTTTCAACCGTTCTCGACGAAGCCGAAATTCTTGAAGTCGCTGTTCCGGAAAATCTCAGAAGAAGCGGGATTGCTTCCGAACTCATGGACGAAGTTTTCGGATGGTGCCAAAAAAACGGAACCGGACAGATTTTTCTCGAAGTGCGGGAATCGAATTTCCCGGCGCGGGCGTATTACAAAAAGTACGGTTTTGTTGAAAACGGTCTCAGGAAAAATTACTACCGCAATCCTGTCGAAAATGCAGTTCTGATGTCAAAAGAACTTGCGTGAAAATTTCTTGTTTTGTCCTCATTTAATTGAATTTTTTGTAAAGGCGAAATTTGCCGGAAAATGAGAAAAACGAAAAAAACAAAAAAACTTGCCTTTCGTAAAGGTTTAATAAAATCATTGTGTTACGGCAAAAAATCGTCAAATCTTTGACAATGGTACTTCCCTCCATACAATGCCTGCGGTTTTTTGGTAATGGTAATATTAGGAGTAGTTTAGAAATGCCGACCATTAATCAGTTAATAAGAAAAGGTCGTAAGGACCAGCAAAACAAAAGCAAGTGCCCGGCACTTGTTTCATGTCCTCAGAGAAAGGGTGTTTGTGTACGTGTTTACACCACAACCCCGAAAAAGCCCAATTCAGCTCTCAGAAAGGTTGCCAGAGTTCGTCTGACAAGCGGTTTTGAGGTTACCTGCTACATTCCCGGCGAAGGTCACAACCTTCAGGAACACAGCGTTGTTCTCGTCCGCGGCGGCAGGGTCAAAGACCTCCCCGGCGTTCGTTATCACATCGTCAGAGGCACGAACGATACGTCAGGTGTAAACAACAGAAAGCAGAGCCGTTCGAAATACGGCGCTAAGAGACCGAAGTAAAAAGGAGTTGAGTAATGCCAAGAAGAAAATGCGTTTCAAAAAGAGAAGTTCCGGCAGATCCGAAATACGGAGATGTCCTTCTTCAGAAATTCATCAACAAAATCATGCTTCGCGGTAAGAAAAGTGTAGCGGAAACAATAGTTTATGATGCTATTGAAACAGCTGCGCAGAACAAAAAAGAGAGCCCGGTCGATATTTTCAAAGCCGCTCTCGACAACATCAGACCGCAGGTTATGGTTAAATCGACAAGAATCGGCGGTGCGACCTATCAGGTTCCGACCGAGATTTCTCTTGAAAACAGCCAGGCTATCGGCATGAAATGGATGATCATGTTCTCCCGCAAAAGAAGCGAGAAAGGCATGGCAGCCAAACTTGCAGGCGAGATAGACGACGCTTTCAACAAAAGAGGAAACTCTTTCAAGAGAAAAGAAGATACGCACAAAATGGCAGAAGCTAACAAGGCTTTCGCACATTTCAAGTGGTAATCGGAGGTTTCCAGTTTCATGTCCGCAGCTGAAAAGCACATAGCTCTCGAAGATATCCGCAATATCGGTATCATGGCACACATCGATGCCGGTAAAACGACTACCACCGAGAGAATACTTTTCTACACGGGCGTTTCCCGCAAAATGGGCGAAGTCCACGAGGGAACAGCAGTCATGGACTGGATGGATCAGGAGCAGGAAAGAGGCATCACGATCACTTCCGCTGCGACGACCTGTTACTGGCGCGAAAAAAGGATCAACATCATCGACACTCCCGGACACGTCGATTTCACGATCGAAGTCGAGCGTTCTCTGAGAGTCCTCGACGGTGCTGTCGCTGTTTTCTGCGCTGTAAGCGGTGTCGAGCCTCAATCCGAAACGGTCTGGAGACAGGCAGACAAATACAAAGTTCCGAGACTTGCATTCGTAAACAAAATGGATCGCACAGGTGCCGATTTCTTCCACGTCATCGAAATGATGAAGACGAAACTTGGCGCAAATGCGGTTGCGGTGCAGGTTCCGGTCGGAAAAGAAGATTCATTCTGCGGGATCATCGACATCATCAACATGACGACACGCTACTACGACAGCGATGTTTTAGGCGCGGTTTTCAGAGAAGAGCAGTCGGTTCCCGAAGAATACCGTGATACGGTCGAACAGTGCCGCGAGAAACTTTTTGAAGCTCTTTCGGACTACGATGAGGAGATCATGGCTCTCTTCCTCGAAGGCGCACCGATAGAACCTGCAAAAATCCGCGCCGCTTTGCGTAAAGCCGTTATCAGCAATTCGATTTTCCCTGTCCTTTGCGGCAGTTCGTTCAAAAACAAGGGCGTTCAGCTTCTGCTTGACGCCGTTGTCGATTATCTGCCATCTCCGGTCGATGTTCCTCCAATAAAAGTTACTTCCGTCAAAGACGAGTCGGAAAAATTCGTTAAACCTACGGATTCTTTCCCCGGTGCTTTGATTTTCAAGATAATGTCCGATCCTTATGTCGGCGAGCTCAGTTTTGTCCGTGTCTACTGCGGCGAACTTCAGGTCGGTCAGCAGTATTACAATCCTCTTTCCGACAAAGTTGAGAGAATTGGCAGACTTCTGAGAATGCACGCCAACAAGAGGGAGGATGTTGATTCAATCTCCGCCGGAAACATCGGCGCGATAGTCGGTCTTAAGTATGCTACGACGGGTTCAACGCTCTGCCAGAAGCACGATGCGTTCCTTTTCGAAAAGATCACTTTCCCGGAACCTGTCATCAGCATCGCTATCGAACCGAAGACAAAAGCCGACGAAGAAAGGCTTGCTCTCTCGCTTGAGAAGCTCGCCAAAGAAGACCCGAGTTTCAGAGTCAATGCAGACACCGAAACGGGTCAGATCATCATTTCCGGAATGGGTGAGCTTCATCTTGAGGTTCTTGTCGAAAGACTCCGCAGGGAATTCAAGGTCGACGCCCATGTCGGAAATCCGATGGTAAGTTACAGAGAAACTTTCTCGAAACCTGTCAGAATGGAACACAGGCTTGTTAAGCAGACGGGCGGCAAAGGACAGTATGCACACGTTGTCATGGAGTTCGAGCCGCTTGAAGCAGGTTCAGGTATTGTTTTCGAAGATCTGACAAAGGGCGGGATCATTCCGAAACTGTTTGTCGGCGCGATTGAAAAAGGCGTTCAGACGGCTGCTTTCGGAGGAAGATACGGTTTTCCGGTGGTTGACGTTCATGTGGCTTTGGTTGACGGCTCCTTTCATGAAGTCGATTCTTCTGAAATGGCATTCAAAGTCGCAGCGCTCAACTGTTTTAGAGATGCTGAGGAAAAATCGAGTCCGAAGATCCTTGAACCTGTCATGAAAGTCGAAATCAATGTTCCGGAACAGTACTTGGGTGATGTTATGGGCAACCTTCAGTCAAAGAGATCGGAAATCATCGGTTTTGAAGACGCTGCAGGCGGGATCAGAATCATCAATGTCGAAGTTCCTTTGGCTGAAATGTTCGGCTACATGACAAGTCTCAGATCACAGACGCAGGGAAGGGGGACGTTTACGATGGAATTTTCCCACTATAAGGAAATTCCTGACAATATTAAAAAACAAAAATTTGGGATAACTTTCTAACAAAGGAGGAAAAAATGGCAAAAGCGAAATTTGAAAGAAGCAAACCGCATGTAAACATCGGTACGATAGGTCACGTAGACCACGGCAAAACGACGTTGAC
>CACYHH010000012.1 GCA_902774115.1 uncultured Spirochaetales bacterium
AACAGGTCTGGTCTTCACAGAGGTCTTCTCCCCAGCCTGCGAAAATGGACAAGAAAGAAAAAAACACCACCAAAAATGATAAAAATTTCTGCATGACGAACCTCCGAATAGAGTTAGTAAAAAACATTGAATTATATTAAATTTTTAAGAATAAACAAGTTGAGAAAACAGGCGGAATTAAAATTCTCTCACCTACACAAATTCCCAATATTTCATTACTTTTGACAAACAAAAGAGTTCAAGTAGACTTGTCCGCTTACAGTTTTATGGAGTTGCAGATGATAAAAAAATCTTTTCTTTTTTTGGTTTCGATGCTGCTTTTTGCACATATTTTTGCAGAAACTGTTGAAATCGATATTCCGGAAGCGGTGTTTCGCACTCAAAACGGGTTTGTTGTTCCTCAAATAGAAGGCTTTGACCTTGACGGAACAGGCGAAGAGACGATCCTTCCTTTCAAAAAAATGGTTTTCGGCAGCGCAGTGGTAAAAGTAGAAATTCTGAAACAGCACAAAATAACGCTTGAAGCTCCTTTGAAAAAAGGTGCGCCGCTGTATCGTCTGCACGATATGCACAAGGTTAAAAAAGTGCCTTCCGAAGCAAGGGAAATACCTTCGCTTTCGAAGTTTACATTTAACAGGAAGCCCTCTTTCAAACGGGACCGGAAACAGTTTTCATTCGACTTTTACCCGCTGATCCCGGCATCTGAAAAAGAGGTCATCAAAATCGATAAAATACGAGTCACAACAAAAGGAAAAACTTTTCTTCCGATGACAAATACAAAAAACGGGAAATCGCTTCTTATTCTGACAACCGAATATTTTCTTGCAGGGTCGAAAGAAATCTGGAATTTCGTCGCAGCCAAGAAAGAAAGCGGTTTTTCGGTAAGTGTCGTAACGGAAAAGAATTACGGCGGCGGCGAACTGAAAGGGATCGAGCGCGTTGAAAAAATCAGGGAATATTTGCGCGGAATTTACAAAAATTACGATTTTCTTCTCATAATCGCAGGGACATCGCCTTCCGGAGACGAAGTTCCGATGGTCGTAACACGCCCTGACGATGCAGACGACCCCGAATACGAACTTGTTCCGACCGATATTTTTTATGCCGAGCTCACCGAAGATATGGACAGCGACCAAAACGGCTTATACGGCGAACGCACCGACATGATTTCATACGAATTCGAACTTGTTGTAGGAAGGATCCCGGTCTACGGCAAAAATGTAAAAGCCGCAGACGAAATACTTGCAAGAACAGTCGATTTCATCAGGGAAGCGCCGTCATCTGCATCCTACAGGCGCCGCATACTCTTCCCGACAACGATTTCATACTACGAAAATCAGGATCACGGATACACTCCCAAAATGGACGGGGCATACGTGGCAGAATATCTTATGAACAATTCGATAAAAGAGCCTTTTTCCTCGAAAATCCTTGTGGAAAAAAGCGGTATCGACCCGTCGGAATTCACCGATGAAGACGCCCTGACTTACGACTCAATGCTTGAAAACATGAAGACAGGTTACGGCACTGTCTTCTGGCAGGCTCACGGAATGCCGGATTATTCTGTCAGAACCATCTGGAGAAGCGACGGAAACGGAAACGGCATTCCGGAAACATACAGATACGAGCTCGTCAGCGACACTTTTGTGAACACCGATCTCGCAAACAAGATAAAAACCGTAAATTCTTTCGTATTTCAGGGAAGCTGCCTCAACGGAACGATAGAAAGCGGCGGAAGCCTTGCATACACTATTCTGAAAAACACCGCAGTCGGAGTCGTCGGGGCTTCGCAGGTTTCCTACGGCGCGATATACAGTGACTATGATTTAAGTTCGCAGGACATTTTCTCATACGGGACCGTTTTTACCGATGCTGTCATAAAAAACGATATTCCGGCAAAAACCTTCTTTGAAACCAAGGAGAAATGGTCCAACCGAAGTGTTCTCCTCACAATAAAACTCGAAACGAACTACCTCGGAGATCCTTCTTTGAATATCAATATCAGGCAGTGCGGCAGCGACAGCGACTGTGACGACTCGCTTTTCTGCAACGGAAAGGAAACTTGCGTAGAAGGCTTCTGCGAAACGATTGAAGGTTCTATTCCGTGCCAGGGCAGCGACAACAAATGTGAAGAAAACTCCTGTGACGAAGCAGCAAAATCATGCATACTTTCTCCTCTGCCTGACGGATCATTCTGCGACGCACCCGAAAATCTGTGTGTCGGAAGCAGACAATGTCAGAACGGTAAATGTATAGACATGAATATCAAAGACTGTTCCGCTCTTGATTCGGAATGTTCAGAAGGCTCCTGCAATCCTGATACCGGAGAATGCGTCCTGATCGCCGTAAACGAAGGAAACTCGTGCAGCAGCGGGAAAATATGCGTTCAAAACGAAAAATGCGTTGAAGGCTTCTGCGAAGGCGAACTTCCTGATATGCCCGCCACAAAAAGCTGCTATAAAACGGAATGCAGCGAATCCGAGGGTTTCTTTGAAGTTGTCGATATTTCGCAGAACTGGAACGACTGCACCACTTCCGACGGCAAAGAAGGCTACTGTGACTACGGTTCATGCACTCCTAAAAAGGAACAGAAAAAGGAATCTTCCTCATCATCAGGCTGTTCGCTCACCGTTTTCTAACTTCCATTTTTTCGCTTTTCCTGTATAATTCATGGTTTTTGATTGTTTAAAGGAGGGAATCATGCGCCTGTTTTACGACATCATCGCTGACAAAAGAGACAAAAAGGCCCTTTCGAAAGAGGACATTTCCGATTTTCTGCAAAGCTATCTTGACGGGACTTTGAAAGATTACCAGATGTCTGCCATGCTGATGGCCGTTTTTTTCAACTCTCTCAACAACGAGGAGCTTGAAACATGGACAGAGAAGATGCTTTACAGCGGCGAAGTGCTCGATTTCTCAGACATTGACGGCATTGTGGTCGACAAGCACTCGACCGGCGGCGTCGGCGACAAAATTTCGATTCCTCTCGCTCCGCTTCTTGCCGAACTCGGCTTTTACGTGCCGATGATCTCAGGCCGCGGACTTGGTCACACTGGCGGAACGCTCGACAAACTTGAATCTATTCCCGGTTTTTCAGTCAATATCGACAAGGATTCTTTCAAAAAAATAGTGAGGAGCAACAAAATGTCGCTCATCGGCCAGACTCCCGAGATTTGCCCGCTTGACAAAAGGCTTTATGCTCTGCGCGATGTCACCGGAACAATCGAATCGGTGCCGCTTATCGCATCTTCGATTATGAGCAAAAAGCTGGCTGAAGGAATCAACGGACTCATTCTCGATATCAAAATCGGCGAAGGCGCTTTCATGAAGGATCTCGCTTCAGGAACACGCCTGGCCAAGACGATGCGCGCAATCGGAAAGCGCTTCGGAAGGAGCGTCGACGTTCTTTTCACGAGCATGGAAGAACCGCTTGGGTACGCTACCGGAAACGCGCTTGAAATCAAGGAATCCTTAGATGTAATGCAGGGAAAATACGTGCCGCAGGTCACAGAACTCACGCTTAGAATGGCGGCAGTCCTTATGAAAACTTTCAAAATGACAAATTCCATCGAAGAAGGCGAAGAAAAAGCGGAAAAGATGCTTCAGACAGGAAAAGTTCTCGAAAGATTCGCAAAAACCGTCAAACTTCAGGGCGGTGATCCGAAAGTCACTGAAGACTATTCAATTCTCCCTGAAAGCCGCTTCAGGAAAGAGATCAAAGCAGCTGAAAGCGGATTTATCACCAAAATAGACGCCCTCGATTTCGGCAAAGCGCTGATACGCCTCGGCGGAGGAAGACTGCGTCAGGAAGACACTGTTGACAAGGCACCGGGCTTTGTTTTTGAAAAAAAGGTCGGAGACGCTGTCAAAAAGGGAGATCTTATCTACACGATACATTACGACGATGAGGAAAGGCTTCAAAGTGCAGGGATGTACCTTGAAAACGCCGTTCAAATTTCGGAAAAACCGGCAGAAAGCATACCTCTTATACTCGGAAGTCTTTAAAAAAAGAGTTGCAAAATGCTTGACGACAAGATCTTCACATTCAACAGCTACATGAAGCAGAAATTCGGCGGCAGAGTCGCCCGCATCTCGATGAGCACTGGCTTTGACTGCCCATGGAACAAGTGCATTTTCTGCCGGAAAGAATCGTTTTCGCCCAATGTTTCGGTCGATATGACCAAAGAAAACCGCATGGAAACGCTTGAAAGAAGCATGAACTTCCTCAAAAACCGCTACGGCAACAAATTTTTTGCGGCATACTTCCAGAGCGGAACTTCCACTTTCGGCGACAAGGAAACTTTAGCGAAAATGTACCGCGAAGCCGCATCGATAAAGGGTGTCGTGGCAATGATCTTTTCGACGCGCCCCGATTATTTAGGCAAAGAAGAAATCCAGCTGATCCTTGACTGCGTGCCTGAAAATATCGATGAAATCTGGATCGAACTCGGTCTTCAGTCAACGAATGACTGCTCTTTAAAGTGGATAAACCGCGGTCACGACGCGGCGTGCTACTTCAAGGCGATTGAAAACGTCGAAAAATACGGCGAGAACAAAATAAAAGTCGCTCCGCACATAATTCTGGGACTTCCCGGCGAAACCGAAGAAGACATGATGAACACCGTTCTGGAGAGCACGCAAAGCCCCGTCGCAAAAGGGCTCAAACTCCATCACCTGCAGATCCACAACATGACTCCGCTTGAAAAAATCTACGCCGAAAATCCCTTCCCGCTCCTTTCGGTCGAAAAATATATCGAGATCACGGCAAAAATCATAGCGAAACTGCCGTCCGACAAAGTTTTGTTCAGGCTTTTCACGACAGCACCGGCAGAATATCTCATCGCTCCGAAATGGAATCTCGGAACGCAGGAAGCACTCCGCAAATTCGAGGAATATTTGGACGCAAACCACATCACGCAGGGCTGCGAAAGGTGCATGGAATAAGGGTTGCAGAGGTGTTGCAGGAGATGAAAAATTGTTTGAGTTAATACTTTTTCCGATTCTCGTCATTTTTGTAATTGTCGGCGAAATTATGGAGTACAGAAAAAGGGAAAAAGATATAAACAAGGCTTCTGCTGGGAAAAAATGCTTTCGTGAATTTGAATGTGTAATCATGATCGCAGACAGCGACTCAGAGGTGAAACTAACTCTTTTTCAGAGGGCTACTCCATCTTATAATGTCTTATTGTTTGAAGATCATCTTGCGTTTGTAACAGGCTTTGTGATGGGGTTCGGAGAATCTATCCCAGATGAAATAGAAATTAAGGATATAAATTTTGCCTGCATGAAATACATCCTCAAAACAGATCTTCTGCTTGTCAACTATAACAGAAAAGCAAAAGAGTCGTCACAGTTTTACATGGAAGGTAAAAAAGAAGACCTGCTTTTTATCAAGAATTTTATTGAAGAACGGAACGGACGTCCGAAAGTGATCGATTTGACGGGCAAATAGCAGAATGACGGCTGCGGAAATAACTGAACTCGCAATTTCCGAAAAATTGAATATAATAGGGCGTTTTGTCGTAGAGACGTAACCTGATACGTCTCATTTCCGGAGGTTTTGCAATGCCTGAAAAAATATATTCGACATTGGAATTGAAAGAAATCCTTTTGCCGATCATACGAAAATACAATGCTCAAAAAGCCTATATTTTCGGTTCTTACGCCAGAAATGAAGCTGACAAAAATTCAGATGTTGATGTTTTCGTAATCGGCGGAAAAATGTTCGATCCAACCGATATTTTCTCTATAGCAGACGAACTTTACAGGGTGCTTCAAAAGAATGTTGATGTTTACGAAGAACGCGAAATCGACAGGACTTCAGATTTATACAGCAACATTATGAGAGAGGGGATCGAAGTCGCATGAAATTGTGTGATATTATTTTCGATGTTCTGCCTGAGTTCCGGAAGCAGCTGGAATGTCTGAAAAATTCTTAGGAACAGATTTGCAAAACAAAAAAGAGACATCCCAATTTTATGCGAAAGGTGCATGGAATAAGGGTTTCAGAGGTGTTGCAGGAGATGAAATGAAAAAACTGATGTTTTTAATAATTTTATTGTTTCTGGCAGCCTGCGCCTCTGTTCCGACCGGCACCAAAACTGAATCTCCGAAAGCCCGTTTTGTTTTTCTCCACAAAAATGGTTTTTACGGTTTGCTTGACGATAACGGGAAGGAGATTGTTCCGGCTGCGGAATATCTTTACATCGATAAAGTACGGGACGGCATGGTTCCTGCTTTTACGAAAGAAAAAGAGTTCGTTTTTCTCGATGAGACCGGCAGAAAGATAAAAGATGTCAGTTTTTACAACATCAATCCTCTTTATACAGAAGAAATGCTCGGAATTGCCGATAAAGAAAGCAGAAAATGGGGATTTGTCGATAAAAATCTGAATTATGTAATAAAGCCGCAATTTGAGCATGTCGGTTATTTTATCGACGGCTTAGCATTTGCGGAACAAAACGAATTGTGGGGGATGATAGATAAAACCGGGGAATATATTCTTGAACCTCAGTTTAAAGATGATGAACTGGAAGGTTACAATCAGGGAACACTCGTCTTTTCAAGAGACGGTAAAATAAGAATTGTTGATGTAAAAAAAGCAAAAATTTTGGATGTAGAATACGATAAATTCTACGGAATGACTGGGAACAAAGCCGTTGTCGGAAAAGATTCTTCAATTTATCTTAATTCATGGGAAAACAAAGAGATTTTTCTTATGAAAAAGCCGAGCGGAATACTTTATGATATTTATGAAGGGAATTCGATAGGAAACAACCGTTTTTATCTTAAGTATGACGAAAAAGACGAAAAGAATAAACATTTTACTATTTTTGATGTCGCAAGCGGCGAAAAAATCTGCGATATAATCAAAAAGAACCATGACGATGAATTTGATGAAAACTGCAATATAAAAGAAAGACCCTATTACGATGAAAAAGCGTTAGAAGAAAATGAGCAAAAAAAATACGGCAAATACGAAGAGGTCAGACACGGTTTGTACGAAACTTCGACATCGTTCAAGCAGAACGGAAAATGGGGATTCCTTGATGAAGACGGAGATATTGTGATTCCGGCCGAATATGACAGCGTGAGCCCGTTTTATTTTGACGCGGCATACGCCAGGCAAGGCGAGCGTCGTTTTATAATCGACAGAAGCGGCAGAAAAATTGTTGAAATAAAGCCGGAATGGGAAGGTGTAGACGAACTCCGCTATACCATTTGGGAATACTACGAATGGGGAATTTCCGGTTATTGTTTTTCCGACAGAAGCGAATACTGGTATGGAAGAGAAAGAGTGGAAAAAGCAGTTGAAAGGAATAAACCGAAGCCGGAGGAAAAATGATGGCAAAACAGGTTTATTCAGCCGGAGATCGTGACAAGCGATCGTGCAATTTTATTATAATTTCCGAAATCTTTTATTTGATCATATTTTTTGGATTGTGGAGCGTGTTTCATTTATTTTATAAATTTGACGCACTACGTTCGGAAGCAGCTTTTTTAATTATTGTTGCAGCTCCTTTCATATACTTTTTAGCTTTTCATATATACTGCATTTTTGTAAGCTTCAAGGAAGAACAGCTGAAATATCTAAGAAAAACAGCAATATTGCTCTTCTTGTTCAGAATACTGCTGCTCTTTTTTGTCTTTGCCAATTGGATGGGGGCCACTATTGTTTTAGATGCCATCATAAGATCAGGTTGGCAAACCAAGAAAGAGCAGGTGCTTTTTAATAACGTAGTTTGGGGAAGTATTGAAATTATTCCGTATGTGATTTTTGAAATATTTTTTACAGCAAGTTTTTTTGTTAAGGAGCTTAAAAATAAGAAAAAAGCTATAATAGCAATATTTTTTCTGTCACTGGTTTGTGTTTATGCTTTAGAGGGTTCATTTTGGGAGAAATATACGAACCGAAAAGCCACTTTCATTTTTTCCGACAAAAATGGTCTCTATGGTCTGCTTGATGAGAACGGAAATGAGATGGCACCGGCAAAATACACCCAGATTGAAGTTCTCGGAAATAACAGAATCGCACTTTTTGCAAAGGACGGGATCAGGCTCATCAACGAAAAGGGAAGAATAATCAGCAGCACATTTTATGAAATCGGCTCTTTTAATCCGGTTGATAGTGCTAAACCTGATGCCGGAATGCTTGCACCGGCTTCACTCGGTCCCAATGAATACGGTTTTATCGACGAGTCAGGAATTTTCAAAATTGATCCGATTTTTGAAGGTGTCCGCAGTTTTCACAACGGCTTTGCGCCTGTAAAAATTTCAGGAAAATGGGGACTTATTGATAAAAACGGAAAAGTTGCGCTCAATGCGATTTACGACAGTATATGGATAATGCAAAACGGGCTGCTGATTGTCACAGATGAAAAAACAAGCAAAAAATGTGTGATAAAAACCGACGGGACTGAGATTTTCAGCTGTGAATACGATAAAATACAGGCGTTCAACAAACTTTTATATGCCTACAAAAAAGATGAAGACAAATCCCGTATTTTTGATTTGGAAGGAAAACTACTTTTTGAAACCGAAGGGAGCGGCACGCTCTGGGATCTTCGGGAGGGTATGACATCTTTTGAGACAAAAGAGGAAACTCTTATTTTTGATACGGCAAACAAAATCGTTCTGCGGGGGAACTTTTCTTTAAATTTCGGTGCACACTTTTATAAAGGACGCATTGAAGTCAAAACTCCTGAAAAACAGGAAAAATATTTTGATATTAAAGGCAAAGAACTCCCTGATTCAGACGATGATAAAGATGAGAAATTCATAACGTGGCATATATTCAGAAAATCGGAAAAAGCAGGAATTGAGGATAGTAACGGAGAAATCATTATTCCTGCAAAATATGATGAAATATCTGCTCCTTTTCCGATTCAAACTACAGATAAAATTTTTATTGTCGGAAATAACGATTTGTACGGTGTGATCGACAAAGCCGGAAAAGAGATTTTTCCGATAGAATTTGACTATATAGATTATTTTTATGATGGCGAGGCGATTGCTTCAAAAAACGGAAAATATATGGTTTTGGAAGAATCCGGAAAAGTCAGATTTGTCAGCGAATATCCGATCAAATATCTTGTAAAAAAAGTGATTCAGGAATTTCCGCCAAAAAAAGAACGCTGGATTCCTTAGCGGCAAATAGCAGAATGACGGCTGCGAAAGGTGCATGGAATAAGGGTTTCAGAGGTATTGCGGACTAAAAATCAATGAACTCCGATATTTCTTTCACGGTCTCTTCAAAAAACTCAGGCTTTTCGTTCAGAAGTTCGTGGAACCCTTTTGCGATAAGGGTTTTGCGGCAGTTTTCAAGATTCGCCGCGACAATATTCTGAGCATTGTTGTCAACGACAGTATCACATTCAGCCTGAACAAGCAGAACCGGAACTTTGACTTTTTCCGCCGCTTCGGGAAGTTTTTCCATAGCCTTAATGCTTTCAGAAACCCATTGAAACGACGGTCCGCCCAAGGCGAAAGATGGATTTTCAGTCACGAATTTCTGCTGCCGCATATAGTTTTCAACACTCTGAGTGAGGTGAGTTTTTTCAAAAGGTTTGAGATAGTCCTTCGCACTTTTTCCAAAAGCGTAAAACTTGCTGAAACCTAAGCGGCATGCACCTTTTACGATAGTTGTGACCAAAAATTCCGGCATATCGTAAATAAGACCCCACATCGGGCTTGTGAAGACTATTTTCGTGAACAGATCCGGGCATCTTGAGGCAAGAAGAAGGGATATCGCGCCGCCCATCGAGTGCGAAACAAGAAAAACAGGCATTTTCCCTGCGTATCCAAGCACCGTGTTTTTGAGGAAATCTTCCGCATCATCCACATAAAAATCAAAATCTTCGACATATCCTTTTTCGGTGTCGGCAAGCATTCTGCCGCTCGCCCCCTGCCCTCTGTGGTCAAGCGCGAAAACAGTGAAACCGAGAGAATTCATCCGCTCGAAAAAAGGGACATACTTCAAAAAATATTCAGCCCTGCCGGTCAAAAAGAGGATCACACCTTTCTCGCACTCTGATTTGAAACTGCTCCAGGCTATTTTAATGCTGCCGTGCCTGCTTTCGAACTGCTGAAAAGAGGGAGTGGTCTTATTTTCCATTAACGACGTCTTTTTTGTATTCTTTGAGCGCGTTAGTCACCAAGGAATCAAGATCAAGATATTTTTTGAGAAATGACGGATTGAAATCAGAGTTCATGCCCAAAAGATCGTAGATCACAAGCACCTGTCCGTCAGTGCCGGTGCCCGCACCTATTCCGATCGTGGGGATTTTCACTTTTCTGGTGATTTCTGCCGCCAGAGTTTCGGGAATTCCTTCAAGAACTATCATGTCGGCACCCGCTTTTTCGACTTCGAGAGCCGATTCCATTATAAAACTGCGTTCTTCCTTTGTTTTGCCGCGTTTTCCGAAACCGCCGAATTTATTAACGAATTGAGGAGTCATGCCGACATGCGCCACAACCGGGATCCCGAAAGATGAAAGAGCTGAAATCAAAGGCGCCACTTCGCGGCCGCCTTCAAGTTTGACCGCTTCCGCCCCTGCTTTCACAAGTCTGACTGCACTTTCGATCCCTTTTTCAACTGAAGGCTGGTAACTTCCTAACGGCATATCAGCGATAAGAAAAGGATTTACGGCACCTCTTTTCACAGCACTGACGTGGTGAGCGACCTCTTCAACCGAAACGTTGAGAGTGTTTCCCTCGCCTTTTATGACCATGCCGAGGCTGTCCCCGACAAGAATTGAGTCTATCTCGGCCTTTTCGACGAGACGCGCGAAAGAGGCGTCGTAGCAGGTCACCATCGATATTTTTTCAGTTCCTTTCATGCTTTTGAGTTTTGGAAGAGTGACTTTCATCATTTTTTTCTCCCGATTTCATCGTTTATTTTCAGAATTGTCTCCCAGTCGAGTTCCTCGGCGCGCTTTGAAGCGATCCCGAATTTGTACAAAACAGCTGTATTTAGTGAATTTATCTTAAAAACATTCTGCAGAGTCTTTCGCCTGTTTGAGAACAAGATCCGCACCGTATCGGCAAAAGCGGAAAGTTCTTCTTTAGCGAAATCATGTCTCTCGAAAGTTACTTTCAGAACCGCGCTTTCTACTTTCGGAGCGGGATAAAAATCCTCTGCATGAACAGTAAATTCATATTCCGCGTGCCCGAGAAGGCGAATCAAAGCGGCAACCGGCCCGAAATCACGTATTCCCGGCAAAGCGGCAAATTTCTGCGCAACTTCCTTCTGCAAAAGAAAAACTGCGCCGTCAAGATACCGGCTTTCAAAGCAGGTATTCATCATGATAAGAGAACTTACCTGATATGGCAGATTTCCGAAGACAAAGCCTCTAATATCCTTATAATATTCAGAAAAATTAATCTTCGAACCGTCTTTGCACGCAATTTCAGCTTTGCCAGAAAAGCGGCTTTCGAGAATTTTCAGCATATTTTCGTCAAGATCAATGACTGTGAAAGGATTAAGCCCTTTTTCAACCGCTTTTTCGGTGAGAGAGCCTAAACCGCCGCCGATTTCGAGATAAAAACCTTTGCCTGAAGGCACCAAATCAATAATTCTGTGCAGAACATCGTCATTAAACAGAAAATTCTGCGAAAACTTTCTGTCAGCATGAAGACCCGCTTTAGCAAGATATTTTTTGATTTCCGAAAGATTCAAAAACTACTCCGCAAACAAAAATGGCTGCCCGAAAGCAGCCATAAAATCAAAAATCAAGATAAAACCGAAATTAAGCGTTTGCTTCTTCTGCCTTGGGCTCTTCAGCCTTCGGTGCTTCTACCGGAGCTTCAGCCGCTTTCGGAGCAGCTTTTTTAGCTTTTTTCTTTACCGATTCATCTGCACCGAGGTATTCGATAATAGCCGTCGGAGCTGCATCGCCTCTGCGGAATCCGAGTTTGATTATTCTCGTGTACCCGCCTTCTCTTGCTGCGAATCTCGGTCCGAGTTCCTTCAAGAGCTTCGTGATAACGATTTCTCTGTCCGATTTTACGAGCTTGGAAAGCTGCGTAATGGAAGCTGCAGTATTTTTCTTAGCCAGCGTAACAGCTTTGTCAGCTACTTTCTGAAGCTCTTTAGCTCTCATCAAAGTCGTCTGAATACGTTCGCTTTTTACAAGTGAATTAAGCAAGTTACAAAGCATGGCCTCGCGATGCGAGCTGTTTCTGTTTAATCTTCTTCCTGCTTTTCTATGTCTCATTGTTTGCTCCCTGCGTTCTTTTCTATTTGTTCAATAATTCTGGCATCCGGGAAATTTTCGATTTCCATTCCGAAATGCAATCCCATCTTCATCAAAAGAACTTTTATCTCATTGAGAGATTTTCTTCCGAAATTCTTTGTTTTAAGCATGTCGGCTTCTGTCTTCGTAACGAGCTCGCCGATATACTTGATTTCCGCATTTTTAAGGCAGTTGTTCGATCTTACGCTGAGGTCGAGATCGTCAATCGTCTTGTAAAGGTTCATATTGACTTCACCGGTGACATCGGAAGAATTGAGGTCATCCGACTCGTCGACTGCGAAACTGATGAAGAACTTCGTGTGTTCTCTCAGAATCATAGCCGCATAAGCCAACGCGTCGCGGGGAGTAAGCGAACCGTCAGTTTCCAGATCAAAAGTCAGTTTGTCGAAATCGAAACTGTTTTTGACCCTTGCATTGGAAACCTTGTAGTTTGCTCTGACGACCGGAGAAAAGAAAGAATCTATCGGAATATAGCCTTCGCTGAAAATATCCTGATTGTGCGATTCGGAGGGAACATAACCTCTGCCGATTCCGACAAGAAGTTCCATTTCGAAATCAACGCCTTCGTCCATTTCGAAAAGAGGAAGATCCTTGTTGAGAATGGTAAGTCCGGCAGTTTCCTGAATATCACCCGCAGTAACCGTCCCTTTGCCGCTTTTCTTGAGGACAAGGCAGTGAAGTTTGTCTTCGTGAGCGATGAAACGGATCTGTTTGATGTTGAGGATGATATCAATAACATCTTCTTTTATTCCGGGAATTGTTGCGAACTCGTGCTCGACGCCTTTTATTTTAACGCCGATAACGGCAGCTCCGCGGAGACTGGAAATAAGGATCCTGCGAAGCGCGTTTCCCAAAGTTATGCCGTATCCTTTCATAAGCGGTTCGCAGATGAAACGGCAGTAATTCTGCCCCTGCTCTCCGATTTTGACCTCTTTCGGCATAATCAATGTTTTCCAATTGGCTCGAAACATCAGAATCCCTCCATTACTTAGAGTAAAGCTCAACTATGAGATTTTCCTTGACATCCTGCGGTAAATCTTCTCTTTCGGGAAGGCGGATAACTTTTCCCTTCATTTCGTCTTTATTCAGTTCCAACCATGCCGGAGTCGCGATTCTTGCAGCGATGTTCTCGTCAGCCATGATCTCTTTGAATATCTTAGCGTCCCTGCTTCCTTCTTTGACAGCGATGATGTCGCCTTCCTTAACTATGAAAGACGGAATATCAGTGCCTTTGCCGTTGACAGAAAAATGTCTGTGGTTGATAAGCTGTCTTGCCTGAGCTCTGCTGTTAGCGAAACCAAGGCGGTAAACAACATTGTCAAGTCTGCATTCAAGCATTCTGAGCAGATTTTCACCGGTAGCGCCTTTCTTCAGATCAGCTCTCTTGTAGAAAATGCTGAACTGTCTTTCGAGCATACCGTACATTGCTTTTGTTTTCTGCTTTTCACGAAGCTGAATTTTGTATTCAGTGACTCTTTTCTTTTCACGTCCGTGGAGACCGGGTGAATAGGGTTTTCTGTCGAACGAGCATTTGTCTGAATTGCAGCGTTCGCCTTTAAGAAAAAGTTTTACACCTTCTCTTCTGCAAATTTTGCATTTTGCTTCTTTGTTCTTAGCCAAAGCTTCCTCCTTTTGAGCTAAAAGTTTACACTAACCAACGAATTAAACTCTTCTTTTCTTTTTAGGACGACAACCGTTGTGCGGTATCGGAGTGATATCTCTAAGAAGTGTTACGTTGTAACCGATATTTGCGAATCCTCTGATCGCAGCTTCTCTTCCGCTTCCCGGACCTTTTACAAAAACGCTCAAAGTCTTGAGACCGTAGTCCTGAGCCTTTTTACCTGCATCTTCAGCAGCCATCTGAGCAGCATACGGAGTGCTCTTCTTGCTGCCGCGGAAGCCTTTGAGACCTGCGCTGGACCATGACAGAACGTTACCGCTGACATCAGTGATAGTAACAATCGTGTTGTTGAAACTGCACTGAATGTAAGCAAGTCCCGTCTGTATATTCTTTTTTACTCTTTTCTTCTTTTCAGGTGCCATATTATTTCTCCTTCAACTATTATTTTTTCTTTTTCATAAGATTGCGTCTCGGACCTTTTCTCGTTCTTGCGTTGGTACGCGTACGCTGACCTCTGCACGGAAGACCTCTTCTGTGTCTGCGGCCTCTGTAGCTGCCGAGATCCATCAATCTTTTGATGTTCATAATAGTTTCTTTTCTAAGATCACCTTCGACCGTGTATTTCTGATCGATAATGGCTCTGATCTTGATAGCCATCGGCTCATCGACGTCATCACTTTTGATGTTTCTGTCAATGCCTGCTTCATCAAGTATTTTCTGAGCGCTGGTTCTGCCAATGCCGTAAACGTACGTCAAGGCAATTTCCATTCTCTTCTTCCTTGGAAGATCAATTCCTGCAATACGAACCAAGTGTCACCTCCTCTTTTTTCGCGACAACTATATTAACCTTGTTTTTGTTTATGCTTAGGGTTCTCGCATATAACTCTGAGAATACCTTTTCTCTTAACGATCTTGCATTTTGAGCATATCTTTTTTACCGAAGCTCTTACTTTCATCTCTCTCTCCTTAATTATTCGAATTAGCGTTATTGACCGGATTGTTGCTCTTCATTCTGTGAACGATCCTACCTCTCGACAGATCGTAAGGTGAAAGCTCGATCTGCACTTTGTCGCCCGGAAGTATGCGGATAAAATATTTGCGCATTTTTCCGGAAATATGTGCCAGAACCGAGTGACCGTTTTCCAAAGCCACTCTGAACATCGCGTTCGGCAGAGTGTCGACGATCGTTCCTTCTACGATAATGCCTTCTTCCTTACTCATCGGGAATCTATCCTCTTCTGCTCTTTATAAGAGAACCTTTGCCGCCGATAGAGAAACCTTCATAGTTGTTGCTGATGAGGTAGCTCTCG
The DNA here is from genome assembly GCA_902774115.1 of uncultured Spirochaetales bacterium. Lineage (GTDB taxonomy): Bacteria > UBP6 > UBA1177 > UBA1177 > UBA1177 > UBA1177. Next base: position 15,186 of record CACYHH010000012.1, read on the forward strand.
ATCTGGGAAGCCATATCCATAGCAACACCTACAACGATGAGTATCGACGTTCCGCCCATATAGAACGGAAGTCCCATTTTATTCCTGAGAAGATCGGGAAGCATACAAACGGCACAAAGATAAATAGCGCCGCCGAACGTGATTCTCGAAAGAACCGTGTTGATGTATGCAACAGTCTCTTTTCCAGGTCTGATTCCTGGGATGTATCCGCCCTGTTTGTTGATATTTTCCGCAACGTCGTCAGTTTTAAACTGAATGAACGTGTAGAAGAACGCGAAGAAAATTATAAGGGCAAGATAAAGCAGATTGTAAAGCCATCCGCCAGGATTAAGCCATGCCTGAAGCGATCCCATGCTGAAGTTGAAGAAATTGGAAACCGTAGCAGGGAAAACCAGAAGCGCACTTGCGAAAATCGGCGGGATAACGCCGGAAACGTTGATTCTGAGCGGAAGATGCGAATTCTGGATCTGTCTCGCACCGCCGGTAGATCTTCTTGCATACTGAACCGGAATTCTTCTCTGGGAACTTTCTACAAATACGATAACCGCGAAGGTAGCAACCATAACGAGAACGAATATTACAACCTGATGCGGCTGAATCATTCCTTCTTTCAGGTACTTACCCATATCGAAGAACATTCTCGGGAAACGTGCGACGATCGATGCGAAAATGATGAGCGAAACGCCGTTACCGATGCCGCGGTCGGTGATCTGCTCACCGAGCCACATAAGGAAAAGCGTACCGGCAGTCAGAGTAATGACTGTCAGAATCCTGAAGAACCAGCCGGGGTTGTTGACGACGACTTCGCCGCCTGCACCGGTCAGACTTTCAAGGAATTTTGACATCATGAAGCCCTGAACGAGACACAGAATAACCGTACCGTATCTTGTCCACTGGGTTATCTTTTTATAACCCTGCTCACCCTCTTTCTGCCATTCGCCTATCTGCGGAACGATAACCGCAAGAAGCGACATGACGATCGATGAACTGATATACGGCATGATTCCGAGCGCGAATATCGAAAGGTTTTCCAAAGCACCGCCGCCGAACATATTGAACATACCGAGAAGCGTTCCGTCCGATTTCGTGGACATGATTTTTTCCATAACCGAACGGTTTACGCCGGGCGTCGTTACGAATATGCCGAGCCTGTAGACACCGAGCATCATCAGAGTAAAGAGAACCTTGTCTCTGAGATCCGGAATCTTGAAAATGTTTTTTAATGCCTTACTTATCAAGCTCTATCTCCTCTGCTTTTCCACCAGCTTTTTCAATAGATTCCTTAGCGCCTTTTGTAAATTTGTGAGCTTTGACCGTCAAAGCCTTGCTGCCGAGATCAAACTGACCGAAGAATTTGACCATGTCGTCGTTAGCGTGGCAAAGTCCTGCTGCAAGAAGTTTGTCAAGTTCGACAACTTCGCCGTTTTCGAACTGATTCAGGTATCTTACGTTGATTTCACAGACTTTTTTCGCAAATTTGTTGAAGAAACCTCTCTTCGGGATTCGTCTGTTGTAAGGCATCGTACCACCTTCGAAACCTCTTCTTACGCCGCCGCCGGAACGTGCTTTCTGACCTTTGTGGCCTCTTCCTGCCGTACTTCCCGTGCCGCTGCCGTTACCTCTGCCCACTCTTTTCCTGTCTTTCAGGCCTTCGGGTCTTTTAAGTTCATGAAGCTGCATTATGTTACTCCTCTTCTTTCAACTGATAATCTTTAACACCGACATTTCTCTTGGCTTCAACACTTTCGATGCCTTCGACATTCAAAAGAGCGTTAAGAGTTGCCTTAGCCATGTTGTGCGGGTTGTTCGAACCGATACTCTTGGAAAGAATATCAGTAACGCCTGCTGCTTCGAGAACAGCTCTGACCGCCGAACCTGCGATAACGCCGGTACCAGCCGATGCCGGACGAAGGATGACTTTACCAGCACCGTATTCGCCGACGATTTCATGAGGAACCGTTCCTCTGAGCAACTTGATCTGACAGATATTCTTTTTTGCTCTTGCAACACCCTTTCTGATTGCTTCAGGAACTTCTCTAGCCTTGCCGAGACCGATTCCGACGGAGCCGTTTCCGTCACCGACAACCATCAATGCTGCGAAGCTGAAATTTTTACCGCCTTTAACAACCTTTGCGACTCTGTTTACATAAACGAGCTTCTCATTGAGTTCAAGAGAATCCGGATTAACCGGTTTATTCATTTCTTTCATGGCTACTCCTTAGAATTTAAGTCCATTTTCCCTTGCAGCATCGGCAAGAGCTTTTACTCTGCCGTGGAAAGGATAACCGTTTCTGTCAAAAACAACAGCTTCGATGCCTTTTGCTTTGCATCTTTCAGCTATAAATTCGCCGATTTTCTTTGCAACAGCCTTCTTGTCACCTTCGGGCTTTACAAAATTTTTCTCATCGGACGAAGAAGCTGCAAGCGTTACTCCGGCAACATCATCTATAACCTGAGCATAGATGTGTCTGTTGCTTTTGTAAACAGTCAGTCTCGGACATTCCGGAGTGCCGGAAATTTTCTTTCTAATGGCCGCTTTTCTTCTTATTCTTCTCTCTTTTTTGATATCAGGTCTCATAAATCCCTCCGCTAACTACTTACCAGCCGCCTTACCAGCTTTTCTTCTGATAAACTGATCCTTGTAAAAAATACCTTTTCCTTTGTAAGGTTCAACCGGACGGAGTCTTTTGATCGTCGCTGCGAAATTGCCAAGAAGCTCTTTGTCTGCGGACGTAAGGGTTACTTCATTGTTCGTCTTGTTGACTTCGGCAGAAATCCCCTTAGGTAATACCATCTCTACCGGATGAGAAAAACCTAAAGAAAATCCGAGTTTATCACCCTTAAGCTCAAATTTGTATCCGGTTCCCTTTACTTCGAGAGTCTTCGAAAAACCGTTAACGACACCGTGAACCATGTTTGCGATAAGCACTCTGGAAAGACCGTGAAGAGCTTTGCTCTCAGCCGTTTCGTCGCTTCTTGTTACATGGATTTCATTTCCTTCGACTGCTACATGAATGGAAGGATGGATCGCTCTTTCCAATGTTGCCTTCGGTCCCTGGACTGTAACAACATTGTCTTTCACGGAGACTTTTACGTTTGTGCCGAACTGGATCGGCATTTTTCCTATTCTTGACACTTTACCCTCCGTTACCAAACTCTACAAATAATTTCGCCGCCGACGTTGAGTTCTCTCGCCTTTGCATCGGTCATAACGCCTTTGGAAGTCGTTACGATGGAAATTCCGAGACCTTCGCGGACGAAAGGAATCTCTTTAGCCTGGGAGTAAACCCTTCTTCCCGTCGTGCTTACTCTTTCAAGATTCGAAATAACGCTTTTGTTGCGGTAGTATTTCAAATCGACAGAAATCGTTTTCTTACCGTCGAGTTCGTTTACTCTGTAATCATTGATATAACCTTCTTCCTTGAGAACTCTTGAAATTTCCTCAAGTATTCCGGATGAAGGAATTCCTGAAACGGTTTCCTTGCCTGCAAGGATCGCATTTCTGACTCTGGTAAGATAGTTGGAAACTAAATCATTCATTGTCATATTTCACCTCTTCAACTACCAGCTCGACTTGGTAACACCGGGGATAAGCCCTTCGTTAGCAAGCTTTCTGAAGCACAATCTGCACATATTAAACTTTCTGAAAACAGCCTTCGGCCTTCCGCAAAGAGGGCAACGAGTATAGGCTCTGACTTTAAATTTCGGTTTTCTTTCCGCTTTCAAGCGAAGACTTTTCTTAGCCAAACTGTCCTCCTACAATTAACTGTTAAAAGGCATGTTGAACTTCTTGAGAAGAAGTTTCGCATCTTTGTCGTTAGTCGCCGTAGTGACTATCGTGATGTTGAAGCCTTTTGATTTTTCAACTTTATTGAAGTCGATTTCCGGGAAAATAAAGAACTCTTTAATACCGAGAGTATAATTTCCCCTGCCGTCGAAACCTTTTCCCGAAACGCCTTTGAAGTCTTTAACACGCGGAAGCGCGATGTTGATAAGGTGGTCGAGGAAATCGTACATGTTGTCCTTGCGGAGAGTTACCGATGTTCCGATGGGCATACCTTCTCTGAGTTTGAAGGTAGCGATCGATTTTCTCGCCTTGTTGACAACTGGTTTCTGACCAGCAATAGCTGTAAGTTCTTTTACAGCGTCCTCAAGGATCTTTTTGTTCGCGATAGCTTCGCCAAGACCCATATTGACAACGATTTTCTCGATTTTCGGAACAGCCATAACGCCGACATTAAGCTCGTTTTTCAGAGCCGGCTTAATCTCGTCTTCATACAAAGCTCTGAGTCTGCTCTTATACTTTTCACTCATTTTCTTCTCCACTATTCAACGGTTTCGCCGGTTTTCTTGCTTACTCTTACGCGTTTGCCGTCTTCAAGAGTTTTCATTCTGAAAGAAGTAGGCTCGCCGGTCTTCGGATCGAGTGCAACGACGTTGGAAACATGGATCGGCATGCTTTTGTCAACAATGCCTGCTTCCTTCGTAGCGGTCTGCTTCTGATGTTTCTTGTAAACGTTTACGCCTTCGACAACAACCTTATCTTCAGCAACAAGGACTTCCAGAACTTTTCCGGTTTTGCCTTTGTCTTTTCCGGCAATAACTTTTACCATATCATTCTTTTTTATTTTAGCCATTGCACACCTCTTATAATACTTCCGGAGCGAGAGAAACTATCTTCATGAAGCCTTTCGCACGGAGTTCTCTGGCAACAGGTCCGAAAACACGTGTTCCGACGGGCTCATAGCTCTCGTCAATCATAACGACGGCGTTGTCGTCAAAACGGATGTAGGAACCGTCTTCTCTGCGGACTTCCTTGTTCTGACGTACGATAACAGCCTTTTTAACATCGCCTTTTTTGATTTTGCCTTTCGGATCAGCGACTTTTACAGCAACAACGATAACATCGCCTACACCGGCATATCTTATCTTCGAACCGCCGTAAACTTTAACGCACTGAACTTCTTTGGCACCGGAGTTGTCTGCCACGGCCAGTCTTGTCATTTCCTGTATCATGGTCTATCTCCTGCTTTCGCCGATTTTTTCTTTTACAAACCAAGTCTTTCTTTTGCTGATGGGCGCACATTCCTGAATTCTGACGATATCGCCTTCATGAAATGCGTTTTCTTCGTCGTGTGCAAGATATTTCTTGCGAGCGGTAACGACCTTCTTATAAAGAGGGTGTTTGAAACGGCGCGTTACGCGAACCGTTACCGTTTTGTCCATAGCATCGGAAACGACTGTGCCGACAAGTATTCTTTTTGCCTTAATCATTATTTCACCTCAGTCCCGTTCTTTTTTTCAGTAATGATGGTTTTAATCTTGGCGATCTCTCTTCTAACCGTCATGATGCGTGAAGGATTCTCAAGCTGTCCCATCGTCTTCTGCATTCTAAGATTGAACTGTTCTTCTTTAGCGGTAAGAAGCTGAGCTTCGAGTTCCGCCAGAGTTTTTGCTCTCAATTCAGAAACTTTCATTTCAGTTCATCTCCCTTTCCAATGATTTTTGTTCTAAGAGGAAGCTTGTGGGAAGCAAGACGGAAAGCTTCGTTAGCTGTTTCCGGATCGACATCGCCAAGCTCAAAAAGGACGCGGCCGGGTTTAATAACGCAAACCCACTCTTCCGGGTTACCTTTTCCCTTACCCATTCTGACTTCGAGAGGTTTCTTCGTGATGGGTTTGTCCGGGAAAATACGGATCCACATACGTCCGCCTCTTTTTACCGCTCTCATGATAGCGACACGGGCAGCTTCGATCTGTCTGCTGTTGATCCAGCCGCACTCCGTAGCCTTAAGAGCGAATTCACCGTAATCAATACTGTTGCATGAAGTAGCAAGACCGGTTCTCTTGCCCTTCATCATCTTTCTGTGTTTAACCTTATTTGGCATTAACATGGCAATTCACCCGCTATTTGTTTTTCTGTTGTCTTCTTCTCGGTTCGGATTTCCTTTCAGCGAAATCGCCTTTGGACAACCAAACTTTTACACCGATAACGCCGTAGCTGGTTTTTGCCGTAGCGAAACCGTAGTCGATGTTTGCTCTGAGAGTATGAAGCGGAGTTCTTCCTTCCTGATATCTTTCGGTTCTCGCGATTTCTGCACCGCCAAGTCTTCCGGATGTCTGGACTTTGATACCTTCCGCACCGCTCTTCATAGCCTGTCCTATTGCTCTTTTCATAGCCTTTCTGAAGTGTGCCCTTCTTTCGAGCTGCTCTGCAATGCTTTCGCTGACGAGCTGAGCGTCGATTTCGGGTTTCTTTACTTCTTCAGTCTGAACGAAAACATCGGTAGCACCCTGAGCGATCTTAAGAACCATCTCTTTGATCTTTTCGATTCCGACACCTTTTCTTCCAACTACTATTCCAGGCTTAGCAGTATGGATTATGATCTTCAGTCTTTCGCCCGATCTTTCGATATCAGTTCTTGCGATGCCTGCGGAGTAGAACTCCTTCTTTACCGCCTTTCTGATTTTAAGATCTTCGTGAAGCCACTTGCTATAATTTTTATGACTGTACCATACCGATTCCCAAGTTCGGGTAACCCCGAGCCTCAGCCCTATGGGATTAACTTTTTGTCCCAAAGTTCACCTCCGTCACTAATCTTTTGTGTTTTCAGCAAGCTCAATTGTAATATGGCTTGATCTTTTCAATATTTTAGCCGCTCTTCCCTGTGCTCTGGGAACGAATCTCTTCATAACCTGACCTTCGTCAACCATGATGGTTTTGATGAAAAGGTTATCGGGATCCATATTAAAATTGTTTTCTGCATTAGCTATTGCAGAATCAAGCAGCTTCTTAAGAGCCATCGCTGATTTTCTCGGCGTGAACTCTAAAATGTTTTTAGCATCGCCAGCTTTCTTGCCTCTCACGATGTCAGCAAGTTCTCTGACTTTCTGCGGGGACATTCTGAAATTTCTAAGCTTTGCTGTGACGATTTTCGTCTCCATTTCGCATCTCCAACGATCGAAAAAAATTAAGCGGTCGGCATTATACTCACGACCTAAAAAAATGCAAGAAATTATTTCTTGCTGCCACCGGAATGAGACCTGAAAGTCCTCGTCGGCGAAAATTCGCCGAGTTTAAATCCGACCATATCTTCAGTTACGAAAACAGGGATAAACTTCTGTCCGTTGTAAACGGAAAAAGTCAAACCCACCATTTCGGGGATAATGGTTGATCGTCTGGACCAGGTTTTTATCGGTTTTTTATCTCCGCTGTCTATAGCCTTAATAACCTTGTTCCATACATGGGAATCAACGAAAGGTCCTTTTTTAATTGAACGAGGCACTGTAACCCTCCATAAAAATTACTACTATTTTCCTCTTCTTCTGATTCTGAACTTTTCAGTTCTCTTATTGCTGCGGGTACGGAAACCTTTTGTCGGCTGTCCCCAAGGAGAAACAGGATGACGTCCGCCCGAAGTCTTACCTTCACCGCCGCCGTGCGGGTGATCAACAGGGTTCATAACGACACCGCGGTTGTGCGGTCTCTTACCTGCCCATCTTTTCTTGCCGGCCTTACCTTCTTTAACATTGGAAATTTCCTGATTTCCGACTGTTCCGACGGTAGCTCTGCACTCAAGATGGATTATTCTGATTTCGCCAGAAGGCATTCTGACTGTAGCGTGATCGCCTTCCTTACCGAGAACCTGAACACCGCTTGCAGCAGCTCTTGCGATCTGACCGCCTTTTCCGATCTTAAGTTCTACGTTGTGGATGAACGTACCTACCGGAATGAAACGGATTTTCATCGAGTTTCCCGGTTTGATATCGGCTTCTTTTTCGCCTGCTGAAACGATAACGTCATTGACCATCAGCTTGTCCGGCGCGATGATATATCTTTTTTCGCCGTCGTTGTAGAAAACAAGCGCGATGCGGGCATTTCTGTTCGGATCGTATTCGATCGCTGCAACTCTTCCCGGAACATCGAATTTGTTTCTTTTGAAATCAATGACACGGTACATGTTTTTGTTACCGCCGCCTCTGAAACGGGATGTGATCCTGCCCGTATTGTTGCGGCCGCCGGATTTTCTGATCGGTTCGATCAGAGATTTCTCGGGTTTCGACTTCGTGATTTCAGCGAAATCGCTTCCGGTCATGTTTCTGCGACCGTTTGAAGTCGGTTTGAAAATTTTGATACCCATAATTTACTCCGAAACCTTAAAAATTGTTATTAAACACCTTCGACGAGATTGATTTTATCTCCGTCTTTAAGTCTGATGTAAGCCTTTTTCCAAGTCGATCTTCTGCCGATGTTGCGTCCGACTCTCTTAACTTTACCCGCGGTGATGACAGTGTTGACACTGACAACCTTTACGCCGAAAAGAGCTTCTACTGCCTCTTTGATCTCTTCTTTCGTCGAGTCGAATTTAACTTCGAAAGCATAGCCTTCCTTCGGGTCGCCGCTGGTAAGAGCGGAAGATTTCTCGGTCAGAAGCGGGCGTTTGATAATGTCAAAATATTTTTCCTTTTTCATCGTTTACTCTCCGTCGGTTGTTTCGCTGACTCTTTTTCTTCTCGGGTTAAGTCTGTTCTGAAGAAGTTCGTCAACATATTTTACAGAATCTTCGGTGAAAACGACATTCTTATACGCGATAAGGTCGTAAAGATTGATGACATCCTGCGGCAGGAAAGAGAACTCGGGAAGATTTCTCATGCTGAAGTAGAAATTTTCCTCGTTGTCGCCTGCGATGATGACAGCTTCCGAGAAATTCCATGTTCCCTTAAGAAGGGCGACAGCGTCTTTCGTTTTGATCTTGTCGAAATCGAAATTTTTGATTACGAAAAGATTGCCCGAACGAAGTCTGTCGGAAAGAACCGCTGCAACAGCTGCCGTTCTCTTTCTGAGCGGAACATTGTAGCCGTAGCTTCTCGGCTGCGGTCCGAAAGCGGGAGCACCGCCTCTGAGGGTGGATGATCTCATCGTTCCTCTTCTTGCTCTGCCCGTTCCTTTCTGTTTCCACGGTTTCGAGTTTCCGCCGGAAATCGTAGCATAAGTTTTTGTAGCGTGTGTGCCCTGACGGACAGCTGCAAGCTGCATTTTTACGACTTCGGAAACGAGAACATTCTCTTTGCCGGTGGATTCTGCGTTGAAAACTCTGTCGCTGAGCTCAACTTCACCGATTTTTGTTTTTGTCTTATCGAATAAATCAACTTTAGGCATCTCCGCCTCCCTACTTCTTAATGTAAACAATGCTGCCGATAGAGCCGGGAACAGCTCCTTTGACAACGATTGTATTGTCAGCCGGAATAACTCTTACAACTTCGAGATTCTTAACGGTGACCTGTTCATTACCGTAACGACCCGGCATGTGTTTGCCTTTCCAGATTTTTCCAGGATTTACGTTCTGACCGACAGATCCTGTCTTTCTGTGGAATTTTGATCCGTGAGTCGTTCTTCCGCCGCCGAAGCTCCATCTTTTAACGACGCCGGCGAATCCTCTACCTTTCGTGAAACCGGTAACTCTAACTTTTTCACCTGCTTTGAACATCGTAACATTGAGTTCCGAGCCAAGTTCGTAGTTTCCGAGTTCAGCATCTGTAACTCTGAATTCTTTGAGTTTTCCGAAAACGCCGCAGCCAGCCTTTTTGAAGTGACCGGCAGCAGGTCTCTTAACGTTCTTTTCTTTCTTTTCAAAACCGACCTGAATAGCGGTATAACCGTCTTTTTCGGTCTCTTTCTTTTGAATTACGAAGCACGGACCAGCTTCAATTACGGTTACGGGAACAACCACACCGTCTTCCTTGAAGATCTGGGTCATGCCTAATTTTCTTCCTATGAGTCCAGCAGCCATAGTTACCCTCTCTGCTTTATGACAAAGTTTAAAAAACACCCTTAATAAGTTTTAATCTCAATTTCTACACCGGCTGACAGATCGGTCTTCATGAGCTCGTCCATCGTCTGGTTTGTAGGATTGAGTATGTCGAGTATCCTTCTGTGGATTCTCATTTCGAACTGCTCACGCGATTTTTTGTCAACGTGCGGAGAACGGAGAACACAGTATTTGTGGATCTTTGTCGGAAGCGGTATAGGACCAGCTATTCTCGCACCGCTGCGCGATACGGTCTCTATGATTTCTCCGACGGATTGATCAAGTATCTTGTGATCAAATGCCTTTAATTTGATTCTGATCTTGTCGCTCACTTCAACACCTCATTAAAAACTATTCAATTATCTTGGAAACGACACCGGCACCTACCGTTCTTCCGCCTTCTCTGATTGCGAAACGGAGACCTTCGTCCATTGCGATCGGAACTAT
>CACYHH010000013.1 GCA_902774115.1 uncultured Spirochaetales bacterium
TGGTATCTGCTATCAATTTGCTATCAAATGCCCCGTTTCCGCTTCAAAAACCCAGTGTTTTCAAGGCTTTGCGGGTTTTGTCAGTTATTCCCACTCGATAGTTGCCGGCGGTTTGGAGCTGATATCCATGACGACGCGGTTTATTCTTTTGACTTCGTTGATGATACGCGAACTGACTTTTTTGAGGAATTTCGGATCGAACTCGAACCAGTCGGCTGTCATGAAGTCGTCCGTCTTGACAGCGCGCAGTGCAACGACGTATTCGTAAGTGCGGCAGTCGCCCATGACTCCTACGGTTTTGACTGGAAGCAGCACGACGAAAGCCTGCGAAATCTCGTCGTAAAGTCCGGCGTTTCTGATTTCCTCGATGAAAATGTGGTCGGCTTCCTTGAGTATGTCGCACTTTTCACCCGTGACTTCGCCCAAAATTCTGACTGCAAGGCCCGGTCCGGGGAAGGGATGGCGCTTGATGAGCTTTTCGGGAAGTCCGAGTTTGAGCCCGAGTTCGCGCACTTCGTCTTTAAAGAGGTCTCTAAGCGGTTCAACGAGTTTCAGTTTCATGTTTTCGGGAAGTCCGCCGACATTGTGGTGGCTTTTTATCGTGGTCGAAGCACCTTTTTTGTTGACGGAACTTTCGATTACGTCGGGATAAATCGTTCCCTGCGCCAGGAAATCCGCGTCTTTTATCTTGTTTGCTTCGCGCTCGAAAACTTCGATGAAAGTGTTTCCGATGATCTTTCTTTTCTTTTCGGGCTCGGTGACGCCTGCGAGTTTGGTCAAAAATTCGTCACGTGCGTCAACAACGATGAGGTTGAGCATATCCTTGAAGTTCGCTTCGACCTCTTCACGCTCGTTTTTGCGGAGTAAACCGTTGTCAACGAATATCGCGGTGAGGTTTTTGCCGATTGCTCGTGCCAGAAGCGCCGCCGTGACGGATGAATCGACTCCGCCCGAAAGACCGAGGACGACTTTTTTGTCCTGGATCGTGTTTTTGAGGTTTTCAGTCGCGATTTTTATGTAGTTATCCATTTTCCACTCGGCTTTCGCGCCGCACACTTCAAAGAGGAAGTTGGAAAGCATCTTTCTTCCTTCGAGAGAGTGGTTTACCTCAGGATGGAACTGCACTGCGTAGATTTTTTTCTCGTCGTTTCCTATCGCTGCGAAAGGGATCGTGTCGGTTTTTGCAATCGGATAAAATCCCTGCGGAATCTCCGAAACATAGTCGCTGTGGCTCATCCAGACCTGTGTTTTAAGCGAGATCCCCTTGAAAAAAGGCGAATCCGGAGCGAGGTTTTCGATGTAAGCCCTGCCGTATTCGCGGCTTTTTCCGCTGCTGAGTTTTCCGCCGAGACGCGAAGATGTGAGCTGCATTCCGTAGCAGATGCCGAGAATCGGAATTCCGAGTTCAAAAATTTTCGGATCGACATCGGGAGCACCTTCATCGTTGACAGACGAAGGACCGCCTGAGAAAATTATTCCGACAGGTGCAAATTCCTTAATGAAATCGAGTGAAACATCGAACGGTTTGAGCTCGCAGTAAACATTCATCTCCCTGATTCTTCTCGCGATGAGCTGGTTATACTGTGAACCGAAATCCAAAATAAGAATCTTATCCATGAAAACCTCCTAAAAACCTCACTAAAACCCCTCAGCCGCTGCTTCGACAAGCTCAGCAACCGGTAGCTCCCGACCCCTCTGTCTGCGACATCTCCCCTACATCAGGGGCGACCATTTCAGTGGAGCCTTGTTCCGGGGTGAAGCAAATCAGCTGACTATTTGCTGAGTTCTTTCAGCAGCTCGACGCAGAAAGTCCATACTTTGCCGACAGTCGCGATTTCAAGTCTTTCGTCCGGAGTGTGCGGGTTTTTGATTGTCGGACCGAACGAAACCATGTCCATTCCTTCGTTCTTCGAGCCGATGATTCCGCATTCAAGTCCTGCGTGGATGATCTCGACTTTCGGAGCTTTGCCGAAAAGTTTTGTGTAGATTTCGACGCATTTTTTGTTGAGTTCGCTCTCAAGATTCGGTTCCCAGCTCGGATAACCGTCGCTTGTCGCCGTCTTTGCACCGGCTGCTACTGCAATCGCCTCGATTTTTCTCGAAATCCAGTCGAGCTTGCTTTCAACCGAGCTTCTCTGGCTTGAAAGTATCGAAACCAGTTTTTTATCCGAGATCAGTCCTCTTGCTTCGCTCATTTTGATTGTAGCGAAGTTGTTGGAAGTTTCGGGAAGACCTTCGATATCCTTGCTCATAGCTGCGACGCCGTGAGGCATAGCCATCATTATGCCGGTGAGCTTTTTCGTGTCTTCAGGATTGATTTCGTTGCGGTAAATGTTTGCAGCCGGTGTGATATCGATTTTCATTCCGGGTTCCGCATAGCCGATTTCGCCGATTATTTTTTCGCGGAGAGTTCCAAGAACAGCCGCAACATCTTTGTCTGTCGAGATGATGGCCTTGGTTTCACGCGGGATCGCGTTGTGTGCGCTGCCGCCTTCGATGTGGATAAGTTTTGTCGCTGCGTTTCTTGCCGCTTCGTCAAGAAGTCTTGCGACTATGATGTTGGAGTTTCCTCTCGGAAGGTTGATGTCAACGCCGCTGTGGCCGCCGGAAAGCCCCCATACTCTGATCTCATAGACTTTGTCGTCTGCCGGAACAGCCATTGAAGAGCATTCCAGTTCGATTTTAGTGTCTCTTCCGCCTGCACAGCCGATCGTGAAAACGCCTTCGTCTTCGGTGTCGATGTTGAGGAGAATTTTTCCACTGAGCCAGCCCGGTTTAAGTGTGTTCGCGCCGGTAAGACCTGTTTCCTCGTCGATCGTGAAGAGGAGTTCGAGCGGCGGATGAACGACATCCTTATCCGTTGCAAGAAGCATTCCCATTGCAAGAGCGATGCCGTCGTCAGCGCCGAGTGTCGTGCCGTCAGCCTTCAGCCATTCGCCGTCAACGATGCATTTGATCGGATCTTTGCTGAAATCGTGGCTGCTGCCGGCGATTTTCTCGCAGACCATGTCCATGTGACCCTGAATGACGACCGTCGGTTTGTCTTCGTAGCCGGGAGTTGCCGGAGCCTTGATGAGAACGTTCATAGACTCGTCTCTTTCAGCTTTGAGGCCGTGTTTTTCAGCCCATTCTACGAGCCATGCGCTGATTTTTTCCTCGTGTTTGCTCTGACGCGGAACCTTGTTGATTTCTTCAAACAAATCAAGAACTGCCTGGATTTTCTTGTCCATTTTTCCCTCCAAAAAAGATTGTTAAATACCGAAAACGGCAAATTATAGTTATCTCGAAAAAAAAATCCTGTTTTTTGGCAAAAATTGTGCGCTCCGGCGAAAAACCGGCGCAATCCCGATGATAAAGGCGACATTACTTGATTTTTAAACGTGCTTAATATAAAAATCGCGGTTTTGATTTATTGACATGGAGAATCTTATGTCAGAAGAAAAAGAGTTGCTTTATAAACTCCTTGAAGGTTGGGAAGAGGCGCTTCCCGATGACCTGATACCTGTAGTCCGGAATTTTGTTGACAATCAGCCGGACAGTGCGGTTTCGGAGTTCCTTAAAAAATATGAAGTTGCAGGAGAGGACTGGGGATATTCGGAAGGTTCCGAATTTGTCCGCAGCATTATGAAATTAGTGCTCGGCATAATGCTCAAGTTCGATGTCAAAGGTGCCTGTAATCTTGACAGTGCACTGAATCTGCTGGCGGAAGGGAAGGCTGACAGGCTCGTTTTCGTCGCGAACCACGTCAGTTATTCCGATGCCAATATTTTTGCCGCGGCTTTTGATGAAAATTTCGAAAAAGCCGGTTTTGCCGGAAAACTTGCAGTAATCGCCGGTCCGAAAGTTTTTTCCCATCCTGTCAGAAAATTCGCAAGCATGCACTTCAATTCGCTCCTTATCGCCCAGTCTCAGACTGTAGCGTCGGTGCCTGTCGCATATCCGATCCGCGTTATCGCCAGAGCAGCCGCAAAAGTTGCCGAAGACATCAGGGCGAAAGTCAAAATGTTCCTCGTTTTCCCGGAAGGCAAAAGGAGCCGCGACGGAAGCATGGATCACTTCCTTGCCGGAGTTTACAGAATGCTTGACACGGGCGAAAACGTTCTCGTTCAGCCGGTTTCGATTTTAGGCGGTGAAAAAGTGCTCCCGATATCCCAGGGCAAACTTCATCCGACAGATATAAGGATAAACGTCGGAAAGGCGGAATATGTGTCTGATATCCTTGAAGAAATCGGAGATGCTCAGGGGCTCAAGCAGGCGTTTATGGATAACCTCGGAAAAAAAGTCGCTTCCCTTCATCCCGAAGAGTTGCGCGGCGTCTACAAATAGGAGATTTTTATGTCGAAAATTTTTCGTTTCCTGCTTCTTACGGCTTTTGCCGCGGCGTTCATGTCCTGTGATTCGGACACTAAACTCATTTATCCGCCCGACGGAGTCGTAAACCGTATCACCGATTTTTACTTTTTCGATGACGGAAAGAGTTTTCTCTACCTCAGCAGCAACATGAACCGCAGATACGATTTCGGCGAGCTGGTTCTCATGGAGATAGACGACGAAGGCGACCTCGTCTACAAAAATTCGCTCCTTGTTCCTTCGATTGCCGGAAAAATGGTCGTTGCGTCCGATGAAAAGAACGTTTTCGTCACGACCCGCGACAAACACGGCGTCGTCAGAGCGAAAATTGCGGGAAAATCCGGAAGTTACAGGCTCCAGTACGACGAAGGTACGAAAGGAGACTATCCCGATATTCTGAAAACCAAGAAAGAACCTTATGCACTAACTCTCAACGAAGACGAGTCGAAACTCATGGTCACGCACCTTCTGAACGGCGAGCTTTCGGTTATCGACCTCGAAGAATGGAAGGTGATAAAGACTTCGAAACTTAAATTCGGTGTCACCGAGATACTTTACGACAAAAATTCGGGTTATTTCCTCGCTTCGCACAGAAGTTCCGGCAACATTTCGCTTATCGAGGCGAGAGAGACTCTTGAAAATTTCGTTGTTTCGGTGCTTGAACTTCCGATAGATCTGCCGACGAAGGGTTTTGATGTCCGCTCGCTGAAGCAGTCAGGTGACGGAGAGCTTTTCTACGCTGTTTTCCAGAATACCTATAACGAAGACACATACGAATACGCTTACGATGAAGATACCGCGCCGCAGATCGTCACTTTCAAGATCGAGGACAAGAGTCTCAAGATCGTGAAAACCCTTGCTGTCAGCGGGAATCTCGGCGAAATGGCTGTGCTGCCTTACAGTTCCGAATCTGAAGAAAGCGGGGACGGGACGGTTGATGACAGTGATGCTGCGGAAGAAAGTGATGACGACGAGACAGACGACGATGAAATTGACGACAATGATGTCTCCGAAAATCAGGTCGAAACCAGAGCGGCTGGCGACAGCGATGAAACCGAAGAAGAAAGCGACGATGAAACGACCGACGACAGCGATGCGGCTGAAGCTGACGATAGCAAAACTTCAAAACGTATCGGCGACTTGATTTTCGTTACGGTCCCGAACGATGAAAAGGTGATCGTCATCGATTCTGCAAGAAACTCTGTCCGTGACGAAATCTCGTATAAAGACGATAAAAAAGATTGCAAACCTTATCAGGTGTATGCTAAAAGCACTGGAAATACAACCGGTTATCTTTTTGTTTCGTGTTTCCAGAACGACAGGGCGTATCTCTATTCGATAGATCTCATGTCTGAAGAAGTCATTAAGAAAATCGGAGTCCTTGAATGAGAAACGCATGCAGATTATTTATTGTTTTTGCGGTTTTTCTCATTGCCGTATCGTGCAGTTCAAACGGTCAGAACTACGTTTTCGACAGTCCGGCGGCATATACGACCGTGAGCGGCATGAAGTGTAAAAGCGGAAGAACTTCCTATATGGCTTTTGTCGTTGACAACACGGCCAAATACGGTGCAAGGATAAAGAAAATCAGCGGCTGCGAGAAAAAAATCGACAAAGGTTTCAAGGACAAAAGTGATAAAAAGCGCGGGATTTACATCGGCGGAACCGGCGTTTCGATCGACAAGATAGTTTCAGGCGGAGAGGCAGTTGTCGCCGTAGCATCCACAGGGCGGGTCGCTTCCGAACACTGGAAGGACAGGAAAAAAGAGGAGAGGCGTCTGCCTGACCACAAAGGAAGGATCGTTCTCAGAAAATTCGGCAACGAAATCGAGCATGATAAAGAGTTCGACCGCAGTTTTCTTCTCGATTTTTATCCCGAAATCGTAAAAAGCTACGAAAACGAGGGATTTTTCTTCTCAGGTTCCGATTTCGCAGCCTACTACATCGGTTTCGTTGATGCCGAAGGAAACGGCGAACAGGTGCTGATCGATTTTCCGGTTTCCGAAATTGCCGTTATCGGCAGGAAAGTGTACCTCTTCGACGAGTTTACCGGGACGGTTTACACTGTCGACAAAGATCTGGAACCCGAAGAAGCGGCGGTTCTCGGCGATTACGTTGAAGGGCGGATGGTACGTGTTTACGGCGGAAAACTCGCGTTCTTCAAAGAGAACAAACTTGAGATATTCGACAAGGATTTCAACTCTCTCCACACGCTTGAAACGCCTGAAGGTTTCGACATTTCGGCTGTAAACGTTTTTCCTTACAGTCCTGATTACAAATACAGAAAATTCGAAGGAGATGCGCTTTCTGAAAAAGTTCAGGTTTTCAAAAAAGACCTGAGTGACGAAGAGAAGGAAGCGCTTTCCGATGAAAACACCGAGATTTCTTCTTCATGGGAAACTGTTGAAGCCGGAAGCGGCGATATAATCTGGATCGGTATGAAAAACGGATATGTCAGAGCCTACGATTTCAATGCTGAAAGCTGGCTTGTTGAACCTTTCGATGAAAAAGCGGCTTCTACTTATGAACTTGAAATGAGACCTTTCCTTGCCTCAAGTTACTCGTCATTTCCGAAAAACAGCGTTACGACCTACGACAGCGCACCTTTTATCGACAAAATCGAAGTCGCGCGCGGAATCACTTCGCCGATGACCTACAGATTCGTTTACGAAGGCTTGGATGACGAAGGTTCGTTCACGGCAGGTTCTTATACTGTAACGCGAGAAACATTCGGCAGAAAAGAGTTTGTCGGCACGGCATCAGAGCTTGGAAGCGGCGGTTCCGAAGATTCGTTTTCATTCGAAGACGACAATGTTTCGGTAGCTATCCGCCGCGCCGATGACAGTTTTGAAACGGAGCCGGAAACTTCTTTTTATTTCACGGTAGGACAGGGAATCCCGTTTGTCGGATTCGCTTCCGCCGACATAATGACTGATATTGAAAGTCCGGCTCCGATGAGGTTCTTCGGTTTTTCGGCTCTGACGCGCAGATTTGTTGAATATAATATGCTCAAGGACGAAGTTGAAAAAGTCTACAAATAAGGAGGACGACATGAAATTTATAAGTATTTTCTTTGTTTTGCTTTTTACTGTTTCATCACTTTTTGCAGCCGAGGCGCCGAAAAATGACGGCGAGAGCATCGCGGCAGCGATTTTGGGTCAGTATAACAATCTCAAAAGTTTTTCCGCAAAATTCGACCGCGTCACGACGCAGAACGCAACAGGAAAAAAGAGCCACGACAACGGAACTGTGATGTTTATAGCTCCGTCGGACATCAGAATGGACGCTCTCATGGGCGGAAAAATGGTTGAGCAGATCATCGTCGATTCCGAAAAAACCTCGATCATCAACTTCGAGAAAAAAAATGTCATGGTCAAGAAATCGTCGAACGAAGCGGCTGAATACCTCGCTTTCCTCAAAGGTCTCGACGAAGTCAGCAAGAAGTTCACAATCGGCGATTCGACCGGCACGATCGAAAAGGCTAAAAAGACCGGAATGGTCATAAAAGACGGCTCGAAAATGCTCAAACTCACCCCGAAAACGCCGAACCAGCAGGTAAAATACATTTTCATAACCGCGATAAACAACGAGATCGACAGCGTCATCATCATCGACCTGATGAAAAACATGACCCAGTTCACTTTCAGCGACATCAAACGCAATCCTGCTCTCGACAAAAAGGATTTCAAAGCCAATATCCCTGCCGGATTCGAAGTAACGGATTTCTAAAAATAAATGTGCCGGATAGAAGTTCAAATACCGGAAGCGGTCTTGTATGACACCCACATGACAGCTGTTCAAGTGAATGACTATGCAAAGAAGCTGATAGCACTTGATTATTACACAAATCACCATGTTTCAATCGGTTACTGCGCGGAAATCGCTGAAATGACTGAAGAAGATTTTATAAAATTTTTAGGACAGCAGGGAATTTCCATATTCCAGTTTGACGACAAAAAAGAATTTCTGGAAGAGATGAGAAATGCGTAGGGCAAAATGCAGAAAAATTCAATAATTGTACTTTTTATTGCATTGTTTTTCCTCGTTTCCTGCTCTTCATCGCACTCTTCCGATGATTCGGACATAATTCCTGATACCGATTTTGACAGCCACACGGATTCCGATGACCTGACGGTCATCGAAGATACAGAAAATGATTTACAAGATTCTGATTTTATTGATGATTCTGATGAAACGTCGGAACAAGATACCGATCAGGATTCAGATTCCGACACAATCCCAGACACCGATTCCGATGAATGCCAGCCGCCTTTGAGTGAAGCTCCATTCCCTTATTACGATGCAAACGGCAAGATCACATTTTGCCGCCCCGGTTGTGACACACCGACCGAAAAAGATCCGCAGTGTGTCCACAATCTCTGGGATGAACAGAATGAAAAACTTTGTCACGAATATCCCGAATACGCTTGCTGCGGAACACCGTGTGTGTTAGAAAACCTGAAACCTTGGACGAAAGAAAGGCTTGCTGAAGAATATCCGACCATTGCTGAAGTTGTTCCCATGCACAAGTGTGATTGGGCAATCAATCAGGTCAATTGGAACAATGACGGGACTAACGGTTTTGTCAAGTCTTGGAACATGAGTGATGGAAAAATCGGTTTTTATTTTGCGCCTAACCCGACTCTTTCAGTAAAGGATTGGCCTGTAAAAACAAAATATGTGACTTATGACATAGCGACTCAGAAATATTCTTTTGTCATTCCTGCACGAGGACAGGAACAGGCTTATCACAAAGGCAAAAGACTTGCCTTGATTTCTGATAAACGAAATCTTGACTTGAACAATTCAAGCATATTTTTGGCCTATATTGACGACAGCGGCAAAGTCGAAATCGTCTACGACAAAAAAGTCAAAAGCATTTCTTATGAACCTGCGCTCAATGAAAAATGGGCGTTTGTGAATCTTGTCGAAGCCGGAAATGAAAGAATGATGTATGCCAAAGTCGGCGAATGGAAGTGGACATCGCTTGGGGATGGTTTGGGATGGGAGCCCAATATCGTTGGCAATACTCTTGCACTTGTAGATGGTAATGTTAACGGTTGGATTTGTGATTTGAGCAAGTACCCGAAATCTTTATCAGATTGTAAAAAAGTGAACCGAGCTGAAGAACAAGTTAGAGGAATCAGGATAAACAGAGAAAATGAAAAGCAGTTCATCTATAATTCCAATTTTACAAAACTTGCCTATTTGGAATTAAAAGGAGATGAATTTTTCTACAAAGATTTGATTACTGATTTTACTGCTGAAACAGAACTTCATAAATATTCGCTCTGGGCATTGCAATTTAAAGGAAAGATCCTCCTTTTTGAAGAAGTCACCGATCTTAACAGTATCGGCGGAGGTCTTATCTGCTATTACCGTCTTGATAACAATAAGAAATATTGCATGAAAAAAATGGATGATGACAAAAGTTATTCGGATGGAACAACAGTATTTCCATATAGTTTTGGTGAGTTTGATTCACAAATGCTTTTGTATCAAACAAGAGATTCAACATCTTTAATGTTAAGAAACATGCAATGTTACTGTTCCGAGACAGGAATTTGTCCTTTTGAAGAATAATCTTAAAAATGCGGGTTTAAATATGCCTTGTTTTCAAGTGCTTTTTCAGTATAATTTAGCGTTTTTGTTTTTTTAAGGAGAATCAAGATGCCTGAATTAAGCCGTTTCGGAGGAATCGTAATATATTTGCAGTTTTGTGACATCGGACAGCACAACAAACCGCATGTTCATGTATATTACGGCGAATATGAGGCTGTTGTTGCGATTGACGGAGAACTTTTGGCTGGTTCACTGCCGCAGAAACAGCTGAAAATTGTGACAGGTTGGCTCGCATTTCACGAGGAAGAGGCTTATAAGGCATGGAATCTTGCCGTAAAAGGCGAACATTTTGATAAAATCGCACCGATGAATTAGAGGTTTCAATGTATGTTGTAAACGGAATCTGTTATGCCGGAAATTTTGAGGAAGATATTAAAATCACGGATGTCAAAACTCTGCCAGGCGGAATGCTGATCGCGACATTTTCAACCGGTGAAAAACGACTTTTTGACACCACAAAGCTGCAAGGTTCTGCTTTTGAACCGCTTTCCGATGAGAAAATCTTCAACAATCCTACACTTTTCCATGGAATCATCACTTGGAATAACGGCGAAATAGATATCGCTCCGGAAACTGTATATCGCGACAGTTATCCTTATTCTGAAAATTCGATTTAATGACGAAATATGGAGATTTATCTCAGGTTTTTTGATGGGAGGATATTTTACTATGCTTCAAAAAATTCCTGTAATTGAGTATAAAAAGGATTTTTCATACACTGAAATCACTCTCTGTTTCCCGGGTGGAAGCTCGCTCGAAGACGATAAAACGCTCGGTTTTGCCCATTTCTGCGAGCATCTTGCGTTCAAGCTCAAAGTTGACGGTGTTTCTATTTTTGAATTCGTTTCGGCTTTGGGCGGAAGCAGCAACGCCTACACTTCGCACGATGTCATTGCCTTCGAAATCATGGTTCAAAGCCGCTATGTGGCTGAAGTCATCGCGTTTTTGGAGAAAATTTTCAACACCTCTTTCATGACGATCGATGACGCCGATTTCACCGAAGAAAGAAGAGTCGTTCTTGAAGAAATGGCGATGTACGACGACAATCCCGCTGACAATCTGCACGAAATGCTGATGCACAATATCTACACGAAACACACTTACGGGCAGAAGATTTTAGGTGAAAACTTTACTGTCGGTAAAGCTGCAAAAAAAGCAGTTGCAGATTTCTGGAAGAACCGCGTTTTCAATTCGCCTTACCTGGTCATTGCAGGCGGTTATGACAAAACTCCTTCGATGGAACTTGATGTCAGCCCCGACTGGAAAAAAGGAAAACTCACTCCGTGGAAAGGGAAAAGGCGTTTTGAAATAACAAACGGGCAGAACAAATGCTACTTCGCTGCCGGCTGGGATCTGCCGCCTCACACGGGAAGGATCGAAGCGATGATGAATCTTATAAGCGCGATAACTTACAGCATGGACAGCGGAGTTCTCTACAACGAACTTGTTTACGAACACAACACGTTCGACACCTACACCGAAGGAACGGAAACCGGCGTTTTCGGCTCGACTTATGTTCAGCTCTGCGCGATGCCGGCGGCAAATGTGAAAAAGCGGCTCGAAAAGTGGGCGAAAGTGTGGGATTCCCTTGAATTTACTCAGAGTCAGGTCGCAAAGGCGCGAGAGGTGCTTTTAAGCAAGGAATTTTTCAATTCTGAAGGCTTGGGAAACACTCCTGCAATAATGCAGAAAAGTTTTCTTCTCTACAAAGACGCCGAAAAACTCGACCGCGATTATTTTTACGAATTTGTTCACCTCACGGCAGACGATCTCAACAGATTCAAAAGAGAATACCTGGGTTTTGACAAGGTTTTCATCGGTTTTTCCAAGTCGCCGAAGTGCACTTTCGACATAAATTCCTTTGAATTTCCGGCTGCGGAAAGCGCTGACAGAAACAAAGATCACGCAGTTGTCAAAAGCGGAAAACTCAAATGCTTCGTCAAAAAACTCGACGGAAGCCCTTTTGTAAGCGGCTGCATACTCAAACGCGGCGGCGCACAGATGAATCTCAAAGGACTTCCCGGCTCGTTCAAATTGGCGGTGTCGTCGATTTTCGCTTCGGCAGACGGAATGACTTTCGATGAGACAAACAGCTACCTCGACAAATTCGGAATCAGAATAAAGCCGGTCAACAGCAATTCGTACGCAGGACTTGAATTTACGGCGCGCGACAGTTTCGCAGACGAGGCGGTCGATATCGTAAAACGCTTCTTCGACAACAAAATCAAAGAAGAAGATTTCGAAAAAGAGAGACTGAGCGTTCTTTCGAACCTCTCGATGATGCAGGAATATCCCGAATATTTTATCCGTGCCGCGGCAAACAGAGAGCTTTTCGGCGGCACTCCGTGGGAATACATTTCCGACGGAACTATCGAATCGGTTTCAAAGATGACAGTCGCAGATGTGAGAAAAGTAAGAGATATTTTCCTCAACAAAAACGACTTCGTCATGGCTCTCTCCGGTGCGGCAGAGAAGGAAACGGCAGAAAAACTTCTTTCCTGCTTCAAAGAGGGTAAAAGCACGCTTGAAACTGTGCCTGCAAAACTCAGACCTTTGAGCGGAAAAACGATAAAAATTCCGGTCAAAGGCAAGGATCAGGCATATATTTCAAAGATTTTCAGAGGTCCTTCGCACTACGACAAGGATTTCGACACGATGCGTCTTCTTGAATGTTACCTGAACGGCGAAAGATCACCGCTTTTTACCGAACTTCGCGAGAAAAACGGTCTCGTTTACACATTTTCGTTTTCGGTAAGCAATACTCCTGTCGGAGGAGCCGCTAATTTCATTGCGATAACGAGTCCGGAAAAGATTCAGGCAGTGCAGCAGGTCTTTGAAAAGGCGATCGACGACATAAGGAGCGGAAAACTTCTCGAAGAACGTCTCAACGAAACCAAAAACACGCTGGCAACATCGTTTGCAAAGGCGGTTCAGAGCAGCAGTTTCCACTCAAGCAACATCGTAATCGAAGAAGTCCTCGGTCTTAAAGCGGGAACTTACCTTAAGCAGCTTGAAATAATCAATGCGATCACACCTGATATGATACGCGCAGCCGCCGAAAAATGGCTCAAAAAAGGAACATGGATCATGAGCGGAGCGGTGTAAACAATAAATCGCTTGTAAAATCAACCTGTTGAGTGATTTTTCCCATTTTTTTTAAATTTTTGTCAGAAAAATCGTCTGTTTAAGGAACTAAATAAGAGTGAGGTCGGCGTGATCCGTCCGCTTGTTTGTTTTTTATTTGGGAGGCAAGCCATGGATGGTAGAATGTTTTTGGCAACAATTCTTTCGCTTGTATTTACTCTTGTTTTGATCGGATGCGGTTTGATATAGCATCTGTCGGCTTAATTATGCAAAATTAAGCATAACTTCATAAAAATTCTACAAACCTAACGGAAAATTGAGTAAAAAATTTGCAAAAATATTTTTTTTGTCTATAATCCCGCCCGTTATTTTTTTGTTTTCTTTATAGGAGGAGAAGATGAAACGCTTTATGTTTGTGCTTTCGTTTATTTTTATTTTTGTTTCTTTGACAGCTCAGGAAGCTCCGGCAGAAGCACCTGCTGCTGACGAAAACCAGCCTGCCGCTGAACAAGCTGCCCCGGCAGAAGAAGCTCCGGCTGCTGAACAGGCTGCACCCGCAGAAGAACCTGCGAAAGAAGAAGCTCCGGCTGAACAGGCTGCTCCGGCAGAAGAACCTGCAAAAGAAGAAGCTCCCGCTGCTGACGCAACCGCTGAAGCTCCGGCTGACAACTGCAACTGCCCGAAATGCGATGCTCCGGCAGAAGAAGCTCCGGCTGCTGACCCGCACCACTTCATCTACTTCAAGCCTCAGCTTTCGGCAAGCTACATGAACAACCTTCACGTTGCCGGAAAGGCTGACGGTCACTACTTCCAGACGGATGCTAACATTGTCTTCAATTACAAGTACAAAGAAGGTATGCACGAAGTTCTTACCGACCTCAACTGGAAAGAAGGCGTAAGCTACACTCCCGCATTTGACGGCTGGGTAATTGCAAACGACCTTTTCAAGGTTGATTTCCGTTACAACCTTATGTTCCACAAGATTGCCGGTTACTACTTGAAAGCCGGTCTTGAAACTCACTTCCTTCCTGGCTATGACTACCAGAATGAAGACACCGATTACATTGTAAAAGGCGACGAATCAAGAAATGCGAAAGGTAAGAGAATGTTCAAAACGGCTAAACCCGGCAAACCTCTCTACCTCACCGAAGGAACCGGTATTTTCGTTCGTCCGGTTGAACAGGAAGAAGCTAACCTTGAAATCTATGCCGGTCTCGCAGGCAGAGAAGTTTTTGTAGGTGACACGCTTGTTCTTGCTGACGAAGATGATACTGCAGAACTTGATTTCAAAGGACTCAACAACGTTTACGAAATCGGAGGTGAAGCAGGTCTTACACTTAACGGTTTCCTTAAAAACAGAGTAGTTGCTTACGATCTTACGGCAAAAATCGTTATGCCTTTCTATATGCCGGATGACACTAAAGAGAACTACAAAGAAAATCCGGAAGACGAATTCAAATGGGGAGACGCTCTTCAGTTCGAAACCCGTTTCAGACTTGATTTCAACGTTTACAAATACGTTGCTTTCAACTATGAACTCAATGTTAAGAGAGACTTCGCTGTCGTTCGCGACTGGCAGGTTTCAAACGCTCTCTACCTCTCGGTATTCTACGAACTCGACAAGAGATTCAACTAATAGTTAATTCCAGGATTTCTTCAGGATTTTTCCACGCGACATAGTCACGGTTTCTAAGCCATGTCAGCTGTCTTTTAGCCAGATGCCTTGTATTTTGCGCAATAAGTTCCTGAAGTTCTTCTGTTGATCCGATTTCGCCTTTGAGATAGCGCTCCGTCTCGATGTAGCCGATAGACGTCAGTGCCTTGCAGTTTGAGGAAGAGAAACCTTTTTCATTGATTGCGCGGACCTCTTCGGCAAGTCCCGATTCAAGCATGATTTTTGTGCGGAGATTTATTCTTTCGTAAAGTTTTTCGCGCTCCATTTCGATCCCGATAGCGAGAAAATTGCCTTTATAAGCATTGATGCGCCCCGTTCTGTTCCATTCGGAAAGAGTTTTTCCGGTTGTTTTTGCAACGAAAAGCCCTCGTTTTATCCGCTGTCTGTCATTCGGCGAAGATATGTTTTCAGCCCATTCGGGATCGGTTTTCTGAAGCTCGGCAAAAAGTTCTTCGGTCGAAAACCGGCTGAATTTTTCTTCCCAGAGGCGCATCGTTTCTTCATCCGCCGCAGGAACGGGCGAAAGTCCGTTGATAAGTGCATCAACGTAAAAATTGGTGCCGCCGACAACAATCGGAGTTTTTCCCGATTTTTCAATTTTTTCGATTATCGGAAGAGCCGAAGAAATGTAGATCCCTGCACTGATTTCATCTTTGAGATCCCTTGTTCCGATGAGGTGATGCGGGATTCCGGCCATTTCCTCTTTTGTCGGAGCTGCGGAACCTATCACCAGATCCTTGTAAATCTGCACTGAATCTGCGCCGACGATTTCTCCGTTCAGTTTTTTGGCAAGTTCGACTGAAAGGGAAGTCTTTCCCGATGCGGTGGGACCCAAGATAAATACAAGTGTCATCGTCTCTGCACTTTTTTCTCGAATTCGTTTTTTGTCATCACGAAGAAAAACGGCCGGCCGTGCGGACACGAAAGGAAATCGCTTTTGTTGACGGCGTCTATCAGAACGTCGATCTCTTCATCGGCAAGTACATCGTTGCGTCTCACCGAGGCTTTGCACGCTTTCTGCGCCAAATGCGAAAGGAAGAATTTCTCCAGTTCGAATGAATCGCTGTAGGAAGCGAGTTCTCCGAGCATTTCTTTTATGACTTTTTCCCAGTTCGTTTCCAGGCCTAAAGCGGGAATTGCCCTCAAAGTTGCCGAATTTTCGTCGAACATATCGATGATGAATCCCGATTTTTTGAATTTTCCGCTGTTTTCTTCAAGTGTTGCCGCTTCAGTCGGAGAAAGCCTTATCAGAAGAGGCGAAATGAGTTCCTGCGAAAGCCCGTTATTCATAGATACCGCCTTTTGCAGCGCGGTGTATGTTATTCTTTCGTGAGCTGCGTGCTGATCCAGAAAAACGATCCTGTCCTGCATTTCTATAACGAGATAAACTCCGAAAACGACTCCGATTTTTTTGTAATCGCGGATTTTCATCCCGAAAAGGTTGCCGTGTTCCGGTTCGGGAACGTAAGCCGGTTCCGTGATTTCGTTTTCATGTTTTGCCGGTGTGTAGAGCGGTTCGTTCTCTCTGAGTTTGAAAGGATTTATGTAATTTTTCGGAAGAGGTTCGTAGACATGAGCTCTGAAAGCTGCATCGGAAGCGGGTTTGTCTGAAATTTTGCCGTGAATAAAACCGTCATTTTTCTCTTGAAGCGCGTTAAATGAAGGCTTTGCGGCATTTTCTCTTTTTTCTGAATTTTCAAAATTTTGCGAAACCTGCTTCGGTAAAGGGTTCTGCAGCGGCAGACTCGCAGACTTGTTTTCATTTTTCCTGCACTCTCTTATGGATTGCAGTGCTTTGAGCATAGCCTCGCGTATCAGCGATGCGACAAGCGGTGTGTTGAGAAAGCGTACTTCCAATTTTGCCGGATGGACGTTGACATCGACAAAGTGCGGGTCGGTTTTTATAAAAAGCATTACCGGCGACTTGAATTCGCCACCTACAGCTTCTCTGAAAGTGCTGAAAACTGCTGAATTTATCGCGCGGTCAGAAACTATTCTGCCGTTTACCGTTATCACAGAATGATTCGGAACCGATTCAAACGGACTCGGAATGAAAGCGTGGACTGAAACAGTGTTCTGATAAGATGCTTCTGCCGAACCGATAAGTTCTTTCGATATTTTCCAGACAGAAGATATTCTTTCAAGCCGGGAATTTGCCTCGGCGTAGCTGAAAATTATCCGGGAATCGCTTTTGAACGAAAACGCCGTCTGATAGTATGCGACTGCGAAATTCGTAACTATTTCACGGATTTTGCCGTATTCGGTCTTATCTTCCTTCAGAAATTTTCTGCGTGCCGAAACGTTGAAAAATATGTCGTCCGCAACGATTTCAGTCCCTTTCGGCATCGAAACCGGCAGATTTCTGACGATGGAATTGTTTTTCGTCTCGATTTTGAAGCCGTTGCCATGGTTCTGTGCGCTTGAAATCGAAAATTTCGTGACTGCGGCGATCGAAGGGACAGCTTCGCCCCTGAATCCCATCGTGGCGATATCTTCAAGGTCTTCGATCTTTGAGAGTTTGCTTGTTGCGTGGCTTTCCAGCGCCATGAAAAGGTCGTCTTCGCTCATTCCGCAGCCGTCGTCGCGCACTAAAATGTGTTTTTTCCCGCCGCCCTCGATTTCGACTTCAATGTTCTTTGCTCCGGCATCAATGCTGTTTTCGATGAGTTCCTTGACTATCGAAGCAGGTCTCTCGACTACTTCGCCTGCCGCGATTTTATTGATTATAGTTTCGGAAAGCTGCCTGATTATTCCCATGATCCGTTACGCTAAATTGTTAAGAAAATATAATAAACCGAGTATGAAAAGGGCAAAAAACGCAAGCGCGCAGATTGCGATCGCACGCTGTTTTGCAAGAGAGTTCGAGATCACTTCGCCGTCTTCGTCTTCGACCACTTTGATGTTTTTGAACATGATATAGGCAAAGAGAGCGAAACCGAGAATCGACGAGATTATAAGCATTATGCGGTATGCCGAAAGCTCCTTGTCACGCGCCGCGTTGAACTCTTTCTCAAGTTTTTCGCCTGAAAATATCGTCGAAAGAGGCTGGTAAAAAGATGAATTGTAAGAAGCGGTGAAATATCTCTGTGCCGATGGTGAAAAGTGCTGAAACGCCTTTGACAAAGCGGAATAGTAAGGATCGTCAACCTTTCCGACGGGTGTTTTTACATTCGTCAGAACTGCGAACATCGTTCCGGGATATGCAGAGTTCAGACTTGCCTGAACAGTGTCGCACTGAGTATATACTTTCGGCAGAACCAGCCCTTCGTAGCTTACCGAAACAATGTCTGTTCCGACCCATTTTCCATCATTGAAACAGTCGATGTGAACGTTCCTGATATCGCTGAGAGAGGCGAGGGTGAGGGAATCCTTCGTTTTGTAGAATTTGAACATTTTTCCGGGATACGGGATCGGAATATAGGCTGAATCTCCGTTTTCAAACGAGACGTTGACTCCCTGATCTTTTCCGAAAACGGTTGTGAATTTCATAAATCCGCCGTTAAGTTCGTGCTGCGAACCGTCGAGAAATATCGAAGTCTCCGTACACGGTTTGTCGTTTTCCGTGCAGTATAAACCGACTGTGGTTTCAAATTCCGGCACTGCCCTGAAATTTTCGGGAAGAAGGAATATTTTTCTGTTTCCGACATTCACGATTTTCGCCTTTTCCGCTTCCTGTTTCGTCGGTCTCAGCTTTTTCTGCGGCTTGAAACTGTAGTCGGCGACATCTTTGTATTTGAGCGGAAACACAGCTTCGGTTGTGCCGAAAACCACTTTTATCTCCTTCATGTCAGGGCGCAGATCAATGAGGGAAGAAGGCTGTTTAACGCCGTTGACGAATACTGCAGGATTCGAAACGAGTTCGCCGTCGCGCGACAGAACTTTGACCAAAGCCTTCGATCCAGGAGCCGTGGATGTGCCGTAAAGATAGATGAAATAGTCGTATTTATTCATCTGCGTGTTTACGAAAAGGCAGACAGATATAAAAGCTGTGAGGTATATGACAATCGATATTATCTTTAAAAGCAACGGTTTTTCGGACATTGCCTCTTATTGATTTCTCAGCGTTCTTATATAGTTTGCCAGTTTGTTTATGTAGAGATATGGTTCAAGGACGCTCAGAAGTTCGTTCGCCTTGTCGTAGTCGTTTTTGTCGAAAAGAAGAGAGACCATCTTGTCCGAAAGGTTGAAAACGCCTGCGATTTTTTTATTGAGGAATATCGGGATCGACAGGAAATGATCTTTGTTGTATCCCGAAGAGGATCTTTTGAACCTCGGATCATGGTCGATGTTTTCAACAAAGATAGGTTTCATCGTGTTGACGACTGTCCATGCGACATTGTCGTTTGACGGCGGAATCTCTATGCCGACAATCTCTTTTTTCGTTGCTGCTTCGATAACGAGATTTCCTTTTTCGTTGAGAAGCATGATGGAACCTCTTTCGGCGTAGAGTATGTCGAGACTCATTATAAGCACTTCGTTAAGGAACGATCTGAAATCGAGAGCCGATTTCTTGAATATGGAAGTCGCCGCTTCCCTGTATTTCTTTACAACGAGATTTCTGTGCGCTTCAGACAAAGCCGACATCGTCTCTATCGTCTGCGTAGCTATCATCCTGAAGTTCATCAGACCGCAGTGAAAATATTTTTCAGGGAATTTTACCCCTTTGACCCACTCTTTGCACTTTGAATCAGCTGCCGAAAGAACAACTGTCGGAATGAAGTTGAGATAGCATGAATTGTGAAATTCAACCAGATTCAGAATCTGCGAATAGTTGTCTTCGATGATAAAGACCTGATTCTCCGCCCTGTGTTCGTTCACGACATCGTCCATAATGACGTTTGAATGTGTCCATCCTGAATCCTGAATGATCTTTATAATTTCGTCTTCGATGGTCTTGTTTCTGATCGCCGTGCAGATTTTTAAGTTTTTCATGAGACCTCCGTCACATTTCAACCGGCGAAGTATATTGTTTGCTGAGATAACAGCAAGTTTTTTAGATGACTGTTTCTTGCCGGAATAAAAATTTACAAAAACATCGTCATGTAAACCGGCAAACAGGTGGTTTCGCCGTCTTTGACCAAATCTTTTGCGTAAATCAGGTATCTTTCTCCGATTCGTGATGAGAACTTTTTGCAGAACTCGTCAAGCGATTTGTGGGTTTTATAACCTGACGATTTGACCTCTATCGGGCAGAGTTTATTGGCTCGCGAAAGGAGAAAATCAATCTCGTAGTTGTGCTTCTCGTCCTTCGGGAAAGTGTAGTAAAAAAGCTTGTTGCCTGCTGCCGCAAGCATCTGTGCCACCATGTTTTCGTAAATGTAGCCTAAATTCGCGTCAAGTTTGTCGCTCAGTAGTTTGTCATAAATCACGTTTTCGGTGTAGGCTTTGTCCCAGAAGCAGAGAGTTACGAAAAGCCCGGTATCGGCGAGGAAAATTTTGTAGCGGTTAAAATCTTTTGTGAGTGACATTCCGACATTCGGATCGGTGCAGTGATAACAGAAAAGGGTGGTTTTGCTTTCAGAAAGTGCCTGCATGAGTTCGATTTTTTTGTCTTCCGTGACTCCGCCGATGCTGTTGAATGCGACAAAACGTCCGGCTGAACGGCTGAGCTGGGATGGAATATCCGTAAAAAGCTGCCCGATTTTGCCAGTCGGGTCGATTTTTTTAAAATCCTCGAAAATACAAGGTAATAATAGTCAAAATTCTTAATCCCCGCAAATTTTTTTTGTGATTTTATTTAATCCCCGTAAATTTTTTTGGCGATTTTATGCAATCCCCTGAAATTTTCCCTTACTTTTCTGTTTCACCTGATGTGCGAATGCTTCGAGACGGTTTTTATTGTGGGTCGACTTCAAATTTGTATTTTTTTCTTGTTTGCCGACGTTTTTTTAATAAAATTCAATGTTTTTTACTAACTCTATTCGGAGGGTCGTCATGCAGAAATTTTTATCATTTTTGGTGGTGTTTTTTTCTTTCTTGTCCATTTTCGCAGGCTGGGGAGAAGACCTCTGTGAAGACCAGACCTGTT
>CACYHH010000014.1 GCA_902774115.1 uncultured Spirochaetales bacterium
AGTTGATTCGTTTGACGCATCGGCGCACACCGTTTCAGTCCTTGACGGAAACGAGATGGCTGCAAGACCTTACCTCACGAAACTGAGTGCACTTACAGACAAAATCTCGCTCAAAGTCGCAGCGGAAAGCACAAATGTAGAAAAAGTCCTCATAAATATCGAAGGAAAAGAGTTTGAGAAAGTTCAGGAAAATACGAGAACTTACTACAAACAGACAGGCGATCTCAAGGAAAAGTCGATAGTTCTCACTCCCGGAAACCTTTCAGGCACCACTTCTCTCGAAACACTGCTCGGCAGCGAGAATGTCAACGAGCTCGGCAATATCACAGGAAAAATGACGATAGTCGCAACTTCCAAGATTTCGAACAAAACCTATTCGACCCAGAAAACCTACGACTTCTTTGTCAATGACGACAGCGACGGCGTCAATTCGAAAGAAGTTCCTGCAGATATCCAGATTTTTGTCAACGATTCAACAGGTCACGCAATTCCGGAAGAGGCAAATCCGGCCATAATCCTGAATCCCGGCAACAAAGTCTACTATCCTGTAAACGGCGTAGTCAGCATAGAAAACCTTACTCCGGCTGCATACACAGTTGATGCTTTTGCAGACGGATATTATGCGAAGAGTACCAGCGTAAACGTTCCGGCAGGCGCTGCTTTCAGCGTTGAAATCAGACTTGACGAAGAGCTTACGAGCACGGCTGATGCAAGTCTCGAACTGAATGTAAAAATCGACACGGCAAAACATCCGTCGAAAGTCTACATCCAGATCTATAACGACGACATAGACCTTGTAGCAAACGAAACTGCTAAATTCAACAATGCATCGAATACTTACGACAAAGTAAATATCGAAATAAATTCAGGGAGATACACTCTTCTTGCAGTAGGCGAGGATTTATACAGATACCTTGAAGCAATAACGCTTTACGAAGGCAACAACACGAAGGAAATCAAAGTCGTCGCAAAGAATGCATGCGGAAACGGCATAGTCGATTCAGCTGAAGAATGCGAACCTTCACTTACGGCTCCAGTTTCCTGCGGCACGATCTATCCTGCTTCGACCTATCCTGAGAAAACTGCGACCTGCAACCCGGATACATGCACGTTCGACAAGCAGGAATGCGGCAAAGCAGCGTACTGCGGCGACGGAATCATCGATGCTCCGTCAGAAGGCTGCGACGGCGGTGCAAAAGACTGCTCCGAAATAGCAGGATTTGGCAATTCAAAAGGCACGGCACCGTGCAAGAACGACGACTGCTCGGGCTATATCACGGCAGGAAACTGCACAAGATCGACAGCTTCATGCGGCACTCTTCCTGCAAACGCACAGTGGAATGACGGCGAAGGGACATTTGCTCAGACTTATGACGGCGCAAACTGGATTCCTGCAGCGAAGAACGCACAGTACGGCACGACAAAAGACGAATGCACATTCTCTTGCACCAAAGGCTACAAGTGGGACGGCACTTCCTGCGAACAGTATCCGCTTTCACTCGGCTTGATCTGCACGGGAGAGACCAGCTGCTTTGACACAGAGAACGAGACTGAATGTCCGGCTTACGGCGTTGCTTTCTTCGGTCAGGATGTTCAGTATGCAGAAGCGGGATTCTGCACGCCTCATAACTTCACGACAAGCGGCACCGGAAACAAGAGAATGAAAGCGGCTCAACTGCAGTCTGGAGACTTCCCAGCCCGACTGAACTTCTCACGATCATTGACTCAGACAATGCAAGTCCTGCACTCGACAACAACTACTTCACAGCATACGGTCACACATTCTGGGCAAAAGAAGACATCAGAAACAACGGAAAGGCGTGGAGAATCGATGAAAACGGCGCACTTGCAAGTGTCGCGAAGACGGAAAACCACAGTGTTCTCTGCGTAAGAGTACACGACTATGACGCAACGGAAAACCGTTTCACTGCAACTGACGAAACAGTAAAAGACAGTGTTAGCGGCTTAATGTGGCAGAAACAGCCTGTTGCATCGAGAACATGGGCTGAAGCACTCAACTACTGCGGCGAAGTCTCGACTAATGACAGATTCGACTGGAGACTTCCGAACAGAAACGAGCTTGCTTCTCTCATAAATTACGAAAAAGCAAACGGCGCAACGAGCGACTTCCCGGCAATAGCTGCAAAAGGTTTCTGGACTTCTACGACGGATATCAGCTCTGCTGCAAATGCATGGACAGTTGATTTTGCGACAGGAAGCCGAATGCATGCGGATTTGACCAGTGCAGAAATATGGACAATTCAACAGGACTCTGCACCGCAAACGGATATGACTTCACCTGCGGCTGCAAGTCAGGCTTCAACTGGAACCATGCAAAGTGTCTCCTTGACGTAACGAGATACACTGCATGTACAAATCTTCCCGACAATGCAGTATGGAACACCGTTTTCGGCATCAGCCAGACTTATGACGGCAGCCAGACTTATGACGGCGACAAGTGGTATCCGAGCGAAGTAGGTTCATTCAATAAAATCGCAAGCTCGACAGAGTGCCGCTTTGTCTGTGCAACCAACTACAAATGGGATGCAGACGAAGAAAAATGTCTTCCGGTTTCAAGAGTTACGAACTGTTCCGATAAAACTCCTTACTCAGACTGGAACGTGGTTTCCAAGATCTCGCAGACTTGGGACGGAGAAAACTGGATTCCTTCGGCGACCTCTGTTTACAACACAGAATCAAGCGAAGAAGAGTGCCGCTTTGTCTGCAAGGAACACTACAACTGGGACAGAGAAAACAAGATATGCGTTGCCGAAAAACAGGAAGCTGCATGCACAGGACTTCCGGCGAATGCTGAATGGCACTATGCAACGATAGAGCAGACATGGAACGGCACCGCGTGGGCTCCGACCACAAACGGAACACACAGCACCGGCGCAATCGAAAACGAGTGCCATTTCAGATGTATTGACGAAGGCGGAAAATACGAATGGAAAAACGGCGCATGTTCCGCAAAACCGAGAACTGCCCAGTGTGCAGGACTTCCCGACAACGCGGAATGGACAGGCGGTTACTCAAGTATAACGCAGACATGGAACGGTCAGGAGTGGTTCCCGGGCAATACAGGAAGCTACAACACCGAGGCAAATTCAAGTTACTGCCGCTTCAAATGCCTTGCAAACTACAACTGGAACGGTTCAACATGCGAAGCTGCGACACAGATCGCGAACTGCACCGGACTTCTTCAGAATGCACAGTGGAATACAGTTTCAAGCATAAAACAGACATTTATAAACGGAAACTGGGTACCATCTACGACAGCAACATATCAGGAAGAAGCGTCTGAGAACGAGTGTCACTTCAAGTGTAAGGAACACTACGAATGGCAGAACGGCGAATGCAAAGCGGGAACGAAACCCGCCAACGCATGTACCGGTCTTCCTGCAAACGCGCAGTGGGTAGGAAACACGACAGTAGAGCAGACCTGGAACGGCACTGAATGGACTCCGTCAACGGAAGGACATCACCAGTCAGTTTCAAATACAGGCTGCGTCTTCACCTGCAAAGAGCACTACAACTGGTCGAACGGCGAGTGCAAAGCCGCAACGCAGAACGCAGAGTGTGCAGGACTTCCGGAAAACGCAGTCTGGAACACCGCTTCGAGCATAACACGGACATGGAACGGTGCCGAATGGCTTCCGGATCTCAACGGAACTTACAGCGAAACCGTTTCATCCACACAGTGCAGATTCAAATGCAGAGAAAACTACACATGGAACGGCTCGACCTGTGAACCGAGAACCCAGATCGTAACCTGCGGAACACTTCCTGCAAACGCAGTCTGGAATACTGTTTCACAGATCAAGCAGATGTGGAACGGTTCGGAATACGAACCTGCGGTAAATCTGATATACAGTGAAACTTCAAGCGAAACTGAATGCCGCTACACCTGCAAAACCAACTATGAGTTCAAAAACGGCGCATGTGTTGCAAAGAAACAGACTGTTGCATGTACGGGACTTCCGGCAAATGCTCAGTGGCACGCTTCAACAATAGAACAGACATGGAACGGTACAGACTGGAGTCCGTCGGCATCAGGTTCATACAGTCTCGGTGCTGTTGAGAACCAGTGCCGTTTCCACTGCATCGAAGACGGTGAGCAGTATGTATGGAGCGACAACGGAAAAGCATGTGTCGCAAATACAAAAACAGGCCAGCCCTGCACCGGTCTTAAAGAACACGCTCACTGGAATCAATACAGTGCTGTTTCGCAGACTTGGAACGGAACCGAGTGGTTCCCGTCAACGACAGGTACTTACAGCGCGACTGCCGACGAAACAAGATGCTACTTCTCATGTGATGAAAACTATGAGTGGGACGGAACAAACTGCGTCGGCGCGACACTGAACTCGGATTGTGAAGGATTGCCTGCAAACGCAGTCTGGAACACGGTTTCAAGCATAACGCAGACATACAACGGTTTCATTTACGCACCTTCTACGACAGCTGAATACTGCGACACTCCGTCAACTGAAAACTGCTGTTTCAAATGTCTTGCAAACTACAATGTTTCCAATGACGGAACATCATGCGAAGCTGCGACAAGGCTGAGAGAGTGCACCGGACTTCCGGCAAACGCTGAGTGGAACACCGGTGAATTGTCGGGTCAGATCACACAGAGATGGAACGGCAGCGAATGGAGTCCTGTTCTTACCGGAACTTACGGCACGACTTCCAACCCCGACAAATGTATCTTTAAGTGCCTTGAAAACTACGAATGGAAAGGCGGTCTCTGTGTCGCAAAGAAAGAGACTGCTCTCTGCAAAGGACTTCCTGCAAACGCTATGTGGAACGAAGTCGCTTCGATCGTCCGCGAATGGCAGGGTTCCGCTTGGGATATCAGCACGAAAGGAGAATACAGCGAAGAGCCGAGCAAGACTGAATGCCGCTACAAATGCAAGGAAAACTACTCTTGGGACGGCTCAAAATGCAGAGCGAATACAAGAATCGCCGACTGTCTTGAACGTCCGGCAAACTCTGTATGGAACGAAGTCGCATCCATCACACAAACCTGGAACGGCAAAGAATGGATGCCGAAACTTGAGCCTGAATACAGTTATTCACCAAGCGACACCGAATGCAAATATGTCTGTGACACCGGATACTATCATGTTGACGGCAAATGCGTTGCAAATCCGTGCAACATTGAAGGCCGCAACCCGTGCAGCGATGTCGAACATTCAACAGGAGTCTGCGAAACAGTTGATAATATCTTCATTCCTTACAGATGCGAATGTGCAGACGGATACCACTGGTGGGGCAAAACCGGCTGCCGAGAGAAAGGAATCTCTCTCGGAAATATATGCACTGGTCTTGACAGATGCTACGACGACAACACAGAAATAGTCTGCCCGTCCGAAGGGGAATACTTCTACGGTCAGGATGCACAGTATGCCGAAATGGGTTACTGCGCACCGAGAAAATTCACTGTCAAAGAGACAATAGTCGCTGCTGAAACCCACAAAACCGTCATTGATAAAAATACGAAACTTGAGTGGCTTTATGACGGAGCCGGATACGGATCATGGTATGAAGCTTTTGATTACTGCGACAATTTGAATTACGCAGGACACAGCGACTGGAGACTTCCTTCAATCAAAGAGATGATGACTCTTATTGAATACAACCGTCAGTGGCGACTGCCGCTTGAATTTTCCGACAGCGGCTGGCAACACGGCGCATGGTCAGGCACTGACGATCCTGAAGATCAGGAAAAAGCCTTCTATTCTAACGGATACGGTGTAGATAAATTGGTGGATTTCGATTACGGGGATGAGATAGAATATCATACAAAAACAAACACAGACCATTCCTATACATGTGTCAGAGGCTCGGGACTCTCTGAAAGCAGCTTTGAGGAAATCGATGCAAAGGGAGACGGAACTGAAATAGTAATCAAAGATACAACCACAAATCTCTACTGGCAGAAAACTCCCGTATATAAAAATTGGAGACAGGCTTTTACATACTGTGAAAATCTTGTCTACGGCGGATATGACGACTGGAGAATGCCGAACATCAACGAACTTTACTCCATTGCGGATTACACGCTACATGACCCTGCTATCAGCCCGCTCTTCGAGATAGATAACTGGGATCAGTCTTCGACCACTATGTCCAACTGGAACGAAATTTATTATGTAATAGATTTTGTGTCCGGTCTGTCATATAATAATCAAAAATATGAGAGAAGTGTTCATTGTGTCCGCTCCGATCTGTGCGACGAAGGAACATTCTGGGACGGCAAAAACTGTGCCGTAAGCCCGTGCGATGAAGATTCATGTTCGATAGAACACTCCGACGGAATCTGCAAACCAAAGAGCTCAAGCAAATTCGAATGCGGCTGTGTCGGCGGATACCGCTGGAACGATTCTTCAACAAGCTGTGTAAAAGATCCGTGTCTGGACAGCAGGCTGAGGAACAAGTGCGATTTAATGCGCGGTTCCGACGGAGTATGCACCATAGTTGACGAGACGCATTTCACCTGCGGCTGCACTGAAGGCTACTTCTGGAGTATCTCTTCATGCAGAAAGAAATCGGCTCTGGGAAGCATCTGTACAGGTCTCACCAAATGTTACGACTATGACGGAGAGATAACATGCCCTGAAGAAGGTGAAGATTTCTACGGTCAGGATGCAAACTATGCCGCAAAAGGTGCGTGTGCTCCGAAGAGCTTCAGAAATGCAACGATTGAGGGTGAAGAAGTCGTAATAGACAACAACACCGGAATCATGTGGCAGAAATATCCTTCAGAAGAAAAATACACATTCAATAACGCGGTAGGCTACTGCGCAGATCTTGAGTATGCAGGATACACCGACTGGAGACTTCCGAACCCGATAGAACTTACATCTATTCTGGAATTCGGAGAAAAAGCACCTGTAGATACCGACTATTTCCCGGCAATTGCAGAATATGAGGATGAATACCACGCATGGCGCACAGATTATTATATGTGGGGAGCTGCTTCGAATCCGACATCAAAAACCGAAGCTTTTAATGTGTATCTGCCGGATAACACAAAGCGGACTCCGAACAGCGGCTATTTTCAGAAAACGGAAGAATTCCATGTCCGCTGTGTCAGAGGCGACGCTATGAAAAACAATCTGACGACCTGGACAGCGGAAAACGGCGAAGAAGTTTTAGTCGAAACGGAAAGCGGTCTTATGCTTAATCCCGCCACAATAGTTAGCAGTACACTGTGGAATGACGCACTTGATTCCTGTGAAAATTACGAATATGCGGGATACACCGACTGGAGGATGGCAAATCTATACGAAACTTTTGCTTTTGCTGATTTTCCGGAGATGTTCGTCGGAACCTCGACAAGAGACTCTTATTATCCGGCAAATTTGTTCAGTGCCGATTCTTCTTTCACTATCTACAGGGGCAATGTCGCAGGTTATAACTCGAGCGGTCTGTGCGTCAGAAGCGGAAACGTGCCGACAGACATCCAGATCGCTGAAGAACAGATCAACATGAGCTGCGGCGAAATAACTGAGTGCATAAACAACAAGTGCCTTGACGGCAGTTTGGAATGCATCGACAAGTGTGTCAGCAGGGGTACAAAAAATGCGCAGTATCAGTATCAGGATTTTGAAAAATGCGTTGAGAACAACGTTGACCAATGTTATGGCGGAGAATATGATCCTGCCGACTGTATTCTTTCCGCATGCGCAGCTGAATTGGAGGCTTGTTTCGCAAATTCCGGCGAAGGTCCGCACTGCATGTCAAATTACAATCTCTGCTACAGCACCGAAAGTGTTGACACCAACAAAACCTGCATTGATCTGATTCAGTGTTCGGATTCATGCGGAAACGACCGCGGCTGTGAGCTGGCTTGTGATTTCTACAGCACTGTAGAGGCTCGAAGTGACTACGACTATATGATTTATTATCGGGACAACGAATGTTCCGGTGCGGCTGATTCTGAGGGATGCATGCTCGTTCATTATCCGGAAGGCTATGAAAGATGTTACGGAACGGCAGATAGAACATGCAGCGAGCTCAGCGACTGTATTGGTCAGTGTTATGGAGATCCTTATCAGGAAGCTTGTGAACAGTCATGCCGTGACAATGCCACACCGACAGGAAATGCCCGCTATGATGCCGCGTTTCAGTGTCTCAACGACAATAATTGTGTGTATGATGCCGGGAATCCTAATGATTATACCGAGTGTATTCAGTCCTATTGTTTGGTTGAAGTGGGTTCATGTTTCGTCTATACCTCAAACCGCCTGAGCTGCAGTTCCTTGGATTCCTGTTTGAATGATTGCAACGGTGATCAGGATTGTGAGCAGAACTGCCATATAAAAGCTACTTTGGAAGCTGAAAATCTGCATGAGAACTTGCTGCAATGCTATGATAACTATCAGGATTTCTGCATGAACGAAGAATCGCCTGAAGAATGCATCCGGAATGCCTGCCGGACTGAATATGCAATCTGTTACGATATTGACCCGGGGTCAATCGGCGGTAACACCTGCTCTTACGAAGGAACAGATCTGAGCTGCAACGAAATTGTCAGCTGCATGAGTTCATGCAGTCATCAGGCATGTATGGACAAAGGCTCGGTTGAAGGCCAGTTCCAGTATGATGATATGATTCAGTGTATTATCGACAACTGCATGGATGTCTCAGGAGACCAGCAGGCATTTGAAGAATGCCAGACCACCAACTGCATGACTGAAATCCAAACCTGTTTTCCGGAATAAGACTCCTTCAAATTACGCTTTTTTCTTTCTGAGATCTTCGATCCACTTGATGATGACGGGGAAGAAAACGAGATTTACCAGAGTAACCATGACTATTCCGATCGAAGCCATGATTCCGATCGACTGCAGACCTTTATGCTTTGCCAGAGCGACGCTGCCGAAACCTACCAGAGTCGTAAGCGACGAGTAGAAAACCGATCCGCCTGTATTTTTGAGATTTTCGATCATCGAATCTGCCGAAGAACGGTAGCGGTAGTAAATGTGAATCGCCGAATCAATGCCGGTACCGATAACTGTCGGGATAATTATCATATTGAAAACATTGAACTTTATGCCGAAGCAGACCGCAACGAGGATCATCCAGAGAATGCCGGCGGCAAGCGGAAGGAAAACGACAAAAGCGTTAACGAACGAGCGGTAAAGCAGAAGAAGCACGATAAATACCGAGCAGAACGCGAAAACAATGGCAAGCGGAACATGAATATCTATTACTTTTTCGATTTCGCCGAGAAGCATGTAAGAACCTAACAACTTGTAATCGTTGATATTTCCGCGAATAGTGCCGAATTCGTTCTTTATACGGAGAACATCTTCGACATTCGATTTATTGCCGCCTAAAGCAACCATTATGAACCTGTCGGAACTTCCGTCCTTGAGAGAAAGCTTGTCTGTAATCCAGTCAGGAAGCTTTTCGCGCTCCATGACGGAGTCAACTTCGAGATAAGGTTTGAATTCTTTATTGAATTTCTCTATTTCCGCCTCGCTGAAGAGGTTGATTTTACGCTCGATAAGCCTTTTTATGCTCTTGATTATTTTGATTTTCTCCTCCTGATCTTCAGGAAGGAAAGTATAGATCGAAATGAGATCCTTTATCTCGATCGAAGTTGATTTCTCTTCTTTCATCTTTGTGAGAGCTCTCGTCGCATCCTCGGTCTCTTCAGCCGAAGCAGTCACGATGAACGAAGGAAGACCTGTCGAAATAACGTCGGTTTTCTCCTTTTTCTGAGCCTTGACATACTGGTTGGTTATCGTATCGGCGTATTTTCCCGGGAAACTGAGATTGTCGAAATTGTATTCTACCCTTCCGAATTTGACCGAAACTGCCGCAAGAACCGTTATCACAAGAAAAATCGCTGTGACAAGAGCCGGTTTTTTAGAAAAACGGACAAAAACCGAAGCCAGAAAATCGGTCGTTCTCGCCTTGATTTTCAACTTGCCGAACCTGTCGAAAAGAAAAACGACAGCCGGAAAAAATATCATGATCGCTATGAAAGATGTGGAAACTCCGAGAGCCGCAGCCAGACCGAAATCGGAAAAACCTTTGAAATCGATCATTATCAGCGAGAAAAACGCCGCGACAGTCGTTATCGCGCCTGAAAAAATCGAAGGCATCGTATTCGGCAGCGAAAGTTTGAGAGCTTCTTCAGTATTTCCTGTTTTTTCAGCCTGTTCGCTGAAACGTCCGAGAAGATGGATAGAAAAGTCGATTCCCAAACCGTAGAGGATCGTGAATGAAAATGCCGAAATGATGTTGAATCCGCCGACAAAGAACTGCATCGCCGAAATCGCGCTAAGAACTCCGACTGAAAGCGGAAAAAAGACGATAAAAAGCGCTTTTATCGACCTGAAATAGAAGATTATTGTAAGCGACAGCAGGATGATGCAGATCGCTAAAGTTGAAAAGACATCGTTGTAAATTGCAGTCATTTCGCGCAGTTTGTTGCGGAAAAGCCCGCCTGCCTCGACTTCGACCCCAAGTTTTTCGGGCTGAACTTCGGCAATCGCCTTTTCAAGCAGATCAACGATTTTTTTGCTGTCGGCGACATTGGTTTCTCCACCCGCGGGGCGCACTTTCATCGCAACGTAAGTTCCCTTTTCGGCTTCGTAGAACTTACCCATTTTATATTTTGCGCGGTAATCTTCCGCTTTTTTCAGGACTTCGTCCATTTTCGAGGTAAGATCGCTTGATTCCTCGGCTTTTTCGTCAGATTTTCCGGTATTTTCATCCTGATTTTCACCGAAAGCAAGCTCTCTTTTGACCGCTTTCGCGATCTCGCCGTTTATTTCATCCTTTATCTTCTGAAGCTCGTCGACACTGGCGAAAAGAAGGGCATTTTTTTCAAGATATTCGACATCCCGGTCGAATTCGATGAACCTGACGAGCGGATTCCCGTCGATTTTCGTCTTTATCTGCCGCAGCGCTTCGATGTTTTTCTCTCTGTCCGGCGATTTCGCTACAACAAGGACCGTCGAATAGCTCCCGACGATATTTTCCATTTTCTCAAGCTCGATGACCGTCTCGTTCTGACCTTTGAAGAGAGCCCGCAGATCGGTATCGATTTTGAGATTGTATTTGAGATAGAAGAGTTCACACGCCATGACTGCTACAAGGCAGACAACCATAAAATATGTGTGACGCGCCGAAAAACCGATGAATTTCTTATATAAATTTTTCAAAAGAACCTCTTATTACTGCTTTCCGTAAAGCGCTGTTTCCGTTTTCGAGCCGTTTTCACGCACCGCACCGAGAAATTTTTTGACTTTTTTGAGAGCGATCCCGCGTTTGAGGGAACTGATCTTGTCGATAAAGAGAATCCCTTCCAAGTGATCGTTTTCATGCTGGATCGCGACTGCCGGAAGCCCGCTCACCCTGATTTCCTGCTCTTTTCCGTCGATATCAAAATACTTGCAGACGATCGTTTCGGCGCGCTCGACATCGGCATTGTATCTCGGAACGCTGAGACATCCTTCGCCGTAAACGACTTTTCCTTCTTTTTCCGTAATTTCCGGATTTATGAAGGCAACCGGACGGAATTCTGCACTTTTAGGCTTTTCGCCGTTTTCTTCAGCTTTTACGAAGTCTAAATATCCGAAATCTATAACAAAAATCCTAAGCGAAACGCCGACCTGGGGACCTGCGATGCCGAGACCGTCGGCGGCACGCATAGTGTCTGCCATATTTTGGGCAAGTTCTTTGAGTTCTTCGTTAAATTCAGTGACCGGTTTTGCCTTTTCGCGCAGCACTTTGTCACCGACAGTCGATATATGAAGAAGCGTCATGGTTTCTCCTAAACATTGAATCTGAAATTGATAATATCGCCGTCTTTAACGACGTACTCCTTTCCTTCAAGTCTGTAAGCCGCCGCTTTTTTGCACTCAGCCTCGCTTCCGTACTTGATGAAATCGTCAAAGTGAACGACTTCGGCACGAATGAAACCGCGCTGGATGTCGGAATGGATCTTTCCCGCGGCATAAAGAGCCGGAGTGCCGTTTTTGATAGGCCATGCGCGGACTTCGTCGCTTCCCGCAGTGAGGAAGGAAATAAGTCCGAGTGCAGAATATGCGCTTTTTATGAAGCGTACCGACGCGCTTTCCGAAAGACCGTAATCTTTCAAAAATTCGATCTGCTCTTCCGGTGCGAGTTCCGAAAGCTCGACTTCAAGCGGCGCGCTGACGCAGAAACACGAAATCCCGTCGGATTCGAGCTGTTTTGCAAGAGAATCCGGAACATTCTGCTCCCCTTCAGGCTGATTGACGAGAACGATCATCTTTTTCAGCGAAAGGAAATTGTAGTTCGCAATGAGTTCCGCTTCCTCGGGCGAAACGGTATCGGCGGAGGGAAATTCGCCGCTTTCGAAGACATCGCGCAGTCTCTGGAGCACTTTGAGCTCGGGCGGATTCTTCTTTTCCTTCATTTCGCGCTCAAGTCTTTTTTCTATAACCACGAAATCTGTAAGTATCATATCTTCCTTGATTTTTTTATATTCCGCAGCAGGATCGGCGGCATCTGAAGTCATAAGCGAATCGAAATTTCTGAGTGTCAGAATAAGGAGATCCGACTTCTGGATCAGATTTTTGACTTTTGCCGGAAGCGCGCTCTCTTTTGACGGCGGAACCGTGTAGTCGCTGAGAACGAACTCGCTGTAAGTCTTCTTTTTCGGATTGTATATTTCGGAAAGTTTGTCGATTCTCTCGTCGGGAACTTTGATCGTTCCGACAGTTTCCTCTTTTTTACCGCTTTCGATTCCGGTCAGAGCCTGAAAAACAGTGCTCTTCCCTGAAAACGGCAAACCGATTAGTGCAGCTTTCATTCTTTTACCTCTGAAAATTATTGTTAATCATCTATTTGATTTTAAAATCGGGCGTTATCGTCAGAATCCTCGAATCGAGTTTTTCGGGAATAAAAGTGATTCTGCTTCC
Source organism: uncultured Spirochaetales bacterium (assembly GCA_902774115.1). GTDB lineage: Bacteria > UBP6 > UBA1177 > UBA1177 > UBA1177 > UBA1177. The sequence continues at coordinate 12,933 of CACYHH010000014.1, forward strand.
TTTTTTAACCGTGATAAGCGGAAGAAAAGCCATATTTTTCACATCCGCGGGATCGACGATATCGTTTTTCATTTTATATGTGTGTTCTATTCTGTAAACTCCGTAAAGTTTCGGAAACATTCCCGTTTTTGCTCGCTGCTGAATCCTGACAGTAAGAATTATCTTCTCGTTTTTTTCGTCAAAGACGACATTTTCGACAAGAGCTTCGGTGTATTCGTCCTTTGCCGGATTTTCGGCACTTTTTTTGACGAACATTTCTGAAGTTTCCGCCGCCGAAAGACGTTTCATCCCTGTTTCCGCGACATCGAGATCGATATTTCTGAGAAGTTCGAAAAGACTGTCCGGAGTAGTCGTCGGAAAAAAGAGATCCTTGCCCAGAATCTCTATACTGAGATCGGGAATTTTCGAAAGCATCTCTTTTCTCAGCTCGTTCGGCTTGATACCGTCGGCAATTTTGACCAGAACCCCGCCGTTTTTTGCCACCCACGACTGAGCGATCATCGGAAGCCACGAACCGTCGACACTTTTCAGGATAAAAGGCTTTGCGGAAAGAGATGAAAAAAGCAGGATAACAAAGGCAAAAACCGCGGTTCCGGCGAAAGAAAAGAGACTATTTCTTTGTTTTTTTCGGTTTTTCATCTGCATTAGCCTCTGGTCTCGGCTGCTTTTTATGGAAATAATAAAGAACTGCGAATCCGAAAATGATGAACGGAATACTCAGATACTGCCCCATCGTAAGTCCTTCCTCAAACACCTGATATTCTTTGATGAATTCGATGCAGAAACGGAACGAGAAATAAAGGATCAGGAAAAGGGCGGTGTAAAGCCCCGACTTTCTGTGGTCTTTGCGGACAAACGAAACGGTGAGCATGATTATCAGGATCACGAAAGCGCCGAAAGCCTCGTAAAGCTGTGAAGGATGGCGTACAGGCCAGTAGTCTATCAGGCACTCCATTTTGGAAATATCGCAATGCCCAGTAGCCGCGTTTATAGCAAGTTTCATATCGTCGGGATTTCTCAGGAACTTGAAACCCCACGGAACAGTCGTTATTTTGCCGACTATCTCGCTGTTGAAAAAGTTGCCAAGGCGGACGAAAGTCGCACCCATGATGCCCGGAAAAACCACGCCGTCGGCAAGATCGGTAAAGGTGACTTTGTATTTTCTGGAAATAAAGATAACGGCAAAAACAAGCCCTACCGTCGCTCCGTGGCTTGCGATACCGCCTTTGTAAACTTTGAGGATCTCAAGCGGATTGCTCAGATAGTATGTCGGCTCGTAAAAAAAGCAGTGGACGAGACGTGCGCCGATTACGGTCGCGACAACGCCCCAGATAAGCAGATCGTCGGCGATTTTATCAGGGAAACCGTACTTTCTGTAAATTCTCCGAGCCAGATAAAAACCGATAAAGATGGCCGTTGCGAACAGGATCCCGTAATATCTGAGCTGCAAAGGACCGATGTTGGCAATCACCGGATCGATATTCCAGACGATATAGTTGTTCATCAGGGAAAACTCCAGTCAGATCAGTTAGTTAAGCGGTTCAACACTGAAAAGCAGTTTTGCCTTGATGCTTGCTTCCATAGTTCCTTCCGGTTTTGCAGCCTGCGGATAAAAAACATAGTAACTTTTTATTCCGAGCTGGAAATCGAGGTGCTTGATCGCGTGCTGGAGAGTATCCTTGCCTTCGTAAGTGTAAATCAGATTCATAACCTGATCCGAAGAATAGGTATCGTCATCGGTTTCAAATACACCGATAAGATATTTTTTCTTTTCTGAAACAGTGCCGTCCGTTGCGGAATCATCCTCTATCGTAGCCGAGAAATAATTCTCGGGAACTCCGTTTTCATCGACTCCCCTGTAAATGCACTGTTTGAGATCGTCTCCGTCTTTGCACGGTTCGCCGTCAGCTCTGAAAGGATCGATCTTCTGAGCGTAAAGTTCTGCTTTCATTCTGAACGCATTGTTTCCTGCAACGTTGTTCGGCGGATTTTTGATCGTGAAAGTAAGTTCGTTCAAAGTAGCCGAATAGATTTTGTTCAGGTATTTTTTGTATTTTTTGAGGTCTTTCTGCTCGGCCATTTTGATCTTCATGGATTCGTTTTCCTGACGGACTTCGAGATGGATGCAGGTTTCATCCGCGCTGATTTTGCATCTGTCGATTTCCTGATTCCTTGCAGCTTCGGAGAGTGCACAGAAATCAGCAATATTTGCGATTGTCATATAGGAATTCGTCGCTTCGTCCTTCTCTTCGAAATTGGAATCCTCAAAATCACAGATAGAGAATTTCATTGTTTCGTGCTGAATATCCTCAACCATAGGAATTCTGTAATCTATCTCTTTTGAAACGACCTTTCCGGCAATAAGATCAAGAATATCGTCTGTCACGAACTTCGGATAAGTGGTGATTTCGGCATCCGGAATGTTCAGTTCTTTGAAAAGCGTGTTCGTAACCAACACAACTTCGTTGTTGAAAACCTTTTCAATACCGTTGAGACCTTCGGAAATATTAATTTTGTAGGTCGAAGGACTCGCCTCGTTGTTCTTCTCGTCAAAAGGATAGTCGATCGAGATCGGAATAAGCATGAATTCCGAACACGAAGTGAGCAGGACAGCAAAAAGTACTGCCAAGATTAAAGCAGAAATTTTGTTAATGATTGTCATTTGTCTCCCCTTCTTTAAGTAAATAATCTTCCATAAATTTATCTAAAATCTGTTCTCCGTCAAGTACCGCATCGGCGTTTCCGGTTTCAAAATCGGTTCTGTGATCCTTGACCATTTTGTAGGGATGAAGGACATAGCTTCTTATCTGGCTCCCGAAGTCGATTCCGGTCTTCTGCTTTTCGATTTCGGAAGACTCCGCCTGTTTTTTCTGAAGTTCGAACTCGTAAAGACGCGATTTGAGGATTTTCATCGCCGTCGCCTTGTTCTTGTGCTGGCTTCTGTCGTTCTGGCACTGGACGACGATCCCGGTCGGGATGTGGGTTATCCTTATTGCGGAGTCGGTTTTGTTGACGTGCTGACCGCCTGCGCCGCCTGAACGGTATGTATCGATCTTCAGATCTTTTTCATCGATTTCTATTTCGATCGAATCATCGATTTCGGGAGTGACAAAAACGCTCGCGAACGAGGTATGGCGCCGTTTGTTGGCGTCGAACGGGCTTATTCTGACGAGCCTGTGGACACCGATTTCCGCCTTGAGATAGCCGTAAGCGTAGTCTCCTTCGGCGATGAAAGTGATGTTTTTTATCGCATTCGCGTCGTCGCCGGTGTTTTTGTCAATGACTTCAAGCCCGTAGCCTTTGCGCTCGCACCATCTCGCATACATTCTCGAAAGCATTACCGCCCAGTCCTGCGACTCTCTGCCGCCGGCACCCGCGTTTATGCTGACGATCGCGTTCATCAGATCGGTTTTGCCGCCGAGCATTTTCTGAAATTCGATTTTGTCGACAAGCTCGTCAATGCTGCCGAGCATCGCTTCAGCCTCGCCTTCGATCGAAGGATCTTCGTCAAAAAGCTCTTTGGCTACGGTAAGTTCTTCTATTTCAGATTCCAGCTTGGAATAAAGTTCCAGATTGCTTTCAAGGACACGCTTTTCCTTGTTCAGAGCCGCCATTTTCGCGGTATCAGACCAGATTTCAGGCTGATCGAGCTGCTTTTTGAGTTCATCGAGACGCTCTCTTTTTGAATTTATGGCAAGCGATTCAAAGAAAATCTTCGATTTCTGATCAAGTTCGGCAAGTTTCTGTTCCAGATCCTTAGAAGTCAAAGACATTATTCCCACCTTAGATTCTCGACATTTATTTTCGCGCCGTATTCAGTCATCATTTTATCGCGGTACCCGTCCCATTTTTCAGTGCCGTACTTCGCAATCAGCTCTTCGACTATCAGCGGATAAGCCAGATTGAAACTCAAGTGTCTCTTATAGGCGAAACCGGCAATCTCGATTATTGTATAAAAGTTCTCGCTGTCAAGATAAGGACCGAGTATTTCGCCGGGAAAACTTGCCAGAACGTCGTCTTTCCAGGATTCACCCATCACATCCTCGCTGAAAAGCCCCCAGTCGCCGTTGTTTCTCGCCAGAATCTCGTCGGCTGAAAGACTTGCCGAAAGTATTCGGATGTTCGCTCCCGACCTGAGCTGCTGCGCGATATCGTCGGCATTTTTCTTGTTCGTTACTCTGACTGCGTAAAGGCGGTAGAGTTTGTCCCGAAGGAATTTGTCCTTATTGTCGATGTAATACTGCCGCACCGCCGCGTCGTCTATCGCATAGACTTCGCGCTTAGTCTTCCTGCTCATGTACTCGACGATGGTTTTTCTCCTGAAATCCTCGATTTTATTCTTGATTTCCGGAATATCGCCGACACCTTCGCTCTTTCCCATTTCGTAGAGGAATTTTTCGGAAAGTTCGCGGAAAAGATAGTTTTTCCGCATCTCTTCGGTGTCAGGCATGTTGTTCTGCCGCAGCCAGAGATTGTATTTCAGCCTGAAATCGGAAACGGAGACGACATCGCCCTTGAAAACGTAGACTATGGAATCGTCCTTTAACTTTCCGCAGGACGCCAAAAGCACTAAAACTGTTGCAAAAACACAAAAAAAGCGGCTCATTTCACCTCCAAAGACCGAAGATTTTACTCAATTGGTCGCGTATTACAATAAAATAAATTAAGGGAAAAAAATTCTTGCCTTTTGACCGCTCGTTATTATGGTATGCCGTTTTTTGTTATTAACTTCTTTGCGAGGTCAGAATGAATATTCAGGGGCTTATGCAGCAGGCTCAGAAAATGCAGAAGAGAATGGCGGCTCTGGATGCGGAGTTTAAAACCGAAACTTTCAATACCGAAGCGGGCGGCGGCGCAGTCAAAGTTACGATGACCGGCGACATGAAGATCACGAACATCGAATTCTCGAAGGATCTTCTCAGCGACGATCCCGAGATGCTCACCGATCTTTTCATTGCTGCTGTAAACCAGAGCATCGAAACGGTCAGAAAAGAGAAAGAAAACAGGCTTGCGAAGATTGTCGGCAATAAAATCAACGGTTTCCCGGGACTTTTCTAAGCGGTAGAGATGGATTTTCAGGAGAGAACACTCACTTCGCCGGCGGCTCAGTCGATGAGAAAACTCGTTGAAGAGTTCAAAAAACTGCCGGGAATTTCGCTTAAAGCGGCACAGAAACTCTCCTATTCCGTCCTTTGCGAACCGAGGTTCAAGGAAATTCTGAAAAACATCATCGATATTTCGGAAAATGTGGAAATCTGCGACAAATGCGGAACTTTCAAACCAGCCGGTGAAAATTGCGCGAACTGCGCGGACGATTCCGATATAATCTGCGTCGTGGCAACTTACGGCGACATGTCGGCGATCGAGCGCAACGGCTGCTTCAAAGGCTCTTTCCACATTCTGGGCGGTCTTATCGAGCCGCTCGAACACATTCTTCCCGAAGATTTAAGGATCGCGGAACTCAAGGAGCGTGTTCTCGCAAATCCCGGGAAGGAGATCCTGCTCGCTCTCCCTTTCTCGATCGAAGGCGACGCGACCACGCTCTACATCAAGGATTCGCTTGAAAACTGTGACGTTAAACTTTCCCGCATAGCGAGAGGACTTCCGGCCGGTGCGGCACCCGATGTTCTCGACAGGAGAACGGTTCTCGAGGCTTTCAACGGGAAGACTTATATCAACTAACTTTTCTATACGGAGGATTTTATGGCAAAAAAAACTATGAAATGTGTTGACGGAAACACGGCGGTCGCTTACGCAAGTTTCCCGATGACTGAAGTTGCGGCGATCTATCCTATCACTCCGAGTTCGCCGATGGCCGAAGTTACCGACGAATGGAGCGCTAACGGCAAAAAGAACATTTTCGGAAACGACCTTATCGTAGCTGAACTTCAGTCCGAAGGCGGCGCGAGCGGCGCGGTCCACGGATCCCTCAGCGGCGGTGCTCTCACCACGACTTACACCGCATCCCAGGGTCTTCTTCTTATGATCCCCAACCTTTACAAAATCGCCGGCGAGCTTCTTCCGGGCGTTTTCCACGTCACCGCAAGAGCAATAGCCAGCCACGCGCTTTCGATTTTCGGCGACCACACCGACGTTATGGCATGCCGTCAGACAGGCGTCTGCATGATCTCCAGCACATCGGTCCAGGAAGCTTACGACCTCGCGCTTGCAACACACGTTTCGGCGCTTAAGGCAAGACTTCCTTTCATTCACTTCTTCGACGGCTTCAGAACGAGCCACGAAATCTCAAAGATCGAGATACTTGATGACGAAGATATCAAAACGATAGTTCCTTACGACGCTATCGCTGACTTCAAAGAAAGAGCTCTCCGCCCCGAAAGACCTGTTCTCAAGGGCTCGGCTCAGAACCCCGACATCTTCTTCCAGGCAAGAGAAGCCTGCAACACCTACTACGACCAGGCTCCGATGATCGTTCAGGAAGCTTTTGACGCAGTTTCCAAGCTTACGGGCAGAAGCTACCACCTTTTCGACTACTACGGTGATCCTGAAGCCGAGAGAGTCATCATCGCTATGGGCAGCGCATGCGACACGATCGAAGAGACCATCGACTACCTGCTCAAACAGGGCGAAAAAGTCGGCCTTGTCAAAGTTCGCCTTTTCAGACCGTTCAGCGCGGAACACCTTATGAGAGCGATCCCCGCATCTGTTAAAGCTATCGCCGTTCTCGACAGAACAAAAGAGCCGGGCAGCGAAGGCGAACCGCTTTTCAAAGATGTTTCGACCGTTCTCTACAACAGAAACGAATCGATCAAAGTCGTCGGCGGAATCTACGGCCTTTCCTCGAAGGAATTCACTCCCGGCATGGTCAAGGCTGTTTTCGACAACCTCAAATCGAGAGAGCCGAAGAACCACTTCACAGTCGGTATCGAAGACGATGTCACCTACAGATCGCTCAAATACGGGATCCTCGACACAGTTCCGAAGGGAACCGTTCAGTGCATGCTTTACGGTCTCGGTTCTGACGGTACGGTCGGCGCTTCCAAGAACGCGATCAAAATCATCGGTGACGAAACCGAGCAGTACGCACAGGGTTACTTCTCTTACGACTCGAAAAAATCGGGCGGTCTCACAGTCAGCCACCTGAGATTCGGCCATGAGAAGATCAAATCCCCGTATCTCATCACGACTGCCGACTACATCGCTTGCCACAACCAGGCATACGTAAATATGTACGATCTCAGCAAGAACCTTAAAGACGGCGGTATTTTCGTTCTCAACACCAACTGGAACGAAAAAGAGACTGAAGAAAACCTTCCGGCAGCCCTCAAGAAAGACATCGCAAAGAAGAACGGCAGAGTTTTCATAATCGATGCTGTCAAGATCGCCGAAGGACTCGGCCTCGGAAAGAGAATCAACATGATAATGCTCACCGCATTCTTCAAACTTTCCGAAGTTATTCCTTTCGACCAGGCAGTTGCAAGCCTTAAAAACGCTAACCAGAAATCCTACG
>CACYHH010000015.1 GCA_902774115.1 uncultured Spirochaetales bacterium
AATTACATCTAAATTGTAATAATCGACCTGATATGTTTTCCCGTCGGAAGCAGTTGTTGCAAAATTTGCAACAACTCGATTTTTGGCAAGTTCATGCTCATCGAACACATTTTTTATGTGTCGCGAAATTGTTGATTTGTCACGCTGAAAAAGTTCGGCCATCTGATCTATTGAGAGCCAGACTGTATCCTGGTCGAATGTCGCCTGAATGCGTGTCACTCCGTCTTCTGTCACATACATTATCAAGCTGGTGCTGTTTTCAGTCATTGTGTTTTATCCTCTTAGCCAAAATTCTTTTTGATTTCATCATTCGCATTTCAGTCAATAAAACAAAAATATAACGATAATAAAAATATAAATTTTAGAATTTTAATCAACAAAATTTTAAATATTTCAATAAAAATCCGTGACTTTTTCCAATATCTGAATTTTAGATACCAAAATGACACCTCAAACCAATCACAAATTCTTCAGTTCGAACCTTATTACGACTGTTCTTTTTATTTTTATGTTTTTGATTTCACTTGGTTTTTTGATTTTTCCGCTGCTTTTTTCAACGCTTTCGAGTGCCGCTTCCCTTCCCTTTTTCGTAGGTTCCGGCTTCCGCATCTGTCATTTCGGCCATGCGAAGACCGCTCTCAGGTGCGACAACTTCCTTGATCTCTTCGCGCAGTTCGGCAGGTTTTTCGGGAAGTGCCTCTTTTTTTGCCGGTTTGGGTTTAGGTTTCGGCAGTTCCTTAGGTTTGGGGATTTCAGGCGCAGGAGGTTTCGGAGTTTCCATTTTAAGGAGCATTTTTGTTGTCATAACGACCTGATTTTCCTTAAAAATATCGGTTCTCGAAAGGAAGAAGAGCCCGTGCGCAAAAATCGAAAAAATCACGGCAAAAGCAAAGATCGAATCAGTGTTCTTCAACTTCGTTCTCCAGCTTTCTTTCAGCGGCAATAGCAAGATTCTCGAAACCGAGCTTGCGCGCTGTATCCATCACGAAAATGAAAAGTCCGAAATGCGCCTTTTCGTCGGCTTTCAGAGTGATAACATCGTGTTTTTCAGTATCTGGACGCTCTTTTTCTGCCTTGAGCATCTCAAAAACATCCTCTTTTTTCACGACATTTCCGTTGAAAGTTATCAGATTGTCGGCGGTAACCGTGATCTCAAGAGTTTTCTGCGGCCTTTTTTCGGCAGTTTCGGCGTTCGGCAGCTTGATGTTGAGCCCTTTCTGCGAAATGACCGCCGTAATAAGGAAAAATATCAGAAGATTGAAGATTATGTCGATCATCGGAGTGAGGTTGACCTCTCTCGATGCCTTTTTCCGCATACTTTGACCGAATTTTATCATTTGAAATCCCCCGCCTTCATCAAAGCGACAGTTTTCTGCGCGGTCTGCATCATCAGATGGGTTATTTTGTCGAGTTTCCTTTCGAGATAGTTGTGGGCGAAAAGTATCGGAATCGCTACCGCAAGTCCCGCAGCAGTCGTAAGAAGAGCCTCCCAGATTCCCCCTTTTACGCCATCTTTTTCAAGCGAAGAGAGGAATTCATCAGAGATCTCCTTTTTCGGCAGTTTGACAGAGGCAAAAACAAAAAGTCTTTCGATAAAAACAGCAAGGGCAATTACCGAGGAAAGCATGATGGGATACATCATAAATCCGCCCTTTTCGATAAGTTCCGTCATTTCAGGCTCCTACAATATAATAATAATCAAAACTCAAAAACCAAGAAACGGCTGATTTTGTCAAATAGTTAGCTTTATGTCAATTAAATTAGATAAGGCTAAAAAATGTCTGATAAGAACTTTTTTTTTAATTTTAACGATTTTTATGTTGACCAACCTTCAACAGCTTGAATGAAATCGTCTGATATTTCTAAAGTGCAACGATCTTGCGGATACTATCCTTCGAGAATCTCTTTCTCTTTCGCTTTCGTGATATCTTCGAGCTTTTTGATGTAGTCGTTAAGGTCTTTCTGGATTTTATCTGTAAATTTCTTTTCCTCGTCCTCGGTGATCTCTTTGTCTTTCTGAGCGCGTTTGATCTCATCGAGCGCATCGCGGCGGATGTTTCTCAGGCTGACTTTGAACTTTTCGGAAAGCTGGCTCAGCTGTTTTACGAGTTCTTTTCTTCTTTCCTGGGTAAGAGCGGGAACCGGAACTTTTACGACGATGCCGTCATTGCTCGGGTTGAAACCGATGTTCGCGTTTCTGATAGCGGTTTCGATTTTGTTCAGAGCCGAGCGGTCGTAGGGCTGGACAACGATGAGTCTTGCATCTGGAGTCGTGACCGAAGCCATCTGGTTAAGCGGAGTTTTTGTTCCGTAGTAATCCACAAAAATGCTGTCAAGCAGTTTCGGGGAAGCCTTTCCCGTTCTGTACTGCCCGATTTCGTTTTTGTAGGAATCGATCGACTTGTCGTAAGTTGACTTCAAATTGTCAAAAAAAGCTTTCTGTTCAAACATTTTTCTCTCCTAATATGTAACTAAACTACCGATTTCATCGCTGTTCAAGGCTTTGAAAATATTGCCTTTTTCAAAAATATTTATAATTTTGACAGGCAATTTGTTCTCTTCGCAGAGAGTTATCGCCGTCATGTCCATGACTTTGAGTTTTCTCGCAATAGCGTCCTGATAAGTTGTCTTTTTAATGAAAACCGCATCTGCGAATTTTTTCGGATCTTTATCGTAAAGTCCGTCAACCTTTGTAGCTTTTACAAGAGCGTCGGCACCGATTTCGACTGCACGGAGAGCGGCTGCTGTGTCTGTCGTGAAGAAAGGATTGCCCGTTCCGGCGCCGAAAACGACGATTCTTCCGTTTTCAAGGTGTTTAACCGCATTTTCGCGGACAAAATATTCTGCAACTTTGTTGATTTCGACTGCGGACATGACAGTCGTCGGCATTCCGTGAGCCTCGAAAGCCGCTTTGAGAGCAAGCGAATTTATCATCGTTGCGAGCATTCCCATGTTGTCGCCCGTCACGCGGTCAAGCCCTGTTTCGGTATTTGCCGAAAGACCTCTGAAAATGTTGCCGCCGCCGACAACTATTCCGATTTGTGCTCCCTCCTCTACCGCAGGTTTTATCTCGTCTGCAAGAAATGAAAGAAACTCTGAATCAATCGGTTTTCCGTCTTTGGCAAGCATCGCTTCGCCGCTCACTTTGAGCAACACTCTCTTATACAGCATTGTCACCTCCTTAAAAAAGTCACAAAAGATTAGTCACCGTCATATTTTTTTCAAGTTTTGCCACAAAAACTATATCTTCTTTTTTTTGACAAACACTCGTCAGCCATGTACTATCCGCCGTTTTGTTTATTTACAGGAGACGATCATGAAAAAATTGGCTTTAATTTCATTGTTTTTAATGTCCTTCGTTTCACTTTTTGCCGCAACTTCATGGGAATGTTCAGCTGATACCGAATGTCCGGAAGCTACGACATGCAATACCGATTCAAGCACTTGCGTAATGACAAAGGGAAAAGTCGCCGAGTACGCTACAATAAGACTTGCTATCGGAGAAAAATCGCCTTCATCGCTCGGTACAGACAGAATTTTTGTTGCAAATCCTGCTATAGATCTTGTCATCGGTCAGCTTGCAGTCAGCTCATACACAGGCGGCGGCGAAGGTCAGGTATACTTTATAAAAGAACTTTCCGTCGATCTTGCAGCCTATCCGAGCTCCATAAAATTCGAAAATTTCAAACTGATCCACGATGAAAACGGAAACGGCTCTGCAGAACCGTCAGAAAGAATAGTTGCAGAAGGTGTCGCGGAAGGTTTCGGCATAAAGTTCGAATTCGACCAGAGATATCAGGCTTTCAAAATGAATCAGACTGCAAATCTGCTTATCATCGGTTCGTTTTCAAGCGAAAAAGAAATTACCGACTCAAAATTCAATATCACAGTAAAAAGCGACTACATCAAAACAAAGACCTACACCGGAGAGGGAGATGTCGAGGCAACGTCCCCGGTAGTTTTCCCGTCGTTCGCATTCGAACCTGAAAAAGGATATTTCCTTCTTTCGGCAGGCAAAAATTTCCCGAAAGCGCCTGCATGGAAAGAGATGAATAAAGAACATGAAATCATGCACCTCAGATTAAAAGCGCTTGACGGAGCAAACGAACTCCTGACATTGAAAATAGAACTTTCCGGCCAGACGGTTTCGTTCGGCAACGGAGTTGAAAAAATCGCTCTCTGCAACGATCCTAACGGCAGCGGCAAATGCGGTGAAGTCATTGCCGAACTTTCAGATTTCGCAGAACCGCAGCAGTCAGCCATCCTGCAGATTCCGTCGGGAAAAGTTTCACTCAACGAAGGCGAAGAAAAATTTCTTGTCGTAAAAGCCACTCTTAATTTCTACAAAGACCAGAATACCGCTTTTTATATCAACGAACCCGATGTAACCTTAAAAGCAAAGCAGAAAATCGCCGGAACGCCGGTAAAAACCGAAAATTTTAAATATTCCTGCAAAGAAGACGATCCTGAATGCCGCCTCAAACCGGAAGAAAATCAGGAAGAAAATGAAAACAGCGATTCGGGCTGTTCCATTCTTTTCGTTGATTAATCCTTTACATTTTCCTCATATCACATCTTTTTCGTCATGTTGAACGAATGTGAAACATCTCTAGGATTCTTCGCTACGCTCAGAATGACGCTGAATGAGACGTTTCAGGAAATGTCTCTACCGTTTATTTAAGATTTATGATTTTTCAGGTTCTTCAGATTCGTTTTTGACGTCAAGTATTCTGATTTCGACTTTCAAGATATTCTTTTCGTTGCTTTCAACGACTTTGAATTCGTAATTTTCATAGTTGAGAACGAACCCCGTCTGCGGAACTTCTCCGTTTTCGCTTACGATGAAACCGCCGAGACTGTTGTATTCACCGTCGTCAGGCAGCTTGATGTCGAGTTCTTCTTCGAGGTCGCTGATTGAAATGTGGGCATCGACAAGAATGACGTTGTCTCCGATCTTTTCGAACTGCTTTTCATCCTTGTCGTTTTCGTCGCGGATATCTCCGACAAGCTCTTCCAGAACGTCTTCAAGGGTGATTATGCCTGAAGTTCCGCCGAATTCGTCTACAACAATGCCGAGGTGGTTTCCTTCAGCCCTCATTTTCTTCAGAGTTTCGTTTATTTTCTGGGTTTCAGGAACATAGAAAACACCTTTTCTTGCAACTGAAAGAATGTTGTCGTCAAGTACCGATTTATCTTTTGTGATGAGCATCGCAAGGTCTTTGACGTAGAGAATTCCCTTGATGTTATCGACCGAATCTTCATAGACCGGAATCCTGCTGTGCCCCCACTCTTCTATTTTTTCCATAGCCTCCGCTATCGTCGTGTCGACTTCGAGGAAATTGGAGTCTGTTCTCGGAGTCATGATCTCCTTGACGAGAGTATCCTTGAACTCGATTACACTTGTGAGCAGCTCGCCCTGTTCTTCCTGTTCGAAAACGCCTTCGTCGCTTCCTTTCTGGATCATGTATTCAATTTCGTTCTGCGTCATTTCGGAGTATTCGCTTTCTCCGCCCATGAATCTGACGACCCATCCTGCGAATTTCGAGAGAACAAATGCGAACGGAAGCAGGATCCAGCTGAAAATCCTGAAAAGGATAAGAGCCGGGAAAAGCCAGCGCTCCGGCATAAGTTTCGCGAAAGTCTTCGGAGTGACCTCTCCGAAAACAAGAACGAAAAGAGTCATTGCCGCAACTGCAACAGCGTCAGCAACAGCCTGACCGTGACTTGCAAGTGCGAACGAAGCGACCTTACCGGCAAGAACCGCTCCTAAAATGTTCACGATGTTGTTGCCGACGAGCAATGCTGAAAGGATAAGACTCGGATTTTCTTTCCATTTTTTAAGAACAGGCGCAACAAAAGGATACTTATCTTTCATTATCTCCGATTTGACTTCCGAAAGTGCTGTAAGTGCTGTCTCCGTGCCGCTGAAATAGGCACTCATGATAATGCAGATAATAACTCCCACTACTTGAAATGTAGGGAACGCGTCCAACTCGACCTCCGTGCAAAGTTTCTAATAGCCCGCTATTTAAAAAATAGCCGTATATTCTTACAATTAAATAACATATTGTCAAATTTGTATCTGATTTCAGCCCTCGCCACACGGGAGAAGGATTGGATATTCAACTGCTTCTCGGCGCCCCTGAATCAGGAGAGCTGCCGCAAGCGGCTGAGGGGTCCGGGTGAGGTCCGATCACACTTTCACGAGCCCGTCCGGCATTGCGGCGTCTTTCATGTAGATGACTTTTGCATTTTTGAAGTTTACGAGTCCTGCCGCCATTCCTTTGTGTTTGGTAACATTTTTTCTCGCAGTAAACCACACTTCGCCGCATCTCCCCTTCTTCGCTTTGCTGTAAAGAATAGCGAGCGCGCAGGCTGTCAGAATATCCTGCTGTTTGGGCTCTTCGCCTTTTTTCATCCGCATTATGACGTGGCTTCCGTGGTAATCTTTCGCATGGAACCATAAGTCGTGCGGAAGAGCGACTTTGAAAGTGAGTTCGTCGTTATCCTTTTCCTCTTTTCCGACTAAAAAAACACGCCCGTTTTTTGCGTGAAACTCGTGATAAGGAACATGAGCATTCTGCTTTTTCGGCTGTTTCAGAACGCTTTTCGGCTCTGCGGGAAGTTCGTCGGAAAGAGCGAGTCTTTCAAGTTCCTCCGACAATGTTTCTAGCCTTTTTCCTGAATTTTCGATGCCGTTTTTAGCCTTTTTTATATTCTGGAAAAAGCGTTCCATGTTCTGCAGAAGAGTTTTCGCCGGATCAAGGGTTATCTCTTTTTCGTTGTTTTCGTAATCAGCGATAATTACTGAATTTTTATGCTCCGACGAATCGAATTTCCATAAATTCGCCTTGAGAAACGCCGCAAATTCAGAAAATTTCGCGAGATTCTCCTCATGCTTTTTTATATCTTCCTTCACGATATTTATCGCGGAAAGGATTTTGTTCCGTTTTTCCTCAAGTTTTCTCTTTTTTTCCTCGTCGCGCTCTTTGTCCGATTTTTCAACGAACCACGATTCCCAGAAAAGCGGATTTTCAAACGTGAGCGGAAAATCCTTCATCGGTTTTTCCAGTAAATTCAGACCATTGTCTTTTTTATCGCGCCAGATTTCTTTACCGGATTTATCCTGAACAACAACCGATTTTCCAGAAAAAAGAGGAATAATTAAATCAAGGTTCTCCGTTTCGACTTTCACAACTTTTCCGTATCCCTTCATCACGGAAAAGGCTGTTATTTTGCCGAAAAAATTGCTTCTGAGCCCTTCTTCAAGTCTCGAAAGCGGCTCTTTCGGAAAAGCGGAAAGATTTTTTACAGGAATTATGATTTTCTCTTTCAAATGGAAGAAAAAACCTGAAATTTCAAGCGATCCGTAAAGTTTGACTAAGGTTCCGCCGCGCGATTTATAAACAGCGGTAACAAGAGAATTACTTGCAGATTTATCAAGAAATTCGACAACTTGAATTGTGTCTGAAAGATACATGGCTCAAAAAAAAATCAACGGTTCAGAAGGACTTTTTCGACTTCTTTAAGCTGCTCCTGATCGTTTATACCCGAAATCGAAAACGAATCTTTTTCGACATAAG